>CP053448.1:0-2400000 GCA_013285445.1 Pseudomonadota bacterium | reverse complement strand
TATCGGCCATTCGATCTCTCCTTCAAACACCCATCGGGCCGGGCCGGTCAACGCGACCGGGTGCCCCTTGCCGGCCCAATGTACCACAAGCGCCCCCCCTCGCTGCCTTATCGTGACAGGGCTGTTGACCTGACCCAGGCTGATCAGCACCACCGCTGCGGCGCAAGCGCCGCTGCCGCAAGCCGGTGTCGGGCCGGCGCCGCGTTCATCCACCTGCAGGTCGACCCGATCGCTCCCCGTCGGGCGGGCCAGTCCGATGTTGGCGTCGAAATCCGGTCCGAGGTGTGTTCTGACGATCCCGGCAATCCGGCGCAGCCGGTTTTCGCTGACCGGATGCGAGGTCAAAGCCACAACATGTGGATTGCCAAGCTCTACCGGATAGGCAGCAAGGGTTTCCTGGTCGAGAGTCAGCTGTAGCGGCCAGTCGGTCACTGCGCCGGGTAAAGCGCCGAAACCCGGTATGCCGATGGTGGCGGTGATCCGGTCGGGGTCCCTGCAGCTCAGTTCGACCCCGCCGGCAGGCGTGTTCACTCGGGCGTGATCGACCTTCTCGCCGCGCTGTGAGAGCCACAGTGCCAGTGCGCGCATGCCATTGCCGCATTGTTCGGCAACGCTGCCGTCACTGTTGTAGATCGCAACCCGGCACGATTCGCCGGGATCGCTGGCGGGGTGAACGACCAGCAGCTGGTCGAACCCGACACCGCGTCTCCGGTCGCCGAGCCAGCGCACGCGTTCGGCGTTGAGCTTGGGATCGGCCCTTCGCGCGTCGATCAGCATGAAGTCGTTACCCAGCGCTTCAAGCTTGGTAAAGGCCAGCCGCGGGGGTGTTTTCATTCCTGCCCGGCCAGGTATCCGGAGACCATCCAGTGGCGTTCAGTCGGCCGGGACAGCTGCAGGTCCGCAAGGCCGGCGCGATCGAGCTGTGCGTGTATCTCTTCAGCGGTCCAGGCCGCGCACAGGCTGTTGTAGAAGTCTTCCCTGAGTATCCGCGGCTCGTCGCCTGAACTGGCTTCGACCATTGCGCGCGCGGCAGCGGGTGATGCGGGCCGGTGCAGATCCATGACCTGAACGTAGGCACGGGCGGTGGCCAGGTCACAAAGGGCATGCCACAGGACCATCGGGTCGGGCAGGTGGTGCAGCAGGCTGTTTGAGACGACCGCATCAAATGGGTGGTTCTGACCGTGATCCGGCAGGCGAGCCTGTATCAGCTCGATGCGATCGGCCAATCCGGCCTGTTCTGCGGCCTGACTGGCCAGTGCAATCATGTTCGGGCCGGCATCGAGACCGACGATTTGCCAGCCCGGCAGCGCGCGGGCCAGGCGCAGACAGATGTCGCCGGGACCGCAGCCCAGGTCGATCAGGCGGCCGCTGCCGCTGCCGAGATGCGATAATGCCGTTTCGACAAACAACGCGTTCGGGATGCTGAAGTCAGCTCCGGCGTACGCGGCCGCCTGAGCCGGGTCATCCATCAGTTCAGGTTCGGGAATTCTCTGCATCGTCGTCGTTTTCGACAGGTGGCTCATCCCGCGTCGCCGGGTCGTCGGGCAGGTACAGTTCGCCCTTGAGACCGCACGCGGCAAGCGACAGGCAGGCCGAGACCAGTGCACAACGAACGATAGTAGGTAAACTTGCAGCCATGAATGATTCCAGCTCGGAAATGCCTGATCGAATCGTGCACGAAACTGGTCCGGATCCGCGTCACGCCGTAGTCTGGCTGCACGGCCTGGGCGCAGACGGACACGATTTCGAGCCGATTGTACCCCACCTCGGTAGTGCCGCCCGGCGGCCGGTCCGCTTTGTCTTTCCACACGCTCCGGTTCGTCCAGTCACCATCAATGGCGGCATGCCGATGCGGGCGTGGTACGACATTGCCGGCATGGATATCGGTCAGAAGCAGGATCTCGAAGGGATTGTCGCTTCGGTGCGGCTGACTGCCCGGCTGCTTGACGAACAGATCGCTCTCGGCGTGCCGGCTGAACAGCTCGTTCTGGCCGGATTCTCGCAGGGTGGCGCCATTGCCCTGCGCTGCGGCCTGGCCTGGTCGCAGGCGCTGGCTGGCGTGGTGGGATTATCGACCTACCTGCCCGAGGCCGACACCCTGTCGCGGTGGGCTCATCAGGCTTCCGCGTCGGTCCCGGTCTTCATGGCACACGGCAGCCAGGATCCGGTTGTGCCGGTGGCGCTGGGCGAGGCCGGCGCCCGGCAGCTCGAAGCGGCCGGCTATCTTGTGCAGTGGCAGACCTGGCCAATGGCGCACGCCGTCTGCGCCGAGGAGATTGCCGCTCTGGATCACTGGCTGGAGGAGCGTTGGGCGTGAGCGGCCGGCTGCGTGTAGTGATCATTGACGACGAACTGCCCGCTCTGGGACGGCTGGCGCGGCTGGTCGAGGCCGACGCGCAGGCGGAACTGTGTGGACAGTGCAGCGATCCGGCCGACGCCGTTGATCTTTGCCGGCGGGTCGAGCCGGACGTAGTGCTGCTCGACGTCGAGATGCCGTCGGTCGATGGTATTGGCGTCGCGCGACGGCTGCGTCGCCTGAACCACGCGCCGGCAATCATCTTCGTTACGGCTTTCGAGCGCTATGCCGTCGAGGCCTTCGAGGTGGCGGCCGTCGATTACCTGGTCAAGCCGGTACGCCCGGAGCGGCTGAACAAAGCGCTGGCGCGTGCCGCCAGTCAGCCTGGCGGTCGCGAACCCTGTCTGAAGACACGCCTGGGCGATCGTGTCCTGACCATACCGGTTGGCGATATCCGCGCACTGATCGCCGAGGACAAATACACAGTTGTGCATTTCGATCAGGGTCAGGCGCTGGTCGAGGATTCGCTGGTCCTGCTTGAGCAGCGTTTCCCGCAGCATTTTTTACGCACACACCGCAAGGCACTGGTCGCGCGCCGCTACCTGCGCGGCCTGTTTCGCGACCAGGATGGTCAGGAGCGGGCAGTGCTCGACGGCAGCGACTGTCATCCGCCGATCAGCCGGCGCAGCCTGGCCGCGGTGCGGCGCTGTCTGGAGGGTGAGGCGTGAACAGGCTGCGTATCGCCACTCGCAAGTCTCGCCTGGCAATGTGGCAGAGTCAGCATGTTGCCGAGCTGTTGCGTCGCCATCACCCGGAGCTGGCAGTCGAGCTCGTTCCGCTGAGCACCCGCGGTGACGAGGTGCTTGATCGCTCGCTCGCCGAGATCGGAGGCAAGGGCCTGTTTCTCAAGGAGCTCGAGCACGCCATGCTCGCGGGGCAGGCCGACGCTGCAGTTCATTCGCTCAAGGACGTGCCGGCTGAATGTCCGTCCGGGTTCGAGCTGGCCGTCTTTCTCGAGCGCGCTGACTGGCACGACTGGTGGGTGAATGCCAGCGGTCTGTCGCCGGGGGAAATGCCGGCCGGGGCGAGCGTTGGCACCTCCAGCCTCCGACGCCAGAGCCAGCTGCTGGCCCTCTACCCGGAGCTCAAGCCGGTTGCCGTTCGCGGTAATGTGCACACTCGCCTGGCGCTGCTCGAGCGCGGCGACGTCGATGCCCTGATTCTGGCTGCCGCCGGCCTGGATCGGCTCGGCATCCGTCCGCCCGGCACGCTGCCGCTGTCGCCACCGGCGTTTCTGCCGGCACCCGGCCAGGGCGTGATTACGGTTCAGATCCCGGCGGACAGCGATGAACTGAAGGCGGTTCTGGAGCCGCTGGGCTGTGCGCAGACGACGCTGGCTGTGCGTGCCGAGCGGGCCGTCGTTGCCGCCCTGGGCGGCGATTGCCGCATGCCGCTGGCCGCGTTGGCCGAGGTCACGGGCGATCGTCTCAGTTTGCGCGCGCGGCTGGCGAGCCCGGACGGGCGGCAGGTGGTTGACGCGAGCGGGGAAGGGGCGACAGCTGATCCCGAGCGGCTTGGCAGGCAGGTGGCTGAGCGCATGCTAGACGGCGGTGGAATGTGCATTCTGTCACAGATTTAAAATATTTCTCCGAACTCGCGGGCCGACTTTGTGGACATTTGATTCGGGTTGTGTCAAAGTACCCGTCAAGACTCGCGCTAGGGGAAGAAACCGATCAGCTTTCCGGGCGTCATCCACGGTTCAATTTGTTGAGGTGCGTCCCCCTACTGCCAACGCCAACACGCAAGCCCCCAGCACTTTGGCAAGTTGTGCCCGGCGCCCGGATTTTTCACCAGAAGGCCTGCCCGATCGGCGGGCTTTCTTTTTTTGGGCGTCCTGACCCCTGATGAACGCGCACTCACTGGTTCTGGTCACCCGCACCGCACCAGCCGGCATTGCGCTGGCCGCACGGGTTGCCGAAGCGGGCTTTGAAAGTGTGCATTGCGCCCCGTTTCGTCTGGAAGGGCCGGCCAACCCTGCGGCGAAGGCGAACGAGCTGAGAGTCTGCCTGCCGGCTGACCGGGTCATCCTGACCAGTCAGGAGGCGGTGCGGCGTGCGGTCGAGCTCGTCGGCGTCGAACCCTTCAACCGGTCACTGGTCATCGTGCCGGGCCGGGGAACCGCCGAGGTGGCGCAGCAGGCCGGTCTCAAAAACGTGATTTACCCGGATCGTCACGGCACCAGTGAAGCCATGCTCGGTATGGAGGAGCTGCGCGAGGTAGACGGGCTGGACGTCGTGATCCTGGCCGCTGCCGGTGGTCGGGGCCTGATCGGCCAGGTGGTCGAGCGACGGGGTGGAACGGTCGAACGGGTGCATGTCTATCGGCGCGTACCGTGCGCCCTGCCTGATGATCTGGAGACGCGAATCGGGCGGGCGTGTGCGCTGGTCACCCTGGCTGCCAGCCGCGAGGCGGTCGACGGGCTGTGCAGGTCACTGTCGCCACCGGCACGGGGCCGAGTGCTGGGCGGCACGGTAATTGCGCCGTCCGAGCGGGTGCTTGCCCATGCGCGCGGGCTTGGTTTTGCCCACTGCCTGACGGCTGCCGGAGCCAGTGATGAGTCGATGCTGCGGGCACTGGCGCGCCACGCGTGACGATCCGGCAGGTGATCAGGTGCCCTGGCTACATGTTAGCTGCGTTTTGCGTTAATCTCACTCCAGGCTTTCAACGGCGGCCGGACCGGTTTTACCGATGAGCGACAACAACGGGCAGACTGCTGCTGAACAATCCGAATCAGCCGCCGCGGATCCGCATGCCGTCAACGAGCCGGAGGCGAACGGCCCGGAGCAGCGGCCGGCTGCGGCTAATCGGCGAACGGTCAGTGCCGGCATCGCCCGGCTGGCGCTGGTCCTGGCGCTGGCCGCGGCGGTCATGTCCGGCTGGCACTGGTATGCCGGCCAGCAAGACAGTGCGCCACCCGTTGGCGAAACCGATGAGTTTCGATCCCTGCAGACCGAGCTGAACGGAATCATCGAGCGTGTCGAACGGCTCGGCGTGCAGATCAATGATCTATCACGCCAGTCCGCGAGCCTGGCCGCTGCAGCCGACGATACCGAGATTACCCTAGCCGGGATGCGTGACCGGCTGGCTGCGCTGGAGGAGTCTGAAAGCCGGCGCAGTGATCGTATAGCGCAGCTGGAACGCCGTGTCGAGGAAGCTGTGGAACGGCTGGACGAGGCAGCGGGCGATCGACGTCAGGCCGACCGCGAGGTTGCGCGCCGAATCGAGCTGCATGAGGTCTCCGGGCTGCTGCGCCTGGGCCAGGCCCGGGCTGAGCTGGCCGGCGACTTTGCCTCGGCCCGTCGCGCCTATGCGCGGGCTGCGGATCAACTTCGGCAGATTGAAGATCCAAGACTGGAACGGGCGCGCGGCCTGCTGGCGCGTGAGGCCGAAGCCCTTGCGGTCATCCGCGAGCCTGGCTGGGCCGAGCTCGCTGCACGCCTGTCCCAGTTGGCAGCCGAGTCTGATCGCTGGGATGCGGCCGGGGCAACCAGGACTGATCCGGCCGCTGAGCCGGCCGAAAGCGGGAGCGACGGATGGCTGGCACGTGCCGGTCACTCTCTGGGCAAGTTGGTGCGAGTCGAGCGGCGTGATGGCCTGCCCCCGAGCAAAGAGATTCTTGACGGTCTGCGCGAGCGCGTGCGGCTGCGCCTTCTGGCGGCGGAGTTGGCCATTTCCCGGCGCAGCATGTCCGAGTTTAGGCACCATGCCGCTCGGGCCATAGCCGTTATGGAGGCGTCATTCGATACCGATTCCGAGTCCGTCCGACGCGTGATCGAGGTGCTCGGTGAAGTGGCGGACCTGCAGCCGCCAGAGCCACCTGAGCTTGGGCAAGCACTGGCTGAAATCAATCGCTACCTGGCCTCGTCGTGAAGCGTCTGCTGCTGATCGTGCTGGTCATTGCCGGCCTTCTTGCGGCCGGATTTCTGGCGCCGGCCCTGGTGCGCGATCCCGGCCTGGTCCTGATTGAATTCGGATCATGGCGCGTTGAAATGTCGCTGCTGGTCCTGGTGCTGGGCGTGCTCGTGGCGTGGCTGTTGATGTCCCTGTTCACCGCGTTGCTGAGGTTGCCGGGCAGAACGCTGCGACGAGCGCGCGACCGGCGCAGCCGGCGACAGCTCGAAAACGGTTTTCTTGCTCTGGCCGAAGGCGACTGGCGCGGGGCCGAACGTGCCCTGAGGAAGTCACTGCAGCACCAGGATTCGCCGGCTGGCTATCTGGCGGCAGCGCGGGCGGCCCAGGGGCAGGGCGACAGTGATCGCCGGGATCGCTGGCTGGCGTTAGCCGGTGGTCGTTTCGGGCGCCGATCGTTTATTGCCGGCCTGGCCCGGGCCCGATTGCTGATTGGCGAAGGGCGAACCACTGAAGCGGTGCCGGTCCTCGAAGAGCTGCACCTGAAAAAGCCGCGGCACAATGGCGTGCTGCGCCTGCTGTTGGAAGCCTATCAGGATGCCGCTCGCTGGCGCGACCTTCGCTTGCTGACCCCGGCACTGCGACGCGCCGGTGTGGTCGACCGACAGCGCGCCGACGATCTGGCGGTGCTGGCGGCGGAGCGAGAGCTCGATGCCTGTGTTGATGTCGCTGAACTCGAGACTGTCTGGAAGGAACTGGGCCGACGCCTGCACCGGCGGCGCGAGCTGGTCGCCGCCTTCGCTCGCCGCAGCGCGGAACTGGGCCGACCGGAATTGGCCGCAAAACCGCTCCGGCTGGAGTTGTCCGAATCGCTCGATGACGAGCTGCTGGGTTTGTACGCCAAGGCGGATGAAAGCGAACGGTCGGCGCGCATTGCCGAGTGCGAGCAATGGCTGGAAAAGACGCCCGACCACGCCGGCTTGCAGCAGACGCTCGGGATGTTGTACCTGGCCGAGCGGCGTTACGACGAGGCCCGCGGCTGTCTGGAGCAGGCAGTCAGGCAGCGGCCGAGCAGCGAGGCTTACGAGGCCCTTGGGCGAGTGCTGGACCGGGCCGGAAAGCTCGAAGCGGCGGCTCAATGCTACCGTAATGCGCTGCGGCTCAGGAGCGGGCGTGGCGTCGAGCCGCTGCCGCCGCCGGAATGAGCCAGTGCATGCTGAACAGGCCTTCGGGATCCTTCCAGACCTGGCCGGATTCCAGTCCCGCGCGCGCTGCCAGTCGCTGAAAGGACTCGACGGAGTACTTGTGGCTGCTTTCGGTATGAATGCTGTCGCCGGGCGCGAACCTGAATTCCCGTTCGTCGATGGCGATGCAGGTAGCACGCCGGGCGACAAGATGCATTTCGATCCGTTCGAGCGGCTCGTTGAAGCGGGCCTCATGCGCAAACGCGTCGACATCCAGGTCTGCGTCAAGGTCGCGGCGCAGGCGGTGCAGCAGGTTGAGGTTGAATGCCGCGGTCACGCCTTGCCTGTCGTCGTAGGCAGCGCGCAAGCGCTGCGGTGACTTGATCAGGTCGACCCCGATCAGGATCGCGCCACGTTCGCCAGCGATGCGGGCCATACGGGTCAGAAATGCGACCGCTTCGTCGTGCTCGAAATTGCTGATCGTCGAACCTGGGTAGTACACAACCCGTTTGCGTGGCGGGGGATCGAGGCGAACGGCATCCTCGGGAATCGGGCGGGTATAGTCGGCCTGAACCGGGTGAATCGGGATATCGGGAAATCCGGCCTCCAGTTCCCGCGACGAGGCGGCCAGAGCGGCGGCCGAGATTTCGATTGGCGTATAGGCGCGCACTGTCTCGAGGCTGGCCAGCAGCTTGCGCGTCTTTAGGCCGGCGCCCGAACCGAATTCGATGATATGCGCGCACGGGCCGATCAACTGCGCCATGGCCGGAAGATGCCGTTCATGCAGCGCCAGGTCGGCGCGCGTGACGTAGTAATCGTCGGTACGGCAGATGACCTCGAACAGCTCCGAGCCGCGCGCGTCGTAGAGATACTTGCAGGGGATGGTCCTGGGCGTCGCCGACAGCCCCTCAATGACGTCGGCACGAAAGGCCTCATGCTGTTTCGATGGGGTCATGCCGGGCACTCAGTCGATGTCGTATTTCTTGAGCTTGTAGCGCAGCGACCGAAACGAGATTCCGAGCTGGCGCGCGGCTTCGGTCTTGTTGTACTTGGCCTCGATCAATGCCTTTTCCAGAATGCGCTTTTCGATGTCTTCCATGTAGTCATCCAGGCTGCGATCCTGGGGCGGGGAGACGTCGATGCGGTTGTCGGCCAGCGCCGACTGCTCGAGGTTGAGGTCTTCGACGCTGATTTCGTCACCTTCGCACAAGGTCACCGCACGCTGGAGAATGTTGACCAGTTCGCGCACGTTGCCCGAGAAATGGTGATTCTGCAGTACATCCATGGCCGCCGTACTGAGCTTGCGGGCTGGCTCGCCCCATTGTTCACCGATCACGCCAAGAAAGTGTTCGGCAAGCAGTCGGATGTCGCCGCGCCGCTCGCGCAGCGCCGGCATCGGCAGTTCGATGACATTGAGCCGATAGTACAGGTCGTTGCGGAAATCGCCCGTCTCAACCAGCGGCTTGAGTGTCTTGTGCGTGGCCGAGAGAATGCGCACGTCGATCCGGGTCTCGGCACGCCCGCCAATTGGACGAACCGTTTTTTCCTGGATGACCCGCAACAGCTTGACCTGCATGTTGAGTGGCAAGTCGGCGACTTCGTCGAGAAACAGCGTGCCGCCATTGGCTGCCTGAAACAGGCCCTCCTTGTCGGCATCGGCGCCGGTGAAACTGCCTTTGACATGCCCGAAGAACTCGCTTTCCATCAGCTCGGAAGGAATCGCGCCGCAGTTCACGGCCACGAACGGTTCCTCGGCGCGCGGACCCAGGTCGTGAATCAGACGGGCTGCAAGCTCCTTGCCGGTGCCCGATTCGCCGCTGATCAGCACCGGCGCCTGGCTGCGTGACAGCTTGGATATGGTCTGGCGAACACGATCCATGGTGGTCGAGCGTCCGACCAGACGCTGCAGCAGCAGCGTGTTGCCCGCGCTGACAGGCTGGTCCGGGCGCGCTTGGGGCGCCGGCTCTGCCTGCCGCTTTGCTTTGGTCTCCTCAGGCTCGGCTTCGGTTTCGGCTTCGGCGTCCGACTTCTCGGCATCGTCCTGGCGCAGCTTCAGCGCCGTGCGCACCATGTTACGCAGCACTTCGAGGTCGACCGGCTTGGATACGAAATCGAATGCGCCGTATTTGAGCGCCGTGACTGCGTCTTCGACCTTGCCGTAGGCGGTGATCATGGCCACCGGCAGGTAGGGAAAATCGCGGCTGATCTCCTTGATCAGGGTCAGGCCGTTGCCGTCAGGCAAGCGCATGTCGGTCAGGCAGAATGCGTAGCTGACGCCACTGGACAGCAGCCGCCTCGCGGCGGCGAGATCCTCGGCGGTATCAACGTCCAGCCCCATGCGGCTGAGCGTCATATCGAGCAGTTCACGCAGATCAGGCTCGTCGTCGACTACCAGTGCGCGCATTTCAGCCATTCTTTCCTCTCTGATCCGGTTCAGGACTCGGTCTCGGCGCTGGTCTCGGACGACTTGCCGGACCGGGCTGCCTGGTCGTCCGAGTCTGGGCGCCGCAGCAGGATGCGAAAGCAGGCGCCGGCTTTGGGGATCTGAACATACTCAAGCGGTGCCTGGTTTGCGTCGCACAACTGGCGGGCCAGGTAGAGTCCGAGCCCCGAAGCCCTGCTTGTGGGTGGTGAAGAACGGTTCGAATACCTGCGTGCGCTTTTCCAAGGGTATTCCGGGCCCATTATCGATGATATCGAGCGCGATTTCACGGTGTCCGCGAATCGGACTGACCCGCAGGGTGATAACAACGGGCCCGCCGTCAGTGGAGGCGTGCTTGAGCGCGTTTTCCATCAGGTTCCATACCGCCTGGGTGAGCTGACCGGAATCGATCAGAACCATGATCCCGGCCGAGGGTATTTCGAGCCGCACGCGATCGGCGTCGAGCTTATGATACCGCCTGAAGTCGGCAGCGAGCTTGCGGATCCAGCTGATCAGATTGACCGACTCGATGCGCGCCCGCTCGCGTCGCGACAGCTTGAGGACGTTCTCGACGATATCGTTCATTCGTGCGGTGTGATTGAGCATCATCTTGACCAGCTTGCGGTCAGCGTTGCTCAGCTCGTCCGATTCCTGAAGCAGCTGGGCTGCATGGCTCAATGCGCCGAGCGGGTTTCGGATTTCGTGGGCGATGCTGGCCGAGAGTCGCGCGAGCGATGCCTGCGCAAGATCGCGAGCGCGCCGGTTGACCACAGAGGTGTCCTCCAGAAAGATCAGCGTGGTCTTGCTGTCGTTGTCGCCTGGCATGGCCATCATGCGTGGGACCACCGCTGACTGAGTAGCCTGCAGCAGCAGCCCCTCTTCGGCGGCCTTGCCGGTTTTTCGCCAGATCCTGAGGCGCTCTGCCAAAGTCGGCGATATGACTCGCAGATTGCGCTCTCGCACCGGCGGATTGCCCAGCAGATACCAGGCTGTTTCATTGATCAGGCGGATACGATAGTCGGCATCGACGACGAGCACTCCCGAGCGCAGGCGGTGAATGATCAGTTCGTTGATATGACCGAGGTTGGCGAGGTCCAGACCCCGGCGCTCGGCCAGCAGCTTGTATTCCCGGCCCCATTTGCCAATCAGCGAGGCACCGACAGCAACCGCGAAGGCCGCGACGCCATACAGTGCAGCCTGAAAAAGCACAGGGGTTTCCGGTGAGCCGCGACTGGTCAGCCAGGCGTCGGCCAGCAGCCCGATGCTTGCAAGGGAGGCGAACAGCAGCGTGGTGCGCAGATCCAGGATCAGTCCCGCGATGCAAACGGTAAACAGCAGCAGTACCACGACAGCACTGGCAAAGGCACCAAAGGCATGCAGCAACAGACCGACCAAAATCAGGTCGGTGGCCAGGGAGAACGAAGCCAGCTCGGCGACCGCGATCATCCGGCGCAGGTGCAGCACAAAAAAGGCAACAGTCGCCCCGGCATAGGTCAGGGAGGCGGTCTGTGACAGGAAGGCCCTGTAGGCCGGAGTGATCTGATCGGGCAATGCGCTGAACACGGTATACAGCGCAATGGCGGCGATGAGCACGCGGAAACCGTTGAGGTAGTAAAGTGCCCGGTGTACGATCTCCTCGTCGGCGACCAGTGTACCAAATACCTTCAAATCGCCCTCCAGTGTGCCCGGGTGTTCGGTGCCTGCCTGAATAATGCCTGCAAATAGCCGCGCGGCGCAAATGACTCACCGTGCGGGGACTCGGCTGCTTGAGACACCCGCGCCACTCGACCCCACACGCCCGGCTCAGCATGCATCGGAAGTATAGGCGATTCCGAAACAAGGCCCTTTCTGGTCTTGTTCGGGCACCGAACCGTCGAGCGTGGCATTCCTGGCGTGCAGCGCCGGGTACTGCAACAATGCACGGGTTTGTCCTGCTGGCGGTGATAGAATCCCCCGTCTGGCACGATGCCATTCGAAAACCAACCAAACGGATTGTTGACGCATGAACTTTCATGAGTATCAGGCCAAGAGCCTGTTCGAGGAGTACGGTATACCGGTGCCGCGGGGATTCCTTGCGACGAGCGCCGACGAGGCGGTGGCAGCAGCCGAGCGACTGGGCGGCTCGCAGTGGGTTGTCAAGGCCCAGGTGCATGCAGGGGGACGTGGCAAGGCCGGGGGAGTCAAGCTGGTATCCGGTCTGGATGAAGTGCATAGCGCTGCCGACAGAATGCTGGGCATGCGTATCGAGACTTACCAGACCGGCGGCCGCGCGTTGCCGGTCAACTCGGTGCTGGTGGCCGAAGCCACCGAGATCAAGCAGGAGCTCTATCTCGGCGCGCTTGTCGATCGAGCGCAGAAGGCCGTCGTATTCATGGGGTCGGCTGCCGGCGGCGTCGACATTGAGCAGGTCGCTGCCGACAGTCCTGAGAAAATCGTGACTGCCGCGGTTGATACCGCCGCCGGTTACATGCCCTACCAGGCCAGGCAGATCGGTTTCCGCATGGGGCTCAATGCCAAGCAGGTGCGCCAGCTGGTCAAGATCATGGATGGGCTGTACCGTCTGTTCATTGAAAAGGATATCAGCCTGATCGAGGTCAACCCGCTGATCATTGACGGCCGGGGCGACCTGAGCGCTCTGGACGTCAAGCTCAATGCAGACGACAACGCGCTGTTTCGGCATCCGGAGCTGGCCGAAATGCGCGACGAGTCGCAGGAGGATCCGACCGAGCTCGAGGCCAGCAAACACGAGCTCAATTACGTCACGCTCGACGGCAATATCGCCTGCATGGTCAACGGGGCCGGCCTGGCAATGGCCACCATGGACGTCATCAAGCTTGCCGGCGGCGAGCCGGCCAACTTCCTGGACGTCGGCGGCGGCACCAATGCCGAGCGCGTCAAGGAAGCCTTCAAGCTGATTCTGTCCGGCGACAACGTCAAGGCCATCCTGGTCAATATCTTCGGCGGCATCGTGCGTTGCGACGCCATCGCCGAGGGCATCATCAGCGCGGTCAAGGATGTTCACCTGGACGTGCCGCTGGTTGTCCGCCTTGAGGGCACTAACGTGGAAAAAGGCAAAGAAATGCTCGCCACCAGCGGCTTCGACATCATCCCCGCCGACGATCTCAATGACGGTGCGCGCAAGGCCGTGGAAGCGGCCGGCGCCTGAAGGAATCAGCAATGAGTGTATTGATCGACAGCAAGACCAAGGTCATCTGCCAGGGTTTCACCGGAAGCCAGGGTACCTTCCATTCGGAGCAGGCCATTGCCTACGGCACTCGCATGGTCGGCGGCGTAACACCGGGCAAGGGTGGCCAGGAGCACCTCGGCCTGCCGGTGTTCGACACCGTCGACGAGGCGGTCGAGGAGACCGGCGCCGACGCCTCGATGATTTTCGTGCCGCCGCCGTTCGCCGCCGACGCCATCCTCGAGGCCGCCGATGCCGGCGTGCGCGTGATCGTTTGCATCACCGAAGGCATTCCGGTGCTCGACATGATGCGCGTGAAGGCCGCGCTCAACGGTTACGACGACGTCACCCTGATCGGCCCCAACTGCCCAGGCATCATCACGCCCGACGAGTGCAAGATCGGCATCATGCCGGGTCAGATCCACAAGAAGGGCAAGATCGGCGTGGTCTCGCGCTCGGGCACGCTGACCTACGAGGCGGTCTACCAGACCACCCAGGTGGGCCTGGGCCAGTCGACCTGCATCGGCATCGGCGGCGACCCGATCCAGGGCATGAACTTCGTCGACTGCCTGTCGCTGTTCGAGGAAGACCCGGAAACCGAGGGCATCATCATGGTCGGCGAGATCGGCGGATCGGCCGAGGAAGACGCGGCCGAGTTCATCGCCGATTACGTCAGCAAGCCGGTGGCCGCCTACATCGCCGGCGTGACCGCGCCGCCCGGCAAGCGCATGGGCCATGCCGGCGCCATCATCGCCGGTGGCAAGGGCACGGCCGAAGCCAAGTACGAAGCCCTGGAAGAGGCCGGGGTGACGACGGTGCGCTCGCCGACCGAGCTTGGCGACGCGATTGCAGGTCGCCTGAAGTAAAAGGTGGACGGTTTCCGGTTTACGGTTTACGGGTTCAGAATTCGGGCGTTCGTGCCTGTCAGCACCCGAAAACCGGAAACCGTAAACCGGAAACCGTAATGCTCCGAATTGCACTCGCCCAGGACGACTTCCGGGTCGGCCATATCACCGGTAACCGGGACCGGATTCTCGCGCGCGTTGCTCGCGCTCGCGACGAACTCAGGGCTGATCTGGTGGTGTTTCCCGAGCTGGCGCTGACCGGCTACCCGCCCGAAGACCTGGTGCTGCGCCCCGGTTTCATGAAGGCCAGCGACGCCGCTCTGGCCGAGATCGCCGCAGCGGTCCGTGGCATTGATGTGATCGTCGGCCACCCCCGTGCTGATGCCGAAAAACGCTTCAACTCGGTCTCATGGTTGCGTGACGGCAGGATCCTGGACAGCTATGACAAGTGGGATCTGCCCAACTATGCGGTATTTGACGAGCGACGTTATTTCGTTCCGGGTGACAGTCCCCTCGTAATCGAGGTCGGCGGCGTCAAGGCCGGCGTGATCATCTGCGAGGACACCTGGACGCCGGAGGCCGCGGCGGCGGCGTGCGAGGCTGGCGCGCAGATCATCATATCGGCCAATGCCTCGCCGTTCTATGATGGCAAGCACCGGGATCGCGCCCGCATTCTGGCCCAACGCCACGACGAGACGGGACTGCCGCTGATTTATCTCAACTGCGTTGGCGGGCAGGATGACCTGGTCTTTGACGGGCATTCCCTGGCCGTTGACGGCCACGGCAAGCTCTCCGAACCGGCGCCCTTGTGCGACGAGGCGCTGCTCTGCCTGGATTTCAACGCCGCTACCGGGCGCCTGGACTACCGTCACTGGCCGACAGGTGAAACCGCGCGTCTGCCGGTGATCTGGGAAGTGCTCAAGCGCGGTCTTCGCGATTACGCCCTCAAGAACGGCTTCGAATCGGTGGTGCTGGGCCTGTCTGGCGGGGTCGATTCGGCTTTGACCGCGGCACTGGCCGCTGATGCCCTGGGCCCTGGACAGGTGCTGGCCGTGATGATGCCCTCCAGACATACCTCCGAGCTGTCACTAATTCTGGCCAGCGAGCAGATCGAGCTTATGGGTCTGCGCTTTGAGAATATTTCCATCGAGCCGATCTACCAGGCCCAGCTCAAGCAGCTGGCCGAAGTGTTCGCCGACACCCGGGAGAACTTTACCGAGGAAAATCTCCAGGCTCGCGCCCGCGGCAATATCATCATGGCGCTGTCGAACAAGTTCGGGCACCTGCCGCTTGCGACCGGTAACAAGAGTGAACTGGCGACGGGCTATTCCACCATCTACGGAGACATGTGCGGCGGCTACAGCCCGCTCAAGGATGTCCTCAAGACCGTGGTCTACGAACTGGCCGGGTGGCGCAACACCGTCTCCGAGGCCATACCGCGGGGCGTGATCGATCGCCCGCCCTCGGCCGAACTGGCGCCGGGCCAGACCGACCAGGACAAGCTGCCGCCCTATGACGTGCTCGACGACATCATTACGCGCTACGTCGAGCAGGACCAGTCGATCGCCGAGATCGCCGCGGCCGACGCCGACGAGGCGGTGGTGCGGCGGGTCGCCGGGATGGTGCTAGCGGCCGAGTTCAAGCGCCGCCAGGGCGCCCCTGGGCCGCGCATCACACGCAAGGCTTTCGGACGCGACCGGCGTTACCCCATTACCTCGGGCTGGCGCGACAGCGGTTGATGCAGCCGGCCCTTCCACCGCAGAGCCCTGTCGGGCTTGCCGGCTACAGGCATCAGCCAGATCTGCTCCACCCCTGACGCTGGTTGCCATAAGCAGCGCCGGGGCCACAGATGTCGGATCCCGGGTGCTGGCTATAGCGAATGAGCCGGCAGTTTCTGGTGGTTTCGCGATCGCGGGCCATGTGCTGTGACGCTGTAAAAGTTGAGGTCAATCAAGTATTCTGTGAATTCGGCCACAGCCTGGTTCGGGCTGTTTCGCTGATCTGCGGACAGCGCGAAAGGGAAACACAATCTGATGGCGAATTCTCGGTACCTCTCGGGGAATACCGGCGCAGCGCGTAACGCGTCCATGTGGGGCCGCGCAATCCGCAGATCGGCGGGATGCTCAGCGGTTTCTCCGAGTGTTTCGTGGTGAGTTTCTGGGAGGAGCTCAAGCGCCGCAACGTGCTGCGCGCCGGCCTGGCCTGGCTGGCGCTGTCGTGGCTGCTGATCGCGATCGCCGATCTTCTGTTCCCCTACCTCGGCTTTCCCGACGAAGCGATTCGCGCGCTGATTGTCGGGCTGTTGATCGCGCTTGTGCCGGTGCTGGCGCTGGCCTGGATGCTGGAATTGACGCCGCGGGGGCTGCGCTTCGATCAGGGCCCGGATGGCGACAATCCGGAGAACAAGCGCACGGGTCGTCGTCTTGACCAGTTGACCCTGGCGCTGATTCTGCTGGCGCTGGGCATGTCGGCCATACGCGAGTTCGTGCTGCCCGAAGGCGTCCAGCCGGAGCTGCCCGTGGAAGTGCCCTCGACGGCCGAGCCGAACGCATCGCCCGCGCCTGCTCCACTGCCGCCAGCCCCGCCTGGGCCGGTCGATCCGCACTCGGTCGCCGTGCTGCCGTTTGCCAACATGAGCCCGGAAGCCGAAAACGCGTTCCTGGCCGAGGGCATGGCCGAGGAAATCCTCAATGTCCTGTCTCGCGTTGAGGGGCTGAAGGTGGCCTCTCGAACCTCGTCGTTTTCGTTCAGGGACGAAGCTGTCGGTGTGCGCGAGATTGGCCGTCGCCTGGGCATTGCCCACGTCGTCGACGGCTCGGTGCGCCGCCAGGGTGACCAGGTGCGAATTACCGGCCAGCTGGTCGAGGCGGCCAGCGATCGCCAGCTCTGGTCGGGCAGCTTCGACCGCGAGCTGACCGACATCTTCGAGCTGCAGGAGCAGATCGCCCAGGCGATCGCCGACGCCCTCGCCGATACCCTGGGCATCCGCACGGTGCGCGTTCGCCGGGCCACCGACAACCTGCAGGCCTACGAGTTCTATCTGAGGGGGCGGCAGCTGTTCGCCCAGCGCGGCGCCAGCCTGATGCCGGCGCGCGAGCTGCTGCGCCGCGCCGTCGAGCTCGACCCGGGGTTTGCCGAAGCCTGGGCGGTGCTGGCGGGCACTGAATACGTCCTGCCGTCATATTCGGCCGAGGTTGCAACGGAGGCCGCCAGCGCCCGCGCCCTGGAAGCTGCGGACCAGGCTTTGAGCCGGATAGCCGATGAGCCCAACGCGCTGGCGGTCAGCGCCCGGCTGGCCGCCGACGCGGGGCGGCGCATCGATGCGCTGGGTTTTGCCGAGCGCTCGCTGCAGGAGGATCCAAACAACGCCAACACCTGGATGTGGAAAGGCCTGACTCTGCTCGAGGCCGGGCATGTCGAGGCGGCCCGCGACTGTTTCGAGCGCGCCCGCGAGCTCGATCCGCTCAGCGGCATTCACTACGGCTGGCTGGGCGCCATCGACGTCATCGCCGGTCGGTTCGAGGCGGCTGACCAACGCCTTCGGCGGGCCCGTCAGCTGGGCTGGCGCGGCCCGGCCAGCGCGTGGCTGCTCAAACTGGCGCTCAATGAGAACGGCTTCGGGGAAGTGGCGAAAAGCGCCTTCGACGATTGGGTACACGACGACGAGCGCATCGACGAGCAAGCGCGCGCGATTTACCGCGAAATAGCCCCGACGATGGCCAACCCGGAAACGCGATCAGCCTTGCGCGGCCGACTCGATGCGGCAATGGCCGATATGCCGGACAAGGACTGGACCAACCTGCTGCTGTTTCTGGGGCTGCACGATGCGGCAATCGAGGAGGCGCTCCGGCCCAGGCCGCCGTCGGGGCAGATCGTGCTGATGATGATCTGGTCGCCGTTCGACGAATCCTTCCGCGAACACCCGGACTTCATGCGCCTGGCCAAAGCAAAAGGCCTGGTCGAGTTCTGGCGTCAGCGAGGCTGGCCCGATTATTGTCGGCCGTCCGGAGAGCCGCTGCGACAACTGGAGTGCACCCGATGAGCCTATGGGCCGAGCTTAAACGCCGTAACGTGTTTCGTGTTGCCGCGGCCTATGTCGTGATCGGCTGGCTGATGCTGCAAGTGGCCGACATCGTGCTCGGTTTTACCGGCGCCCCGGACTGGGTCGGCAAGGCGCTGATCGCGTTCCTGGTCATGGGCTTTATTCCGGTGCTGGCTATGGCCTGGGTATTTGAAGTCGGCCCACAGGGCATTCGCGTCGATGACGGCAGCACGCAGCGCAACGTGGGCCCTCAGGCTCGTCGACTGGACGTGATTACCCTGTGCGCAGTGGTGCTGCTGGTGGTGCTGATGATCGTCCAGCACCTCGGCCCGGCGCTGCTGGCGCCCGAATCGGACGCCGGTTCACGGGCTCAGTCAAATCCTGAACCACGTTCGGCGCAGCCATCGCCGCGGCCAGCCGAGCAAAGTCCGGCTGCCGAACTCGATCCCTGGATTCCGTCACCCGGCTCGATCGCCGCGCTGCCGTTCACTAACCGCAGCGCCATGAAGGAGAACAAGTTCTTTGTCGACGGCATCCATGATGAACTGCTGACCGAACTGGCCCGCAACCGGACACTGACCGTGATCTCGCGCACCTCGGTGATGGAATACGCCGAGACGACCAAGAATCTGCGCGAAATCGGCACCGAGCTGGGCGTGGCCAATATCCTCGAGGGCGCGGTGCAGCGCTCCGGCGAGCAGGTGCGCATCACCGTGCAGCTGATCGATGCCTCTACTGATGCCCACATCTGGGCCGAGACCTACGACCGGCAGCTGACGCCTGAAAACCTGTTCGCGGTCCAGACCGACATCGCCGCCGACATCGCGCTGGCGCTGGGAAAACAGATCGCCCCTGGAGCCGAACTCGCCGCCCGCCGGGCCCCGACCGAAAATGCCGAAGCCTACGATTTGTTCCTGCGGGCACGCGGCCAGTTCGTCGATACCAGCGAGCCGGGCATCAACGCCCGCATCGAGCTGTACCGCCGGGCCGTCGACCTCGACCCCGGTTTTGCCGCGGCGATGGGCGAGCTGGGCCGCGAATACACCAACCTGTATTGGTACATCTCGCGCCGCGACAGCCACCGGAAACAGGGCGGCGAGTGGATCGACAAGGCACTCGCGCTTGCGCCCGACGACCCGCGCCTGCGCCTGGCAAAAGCCGAGCACTTCTATCGCGCCGACCTCGATTACGAGGCCGCGCTGGCCGAGCTCGACCGGGCCGTCGGCGGATTGCCCGGCAGCGCCGAGATCCCGATGCTGCGTGCCTGGATCAAGCGCCGCCAGGGGCTGCCGTTCGAGTCCCTGGAATTGCTGCAGGACGCCGCACTGCTGGATCCGCGCTCGGTCGAAGTGCTCAACGCGCTGATCGAGACGCACTGGCTGACCGGCGACCTCGAGCAGGCCCGGCGCTGGCAGCGTCGACTGACCGCCCTGCCGGAGGGCACGGATGCGCTCTGGCGCATCGGCTACACCTGGGCTCGCTTCCGCTATTGGGGCGAGCAGCCGCAAGAGTTGCTCACGATGGAACCTGAAGCGCTTGCCGCTCCGAACAACAGCCTTGTCGGTAGCGATCCGTTTCGCTGGTTTCTGTTCCGCCGCGAATTCGAAAAGTCCGACCGTTATCTGGATGCGCTACAGGGAAGACCGATTTACGATCAATTCGAATGGCAGCCGGTCGAACTCTTTCGTGCCCGCCTGGCCCACGCGCAAGCCAACGCCGATCAGGTCCGGTTGATGTCCGAAGCTGCGCTTGCACGAATCGCGGACCAACTCGAAGTCCAGCCGGACGATTACCGTCTCTACATGGCCCGGGCCCGGGCATTGGCGCTGCTCGGCCGTGCCGACGACGCGCGGCAAGCGATGGACACCGCGTTGGCCCAACCCGTGCCGCAGCGCGATGCGCTGATCGAAGGCGAACTGCGCGCCAAGCAGTTTTTCATCCTCGCCCTGATCGCCGACAGCGAGGAAGTGGCCGAAGCCGTGGAGACCTACCTGCAGCGCGATATGCGCTACTGGGGCTTTGATGGCCTGATCCTCGACCCCGCCTTCGACCGCCACCGCGACCACCCGGCGTTCCGGGCGCTCCAGGCAAGATACTCGCGCAAGGGGCAGGGAGCATCAGTCGATGGCTGACTTGCTCGGCGAACTCAAGCGCCGCAACGTCTTCCGCGTTGGGGGGCTGTACGTGGTCGGAGCCTGGCTGATCGTGCAGGTGGCCGAGACCGTGTTGCCCGCCTTCGATGTGCCGGGCTGGGTGCTCAGGGCGATCATTGTCCTGCTGGCCATCGGGTTTGTTCCGGCGCTGGTTTTTGCCTGGCTGTTCGAGCTGACGCCAGACGGCCTCAAGCGCGATACCGAGGTCAGCCCCGAGCAGTCCATGGCCCCGGTTAGCGGTCGGCGCATGGACCGGCTGATGCTGGTCGGTGTCCTGGCATTGCTTGGACTGCTGCTGGTCGAGTGGTTCTGGCCCTCCGAGGGTGCCGCGCCTGCACTGGCGCCGGCCGTGGCGACCAGCGATGCCTCGATTGCCGTGCTGCCATTTGTCAACATGAGCCCCGATGCCGACAACGTGTTTTTTGCCGATGGCATTGCCGAAGAGCTACTCAATGTTCTGGTCGGGATCGAAGGCTTGAAGGTGGCTTCACGGACCTCGGCGTTTTCGTTCAGGGATTCGGCCACGCCGATCCCCGAGATTGCTCGTCTGCTCGATGTCCGCCACGTGCTGGAAGGCTCGGTGCGCAAGCAGGGCCAGCGGGTGCGGATCACCGCCCAGCTGATCCACGCCGACAGTGACACCCACCTGTGGTCGCAGACCTTCGAGCGTGATCTGACCGACATTTTCCGCGTCCAGGAAGAGATCGCGCGCGCCATCACCACCGCGCTGGAGGACGTGCTGGGCGTGCGCCGGGTTTCGGTAACCCAGCCGACCGCCGATCTGGTGGCCTACGAGCGGTTCCTGCGCGGGCGCTCGGGTTTCTACCAGCGCGTTGGCCTGGACGCCGCGATCGATGATCTGGAGTTCGCGGTCGAGCGCGATCCCGGTTTTGCCGAAGCCTGGGCCTTTCTCGCTGCCGCCAGCCACGTGGCCAGTGCCGGCTGGCCGACCGAGCGTGATCGCGATGTGCTGCGCGCCCAGGCGCCGCTGGCCGCCGACCGCGCGCTGGCCCTGAATCCGGGTCTGGTGGTGGCCCTGGCGGTCAAGGGGGACTGGCTGTTCCGCGAGGGGGATCCGGTCCAGATGGCCGAAGGCCTGCGCCTGCTGGAACAGGCTGCCGACCGGGCCGCCGCGGACACCTCGGCGCGCCTGTGGCTCGGCCTGTCCTGGCTCGACCTTGGTTTCGCACAGCGTGCGCTGCCGCACCTGGTCCAGGCGCAGGCCCGGGATCCTCTGGTGCCGATCAACAACGGCTATCTCGGGCTGGCCCATGCGACGCTGGGGCGCGTGGAAGAGGGCAGGCGACTGGTCCTGCGCGCGGTCGAAGCCAGCGCCCAGGCGTTCTGGGCCTGCGTCATCGCCCTGGAACTGGCCAACGGCGGTGACCCGGCCGCGGCGGCCGATCTTCTCGGCGCCGCGCGGCCGCTGGTCGCAGCGGACGATCGCGAGTTCCTCGACCGGTTGATCGCGGCGCTCGATGACGCCTCTAAGCAGACCGTGTTTCTGGCCGCCAACGCACCCGGCGCGCGCCAGGGCCGGGCGCTGCCGATGCTGGCCGCGCTGATGTTCAGGGATTCCGGGACGGTTTTCGGCCTGGCCGGGCCGCAGGCCTCCTACCAGTTCATGACCAGCAGCAGCTGGCTGCCCTCGCTGCGCTGGGTGCGCGAAGATCCGCGGTTCCTTGCCTTGATGCGCGAGCGTGGCATCGTGGGCTTCTGGGACATGCACGGCTTTCCGCCGGGCTGCCGGCCGGTCGATGACCCGGCCGGCCGCCGGCTCGATTGCAGCGGGCAGGTGCGATGAAGCTGTTGGAAGAACTGAGCCGGCGCAATGTCATTCGCATGGCCGGTCTGTACCTGGTCGTTGCCTGGTTGATCATCCAGATGGCCGAGACTTTGCTGCCGATCTTTGGCGTGCCGGACCGGGTCGTGATCGGGGTTGGTGTGCTGTTGGCCGGCGGATTCATTCCGGCGCTGGTCTTTTCCTGGCTCTACGAGCTCACGCCCGAGGGCGTCAAGCGCGAGAGCGAGATCGCGCCCGAGCACTCGATTGCCTCGACGACCGGGCGGCGCATGGACCGGCTCATTCTGATCGCGACCCTGGCGCTGGTTGCGCTGCTGCTGACAGAGCGGTTCCGGCTCGTCGACGAGGCCGGATCCACGCGCCTGCCGGCGGCAGCCTCGGGCGAGGCCTCGATTGCCGTACTGCCGTTTGTCAACATGAGCCCCGATGCCGACAACGAGTACTTTGCTGACGGCATTTCCGAAGAGCTGCTCAATGTTCTGGCCGGGATCGAGGGCCTCAAGGTCGCTTCGCGAACCTCGGCGTTTTCGTTCAAGGACAGGGACACCCCGATGGCCGAAATCGCCCGCCTGCTCGGCGTTGGTCACGTGCTGGCCGGCTCGGTCAGAAAACAGGGCCAGCGGGTGCGCATCGCCGCCCAGCTGGTCCATGCCGACAGTGATAGGCAACTGTGGGCACAGACCTACGAGCGCGATCTGGTCGATATCTTCGGCGTGCAGCAGGAAATCGCCCAGGCGATCGCGACCGGGCTGGAGGGGCTGCTCGGCAAGCGTCAGGTCGAGGTGACGGTACCGACCGCCAATCTCGAGGCCTACGAGCGTTTCCTGAGCGGTCGTGCGCGCTTTCATCGCCGCGCCGAGCTGGCCGAGGCACTTGCCGATCTGAGCTTCGCGGTGGAGCTGGATCCCGAGTTCGTCGAGGCCTGGATCTACCTGGCCGCGACGCATTCGGTCTCGCCGTACTACATCCGCACGCTGCGGCCGATTGCCACCAACGCGGCCGCTGCGGCCGCCCTGCAGCAGGCTTTCCGGCTGGCTCCCGACCATCCTCTGGGGCTGGCCGTCGAGGGGCAGCTGCTGACCGAGTCTCGCGATCTGATTGGTGCTCTGGATCGCTTGCGCGAGGCGGCTGAACGCAGCAGGCTGGATCCCACGCCGGTGATGTGGCTGGGCTACCTGCTGCTGCGCAGCGGTTACATCGATGAGGCCATTGGCGTGCTCGAACAGGCCAAGCGCATGGACCCGCTGGCCGGAATCAACCATGGGCAACTGGCCATTGCCTATCTGTCGGCGGGCGATCGGGCACGCGCCGAGGCGGAAGCCGCACTGTCGCTGGAGCGCGGATGGGCGCCGGCCCAATACATCATCGCCATGGATTTGCTGGGCAGCGGTGAGCGCGAACGGGGCATTCAGGCCCTGACCCGGTTCCTGCGGCCGCGGTGGCCAGCAGGCCTGGATTCTGAACAGTGGTTGCCGTTCAAGGCGGCGCTGGAAGAGCCGGGCCGGGTTGATGCCTTCTGGCAGACCACCCCGAAACCCTACATGCTCGAAGAGGCCATCGGCCTGGGGCGCCTGGATCTGCTTGTTGACCATCTGGACCAATCGGATTATTCGGATCTGAACAACCAGGACTTCTGGTTCTGGCTGCGCTCGGCCTGGTTGCCGTCAACGGCCGCGCTGCGCGAGGACCCGCGCTTTTTTGCCGCAGCGCTCGATCTCGGTCTGGTGTCGCTGTGGGAAGCGCGCGGCTACCCGCCCGGCTGCCGGCCCGTCGACGGCCCCGAAGGCCGCCGCCTGGATTGTTCGGAGTTTCCGCAATGAACCTGTTCACCGAACTCAAGCGAAGAAACGTCTTCCGCGTCGCGGTGTTCTATATCCTCGCGGCCTGGGTCGTCGTCCAGGTGGCCGAAACGCTGTTGCCGGTGTTCGACGTGCCGGATACCGCGATCCGAATCATCGTGCTGATCCTGGCGCTGGGTTTTCCATTAGCCATCGTGTTTTCGTGGGTGTTCGAGCTGACGCCCGAGGGACTCAAGCGCGACAAGGACGCGCGGGTGGGTCCCGAGATCAAGCAGCAGACCGCGCGCAAGCTCAACTGGGCGACTCTGATCGCCGCGGTGCTGGCGATCGGGTTGCTGACCACGGACCGGCTGATGCCGGAGCGGGTCCTCGAGGCAACAGCGAGCGGCTCGACAACGCACGAGTCGGCAAGTACGGCAGGCGCAAATCCGGCCACCGAATCCTACGCCACGTCGATCGCCGTCCTGCCGTTCGTCAACATGAGCGGCGATGCGCAGAACGCGTATTTCGCCGACGGCATTTCCGAGGAACTGCTCAACGTGCTGGTCCGCGTGGACAAGCTCGGCGTGGCGTCACGGACCTCGTCGTTCGCCTACAAGGGGCGCGGGATGCCGGCCACCGAGATCGCGAGCGAACTGCGAGTCAACCACATCCTCGAAGGCAGCGTGCGCAAGGCCGGCAATCGCGTGCGTATCACCGCGCAGTTGATCGATGCCCTCAACGACCGCCACCTGTGGTCGGAGACCTACGACCGCGAACTGACCGATATCTTCGCGATCCAGGACGAGATTGCCAATGCGATCGTCGACGCGCTGCGCGGCACGCTCGGTAGCGACGAGGAACTCAACGCCGTCGAGGTCCTCGCCGATACCGACGACATCGGCGCCTACGAGCTCTACCTGCAGGCACGCGAGATGTTCCGCGATCGCACCGATCTGCCGGAGGCTTTTCGTCTGTTCGAGCGTGCGGTCGAGCTCGATCCCGAGTTTGCGCGGGCCTGGGAGGGCATGGCGGCCGTGGGCGCGGTCATCGAGGACTGGGGTTTCGTCGATCGGCCTTACAGCGAGATGGCGGCGACCGCCGCCGATCGTGCGCTAGCGCTGGATCCGACGCTGTCGATGCCCTGGTCGGTCCAATCGATACTGGAGAACCAGAACCGGCCGATCGACTTTACCGAGGCGCTGCGGCTGGCCGACCGCGGGATCGAGGCCGACCCGAACAATGCCACGGCCCGGCTGTGGCGCAGCATTCACTGGATGAACCTGGGTTTCTTCGACCGTGCCCTGGCCGACCAGGACCGCTGCCTGGACATAGACCCCGTCTACGAGAACTGCCGGCGCTTCAAGGCGCTGAGCCTGCAATTCATGGGCAAACCCGACGATGCGCTGGCCGTGTTCCTCACCGGCGTCGAGAACGGCTTCGTCCGAAACCGCGGGCTCAGCTTCATTCGCCCTCTGCTCGATCGAGGGCAGCCAGCGATGGCCGTGATGTTGATGATGATCGACCAGAAGTCCCCGAAATGGCAGCAGGCCATGTTCGAGTTCCATCGGACCGGCCGCGCTCCGGCCAATGTTCGCGAGGTCGTCGAAGGATCGGGCGACCTGAGCAAGTACCACGCCATGAATTACCTGACGCTCGGGGCCTACGACCTGGCCGCCGATGTCCCGGAAATGAGTGAATCGACCCTGGTGTACTGGGATCCGTCGCTGCCCGGACTTCGAAATTCAGACGCGTTCAAGCGCATCCTGGATCGCTTCGGCGTTCCGGCGCACTGGCGCGTAAACGGCTTCCCGCCGCAGTGCCGGCCGCTCGGCGTGGATGACTTCGAATGCGACTGACGCCATGAACCTGTTCGCGGCACTCAAGCACGCGCCACGGCATTCGCATGGCGCTTCTTTCGCTCCGCGAAAACCGCACCATGCTCATTGCCTGCACGCGCCACGGCATTCACATGGCGCTTCTTTCGCTCCGCGAAAACCGCACCATGCTCATTGCCTGCACGCGCCACGGCATTCGCATGGCGCTTCTTTCGCTCCGCGAAAACCGCACCATGCTCATTGCCTGCACGCGCCACGGCATTCGCATGGCGCTTCTTTCGCTCCGCGAAAACCGCACCATGCTCATTGCCTGCACGCGCCACGGCATTCGCATGGCGCTTCTTTCGCTCCGCGAAAACCGCACCATGCTCATTGCCTGCACGCGCGACGGCATTCGCATGGCGCTTCTTTCGCTCCGCGAAAACCGCACCATGCTCATTGCCTGCGCTGCACGGTGTTTCGGGGCGGGGCGGCAAACAACGCGTCGGCAGAGCGCCCCTTGACCTTATCCGCTCTGCGCCGCCCGCAGCGGATCGACCACCTGCAGAAATCCGAAGCGGTGGAAATCGCTGTCGCGGGTCACGATGCGGGCGATGCCGTGCTCGCGCATCAGGACGGCAATATGCAGGTCATGCATGAAGTTGCCACGCGCTTCCGGCAACTCGTCCAGGCATTGCCCGAGCACGGCCGCGTGCCGCCGCGTCGCGGTGAGCATGCTCAGTCCGGGGCAGGCCAGCAGGGTTCGGATGAAGCCCCAGGCCGCCTGACTGGTCCAGGGATTGCGATAAACCCGCCGGTGGGTGGCCACACGCAGGAATTCGTAGCAGATGCCCCAGGTCAGAAACCACGGCGCTGCCTGTCCGCGCGCCTGTTCGATCAGTTCCCGGCACGGCCCATGAAATTCACTGTCGGCATCGACCGCATACAGCAACACATTGGTGTCGATGACGAACATACGAGCGGCTCAGCTGCCCTTGTTCATCCGTTCATCCAGCGCATCGCGGTCGGCTACGTCGACAAACGCGCCGCCGCTGTGCCACTGCGGCAGCGGCTCTCGTACCTGATCGATATCTTGCTCGGGCTCGTCAAGCACCCGTCTCAAGCCGGCCTCGACCAGCTCCGACATGGTGCGACCCTGGCGCGCAGCTTCCTCGCGCAGGCGTTGCATGACGCTGTCGTCGATATTCAGGGTAGTCTTCATATGGAAAAGCATATCACTGATATGGCGATATTCCAAGGGGCGCCGAGATGAGTCTCTGGGCCGAACTTAAACGCCGGAATGTGTTCCGGGTTGCGCTGTTCTACATCGTCTCGGCGTGGGTCGTCGTCCAGGTGGCCGAAACGCTGCTGCCGGTATTCGACGTGCCGGATACCGCGATCCGCATCATCGTGCTGATCCTGGCGCTGGGTTTTCCATTGGCCATCGTGTTTTCGTGGGTCTTCGAACTGACGCCCGAAGGCATCAAGCGCGACAAGGACGCGCGCGTCGATCCGGAAACCAAACAACAAACCGCCCAGAAACTCAACTGGGCGACGCTGGTCGCCGCCCTGCTGGCAATCGGTCTGCTGGTGGTCGACCGGATGATGCCTGAACCGGTTGCTCGTCCCGTCGTCCAATCCTCGGTCCCGGAAGGGGGCGCACCGACCGCCTCCGATATGCCGCAGTCCGACGAACCGGACCAGGCCTCGATCGCGGTCCTGCCGTTCGCTGATCTGTCGCCCGAGGGCAATCAGCAGTACTTCTCCGACGGCATCGCCGAGGAAATTCTCAACGTGCTGTCGAGGATCGAGTCGCTCAACGTCACCTCGCGCACCTCGGCCTTCGCGTTCAAGAGCCAGAGCGAGCTGAGCATCCGCGATATTGCCGAGGAACTGCAGGTCCGTCACGTGCTCGAGGGATCGGTGCGCAAGGCCGCCGACACCATCCGGATCACCGCCCAGCTGATCGACGCGCGGACTGATCAGCACCTGTGGTCGGAAACCTACGATCGCCGGCTGAGCGCCGAGAACGTATTCGCCATCCAGGACGAGATCGCCCAGGCCATCACGGATGCACTGGCCGAGCGCCTGGACGTCGCGATCGAGGGCGGCGGGGCATCGGGAGGCACCGATGACATCGATGCCTACGAAGCGTTCCTGGCCGGGCGCGAACTGTTCATCAATCGCAACTACGAGAACCTGCCGCGTGCAATCGAACTGCTCGAGCGTGCCGTCGAAGCCGACCCCGGCTTCGCCCGAGCGCACGGCTGGCTGGCCATGGCCTACGTCGTCTCGCCGTCCTGGGGGTTTCTCGATCGCGACTACAAGGATCTTGGGCGTCGATCAGCCGAACGCGCGCTGGAGCTCGACTCGGACAACGTCGCCGCGCTGACTGCCTCGGCGTTTTTCGTGCGCGAGCATCCGGTCGAAGACTACGCGCGGGCGATTGAGCTCTACGAACACGCCATCGCAATCGACCCACAATTTACGACAGCGCACGTCTGGCTCGCCCAGACCTGGCGCAACCTTGGTTTCTTCGACAAGGCCGACCGGGCCGTGGAACGCTGCCTGGAGGTCGATCCCGAATACCCGATCTGTATCTACACTTACGCCGAGATCGCGTCATTGCAAGGGCGCTACGGCGTCTCCATCGAACGTCTCAAGAAGATCTTCGAAACCAGCCACCAGGAAGCCTACCCCCAGTTCCTCGGCGCCGTGGCTGCCGAGGGCGACGAGATGCTGTTGCTGCTGATGCTGCGCGAACTGGCCGACATGGTCGGCCCCGGGTCGCGCTGGATGGTGGCCGACCTGAAGCGGGCGCTCGGCGACGAAGATTATGACCGGACGGAAGCGCTGGATCGACTCGAAGCCCGAATCCGCTCCGAACTCGCGCCCGGCGAGACACCGCCCGACCCCTATATCGCGACCGCCTACACCCTGGCCTTCGGTGCGTTCGACCGCGTGCCGGCGGAAGAAGAAAGCGAGGCGACCGGCTGGTGGTGGTTCCGGGGCTATCCGGGAATGAAAGACTCGCCACACCGCAAGCGCGCGATGATCGCTCGCGGCTTGCCCGACTACTGGCACGAACACGGCTTCCCGGATGTCTGCCGCCCGATCGTCACCGCAAGCGGCGCGGACGACTTCGAATGCGAGTGACGCCATGAACCTGCTGAACGAACTCAAGCGCCGCAACGTCTTCCGGGTGGCCATTGCCTATGGCGTAATCGCCTGGTTCATCATCCAGGCCGCCGACATCATGCTGGACAACTTCGGCGCGCCGGCGTGGGTGTTCAAGACCGTCACCGGGCTGTTGGTGCTGGGCTTTCCGCTGGCGCTGTTTCTGTCCTGGGCCTATGAGCTCACGCCCGATGGCGTGAAGAAAGCGGAGGATCTGGTAACGGAAGATGCGGCTGAGGCGGCTGCACCCCGCCGCCGTAACGGCTCGTTCGCATTGATCCTGCTGCTTACTGCCGCCGCCGCAGCGGGTCTGACCTGGCTGGCGCAAAGCAATCCGGAGCCCTCCGCACAACAGGCCAGCGTTTCTGTCGATGTGCAGGCACAGGCGGAATCACTGACCAACACCGGAGTCCTGTTTGCCAGCATCCAGGCGCCGGCGGGCACGCGCATCGATTTTCTGGGCGATCTGGCCGGCCCGCCGGTGGTCTCACCGGATGGCCGCATGATCGCGTTTGTCGCCTCCGGCGCGGATCAGGTGCGCCGCCTGTGGGTGCGCGCGCTGGACCAGCCCGATCCGCGCGAGCTGGCCGGAACCGATGGCGCGATGTTCCCCTTCTGGAATCCGGATAGTCGAGAGCTGGCCTTCTTCGATGGCCGACAGCTGCGTCGCTACGACCTCGCCAGCGACACCATCATCAACGTGGCCGCAGTCGGCGCCGCGCGCGGTGGTGCCTGGACCGAAGACGGCCGCATCGTCTACACCCATGACTTTCGCAGCGGCCTGTCGATCATTGGCGCCAATGGCGGCGAACCCGCGCCGCTTACAACGCTCGATGAGAGCCCGCATACCAGCCACCGCTGGCCGTTTGTGATCGCCGGAACCAATCAGTATCTGTTCACCGCCGTGACCGCTGTGCTCGACGATATGGACAACAACGGCATCTATCTGGGTACGCTGGATTCCGATGCGCCACCCAGACGCCTGATGGCATCCAACTACAGCGCGGCCTGGATCGACGGCTGGCTGCTGCATGTGAGCGACGGCGTGCTGCTCGCCACCCCGATGGATCTGGAGTCGGCCACGGGCAGCGGTCGCCCCGTTGCCATCGCCGGCGGCATCGCAGCCGATCTGTCCATATGGCACGGGCAGTTTTCGGCCAGCGCCTCTGGCGTTCTGGCGCTGTACCGCCCGTCCGGTTCGGAGACAGCCGGCGTTCAGCTTGGCTATGGACAGGCCTGGCAAGGAGGTCGCGTGTCCCTGTTTGCCTACAACGGCCGGCGCGTGACCGGCTACACCGCCGGCGCGCAGGTCCTCAGTACATCGTTGAGCCGGGATGGCCGCATTCTGGCGATGGCGATGGTCTCGCCCAACGAATCGAGCGATCTTTGGACCCGGCCGACCGGATGGCAGCAGGATCTGGAAGAGACGGTGTCGGGGTTTTCCCTGCCCCCGCAGCGCCTGACTTTTCTACCGGGCAGCGAAGAGCGACCCGTCTGGTCGCCGGACGGGACTGAACTGGTGTTCCGATGGGATGGGGACGCCGGAAATCCACGCGGCCTCTATCGCATGCGCATCGGTGGCGGCGCGCACACGCTGGTCCGTGACAACCAGGGCGCCGACGATCACCCCACGGACTGGACGGCGGATGGACGTTTCCTGATTATCAGCACCGACTCCATACTGGCCTCAGACCGCAACGACATCATGGCCGTGCCGCTGGACGGCGGGACGGAGATTCCGCTGATCACCGAGCCCGGCCCGCAATTCAATGGCAGGGTCTCGCCGGATGGGCGTTGGTTGGCTTATCAGGACACGAGCGGCACTTCGAGGATTTATGTCGTCCCGTTCGTGCCGGCCTGGCCGGAAGGCCAGCGCCAGCGCAAATGGCTGGTGGCTGATAACAAAAGCTATGTGCCGCGGTGGAGCCTCGAGGGCGATGAGCTGTTCTTTGTCACCGAGACCGGTACGCTGATGGCAGTGGACATCGAGGCGACGGCGGACGAGTTTTCTTTTTCAGCGCCACGGGTATTGTTCCAGACACCGTGGCAGCGGGGCGGCACGTACGACCCGACGCCGAATGCGGCAGAAAACCCGAACTCGTTTGTCTTCATCGACAGCGACCCGGGTCCTGAAGCGCCGATCTCGCTGATTGTGAACTGGCAATCGCTGCTCAAGGAGGCGGAATGATTCTGCGTATCGCAAGCGCATTGCGGCGCCGGGTGGTGGTGCTGTTCGAAGACGTCTACCCGACGCTCGAGTTGTACAACCAGTTCGAACGATCCACGGTCCTCGACCTGATGCGACCGGTGTACTTGACTCGGCGGCAAGGCCGAGGCTGTTCCCGGCGGAGCTGAAGCATGAATATTGTTGCCGAACTCAAGCACGCGCGACGGCATTCGCATGGTGCTTCTTTCGCTTCGCGAAAACCGCACCACGCTCATTGCCTGCACGCGCGACGGCATTCGCATGGTGCTTCTTTCGCTTCGCGAAAACCGCACCATGCTCATTGCCTGCACGCGCGACGGCATTCGCATGGTGCTTCTTTCGCTTCGCGAAAACCGCACCATGCTCATTGCCTGCGCTGCAGGGCGTTTCGGGTGCTGGTCAAGGAGAGCATTCGATGAATCTATGGGATGAACTGCAACGCCGCAATGTGTTCCGGATCGCCCTGTTCTACATCGTCTCGGCCTGGGTGGTCGTTCAGGTGGCCGAGACCGTGCTGCCGATGTTCGACGTGGCCGACAGTGCATTGCGCGCCATTGTGATCATCCTCGCGCTGGGCTTTCCGCTGGCAATGGTCTTTGCCTGGGTTTTCGAGCTGACTCCTGAGGGCCTGAAGCGCGACAAGGATGTCGAGGTCGATCACGAGACCAAGCAGCATACGGCGCACAAGCTGAACTGGGCGACGCTGATCGCTGCCGTGCTGGCGATCGGACTGCTGGTCGCCGACCGGTTGATGCCGGAACCCTCTGTAGCAACGGCCGAACCGGCGCTGGCCAACCTGGATTCTCCGGCTGACCGGGTGTCTGCCGAGGCCGACGACGCCGTAGATCCCGCCTCGATCGCCGTGCTGCCGTTCGAGGACCTGTCGCCGAACGCCGACCAGGGCTACTTCTCCGACGGTATCGCCGAGGAGATCCTGAACGTGCTGGTGCGCATCGACGGGCTTGAAGTCGCGAGCCGGACTTCGGCGTTCCGCTTCCGCGACCGCGACGACATCGGCATTCCCGGCATCGCGCGCGAGCTCGAGGTCCGCCACGTGCTGGAGGGCAGCGTGCGCAAGGCAGGCGACGCGATCCGCGTCACCGCCCAGCTGATCGACGGCGATAGCGACAAGCACCTGTGGTCGGACACCTACGACCGGTCGCTGACCGCCGAGAACGTGTTCGCCATCCAGGACGAGATCGCGACCGCGATCGTCGAAGCCCTGCGCGGATCGATTGCGCTGCCGGGCGCCGAAGCGCTCGAGGTCGGCGCGCGTACCGACAGCCTCGACGCCTACGAACTTTACCTGGAGGCGCGTGCGCTCTACAACGCGCGGAACCGGATGGACCGCGCCGATGAACTGCTGGCCCGCGCCGTGGAACTCGATCCCGATTTCGCCGCGGCCTGGGCGATCCGGGCCGCGATCCACGTGCTGGACGACGAGTACGGCGACCTGGGCCTCTCCCGGGACCTGTCCGTTGCACGCTTCGAAGAGTACGCGGCAGCCGCGTTGGCCAACGATCCGGACAACGCGCTGGCGATCGCGGTGCTGGCGTTAGGCCGCCTGACCGAAGCGCGTTTCGGCAGGGCCAGGCACGGCATCTCGCAGATCATCGACGACCTGGAGCGGGCGATCGCCCTCGACCCGAAGAATGCCTCGGCGCGCAACTGGCTGGGTGTCAGCTATGGCGAAACCGGCGAACTGGAAGCCGCGCTGGCGCAGTTCCAGGCATGCAACGAAGACGATCCGTACTACGCGCCCTGCGCCGAGAACGTTTACGACACGCTGACCAGCCTGGGACGCATGGACGAGGCGTTGGCGGCCTATCTGCGGGCGCTGGATGCCGGGGCGACCACCGATGAGTGGCTCAGTCTCCCGCTGCTGGCCCGTTTCGACCTGAAAGCACACTTCATGTTCGTGACCAACCAGTCCCTGTACCTGCCGGGCTGGCGCCGGCACGCCGAACTCTGGGCGGCCTGGAAAAGCCTGGAGGGCGACCACGAGGCGCTCGCGCGCGAGATCCGGGCCTACGCCGACGAGCACCTGGACCTGGCAGACAACAGCAGCCACGTGGTCAACCTGCTTGTACCGCTGGGCGGTTCGTTCGACCTGACCCCGTTCAGCATCCTGATCTGGGGCGAGGCCTACGGCAAGTACCGGCAGTCGTCGGAATTCAGAAAGCGCGTCCAAGACCTCGACATCCATGCCTACTGGCGCGAGAACGGCTTTCCACCACAGTGCCAAGCAGTCGGAGAGGATGACTTCGAATGCGAGTGACGCCGTGAGCCTGTTTTCCGAACTCAAACGCCGGAAGGCGTGTTGATCCGCGCGGCGGAGACGAACGCCCAACGAGAGCTCAAATCAAATTGTAGTATTATATCTACAAATCCCCGCGGAGGACCGAATATGAGCATCAAGAACGTTTCCAGTCGCGAATTCAATCAAGCCGTCAGCAGGGTCAAGAAGTCGGCCGGTGATGGGCCGGTATTTATTACCGAGCGCGGCCGGCCATCGCACGTGTTAATGACCATCGAGCACTACCGGCGACTGTCCGGTGCCCCGGCATCGCTCGCCGATGCGCTGGCCATGACGCCCGAGGCGGCCGAAGTCGCATTGGACATCCCGCGGCTCGATGAGCCGGCGCGACCGGCCGAGCTGTGAAAACGTCATGGCCCTTCTGCTCGATACCAACGTGATCTCCGAACTACGCAAGGTCGCGGCCGGCAAGGCCGATGAGCGGTTCGCCGCCTGGTCGCGCCGGACCGAGATCACCGACTGCTGGCTGTCGGTGATCAACATCCAGGAACTGGAGATCGGCGTCTGCCTGGCCGAACGGCGGGATGACAACAGCGGCGCTGTATTGCGCGAATGGCTGGAGCAGCAGGTTCTTGTCACCTTTCGGGACCGGATCCTGGCGGTGGATCTGGCCGTGGTGCGCCTGAGCGCGCGCTATCACGTGCCCGATCCGGCGCCGGTGCGCGACGCCCTGATCGCGGCGACGGCCATCGTTCACGGACTTGCTGTTGCCACGCGCAACGTCGGTGACTTCCAGCGTAGCGGGGTCGAATTGATCAATCCCTGGGAGCCGCATTGATGAACCTGTTCACCGAACTCAAACGCCGCAATGTGTTCCGGGTCGCGCTGTTCTATATCGTCGCGGCCTGGGTCGTGATCCAGGTGGCCGAGACGCTGCTGCCGGTGTTCGACGTGCCGGACACCGCGATCCGCATCATCGTGCTGATTCTGGCGCTGGGCTTTCCATTGGCCCTGGTGTTTTCGTGGGTGTTCGAAATGACGCCCGAGGGCATCCGGCGCGAAAAGGATGCCGAGGTCGATCCCGAAACCAAACAACAAACCGCCCAGAAACTCAACTGGGCGACGCTGATTGCTGCTGTGCTGGCGATCGGGCTGCTGGTGGCCGACCGGTTGCTTCCCGGGCCGACGGCGCCGGCGACGCCGTCGCCCGCGTTGGCGAACGATGCTGTCACCGACGCTGCATCGACGGCTACCAGGCCCGATCCGGTCTCGATCGCGGTGCTGCCGTTCATCGACCTTTCGCGCGAAGGCGATCAGGCCTACTTCTCCGAAGGCATTGCCGAGGAAATCCTCAACGTACTGGCCGGGATCGACGGCCTGCGCGTGGCGTCGCGGACCTCATCATTCCTTTTCAAGAACGAGAACAAGTCGATCCCGGTCATTGCCGAAACGCTGGGCGTGGCCTATGTGCTTGAAGGCTCGGTGCGCAAGGCCGGCGATCGGGTGCGGGTCATGGCCCAGTTGATAGGCGCCGGCAGCGACGCGCACCTGTAGTCGGATACCTGGGACCGCGAGCTTTCGGCCGAGAACCTGTTCGCCATCCAGGACGAAATCGCCAATGCGATTGTTGCCGCGCTCGGCGAGACGATGGGGCTGGCGCGCGGCACCGCGGTTCAGGTGACGGCCACTACCGCAAATCTGGACGCCTACGATCTGTACCTGCAGGCGCGTCAGTCGCGTTCCGTGCTGTCGCCGGAAAGCGCAAGCTTGCGTGTCGAATTGCTGCAACAGGCCGTCGAACTCGATCCGGAATACGCCGACGCGTGGGGCGAGCTCGCATTTTCACTCGCCGTCTTGCCCAGTTGGGACCACTCGCTGGCACTGCCCCCTTATCAGCACCGCGCCCTGGCAGCAGCCGAACGGGCTCTGGCGCTGGATCCAGACAATACCGAAGCCTGGTCCGCGACGCTGACGGCCTACGGCTATCTCAACCGGTGGGAGGATTTTTCCGAAGCGCTCGAGTCGATCAAGAAGCGGATACCCGACTTCGACGCAACGCCGCAAACCTGGCTGGCGCAGGGTTATCTGGAAAAGGCCCGGATCGCGGCTCTAAGGAAACAAGACGAGGATCCGGAGCAGCGGCAATTCTGGGTGCTGATCGAGGGGTTGGCGCTGGAGGCCATGGGCGAGGCTGAACGGGCGTTGGACAAGCTGGAGTCGGCCGTTTTGTATGGCTACCAGGGCAGTGCCGAGGGCAACATGGCCGATATCTACCGGCGGCTCGGTGAGACGCCGGCGGCCAACGCGCTGTTGTCACGGGATCTGGCCAGTCGTGATCCCGACCTGATTCCTCTGCTGCCCTACCTGCACGATCTGCTGGAAGGCGATCTGTCACCCGGATCGCCCGACGCCCGCCGATTCATCGCCGTGGCCCGCGAACTCGGCTTCGATGCCGACGCGCTGGCGCAGCCGAGTTCGACCTACGGGCTGCGCGTCCCGCGTGAGATTGCGGTCGCGCTGGGCCATGCCGATGCGGTCGCGCGCACCTACTTTGCCGACCCGGAATCGAATGAACCCGGCGGAAATTCTCCGCGCTTCTGGATGTGGACGCCGAAGCTCAAGCACTTCCGCCAGTCCGAGGCCTTCCGACAGCGCATTCGCGACAGCGGCATGCTGGATTATTGGCGCGAGCACGGCTGGCCGGACCTTTGCCGACCGATTGTCGCCACAAGCGTCAGCGATGAGCGGGAAGACGACTTCGAATGCGATTGATTGCGCGCCCAGGTCCGATTCGAAGCCGGGACAGAACTACGTGCTACACTGATGCTGTGCTCAACAGGCACTTCGGAGGATACTGACATGGCCAATCTCACCCTCAGTCTCGATGATGAACTGCTGCAAAAGGCGCGCGAGGCGGCGGTGCGCGAGCACACCTCGGTTAATGCGCTGGTGCGTGAGTATTTGACCCAATACGTGAATGCCCGCGAGCGCCGCTTGCGCGCGCTGGATGCGCTGGACGCGGTGGCCGAGCGGACCGATTCGGCCAGCGACCAGCGCTGGTCGCGCGAGTCCTTGCACGAACGCCAGACCGGCTGACGAGTGGGTCGCGAGTGCGGGTCTTCATCGACACCAATCTTTGGGTCTACCGGCTGGATCGTCGCGAGCCCGAAAGAATGGCGTTCATCCGCGGCTGGTTGCGAGAGCTGGCGTGCGAGCACCAGATCATCATCAGCACCCAGGTGTTGATCGAACTGCGCTCGGTGTTGACGCGCAAGCTCAAGCCCGCGCTGTCGTGGCACGACGCCGGCGCCGCGCTCGAAGCGCTGGCCGAATTCGAGGTCGTGCCCGCCAATGCCAGCCTGATCCTCGACGCGCACGAGCTCTCTCGCACCTGGAAGCTTTCGTGGTTCGATGCGCTGATCGTCGAGGCGGCGATTCGCTCCGGTTGCCAGCGGCTGTATTCCGAAGACCTCGATCATCGACAGGTGATTGAAAGATTGAAGGTGGAAAACCCTTTCGTCTCCGCGGAGTAGTGGGCACGGCACGCTGATCGACGACTACACCGAGCGCGCGCCTGAAACCCCGGACTCGGCCGACCCGCCGAGCAGTTGAGCGCCGGACTGCGCCGCTACGAGTATCGCTCTCACATCATTCTCTATCAGGCCGTTGACTCCGAGGTCCTGATCGTGCGCGTCCTTCACTATCGCATGGATGTCAGACGGCACCTCTAATGCGCGCGCCTTACGGCACTGGATTTGGTGCCGGTGAGCAACTACGATCGAATTCATGATCGATTTCATTTTCGAGCATTATGTCGGTGTGGCGCAGGTCACGATTGCCAGCGTGCTGCCGCTGATGCTCGTAGCGATCCTGGTCACAAGAAAGACCGGCAGGCTTCAGGCGGCCGGGCTGGCGTTGGTCGCCTATCTCGCGATTGTCGCATTGGGGATGTCGGGCAACATCAAGCACCTGAACCTTGTCGGCGTTGTCCACGCGCTGATCGCCTTCGCGATTGCGGCGCTGGTGGCAAGGCATCTGGACGTCCGTGCAGCCTGGCTGCTTGCGGTCCCCTGTGTCTTCATCGTGGTCGTCGTGCTCTTCAACATGGCAAACGAGGACTTGGGGCTTGAATTGATGGGGCGCTGGAACAGTTCCGGGTAGCAGGGCAGCCCGGGCCGCCGAGTTGGACGACGCTATGTGCGGCTTCGAGCCGCTGCGTCGGAGATTGTTCCTGCCATCGAAAATGTGATATATATCAAGTTTTAGGGGTTTTCGACGCCGTATGCGGACCCTGAGGTGGCGACGCGGCCCATGAAACGACTCTTTCAGCCCGGGCTTGCCCGCGTAGCGCGCGCTGCGGCACTGCGATGAACTACGTGATGAAATCACAGGCCAGGGTCGTCGCAAGCACCACGCTGCATGTGACCCTGTTCGGTGGTTTTCGGCTGCATGCCCCGGACGGCGCCGAGATCATGGTCAAGGGCAAGCGCTGTCAGGCACTGCTGGCTGTGCTTTGCCTGCGGCCTGGCCGGCCCATGGACCGGGACCGCGTCAGCGCGCTGTTGTGGCCGGGTAAATTCCGCGCGCATGCCCGAGCCAGCCTGCGTCAGACCCTGCTGGAGCTCAAAAAGCAGCTCAGCCCGTTTGGCGACGATGTGCTCGACAGCGAACGCAATCGAGTGGCTATCCAGGACCAGTACGTGCAGTCGGACTTGAGCGGACTGGAAGACGCGCTGGCCCGGGGGCAAGCCGAGCAGGTCGTCGGTCAGGTCATTGCCATTGGCCGAAAGCCATTGCTCAACGGCATCGAGCTGGGCGAGCCGTTCGCTCGCTGGCTGGCCGATCAGCGAGCGCAGGTCGAGCAGCGCCTGCAGCGGGCGGTCGAGCAGGCGCTGGCGCAGTGGCCGGGGCAGGGCCGGGTTGCCGAATCCGCCCGTTTGCGCGATGCCTGGCGATTGCGCGACGCCGGTCTGGCGCTCAGTGATGGCGATCCGCGTATCCGGATGGCCGTGCTGCCGTTCCAGTGGCCGGAGGCCGACGAAAGGGTCGGACCCATCGCGCTGGGCTTGTTCAACGAACTGGTCACCGCCCTGGGACAGGTGCCGCAGCTGCTGGTCGCCGGGCGTGCTTCTTGCCTGATGGCGACTCGCATGGATCAGCCGCTGCCCGAGATTGCGGGCGCTTTGCGCGTGGCCTATCTGCTCGAGGGCTCGGTTCATCGGCAGGACGAGCGGCTGCGGGTGCACATCAACCTGATTGATGGACAGACCGGCTTCGAATCCTGGGCCAAGGTCTATCATGGCAATGCCCGGGATGCGTTCGCCTTGCAGGCCGAAATTGCCCGCGAGGTCACGGGCGAGCTGGGTCGGGTGTTGAAGATCGACGTTCAAGTGCCCGGGCGGCGCCAAACCACTCCCAGCGACGAGGCCTACACGCTTTACCTACAGGGCAGGGCCCTGACTGCACGCGCAATCGGCGATGGCGTGCTGGCCAAGGCCGTGGAACTGCTTGAGGCGTCGCTGGCGATTGATCCGGAGTTCGCCGCCTGCTGGACGGCGCTGGCCGAGGCGCAGGTCTACACCGCCGTCTACACCCCCTGCCTGGATCGGCTCGAAAAGTCGGCGCGTATGGCCGAGTGTGCGCTGAAGGCGATCGAGCTGGATCCCGGCCAGGGTCACGCGCGCGCCATGCTGGGAATCCATCGCTGGACCCAGAACGATCCGGTCGGCGCGCTGGACCTGGCTTTTGAGGCCTACCGGCTCGAGCCCGACAACCCGGATGTCGCGCTGCGCCTGGGCTCGTTCCTGCTCTACATCGGCCAAACGCGCGAGGCGCTGCCCTACATCGAGGCCGCCATCGACCAGGATCCGGTCAACGGCCGCAACTTCGCGATGCTTTGTGTCGCCCGGCTCAACCTCGGCAACATCGATGAAGCGGTCGCTGCCGGCCAGCGAATGGTCGATCTTGGCCTGCCCTCGATGTGGCTGGCGGTGGCCACGGCGGCATCGGGAGATCGCAAGCTCGCCGTGGAGCAGTACTGGCAGACGCGATTTTTGATGAACAGCGTGATCTTTCCGCCGGCCGGCACCAGGCCGCTCTCGGGTCCGGCCCTGGATACCTTCTGGCGGATCGCCGCCCGGGGGGTTTGCAGCGGGCGCGCGGTTCATCGGAAGCTGTATTGCGCCATGCTCGACTATCTCCACGCCACCCTGCCGGATGCCAGCGACACCAGCATCGTCGCCCCGGCCATCTGGATGGGCTACAGCAAGATGGTCTTCAAGACGCTCGGTGCGCAGATTACCCCGGCCAACATGTATTGCCTGATGTCGCTGTGGGCCGATATCGAGCCCATCCGCCAGGTCCGCCTGCATCCCGAATTTCTCGCATTCGCCGAACGCATCGGCCTGGTTGCGGCCTGGAACAAGTACGGCTGGCCGGATCTGCTGCCGGCGCCGAATCTCACGGAAAATTCCTGCTTGGTCAACGCCGATTGACGCAGAAATGACGCAACTCTGACGCTGGCGGCATTGATGCGGCGCCGAGAGCGGCGCAGGCTATTTGTGATGAACATCACATTCAGCAGGGCATCATGACTGACCTGGCGCCGACCGGTCGCAACGAACGCCACGATGTGCTGGACGCACTCAGAGGCTTTGCCCTGTTCGGCATCTTTCTGGCCAATATACGCTTCTTCAGCGGCTGGGAGTTTCTCGGGCCGGAGCAGCGAAACGTCCTGGCCGGCAGCGCATTTGATCTGATCGATTTCCTGCACCTGGCCGTCATCGACGGCAAGTTCTATACCCTGTTTTCTTTCCTGTTCGGGCTGGGTTTTGCCCTTCAGCTGGCACGGCTCGAAGGTCGTGGCGCGGCCGCCACGCGGATCTATCTACGCCGTACCAGTATCCTGCTGGGCATTGGCCTGCTCCATCTGTTCGTGTTCTGGGTGGGCGACATCCTGGCGCCCTACGCGCTGCTCGGTTTCGTGCTGCTGGCCGTCCGGCACTGGACCGACCGGACCCTGCTGATCGTCGCGGGCCTTGCGCTGCTGGTGCCCATCGCCGGTTACGCGCTGTTCTGGGCTTTTGGCGTGGATCAGAGCCTGGGCCTGTACAACCTGGCCTATGCCATGATGCCGCCGGGGGCCGAAGATCCGATGGTCGATCTTCGCCTGAGCGACTGGAGCGAGCGGCTGCAGTCTTCCTTCGCTCTCGGCGTGCTGCGCTTCGGTTACCTGTTCGACACCTGGCGCTGGCCGAAGCTGTTCGCGATCATGCTGCTCGGCCTGTGGGCCGGGCGCAGGCTGGTGCGCGGTGAACTGCTCGGCAACACCCGGCTGCTGGTCGGCGTCCTGATGATCGGTGGGTTGTCAGGTCTCGTGGCCGGCCCGATCCTGGCCGCACTCGACGGTATCGGCTTTGACCGGCCGCATTCCCTGAACGGCCTGTATGCCGTCATCGCCTACACCTTCGCCGTGATTCCGCTCGGCCTGGCCTATGCCGCCGGGTTCGTGCTGCTGTGGCGCCGCGCTTCGGGCAGCCTGCGGCTGCTGGCCGCGCCCGGGCGCATGGCGCTGACCAACTACCTGGGCCAGACCCTGATCGGGCTGACGGTCTTCTACGGGATTGGTTTCGACCAGGCTGGCCAGTGGCCGATTCAGGCGTTGATTGCATTTGCCTGCGCGGTGTATCTCACCCAGGCCGTGCTCTCCAACCTCTGGCTCAAAGCATTCCAGTACGGCCCGTTGGAGTGGCTGTGGCGAGCACTGACCTACGGCTCGGCGCCAAAGCTGAGGCGGGCGATGGCGACATGAAAAATGCGCTTTTAAAGGCGGACATGATTTCGTGCAGAAAGGAGGTCCATCTCCAGAAAGCCGGAAACCGCGAAAACGCGGAATCAAACCACAACACTGTCAAAACTCAAAGAGGAAATGCTATGCAACGCTTAAATCTTGTGCGCACATGCGCAATTGCTTTCTCCATGTTGCTGGGTGTAGTGATCGCTGCCCCGGCTGCGGCCCAATTGGAAGCCTGGGAAGACTATGAGATATCCGACGCGTACTGGACCATAACAACGGTCAAGCTCGATCCAGGCACTCAGGGTATTTATCTGGAGGGGTTGAAGTCGACCTGGGCCTCAGCAAACGAAGTCGCCAAATCGCTCGGCCATGTCGAGGACTACGCGATCTACGCCAACCAGGTACCAGCGCGAGGTGCCTTCGATCTGATGCTGGTCATCAAGTTCCCGAGCACCGAAATGATGGCGCCGAGCCGCGAACGGTACAACGCGTTCATGGAAGCCTGGGGACAGGAAAACATGGATGCCAGCAACGAGAAAGTGCTCGAGCTGTATAACGAGATCCGGGAAATCCAGGGCGAATACATGCTTCGCGAAATCACGTTGAAGTAATCGACACGTCCGCTGCGCTGCAAGGGAAATGTTTCCTTGCAGCGCAGCAACCCGCTCCCGATCAATCGACGACCCGCCGAGGGCCTCATGGCCACATCTCCCCCACGGTGTACCAGGCAGCCCGTTGATGCGTGCTGATCGCTCGCCGCCACCACCAGGCGTGGACTCGGTCGCCAGCGATTTCACGGCGATGTGGCTGGCGGGCGAATTCTGCGCCGCCGGCGAAAAGTACTGGGCCGATGACGTCGTGAGCATCGAGCCGCACGCACTGCCGGACGGTGGCGACCAGATCTGCCGGGGTATCGAGGCGGTGCGGGCCAGGAACCGCTGCTGGCTGGCCACCCACGGCGTCGAGGATCTGAGCATTGATGGTCCTTTCGTGACCGGAAATCACTTCGCGCTGTTTGCCGACATGCTGATCGCCCACGCCGGCCGGCGCACGCCGCACAGCCGGATTGCCGTGTTTGCCGTGCGCGATGGCCGGATCGTCGAGGAGCGCTTTTTTTACGACTGAGAAAGCCCACCAGGGGCTGCCTTGTTACCAAGTCGCACCGAGGAAGATCGTATGCCTGCCACCCCCAAAGCCCTGGCCCACGTGGTCTACCGCACCCGCCGTTTTGCCGAAATGCTGCGCTGGTATGGAATCGTGTTTGGCGCCCGGGTCCAGCATCAGAATCCGGCGATGAGTTTTCTGACCTTCGACGACGAGCACCACCGATTCGCCTTTCTCGACCTGTCGGTTATCGATCCGTCCGGCACGGAACCGGAGAAAAAAGACTGGACCGGCGTCGATCACCTGGCCTGGACCTACGCGTCGCTGAATGATCTTTTCGAGATCTACGGCCACTGCAAGGCCAACGGAATCGAGCCGTACTGGTGCGTCCACCATGGCCTGACCATCTCGATGTACTACGCCGATCCCGACGGCAACCAGATGGAGTTCCAGGTCGATGCCTTCGATACGGCCGAGGAATGCAACGCCTATATTTCCGGCCCGTCTTTCGAGGCCAACCCGGTCGGTGTCGAGTTCGATCCCGAAGCATGGTTGGCCGCCGTGCAGGACGGTGCTGCGCTGGAGGATTTCCGGGTTCGCACTGTGCATAAGCCGGTCTCGCCCATCCGTGGGGCAGTCAGCGCGTTGCTCTGAAGCGATCGCAGCCTTGGCAAAACAGGAGAACAATGCATGAGTGATTCAAGCAGCAGCGACGAGACCGCACAGATCGAAGTCCTGATGCAGACCTACATCGAGGGCGGCCGATCGGGCAACAACGAGATCCTGCGCCCGATCTTCCATGAACTGGCCACGATCTGCGGCTACGTCGGCCCCGACCTGTTCGCCGGACCGATCGAGATGTTCTATGACTGGCATGCCGATAACGGCCCGGCCGCCGATCTGGTGGCCGGAGACATGCGGATCGACGTCGAAGGCAGCGCCGCCAGCGTTCGAATCGAGCTCGAAAACTGGACCGGCCACCGCTTCACCGACTTCTTCACGCTGGTCAGAATTGACGGGCAGTGGCAGATCATGAGCAAGGTGTTCTATCTGCATGCGGAATAGGCGATCAGGGAACGGTCGTCAGGAGGGTGCAACGGCGCTACGGCGGTTTCCCGATGCAGCCCGAAAACCTTCAACGCGAGGAATCCAGCAATGAGATTGAGAAACAAAGTAGCGATCATTACCGGCGCGACCGGGGGCATTGGTGAGGCCATCGCAAGGCGATTTCTGGACGAGGGTGCCAGTTTGATGCTGGTCGGGCGTTCCGAAGACAAGCTCGCCGCGCTGGTCGAACGACTGGACGGCGGTGATTCGGTGGCACACGCCGTGGCCGAGGCTGGGGATGATCCGGCCAATGCCGCGGCGATTGCTCGATGCGTCGATCGTTTCGGCGGGCTGGACATCATGCTGGCCAATGCCGGATCCGAAGGCACCGTGCGGCCCCTGAACGAGCAATCCTTCGATGATTTCGAATCCCTGCTGCGCACCAATGTGCTCGGTGTCTGGCTGAGCATGAAGTACAGCGTCGAGCCGATGAAACGACGCGGCAGCGGTTCCATCATCGCGCTGGGGTCCATTGCCAGCGTCATCGGCTTCCCGGGCCTGCTGCCCTACATCGCCAGCAAGCACGCGGTGCTGGGCATGGTCAGGACCGCCGCGCTGGAGCTGGGTGAGGTCAACATCCGAGTCAATGCCATCGGTCCCGGCCCGGTCCAGAACCGCATGATCGATTCGATTTTCGAGCAGGCCGCGGTCGATGGCGAGATCGATGCCGCGACGATGGCCGACGGCATGCGAGACGCGATCGCGATGAAGCGCTTCGGGCGCAATGAAGAAGTCGCCAACCTGGCCCTGTTTCTGGCCAGCGACGAGTCGAGCTACTGCAGCGGCGGCATCCACATGATCGACGGCGGGTTTACTGCGGCCTGACCGATGCTCGTTCGAAGCATGGCATCGCAACTCACAGTCCGGCCGGGGCGCGAGATCGACATTGATTCCCAGTTGGAGAAGCGTCGTTGAGTTCGGAATCCGGGCCTCCTGATTCATTCACCGGGAAAGACTCGCCACCGGGTGCTGCGCTGGCATCGACGCCGGGCTCGATCGCTCAGCCGCACTCGGCACGTGCGGAGCGTCTGAACCGCTGGCTGACACTGGGCGCCAATGTTGGCGTCATCGTGGGCCTGCTCATCCTGATCGTCGAGGTCCGGCAGAACGCGGACCTGACCCGCGCCCAGATGGAATCGGGAAGGAACGATCTGCTGGCCCAGATCGAGCTGAGCCTTGCCACACCGGACATCGGTGCAGCCTGGGTCAAGTCGATTCGCGCACCGGAGAGCCTGACCGACGTCGAAGTCCGGACGGTCGAATCGCATCTGGTGGCCGTGATGCTGCAGCTCGACCATATGTTCAACATGGAGAAAATCGGTCTGGTCTCGCGCGAGGAGGCTCGACGGCATGTCCAGAACGTCGTGCCCTACTATTTCGGCAGCCGCCACGGCAAGAACTGGTGGCGCTGGCAGGAAGGCGGCTGGGACGGCACGCCGATGATGGAGGTCGCCGGCCCGATCGTGGACGCGGTCGATGAGAATTTCATGCTCCGCTACCTGGATGGATCGCGACTTGGCAGGCCGCCCGACGAACGATCGTACGCCCCGGAACCTGACGACATCGAACGCGAAGCGCAGCACTTCATGGAACGCTACGCTGCCGACCTGCGCCGCCACGATCGAGCTGCAGTAGCCCAGCGCTACGACCGTGATGGCGCGACAGTGATCTTCAACGGTGAGCGAAATGCAAGCACCTTCGATGAAATCGTGGCGCGCTACCGCGATCAATGGATCGGGCCGGTCAGCTTCGAATGGCAGGATCTGGCCTTCCAGGTCCTTGGGCCGGACACGGTCATCGTGACCTGCGAGTTCGACTGGGGCGCACAAGACGGTATCGAGAGATATTCCTACTCCGGCATCCTGCAGCGCCAGGAAGGCGAGCTCAGGATCCGGTTGGAAGTCGAATCCCTTCTGGGTGACTCGAAGGACGCGCCACCATGATCCTGCGCAGCTTCACGAAGCACGTCCGCGACCAGAACTGGTTCGCCGTCGGTGTCGACTTCCTGATCGTCATCCTGGCGTGTTCATCGGCATCCAGGTGGCCAACTGGAATGATTCGCGGATCGATAAAGGCAGGGCGGTGGCCTATCTGGAGCAGGTCGCCGAGCACGATCAGCTGATGGTCGAACGTCAGCGCCGGACTGAGGCTGGTGAATCGCGCCAGTCGGTGGTTGCGATTCGCTTGATCCCGGCGCTGTGATAGTTGGCGGCAAGCAGCGTATCGAGCACTCGCTTGCGGCCCAGCCGATGGCGCTGCATCCAGTCGGTAAACAGTGGAAACGAATGCTGAAAAGCTGGTATCCAGCCCGATCACGAATCGTTTTCCGGCAATTCATCGAGCAGATCATCACCGGCGGTCAGCGGGCGAAGCACCCGGCCGTTGCCCCGCCCGGCGTTCAAGGGTTCCACCGCGCGGATTCCCGGTACAATCGGCTCATGTCCCGGATTGTCGATCGTCAGCGGCAGGATCATCGCCACCGCGAACTGGTGACCAAGGTCAGCGGACTGGTTGTGGCCGCCTTCGACGACTACAACGCCAGTTTTTCCGACATCACCCGCCGTGGCAAGCGGCGCTTCGAGCGCGGCGATAGAGCCGGCATGCGTGCGGATGTGGTTGCCCGCCTGGAGCTCTACGACCAGGCCGTCAATGAGACCATATCGCGGCTCGAAGCGGTGCTGGCCAATCGCCTGTTTTCGCGCAGCATCTGGCGCGACATGCGACAGCACTACGCTGAGCTGATTCGTCGAAAACTCGACGCCGAGCTCTACAAGACCTTCTTCAACACGATCACGCGGCGGCTATTCAAGACGCGCGGCGTTGACCCGGCTATCGAGTTTGTCGCCTTCGATCTGCAGCCGTCCGACCGCATTCAGCAACCGGTGGCCAAGCACACCTGGATCGTCGGCGACAGCCTGGCCGGCACCTTTGGCCGGGTGCTCGACGAGTATCGCTTCTCGCTGCCCTGGGCCCACGTGGGGCGTGACTGCGTGCGACTGGCAAAGCGCCTGTGCGAGCAGTTCGTCGACGATGAGCCGCTGTCGATCGAGCTGCTTGAGACCGTGTTCTACCGCGAGGGTCGCGCCTACCTGGTCGGCCGGGTACTCGGCCGCACCCGCCATCTGCCCTGCGTGATTGCGCTGTGTCGTCGCGACAGCGCCATCGTGGTCGACGCCTTGTTGACCCGCCGACTTCAGCTAAGCATCCTGTTCGGCTACACCTACAGCTATTTCCTGGCCGATTTACCAACGGTTGCCGACGCGGTGGTGTTCCTGCGTACCCTGCTGCCGGACAAGCCGGTCGACGAGCTCTACTCGGTACTGGGCCGGGCCAAGCAAGGCAAGACCGAGCGCTACCGCGCCTTCTCCCGTCATCTGAGCGATCATCCCGATGAGCGCATGGTCGAGGCCGAAGGGCAGCGGGGCATGGTCATGGTGGTGTTTACCCTGCCGTCCTACCCGCTGGTCTTCAAGCTGCTTCGTGACCAGTTCGCCCCGGCCAAGACGATCAAGCGCCATGAAGTGATTGACCGCTATCAGCTGGTCTATCGACACGACCGGGTCGGGCGCCTGCTTGATGTGCAGGAGTTCAAGGATCTGCGCTTTCCCCGCGAACGCTTTTCCCCCGAACTGCTCGAGGAACTGTTTGGCGAATGTGCCCGCATCGTCCACGCCGACGGTGATGATGTCGTCATTCGCCATTGCTACGTCGAACGGCGCGTTCGCCCGCTCGATCTTTATCTCGTCGAAGCAGACGGCCGCGCTGCTGCCCGGGCCCTGGTGGACATGGGGCAGGCGCTCAAGGATCTGGCCCGTTCGAATATCTTCGCCGGTGATCTGTTGCCGAAGAACTTCGGCGTGACCCGCTCGGGTCGGGTGGTGTTCTACGACTACGACGAGCTTTCACTGCTGACCGAGTGCCGCTTTCGGCGGTTGCCCGAGGCGCGTGACGACATTGAGCTCTACAGCCCCGAGCCCTGGTTTCATGTCGACGACAGCGACATCTTTCCGGAGGAATTCCGCCGCTTTATCGGCTTGCGCGAGGACCACCTGGCCGTTGTAGAGCGCAGCCACGGCGAATTGTTCGACGCCGCCTGGTGGCAATCGGTTCGCGACCGCCTGGCGACCGGGGAATCGCTTGACGTCGCCCCGTATGACGATCAGGCCCGGTTGAGTCGCTGAACCTAAGGAGTCTTCGAAGAGAAGCCTTTGTTATTCAGTGGAGCCCGTCGGCCTGAGGTGTCGGTCAAGAAACCGCGTGATCATCCGGTAGACATGCAGGCGCGGCCCCTCGCCGGCGATGGCGTGTTTCTCGCCCGGGTAAGCCATCAGCTCGAAGGGAAACGCGCGTGACTGCAGGTCGTGCATCAGTCTGGTCGAGTGGGTGAACAGCACGTTGTCGTCGGCCATGCCGTGAATGAGCAGCAGGGGATCGGTCATGGCGTCGGCATAAGTCAGCACATTGCCTTTCTCATAGGCCTCCGGGTGGTCCTGCGGCCGGCCCAGATAGCGTTCGGTGTAGTGGGTGTCGTAGAGTGACCAGTCGGAGACCGGCGCGACCGAAACGCCGGCCGCGAATTCCCCCGGATACTGCGAGAGCGCCATCAGGCTCATATAGCCGCCATAGCTCCAGCCGAAGATGCCGATACGCTCGCCGTCGACGAACTCGAGCGAGCGCAGCCAGTCCACGCCCACCATCTGGTCGGGCATTTCGACCTGGCCGAGTTTGAGGTAGGCCGCATCCTGAAACGCCTTGCCCTGACGTTCGACGCCGCGATTGTCGAGTGAAAACACCAGGTAGCCTTGGCGCGCCATGTACTGGTCGATGAGCATCCGTCGCGACCAGCTGTCGGTGACCAGGCGATGAGTGGGACCACCGTAGACGTGCACGAAGACCGGATATTTCTGCCCGGGATCGAAATCGGCCGGCCGAATGAGCCGGTAGTGAAGGGCGTGTCCGGCCGGTGCGGTGAGGGTGCCGAACTCGGTCGGTCGGTGTCCGTCCAGATAGGGGCCGTAGGGGTGATTCTGGTCAAGGCGATTTTCCAGCAGCCAGGCCAGGCGCTCTCCGTCGATATTGTGGAGGGACAGCTGCGGCGGCTGTCGACTGCTCGAGAAAGTGTCGACGTAGACGCGCCCGCCACGATCCATGCTGACCTCATGCCAGCCGGAGCGGCGCGAAATGCGGTTGACCACTTCGGGCGAGCGGGTGACCAGGGACTGCCGGTACAGGTGTTTTTCGGTGGCCGACACCTCCGATCCGGTGAAGTAGACCATGCCCAGTTCCTCGTCGACGCCGGCCAGCGCGTCGACCTGCCAGTCCCCGGCGGTCAGCGGCCGGATCAACTCGCCTTCGAAATCATACAGGTAGAGGTGCCGGAAGCCGCTGCGCTCCGACGACCAGATAAACGCCGGCATGCCGCTGAGGAAATGCAGGTCGTCGTGCAGGTTGACCCAGGTCTGGCTGGTTTCGGTCAGCAGGCTGCGCGTCTCGCCACTATCGATATTGGCGATGACCAGCTCGAGGGTTTTCTGGTCCCGGCTCTGGCGCTGGAAGCTGAGCTGCTCGGCATTGGGCAGCCACTTCACCCGCGGGATGTAGATGTCGCGCGCATCGTCCAGATCCACCCAGGTCATGTCTCCCGACTCGATCTCGACGACACCGAGGCGGTAGGTCACGTTGTCGGTCCCGGCATAGGGATAGCGCTGCTCGGCCATTTCGATCGTGTCGGCCTGCACCTCGTAGCGGCGCGTGACTTCGACCGGGGACTCGTCGATCTGGAGAAAGGCGATATGCCTGCCGCTCGGGGACCACCAGAAGCCGGTGTCGCGACCCATTTCTTCCTGGGCGATGAACTCGGCCACGCCGTTGGCAATGGTGGCGGTCGCGCTGTCGGTCAGTGCCCGGGTCCGTCCGGACTCGACTTCGACCACCCACAGATTGCGCTCGCGCACGAAAGCCACGTGCTCACCGTCCGGTGCGATTTGTGGATCGGTGTCGAAGGTCTCGGCGTCGGTCAGCCGGCGAACCGTCTTGCTGTCGTCGGCCATGTCGAGCAGGTACACGTTGCCTTTGACCGGAAACAGCAGGAAGCGGCCGTCGTCCGAGAAGCGGTAGTCGACGATGCCGCGAAGGGCGGCGATTCGCGCGCGTTCGCGCCGGGCCTGTTCTTCGGCAGACAGCTCGATGCTCTCGTCGTGGACTGCGTCAGCGCTGACCAGCAGGCGGGTCTGGTCATCATCGACATGGTATTCCCACAGGTCGAGCAGATTACGGTCGTCCTCGCGGCCTCTGAGGAAAGTGACCCGGTCACCGTCTGGCGAAAGTTCGGCCCGGCGCAGGGTCGGTCCGGCCAGATCGGGTGAGGCAAAGATCCGTTCGAGGGTCAACGACGTTTCCCCGGCGCCGGCCGGGCCGCCCATCAACGCGGCGACCAGCAGCACCAGGAGCATTTGAATTCGGCGAGGCATGAGCGGCTTCATTCGGACATGGGTCAGCCGCCTATTCTCACGCGCGGTCGGCGCAATGGCAACAGCCGGCGTGTTTCGACACCGCCATCGGCAAGCGACATACCAAACCCAGAGAGGCTTTACGGCGCGTATCCAAGCTGCCGGGCATGCCGGTCCAGGGTATCGAGATACGGTGCCAGATAGGCGCGGTAGCGTTGCCACCGTCCGGACGATCGGCGATAGATTGCCTCGGCGACCTGGTGGTAGCTATTGGTTCGAATGCGTCCGCGCCGACGCGTGCGCTGCCCGGTGTCGGTCATGTCGGCGCGCCAGTCGACATCGAGGAATCTGCAAACTGCCTGGAGCTCGCCGTGCGGGTCCGCCACCAGATCCTCGTAGCGAAATGCGTGCAGGCGATCGCCAGCCGCCTCGGCCAGCCGCGGCCAGAGCCGCATCGTCGCATCGTAGAAGCGCACCGTGTTCTCCAGCGTGTCGCAATGGACAAACGCCTCGGTTGGCTCATAGAGCTGCATGTAGTTGCTCAGCACGACGTCGCAGGGGTGGCGATGAATGCACAGAAACCGCGCTGCCGGAAACAGGCGCCGGATTGCGGCGATATCGAGCAGCCGCAGGTGCAGCTTGTCGACGATGATCCGCGGCCGTTGATCGCGCAGGTAGCGTTGCGTCACGTCTCGATAAAGCGATCTTAAAGCCTTGCTCTGGCGGTGATCGAGTTGATCGACGGCAGCCGGGTAGCCTTGTGGCGTGTTCGCCAGCCGCTCGGCCAGCCGCTCGAAGGTCGGCTTTTCCTCGATGCTGGCGATTGCCGGATGGGCGTCGAGCAGTGTATCGAGCAAGGTCGTCCCGGAGCGGGGAAAGCCGACCAGGAAACACAGATCCGGGCCGGCATCAGCGGCGTTGATATCAACCGGTCGGGGCGGAGATTCGAGCCAGCGCGCCATCGCATCGATCCGGGCAAACCAGGCGTCGCGGTCAATCGCCCTGGTGCGCGGATCCTGTGCCTTGATCCGGTTGGCGACATCGAGTGCCTGCATGACCTGATCTGGCTGGTCGAGGCGGTCCATGCTCAGGGCAACCTCGTGGAAATACTGCTGGGCCAGCCGCGGCGGCAGACTGTCAGGTTGGATTTTCCGGAGCAGGCGTACGGCCTCCTCGACGTTGCCCTGGCGGCGATGAATCCGCGCCGATTCCAGGTTCAGGCGCGGGTGCCGGGGATGGTGGCGCAGGCCACGGACGACGGCCTGTCGGGCCGCGTTCAGGTCGCTTGAGAGCTCATGGACGGCAGCCAGTTCGGCAAGCAGCTCCGGATCTTCCGGCAATGTCTGCAGCGCCTGCTCAAGATGCCGGCAGGCTGCGCCGGCGTCACCAGTCTCGTTGTCGATGGCGGCCATGAATCGATGCGCGTCCGGATGGTCGGGCGCGAGCTCCAGCGCCCGTTCGAGCCGCCTGCGCGCTGCCGTCAGCGCGCCCTTGAGATGCAGCGCCAGGCCGGCGTGAATCAGAGCCTCGACGTGGTCCGGGTTCTTGGCGAGCAGCGATTCCAGATCATCCAGCGCCCCGACTACATCGTCAAGGTTCAGGCGCGTCAGGGCCAGATCCAGGCGCAGCTGCTCGGCGCCGGGAAACAGCGTCAGCGCGCGCTCGTAGGCCTGGCAGGCACCTTCGAGATCGCCCCCGGCACGCCGGGCGTGCGCCAGGGCCTGCCAGCCCGGGGCATGTTCCGGGACATTGGCAACCAGGCGCTCCAGCAAGGCCAGCGCCTGGCGGTCTTCGCCAAGGTTGTGACGCGCGCGGGCAAGATGAAGGATGGCGTCAGGGCGGTCCGGCGCCAGATCAAGCGCCACCTGGCAATGAGTGGCGGCGGCCGCATATCGTCCGGCCAGATGGTTGGCGAGGCCAAGATCGACCGGATCGTTCGAATCATGGATCAGGTCGCTTGCCTCGTCGATCCGACCCTCTACGAGCAGATAGTCGCGCAGCATCGAGCGTTTCTGTGGGCTGTCGATGTGCTGTCTGAGCAGCGCCTTTGCTGCATCCGTTCGGCCGGCAGCAAAGAGCTGGCGGGCGCGCTGCGGGACCGGGCCGGATTTGCCGTCGCTTACGTGTCGATCATCGCGCATGGGCAGTATTGTAATCGCCGTGACCGGCCACGCTGACTCAGGTCGTGATCAGGTGTAAACTAGCAGTCACAAATAAGCGCCGCGTTCGGGCCCATCAAACCCGCTGAACGAAACCGCAAGCTGTACCATCATGTCTGCAATCCAAGCCAAGCCCAATTCTGGGGGTCCGGCGGCCGGAGACTTTCCGCCGCCTGAAGAACTGGTCTACGACGACGGTGTGCGGGCGCGCACCGGCAGCCTGTATGAGCGGGTGCGTGACGTCGTCCCTGCGGCGGAGTGGCCGCTGCACGCGCCGCTAGTCGATGCCATCAACCGCCTCAAGGTCGAGCGCAACGCGATCGTTCTGGCGCACAATTACATGACGCCGGAGATATTCAACTGCGTTGGTGATGCCACCGGCGACTCGCTGCGCCTGGCGCAGCTGGCGGCAGCGGCGGACCAGGACGTTATTGTCCAGGCCGGCGTCCACTTCATGGCAGAGACGGCCAGCATTCTGGCGCCGGGCAAGACAGTGCTGATCCCGGATCTCGAAGCTGGCTGCTCGCTGGCTGCGTCCATCGATGGAAACGATGTGCGCCGCATCCGGAACGCCTACCCGGGCTACCCGATCGTCACCTACGTCAACACATCGGCCGAAGTCAAGGCCGAGGCCGATATCTGCTGTACATCCTCCAACGCGGTCGAAGTCGTCGAGGCGATCGCACGACAGTGGAACACCGATACGGTCATCATGATTCCCGACGAGTATCTGGCACGCAATGTTGCCAGCCAGACCGGTGTGCGAATCCTGACCTGGCAAGGGTCCTGCGAAGTGCACGAGAAGTTTACCCGCGCGGATATCGAGCAACTACGCCTTGAGCACCCGGACGCCATGATCATCACGCATCCCGAGTGCACGCCCGAGGTGCTGCGTGCGGCCGATTTCGCCGGCTCGACCGGCGCTATGGCCAGTTTCGTGGCCGAACACCAACCGGCCAAGGCGATCCTGATCACGGAGTGTTCGATGAGCGACAACGTGGCGGTGGCCAATCCGGCCACGCGCTTCGTTCGCCCGTGCAACCTGTGTCCTTACATGAAACGAATCACCCTGACGGGCATCTACCGCGCTTTGCGCGAAATGCGGCACATCGTCGAGGTGGATGTCGATACGGCGCGCCGGGCGCGCAGCAGCCTGGCGGCCATGCTGGCGCTGCCGAAACCAGGACGGCCGCCGGCGTTCGACTCGACACGTCCGGCCCGGGATGCCGCTTACGTCGCGCTGCCCGGCGCGTGAAATCTGCACCGATTATCATCGTTGGATCCGGCATTGCCGGATTGTGGGCGGCCCTGCATCTGGCGCCCCGGCCGGTGGTTGTGCTGACCAGCGAATGTCTGGGTGCCCAGAGCGCCAGTGGCTGGGCCCAGGGCGGGATTGCTGCGCCGCTGGCGGCCGATGACAATCCCGCCGAGCATGCCCGTGACGCAATAAGGGCCGGTGACGGTCTGGCCGAGCCTGAAATGCTTGCCTGGCTGACCGGCTCAGCGGTTGCCGAAGTCGAGGCCCTGGCGGACCTGGGTGTGCCGTTTTCACGCAATGGCGACGGCAGCTGGCTGCTGTCCAGGGAGGCGGCACACGGTCGTGCCCGCGTGGCCCAGGTCAACGGCGACCAGGCGGGTGCGGCGATCGTTCAGGTGCTCGGCGCTGCCGTCCGGCAGGCCGGGCATATCGAGCTGCGCGAGCACTGGACCGTTCAGGCGCTGCTGGCCGATGACCAGGGCCGCTGTCGGGGCGTGGCTGCAAGCGATCGCTGCGGGGTGACCCACCGGCTTGCCGGCTGCAGTGTCGTGCTGGCCACTGGAGGACTGGGGGGGCTGTATGCCATAACCACCAATCCGCCCGGCAACCAGGGCAGGGCGCTGGCATGGGCGGCGCGGCTTGGCGCGGTGATTCGCGATGCAGAGTTCGTTCAGTTTCATCCGACCGCCATGGATTTTGGAGTCAGTCCGGCACCGCTGGCCAGCGAGGCGCTGCGCGGCGCCGGCGCGGTGCTGATCGATGCGCAAGGCAGGCGATTCATGGCTGATCGGCATCCGGAAGGCGATCTGGCGCCACGCGCAGTCGTGGCCCGGGAGGTCTATCGTCAGCACAGAGCAGGCGGCGCCTGGCTGGATGGCCGCGATAACCCCGGCGTGCACTTCCCGCAGCGTTTTCCCGCAGCGTTCGAAGCCTGCCTGCGCCACGGCCTCGATCCGCGCTGTCAGCCTATCCCGGTTGCGCCGGCCGCCCACTACCACATGGGTGGCATTGCCGCCGGGCTGGATGGCCGAACGGGTGTCGAGGGGCTGCTGGCGGTCGGCGAAGTGGCCTGTACCGGAGCGCACGGCGCCAACCGTCTGGCCTCCAACTCTTTACTCGAGGCACTGGTCATGGCGCGTCGGACCGCCTATGAGCTGCGCGATGCTGAACCGGCCGAACGCGCCGGTCCGTTGCCCGCCTTGCGGTCGCATGGTGAACTGTCGCCGTCCAGTCTGGCAAGCCTTCGCGACAACATGTCGCGGCATGCCGGCATCGAACGCGATGCCCGTGGGCTGGCCAGCCTGCTCGAGGCGATCGGCCGGCTTGAGCAGGCGTGCGGTCCGGCTGATTCGCTGATTACTGCCCGGCTGGTCGCCGACGCCGCCCTGGCGCGTGAGGAGAGCCGCGGGGCGCATTTCCGAACCGATTTTCCGCAGCCGGCAGCAGCCACGCGATCGAGCTTCGTTACCGTGTCTCCTGACCGCTTCGGCAATGGCGGGATCGGCTGCGCTGCGGGACTGACGTCATGATGGCCCAACTGCCGCGTCAGGTGCTGGTCGAGACGGTGGCGCGTGCGCTGGCCGAGGACCTCGGGGCGCGCGGTGACGTGACATCAATAGCCACGGTGCCTGCCGACTACCGTGGACGGTTTGCGCTGATGGCCCGTGAGAGTGGCGTTTTGGCCGGATGCGCCGTGGCCGAAGAAGCGTTCGCCCAGCTTGATCGGGCCGTAAAGATCGACTGGCAGCTCGAAGACGGACAGCCCTTGCGGCCCGGCGGCGTGATCGCGGTGATTCAGGGCCTGGCGCGCGCGATTCTTTCGGGAGAGCGCACCGCACTCAACTTTCTCGGCCGCCTGTCGGGTATTGCCACGCTGACCCGGCGCTATGTCGACGCGCTGGCCGGTGCGACTGCGGTGATCGCCCACACGCGCAAGACCACGCCGGGACTGCGTGCGCTGGAGCTTCATGCAGTCGTCGCCGGGGGCGGCGCCCGGCATCGTTTCGGGCTCGATGACGCGGTGCTGATCAAGGACAATCATGTCGCCATGGCCGGTGGCGTCGGCGAGGCCGTGCGGCGCGCCCGGGCGTTTGCCGGCCATATGGCGCGCATCGCCGCCGAGATCGACTCGCTCGATCAGCTCGACGAAGCGCTGGAATCCGGTGCCGAGTCGATCCTGCTCGACAACTTCAGCCTGGCCGATCTGCGCGAAGCCGTCCGGCGCTCGCGCGGGCGGGGCGTGATCCTGGAGGCATCCGGCAACGTCGCTCTTGACACGGTCGGCGATATCGCCGCAACCGGTGTCGATGTCATCTCCGTTGGCGCCCTGACCCACTCCGCGCCCTGCCTGGACCTGGGCCTGGACGTGCACGACTGATCGTCGGCGGCGTGCTATCGTCGTGGTTTGTCATTGACCAAACAGGATCGGCATGAGCGAGCGCGAATTCGATATCGTCCTGATGGGCGCAACCGGCTTTACCGGGCGCCTGGTGGCCGAACACCTGCTGGCGCGCCACGGCGTTGGCGGGGATCTCAGGTGGGCGCTGGCGGGCCGCAGTCCCGACAAGCTCGAGCAGGTGCGCGACAGCCTGGGTAGCCAGGCTGCGGCGGTCCCGCTCATTGTTGCCGACAGCTTTGACCGTGCCTCGCTGGACGCGCTGGCCGGCCGGACCCGGGTCGTCTGCACCACCGTCGGCCCTTACGCGCTTTACGGATCGGAGCTGGTCGCGGCCTGCGTCGAGGCGGGCACCGACTACTGTGATCTGTCCGGCGAGGTGCCCTGGATGCAGCAGATGATCGGCAGGCACGAAGCCGCGGCCCGCGACAGCGGAGCCCGAATCGTGCACTGCTGCGGTTTCGACTCGATCCCGTCGGACCTGGGTGTGTGGTTCTTGCAGGAGCGCGCCCGTGAGCGCTATGGCCAGCCGGCCGGCCGCGTGCGGATGCGCGTCAAGGCCGCCCGTGGCGGGCTGAGCGGCGGCACCTTCGCCAGCATGCTCAATATTGTCGAGCAGGCGCGCCGCGACCCGGAGACCGCCCGGTCCCTCAAGAACCCGTTTGCCCTGTGCCCGGAGCGCGATGAACCGGCGCCGCGCCAGCCGCTGGTCAACGGGCCGGCCTATGACGAAATCGTCGGCAGCTGGATGGCACCGTTCATCATGGCAGCGATCAACACGCGCGTCGTGCATCGCGCCAATGCCTTGCAGAACTACGCCTACGGACGTGACTTTCGCTATGACGAAGCGGTTCTTACAGGCCGGGGTTTCGGAGGCCGCATGAAGGCCTACAGCGTTTCAGCCGGCATGGCCGCCTTCGCGCTTGGTGCCGGGCTGGCGCCGACTCGCGCGCTGCTCCGCAGGCTGGTCTTGCCCAGCCCCGGCGAAGGACCGTCAGCCGAAAAGCGCGAGGCCGGGTTTTTCAACATTGTCATTCACGGTGAGCTCGGCGAAGGCCAGCAGCTGCAGGTGCGGGTCCGGGGTGATCGCGACCCCGGCTACGGCTCGACCTCGCGCATGATCGGCGAGGCCGCCACCGCGCTGGCCCGGGATCTGCCGCGCGAGCGCTGTGCCGGTGGGTTCTGGACGCCATCGACTGCGCTTGGCGAGATCCTGCGCGAGCGTCTGGCCCGGCATGCCGGCGTGACGGTGGAAGTGGTTACCTGATAGCCCGGGATCCCTGCGGGATACCCGGCCGAGCGGCTCGGGGGGTGAAGCACCCGCGAGCCAGGGGCCCGCGGGCTTGCTGCATGCCTGTGACGACTCAGAAGTCGACGTTGACCCGGGCGTAGTAGAACTGGCCCGGAATCCGGTGTTGCGTTGCGTCGAAGCTGTTGGAGAACGCCGCGGTGGACACCGGTGGGTCACGATCGAACAGGTTGTCGATACCCAGCGTCACGCGCGTGTCACCGACGCCGAAACCGTCGAAGTGGTACGACAGCTGGACATCGTTGTAGACCACTGAACCGAGCGTGTTGGTCGGGTTGACCGGGTCTGGATTGGAGCACATCCCCAGTTCCGAGAAACTCGGCGTCAGCCCGTCACTGCAGTTTTCGGTGTAGCTGTGAACATAGTGGACGTTCCAGACGCCTTCCCAGTCACCCATGGTCCAGATCACGTCGAGCGTGCTGCGCCACTTAGGGAAGCTGCGATCAGGCTGACCGGGCAGCAGGGTACCGAGCAGATCCCGAACTTCCTCAGGCGCGTCGGGATCGCTGAAGTCGGGCACGAATTCGCGGAATTTCTCGGTATAGGTGCCGCGCCACAGCGCACGGAAGGAGCCGATTGGGGTATCCCGGAAGGTGTAGTCGACCGAAAAATCAAGCCCGGCGGTTTCGGTGCTGCCGATGTTGACCTGCGTGTCGAGCAGCCGCGACACCTCGCCGGAGGCCGAACGCTCGATCAGATTGCACAAACGCAGCGAAAAAGCGCAGGCGTCGAGAATGCTCTGCGCCCCGATCGAGGTGATCGAATTGTCCAGTTCGATATCGTAATAGTCGATCGCAACGCTGAGCCCGGAGATGGCGTCGGGGCTCCATACCCCGCCGATAGTGAACGACTCGGAGGTTTCGGGTTCGAGTTCCGGGTTGCCGCCGGTGGTGATGCGGATCTGTGTGTTGATCTGCTCGTAGCTGCCGTCGGCAGGCACGCCCTGGGCGATGCAGTTATCGATGACATCCTGGGAAACGCCACTGGTCAGGAAGTTCGAGCACGGGTCGGTCAGTATCGGGTCAAGCACGCCGAGACCGCCAAACAGCTCCTGCACGCCGGGCGCTCGGAATCCTTCCGCGAAGCTGGTGCGCAACAGCAGATCCCCGGTCGGCCGCCAGCGCAGCCCCAGCCGGCCGGTTGTTTCCGAGCCGAACTGCTCGAAGTCCGAACCGCGGATGGATGCGCTCAGTTCGAGAATATCCGCCCCGGGCCGGTCGGCCAGCAGGGGCACATTGAGCTCCGCGTACCAGGCCTCCAGGTTGAGGCGGCCCGAGGTCGGTGACCGCTGGCCGCCGCTGACGCTCGCCGCGCCCGATCCGGCCTGGGCCAGCGGGTCGGGCGTGTCGGCGGCGAATTCCCGTCGCTTCTCGAAACCGGCGGCGAACGCGAGGGGTCCGGCCGGCAGGTCAACAATCTCGCCGCTGATATTGGCCAGCCAGTTGACCATCTTTTGCTCGTTTTGCTCAAGCGCGGTGTAGGTCACGTAGTCGACCATCTCCGGGGTGATCGAGCCGCCGCTGCCAGGGACGTTGCCCGTGCCCTGCTGGCCGCCGAAGATATTGAACGGTACGCACTCGCCGGTGCATTGATCGATGGGTCCGAGGGCCCGGGCCAGACGGTCGTGGTTGAGCAGGTTTTCGATCGTCGCGTTGCGTTCCGATTTCGAGAAGGTATAGGAAACATCCCAGTCAAAACGACGATCGGCGAACCGGAAGTCACCCTGCAGACCGCCGGTCCAGCGCCAGGTATCCACCTCACCGTTGTAGTTGCGCGTCCCAGCTTCAATGAAGCGGCGGCCGATCAGGATCAGGTTGGTGTTCGGATCCAGATCAAAACCGAACGGATTGTAGGGGTTGGTGGCCGATACGCCGACGTTGAGCGGCAGAATGCCGGCCGAGCCCAGGAAGATCGGTACCGGTGCCTGCAGCTGGATCGATTCTCGTCGATTGTAGAGGGCTTCGGTGAACAGCCGCAGACTGGGTGAGAAATCATGGGTTGCCTGGACGTAGGCCGAGGTCTGGGTCAGTGGAATCTGCAGGTAGTTGTCGGGCGCGAAGTTGTAGCGGTCGGCGGTTCCGTCGAACGGGCGGAAGTCGTCCAGTGAGGGCATGCCGGAGCCGGTGTCCCGGGTCAGGTCGAATACCTCACCGGTGTTCGGGTCGATGAAAATGAAACGACCCTCGGGTGTGGCGGATGAGCCGCGACTGATCGCTCCGCCAAACTCGTCGGCGCCGAATTTGGGTACACGCGAAATGGCACGGTCTGCGGCCATGATTTCTTTCTGCTTGGTATAGCTGATGTTGAACAGCAGGTTGCTCTGGCCATTGCCGCGGCCCATGGTAAAGCTGTAGGCCTCTTCCTCGCCGTCGCTTTCGCTGGTCTGCCCATACTAGGCGCTGGCTGACGTGCCGGTAAAGTCGGTGCGCGTGATGATATTGATTACGCCGGCGATGGCGTCCGATCCGTAGACTGACGAGGCGCCGCCGGTCAGTACTTCGATACGCTCGACCGCTGCTGCCGGAATGGTGCTCAGGTCGGCGCTGTTGGCCACGCCGGCCTGGGTCGTGGCCTTGACCCACCTGCGGCCGTTGACGAGCACCAGCGTGCGTTCGGGCTCGAGGTTGCGCAACGAGACGCGTACGGAGCCATCACCGCCCTGGTCGGGCGCGTTGAACGCGGTGTTGATGGCAGATCCCGACGAGGTCAGTTCCTGGAGCAGGTCACCGACGCGGATGTGGCCGGATCGCTCGATTTCTTCGCGGTCGATGACCTGTACGGGCGCCGGGCCCTCGAAGTCGGTGCGCTTGATGCGTGTGCCGGTGACCTCGACGCGGTCGAGTTCAGCGGATTGGTTGTCGGTCTGTGCCTGGGCTCGGTCGGCATGCAGTGCCGGCAGTACGGCCAAGCACGCAGCCGCGAGCAGGCTGTTGCTGAGGTTGCGGTAGTTCACTGTGTCCCTCCAGTGGTCAGTGGCTATTGTTGACAATACCCCCCGCTTGCCTGCAAACGTCTCGACCATGCAGTCGAGGCACAGGCAGGTCACAAAAGTGTCACACTTTTTACGACAGAAGTAAAACCCGATCATGCCTCGATGCGGCTGTCCGCCCGAGCGATGATCGAGGCCGGCAGCAGCCGTTCGCCCGGTGAAGCAAGCCGGCCATGGAACGGGCTGTGTTCAGCGCAACTGTTCGATCAGACCGATGGTGGCCTGCCGGGTATCGTCGATCGTGCCCATCAGTTCATCTTCCGCGCGCTGGGCCGCCTGTCCGCCGCTGTCGAGATCGCCCGCGTGCTGCTCCCACGTTGCGTGCAGGCTTTGACCACGGGCCGGCAGGGGCTCGGGCAACACGGAAGTGAGATCGCGAATGCTGGCCACCTTGCCCCAGCCCGTCACCCAGGTCTCGGCGTCACGTATAGGCTGGTATGGATGCTCCTCACGACCATGAAAATAGCGCCGGTACAGCACGATCTGCTGCAGTTCATTGAGCTCGACGGTGGTCTGGAATGCTGCCTGGCGCCAGTTGCGGTGCAGCTCCGAGGTTTCGTTTCTCCAGGTGTTGTAGCCGAGCGAAATGACCGCTACGGCAAGGCTGATGATGGCCACGCTGTGGCGCTTGAGCTGCGTCCTGAGCGTACCACTTTCGGCGTATCGGCGATCCTGTCGCTGTTGGCGTCGGATCCGTTGGGGTGTCAGTGGCTTATGCTTCATGTGTCCTGGCTGAGCAGAAAGTGGAGCAGGTTGTCCTGGAAAAACAGGTTGGTGGTGAGCTGACTGTGTGATTCACACAAAAAAAGCGGATATTTCATCGGGAAAAAGCTCCATGGGTGGCGAGGGACGAATGGATCGAGCGATTCGCGCGCCAGCAGCGAAGCCTTGGTGACGACGCCGTCACCCGGTTCCAGAATCAGACGGTCGTAGTCCACGCCCGGGCGTGGCGAGCGGATGTCGTCGGGATCGAGATGCAGCTCATAGCGCTCATCGTGTTCCTCGACGACCATGCGCGCTGGCGTCAAATCGCAGTCCCCGCCGAAAACCACCAGTTGCCAGGGGCTGCGTTCAAGATTGACTGTCAGTGACCAGATAAAACGCCGTCCTCGCTCGATATGCTTGTGAAAATACTTTTCCATGAGGGCCAGGCGCTCTCGGCCCTGCTCGGGATCGTCGAAGCGCTTCATGATTCGCTTTCTTACCTGCGGGTCGTAGATCGACCACTGGAAACGCTTCCAGGTGCTCAGATCGAACGGGTCGGCGTCGATGGGCTTCCCGTCGATATCGAGCAACCAGTCGTTGATCGGATGGGTGAACAGCTGATAGAAGCTTGGAAAGGTGATCAGCACTTCCGGCGGAATTCGCCGCAGCCCGATTCGGCGCCCCACGATAAACGCCTTGACCGACTCGACCGAGCCCAGGTTGGGCGTGCCAAGCAGCACGATGCGACGGACCGTGTTCTCGCCGTGGTAGTTGACCGGGAAGTTGTTGTCATTGGTCACGTCGACCGTGCCGTAACGCAGAAAGTAGCGCGCGATCATTCCGCCCATCGAATGCGCCACGATGTCCACCTTCAGATCGCGGTCGCCGTGATCGGCGCGAATCTGCTCGATCAGGTCATCGAGCCTGCCGACCGTATGGACGTTGTCCAGGCGCCAGTCATAGGTGAACACGTAGTAGTATCGACCGCCCGGCTCGACCGGCTGGCCCGGGACGGCAGGCTCGAAACCGCCGGCGGTTTCCAGTGTGTCGATGATCGAGCTGTAGAAATCGCGGCCGGCGAACTTGCCGGTGATGGCGCCGGGCCGGACATCTCCGGGATCAGGATCGAGGGTTTCCGGGTTGATTCTCAGCGCTGCGTGCTCGTAGCGCGACAACATCGCATCAAGTACTGATCCGACCCAGATCTCTCCTTCCGATTCCGAAACCAGGCGGGTGCCCATCAGTCCGGGGATCAGCACAACCGGTGGCTGGGTGACGTCGCTGCGCGCGGTTTCGTAGAGCCGCTGGAGATCCGGTCGGCTTGGCGCCAGGCTGCAACTGGCCACCAGCGCTACCGTCACCAGGAAAAAGGCATGCCGCTGGAAGCGACGTAACCGGCATGTAGTGATCCATCGACTCATTGGCAAGTCCTGCTTGTGCGCTGCCCGGCGCTCAGCTTCTTTTGGTAGGCCATGCGAGCGCTGCCGTTGCCCCCGCTGCGGGTCGCGTCTTGCACCGTTGTCTCAGACACGCGCTGACGGTCACACACTGAGCCCAGGGTAGGCTAGCATGTGGGCCGAAGTGATCCCATACGGGGTATTCCGTAATGTGCCGAATGACGCTCTACATGGGTGAACGGCTTTCGATTGCTGACCTGGTGACGCGACCGGAGAATTCTCTGATCAACCAGAGCGTGCGCGCTCGCGAACGGCCCGAACCGCTCAATGGGGACGGGTTCGGGGTGGCCTGGTACGTTGACGGCCACCGACGCCCCGCGCGGTTTCGATCGCTGACGCCGGCCTGGAGTAATGCCAACCTTGATGAACTGGCGCGGGTGACCAGCAGCCAGTGCATCCTGGCGCATGTTCGTGCCGCGACCGGGGGCAGCTTCGAGGTCTCGGAGGCCAACTGTCACCCGTTTCGCTGTGGTCGTTTTGCATTCATGCACAATGGCCGTATCGAGAACTTCAGGCGCATTCGGCGTCCGCTGATGGCGCGTCTGAGTGACGCGGGTTTCGAGAGCATCCGTGGCAATACCGATACTGAACACGTCTTCGCCCTGATCAGCGAGCATCTGCGCGGTCATGAAAACGATAGCAGCTGCGAACTCTTGCGTCAGGCTATCTGCTGCGGCATCAGAGAGATTCGTGAACTCGTCGACAGTCATGCGCCTGGTTCACATTGCTATCTCAACTTCATTCTGAGCGATGGACAGCATGCCGCCGCTTGTCGCTACAGCTCCGATCCTGACTATATCGACAGCCTCTACATCAACAGCGGCGGCGGCTTTCGCTGCGATGGTGAAGCGTGCTGGATGGAACAAGGCGGGAATACCCGCGCCGTAATGATCAGTTCGGAGCCGCTCAACCCGGGCCCGCACTGGCGGGCCATCGATCACAATCACCTCGCGCTGGTCGATGACAACCTTGGTGTGCGCCTGGAGCCTGTATCCGCAGGAGCCGTGGTCTGATGGATTACCAGCTGTCGCCCCAGCGATCCGCGCGCGCTTGCTGCCAGAGCGGGCCCAGGCCCGATGCGGCGCCACATTGGGGGTCGAGCAGCTGCCCAGGCTCGAGAAAGTCGTACAGGTCGGCGTAGCGCACGGCGTTGAGATCACCGGAGCGTCGGTAGATGTGCTGCGGACCGAGATCATCCGGATGGGCCAGTCCCATGGCTGACAGCAGCTTCAGCATGGCCTTGATGGTCTGGGCGTGAAAGCGCTCCACCCTCGGTGCCTTGTCGGCGACAACCAGACCCTTGACCAGCGCCGGATTCTGGGTCGTGATCCCGGTCGGGCAGGTGTTGTTGTTGCAGCGCAGTGACTGAATGCAGCCGAGCGCGAACATCATCGCGCGGGCGCTGTTGCAGCCGTCGGCGCCCAATGCCAGTGCGCGGATCATGTGGAATGCGCTCAGGATCTTGCCGCTGACGATGACCTTGATGCCCGGCCTCAGGCCGGTACCGACAAGCACGTTGCTGACCAGCACCAGCGCATCACGCTTGGGCATCCCCATGGAATTGGACAGCTCGAGCGGCGCGGCACCGGTGCCGCCCTCGCCACCGTCCACCGTGATGAAGTCCGGCGTGATGTTCGTCTCGGTCATGGCCTTGCACATGGCCATCCAGTCCGATACCCGCCCCATACAGAACTTGATGCCCACCGGTTTGCCGCCGGACAGTTCGCGCAAGGTGGCGATGAATTCCATGAGTTCGGCCGGCGTGGCGAAGGCACTGTGAGATGACGGTGAAATGGCGTCCTGACCGGGCTTCAACCCGCGCGCCCGCGCCACTTCGGCGCTGACTTTCTTGCCGGGCAGAATGCCGCCGCTGCCGGGTTTGGCGCCCTGGGAGAGCTTGATTTCTATCATTCTGACCGAGGTTTGACTGGCGCTTTCTGCGAAGCGATCGGCATCGAACCGGCCATCTTCACGACGACAGCCGAAGTAGCCGGATCCAATCTGCCAGATCAGGTCGCCGCCCGGGTCGAGGTGATATCGTGAGACGCCGCCTTCGCCGGTGTTGTGCGCAAAACCGCCTTGTCGGGCAGCGGTGTTGAGCGCCAGAATGGCGTGCGACGACAGGGATCCGAAGCTCATCGCCGAGATATTGAGCAGGGACGAGGAGTAGGGCTGCTGGCACTGCGCCTCGCCGATCATCAGGCGGGGCGGCTCTGGCAGTTCGCCGGCCGCTGCCATGGCGTGTGCAGCCCATTCATAGCCTGGCTTGTAGACGTCTCGCTGGGTGCCGAAGGGGCGTGTTTCAAGATCGCCCTTGGCGCGCTGATAGACCAGCGTGCGATACTCCCGTTCGACCGGGTAGGCGTCGAGGTTGCTCTCGATGAGGTATTGCTGGATCTCAGGCCGTATGCCCTCGATCATGTATCGAAAGTGGCCGATGACCGGAAAATTCCTCAGCACCGTGTGCCGGGTCTGAAAGGCATCGTGAAGACCGAGCGCGATCAGCGGACCAAACAGCGCCATGCACCACCCGGCCGGCGGCCACAGCCAGGCCGCAACCGCAACGATAGCGATGATGCACATGCTGAGCGTGAAGAACCACTGTCTAACCATACGCCTCAATACCCCGTTGACATGTGTGCTGATAGCGTGTCACTGATGGTGATTCTGAACGCGGTTTCGAGCAGAAAACGTGACTGAGCGGGTCCAGCATAGCGCAAGCCGGCGCTACCGATCGCCGTTCGTTGCTGCGCTGGCGTGGGCGGTCTGCGCGCTGCTCGCAACGGCTGCGGTGGGGAAGGTGATCGCCTCGGCCGCTGGCGAACGGACCGTCATCCGGCTTGAACTGGATCCCTCGCTTGCAGGCTTGGCGGCTATCCACTGGAGGCAGTGGATTGAAACCACGGCCGATTCGGTTGCCGCGATTGTCGGCGGGTTTCCGCAGCGTCACATTGTCGTCCAGCTTGAAGCCGACCGGAGTCGCCAGCCGATTGCCTACGGACGCGTACAACGCGGCAACCCGCCCCGGATCAGGCTGCAGGTCCACCCTGACGCATCCATGGCCGAGCTGCTCGATGACTGGCGCGGTTACCACGAGTTCGCGCATCTTCTGATTCCGTTTCCCGGCAACGATGACATCTGGTTTTCCGAGGGACTGGCCAGCTACTACCAGTACCTGCTGCAGTCTCGCGCCGGCGTGATCCCGCCCGACGAGGCCTGGCGGCGCCTGGCGGCCGGATTTCGCCGCGGCCTGAGTGACTTTAACGGGCACGGCCAGACGCTGCGGGCGCTCAGCCCGAACATGTGGCGCGAGCGTGCCTTTCGACGCGTCTACTGGACCGGCGCAGCCTACTTCCTGCGCGTGGATCTGCGGCTGCGCGAACAGTCTGGTGGCAAACACTCGCTTGACCAGGTGCTGGCGGACTTTCATGCCTGCTGCTACAGCCGGCATCATCGCTGGAACGCCGAACGCCTGATCGCGCGATTCGGTGAACTCAGTATTCCATCGGTCTGGCGCGAGGAGTACGAAAGCATGATTGATGAACCCGCAAAGCCGCGGGTGACCGCAGCGTTCGAGCGTCTGGGAATCGTCATGCATGCTGATGACATCGAGCTTGGTGATGCGCATTCCGAGCGCCAGCTGCGCCAGGCGCTGGCCGAAGGCACGCCCGGGCCGAGTCAAAAACGCCAGTCCGAGCGCAGGTAAACAAAGCGACCATTGACGCCCACCGGATTGATCGGATCATAGGCGAAGTTGCCGAAAAAATCGTTGGCCGTGCCGGAGGCATCGGGGTACTCGTCGGTGATGTTCGATGAGCCAACCGTCAGATCCCAGCGGTTGCTGATGGCAAAGCCGGCCTCCAGGTCGAGTGCGTACTGCCCGGAGAATCGTTGACGCGCGAAGGCGAATTCACGCACGACCGATGAATAGACCCGTAGCCGGGCGCTGGCGCGCCAGCGCCGGCCTTGCCAGCGGGCGCTGGAAACCCATTCATGCTCGGGCGAGGCCGATTCGACCGTGTTGATCTGTTCGACGCCGATCAGCTCGACGTCTGGGGACAGTTCAGCGATACGCCCCGGAACCATGGCGATGTCCCGGATGCGTGACTCGGTCCAGCTCCAGGCGCTGTCGAACCGCCACAGGCCATGCCCGGTCGGCAGGCTGTAGCTGGCGGTTGTTTCGACGCCGCGCGTGCGTGTATCGATTGCGTTGGTAAACGCCGCGATCGCCTGAACGCCTGCGCCGCCAGGCTGGGCCTGCACGAAATCGATCACGGCAGGGTCCTGAACGAACTCAGACAGCGTGATGCGATCATCGACGCGAATCTCGAATGCGTCAATGCTCAGACGCAGTCCGCCCGAGCCGTTCCATACCACCCCGGCGCTGTAGTTGACCGCCGTTTCTTCTTCCAGGTCTGGTAGTCCAAGCGCCCGGCCGAGGGCACTGCCGGCGCGTACCAGGCGCGAGGAGATGCGCGCGCCTTCGGTCGAGAAAGTGTTGTCGCGACGCGACCAGGCCATCTGGGCCAGGGTCGGGGCACGGAAGCTGGTCGAGAGCGAGGCGCGCAGCGCCAGCGTTTCAGTGCTCTGGAAACGACCGGCCAGCTTGCCGGTGATGGTGCTGCCGAAGTCGTCGTAATGTTCGAATCGTGCCGCCGCGCTGCCGCTGAACCGCGCGCTGAGCTGACTGCTGGCTTCGACGAATGCGCCGAGGACATGACGCTGTTCCTTGGCGGCGTCGTCCGGTGTCAGGCCCTTGGCACCCTGTGCGCCGATATCCGGAAAGCCGACCAGCGCAGCCAGCTCTGGCGGAAAGGTGAAGTCACCGGCGCTGAATGATCCTGGGTCGCCTGGATCGCTTTCGAAGCGCTCGAAGCGGTAGTCGATGCCTGCGGCCAGGTCGATGCCGCGTCCGCCCAGGGCATCGTCGAACCGGCGCCGGGCTTCGCTTCCGAGCCCGCCGGTAGTGAACCGAAAGGTGCCTGAATGAAACTGTGTCGGACTGTCCGGGCCGAGCGACGGGTTGAGTGAGTTTCTGACGCCGAACTCGAAGCGGTTGTGCCGGATGGTCAGGGAGTGGTCCAGCAACCATTCGCCGAAGCTGTGGCGTGCGCCGAACGCGCTGCCGAAGTCGATGTTGTCGCCGAGGGTGATCGGCCGGAAGCCGCCCGGAAAGATCGCCGGCACGTTCTGGTTACTGTCAGGATAGCGATAGACTGCGGCGCCTTCGGTCTCCCGGTAGCTGGCGGTGGCGTTGCCGTAGATCAGCGCTGCGCCGAGCGGCCGTTCGGCATTGAGCCACAGGTTGACCCCATCGGAATCGGGATCACCGACGCGGTGGGTGATTTCGCCGGCGAAGGCCAGGTTGGCCCGGGTCTGCGGAATGAACGGTGAGACGCGGTCGAAGCCGGCGCGATTGGTCGCGCTGCGGCCGGTCGCCTCCAGGCCATAGTTGAAAAAACCGCCTTCAGCGAGCGTCACGCCATGGTCGATCCAAACACTGGCTGACTGGCCATCCGTGACCGTGCGATCAATCGGAGCGACGTCAGTGTTGTGTAGCCCGTAGCTAACGCCGGCGCGCACGCCCCCGGCATGATCCTCGAGCACGATGTTGATCACGCCGGCAATCGCGTCTGATCCGTACTGGGCACTGGCACCGTCGCGCAGGATCTCGACGCGCTTGACCGCGCTCAAGGGGATGGTGTTGAAGTCGAAAGCATTCGTGCCACGACCGATCTTGGTGTTGTCGTTGACCACCGCCGAGGCATGACGGCGCTTGCCGTTGACCAGTACCAGCACCTGGTCCGGGCTCATGCCCCTGAGCTGAGCGGAGCGAACGTGATCCGAAGTCACTGAGTTGGACTGGCGCGGGAAGCTGAACGAGGGCGCCAGCAGCGCCAGCGCTTCGCCGAGCTCGTTGCCGACCGCTCCGGCAGATCGCAATTGTTCTCCGCTGAAGATATCGACCGGAACGGCCGAGTCGAGGGCCGAGTCGCTGCCGGTGCGTGAACCGATGACCTGAATCTGATCCAGGGTCAGAAGATTCCCGGCGTTGGCTATCGCTGGCATGGCCCCCAGCGCCAGCGCGGCGAAGCCTGTCAGTCCGCAACGGGTCATCGCGATGAGGGTCGGTGTCATGGGTCGGGCTGCTCAAGGTTGCGGGCTTCAATCCAGGCCCGGATGTTGTCGGGGCCATTCAGATCCCAGTCGTAATCGATAAAGCGGGTTTGGGTTGCCTGCTTGATGCGCTGCCGCGTCGACTTGTTGACGTGCTCTCCGATGAATTCACGCACCGAGCCGGACTGCTCGGCGAAGTCGGACTGATACCAGTCAAACAGGCTGGACAGCCACAGCGTGTCTTCTTCAATGTGCAGGTGCAGTGGCGTGTTCAGCGCCAGCCGGGTATTTTCGTCGAGCATCCCGTCGACGGTTTCTGCGTTATAGGCCTTTTCGCGCAGGGGCGGACAGCCTACCGAGGCGCAGTTGACGGCGAAGTGCACGCGCGCATCCTTCCATCCGCGAGCGGCAAATTCCTCACCCAGCAAAACGTCGATTTCGATTTCGCTCAGCGCATAGTGCCGCCCGCCGATATCGAACAGGTTGCGGTCGAAAACGCGATAGGGATTGAACAGTGAGCCATAGTCGCGCACGGAGTCGACCAGTTTGCCGTCCCCGGGGTGTTCAAGAATATGGGCGATCATGAAGAAGTTGTAGGCATTGATCCAGAATGCCAGCGCCTGCTGCCGTGACTCGATGCGCTCGGGATCGAATTCGGCCAGGCGCACGCGCTGCTGATCGATCAGCCGCATCGTCTCGATGTCAGCCTGTGCGGCGCGGTAATCGAATGAGGAAACCAGTCCGCCACCGGTCAGGGGATACTCCTGGACATGCATGTCCAGCACGCGGGCGAAGGGCGCGAACAGCGCCGTGTCCTGGTCTTCGGCAAATGCACACCCGGTATCGGACAGCAGCCCGGTAGCCAGGAGCACGGTGAAAATCCGGATCAATGACGTTGCGGCCGTGAATCCCATGCCGCTAGAAGGTAGCAGCGACCGGCCCATGGCGCCATACGCACTACTCCCTATTGCGGCCTGAACTCCAGACGCGACTGCGCGCGGGCTTCGACAGTGGCCCGCCCCCACGGCACCGTCCAGGGTCTTCCCGAGCGCCAGTCATTGAGGAAATCGTCGAAGTGGGGACTGAACGGGTTGCCGGATTGCCCCAGCGTCAGGTTGAGGCTGAAACGGTCGACGTCGGCCCAGTCCATGACGTAGCGCATCGAGGCGCCGGCGCGCATCGCCAGACGGCCGGAATCGGGATCGAAACTGACGTAGGCGACATTGGGGCTGCCGGCGTCGCCGCCGACAGGCAGCGGGCCGCGGGTCAGCCCGAGCCATCGGTCGATCAGCGGGTTGCGCGCAAGCGGATGACGAATGGTCAGCTGCTGGATGCGGCCGAGCGGATGGATTCCAACCTTCAGCGCATCTTCCAAGGCGGTCAGTGCAGCCTGGTCGCGGTCGAGGCCGGCCAGCGGCATCCGCCCGGAATCATCGTGCAGCCATTGGTCGAGCAAGGGCCTGAGCCGTGTCCATTCAATCTCGCTGTGATCGTTAAACAGCGCCCGCGGCAGGTAGTGCCACCACAGCGCAAACAGGCCGCCCATATCGCTGTCGGCGGCCATTTCACCGTTCCAGGCACGCAGCTCGCCGGCAATGGCGGTCCGCCCGGAGCCGGCCGCCACCTTGGCCAGCCAGTCCTTCCAGCTCAAAGCGCGATCGGACAGTTCATTGAGCTGGAGTGCGGTCATGTCGTCGCGATCGAAGCGCTGGTCTTGCGTCAGCATGGCGCTGATGCGGCGCATGCGCAGGTGCTTGTAATAGCCGGGTATCGGGTAGGGCCAGTTCTCGCCGGCAGCATGGTTGTTGGCGTTGGCCAGCCAGCCCTCGGACGGGTTGAGGGCAAACGGTCGCTCGTCAGGGGGGTAGAAGCCGTCCCAGTCGGTTTCCGGATCACTGGCGTCGAGTACGGTAAAGAACCGGCGGTGGCGGCGGACGGGAACGGGCGTCGACTGAACATAGCCGATATTGCCCTGACGATCGGAGTAACTCCAGTTGACCGACAGCGCGCCCATGGCCGTTGCGGCCTGGCGGAAACTGGCGAAGTCGGTTGCCCGGTTCAGCGACAGTCCGCTGTGAATCAGTTCACCGACGGGCAGCTCGAAACCCGCCCAGCGCAGCACCAGGGCGGCCTGATCGTTCAGTTCGATCACCGGGCCAAGCGGAGTGTGGTAAAGCGTCTTTTCGACCGGCTCATCACGCCCGCGCACCAGGAAGCGCTCCCGGCGTTCCAGCAGCGTCTGCGGCCCGTGCGGTCCCTGCAGCTGCATCGACTGTTCGCTGTCGCGTGGTTGTCGATAGAGCTCGAAGACATCGACGGGCGCGACCGTAAAGGCCCAGGCACTGTGTCCGTTGTGGCCCATGGCGACAAAGGGCAGTCCGGGGACAGTCACGCCGATGACGTCAAGTGACTCGTCGGCATGCAGGCCGGCCGCATACCAGAGCCCGGGTGCGATGTCGATGTCGAGATGTGGGTCCGAAGCGTGCAGCGCGGCCCCGCTGGCCGAGCGCTCCGGCGCAACGACCCAGGTGTTCGATGCGCGGGTCATGGCGCTTTCCGGCAGCGTCGGCACGGTCCAGTCGGGTAGTTCGGCCAGCCACTGGCCAGCCGATTCACCGAAGGTTTCGGTCACCGCCCGCCACGATTCGGACAGTCGCTGAACCAGCGTTGTCGGATAGAAGGTCTGGTAGTAGGCGATGGCCAGCACGTCGGCGCGCGTCCAGGGCTGAGGATGGGCGCCCAGCAGCACCATGCCCGGGGGGAGTGGACGGTCGCGCTGCAGGCTTGAATTGATGCCGCCGACGTAGGCATCGATCAGACGTGCGGTTTCCGGCTCGAGTGCGGGGGGGGCCTCGATGACCCGCCGATAGAACCCGAACGCCCGGTGGCGAACGTCAAGCGGCAACGCCGCCTCGCCGACCAGCTCGGCCAGTTCGCCTCGCGTCATGCGCCGGATCAGCTCCATTTGCAGCAGTCGCTCGCCCGCATGCAGCCAGCCCAGGGCGCGCAGGGCATCCGCGTCGGTCTCGGCGTAAATGCGCGGTATGCCGCGCTGGTCAAACAATACCTCGACCTTCCCCGAAAGCCCGGACAGACCGACTTGCCCCTGGTAGGGCATGACCGACTGGCTCAGCCAGGCCCGCCCACCGAACCAGGCAGTGGCTGCAAATGCAGCAAGCACGATGAGGCTGATCGCCAGGCTGCGGCGCAGCAGCCCGGAGCCCGTGGGGGTTCCTGTCGGCATCAGTGATGGTTACCGATGAGCCGGGGCGCTGGATGGTCGCTGTCGCTTGTCGTGCTGATTGCGGCTGCCTGAACCCGATTGCGACCGCGCTCCTTGGCCCGGTAGACCGCCTGGTCGGCGCGGCGGATCAGGGCCTCCAGATCGACCTCGAGCATTTCGCTGCCGGTCACCCCGAGGCTGGCGGTGACGTGCAGTCCGGCCGGTTGCAGCTGTTCGAGACGTTCGCGCAGCAATTCGGCACGTTCGGTGGCAACGGACATCGGGCAGTGGGGCAGGATCAGCAGCAGTTCTTCGCCGCCGAAACGCACCGCCAGGTCCTCGTCACGACAGCACTCCGAAATCAGTTCGCCGACTTCGGTCAGTACCTGGTCACCGACCAGGTGGCCGTGGTTGTCGTTGATCTGCTTGAAGTGGTCGATATCGATCAGGATTACGCTGAGCGGCTGATTCTCAGAGGTCTGTCGTGAGAGCTGCTGACCGAACTCGTTGAGCGAATTGCGGTTGTAGAGGCCGGTCAGCGGGTCGGTCATGGCCATTTCATACAGCTGGTGGCGCTGCTTTTGCACCTGGTCGAACAGCTGCTTGTTGACAACCAGGTTACTGATACGCGCGCGCGCCTCTTCCATGATGACCGGTTTGCTGATGAAATCGTTGATGCCGAGCCGAAACAGCCCGACGCGCCGGATCTGGTCCTCCAGGCCCGACATGGCCAGGATCGGCAGCCGGGTCTTGTCGGGCTGGCGTTCGCGCAGCCGACTGACCAGCGATACGCCGCTGATCTCCCCCTCGACCAGGATATCGCTGATGACCAGGTCATGGCGGGACTCGCTGAAGTTCTTCAGTGCATCGGCCGCGCTGCGGTAATGGTCGACCTCCAGGTTCATATGCCGCATCAGATGAATCATGATCCGGCTGACGGTGGGACTGTCTTCGATATAGAGCACCCGCCCGGACAGCTTTTCGTCGCTGTGCCGACCGGTGATGCGTCGGGCGCGCTGGAACAGCTGTTCCACCTCGGCGCGTGGATGAATGTCGGTGATCCCGGCTTCCAGCGCCTTGCGGCGAACCCGATTGTCCTGGACCGAGCTGAGCAGAATGATCGGCACGGCAAAACCGTTGGCCATCGCACGTGCCCGGCGGCAAAAACTGATGCCGTCCGTGTCAGGTAGCGACAGGGATACGCAGATCATGTCGACGCTGTGGCGTTCGAGCAGCGTCAGGCCGGACTTGCCGTCGCGGGCCATCAGCGGATCGTGGCCGGCCTTGAGGACCAGCCGCTGCCACAGGGCATGAAATACCTTCGATGGGTCGACGACGAGAATCTTCACCGCAACGCGTCCTGTGAACCGGTTTGGCCCCCTGGGCAGGCATGAAAACCGAATTGATCCAGCAAGATAGCATAAGCTGTGTGTTCCGGGCAGGCAGCATGACTTAATGCGTCATGCAATCCCGCGCGAAATGTGAAGTCATTCACAGTAGTGGCCCATGGTTTGCCCGTTTCATCGTGTTTCGCGATATTCTTTGCCGCCTGTTTAACGAGAACATGCATTCAACATGCCAAAAGCCAGCGAAATCAAGCGAGGTCAGGTGGTCGAGCACGATGGCAGCACATACAGCGTCCGCCAGATCGATCGATCTGCGCCGACTGCGCGTGGTGGCGGCACCCTGTTTCGGTTCAAGCTCGAGGGGATACCGGGCGGTGAGCGTCGGGAACTGACGCTGAAGGGCGATGACATGCTGCGCGAAGCGGATCTGGTGCGCCGGCAGAGCACGTTTTCCTATCGCGACGGCGACCAGTTCGTTTTCATGGATACCGAGGACTACACGCAGTACACCCTGTCGGCCAGTGACATTGGCGAGGCGAGCCGCTATATCAGCGATGGCCTGGAGGGGATCTACCTGCTGATCATCGCCGATCGCCCGATCGCCATCCAGCTGCCGCAGTCGGTCGAGTTGCGTGTGAGCGAAACGGCACCGGTGCTCAAGGGCGCGACGGCGGCCAAGTCCGCCAAGCCAGCGGTGCTGGAGACCGGTCTGGAAGTGCTGGTGCCCGACTACATCACCAGCGGCGAGACGATCCGCGTCAATACTGAAAGCGGTGAGTTCATGGGGCGAGCCTGAATGACCACCAGAGAGCAAGGCCCGGATGCGCTGCGTGCGCTGCGTGCGCAGCTCGACGAAGTCGATACGCGGCTGGTCGAGCTGGCCGCAAGGCGTCAGCAGCTGGTCTCCGAGATCGGTCGCTGCAAGCAGGTCGATGGTCGCCAGCTCAGAGATTTTCGGCGCGAGCGCGAGGTGATCGACAGGATTCGGGTCCATGCCGGGCGGGTAGCACTGGATCCGGTCGTGGCCGAAGATCTGTTCAAGCGCCTGATCGAAGCTTCGCTGACGCGTCAGGAGCAGGAGCGCATTCGTCTGGCCGGTCGCGGTGAGGGCCGCCATGCCCTGGTCATCGGCGGCGGCGGACGAATGGGTCGCTGGCTGGCCGGCTTCCTCGACACCCAGGGCTACCATGCAATGGTCGCTGATCCCGCCATTGACGATAACGGTCGTGATATGTTCCGGGACTGGCGCTCGGCCCCGCTCGATGCGGGAGTCATCGCGATTGCTGCGCCGCCGGCGCAGACGGCCCGGGTGATCGACGAGCTGGCAAAACGGCGGGTACCCGGCCTGGTGTTCGATATCGCATCACTCAAGACACCGCTGATCGACTCGCTGCAGCAGGCGGCGGCGGCCGGCTTGCGGGTGTGTTCGCTGCACCCGATGTTCGGGCCCGATACCCGGCTGCTGTCCGACCAGCACGTGCTGGTCATGGATGTGGGCTGTGGCGAGGCCGTAGACGAGGCCACAGCCCTGTTTGCCGACACCATGGCACAGGTGGTGCGGATCGATCTCGATGAACACGACCGTCTGATGGCGCCGGTGCTTGGCCTGTCGCATGCGCTGAACATTGCCTTCTTTACCGCTCTGGCCAACAGTGGTATCGATTCCGGTGATCTGGCCGCCGTTTCCAGTACGACCTTTCGCCGCCAGCTCGAGGTCGCTCTGGACGTGGCCGGAGAGAGCCCGGCGCTCTACTACGAGATTCAGCGTCTCAATCGCCATGGCGCGGCCATTCGTGCCGCGCTGGGTGAGGCGATCCAGGCGCTGAGTGATTGCGTCGATCGGGACGATGCCGATGGTTTCGCCGGGCTGATGCGCGCCGGCAGGCGCTATCTGGACCGACTTGGCGCTACCCGAAGTGCTCGTCCAGATAGCGCATGATTTCCCTTTCTACAGCTGGCTGGAGGTAGATCAGCAGCAGCGCGAGCTGGGCGCGAACGTGGATTTGGCGCTCATCGACGTCGATTTCGCCGTGCACCCCAAGGCGTTCGAACACGATGGTGTCGCCGTCCCAGCCATAGTCGATGCTGAATTTCTCGGCCAGGTCGCGGGCCAGGTCGTCGGCGATCTGCTGGGCCTCATCGAGCGCCAGCGAATGACCCTTGCGTATATCGATACTCATCGGGTTCAGTCGCGCCCGGGACCGCAGCGCGCGGCAAGCAAAGGTTCGATTTCCCCGGCTGGCAGCGGCCGGCTGTAGCGGAATCCCTGCAGCAGGTTGCAGCCGGTATCGGTCAGAAAGCGTTCCTGTTCGGCGGTCTCGACCCCTTCGGCAACGGATTGCAGCCGCAGACTGTGGGCCAGCTCGATCATGCCGGTGATGATGGCTTCGCCATCGGCGCTCTGGCCGATATCCCGGATGAACGAGCGATCGATCTTGAGCTGGTCGATCGGGAACTGGCGCAGGTAGGCGAGCGAGGAGTAGCCGGTGCCGAAGTCATCGATCGCCACGCTCACCCCCAGTTTGCGAAGGTCAGCGAGAATGCGGCTGGCTTTCTCAGGTCGCTCCATCACCGCCGATTCGGTGAGCTCGAGCTGCAGCAGTCTGCCGGGCAACCCGCTTGCAGTGAGCGCGCTGCGAATGTCGTCGACCAGTGCCGCATCGCGGAACTGACGGGCCGACAGGTTGACCGAAACGGCCAGCTCGTAGCCGCTGTCCTGCCAGATGCGGGCCTGCCTGCAGGCGGTGTTCAGCACCCAGCGTCCGATCGGTACGATCAGCCCGGTTTGTTCTGCCAGTGGTATGAACTCGTCGGGCGGAACTGGCTGCCCGTCCGGACCGCGCCAGCGCAGAAGCGATTCGAGCGAAATGATGGCGTGGCTTTGCGCGTCGAGCAGCGGCTGATAGTGAAGCGTCATCTCCTCGTTTGACAGCGCCTGGCGCAGCCGGGACTCCAGGTCGATAAGCCGCTGGGCCGTGGCGTTCATGCCTTCGGTATAAAACCGGAACGTGCCGGGGCCGCTGCTCTTGGCGCCTGCCAAGGCGATATCGGCGCAGCGCAGCAGTTTGTCGTAGTCCTCGCCGTTGCCGGGAAACACGCTGATGCCGATGCTCGCCGTCAGGGTCACCGAGCGATCGGGCAGCTCGAAAGGCGTCCGAAATGCCGCAAGCACGCGCTCGGCCAGGCCCGGCAGGTCGCCGGAGGAGGCCATGTCAGAATACAGGATGACAAACTCGTCGGCGGTCATCCGGGCGAGCGTATCGCGAGGCCGAACACAGGTCTTCAGCCGTGCGGCGATCTCGCGCAGCAGGACATCCCCGATGGCGCGACCGAGGCTGTCGTTGATGCGTTTGAAGTGGTCGACGTCAATGAACATCAGCGCCATGACGCGGTCGAGATGACGGGCATAGGCTATGGCCTGTTCGACGCGATCGGAGAGCAGGTTGCGGCTGGCAAGACCGGTCAGCGTGTCCTGGCTGTACTGTCGCTCCAGCTGTTCCTCGTAATGCTTGCGCTCGGTTATGTCGTTGATGATCCCAACGAAGTGGGACACTTCATCGTCGTCTCCGAGTACCGGGGAAATCGTCAGCTCGTTCCAGAACAGGGCGCCGTCCTTGCGATAGTTGCGCAGCACAACCTGCGCCTCGCGACGCTGATCGAGCGCTTCTCGTATTACTTTGAGCTCACGCTGCTGGCGATCATCGGCAGACAGGAATCGGGGATCCTGACCAAGCGATTCCCTGCGAGAGTATCCCGTGATCCGGGCAAAGGCCGGATTGACGTAGATGATCGGGTTGTCGTGCCCGCTGGCCTCGGTGATCATGATGCCGTTGGCGGTGGCTTCCATGGCGCGACGGCTAAGCCGGTTGGCCTGCTCGGCCGCCCGCAGCCTGACTTCGGCCCGGGTGCGCTGCTCGTCCTTGCCGATTAGTTCGAGCGCAAACGACACATCGCTGGCCATCTCTTCGATCAGATCAATCAGGGACTGGTCAAAAAAACCGGTTTGCCCGGAAAACAGACTGATGCCGCCGACAAGACGGTCGTTGACGCGAATAGTGACGGTGGCGTTCGAGCGCAGGCCGGCCTTGCAATAGAACCCCTGCATCCCGGCCAGCCGGGGCTCGCGGGTCAGATCGTTGCTGATGAAGGTTCGCTCTTCCCCCAGCGCGATCTCCATCGGCGTCTGGCGTGGCTCGTGAATGCTCAGTCGTTCGAACTTCTCGAACCAGCCATCCTGTCCGCCGGCATGGGCCACTTGCTTGATCTTGCCGCTGTCATGGTCGAGCAGCCCGACCCAGGCCACGGTCAGGCCGCCGCGCTCGACGGCGATGCGACAGATGCGCTCGAGCAGCTGCTGGCGATCACGGATTTGGACGATGACCTTATTGACGGCACTGAGGGCACCGTAGAGCCGATTGACATGCTCGATCTGGGCGCGGGCTGCTTCCAGCTCCCGGACATGGTTGGCCAGTTGCTCGTTGCGCTGTTCGAGTTTGTGGACCAGGCGCTGGCTGTAGCGCCTGTCTACATCCTCGTCATCGTCGACCGGCCTGCGCTGGCCTGCCGACGGGCTGGCGGCGGTCTGTTTGAGAACCTCGTCAACATGAGCGATGAAGGCGTCCGGTTCGGTCGGCTTGACCAGGAATGCGTCCCCGCCAAGATCATGAACGAGTCGCTCGTCATCCGGATCGGTATAGGTGGCAGTGTAGACGATGAAGGGAATGCCGCTCAGTCGCGGGTCGGCCTTCCATTCCCGCAGCAGGGTGAAGCCGTCCATGACCGGCATGAGCAGATCACTGATGACCAGGTCGAAGGCGTTTTGCCGCGCCAGCTCCAGCGCTTCGGCGCCGTGGTTGGCTTCCTGCACCTCGAAGTCGTGCGCCTTGAGCAGCGAGCACAGCAGGTAGCGGTTCTCGTTCCGGTCATCGACGATCAATACGCGCTTCACGTCGGCGCCTCTAGATGGCTCTCGACCGCGTCAACAAAGGTGTCAGGGTCGATCGGCTTTTCGATATAGCCGCTGCAGCCTGCGCGCAGGCAGCGTTCCCGGTCACCCGGCATCGCATAGGAGGTCACCGCTATGATCGGTGTATTCGCCAAAACAGGTTTCTGCCGCAGTTCCTGCGCCACGGTGTAACCATCCATGCCGGGAAGCTGAATGTCAAGCAGCACCAGCGCCGGTCGCAGTTCCTGCGCCCGCGCGATGCCGCTAGCACCGTCGGCGGCATGTTCGACCGTCCAGCCGCGCGCCTGCAGCAGATAGGTCACCAGATAGCGATTCTGTTCGTTGTCCTCGATCAGCAGCAGGGTTCGATTCATGATGCCGCCACCGTATCGCTGCGTTCGAGCGGCAGGATCACGGTAAACAGGCTGCCCTGGCCCCGGCATGTCTCCACTTCGATCCGCCCGCCCATGAGATCGACCAGCCGCTTGCAGATGGCCAGTCCGAGCCCGGTGCCCTCATGTTCGCGCGCCAGCGTCGAATCGACCTGCCAGAATGGTTTGAACAGGTTGGCGATATCCTTGCTGTCAATGCCGATGCCGGTATCGCGCACGCAGATTCGCACGGCGTGACCTGCCTGACCATCAATGGATGTGGCCGAAATCGCGACCCGTCCGTGCCGGGTGAACTTGACCGCGTTGCCCGTCAGATTGAGCAGAATCTGCTCGATGCGCCGTCGATCGCCGATGCGCGTGCCAAGCCGATCGTCGATTTCCTGCTCGAGCGTCAGCCTCTTGCCCTCGGCCAGTGGGCGAACCACCTCGAGCGTGCGCCTGATGCAGTCGGCCAGATCGAGTGGAGCAGGCTGCAGGCCGAGCTCGCCGGCCTCGATGCGCGAGATGTCCAGGACATCGTTGATCAGGGCCAGCAGATGACGCGAGCTGTCGCGCACCATGTCGAGCTGGCGTCGCTGTTCTTCATTGAGCGGCCCGGCCAGCTCCTGCAGCAAAATTCCGGTAAAGCCGATGATCGAGTTGAGCGGTGTTCTGAGCTCGTGACTCATGGTTGCCAGAAAGGTCGACTTGACCCGGTCGGCCGCCTCGGCCCGCTGAAGCGCCCGCGCCAGCTGCTTCTCGAAACGCTTCTGCGAGGAGATGTCGACCAGCACGCCGATCAGGGCCAGCGGCGAGCCGTCGTCATGATTGACCCGGGTTGCCGAGTAGAGCAGGTCATGGCAGCTGCCGTCGGCAAAGGTAATGCTGACCTCGCGACTGGTTGTGCCGCCTTCATCCAGAATGCGCTGCTGCTCGGCCTGGTAGCGCTTGCGTTGCGCCGGCGGCAGAAACTCCACGTCGAGCACGGTTTTGCCCAGAATCTCCTCGCAGCGGACGGCAAAGGCGCGTTCATAGGCATGATTGCAGCCGATGAACCGCAGTCGGGTGTCCTTGTAGAAGATGATCGCGGGGATCTGGTCGATCATCGCCTGCAGCAACCTGGATGTCTCGGCCAGCTCCCGGGTGCGTTCGTCGACCCGCTGCTTCAGCTCTCGGTTGTGCGCTTCGGCCTGCTGCCGGATCGTGGCCGTGCGCGATTTCACTTCCCGCCGCAGCACAAGGGCAATGGCGCCGACGCCGATCAGCAGACTCAGCACGGCCAGCGCGGCGTAGGGAATCCAGTCCGGCAGCCTTGCCGGCGGCAGGTCATGTGACCATTTTTCGAGGGACTGGAAGTAGACCGAATCGGGGGTCTGCTTGAATTCTCGCAAATGCTTGTCGATGCGCTTGAGCAGATCCTCGGAGCCGTTGGCGGGTGCGGCGAAGTACAGACTTGAGGGGGCGAAAATGATGGCGGTGTCTTCCAGACCCGCCGCAGCTGCATGGCGTTCGCCGAACAGGCGGTTGGTCACGACCGCGTCGGCGTCGCCCTTGACCACCGACTCGAAGGCCGAGTGGTAGTCCGGCCTGGCAATCACGTCGACGCTCAGACCGAAGCCCTCGACCATGCCCTCGAGCTGATCCTGCTGGATCGATCCTTCAAGCACGGCTACCCGCCGGCGGTCGAGGTCGACCAGCGAGCGGATCGTGCTGTCGGGGCGGGTGTAGATCTGATGCCAGCTGGACAGCACCGGCTCGCCATGAAAATCGAAACGCCGATCGCGATCGGCGGTCAGTGCGACATCCGGCATCAGATCGATGGTGCCGTTCTCGAGGCCTTCCAGACCCTGACGCCAGGTACCCGGCAGGTATTCCAGCTGCCAGCCTTCGGCTCGGGCAATGGCCTCGATCAGGTCCACGAAGACGCCGCGCGGCTGACCGTCATCATCGAGTCCGACCTTCGGCAGATTCTGATACAGCGCCACGCGCACTGTGCGCTGTGGTTCGCCGGCGGCTTTGGGGTCTGAGCCGATCGGCGACATGCCCAGCACAATGAACACCACCGCCACCCTGACATACTGCCGGATCCATCGGCCACGGCAATGCCGGAGCCTGTCCGGCGCTGTCTGGGCAATAAACCGGGGCAGCCTGTCGATGTTCATCTTCTCCGTTGCGCCCGGCCGGTGAATCTCAGTCAAGCATAAGCAATTTCTGGCTACCGCGCCACCAACCGGTGACGGTGCTGACCGGTTCGAAGCGATCGAAGAACAGCGGGTCAAGTGATGGTTGGGCGCGCACGCACTCATAGGTCTCGGCAATGCGCGGGCCGGTGTCGATGACCTCGAAGTCACTGACCGTGACCGGGTCGCCGGGCGATTGGTCGAAGACGCGTGAATGGATGTCGAGACTGCTCCAGTCGGTGCTGGTGTAGCGGTCGCTTTCTGCGGTCAGCGCGACATTGCCGCCGTCGGACAACACCATGCCGTAGCGCTGCATGGTGCGCAGGATGACGCGTGCTGCGGGGTTATAGCCGGCCATCGGGAAATCGCTGCGAAGCCGAAGGCGGGCGCCGTAGGGCACTGAGCCGACCGGGCCGGACGGGCCGCCGGCGTGCGATGCCGGCCGCACATACAGCCGTCCCGCCACACCTCCGAGCGAAGCATCGCTGGCCATGCGCGCATTGGGCAGAATGAACCGGATGGCATGGCCCAGGTCACCGTCCGGCTGGGCGACGGCTGCGGCGACCTCGTCGGCGTTGAACAGCAGCGGAGCGATCGGAAACCCGGCCGCATCGGCGCTGGTGCAGTGTTCGCCCCGACCTTCGGGTGGATACAGGCCATCACGCCGCCACAGCGCCAGGCACTGACCCTCGACGCCGCTGGCGGTGACGTTGGCACGATAGACCTCGAACAGTTCGACGCCACGTACGACAAGCAGGTGACAGTCGCCGCTGTTATTGTCACAGCTGTAGCCGGTTTCGCCCTCGATGGCGCCGCCGGGCGGCAGCGGCACGGCGGTTCCCAGCGGCTCACAGTCCGGCAGGTAGTAGCTGTCGCCGGGGATCTGGATCAGCTGGCTGGTCGGGGTGCTGTCGTCGGCGTACAGAATATGCATGGAAAAGTCGATCTGCATGCGACCGAAGCCAAAGCCACCCTCATCGGCCAGGGTCTGGATCATTGTGGCCGAGTCCGGATGGGTCGGTGCCAGGTCGATGCGCTGATGCCAGACCGACAGCGGGTGCATCGTCGGTGGGGGCGCCGCTGTTGACGGGTTTGGGCCAATTAGTGCGGCCAGTGCTGTTAACAAAAGAACGGTCGGTGAACGCATACTCGATTCTCCTTATCGCTTGCGGCCCGGTTCCGGCTCGCGCGTCACCACAGCAGCGCTCTCAGAGCACATTGCGCGGCGGCAGCAGAACGGATGCCAGGATCATTCCGGTGGTCAGGGCCACCGCAATGATGCCGGCGAGGATGGCCGTCTCCATGCCCGCGACCACATCGTCGGTCAGCAAGGTTGCAAGGCTGCGCAGGCCGATGCTGCCCGGCACCAGCAGAATCAGGCCGGGGATGTGAAGTATGGAGCTCGGACGGCGGGTGAGCAGGACGAACAGGTTGCCGGCCAGACCGACCGACAAGCCGCCGATGAATGCTCCGATGACCGGCGCCGCGAGTGCGGCCCCCAGGCCGGCGCCGACCCAGGCCAGCAGGGTGACCAGCAGAATCCAGAACCAGTCGCGCCGGTCGGCCTGAATGAGCAGCATTAGACCAACCGCTGCGGAAACAACGCCGGCGGGTGCCAGCCACGGCGGCGCCGGCGAGGCACTGACCAGGCCGACTGGTCCGACCAGCGCCTGCCCGGCCATGCCACCGAGCACCAGCCCGAAGGTCAGGAGCGCAAACACGGTGATGGCAAAGGCCATGCGGGAAGCGCCCGATACCAGGTGCCCGGTTGACAGCTCGCGGGCCGCGGTAGTCAGATCCATGCCCGGCAGCAGGGCAATCATGGCGGCAACAATGGCCGGCATCAGGGCCGTGTCCGGGTCGAGCCCGCACCACAGCGTGCCCAGAAAAGTGACCAGTGCCGCTGCCATCGGCGTGATCAGGCGCGAGCGGTCAACGTGCTGCCGCAGCCACAGCACGGTCAGGCCGCACACCAGGCCGAGCGGCGCGGCCACCGCGGCTTCCCGCCACCCACCGCCGAGCAGGGGCGCAACACCGGCAGCGATCAGCACGTAGGCGGTCAGCTGCAGCCACCAGCCATAAAGCGGTGGCGCCCGGTCGATCTCGCGAACTCGCTTATCGGCGGTTTCCGGATCAATGCTGCCGCCAGCCAGGTCCTCCATCACAGCGGTCAGGTCAGCCAGCTTGGCGAGATTGGCCGAGCCCGGATCCGAACGCGCCAAAAAGGTCTGCTGACGGTCGTCGTCGCCGAGCGAAACGATCAGCGAGGTCGGCGTTGAGAAGAACTCGGCCCGCAGGCCCAGGCGCTCGGCCATGATCTGCATGGCGGCCTCGAGTCGATGGGCCGGTGAGCCGACATGCAGCAGGGCACGTCCCAGATTGAGCACCAGCCGGCCGTAGCGGCTGGCATCGTAGGGTTGGGGCGTCAGAGAGGCGCGCCCGGTCGATTCCGTGGGTTCGTTCACCCGGGCGTCTCCATGTGGCTGAAGGACCGCAAAACCATGACTGCAAGCGTACACCAGTCGGAGGCAATGCCATAATCGGCGGGGAGATCAGACCAGGACAAGCCCATGTCGCTTCGACTCTACCAGGTTGATGCTTTTGCCGACCGGGTGTTTGGCGGTAATCCTGCCGCGGTCGTGCCACTTGATCACTGGCCTGCCGGCGCGCTGCTACAGGCCATTGCCGGGGAGAACAATCTGTCAGAAACAGCCTTCTTCGTCCCCCGCGAGAACCGGTTCGAGCTGCGCTGGTTCACGCCGGTTGCCGAGGTCGATCTGTGCGGACATGCCACGCTGGCCAGCGCGCACGTCCTGTTTGAACACCTTGGTTACGGGCACAGCGAGATCCTGTTTGATACCCGCAGCGGCGAGCTGCGCGTCGCGCGCTGCCGGAGCGGCTTGCGCATGAATTTCCCGGCAATCGAAAGCGTGCCGGTCGAGGCGCCGCCAGGGCTCATCGACGGGCTGCTCGGGTCGTCTCGGACCGAGCCGGTCGAACTGCTCGTGGCATCGGACTATCTGGTGGTTCTTGCCAGCGAGGGGGAGCTGCGGTCGCTGGCGCCGGACTTCGTCCGACTGGCCAAGCTCGATCGACGCGGAGTATTGGCCACCGCCCCGGGTGAGACGGTCGACTTTGTCAGCCGCTGCTTCTTTCCCGCACTGGGCGTCAATGAGGACCCGGTCACCGGTTCGGCCCACTGTGAGCTGGCCCCGTACTGGGCCAGACGGCTCGGGCGTCAAGCACTGTCTGCCAGCCAGCTTTCGCGCCGGGGTGGGTGCATCGAATGCCGGGTTGACGGCGATCGGGTCTGGTTGACCGGCCGTGCGGTGGATTACATGGTCGGCGAGATCAGCGTCGACGTTCGCTGACCCGCCGTCCCTCGATGATCGTCCCGATCACCTGGGTGGTGTACTCGAAGGGATCGCCGTCGAACAGGGCCACATCGCCGTGCTTGCCGACCTCCAGTGAGCCGACCCGATCATCGATGCCGAGAATGCGGGCCGGTGCCATGGTGACCATCTCCAGCGCCTGGTCGAATGTGGCGCCGTAGGGCAGGGTCATCGCCGCTTCGAACAGCACCACTCGTGTCTTGGGTACGTAGCTTTCGTAGCCGCTTTGCAGCGCCACCTCGATACCGGCATCGGCCAGCTTTGCGGCGGTCGTAAACGAGAAGTGCTGGCTGTCGCTGTTGCCACGCGAGCGCTGCATGGTCGGGTGAATGATGACCGGCACCCCGGCCCTCGCAATTTCATCGATCAGCAGATACGCGTCACTGGCTCCGGCCAGAATCAGCCGAAAGCCGAATTCATCGGCCAGCCTCAGCGCGGTCATGATGTCGCTGTGAAGATGGGCCTCGATGATCAACGGCAGATCCCCGTCGAGCACGGCAACCAGCGCCTCCATTGCCAGGTCGCGGCCGGGCGGCGTGTCGCCGTCGAGCTTCTCGCGGTAGTCTTCGGCCGCGTAGAGCTGTTCGCGCAGCAGGGCCACGACCTTGCTGCGATTGCCCGGGCTGGACCGGTCATGCGTGGTGGCGGCGTGACCCAACGTCGCCGAGAGGGCGACAGCCGGCTCGAACACGGCTTCGATCACGGTCTCGCCGGCAGTTTTGGCCAGCAGCGTCTGGCCGGATATGGCCTCTCCGGGGCCGTGGCCGGCATGGACAGTCGTGATACCGTGCTCGCGCAGCCAACCGACCAGGCGCTCGCGCGGGTTGTAGGCGTCAATGGCGCGCAGTTCTGGCTGGATGGCCGCCGAGCGCTCGAGCTGGTCCTGGTCGTGTGGCTGGTTCATGGCGCCCGACAGTCCGACGGTCGATCTTGCATCGATCAGTCCGGGCGTGGCGACCGCTGCCTCGACCAGCACTACATCAGCGGGAATGTCGATGTCACCGACCGGTCCGACCGCCTGGATGATGCCGTCGGAGATCAGCACGACGCCATCGGTGATGGATTGTCCCGGCGCGGTGTACAGGGTGGCGGCGCGCACGGCGATATCCTGCGCCGCTGCCGGCAGAGCGATCAGCGTTGCCACAAGGATGACGGCAAGCCGTGTTGCATTTGTTCTCTTGCAGGGCGGGCTGCAGTGTGTCATCGGTGGCCTCCGTCGTTGCCGTGGGCATGGATGTGTCCGGCGCCGTCGTCATCGGACAGTGCGTTGAAGCCGCCTTCGGCGACCAGGCGGTCCTCATCATCGTCCAGATTGAAACGGCGCTCGCCCTCGACCCAGGTCTCGAGCACGCGCGTGTAGACGCTGAACGGGTCGCCGGAGAGAATCACGAAATCCGCGTCCTTGCCCGGCGTGAGCGAGCCGATCCGGCCGCCCAGGTCCAGCATGTCGGCGCCGGCCTGGGTCACCGAGCGCAGGGCCGCCTCGCGCGACATGCCGGCGCGCACCGCCATGGCGGCCATGCGCAGGAAATAGCGAGAGTCGGTGATCCAGTCGTCGGTGTGCAGCGCCACCTGCGCACCGGCCCGTTCAAGCGCGGGCGCCGACCGCGCCTCCAGATTCAGGGCCTCCAGTTTGCCACCGGGGCTGTCGATGATGATCAGCGAGACCGGCACGTCTGCGGCCGCGATCTCTTCGGCGACTCGCCAGGCTTCCGAGGTGTGATGTAGCACCATGCGGAAGTCGAACTCATCGCGCAGACGGATGGCGGTCATCAGATCGTCGTGACGGTGGCTGTGAAAATGGACCATGCGCGTGCCGTCGAGGACTTCGGCCAGGGCCTCCATACCCAGGTCCCGTGCGGGCTGCTGGTCCGCGCCCGCATCCTTGCGCTTGTCGGCATACTCGCTGGCCTGGATGAAGGCGGCGCGCACCAGCGCGGCCGACTTCGCGCGCGTGCCGGGAAAAGGTGCGTCGCGCATCGAGTTGGTGCCATTGGCCATTTTCAGGCCACCCGCGATCGCGCCATCGTCGCGGCGATAGGCCAGTTCGGTGACGGTGTTCCCATCGCGCAGCTTCAGATACAGGGTCTGTCCGCTGATCAGATGGCCCGAGCCGGGCATGATGTTGACCGAGGTAATGCCGCCGGCCAGCGCGCGCTTGAGCCCCGAAGAGCGAATGTTGACCGAGTCCAGCGCCCGGGCTTCGGGCTGTATCGGCCCGGCACGGTCGGCGCCTGAGACCTCCCCGATATGACTGTGGGTGTCGACGATGCCGGGCATGATGACCGTACCAGCGCCCAGCTCGACGATTTGCGCATCATCGTCAATGGCCACCTCGTTTCGGCTGCCGACAGCGGCAATCCTGCCGTCGACAACGACAAGCGTACCGTTGTCGATCGGCGCACCATCGATCGGGATGACTCTCGCGCCGACGAAAGCGCGCGTTTGCGCCATCGCGGCAAGGGGGATTGCAACCAGCAGCAGGGTAGCGGCCAGCCAGTGTGAATAGTGTCTCAAGCGTTATCTCCTTCGAATCACGGACAAGTCTCACGACATGTCAGTGCGTGGCGTTCGACCCAATGTCCAGAACGACATGATGCCATTTACCGCGTCAATGGCGAAAGCCGCGTCCGTTGGGGACGCGGCCCCGACCTACGGCGAGAGGATCGGGGTTGCCTCGAATCGTAGTCCGGGCGGTGTACCGTCGTACGTTCCGATTCCGCGCGCTGTCCGTCGGGGACGCGGCCCCGACCTACTCGTCGATCCGGGGCGTCTTTCTAGCCCGCTTGATTTCCTTTTTACGCTGTTTTTTCTTCTTCCAGCGCTTCTTCGCCGCCCGGCTTGGTCGGGTCGGAATGCGTTTTTTCGGTTTATGGCGGGCCTGTTCGATCAGCTCGGCCAGCCGCTCGCGTGCTTCCTCGCGGTTGCGGTGCTGGCTGCGATGGTTCCTGGCCACGATCGTGATCACGCCGCCGCTGTCGGCTCTTCGGCCCGCCAGCTCGAGCAGGCGGACCTTGACGGGCTCGGACAGGAACTCTGAATCGACCACGTTGTAACGCAACTGCACGCCGGTTTCGGTGCGATTGACGTGCTGTCCGCCCGGTCCGCCGGTCAGGATGAACTTCTCTTCGATCTCGTTTTCGGGCGGCAGCTTGCGCGAGGTCATTGCGGCTCCTGTGGATATTCGATAGATTCATGCCTTCATTCATATGGAGTGACGGATGCCCGGCCGCTGGGTGTGATGCGGGCCGTGGATCGGTCGGATCGCTACATGGTGCCAGCCCGCAGCCGCTTTGTCTTCTTTCTGCTGACCGTGCTCGGGCTGGGTTTCGTCGCCATTAGCGTGGCCAGCTATTTCATGGCCGAGGATGCCCTGGACCAGCGCATCGCCGGCGAGATCCTGCCGCTGACCAGCGACAATGTCTACTCCGAAATCGAACGCGACCTGCTCCGCTCGATCCTCATTTCATCGCTGATGGCCACTGACACCTTCGTGCGCGACTGGGTTCGGGACGGGGAGGAGGATTCCGAACCGATGATCCGTTACCTGCGCGAGATCCAGCGCAAGTACCGAACGACGACCGCATTCTTCGTCTCCGAGGCGACGCGAAACTACTACCACCCGACCGGTGTAATCAAGCAGGTCCAACCCGGCAACGCGGCAGACAGCTGGTACTTTCGCGCCCGTGGACTCAGCGACAACTACGAGATCAACATCGACCAGGACACGGCCGACCGCACGCGACTGAGCATTTTCATCAACTATCGCGTGGTTGACCGCGAAGGAAATTTTCTCGGCGTGACCGGCATTGGACTGGCCGTCGAGCAGGTCGTCGGACTGATCGAATCCTATGAGCGTCGCTACGACCGGGAGATATACTTTGTCGATCGGGAGGGCGAAATCACGCTACACGATGACAAAGACGAATCGTTGCTGCCGCTGCGCCAACGCCCCGGGCTGGACAAGTTCGCGACGCGAATTCTGACCAACCCCAGTAGCTCGCTCAGCTATGTAGACGAGTTTGGTGAAACCATCTTTCTCAACAGCCGCCTGGTGCCGGAGTTCAACTGGTACCTGATTGTCGAACAAAGCAAGAGCGACGCCGAAGGCAACCTGCTCGGAACCCTGGGGATCAACATCGTGCTGGCGCTCGCCATGGGCGCGATTGTGCTGATGCTGGTCTACGTGACATTCAACCGCTACCAGAGCCGGCTCGAGCAGATGGCCACCACCGACAAACTTACGGGCGCGGCGAACCGGCACGTCTTCCAGGTCATCTTCAGTCAGGTGGTTCGCAATGCCCGCCGCCGCAATGAACCTGTTTCACTGCTGGCTCTGGATATCGATAACTTCAAGACAATCAACGACGGGCTTGGGCATCATGCCGGAGATGGCGTGCTAAGGCAGTTTGCCGAAGTTGTTGGCAGTGTGGTTCGCGAATCCGATACACTGTGCCGCTGGGGTGGAGATGAATTCCTGGTGCTGATGGCCGGCTGCAACGCCGCCCAGGCGCTGGACGTGGCGGAGAAGGTTCGTGCCACCGTCGCCGAACGGAGCTTCCATGTCAATGGCGAGGCGGTCGATCTGACCATCAGTATCGGCGTCACCGCGGTGGCCATGGAAGACGCGGTGGAATCGTCCCTGATCCGGGCGGACCGGGCGCTTTACCGGGCCAAGCGGGCGGGGAGAAATCGAATCGCCAGCCTGTGACTACAGGGCCTGTCAGTCTTCGGTTCCGGTTGTTCCCGCCCGTTTGCGTCCGGTGATCATCGCGCGGACGAGATTCTCGCGGTGCATGCGACCGGCGACCAGCACGCCGAGGACGTGGAAGATGACCAGGGCGAGCATCAGGTTGGCCAGCACCTCGTGCGTTTCTTCCCAGAAATCTTCCGAGACCGTCCACACGGCCTGCCCGGCGGCTTCGCCGCTTTCGGCGACCCAGCCGGCGAGCGGCCCGGCGTTTTCCTCGACGGCGTAGAGCACGATGCCGGTAAACGCCATGGCGACCATGCCTGCCAGCAGCAGCAGGATCATGACGGCGCCGGCCGGGTTGTGTCCCAGGTAGCGCCTGGCCCGGCCGCGCGCCATGTCGCCCAGGTATCGGGCGGTGGTGGCCGGTGAACGCACGAAATCGCCGAAGCGCGCGTGGCGCGTGCCGACGAATCCCCACAGTATCCGGAGCAGCACGACGGCAAGCAGGGTGTAGCCAACCCAGCTGTGCAGCGTCATCCATTCGTCTTCGATGATGTAGTTGGTGAAAAAGCCGAGGACCAGCAGCCAGTGGCCGATGCGCACCAGCGGATCCCAGACCTTGACTCGAGCTTCGGGTGCGAGCGTGTTCATGTCCGTCTGCCTCGTTCTTGCCTGGGGTCAGCTTGCGACCGATCGACCTGGAATAGAATCCGGCACATGACGTGTTTCGCTCGACGAGGCTCCAAATGACGACGACTCCTTCCCGAACCCAGGGCTCGGCCGTGATCCTGGTCGCGTTCGGCGTGATCGCGCTGCTGATCGGCTGGGACCTGCTCTCGGACTCCGCCGAAGGGGTCGAAATGTCGCACGTGCTGGTCGAACTGGCCCTGTTGCTGCTGGCCGCAAGCATGTTCGGCGTCGTCCTGGCGCAGATGCTGCGCGCGCGCCGGCGCGCGCAACGGCTCAACGTGCGTCTGGATTCCGCCGAAGCCGAGTCGCGGCGCTGGCAGGCGCGCTACCAGTCGACGCTGCGGGGGCTGGGTGAGGCCATCCAGGACCAGTTCGCGGCCTGGGCGCTGAGTCCGGCCGAAGCGGAAATCGGCCTGCTGCTGCTCAAGGGGCTGAGCCTCAAGGAGATCGCCGCGCTGCGCGATACCGCCGAACGCACGGTGCGCGAGCAGGCGCGCGCGATCTATCGCAAGGCCGGCCTGTCGGGCCGCTCGGAGCTGTCCGCCTTCTTCCTCGAAGACCTGCTGCTGCCCGATCCCGGCGCCATGCCGGGCGAGGACGAATGATCGCTGACGATCAGCGCCGTCACGAATTGGCGTACGTATTGACGCACGTACCATTTGGCGTACAATAAACATGACCAGATCTTCCGGAAGCGTTCACCATGTCGGGCATTACCGCAACCCAGGCAAGGAGCAATCTCTATCGCCTGATCGACGAGACGGCTGAATCGCATCAGCCAATCGTGATCACCGGCAAGCGCAACAAGGCGGTTCTCGTCGCCGAGGAAGACTGGGCGGCAATCCAGGAGACCCTGTTTCTGCTCTCCGTGCCCGGAATGCGCGAATCCATCCGGGAAGGCATGGCCACCCCCGTTGACGAGTGCGACGAGGACCTGGGCTGGTGAGCTGGAAGCTTGTCTACACCAGGCAGCCCCGGAAAGACACCAGAAAACTCGCAGCCAGCGGACTGAAGCCTAAAGCCCGGGAATTGCTGGCGCTGATCGCCGAAGATCCTATCCGGAAGCCGCCGCCTTTCGAGAAACTCGTGGGTGACCTGGCGGGCGCGTATTCGCGTCGCATCAATATTCAGCACCGCCTGGTCTACCAGGTGCTCGAAGATCAGAAAGTCGTCAAAGTACTTCGACTATGGACGCATTACGATTAGGTTGGCGCGCCTGAACATTTGGCCTGGTCCGCGAAATTCTGGTCGAGCCGGCATGCCGTTGAACTGCGGATTTCGTGCGTTACCGAATGACAAGCGCTGCCCCTGTCGCGATCAACATCACGTAAACCAGCTGCCGGAAGCGCCGTTCGTCCAGTCGGTGGTGCAGGAACTCCCCGAGCAGGTAGCCGGTGCCGAGCACGGGCAGGTAGGCCGCCACCTTCGGCAGTGCCGGAACGAGCGTGCCGTCGACCAGGAAGGCGACGGTCAGGCCGGCGTTGAGGCTGAACCACACGGTGACCAGCGTGGCGCGAAGGCCGCCCTTGTCGAGCCGGGTGCCGGCCAGGGCGTAGACCAGCAGCGGGCCGCCGGAGGCGAACAGGCCGTGCGTGATGCCGGCGGCGAAGGTCAGGGCGCGGCTCAGCCAGGCCGGGTGGCGGCGGCCGTCGCCCGGAGCGTGTTCAGATCTTCGCTCGTACGCAAAGCTTGGCCGACGAAGGCCGTGCCTGGTCGCAGCTATGAAGTCCGTGAACGTGATATGGCCGAGCAGGATGGCAGGGAACCGGTGTCCTACCAGTTTCTCTGGGACGAGCTGGGCATTTCGCGCGAAAATGAATAATCAAAAGCAATTGACGGAAGCCCGCTGAACGTGCAGCAAGATTCTATCGCGAGGTCATAGGAACGTTTCCGGATTAGGGCTGGCGGCTCCGGGGCCTGAGCCAGGTGCGCTCTGAATGCCTGCTGATTAAATCATGGGGTTTAGCCCTGGCTCACCAGTTCCTTCAGGCTCGGCGCTTTTCTGAAGACAATTTCCTCGAATTGCTTGAAGTGTTTCTTACCGCAATTGAGTTTCATGCGCTCCACCAAGCGGAGCAGCTCCCCGGCCGGGTCCTCACGCTCGCTGGCACTCTTGGTTTCTGCCACGAAGTAGAGGGTGCTGTCGCCCCGAAAGACCAGCGCCCAGTCCGGGTTGTATTCGCCGACGGGGGTGTCGATGACGAACCATCGCGGGAGCTTGAAATAGAACAACACATCGTCGTTGTTCTCACAGTCCTCGGCGAAACGACGTTCGGGGCTTGAATCACCGTCGATTACGATGTGCGAGAACAGTGTTTTCTCGGGCTTCGTCACTTCGTGGACGTTGTCGATGAAGGTTTCGATCTCGCCGTCTTCGAATCGGCGCATCTCCCAGACCTTGTCGCCGATCCTTTCGTACTCGACCCCTTGCACCAGCAACCTGCGCAATTCTGCATTGATCAAGGCCGCCGTCTGGTCGATGAAGGATTGCGGATTGTTCAGCGCTTCGCCCAGGCGCCCGCAGTCGAGCAGAATCCGGCCCACCGTGGAACGGGACAGACCGGTGCGACCCTGAATTTCGGCAAGCAGGTCCGGGATTCGGAAACGCGTGGCTACATACTCCGGTCGGACGCCGGTGACCCGGGAGTCGATCCCGGCGCGCGTGATGTCCAGGTCCGTTCGAGTCAGAACGACCTGGGGGCGGCCGATGGCGGGGAGGTCGTCCCGCACCCGGTCGGTGGCTCGCTGGATGAGCTCCTCAGTTCGATACTTCACTCGGTAGCGGGTCCGATCCCGAATGCGTTCCCACAGCGCCAGGAAATCCGGGTTGGCTTCGAATCCCTTGCGCAAGCGCACTTGCACCTTCTTGCGCTCGTTCTTGACCATGCCTTCCTTGAAGGCCACGCCGTCGGCCATCATTTCGGACTGAAGCTGCCGGGCGAAATCCTCATAGGTGTCATTGGCGATCACGGTCAGGCGGTTGAGATGTTGGTCCATGACCCGCTCGCCTTCCTGGTTGACGCAAAGCCGCAGCCCGCGGCCGATCTCCTGGCGCTTGCGCAGCTCCGAGCGGGTTTCGGCCAGCGTGCAGATCTGAAAGACGTTGGGATTGTCCCAACCCTCACGCAGGGCCGAGTGACTGAATATGAACCGGAGCGGCTCGTCGACATCCAGCAGACGCTCCTTGTCGCGCATGATCAACTCGAAGGCACCGCCCTCGGCGCCTGACTTGGTCTTGAACGTACTCTCGGAGTACGGAGACAGCGCCTGCTTGTCGCGGGCGAAGTAGCCGTTATGGACCTGCTGGGCCTCCAGGTCGTACAGACTCTGATATTCGGGCATGGCGGCGTAGCGACGAAAGATCTCCTCGAACCATTCGCCGAACGGTCCCAGCGAGGTCGAGCCATCCTCGTGATAAACGCGGTAGCTGGAAACGCGGTCGATAAAGAACACACTGAGCACCTTGATGCCCAGCGGCTCCAGGCGTCTGGCTTTCTCGAAGTGCCGGCGAACCGTCGCCTCGATCTGCATGCGCATGACCTGTTCGCCGGCGGCGCCGTGCGGGACGCCCACGCGCACGGTCACATCGTTGGCAAAACGCACGAAACCCGACTCGGCGTCGATCTCATTGACGATAAAGCCATTGCGATAGATTTCGCGCTGCTTGGACAGCCTGTAGAGATCACTGCCGTTCTTCAATGTGACGCGCTTTTTCCTCGGGCCCCTGGCCTGATTGACCCAGATGGTGGCCTTGGCTGAAATCGAGCGTGAGCTGGAGTTGAAGCTCTCCAGCTCCACGAATGCCTGGTTCTCTGTGCTCTCGTCGACCACCGAATCCACGCTGATCTGCTTGACCAGCCCCAGTTCGTAAGCCTGAACGGGGTCCAGGCTGTAGACCAGGTTGTAGGTGTCGCGGTGAGTCGCCGAATAGCGCAGGGCGCACATCGGATTCAGCCGGGCAATGGCGCGCTTGCGCTTGTCGGTTTCCAGGTTCTGGGGTTCGTCCAGCACCACGATCGGCCGGGTCTGCTGGATGAACTCGATCGGCCGAATCCCGGTTTCCCGAAGCTGGTTGATCACATTGCCCTTGTTGCGCGACCCCGGCGCCGAGTCGGCATCCTTGGCAAAGGCGTCGATATTGATCACCAGCACCTGCAGGGCATCGGAAAGCGCGAAGTTGCGCAGCTGGTGTACCCGCGCCGACTCGTAGGCGGTGAACTCCACGCGCTGGGCGTCGTAGAGTTGCCGAAAGTGCTGCTCGGTGATGCGCAGGGACTTCAGCACCCCCTCGCGAATGGCGACAGAGGGCACGACGATCACGAACTTGCAGAAGCCGAATTGCTTGTGCAGCTCGTGCAGGGTGCGCAGATAGACGTAGGTCTTGCCGGTGCCGGTCTCCATTTCCACGGTGAAATTCGGAAAATTGCCCAGCACCTGACCGTCGGAATCCGCAAGCACCTCCAGTCGCTCGGATGGCTCCAGTCCATGCATCTGCTGTACCGCGCGCAGATTGTCGAGCCACTGTTCCGGCGTCAGCACACAGCGATTGGCCAGGCCGACCTCCGTCAGCTGGAGACTGGTCAGCGCATCCTGCTCGAACTGCGAGACACCCGACTCCGGGCCCGGCTGCCCCCGGAAGAGTTCGGTCACGGCCGAGATCGCATCGTTCTGGTAGCCCTGATCTGGATCGAATCGAAGTCTCATGGCCATCAGATGCAGACAAAGCGGATGTCGGCATCCCGACACTGCAGGGAAAGATTGGACTTGAGCGGGTCCGAGTCCTCGAAGATCGAATCGAGGGCAACGATCTGTTCGGGCTTTCGCTCGATCAACGGTTCGATCATGCTTTCTGCAAAGCCTTCAAGGAGCAGCAGCAGGCGGCCTTCGTCTACTGAATGAACCGGGTGGCTATTCACTTCGATAGTTTCAACGCTCGCCGTCAGTTCATATCCCAGTTTCAGCAGTAACTCATACAGCACGGCTTCGGTATCGGCGCCGTCCTTTTCGGCACTCATGAACAGTTTGACCTGCTCGGCCAGATCATCGGCGGATTCGATTGCCTCACCGCGCCACTGCTTGAAGTTTGAAGGGGCCAGGGTATAGGCCTTGAAGCCCTCGTCCTCGGGAAAGGGCGAGGCCAGGTCGTCTGTCGCTTTAAGGTCCTCGATCACTGCACGAATGCGGGTGCGGGCCACCTGGGCGATATCGGAGAATTCCACGTTGTCGGTATCCAGCGGTTCCGGTAGCTGGACCAGGATGCAGCGACGGTTGCCGTTGTCTTCGGCGTTCTGGCGCAGCACCGCCTCCATTGTGGTGCCGGATCCTGCAAAGAAATCGAGTGCAATACCTTCCTCAGGCAAAGCTTGCTGAACTAGCGTTTTCAGCAATTCCACCGGCTTTGGAAAGTCGAAGATTTGTTGGCCGAGGAGCTCTCTTACTTCCGCGGTTCCATCAGACGTGTGAACATTCTGGATGATCGATGGGAATGAGATCCTGTCCTGTTGCATCTCTGATCTGAATTTTTTCTCTCGAGGTCTGCCAGACTCCGATTTCGGAAATAGAACGCGGCCTTCTTGAATCATAGTTTTCATGCGATTTTTTGAGTACCTCCAGCCTCGGTCTTCGGGAGCAGGAAACTCCCTTCCGGAATCGGGGTCAACGATGGAATAGTAGAGGTTGGGGCGCTGTTCGCGCGTGGCGAGACCGAGCATGCTTCGACTCATCCAGGGGCCACGGGGGTCTTCATCCGGGTTAGAAAACTTGCTTTCATCTCTATCTAATCCGTAGAACGAAAACTCTGACTGACGTGAATAGCACAGCAAGTACTCATGGTCAGTCGACACGTTAGTAACGGCGCGGGTGTCGGTAAATTTTCGGGCCTTCCATACGAGCTGAGCAACAAAGTTCTCTTCCCCAAAAATCTCATTCATCAAGCAACGCAGGTTATAAACCTCGTTGTCGTCGCATGAAACAAAGATCACACCTTGCTCATGCAAGAGATTCCGGGCGATGTAGAGCCGCGGCAGCATCATGCTCAGCCAGTTGGAGTGGTAGTGGCCGGATTCGCGGCTGTTCTTGCGGAAAAACCCCTCGCGCATCAACGCACCGTCGTCGTCGAGTTCGTTGACCCGTTTCAGATAGTCTTCCTTGCTTTCCTGGAATCGGTCTGGGTAAACGAAGTTGTCGTTGCCGGTGTTGTACGGGGGATCGATATAGATCAGCTTGACCTTGCCGAAGTAGGCCTTCTGCAGCACTTTCAGCGACTCGAGGTTCTCGCCCTCGATAAAGACATGGCTGGCCGTATCGAAATTGACCGACTGGTCCCGGCGGGGCCGGAGTGTGGCGGTCGTGGGTGTCTGCAGTACCTTGTAGGCCTCGGACTTGCCCACCCAGTCGAGCCGGTAGCGTTCGCCGCCGTCGATCACGAAATCTTCTCCCAGGGCGCGCTTGAGTGCCTCGATGTCGACCTTTCCCTCGCTGATCGCTTCCGGGAGAACCTGCTTCAGGGCTTCGCGCTTGAGATCGGCGGGGTTGGGGCTGGCGGCGATGTCAGCGTCTGTTTTCTCTTTTGCCATTGCCTTGTTCCGGTGGTTTCTCTGGATTCTGTTCGTCGGGGGCGCGGCCCCGACCTACGATTTGATCTGATGCCATTTGGCGCCGCGGCCGCGGCCGATGACTTCTAGCAGGCCTTCCTCGCGCATCTGACGCAGCACATGGCGAACCATGTCTCGGCTGACGTCGGCGCACTCGGCCTCGATTTCCGAAATGGCGAAGGGCTGAGTGCGGCGAAAGACAGCCAGGCGAACCTGCTCGGTTTTCGCCCCCGGCGCATACCGGACCTGGGTCACGCGTTCCTCGAATTCCCGGTAGGCACGCAGCAGCGTGCCCCAGAAGTACTCCAGCCACGGCATGACATCATGCCGGCCATCATGCCAGCCCTGTGAACTGGCCTCCAGGGTGTCGTAGTAGCCCTCTTTGGTCGCCTCCACGATCCGCTCCAGGCTGATGTAGCGGCCCACTTCATAACCGAAATGGTAGAGCAGCATTAGGGTAACCAAGCGGGCCACCCGGCCGTTGCCGTCGTTGAAGGGGTGAATGCAGAGAAAATCGAAGACCGCTAGGGGAATCAGCACCAGGGGGTCCTGGCGCGCCCCATCAACCGCCTTGGCGTAACGTTCGGCAAGTTGGTCCATCTGCATCGATACCAGGTGCGGGGGCGTTGGCTCGAATCGGACCCGCGTGGTGCCGTCTGGCCCGGTTTCGGTGATCTCGTTCTGGGTGTTCTTCCAGCGCCCGCCGCGCTGCGGCATGTAGCGATAGAGCAGGCCGTGGAGCTGCAGCACGACATTCGGTGTGAGCGCCATCTCCCGCCCGGATTCGTGAATAAGGGCCAGCGCATCGCGATAGCCCGTGATTTCCTGCTCCGAGCGGTTGCGCGGGTCCGTGCGCTTGAGCAACAGGGGCTCCAGGCGCGCCGGGGCCACCGTCACGCCCTCGAGCCGGTTGGACGACTCGGTCGATTCAATCACTGCCGCCTGGCGCAGCGTCTTCAGCGTCTCCGGTGCCTGATGGAAGAACAGGCTCTGTTTGCCGCGATACTCCCCCAGTGCCCGCAGGGTGGCGAGGTGATCCGCGTTGAAACTGAGCTCGTCGAGAAATTCGGGTTCGAGAGAATGCATCTGAATGTCGCCGGATAACGAGGCAATAGTACGAACTAAACTAGGTAATGTAAAGCGTATTACCTTATTAATTCGCGAGTGGTTCCACGTTCTTTCATGCTCTTTCTGACGCCACGGCGCCAGTCTGAACGGAGAAGCGCCGCCCTGTCCTGGTGGCGCTTCACCTCAGAATAAGCGCCATCCCGGTAACAATGAGCAGCACGTAGACCAGCTGCCGGAAGCGCCGTTCATCCAGGCGGTGGTGCAGGAACTCCCCGAGCAGGTAGCCGGTGCCGAGCACGGGCAGGTAGGCGGCCACTTTCGGCAGCGCCGGAACGAGCGTGCCGTCGACCAGGAAGGCGACGGTCAGGCCGGCGTTGAGGCTGAACCACACGGTGACCAGCGTGGCGCGAAGGCCGCCCTTGTCGAGCCGGGTGCCGGCCAGGGCGTAGACCAGCAGCGGGCCGCCGGAGGCGAACAGGCCGTGCGTGATGCCGGCGGCGAAGGTCAGCGCGCGGCTCAGCCAGGCCGGGTGGCGGCGGCTGGCGACGTGGCGGTACAGGCGCCACAGCTCGCGCAGCGCGAACCAGATGATCAGGGCGCCGAGCAGCGCCTTGAGCAGGCTCTCGCCCAGCCAGGGGCTCAGAAAGTAGCCGGCGAGCGTGCCGGCGGCCATCAGCGGCAGGACCAGTTTCAGCAGTAACGCCTTGTCGATGTGGCGGCGGTTCTTCCAGGCGATGGTGCCGGTCATGAAGATGTTGAGCGGCACCAGCACCGGCAGCATCGATGAGATTGGCAGCAGCAGCGCGCCCAGCGCCAGGGCGATGACGATCGAGCCGAAGCCGGTGATCGCCTCGATCGTCGACGAGATCAGGATGCACAGGCCCAGCCACAGCCAGGGCGTCATCAGCGCAGCTCCCCCTCGAACTTCCGCCGGATCAGCTTCAGGTACAGCCCGGGCGTGACTCGCCAAACCAGCGACCCGATCCAGGCGAGGCGGTTGGGGAACAGCCAGCGCTGCCGTTTGGCCGCGGCGCGGGCGACGCGTGCGGCCATCCATTCGGCGCTGCGCTGTCGACCGATGCGGCTCTGGGCGTGGCGGGCCGGCAGGCCGTCGTGGCCGAGGGCGTGGGCCTCGATGTCGGTTTCCAGGAACGTCGGGTAGACCATCAGCACGCCGACGCCGTCGTCGGCCAGCTCCAGGCGCAGTACCTCGAAGAACTGGGTCAGCGCCGATTTGGCGGCGCCGTAGGCGGCGCGGCCGGGCAGGGGCATCCAGCCGGCCATCGAGCCGATGTTGACGATCAGGCCCCTGGATTCGCGCAGCAGGTCGAGGCCGGCGAGGGCGAGTTCCACCGGCGCCTGCCAGTCGACGGCCATGACCCTGCTGAAGACTTCGGCGTCGGTGCGGTGCGCGGGCGATCGGTGGGTGATGCCGGCGTTGTTGACCAGGATGTCGAGTCGGCCGAAGCGCTTTCGGGTGGCCTCGAGCAGGCCCGCGATCGCCCCGCGGTCGGTGACGTCGAGGACGCGGGTCAGCAGGCGCTCCGGCGCGTCGAACTCGCGCGCGAGCGCTTCCAGCCGCGATTCGTCCAGATCGGCCAGGACGAGCGCGTGGCCGTCGTCGAACCAGCTCCGGGCGAGCGCCCGCCCGAGGCCGCCGGCGGCGCCGGTGATCAGCACCACCTTCATTCCTGCCGCCGGCCCATGGCGTGTTCGGCGAAGTAGTCGAAGGCTTCGGCCGAGGTCTTCTTCGGGGTGTAGCCGAATGCTTCCTTCAGGCGGCGGTTCGACAGCACCGGGCGGTAGCGCAGGAAGTCGATCTGCTCCGGACGGGTGGGCCTGCCCAGCCACCTGGCGACGCGCAGTCCCGCCCTGACCAGGGCGACGGGCAGGGTGAGCGTGGGTTTGCCCAGGCGGCGGGCGATGTCGCGCAGGGTCAGCGCGCCGTCGCCGGCCAGGTTGTAGATGCCCTCGGCGTCCTCGCGGATGCCTTTCTCGAGAATCGCCAGCACGTCCTCGTCCCAGATGAACACGAACGGCGAGTCGTGGCCTTTCAGCACCAGGATGCGGCGGGCCGTGAACAGGGCGGTGATCTGGTTGCGGGTGTGGGCGCCCAGCACCGTGCCGGGGCGCAGCACCAGCTGCCTGAGCCCGGGGTGCCTGTTGCGCCAGTCGGCCAGCATCTCCTCGACCTGGCGCTTGTGGTCGGCGTAGGCGAAGGCCTCGTTGCCGCGCAGTGGGTCGTCCTCGTCGATCCAGTCGGGGTTGTCGTCGTGGTAGCCGTAGGCCGCTCCCGAACTGGTCACGGTGAGGTGCTGCACGCCGGTCGCCACGCAGGCCTGCAGGACATTGCGCGTGCCGCCGACGTCGATGTCGAAATCGCGCTGCCGGTCCTTCGAGGCCTGCAGCACCGAGGCGAGGTGCACGACGTGCGTGATGCCGTGCTCGCGCATGAAACCTGTCAATTTTTCCGATCGGATATCAAGAAAATGCAGCGGGAACTTCAGGTCGTTTCGCTCGCGGATGTCAGTGCCGAACACGGCGAAATCCCGGGCCAGGCGGTTGCCGAGCTGGTGGCCGATGTAGCCGGCCGCACCGGTGATGAGGATGCGCTTTTTCATGCGGCGTCCTTTGCCGGCAAGCGCTGCCCGTCGAGCGGGATGCGCGCCCAGACCTGCGACAGGGTGATGCCGGCGACCAGGTGCCACACGCCCCAGAAGCCGGCGATGAGCAGCATGCCGCCGGCCTCCGGGAAGAAGGTGAACAGGATGACCAGACCCAGGCCGGAATTCTGGATGCCGATCTCCATGGTCACCGCGCGCCGGTCGGCGGCCGGCAGCCGGGCGAGCCGCGCCATGGCGAAGCCGAGCCCGAAGGCGATCAGGTTGTGGCCGATGACGAGCCAGACGAAGGACTGGAAGCGGGCCAGGAACAGGTCGAAGTTGCGCGCAAAGGCGATGGCCACGAAGGCGAGCAGGATCAGCAGCGAGACCGCCCGCACGACGCGCTCGCTGCGCGCGGCCATCAGCGGCCAGCGCTGGCCGGCGAGCATGCCCAGCAGCAGCGGCAGGCCGAGCACCAGCACGACCAGCAGCAGGATGCCGCCGGGCTCGATGCTGATGGTGGTGAGGTAGTCGCGCGTGTAGGGGTTGAGCCAGCCGTAGAAGGCGAAGTTGATCGGCGTGAGCACGATCGCGGCAACGCTGGAGACGGCCGTCATCGACACCGACACCGCGACCGAGCCGCGCGCCATGAAGGTCATGATGTTGGAGAAGTTGCCGCCGGGGCAGGCGGCGATCAGGATCATGCCCAGCGCCAGCTCCGGATCGACCTCGAGCAGCCAGGTGACCGCGCAGGTCGCCGCCGGCAGTAGCAGGAACTGCGCCACCAGCCCCGCCGCCGGCGCCACCGGCGACAGGATCACGCGGCGGAAATCGGCAGGCCGCAGGTTCAGCGACACGCCGAACATCATCGCCGCCAGGATGACGTTGAGCAGGACCAGACTGTCAGGGTCGAAACGCACGGAAGAAACTCACCTTCATCTATATTTGCCCAAATAAGCCTTCGCAGAACGTAGCGAGCGGGCGGCTGACGGTGGCCGCCGGAGCGCAGGAACCGCAGTGTATGTGCGAATACATGAGGATTTCGAGCACCGCCGGACGCCGTCAGTCGCCCGCGCAGTAGTTCTGCGGAGGCTTATCCTTTCGGTTCCTCGTGCATCTTCTTGAAGTGCATCAGCCCCGGCGCCCACATGTGCTTGACCGGGTCGACGTCGACGTGGATGACGGCGCAGCCGCCCGATGCCAGGGCGCGCTCCAGCGCCGGTTTGAGTTCGGCCGCATCCGAGACGCGTTCGCCGTGGGCGCCCATCGCCTCGGCCAGCTGGTCGAAGGCGATCTCGCCCAGGTCGGCCTTGATGGTCTCCTCCGGTTTGAGCGACTTGAACATGAGGGTTTTCAGCGGCTTGAGCGCGAATTGCTGATTCATTTTCACCATGCCCCACTGTTTGTCGCACAGCACCAGGTAGATCACTTTCAGCTTGTTGCGCACCGCCGTTTCGATTTCCTGCGGATGAAAACCGAAGGCGCCGTCGCCGATGATGCAGCACACCGGCCTGTCGGGCCGGGCGATGGCCGCGCCGATGGCCTGGGCCATGCCGGCGCCGAGCATGCCGAACTTGAAGGTCGACAGCACGCGGTTGGGTACGCGGGCGTGGTGATGGAACATCGCCCAGATGGCGGTGTTGCCGCCGTCGGCGACGATCGGTGAGTCGGGGTCGAAGACTGCGTTGCAGGTGGCGGCCACGTGCGCCGGGTGCATGGGGACACCGTCGTGTTCCAGCGCCTTGTTCCAGTCGGCGCGGTCCTTCTCGATCTGCTTGCCGTATTCGGAAACCCGCTTTCTGCGCGAATCGATACTGGCCGACTTGCGCTCGGCCAGGGCGCGGGCCAGGGCGTCGAGGAACCTGCCGATATCGGCCTGGATGGCCAGGTCGGCGGGCTTGTTGAGGCCGAGCATGCTGGCGTCGAGGTCGACCTGGATGGTGGTCTGTTCGGAGGCCTTGCGCCAGTAGGGCGGCTTGCCCCACCAGTCGGTCTCGCCCACGCGCGAGCCCAGGACCAGTACCGCGTCGGCGTCGTTGCGCACCTGGTGGTTGAGCTTGACGTGCGGCATCGGGATGGCCAGCGGCGAATCCTCGCCCAGCACTCCGCGTGCCGCCCAGCTGGTGGTGACCGGCGCATGCAGCTGCTCGGCCACGCGCTCGAGCGCGTCGAAGGCCTGGGCGTGGATCACGCCGCTGCCGGCGTGGATCATGGGCGCCTCGGCCCTGGACAGCAGCTCGGCGGCCTGCTCGACCTGCTCGGGGGTGGGCGAGAGCGGCTCGGTATTGCGGTATTGCTTCGGTTGCCACAGCGCCGGCAGGGACTTGAACTTGCCGTTCATGATCGTCTCGGGCACATCGACGTGGACCACGCCGGGCCGGCCGTCGAAGCACGCGCGGAAGGCCTTGCGCATCAATTCAGGCACGCGCTCCCAGGAAGAAACCGCTTCAGAGAACTTGCCGATCCGGCCGATCACGCCGGCCTGGTCGAAGCACTGGTAGGCGCCGCCGCGGTCGGGGTACATGATCTCGGGCCGGCGCGCGCTGGTGATCGCCAGCACCCGGTTGCCCTCGGCCTGCTCGACCACCAGCCCGGGCAGCAGGTTGGCCACGCCCGGGCCGTTGGAGGCCATGCAAACGCCAAGCCTTCCGGTCAGCCGCGCGTAGGCGCCGGCCATGTGCGCCGCGCAGGTCTCGTGTCGCGGCGTGACGATTTCGATGCCGAGCCGGTCGAGTGCCGAGTAGAAGCCGAAGTAGGTGCCGTCGATGATGCCGAAAACCTTCTCGACGCCCTCGGCCTGGAGCATGCGGGCGACCAGTTCGCCGCCGTGATGATCAGCCATGCCTGTCCTTTTCGTGGTCCTTTTCGTGGGCGGTTGGCGGTGCCCGGGTGGGCAGCGTCCGGTGATTCCAGTGTAGGTGATGTCAGGCTCGATGCGGGTTCGCCAGTTCACACCAGGGGTCTGGAATGATCATTGCGTCATTCGCCGTATTCACCGATGGCCATATCAGTGGTGAAATCATCAGTGCGGCATAAGGGGGCGACTCCCGTTTCGTTAATGATCTTAACGGATTCTATTGTCGAGCTTAACCGCGTATTTGCGGGTTACCTAATATTTTAGGACTTTTGAACAAAGGGTCAGATGGATATATCGATCATCATTCCTGCCAGGGACGAGGGCAGCAATCTTCCCGAATTGCTGGATGAGGTACAGGCGGCGATGGAGCCGCTTTGTGAGGCTTATGAGGTGTTGGTTGTCGATGACGGATCGGTGGACGACACCTGGCCCATGCTGGTCAAGCGCGCGGCGGAGAATGCGACGCTTCGACCGCTTCGACATATCTCCAGTGTCGGTCAGAGCACTTCGATCTGGCAGGCAGCCCGGTACGCGCGCGGGCGCTGGCTGGCCACGCTGGATGGAGACGGGCAGAACGACCCGGCTGATTTGCCGCGGCTGCTCGAACGGGCACACGAGAGAGAGCTCGAAATGGTGGTCGGGCATCGCACGGCCCGGCGCGATACTCGACTCAAGCGCCTGTCATCGCGGATTGCCAATGCGGTGCGCTCAACGCTGCTGCGCGATAGCACGCCCGACACGGGTTGCGGCATCAAGGTCATTGACCGAAGTGCCTTCCTGCACTTGCCTTATTTCGATCACATGCACCGGTACCTGCCGGCACTCATCCAGTTCCAGGGCGGTCGCTGCGAATCGGTGCCGGTCAATCACCGTCCCAGGGGTGCTGGGGAGTCGCACTACGGGCTGAACAATCGTCTCTGGGCCGGATTGCTGGACCTGATGGGCGTGATGTGGCTCAAGAAACGCTGCCGGCTGCCCGCCGAATGCGGGACACTGGTGGGCAAGGCAGATGAGGAGGAGCAGGCATGAATTCACCCTGGTTCTGGCTGGCCATCGGATTTCTCGGCCAGGCTCTTTTTTCGGCCCGCTTCCTGGTGCAGTGGGTTGTCAGCGAGCGTGCCCGTCGCAGCGTGGTGCCCCTGGCGTTCTGGCTGTTCAGCCTCGGCGGTGGTGTCACGCTGCTGATCTATGCCATCCACCGCCAGGATCCGGTCTTCATCGTCGGGCAGGCGAGCGGGCTGTTCATCTACAGTCGCAACCTGATGCTCATATACGGCGAGCGACGCCGGGAGGCGAACGTAGACGGCGTGATCGACTGATGCACGGTCCGGCTGGAGATATCCGCCGCCTCTCGGAAGGGCGGCTGGCCTGGCTGTTTCTCGCCGCGCTGGTGGTGCTGGGCACGGGAATCGGGCTGCGCGATCCCTGGCCGGCCGACGAGCCGCGTTTTGTGCTCAACGCGCTGGAAATGATCGAGACCGGCAACTGGCTGATCCCGCATCGCGGCGGAGAGCCTTACCCGGACAAACCGCCGGTTTTCATGTGGGCCACGGCCATTTCCATCATGGCGACCGGCTCGGTGCGCCTGGGTTTTCTGCTGCCATCCTTGCTTGCCGCCCTGGGTACGTTGTGGCTGGTCGTTGATCTGACCGGGCGCCTGCACGGTCGACGTATCGCCATGCTCGCCGGCCTGGCGCTTTTGTCGACCGTGCAGTTTGCCCTACAGGCCAAGATGGCGCAGATCGACATGCTGGTCACCTTCTGGATCACCCTGGGCGCCTACGGCATGTTTCGCCACGCTTTGCTGGGCCCGGCGCGATCATGGTGGTTTGTCGCTTGCGCGGCCATGGGGCTGGGCGTGATTACCAAGGGCGTCGGGTTTCTGCCCCTGCTGATGATCCCGGTGTGGCTGGTCATGGCGCGGCGCGGCGACGCCCATCCGCTGTCATCCGGCGAGCTGCTGGCCGGTTTGGGCGTTCTGCTGGCGGCCATTGCGCTGTGGGTGGTGCCGATGGTGATCCATACCACCGTCAGCGGCGACCCGGCCATGCTGGCTTACCGCGACGATATCCTGCTCCGCCAGACGGCTGAACGCTATGCGGAACCCTGGGGGCATATCCGGCCTTGGTACTACTTCATTTTCGCGGTGGCGCCCTGGGCCTGGCTGCCCCTGTGGCTGGCGCTGCCCTGGGCGCTGCCGAACTGGTGGCGGCGACTCCGGCGCGGGGACGCGCGTACCGTCCTGCCGTTGTCCGGTGTCTTGCTGGTGCTGATCTTTTTCAGTCTTTCTCCGGGCAAGCGCGGCGTTTACCTGTTGCCGACCGTGCCGCTGCTGGTGCTGGCACTCGCACCGCTCTTGCCCGGACTGCTGGCGAGACGCGGTCCCAACTGGCTGGCAACGGGCATTGTCGTGCTTCTCGGCGGCATGCTCGGCACGGCTGGCACCCTGGGCTGGCTCGGTTTCGAGCCGCTGTCGGAACTGGCCGACAAGCACGATGCAAGCCCGTGGTTCTGGTGGGCCCTGATGGGCGCTGCCATGGTCTTGCTGCTGGCCTGGTTCAGGCCCAAACGCGGCGTCATGGCGCTGGCGCTGTGGCTCGGTTTGTTGTGGTGCACCTTCGGGTGGCTGTCCTGGCCCGACATGAACGGCAGCCGCTCGCCGCGCGAGTTGATGCAGCGGGTTGCTGAAATCAGCGGCCCGGAGAAATGGCTGGCCGTTCATGATTTCGGTGAGGAATTCGTGCTCATGGCCCGCCAGCCGACTGTTCACTTCGGCTACTCGACGCCCGATGACCGGGAGGCGGCAAGGGCCTTCGACTGGCTGGCTGCCTCGCCAGGCGAGCGCTGGCTTCTGATCGCCCATGAACATGCTGGACTGGTTGACTGCGTGGACATGGACAGGACATACGACCTCGGCTTCCAGAACAGCCAGCACTGGTGGCTCGTTCCGGGCCATGCGGCCATGGGCTGTCGGGGCGACCCGCACGCCGCACCCGTTTACGTGGCTCCGACCTCGCTGCGCCCGTCGCCGTATCTCTGAGATATCGACGACCCGAGCCGGGCCGGTTCAGCCGGGCGAGGGCAGGCGCAGGTTGTAGTAGATGAACCCTACCGCGAGCGCGGCCAGGATCAAGAACCAGAGCACCATGAAGAGAGTCGCCGACCGACGGGCGCGTTTCTTTTCCCACCACTTGCGCGGCGTGATGCCGCGGCTCAGGAAAACCGCCATCGCAGCGAGGTTCAGCGCGGCGATGTTGGTGCTGTAGAGCAGGGCGGCCCCGGCCGCTCCCTTCCAGTGGCCGGCCCCGGCCAGCAGTGCGGCGACCAGCAGCGGCGGCAGTAGGGCCACGGCGACCATCACGCCGACCAGCGCCCCGGCGATGCCACTGGTGGTCGCCAATGCGCCGGCGCCACCGGCGGCCAGGGCAAGGACCAGGTCGAGCTCGCTGATGCGGGTGCGGCTTGCGATCTCGGGCAGGGTCGGGTCGGCGTCGAATACCCACCCGCAAGCCAGGCCGAGCGCCACGGCCACCACCACCCCGCTCATCCCGGTCTTGATCGCTCTGAAACCCAGGCGGGTGTCGGCCAGCGTGGCCGCCAGCGCCAGCGCCATGTTGGGGCCGAGCAGGGGAGCGATGACCATCGCGCCTACAATCACCGCGACGTTGCCCTGAACCAGCCCGACGGCGGCGACCACCGAGGAAAAGAAGACCATCCAGAGGTATTCGGCATTAAGGCGGGCGTTCTTTCCGACCTGCGCGTGAAGCTCGATGCGGCTGAGGCGATCGGCCTCTTCCTGGTTCTCTTCCTCGCCTTCGATGCTGGTTTCGGTTTCTTCATCCGGCTCGGGCGGTGCCGGCAGCGTGGCCTCGACCGCGTACAGCGTCATCCGGAAATCGTCGTAGCGCTCGGCCAGCGATTCGAAGTGGTTGACGAAGTTCTCGACCTGGCGCTTGCACACCAGAACGCGCAATATGCCGCGCTCGCCGGAGGGATCGGCGAAGGCGTCGATCTCGAGTGGTTCGAGTTCGGCCACGCGGTTTCTCAGCCCGTCTATTCGGTCAACCGCCAGGCTCATCTCGATCAGGCGCACGTCCATGTCGGCATTATCCCCATTCAGTTTCGGTCGTAAAGCATTGACGAACACATATCTTGCTATACGTTGGAGATCTATGTATAGTTCCGCTATGTATAAATCGCGGCCTGGGTGCCGTCCGCCATGGAAATCAACAAGGAGCTCATCGCCGCCTCATCCACCCCGCTGGTGCTGGCCATCCTGACCGAGGGCGAGAGCTACGGCTACGCCATCGGCAAGCGCGTGCGCGAGCTCTCCGGCGGGCGGCTGGAATGGACCGACGGCATGCTCTATCCCGTGCTGCACCGGCTCGAGAAGCACGGTTTCATCGAGGCGCACTGGGCGGTGGCCGACACCGGCCGCAGGCGCAAGTACTACCGAATCACCAGAAGCGGCCGCGAGCAGCTCGTCGAGCAGCGCCGGCAGTGGCAGGCGGTCGAGGACACCCTGCGCGACATCTGGCCCTTTACCGATCGGCTACAGGAAGCCTGAACCATGACCACGCCTGAATCGAGCCGGCGGCTCGAGAACCGGATCGACCAGTGGCGCGATTTTCTTCGCCGGCGCCGCGCCGTCCGTCCCGTCGACGTCGCCGAGCTCGAAGACCACCTGCGCGAGCAGATCGACGCCCTCATTGCCGCCGGACTGGATTGCGACGAGGCCTTCCTGGTCGCGGTCAAGCGCATGGGCGATCTCGACGGCCTGTCGCGGGAGTTTGCCCGCGAGCACTCCGAGCGGCTGTGGAAGCAGATGGTCATGCCCGGCGGCGCCGACGATCTGTCGGGCCGGAACCCGCGTGATGCCGTTGTTGCCTTCTCGCTGGCCGCGGCCGCGGCGGTGCTGTTCAAGCTGCCCGCGCTGTTTGGCGCCGACATGGTCGCGCACGCCGCCTTCTACATGCGCAACATCGGGTTCTTCGTGCTGCCGCTGCTGGCCGGCTACTTTGTCTGGAAGCGCGCGCTCGACCACCGCATGATCGCCCGACTGGCGGCCGCCTTCGGCATCGCGCTGCTGGCGGCCAATTTCTATCCGATGGAAGAACAGGACGTCACCCTGGTGCTGACCACGCTGCACCTGCCGGTGGTGCTGTGGCTGCTGGTCGGCATGGCCTACGCCGGCCAGCGCTGGTCGGGTATCGACGGACGCATGGATTTCATCCGGTTCACCGGCGAGCTGTTCATCTACTACGTGCTCATCGCTCTGGGCGGCGGCGTGCTGGTCGGCCTGACCGCGATGGTGTTTTCATCCATCGGCATCGACATCGAACCAGTGTTCGAGTCCTGGCTGCTGCCCTGCGGCGCGCTCGGCGGCGTGCTGGTCGCGGCCTGGCTGGTCGAGGCCAAGCAGAGCGTGGTCGAAAACATGGCGCCGGTGCTCACCCGCCTGTTCACGCCGCTGTTCGCGCTGCTGTTGGTGGTTTTCCTCTCCACCCTGCTGATCAGCGGACGCGGCGTCGATGTCGAGCGCGAGATCCTGATCGCTTTCGACCTGCTGCTGATCGTGGTCCTCGGCCTGCTGCTCTACGCGGTCTCGGCGCGGGATGCCGCAAAGCCGCCGGGGCTGTTCGACTATGCCCAGCTGGTGCTGGTGATCAGTGCCCTGCTGGCCGACGCCGTCGCCCTGTGGGCGATCGTTGACCGCATCGGCGAAATGGGTGTCACGCCCAATCGCGTGGCCGGGCTGGGCCTGAATCTCGTGCTGCTGGTCAACCTGGCCTGGTCGGCGGTGCTCTACCTGCGCTTCGTGCGCGGGCGGGGCCGCTTCGCCGCGCTGGAGCAGTGGCAGACCCGCTACCTGCCGGTCTACGCCGTTTGGGCGGCGATCGTGGTGGTGGTGTTCCCGCCGCTGTTCGGTTTCGGCTAGCTGACCGTCAGGGATGACACCCCGACGAGCGGTGCCGAGGCCACTCCCGCGTTCACTGTAGGTCGGGGTCGCGTCCCCGACGGACGAGGTGTGGAACCGGCACGCGTGGCGGAATATCCATCGAACGTTCGAAAAAACCGCACAACCGCGGATGCCGGGGCCGCGTCCCCGACGGTCGACGCGGCGGATCGTTGTTGGCGTGGTTGTGTGTGAACCTAGTTGAGATGTTGTCCGTCGGGGATGCGACCCCGACCTACTCGGATGGGGTAATGAGGGTCCGTCGGGGATGCGACCCCGACCTACTCGGATGGGGTAATGAGGGTCCGTCGGGGATGCGACCCCGACCTACTCGGATGGGGTAATGAGGGTCCGTCGGGGATGCGACCCCGACCTACTCGGATGGGGTAATGAGGGTCCGTCGGGGATGCGACCCCGACCTACTCGGGTGGGGCAATGAGGGTCCGTCGGGGATGCGACCCCGGCCTGCGCGGGTCGGGCGATGCGATGGGCTCACCAGCCGCGGCAGCGCGCCAGTCGCTCCACCGGCCAGCCTTGTGAATCCACCATCCAGAAATGCTCGAACTGCCCGCCAGTCGCGCAGGCGTGATTGGGCAGGATGCGGAACCGGCGACCGATCGGGAACTCGTCGAGATTCAGCGGCTCGCCGTCTCTGCGGGCGAGGATGCCGTGCTCCTGGTTGGTGGCTTGAACGATGACATCGGGTAACAGGGCGCGACCGGATTCGTCACAGACCAGGCCGTAGCCGTGGTCGAGGGCCTGGTCCGCCGTGCCGCGGTCGCGCGAGAGCGCCATCCAGCCGGCATCGACAATCACCTGGCCGTGTTTGCCGCGGTGGCCGATCACCTCGGTCAGCACGGACAGGGCAATGTCATCGATGTCGCACACGCCCAGGCCGGCCATGACCAGGTCCATGAAGGCGTAGACGCCGGCGCGCACTTCGGTAACGCCCGTGAGGTCTTCGGCGAACATTGCCGTCGGCGTCGAGCCCACGCTGACCACCGGTGCCTCGAATCCGGCCGCACGAAGCGCCTCGACCGCAGTGACCGCGGCATCGCGTTCCTGACCGGCCATTCGCACCAGGCAGTCTCGATCCCTGCAGCCGTAGGAGCCGCCCGCGTGAACCATCACACCAGCCGGTGTTGCGCCACCATCGTGGAGGATCATGGCGGCTTCGATCAGTTCAGGGTCATCCGATCGAAATCCGGCACGATGACCGTCGGCGTCGATCTCGAGCAGCACCTGAAAATCGGTTCCATTTTCCGCGGCCGCGGCCGCAACGGCCCGGGCTGCTTCGGGGTGGTCAAGGACCAGGATCAACTCCATGCCCTCGGCCAGGCGCTTGGCTGCCTCAGTGAGCTTGCCCGGCGCGATGCCGACGGCATAGAGGAGGTCATCGATGCCGGCAGCAAAAAAATAGTCCGCCTCGGCCAGCGTGGAAACCGCCGCACCGCCGGGATGCCCGGCGATCATGCGCCGGGCCAGCTCGATGTTCTTCACCGTCTTCAGGTGCGGGCGCAGCGCAACGCCCAGGCGCTCGAGGTGCCGGTTCAGGCGCTCGACGTTGCGCGTAAAGCGTTCTTCATCGACCAGCAGTGCAGGGGTACTCATGTGGGTTGGCGTCATGACAGATCTGCCCATTGATGAGAGTCTGAGTGGACATTATGGCAGCCAGAGCCTATTCCTGAATCTGAATGCAAAAGGCACACATTGTGCTGCAATTCAGGCTGTGAAACCGATCACATGGAACCCGGACAAGAACAAGCTCCTCCAATCCGAAAGAAGAATTTCTTTCGAGGAAGTGGTTTATCACATCGCCGTTGGAGGCATCCTGGATACCCTGGAACATTCGAATCAGGAGCGCTATCCCGGACAGCAGATTCATGTGATCGAGATTGAAGGCTATGTCTATCTCGTGCCTTTTGTTGAGACGGAGGACGAGGTTTTTCTCAAGACCATTATCCCGAGCCGAAAGGCGACTTAGTGTACTGTCTGGCACTAATTACTGGTATCAGAGTCCCGCAAATGGTTCACAACAAGGCGCGAGCCGCAGGGCAGAGCGGGGCTCTGTTTAAGGCTTGCAACGCCGTTGTGGACCATTTGCGGGGCTCCCTTCGGGCGAGCCGCCAAGCGGCCATCTGCGGCGTTGCGCGCTCTTGAAAGGGAACCACCCTTCCGGCGAGCGCGCGCCTGGCAGCTGACCGCTTGGCGACTCGCTGATATCAGCAATTAGTGCCAGACAGTACACTAGAACCTATCTGGGAGATCCAAAATGAGCAGACTGGATCAAGAAGAGCGTGAAATTTACGAAGCCTTCGAGAACGGAGAGCTCGAGCGCTCGACGAATGCCGAGGACAGCCAGCTTCGTCATCGACAGTATGCCGAAGCCATGTTCAAGAAGGATGCGCGGATCAATATCCGGCTCTCTTCCAGGGACTTGAGAGGCTTGCAGAAGAAGGCGCTGGCGGAGGGGATTCCTTACCAGACCCTGATTGCCAGCATCCTCCACAAATACGTGGAAGGTCGTCTGCGCGAGGACTCATAGTCGCAAACGTTTGAACTCATCAGGCTAACCGCTCAATGAAACGTCAGGATATCGATTTCCCGCCCGAACACCGCCCGCTGCGCGACGACGTCAGCCTGCTGGGGGGCATGATCGGGGAACTGCTGCGCGAGCAGTGCGGGGATGGCCTGTTCGAGCGTGTCGAGACGGCGCGCTCGGCCGCCATCGCCCGTCGCACGGGCGAGGACGACGGGTCGGCGCTGCTGGCGCAGTGCCGCATCGACGACGCCGGGCAAGCCGACGCCTTCGTGCGTGCCTTCGCCGCCTGGTTCCGCATGGTCAACCTGGCCGAACAGGTCCACCGCATCCGCCGCCGCCGCGAGTACATGGCCGCCGGCGAGGGCGCTCAGCCGGACTCGCTGGCCGACGTGTTCGAGCAGCTTTCCGACCAGGGACATGACTGGGAGACCGTCCGCTCCCGGCTGGGCGAGCTGCTGATCGAGCCGGTCTTTACCGCCCATCCCACCGAAGCCACGCGGCGCTCGATCCTGGAGAAGGAGCAGCGCATGGCCACCTACCTGGTCGAGCGGCTCGACCCTGGCCTGTCGGAAAACGCGGCCAATCGCCTGGTCGATCGGGTGCGCATGGAGCAGACTATCGCCTGGCAGACGGCAGAGCAGTCGCGCTCGCGACCGACCGTGGCCGACGAGGCCGAGCACGCGCACTACTACCTGGCCAACGTGCTCTACCGCGTCGCCCCGGTGCTGCACGAAAACCTGGCCGAGGCCGCCAGCCGCGCCTGGGGCATGGACCTGTGGCCCGGCGATCTGCCGTCGGTGCTGCGCTTCGGCTCCTGGGTCGGCGGCGACATGGACGGCAACCCCAACGTCACCGGCGAGACGGTGATGGAGACCCTGACCGAACAGCGCCGCCAGGTGGTCGGCAACTATCTCGGGGAGATCCGCCGCCTCAATCGCCTGCTCAGCCAGACCGACGGCCGTGCCGGTATCGACCAGGCGGTGCGCGAGCGCATCAGCGCCTACCGCAAGCTGATGCCGCAGGTGGCCGAATCGATCCCCGCCCGTCATGCCGATATGCCCTACCGCGTGCTGCTCTACCTGGTCGAGGCACGGCTGAAGGCCACGCTGGAAGATGGTGAGTCCGCTTACGGTCACGTCGACGAGTTCGCCGCCGACCTGGCCTGCATTGCTGACAGCCTGAAGGAAAACCGGGGCCAGCGCGCCGGTCTGTTCCCGATCGGGCGGCTGCAGCGCCGCGTCGACATCTTCGGCTTCCACCTGGCCGCGCTCGACCTGCGCATCGACTCCGGCGACCTGCACGAAGCCGTCGCCGAGCTGATTGACGACTCCGACTGGCCCGAGCGCGACCCGCAGGAAAGAACCCGCTACCTCACCGACGCCGTAGGTCGGGGCCGCGTCCCCGACGGACGAGCTTCCGGCGCCACCCGCCCGGTCTACAAACTCCTCGCCGCGGCGGCCCGCGCCCACCAAAAATTCGGCGCCCGCGCCATCACCACCCTGATCATTTCCATGAGCCGCAACGCCGACGACATTCTGGCCGCCTGGTTCATGGCGCGCGCCGCCGGCGTGGCGAAGGACCGCCTCGACATCGTGCCGCTGTTCGAAACCGTCGACGACCTGATCGCGGCCGAAGGCGTCATGAAAGCGTTGCTGGGCCTGGAGGTGTGGCGCGAGCTGCTGGCCGAGCGCGACAACCGCCAGACGATCATGCTCGGCTATTCCGACTCCAACAAGGACGGCGGCATGGTCGCCTCGCGCTGGTCGCTGCAGGACGCCCAGCGCAAGCTGCTGGCGCTGTTCGACGGGCACGGCGTGAAGGTCACTTTCTTCCACGGCCGCGGCGGCACGGTCGGCCGCGGCGGCGGCAAGACGCCGCGGGCGGTGCTGGCGGCGCCGGCCGGTTCCGTCGGCGGACGGCTTCGCGTGACCGAGCAGGGCGAAGTCATTCATCGCAAGTACGGGCTGCGCACCATCGCGGTGCGAAATCTCGAGCAGACCACCGGCGCGGTCATCAAGGCCGGTTTCGTCGAGGTCGACCCCGATACCGAGACGGGCCCTTGGCGGCAGGCTCTGGCGCGCCTGGCCGAGCTTTCGCGCAACGCCTACCGCGACCTGGTCTACGGCGACGAGAGCTTCAGCGACTACTTCCGCCTGGCCACGCCCATCGACGTGATCGAGCGCCTGCGCATCGGCTCGCGCCCGGCCTCGCGCGCGAAAAAGACCGGGATTTCGGGCCTGCGGGCCATTCCCTGGGTGTTCGCCTGGGGCCAGTCGCGCCAGGGCCTGCCGGGCTGGTACGGCCTGGGCAGCGGACTGGAGCGGCTAATCAGCGAGATCGGTGTCGACTCGGTCGAGGAGATGGCGCGCGAATGGCTGTTCTTTTCCAACCTGCTGGCCGACGCCGAGATGGGCCTGGCGAAGGCTGACATGGGTATCGGGCGCCATTACGCGCGCCTGGCCGGTGAGCTGGGCGAGCGCTATTTCCCGACCATCGAAGCCGAGTTCGAGCGAACCCGCGAGATGATCTGCCGCATTCGGGGACAGGACGGGCTGCTCGACGGCGACCCCACGCTCAAGCGCTCGATCCTGCTGAGAAACCCCTACGTCGACCCGATGAGCTTCACCCAGGTCGAGTTGCTCGAGCGCTGGCGCGCCGGCGGCTCGAAGGACGAGGCCCTGGAACGGGCCCTGATCGACAGCGTCCACGGCATTGCCCAGGGGCTGCAGAACACGGGCTGAGTCGCGACTGTTTCTGGATGACAGACGCTGGCCAGAATCGGTATAATCCCCGGCTTGCCGGCGCCGGTGTAGCTCAGATGGTAGAGCAACGCATTCGTAATGCGTGGGTCGGCGGTTCGACTCCGTCCACCGGCACCAATCCAACCGTCTGATCCTGACGCAATGTCTGAGGTGTTCCCGCGTACCAAGAGCACGAGAATTCCCATCCGTGCCCAAGACGTGAGCTGTCCGGTCTTGCCGGAGGCTTCATCACTTAAAAGGACGGAGCCTTCGGCGAAACTGTGGCGATTCAGAGTCTCCCCTAAACCCAAGGCAGATCAAACAGCAGGGCAATCAGCATACCGGTCCAGTAGCTCATCCAGCCTCGTCTTCCTTGCCCTGCTGGACCGTGACCGGGGTGCGCATGATGACCTCGCGATGCGGGAACGGGATGTTGATGCCGTTTTCCTTGAACGTGTCCCATAGCGCGAGGAGCACAGTGCCGCGGATGTTCGTCAGCCCGCCCTGCGGGTCGTCGATCCAGAAGCGCAGCAGGAAATTGATCGAACTGTCTCCGAACTCCGTCATCCAGCAGACCGGCCGTTGGTATTCGGAATCGACACGATCAATGGCAGCGGCACTTTCCGTCGCGAGCCTGATCACCTCGTGCGGGTCCGAGCTGTAGGAAACACCGAACGGCACGTCCAGTCGAACGTACTTGTTCGAGAACGACCAGTTCACGACTTCGGTGGTGATGAAATCTTCGTTCGGGATCAGGTACTCACGTCCGTCACGAGTGATCACCGAGACAAACCGCGCCCGCAGTTCCCGAACCCACCCGAACGTGTCACCGAGACTGATTGTGTCACCGGGCTTTATCGACTCGTCCAGCAAAATGATGATGCCGGAAATGAAATTCGACACGACCTTCTGCAATCCGAAACCGATGCCGACGCCGATCGCACCGGACAGCACGGTCAGTGCAGTCAGATTGAGATCGAGAATTTGCATTCCTGCGAGAACGGCGAAGACCAACAGCGAGATCCGCGTGATCTTGCCGAGCAGCACCCGAAGCGACGGAGTCAGATCCTCGACCTTCTGGATGCGAGTGTCGATCAAATTTCCCAGCTTCAGCGAGACCCAAAGCAGGATACCGACGCCAATCAGCGAGGTCAGGACCCGCCACAAGGAAATATCCACAACCGGGATCACCGCGCTTTCGAGGATTGCTCGAATATCGTCTGTAACGCCAAGCAGCGCCGCTGCCACATAGACCCAGACGACGAGAGCAAACAGTTTGGCGAAGCTCTTGCGCCGAATGATTCGCGAAACGGCCGAAATGATGAGCCAGGCAGCGGAAAGCAGCATGGCGCCGTAGATCAGACTGTTGCTCTCCGGCCAGCCGCCGATGCGGGTCGCAATGTGAGCGATGCCGAGGAAAACAGCGATGAACAGCCATTGCAGTCGGCGCATGAACGCCACGATTACGCGCAGCAGACCGGGCATTCCGTGGATACGCCGCACTGCGTCTTCGAGCTTCTTTTCGACCAGGCCGGAAAGAATCCAGGCAGGAATGATGGCGACGACGATGATCCCGAACTGGAAAAGTACCTCCGACGAGCTCAGATACGCGAGCGACATCTCGTAAAACCCTTTCGCGTGTCCAACCAGCCGATCAATGGTCTCTTCATTCATCGGTGAAAACTTCCTTTTACAGGGCAGTAGGTGAAACTTCGCTTTCGGTACGCTTGGCCAATGTTCTGTCAGCACTCTTATTGCAGAGTCGAATCAGCGGCATTAGCGGTACAAGCAGCCAAAGACAGACAAAACGCGCAACAATCAACAGCGGCAATAACACGATCAACCAGATCACGAACTGACCGATCCAGATCGGCCAGCCTAGCCAGTGCGATAGATTGGCGCCAAGCGCGCTCACCAGGCTGGGGTGGCGAACGACCACGTAGGCGGCACCCGCTACCGCCGCGATCCTGGCCGTCCGGGACAATGCGGCAAAACGCCCGCCAGTCGCCAAAACGCCCGGCGCTCGAACGCTGGCCGGCCGGACCGTACGGGCGGCTTTTCCGGCCCGCAGCACCTTCACGGCAGTAGCCATCACGAGCAGGTCCACACCGGCCCAGCCAAGATCGCCTGCACCGACATCGTCACCCCGCCGCCACTGGCTTTCCAGATTGCGCAGACCGCTGGTAAAGAAGTCGCCGACGCCCGCTACCACGCGCTCACCCTGCAACCACTTCACTTCACCTTGCTCACTGACCATAAACTGGTTGAGCAGCGCGTGACCACTATCGTCAAGCAAGGCAATGCCCATCAGCCCGCGGCGGTAAGGGGTGAGCTCCGAAGAAGTGACTTCCGCCTCCTCGCGCCACCAGCGGCCAAGCTGCGCATAGCGCTCGCCGATCCAGTGCTGCGCGCGCAGCGTGGCCACATCGTGGCTGTGAAAGTAGCTGACAGGCAGGACGGCGTCGGCACCGAAGCGAACCAGCACATTCTGGAACTGCGGTTCCAGGCCGAACTCCACCAATACCGCGCGAGCCACATCTCCGTGGCGCAGAATGGCCAGGGAGCCGCTCATCCACAGTGCCTGATCAGAGGCGTAGTTCAGCAAGAGCGCATTGATCTCCAACGACTCGTGCTGCAGCATTGATTCAAGCGAAGGCAGGGCCCGCTGCGCTTCCAGGCGCACCAGCCTGGTTTCAAACGGCTCATGCGAGGCCAACGCTGATGCCAGCCCTGCAATGACGATCGCGGTCAACACTGTGATCTGCCAGGGTCGCATCGCTACCCACTTCACTGAATCGGAAGCCTGATTATGCCAGCGTACCCTCCGCCATGCCGAGTTCGACCCGGTCCCCCAGGAAAAGCGCCAGGCCAGTATCCGCAGCCGCCTGGCGACCGCCTTCTTCGGCACGATCATCTTGCCCCCGCACCTGGGGCTCGGGCGTGTTGGCAACAAACAGATTTGCCCGGTTTCGTGGCACATGATCTGTCCGGTCTTGTGTATCCGGACAGGTGTTGGGCTTGAGGGGCTCATGCAGCTCCCGCGGTGATGCGATGCGTTTCAGCGCGATTCCATCAGAAAACCGTTTGGAGCTTGTGGGTGCGCCATGATTTACGGAACTTGCCTGTACACAGATGCACCGATGGCCACCGCGTTGAACGTCGAATCGTCCGCACGCGATGCTTGGCTCGATTTCCGGCTCCAGAGTGAGCACAAGCGCCTGATCGAGCAGGCGGCGGTGGTCAGCGGCCAGTCGTTGTCGGAGTTCGCGCTGTCTCATTTGGTTGGGGCGGCGCGCGAGGCGGTTGATCAGGCCACCACGACACGGCTCAACCGGCGCGATCGCGACGCTTTTCTGGCGCTGATTTCGGCGGATGCCGAACCCAACGAGGCGCTCACGGCCGCTGCCGACCAATTCCGCCGTCGAGGTGCCTGATCGCGCCTGGTCAATCGAGAAACCGAGCAAGGGGCATGGTCGCAAGTCCTTTGACTGCGGCGTCTCAGAGCTCGATGAGACTCTGCAGCGCTTCGCGCGCCAGAACGAGGCGGCGGGGATCAGTCAGCACTTCGTGGCCGTGGATGCGCCGGGCGCTCCAGTGATCCATGCCGTCGAAGTGGTCGCTATCAACGAATCGGCGCGTTCGTTCTATCGGAACTACGGTTTCCACCCATTAAGAGATGATCGGCATCACTTGTATCTTCCGATCGCCACGGTCAAGAAGCCTGGCCTTGTTTGGCCGGGAAGCAAGCCCGGTAATCCGTTGTTGTGCGAAACGCCTTACTGATACGGTAAGCCCCTTATTCGGCCTTATCGGGTACCTTCGCCCAACCGAGATCCTCGAGGATGGCGTAAAGGGCCGGTAGGGCGAGCAGGATCAGGACGGTGGATACCAGCAGCCCGAAGACCACTGAGATGACCAGCGGTATGACGGCCATGGCCTGGGTGCTGGTTTCGGTCAGCAGGGGCAGCAGGCCGGCGACCGTGGTGCTGGTGGTGATCAGGATGGCGCGGAAGCGGGCCCGGCTGGCGGCGCCGGCCGCTTCCCGGGCGCTCATGCCTTGCTCCCGGAAGCGCTTGATGAACTGCACGAGCAAAATGGCGTTGTTGACCACGATGCCGGCCAGGGAGGCGGCGCCGATCAGCGATGGCATCGACAGGTTGTAGCCCATCAACAAATGCCCCCAGACGGCGCCCATGAAGGCGACCGGGATCGACAGCATGACAATGGTCGGTTCCAGGTAGCTCCGGAACTGGAAAGACAGGATCAGGAAGATTCCGAGCAGACCGATCACCAGTCCCCTTGCGATGGACTGCCCGGTTTCCCGCGACCGGGCGGTCTGGCCTTCGGTCTGGATGTCGATGTCGGGCCACTGTTGCCGAAGCTCGGGGAATACCCGGTTGCCGAGGTCGGTCACGATGGCGTTGGCGTTGGCTTTGCGGCCGTTGACGTCGGCCGAGACCGTGACCGTGCGGCGACCGTCGATGCGGGTGACCTGGGACCACTGCCGGTCCTCGACGATCGAGGCGACTTCGCCCAGCGGGACCATCTGGCCCTTGTCCGTTGTGATGACGGTATCTTCCAGGAACTGGCGGGTGTTGCGCTCGGCGCTGGTCTGGCGCACCAGGATCTCGATGTGCTGGTCGCCGATTTGTACCGTGTCCACGATGTCGCCGAGCAGACCCGTGCGGATCTGGCCGGCGACTTCCGCGGCGTTCAGGCCCAGAGACAGGGCGCTGTCGTTGAGTGCGAGAATCCGCTGCGGTTTCCCGGGGCGAAGATCATCGAGTACGTTGAATGTGCCTTCATAGGCGGCGATCCTGTCACCGAGATGACGCGCGGCGGCTTTCAGTTCGTCGAGATCCGTGCCCTGCAGGCGGATTTCGATGGGCACGCCGGCCGGGCCGAAGCCCGGCTCCTGGATATTGAGCGCGATCAGGCCGGGGATTTCGCCGATTTCCTCGTGCCAGCGATCGGTCAGGGTGGCCAAATCCACGGTCCGGGTCTCGGCCGTGAGCAGGTCGGCCATCACCGTCGCGACGTGGGCGCCTTTTTCGCCGGCCCCGGCATGCTCGTTGAAGCGGGTCTGGATGTTTCTGACCAGGGCTTGCCCGTCAGGCTGTTGCGGGGCGAATTCCTCGTTGATCCGGTGCATGGCCGCCGTGATCTGCCCGGTAATGGCCTGCGTCTGATGCAGCGGCGTGCCCTGCGGCATCAGGAGTCGGGCTTCCAGGACGTCGCCGTCGATTTCCGGCATGGCCTCCATGCGCACATAACCGCCGACCATCAGTCCGACGGAACCGAGGATGATCAGCAGCATGGCCGCCAGCACCCCGTAGCGCAGGCGAATGGCCCGGTCGGCCACTTGCCCGGCTTTTTCCCGGAGCTTTTCGAACCCCCTGTCGAAGGCCGTGCGAAATCGCGAGGGCGCCTTTTTCCGCTTGTCGCCGAGACCGCCCTTGAGGTGGTGGGGCAGGATCCAGAAGGCTTCGATCAGCGAGGCGGCCAGCGCGGCAATCAAGACCACCGGCAACACTTCCAGAACCGAGCCGAGCTCTCCGGAAAGAAAGGCCAGGGGGATGAATACGGACGCCGTGGTCAGAAACGATGACATCACGCCCGGCAGAATCTGCAGGGTGCCTTGCGCTGCGGCTTCCAGCGGGCTGCAGCCGTCGGATGCCCGCTTGGCGATGTTGTCGGTGATCACCACGGAGTCGTCCATGACGATACCGATTGCCATGAGCAGGGCGACCAGGGTGATCATGTTCAGCGAAAGCCCGGTCAGGGCCATCATCACGAACGCGCCGGCGAAAGCCGATGGCAGGCCGAACAGGGCCCAGAAGGCGAGCCTCGGGCGGAAGAACAGGGCCATGACCAGCCCCACCAGAATCAGGCCGGTGACGCCGTTGCCCACCAGCATCTGCAAGCGATCCTCGACGATCGATGTCATGTCCTGGGTGATTTTCAGTTCCACGTTGCCGTGCTGGCGGGCCTTCTCGTCCTCGACGAAGGTTTCCAGTGCGTCCATGACCCGCAGTGCATCGTCGTGGCGGTTTTTGTGCACCTGCAGAACGATGGCGCGGTGGCCGTTGAAATCGAGGCGCTCCTCTTCGCGTTCATGGATCCGGGTCAGGATGGCCAGGTCGCCCAGCTTCAGTACGGTGCCGCCTGGACTGCCGAGCACCGGCAGGTCGGCCAGCGCCTGCAGCGATCGTCTTTCGTCCACGAAGCGCAGCTGGATGTCGCGACTGTCGGTCTCCAGCGTACCCAGGGGCATATCGATGTTCTGGCTGGCGATGGCGCGGGCAATCTGCTGCACGCCAAGGCCGTACTGACGCAGTCGATCGCGGGAGACCTCGATCTGCCACTGGCGCTGGGACAGGCCAACGGTGATGACATCGGCCACCCCGTCCAGGGCGAACAGGCGGTCTTCCAGCTGGTTGGTGTAGCTCTCCAGGTGGCCAAAGCTCATCGGGCCATACACGGCGATGGCGGCGACCAGGTCGGTGCGGTAGAGCTCCCGGATGATGGGGTCTTCGGCTTGCTCGGGCAGGTCGGTCAAGGCCTCGATTTCGGTGCGGATATCATCCAGGAACCGGCCCATATCGCCCTGGGGCGCCATGCTCGCGATGGTCTGCGCCTGGTTGTCCCGGGCGGTGCAGGAGACCTCTTCCATGTCATCCACGCGCTGCAGGGCTTCACCCAGGCGCTGGCAGATGGCTTCCTCCACGTCGGCGGCGGTGGCGCCGCGGTATTCCATGGTGACGCTGACTTCCGGCGGCAGGTAGTCCGGAAATGTCTCCCGGGTCAGGTTGGGCGCGGCAAACAGGCCCGTGGCCAGAATGAGGATCAGCAGCAGGTTGCCCGCGGTGGGATGCCCGGCAAACCAGCGGATCATTCGCTTTCTCCGGCGGCCAGCCTGCGCAGCGTGTTCATGGCCTGGCCGTCGTGTCGGGGCTTCAGGGGCGTGCCCTCGATGGCGGGTACCAGATCGTCCAGTATCAGACGGTCGCCGGCTTCCAGGCCCCGATCGATCACGGCAAGCTCTCCCTGCTGCCAGGCGACTGTCACCGGCTGGCGTTTGAGACGGTCATCGCCGTCGGCCAGGTAGACCGCTCCCTGATGAACGGTGCTGGCCGGTACCACGATGACAGGCTCGGGCGTGGGCGCGGCGATGGTGGCCTGAACGAACATATTGCGAACCAGGGGCGGCCGGGCCGGCGGGTTGGCCCGGCGGTAGGGCTCGTCGACGGTCACCACCGCCTGGACGGTGCGCGTGACCGGGTCGAGGCTGCTGGTGATCCGTGTCAGACGTCCCGGCCAGCGACTGTCGGGCGCGCTGGTCGACTGCACCCAGGCGCTCAGTGAATCCAGCGGCAGCTGTTCGTGCAGGTCGGTAAAGCCCCCCGCATCCGCGCCTTCGCCGGCCGAATCTGGAATGGCCGAGACCTGGGACAGCACCTTGCGAAGTGCGGACACTTCCAGCTGGATGGTGGCTTCCGCTGCGCTGATGTCGTCGGCCACGAACAGGGTCTGGCCGGGGCTGACCTGTTGCCCGGTTTCGACTTCGGATTGGTGAACCCGCAGATCCCAGGGCGCCTCGAAGCGGGTGTCCTCGAGGTCCTCCCGGGCGCCGGCCAGGGCTGATTCGCTTCGGGCAAGGCGGGCATTCAGTGCGTCGCGCCTGACGGGAATCAGGTTGAGTTGATTGTTCAGCGACTGCACGGCCTGCTGTTGCTGCAGCGTCGCTCTTTGCTGTTCATCGCGCCGGGTTTCGGACAGGGAGCCACGGTCGGCCAGGGTTTCCGCCCGCTCCAGTTCGCGCTGTGCCAGGGCAAGCCGACGTTCCTCCAGCGCCAGAAGCTCGCGCGTGTTTAGTTGTTCCTGATCGAGCTGTCGCAGCTCGGCCTCCAGGCCGGCGATATCGGCCTGCGCCGAGGCTTGAGCCAGTTCGTAGCGAGTCGGGTCGATCTGCAGCAGCCGGGTGCCTTCCTGGATCAGGTTGCCGCTTTCCAGATCCGAATGACGCCAGACGATCCGGCCGCCCACGTTGGCCACGGCTTTCCAGCTTCGGGCCGGTAACACCTGGCCAAAGCCCCTGGCTTCGGAGCGAACCGTGAGGGGAGCGACTTCGACAATTCGGACGGGGGTTGCCGTTGTTCGGTCGCTTGTACGCTCGGGCGGCTGCTTCAATGCCAGCATCAGCGCGACGAAAGCGATGCCGGCAATCAGCGACAGGATGAGGACGAGTCTATTCTTTCGCGTCATGGGGTGTCTCCTGGAAACCGGCGCTGAACAACCGGAAGATGCGAGGCGCGGTTTGCTCGAGGGCACGCATGTCGCCATCGACCATGCCCTGAACCACCAGCCCCTGGATGGCCCCGAGGTAGAGAATGGCGGCGGCTTGTGTATCGATGGTCGAGGCGATGGTGCCCTGTTCGATGCCCCGATGGAGCACGGCGACGACTTTCTGGCGGTAGGCGGCCAGCGCCTGGCGAATCATGCGTTTCGCCGGCCGGTTGCCAGGTTTCTGGAGCTCACCCAGGATCAGCCGCGGAATGCCCGGGTGACGGGCAATGAACCCGATGTGGGCCAGAAACATGGCTTCCAGGGCCTGATCGGCTTGCTCGTGCTGATCGGCAACCGTGAAGACTTGCCGGGTCAGCTGCTCGGATACCCAGCCGGCGACCGATTCCCACAGGCTGTTCTTGTTGGGGAAATGCTTGAACAGGGCGCCCTGGGACAGCCCGATTTCACGCGCGATCCGGGCAGTGGTCAGGGTCGAGGGGTCCTGCTGGCCGCACAGGTGCACCACCGCTTCAACGGTGGCGGATTGGCGTTGCTCGGTGCTTTGGTAAACGCGTTTGGCGGGAGCCTGGTGGTTCGACATGGCGATCTGAAAGAAAGTAAGCAATTACTTTATTATCAATCACCATGTTCTAATATACAAGCCCCGGCCTTGCCGGAGAGCTCGGGCAGCTTGACAAGTCGTCGGGGTCGGGAGGGTCGAGCCGTGGTTTCATCGGCACGATATGAACGACTGGGTTCAGCCGGACGAAAGCCACTTTCGCCAGCTCGGGAAAGGCTATCGCGCTCAGTCGAGCGGAATGTGATTGGCATCCCGTGCGATTTCCGCCGCGATGACTTCCAGGCCATGGGACAGCTTTTCCACCACGGCTTTCGGCATGGGGCTGTCCGCCGCCACCGGTTCACGGAACTCATGAAGCCGCTCGTGCACCGCTTCGTGGCGCCCCCGGCCCTTGGTGCGCAATCGGGCCTTCAGGCGGATATGGGCGTACACCGACCCGTCGGCGGCATCCACCTGCTCAAACGCGAGAAGATCGCCGTGGAGCAGCAATACCGGCGGCGCATCTCCGGCCGATTTCGGCGGCGGCATGAATTCGGCGGCCAGCTTTTCGGCCACCAGGTCCGAGGGACGGGCCACCCATTTCGTGTCCTGATAGAACTCGACTTCGGTCTCGCCGATGCGTATCAAGATGTCGCGGCGTACCAGTTTGTCGGTCACGCGTATGGTATCGACCGACACCTGCCGCTGCTCGAGAGCTGTGTATCCCGCGCCTTCGCCCGGTGGCGTTGACATATCAAGCGTGAAATACAGCGGCCTGGACAGCGTAGCGCAAGCCACGACGCCGAGCGAAAGGAGCAGCAACAAAGCAAGGGGCAGGAGGCGTTGGCCGCCGTTGGTCATCATGCGCAAAATCTATCTCCGATCGGGTTCACGGCCGAGGGTTCCGGTGTCGTCCGGGGCTCTGCCGGCCTCGCGCTGGCCCCGTAACAGGGCCTGGGGGTTGTCGGCAAGCACTTCGGCAAAGCGCACGAAGAATCGCGTGGCCTGGCGCAGATCGCCGAGCATGTCTTCGATCACCGGCGCATTGCGTTCTAACAGCGCGCGGCTTTCGTCCGTCATGCCTTCGCCGTGGTCGAGGATGGCCGCTACCTTGAGCCGGTACGCCTCGAGTTCCTTGGTGAGCGCTTCGATGTCCCCGGCGATGGCATGGGCCGACTCGACGGTAGCGCTGAGGCGGGGATCGTTCTCTGCGATCCACGCGTCGATCCGCCCGAAAGAGCCGGCCGCGTTGTCGGTCAGGTCTCTCGTGTTGTCGAGGATGGCGGCGATATCCTCGTCGAGCATCCGGCCCAGCTCCGCGTTGCGTTCCTTGATAATCCGGGCCGTTTCCTGAACGAGGCCCTGGCCGTCCTCCAAGGTGAGGTGGACGCTATCCATCAAGTCGGCGACGGTCGTGAATGACCGCCCTTCCGACCGGGCCGCGTCGACGCCGATAAGCCCGCGCAGATCGCCGGCGAGTTTGGATACCTCGCCGAAGAGTCCGCCGGGTTGCGCGGCGATGACCGGGATGCCCTGGTAGAGGCTGGCTTGCGCCGCGGGCTGTCCGTTTGCCATCAGTAGGGCAGCCTCGGGCGCGCCCACGCTGATCTCGATATGGGGTTCGCTCGTCAGGGTGGCCTGGCTGATGTAGGCCCGGCTGCCTGCATTGACGGGTACGTTGGCGTTTACTTCCAGCAAGACCACGATGCGCCGGGCTTTCGCGTCGAGACCCACATCGAGCACCTTGCCCGCCTTCGCGCCGCCGTAGCGCACGTCGGCGTTCCTGTTCAGCCCGCTGGCTTCCTCCAGCTTCACCACGTAGCGGTGCGTTTCGGTCCGGCCGAAAAACAGGCTCCAGACCGACTGCAGGATGTCGGGCCGGTTGAGCGCGGCCAACGCCATGATCAAGCCGGCTGCCACTGCGCCGAGAACCATGAAACCCGCCTTCACTTCAGTGCGGGTGAAATCGTGTTTCTTGGCTACCACGATATCTTCCTTAGCCGGAGACAGCGGCGGTTTCTGATTCTTCGCCGTCCGGCCTGCGGTCGCGAAACTGGATCACGTCGGGGTTGTCCGACGCATAAAAGCCGTCGAGTGAACCCAGGTACGCGATGCGGCCGCCCTCGGGCGTGGTCTTCAGCATGCAGATCCGGTCGGCGATCAACTTCACGCTCTCCATTTCATGGGTGACGACGATACTGGTCAGATTAAACGTATGCTGCATCTTGCGAATGAGCCTGTCCAGTTCGGCCGCTGCGATGGGGTCGAGACCGGCCGACGGTTCGTCGTAGAAAATGATGTCGGGATCCATGGCCATGGCCCGGGCCAGCCCCGCCCGCTTTTTCTGGCCGCCGCTCAATTCCGATGGGAGATGGTCGCCGCGTTCGTCCAGGCCCACGAGATTGAGCTTGATCCCGGCCATGATGTCGATGATCGAGTCGTCGAGCTTGGTGTGCTCCCGCAGCGGCAGGGCCACGTTGTCCGCCACGGTGAGCGAGCCGAGCAGGGCCGAGCCCTGGAAGCACATCCCCATCTTCCGCCGTACCTCGACCCGTTTGTCGTCGCCCATGGCGGTGAAGTCGAGGCCATTGTGCAGGATCTGGCCCGATGCCGGGCGCATGAGGCCCACGAGATTGCGCAGCAAGGTGCTTTTGCCGCAGCCGCTGCCGCCGAGGATGACGAAGTTCTCGCCTCGCCGCACGTCGAAGGAGATGTCCTTCAAGACCACGGTGTCGCCGTATTTGACCACGAGATCGCGCACTTCAAGGATGTGGTCGGGCGCTCGGGTTTCGGTGCTCGTGCTCATGGCTCGAAGAAGAACAGAAAGGTGAAGACCAGATCGATCAGGATGATCAGGAAGATCGAGCTCACCACCGACGAGGTGGTCATCTTGCCGACGCCCGCCGCGCCGCCGGAGACCTGGAAGCCCCGGACCACGCCGACCCAGCAGATGGTCACGGCGAAGAAGACGCTCTTGGTCAGGCCGGTGAGAAAATCGGCCGTGCCGATGGAGAGGAAACTCTGATCGATGTAGCCTGAACCGCTCAGACCGAGATAGCCGACGGCAAGAAGATAGCCACCGGCAATCATGACGACCATGGACATCACCGTCAGGCAGGGCAGTGCCAGCAGCATGCCCAGGAACTTGGGGACCACCAGGAACTTGACGGGATTGATGCCCATCACCTTGAGTGCATCGATCTCTTCCGACACCTTCATGGTGCCGATTTCCGCCGTAATGGCCGAGCCACTGCGGCCGGTGACGATGATGGCCGTCATCAGTGGCGCTAATTCGCGTACACCCGCCACGCCCACCAGGCTGGCGATGTAGCTCAAAGCGCCGAAGCGGGCCAGCTGGGTCGCCGATTGCATGGCCATGATGGCGCCGATGAGGAAACTGATGAGTGCGACGATCGGTAGTGAATCGGCGCCGAAACGGACGAAGTGCTCGGCGGTGTTGCGAGCCGGCAGCCCTTTGCCACGAAGGGGCGCCCCGAAGCTCCAGTACAGGGTGGCCAGGATCAGCACGCACACCTGTGAGGCCGCATACAGCCAGTTGAGGCTGACCCGGCCGGTGTAGCCGGCGATGTAGGTGAGCGTGCTCATTGCCGGTATGAATTCATCCCGTTTCGATGATGTCGAATACGCTGTCGAGGCGAGACAGGGTAAGCACCTTCATCACCGATTCGGAGGGTGCGTACAGAACGAAGGCTACATCGCACGCCCGGGCATTGCGCATCCCCTCGACCAGCGTGGCAACCCCCGAACTGTCCATGTACGCGACGCCGCTGAGGTCGATATGAACCCGATCCTTCGCCCGGTCAAGAAGGGTTTGCACCGCTATGCGCAATTCCGGCGACGAGTACAGATCCACTTCACCTGATACGCGCAGCACCTGTATGCCTTCTTCCTCGTGCCGGTTCAGCTTAAGCGCCATTACTGCCGTCCTTGTGCTTGCGGTGGTTTGGATGGGTCGGACGTGTCCCGGGGCCGCCGAAACCGCATGGTCACGCGATTGCCCCGGCCTTCGCCCGGTTCGAAATCGGCCTCGTCACAGACATCGTAAATCAGCTGCACGCCCAGTCCGCCGGGCTGCACGTCGTCCCTGCTCGGCGAGGCCGGCTGCTTCGGGGTGATGCGCTCGGGCGGCGCGGCCTTGCCCTGGTCGATGATCTCGCATTGTATCCATTCGTCGTTGCTGCTCAGAATGATCACGATGGTTTCGTTCGTGCGGCCCTCGTAGGAATGGCGCATGGCATTGGTGACCGATTCGTCAACGGCCAGCACGATTTCGTCGACCCGGCTGCGCTCCACGTCCATCCGGTCGAAGTAGGCCCGCACCATGTCCCGGCACACACAGAGCAGCCTGGGGTCGCTGCGTATGTCCAGCCGCAAGTCTTCCTTCATGATCCCGAATACCGCAATCCGATCAGCGTGCAATCGTCGTGAGGGGGCTGGTCGCCACAGTAGGTTTCCACATCCGTCATGATGTGCTCGATGATGCCGCGGACCGTGCCGTGGCACTCCCGTATCGACTGACCCAGGCCCTTGAGTCCGTATGCTTTCATGGTTTCGCCCGGGGCCAGGACACCTGAGTGGGACAAGCCGGACCGCGCTTCCACAATCCCGTCAGTGTAGAGCATGGCTACAGTACCCGGAACCATATGGGTTTCCTGCTCGTCCCAGCTGATGTTTTCCATGATGCCCAGTGGCGGCCCCGATGCAAGGGCAAATTCGTCGATGCGGTCATCGGTGATCAACAGGGGTGGATGGTGGCCGGCATTGCCGATACACAGCCGGCCACTGTGCAAATCGAGCAAACAATAGCAAAACGTACAGAAGATGCCACGCTGGCTGGATCGGACCAGGCTTTCGTTGAGTGTGGTCAGCACACGGGATGGCGACTGCTCGATTCGCGCGCATGCCCGAAACTCGGCCAGCAGTTTGGCCATGGTCAATGCGGCGGGCATGCCTTTGCCGCTTACATCGCCGATGACAATGCCCATTTTTCCGCCGCCGGGCAGGAAGACATCATAGAAATCACCGCCGACGGTCCTGGCCGGTCGTGTCTCGCCGTAGACTTCGAAGGCCGTCTCCTTCTCGGGCCAGTCGCGAAACAGAAAGCCTTCCTGAATGGTCCAGGCGATCTTGAGCTCCTGTTCCACCCGCTCGTTCTCGACGATCTGCTGGTGAAGCAGCGCATTCTCGATAGCGAGGCCGGCGCTGTTGCCTATGGCCGAACTCAGCAGCCAGTCGTCTTCCGACCATTCGTGCCAGGTGTTGCTGGTATCAAGATACAGAATGCCGAAGACTCTCTGTCGTCCCTGAAGAGGTACGCAGATAATCGAGCTGACGCGCTGCATCAGGATGCTCTTGGCCGTTTCCAGCTCCAGGTCGTTGGCGTCTTCGTGGAAAAACACGCTTTCGCCCTGGGTGAGCACCCGGTTCACGACGGTGTGGCTGATGCCGAGGGCGTCCGGTTCGACTTCCTTCAGTGCGCCGTCTTCAAAAACATGGCAGAACTCGTGGCCGGGGCAGGGCCGGAGTGGCGCGTCGGGGCCGTCGGTAAACACAATGGCGCAACGCTCGGCGCGCAGGGCGCGCGCGGTTTCCTCGAGCACCTTGTCCACCAGCCGGGTTGGTTCGTACTCGTTGGAGAGGGAATGAATCACGCCGTAGACCGACTGAAGGATAGCCTCGGCCTTGCTTGGTTCGGCCCGACGGTTCTCGAAGGCGCCGTCGGAGGTGACAATGGTGTGCCTGAACAGGGTGCCCTCGTCGCGCCCTTCTCCCGCTTCGGCCGCCTGTTCCACTTCGAAGCGAAACACTGACGCGCCGATCTGAAGGCAATCGCCCTGCTTCAGGCGGCCTTCACGCATTCTGGCGCCATTGAGCAAGGTGCCATTCGTGCTGCCCAAATCACGCCAGAAGTACTCGCCATCGCCCCGCAGCTCGATCTGTGCATGCCGGCGCGATGCCTGTGAATCATCCACCAAACAGCCACAATCCGAAGAACGGCCGAGCACAAGCTGGCCCCCCCACCGGCACGCGACGTGGTCCACCCGGGTGCTGTTCGTCGATCAGATAAGCACGTTGCAATACCATTGCCCCGAGCCAAGCGTCACCGCATTGTACCCCCGAGAGTTGTGCATATCCTGGCCGGTTTGCAGCCCGGGCTGCAACGGGTTCGCGAAGTGTTGAAGAACGGGATGCGGGCCTTCAGCCGGCCCCGCGGGATTTGCCGGGACGGTCGTGACTGGCCTGCGCTGACTCTTCATGCGTGCCGTCGCTGAAAAGATTCGGACTCTGATACAGGCGTCGCAGCGTCGAGACCATCGATTCAAAGGATCGATCCAGCCTGGCGCAGGTCTGTTCGGTTGGTGCAACGTAAACGGATTTGCCGACCGCTTTGCGTTTCAGATAGCCCGCCGTAACCGATTCACTGACCTTTCTGTGCACGGTCGCAATCGGCAAATCAAGCGCGGCGGCCAAAGCGGACAGGTCATAGAGTCGGCCTTGCAGGTGGCTCTGTACAACGGTGCGAATGATCAGGCAGTCAACGGGCTTGCCCCACATCCCGGTTTCCATCGCATAGAAGCGATTGAGGCATTCGATGATCTGATCCTGGACCTCGGAACGGATGGCCGCGCGCATTGCTTCCGACAGTGCGCTGTCGGCTTCTGGTTTTCTTGATGATGAATCTTGCGTCAATTCGAGCAGACTGCTGTCGTTTCCATTCTGGAAAGGTTGCCGGAAAAATCCCGGAAAACCACATGGCTAAACCGGGTTGTGACTGATATTGTAAAACAATCAAAGCCCCATTAATGAGAGGAATGGCCATGGCGAAGCACATACTGGTCGTCGGCGGAGGAATCGGCGGCACCATGACCGCCAATAGCCTCGTTGCCAAGCTCTATCCGGAAGTCGCTTCCGGAAAGGTCAAGGTTTCCCTGCTTTCGGACAGCCCCTGGCATTACTACAAGCCGGCTTTCATGTACGTGGCTTTCGACATGTTCTTCGAAGGCGAGCTGCGCCGAAAACAGCACACCCTGCTGCGCCCGGAAATCGAATTCCGGGTCGACAAAGTGACCGAGTTCGATTTTTCCGGCTCGACGGTCAGAACCGCGAGCGGTCAGACCATCGGCTATGACTATATCGTCGTCTCGACCGGCTGCGTTCCGGCACCGGAGCGGATTGAAGGCCTGAAAGAGGCCGGCGACTATTTCTACCAGCATGATCCCGCCCGGCAGCTGGCCGACAAGCTGCGCCACTTTGAGAAAGGGCGCGTATTCATTACGGTGAATTTTCCCAAAACGCCGAACGTGCCGCATCAGTGCGGCATCGCGCCGGTGGAGACAACCCTGATGCTCGATGAGTATCTGCGGCGCAAGGGCGTGCGCGAGCAGGTCGAAATCGTCTATACCTATCCGACCGTCTCCCAGCTCCTGCGCAACTGTCTGTTCCTGCAGCAGGAAGTATGTGATGTCATGCCGCCCATTCTGGAAAGCAAGGACATCAAGTACAAGCGCGGCTTCACGCTTGCGGCGGTTGACCCTGAAAAGAAGATCGCGATTTCCGAAGAAGGGGAAGAAGAGCCCTTCGACATTCTGATGTCGACGCCGCCGATCCGGGCCGTGGATGCCGTGCTTCAATGCGGCGTCTCGCAAGCTCCGAACAACGAGGGCTGGCTGCCAACCGATCGCGCCACCCTGCAGCTGGAAGGCTTCCCGAACGCCTATGTCATGGGTGATACCGTCGACCTGCCGATCAGCAAGGCGGGCGGCTCCTGTCATAACCAGGCCCCCGTCATCGCCAACAACATCGCCGGGGATTTGCGCATTGGCCGCACGGTGGCGGCCTATGACGGCAAGGTTCAGGCCGTCGCGCAGATGGGGCTCGAGGTCGGAATGCCGCTGTGGTACGACTACGACGAAGACGTGCATCCGACACCGCCGACCAAGGTCGGTGGTTTGCTTCGCAAGGCGTTCAATCGCGGCATCTATTGGTCCGTGGCTCGCGGCATCGTCTGAGCCAGGGAATCTCTTCGATACAGGAATACGCGTTATGGCGAATCTTGACACTGAAACGGAAAGCGGCGAAGAGCAGTCTCTTCTGGAGCGCCTGGGCAAGGAAAGTGCCTTCTCCGATGCTGCGACTGAAGAAGGCCTGATCGAGCTGGCGGACAAGATTGCGCCGCTGATCCAGGGCAGGCGCTTTCATAATGTGATCGATCTCCTGTCGCTGGCATCGGACGGTGTGGACATGGCCGATGAAGCCATGATCGAGAAGATGATGGCCGGCTACGAAGACCTGGTTGCAAACGCCTGGATGCTGAGCAACGCGACACGATACGCGCGCAATGAAGCCGCCCGCAAGCCGGTTCCTTCACTGATCGGCCTGATTCGCGCAGCCAGAGACGAAGACGTGCGCCGTGGCCTGCACTTTGCGCTGCAGTTCCTTTCCGTTCTGGGGCGACAGGCCGCGCCTGCCGAGGATTAGTATGGCGCGGGGCAGAGATGCCACGCTCGAAGCGCTCTATCAGAGACGGGTCCGCGGATGGGCAGCGCGTGTGCGCAGCGACAAACGGCTGACCGACCCCGACAGCACGGTGACCTGCCGAGGGGCGATTTGCGGCAGTGTTCTGACGCTTGACGTGAACTGGGCCGGTGGCGTGGTTGCCGAGCTGGGCTGGCGGACCCGCGCCTGCACGCTGACCATGGCGTCGACGGCCATTCTTGTGGCTGCCGCCATCGGTCAGACGCCGGTGCAGATTGCAAGAGCCGGGGCGGTTCTCAAGCAGCTGCTTTCAGGGACAGAACCGAACTTTCCGGAAGGCTGGGAGAAGCTGGAGATGCTGTCTCCGGCCCGCAATTTTCCGGCGCGCCATGATTCGGTTCTGCTTCCGTTCATGGCCATGGAACAGGCGGCCGCTGACAGCCAAAGGTCGAATTGCGAGCCGAACAGGTCGGTGGGAGACTGACGGCCAGTCAGTCCAATCCCACAGGCCGAATCCATGTATGAATCCATCTACCCGCAGCACTTCGAATACGCGCGCCGTGATCCCGACGGCTACTGGCTGGAACAGGCCCGGCGCATCCGGTGGTTCCGGCCGCCGACCCGTGGCCATGAACCGAACGAGGCCGGCGGAATGCAATGGTTCGCCGACGGTGAGCTCAACACCGCCTGGCTGGCCCTGGACGCCCAGGTGGCGGCCGGGCGGGGTGACCAGACGGCCCTGATTCACGACTCGCCGGTGACCGGCAGCTGTCGATCCCTGAGCTATTCCCAACTCACCGATCGGGTCGCGCGCATGGCCGGGGCACTTAGCGAGCTGGGCGTGGCCAGGGGCGACCGGGTGGTGATCTACATGCCAATGATTCCCGAGGCGGTCGTCGGCATGCTGGCTTGTGCGCGCCTGGGCGCCATCCACTCCGTTGTGTTCGGTGGCTTTGCGCCCCACGAGCTGGCCGTGCGCATCGACGACGCCCGTCCGCGCGTGGTGCTGTCGGCCTCCTGCGGAATTGAAGTCGATCGGGTGATCGAATACAAGCCGCTGCTCGACCAGGCCCTGAAGCGTTCCACCCACCAGCCGGAGGCAGTGGTCATTGTCCAGCGCCCGCAGGCCAAGGCGCAGATGCAGCCCGGGCGAGACCATGACTGGCAGACGCTCGAGCAGGCCGCCTCCATGGCCAAGGCCGTGGCCGTGCGCGGGTGCGATCCGCTCTACATCCTGTATACCTCCGGCACAACCGGCAAGCCCAAGGGGGTCGTGCGCGATCACGGTGGGCACGCGGTGGCAATGCACTACAGCATGGAGGTGGTCTACGGCATGCGACCGGGCGAGGTCTTCTGGGCAGCCTCCGATGTCGGCTGGGTGGTCGGGCACTCCTACATCGTTTATGCGCCGCTGCTCTATGGCTGCACTTCGATCCTGTTCGAGGGCAAGCCGGTTCGCACGCCGGATGCCGGCGCGTTCTGGCGAGTGATGGCCGAGCATCGGGTAACCGCGATGTTTACCGCGCCGACGGCATTTCGGGCGATCAAGAAGGAAGACCCCGAAGGGCGACTGATGGCCGGTCACGATCTCGGCGCGCTCAAGCGCCTGTTTCTCGCCGGAGAGCGGCTGGATCCGCCCACCTACGATTGGCTGCGCGAGCGCTGCGGTTTGCCGGTCTTCGATCACTGGTGGCAAACGGAAACCGGCTGGGCGGTCGCATGCAATCCAGTCGGGCTGACGGAGTTTCCGGTGCGCCCCGGATCGGCCGGGCGGCCGACGCCCGGCTTCGGCATAGAGATCGTCGATCGCAACGGCGGCCCCTGCCCGGTCGGCCAGCAGGGGTCGATCTGCATTCGCCAGCCGCTTCCGCCCGGCTGTCTGCTTGGAATCTGGCGCGATCCGGACCGCTTCCGTCAGGCCTATCTCGCAACCTATCCCGGCTACTACCTGACCGGCGACGGGGGCTACCTGGATGCCGAAGGCAACGTCTTCGTCATGGGCCGTACCGACGATGTCATCAACGTTGCCGGTCATCGCCTGTCGACTGGCGAGATGGAGGAAATCGTGGCCGCACACCCGGCCGTGGCCGAATGCGCCGTATTCGGCGTCGACGACGAACTCAAGGGAGAGGTTCCGCTCGGTCTGGTCGTGCTCAAGGACGGCTGCCGCCAGTCCGATGCCGAGGTATGCAGCGAGCTGATCGCCCGGGTTCGGGCAGAACTCGGCGCGGTGGCCTGCTTCAGGCGCGCGGTCGTGGTAAAGCGCCTGCCCAAGACGCGCTCGGGAAAGATCCTGCGACGCAGCTTGCGAGAGCTGGCCAACGGCGATTCACCTGCAGTTCCCTCGACGATCGACGATCCGGCCATCCTGGACGAGATTCGCTTGAGCTTACGCGATGAGGCCTGAATGAAGAGACGGCGGCTCCGCCTGGAGCCGCCGCAGCCGGGATGGCCCACTGCGCCTTGATTCGCACCAGCACAGCGGCTCTGAGCGTTACCTAATTAGCCGCATGGCCCACTCGCCCGCATTATTCATGAACTCACTCGCGCCCTTGCTTGCGCCTTGTCCGCACAGCGGATTTTCCTCCCTCGGAAATACAGCCTGGTATTCCGCTCGGTCGGAAAATCCGCTGTGCGAACAATCCCCTGCGCAATCATCGCGGCGATTCATGAATAATGCGGACTAGAAGCTGTACTTGCTGGTGAACTGGACCCGATCGAGGCGACCGCTTGCCCCGGACTCGATCTCGCGCTCGGCCATCAGGTACTCGATGCCGAAGCTGAGCGAGTCGACGGGCGTGTAGAACAGGTTGATCTGTCCGCTCCAGTTGCTGCTGTTGACGCCCGTGCCGGTGTACTCCACGGGGTTGTCGACATCCAGGTAGCCGAAGGCGGCGGTTGAACGCAATGTGTCGCTCCACCAGTGCCGGTAGGCCAGAAAACCGCCGGTGGTTCCGATCGCTTCGAGGTCGCCGCTGCCGGTCAGCACGGCGGCGTTGACGAAGTTCAGACCGATATGTCGGCCCATTCCGTCGCCGTGATGGACCATCCAGCGGAAATCGTCACGACCGAGCGCGAACTTTCCGGACAGGCTCAGGCCCCAGCTGCTTGTCGTGTCGTCGATCCCGGCGGCCCTGTTTTCATAGGACAGTTGCCGGAACATGCCGCCGAGCTGGACGTGACCCCAGTCGCCCTTCCAGGTGTAGCGCGCGGCCAGTTCCGGCAACAGGTGATCGTCGGTGACGATCCGTCCGGCGCCGCCGAACGGTGTGATGGTCGTTTCCGGGTTTTCCAGCGCGATCGCGAAGTTGTTTTTGGTGTAACGAATCTGGGTCTGCCTCCCGAAACTCGTCGCGCCGGCGGGACCAATGAAGTCAACGCTTTCGGGCAGGGTGGCCACATCCATGAAGGTATTCCAGGTCTGGCCGATCAACCAGTCATTCCAGGTCACGAAGGCGTGACGCATGCGCGGTGAATAGGAATTGCTGACGCGTTCGTTGCCGCCGGGCGTGGCCAGGAAATCGAATTCGATGAAGGCCCCCAGTTTGTTGGCGTCGACCTGGTGTCGAACGCCGAAATTAAAGCGACTCTGGCGGGCATGGAAGTCAGTCACGGCGCCCTCGCCCTGGCCGCCGACCGGAATCGTGCTGGGCACCAGGAAATCACGCCCGATGCTTCCACCGGCCACTTCCCCGTCGGAGAAGTCGGAGACGATCGCGTCTGCCTTCAGATACCCACCGTAATAGAACTGCGGGCCGGACGATTTCTCTTCGGCTGCAGCCAGCACGGGCTCCGCGCGGCTCCGGATGCTTTCGACCATCTCGCGCGTGGTCCTCGACTCCTCGGCCACCCGCTCCAGCCGCTCGCCGGCTGCCCGTCGCTCGGGTTGCTCGTCGATCAGTGTGCGCACCATGGCTTCCAGCTCGGCCACCCGTTGCTCCAGTTCCGCGACGCGGTCGGCGTCGTCAGCCAGTGCCGGGTTCACCAGGGCGATAGAAATGGACACCGCCAGCAATCTGCGGCGCCAGCGCGGCGGGTTCTTCGCTTCTGCGGTAGCGAGCTGCAGTCGACAGGACATAGGGCACTCCCTCTTTACATCGATGGATGGGTTCAACAGCGTATATCCTTGGATGCGCGCGACGGTCGGGCAATTAGCCTTTGGTCGATCTAGACCAAAGTCGTATGCGCCTGGCGGGCCCCTGCCTTTACATCTCCGCGGCCTTCATGGACACTGAAGAGCGACCGTTTCTTGAGTATTGGCGAAGAGGACGTACGACATGTCAGAACAACATCCGCAAGCGCAGATTCATACGGTTCCCGAACGGATCGAGCAATCCGCCCACATCGATCGCGCGCGCTTCGAGCAGCTCATGCGCGAGGCGAGCGAGAACGAAAACGCGTTCTGGAGCCGGATCGGCCGGCGGCTCGACTGGATCAAGCCGTTTTCTCGCGTCAAGGATGTCAGCTTCGACCTGGATGACCTGCACATCCGCTGGTACGACGATGGCGTTCTCAATGTCTGCGCCAACTGCGTTGATCGCCACCTCGACCAACGCGGTGACCAGGTGGCGATTCTGTGGGAAGGCGACGAGCCGGATCGCGACGCCCGCATCACCTATCGCGAGCTGCACGATCGTGTCTGCCGCTTCGCCAATGTGCTCAAGCGACTGGGCGTCGGCAAAGGCGATCGCGTCACCCTTTACATGCCGATGATTCCCGAGGCGGCCGTTGCCATGCTGGCCTGCGCGCGCATCGGCGCGGTTCATTCGGTCGTCTTCGGCGGCTTCTCGCCGGACGCGCTGGCCGGTCGAATCGTTGACTGCGACTCGAAATGCGTCATAACCGCCGATACTGGTGTACGCGGCGGCCGCAAGACGCCGCTCAAGGCCAACGTCGATCGTGCGCTGGAAAACGCGCAAGCCGGACAGCGCGTCGATACGGTGCTGGTGATCAGAAACACCGGTGACGACATTGCCTGGAACGAGAGTCGTGATTGCTGGCTGCACGACGAACTCGACCAGGTCGATGCCCACTGCGATCCGGAGCCCATGAACGCCGAAGATCCGCTGTTCATCCTCTACACCTCAGGTTCAACGGGTCAGCCCAAGGGTGTGATGCATACCTCCGGTGGTTACCTGGCCTGGTGCGCCTGGACCCATGAGATCGCCTTTGACTACCACGATGGCGACATCTATTGGTGCACCGCCGATGTTGGCTGGGTGACCGGCCACAGCTACATCGTCTACGGCCCACTGGCTAACGGCGCGACCACCCTGATGTTCGAAGGCGTGCCCAACTACCCGGACAACAGCCGCTTCTGGCGGGTCGTAGACAAGCACCAGGTCAACATCTTCTATACCGCACCGACGGCGATTCGCGCGCTAATGCGTGCCGGTGACGGGCCGGTCAGGAAGACCAGCCGCACGTCGCTGCGCATCCTGGGAACGGTCGGAGAACCGATCAACCCGGAAGCCTGGGAATGGTATTACCGGGTCGTCGGCGAAAGCCGCTGTCCGGTTGTCGATACCTGGTGGCAGACCGAGACCGGCGGCATCCTGATCTGTCCGCTGCCTGGCGCGACGGATCTCAAGCCGGGTTCGGCCACCCGGCCTCTGCCCGGCATCAAGCCGGCGCTGGTCGATAGCGACGGCACGGAACTGAAAGGCGCCGTATCCGGTAACCTGGTGCTGACCGACAGCTGGCCGGGGCAGATGCGCACCGTTTACGGCGACCACAAACGCTTTGGCGAGACCTATTTTTCGACCTATCCGGGCCGTTACTTCACCGGCGACGGGGCACGGCGCGACGAAGACGGCTATTGGTGGATCACCGGACGCGTCGATGATGTAATCAACGTCTCAGGGCATCGCCTGGGCACGGCGGAGGTCGAATCAGCGCTGGTGGCGCATTCGGCCGTGGCGGAGGCCGCCGTGGTCGGCTTTCCCCACGACATCAAGGGTCAGGGCGTATATGCCTACGTGACCTTGATGGAAGGGCACGAAGGCGACGAGGCGCTGGTGAAGGAACTGGTGCACTGGGTGCGTGAGGAAATCGGTCCGATTGCCACGATCGATCACCTGCAGTGGGCGCCGGGCCTGCCCAAAACGCGTTCGGGCAAGATCATGCGCCGCATCCTGAGGAAGATTGCCGCCAACGAGCATGACCAGCTTGGCGACACCTCGACCCTGGCCGATCCGGATGTCGTCGAGCATTTGGTCGAGAATCGGCGCAAGGCGTAGCCGACCGCGCATGAAGGTCGAGCGCATGGTGGTGGTTGACGACCATCCCTTGTTTCGGGAGGCGCTGGTCGGAACGCTGTGCCGTCTTCATCCTGACTGCCGTGTTTACGAAGCAGCCAGTTTCGAGCAGCTCCAGGCCCTGCTCGAGCACGACACCGCGCTCGACCTGCTCCTGCTTGATTTGCATCTGCCGGGACGCCACGGCCTGTCGGCCCTGGCCTGGCTGCGGGGTCGATACCCGGAAATCCCCGTGCTGCTGATCTCTGCCCACGATGATGCCCGCATCATCCAGCGCGCCCTGGCTGACGGTGCGGCGGGATTCCTGTCGAAGTCAGCGGACTCCGAGACCATTGCTGAGGCCATCGCTTGCGTGCTCGAGGGTGACACCTGGGTGCCGGCCGGGCTTTCGCCGCAGGAGTCCACCGGTGACGAGACCGAACTGGTTCGCCGGATCGGCGAGCTCACGCCGCAGCAGTATCGTATTCTGCTGATGCTCGGCGAGGGCCTGCTCAACAAGCAGATCGCCTGGGAGCTCAACATCACGGAAGCGACGGTCAAGGCGCACATGACGGCCATCATGCGCAAGCTGGAAGTGTCCAACCGCACCCAGGCGGTCACCCTGCTCAATCGCCTGCAGGTTCATCCGCGCGAACTCGACGACCCGGACTCGAAACGCTAGCGCACCCCGACCTCGTCGAGCAGGCGGCGCATGACCGCGCGCAGTGCAGCCGGCTTGACCGGCTTGAGCAGGCGGCGAATCCCGAGCGCGGCAACACGCTGCTGCAGCGCATCGCCGCGATCGGCCGTGACCACCAGCACCGGCACCGTACGACCCGCAATTCCTCGCAGGGCCAGCGCGGCGTCCAGGCCGTTGTCCTGTCCGTCCAGATGGTAATCGACGATGAGCAGGGCCGGCTCATGGGCCATCTGTCCGGCCGCTGCTGAGCGGTCCGTGGCGGTCAGTACTTCGCAACCCCATCGCTCCAGCATGGCGCGCATGCCGTCGAGCACGTCCGGCTCGTCATCCAGGCAAAGCACTCGCCGGCCCGCGAATTCACCGGGCCTCTCGGTCACTGCAGCCGGCGCCGTCCCGTGCGCCCAGGCGCCGGCCTCAGCGGTGGGGACGCGAACGGAAAAAATGCTGCCGGCGCCGACCCTTGAACGCAGGTCCAGCGGCGACTCCAGCATCAGGCTGATGCGCTGGCAAATGGCCAGGCCCAGACCCAGACCCTGATCGCTGAAGTGCGGCTCGTCGGTGCCGGCCAGGCGCTCAAACTCGTCGAACACTCGCTCGCGATCGGCTTCGGCGATGCCGGGACCCGAGTCCCACACTTCGATAACCAGATGTTGACCGCGCCGTCGACAACCAACCAGCACACCGCCTTCTCGAGTGTAGCGCAAGGCGTTTCCGACCAGATTGGCGAGGATGCGCTGCAGCAGCTTTTGGTCGCTATGCACCCAGGCCCGACACGGGCGAAGCCGCAGCTTCAGTTCCCTGCGGCTGGCCAGAGCCGCGAACTGTCGCTCGAGCTTGTCGAGCAGCACCTGCACGGGAAACTCCGACCAGCGCGGCTGCAGTGCGCCCTGGTCGAGACGGCTGATGTCGAGCAGGGCCGAGAGTAGGTCCTCGGCCACGCTCAGGCTGTGGTCGACCCGGCGGCTGAGATTGGCCTCCTCGGGCGGCAGGCGATCGGCCGACTCTCTGAGCGAAGATGAAAACAGGCGCGCCGCATTGAGCGGCTGCAGCAGATCGTGACTGGCCGCGGCGAGGAATCGGGACTTGCTTTCGTTGGCGGCTTCGGCCTCGCGCTTGGCGACCGCCAACGCTTCTATTGCCTGATTGAGCTCGCGGGTTCGCTCTGCAACTTGTTGTTCCATCGTCGCGGAGGCTTGCTTGAGCTCCCGCTCGGTGCGTTTGAATCCGGTGATGTCGGTGTAGGTGGTCACATAGCCACCGCGCGGCATCGGGTTACCGCGAATCTCGATGACTCTGTCATTGCTGTGCTGGCGCTCGTAGACATAGGGCGTCCGGCGCCTCATGTGGTGCATGCGCCGGTTGACGCCGTCCTCGATCTCCAGCGGCGTTCCCCCATGCCAGCGCTGAAGGTTGAAGCGAATCAACTCCTCGACCGGGCGACCGATGTAGACCATTCCCGGCGGATAGTCGAACAGCTCGATATAGGCACGGTTCCAGCTGACCAGGCGAAGATCCGCGTCGACCACGCTTACGCCCTGGCTGATGTGATCGAGCGTGGCGTCGAGCAGGTCGCGATTGAACTGAATGGCGCTGGAGGTCTGTTCGAGCAGGGCCAGCGCGTCGTCGGTCTGCATACCGCTGCGACGCAGACCGGCCGCCAGCACGGTTCGGGCCGAGGCCGAGCCGATACAGCCTGACAACAGTCGCTCGGTAAAACCGATCAACTCGGGGCCGGCCGGCGCTTCATCGTCCGGCAGCTCCGCCGGCAGAGCGCTGGCAAACGCCGTGTCGACGCGGTCACGACCGATGAAGCCGGCGGTCAGTTCGCGCAGCTCGCCGATGGTCACCGGCCGGGACGAGCCGCGGCTGCCCAGCAGGCGCGGCAGCACCGGCCGACGACGCCGGATCCACACCGACACCAGCACCAGGGCCAGCACATTCAGCGCCAGGCCCAGCATCGTGGCCCGGTACAGACCGATTGCAAGCCAGGCCGGCCAGCCCTCGAGAATGGAGGGCAAAAAGATCATCATGAGCCAGACGGTCAGCCCCAGCAGCAAACCGCTCAGCGCTCCCTCGCGGCTGGCCAGCCGCCAGTACACGCCGGCCACCAGCGCAGGCGCGAAATGGATGACCGCGGCAAAGGACATCAACCCGATCGCAGCCAGCCGATCGGTGCTTTGCAGCACCAGGTAATACAGCCAGGCCAGGGTGGCCAGACCGATGATGGTCAGCCGACGGGAATTGAGAACGACCTGGCTGAAATCCCTGTCCTGGCTTGATTTCAGTTTCAGAAGCAAGGGAACCAGCAGGTCGTTGCTGACCATCGTGGCCAGCGCCACGGTGGCCACGATCACCATGCCCGTTGCCGCGGAAAAGCCGCCCAGAAAGCTTAGCATGGTCAGCCAGGCCTGCCCGTCGCCCATCGGGAGGGTCAGCACGAAGGTATCCGCGTTGTATGCCCCGCCGCCGAACCGCTCCAGGCCCGCCAGCGCGATCGGAATGACCAGCAGCGTGAAAAGCAAGAGGTAGAGGGGGAAAAGCCAGCGGGCGGTGCGCAGGTCGGCTTCATCCTCGTTCTCGACGAAGGTGACCTGGAACTGGCGCGGCAGGCACAGGATGGCCGCGGCCGCCAGCAGGGTCTGAACCCAAAACCCCTCGGGCAGCGCGGAGGGAAGGAACAGCTCCTGATACGCCGGCGTGGCGCCGATGCGCTCGACCAGGCCGAACGGCCCATCGAGAATCGTGAACAGGGCCCAGAGTCCAACCGCGGCAAAGGCCACCAGCTTGACCAGCGACTCGAAGGCGATCGCCAGCACCATGCCCCGGTGATGCTCGCTGGCTTCCAGGCGACGCGCCCCGAACAGGATCGAGAAAACGCCCAGGCCAAGGGCCAGCAGCAGCGCCAGGGTCTGCTCCGACAGTCCGCTGTGACCCTCGTCGCTGATGGCGACCAGACCCATCGTGACCGCCTTGAGCTGAAGCGCAATGTAGGGGATGGCGCCCAGTACTGCGGCCAGGGTGACGGTCACCGCCAGCGGGCGCGAATGGCCATAGCGGTGAGCGATGAAGTCTGCGATCGAGGTCAGCCGCTGGGTGCGGCTCTGGTGCAGTATCCGCCGCATCAGGTCGTGCCCGAAGATGAGCACGATCACCGGCCCGATATAGATCGTTGCAAACAGCCAGCCGTTCTCGACTGCACTGCCGACGGCCCCGAAAAAGGTCCAGGACGTGCAATAGACAGCCAGTGACAGGGAATAGATGACCGCCCGCGTGCGCGGGCCCAGCGGAACGGCTGCCGCCCGGTCGCCCCACCAGGCAATGGCGAACAGAAGGCCGACATAGGCCAGGGAGAGGGCGGCGATCAGGGGCGGTGAGAACATCGGGCGAAGCCTGGGGTCCCGACGACATCATAGCAATTTCAGCTCGGCTGGCCTGAGGAACTCCTGAACACGTCTGCGGGAGATTCCCAGAGTCTGCTCGACTAAAGTCGAAAGGCAATGGCGGCCGCGCGTTGCTACATTCCACGGCAGGTTCAATCCAACCACGAGGGAATACCCGCCATGTCCGATCAAGCAACGCGCGATCGCTACTGGAAGGCCAACCTGCGACTCATGGCGATCTGCCTGGTCATCTGGTTCGTCGTCTCCTACGGCTTCGGCATCCTGCTCGTCGACTTTCTCGACCGCTTCCAGTTGTTCGGCTACCCGCTCGGATTCTGGTTTGCCCAGCAGGGGTCGATCTATACCTTTCTCGGTCTGATCTTTTTCTATGCCTGGCGCATGAACAAGCTGGACCGTGAACACGACTTCCACGAGGAATAAGGAGCCGACATGGACCTTCAAACCATCACCTATCTTGTCGTCGGCGCTACGTTCGCGCTCTACATCGGTATCGCCGTTTGGTCGCGTGCACACTCGACCGGCGACTTCTACGTCGCCGGCAAGGGTGTCCATCCGGTTGCCAACGGTATGGCCACTGCCGCCGACTGGATGTCGGCCGCCTCGTTCATCTCGATGGCCGGACTGATTGCCTTTCTCGGCTACGACGGTTCGGTCTACCTGATGGGATGGACCGGCGGCTACGTGCTGCTCGCCTTGCTGCTCGCGCCCTATCTGCGCAAGTATGGCAAGTTCACCGTGCCCGAATTCATCGGTGATCGCTACTACTCGAAATCTGCCCGGGTTGTGGCCGTGATCTGCCTGATCTTCATCTCGTTTACCTATGTGGCCGGGCAGATGCGCGGCGTGGGCATCGTCTTCTCGCGCTTTCTCGAGGTCGACATCGTCACCGGCCTGCTGGTCGGCATGGGCATCGTGTTTATCTACGCCGTGCTCGGCGGCATGAAGGGCATCACCTACACTCAGGTGGCGCAGTACTGCGTGCTGATCTTCGCCTACACGGTGCCGGCGGTATTCATCTCCATCCAGCTGACCGGCAATCCCTTGCCCCAGCTTGGTCTGGGATCGAGCGTCAATGGAGGCGAATCGATCTGGCTACTCGAGCGGCTCGACACCATCGTCCAGGATCTGGGGTTCAGTGCCTATACCGACGGCTCCAAGGCGACGATCGATGTCTTTTGCATCACCCTGGCGCTGATGGTCGGCACCGCCGGCCTGCCGCACGTGATCGTGCGCTTCTTCACCGTGCCGAAGGTGACCGATGCACGCCGTTCGGCCGGCTGGGCCCTGCTGTTCATCGCTATTCTCTACACCACCGCCCCCGCCGTGGGCGCCATGGCCCGCCTGAACCTGATCGAGACGATCTGGCCTGGCGGTACCACCGAGGAAGCGCAGCCGCTGGCCTACGAGGAGCGACCCGACTGGTTCCACACCTGGGAAGAAACCGGGCTGCTCGGCTTCGAGGACAAGAATGGTGACGGCCGGATCCAGTACTACAACGACGCCAACGAGCAGTTCTCGCCCGTCGCCGAGATGCGCGGCTGGGACGGCAACGAACTGAGCGTCGATCGCGACATCATGGTGCTGGCCAACCCGGAAATCGCCAATCTTCCCAACTGGGTCATCGCCCTGGTCGCGGCCGGTGGTATCGCCGCCGCGCTGTCGACCGCGGCCGGGCTGCTGCTGGTCATATCCGCGGCTGTTTCGCACGACCTGGTCAAGGGCATCTTCGCGCCTGATATGAGCGAGCGCGGCGAGCTGCTGACCGGGCGTATCGCCGCGGCGGTCGCCATCGTTATCGCCGGCTACCTGGGCTACAACCCGCCCGGCTTCGTGGCCCAGGTGGTGGCATTCGCCTTCGGGCTGGCGGCCGCGTCGCTGTTCCCGGCCATCATCATGGGCATCTTCTCCACGCGCATCAATCGCGAGGGCGCCATCGCCGGCATGCTCACGGGTCTGTTCTTCACCTTCGGCTACATTCTCTACTTCAAGGGCATCTTCATCACGCCCCTGGCCGCGAATGTCCCGGAGAACTGGCTGTTCGGCATCTCGCCGGAAGGCATCGGCGTGGTCGGCATGTTGCTCAACATCATCGTCGCCACGGTCGTCAGCAGGCTCACCGCGCCGCCGCCGGCCGAAATCCGCGACCTGATCGAGGATATCCGCGTGCCGCGCGGTGCGGCGGCGGCACACGAGCACTGAGCTTCAAGGCTCCCTCGCTGGTCCTTCCCACCGGGGAGGACCCCTTCGGGCCGGCAGCCACGATGCCGGCCTTTTTTTCGCCACCACGATGCGGATAATAAACAGATGAGCACGCTGCCCGACGACATCACCGGGTTTCTCGCCAGGGTCATTCCCTTCGACGACCTGTCGCCGGCGCAGATCGGGCGCCTCGCTCGCGCCCTGCGTATCCGCTATGCGCGCCGCGGCGAAGAGATTGCCCGCTTCGATCCGCCTGGCCGATCCGGCCTGTTTGTCGTGCGTACCGGCGCCGTGGAGCTGGTCGACGACACCGGGGAGGCACTCGAGCACCGTGACGAAGGCGAGCTGTTCGGCCACCGGATCGCCTTCGAACCGCCGGTTGAGCGATACTCGGCCCGGGCGCTCGAGGACAGCCTCGTTTGGGAGTGGCAGCAGGCGCTCATCGACCGGCTGATTGACGCTGAACCGTCGGTGGCACGCTTTCTGGCCGAACGCCCCGCCGCGCGGCTGGCCGGCGGAAGTGGTTCCGACGCCCTGGACACGCTGTCAATGCTGTCGCTGCGCCCGGCCATCACTGCCGATCCCGCCGAGACCGTCGGCGAGTGTGCGCGGAGAATGGCCAGGCACCGGATCAGCTGCCTGCCCGTGCTCGACAACGGCCGCCTCACCGGCATCATCACTGACCGCGATCTGCGCAATCGCGTGCTGGCCAGAGAGATGGCCACCAATTCCCCGGTCCGCGACATCATGACGCCCGATCCCGCGACCGTGCCCGACAGCGTCCCGCCCGCGACAGCCGTCGTCGAGATGATGCGCCTGGGCATCCATCATCTTCCCGTCGTCAACGCGCAGGGAAGCCTGGTGGCCGTAGTCAGCGCGGGTGACCTGATCCAGGTCCAGGCGCCCGACCCGCTCAGGCTGGTGCGCGACATCGGCCGCGCCGACGAGCTTGACGCGATCGTGGGGCTTGCGCGCAAGGGTCCAGCCATGCTGGCGAGGCTGTCGGCTGGCGGTACCGGGGTCAGCGAGATCGGCCGCATGGCCGGCCGCATTACCGACGCCTGCACCGGGCGGCTGATCGAACTGGCCGCCGAGCGCCTGGGCGAGCCTCCCATGGCTTGGGCCTGGCTGGCCTTCGGCTCGCAGGCGCGGCTGGAGCAGGGTCTGACGGGCGACCAGGACAACGGCCTGCTTCTGGCCGACGAACCTGACGAGGCAGCGGATACGTACTTCCGGAAGCTGGCCGAGTTCGTTTGCGCCGGCCTCGACGCCTGCGGCTACGTGTATTGTCCCGGCGGCGTCATGGCGCAGGGCGAGTGGCGGATGTCCCGCAAGGCCTGGCGATCGCGCTTCGATGGCTGGATACGCGAGCCCGAGCCCAAGTCGGTGATGCACTGCAGCATCTTTTTCGACATGCGGCCGGTGCGCGGTGATATGCATCTGGCCCGTTCCCTGCACCGGGACGTGCTCGAACAGGCTGCTGAAAGCGACATTTTCCGCCGCTTCCTGGCGGCCGAATCCATGGCGCACCGGCCACCGCTGGGCCTGTTCAGGCAGTTCGTCCAGGAACGCGGCGGCGGGCGCAGCAAGGGACTCAACCTCAAAAAGCGCGGCGTCATTCCCATCGTCGATCTGGCGCGCGTCCACGCACTGGAGGGCGCTATCGAGGTCGTACACACAGAAGAACGCATTCGCCATGCTGGTCGGACGGATCTGCTCACTACCGGTGATGCGGACGACCTGATCCACGCCCTGCGCTTTATCGGCGGGGTTCGGCTCCGCCACCAGGTGTGCCAGCTCGAACGCGGCGAGCAGCCCGACAACCTGGTCGATCCCGACGAGCTTTCCAGCCTGCATCGCCGCTACCTCAGGTCAGCGTTCAGTATCGTCACGTCGGCCCAGCGGGCGATGGCCCAGCACTACATGCTGTGATCAGGCAACTGCGCCATCCGGTTCGCCACTGGCTCTGGCGGCGTCGGACGCGCGGTCGGCCCGGGCAGTGGCCGGATCCCTGTCAACGGGTCGTCGATGCGCCCCTGCTTGCCGTGGACCTCGAGATGACCGGGCTCGATGCCCGCAGCGACGAGATTGTCAGCCTTGGCTGGGTGGCGATCGACCAGGGCGCCATCGATCTGTCGTCGGCTCGCGAGATTCGGGTTTCCCGGAGCAGCGGTGTTTCGGTCGGACACTCCGCGACCATTCATGGTCTGCGCGACTGCGACCTGGGCGATCAGCCGGACCTTGATCACGGGCTACGGGCGCTGCTGGCCGCTGTCCGGGGACGAATTGCCGTCTTTCACCACGCTGCGCTCGACCTGGCCTTTCTTGATCGTGCCTGTCGGCGCCACGTCGATCAGGCCTGGCCGACCCCGTTCATCGATACCCTGCAGTGGTTTCGCAAGCGACTCCACCTGGCCCGTCCCGCCGATCACGCCGCGCGGGGCGAGGCCACTCTGGCCGCGGCAAGTCGTCACTTCGGGCTGGTACAGCGCAGCCGGCACGGTGCCCTTGAGGACGCCCTGTCGTGCGCCGAGCTGGTGCTGGCGCTCGGGCATCACAGCCGGGCAAGGCTGGTCGAGGTCGCCAGACTGCCGCCGAAATGAGCGACTCACCGCGGGGGCAAGTCCAGCCGCACCTTGCCGCGCACGGCGGGGCGGGAAGCGCTCGTCTCACTGGACACCACGGATGTTGCGCCGCGCCAGGGCCAGCAGCTCGGCCTTTCGCTGGGGGTCGATCGGGCAGATGTCCTCGATTCGGGGCGGCCCCGACATCGGATCGTGACCGGGCGCTGGCCTAATCCGGCCGTAGTCGATATCGGGGAAGGTCAGGTCGTGCACGTCGCGCAGCCAGAGCAAGTCGGCGGACGCTCTGTTGATTGCAGCCTGCCTGGCTTCCGGGTAGTAGTCGGGCAGCGTTGGGTAGGGAATCCCTCTGTCGGCTTCGCAGATCGCTCTGGCTGCCCGGTGCTTGTTTTGCGACAGATCGAGCTCACCGCAGTGGCTTGCCTGGAGCAGGGCCATGGCTTCGGTCGAAATTGTGGTGTTTCTTTCCCTCTCGACCCGGGTGAGACGAGCCGTGTCGAAATCCGGCAGGTATCTGGCGAAGAAGTCCTGCACCGTATCCCCGCCGGTCATGAGCGAGCGATCGTACAGGTTCAGTGACACTCGGGCGGGCGGCAGCTGCATCATGGGCTCGAGGACCGGGCGCAACCAGCAGCCTTGGCGCACTCTGACGGGGCGATAGAACTTGAGCCGCTGATTCAGTGCCGACAGGTAGAACGACGCCGGGCTGCGTAGATACGCGATGATCTCGAGGTCTGTCGCGATCGAGCGAAGCGTGGCCGAGAAGTGCGCTCGCTGCGCCGGGCGGATCGCGCGGAACAGATATTCGCTGCTGATCACGACCGTATCCGGGCGCCTGTCGTGGAGTTCCGAAACAAACCGATCCCAGGCCCGCGCGGTTCGGGTGGGATCGTTCTGGTCACGGGTCGTATCCCGCCCCGGATTGCTCGATCCGGCGGCGGGGGGTCCGAGAAAATGTGGAGCCAGATCCTTGTTGTTGCCTGGCTCGGAACCGTCAGTTTGCGGATGCAGGATCGACTGACCGAGCAGGCATTCGTGCGACCATTGAAGCGTTTCCTGCAGGCTGGTCGTGCCGGTTTTGGGGTGGCCAATGTGCAGTAGCAGACGGCGGGCAGGAGGCATGGCGGTGACTGCGTCGATTCGGGGCGGCGACCGGCTAAAGATACCACTGCGCCGTTGGGCAACTTCTCAATAATTCTGCATGAAGCGCCCGCGCCGGGTTATCGAGAGGTTTCTCTGGCAACTCGGCACGCCCGGGCGTGCCGGTGCTCCGGCTCGGCTGGTCTGGCCGTGTCCAGCCGACTCGGCGGCGGTTTGGTGCAAAATGCAGAAATCCGTCAGCTTTCCTTCATTATCAGTAAGACAGGGACAGGCCGGTTAAATAATAAGTGACGGATTCGTATAACAAGAACTGCTCAGGGAGGAAGAGATGCAAATCGGCAAGCGGAACGGTCTTAAGTACGTTAATCTTCGTAGTGTTCTGGCGGGGGCCTTCGCGATGGCCTGCCTGGTCCTTGCCTCAGGGGTGGTTGCCCAGGACGCAGAGGACGAGGAGCCGGGGTCGCAGGCCTCCGACGAGGAGGCCGGCGAGTTCCGGCTCGAGGCCATCGAGGTCACGGCCCAGCGACGCGAACAGGATGTCATCTCCGTTCCGGTCACCGTCGGCACCGTGAGTCCGGCGCTGATCGAGGAGAGTTCGTCGATCCTGCTCAGCGATATCGACAAGTTCATCCCCGGGTTCAACTTCAGCGACAGCTCCATGACCCAGGCCGGCATTTCGATGCGCGGCATTTCCAGCCCGAGCATTTCAGTTGGCGGCGACCCGTCCTCGGCCACGTTCTACGATGGCGTTTACATGCCGCGCGCCGCGCAAAACGTGCTGTTTTCGGATCTGGAGCGGGTCGAGGTGCTCAAGGGGCCGCAGGGCACGCTGTTCGGGCGAAATGCCGCGATGGGTGTGGTCAATATTGTTCCCAACCGTCCGCGCAGCTGGCGCGAAGGCTTCATCAAGGGCATGTGGGGTACCGATTATCTCGCGCGCTATGAGGGCATGGTCAACCTGCCGCTTGGCGACAGCGTGTTCGTGCGCGCCAACTTTCTCAGCAACGATCAGGACGGCATCGTCGAGAACGTGGCCCGACCGGAATGGAACAACGACAGCCGGATCTGGGATCTGGGTGAACGCGACCACAGCGCCGGTCGGCTGTCGATGCTGTGGCTGATCTCGCCGGCGACCGATCTGCAGATCTCCTACGATCTGGATGATCTCGAACAGGCGCCGCCGATGGCGGTCGGCGTCAGTGAGTTCGCCTATGAAGGTGGACGAGACCCCTTTGCCGATCGCGCCGAGAACGACGTTCGCCATGGTGTGGAATCACGCGACATGTACGGCTTTACGGCCAAGCTCAACCACGAATTCAGTTCCCGGTGGTCGGCCAAGTACCTGCTCGGCTATCGGGACTGGGAAACGATCAACCGGGAAGATGAAGACGGAACCGCCGAAATCACCCGCTATTTCGACACGTCGAACAATGAAGACTCCGACATTCTCTACACCGAGCTGCAGGTCAACTTCACCGGCGACCGCATCAACGCCGTGGCCGGGTTTTCCTACTCGGAAGAAGACGTGGCACAGCAGACCGAGCTCAATGTCACGGCCGACACCGTGGCGCGATTGACCACCCAGCAGCTCAATGCCATGACCCAGGGCGCGCTGGGGCTCGATCACATCTGGAATGCCGGTGAGTGGGCGGCTGCGCTGAACGCGCTGGGGTTTGCTGATCCCATCATGGCCGCCATCGGCATGCCAGGCATGCCCCTGACGGCCGATATCGTCAACGCCACCGGAGATCTGACCTATGACATCGTCGCCGCGCAGCTCGGCATTCCGGAGATCTTCGGACCCAGCTTCAGCGGGCAGTTCTGGCAGGAGAACATCTTCAACACCGGCGATTTCAGCAATTGGGGCATTTACGCCGACGTCGATTACGCCATCACCGACCGCTGGAGCCTGATTGCCGGCCTGCGCTATTCGCGCGACAGCAAGGACTTCACGTGGCTCATTCCCGAAACCACCTTTACTGAACTTCGCCCGGGAGTCGGCAACGTCCTGTTCCCAACGGTTGATCTGTCGGCCAGCGACGACTGGGACAAGATCACCGGTCGCCTGGTTACAAGCTTTCAGATCGATGACGACCAGATGGTGTTCGCCTCCTATTCGACCGGCTACAAGTCGGGTGGCTTCGACTCACTGGTACCGATCGATCAGTCCGCCGGTCAGCAGGCATTTGCCCCGGAAGACTCGACCAATTTCGAGATTGGCTACAAGGCCCGGCTCTGGGACCGCGTCGTCGCCAACATCAGCGCCTATCGAACGGAGCTCGACAACTTCCAGATCAGCGTCGAGTCGAGACCGCCGGGCAGCCCGCAGGCGGTCCCGACCATCATCAACGAAAACCGCGAAATCACCGGATTTGAAGTCGACTTTCGCTGGTATATCCGTGAGCGGCTGCTGTTGGGTGTCGTAACCGAGATTCGCGAAACCGACATTGATACACCCGCCTTCTACGACGCATTGGGCGAGCTGGTGCCGGCGAAATCGAAGTCATTCGACGCCGATACCAACTACACCCTGCTTCTCAACTGGTCACGCCCCGTGCAGAATGGCAATCTCAATGTTCACCTGGACTATGTGTTCGTGGAGAACACAAACGACCAGCAGCCCAACCTCGAAGACTTCAAGCTGGCGTTGCCCGACTACTTTACCGACCGGGAAGATCTGAACATGCGGGTTTCCTGGACGAATGAAAGCCAGACCTGGGAATTCGCGCTGTGGGCGAAGAACCTGTTCGACAATCGCTATGTCGAGTCGGTCGGCGGACGGACAGCAGCGATCCTTGGAACACCGTTTGGGCGTATCAACCGCGGACGTGAGGTGGGAGTCGATCTGAAATACAGCTTCTGAGAGGAAGGCATTGGGCGCGTCCGCCGGACGGTGGTATTCTGAAGCGCGTTCCAACGACCGTCCAGGCCTTGCTCATGAGATCGCCAATCAGCACACGCCCGGAGATTGTGCATCGACCTCCGGCGAGGTGCGCGCTGCGCCGCGTTGTTCAGGGATTTCCTGACGATCTCCCGGGGCAATGACGGCGCTATCGTCTTTTTTTGCGCACGCTGCGTTCGTGCAGATGGCGATGTGCAGCCTGCTGCTGGCGCCGGCCTGGCGCAGTAACCGCTCGGTTCGCCTGTTCAGCCTGTTGCTGCTGTGTGGCTGTGCCTATCTGACCGACGCGCTGTTTGGCCCGTTCACTCGCTTGTCTGGCCTGTGGTGGGTCAACCACATTGGCGGCAACGCGCTGGCCGGCGTGTTCTGGCTGGTCTCGCTGAGCGTGTTTGCTGATGACAGCGACCTGAGGCCCTGGCAGTACGGGGTTGCGTCGCTGACCCTGGTGATTCCACTGACGGTCTCGTTGCTTGCGGTGCTGACGGGAATCGATCTGCACGGCATCCCGCCGCTGCGAGATGTGGTGGTATACGGCGCCATGGCGCTGGAACTGGTGCTGATTGCGCATGCCATGTATGTTGTGGTTGCGCACTGGCACTCCGATCTGGTTCAGGAACGTCGCTATGCGCGCGGAGGCGTCATCGGCGTTACCGCGGCCTATCTGTTCAGCGTCATCGTCATCGAGCAGGTGCTTAATCTCGAGTCAATCTGGCTGGGCGCCATCAAGCACGCAGCGCTGTCTATCCTGATGCTGGGCGTCTACTGGTTTACGTTCTCGCTGCGCCAGGACGGACTGCTCGCCCAGCGCCTGCGCCCGACATCCGGCTTCGAGCGACCCCCGGCGCCATTGACGCCGGAGCTGCAGACCATACGCGATGCAATGCTTGTCGATCACCTCTACCGCGAGGAGGGCATGACCATCGCTCGGCTCGCGCGCCACCTGGGCATTCGTGAATACAAGCTGCGCCAGCTGATCAACGGGCAGCTCGGCTATCGCAACTTCAATGACTTTCTCAACCATTTTCGGGTCGAGGAAGTGGCCACCAGGCTGCGCGATCCCGAGCACCAGGGTGAGACCGTGCTGACCCTGGCGCTCGACAGCGGTTTTCGCAGCCTCAGTTCCTTCAACCGGGCATTCAAGATGGCGCACGGCATGACGCCGACCGAGTATCGCGGCGCAATGTCCGACTGATTGTAAAATCGATCAGTTCTTTTCAGAAATAAGGAAGCCGGGGGCGGAGAACGATCCTATGCTGATCCGAATTCATCCAGCAAAGCGAATGGATCGGAGTGGCCTTGATCGGTTTTCATCAGTTTCTGTGGCGGCTGCTGGCGCTGGCCAGCCTGCTCCTGTGCAGCGAGATTGCGCTGTCGGCGCCCGATGCGTGGGCGCAGTGCGCCACCTGCCACGGCAGTGACGCCGGGGGCAACCGGGCCCTGAAGGCCCCGGCCCTGGCCGGACAGAAAGTCTGGTACCTGGTCCGGCAGCTGGAGAATTTCGCCAGCGGCATCCGCGGCAGTCATCCCGATGACGCGCCTGGTATGCAGATGCGCGCCATGGCCACGACGCTCGGCGACGAGCAGCGTCGTGCGCTTGCCGACTACCTGAGCGAGCTGGAACCACCCTCGACCCAGGGCACCCGACGTGGCGACATGAAAAATGGTTATCGCTACTACCAGGCGCGTTGCGGCAGCTGCCACGGCAGCGAGGGGCAGGGCAACGAAGCGTTTCAGGCGCCTGCTCTTCAGGGTCTGTCGGCACAGTACCTGGACCGCCAGATGCGCAATTTCCGCAACGGACGCCGCGGCACCCATCCGGATGACAAGTACGGTCGGCAGATGTCGTTGATGGCCGATACGATCAGCGAAGACGAGTGGCGCGACATCCTTTATTTCCTGACCGAGCAGCGCTGATGCTGGCAAGCAGGCTCGTGCAGCGACTCCTTGGCCTGGCCGGTCTGCCGGTCGCGGTGGTTTTGGCGCTGGTCGCGGTCGATGGCCAGGGCGATGCCGCTGCGGAACGGACGTTCTCCCTGGCGAGTCATTGCCCGCCCAGTTTCGAGCTGCGCGGCAATGGCTGCTATCTGGTGACCCGCTACCAGTTCTACGACTCGGTCGAGGGACGCGGGGTCGGGGGCACGCAGACCAGTCTGCCGCCTCATCGGGATGGCTTTAGCCCGCAGCAAATCGATCTGGGTCGACTGCTGTTTTTCGATCCGCTGCTGTCGGCCGACAACAGCCTGTCCTGCGCCTCCTGCCATCAGCCGGATCTGGGTTTCAGCGACGGCAAAGCGCAGAGTGTCGGCATCGGGGGTCGGCAGCTACCGCGCTCGGCGCCGTCGCTGTGGAACGTTGCCTTCCTGGATCGCTTCTTCTGGGACGCGCGCGCCGATACGCTCGAACAGCAGGCCGAGGGTCCGCTGTTCGACCCCAAGGAGATGGGGACGACCCCGGCACAGCTGCTCGCCGACCTGGGCGCCAATGCGCATTATCCGGCGCTGTTCGGGCAGGCCTTCCCGGGTTCGGAGCGCATCGAGCTGGCCCAGGTCAAGACCGCGCTGGTGGCGTTCCAGTCCAGTCTGATCTCGCTCAACAGCCGCTATGATCGCTACGCCCACGGGCACCACGAATCGCTTGACGAAGAGGAAATTGCCGGGCTGAACGTGTTTCGCAGCTTTGTTGCCCGATGCGCGGAATGCCACCAGCCGCCGCTATTTACCAACAACCAGATTGCCGTCATTGGCGTACCCGAACCGCAGGGCGAACCACTCGACCCCGGCGCGCAGGCCACATTCGATGCAGAAAAGCTGCGCGGTGGTTTCAAGGTGCCGACGCTGCGCAATATCACCCGTTCAGCGCCGTACATGCATCGCGGCAACTTCGAAACGCTGCGCGAGGCGGTGTCCTTCTACAACGACGGGCGAGGTCACGCCGTACCGGAAGGCGAAAAGCTCTACCTGCACTGGCATATCTGGGAGCCGGACCTGACCGAACGCGAAATCGACCTGATCGTCGCGTTTCTGGACACCCTGACTGACGAAAGCCTGACGCCACCCATTCCCGAGGCGGTGCCGTCCGGTCTCAACCCCAAGGCCGGATTCGCCGGCAATGACCATCCCCGGAACCTGGAGGACAACTGAACATGAAGGCAGGCAAACTGATTGCATTGCTCCTGGTGGCGGCCGCATTTATCGCCGGATACTATCTCGGAAGACCGGGCGAAGAGAGCCTGGTCATTACCCGCACATCCACCGGCGCCAGCTATTCCGGCGGCTATGACCGGGAACGTGACGACGATCTCGCCGCGGCCGGCAGTGAGCACGGCGCGGCGACCGAAGGCATCACCCACGTGGTCAACGATGGCGAATCGATCATGGAAGCCGTCAAGCAGGCCAGCCCGGGTGACACCATTCAGGTGATGCCGGGCACCTATCACGAAACGGTCTACGTCGACAAGGACGGCATCTCCATCATCGGCGTCATTCGACAGGGCCAGCGCGCGACCATGGACGGGCGGGGCGAGCTCAATGACGCCATTCTGTATTCCGGCAACAACTTCGTGGTCGAGAACCTGCTCATCAAGCGCTACAAGGGCAACGCCATCATGGGGCAGGCCGGCAACAACTTCGAGATCCGCAACAACATCATCGATGATACCGGCGTCTACGGTGTTTTTCCCCAACTGGGCAAGAACGGCATTGTCGAGCACAACGTCATTTCGGGCATCGAGGATGCCGCGATCTATGTGGGCATGAGTGATAACGTGCATGTCGCGCACAATGAGGTGTTCGATTCGGTCGCGGGCATCGAAATCGAAAACAGCCGTCATGCCATCGTCGAGAACAACTATGTCTACAACAACACCGGGGGCGTTCTTGCCTTCATTACGCCTGGACTGCCGGTCAAGACGACCTACGATGTCATCATCCGCAACAACTTCATCGTCGACAACAATACGCCGAACTTTGGCGCGCCGGGATCGACCGTGGCTGGCATTCCAGCAGGCACGGGCATACTGGTCATGGCCGCCGACGAAGTGGTGATCGAAAGCAATATCATCAGGAACAACAAGACTGCCGGCATCATCATCACCGACCACGACAACGCGCCCAACGTCACGATCGACCCGGAATCCGATCCCAGCCCCGACCGGGTCATGATTCTCGATAACCTGATGGCCAACAACGGCTACGACACCATCACCGAAGTCAAGGCGCTGATGCTCACCGAGCTCAAGCGCGGAGCGCCCGATATCGTGCGTGTCGGCACCAGCCGCGACAGCTGCATCATCAATCGTCACCAGTACGTGACTGTCGGCGTCGACGACTGGGCCGAGTGCGAGATCACCAACACCCGGGACGTCGACACCTACCTGCTCGACGAGCCGGTGCCGCCGCGCCAGATCTCGCTGGAGGAAAGAGGCAAGATCGCCTATCTGAGCATCTGCACCGGCTGCCATACCTATACCGGCCGCATGATCGGCCCGCCCGTGCAGATCATCCAGGCGCTCTACATGGACGACCCGGAGGGCCTGGCCGAATACATCGCCAACCCGGTCAAGAAGCGCGACGACTACCCGGAAATGCCGCCGCAGGATTACCTGGATCCCGAAACGCGCCTGGAGGTGGCCAAATACATGCTGCAGGTGGGGAACTGAGTGATCGGGCCAGGCCGCTTCAGGTGAAGGCGGCCGGGGTGCGGATGCGGGGGCCGAAGTCCTCGATCCGGCCGGTTTCCAGGCGACGGACAGCCAGCCTGCGCCAGGAGGGGCTGAGCGGCGCCAGTGCCGTCAGCGCCTGCAGGTCGTCGCGGTTGAACGGGTCGCGATAGAACACGTCAAGAATGCGCGCCAGCGGCCAGTCCGGCTCGGGGCGCTCGAGCAGTTCGAGCGCCGCGCCCGGCTCGACCCGGCCTGCCTCGACGACGCGGTAGTACCAGCCGGTCATGCCGCGTTGCTGGACCAGCTCGGCCATGTCGGCGCGACCGAAGCGCAGGTTGAGCTTCCAGCAGGGTTGCCGGGCCTGGGAGACTTCGACGATGGCGCTGCCCAGCCGAAACCGGTCGCCGACGCAGACCTGTGATTCGTCGAACGCCTGCGTGCTCAGATTCTCGCCGAACCCGCCGACAGCCAGGTAGGCCGGGTCGCAGTCGGGCAGCAGCTCGTGCCAGCGTGGGTAATGCTCGGCGGGATAGTGGTGAACCGCCTTCTCCGGCCCGCCATGATGGCGGCGGTCGGCCTGCTCATCGCCGATGAAGCCGACCAGCGTCAGCTCCAGCTCGCCGGATACCGCATGCTTGGCGATGGCGCTTTGCGCGCCGGCCGGGCCGAGCGGCTGAACCCGGCCGATTCTGAGGCTGTCGACGGCAATTCGCAGGGTCATGGCGCCGTACCGAACCGCGCCCGGATCAGCCGCCCAGGCGAGTGGCCATCGAGCTGGACAATGAACAGCTGGCCATAGGTCTGCTCGCTGATCGGTCGGATCGAGTGTCCACTCAGCGCGGCGACGATCGCCGGCACGGTATTGCTGTGGCCGGCCACCAGCACCTGCTGGCCGGCATGCTGCCGGCCAATCCGGTGCGCCAGCGATTCCGCCTGGGTCGCGACATCGCCGCGCTGCCACTCGATCACCTCGACCGGCTTGCCGATCCGTCGGGCCAAGGGGGCAACGGTGTCTCGCGTGCGTCGGTACTGGGTGGAAATAATGGCGTCGATACCGGCATCGGCCAGCGCACCAGCCAGGGCCTCGGCCCGAGCGTGACCGGCGCTGCTCAACTCGGGATCGTCGGCCGGTTCAGCCGTTTTTTCAGCGTGTCGGACGACAAACACGGTTGTCGACTGCGCAGCCGCCCAGGGTGCGGCGATGCACAGCGTGAGGGCGATGAGAAGAGCACGAAAGCGCACGGGCGAGACCTCGGAGTCCTGACAATAATCGCTGCTTCCCACAAGCGTCAGTCCGGCCAGGTACTCTGCGATCCGGCAAGGCGTCAGCGGCGGGCATTCCATTCTACGCTCACCTGGGCCGGTCGCCATGAGTTTTTCGAAGCGAGTCGCCCATGCCCGGGTACAATGCCGCGATGGAATGGTTCGAAGCGGTGATATTGGCGCTGGTGCAGGGGGTCACGGAGTTTCTGCCGGTCTCCTCACAGGCTCACCTGGTCCTGTATTCACTGTTGACCGGGGGCGCCTACCAGGGCCTGGATTTCGACATCGTGCTGCATGCCGGCTCGCTGATCGCGGTGGTCGTCTACTTTCGCCGCGAGCTTTGCGCCATGGCCGGGCAGTGGCTCGGCAGTCTGACGGGCGGTCCGGGCGGGCGCGAAGCGGAGCTGGCCTGGTGGCTGATCATCGCCACGCTGCCGGCCGTCGTTTTCGGCCTGTTGCTCAAGGGTGTTGCGGAACAGGCCCTTCGCTCACCGCCGGTCATGGCCGCGGCGCTGATCGGTTTTGGCCTGCTGCTGGGCTGGGCCGACTGGGCCCGGCGCGGCGAACGGGACGAGTACACGCTGCGGTTGCCAGAGGTGCTGTTGATCGGATTGGCCCAGGTTCTGGCGCTGATCCCCGGCACGTCGCGCTCGGGTATTACCATGACCGCCGGGCTACTCGTGGGTCTGAGTCGTGAGGCGTCCGCGCGTTTTTCCTTTCTGCTGTCCGTGCCGATCATTGCCGCGGCCGGCCTGCTGGCGGCCTTTGACCTGTCGCGGGCCGACCATCAGGCCGGGCTGGGCGCGCTGTGCATCGGCCTGGCCGTGTCAATCATTTCGACCTATGCCTGTATCCATGCCTTCCTGGCGTTCATCCGCCGGATCGGCATGCAGCCGTTCGTGGCCTATCGCGTCATCCTCGGCATGCTGCTGCTGGCCTTCTGGCTTTGACCTGGCTCGCCACTGAACCCCAACGTTGCATAACTTTTCGGGCTGGAACCGCGACGCTACCCGGTATAGCAGCATTTCCGGGGTCTGTACTCGCGTTGCCAATCCTTACGTAGGGTTGAAGCTACGCTCCGGGCGGCGGTCGCCCATACCGTGCGCTGATGATGCGCTGAACCGCCGGACATCGAACCACAAAAGAAAAGCGCCCCGGAAGTCCGGGGCGCTGTCGTTGAGGTCAGGCTGTCGCGGTTGTGAACTACGGCGTATCCAGCCACAGATCGTAGCTGCCGCTGCCCGAGTAGGACAGGACACGCCAGTAGTAGTAGCCGGCATTGCCGCTGTAGCTGATCTGCTCTTCGCTGCTGGCACTTGCCGATTGTGCAACCCGCGTCCAGCGCCATCCGCTCCAGCGGTACAGCTCGAGATCGAAGTCGGCATTGCCCGGACCGACGAGCCAGCCGTTGTGGGTGCCGGAACCGGCGTAGTAGTAGGTGCCGTTGGGCTGCACGTCGGAGTCGCTGCTGCCGCTCAGTGAACCGCTGTACTGGTCGCAGCCGCTGCACGGCGCGCCGCCGCCACCGCCGTCGTCGGGCTCGTCGAAACTGGCAACCAGCGTGACGCCGGAATAGGAGCTCCAGCCGCGCAGCATGATGTGCCAGGTGCCGCCGGCCGGCGTGTCGAACGAGCAACTTTCGTTGTTGCCGTTGCGATACGGCCGGCAATCGTAGGTCGAGGTTGTCGGTTCGGCGCCGTAGCGGACGTACAGGTCGGCATCGCCCGAACCGCCGCTGATCGAGATCTCGAGGTTGCTGGCGCCTGAAGGCACTTCAATGAAGAAAGCGGTTTCCGAGCCCTGCGCGCCCGACAGGTTGCTTTCGGGCACTCCGTTGGACAGTTCGCCGCCGGAGCCGCCGTCGCCACCGTCGCCGCCATCGCCACCGTCGAACAGCGAATAGGCCAGCAGGTTGGGCGAGCCGCTGCCGACGCTGCTGATCTTGTTCTGGGAGGCACTCGAATAGATGGCGTTTTCGACTGTCGTCGGGCTGGCGCCGGGGTTTTCGGCCAGGTACAGGGCGGCAATGCCGGCAACGTGCGGGGAGGCCATGGACGTGCCGCTGATGGTGTTGGTCGCCGAGTTGCTGGTATACCAGGCCGAGGTAATCGAGGAGCCGGGGGCAAAGACATCAACGCAGGTGCCCCAGTTCGAGAAGCTCGAGCGTGAATCCGTGCTGGTCGTCGAGCCAACCGTTATGGCGGCCGAAGAGCGGGCCGGGGAGGAGTTGCAGGCATCCTGGTTATCGTTGCCGGCAGCCACGACCACGGTCACTCCGGCGCTGCGCATGTTCGCCACAGCGTTGTCGGTCGTAGTCGAGGCACCGCCGCCAAGGCTCATGTTGGCCACGGCCGGAAGGCTGCGATTGGCAGCAACCCAGTCCATGCCGGCGATCACGCCGGAGTTGGTGCCGGAACCGTTGCAGCCGAGCACGCGGACCGGATGAACGGTGGCCGACTTGGCCACGCCGTAGGTCGATCCGGCAACGGTGCCTGCGACATGCGTGCCGTGGCCGTTGCAGTCAGTCGTGCCACGACCGTCGTTGATCGCCGTGTAGCCATTGCCCATGCGACCGCTGAACTCGTTGTGCGAGCCAAGCACGCCGGTGTCGATGATATAGGTATGAACGTTGCTGGCCGTGGTGTTGTAGGTGTAGCTTCCGCTAAGCGGCAAATCGCGCTGGTCGACCCGATCCAGTCCCCAGGTGGCGTTGTTCTGGGTCGCGTTGATGCTGATGATGCCGTCTTCCTCGACGTAGGCGACGCGTTCATCGAGCAAAAGCTGCTCCAGCGCTTTGTCGTCAGCCTGGACGACGAAGCCGCGAACAACGTGCGAGAAGGATCCTCTCAGTTCGGCGCCGTGGGTGCGCGCCATGGAGCTGGCAACCGACGCGACGGTTGGCAGGCGCGATGCGGCCGATTCATTGACCAGTCTTGCGCTGCTGTCCTTGAGCACCACGATGTACTGCCCGTCGATGGGCTCGTTGGCGGTTCTCAGTTCGGATGCGTGGGTGGTGCTGAGGAAGGTGGCGGCCAGCAAAAATACACCGGCCAGTCGTACTATCAAGTGACTTCGAGACATCTGGATTTAACTCCCGTTCGATCAGTTTCAGTGGTCCCCTTGATCGTCAGCAGCCCCGTGTCCCTCCGTGGCCAGCACGGTGTATAACGCATTTGCGAGAGATAAATCCAGTGTCTGTCAGAAGAAATTTTCTAAATTGTGAAACATATCACACAGGTTTTTTCTGCCTGGCCGGCTTTCCAAGCAGGACGCCAGTGTAGAAAGCCAGGACGACCTGCGTGGCCGGCAGGTGCCAGCTGAAGTCTCCCAGAGCGACCGCGCACAGCGCGAACAGGCCGGCGTAAAGCGGTATGCGCTCGGTATCCAGGCGGAAGCGGCGCAGCAGCGCCGTGACCACGATGGCCAGCAGTATCAGGCCGGTCAGCCCCGTTTCGACCAGCCACTGAAGCAGGTCATTGTGGGCGTAGTCGTACCATCCGGCGATGTGCGGCGGCTGAAACGCCTTGAAGGTCGCCTCGAAACCGGCCAGGCCGACGCCGTGCAGCCACCAGGCCTGCGGAAACTCACTGAACATCAGCGACCACACCTCCAGGCGGCTCTCCTCGCCGGTCGTCGCCAGGAGGCGCTCGGCCAGCGGCGTGAGGCCGTACCAGACCGCGGCGACGAGCGCCGCCGCTGCCGCCAGGTAGGCCGGCCACACCGATGCGCCGTAGATCAGCCGTCGGTGACGGCCCCACAGGATCAGCGCCATCATGATGCCGAATACGCCGGCTGCTGCGCCCAGACGCGAGGCCGACCCGAGCATGGCCGCACCGACAATGGCGCCGCAGATGACGCTGGCGGTCACGCGCAGTTCGACCGGCAGGCGAGAAACACCCGGGATAGCGCGCATGTACCACAGGCCGACGGCCAGCGGCCAGCCCAGCGCCAGATAGGCGGCGAACAGATTGCGGTTGGAAAAGCTGCCGTGGACGAAGTCCGGCGTATTGCGCTGCCAGATTCCGAAGATGGTCTCGGCGCCGGCCGCATGGGACAGCAGCCCGTAGAGCGCCTGGAACAGCACCGCGGCGACCAGCGCCAGCCAGACCCACCTGCGCAGGCCCGTCGGCAGGGTGCGGCCGAGCCAGGCGATTGAGAACAGGGCGACAAAGGCCGCCCAGCCGCGCACGGTCGCGCCCGGATCGGGCGACCAGTGTACCGGCAGCCCGGGTGCCTGCTGCCAGAACGCTTCCGGGTAGGGGCCGAACGTGCGCGCCAGCCAGGTCGACGGCCAGACCTGGATCACGACCAGGGCGGTCAACGCCGCGGCAAACCCCAGCCAGCAGCCGGAAGGCCAGGGCAGGTCGCCCGGAACCAGCGACAGCGCGGCGGCAATCAGCCCGCCGGCCACCAGCACCAGCAGGCTGGCGGTCAGGGTATCCGGCGTGCGGTTGCCCATCATCAGCGGCAGCACGAGCACCAGCGCGCAGACCAGCAGTGCGCTCAGGCGCAGGCGGCCCGTTATCGGGCGCTGACTGCGCCGGTATCCGTCGCGCACCTGCATCATTGTTCAGCCCGTCCTCAATAGTCGATCGCGGCAATGCGAAGCTGGTTCCGATCATCGATCTCGATGGTGTAGCGGACTTCGCGTTCGGTTCGGATCGACGGCCGGCCGGGGTAGGCAATCAGCATCTCGAATCGACCGGCAGCGGTCCAGTGGTCCCCGCTCGGCTCAATGTTTTCGATCTGAAGCTCCATGCGCCGTTCGCTGGAGTGTCTGAACAGCCAGCCGTAGTTTTCGCGGAACCAGTCGTGACCACGATTGTTGTTTTCGCGCGGTGACTCACTGAAGTAGGACATGAACGACTCCAGCCAGCCGTTCTCGAAGCTGATTCGATAGCCCTGCAGCAGATCATCGACGGCGTCGCGCTGCTCGGCCAGCCGCTGCGACTCGGCGCCCACTTCGGCAGGGTCTGGTGCTGGGTTGCTGTCGCCAGACGGCGGCATCTCATCGGGCCCGGGTTCAGACTCAGGCATGGGTTCAGGCGCGGGCTCCAACTCGGGTTCCGGCTCAGGCTCAGGCTCAGGCTCAGGCTCCGGCTCCGGCTCCGGCTCCGGCTCCGGCTCAGGCTCAGGCTCAGGCTCACACTCAGGCTCCGGTTCAGGCTCCGGTTCAGGCTCCGGCTCAGGCTCCGGTTCAGGCTCCGGCTCGGCTCCGGCTCCGGCTCAGGCTCAGGCTCAGGCTCCGGCTCCGGCTCCGGCTCCGGCTCCGGCTCAGGCTCAGGCTCAGGCTCCGGCTCAGGTTCCGGCTCAGGTTCCGGCTCAGGTTCCGGCTCAGGTTCCGGCTCAGGTTCCGGCTCAGGTTCCGGCTCAGGTTCCGGCTCCGACATGGGTTCGGGTTCGGTTTTCGGCGCCGACCCCGGCTCGGTGTCCAGCATCGCGACCAGGCGGGTGGTTTCTCCGCCTGTCCACGGGGTTTCTGGCGGTGGCTCACGGTCCCAGATGGCCAGTTCTTCCGGCAGGCGGGCTGCCAAGGCGTCTGCGTCCCGGGCGGCGGTGTCGGTCGATCTGCCGGTGCCGGCCGGCGATGACGGCGGGTCGGCTTGCTCTTGCGGCGCATCGGCACGATCGGCCGGATGCGCGGCCTCGTCCACCCGGGCAATGCGCTCCGTCTGCGGGGCGACAGGCTGCTGCAGTCCCCGGTAGGGCTTGTAGGCAATGTAGGCGTAGAGCACGGGCACCAGCGCGAGAACGGCCAGTGCCACCAGCACTCGCCCCTGAAGGTTCTCGACATCGCGCAGCCACAGACGCAGGCGCATGAGCGGACCGGGTGTGTCGTCGGCCGGCGTCAGCCGGGCCGACTTGCGCGCCTGCGGCCAGCGTTTCGAAGCCGGGTCAGACGGCTGTGGCGCCTCGCTGGAGGCTCCGGCGGCCTGCGGCCGCTCGGTTTCTTCGTCATCGCCGCGGCGAAACCGGCTGTAGGCCCCGTGAATCGCCTGGGAACGCGGCGTCAGCCACTCGGCAAACTCCGGGTAGCGATCCGGGTGAAAGGCCGTCATCAGTCGCCGGTAGCGCGCACGGCGCTCGTCGCTGTCGATGCCGGCATCGACAAAGGCGCGGTGGATCAACAGCCGGGCGCCGGCGAATAGCTGCTCGTCGAGCTGGCGGTAAACCTGATGCATCAGGTCGGGTCGCTCGCGTGGCAGCCCGAGTCTGCGGATCAGCGCTGCAGCACCCAGCCGTTCGCTGCCCGAGATCCACGACAGCACGGCGTCGAGCTCAACCGCTGTATACAGGCGAAGCTTGCCGCGGATGATGCCCTCGCTGAGCTTGTCGATATCGATCGGGCGTTCACCCATGGCAGGGGTCAATCCGCACAGTCGCGCTGGAGGTCTTCCAAGGGTGCCGTGTCGGTGTTGTTTTCGCAAGCCTCGTGTTCGCTTTCCTCGCCCGAAATGCCGTCGGCCAGTGCCGGCTCGACGCCCAGGTCGGCCAGCATCAGCTTTCCGGCGATATAGCGGTCAAAGGCGTCGGTGCGCAGCCGGCGCAACCGAAACCGGAGGATCTCGTTGTCCATGGTGGTCTCGAACGGGATGGCAAAGGGCTGCCAGCCGAATTCCGCCGACGGCACCGCCAGCGTGGCGCTGAAAGAATGGTCCGGGGACTCGGCATACAGCTGCAGCTGCGGCAGCGCGCGCGTGGTCAGCCCGTTTGCTCGCCACCATCCGGTCAGGCGGTAACGGCCGGGCGCGGGGACCGGAAACCGCACGAAAGGCGTATTCATGTGGATGTTTTCCTCACCCTCGAATCGGACCATGAGGGCATTCCGGCCGGCTGGCGCCTGTGCGGGGTCGCTGGTCTGCTGCTTCGGCGCCACGGGCACGATGGCCAGGGAGACGCCATCGGGTACGCGCGTGTACCAGCCGAGTGCCGAGAGCGCCTCCAGCGGCAGGTCAAAACGGCCCGCCGGGATGTCGCCGGGCCGGTAGCTGGCGTCGACGGTCTGCCAGGCGGCCATGGCGCGGTCGGGACGATTGCTGTCGAGCGCGGTAGCGACGTAGTCGGCCAATGCCCGGTCGGCGGCCGGGCGAGGATGATCGAGCCGTTGCCAGGTTGCCTCGGCCAGCGGCAGGGAGCGACTGCGACGGGCGTAGCGCATGGCCTGCGCCAGAAACTCGTCGTCGGCCGGCACGACTTCATCGAGCAATCGGTCGGGATCGTCGACCCAGCGCTCGGCGATGAACAGGGCACGATCGGTCATGTGGGGCTGGTCGGCCAGCCAGAGTTTCAGGTGGATCAGGATCAGGTCCGGATCACCGGCATTCTGGGCGAGGTTGGCGGCCTGCCAGCGCAGCTGACGGCTGCCCGGCTGAACGGCAACCGCTGTTGCCAGCGTCCGCCGCAACGGTTCGCCATCGTTGCCGGTCAGCAGGGTCATCCGGGCCAGCAGCAGCCAGCGCCAGGGATCGAGCGGGTAGCGACCAAGCTGCCAGCGCAGGGCTTCCGCGGCGCTGTCTGCATCCAGGCGCCAGCGGGTTTCGAGCCAGCGCGCCGCCTCGCGCGCGGCCAGCCCGCCCCAGGGCTGGGTGGTCTGCAATCGCTCCAGCGACCGGATCGGCCGGTCCGGATCAACCGCGCGCAGGTTCAGGTACTCCGAAGCTGCCACAAGCAGGGCGGCGATGCCGACGGCGGAGAGAAAGATGGCACGGAGGTGGGGCATGGGGGAATGCGGGTTAGGGTTTACGCCACAACTCGTAATCCGTAAACCCTGAACCGTAAACCGTCAAGAAACCGACCCCCCCAACTTTCGGGTGTCGTCTTCATCCGCATCCTCGGGCGTCTCGTCTTCGGCCTCGTAGTTGTAGTAATACGACGAGTAGTAGGCGTATTCCGGACTGTCCAGATCGACGCCGTTGAGCACGACACCGAGCACCGGCGCCTGCACCTGGGCCAGGCGCTTCATGGCCACGCGGAAGTTTTCCTTGCCGGTCTGGCCGGCGCGGACAACCACGACCACACCATCGACCTGGCGGGCCAGGATCATCGAGTCGGCCAGGCCGAGTGTCGGCGGGGCATCCATCACGACGTAGTCGAAGGCGCGGCGGCAGCTGTCGATGACCTTGGTCAGGCGCTCGGAGCTGAGCAGCTCGGCCGGGCTCGGCGTGGAGTTGCCCGACGGCATGATGAACAGCCCCTTGACGTGGGTGCCGTGGATGGCCGAGTTGTCGGCGCCGCTGTTCTGCGACAGGGCAATCCGGTTGGTTAGCCCGGGCGAGCGGAAGCAGTTGAAGTCCCGGTGCACGCGCGGCTTGCGCAGATCAGCGTCGATCAACAGCACGCGTGAGCCGTTCTGCGCCAGCACGGTGGCCAGGTTGATCGCGGCCGTGGTCTTGCCCTCGCCCATGCCGGAGCTGGTCACCATGATGGTCTGCGGCAGTCCTTCGGGCGTCGAGAACATCAGGCTGGTGCGCAGCGAGCGGAACGCCTCGGAGACCTGCGAGTTCGGATGGACCGCGCTGTAGTGACTGACCGCCCGCTCGCGGTCGCGCGCCTTCTGGGCGCTGTCGGATTCCTTGATCCTGATCTTGACCAGCGGCACCATCCCCAGTACCGGCCGGTCGACCAGTCGTTCGATGTCCTCGACGCGCCGAATCGAGCTGTCGAGAAACTCGAGCAGCAGCGCCAGGCCAACCCCGCCAAACACGCCGAGCACCAGCGCCAGCGCGAGGTTGCGCGGAATGTTCGGCTTGAACGGCGCCACCGCGGCCACGGCAGGCTCGATGACTGAAATGCTGCTTTCCTGCACCCCGGCGGCAACGCCGATTTCCTTCATGCGCTGCAGCAGACCGTCGTAGAGCTCGCGGTTGGTCTGGAACTCGCGCCGCAGAATGTTGTACTGCACCGCCTGCTCATTGAGCGTCATCATGGAGGCTTCGCGCTGCCGCATGGCCTCCTCGAGCGCCTTGGACTGGGCCGTCAGGTTTTCAAACCGCCCGATGACATTGTCGGCAATGCGCTGCTTTTCGGCTTCAATCTCGGACTGCAGGCGGTCGATGCGGTTTTGGACTTCCTGGACGGCCGGATAGGATTCCTGGAATCGTTCGCTCAAACCGGCATATTCACTGCGGGCATCGACCAGTCGCTGGTTGAGATCGGCAATGGCGTCACTGTTGACCACCGGGTCGATGTGATCGACCTGGCCGGCCTCGATCATCTCGCGCCAGCTGGTCAGTTCCACCAGCTCGGAATCGATTTCGTTTCGGCGATCGCTGAACCGGCTGATGGCTGCCCGCGCCATCTCGAGGCGCTGGTCCAGATCCGCCACGTTGTTTTCGCGCGCAAAGTCCATCAGCGCCTGGTCGGAGCGCTCGAGCGCGATGCGCATGTCTTCGAGCTGGCCTTCGAGAAACTGTCGCGCCTCGCTGCCGGCCTCGTAACGACGCTCCATGCTCATCCGGATGTAGTGATCGACCAGTGCGTTGGTCAGGCGTTCGGCGACTGCCGGATCGAAGGCGGTAATGCTGACGTTGGCCAGACGGGAATCACGGACTGGCTGAATTTCGATGCGTGATCTCAGTGCGTTGGCTGCCGCTCTCACGGGATCTCGCTGGCCGGTTTCGGACGATTCGGTAGCCGATGATGACTCGCGGTCCGGAATCACGGCGCCGAGCACGGTACGCACCAGCGATCTGGCTTCGCCGAGCAGGCTGCGCTGGCGGATCTCGCCGCTCAGTTCGGGGTGATCGGCCAGCCCCTCCTCGCGCACGACCTCCTCGGCCAGCGCGCGGCTGCGCAGAATCTCATACTGCGAGTTGAGGAACATCTGCTCAGCGTTCCAGCCGCGCTGATCGGGGGTGAAATCCTGGTAGGAGAGAATCCGTGCGCTTTGCGCATTGAGCTCCAGCGTCGCAGTTGAGCGATACTCCGGCACCATGAGCAGCGAGGAGAGCAGGGCGGCGGTCACGACGATGGCCACGACGCCCGCGACGGTCCACTTGCGTTTGACCAGGATGCGCCAGTACTCGCGCAGGTCAATCGTGTCGTCGTCTTCAAACTGCCCGTGCACCGTCGGATCGTAGACGGCCATCTGCTGACTCTTGCCGTTGACCGGCTGCAGATGTGTGCCGGGTTCGTTGTTCCTGTTGTCGCTCATTGTTGTGCCAGCCTGCCTGTGCTTGCCCCGAAACCCTGAAACCGATTCCTAAAGCGGCCGAAACCCGAGCAGGGCAATCGGCTGGGCCACGCGCAGGAAGTTGTTCCAGCCAACACGCAGCGCGCTCGAATCGACAATGACGATATCTCCGTTGCGCAGCGGCAGGTCGTTGGCCGGATTGTCCCGGATTTGCTCGTAGTCGATATCCTGTGCCTCCCAGCCGCCGTCGTCCTGCCGGCGCAGCACCCGGATATCCGACCGGTCGGCCTCGAAGGCCAGCCCGCCGGCCTCGGCGATCGCCTTGAGCACGGTCGTATCGGCGCGCTGCGAGTAGGCCCCCGGCCGCTCGACCGCGCCTTCAACATAGACAAAGCCGCCGCGCGGTACGTTGATCATCGCGCCCTCGCCAAGCACCAGGTTGTACTGCTCGGCCTGCTGCATCAGGTCTTCGACATCGATGATCAGCGTGCGCGTGCCCAGCTGTCCGGTGTCCGGGTCGCGCACCCGATCGGTCAGGTAAACGCTGTTGCCGGCCTCGCGACTGATGCCACCGGCCATCGCCAGGGCTTCGATCAGCGTTGTCTGACGACTCACCGAGTAGACTTTCGGGTTGGCCACGGCGCCGATCACGGTGAACTGCTGGCTGCGGTATTCGGTAATCTCGGCCGAAACCTGGGGGTTTCGCAGGTATTCCTCGGCATAGGCCGCGGCAATCGTCTGCTCGACCTCGCTGAGCGTCAGGCCCGATACCGAAACCTCGCCGATCAGCGGCAACAGGATATTGCCGGCGCCGTTGACCCGGTATTCGCGCGAGAGCTCGTCAACGCCGAAGATGTCGACCCGGATGCGATCCTCGGCACCAACCCGGTAGACCCGGTCGCCGGCGCCCTGCACGGCCATCATCAACAGCTTGTCGTTGATGTCGCTGATGCGCTCCTGGGCAACCATCTGCTGCTGGAATTGCTGCAGCGACGCGTCCTGTGTATCACCCCCGCGCGAGGCACAGCCAATAACGAACAATATCGCGGCAATCGCCGCGACCGTCAAACAGACTCTAATCATGTTTCCCGTTCCGGTTTCAGGACGAATTGGGCACCCCCTTGCGCCCGCTCAGGCCGCGGCTTGTCCAGCGCCGGCCCGCGATTTCGAGCGGCCGCTGGTCAGGGGCTGACCGGTTCAGGATCATCGGGCTCATCATCGGTGATGATGGCCACCGCCGTGCCGGCCGCCGCCACGGCAATGGCAATGCCGATGCCCCGGTTGGCCGTTGTGCTGGCAATGGCGGCCGCTGCAGTATCCCGCTGCAGCCACCACACCATGCAAGGTACCGCACTGCGATCGTCATCGAGCTGTTCTTCGACTTCCGGCGGAATCGACAGCTCAACGCGGCGAACCTGCTGCGGCAGGAACTCGTACTGTTCACCGGGCGAGACCTGCTGCTCGACCGTGCGGGCGAGATTGCGCCCATCGACCCGGCCGGACTGAACCGTGACCCGGTTGCTCCGGGTGCCCAGGACCTCAAACAGACCGGTTGCGTTCAGGCCGAGGCAGGGCGCCAGGTCCGAGTCGGGTTCGGCCTCATAGGTGAACCCGTCGGTATTGACGACCAGTTCCCGGTCGCCGCCTTCGATCGCATAGACCAGACCACCGGCCTGCAGATCGACGGTCACCGTGCCGTTGTCAACCGACAAGGTGGCATCGGTGCCTTCCAGGAATCCGAAGCTGTTGCCGTCATTCAGATAGAGGATGGCGTGCCCGCGCGTGGTCTGGATGCGGTCACCCGAGAACCAGGAGTAACTGGTATCGCTGATGGTCATCGCTCGCTCCGATGCCCCTTCGGCGATGCGTGCCGAGCCGTCAACTTCCAGGTTGCCGACCGGCACCTGTCCGATTGCAAGCAGTGGTGTTGCAAGACCGGCCAGCGCCAGGACGCGTTGGAGCGAGATCGCGAAATTCATGTTTGCCACCCTTGGTCAAAAGCCAACTGAAATGTCCGGAACCGGTTTCGGCACCGAGACGTTATCAAGACTAAACCCTCCGCGCCCCCGTGTCAACGCAAAGTCCGCCGGTTGCAGGCAGGAATAGGCTTCATAATTAAGAGGTAACGGGCGCACCCGGTCGGCACAGTCCGGCCGCATACTTGTCGTGCCGGTCCGCCTGGCGTAAGGTTTGGGGCATGAGCTCGACGCTGCGCTTTCCGACCGGCATGGTCGATATTCACGGGCACCTGCTGCCGGGCATCGATGATGGCGCCCGCACGATGGACATGGCGCTGACCATGGCACGGCAGGCCGTCGATGACGGCATATCGCTGTCGCTGCTGACGCCGCATCACCTCAATGGCGTCTACCAGAACTGCGCCGAGGACATTCGGCGCGAGATTGCGGCATTCCGGCAGGCGCTCAGCGGGGCCGGGATCGAGCTCGAGGTGCTGCCGGGCTCGGAATGTCACCTGGTGCCTGAGCTGCCGCGGGAGCTTGCCGCCGGTACCGCCATGACCGTGGCCGATCGCGGCCGCGCGGTGATGGTCGAGTTGCCCGTTCACACGATTCCGATCGGGGCGACGGCCATCCTCGAGGACATCCTGTCGCTGAACCTGGTGCCGGTCATCGTTCATCCGGAACGCAACGGGGAACTGGCCCGCCATCCCGAACGGCTGGCCGAATGGATCGACATGGGCTGCCTCGCCCAGGTCACGTCGCGCTCGTGCATCGGCAAGTTCGGCGACCTGGCCCAGCAGGCCGCCCGGCAGATGGTCAGGCGCGGCCTGATCCACTTCGTGGCCTCGGATGCACATCGTGATCACCGCCGCATTCCGGAAATGTCGGTCGGGAGAGAAATGATCGAACGCTGGACGCGGCCGGAGGTCGCTCGACTGCTGGCCGAACAGAACCCGCGAGATCTGGTGCTGGGTCGCAGTATCGATACCTCCGAACTGCAGGAATCGGTCAAGTCACGCCGCTTCTGGGGGTTGTTCGGGGGGTAGCGGGGATTGCGACAAGTATCGGCCAGGCCGGTCAGGCGCTGAATTCCGAGATGTGGCTGTATTGATGCCAATCAAGATTCCAGCTGTGTTTCGCGGAACTGTTTAAAAAATACTCAACGTTTGCCTGTTTGACGTGCAGTCGCCTTGAATCGGTGACGGCATTATGGGTAAGCTTGGTCCCGCACCAGGGGTTCGCGGTCTGCAAACGGGCCGCCAGATTGAAATCCAGCTTTTCATCGGCTGTGGGGGTTCAGGGTTATTGGCGTTTTGAGTGTCTGGTTGTCGGGCATCGCCTCCGTGCATGCGTCGCCGGGTCACAGATTGCCGGTCAACGGCTGACAGCATCCTGGAAACAGGTCGAGTTCAAGAGAGCAAGGGAGACTTTGAATGGAAAAACGTGTTGAGCAACGGCGCAGCCTGAATCTGCTGCTGTGGGTACTGCTGCCGGGTGTGGTTCTGTTCGTGGTTGGCTCCATTGCGGTCGCCTCTTCCAGTAGCTGGCGCAGCGAGGTTCCGGCACCGATTGAGCCCAGTGGCTTTGATGAACCGGTAATTGTGGTCGATCCGGACTGGCGGTCGCTCTTTCCGTTTTCCGAACGTTTCGACCCGGTTGACTACAGCTCGGACACCTTGTTCATTGACCTGGCCGCCTACCGTTTCGAGACCGCAGACCTTGTGTCGGCTGGCCCGTCGGGGCAAGTGCTTTTTCGCAACCCGGATCTCTCTTCATTTCACCCTTCAGTGATCCACAAGCCCTTTCGACTGGAGGAGCGCGACTACTTTCTGGTCCAGGCCAGGTCGCCAGGCGATCAGGCCGAGTTGCGGCGATTGCTGCAAGAGCGTGGCGTGGAAGTCCTCAACTACGTGCCCCGATACGCCTACCTGGTCAAGCTGGACGAAAATGACTGGGAGTGGATCCATACGCTCTCCCAGGTGCACTGGGGCGGCTACTACCAGCCGGCCTGGCGTATTCCGCCGCTGCTGGACTACGTCATCGAGTCCGATGCAACGCACGAGCTCAACATTCGTCTGGTTCTTGATCGGCATTACTATCCCCGTGAGTCGTCGGTCGTCGATTTTTTGAGAGGGCTGGGGCTTTCCTCGACCGATATCGTGCTGGTCGACGGTCACTGGCGCGTCAAGACCCGGGGCGCGGCGGGAATTGTTCGCAAGGCGGTCATGCATCCGGGCGTCTTCTGGACCGAGCGCTGGACCAAGCCGCGCCTGCACAACGACATGGGGCTGACCTCGACTTCAGTGACCAATGGGCGCGGTTCACAGTCCGGTCCGGTGCTCGACGTGGAGGCGGTCTGGGCCAAGGGCATTCGCGGTGAAGGGCAGGTTGGCGCCGTTGCCGATACCGGCTTGTCGACCGGCAATTTCAGCACGCTGCACCGGGATTTCGGGGAAAGCGGTTCCGGCACCAACCCCATGCGCGTCATCCAGGCCTACGCCCTGGGCCGCACCAACGACTGGTCCGATCCCGAATCAAGCGGCGGCGGTCACGGCACCCACGTGGCCGGCTCAATGCTCGGCGGTGGTGTGGAATCCGGCTCCGATCCCGCCAACAATCAGTTTGCCGGCAGCTACGCCGGTGCCGCACCGAAGGCTGATCTGGTGTTTCAGTCGGTCATGGACAGTGGCGGCAACCTGGGTGGGCTCCCGAGTAACCTGGCCAATCTGTTTCAGCCGCCCTACAACGATGGTGCCCGTGTCCATTCCAACTCCTGGGGTTACGGCGGCAGCTACGGCCAGTATTTAAGCGAGTCGCAGGATATCGACCGCTTCATGTGGGACAACCCCGACATGCTGATCACCTTTTCGGCCGGCAATTCCGGCGTGGACGGGCAGCGTTATGGGACTTCATGCCAGAGCACCGGTGACCCGATCGACGGCATTATTGATCCCATGTCGATCACGCCCCCGGCCACCGGCAAGAGCCTGATCGCGGTCGGTGCTTCGGAAAACGCCCGGCCCGGCTTCATCTACGAATACCCGGCCGGTGACTGCAGCGTCAGCAACAGCACGGAACAACAGGCCTGGGGCTGGTTCAATGGCTGCGCCTATTCCGTCAATCCGATCAATTCCGACAAGATGGCCGACAACCCGAGCGGCATGGGCGCGTTTTCCAGCCGCGGCCCGACCACCGACGACCGCATCAAGCCGGACCTGGCGGCACCAGGCATCGGAATCATCTCCGTGCGCACCGATCAATCCCAGGCCGCCACCGGCGGCTGGGGCCTGTGCAACGTTGATCCCGGTCTGGAGAGCTTTTACGTCAGCATGGGCGGTACATCGATGGCCAATCCCATGCTGGCCGGAACGGCGCTGCTGGTGCGTCAGTACTACGAAGATGGCTGGCACCCCAACAACACCGACACCACGCATGGCAGCCCGGTCAGCGGCGATGGATTCAATCCCTCGGCGGCTCTGGTCAAGGCGACGCTGATCAACGGCGCCTTCGACATGAGCCCGGGGCAGTACGGCACCGGCAGCACGCAGGAATTCCCGCCGTCCTGGGATAGCCCCAACGACACGCCCAACAATGCCCAGGGCTACGGGCGGGTCGACCTCATGGGCAGCCTCTTTCCCGGTGAGGGATGGGGGCAGGATGCCGGTCGCGGCATGTTTGTGCGCGACGTCACTGCGGGCCTGCAAACGGGCAACCAGGATACCTACACCTTCGATGTGGCGAGCAACGCCGACCCGCTGCGCGTCACCCTCGCCTGGACCGACCCTTATGCTGCAACCGGCTCCGGCGTCAAGCTGATCAACGACCTGGACCTCGAAGTCGAGTCGCCCAGCAACACGATCTATTACCCCAATCGAAATGACTACAGCGGCGGCAGCGCCGATCGGCTCAATAACGTCGAACGGGTTCACGTCTCCAGCCCGGAAACCGGTCAGTGGACGGTCCGCGTGATCGGCTACAGCGTGCCGGGCAACGGTGGCGCCGGCACCAACACGCAGCCCTATGCGCTGGTTGCCGGCGCGGTTTTCGGGCTCCCATGCCAGAACCCCAACGCCCCCTCCGGTCTGGCCGCGACTGTCAGTGTGGACAACCAGATCGACCTGAGCTGGACCGGGGTCACGGCCGACAGCTACAACGTCTATCGCGCCGGCACATCGGGCGGGCCGTTCACGCAGATTGCCTCGGGTGTGACCACGACCAGCTATTCCGATACCGGACTGTCCGCCGGCGAGACGTTCTATTACGAAGTGACGGCGTTCAATGACCCCAGCTGTGAGTCCTCGCCGTCCAACGAGGATTCGGCCACGGTCACCGGCTTTGTCTGCGGCGACCTCAGCGCCCCGACCGGCCTGGGCGCTTCGGCGCCATCAGCGGGGCAGGTCGATCTGAGCTGGAATTCGGTCACCGATGCCGACAGCTACCGGGTTTATCGCTCGACCTCTTCGGGCGGCCCCTATACCCAGATTGCCTCGGGCGTCACGGCAACCGGCTATTCCGATACCGGCCTTGACGGCGGCGTGGAGTATCACTACGTGGTCTCCGCCTACCACAACGGCGCAGCCTGCGAGTCGCCCCAGTCCAGCGAGGTGTCCATCTACGCCACCGGCGACTGCAGCAACGCCCCGAACTTTTCCGGTGTCCAGTCAGTCGCGCCGACCGACGGCAGCTGTGCCCTGCGTGCGTCCTGGAACGCCGGCACTTCGAACTGTCCGGGTGGCGATCCGCTGGTCTACAACGTCTATCGCTCCACCAGCGCCGGCTTCACGCCCGATGTATCGAACTTGATTGCCTCGTGTGTAACCGCAGAATTCTTCGACGACACCACCGCCGCGACAGGCACGGAGTATCACTACATCGTGCAGGCCGAAGACGCCACCAATGGCGGAAGCGGGTTGTGTGCCAACGGCAATCAGGATACCAACCAGGTCTCGGCCAGCGACACATTGAGCGTTGGCGGAACGCTTTACGAAAACGACTTCGAGTCCGGCAGCGGGCTGGATGACTGGGTGCTCGGTACCTTTGTCAGTGGCGCACCCACTGAATCGTGGCGCGGCATCCAGAGCTGCACGGCCAGCAGCGGCAGCGGCATTTTCCGCTTTGGCGGCACCAGTTGCGCGACCAACTATGGATCGGACTACTTCACCTTTGCCGAGCCCGGCGGCGGCAGCGGTATCAACGTGCCTGCCGGCAGCAGCGCGGTCAAGCTCGCCTTCTCGCATCGGCATGAAATGGAGTCGGGTTTTGATGGCCTGACCCTGGCAGTGTCACTGGATGGCTCATCGTACAGTCTGGTCAGCGACACCAGTTTCCTTGCTGGTCCCGCCTACGATACGGGCCTGAGCAACTTATGTCCGCCAACTGGCGCAGGAGGTATCAGCGTCTGGACGGGTAGCCGCGGCAGTTTCGTCGATACGGAAGTTGATCTGGACGCCGTTTGTGACGGCATTACCGGCGGCACCGGCGGCTGCGCCGGTCAGACCCTCCATATTGCGTTTACGGCCATTACCGACTGTACCGTGACCGACGACGGCTGGTTCATCGACGATGTCGTTGTCAGCGCCGCAGCCAGTGGTTCTTGCGATATCGCCGGCACCACCCCCGAAAACATCGACTACCTGACCGTCGCCTCCGCCAACGGCAGCAACACGCTTGAGTGGATCAACCCCGGCTCCGGTTACAACAACGCCATAATCCGGATGCGCACCGACGCCTACCCGACGGGGCCGTCGGACGGCACCCTGGTGGCAACCGTCAACGGCACGGCCGGGGCGAAGGACAGCTACCAGCACACCGGCCTGACCAACGGCACCACCTACTACTACGGCGTGTTCGTCGACAACGGCAACGGCGAATATTCGGCTGGCCGCTTCAATTCAGGCCGCCCGATGGACACCGCCGGCCCGGTCAAGTGGGCCTACAGCACCGGCGCCACGGCCATGACGCCGCCGGGAATCGGGTCTGTTTATGCGACTTCCAACGACCGGATCCTGCACGGCATCGACAGCGGCGTCAGCGGCGGGACCTGGCCGTCGAACTGGACGCCGCATGCAATGAACCGTGGTGTTCAGTCACGCCCGCCGGTGGTGCCCAATGCCATCGGCGGGGCCAAGGTTGTTTTCATGGGCTCCCAGGACGGTCGGGTGTATGCCATCAATGCCGACAGCGGCGCTGCGGTCTGGCAGTCCGGCCAGCTCGGCAGCATGCTGCAGGGTTCGGTCGGGCTCATGTTCAGCGGTTTTGGCGGTTCTGTCGACCAGGTGTTTGTCGGGACCCGTAACAGCTCGGGCAACAACGCGTTCTACGGCCTGAACCTGGCCGATGGCACGCAGGCCTGGAGTTTCGACAACGGCGGTGGCAGCAGCGCCATTGGCATCATCAGCGGCGGTCCGGCCGTTGATTACGCCAACGACCGGGTCTATTTCGCCAGCCGCGCGCACGCCACCGGCAGTGATCACACGATGTGGGCACTGAACGTGGCGACCAGTTCGGCCAGCAAGGCCTGGTCTGTCGCCGTGGGCGATATTGACGGCTCGCCGGTGCTGCACAATGGCGTGGTCTATGCAGGCACCAATGACGGCCGCGTCATTGCGCTGAACGCCACCGACGGTAGTCTGCTGTGGCAAACGAGTCTCGATGACGGCGCCGTCAAGGGCTTTGTCTGGCGAGCCGGCAACGGCCACCTGATTCTCAGTACGACCAACACGGTCTGGGCCCTGGATGGCACCGGTGCTACACAATGGAGCACTGCCATTGACAGCCCGTCCATTCCGTTGCTGCTGGGCGACGACGTTCTGGTTGGCAGCGGCAATGGACGGCTCTACCAGCTGGACCGCACGAGCAGCGGCAGCGTCACAGGGTCGGTCATTCTCGGCGACGGCAGCGCCGCGGTCGGCGCGCCTTCATACCGGGTTGCCAGCGGGCATATCAAGGTCGGAACGGACGCCGGCGTGATTTACGCGGTCGATCACCCAATCACTGTCCAGGAGTGAACACGATGAACCGAAAGAGCCTTCTCCGCCCGGTCGCCGTATGGCATGGCACAGTGGTTGTTCTGGTCAGTTCGTTGGTGTTGAGCAGCCCGGCCATGGGGCAACGGGACCTGGGCATCACAAAGGATCCCGGGCCACCAGTCCGGGCGCCGGTCACGCTGCAGCGTGTCGATGACTTCGTGTCTGGTGAATCACTCAACGCCCGCTGCATCGAGCTTGCCGCTGTTGAACACAGCGCGTCCCGTCGCCCTGGCAGTGAACCGCGCTTCAGCGCTGCCGAAGTGATCGATGCCGGATTCAGGCTGCGCGTGACCCGGCAGGGGCTGTCCGATTCGGTGGCCACCTTCCGGTTCTACACCCCCAACGGTCATCTCTACGAGCAAATCGACGTGCCGTTTGCCAACAACCCGGGTGATCGCGCCGAACGACGGTTGCCCGGTTATCCGCACCCCGTGGCTGTCGCCCGGGCCGAAGAGCAGCGCATCAACGGCGACAGCTTCTTCGACGTGCCGGTTGCGCTGCCGGTAGGTGGTACGCTGATTTCGACCAACTCACTCTATGGCTTGTGGACGGTGGAGGCGTATCTGGGCGACGGAGACAATCCGTGTACCAAGGCGGTCGAGTTTTATATTCTGGAATGAGAGGTGTCAGGAAAAGACGGGCTTCACCCGCTTGAGGCCTTGACCTGGAAACCCGCAACACCGAACCGGACACCGATTGGCGAACCAAGGAAAGAGGCAGAGGATGATCATTAGAAACCCGCAACTGGCCTGGCGTGAAATCGGCGACGAGACCGTTGTCATCGATCTCGACGCCAACTGGATGTATGGCCTCAGCCCGTCTGCCGGATACCTGTTGCGGCAAATGGACGACTGTGCGCTTGATCCGCAGCACCTGCTCGGCACTCCCGGCGGCACACTGGATCACGAACGCCACAGCGCCTGGACCGTGTTTATCGACGAGCTCATCGAGTGTGGTTTGCTGGTTGCGGCAGACCTCGGGCAAGTCCGGCCACTGGACGCAGCACAGCGATCGGCCCTGCAGGAATGGATTGCAACAGCATCATCGCCACAACTGCTTTGGCGCGAGGAGATTCGCAACTTCGGCCAGTCCGGCGCTTTTTGCCCCGGGCAGAGCGCTGCCTGCGACGCAAACCCGGACCCATCCTGTTAGCCGGCCGAAGGTGATCTTGAGACCGGTTTCGAGCGGTGCAGGCAGTCAGTCCGCAAGCATGCTGAGCGTGGCCTTCGGTGCAGTGACGCTAAAGCTCGTCTCGGACGATGCGCACTGGCTGAAGCATGCCGGTATTCGATTCGGATCCGCCATTGGCCAGGGGATGAGTGCGTTCGAGCTGTGGCACCGGTCGAATGGCGGGCCACTGCCGTTTTCCGGCTCGCCGCGCAGCGCCTTTAACGAGCCGGTAGGGATCAGCCCGCGCGATGGCGGCTGTCGGGTCACCGGCGCAACCTTCTTCGGGGATATCGATTTTGGCGCGACCCGGGCCACCGTGTGTGGCCCCTCGGCGCTTTACCCGGCCGAACATGTGATCCGCCAGCTATTGCCAGTAATCTACCCGGATCGTGGCCTGATTTTTCACTCCGCTTTTGTGCTGCAGGCCGGGGCCGGATGGCTGGCCGTTGGCCAATCGGGCGCCGGGAAATCAACCCTGGCCGGTCTGGCCGGGGCCAGTGCCGTGGCCGATGAAAGCAATGCGGTCCGATATGTTGACGGGCAATGGATTGCCGAGTCGCTGCCGTTTGCCTGCCATCGGCCGGGCGCTGCGCCACTGGCCGGTATTCTGACGCTGGACCCGCGTCGTCGAGGCGTCCACGCAATGCACCGGCTCGGCCCTGCGCAGGCGGCCAGAGAGCTGTGCCGGCACATCTGGTGGCCGATGGCCTCGGCGGCCTGCCGGCGCGAGGCACTGGACCGGCTGACGGCCCTGGTTCGGGCGGTGCCGGTCTACGCGCTGAGCTTTCGACCGGATACGGCAGTGTTCAATCTGTTGACGGAAGCCGCATGAGCAGCCGACTCACAAGTCATGCCGGTCTGCTGAACTACGCCACCCGCCGGCAGATCCCGCTGGCGGTGTCGCTGGAGCTGACCCACCACTGCAACTACCGCTGCCAGCACTGCTATATCGCCGATTTCCATGCGCCCGACCTGCTCTCGACCGAACGCGTGCTCGAGCTGCTAAAGGAACTGGCCGACATGGGCACCCTGTGGCTGACCCTGACCGGCGGCGAAGTGTTTTTGCGCAAGGACTGGCTGACCATCGCCCGGCACGCCCGCGGGCTGGGCTTCAGCCTGAGACTCTTTTCCAACGGCTACCTGATCGACAACCCGCGCGCCGACCAGCTCGCCGAGCTGGGCTGCGCGGTCGAGATCACGCTCTACAGCCTTAACGCCGAAGTCTTCGACCGGATCACCTGCCGGCGCGGATCGTTCCGCCGCACCCTGGCCGGGATCGAGCGCCTGCTCGAGCGCGACGTCGAGCTGGAGCTGAAAACCCCGGTATTGACGCTCAACCGTCACTGCATTGACGACGTGGCCGACTACGCCCGGCGCATCGGCGCGACGTTCCGCGCCGACCCCAACATTCTTCCCCGGCGGGACGGGGATTCGGCGCCCTGTGCGCTGGCCGTGGACAAGCGTGATCTGCTGCCTGTCGTCAACGACAGCTATACCGGATGCTGGTCGCCGGACGAAGGCAGGGCCGGCGATGATTCGCTGCCGCTGTGTGGCGCCGCGACTCGAACCGCGAGCATCGACTCTGCCGGCAACGTCCATGCCTGCACCATCATGCCCGGCGCCGGCGGCAACCTGCGCGATCGGTCCTTTCGCGAAGTGTGGGAAAACTCGGCCTGGTTCGAAGAAATCCGCCGCATCCGGCGGGCCGACCTGGCGGTATGCGGCAGCTGCGAGAAAAGCAGCTACTGCGGCCGCTGCCACGCCCTGGCGCTGAAAGAAGACGGCAGTCTGTATGGCCCGTCCAGCAGGGCCTGTCACCATGCCGCGGTGATCGATTCCGGCCTCGAACAAGCGGATCGGTCCGCAACGATTCCGGTCCGGATCGTGGCCTGACATGGCCGGCCCACGACCGATCCGCATTGCCTTGCGGTTCCTGCACAGCCCGCTGGCCTGCTTGCAGGCGCTGCCTTATGTGTTGGCCGCGGCGCGGCGTGTGGCCCGGCTTGAAGGACCAATGGGCATGCGCCAGCGCGTCGGGCAGCTTCGCCGCGGCAAGCCACTGCCGGCAAGCATCGCCGATCCGCGCATGCTGGCTGGCATGGTCAATGCACTGCTGCCTGTCTTGCCCCCATACGGTACCGGCCGCTGCTATCGACGATCGCTGATCCTGCTCAACCTGTGGTCGCGCTGCGGGCTGGTCCCGGTCGTGCACCTCGGGGTTCGTCCGGCCCGCCACAAACCCGTCGAAGGCCATGTCTGGCTCACCGCTCCGGGTATCGAAACCGCCAGGGCGGACACCCGCATCACGGCGTTGACGAGAATCGATGTTGCATCAACCTGGCCAAAGTCTGCTCCGGATTCTCGACCAGATCAGTGCCGGTGGTGATTGTGCGGCATGGCGTGTTGCGCAGCAGTGCCTGCAGGGTGTCGAGCACGGCGCGGCGCTCGTGCGGAAAGGTCTGGCTGAAAAGCAGCGCAATGCTGGCCTCGATGATGGCGGCCAGTGCTGTCGACGGCGGTACCGGCGTGGCCGTGCTGCGCTCGGCTCTGCCGGCGCGCGGGCGCTCGAGCAGCCAGACCTGCTCAATCGGCGCGCCGGCCGGAAAGCGCACGTCGGTCCGGTCTTCCAGCCGGAATGCGGTCTTGGGGCGCTGGCCGGTGGAGAAGGGCAGGTCGGACAGGCGCTGAATGAGTTGGTCGGCGGCCCAGCCTCGGCGCAGCATGAAAAACTCACGCAGACGTTCGGCCGCGGGATGGCCGTGGCTGTCGAGCGTCAGCAGCACCCAGTCATCCGACACCAGGCGGTGGCCGGCAGCCACCGCGGCCAGACCCAGAACCGACTTGCCGGCGCCGCGCTGGCCGATGACCAGCACGCCCCGGCCATCAATGACCAGCACGGCGGCATGCACGGGCAGGGCGCCGCTGCGCGCCCACTGCTGGCCGGTCAGCAAGACGAAACTTCGCGGCATGAGCAGGCGCGGCTCAGGGCGCTGACCGGCGCCGACAGTCAGCTCGCCGGGCGCACCGCTGGTCAGGCGAACATCACCGTCATCCAAAGCCTGTTCGAAGATCGCCGCGTCGCTGAACCGCCGGGCTCCGGGGTTGTCGACGATCAGTGCCGGCTGGCCGCGGCGCTGCGTCCAGTCATAGCGCTGGCTGACCTGCCCCAGCGCGGCGGCCAGGTCGGCTGCCGGCATGGATATCGTCAGCGCATGGCCGGTTGTTTCGGCTGCCAGGCATGTGTTGCCGGGCGCATGATCCTCGATCAGTCGCATGGCGGGCGGTTCATTGATCGATCACGACCTGATCGGGCCAGTCGGACCAGCGCAGCGGCTGGAAACGGGCCACGGTTGCGGCGGTCTCGTCGACCGGCCGGCCTCCAATACTGACCCAGGCGTGGCCGGTAACGGCGCCGCTTTCATCGCGGCGCACACCCATTTCGAGCATCGCGTCCAGCCCGGCCGAGCGCATCCACCACCACAGACACAGCGAGCGCGCCAGGCAGCGCGCACCGGGCAGGCGGGCCCCGATTCGCTTGAGCCCCAGCGCCCGGCGCCGCCAGCAGGCCAGTTCATCATCCGACACTGCGGGTTTGCTGGCCGAACGACCGAGCCAGCGGCGGCTGCGCGTCGGGCCGACCGTACCCAGCAGCAGCCAGACCACCACCAGGCGCCACGCGGCCGGTAGCAGGTCGGCACGCTCATCGCCCGGCAACTGCCCCAAACGCCGCCACATGCCCACGGCGTCGGCTCAGTTCAAAGCTTCGACCAGGCGCTCGACAAACTGGCGCAGGTCGGCCAGCGCGCGCTCCTGGTCGACTTCGAAGCGGCTTGTCAGCACCTCGGTCAGGGCGGCTTCATCGGTCGTGCCAGCCTCGATGGCTTGCACCAGCGCCATGCCGGTGGCATTCATCGTCAGCAGCCGCTCACCGGCAGTGTCCAGCACCACGCCGCTGCCGTCGTCAAGTGGATTGGCGGTCAGCCGGCCATCGGCAAAGGCCCTGCGGATGCGATCAAAACTCAACTTGGTATCCTCGGAAGTTCAACAAGCCGGGCGGGCGTGGCCCACTAGGCTATCATGGCGACCACCCCATCACGATTGCATTATGCGCTCCGATCCCCGCCTGCAACCGCTGACCTTCAGTCTGTCGTTGCTGCAGCCGCATCGCCTGCGGCTGGCCGGCGCAAGCGCGCTGTTGTTGATCGAGGCCGGCGCCACGCTGACGCTGCCCCTGCTGGCCGGCCGGCTGGCCGATTCACTCATCGGCGACCAGCCCGGCTGGTCGCTTGGCGCGGTGACGGCGACCTTGATCGCGGTCATGCTGGTGCTGACCGCCGCACGCATCGTCGGCAGCCTGGCCATGACCCGCGTCGGCGATGACATTCTCTATACCCTTCGCTGTCGTGTCTTCAACCGGCTGCTCGAACTGCCGATGAGCGAGCACGAGCAGCGCGCCCGCGGCGACCAGCTTTCCCTGCTGACCACTGATGCCCAAGCGCTGTCGGCCTTCCTGTCCGGCGCGCTGCCGGGTCTGGTGCCGGCGGTACTGACCTGCGCAGGCGCCCTGGTGCTGATGGCCAGGCTGCAGCCGGTGCTGGCGCTGGCCATCGTTGCCGCGGTCCCCGTGGGGGTTGTGGCGCTGAGGTTCTGGATGCGCAGCATCCGCCAGCGCGCGCGCGAACTCTATGATGCCCACAGCCAGAGTGTATCGGTGGCCGAGCAGGCCATCGAGCTGCTTCCTGTCATCAAAGCCGAAGCGCGCGAGGCGACCCAGCAGCAGGCCTATGCCGGCAGTGCAGCCGAGGCGCTGGCCAAAGCGCGTCGTCTGCGCCTGGCGCTGTCGCCGCTGCGTCCGGCCATTCAGCTTGTCGCAATGGCCGGAATCATCGCCCTGATCGTGCTGGCCAGCCCGGCCCTGGCGCGCGGCGAGCTCAGCCCCGGTGAACTGGTCACGCTCATTCTCTACGGTGTGTTCATCGCCCGACCGCTGTCGGCCCTGGCCGACGCCTACGGACGCTGGAGTGCCGCCCAGGGCGCGCTGGGGCGGCTGCTTGAAGCTCTGGCCATCCCGGGCGAGCAAGCCGGGGGTTCCCGGCCAGCGCCGCAGCAGCTGCAAAGCGGCATTGTCTACCGCCAGGTCGACTTCGGGTACGCCCCTGACCGGCCGGTGCTCAATCGCTTCAACCTGCACATCCGTGCCGGCGAATGCGTGGCCCTGACCGGGCCGAATGGCTGCGGCAAGTCCACCCTGATCTGGCTGCTGCTGCGATTCTATCGACCGCAAAACGGCCGCATCACGCTCGATGGCGTCGACATCGGGGAAATCGACGCGCGGCAACTGCGCCGCAGCGTTGCCCTGGTGCCACAGCGTGTGTGGCTGTTTCAGGGCACGCTGGCCGACAACATTCGTCTGGGCTGGCCTGAAGCCGGGCAGGCGGAAATCGAACGCGCCGCCCGCCAGGCGGCAGCGAGCCAATTCATCGAGGGACTGCCCGACGGCTACGACACTATGCTCGGCCCGCGCGGTGCGCGGATCTCCGGAGGCCAGCAGCAGCGTCTGGCCCTGGCCCGCGCGCTGCTGCGGCCCGCCCCGATCCTGGTCCTGGACGAGGCCACCTCGATGTTCGATGAAGCCGGTGAAGCCGAGGTGGCCGACACCCTTGCAACGGTCAAGCGAAACCGCACCGTCATTCTTATCACCCACCGGCCGGGCCTGCTCAAGCTGGCCGACCGGGTGGTTGAGGTCCCCTAGCCCGCATTATTCAGTGCGCCCCGAGGGCGCGGTTTACCAGTGGAGGAAGGTTCCACCCAGATAGTTGTCGCTTGATCTGGTAGCTGACGAGCAGCTTCGCTGGGTAACTGGCGGGGTTGAAGCCTCGTGACAAAGGCCGCCTTGGGCGGTTGAGCGATCCAGCGGGCCGTAACGCGAGTGAAGTCTGAGCAGGCCTCGAAAGTGCTGATGCGGATGCCGACCCGCCTGAATAACGGGGAAGGCTGCATGAACGGGGAAGGAATCGACGAATGCACCCGTTTGATCCGCCGGGGTAGTGGGCACGGCACGCTGGAAGGGTAGACCGGGTAACGGGGGAGACCCGCATCCGGCGAGGGGTCGCGACCCTCGCCGCCGCGCCTGGCGCGGTGGCCGGATGCGGGAGTCGGACAGGGCCATAGTACTGTTGAAGCCGGGTAATGCCGGTGGAGGGAAGGGCCCTGACTTCTGGAGTGCTTTTGAAGCAAACGATGACGAGGTGATTGGCGATGAGCCTGACAACACCGGACAGGATCAGGAGCTTGCAGAGAAAGCTTTATCGCAAGGCGAAGGCGGAACCGGACTGCCGGTTTCACCAACTCTACGACAAGGTCTGGCGAGAAGACATTCTGTTCCATGCCTGGCGGCTGGCCCGTGCCAAAGCGGGAGCGCCGGGTGTGGACGGGGTGACTTTTGTCCAGATCGAAGCGGAAGGGCTGGCGGACTGGCTGGATCGGTTGCGTGAGGAGTTGCGTGAGAAGACGTATCGGCCCCAGCCGGTACGGCGTGTTCTGATTCCCAAGCCAGGCGGCGGTGAGCGCCCGCTCGGGATCCCGACGATTCGGGACCGGGTGGTGCAAACGGCGGTCAAGCTGGTGATCGAACCGATCTTCGAAGCGGATCTCGACGACAGTGCCTACGGTTACCGACCCCGACGCGGTGCGGGCGAGGCGATCCGGAGAGTGCACGAACTGCTCTGCCAGGGCTACACGGCGGTGGTGGACGCTGACTTGTCGAAGTACTTCGACACGATCCCGCACGAGGCGCTGATGCAATCGGTGGCCCGCCGGATCGTGGACCGGGCCCTTCTGCGGCTGATCAAGCAGTTTCTGAAGGTGCCGATCGAAGAAGACGACGGCAAGGGTGGCAAGCGCATGACCGGTGGGCGCAAGCAGACCCGGGGCACGCCACAAGGTGGCGTGATCAGCCCGCTGCTGGCCAACCTGTACATGAACCGGCTGCTCAAATACTGGCGTTCCACGGGCCGGGATCGCGCCTGGCAGGCGCAGATTGTCTCCTATGCGGACGACTTCGTGATCCTGTGTCGTCACACGGCAACACCGGCACTGAAGTGGACGCAGGCTGTGCTGACCCGGCTGGGTCTGATCCTCAATGAGGACAAGACCCGGTTGTGCGACGCGCGGCAAGAGACGTTCGACTTTCTGGGCTACTCGTTTGGTCCGCACTGTTACCGGAAGACGGGTCGTTGGTATCTGGGTGCAAGTCCGTCGCGCAAGAGCGTGCAGCGCATCAAGACACGCCTCCGCGGTCTTCTGGTGCCGGGTAATCTGGGTGCCTGGCCGACGGTACGAGACGAACTCAACCAGATTCTGGCGGGTTGGTCGTCGTATTACGGTTATGGCACGCGTTACCAGGCCTATCGGGCCGTGGATCACTTTGTGGCAGATCGCGTGCGTCATTTCCTCAAACGCCGGCATAAGATGCCCAATCGGGCGACCCGGCGCCTGCCGATCGATGTTGTTTTCGATCGTCTGGGCGTGGTGCGCCTGCGCGATGTGCATCTGAACACCTCGCCGTGTGCCTCGTGATGAATCCAGTCGGAAAGCCGGATGCGGGAAACCCGCACGTCCGGTTTGATGAGCGGGGAAGGGAAACGGAGCCCTCTGGGGCCACCGCGCCCCTCCTCGACTCTACTGAATCGCCGCGATGATTGCGCAGGGGATTGTTCGCGCAGCGGATTTTCCGACCGAGCGGAATACCAGGCTGTATTTCCGAGTGAGGAAAATCCGCTGTGCGGACAAGGCGCAAGCAAGGGCGCGAGTGAATTCATGAATAATGCGGGCTAGTAGAGGCCAAGGCCTTCGCGTTGCGTCTTGAATTCGATGAAGGCAGGCAGCAGACCGGCAAAGTGATCCCGCCGGGTGGCACCGAGAAGCGGGTGCGGGTTGAGGCCCTGAATCGACGCGAACTCGTCATAGCTTTTCTTCATGGCGCGGTCGAGTTTGATGCGGCCTTGAGACAGCCTTTCGATCAAGACTGCCTGCAAGCCGCGGCGACGATGGCCCAGGAAGGACGCCAGCGGCATGAGTGGAGCCAGTTTTCTCGCCAGGGCAAAATCCCGATATGGCGCCCGTGCTTCCATACCCGCTGATGCGTGAAGTTGCTCGGCGGCAAGATAAAACATGTATCTGTGCTGATTGGTAAACAGTTTGGCGGCCAGCTGCGCCCTGGGCTTTTCAGGAGAGATGATGCGCTGGACTGTGGAAATCAGGATGCGTGCCGCAAGCTTTGCGGAGTCTTGCAAAGACTGGTCGCGTGACAGCGACGCGATCAACCGAAGATGAGCCAGCGCGTGAGAAGAAAGCGCTAGATGTCGCACGTGCCAGTCGAACAACTCATCGCCGCCGTTGCCGTTGAAAAAGTACCTGGCGCCAAGCTGTGATGCGCGCAGCGCGGCCTGCAGGCCAACCTGCGATGCCGGAAATGGCACGTAGTCAGTGCGCGAGAACAGCTCGTCCTTCCACTGATCAAACTGCGGCGTTGCGAACGGCACAATTTCGATCTGGTCGCCGGGGTGCTTGCGGACAATGTCACTTTCGTCGCACGTCCTTCCCGGAAAACTGCAGGAAACCGCGCGTACGGCTGGTTGTACTCGGCGTGCCTGCAGCATCAGCAGATTGGAGTCCATGCCACCACTGAGGCTGACGAAACAGTCCGGTGTGTCGAAGGCGGCGCGCATTGAATCCTCAATAGCTGCATGGGTATAGGCGATCAGCGCTTCATCACTGGGCAAAGCCGCAGGCGGCTGATTGACCCGCGCGGCAAGTGCGGGAATCAGCTGGCGGCAGTCAGGTGGCCGCCACTGGGCCGGGTTCTCGATGCGAAAGGTCTGACCGGGCGGCGACTGGAGGATGCCGTGGTAGGGGGTTGCCGGGGCCGGCAGCTCAAAACAATCCTGCATGCGGCGCAGCGCAGCCAGATTGAGGGACAGCGGGCGACGCTGGCCGGCGCTGACCTGACGAATATCGCTTGCCAGATACAAAGACTTGCCCTCATCGCCCACACCGGCATGGAGTGGGTATGAGCCGGCCAGGTCCCTGATACAAACCAGGTGGGAGGTTTTGCGGTGGTAGGCGATTGCCGTGAACTGGCCGCCTATGGAGAGGGGGTCTACCCTGCCGCAGGACTCGAGCTGGTCGAGCAACAGTCTGGCGCCAGACAGACTTGCAGTGCTTTCGCCGTCGATGGCGTGCAACCAGCCCACGGCTGCCAGAATCCAGTGTTCCGTTTGCAGCAGGGCAGCCTCGCCCTGAATGCCAAGGGCAATGCGATCGTCGTCAAAACGATCCTGTAGAGCGCCCCGGTAGGGCGCCGCGTTTGCCATGGCATCCAGACAACCGGATGGGGGCATACAGGCAGTGCCCGTGTAGCAAGCGACGACACCTGCCATGGTGACTCCTGCATTCCGCCGGGCGGGTCAGGTACCCGCCGAGCGGCGGCGAGGGAAGCTCAGACGCTTACCAGGTCTCGACAATCAGGTTGGGCTGACAGACCAGCGCGCCACGCTGACCCGTGGCGAAGGCAATTGTCGAAGTCTCCAGCGGGAGGTCTGTAAACACGACTGACCACTTGAAGTTGGCCTTGATCGTGTAATCACCAGGCGTCAGCCCAGAGAGGTATCGTGATACCGAGGCCGTCGCGATCGCCGGCTGATTGACGCCACTGGGATTGGAGACGGTTGTAATCAGTGTGTCGTCGATTGGAGTGTGCAGAATCCACCTTGAAAACAATGTCTGTGTGGAGCTGCCGGACCCAGCCGGGCCTTCGAGCGTCAGGCGTGCACCGACCGCGCCCACGCCGGCAATCGATGATCCATTCTCACGCTGAATCCGTGGTTCGGCACTGAGCTGGACCAGAACTTCGCCACTGGATCCGACCGTAAAGGTGTCTTGAAGCACGGTCATGAAGGCATTGTCGGAGACCACGCCCAACAGCGACGTGCAGGAAACACCGGAGCTGTAGGAGGGCGAAATCGAGAGAAACGTCGAGTCCGGTGATCTGGGGCTGACCCCCAGGCTATCAATGCGGCCCGGTGCCGATTGGGCAACCGGTTCGCGGCCGCAGTTCGACATGTAGCACGGGTCGGAGTAAAACCGATCCATGTCCGGGAGTCGTTCGACCGGACCCTTGCTTATCATGTGTTCCGTGGAGTTTGCGCCATCGATCGCGTAGGCTGATTGCAGTGCCAGCCCGGCAATGATCAAGAACAGTACCCGGGTCGTCTTTTCCATTGTCTTACCCCACTTTTGTTAGGTGCCACAGTTGACCGCATTTCGAGGGCGGCCTCTGACTTATTCACGCAATTCAGCGAAATCAGTTGGGAAAAGGCGATCAGAGCGGCAGGAAATTATCGCCGTCGGATTGTTGCCCCGAAGCACCGTGCACAAGTTCATGCAGGCGAACGACGGAGACTATCTCCGGCGACTCATAGGTTTCACGACGTATACGATCGTGGTCCGTGCACACGTGGTTGCTGTCCATAAAATCCCTTCCCCTGGATTGCTGAAATGAAAATGAGGTGTAACGCAAAGCATAACTGATGCCAAAGCCTCACTTTCAATGTGGAGGCTAGACGATAACTATCGACTGTGTCAAGCTTTCGTGAGGATAGTGAGTGTGATTTCGGGTTTAGCCGATGCCAATGTGATCATTGGCCGCCACGCCTTCCAGTGTGCATCAGGGCGCCGACGGCCGCAGGGCGCGAATGATTGCGCCCTGCGCGACGCCGCCCAGATTGACCCCCACATCAAACCAGCTGGCAAAGCGCCCGTCGATCAGATACTGCAGTCCCTCGGTGGTCAGGGCCAGTGCGCCCAGTCCGGCGAACAGGTGCAGGGCGCGCAGATCGTGGCGCTGCCAGAACAAAACCACCGAAATCAGTGCGAACAGGAGCAGGTGCACCAGAAACGCCGCCCCCTCGCTGCTGCCAATCGTGTGTGCGCCCGGAACGAACCAGTCGATCAGGGATCGTGCCGCGTCGATGAGCGCCGGCGGCGAGACCATGGCAAGCAGCGTGACGGCAATCAGCAGCCGGAACGACCAGCGCCAGAACCGCCCGATCGGTCGACTGACCCACCAGGCAGCGGCGAGCACCAGCAGGCAGCCGGTCAGAATCAGGAGCCAGCCCGGCAAGCCCATTCAGCGCCAGACCTCCCAGATCAAACAGGGCGCGTTAGTGATCGAAAGCGGCGCCATGGAATCCTTCATCCGGGAATCGATACCGGCGCAACAGTCATTCACCCGCATGAGCCGCCGCGCCGATGCCAGCGCCAGGCCGTCTCGATGATCGATTCGATCCGGGTGTATTCTGGCTCCCAGCCCAGCAGCCTGCGTGCCCGCTCGGCGCTGGCCACCAGTATGGCCGGGTCGCCGGGGCGGCGCGCGGCCAGGGTGTAGGCGATGTCGCGTCCGGTAACCCGCCGGGCGGCCTCGATGACTTCCAGCACGCTGAAGCCGCGGCCGTTGCCCAGATTGAAGCAGTGTGCGCCCTCGTGGTTGTCCATCCAGTCCAGCGCCAGCAGATGGGCGCGCGCGAGATCGTCAACGTGGATGTAGTCGCGCAGACAGGTGCCGTCGGGGGTCGGATAGTCGTTGCCGAACACCTTCAGCTGTGGCCCGTGGCCCAGCGCGGCCTTCAATATGTTGGGAACCAGGTGGGTCTCGGGCTCGTGCGCCTCACCGATATCACCGGCCGGACTGGCGCCGGCGGCGTTGAAATAGCGCAGCGAGACCGAACGCAGTCCGCATGCAGTGGCGGCATCGGCCAGCATGCGCTCGACCATCCACTTGCTTGCCCCGTAGGGATTGATCGGACAGGCCGGATGGTCTTCGTCGATCTTCGCCTGCTCCGGCTCGCCGAAAATGGCCGCGGTGGAAGAAAAAACCAGCCGCGACACGCCGCCGCCACGCATCGCCTCGAGCACGTTGAGCGTACCGGTGACGTTGTTGCGATAGTAGGCCAGCGGATCGCGCACCGACTCGCCGACCAGCGAGCGTGCACAGAAGTGCATGACCGCATCGAACGGACAAGACGCCAGCACATCATCGAGGGCAGGGCGGTCGAGGATATCGACTTCGACCAGCTCGGCCTCACCCACCGCCCAGCGATGCCCGGTCGAGAGGTTGTCGCCCACCACCACCTGATGGCCGCTGCGAACCAGCAGGCGCACCATATGGCTGCCAATGTAGCCCGCCCCGCCGAGCACCAGTATTCGACTCAAAACCACACCTCAATCATCTTTGCATGCATCGCATCAACCCAGCTGTTTACGTCTGAAGGCAACCGTCAGACTTGGCGTATGGTCAGCCAGCGGTGGTGACCCGGGCCTCTCGAATGCTGCCGCAGGCACCATCCGAACCACCCGCGTCGCCATCCACCCCTTGGCCTTCGGGCTAGCCGGATGAAGGCAAGGCATTGTCAAGCAGCCTGGCGGTGCCGTAAAGACAAAACGACGCCGCAACTCTCGGTACGCTGGCAATCCCTGTTCCCATGACGATGCTTCGACGCACCAATGGTGGCATGAGTTTTGGATTCGGTTTGAGCGGCAAGTGCTCGGGCGCCATGAGCGCTATTATCCTTTTTCTTGTCCGGCCGACCCGCCTTTCCAGCTCGTTCATCCTGTTCAGCAACTGCTCGCACTCCTGATGCTGGCGATAATCCCGGGTCATGGTTAACCAGATTGCCTGGCGCAGCGACAGGTACAGCGCGGGCAGAAGACGGTGGAGCCTGGCTCGTTCCAGACAGCGTTGCCACTGCAGATTGTCAAGTTGACAGACATACCACAGCAAGTCCAGGTATTCGTAAACGGGCCTTACCATGCCGCTGCGAACGACATGCAGGCTGATCATCGAAATACAGTCATAAACATCAGGAATACGGAAGCCGTTTGCCATCTCGTTGGATTCAAGAATTGACTTCGACAGGGATGTGCAAACCGGCGGCTCGGTGACTCGAGTGTGAAGGTCAATGTTCTGGCGTTCAAAACCTGTCCCGAGAACCATTGCCCAACCCTTGCTGAGACGATGACCGAACCGGCCCGTACCGATGAGGCCTTTGTAACCCTGGTCTCGCATGAATCCGAGCGTCTTTTCGAGCTCCGGGGCGCGGACGATGATGTCCAGATCGGCCATTGGACGCATTCCGAGGAACTGGGGATAACGTGCGATCAGGGCGCCCCCCTTGAACATCACCGGCCTGATATCCAGCAAGCCGAGCCCGCTTATCAGCTTTTCCAGCCGTTCCCAGCGGTGCTGGCTGACCAGCAGGGATGCCATATACGGGCCTTTCAGTTTCAGATCGATATGGCGCTCATGCCTGACTAGTAGCCCGATGCAATACGCCGAGAGGTTCAGACGCCGGAGCAACTCCTGGTTTGGCGGTGGCAACAAGCCGTCAAGATCACCACCAACGAGCGCAAAAAAGACTCGTGCAATCAGGCTGCGCTCAGCTTCAAACATCGTCTTCAATGTGTTGGCGACAGGCTGTGCCGTCGCTGCAGCCGATCAGTCAAGGGGAGGCTTAAGTATCTCTGCAGGCCCCGATCCGGGGCAGGCGCGACCCGGGGAATCATGCTACCCGGAAAGCCGGCTAGCGCGACAGCGCCGGGCAACAGTTTCAATCGGCGCTGACTTCCAGCGCGTCCGGGTGGCCTGCTGCGTTTTGCGCGGCGATCGGTGGGTGCAGTGCTGTGGCATGCCCTTGAGCCTCCAGCAGGCGGTGAAACGGCTCGCTGCGCGGCAAGACAACCAGTTCCACAGCATGATCCTGGCACCACTCGTCGAGTCGCCGGCGCTTGAGTACCCCGGGTACGAATGTCGTCCAGATCTGGTCCAGCGCATGTCTGGCGTGAATCGTGCCGAGGTCACGCTCCGAGCCCAGCACGCGTCGACTGGCAATCTCGCGGCCGCGCATGTCCTGATCGTTGTCGTCGATAAAGCCGACCACCTCGGCCTCGGCAAAGCCGCTTTCGAGCAGGTCGGCCAGGGCTGCACCGCGCCTTCCGGCACCGTAGATGGCAATGCGCTGTGTGGGGCTTCTGGCGCTGGTCGAATGCTTCTTGCTGCGCCAGCGCTCGCGGTAGTAGACGCGGCCTGTGACCATCAGCAGGAAGCTGGCCGCGGTGGCGATGGGGAAGACCATCATCGAGGCGTTGCGGTTAATCAAGGCCAGCACCACCAGCGCCACCAGCACGAAGCCGGTCATCACCGTGCCGCCAATCCGGGCCGCGGCGGCCAGCGAGAAATGACGGACCGGCTGGCGGTAGCTGCCGAAGATGAACATCATGGGAATGACGACGACCGGCAGCAGCCACAGCCCGTGAATGAACACGTTCAGATGATTGCCAAACGGAATGCCGTCAAAGCGCAGCAGGTTGCCGATGGCCCAGCCAGCCACCAGCGCACCACTGTCGTAGCTCATGTGGATGCCGCGCTGGCGAATCAGGCGCTTCCAGTTGACTGCCTCGATCAGGCTGACCCAGACGCCGCGCACGATCCAGACGATGTCGGTCAGCAGGTTGGCGCGGGCGAAATAGTCCAGATCGTTGCGAGCCTTGGCCGGAAACAGCTCGCTGCGGTAGAACTCGTCGGGATTGCGGTCCGGGGGATACATTTCCGCTTCGTTGCGGTAGGCCACCTGGTTGGGCCCGAAGATGCCCGGCTTGTAGTCGTGCACGCGCTCGAACTCGCCGGTGAACAGATCGGCGAAGTCCAGGCTCTCCGGCCTGGGTCCGACAAAGGACATGTCGCCCTTGATGATGTTCCACAGCTGCGGCAGCTCGTCCAGTTTCGAGCGCTCGAGAAACCGGCCCAGACGCGTCATGCGCACGTCCCCGGCCACCGTCACGCCCGAACCCTCCGTGCCCCAGTCATCCGGGAACTTCCTGAACTTGTGGATCATGAACGTCTGGCCATGCTGGCCGAGGCGCTTCTGCGAAAAAATCACCCGGCCCGGCGAGTCGAGCCTGATCGCCACGGCAATCAGCGCCATCACCGGCGCGGCAGCCACCAGGCCGATGACGGCAAGCACGAGATCGAAGATCCGTTTCATGTCATTCCGGCTGACAAGTCTTGCGCGGAATCACGTTCCGCGCATCGGAAAGTCCTCGCCATCGGACATTTCCTGCGCGCAAGTGAAGTCTTCCGGACGGCCGATGTCCAGCCATTGTCCGTCGTGACGGTAAGCCCGGGCCCGCTGGCCGTTGTCGAGCATCTGGTACATCAGATCATCGAACCCGAAGGGCACGCCGGAAGGAATCAGCTCCAGTATGCCCGGTTCCATGCAGTATATGCCCATGTTGACGGTATAGGACAGGGTCGGCTTTTCGCGAAAATCAATGATGCGGTCGTCATCGGTTTCGATCACGCCCATGTCGACGTGCACTTGCTTCTGGGTGGTGCCAACGGTGAGCAGGTCGCCGTGCGACTTGTGGAAGTGAATGAACGAGCGCAGGTTCATGTCGGTGATCAGGTCGCCGTTGAGCACCAGGAAACTGTCGTCGAGATGATCGCGCACCAGATCCAGGGCACCCACGGTGCCCAGCGGCTGGCTTTCCTCGCTGTAGGTGATCTGCATATCCCAGTGCGAGCCATCGCCACACAAAGACTTGAGCAAATGTCCGAGATAGCCCGTGGTCACGATCACCTCGGCAATGCCGTTGCGCCGCAACCACTTCATCAACAGCTCGATCACCGGCAGCTCGCCGACCGGCATCATCGGCTTGGGAAGAATCAGCGTATACGGCCGCAGCCGAGTCCCCTTGCCCCCTGCTTGAATGACGGCTTTCACAATCCCTCCCATACCGAAGATAAATGCATCGCCAATGCCGGATCTATCTTAACGACATGGGAAAATGGGTGCAAGGTCAAAGACCGCGACCTACGCATCCGGCCCGCGGGTAGGTCGGAGCCGCGTCCCCGACAGACAAGATTCGGAACCGGCACGCACGACGGGATAACCCCGACCCGTCGCGGATGCGACCGCGACCTACGCATCCGGCCCGCGGGTAGGTCGGGGCCGCGTCCCCGACGGACAAGATTCGGAACCGGCACGCACGACGGGATAACCCCGACCCGTCGCGGATGCGACCGCGACCTACCGCTTTTCGTCTTCTGGCCACGACGGCAAATTCACCAACCGCTCTGCCACCCACTCCGAAGTCTCCAGGCCCGCCGCCTGACACCCCTCAAACGCCGGCAACCGATGCATCGGCACCCAAACCGGCCGCGTCATCACCCCGGCCTCGTTGGTCACTTCCAGCAAGGTATCCCGCTCCCCCCGATCCCGGGCAAAAAACGCATTCAACCAGTAATTCGACGCCGCCCCCTCGGGTTCCATGACGAATTCATAGTCGGTTTCGACAAACCAGGCCCGATACCGCTCGGCCAGCGCCCGCTTGGCCGCCACGAAGCCGGGCAGTGACGCCATCTGCGCGCAGCCCAGGGCGGCGTTGAGCGCCGGCATGCGGTAGTTGTAGCCCACCTCGTCGTGAAAATAGTCCCAGCGATGCGCCACCTTGGCCGTCGTGCTCAAATGTCGCGCCCGCTCGGCCAGCCCCTCGTCGCGCGTGAGAATCATCCCGCCGCCGCCGGTGGTGATGATCTTGTTGCCGTTAAAACTCAGCGCCGCCAGATCCCCCACCAGCCCGGTGTGCTTGCCCCGATAAAAGCTGCCGAGTGACTCGGCCGCATCCTCGATCAGTACCAGGCCAAAGCGCTTGCAGATCTCGGCGATGCGCTCGATGCGCACCGGATGCCCGAACGAATGCATCGGCACACAGGCCCGAATGATCCGCCCGGTCGAGCGATTGCGGCACAGGCCGTCATCCCCCAACTCAGCATTCGCCTCCAGCCAGCGCTCGAGACTGTCCGGCGACATGCCCAGGGTAGGGCGCTCGATATCCACCAGCACCGGGTGCGCATGGCAATACCGAATCGCATTGCAAGTGGCCACGAAGGTGACCGCCTGCGTAATCACCTCTTCATCGCGCTGTACCCCCGCCAACACCAGGCAAAGATGCAGCGCCGCCGTCCCGTTCATCACCGCAACTGCAAACGGCGCCCCCGTATACTCCGCCACAGCCGCCTCGAACTCCACCCCATACCGTCCCACTGAAGAAACAAACGAAGACTCCACAGCATCGGCAACAAGTTCCCGCTCCCGCCCCCCAAGCCGCGGAATATGCAAAGGAATGAATTCGTCAGTGCGATACTCCGCACGCACGAACTCAATCAGCGCCAGCCCAAACTCCTCAGTACTCACCTGATCTTTTCCTTTCGCCTTTGGCCTCGCGCATACCACGGCCATCTTTCGTGATGTTGACACAGAATGCGTAGGTCGCGGTCGCATCCGCGACGGACGACATCGCATCAACCACAACACCGATCTCATGCCTCGCCCGTCGGGGACGCGGCCCCGACCCACCCACGGCCACCATTCGTGATGTTGGCACCAAATGCGTAGGTCGCGGTCGCATCCGCGACGGACGACATCGCATCAACCACCACACCGATCTCATGCGTGCGCCGCGCTCAGGTTGGGGATTTGTCCCGCCACGCGTTCCGATTCCCCACCTCGTCCGTCGGGGACGCGGCCCCGACCTACACGCGGGCGCTGTTGGTGATGGTGCCGCCGAATGGGCGGGTTGGGGGTTGTCCCGCCACGCGTTCCGATTCCCCACCTCGCCCGTCGGGGACGCGGCCCCGACCCACCCACGGCCACCATTCGTGATGTTGGCACCAAATGCGTAGGTCGCGGTCGCATCCGCGACGGACGACATCGCATCAACCACCACACCGATCTCATGCGTGCGCCGCGCTCAGGTTGGGGATTTGGCCCGCCGCGCGATCCGATTCCCCACCTCGTCCGTCGGGGACGCGGCCCCGACCTACACGCGGGCACCGTTGGTGATGGTGCCGCCGAATGCGTAGGTCGCGGTCGCATCCGCGACGGACGACATCGCATCAACCACCACACCGATCTCATGCGTGCGCCGCGCTCAGGTTGGGGATTTGGCCCGCCGCGCGTTCCGATTCCCCACCTCGTCCGTCGGGGACGCGGCCCCGACCTACACGCGGGCGCTGTTGGTGATGGTGCCGCCGAATGCGCGGGTTGGGGGTTGTCCCGCCGCGCGTTCCGATTCCCCACCTCGCCCGTCGGGGACGCGGCCCCGACCTACACGCGGGCGCTGTTGGTGATGGTGCCGCCGAATGGGCGGGTTGGGGGTTGTCCCGCCACGCGTTCCGATTCCCCACCTCGCCCGTCGGGGACGCGGCCCCGACCTACACGCGGGCATCGCCCGTGATGGTGCCGCCGAATGGGCGGGTTGGGGGTTGTCCCGCCACGCGTTCCGATTCCCCACCTCGTCCGTCGGGGACGCGGCCCCGACCTACACGCGGGCATCGCCCGTGACGATGGCACCGGTGCCCACCCGTGGGCATCGGCCGTGACGGTGCCGCCGAATTCGCGGGTTGGGGGTTGTCCCGCCGCGCGTTCCGATTCCCCACCTCGTCCGTCGGGGACGCGGCCCCGACCTACACGCGGGCGCTGTTGGTGATGGTGCCGCCGAATGCGTAGGTCGCGGTCGCATCCGCGACGGACGACATCGCATCAACCACCACACCGATCTCATGCGTGCGCCGCGCTCAGGTTGGGGATTTGGCCCGCCGCGCGTTCCGATTCCCCACCTCGCCCTACACGCGGGCCGGGTTCGCAATGGCATCGCCCGTGACGATGGCACCGGTGCCCACCCGTGGGCATCGGCCGTGACGGTGCCGCCGAATTCGCGGGTTGGGGGTTGTCCCGCCGCGCGTTCCGATTCCCCACCTCGTCCGTCGGGGACGCGGCCCCGACCTACACGCGGGCGCTGTTGGTGATGGTGCCGCCGAATGCGCGGGTTGGGGGTTGTCCCGCCGCGCGTTCCGATTCCCCACCTCGCCCGTCGGGGACGCGGCCCCGACCTACACGCGGGCACCGTTGGTGACGGTGCCGCCGAATGCGCGGGTTGGGGGTTGTCCCGCCACGCGTTCCGATTCCCCACCTCGTCCGTCGGGGACGCGGCCCCGACCTACACGCGGGCACCGTTGGTGACGGTGCCGCCGAATGCGTAGGTCGCGGTCGCATCCGCGACGGACGACTTTTCCGGGTCGCCGATTCACAGCCGGAGCCATACGACAAACCCGGAACCCGGAACACCGGTTACTCTGAAACCTAAGACCTGTTTTCAACATCCTCCGCCAACCAGGCCTTGATCAAACTCTGATAAGGCATATCCCGCTTGTTGGCCTCGATCTTGATGCGCTCGAGCAACGACTCGGGCAGGCGAAGCGAAATCGTCTTCGTCGACGGCTTCAGGTTCGGCATGCGCACCGATCGCGCCCGGCTCCAGTCCACGTACTCACTGGAATCGTGCGATTCCCAGAAAGCCCGCTCCTCAGCTTCCGTCTTGAATTCCGGTGGGCGCTTGATGTGCTTTGGCATAGTGCTGTCTCTCCTTCCGATGCATTGGCCGCGCCGAAATCACGCGAATCAATGTGCCCGCTTCGCGAAGCGTGAACGTCACGTGCAAGAACCGCTGGTCCAGCGTTTGCCCCAGGGCATGCCAGCGCCGCTCTTCTTCGCTGTGCTGAGTGTCGGGTGCAATCAACAATGGCTGGCCGAAAAACACCTGTTCGGCCTGTGACTGGCTGACACCATGCTTGTCCACGCTCTTGCGGGCATTCCCGGCATCCCAGTCGAATCCCTTGACCCGAGTCCAGTCAATCATTTGTATATGACTGTAATATACAAAACGCGTTCAGTCCAGACCGCGGCGCAGCCCCCCCCCCGCGCCCGAACCCCGAACCCGTAACCCCTTATTTTGCCTGAAACCTTCATTTAAACACCCAAATAGCGATCCGGGTGCGTCTATTTACCCATCAAAATAAATGATAAACTCCCCCCATGACCCAACCCATCATCCAGATCCACTGCGACGGCCGCTGGATACCCGCTGCCCGCATCGAGCCGCTGGCTGACGAGCACGCTCGCGTGGAGTACCTGCCGGACTACGTATTCGGCGACCCCGACCCCTGGCCGGTTTCGCTGACGCTGCCGGTGAGGCTGATCACCGATCTCGGCAATGACCCCAGGCCCAGGATGCCGGCATTTCTCTACGATCTGGTGCCGCAGGGGCAGGGCAGGCGCCTTCTTGTGCAGCTGCTCGACCTTCGCGATCACGACGGCCTGGCCCTGCCGCTGCTGCTAAACGGTGCCTTCAACCCCATCGGCGCACTGCGCATCGATCAGGCCGTGGCTTTCCAGGCCGACCACGCCCGACGGAACCCGCCACCGGCCGGCGCCGATGCGGGCTTCAGCTTTCGCGAGCTTGCCGATCGTAAAGAAGCGGTGGTGGAGTATCTGGCCACGCATTCCATGCTGGCCTCGGGCACAACGGGCGTTCAGGGCATGGCGCCCAAATTCTTGTTGACCATGGACCCTGAAGGCCGTTTGCACCCCGACCTGGCCCTGCCGGATGAACGGGCGGGCTCTCACTGGCTGGTCAAAGGGCCGCGCGGTCGTCACCGTGACGACGAACTGATTCTTCGCAACGAAGCGGCTTACCTGCGCGTGGCGGCCGCCTGCGGACTCGATGTTTACGCCGCCGAGAGGATTGAACAGCACGGTCGCTGGTTGCTGCTGCCAAGATTTGACCGCCGGGTCACCCGCGAAGGCGTCCAGCGCCTGGCGCAGGAGAGCCTGGCCAGCCTGGCGGGCTTGCAAGGGTTTGGCGTGCCCGCCAACCTGAACCGCCTGCTCGAAGCACTGCGGCGTCATTCCGACGCCCCCGAAGCCGACACCCGCGAATTCATAAAGCGCGACGTTCTCAATCGCGCCCTGCGCAACACCGACAACCATGCCCGCAACCATGCCGTTCAGCGGCGAGCCGACGGCAGCATCCGGCTGACGCCCCTGTTTGACTTCGCGCCGATGTATCGTGACCCCGAACTCATCCCGCGAGCGCTTCACTGGGTCGATGCTGATGGCCGCAACCTGCGCGAGTGGCCGGAGATCGTTGCGCATCTGGAACTGGACGATGCAGAACGGCGGGATCTGGTGCAGTCACTAAAACAGTTTGCCGAACAAATCGGGCAACTGGCTGATCTGGCCGCCAATGCAGGCGTCGATGCCGAAATCATCAAAGCCTGCAAACCATCCATCGACGCCCAGGCCGAGTCCCTGGCGAGGTTGAACTGACATGCCGCGCAATCCAGCCAGACCCGATCCGCAACAAGCCCGCGAGCAACTCAACCAACTCCACCGCGATCTGGCCAGTGGCCGCATCGAAATCGGCGAAGCCGTCCGCCGAATGCGTCACATCAGCGGCCTCACCCAACCCGAATTCGCCCGCCACCGCGGCATCAGCGTACAGGCCCTGCGCCAAATCGAATCCGGCAAAGGCAACCCCACCGTCACCACACTGAACAACATCGCCGAAATCTTCGGCCTGAAAACCGGCTTCGTCCCCAAAAGCTGAACCCCGTAACCCGTAACCCGTAACCCGTCGCTTCTTCCTGAAACCCTTTTTAAAGAACCCTAACGCCATTTTCATGCATCGCTCGTCAAGGCACGTCATGTATCTCCAGGTCACCGTCACCACACACTTCCAGCACCTTGTTGACAAGGTCACCGCCACAGCGGTCGTCTGCCCATTCCAGCGCCTGGCAAAGGCGTTGCCATTGGTCTTCACGGCTGAGCCCAGCTTCGCGTAGCGCAATCACTCCGGGGTGGAGTTCGATATTACGCGCCAGGTTGAGGAAATCACCCATATTCAGTGTGACAACGACCTGGTCATATCGCCAGGCGTGCTGCCAGACGTGGATATCCGGTTGCCCCATAAGGCCTGCATCCCTGACTGCTTGTGAGGGAAATCCTGCCTGGTTGGCCCATTGCGCAAGAAGCGGGGACAGGTTTTCGTCAATCAGCAGCTTCACCGGCAGCACGTCTGATCTGCAAACGGCCAGGAGGACGCCCTGGGTCGTTGCCCATACGGGCTTTCAGCGCAGCATAGGAAAGTGCTGCACGATCCAGCGCCGGATAGTCTTCGCGAAGTTGCTCAACCGGCACCCCTTGCCGGATCTGCTCGACCACCTGCTGGACCGGCACTCGCGTACCCCGGAAAACCGGCTGGCCACCGCAGATCTCAGGATTGCGCTCGATGCGGGTCGAACCCAGCCTGTAGGCGCGTAGCTCCGAGCTTGATCGGTTGATGATTGGACCGAGATCGAAGACAACGGGAACGTTTCCGCTCCGCTTCAGTTGTTGTCCGTCGCGTCTCCAGCGACCCGAATGCGCCACATTGCGCCTGAAAACGGAATACAGCTCGCGCCGCTCGTCAGGGCCTACACTGATGCCTTCCTGCTCCAGTTCTTTTTTGAAACAGAAGTAAATCACATCCCGGAAGCTGAGCTGCAGACGGGCACGGCCCGCGGAAACAGCAGATCGCTTCAGTACCCGCTGAAACTCCTGCCGAATGGCCTTGGGAGTCTGTCCGGCAACCGTCGCCGCTACGCGTGTTTCAATTTCAGTACTCATGACAAAAAATATGACTCATAGTGAGTCGTATTTTACACGAACCAGAGTCCAGCCGTAAACAAACGGCTCCCGGAACCCGTAACCCGTAACCCGTCGCTTCTTCCTGATACCTTCTCTAAAGCGCCACTCTCCCGGCCAGCCTTCTAGCAAAACCCTCCGCCTGATCGGAGGTGAGGCGAAGCGACTCGATCTAGCGCGCGTAGGTCGCGGTCGCATCCGCGACGGACGACATCGCATCAACCACCACACCGATCTCAAGCCTCGCCCGTCGGGGACGCGGCCCCGACCTACATGCGGGGTGGGTTCGCAATGGCATCGTCCGTGACGATGGCACCGGTGCCCACCCGCGGGCATCGCCCGTGACGGTGGCACCGAATGCGTAGGTCGCGGTCGCATCCGCGACGGACGACATCGCATCAACCACCACACCGATCTCAAGCCTCGTCCGTCGGGGACGCGGCCCCGACCTACATGCGGGCATCGCCCGTGGCGGTGCCGCCAAATGCGCGGGTTGGGGGTTGTCCCGCCACGCGTTCCGATTCCCCACCTCGCCCGTCGGGGACGCGGCCCCGACCTACACGCGGGCATCGCCCGTGATGGTGCCGCCGAATGCGCGGGTTGGGGTTGTCCCGCCGCGCGTTCCGGTTCCCCACCTCGCCCGTCGGGGACGCGGCCCCGACCTACACGCGGGCCGGGTTCGCAATGGCATCGTCCGTGACGATGGCACCGGTGCCCACCCGCGGGCATCGCCCGTGACGGTGGCACCGAATGCGTAGACGACATCGCATCAACCACCACACCGATCTCAAGCCTCGCCCGTCGGGGACGCGGCCCCGACCTACACGCGGGGTGGGTTCGCAATGGCATCGTCCGTGACGATGGCACCGGTGCCCACCCGCGGGCATCGCCCGTGACGGTGCCGCCGAATGCGTAGGTCGCGGTCGCATCCGCGACGGACGACATCGCATCAACCACCACACCGATCTCAAGCCTCGCCCGTCGGGGACGCGGCCCCGACCTACATGCGGGGTGGGTTCGCAATGGCATCGTCCGTGACGATGGCACCGGTGCCCACCCGCGGGCATCGCCCGTGACGGTGGCACCGAATGCGTAGGTCGCGGTCGCATCCGCGACGGACGACATCGCATCAACCACCACACCGATCTCAAGCCTCGTCCGTCGGGGACGCGGCCCCGACCTACACGCGGGCATCGTCCGTGATGGTGCCGCCGAATGCGCGGGTTGGGGGTTGTCCCGCCACGCGTTCCGATTCCCCACCTCGCCCGTCGGGGACGCGGCCCCGACCTACATGCGGGCATCGGCCGTGATGGTGCCGCCAAATGCGCGGGTTGGGGGTTGTCCCGCCACGCGTTCCGGTTCCCCACCTCGCCCGTCGGGGGCGCGGCCCCGACCTACATGCGGGCCGGGTTCGCAATGGCATCGTCCGTGACGATGGCACCGGTGCCCACCCGCGGGCATCGACCGTGACGGTGGCACCGAATGCGTAGGTCGCGGTCGCATCCGCGACGGACGACATCGCATCAACCACCACACCGATCTCAAGCCTCGCCCGTCGGGGACGCGGCCCCGACTACACGCGGGCATCGGCCGTGACGGTGCCGCCGAATGCGCGGGTTGGGGGTTGTCCCGCCACGCGTTCCGATTCCCCACCTCGCCCGTCGGGGACGCGGCCCCGACCCACCCGCGGGCATCGCCCGTGACGGTGGCACCGAATGCGCGGGTTGGGGGTTGCCCCGCTGCGCGTTCCGGTTCCCCACCTCGCCCGTCGGGGACGCGGCCCCGACCTACACGCGGGCCGGGTTCGCAATGGCATCGCCCGTGACGGTGGCACCGAATGCGTAGGTCGCGGTCGCATCCGCGACGGACGACATCGCATCAACCACCACACCGATCTCAAGCCTCGCCCGTCGGGGACGCGGCCCCGACCTACATGCGGGGTGGGTTCGCAATGGCATCGTCCGTGACGATGGCACCGGTGCCCACTCGCGGGCATCGCCCGTGACGGTGGCACCGAATGCGTAGGTCGCGGTCGCATCCGCGACGGACGACATCGCATCAACCACCACACCGATCTCAAGCCTCGCCCGTCGGGGACGCGGCCCCGACCTACATGCGGGCATCGGCCGTGACGATGGCACCGGTGCCCACCCGCGGGCATCGACCGTGACGGTGGCACCGAATGCGTAGGTCGCGGTCGCATCCGCGACGGACAACTGCGCCCGGCACAGAGCCGGACAAAACGCTGGAAGGTATCGAGATCCATTACCTTGATCAACTGGCGCACGTCTCTTTCCACGTAGGCCGTCACATAAGCAGGGAACCAGTGACGCCGTACAAGCGGCCGGTCGAACAGGGCAGGGTAACCACCCGCATGAATCCGGGAGTAAAGCCCCGCCGGGGCCAATTCACCGGCATCCAGCTCCGACTGGCTCAAGGGCAACAATTCCAGAAATGCCGAGCGGCCGGCCAGCGATTGGGAAATGCCGGACATCAGTCCGAACTGTTGCGAACCCGCAACCCGATGTATTCCGTACCGCATTGCCTCCGCAAACCGTAAACCGTAAAGCGTAACCCGTCACGGCCCGGAACCCGGACCTGTCACGGCGTAGCCGCAGGCGAAGCCGGAACCCGCTTTTCCTTTCCCCTTTCTCCTGACCCCCTTCGCCTAGCTCCCTTCACCTTGCACTCTCCCACCCGCGCCCTTACACTAACCCCGTGCCCCACGAACTTCGTGTCATGAAGAACGTCACTATCACCCTTGATCCCGAAACCGCTCGCTGGGCCCGCATGGAAGCCGCGCGTCGCAACACCAGCGTGTCGCGCCTGGTTGGAGAAATGCTGGCCGAATACCGCCAGCGCGAATCCAGACTCGATGCCGCTGCCGACCGCTTCTTCAGCCGCCAACGCAGCCCCCTGACCAAACCCGGAAAAGCCTACCCCACGCGCGAGAGCCTGTATGACCGCGATCTGCTTCGTTGATACCAATATCCTGGTCTACGCCTGCGACCCCGGCCATTCTCAAAAACACAGCGTGGCGCGTGACTGGCTGCGACACCTGTGGAATACGCGATCCGGGCGAATTAGCACACAAGTGCTCAAGGAATACTATCAAGTTGTCACCCGCAAACTCGAACCCGGCCTCCCGCCGGAGAAAGCGCGTGCCGATATACGTGACCTCCATACATGGCAGCCCGTCGACATCGACCTGGAAGTGATGGAGCTCGCCTGGGCACTGGAAGACCAGACCAACTACTCCTGGTGGGATATCCTGATACTCGCCGCAGCCCAACGCGCCAAATGCCAGTACCTGCTATCCGAAGACCTTCAACCCGAACACACCATCAACAACCTGACCATCATCAACCCCTTCACCCACTCAATCAACGAACTCCCCTGATCCCCGCACCCAAAATTCCTCCCTCAGCCTTCCGCCTTTCACCGTTCAACGCTCGTCCGTTCCCCATTAACCCGTTTTCCCTTGGGACCTTTCCCCCTCAGACCTTGAGCCTTTGGCCTCCTTCCCCTTTCGCCTTTAGCCCCTTAACCTTTCACCTTTTTCCTTTTCCCTTTAGCCTTGTTCCTTTCGCCTTCAACCTACATTTTTGAATCCAGATACTTCCCCGTCTCCAGGTGCCGAAACTCCGGAATCATTTCACTAAAAAGCTCAACAATCTCCGCTTTCTCCCAAGCCCCACGCGCCCGCATCCCCTCGATACATTCCACAAAATGATTCAGCATGGCCTCGTCAAACTCGACCGGATTCCGAATCACCCCAATCGTCTCAAACCGCCCCCAGTCAATGTCTTCTTCCCCCGTATAAAATTCCTCGAAATCCTTCTCCCCCGTCGTATCGCTCTTGAAGAAATACACCGGCCACTTCCCGTCGGCAATCAACTCCTCGGCCCTGTCCCGCGCCTCGTCCTCGCTGTCGCACTCGTAGGGCTCGAACCCGCGCGCTTCCAGGTAGCGCACCGCAATATCCGAAAAGCGCGTCAGATGCAGCGCCTCGGAGAGCTTGGGGAAGAAGATGTCCCGATTCTCGCCCAGCAGGCACGACATCAGGCACAACTCACCCGACTCCTTAGGCGTGATGAAATAGCGCCGCACGTCGTTGGGCGCGGCAATCGGCTGGCGCTTGGCCAGGCGCTGGTTGAAGCCGTGCAGCAGCGACCCATCAGAAAACGCCACGTTGGCAAAGCGCGCCGTGGAGACGGGCAGGGTGCGGCTCTCCCGCATCAGGAACATCTCCATGATCCGCTTGCTCGCCCCCATCATGTTCACCGGGTTGGCCGCCTTGTCGGTCGAAACACAGAAATACTTGCTCGCCCCGCGCTCGCGCGCTTGCGCCAGCGTGGCCACCGTATTGAACACGTTCACCTCGATCATCCGCATCAGCGTGAACGGATCCTTCTCCGAGCGCACGTGCTTGAGTGCCGAAAGATTCAGCACATAGTCGTACCCGTCACCCGCGGCCATCAACGCCGCAAACTCACGCGCCCCACAGTCAATGGCAAAGGTCCGAAAATCCCCGTCGATATACCCCAGCGAAGACCGCAGATCCCGCACCAGCTCGACCATGTTGTTTTCGGATATGTCGACTACATGAAGCACTCTCGGGTTCCTCCGAAAGATCTCCTTGACCACCGCCTGCCCAATAGAGCCCGCACCCCCAATCACAAGAAATCGAGACTCAGCCACAAGCGCCGACAACTCCCCCTCCCGCGCCCGAACGTCAGACCCGAACAACTCCTCATCCCGATTAATCAAATCCAACATCTTTTTACCTTTCACCTTGATCCTTTAGCCTCACCCCCGCTACCATCTCGCCCAGGCACCAAGGGGACAAATCATGCACCTACTGAAATTCAAACCCATCTACCAAACCCGCGTCTGGGGCGGCCGGTCGTTCGAAACCGCGCTGGGCCGGCAATTGCCGGGCACGGAGCCCATCGGTGAATCCTGGGAGATCGTCGATCGCCCCGAAGCCCAGTCGGTGGACTCGGCCACCGGAAATACTCTGCGAGAGCTGATGGAGGACGAATCCGAAGCCATCATGGGCCCGGGTTACGACCGCAAGCAGCCCTTTCCCGTGCTGGTCAAATGGCTGGACTGCAGCCAACGACTGAGCCTCCAGGTCCACCCGCCAAAGGCGGTAGCAGAAAAACTGGGCGGTGAGCCTAAAACAGAGTGCTGGTATATCGCCAACTCAGAACCAGGTGCCGCGTTGATCGTAGGCCTGAAGCCCGACATCTCCAGGACGCAATTCGAACAGGCCATCGCCGAAGAGGCGCTCGAACCCCTGTTGCACCGATTCGATGTCTCCGACGGCCAAGCCATGCTGCTCGAATCTGGCCGCCTGCATGCCATCGATGCCGGCAACCTGATCCTTGAAATCCAGCAGAATTCCGACACCACATACCGGGTGTACGACTGGGGCAGGGTAGGCCTGGACGGCAAACCGAGAGACCTGCACGTGACCGAAAGCCTCCAATCCATCGACTTCAACGACATCGAACCCGACCCTCAGCCAACTTTCACCCAACGCGGCCAACGCACCATTGCGGACTGCAAAGAATTTCGCATCCGACAGATCAACCTGAAAGAAGGCGAAGAGCTGTCATTTGAAGCCAATGAGCAACCCCGGGTCTTGAGCCTAGTTACCGGCTGCCTATCCGAAGCGAGTCGCGAGCAGCAACTTAATGCAGCCGAAAACATCCTGGTCCCTTACAGCCATGCCACCAGACTAAAAGCAACCACATCAAGCACCGTGTTAGTAACGGATCAGTTCATTTGAAGGAAGAGCGGGCAGATAACTCAAAGCATAGATGGAGCATCGACCTCTCATTAACCCATTAACCCGTTCCCCCTTTCACGTCTTGCCTTTCGCCTACATCCTGGCTCTTTCCCGATTCGCCAAAAACCACTCATACGTCTCCCGTACACCTTCCCGCAACCCGATCGAGGCGCTCCAACCAAGCTCCTGCAAACGCGCAACGTCCAGAAGTTTGCGAGGCGTTCCGTCCGGCTTCGAAGAATCGGTAAGAATCTTCCCCTCGAATCCCACCACGTCGGCTACCAGCCGCGCCAGGTCGAGGATGGCAATATCTTCACCGACGCCAATATTGACGATCTGTTCCGATGAATAGCTGTTCATCAGAAACAGGCAGGCATCGGCCAGATCGTCGACATGCAAGAACTCCCGTAGAGGTGTCCCAGTGCCCCAAATAACAACTTCTTCCCGGGCCTCTTCCTTCGCTTCATGGAAACGCCGGATCAGAGCCGGCAAAACATGCGAGTTCTTCGGATGGAAGTTGTCGCCGGGGCCGTACAGGTTGGTGGGCATCAGGCTGATGGCGTCGAAGCCGTACTGGCGCCGGTAGGCCTGGCACAGTTTGATGCCGGCGATCTTGGCGATGGCGTACCACTCGTTTGTGGGCTCCAGCGGGCCGGTGAGCAGCTGGTCTTCGTTCATCGGCTGTCGGGCGTGCTTGGGGTAGATGCACGACGAGCCCAAAAAACAAAGCTTTTTGACCCCATGCTTCCAGGCCGAGTGGATGACGTTAGTCTCGATGACCAGGTTGTCGTAAATGAACTCGGCCGGGTAGGTGTCGTTGGCGTGGATGCCGCCGACCTTGGCGGCGGCCAGGAAGACGAATTCGGGCCGGTTTTCGGCAAACCAGTTGCCGACTGCAGCCTGATCCCCCAGATCCAGCTCCGACCGCGTCGGAGCCAGCACATTCTCGAACCCCTGAGCTTCCAGTGCCCGGCAGATGGCACTCCCCACCATCCCCCTGGCACCGGCGACAAAAACACGATCATCAGTCTGCATAAGGTTTAAACCATTCGTCATTGATTGTTCATCCTTTAACTTGCCCCCGCTCCCCCGTTAACCCATTACCCCGTTAACCCGTTCACCCATTTGCCCTTTCACCTTTCGCCTTTTTCCTTCAACCACATTCATTCCTTGAAACGGTAGGCGCGGTAGCCTTCTCTTTCGATCAGTGCGTCGCGCCGGGCGCGCTCAAGATCCTTTTCCACCATTTCCGAGACCAGTTCGTCGAATGTGGTCTTCGGCTGCCAGCCCAGCTTCTCACGCGCCTTGCTCGGGTCGCCGAGCAGGGTGTCGACCTCAGCGGGGCGGAAGTAGCGCGGGTCCACCGCGACGATGCGCGTGCCCGGTTCGGCGGCGCAGTCCTCGGGCGCGCTGGCGAGCACGCCGTGTTCTTCCGGGCCGCTGCCGCGCCAGTCGATCTGCATGTCCAGGCGGGCGGCGGCGGCGTTGACGAAATCGCGCACCGAATGCTGCTCACCCGTGGCGATGACGTAGTCCTCGGGCTGGTTCTGCTGCAGCATCAGCCACTGCGCTTCCACGTAGTCGCGGGCGTGGCCCCAGTCGCGCAGGGCGTTGAGGTTGCCCAGGTACAGGCGCTCGTCCAGGCCTAAGTAGATGCGCGCCAGGGCGCGGGTGATCTTGCGGGTGACGAAGGTCTCGCCGCGCCGGGGGGATTCGTGGTTGAACAGGATGCCGCTGCAGGCATACAGGCCGTAGGACTCGCGGTAGTTGACGGTAATCCAGTGCCCGTAGAGCTTGGCCGCGCCGTAGGGCGAGCGCGGGTAGAAGGGCGTGGTCTCGCGCTGGGGCGTTTCCTGCACCTTGCCGAACATCTCCGAGGTGGAGGCCTGGTAGAAGCGCACCTTGTCTTCCAGTCCCAGGATGCGAATGGCCTCGAGCAGCCGCAGCGTGCCCAAGGCATCGCTGTTGGCGGTGTATTCGGGGCTTTCGAAGGACACCGCCACGTGGCTCTGGGCGCCCAGGTTGTAAATTTCGTCGGGCTGGACTTCCTGCACGACGCGGATGAGGTTGGTTGAGTCGGTCAGGTCGCCGTAGTGCAGCACCAGCCTGGGATTGGGCTCGTGCGGGTCCTGGTAGAGGTGGTCGATGCGGTGGGTGTTGAAGGAAGATGCCCGGCGCTTGATCCCATGAACTTCGTAACCCTTGCCCAGCAAGAATTCCGTAAGATAGGCGCCGTCCTGGCCGGTAATTCCCGTTAATAGTGCTTTCTTGCTCATGTAGTCAGTGACTGTCCTTGTGTCAGCATGAGAGTGAGCAACTCAGGCCCGACCCGTGAGGCGGTAGTACCACAGGCCAAGAAGCTCGTGAAATGCCCGCGTGCTTCGCGACAGGCCGGACACCGCCGGCAGCCAGTCACGCAGGATGAAGGGCGGATCCTCGATGGCGCTGAAGTCGGTGGCGACTGGCGTCAGGCGCACATCCAATCGACCAAGCGTTGCTAAAGAGCGCTGCATGTGACTGGCGGAGGTCACGACCAACAAAGTGCGAATCTCTCGCGTCCGCATGATCTCACGCAGATTATCGAAGTGTTCAGCCGTGGTCAGCGAGGCCTTGTCCAGGATCAGCGCTTCTTCTGGGATGCCCATGTCTCCCAAAAACAGAGCCCCGGACTCAGCCTCGGTCATGCCTCCACTCAGATGAGGTTGTCGGCCGCCGCTGACGATCACGAGTGGCGCCCTATCGGCGTGGTATATCCGCGCCGCGTGCCAGTACCGATCCACAGTGCCGCCGGCGCTGGGGTAGGTCCATTGACCATTGCCGGAACTGAACGCACCGCCCAATACGACCACCGCGTCAGCACGCGGTAGCTCCTCAACAGCAACATAGGACCACTCTCGCTCCAGCTGCCAGACCAGCCAGTTTCCGACTGCGGGCATAGAAAACACCCACAGGAGCAAAATGCTTCCCGTTAGCAAGCCGATCCCAAGGCGCCGCCTGCCCCAGAGCAGGAGTGCGAGGGCAAACACAAGCAGCACCATCACGATACCCAGTGGATACACTAGCAACGAAAGCGTCTTCACGACCGCAAACAAAGAAGTGCCCTTTCCCCTTGTTCCTTGAGCCTAGTGCCTTTGCCGCCTATCGCACCATCCCCTTGGTCATAGGCCGCACCGAACCCCGCGCGCCAAGGAACTTCGCAAAATAGTCCAGCGCTTCCCCGACAAGCGGCAGCGGATCGCTCCAGACAAAATCATCGTGGCGGCAGCCGCGTACCGGTTTGAGCATGCCAAGGGCCTCGCGAAGTTTGCCGGCGCCAACGTGCTCCACGAAAGCGATTGCATCCCCCAGGAGCCAGCGGACCGGCACGCCGGCGCAAGTCTGTAGATTGGCATCGGGCTCCAGACCTGCGGATACTTGATACCACAACCAGGGCAGATCCATACCGGCCTCATACGGCACCGCCACCCCGCCGCTGAGCCGGCCGTTGATGTCAATTAGATGGGGAACACCATGATCATCGCAGATCCAGTCTGTATTGAACATGCCGTGCCAATTGAGCGCGCGTAGCGCGGTGGTGGCGTGCTCGACGACCGTCGGTTCATCAACGCTACGGCGAAACGTGGATGTCCCGAACTTGCCGGCCCCCTTGCAGCGCAGGATCTCGAATGGCGACATCCCGACGGGTTCGCCATTGCAGAAGACGCCGTCAAGCTTGAACTTTCGCCCTGCAAGCCGCTCCTGAATAATGGGCCAGCGATGCTGAGCCAGTTCGTAGGTATCCACCATAGCCAGGAGGCTGTCTTTCAGTTCAGTGGGAGAATCGACGATTTCCACGCCGCGCGCCCCGTTGCCCATTCGCACCTTGACGAGCACCGGGTAGTCGACCTGGGCGGCGATCGAGTCCAGCTCCGCCCTGTTGGAAACCTGCCAGGTACGTGGCACCGGACAGCCCGCCGCACCAACCCGAGCCAGGTAGTTGAGCTTGTCCTCGGCCACGGCCCAGTCGCTCATGGCAGGCATGGCGACTCGAGTTGCGCGGGGCAGGGCATCCCAGTGCCGAATCACCAATTCAACGTCCTCGAAGCACGGCAGCAGAACTTCCGCGCCGGTTCGTTCCATCGCTGCAGCCAGTGCTTCGATATAGGCCACAGGCTCAGAGTAAAAATCCGGCAGGCGGGTAAAACTGCGCGCAAACCGGGAAAATCGGCACATCGCCAGTCTTGAGCTGTCCGCCACATGCACCTCGACACCTCGGCGCGCCAGCGAGCGGACTACGGTGTATGCGGAGCGGCACCAGCCGTATGTGACCAATGCCGGTGGCAGCCCATTAGAAACAGGGGTAAAAAAAACGCTCAAGTTGACTACGGCTCTTTGGACCGAGGTGCTCGTTCGTCCGAGTCAAGCATGAATTTGAGGCCGCGATGAACCGGCAACTGCCACACCAGCTTGCACCAGTCATGATTGCCCTCGATCAGGCCCGGCCCTTCAGGCGTTACGACCACATCCCAGCCGATCGATCGATTCTCGGGATGCAGCAGACTGGCCTCCCGCACCATATCCAGCGTTTCCTTCCAGAAGGGCACTTGGAATCCCTCGATTGGCACCCCTGTGCGCGGATGGATCTTTTCCGGGGCGCGCGTGATGTCGGAATACACGCCGGGCCCGTTCACACGCCCGGTCTCGGCATCGATGGGCGCCGCCAGGTTGCCGGCTGCCAGGTTGTCTACGTGTGAATCGACTGAGATGCGCAACCGGCAACCCAGCAACCTGTATTCGCCCGATTCGGTGACCAGAGTGAAGATCCGAACCGTATTGACACCGGATGGAGAAAGCGCCTGAAGCGCGTCATGCTGTCGGGCGAAGGTCTCGACCATGTCGTAGTCGTTCTCGCGCATCCAGTTGGCCAGTGAATCAGCGTCCAGATCACTGGTGGGCACGATGTGTACGCTGACGCCGCAGTTGCCGGTCGATTCCTTGAAGACCAGTTTCTCATTTTCACCGAGCAGTTCTCGAGCGCGTTGGGGTTCTTGCTCAAGCGCTTTGCGATCGAGCAGCTTATGACGAAAGAACTGACCAAAGGCCTTGTAGAACCGACGCTTGTCATTGAGCACTTCGCGGTGTTCGGATGGATTCGCGCGCAGCTGGAACTCGTACATGGTCCCGGTGCCAGCCCACGTGGCCTTTTCCGCCGATGTCATCGAAACGAAGCCGAATTGGTACCACTCCAGCGGTGAGATGTTGTAGCGCAAGGAATCGATCACAAGCGCCGCAGCCTGCCGCCCCCGACCGATGCCGTGGTGCTCGCGAACATGGTCCATGAAGCGCAGCAACAGCGGCCAGTTCATCTTCCGGAAATAGTAGCCCAGGTAGAGAAGGCGCCGGATCGGCGTCATGCGGGCTGATCCAGATGTTCTACCAACTCATCCACGCTGACGAATTCGATATCAGGCCATCGCGCGGTGATCTTCTCGAGAAGCTTTCGCAAATCCTCAAGCCCACGCTTTCGATTCGCTTCGTCGAGGTGGCCGCAGAAATTGACCCGGTGCGAGCTGATGATGGCTGGCTTGTGCCAGCGAAAGGCCGCAGCAACCTGTTGCAGCGCGCGCTTAACCGGATCGAAGCCCATATCCTTGCCGGGTTCGAAGACGACATTGCGGACCACGGTGACATGATTTTGCTCACGCTGACGGCCACTATGGTTGACTTCGCGGCGAGATGTGCCGTCGCCCATTGCTCTGGTGCAGCGGAATGGTTTATCGATGGACACGACGCCACCGGATTCGGCTGTTTCATGCAGTGCGGGGTGCAGCTTCTGGGCCGGCGGTGTGAAGGTTTTCGAGCGAAATCCCCAGACTTCTTCGAATCGATCCAAACCGTCCGTCAGAATCTCGCGATGGCCGGGCAGGGCGGCACCGTCGTGAAGCCCGAAGGCATGCGTGAAACCCACGCCGGGCATCGCCGGATCACCAGCGATGCCGGTCAGACTGTCCTGCTCCACGTTGGCGAGCAGGTCCGGGGCGCCCGATCTCAGCTTGTGCTCGAACAGTTCCACGTTCAGGTGTTCCCGCCCGTGGAACTGCGGCTGCAGCAGCCCCCGCTCCATGCCTTCCTGCCACAGTGCCCAGGCGCCCTGGTAGGCCGCCGGCTGCTCAGCCTCCATGCGGGAGAAGGTTGCCGGAACCGTTTCACCGTGATAGTGCTGGCCGTCAGCACGAATTCGCGCAAAATCGGGGTTGGCCGACAGCGCGTAGGCCGTGAACTTTGCTGGACGATCCCGACTGTCACAAACTGAGTCCAGCACTTCGAACAGAGCTTCCAGGTCCTGCCGGGTCTCCAGGGCGTCATATCGGTCCATCTGATGGGACAAGTCCAGCCCGGCATCGATTAGCCTCTGACGGGCTTCCCTGGAGGCCACCCGCACGTTGGCGTAGTCATCCACAGCAAAGGCTATAAGCTTTCTGGGCGTGCGCCAGCCGCGAAGGTTCTTGAGATTGTCGGAGAGTATCCGATTCATGTGGCTTGTGCAGGTTCCTGGAAATAGGCTGTGGCAAAACGATCTGCATTGTCCCGCCGGAAATCCTCAGCGGCCAACATCGCCCGCTCACTCATGGTTTCGCGAAGGTCGGGTTGGGAAGCTATCTCGATAATAAAGTCAACGATCTCGTCGAGCTGCTCGTGGCTGAGACAGCGGGCATGGCCGTACTTCTCCGCGTAGCGCGCCAACTGGCTGTCTGGGGAAGAGACGTAAAGCGAAGGCACACCGAAACTCATCAGGTTGAATGCCTTACTCGGCACCGAGCCCTGGCTGACGCGGTCGTTGAGAATAACTACGCCAAGATCAGCAGCCGACAGCGAGTGCGGAAACATCTCGTCCGATTGAAACGGCAGCATCTGCACGTTTGAAAGCCCGCGTTCATCGACCAGCCGCCGAATGCACGGCTCCCGTGGGCCTCGGCCAATGATCTGGAAAAGGATATCGGGTCGATCGTGCAGCCGTTCGGCAATGTCGACCAACAGCTCGACATTGTGTGTGAGGCCTATGTTCCCCGAATACTGCACGATGAAGCGTTTCCCGAGGACCAGTTCCTTGAGGAATCGATTGCGATCCACTGGTATCCGTTCGTCACCCTGGAAGATGGACCAGATCGGCTGGATTACGAGTCGCTCGCGGTCAACATACTTTGATAGTGCATCCGCCATCACCTCGCTGATGGTGTATAGACGATAAGCCTTGCCAAACGAGCGACGGTTAAGCCGGGCCCAAATGCGGTAGATCGGATGCGACTCCCTCATGCCGGTAATGCGGAGAGTGTCTGGGTAAATGTCCCAGATCACCATGCTGAAACGGTGCGGTAGGACCAGGTTCAGTAAGTAGCCCATGGGCGGAACCGAGACAAAAAGCACCTCGTGGCGCCGGTAGCGAATCATCAGCAGCCACCACATACGCAGCAGTCCCAAAGCGTAGGACAGGGCTTTCTTTAGAGCCGGACGCTCATGCCAGCGGTTGATCGTGTGCACTCGGATGTCGTCGTCGAGCTCTTCGCCCTGCACGTGGACGCTGCCGGTGATCAGCGTGACTGATTCGAACTTCCGATTGAAGGCATTGGCGAAGCCGACCGTGAGGTAGTTGGCGGCCTGGTTGAGGATCACCAGGTTTCTTCCTCGCGCCGTGGTACTTGTAGTGTTCATGCGCCCAGGCTCTTCACATCGGCCTTTCCGCTGCGCTCGACTACCAGGTCTTCGCAGATTGACAAGATCTTATCGGCGCGTTGTGCCGGGGTGTCGAAGTCGGAAAGACGGCATCGCCCGCGTTCCCGAAGTTCGCCCTGCAGGACCGGATCCTGGATCAGTCGGGCAGCCTGCCTGGCCGCTGAGTTCGCATTACAGGGCTGGAAATACAGAGCGGCATCCTGGCAAATACTGCGGGCGAAGCCCAAGTCGGTCGTGATGATCGGCTTTTCCATCTTCATCGCCTCCGGATAGGAGGCCGAAAAGCACTCAGCCAAGGTAGGAAGGAACAATGCATCGCATTCCTCGTAGAGCGATGGGCACTCCGAAGGGGGTACCGGCCCGGTGAGTTTCACCTGTGCGGGGATTTCGGACCAGATCCGCTCTCGGTACTTGGCGTCGGTGAGGGTGAGCACGAATTCCGTTCTCGCGCGCAAATCTCCGGGCAAAGCGCGGATGACCTGCGGAATCAGTTCAAGATTCTTGTGCGGGTAGTAGCTGGTCAGAGTCAGGAAACGAAAAGTGCCGGATCTTCGCGCGGGCAGCCGCGGCGGGTATTCAGCCGGTTGCTCATACCAGCCATTGTGGGTATTGGTGACCGTGTACACCTTTTCAGTTCCCAGTAGCCGCCGAAGCCGCTGGTTCACATCATCAGTTTGAACGATCAGCGCATCGGCGTCGCGCCTGAAAAAGCGACAATGCAGCCATTTACGCGCCGCCAGCCGTGTCCGCCTGGCCATACCTAGCGTACGAACATAAGGAGATTCCGGGTAGATATACAAGGGCAAGTTGTAACCCATCAAATGCGGCGCACTGCTGCGCCAGTATGCCGGCCCCGAAGTGGTCACGACACAATCCGGTTCGATCTTCTGTTCAAGAGCTGCCATTTCACGCTGTACGCGCCCAAGATTACCCAGCCCCATTACCCCAAAGGCCATGTCATGAAAGACGAAATTCTCAGGGAAATCAGCCCGTTTCAGAATCGTACCCACGCCGGTCCCGAGAACTACATGGTACTCATTCTGATCGAATCGGCGGCACTCCTCGATCAAAGACGCTGCGACTTGAGTTGCACCGCCGAAGCGCACGACAGAGGTGTTGATCATCAGGCGCATAGGGTTTCAAGCGCAAGGCGCAAGAATGGAGACATGGACGCCGAGAAATGAATGGACAAGCTTCACGCCCCGTACATCCACCAGACGGAACCTGGATTGACGCAAGGTGGTCACGATTTTCTTTGCACCTTGCGCCTTGAGCCTTGTGCCTGCCGTGCAACTTCCTCGATCATCCCTTCCAATCTCGCCAACACGGCACCTGCCTCAAATCGCCTCATCGACTCCCGGGCGTTGTGCGAGAATAGTGCACGTAGCTCAGGCTCGTCCATCAAGCGCTGAAGAAAGCGGGTATACTCCACTTCGTTACCCGATTCGACCAGGAAACCGTTGACGCCATGTTCGATCAGCTCAGCTGGTCCGGTCGGGCAGTCGTAGCTGATGCATGCACATCCGGCAGCCATCGCCTCGGCTAGAGCGTTGGGAAACCCCTCAGTAAGTGAAGTAAAGGCAAATATCGAACTTTCCGCAAGCAGCGTCTCGACGTCATCGCGTTGCCCAATAAATCGAACGACTTGATCAAGATTTAGGCGTTTAGCACATTGTTCTAGTAGTTTTCTATCTGGCCCGTCGCCCACAAACTCCAGAATCCAGTTTGACTCGACCTTCACGTTAGCGAAAATTCGCATCAGCGCTTTTTGATTTTTTTTTCCACCAAGGCTGCCGACATTGATCACACGGATTTCGCGCTGGTTGGTTGGAGGCACCTTGTCCGGAAGCGATATCGGATTTGGGAATACCTCAAAGCGGCAAAATCGATATCTAGGCCGTAATAAATCTGCCGCACGCTTAGTCTGAACTACAACGAAACGGGCCATTGGATAGATCAAGGGGTTAATCAATCCACGTACGCCGCGTAGGCTACTTAGCGGACTTGCACGATTGAAAACAATGACAGGTATTCGGTTCAGCCGTGCAACGACAACAATCAGCGGTGCGATCGCTTCACCGAAGCACAGTATAACCGCTGGTTTAACAGCAGAGATCGCACGCCAAAGATAAATTAATACTTTAAAAGGCCATTTCCAGCCAACTTCTTTTAAGCCTGCAAATTTTGGCTGCACCAATGTAACGTTGGGGTTGAGCTTATAGAAAGTGGAGGCTCTACTAAGGAGGAGTATAGTGACTTCGCTGTCCTGGGTCAGATAGTTCGCGGCGCGAGCGACGACTCTCTCGGTTCCCCCAGGCCGCAATGATATACAAATAAAGCACACGTTCCTGCCGTTATTCTTGGAGCTTCTGCTAGTTCCCGACATTGAGGAGGTTTCCAAGCATATAGTCCGCGGAGTCTGGGTTCCACTTCATAAATCCACCGTACGGTCTAAACGTCATCTCGCCCACAAGGGGCCGACCTTTGCGAATATAAAAGTCGACTCGAACATAATAGAAATCAGCGCTTAATGTCTTTGCAATTGAGAGAATCTCACTTAGACACGACGGTTTCGGGACATGGGCTTTATACTCTGAGAAGTAATAAATATTAACTGGCTTCCAATGCACATCAAACCAGTTTTCCTTGGGTTTTGAGTCTCTATCAAATATAGTTTGGATAAAGAAAGGAGCTCCGTGAAAGCAGTGAACTTTGAAGTCATTGAGGCGACTGTTTCCAGAATCATCTTCGAGAAGCGGTTCTATAAACCATTTCGGCGAAATACTTTCATACTCCCATTCGCGGTTGGCCAAATAGAAGTTAGCCGAAAGCTTCTCCCTAAGCCACTTTTGTATTCCCCTGATATCTAAATTTTCGAAATTTAGGAAAACTCGAGTACTGCCACTGTCATGGTTTGTTTTTAGGACAAATGGCGCAGCCGGAGGAGTATTAATGGTGAATTGGTCTGCGGTGTTGCCCCAAGAAAGAACCGGTATCGTATATTGCGCACCAATTCTTTGCTTGACGAAGGCTTTCAATTGCAGCTTATCCGCGAGGATCGGTAGGGCCTCGTTGCGGTCATGAAGCTTTAACCATTGAAGCTTCTCAGTAAATTTTTTCGGGTTGTTTAAGTCTGGCCAATTTCCTACGCGCTGGCGGTACCGCAGGCGTAAATACAGGCGATCCGGTATATAGCTGAGACAGCGATGCAAGTTTGAGTTAATCTTTCCTCGGTAGGTCATCTTTTCAGAAATATAAGTGAGCTTACTCCAGTGATTCCAGCGTCCGCACCACCATCCAGACTTGTGCGTCAAAAGTGCCCTCATGCCAATTTACGTTTCGATCCCAATAGCCCGGACAACGCTCGTAGCCCTTCTGATCGAAGCCATAGCTGGCTTCCAGGATCAGCGGGCGATCAGCCTGATCGAAAACGAAATCGAGTGCGACGCAGTCGCCGCCCAGCTTATCTGCAGCGCGGAACGCGAGTTCGACGCACCGTTCATCGATCGCCTCGCGCGCGTGCAGGATACGTCCGCTTCCCGACGCCCTGAAATCGCCTGGGCGCACCATGCGCCGAATGCCGAACGCTCGCTCGCCGATTACGATCACGCGGGTGTCACTGTCGTTCTCCGGGATGTAGTCCTGGAAGTACACATAGCCCCGCTCCCGGCCCAGGATGCGAGCGTAGCGCGGGGGATAAGCCAGTCGAGCAAGCCCAGTTATCAGCGAGCGCGTCGGCAGTTTTCCGATTCGGACCTTGTCTGCTCGATCTTTCAGGCTGGCCCAGGGGTCGTAGAGCGGGAAGCCCCGGCCGAACGATTGGTTAACGAGCCTACGCGCTGCTCGTCGGTCGCGAACAAGCCTCACACCGGCCGAACCGGCGCCCCGCCGGAGCTTGAACACCTTGGGGAACTCGGTCTGCTCGATCCAATCCAGCGCCTGTTTTCGATCAACAAACACATGAGCGAAAACGGCGGGTATATCGAGTGCCTCGAACAGGTATTTCTGCGCCACCTTGTCGTCGAAGTGCCAGGCGGTACGGAAATCGGGGAACACCTTGATACCGGCATGCTCCAGAGCAGACAGGATCGGGCGGGCGATCAATACGTCCTTTGGGTGTGAGTGCCCGTGGTGCCACATCAAGGCCTGGCAGCCTTTGACCTGCTCGATGATGTCGCTGGCGTGACAGTTTACTAGGCGATAGGGGATGCCCTGTCGTTCGCAGTAGTCAATCCAGCGGGGGTGGAAGCCGGCGGGGCTATCGTGTATGGCCAGCATCGCGCTTCAGAAGCTCAAGAACGATCTCTCGATGCGACTCGCATCGCACGAGGTTCAGTAATAGAGTGCGGTGACGGCGACTGAGCAAGCTGGGCAACCAACCGCGTCGCTGGGCGGCCCCAATTATGCGTGGCATTCTCGGCTCGAGATAGGCTTGATACAACTGTCTTCGATCGCTAATCATTTCGTTGAATTTTTCGGCCAAAGCGTCCGGATTCCCTATGGTCTGATTGAGGGTATCGAGATACTGGTTGCGTCTTTCGCTTTCCTCTTCATCTACCACCCGAAACAGCTCACTTTCGGTACATTGATCAAAATGATGGAGCCGGAAGCATAAACCCTTTTTATCAAATACCAATTCTACAGCCATTCCTTTAGTCCATAGACCCTCTCGGCGCTGGGCACTGTCAAAAAGGAAGTTCCCAGCCGAGTAAAAAATCAGCTTGCCTTGATAGATTTCAAAGCCACTAGTACAGTGGGTGTGATGATTAACTACCGCATCTGCGCCAGAGTCTACATAAAATCTAAAGAGATCCTGCATGGCCGGGCTAGGCAAGTTGTAGCATTCATGGCCGCCGTGCGTGATAACCAGTACATAATCAGCCTGTTGACGCGAAGACTGGATCGCGGCGAAGTTTCGAATAGGGTCGATAGGGCAAGCTCCTGGTTCGTCCCCGTGCGTGGTGCTCCATTCGTTTTCGGCGAAATTCAAAATAGCAATGCGTTGACAACCGAGGTCAGCAAAGAAGGGTTTCACCGCTGTTTCATAGCCATCCCCAGCCCCAATTCCTGGAATACCGGCCTGATCCAATGTGGCAATGGTTTCCGCAAGTCCCTCCGGGCCGTAATCCATTATGTGATTATTGGCAAGGCACGCCAATCCGAATCCAGAATCAGCAATAAAGCTTGCGATCTCGGGACTGGCGTGCAAGGAAGGTCCGGTCTTGACTATCGGCTTGATCGGCTCACATAAAGGCGCTTCCAGGTTCAGGATTGCCAGATCTGCTCCTGTGATGGTCGACAAGAAACTACCGAAAACATTTTTGGGCGATTGATTGTGCAGATTAGCCAAGCGCCCCTGTGGACTAAAGTCGCCGACCACAAGCGCTTTCATCACGGCGCTGTGCTCGCCCTGACCATGTCTCCTAATTCGGTAGTGCGAATAAACTCAACGCCTGGCCACCGCTTCACTACCGACTGCAATAAGCCACTCAGTGCTTTCAGACCGCGATCACGATTTCTGGGATCTAGACCACCCATGAAGTTGACGCGATGCGTACTGATTACAGCTGGCTTGCGGAGGCCAAAAGCAAGCTTGACCTGAGATAGCGCTCGATCTTCCCAATCCACTGTGGGGTCGGAAGATGGCTCGAAGTCAACATTTCTGACGAGATAGATTTGGCCAAGATTATTCTCATAACCGAGGAAGCGGCGCCGAAGCTTACGCCCGCGCCCGTCCTCTAACGGGACCCATTGCGCCCTGCCGCTTTGAATAAATTGGACACCGCTTTCATGCAAAGCGACCTCAGTTAGGTAATTCCAAATATAGTTTGGAGCAATAAAGGACCGTGACGCATACCCAAACATCTCGGTAAATTCGGCCATTGCATCCGCTACCACCGAATCGGGCCTTGGCGGCTCGGCTTCGCCGGCCGAATCGAAAGCTGCCATAAAGCTATCACGAGCCTCCGGAATAATATGCGCGCTGACCGCAAACATTTCGTTATCGAATGCAGTTCGAGTTACCTTATCGGAGCCATCCTGCAGGGCACGCAGCCAGCGCCCAACGTTCAGGTGCTCACGCCCATGAGATTGCGGATGACAAACGCCAGACGAACATGCCTGATGCCAGATTTCCATGTTGCCATCGGCCCCGGGTACTCGCTTCAAAGTTTGCAGTGACGGTTCGCGCGAATATTCCCTGAAGTCCGATTCAAGAATCTTTTTGAAATCAGGATTAGCCGAAAGGCAATTCGCTGTTAGACACGCGGGGCGCCCATTACAGTCTACAACACTTTGTAATACCTCAAACAGGGCAGAGATATCTTCAGCCCTTTCAAAGTGATCGAACTTCATGTAATGACATCGTTCGATATCGGCGCCTGCCCTCTTAAGCTGCCTTAAGGCTGACCGGCTTTTTGTTCGTATCGAAAACCAGTCATCGCTTTGGATCACAACGATCTGGCGCTTCGTGCGCCAGCCGGGAAGAAGGGAAAGCGCGCGTTTGCCTAGTTCGGAACTTATGATTTTTCTAACCTTCAATTAATCTTCACTTTGTCATACGGAGCAGGCATGTGCCGGAGTTCTCGGCACTCGGATTCCATGACGTGCATTGCTTTCGGACGCAATCAGTTCCCGTCTTATATCGTTCCATCTGAGTTTTATGAGGCACATAGATACATGGGAGAGCAACCGCCATTTTCGTCCGTTGTTTTAATGCGAGCCCGTTACCGATTCTCTAAAGCGTCATTTTTCATTAAAACAACCATCCGTCGCGCCCTAAAGCCCACAAAGCGAAAACCAAGACGCAAAAGCGCATTCACAACCGGCAACAGCGTGGATTCTTGCTTTAGCCCTCGCTCTGGTCCGCAGTCCACTGCCACATAATGGGTACGTGCGAGTGTGGCGGAGCCTCCGGCGATAATTTCCGGCTCTGCGCCTTCAGCCTCAATTTTAACGAGTTTTATCGTGTCAATAGGCTGTTCCCACCCAGTATCAAGCCGAGACATCAATCCGTCAAGCGTAACCACGCGTATGGTTTCAGAGAAATCGTAGGTTACCGGCTCGATCAGCGTGGTGTCATTCGACGCGTGACTATGATAGAGCAACAATTCGGCATCCTCACACCATAGCGCTTCGTTTGAATAGATAGCGTCAAGACCCTTGAGATTAATCCTTAGTGCGGCTTCACACGCATTTTCTGGCTCAATCGCGACAACTCGAGCTCCCCGGTGTTCACAACAGTATCTGGTGAATTCCCCTATATTGGCGCCAATATCGATGACGATGTCGCCTTCTTTAATGGTGCATTGCGGCACAAGATACTCGACTGCCAGCGTATCCAGGCGGTTTTCAATTCCTCTGCGAAAGCGTCCGATCATTGCCCGATTAATGAAAGCAAAACACATGCCACCGGTATCCTGGATTTGGAAGCACTGGTCCCCGGATAGGTACTCGCAGCGAATAGGATATCGGAAAAGCCACCGATTCACGAAGTTGAAGCGCCTCGCATAACTTTGGCCAACCGCCGAACAAATCCATCGCCAGAGCATAGCAACACTATACCGCCTCACAAGAGTGAACTTCATATCCTAGAGCTCCTTTAATACTGCCGAGTCACCCACCTTCATTGTGCCGGCGGGCGTCTCCGGATATCGGCGAATCCGACATCACAGTTTCATAAGCGTTGAGAATTTGTTTCTTGATCCGACCTGCGTCGTGTCGCTCGAGCGCAACACGCCGCCCAGCGGCGGCCAATCCGATAGCGCGGCCAGGATCATTCAGCATCGAAAGGATAGACCCGGCCAGTGCCAGCGCGTCACCTGGAGGAACCAAGACACCCGTCTTATGGTTGTCGATATAAGTAGAAACGCCACCAACATCATTTGCGACGCACGGAACGCCAAGAATTTGCGCTTCGGCCAATGAATTTGGGCTATTTTCGGCGTAAGAGGGAAGAACAAAGACAGATGCGCCGCAGAGCGACTCTGCAAGGGCCTCCGGGCCCAGCTTCCCCTGAAAATCAAAGCAGTCTTCGGGGTAGTCCTTTCCCAGCAGTCTGCGCGCAGCTCTTACACTCATCGAGTTTTCCGTGAGCCCGGCGATTCGCCACTTGAAGTTCGGCCTAACCCTGAGAATTAATCGCGCTGCCGCCGCTACCAAGTCAAAACCTTTTCTTAGGGAATCACTGAGCGTCGAAATCGCAACATCAAATGATAAGGAATCTGGGTTCCAGCGTTGAGCGTAAAAGGGCCGGCGCAGGACTCGGTCGATGTGAAAATAATGCGCATTTGGTGCCAGCACCCCTGCGACCTCTCGATCAAAACGCGTCCTACCATCCACGAACCGGGCAAACTGAATAAAACGCCGCTCGCGCTTAGCCTGCTCCCTTGCAAGCCGCATTTCACCAATAAGACGCTTGGGTAATAGCGATGCCAAACGGCCGCCTCGATCATGCCAAAATGCTCGAAGAAACTTTCGGTCATAGCTGCTAATGGAAATCTCAGCAAAACTACTCATGACTCCCTGGAAAGAGACCATAATCGGCGCCTCTCGTCCGAGGTCAGGATCGAGAAGGCCAATATAGCCTTTCTCTGTACCATGAATATGCACCACATCCGGTTCTGAAATGTCTATAATATCCGTCAGCTGACTAATCTTGAATTCGTGTATAGATCGGAAATTTACCAGCGACCGAGCTAATAAGCGCGCCTTCCAAAAGCTCGGCCGGATCGCATAGGCAGTAATACCGCCCGTCTTATTTCGCGGATTAGCGTATGGATCGACAAAGGCGACGCTCAGGTCAACGTCCTCGCGAATCAATCCGGCAAGATTGCTAAGCCATCCGCCCCGACCACCAGCGATATGCGCTCCGATTTGAGATCCGGTAAATGGGGTATTGACAAACCAAAGTACTCTCACGGTGTGGCACCCGAATACTTGCGCAGGCCTACACGATAGCTTCCATAACCCACGCCACCAAGAGCCAATAGTAAGAAGCTAAAGTTGTTATTTAACACAAAGTGTCCGAAAACGCCGCCAACAAAAGCGACGGCGGTTACTGCAGCCAGCACCGGAAGTAAAATGTTCCGCTGATCACTCCGCACCAGAGCCACGCCTGAATAAGAAAGAAATAATAGATACATCCCGGTTGCAGCTGCGCCTGCCAACCAGCCGTAGCTACGGAGAAGCTCGAGACCAATATTGTGGGCGCCAAACCCCACTTGAAGACGAAGTCCCTCGTTTGTCACGTATACAATCGGGGAAGGCATCTCGGGAGGCAGGAGACCATTATGCTTTTGCACGGTTTTCCATGCGCCCTTCCACAACAAGCCACGATCGCCAAATAGCTTGAATTTCAAAGCAGGAAGCACATCATCGATTTCTTCAATGTCCTGGATTCCCTTTGACTGATCATAGGCCGCATACTCGGAACTGACAGGCGCGGCCATGTAGCCCGTGATGACTAAAGCGAAAATAACCAGGACCTTACCCACCGGCAGCCCCTTCACCACCCGCGTCCAGTGTATTCGTGCCAAAAGCAGCAAAATGGCCACGATTGTGCTGAAGAGTATAATAAATGTTACTTTCAAAACGCCGGATAATATCAACGTAACGATGATGACCGCTGCTAAAGAAAGCCAAACCGAAAAGTGCCAACGAGCGCCAGGAATTAGGCGGCTTGCACCCACAATAATCAATGCCGGAACTGCTAGAAAATAATAACGGACTGTCCCACCAGTAAATCCGGTCGTCTGCAATAGCGCGCACCCAAACAACACCCAGAGAACCCGCTTCACGATTTTTTCATCGACCTGATCGGCAATCAGACTACCGTAGAAGAATGCGAATAAACCGAGGTACAGACTCAGATACTGCCCAACCTCAATTATCGGCTCTCCGGATCGGATAGCAGCGAACACGACTAAGGGAAATGGCAGAATTGTCACGACCAATGCAGTCCCGAGCCGGAGCTTCAGCAACAGCTTCAGGTTAATCAAGGAGAGCACAGCACAGGCAGCTAGAATAGCCTGGGAGACAAGAGTGCCTGGCAGAAAGTGGACAAGCAAGGCCGGCAGGTAGGAAGCGCGTTTATCCAGGATCAAATAACTAACGTACGGAATCATCACGATCTTGAACTCTTGACCGAGATTGAAATACCCCGGCAACAGACACAGTGCGGCCAAGAGATGAAAGAGCCCCTTGTCGATTGTGATGCGTCTTAGCGAGCGATTTGGCAATGCGGTAAACGTCATAGGCTAAAGGCTATGCATAAATTCTGATAGCCGTTGCGCATGCCGGGCGTAGAAAAACCTTTCTTCGCAAACCGCAGAACCAGCTTGCCCGATTTCACGAGCCGCGGCGGGGTTTTCGAAACAGTGGACCAACGCCTCTGAAATTGCAGTAGAGTCGTTGGGCGCAACAGTGATAGCGTTAACTTTGTCGTCTAAGAAACGATTAGCCTCCGTTTTTTCTGCGGCAAGAATCACAGGCCTTCCTGATGCGAGGTATTTCGTTAGTTTGGTGGGAAAATTGTGATCGTTCTGAAGATTTTTCGGTTTGTTGACTATAAGCGCAAGTGCGCCCCGCAGATACTGGTCCAGTTCATCATCGGAGCAAAATCCGGTGACAGCCACATAATCCTCGACATTATTGCGTACCAAGAGTTCATTGATGCGGGCCCAAAGCTCTGGCTGCGTCATGTTATTGGTCAGAAGAAATTTCAATCGAACCGAATGCCGCTCAAATAACTCATGGTGTGCTCTTGTGAATGCCTTAAAAACGGCATAAATTCCATCTTTTTGCTCGGACAACGTTCCTGCATGAAAAATGTAGATATCGTTCTTATCGATATCAGGCCAAGGGACCTGCACGGGGCGGTCCTCAGCAAGAATTGGCACCTGAAGCGTAGCGGCTTTTGGGGCTCGTGTTGCAACTAAGTGTTCGAGCGCTTTCGAAATCACAATGAAATTAGGAGCGATCGGAAATATTGCCCTGAACACAAACTGTCGGAGAAGCGGCCGAACGAAGGGAAGGCGGGTTAATCTGCTACCCTCTGCGGAATAAGGATATTCATTAAGCTCAAGCACCACTTTTTTTCCGAATAATCTGAGGACCGTGATCATGGCGAAGCGCGTCCATGCAGTATTGAAGTATAGAATGAATACGTCGGATCTGCGCAGCGTCGCGACCGTGTACGTTAATAGTGCGATAGGGCTAAGGTAGGCCCACAGATAGCGTGAAAGACGCCCCGAATTAGATGGGCCGTTACGTAATAGTGTGAAATTCACATCTTCCTGAGCTCCGGAATATAGATACCTCTTTCCGGGAAGCTGTACCGCATTTCTGGTTGAAACAACCGATACTTGATGTCCTTCGAGGATTAGAGCCTTCGCATAGCATCGCATTCTCGAGGTTGCGGCATGGCCATCTGGATAGTCAGCGTTGGTAACAATTCTTATCCGCACCTTATTTCCTTTAGACTACGACAGGGATTCCCCGCTGCTATTACATTTGAAGGTATTGACTGCGTTACTACGCTGCCGGCACCAATTACGCTATTCGCGCCTATGGTTACGCCTTTCAGGACGATTACACTTAGACCAAGCCAAACATTGTCTTCAATGATCACAGGTGTATGCGCACCAGAGCGTTTATCGCTCTGGTGCCAATCGCCATCAGTTATCGTTGTATTTGCACCGCACCGGACATGATTGCCGACCGTAATCTCGGAGAAGCAACCAATGACTGTGCCGCTGAATCCGCAGTTTGCGCCTACCACAAGCCTAGCCCCCTTCTGTGCGGAGACGATGCAGGGGCGATTGATCCCGATCAGGTTGGCGCGGGAAGAAGACCTGAACGAGCATCCATCCCCAAATTGCATGGAGGCGTCATGAGCTTTCTGGAACGTTGTACGCCCGTAAAATTTACAGCCCTTGCCTAAATCTACTCCAGCTAGCCATGCGTTTAGTTGGCCGGCAAGTGTCGACACAACGGCTCCTGCTTCTTGGGAACGGCGCCGGAGGATGTTCCAGGCAGACACTCTGTTGAACCGATTGCTCATAGGGACTTTTCGATCGCATTGAGTTCTTCAGCGCTAAGCACTTGGGCCCAGCTTTCGTCGGATCGAACCAATTGCCGGCCACGATAACGCATAGGGTTGCCAGCGACCATGTGATAGGTGCTCGGATCGATCCAGAATGCTTCATTCGGTTGTTTCAGGTAGTCCTCTGCCGCGCCCAGAGCCTCGACCACTGCAGAAAGAAAATCAGCAGGTGCCCTCACAACTTCCTCGTAACTGTATTCAAGATAATTCAATCGTGGCAACTCGCGCTTGTATTTCGCTACGCGTTTCTTGAATAACGTGTTCTGCCGGATCGAGTCTTGCACCGAATATTCAACCCCTTTCTTTATCGACAGCTTCTTCTGGGACGCCGCGAGACCACGGAGATCACGATGGAGGAAGAGCAACCAGACGTTGTCTGGGTGGTGCTGCTGGAGCAGCAAGGCGATCAGTAGATTCTTTGACGAGTCTACGATGATCGGTTTATGTGCAACCCTCGCCATGGCCTCATACAACAACCAGTTATTTTCAATCTGCTGTTGGATTTTCGGTTGCAACCACTTGATCGCGGCAAGCGGCAGTCCTTTCTCCAGCCACTTTCGGAATAAAAATCCTAAAATTCGATCCAGGTAACTTCTTTTATGACCATCTCGCTCCTGATAGGAAAAAGAGCCAAAGTATGCAGTATCAAAGGACTGCGGGTCCGCAACGATGTCGCTTTCCGTTTTCTGCTTTATCTCGCGAAATACGTCGGTCCAGAACTCACATTCCCGCCAATCCCTTTCACATGTGCAGATTGTTTGCTCTGCAACGGACGCGGATTTCTTTGCCGTCCGCTCGACTTGCCAGGTCAGGTATCTCATCTCACCTGAAGAAAAAATAGCTGGATGCGTTCCGAGGATGCAATCGGTAAGCGTAGATCCCGAATGGCCTTGAGAAAGAATGTAAATTAACTTCATTACTTTCTGTTCAGACTTTGGCGGGCTCGGCGTTCTTGGCTGGAACATAAAATATGGAATGGAGGTGTCGCGGTTGTATTCATTAGCTGCTATTGCACAGGTCAAATTCTGGATAATCGCCCAGCACCTCCCCATAGGTGCCCGCCGCGACTAATCGCCCCTGCTCCATTCGGATGATCAGGTCGCACTCTCTCAATGTCTCGACCCTGTGGGCGATGATGAAAACGGTTAGCTCGGAATCGAGCAGCGCAATCGCGTCCATCACCGCCGTTTCAGTCTGCGTGTCCAGCGCGCTGCTGGCTTCGTCGAAGACCAGTACGTCGGCCTCCTTGTACAGCGCGCGTGCAATGCCGATCCGCTGGCGCTGGCCGCCGGAGAGTTGAATGCCGCGTTCGCCGACCCGGGTCTCGTAGCCCTGACGGTGCGTTTCAATGAAATCTGCAATCTGTGCCTGGCGGGCGGCACGGCGGACGCGATCGTGATCGATGGCATTCGGGGCGATGCCAAGCGCGATGTTTTCGGCGATGGTGGCGTCGGACAAGTAGATGTGCTGGGGTACGTGGCTGATGTGGGCTTGCCAGGCCGTTCGGTTTTTCTGATCTATGGCTTTTCCATCGATCTTGATTTTTCCGCTGGTGGGTTCGAGCAACCCCATCAGGATATCCATGAGGGTGGACTTGCCGCTGCCGGTTTTCCCGACGATGCCAACGCGACTGCCCTTGGGAATCGAAAGGTTGATGTCAGCAAGCACTTCCGGTTCGGTTGGCGTGTAGCGGAAATGGAGGCCTTCCAGCGTGATTTCTTGCTCGAGGGGGATGCTGGCGCTGGGAGTGCCTGCCGGAATGCGCGTGGGCAGGTTCAGGGCAGCGAGCACATCTTCGAAGACATTGAAGTTACCGGTGTACTGTGCCCAGGCCAGATAAATTTTCTGCACAAGCGGCAATAGTCGCTGTGCCCCCAGAGCAAGCGCGGCCAGGGTAGGCAGGGCGGCGATCAATCCACCTGATTGCAGGGAAAGTGCATAGGCGAGCCCGACGATCAGCGCAACGCCGATGGCTTCGACAACGAATCGGGGCGCCTGGCCCAGGAAGGCATTGGCGGCCTGGGCATGGCGGAACTGCTGGTCGAATCGGGCGAACTCGCCGGCATAGTGGGGCTGGTTGGCGTCCAGGATGACATCGCGAATACCGCCCAGGCCTTCCTGTACGGAGCGGATGCGCGTGCTCTGGGTTTGGGCGATGATCTTGCTGTTGCGCTTGAGCCTTGCGCGGAATAGGCGAATCACTCCGAAGTAGATTGCTGCAAACAGCACTCCCGCAACAAGCGCGGTGGAAGCATCCACGATCAGGAGTGCCGCCAGTATCGCAATACTGAGGATAACAGCGATGACGCCTTCCATCGCCGGCCGCAGGAACGCGCCCAGCAGGATTTGCACCTTGTTGACGTTGCCGATGACATCGCTGGTGTTCTGCGATATGTGATAGGAGTAGGGCTGGTGCAGAATTACTCTGTAGAGTTTGACGCCTATGTCGTGTCCAATTGCGAAAATCAACTTGTTGCTGGCGTAGATCAGCAGCAAGCGGATGCCGGTTGCCACCAAGACCACGCAGACGAAGGCAATGGCCATCGGCAGGACGATTGACTCCGCGTTCTTCCAGCCCAGGGCGGAGAAAATGCCCTGCAACAGCGGGTAGTCGGCCGCCATTTCGGGGCGCGCCATCAGGGAAATGAAGGGCACCACCGCACCGATCGTCACGATCTCGGCCAAGGAGCCGGCGAGCATGAGGAACAAGAGCAGGGCAAGTTGCTTGCGCCGGCGGGGTTCGAGGTGGCCGAGGAACTCGCGGAAGAGCTCGGGGGCGGTTTTTTCGGGGGTTGGGCTCAAGGGAAAAGGTCAGGGTTGGGTGGAAGGCTCAAGGAGCAAGGCTAAAGGCTCAAGAGTCAGGCGGTAGGCGGTTGACCGGAGTCTCTTGCCGGTCCTCGAACCATTGGAAATACGTTTCCGCGCCCTGGATTCCCTGTTCGACCAAGGCTTTCTTTTTATCGTCGCTCAGGTCGAAGTCGGTGGTGCCGACGTCGAGGGTGTTGATGTAGACGGTGCGCTGCCAGTCGTCGGAGTGCAGGTGTTGTTTCTCCTGCGCATTCTGGATGGCGGTCAGCAGGGCGCGGGCGTAGTGGTGGAAGCGCTTGATCGGTTTGCCCTTGATTGGCTCGTTGTAGCGGTACAGGGCGATCTGTTCCTGCGTGTCCAGGCGTAGCCCCAGGGTCTGGCAGTTGTAGACGTAGGGGCTGTGGCCGGGGTGGGTCAGCAGGAAGCGCGCGTTTTCTCGGTTGTAGTAGCCCGGATGGCGGCAGGCGCAGTGTTCTTCGGGCTCGATGTATTTCATGCGGTCGAAGAGTTTGACCGGGTAATTGAGCTGCACGCCGCCGTCGACGTAGACCTCGTCGCGCGGGCCGTGGCGCACCGCTTGGAAGAACAGCGGGATGGACATGCTGATTCTGAGCGCTTCGACCAGCGGCATGTCGGCGTGGCGTTCGTGCGAGAAGACTTCGGCGTAGCCGGTCGACAGGTTGGTGCCGACGACGTACAGGTCCGGCGCGCCATCTTTGGCCTGTAGGTCAGTGAAGGTGGCGTTTTTGTCGCCCAGTTTGTCCTCGATGAGTTTGCCGACCCAGTCGCGGAAGAAGTCGCCCTTGTGCCAGCCGAAGTGGTAGGCCAGGCGGCGTATGTCGCGGATGATGCCGAAGCTGTCGTCCATGAAATCGCGGAAGTCGGTGGATTGGAGGATTTCGCGTTGTTCATGGATGGTGAACCCTAGGGCGTAGATCAGGGCGTTGATGGCGCCGGCGCTGGTGCCGGCTACTCGGGTGATGTGGTCCAGGTGGCCCCGTTGGGCGAGGATTTGCATGGCGCCGATGGTGGCGATGCCTTTTATGCCGCCGCCCTCAAACACTAAGTTTCTGAATTGTGGCGTGTTCTGCACTGGGTGGAGCTTGGGTTAGAGGACCGAAGTCGGAGGTCGGAGGTCGGAGGTCTGAGGTCTGAGGTCTGAGGTCCGACTTCTGACTTCAGGTTTTGATCAAAAAGGGGCGTGGGTTCTTGATCATTTTTCCTAGCATGGCGCCTACTTTGCGGTACTGGCTGGTAAGGCGATTGTGAGTTTCACTATCGATGTAGCTGCAAGCACGCGCGTAGTCCAGAGAGCTGTCTGTTTCGCTTGCCTCGCCATCGCAATCGGTCAGCTTTGAAACGAAATGTGCTTCGTACCTTCGTTTTGCCCAGGCTTCTCTCAGATTCAGGCAGACGGATCTTGAAGATCGGCGGATCTGGCTGGTTAGCGCGTAGCGCTCTTCGGCCGGGAACGCCTTTGATAGTTCGAAAATCTCCATCGAGAGCTGGAATGCCAGTTTGTAGACTTGCAGCTCTTTCGCCGATCGAATGATCATGGTCTAGCGCGGACTTTCGGCTTCCGTTCTCCGACTTTCCTCAGGAATTTTAGTCGCTTTCTTGCCTGCCGAAGGTGTGGAGCGGCAAGTTGATTCTGGGGAGATTCATTCGGTTGCATTGGGATGTGATGAATTCTCTCCAGTATGGCCACACATGAAAACTGGCGTTCCGCGTGGCGAATGCTTTTATAGCTTCATTGCCTGGGTCTTCATCCGAAATATATTCGGCAATGTACGTGGCTTCGATCTGAGCGAGGGTGTCAGAATCGCCCGCCTGCTCTTGTTCACTCTCCTTGCCTGAGTTTGCTGCAGGTACAAATCGCACTCCGAGCTCGATGAAAACGCGCAGCATGAAGATGCGCCCATTCTCACCTGCTGCGTCGCCCCAGAGGCTTTTCGAGATGGCGTGCTTGAACAGAATCTCGAAGTCGTCAGGAAATGCAGGAGTGCCCTCCAGAGCCTCATCGATAAAGGCCGAGACCCTTGCCTGCGAGACCCCGTTGATGCGCAGGCACTCACAGGCTCTTGCGAGAGCTTCGTCGCTCATCCGGTTCTTTGCCAGTGGGGAGCGGTTTCGTTACCGTCCGAGTCGATGACTTTCAAGTTGGGGGCGGATGGACGCTTGGTGGTTTTCGGGCCGGTCTCTGCCCGCTTCCATAGATTTCTGGCAGAGTCTTGGCTTGCAAACGTAGTCCCGGCGTGAAATGCGAGCAGGGATACCAGGTACTGATTGAGGCTGATGCCCTCGGTGCCGGACTGTTCTGCAAGTCGGCGATGTAACGTTTTCGGAACGCGCAGGGTGATGCGCCCGCTGTAGTCGTCTTCTACGGCAGCGGGTTCAGGCATGCTCCGGCCTCGTTCGGTCATGATCTCGGCGGTGGTTTGAATGGTGTCCACGGCCAGTTCGTAGGCCTCTTCCCAGGTATCGCCAAAATCTAAAACGTCGGGCAGTTCCCGGACGCGGGCCTCGAACAGCTCCTGGCCGTCGACTTCGATCTGACGGATGGTGATGTTGTAGGAGTGTGCGTTCATCTGTCGCGATCCTCCATGATCTTATGCAGATCGTCTCTGTACTGTTTCACTAAGGTCAGCATTGACTTCACGTAATTGGGCTTGACTTCCGGGTCCTTGCCGTGGCCGCAGGTATAGCTGGTCGAGAAAAACTCCTCCAGCTCAGGGTGGGTGACCACTTTGTGCCCCTGCTTCTTTCCATCGCGAACCTCGAAGCCCAGTGACTCGAGAATCCGCTGCAGCTCGCTGCAGCGCATTGACGCGCCGGCTTGCTGCAGGGCCCGAACGGCCTCCGTGACTGTCATGGGTTCTGCATTATGACACTAAATATGGTGTCAATGTGTGAATTTCCAGGCCTTGGATAGATGTTGGCCGTACTTTCGTGCCGGCCCGACGCTTGTTGCGTCCGAACGGCGGGTTGCTGCCCATCAGGCAACCGGTTGGGTGGCCGGGATGCCCAGGGTGGTTGCGGCTGTGGCCAGGGTCTGGTCCAGGGTGATCATTCGGCTGCCGTGGTCGGCGCAGACGGCCAGGTGCAGTGCGTCGCCTGCGCGCAGTCCGGTGTGTTGTTGGTCGGCAAATCTGGCCGCGGCGCGAAAGTTGGCGCTGCTCACGGGCACGACGATCAAGCTGCGTTCCACCAGTTGCGCAAACAGGGCCAGGCACTCGGCCCGGTGTTGAGGCTGGAACTGGCCGGTTCTGAGTTTCAGAGCCATGGCGCTGGAGAATTCGGTGATGACCCAGTCGCTGATCAGCAGGTCGCTGGGCGGCTGCTCGGCCAGCCAGTTCTGGGCGGATTCGGTGTGTCGTTCATTGCCCAGGGCGGCCACGAGCACGCTTGTATCGATGTAGCAGGGGCCGGCGGTCAATATCGGGCGTCGTCGCGCAGGTCGCGAATCAGTTCGCCGGCTTCGCGCTCGGCCCGCGGCAGTCGGCGCGTGAGTGCTTGCAGGGCCCCGAGGTCAACGGGCTGGCGCGCCGGAGGGCTGGCGGTCAGCTGGGCCACGACTTTTCCGCGCCGCGAGATCGTGACCGTCTCACCGGCCCGAGCGCGTTCGATCAGCTCGCTCAGGCGGGCTTTTGCGTCCTTCAGGTTGGTGGTCGGCTCGGTCATGATTTGATAGTAGGTACTTTGGTGGTTACTTGCAAGCAAGAGTTACGGTTTACGGGTTTGTGGCTTCAGTCGTGATCTAGCCAGTCTTCGTGTTGATGGCGGATGCGCAGAATTAGGATGTCCTGTTTTCGCACCGTGTAAAGCACGATATGAGTCCCTGTCGGATGAATCCTTATGTCCTTGGTCAGTTCAGGTCTGACGGTAGCAGCCCGCGGATTGTCTGCCAGGAACCCAAAGGCCTGGAATAGCATTTGGTGGTAGCGGCTTGCCTGTTCGGGGCCGAAGGCGATGACTCCCTCGGTGTAGATCCGAATGAGATCCTCTTCTGCAGCGACGGTTAGTTTGAACGAACTCACGTGCCCCTGGCGAGTCGGGACCGGGCCTCTTGTTCGATCTGTTCCATTGTGCGCTGGCTTTCACCGCTGCTGACAGCTTCATCTACCAGGGCCTGCAGTCTGGCAATCTTTTGAGCGCGATCCTGGTCGCGACGGATCAGGTCGCGTACGTAGTCGCTGGCGTTGCTGTATCGACCGGATCGGGAGCGCTCCTCGACCCAGTTCTTCATTTCATCGGGCAGTGAAACGTTCATGGTTGCCATAAAATCACCTCCTGCCCAAATTTTGACAATATTTGGCAATCTTTGTCAAGTGGGCCGGGGCAGTGTCCCGGACGGACTCATGCGGCGCGGTTTGTGGGCTCTACGGACAGGCGCATGCCGACGGTCTTGAGGACTGCAAGGTCGCGGTCTGAACGAAGTTCTTCGACTTCGGCTTCGTGATGTGAAACTGTGGCTGCCTTCATTTCTGTCGCTCCTTCCAGTCAGTCAGACCGCCGACTTCAGGCCGTGGCGGCCTGGTTCTGGGCTAGCAACTCGGCTTGGCGGTGTTGTTGCCGGGTGTTCAGGTGCATGTTGTGGCGTGCGATTTCTTCGAGTGTTGGGTCTACCCGGTAGTTTCGCTGCTGGCGCAGCCATTCAAGGACAGGGGCCAAGTGCCATAGCGACGGGTTGCCACAGTGAATCGGTCGCGGAAAATCGAGCCGGTTGAGCATTTGCTTGCGCAATGCTTGACGGGAGATGCCGATGATTTTCGCGATTTCGGTCAATCCGGCGTAGTCAGGTGCAGCTTCGATCAGCTCGGCGCCGGGCAAGGCGGTTTGCACATTGGTGATTGCGGAGTCGATGGCCTGACGGGCGTTATCGGCCTCGCGGCTGAATTCGAGTGCAATGCGGCCCGGATGGCCTGTGCCTACCATGGCATCATCGCAGCCGGCCTCGGCAAGCGCCTCGACTATGCCATTCGCTGGCGGTGCATTTTCGGGGAGCTGAAAGATTAGCTGGAAATCGTGATTCATTTGTCGGTCTCCGGCGTGTTTCGACTGCATCGCTCGACGACTCGGATGATCTGCCGTGCATGGTTCTCCGGGTTTCGTGGCGTGGACCAGATGCTGGCGATGCAGAACTCCCCGCATCGACATTCCGGGTCGTTCCAGGGGCAGTACATCCTCGCCCAGCAGTGGCCGCCTGGCGTCATTTCGATTCGCCAACCCGCGGCTTCAGCGGCCTGAACCGCTGTCTCGATGGTCTTGTTTGGATGACGCTTTCTTGCCAATTCAGATTATGTGCCCGCTGAGCAAAGGTTGTCAAGTGACAGCCTTCTACCAGGTTTCTACGATCGGTTCTGCATTGAGCCGTGCCGCATGATCTCGTGGGAGCGGCTTCCAGGCCGCGGTCACAGTCGGGCGTCTGCCTCTCCTGGGGGCAGGGTGCTTTTGAGGTCGTAGAGGACGTGTTTGTCCTTGAGCCAGGGGCGGATGGTGCCGGCTTGGAATTCCTTGTGGGCGACGCAGAGGATGGCGGCGTCGTAGGTTTGTGCTTCGGGCTCGGTGGTGAGCTCGAGGCCGTACTCTTCGCGTGCTTCCTGCGGGTTGGCCCAGGGGTCGTGGACGTCGACGGCCAGGTTGTAGCCTTTCAGGGCTTCGATGACGTCGACGACACGGGTGTTGCGCAGGTCCGGGCAGTTTTCCTTGAAGGTCAGGCCCAGGACCAGCACGCGGGCGCCGGCGTGGTAGCAGCTCTTTTTGGCCATCAGCTTGATCAGTTCGCCGGCGGTGAAGTGGCCCATGCCGTCGTTGGTGCGGCGGCCGGCCAGGATCATCTGCGGGTGGAAGCCGATCTGCTGGGCCTTGTGCGTCAGGTAGTAGGGGTCGACGCCGATGCAGTGGCCGCCGACCAGGCCGGGTTTGAACGGCAGGAAGTTCCACTTGGTGGCGGCGGCTTCGAGCACCGAGGTGGTGTCCAGGCCCATCTTCTTGAACAGCATGGCCAGTTCGTTGACCAGAGCGATGTTGACATCGCGCTGGGTGTTTTCGATGACCTTGGCGGCTTCGGCGGTGCGGATGTTCTTCGCTTTGAAGGTGCCCGCCGTGACGATCGAGGCGTAGAGGGCGTCGACGAAGTCGGCGGCTTCGGGCGTGGAGCCGGAGGTTACCTTGACGATGGTGGTCACGCCGTGGGCTTTGTCGCCGGGGTTGATGCGTTCGGGGGAGTAGCCGGCGTAGAAACGATTTGCGGTTTCCGGGCTCGGCTCGCCGGCTTGTGCGTCGGGGATGTGACCCCGACCTGCGGGGTCTGAATCCGGGGCTGCTGTGTCGGGGATGCGACCCCGACCTACGGGGTCTGAATCCGGGGCTGCTGCGTCGGGGATGTGACCCCGACCTACGGGGTCTGTATCCGGGGCTGCTGTGTCGGGGATGCGACCCCGACCTACGGGGTCTGAATCCGGGGCTGCTGTGTCGGGGATGCGACCCCGACCTACGGGGTCTGAATCCGGGGCTGCTGTGTCGGGGATGCGACCCCGACCTACGGGGTCTGAATCCGGGGCTGCTGCGGATGCCGCATGCGGGGTTCTTGCGTTGAGGTTCGCGCCACCCGTGCGTAGGTCGGGGCCGCGTCCCCGACGGTCGACCTCGAATGCCGCCACCATCCCGGATTCGGCCTCGAGCACGGGAACGCAATCCTCCTCGGTGCAGCCGGGGTAGACGGTCGACTCGTAGATGACCACGTCACCGGATTTCAGGGCCTTGCCGACGGTCTTGCTCGCCGCCAGCAGCGGGCGCAGGTCGGGCCGGCGGTATTCATCGATGGGCGTGGGTACCGTGACGATGTAGACGCTGGCCGCCTCGAGGTCGGCCGGGTCGCTGGTCAGTGTCAGGTGATCGCTGACGGCCTGCAAATCCGCGGATCCGACCTCGCGCGTGACATCGCGGCCCCGGCGCAGCTCTTCGACGCGGGCCGGCTTGATGTCAAATCCGATAACCTGGTATTTGCGCGCAAATTCGACCGCCAGCGGCAATCCCACGTACCCAAGGCCGATGACGGCGATTTTCGCCGTGCCGGCAGTCAGGTCGGATTGGAGTGTGTCGAAATGGTTTGCCATAGATCAAAAGGGTAGGTCGGGGCCGCGTCCCCGATGGACTTCGAACCTGTCGCGGATGCGACCGCGACCTACGCCCACAATGCCGCGCCCGCCTGTAGGTCGGGGCCGCGTCCCCGACGGACTTACGCCAGGGTGATCGGGCCGGGGTAGGTGGCCAGGGTTTCGTCGGAGGTGATGAGTTCTATGCCTTCTGCGTTGGCTTGCGCGGCCAGGATGCGGTCGAACGGGTCGCGGTGATGATCAGGCAGTCTGCCGACGGCCAGGGTGTGGGCGCTGGTGATCGGCAGTTCCTGGTAGCCATTGTCGATCAGGCCCCGGCGGAGCATCGAGGGGTCAACCCGAAAGTCCTTGCGGCCCAGGCCAGCCTTGATCACGACCTCCCAGATCGACGCCGCGGAAAACAGCGGCCGGGTGTGCTCATCGTTCAAACGCTCTGTGACGGCGCCGGGCAGGCGTTTGTCGCCGGCGGCCGCCCACAGCAGCAGCTGGGTATCGAGCAGAACGTGATTCACTGCTCGAACATTGCGGTGATCTGCTCGCGCCCCATTTCATCGAAATCGTCGGGAACGGTGATGCGGCCCTTGAGAAAACCGATGCGCTGGCATTCCGCGCCCACGGGGGTGTCGAGTGCGGTGACCCGAACCATCGGCTTGCCGGCCTTGGCGATGACGAAGCTTTCTCCCCTGGCCGCCTTCTCGACCAGGCGGGAGAGGTGCGTTTTGGCTTCGTGAATGTTGATGGTTTCCATGTCGCGATCCCGGTCAATCCGGTTTAGTTTGATGAGTTTAGTTTAACCGTCTCGAAGGATCAACAGGTTGAGGTAGCCAATCCGTCGCGGATGCGACCGCGACCTACGCCCACAATGCCGTGCCCGCCTGTAGGTCGGGGCCGCGTCCCCGACGGACTTCGAACCTGTCGCGGATGCGACCGCGACCTACGCCCACAATGCCGCGCCCGCCTGTAGGTCGGGGCCGCGTCCCCGACGGACTTACTTCGAACCTGTCGCGGATGCGACCGCGACCTACGCCCACAATGCCGCGCCCGCCTGTAGGTCGGGGCCGCGTCCCCGACGGACTTACTTCGAACCTGTCGCGGATGCGACCGCGACCTATGCCCACAATGCCGTGCCCGCCTGTAGGTCGGGGCCGCGTCCCCGACGGACTACGAACCCGTCGCGGATGCGACCGCGACCTATGCCCACAATGCCGTGCCCGCCTGTAGGTCGGGGCCGCGTCCCCGACGGACTTCGAACCTGTCGCGGATGCGACCGCGACCTACGCCCACAATGCCGTGCCCGCCTGTAGGTCGGGGCCGCGTCCCCGACGGACGAGGCTAATCTTGATAATAATCCCGATACCAGCGGACGAACTCGGCCACACCCTGTTCGACGCTGATCTGCGGCGTGTAGCCGGTGGCCCGGGCCAGGTGGGTGACGTCGGATTCGGTGTCGGGGACGTCGCCCGGCTGCAGGGGCAGCATCTCCATTTCGGCCTTCTTGCCCAGTTCTTGCTCGAGCACCTCGATGTAGCGCATCAACTCGACGCTGTTTTCGTTGCCGATGTTGTAGATGCGGTAGGGGGCGACCCTGCTGGTTCCGGGACTTGGAACGACGGGTTCCGGGGTGCTTTCATCCGGTGCTGGTGGTTTGTCGAGGATTCGGACGATGCCTTCGACGATATCGTCGATGTAGGTGAAACTGCGGCGGTGGTGGCCGTGGTTGAAGACCTGGATCGGTTCGCCGGCCAGGATGGCCTTGGTGAACAGGAACAGCGCCATGTCGGGTCGGCCCCAGGGGCCGTAGACGGTAAAGAAACGCAGGCCGGTGCTGGGAATGTCGTAGAGATGGGCGTAGGCGTGCGCCATCATCTCGTTGGCCTTCTTGGTGGCCGCATAGAGGGTCAGCGGGTGTTCGGTCGGCTGGTTTTCGGCAAACGGCATGGCGGTGTTGGCGCCGTAGATGCTGCTGGTACTGGCAAACACCAGGTGCTCGACCGGATGGTGCCGGCAGCCTTCCAGGATATGCAGCGTGCCGGTGACGTTGCTGTGCGCGTAGACGTGCGGGTTCTCGGCGGCGTAGCGCACGCCGGCCTGGGCGGCGAGGTGGATCACGCGGCCGGGCCGATGTCGGTCAAAGACGCTTTCGACCAATGGGCGGTCGGCCAGATCGCCACTGATATGCCGGTAGTTCGGGTGGTCGGAAAACAGCGCCAGCCGGTCCTGCTTGAGCCTGGGGTCGTAGTAGGGATTGAGGTTGTCGAGCCCGACGACCGCGTGGCCGTCGGCCAGCAGTCTGCGGGCCACGTGCGAGCCGATGAAGCCGGCGCTGCCGGTGAGCAGCACGGGCCGGGAGTCGTTGTCGATGTCTGTGCTGGCGGGCATGGGTTGGAGCCGGTTCGATTCGTCAGCCAGTCAGCGGGGCCGGCCGATCGGGTGGTGCTCGATGCCGATGCGGGCCATCTGCTTCGGGTCGAACAGGTTGCGGCCGTCGAAGATGACCGGCTGCTTGAGTTCACTCTGGATGCGGCTGAAGTCCGGGCTTCTGAATTCGTTCCACTCGGTGACGATGACCAGAGCATCGGCCCCGGCCAGGGCCTGCATGGGGCTGTCGGCGTAGCCCAGCCCCGGGCGATTGCCGAAGAGCTGCTGTGCCTGGTCCATGGCGACCGGATCGTAGGCGCTGACTGCCGCGCCGTGGTCGAGCAGGCTGTTGATCAGCGGAATGCTGGCGGCTTCGCGCATGTCGTCGGTGTTGGGCTTGAAGGCCAGGCCCCAGAGCGCAAAGCGGTGGCCGCTGAGGTCATCGCCGAAGCGCCGGGCAATCTTGTTGAACAGCAGCTGCTTTTGCAGCGCGTTGACCGCTTCGACGGCCTCGAGAATCCGCAGGCCGCCCTTGTGGGTGTTGCGGGCGGTGTGGATCAGGGCTTTGACGTCTTTGGGGAAGCAGCTGCCGCCATAACCGGCGCCGGCGTAGAGAAAGTGGTAGCCGATGCGCGGGTCGGAGCCGATGCCGCGGCGCACGTTCTCGATGTCGGCGCCGAGTTCCTCGGCCAGGTTGGCCAGCTCGTTCATGAAGCTGATGCGCGTGGCCAGCATCGCGTTAGCGGCGTACTTGGTCAGCTCGGCCGAGCGGGTGTCCATGATCATGATCTTGTCGTGGTTGCGGCTCAGCGGCGCGTAGAGGGTGCGCATGGTCTCGATGGCCCCGGGGTCGTCGCTGCCGATGATGACGCGGTCGGGGCGCATGAAGTCCTCGACGGCGGCGCCCTCCTTGAGAAATTCCGGGTTGGAAACTACTGCAAAATCAATCGATTCGCCGCGCTTGTTGAGTGTTTGCTCGACAGTGCGTCGCACCCGGTCGGCAGTGCCGACCGGCACGGTCGACTTGTTGACGATAATCTTCGGCTCGCGCATGTGGCGGGCAATGTTGCGTGCCGCGGTGATGGCGTTTGCGAGGTCGGCCGAGCCGTCGCCCTGCGGCGGCGTGCCGACGGCGATAAACTGAACCTGGCCGTGGTCGGTGGCTTCGGCAACATCGGTGGTAAACGCCAGTCGGCCGGCCTGGCGGTTGTCCTGAACAAGCGGTTCCAGGCCGGGCTCGTGGATCGGGATGCCGCCGGCGTTGAGCGTGTCCACCTTGTCCGGGTCGATGTCCAGGCACAGCACGTTGTTGCCCATTTGCGCCAGGCAGGCGCCGGTGACCAGGCCGACATAGCCGGTGCCGATGATGGTGATATTCATTTCTGCGAGATGTCCGGGTCAGCGTCGGGTCAGGCGCGCCATTATGTTGCCGATTGGTTTCGTTTTCATGATGCGGCGAGCGCGCCGGGTCAGGTGCCGGGCGCTTCAGGCGCATCGGGGTCGTCGAGCTGGCGGCGCAGACGGGTGATTTCGGCGGTCAGTTCGCGGTGTTCCTGGATCTTGCGCTTCAGAAAGCGCCGGGTGATGCGTGTCTTTTCGCTGATGCCCTGGGGCGTGAGCTGGTAGAGGTAGCGGTGCTTGTGCCGGCTGCGGCGAAAGTTGTTGACCTTGACCCAGCCCTTCGCGACCAGCGCGTGCAGGCAGTAGTGGGTCTTGCCCAGGCTCAGGCCCAGCTCGCGCGCGAGCGCACGCTGGCTGATCTCCGGGTTGGATTCCAGCGCTTGCAGCAGGCGAAAACGGGTGTCGATATCGAGGGTGGTTTCAGGCACGCTACCGCCATTGGGTGCGGCCCCAATGGCCCAGGATCAGTTTTTTGGCGTTCAAGAATGAACAGCGTTCACGTCTTTCGCGGGCGGGGAAATGTCTGTTTCTCCGGGTGGGAAACTCTGAAAAGAAATGGGTCCCCCCCACGCGCCGTGATTCATTCTAGCGAACTCTCGAGGCGCTGTGAAGGGGCAGGCCGGCGGCAATTGGTGGTGACGGGCGACGGTTCAGGGGCTATCATGACCGGTTGTTTCATTGCGGTTACATCATTAAATGCCCGATTCGTTTCGCACTGTCATCGAGCCGTTTCGCATCAAGTCGGTCGAGCCGATTGCCATGACCACGCGTGCCGAGCGCGAGGCCTTTCTCGCCGCGGCGCACTACAATCCGTTCAAGCTGCATTCGGAACAGGTCATTATCGATCTGCTCACCGATTCCGGCACATCGGCGATGAGCGTCGAGCAGTGGGCCGGAATGATGCGCGGCGACGAGTCCTATGCCGGTTCGGTGAGCTGGCAGCGGCTCGAGGTGGTGATTCGCGAGTTGACCGGATACCCGCACATTCTGCCCACGCACCAGGGTCGGGCCGCCGAACGCATTCTCTACAGTCACCTGGGCGGCGCCGGCAAGGTGTTCCTGAGCAACACTCATTTCGATACCACCCGCGCCAATATCGAGTACAGCGGCGCGCAGGCGATCGACTGCGTCACGTCCGAGGCCGCTCGCGCCGACAGCCGGTTCGCGTTCAAGGGCAACGCTGATGTCGAGCGCATGGAGGCGCTGATCGGCGAGCATGGGGCCGGGGCGATCGGGGCGGTGATCCTGACCGTGACCAACAATTCCGGCGGCGGCCAGCCGGTGAGCATGGCCAATGCGCGTGCAGTACGCGATATGTGCCGGCGTCATGGCGTACTGTTCTTGCTTGACGCCTGTCGCATCGCCGAGAACGCCTGGTTTATCAAGCAGCACGAGGACGGCTATGCGCAAACCGCCTGCCACGACATTGCGCAGGAGATGTTTTCGCTGGCTGACGGCTGCGTGATGAGCGCCAAGAAAGATGCCCTGGTCAATATGGGCGGGTTTCTGGCGCTCAAGGATGGCGAGCTGGCCGAGCACTGCACCAGCGTGCTGATCATCACCGAAGGCTATACCACCTATGGCGGACTGTCGGGACGCGACATGGAAGCCATGGCCGTCGGTCTGGTCGAGATCTTCAATGAGGACTATCTGCGTTACCGCACGCGCTCGACCGCGTATCTCGGCGATCATCTGGACCGGATGGGTGTGCCGGTCATCAAGCCGATCGGCGGGCATGCCGTTTATGTCGACGCCGGCCGGCTCTATGAACACCTGCCGGTCGACCAGTATCCGGGTCAGTCGCTGGTCTGCGAGCTCTACAAGATCGGCGGTATTCGCTCGGTCGAGATCGGGTCGGTGATGTTCGGCAAGTACGACGATGACGGTCGGCTGGTGCCGGCCCCGCGCGAGCTGGTGCGCCTGGCCATCCCGCGGCGGGTCTATACCCAGAGCCATGTCGACTATGTGATCGAGGCGTTCGGCATGGTTTACGCCGAGCGCGAACGCGCCCCGGGCTATCGCATCATCCGTGAACCGCGGTTCCTGCGCCATTTCACGGCCGATTTTGAGCCGGCAGCCAGTCAGCCATGAGTGATGTTTATTTGGATAAGGACCGGATGAGTCGCCTCAGGAAGCTGGAGAAGGCACGCGGTGTGTTTTCTGCGCAGGTCAAGGCGTTTGAGCGCGATTTTGGCCAGAATGCCTATCTCAATCGGGCACCGCATCTGCCGCAGGCCTGTCTGGATGAGGCCAGGCTGATCACCAATCGGCTACAGATGATCAAGCGGCTGCCGTCGGGGCAGGCGGTGGCCGAAATCGGCGTTGATCGCGGCATTTTCTCGCGCAAGATTCTCGAGCACTGTAAGCCGCGGCGCCTGGTGCTGGTTGATATCGATTTGAATCGCCTGGATGCGGACAACGCGGAAGTGCTTGGCCGCGAGCCGGTCGTGGAAATGGTCGAGGGGGATTCGGCACAAGTCCTGGGCAGTTTCGACGACGAGTCGTTTGGCTGGATCTATATCGATGCCGATCATTCCTACGGTGCGGTGAGCCGTGATATCGAAGCAGCCGCGGGCAAGGTGGCTCGGGGCGGTTATCTTGTGTTCAACGACTACACGATCTGGTCACCGGCCAGTATGTCCAATTACGGAGTAGCTCGGGCCGTCAATGAGTTCTTGATTGCAAACCGTTCCTGGTCGGTGGCGTATTTTGCGTTACAGGGAGCGGGTTACCACGACATCGCTCTGAAGCGCACGCGATGATTGGGGTGGCGTGAGCCGACCCGTCGCGGATGCGACCGCGACCTACGCCCACAATGCCGCGCCCACGCGTAGGTCGGGGCCGCGTCCCCGACGGACGAGGTGGGGAACCGGCACGCGTGGCGGGACATCCATCGACCATCCGGGAAACCCGCGCGACCGCGAATGCCGGGGGGTCGGATATCCCGACCGTCGCGGATGCGACCGCGACCTACGAATTCGGCGCGACCACCACGGGCGAATCGACGACGAATCCGGCGTCCGCCCGGAGGAATGGTTCGAACGCGAACCCGGCGCGTAGGTCGGGGCCGCGTCCCCGACGGACGAGGTGGGGGATCGGCACGCGTGGCGGGACATCCATCGACCATCCGGGAAACCCGCGCGACCCTTGGTGCCGGGGGTTCGGATATCCCGACCGTCGCGGATGCGACCGCGACCTACGAATTCGGCGCGACCACCACGGGCGAATCGACGACGAATCCGGCGTCCGCCCGGAGGAATGGTTCGAACGCGAACCCGGCGCGTAGGTCGGGGCCGCTTCCCCGACGGACGAGGTGGGGAACCGGCACGTGTGGCGGGACAACCATCGACCATCCGGGAAACCCGCGCGACCGCGAATGCCGGGGGGGCTCGGATATCCCGACCGTCGCGGATGCGACCGCGACCTACGAATTCGGCGCGACCACCACGGGCGAATCGACGACGAATCCGGCGTCCGCCCGGAGGAATGGTTCGAACGCGAACCCGGCGCGTAGGTCGGGGCCGCGTCCCCGACGGACGAGGTGGGGGATCGGCACGCGTGGCGGGACATCCATCGACCATCCGGAAAACCCGCGCAACCCTTGGTGCCGGGGGTTCGGATATCCCGACCGTCGCGGATGCGACGGCGACCTACGAATTCGGCGCGACCACCACGGGCGAATCGACGACGAATTCGGCGTCCGCCCGTAGGAATGGTTCGAACGCGAACCCGGCGCGTAGGTCGGGGCCGCGTCCCCGACGGACGAGGTGGGGAACCGGCACGCGTGGCGGGACAACCATCGACCATCCGGGAAACCCGCGCGACCGCGAATGCCGGGGGGGCTCGGATATCCCGACCGTCGCGGATGCGACCGCGACCTACGAATTCGGCGCGACCACCACGGGCGAATCGACGACGAATCCGGCGTCCGCCCGGAGGAATGGTTCGAACGCGAACCCGGCGCGTAGGTCGGGGCCGCGTCCCCGACGGACGAGGTGGGGGATCGGCACGCGTGGCGGGACAACCATCGACCATCCGGAAAACCCGCGCAACCCTTGGTGCCGGGGGCTCGGATATCCCGACCGTCGCGGATGCGACGGCGACCTACGAATTCGGCGCGACCACCACGGGCGAATCGACGACGAATCCGGCGTCCGCCCGGAGGAATGGTTCGAACGCGAACCCGGCGCGTAGGTCGGGGCCGCGTCCCCGACGGACGAGGTGGGGGATCGGCACGCGTGGCGGGACATCCATCGACCATCCGGGAAACCCGCGCGACCCTTGGTGCCGGGGGTTCGGATATCCCGACCGTCGCGGATGCGACCGCGACCTACGAATTCGGCGCGACCACCACGGGCGAATCGACGACGAATCCGGCGTCCGCCCGGAGGAATGGTTCGAACGCGAACCCGGCGCGTAGGTCGGGGCCGCTTCCCCGACGGACGAGGTGGGGAACCGGCACGTGTGGCGGGATATCCATCGACCATCCGGGAAACCCGCGCGACCGCGAATGCCGGGGGGGCTCGGATATCCCGACCGTCGCGGATGCGACCGCGACCTACGAATTCGGCGCGACCACCACGGGCGAATCGACGACGAATCCGGCGTCCGCCCGGAGGAATGGTTCGAACGCGAACCCGGCGCGTAGGTCGGGGCCGCGTCCCCGACGGACGAGGTGGGGAACCGGCACGCGTGGCGGGATAACCATCGACCATCCGGGAAACCCGCGCGACCCTTGGTGCCGGGGGTTCGGATATCCCGACCGTCGCGGATGCGACCGCGACCTGCGGGTCCGGTCAGAAGCGGGCGCTGCCCGGCACTCTGGGGAATGGAATGACGTCGCGGATGTTGCCCAGACCGGTGATGTAGTTGAGCAGGCGCTCGAAGCCCAGGCCGAAGCCGGCGTGCGGCACCGTGCCGTAGCGCCTCAGGTCGAGATACCAGTTGTAGGTGTCGGCGTCGAGACCGTGATCGGACATGCGCTGGCTGAGTACATCAAGGCGCTCCTCGCGCTGGGCCCCGCCGATGATCTCGCCGATGCCCGGCGCGAGCACATCCATGGCCGCGACCGTCTTGCCGTCGTCATTGAGACGCATGTAGAAGGCCTTGATTTCATCGGGATAGTTCTTGACCACCACCGGCGCCTTGCAGTGGATTTCGGTCAGGTAGCGTTCGTGTTCGGTCTGCAGGTCGAGGCCCCATTCGGCCGGGTATTCGAACGGCCGGCCGGACGATTTGAGAATGTCGATGGCCTCGGCGTAGTCCATTTGAACGAACTGGGCGTCGACCAGCCGCTCGAGCCGGGTGACCGCCTCGGGCTCGATACGCTCGGCAAAGAAGGCCATGTCTTCGGCGCAACGTTCGAGCACGCTTGCGAAGACGAACTTGAGAAACCGTTCAGCCAGGTCGGCGAGGTCGTCGAGGTCGGCGAAGGCGACCTCGGGCTCGATCATCCAGAACTCGGCCAAATGGCGAGCGGTGTTGGAGTTCTCCGCGCGGAAGGTCGGGCCGAAGGTGTAGACCTTGCTCAGCGCCAGGCAGTAAGCCTCGACGTTGAGCTGACCCGATACCGTCAGGAATGCCTCGCGGCCGAAGAAATCCTGGCTGAAGTCGATTCGGCCGTCCTCGCCGTGCGGCAGGTTCATCAGATCCAGCGTCGAGACCCGAAACAGCTCGCCGGCGCCTTCGGCATCCGAGGTGGTGATGATCGGGGTGTTGACCCAGTAGTAGCCGTTTTGATCGAAGAACGCATGGATGGCGCGCGCGGTGGCATGGCGCACGCGGGTGACGGCACCGAAGGTATTGGTGCGCGGGCGCAGATGCGCCACGCTGCGCAGGAACTCGAAGCTGTGTTGCTTGGGCTGGACCGGATAGGTATCGGGATCGTCGACCCAGCCGATGACCTCGATGGTGACGGCCTGGATTTCGAGGCGCTGTCCGCGGCCCTTTGATTCGACGACCGCGCCGGTGCAGCAAAGGGCGCAGCCCGAAGTCAGCCTGCGGATTTCGCTGTCGTAGTTGGGCAGCTTGTCGTCGGCCACCAGCTGCAGGTTGGCCAGGCAGGAACCGTCGTTGAGGTGGATGAACGAAAAACCGGCCTTGGAGTCGCGGCGGGTGCGAACCCAGCCCCGGACCGTCACTTCGCTGTCGACGGCGCACTGGCCGTCAAGCACCTGTCGGATGCTTGGCGATTGCATGGTTGCGCTTGAACCCCGTGATTGAAACGCTGAAGGCAAACCTCAATAATACCGGAGATGGCCAAGTCAACCCAAGTCAATGCGATGAATAGTGAAGATGTCCGGCTGACGCCCGCGGCCGCCGAGCGGGTGCGCGAATTCCTGGCCCGGGACGGTGGCATCGGGCTGCGCGTCGAAGTCAAGCGAACCGGCTGTTCGGGCTGGGCCTACGATGTCGGCCTGGCGCGCGAGGTCGCCGATGACGACCACGTGTTCGAGCAGCAGGGTGTGCAGGTGGTGGTGTCGCCGCAGGCGATGAAGCTGGTTGGCGGAACGACCATCGATTTCGTTGACCAGGGCCTGGTGCGCGAATTCCGCTTTTCCAACCCCAACGTCACCGGCGAGTGCGGCTGCGGCGAGAGCTTTACCGTCAGCTCGTAGCGGACCGCCGGCCTTCGGGTCCGCCCAGGGTGGTCATCGCGGCAGTCGAATCCGTCCCAGCGCTGCAACCTTGAGCCCAGAGCGCATGCGCTGGTTCGGTCGGCGCTACAATCCCGGCTTCGCCATATCTTGTCATTCGCGTTTCCAGGGAGTATTGATGAATCGCACCGCAGAGCTTGCCCGCCTCGATCTCGACCATCTTTTCCATCCGGCGACCGACCTCAGGTCACACGGCCAGGCTGGGCCGGTCATCTGGTCGCGCGGCGAGGGCGTCTACATCTACGACAGTGACGGCAACCGCTATCTCGAAGGCATGGCCGGGCTGTGGTGCACGGCGCTGGGCTACGGCGAGCGCGAGCTGGTCGAGGCGGCGCGTGCGCAGATGGAGACGTTCTGCTACGGCCCGCTGTTTGCCGGCAAGTCCAATGAACCCAGCATCCGGCTGGCAGCGAAGCTGGCCGAGTGGGTGCCGATCGAGGGCGCGCGCTTTCTGTTTGGCTGTTCAGGCTCGGACGCCAACGACACCCAGGTCAAGCTGACCCGCTACTACTTCAACGCCATCGGTCAGCCGCAAAAGAAGAAGATCCTCTCGCGTTTCAACGCCTACCATGGGGTGACCCTGGCTGCCGCGGCGCTGACCGGTCTGCCGGCCTTTCACCGGCATTTTGATCTGCCCGGCGAGGATGTCATCCATCTGACTGCGCCGCACCATTACCGGCAGGCGGAGCCGGGCGAGAGCGAGCAGCAGTTCTCCGACCGCCTGGCCGATGAGCTGCGCGCGGTGATTGCACGTGAGGGGGCCGAGACCATCGCCGCCTTCATCGCCGAGCCGCTGATCGGCGCCGGCGGAGTGATTCCGCCGCCGGCCGGCTACTTCGAGAAGATCCAGCCGATCCTGGCCGAGCACGATATTCTGTTCATCGCCGATGAAGTCATTTGCGGCTTCGGGCGCACCGGTCAGCCCTTCGGCTGCCAGACCTGGGACATCCGGCCATCGACCATGACGTTGGCCAAGGCCCTGTCATCGGCATACCTGCCGATCTCGGCGGTCGCCGTTCCGCCGTTCATGTACGAGGCGATTGCCGAGGCCGCCGGTGGCGTGGGCGTGTTCGCTCACGGGCTGACCTATGCCGGCCATCCGGTTTCGGCAGCGGTTGCCGTGCGCAATCTGGAGTTGATGGAAGAACGCGGCATCATGGCGCATGCCGCCCGCATGGGCGAGTACCTGCAGGCACGGCTTGCGGCGCTGGCCGACCATCCGCTGGTCGGCGATCTGCGGGGCATTGGCCTGATTGCCGGGCTGGAGCTGGTGGCCGACAGGGACAGCGGCCGTGCGTTTGCGCCCGAGCAGAAGATGGCTTTCAGGGTCGCCGCGGCCTGCCTGGCCGAGGGTCTGGTGGTCCGCGCCCTGCCGGGCGACACGGTCGCGGTCTGCCCGCCGCTGATCATCGACGAGACGCAAATCGACGAGCTGGTCAGCAAGCTGAAGCGGGGCCTGGACGCCGCAATGGGGTAGGTCGGGGCCGCGTCCCCGACGGACGAGGTGGGGGATCGGCACGCGTGGCGGGGCACCCACCGACCATCCGGGCAACCCGCGCGACCGCGATTGGGGGGGTCGGATAGCTCGACCGTCGCGGATGCGACCGCGACCTACGCCCACAATGCCGCGCCCACGCGTAGGTCGGGGCCGCGCCCCCGACGGACTGAAGCGGGGCCTGGACGCCGCAATGGGGTAGGTCGGGGCCGCGCCCCCGACGGACGAGGTGGGGAACCGGCACGCGTGGCGGGGCACCCACCGACCATCCGGGCAACCCGCGCAACCCTTGGTGCCGGGGGTTCGGATATCCCGACCGTCGCGGATGCGACCGCGACCTACGCCCACAATGCCGCGCCCACGCGTAGGTCGGGGCCGCGTCCCCGACGGACGAGGTGGGGGATCGGCACGCGTGGCGGGACATCCATCGACCATCCGGGCAACCCGCGCGACCCTTGGTGCCGGGGGCTCGGATATCTCGACCGTCGCGGATGCGACCGCGACCTACGCCCACAATGCCGCGCCCACGCGTAGGTCGGGGCCGCGCCCCCGACGGACGAGGCTCGGGATCGGCACGCGTGGCGGGGCACCCACCGACCATCCGGGCAACCCGCGCGACCCTTGGTGCCGGGGGCTCGGATATCTCGTCCGTCGCGGATGCGACCGCGACCTACGCCCACAATGCCGCGCCCACGCGTAGGTCGGGGCCGCGTCCCCGACGGACGAGGTGCGAGATCGGCACGCGTGGCGGGGCACCCACCGACCATCCGGGCAACCCGCGCGACCCTTGGTGCCGGGGGCTCGGATATCTCGACCGTCGCGGATGCGACCGCGACCTACGCCCACAATGCCGCGCCCACGCGTAGGTCGGGGCCGCGTCCCCGACGGACGAGGTGGGGGACCGGTACGCGTGGCGGGACATCCATCGACCATCCGGGAAACCCCCGCGACCCTTGGTGCCGGGGGCTCGGATAGCTCGACCGTCGCGGATGCGACCGCGACCTACGCCCACAATGCCGCGCCCACGCGTAGGTCGGGGCCGCGTCCCCGACGGACGAGGCTCGGGACCGGCACGCGTGGCGGGGCACCCACCGACCATTCGGGAAACCCCCGCGACCCTTGGTGCCGGGGGCTCGGATATCTCGTCCGTCGCGGATGCGACCGCGACCTACGAATTCGGCCACCGCCACGGGGGAATCGACGACGAATCCGGCGCTCGCCCGGACGAATGGTTCGAACGCGAACCCGGCGCGTAGGACGAGGCTCGGGACCGGCACGCGTGGCGGGACATCCATCGACCATCCGGGCAACCCGCGCGACCCTTGGTGCCGGGGGTTCGGATATCCCGACCGTCGCGGATGCGACCGCGACCTACGAATTCGGCCACCGCCACGGGCGAATCGACGACGAATCCGGCGCCCGCCCGGACGAATGGTTCGAACGCGAACCCGGCGCGTAGGTCGGGGCCGCGTCCCCGACGGACGAGGTGGGGGACCGGTACGCGTGGCGGGGCACCCACCGACCATCCGGGCAACCCGCGCGACCGCGATTGGGGGGGCTCGGATATCTCGACCGTCGCGGATGCGACCGCGACCTACGCCCACAATGCCGCGCCCACGCGTAGGTCGGGGCCGCGTCCCCGACGGACGAGGTGGGGGATCGGCACGCGTGGCGGGGCACCCACCGACCATCCGGGAAACCCGCGCGACCCTTGGTGCCGGGGGCTCGGATATCTCGTCCGTCGCGGATGCGACCGCGACCTACGAATTCGGCCACCGCCACGGGCGAATCGACGACGAATCCGGCGCCCGCCCGGAGGAATGGTCCGAACGCGAACCCGGCGCGTAGGTCGGGGCCGCGTCCCCGACGGACGAGGCTCGGGACCGGCACGCGTGGCGGGGCACCCACCGACCATTCGGGAAACCCCCGCGACCCTTGGTGCCGGGGGCTCGGATATCTCGACCGTCGCGGATGCGACCGCGACCTACGAATTCGGCCACCGCCACGGGCGAATCGACGACGAATCCGGCGCCCGCCCGGAGGAATGGTCCGAACGCGAACCCCGCGCGTAGGTCGGGGCCGCGTCCCCGACGGACGAGGCTCGGGACCGGCACGCGTGGCGGGGCACCCACCGACCATTCGGGAAACCCGCGCGACCCTTGGTGCCGGGGGGCTCGGATATCTCGACCGTCGCGGATGCGACCGCGACCTACTCCGGGTTCATGCCGGAGATATGCGAAGGTTCGGAGGTTCCCCACGTCTTGTCGTAGTGCCCTCGCGCGAACCAGGCGTGGAAACTTGACCAACGGTACTGACAGGCCATGGCGGCATAGCCGTGTTTGACCGGGTTGTAATGGATGTAATCGATGTGACAGCGGAAGTCATGGTCGTGTCGCAGAATATGGTCGTAGTAGCGCCGCTGCCACAGGGAGTTCCAGCATTTTCCGGCCCGGCGACGCGTGAAACACGTTCCTCGCTTGAACGCTGAAACGATATCGGGAATCGTGGAATCGCCATTCGCGATCAGCATCCAGTGGAGGTGATCGTCCAGAATGACGTGACCGAGATGTTGAAAGGGGTAGCGGCGTTTCGCGTCGCGTAAGCTGTCGAGAACCAGCCGCTTGTCGTTGGCGTCACGCATCCACGGCCGTCGGTCGGCGGTTACAAGCGTAAGAAACACCCAGGAGTTGTCTTCGAAGTAACGTCGATAGCGCGGCATGCGGTCATGTTCGCGCAGCGTGCAGATTTGTTCATCAGTGGTTTGCCGCGGACGTTTGTAGGAAATCTACCCCATTTGGCCGGATGCACCCTCGTCCGTCGCGGATGCGACCGCGACCTACGAATTCGGCCACCGCCACGGGGGAATCGACGACGAATCCGGCGCCCGCCCGGAGGAATGGTCCGAACGCGAACCCGGCGCGTAGGTCGGGGCCGCGTCCCCGACGGACGAGGTGGGGGATCGGCACGCGTGGCGGGGCACCCACCGACCATCCGGGCAACCCGCGCGACCCTTGGTGACGGGGGCTCGGATAGCTCGTCCGTCGCGGATGCGACCGCGACCTACGAATTCGGCCACCGCCACGGGGGAATCGACGACGAATCCGGCGCCCGCCCGGAGGAATGGTCCGAACGCGAACCCGGCGCGTAGGTCGGGGCCGCGTCCCCGACGGACGAGGTGGGGGATCGGCACGCGTGGCGGGACATCCATCGACCATCCGGGCAACCCGCGCGACCCTTGGTGCCGGGGGCTCGGATATCCCGACCGTCGCGGATGCGACCGCGACCTACGAATTCGGCCACCGCCACGGGCGAATCGACGACGAATCCGGTGCCACCAGGATCGAGCGACCTACTCGTCTTTGGTCATCTGCGACTGCAGGTAGCGTTCTTTGCCGATGCGTTCGATCAGGCCGAACTGCGTTTCCAGCCAGTCGATGTGTTCTTCTTCGTCGTCTAGAATGGACTGGAACAGGCTGCGGCTGACGTAGTCGCCGGCTGATTCGGCGCCGGCGACGGCCTCGCGGTACATCGGCACGGCTTCCTGTTCCAGTTCCAGGTCACCCTGCAGGCATTCGATCGGGCTCTCGCCGATGTGCAGCCGCCCAAGATCCTGCAGGTTGGGCAGGCCTTCGAGAAACAGGATGCGCTGGATCAGTGCATCGGCGTGCTTCATTTCCTCGATGGATTCCTCGTATTCCTTGCTGGCGAGCCTCTGCAGCCCCCAGTCGCCAAACATTCGCGAGTGCAGAAAATACTGGTTGATCGCCGTCAATTCGGCTTTCAGGGCGAGATTGAGGTGCTCGATGATCTTGCGGTCGCCTTTCATACGCATGGCCTTTGATCGGATATCCGACCCATAGCATACGCAAGCCTGGTGAATCATGTCACGCTGGCGGCGTGATTGACGGTGCCTCAGGCGGGTTGGGGCAAGGCGTGGATCACCGGCAGATGGCGTGGAGGGGCAGCACTGGCGGCCGCCGAACGGGCGATGACGGCTTCGGCGTGGTCACGGCAGGCGCCGCAGGAACCTGAACAGCCGGTCAGCGCCTGGATTTCGTTGAGGGTCGTGTAACCGTCCGCGACCAGCCTCTGGATGGCGCGCTCGGTGACGGCATTGCAGACGCAAACGTACATGGGGCACATGATGACACGAATGCGAATGATTGTCAAACCCAATGCGGTTCGCAGCCGAAGTCGTTGCGCTCGGGCACCAACCCGGCACAGCCACTTGCATGGCGGCTGAATAGCCCGGATACTGGCGCGGGGCAAATGAGACGTCTCGATGATCCAGCGCTTTTACCTGGAGAGTTCGGGCAAGGATTCGCACCTGCCGCGCCACCTGAACCTGGACCGGTTTCCGGTGACGGTGGGTCGGCACCCGGACTGCACCATTCAGCTCGCCGTCGATCGTATCTCGCGCATGCACGCGCGCTTTCATTTTGACGGGACGCTGCTGACCGTCGAGGATCTCGGAAGCACCAACGGCACCTTCGTCAATCACCAGCCGATTGCCGGCGTGACCTCGCTGTCGGTCGGGGACGTCGTTCATCTGGCCGACCACGAATTCAGGCTGATGGTCGAACAGGTCGACGAGCAGAGCGGGCGCAGGGCAACCGGCGAGCAGACGATCGTCGGCATGACCCGGCTGCCGCAGGATTTTCCGCTGCACATGCCGGCGTTTTTCGAGCTGCTGGAAAACAAGTGGGTGACCGGCTACTGCCAGCCGATCGTGACCGCGCGAGGCGAGCCCTTTGCGCTCGAGCTGCTCGGGCGCAGCGCCCATCCCCAGCTCGACCAGGGCCCGGGCCAGCTGTTTGCCCTGGCCGCCACGCTCAATACCGAAGTGCGCCTGAGCCGCATGCTGCGACGCTGCTGCTTTGCCCAGGCCGATCAGGCCGGCCTTGACCAGCCGCTGTTTTTCAATAATCACCCGGTCGAGTGCGAGGACATGGTGGAGTTGATCGACGAGCTCAGTGAGCTGCGCAAGCGCCATCCGCGACTCAAACTGGTCTTCGAGGTGCACGAGGCCGCGGTGACGGACCTGGGGGCGATGGCCGAGGTCAAGCAGGAACTGGCGGACATGGACATTCGCCTGGCCTATGACGATTTCGGCGCCGGACAGGCCAGGCTGCTGGAGCTGGTCGAGGTGCCGCCGGACTTTCTGAAGTTCGATATGAGCCTGGTTCGCGACATGGTCAACCGCCAATCGCCGCGCTACCGCCTGCTCGCCGAGCTCAACCGGATGATTGCCGATATGGGCATCCACACGCTGATCGAGGGTGTCGAGGACGAGCAGACCGCCGAGATGTGCCGGGAGATGGGGATCGACTATATCCAGGGTTTTCTGTACGGACGCCCCCGTCCCATTCTCGAGTCAGCGCCTGCCACCGGCTACCACCACACCGACAACGACAGCGCACCGTAGCTTTGGCCCTCGAGCTGGCCGACGAATTCCCGCGTCCGCCAGACGTGGGTGTAGGCCAGCCTGAACATGCCGCGGGTCAGCACCGCGCCGGCGAACAGCTCACCGACATGACGCTTGCGGCTGACCCCGTCGACACCGCCGAACGTGTTGCCCTCGATGAACAGGTCGCGAAAGACGCGGCGGCCCTCGACGCCGGCATAGAGATACCAGGACGTGATGCCTGGTTCCGGCTCGAAGTAACCGGAGCCCGACACCGCCGGGGTAATGCGCGGCGGCCCGAAGTCGCTTTCCAGGCGGGTGCCGATTCGCGCGAAGCCGCCGGCGCTTAAGTGGGTGTAGGCGTTGCCGAGCTGGATGCCGCCGAAGGCCGAGCTGTCGAATGCAAGGCGGTCGCCCAGGGGCGTGCGCATCAGCCGGCGCAGCCGGTCGTATCCCAGTTCCAGCGTCGGCTCGTTGCGCAGCTGGCGCTCCCAGCCGACCGGCTTTTCGCCGTCGACCCAGCGGTGCACGTTCTTCTGGATGGTCTCGCCGAGGGCGGCCGGCCCGACCACGCCCAGGCCGACGTGCAGCCGGTCAGCACCGTTCTCGCGCGGCAGGCCGGTGGAGAAGCGCAGGTTCAGCCAGGCCGCATAGGGGCGATCGTCGGGCGGAAACTCGGGTGCGGTGATGTCGGCCGGCGTGTAGATGTTGTGGCTGATCGACAGCGACCAGGGAATATTCTCAATATCGCTGAATTCAGGAAAGCGCTGCGCAATCCGGTCAAGCAGCGCTGGCGGTGCCTTGATCGCGCCGATGCGCGACAGCCGCACGCCGCTGGTGTAGTAGCGGTCGGCGCCGGTAAAGATGTCGTTTTCGTATTCGACGATCCAGATCGAATGGTCCGGGGTGAGCGCTGAGGCATTGGCAGAACCGGAGTCATCGTCAGCCACTGCGGCAGTGCCGGCGAAGGCCAGCAGCAGTGCAAGGCCGGGCAGATTCAGCCGCTTCATGGTCCGTCGCCTGTGCCGGTCAGTCCAGTCGTTCACGGATGGTGACCTCTGTGGTGGCGGCCGGCCCCAGTTCAACCGACCGGGTCTGGCCCTGAATGTCGCCGACGGCCGGGCGTGCATCGCCGGACAGCGACAGCCGTGCGGTGACGTCGACCCGGGTTCCGTCGACGAGCCGGTCACCGGCGGTCATGGTATCGCTGGCACGAATGGCCACGCTGGCCGGCAACGCGTCGGGCGCCAGGCGCCTGACCGCCAGCGGCGGGGCCGCGGGCTGGCCGGCGGGCCGGATGAAGACATACAGCGCCGTCATGGAATCGACCTGTCCGGCCAGCTCATCGGCCAGCGATACGTTGACGGTCAGCAGCGCCTCGTCCGCCGATGCGTTGTCCGGCATCGGGTTGCCGCGGCCGGCCCGGGCGCGGGCCAGGTACTCGCCGACGCTGGCGCGGACTTCGGCCTGTTCCGGCAGCACCGACAGCAGCTGCTCGAGCCAGACGACGGCGCTGTCGTTGTCGTCGCGACCGAGCGCATCAATGCCGAGCAGCCACAGGCCCTTCTGGTTGGCGGGGTTGGTGGTCACGGCGTCGATGAGCAGCGATCGGGCCTCGTCGGGCAGGCGCGGCTGACCCGAGGCGTAAAGCAGGGTTTCGGACAGCTCGACCTGTAGAAAATCGTTGTGCTCTTCGAGGAACAGCGCGCGGCGGAAGGCATGCTCGGCCGAATCAAACTCCTCCAGCGACTTGTAGGCCAGGCCCAGTCGCGCCCAGTGCTCGGCGTTGTCGGGTTCGCGCAGGGCATCACCCGACAGGTCGACCAGGCTGGCGCGGATATCGCCGATCTGGCCGGTATCCGGGTCGATCGCCGCGGGCGTGCCGACCAGCCGGTAGAGCACGATAGTGGCCAGCGGTATCGCCAGCGCGATTGCCACGATCAGGGCGCCGCCGCCGCGCTGGCGCAGCAATGGGATCACGGCGAAGGCCGCAGCGGCCAGGCAGGCCGCCAGCAGCACCGCGACAAAAACCGGATCGCTCACAGCACCTGCCTCCTGCGCCGTATGATCATGGCCGCGGCGATCAGGCCGACGAGCAGGAGCACCAGCGGCCCGCCCCACAGCAGCAGCGTATGCCCGGCCACCGGCGGACGATAAAGAACGAAATCACCGTAGCGCTGGACCATGAAATCACGGATCTCCTGATCGCTGCGGTTGTCTTCGAGCAGGCGCAGGACTTCCTGGCGCAGGTCCTGCGCCAGCGGCGCGTCGGAGTCGGCCAGCGACTGGTTCTGGCACACCGTGCAGCGCAGCTCCTCGACCAGCGAACGGAAGCGGTCACGCTGGGTTTCGGTTTCGAACTCGTAGGGCTCGATCGCGGAGGCGAAGGCCCCGGCCGCAAGCGACAAAGCGAGAAGTGGCGCCAGCTTCAGCCGCAGCCAGCCCTGAATGCTGAACCCTGAACGCTGAACGCTTTTTTTCATGACTCCGCCTCCGCATCCAGCTGCATGGCCCGGCGCATCAGGTCGTCGAACACGGTCGCGTCGATCGGGCCGATGTGCTTGTGCCGGATGATGCCGCGGTGATCGATCAGGAAGGTTTCCGGGGCGCCATAGACGCCGAGGTCGATGGCCGCACGGCCCTCGTAGTCGACCAGATGCATGTCCCAGGCGTCGCCGTAGCGCTCGATCCACTCCAGCGCATCCCGGCGCTCGTCTTTCCAGTTGAATCCGACCAGCGCAATCGGCGCTTCGCGCCCGAGTCGCTCGACGAAGGGGTGCTCGACCCGGCAGGCCCAGCACCAGCTGCCCCAGACATTGAGGATCCAGGGTCGGCCGAGCAGATCGTCGCGGCTGTGGTGGCGTTCCGGGTCGTGCAGGTCGGGCAGGCGGAAGTCCGGTACCGGCTTGCCGACCAGCGGCGACTGCACCAGCTTGCGTTCCTCGCTGGTCTGCAGGCCGGCGATGAGCAGCCCGAGCAGCCCGAGAAAGACCAGCAGCGGCAGCAGCAGCCGGATCATGCCGGCACCTCGGCACGTTCGGCTGCGGCCGGGCGCTCGGCGCGGCGGCGCTGGCGGTAGCGACGATCGCTGGCCGAGACCAGGCCGCCCAGGCCGATCAGCACGGCACCGCCCCAGATCCAGCGCACGAAGGGTTTGACGTGCAGGCGCACGCTCCAGGCGCCGCCGTCACCGAGCGGCTCGCCCAGGGCAATGTAGAGATCGCGCAGCAGTCCGGGCCTGAGGGCAACCTGGGTCATGACCTGGCCGCCCCGGAAATAGCGGCGTTTCTGCGCCTGCATGCGCGCGATCTCGCGATCGCCGCGCCAGATCACGAAACGGCCTTCGTCGGCACGCCAGTTGGGGCCCTTGACGGGCGCGACCTCGAGCAGCTCGAAGCGGTATCCGGCGGCCGAAACGCTTTCACCCGGCGCGATGCGCACGTCGCGCTCGAAGGTGGTCGATTCGACCATCGCCACGCCGATCAAGAATACGCCCACTCCGGCATGCGCCAGCATCATGCCCCACTGGTGCCGGGCCAGGCCAAAGCGACCGGCCCGGGCCGTGCCCAGCGCCCAGGCCAGCGCGCCGCCGATCAGCCACAGCCCGCCGATCCAGCCGCTCACGGCGCGCAGGTTCCAGGCGCCCAGCCAGGCGCAGACCGCCAGGCCGGCCACGACCGCCAGCACCGCGGACAGCGCCAGCGGGCGGGCGGCACGGCTCAGCGTATCGCGTTTCCAGCGGGTGAACGGCCCGAGCGGCAGCAGCAGCACCACCGGGGTCATCAGCAGCACGAACATGGCACCGAAATAGGGCGGGCCGACCGAGATCTGGCCCCAGCCCATGAAATCGATGATCAGCGGGTACAGGGTGCCGAGCAGCACCATCGCCGCCGAGACCGTAAAAAAGACGTTGTTGAGCAGCAGCGCTGATTCGCGGCTGACCCAGTCGAAGCCCTCGCCGGTCATGATGCGCGGCGCGCGCAGGGCGTACAGCACCAGCGCGCCGCCGGTGACCAGCGCCATGAAAACCAGGATGAACAGGCCGCGCTCTGGATCGTTGGCGAAGGCGTGCACCGAGGTGAGCACGCCGGAGCGGACCAGGAAAGTGCCGAGCAGCGACATCGAAAAGGCGGTGATCGACAGCAGCACGGTCCAGGCCGGAAACGCGCCGCGTTTCTCGGTCACCGCCTGGGAGTGAATCAGGGCGGTGCCGATCAGCCAGGGAATGAACGAGGCGTTCTCGACCGGATCCCAGAACCACCATCCGCCCCAGCCCAGCTCGTAGTAGGCCCACCACGAGCCCAGCGCGATGCCGAAGGTCAGAAAAGCCCAGGCGGCCAGGGTCCAGGGGCGCGACCAGCGCACCCAGTCGCGTTCGACCTTGCCCCCGATCAGCCCGGCGATGGCAAAGGCGAAGGCCACGGCAAATCCGACATAGCCCATGTAGAGCAGCGGCGGGTGGAAGATCATGCCCGGGTCCTGGAGCAGCGGATTGAGGTCGCGGCCGTCGATCGGCCCGGGCAGGACGCGCTCGAAGGGATTGGAGGTGAGCAGGACGAAGAGCAGAAAGCCGACCGAGATCAGGCCCATCACGGCCAGGACCCGCGCGGTGAACTCGCGCGGCAGCGAGCGCGAGAACGCGGCGACGGCCAGCATCCAGCCACCGAACAGCAGCATCCACAGCAGCAGCGAGCCTTCATGACTGCCCCAGACCGCGGTCAGCCGGTAGTACCAGGGCAGCAGGAGGTTGGAGTGCATGGCCACGTAGGTCACGGTGAAGTCGTGGCGCAGAAAGGCGATGGCCAGGGCAAGGAAGGCGGCGGCCAGGAACACGAAGTGACCGATGGTCAGTGACGGTGCCAGGCGCATCAGGGCCTGGTGGCCGCGCAGGCTGCCGATCATCGGCAGCGTGGCCAGCAGCACCGCCAGGATCAGCGCCAGAATCAGCGCCAGCTGTCCAAATTCTCCGATCATGGCTTCGAGGCCTCCGGTGGGTGACCGGCCGCCTCGAGCGAACGCATCACCTCCGGCGGCATGTAGGTTTCGTCGTGGCGTGCCAGTACCTCGTGGGCCCGGAAATGACCGGACTCATCGAGATGGCCGTGGGCGATGACGCCCTGACCTTCCCGAAACAGGTCGGGCAGGATGCCGTTGAAGCTGACCGGCACGTCATGGACGCCGTCGGTGACGACGAAGCTCACCGCCAGGCTGTCCGGATCCCGCGACACCGAGCCGGCGGCGACCAGGCCGCCGAGGCGAATCTGGCGCTCGGGCGGCGCGATGCCGGCATGGACATCGGTCGGACTGACGAAAAAGCGCACGTTGTCGTTGAGGGCGTAGAAGGCCACCGCGGCGGCGGCCGAGACGCCGAGGACGATCAGCGAGACCAGGATCAGGCGTTTCTTACGCGTTGGTGTCATGGGCATAGCCGTCGGTGAGGGCCCGTTCTTCGTGCAGCTCGGCCAGCAGCCGGCGGTGACGCAGGCGTGGCTGGACAAACTGCCAGAGCATGGTTACGGCAAACACGCCGTAGCTGGTCCAGACGTAGAAGGCGTAATCGAGTTCGGGAATCATGGTCGTTCTCCGGTCAGGCTGCGCACCCAGGCCTTGCGGCGGTCCTGGTCGAGCAGGTCGTTGCGGGCCCGGTCGAGCAGCGCGGCGCCGAACATCAGCTTGACCGCCACCGTCATCCAGACCAGCGGCGGCAGCATGCTCGGGTGCATGCTGGACTCGCCGAGCAGGCGGATGGTCGAGCCCTGGTGCAAAGTCGTCCACCACTCTACCGAAAAGTGGATGAGGGGAATGTTGACCAGTCCGACCAGCACCAGGATGCTGGCCACGCGCGCGCCCTTGCGCCGATCGTCGAAGGCGGCATACAGCCCCATGATGCCGAGATAGATGAACAGCAGCACCAGCATCGAGGTCAGACGGGCGTCCCAGGCCCACCAGGTGCCCCACATGGGTTTGCCCCACAGCGAGCCGGTGGCCAGGCACACGGCGGTCAGGGCCGCACCGATCGGTGCCGCTGCCATGGCGAGGATTTCGGCCGCGCGAATGCGCCAGACCAGCGCGACAAAGGCCAGCACCGCCATGATGATGTAGCCGGCCATGGCCTGCCAGGCCGCGGGCACGTGAATGAACAGGATGCGGTAGCTGTCGCCCTGCTGGTAGTCCGGCGGTACCACGTAGAGGGCCTGGTAGACGCCAATGGCGGCGCACAGCGCGAAGCCGGCCCACAGCCACGGCGCCAGTCGTTGGCCGATACGATAGAAGGTGGGCGGCGAACCCATGCGGTGAAAGCCGACCTTGATGCGCTGATGGATCATTCGATATTGAGCCTCAATGCGGCGGTGGTCGCCAGCGGCGCCAGGGTGGCGGCAAGAATCAGCACGGCGCCGAGCAGTCCGAGGTGGGCGCGGGCCGATGCGCCCCCGGCCGCAGCCGCGACTGCACCCGTGGCAAAAATCAGCACTGGAACCACCATTGGAAACACCAGAATGGACAGCAGCACGCTGCCGCGGTTCGTCGCCAGGGTCAGGGCCGCGGCCAGGCCGCCGACCAGGCTGAGGATGGGCGTGCCGATGAGCAGGCTGGCGATCAGCACCGGCAGCGCCTGGTTTGGCAAATAGAGCATCTGCGCGGCCAGCGGCGCAAATACGATCACCGGCAGCCCGGTGATCAGCCAGTGGCTGAACAGGCGCGCCCCGACCAGCGCACCGGGCGGACAGTCGCCGGTCCACCACTGCTCGAGCGTGCCGTCCTCGAGGTCAGGGCGAAACAGATGTTCGAGCGCCAGCAGGCTGGCCAGCAGTGCCGCGACCCAGATCATGCCCGGCGCGATGCGCGCCAGCAGATTGGGACCGGGGCCGACGCCAAGCGGAATCAGGATGATGACGGCGAACAGGAAGATCAGCGGCATCAGCGACTCGCCGCCGTGGCGAATCGCCAGGCGCAGATCTCGCCGGATCAGGGCCAGGACGGGCGTGCGAATCATGTTGCCGGCGCTCCGGGCTCGAGTCTCAGTTCCGCCGACCCGGCGCTGACGCGCGGCTGGCGCTGGTGGGTGGACAGAACGGCTGCGCCGTCACGGCCGAGGTGTTCGCCGAGCAGCTGGTCGACCAGCGCGCAGCCGGCGTCGTCAAGGCTGGCGTAGGGCTCGTCGAGCAGCCAGATGGCGCGCGGCGCGACCAGCAGGCCGGCCAGCGCCAGGCGCCGCTTCTGGCCGGCCGACAGGCTCCGCGCCGGCCGCAGTCCGAGTCCGGCCAGACCGACGCGCGACAGGGCTCCGTCGTTGTCCAGGCCGCCCTGGCTGGCGAAGAAGCGGCGACGGAAATCGAGATTCTCGCGACAGCTCAGATCGCCCTTCAGGGCCGCCAGGTGACCGAGAAAGGCCACCGTGGCATGCCGGGTGACCCGGCCCGAAGCGGGGCGCAGAATGCCGGCAAGCAGGCGCAGCAAGGTGGTCTTGCCCGAGCCATTGGGTCCGCGCACGACCAGCATGCTGCCGCCGGCCAGCTCGATGTCGACCGGGGCGAAGACGTTGACGCCGGCCCGCTGAAACACGGCCTGGCGCGCGTCGATCAGCATGCGCATCAGTCGGCCGACTCGACGCAGGCGGGCAGGGCATCCGGCCAGCCGTCGCCGTACAGTCTCAGGCAGGCAGGCTGCCCAGCGCGGCCCGTGACCACGGCGGCCTGTTCAAAGCGTCGGGCCAGCGCGTCGACGGGTTCGATTCTGATCCGAGCCAGCAGCACGCCCGGTTCGTCCGGCCAGTCACCGGCCGGATCGCGGTTGCAGGCCCGGTGGCAGGGGCCGAGCGCCCGCGCCAGGTCGGTCAGCTGGCGATGGCGAACGGTGTTGTCGGCCGGCGGCAGGCGCCGCCCGGCGGGGTTGCAGGCGGTCACGATCGCCCAGGGTTGCCCGCCCAGGGCCCGGTCGAGCCAGCGGTGAGAGCGGCTGACGCGCACAATGCCTTCGCGCCCGTCGACGATGACGGCGTATTCGGCGAGCATGAACGCGTGCAGCAGGCGATGCTGCGGCGAATCGACGGCGGGCTGACTCATCGGGGCTGGCGTGTCGTGACCGGTGGTGTTGAAGACTGCGGTAGTATTCTAACCCGCTGCGTGCGGGGGGCATGACCTGAGTCAAATATCAGAGTGATTGAAACATGAAACAAAGCGGGATCGATGGCCGCGTCGTCGCGGGGTGCCGGAGATGAGCGGTTACGATGTGGATTTGTTCGTCATCGGCGCCGGCTCCGGCGGCGTGCGGGCCGCGCGCATTGCCGCCGGCCACGGCGCACGCGTCGCGATCTGCGAGGAGTCACGCGTCGGCGGGACCTGTGTCGTTCGCGGCTGCGTGCCGAAAAAGCTGCTGGTCTATGCCTCGCAGTTCTCTGAGTCCTTTGCCGACGCCGCCGGCTACGGCTGGACGCTCGATCCGCCGCGGTTTTCCTGGCCGGAACTGATCGCCGCCAAGGACCGCGAGATCGATCGTCTCAACGGCGTCTATCTTCGCCTGCTCGAGGGCGCCGGCGTGGCGCTGCACGAGGGTCGCGGGCGACTGGTCGATGCCCATACGGTTGAGGTGGGCCAGCACCGAATCAGTGCCGAGAGGATCCTGATTGCCACCGGCGGACGCCCCTGGGTGCCTGACATCCCGGGCCACGAGCTGGGCATCACCTCGGATGAGGCCTTCCATCTGGAACGCCTGCCCAAGCGGGTGCTGATTGCCGGAGCAGGCTATATCGCGGTGGAGTTTGCCGGCATCTTCAACGGCCTGGGCAGTCAGGTGACGCTGGCCTACCGGCGCGATCTGATCCTGCGCGGCTTCGACGACGACATCCGCCAGGCCGTCGAGGCCGGCATGCGTGGACGCGGCGTGGATATCCGGTATCACTGCGCGCCGGCCCGGCTCGAGCGCGACGGCAATGCCATTGCCGTGACCTTTTCCGACGACCGCCGGGCGCAGTTCGACTGCGTCATGTTCGCCACCGGTCGCCAGCCCTACACCTGGGATCTCGGCCTGGAGGAGGCCGGCGTGCACACCGGCCCGGGCAATCGGATCGAGGTCGACGACTACAGCCGCACCAGTGTGGACAGCATCTTCGCCGTTGGTGACGTGACCGACCGTATCAACCTCACGCCGGTGGCGCTGATGGAGGGCCATGCCTTTGCCGACACCCAGTTCGGCGGCATGGACCGGCCGCTCGATCACGCCAACGTCCCGGCGGCGGTGTTCAGCCAGCCGCCGGTCGGCAGCGTTGGCCTGACTGAGCAGCAGGCCCGCGAACAGCTTGAGGATGTTCACATTTTTCGGTCACGGTTTACGCCGATGAAATATACTTTGAGCGGGCGCCGGGAACAGGGCGTGCTCAAGCTGGTCGTCGACGGCGGCAGCGATCGGGTGGTCGGATGTCACCTCGTCGGCCCGGACGCCCCCGAGATCCTGCAGGGCTTTGCGGTGGCGGTGCGCGCCGGACTGCGCAAGTCGGATTTCGACCGCACGGTCGGCATTCACCCGACCAGCGCTGAAGAGCTGGTCACGATGCGCACGCCGGTCTCGGGCTGATCCGGCCTGTCGGCCGCGCTGCGGGCAAAGAATTCAATGAAATGCAAGGAAGTCAATGATGAACTGGAGTAGCGGACTGCTGAAATTCCTCGCCGTCACCATGATGGCCGGTCTGGTTGCGGTATCGATCGCCAACGCCCGGCAGCCGGAGACGGTGCCGGGGCAGTGGATCGTGGAGCTGGAAGCCGAACCGAGCCTGTCCTTTCGTGGTGAGGCGCTGCTGCGCGCGGCCGAGGGCGGACGCAAGCCGCTGGCCGCGACCGCGCCGGAGGTGACCGGCGCTGCCCGCTTCGACGCCAGCGCCCCGGCCGTGCAGCGCTACGTCGAGGTGCTTGACCGCGAGCGCAGCGACGTGCTGGCCGCCGCGGGTGGCGCGCTCGGGCGCGCCATCGAGCCGCATGCGGTCTATCGGCACGTGATGAACGGATTTGCCGCCTCCTTGAGCGAGTCGGAAGCCGCGCGCCTGGCCGGGCTGCCCGGCGTGAAGTCGGTGCGGCCCGATCCGGTCTACCGCCTGGAGCTCGACGAGGGGCCGGCGCTGATCGGCGTGCTGCCGCTGTGGAACGGCTCGGGCGCCGGCTGGACCTTCGGCGAGGGCGTGGTCATCGGCGTGATCGACAGCGGCGTCAACTGGACGCATCGCTACTTCTCCGACAGTCTGTCCTTTACCGGCGGCTACGACTTCACCAACCCGTTCGGAACACAGCTCGGCGAGTGCTCCAAGCCGCAGGTGCCGTGCAACGACAAGCTGATCGGGGTGTGGAATTTTGCCGATGAAGGAACCAACGGCAAGGACCCCGACGGCGAGGGCCACGGCAGTCACGTCGCCTCGATTGCCGCGGGCAACGCCTGGCAGTTTTCCCTGCAGAACATCCCGAACAAGGTGTTCAATACTGCCGGCGTCGCCCGGCGGGCAAACATCGTCTCCTACAAGGCCTGTTTCGACCAGCACCCGAGCAATCCCGATCTCAACGGCCGCTGCACGGGCAGCGCGCTCAATCAGGCGCTGGAGCAGGCGGTGACCGACGGGGTCGACATCATCAACTACTCGATCGGGGGCGGCGCGACCGATCCCTGGTCCAGCGGGCAGGTGTTCCGCAACGTGCGCAACGCCGGCATCTTTTTCGTGAGCTCGGCCGGCAATTCCGGTCCGGCATCGGGCACCATCACCAGCCCGGCCAACATGCCCTGGGCGATGGGAGTGGCCAGCTCGACCCACCGCCGGCGGATCGGTCAGAAGGCCCGCGTCGGCAGCGTGTTCAATATCCTGGTCGAGCCGGGAACCGGTCCGGCCAGCGACACCACGATCGAAGGCCCGGTAGTGGCCGCCGACGAGGCCGGTGACGATCTGCTGGGCTGCAGCGGCTTCGATACCGGCTCGATGAGCGGGTCGATTGCCTTCATTCAGCGCGGCGATTGCACCTTCGAGACCAAGGTCAACAACGCCGCAGCGGCCGGGGCCCTGGCGGTTCTGGTCTTCAACAACGTGTCCGGACCGCCGATTACTATGGGTGGCCTGGAGGGCACGACCATCCCGGCGGCAATGATGGATCTCAACCAGGGCCTGGAGGCGCTGGAGTCGATTCGCGGGCAGGCCAGCCCGATCGCCCGGCTCGAGGCCGGGCAGGCCGCGATTCTCAATCGCGACTGGGAGGATGTGGTGTCCTCGTTCAGCTCGCGCGGCCCCGGCGCCAATGCCCCCGGCGTGATGAAACCCAACGTGGCCGCGCCTGGTCAGTCGATCATCGGCGGTTTCGTGCCGGACCAGAATTCGATCGGCATTCTCAGCGGCACCTCGATGGCCAGCCCGCACGTGGCCGGCGCGGCAGCGCTGCTGAAGTCGCTCAATCCGGCCTGGACGCCGGCGATCCTGCAGTCGGCGCTGGAGACGACCGCCGAGTCCGGCCCGATGACCTTCAACGACGAGCCGGCCAATATGCTCGATCGCGGTGCCGGTCGCATCCGGGTTGATCGGGCCGCCGAGATCGGACTCTACCTGCCGATCACGGATGCCGACTTTGGCAGCGCCAACCCGGCCACCGGCGGCGACCCGACCGCGCTCAATCTGCCGGGCATGTTCAACGAGGTCTGTGCCGGCGGCTGCCAGTTCACGCGCACCGTCAAGGCGCTTGGCGCCGGTTCATGGACGGTCGAGGTGGAGGGTGACTTGCCGGTCGAGGTCTCACCGACCAGTTTTGACCTGTCGACCGGTCAGCAGCAGACCCTGACCGTCAACGTCGATGTGACCGGGCTGCCGCTCGGCGTGCTGCGCGAGGCCGAGGTGGTGCTGACGCCGACCGCCGGACCGTTCACCGTCCAGCGCCTGCCGGTCGGGGTGGTGACCAGCCTGGGCGAGCTGCCTGCCTCGATCGAAATGAACTCGGCGTCGAGTCGCGGCGGCGAAGCGCTCCAGTTCGAGGATATCGCGCCCATTTCCGAGTCGGTGTTTCTGACCAGCGCGCTGATCCGCCCGGCCATCGAGACGTTTCAGCTCGGTGCCGATGTTTCGCCGGACGACCCCTACAACGGCGGCAGCGGCGTGCGCACCTTCCTGGTCGAGACAACCGAAGACACCCTGCTGCTGCTGGCCGAAACGGTCCAGTCCAGCGCGCCGGACGTCGATCTCTATGTCGGCTATGACGCCAACCTCGATGGCCAGGCCGAGGAAGCCGAGGAGCTGTGCCGGTCGGTCAGCTCCAATGCGCTCGAACAGTGCCTGATCAAGCTGCCCGCCGCCGGCACCTGGTGGGTGGTGGTCCAGAACTGGCAGTCGAGCGGTGGCGGATCCAGCGACGAGGTGGTGTTGGAGCTGGCCGTGCCGGGGCTCGACGACGACCCGAGCCTGGTGGTCAGCGGCCCGGGCCGCCATCCCGGTGGCGACCTGACGCTGAACATGTACTGGGATCAGCCGGCCATGCGGGTCGGTGAGCGCTGGCTCGGCGCGCTGGCGTTCAGCAGCAGTCCGGACCTGCCCGGCGACGGCGACGTGCTGCCGGTATTCATTCGCCGCAACCAGAACCATCCGGTCGAGACCACCGTCCTGTTCCCGGGCGAGTCACGTGCCGTGGCGCTGGCGCCGAACACGACCCATGACCGACTGTTCTTTGATGTGCCGCCGGGCGTGGACTCGGTCAATGTCGAGATCATCGGCGATGCCGGCGTCAGCGCCGAGCTGCGGCGGATGGATTTCGAAGCGGTCGTGACGGCAGTGCCCGACACACCGCCCGCCGGCGGTACCCTGATCGACAGCGGCAGCGGCTCGCAGGGCGGATTTGCCCTGTCCGGCGCCGGCGCGCCCGGGCGCTGGTACGTGGTGCTGAGCAACGGTACCGGTACGGAGCGGCTGGTCGAAGTCAGCCCGCTGATCAGCGAGACGACGCCGGTGCGCCCGCAGCGGGGGCTGTGGAACCCGGCCGACCGTGTGATCTACCAGGGCTTCGAGTGGCAGGAGAGCGGGGGGCTGAACTTCCTGGTGTGGTACAGCTACGAGGAAGACGGTCTGCCCATGTTCTACAACGCGATCGCGCTACTGGCACCGGACTCCTCGGTGTGGACGGCTGACCTGCTGCGCACGACCAGCATCGGCACGCGCAACAATATCGATACGGTTGGCCGCATCGGCCTGACGCCGCGCAGCGCCACAGAGATGATGGTCAGCTGGCGCCTCAACGGCGCGCACGGAACGGAGCGGTTCGGCATCGGCGCGGCGACATCCTGCCCCGAGCTCGACGGTGCCCCGGTCAGCTACAACGGCCACTGGTTCGCGCCCGGCCTGGCCCAGGGCGGCACGACGGTCATCGTCAACGCCGACACCCAGGCGCAGGTGCGCTATTACTTCGACCAGTCGGGCACCGGACGCTGGGTGATCACCACGCCGCAGTCGGGTGGCAGCCCGCTGGATGACACCCTCAATGTGCTCGAGCTGCGCGGTTTCTGTCCGACCTGTAGCGAAACCGGGGTCACGATCGAGGAGGTCGGCAGCTACGTGCGCGTGTTCGCCGACGAAAGCCATGGCACCGAGATCATCGAATTCGACTCGCTGCCGCCGCTCAACGAGACCTTCTCGACCGAGGTCGATATCGAGAAGCTGTCGTCCCGGATGACTTGCCAGTGACTGCCCGGCCGCGATCGGCCCGCGCCGGGTCGATCGCGGCCGGCGACTGCCTTACAAGAGGCAAACAGCCGTGATCAGGGGACAGAAAGTCGTGGTCGTCATGCCCGCCTACAACGCGGTCAGGACCCTGCGTCAGACGGTCGAGGAGATCCCGGCTGACATGGTCGACGAGATCGTGCTGGTCGACGATGCCAGCGAGGATGAGACCAGTGAACTGGCCCGCTCGATGGGGCTGCGCCATGTGCATACCCATGCGCGCAATCGCGGCTATGGCGGCAATCAGAAGACCTGCTATCGCAAGGCGCTGGAGCTGGAGGCCGATATCGTCGTGATGCTGCATCCCGACTACCAGTACAGCCCGAAACTGATTCCGGCCATGGCCGAACTGGTTGCCAGCGGGCTGTTCCCGGTTGTGCTGGGCTCGCGCATTCTCGGCGGTGGCGCCATTCGCGGCGGCATGCCGGTCTACAAGTACGTGGCCAACCGCATTCTGACCCTGTTTCAGAACCTGTGCACCGGCGCCAAGCTGTCGGAATATCACACCGGCTATCGGGCCTACTCGGCCGCGGTGCTGCGCAGCCTGGACCTGGAGCGGAACTCCGACGACTTCATCTTTGACAACCAGGTGCTTGCCCAGGTGCTGATCAGAGGCTACCGCATTGGCGAAGTGACCTGTCCGGCGCACTATTTCGAGGCGGCCTCGTCGATCAACATCCGGCGCAGCCTGGTCTATGGCCTGGGCGTGGTCGGCGTGTCGCTGCAGTACCTCGGCGCCCGTCTGCGGCTGTTCCGCCCCCGCCTGCTCGTTCCGTGAACGGCACTGCCGTGCCGAACAGTGTCGGCCACCGGGCTCTGGCTGGCTGGCTGCTGGTCCTGGCCGCCGGCATCTGGCTGCGCTTCTGGCAGCTTGATCTGCAGCTGCTCATCGACGACGAATGGCACGCGCTGCACCGACTGATGAATGCCGGCTACGAGCGGATTTTTCTGTCGTTCGGACACGCCGACTACTGTATACCGCTGACCCTGCTGTTTCGCTTTCTGGCCGAGACCGTCGGTCTGACCGAATGGCGGCTGCGGGCGCTGCCGATGGCCGCGGGCCTGGCGACCCTGATGGTCGTGCCCGTGCTGTTGCGGCGCTGGCTCGATGCCGGTGAACGTCTGACCCTCGGGGCGCTGATCGCGCTGTCGCCGCTGCTGATTCACTTTGCCCGCTATGTGCGCCCCTATGCGCTGATCGTGCTGCTTGGCGTGATTGCCATGCTCGTGCTGTGGCGGTTGTGGCGGCATGGCGGCCGCGGCCGTGCGCTGGCGTTTTTCGGCTGTGCGGTGCTGGCGGCCTGGCTGCATCCGCTCACCGCGCTTTACACCGGCGCGGCGCTGAGCTGGTTCGGGATCGCTTCGCTGCACCACTGGTACCGGCACGGCAGCGCCCGGCAACTGGGCCGGGTGGTGCTGCTCGGCGGCGCCACGACCCTGGCCTGCTGTGTGCTGATCCTGCCGCCGCTGCTGACCGATCCGCACTCGATCCTGGTCAAGGCCGGCAAACACTCGATTACCTCCGGCACGCTGGCGCGATCCTGGGAAATGGTGCTGGGCACCGGCAGCCCCTGGGTCGCTGGTCTGCTGACCGTGCCGGTGCTGCTCGGCGCCTGGCTGTTGTGGCGGCGCGACCGGCTGTTCATGCTCTACTGGCTGTGGCTGACGCTGGCAGCGGCAGTGGCCATTGGGCTGATCGGCCCGGAATGGGTCCAGAACGCCCTGGTTCTTGTCCGCTATACGGCCATTTCGGTGCCGCTGGTTCTGGCCTGCCTGGCCGTCGGCCTGGTCGCGCTGCTGCGTGCCCTGCGTGCGCGCCTGCCGCTGCCCGGGATCGGCGCGCTTGGCGGTCTGGCCTGCCTGGCCGGTCTGTACCTGGCCGGCCCGCTGCCGGCGACCTACAGTGGTGTCAATTCGTTCACCAACTCGGTGCGCTATCAGGTGGACTACGACTTCGAGCGCAGCATATTCAGGTCGGTCATGGGCGATCTGGCGGTGCCTGAAGCCTACCGCCGGATGGCGGCCGAGCCCGGCGACTGGGAAATCGTCGAGGCAGCCTGGCATTTTGAAACCCACCACACGCCCATTTCGCAGTACCAGCGGTTCCACCAGATGCCGGTGCGGATCGGCATGATCAGCGGCCTGTGCACCGACTGGACCTACGGCGAGATCCATCCGGACTGGTCCGGGCGGATTCGGCTTGATCGATTCGTTTTCCTGTCCGAGCTGCTTGCATCACCGTCGCCGGTCGACCGCTTTGTCGTGTTCCATCGTCGCCTGGCCTTCGACTATTCGCGCGAGCTGCCGGATACCGGTCCCTGCGTGGCGGCGTTCCGGCGACACTTCGGTGCGCCTTGGCACGAAGACGCCGATCAGATCGTATTCAGGATTCCGGCCGCAGGCCGGGCAGGCGGCGCCTGAGCAGCCAGGTCAGGCCGACCAGGGAGGCCATCCCGAGCAGGGGCAGGGCAATGGTCGGTTCGAGCAGCAGCTCCGGCCCGAGAACGCCGCGGGCGTCGACCAGATCGTTGAGCCCGGCGCCGATTCCGGCATAGACAAACGAGGCCGGCACCAGGCCAATGGTCGAGGCAATCGCGTAGCGCCCGAAATCGATCTGGGTCAGGGCGGCGCCGGCATTGACGGTGAAGCAGGGCGCGGCCGGCACCACGCGCAGCAGGACGACATAGAACAAGACGTTTCGGTCGAGCAGCTCGTACAGGGCGCGCATGCGCGCGCTGCGAATAGTCTCGGCGTCGGGCTGCACGCCCAGGGCGCGTATGGCGCCAAAGGTCAGGATGGCCGCCAGGGTCATGCCGCTCAGCGCGGCCAGACCGCCAAGGCCGACGCCGAACAGGAACCCGGCGGTTACCGTCATCAGGGTGGCCAGCGGCAGCGTCAGGCTCAGCACGACGGCCATGGTCGCGACGTAGATGAACAGCGTGGCCCAGAAATGCTGCGCGAGCAGCTGTTGCAGGCTGGCGACCAGGGCGATGCCGGCAGTCTGTCCGACGTCGGTCACTACCGCCATCGCGGCCAGCGCCAGCGACAGGGCGATGGCCAGCAGGGCAATGGTCAGGCGTGGGTGAGTCATCAAGCGGGCATCAGACGTTCGACAAGTTCAACAAAACGGCCGATATCATCGGGCGTATTGTAGAGCGGAACGGGCGCGGCGCGCATGATATCGGGCTGGCGCCAGTCGCACACCACCCCGTGCGCCTCGAGTCGCTCGAACAGCCGCCGGCCCTGCTCGCGGCCGGCGCGGACCTTGAGCGACAGCTGGCAGCCGTGACGATGCGGCTCGCGCGGCGTGACGATCTCGATCCACTCGCCCAGGCGCTGTTCGATCAGCCCGGCCAGCTGCCCGGTCAGCACCAGGCTGGCGCGCCGCAGCGCCGGCATGCCGCCGGCCTCGGCAAACAGGGCCAGCGCCGGGCGCAGGGTCACCGCCGAGAGGATCGGCAGATTCGAAAGCTGCCATCCCGGGGCGCCGGGTATCGGGTCGAACTCAGGCCGCATGCGAAAGCGGGTCTTTTCATTGTGTCCCCACCAGCCGGTGATGCGCGGTCGGGCGAATTCGGCGTGGCGACGGTGGACAAAGATTCCGGCGATGGCGCCCGGGCCGGCGTTGACGTACTTGTAGTGACACCAGGCAGCGAAGTCCGGGCCGACATCGTGAAGGGCCAGCTCGACGTTGCCCACGGCGTGGGCCAGGTCGAAGCCGACCGCCGCGCCGGCCCGGCGCGCCGCGCGGGCGATGCGCGCCAGGTCGAAGACCTGCCCGGTGGCGTACTGCACGCCCGGCCAGAGCACCAGGGCGACCTGCTCGCCGTAGCGCTCCAGGTAGTCTTCGAGATCCTCCTCGTGATGGAGGCCGTCGCGGCGCGGGGCCAGTTCGACCAGATCGTGTTCAGGGTCGAGGCCGTGCAGGGACACCTGGGAGGCGGCGGCGTGGCGGTCGGACGGAAACGCGCCCTTTTCGATGACCAGCCGGCGACGCGCGCCCTGCGGGCGATAGAAGCTGAGCATGAGCTGGTGGAGATTGGCCGTCAGCGTGCCCATGATTGCCACCTCGTCGGTGTGCGCGCCGACCAGTTCGGCCAGCGATTCGGCCAGCATCCGCTCCTGGCCGGTCCAGGCCAGTGGCCCGTCGAAATGACCGGCAACGCCCTGGCGCGCCCAGCGTTCGAGCTCGGCGTTGACTGCGTCGACCGCTTCGACCGGCTGGGCGCCGAGCGAATTGCCCACCAGGTAAATGGATGGCTCACCGCCGGTCCCCCGCGGAATGCGGAAGCGATCGCGAAACTGCCCGGGTTCGAACGTGCCCTGAGTGTTCATGCGACAAGGGTAAGGGCAAACCGTGAAAATCGGAAACCCCCGCGGCAACAACGTACAATTGCGCCGTTTTCGCATCGATTCCCGTTCATGAAGGTCTCCGACTTCCAGTTCGATCTGCCCGAGCGCCTGATTGCCCAGTACCCGCTGCCCAAGCGATCGGCCAGTCGCCTGCTGCACCTGGAGCGCGCCAGCGGTCGCTGGCACGATCGGCAGTTTGCCGACCTGCCGGCGTTGCTCGGGCCCGACGATCTGCTGGTGTTCAACGATACGCGCGTCATCCCGGCCCGGCTGGCCGCGCGCAAGCCCAGCGGCGGACGGGTGGAGATTCTGCTCGAGCGGGTGGTCGGGGCGGGCGAGGCCCTGGCACAGCTGCGGGCCAACCGCAAGCCGGCGGTCGGTACCGTGCTGCGGGCCGAGGACAGCACCCCGATCGAGGTGCGCGGGCGCGTCGACGATTTCTGGCGTCTGGCAGTCGAGGTGCCGCCGGGCTGGGCGGGGCTGCTTGAACGGGCCGGCCACATGCCGCTGCCGCCTTATATCGATCGGGCTGACGAGGCGCTCGACAGCGAGCGCTACCAGACCGTTTACGCGCGGGTCCCCGGTGCGGTTGCTGCTCCGACGGCCGGTCTCCATTTTGACGAACCGCTGCTGAAGCGCCTGGCCGCGCGGGGCGTGGCCCGCGGCTGGTGTACGCTGCACGTCGGCGCCGGCACCTTTCAGCCGGTGCGCGTCGAGGATCCACGCGAGCACCGGATGCACGCCGAATGGCTGCAGGTCGACGATGCGCTGGTCGAACAGGTGGGTCGAGCCCGTGCCCGCGGTGGCCGCGTCATTGCGGTTGGCACGACCGCCGTCAGGGCGCTGGAAACAGCCGCCGCCGAGGGGGAGCTGCGGCCGTTTACCGGCGACAGTCGACTGTTCATCTACCCCGGCTACCGATTCAGCGTGGTCGATGCGATGGTCACCAATTTCCACCTGCCCGGATCGACCCTGCTGATGCTGGTCAGCGCATTTGCCGGACGGGAAGGGGTGCTGGCGGCCTATCGGCACGCGATCGATGCGGAGTACCGGTTTTTCAGCTACGGGGACGCGATGTTCATTGCTTGAATGAGGTCGTCGGTCGGGGCCGCGTCCCCGACGGGCGAGGATCGGAATTGGCCGGTGTGGTGGGCTATCCTTCGAACCGTCGCGGATGCGACCGCGACCTACGCCGCAATGCCGTCGGTCGGGGCCGCGTCCCCGACGGGCGAGGATCGGAATTGGCCGGTGTGGTGGGCTATCCTTCGAACCGTCGCGGATGCGACCGCGACCTAGGCTGCAATGTCGTCGGTCGGGGCCGCGTCCCGGATGGGCGAGGATCGGAATTGGCCGGTGTGGTGGGATACCCGTCGAACCGTCGCGGATGCGACCGCGACCTACGCCGCAATGCCGTCGGTCGGGGCCGCGTCCCCGACGGGCGAGGATCGGAATTGGCCGGTGTGGTGGGATACCCGTCGAACCGTCGCGGATGCGACCGAAAACCGGAGTAAAGCGTGAGATTCGAGTTGTCCAATACCGATGGTGCCGCGCGTCGCGGGCGATTGATCTTCGAGCGCGGCACCGTCGAAACGCCGGCGTTCATGCCGGTGGGTACCTATGGAACGGTCAAGGCCATGACGCCGGAGGAACTGCGCGAGATCGGCGCGGAAATCATTCTGGGCAACACCTTTCACCTGATGCTGCGGCCGGGCACCGAGGTGATCGCGGCGCACGGGGACCTGCACGATTTCATGCACTGGGCGGGGCCGATCCTGACTGATTCGGGCGGGTTCCAGGTGTTCAGCCTGGCCGAGCTGAACCAGCTTGATGAACGCGGCGTGACCTTTGCCTCGCCGGTCGACGGCGCGCGCGTGTTTCTCGGCCCGGAAGAGTCGATGGCCGTGCAGCGCGCGCTCGGCGCCGATATTGTCATGTGCTTCGACGAATGCACGCCGTATCCGGCCGGCGAACCGCAGGCGCGCGAGTCGATGGAGCGCTCGCTGCGCTGGGCCGCTCGTTCGCTGCGCGCCCACGCCGACAGTCCCGCGGCACTGTTTGGCATCGTGCAGGGCGGGATGTTTCCGGCCTTGCGTGCAGGCTCCGTCGACGGCCTGGTCGAACTGGGCTTTGACGGCTACGCGATCGGCGGGCTGAGCGTTGGCGAGTCGGAGGCCGAGCGCGAACGGATCCTCGAGGCCACCTGTCCGCTGCTGCCCGGCGATCGGCCGCGCTACCTGATGGGTGTCGGTCGCCCCGAAGACTTGCTGACTGCGGTCGAGCACGGCGTCGATATGTTCGACTGCGTACTGCCGACGCGCAACGCGCGCAACGGTCATCTGTTTACCAGCCGCGGTGTCGTCCGCATCCGCAATGCCCGCTATCGTCTGGACACCGCCCCGATCGACCCTGAATGCGAGTGCTATACCTGCCGTCACTACTCGCGCGCCTACCTCAGGCATCTCAATCGCTGCAACGAGATCCTCGGACACCGCCTGGCCACACTGCACAACCTGGCTTATTACCAGCGGCTGATGCGTCACCTGCGCGAGGCGATTGCCGCCGGACGGCTGGCCGGGACCGCTGCAAGGCTGCGGGCCGGTTGGTCGGCCGGTCCGGATCACCCCATTAGCCCGCCTCAATAAAAAATGTGACGCCGATCACAAAAAAAGATTGACCTAAATCAGGTTTTCTGTGATGATTCCGGCACCAGCTATTGCTGCCGGAGGGTCCGTTCGTGCGGGCCTTCCGGCACTTGATCGAGGGAGTCATGGATCAAATTGCCGAGACCGCCCGGGCCGGGGTCACAGGGGGAACGTGGCGGTCGCTGCGGACTTCCGTACTGCTGGCCCTGCTCACTGTGCTGCCGATCGCCCTGCCTGCCGTCGAGATCGATAAAACCGGTCCGACCGAGGTCGAGGCGGGCGCAGGCTTTGACTATACCCTGACCGTGACCAACAGCGGCGCAAGCGCGGTGGCCGATGTGTCGGTCAGCGACACGCTGCCCGGTCTGGTCAGCTATACCGGTTTTTCGGGCAGCGGCTGGAGCTGTTCAGCGGCCGGCAGCACACCGGAGGCCGTGACCTGTAATCTGGCCAACCCGCTCGACCCGGGCAGCAGCGCGGTGACCTTGTCGGTGCAGGCCGGTGCCCCGCCAGACAATGAAACCGTCTCCAACTCGGCCGATGTGCTGGTTGCAAGCGCGGTCGATGCCAGTGACACCCATGACACGCTGATCGATGCGCGTGCCGATCTGACCGTCACCAAGGTGATCGACGACGGATCCGGTGGGGCGACCAGCCTTGAAGTGCTCGGTGGTGAAGCGGTTACCTTTCTGATCGATGTGGACAACGCCGGCCCGAGTCCGGCCGGGAATCTGCGGGTGCGAGACACGCTGCCGGCCGGCTTTGCCGCCGACGCCAGCCCGCCGGGCGGGCCGGGCACGGGCTGGAGCTGCACCGTTGACGACAGCGGTCCCCAGGACATCGTGACCTGCGTGCAGAGCAACCCGGTCGCAGCCGGCGCCAGTGCGCCGCAGCTGTCGATCGTGGCCGAAACGCCGGAAACGGCCGGATCGTACGACAACCAGGCCAGCGCCGAGTCGACTGCCGACAGTGATCCCTTCCCGCACGCCAGCTCCACGGTGACGGTCGAGGTATTCCTGGAGGCGGACCTGGCGGTGAGCAAGTCGGCCAACCCCGACGAGGTCTTCGCCGGCTCGACGGTCGATTACAGCTACTCGATCACCAACGATGGCCCGCACACGGCGACGGCGCTGAGCCTGGTCGATCGTTTTGATTCGGCCAACGCAATCGCTGGGCTGACCCTGCCGCCGGGCAGCAACTGGACCTGTGCCCTGGCGGCATCGCCGCCGGTCGGCACGACCGAGATCGAGTGCGATCTGGACGGGTCGATCTCGCTCGCGCCCGGCGCCGGCCCGCTGGTGCTCACAATCACCGTCGAGCCCGCCAGCGTCGATGACCCGCTGACCCTGGCCAACCAGGCCGAAGTCAACAGCGCCGAGCGTCTGCCGGATCCGGCCGGCAATCTGAGCGAAACGGTAGAGGTCGACGTGCTGCCATCGGCGGATCTGTCCTTGTCGCGCAGCGTGCCGGCCACCGCAGTGGATGCCGAGGCCGATTTCAGCTGGACGCTGACGGTGAGCAATGCCGGACCCTCTCTGGCGCGCGATCTGGTGCTGGCGGAGCAGGCGCCGCCGGACGTGCTGATCACCGGCGCATCCGGAAGCGGCTGGAGCTGCCAGGTCAACCAGCTGCAAGGCATACTCGGCTGCACGCGCGCGTCCCTGGCCGACGGCGCGAGCAGCAACGTGACCGTCCAGGCGCGCGCGCCGCGCAACCCGCCGGTGGCCGGCGACGCGAGCAGTGATATCGATTTTGGCAGCGCGTCGATCGCGGCCACGACCCATGATCCGGACACCGGTAACAACGCGGCTGATCCGGCCAGCCTGACCGTCGCCGCGGTCTGGGCCCTGTCGATCGACAAGGACTCGCCGTCCGCACTGCTGACGCCGGAGCAGTCGTTTGTCTACGAGATTCTCGTCGACAACAGTGGTCCGAGCGATCTGGTCGGTGATCTGCGGCCGCTGCTGGACGATGCGTTTGATTCGCGTCTGCGCGGCACGCTGGGCGTGTGTCCGTCTCCGGCCGATGTGCCGTGCTGGAGCTGCAGCTGGCTGGTGCGCCCGGCGCTCGACGATGTACTGGATACCGACGCCGGCGCGGTCAAGGGCCTGGCCGGCGGCTGGTCGCTGGCGATCAGCCCGGACCGGGCCCAGGTGTATGTCGCCGGGCGGTTTGACGATGCCATCGGCATTCTGGATCGACGCGCTGATCGCGTCGCCGCCGGTTTCGGCCGGCTTGACTACAGCGGATCCAACGAGGATCTCGGCGCGCCGCGCGCGGTGGCGATTCATCCTTCGGGCCGCTGGCTGGCCGCGGTCAGTCACGGCTCGCCGGCCACGCTGATGCTGTTTTCGCGGGATGTCGGCAGCGGTGCGCTGGCTCTGGCGCAGACTGCTGCCACGAGCCTGAACCAGCCCGGCGAACTGATCTTTTCGCCGAACGGCGGGGCGCTGTACCTGGCCGAGTCGGGGGCGGATCGCCTGGTTCATTACACGTTTGATCCGCTCGCCGGTACGCTGGCGGCCGGGACGGCCGTTGAGCGCAGTAGCGCAGGCAGCAATCCGGTGCTGCTCGGCGGCGTCAGTGGTCTGGCCGCTGACCCCTCCGGCGCCTGGCTCTATGCGGCCGCGCCGGATGATGCCGCCCTGGTGGCCTTCGCGCTCGATCCGGTCGACGGCGCACCGACCCCGCTCGATCCGGCCTCGACCGTGCTGCTTGACGACAGCAGCAATCCGGTGCCCGTGCGTGCGGTCGCGGTCGCCGCGGATGCGCTGTATATCGGCGGTGGCGATGTCTTGCTCATCGCCGGGCGAAGCGGCGGACAGCCGGGCGCAACGACCGCGATCGCCGCCGGCGGCACGCCGGCGCGCCTGCTCGACGGCATTACCTCCGTGGCGGTCAGCCAGGATGAAGACAGCGTCTACGTGGCCGCGGAGAACGACCGGGCGCTGACGCTGCTGGCGCGCGACAGCGGCGGCGTGATGCGCTTCGAACGCTCGGTGGCGCTGCCCGACGGGCTGCGACCGAACGCGCTGGTGCTCGACGGCAACGACGAGCGTTTGTACGTGGCCGCGACCTCTTCTGCGGTCGATGGCGTGAGCGAGCCGGATCTCAGTGCGGTGCTGACCTGGACGGTGTCCGCGGACGGTGGCTGTGGCGCGCTGCGTGCCGGCGAACTCGACAGCGGCAATATCGATGCCCTGCCGGTCAGCCTGCCGGCCGGTCAGGGGGTGCTGGTGACGGTCTTTGCGGCCGTGGCCAGCGGTACCGAAAGCGGCACCATCGTTAACACCGCCGAGCTGACCGACGCCGGCAATCAGGTTCTCGCGAGCAGCAAGCCACTGGACGTGCGCAATGCGACCGAGGTGATTGTGACCAAGACGGCTCCGGGCCAGCGGCCCATCCCGGGCGAGACGTTCAGCTACACCATCGATGTGGTCAACAACGGGCCGGCGTCGGTCAGCGGCCTCGCCGTGACCGACGTGCCGCCGGTCTTCCCCGGCGCGGCCGCCGGCTTTGTCGACGACAGCGTCGAGTGGCAGTGCACGGCCAGCCAGGGCGGCTGCTGCAATCCGGCAGCCGGCAGCGAGCAGTGCGGTATTCTCCAAGCGGTCACGCTGCCGCCCGGCAGTCTCTCGGGCCACCTGATCGATCTGGATGCGGAGTCGTCCGTCACGCTGACCCTGAGCGGCCTGCTGCACCCGGCCTCGGACCCGGAAGGCACGCTGGAGAACACGGTCGAGCTGGAGATGCCCACCGGCATCGAGCCGTTCTCCGAGAATGACCTGACCGATACCCATACCATCGACATCACCGCCGAGGCGGACCTCTGGCTGACCAAGGAAAGCCTGGGTGCCGGTGAAGACGCTGACGGGCCGTTTGTCGAGTACCGGCTGACCGTGGGCAACACCGGGCCATCGGCCGCCCGGGGGCTGAGCGTCAGCGACCCGTTCGACGACGACAGTCTGGATGCCGCCGGGGCGGAATGGTCCTGTGATATCACCGACCCGGGCGCCGCCGCTCTGGTCGACAGCTGCTGCGCGTTCGCCGGTGGCGTCTGTCAGGCCACTGACCTGTCCGGCCAGACCGGCGCGATTGCGCAAACGCTCGCCCTGGCGCCGCAGGCCCGGGCGCGCTTTCTGGTCAAGGTGCCGGTGTCGGACCCGCAGGTCGACGAGGTCTTCAACGAGGCGCAGGTCGCGGCCCCGACGCCGGTCGATGATACCCAGCTGACCAACAACTCGGATTCCCGCACCACGCGCCTGCTGGCGACCGCCGACCTCGAGATCAGCAAGGAGATTCTGGCCGGATCAAGCGTGGTGCCGGGCGAACCCGTCAATTTCCTGATTACGGTCACCAACAACGGCCCCGACGGCGTGCCGGTCAACGTCGAGGACCTGTTCGGTCCGGAGCTGACCGAGGTGACCTGGATGTGCGACGCCACGACGCCCATTCCGGGCGATCTGCTCTACGACTCGCTGGTTGGCCTGGGTGATCAGCTGGCCAATCCGTCGGCCGTGATCAGCAGTGAGGATGGTCGCCATGTCTATGCCGCGGCCGCCGGCGGTGTGCTGGTCGAAGGCCAGGAGCCACTGCCGGCCACCGTGGTCGTGCTCGAGCGCAACATCGTGCCCGGTCCGCAGTTCGGTAGCCTAACGGTGCTCGAAATCGAGACCGATGGTCTCGACGACAGCGAGGACAGCGGTCTGCCGGTCGAACATCTGGCCGGGGCGCGGTCGCTCGCGCTCAGTCCCGACCAGCGCCATCTGTATGTGGCTGCAGGGGAAGCCAATGCGGTGGTCGTGTTCCGGCGCGAGCACATCCCGGGCAGCGCGGATTTCGGTCGACTGGCCTTTGTCGAGGCGCGCGTCCAGGGCAGCGATGAGCCGGCCGATGTAGCCGGTCCGGTCACTGGCCTGCGGGGCGCGGCGGACGTTCGCGTCAGCGCCGACGGTGAACATGTCTACGTGGCCGGCACTGAAGATCACGCGATCGTGACCTTCCGACGCGATCCGTCCACCGGCACGCTTGCTTTCCAGGGGGCCATCACGGCCGCGGATCTGGCGGCCGGCGCAGGCATCAACGGCCTGTGGGGTGCGCTTGCGGTTGATATCGCACCCAACGATATCGATCTTTACGTCAGCGGTCGCGGACTGGCCTCCGGCTTCGGCGGGCCCGACTGGACGACCGACAGCAGCGCCGCAACGGTCGGCAACAGTTCCTATTTTGTCAATAACACACCGGGAATTGCGCTGAAGTGGCTGGAACAGGAATCGTCCCTCTCGGCCGGCGGCATCGCTGACCTGGTGCTGGAGTTCGATCACCGCTTTGAGCTGGACTGGCCGAGCAGCTGCTTTGACGTCGGGGTCCTGCAGATCTCGACCGATGACGGTGCAAGCTGGGATGACGTCATTGTCGCCGGCGGCAGTTTTGACGCTGGCGGCTATAACGGCATCCAGAACGGTGCCGAGAACAACCCCTTGCTCAACAATCCGGGCTGGTGCGGGACTTCACCCGGCTATCCGGGCTTTGTCCCGGTCCGCGTGGACCTGTCCGGTGCGGTCGGCCCCGGTGACAGCTTCCGGCTGCGTTTCGGCCTGGGCGAAGGCGATATCGTCGGTCGCAGCGGCTGGTGGATCGACAACCTGCGTCTGTTCAGCGCTGCTGATCCCGGCAACCCGCTGCTGGTCGACACGGTCGATGCGGTCAGCGGGCCGGGTAACGTGGTCCATCTGCAGCGTGACAACGACTCTGCCGGCGCCGCATTCGGCCGCCTGACGCCTGTCGATGCGATGTCCGTCAGCGACGGGGTCGATGCCGGGCGCATGGACACCAACGGCCAGAACCTCTATGTCGGTGGCAGCAGCAGCGAGGTCATCACGGTGTTCGGGCGCAACAGCGACACCGGGCAGCTCTCGCCCGAACAGACCGTCTCCCTGTCGGCTTCCCCGGTCGATGGGATTGACACGGACGCCCTGGCCGGACTGGCAGCACTGGCCATCAGCGAGGACGGCGAGCACCTGGTTGCGTCCGGAGCGGCGGCCGATCGCCTGGTCGTGTTCCGGCGCCAGCCCTTTGTCGGCACGCTGGTGCCGATGCAGATGCTGCAGCCCGGGCTGCCGGCGGACCGGCCGGTCGAGGGCGGCATCGTCTCGGCGCGTGGCGTCGAGTTCAGTGCCGACGGTCAGCATGTGTTCACCGTGGCCGGAGCGGGGCAGGTGGGCGTGTTCGAACGACTGGCGCCGGATCCGACCTACGGTTTTCTGGAAGCCGTCTTCAACGGTGCCGACGACGGCTTCGGGCAGGACGCCAGTGGTTTGCTGGGCGCGCGCGCCGCGGCCCTGAGTGCCGACGGCAACTGGCTGTTCGTCGCCGGGTTTGGCCAGGTGGGTTCCGGCCAGCGCGGCTCCCTGGCGGTGCTGCAGCGCAATGCCGGCTCGACCGAACCGGGCCAGCACCTGCGTTTCAGCCAGTCGCTGCGGGACCTGCAGGGCGGGGTCATTGGCCTGGACGGGGCGCTTGACGTGATGACGGTCGGTTCGCGTGATATCTACGTGGCCGCCGAGCGTGATGGCGCGGTCACCCATTTCCGCCAGGATCCGGCGACCGGCGAAGTGACATTCCAGTCAAGCTACGCCAACGGCAGCGGCATTTCCGGCCTGGCCGGCGCTGCCGCGGTGACGGCATCGCCCGGCGGCGGCTTCGTGTTCGTGGCCGGGCGTTTCGATCATGCGGTGGCCGTGTTCGCCCGCGATCCAGGTGACGGCGCATTGACTTTCCTGGGCGAGGCGCGTGATGGCGTGGGCGGCGTGACCGGGATGCTGGGCGCAAATGCCCTGGCCATGTCGACCGACGGGGACCACCTCTACGTGGCGGCCCGGCAGTCCGACAGCGTGGTCGTGTTTGACCACGATGCCGGCAGCCTGACCTACAAGCAGACCCTCTTCGACGGCAGCGAAGGTGCCGTGATCACCTCGCCGACCGGTATTGCCGTGTCACGCGAGGGTGCCGGCAGCGAGCATGTGCTGGTCACCTCGCTTGACGGCGACGCGGTCACGGTCCTGCGCCGGCTGACCGATCCGGCCCTGGGCGATCTGCGCGGACGGGTCCGGTTCCAGCAAAGTGTGGTTGACGGCGTGAATGGCGCTGACGCATTGCGCAGTCCGCGCGGCATCGTCGTCGATCCTGCCAACGACCGCGTTTATGTCGTCTCGGATGACGACAATGCGTTGGTCGTGCTCGATCGCAATACCAGCAGCGGCGGCAGCCAGTTCGGCATGCTGACGCCGCTGGAAATCCGGCGCCAGGGAACCGGCGGTATTGTCGGCCTCGAGCGGCCCTACGGGCTGGCGGTATCAACGGGGGCCCGCCGCAATATCTATACAGCGTCGCTCGGCTCGCAGAGCGTGGCGGCCTTCGTGCGCCGTGCCGGCTCCAGCTGTCCGGCGTCGGGTGCCGGTAATCTGAACGAGGAGGTGTTCGTGGCGGCCGACGGCACCGTGCGACTGACTGTCAGTGCCGTGGTCGATCCGGGTGCACTTGGTGTGCTCAACAACCAGGCCCGCCTGATCGTGGGTGACGACGTCAACAACACCGGCGACCAGGACAGCGATGAGTCCGATCCCAAGCCGCTCACGCCGGTCAGCGCACTTTCCCTGAGCAAGGATAATGGCCGCCTGAGCGTGGTGGCCGGCGAGCGCGACGATTACCGGATCGTGATCGAGAATGACGGACCCAGCCATGCACGATCGGTGCAGATCACCGACCTGCTGTCGGCCAACAGCCAGTTCGATGCCGACAGCGCCGAGTGGATCTGCCGCGCCGTCGGTGCCGGCTTGCTCAATCGGCAGGAATCCCTGCTGTCAGGCGAAGGCAGCAGTGCCGGTCTGGCTGGCGCAGCGGGGCTGGTCTGGTCGCCGGCACCGGCTCCGGAACTGTCACCGCGCGTTTATGCCGCCGGCCTGCTCGGGAACGCTGTATCGACGCTGGCGCTGGATCCGGTCACCGGGGCCATGACGATCAGTGATGTGCTGGCCGACGGCCAGACCGATGCGCTGGGCAGCGTGGTCAACGGGCTGCGCGGTGCCCGTGATGTCGTGGTGTCCGGCGACGGCGCCCATCTCTATGTCAGCAGCCAGATCGACAATCGCGTTCTGGTGTTCACGCCGGAACTGGGCGATCCGGATGCGCCCGAATTCGGGCGTCTGCGCCTGGTCCAGACGCTCGGGCCTGCCACGCTGGGTCTGGGTGCGCTCAACCAGCCGCAGGGCATGACGCTTAGCGCTGACGGAGCGAATCTGTATCTGGCGGCGGCCGGCAGCGGCACCCTGTATGTGTTCGGGCGTGACCTGGTCGACGGCCAGCTGGAGCTGATTGACTCGATCGACAGCGCGCTGCTGCCGGGACTGGGTGGCGTATCGGCCGTCGTCATGGGACCGGAAGACGGGCATGTCTACGCCGCTGGCACCAACTCCAACGCAGTAGTGGTTTTCGAGCGCCAGGGAGACGGCAGCCTGGTTCATCTGCAGACGCGCGCCGCGCCGGCTACACCCGGTCTGGCGGGCGTGTCTGCACTGGCAGCCTCGCCGGACGGCGCGCATTTTTATGCTGCCGGCGCCGATGATGATGCGATTGTCGTGTTCCGCCGCGACAATGATCCGGACAGCGGCCAGTTCGGCGAGCTGCTCAGCGGCACCGTTCAGCTGCTCGAGAGCATACCCGGCCTGTCCGATCCGCGCGCGCTGCTGGTCAGCACGGACGGCGGCACGGTCTACGCGGCGGCGTTTGCGAGTTCGAGTCTGCTGGCGTTCCAGCGCGATCGCGAGAGCGGGGAACTGACCCTGATAACCCGCTATATCGATGCCAGCGGGCAGTCCGGCCTGGCCGGAGCAGCCAGCCTGGTGGCCAGCAGCGACGGCGCCACGCTGTTCAGCGGCGCGCTGCTTGACGGCGCGGTGACCCGCTTCCGGCGCGCCGGCTTTTCGCGCTGTCTGGTGGATTCGGGCAGCGGCGACGTTGATGTCGAGGTCGATATTGCCGCCGGCGGCGCGGTGATCATCGATCTGTCGGTCGATGTCGCCTCGGACACCACCGGCCAGAGCTGTCCGGCCGACCTCGATCCGGAACGACGCTGCATTGTGAACACGGCGAGCGCCGAGTGGACTGAAACGACCGGGGTGAAATTGGCCGGTGATCAAGACGTCAATTTCCTCAGCGCCGCGGCCCGATTCGAGGTCGACAAGACCGACGGCCTGGCTGAATTCCGCGGTCTTGCCGGTGCCACGGCGCTGGCCGGAACCGAAACGCTGGGCGGACATCTCTATGTGGCCTCGCCTGGTGAGCCCGGCATCGGCGTCTATGCGCTCGATGCCAGCACCGGCCCGACCGGCTCGGCACCGCTGACTTTCATGCAGCTGATCCGTAACGGTGAGGCGGGTGTGTCCGGTCTGAGCGGCGTCAGCGATGTGCTGGTATCGCCCGATGGCCGGCACGTGTATGCCAGCAGCGAACTTGACAGCACGGTAGTCGCTTTCGAACGCAGTACCGACGGCAGCGGACAGCTGACCTGGCTGGCCACCTACAGCAACAATGCCGACGGTATCGTCGGCCTGGCCGGGGCGCGGTCCCTGGCCATGGACAGCGCCGGGGAGCACCTCTACGTCGGCGGCACCAACGCCAACGCGATTGTGATTTTCCGTCGGCAGAGTGAACCCGATGAGCCCGGTTTCGGGACGCTGGCCTATACCGATCTGGTGCAGAACGGCACCGACGGAGTGGTCGACTTGCAGCGTCCGTCGGATCTGATCGTGTCGCCGGATGACCGGCATGTCTACGTGGCTGCCCGCCAGTCTGACGCGGTTGTGGCATTCCGGCGAATCGCCGATGCCGAAGACGCAAACTTCGGCGACCTGGTCTGGCGGCAGTCGCGGCGTAATCTGACCGGTGACATCGTCGGCTTGCTCGGCGTTTCGCAGCTTCTGGTCTCGCCCGACGGGCAGCACCTGTATGCGGCCGGTACCGGCAACAGCGCCATCGTGCGCTTCTCGCGCAACAACGATGCTGCGGATGGCGACTTCGGCAAGCTGACCTTTGGCGAAGCGCTCATCGACGGGGTCGACGGCGTCAGCGGTCTGGCCGGCGTGCGCGCGCTTGCGCTGCTCGGCGGTGGCGCCGGATGGCTGGTCGCCACCGCCACTGACGACAGTGCCCTGAGCCTGCTGGAACGCGATTCGGCAACCGGGGCATTGACTCCCTTGACCACGGTTGGCGACGACGATGAGCCCGGTGGCAGCGGACCGGTCTTCGGCCTCGAGGGCGTGCGCGCCCTGTGGCCGGTGCCGGGCGGCAATCGGGTGCACGCGGCAGCCGGTGCCGCCAGCGCGGTCAGCGTATTCGATCGCAGTGCCGGTGAGCTGTTGTTTGCCGGCGCGCTGGAGCAGGGCGGCGGCGGCGCCGTGCCTGGCGATATCGTGGAGTACGTGATTACCGTGCGCAATGACGGCCCCAGCCGGGTGGTCGACGCACGCGTCAGCGATCTGTTCCCGCCCGAGTTCGAGTCGGTCAGCTGGGTCTGTCAGGTGTCCTCGCCCGACAGCAGCTGTCCGGTACCTGGGCCATCCGGCGCCTTCAGCGGCAACATCAACGCATTGCTAACGCTGGCTGCCGGCGATTCGGCGACGTTCGTGGCGACCGGTCAGCTTCGGCCGGACGCCAGCGGCTATGCCGTCAATGAAGTGGTGGTAACGCTGCCAGCCGGCGTCGTTGATCTCGGTGGCGGCGGCAATAGCGCGGTCGATGATGACACCATCATCAATGCCCGCGCCGACCTGCGGGTCGAGCTCAGCGGGATGCCTAATGAGATCGTGGCCGGCGCACCGTTGGCCTGGCAGCTGACGGTGCACAACGATGGACCAAGCGCTGTTCGACAGGCCGAAGTGGCCATGACCCTGCCCGAAGCTTTGCTGCTCGACGCGTGGGTGTGCCAGCCAGACGTCGAACCCGGCCTGCTTGAACTGGCCGGTGTAGCGCCCGGCGGACTGGACGACTACGGGGTCGCGGCGCTGAGCCGGGATGGCCGGCACCTGTACGCCGCCGGCCTGTTCGGCGGCAACGATGCGCTGTTCGTGTTCGTGCGCGATCCGCTGACCGGTGAACTCGCGCCAGACAGCCTGCTGGAGAACCTGTCGACCCAGACTGTCGATGATGAAACCGTGATGATCGACGGTCTGGCCGGTGCCCGCGCCGTGCAGGTCAGCCCGGACGATGCCCACGTTTACGTGGCCGGATTCGATGACGACGCGGTGGCGGTTTTCGAACGCGACCCGATCAGCGGCAAGCTGACTTTCGTGGAGGTGGTGCGCGATGGCGTGGGTGCCGTCGACGGACTGGCCGGCGCCAGCGCGCTGGTCATCAGCGCCGACGGCGAGGACCTGTATGTTGCCGGCCAGCTCGACAATGCCGTGGCCGTATTCGGCCGCGATCCGGCAACCGGGACACTCGAGTTCCGCCAGGTGCGCAAGAACCTGCAGGGCGGAATCAGCCAGCTCAATGCCCCGCGCGATCTGCTGCTGCTCGACGACGACGAACGGCTCTGGGTCGCTGCCACCGGCAGCGATGCCATCGTCCGTTTTGCTCGCGGAACAGACGGTCTGCTGACTCACCAGGGTGCGCTGGTCCAGGGCGGCAGCGCTGCCGACGGTTCGGTGCTCGATGGCCTGGCCGGCATTCGTTCGCTGGCCCTGACCGACGATGGCGCGCTGGTTACGCTGGCACGCGCGGGCAGTGATCATGCCCTGAGCCTGTTCGACCGGCCGCTGCCTGACGCGCTACAGGTCCGGCATCAGGTCAGTGATGGCGACCTGATCGGTATTCCGCCGGTAACAGTGGCCGGCCTCGGCCAGGCCGATCAGGTCGTGACGGATCCATCCGGACGCGTCTTGTACGTGGCCGGGCGTGATTCATCGAGCGGCTTGCGCACGATCAGCGCGTTTGTCGAGGACCCGGCGGCCGGCACGCTCCAGTTTCTGGGGGTATTTGACGGCGGCAGCGCCGACCCGGCGCTGGTCAGCCGTGTCGCGGTCAGCAGCGACGGCAGACAGCTCTACCTGTCCGGCGGCGACAGCCTGGATCGGTTCCGGGTGCAGGCCGGCTCGAGCTGCGCGCGCACGGGCTCGGGCCAGCTGATCGATCGAATCGATCTGGCCGCTGGCGGTCAGGTGGTCTACAACCTGAGTGGTCAGGTGCTGGCCGGTGCCCGCGGCTCGCTTTTGCTTGATGCGCAGGCTGTGCCATCGGCCGCGGGTGTCGATCTGCATCTGACCAACAACGTGGATGTGGCCGCTGCCGATATCGTCGCAGCTTCGGCGCTGCGGGTGAACAAGCAGCGCCAGACCGACCCGCTTGTAGCCGGCGAGCCGGTCGAATGGAGCGTGACGGTCAGCAACGACGGTCCCAGCCGGATTCTTGGCGTTTCGGTGACCGATCTGTTGCCGGCCTTGCCGGGCAATGTGCCTGATCCGGGCGCTGCCGGCGTCATTGCCGGCTCGGGGGCGTGGAGCTGCACGGGAACCACGCCGCTCGGTGTGGGCCAGACCCTTTCCCCGTCGGCACTGGCGGGCGTGCGGGCCATGGCGGTCTCTCCGGACGGACTTTGGGCGGTCGCCGCCGGCGCCGACAGTGCCACGCTGGTGCTGTACCAGCGCGATCCCGCTGGGGGCTGGCTGACCGAAGTCGACCGGATTTCCGATGGCGATGACGTGCTCGATGAAAACGACGAGTTGATCGGCACCGTTTCGGGTCTGGAGGGCGCGGCTGATGCCGTGTTCTCCGCTGATGGACGGGATGTCTATCTGGTTTCGGCCAGCGGCAACAGCATCACCCGGCTCGCCATTGACGCCGACAGCGCGACGCTGGTGTTCGGTGAGAGCCAGACCGAAGGCAGTGACGGCGTGATTGGCCTGCTGGAACCGGTCCGGGTCGTGCTCGGCCCCGCCGGCGACCGATTGATCGTGGCTGCGCGCGCATCGAGCGCCGTGACCGTGTTCGAGCGCGATGCCGATACCGGAGCCCTGACCTGGGCGCAGAGTCTGCGCAGCGGCATCGGCCTGCCGCTCAACGTGCTCGATGGAGTGCGCGAACTGGTGATTGCGCCAAACGGCAGACACGTCTATGCGGCTGCCGCCGGCCACGATGCGATTGTCACGTTTGCCGTGGATGACGACGGCGCGCTGGCCTATGTTGGCCGTATCGCCAATGGCGACACGCAGGGTCCATTGACCGTCGTCGGCCTCGGCCTGGTGCAGTCGCTGGCCATCAGTCCGCAGGGACGACACCTGTATGCGGCCAGCCTTTCCGAAGACGCCGTGACCGTATTTGCACGCGACCCCGACACCGGGTTGCTAAGCTGGAGCAGCCAGGTGCGGAACGGGTTTGACGGCGTCAGCGGCCTTGACGGGGCCAGCGCACTGCTGCTCGACAGCGGCGGCGAGTTGCTGCATGTCGGCGCGCGCAACAGCGGTGGTGTTGTCACCTTCGAGCGGACCTGGACCGATGGTTCACTGCGCCAGATCGATCGGCTGATTGATTCGATGCTGTCCGACGTGCGCCGGCTGGTCGCGACCGGCTCGGGCGCGCTGACCGCTTCGCCGGCGGGCGGTGGCACGCTGCTTGCGCTCGATCGTCAGAACGCCGCCTTCTGCGGTTCCGGCGCGGGTCCCGGGGATGATCTGTTCGACTGGATCGATCTGGCCCCCGGCGCAAGCGTGATCTACGGCGTTGAGGCCGTGGTGCATCCGGGCGCCCGGGGCACCCTGGTCAACACCGCCGAGGCGGTCCTGCCGCCGGGTGTGATTGCGCTCACGCCGGACGATCAGACGGACAGCGACAGCGGCCCGATCGAAGTCGTCACCGATCTTGAGATCAGCAAGACCATCAGCGGCGATACCAGCTCGCTGGTCAGCGGCGGTCCGGTGCGCTTCGTGCTGGATATCGGCAACGACGGCCCGAGTCACGCCTTTGGCGCACGCCTGATCGATCTGCTGCCGCCGACCGTTGGCGATGTCAGCTGGACCTGCGAAACGCTGCCTGCCGATTCGGTCGGCTCCGGCTGTCCATCGGCCGGGTCGGGCAGCATTGACGCTCTGGTGGATGTCGCCGTCGGCGAGCGTCTGCTGGTCATCGTTGATGCCACCATCGACGCACAGTTCGCCGGCGAGCTGACCAATACCGGCGAGATCCAGGCGCCGGTCGACGGCAGCGATCCCGACCTCGACAACAACAGTTCAACGGTTAACGGCACGGTCAGCGCGGTCGGTGATCTGTCGCTTGTCAAGACTGGCCCGGCCGAGGCGCTGCCCGGCGAGCTGGTCAGCTTTACCATCGAGGTCGCCAACACCGGACCCAGCGATGCAACTGCCGTCGATATCATCGACCTGCCGCCGGCCGGACTCGAACTGATCGACTGGACATGCAGCGGCAGCGGTTGTCCGGCGGCCGCGGGTACCGGCGCGCTTGACGTGGAGGCCAGCGTACCGGCAGCCGGCAGTCTGGTGTTTACCGTCAATGCCCGGATTGACCCGGCGCTGGCCGCACCGGCCACCCTGGTCAACCAGGCGTCGGCCACGCTGACCGACGGCGGCAGCGATCCGGTGCCGGCCAACAACAGTGATTCGGCCAGCGTCGAGATCGGCATGCCCGAGGCGTCGGTCGCGCTGACCAAGGACGTGGACCTGGCCAATGCATTGCCGGGCGACGGTCTGGTCTACGAGATCAGCGTCTCCAACACCGGCCCGTCCCAGGCCGACGCGGTGCGTATTGTCGATGCAATGCCCGCGGCGCTGACCGGCGTGACCTGGACCTGCCAGGGCTTCGACGGCGCCAGCTGTCCCGGCGCTGCCGGCAGTGGTGATATCGATGCCACGGTGGTCTTGCCGCCTGGCGGCACGCTGCAGTACGTCGTCAATGCCCAGATCCGGGCCGATGTGCCGGCCGGCCCCGACGAGCGCGTCATCAATCAGGCATTTGCCCTGATGACGGGCTCAGCTCTCGATCCGGATGACAGCGACAACACCGCGATTGCGGTCACGGTGCTCGACCTGGATGTGATCTTCCGTGATCGACTGGAATCGCTTGTTCCGCCCCCGGAGGCACAGCCATGATGGCGCACCGGGCAGTGCTGGTCTTCGTCTGTGTGCTGTGGCTTGGCGCCTGCGGTTCGCCCGACCCTGCGCCGGACGACCCCGTGCTGGCACGTGTTGGCGACGAAGTCGTCACGGTTTCGGAGTTCGAGGCCGAAATGGCGCGCCGCGGGCGCGTCCAGCCCGTCTACTTCCAGCGCGCGGGGAATCGCCGGGCGCTGCTCGAGGAGATGCTGCGCCATCGCATGCTGGTGGCCGAGGCGCGTCGGATGGGCATCGACCAGGAACCGGACTTTCGCGAGCTGGTCGAGCGCATGCTGATCCAGCGCCTGCGCGAACGCCGCCTCGACGAGGCGCTTTCGGCCGACGAGATCGGGGATGAAGACGTGGCCGCCTTCTACGAGCGCAATCGCGAGGAGTTTACGCGTCCGGCACGGCGCCAGGTGGCGCTGATACGCGTCGATATCCCGGCCGGTGCCGACCCGGAGGACCGTCAAGAGCGGCGTGATCGAATCGAAGCGGCGCGCGCCGCGGCCGAGGGGCTGGATGAAGACACCGCGCACTTCGGTGCCGTGGCGGTGGAATACTCCGACGATCGCTCGAGCCGCTACCAGGGGGGCGTGGTCGGCTGGCTGGTCGATCACCCGGAGCGTCACTACCAGTGGCCGCCGGAGGTCCTGGAGGCCGCCTTTGCGCTGGATGCACCCGGCCAGATCACGTCGGTGATCGAAACCGGGCAAGCCTTCTACCTGGTGCGTCTGGTGGCTTTCGAACCCGAGCGCCGGCAGCCGCTCGAACAGGTGGCCGACGGCATTCGCCATCGGCTGCGGCGCGAACGGGCGCGGGAACTGGAGTCCGAGGTCTTCAGGGCGATCGAGCAGGGCTACGAGACCCGGATTGATGAAGCCCTTCTCGGGCAGGTCGCGCCGCCTGAATCGCTCGCCGTCCCGCCCGAACGCCGCGCCGAAAGGCCGCCGGCGCTACCCGATGACACCGGTGAAACAACCGCTGCCGAGCCCGAACAGGAGCAGGATTGATATGCGTATTGCCTTCCTAACGCTGGTGCTGCTGGCCGCAAGCCTCCCGGCGACTGCCGGCACTTACACCCAGCAAATCGAGCTGTCGCCGGGCTGGAATGCCATCTGGGTCGAAGTCGAACCGGTTGTCGACGACATCGAACAGGTGTTTGCCGGCGTGCCTGTGGCCAGCGTCTGGCGCTGGATCCCGGATGACCGTACGGTGGCCTTCATTCAGGATCCGGATGAGGAACTGCTGACCATCGACGGCTGGTTCGGCTACTTTCCGGCGGAACGTCCGGAGAGCATCCTGACCAACCTGTATACGATCAACGCCAATCAGGCCTATCTGGTCAGGCTGCAGGGCAGCAGCCCGGTCACCGTGGAAATCACCGGAACCCCGTCGCTGCGACCGATGACCTGGCGCCCGGACGGGTTCCAGTTCACGGGCTTTCCGGTCGAGCCCGGAAACGGGCCGACCTTTGCTGCCTGGTTTGCCGGTTCCGAGGCGCATGAAGGGCAGACCATCTACCGTCTCGAGGACGGTCAGTGGATGCCGATCGAGCAACCCCAAATCGAGCGCATCAACAGCGGCGAAGCCTACTGGGTTCGCACGCGCGGGCGCTCCGATTTCCAGGGACCGATGGCGGTTGAAATGGATTTCGGCGATCGCCTCGATTTCGGCGCCAGCGTGGCGCGAGACGAACTGGTCGTGCGCAACAACAGCGGATTCAGCAACCAGATCAGTATTCGCCAGCTCGATGCCGAGGTGCCGGTGCCGCTGGCACTGGCCCAGACCGACGAGGAAAACGGCGGTACCGTCTGGCCTGTTATTCCGGGAGAAACCAGTTTCAGCCTGCCGGTTGACGAGGCCCGCATTCTGCGCTTCGGGATTCGCCGGGCCAGCCTGTTTGCCACCAACGCGGTCCAGGTCATCGAGATCACAAACGGGCTGGGGAGCCGGCGCCTGATCGAGGTATCTGCGACGACCTTCGGCAGCCAGGTGGCCGGGGCCGCGCTGCAGGCGCGTGGCGGCAAGACCGGCGAGATTGATCTGCAGTCGACCGATCCGCGCTTTGCCGGATTGTGGCTGGGTGTGGCGACCATTGATCGGGTCAGCACGGCGCAGACCGGTGGCGTTGTGCCGCTGCCGACCGACAGCGAGTTTCCGCTGCGCTTGATCGTCCACGTGGACGCTGCCGGCAACGTTCGAATGCTCAAGGAAGTCATTCAGATGTGGCAGGAAGGCGTCACAGAGCCCGATCCGGATAACCCGGAGTTCGAGGTGGTGGTCGAACCGGGCCGCTACGTGCTGATCACCGATGACACCCTGTTGCCCCAGTTTACCGGCGCCGTTCTGCGCGACGGCGAGCCGGCCGGCGTTCGCTTGAGCACCGCAGCCTATGATTTCGAGGGCAATGAGCTCGACCTGGAAGGCGTTTTCGGTCCCGGCGGTTTGCTGACCGGCACGATCGCGATCGATCCGGAGCATCCGACCAACCCGTTCCTGCACCGCTTCCATCCCGATCACGACAACCTCGACCCGCAGTTTCTCAACTTCCGGGAGGAGGCCTACCCGGTCACCCGGGAGATGGAGTTTCTGTTTGCCGAAGACGATCCGGAAAACTTCGATCGCCCCGGCTGGGGCGACAGTGAGGTCGCCGGAACGTTCAACGAGGCCATTTCGGGCCTGCATCGCTCGACGATTTTCGTCAGCGGAAGCTTCCGCTTTCGTCGGGTCCTCAACATAGACCAGCTCAACCAGTGATGCCATGACCATGTCTGCACTATGCCAACGCTTCATTCGCCTCGGGCTCATTATCGCAGCCGCCTGCTGGTTGACGGTACCGGCCTGGGCGGTCTGGCCGACCGGGGCCGGCGGCAGCGGGGACGATATGGGCCAGGCAACGGCGGTCGGCCCGAACGGGGATGTGTTCGTGGTCGGGTCGTTCACCGGTCAGGCCCTGTTCGGCGGTGCAACTGTCATCAGCGCTCGCGGTACGCGCGATATTTTCGTCGCCCGCTACAACGCGGCCGGCACCCTGCAGTGGGTCCGCCGGGCCGGCGGCAGTCTGGCCGATGAGGGCCGCGGCGTTGCCGTGGACAGCGCCGGCAACGTCTACATCACCGGGGCCTTTGTCAACAACGCGGATTTCGGTCCGTTCGATGTCGCCTCGGCCAGCCTCGACGGCGACGTGTTCATTGCCAAACTCAGCGAGAACGGCGACTGGCTGTGGGTGGAAGCCGCACACGGCCCGCGCGCCGACCGGGCCGTGGATATCGGGATCATTCCGGGTGACTCGAGCGCGATTCCGCCGACGCCGGCGACGATTGTCATTGGCGGCGAATACCGCTGTCAGACCCGTTTCTTCTCCGAGGCGAACGGTCCCAATCCGGAGGTCAACATCCTGCTTGGCCAGCCAGGCAGCTGCCCGGATTTCAGCTATGTCGAACAGCACTTTGTCGCGGCCCTGGATTCCGACGGGCGCTGGCTGTGGGCGTTTGACCAGGGTGTTAACGCTTCGGTCAAGTCGGCGGTCCAGTCGCTGCACGTTGGTGCCGGTGGCCGGGTCATGCTGCTCGGTCGTCATAACGGCCCGCTGACCCTGGGGTCGACCTCACTACCGTCGACCGGTGGCGGCGGCAGCGATTTCGTTCCCGGGGGCAACTGGGCCCTGTCCGCGGACAATCCCGCCTCCGGTGCCAACGTGTTCAAGATCCCCAACACCACCGGCGCGAAGTCCAGCGCGCTGACGCTGGCGCGTGATTTTGATCTGGGCGATGTGGCCAATCCGCGTCTGCGATTCCTCCATCGCCACAATCTCGACAACGAGTCCAGCTGCTGGGACGTTGGCATTCTCGAGTACTCGCTTGACAGCGGTACGTCCTGGACCCGGGTGCCGGCGGCCTGGTTCGAGGAAGGCGGTTATGACGGCAGCGGCAACGGCGGTGAATCGAACCCGATCAGTGGCCCGGGCTGGTGCCAGGCCAGTCCGGCCTGGCCGGCCTACAACCAGGTCACCGTCGGACTGGGGGCGCTGGTCACGGAAAGCAGCGTGCGTTTTCGCTGGCGCCTGGGTGAAGGCAGCGGTGTCGTGCGTGACGGCTGGTGGGTCGATGATGTCAGCCTGCTTGACGGCGCCCGTCCGCTGTTTGCTGATGATCTCGAGCCGCCCGATCGCCAGTTCCTGGCCCGGGTTTCCGGCCCGACCGATTCCACGCAGTCATGGTCCTGGGTGCGATCGGTTCCCGCCGGCATGGCGCTGGCCGATGTTCATGTCGGCGGCGACGGCGAACTGTACGCTGCCGGTGAGGCCACCGCCGCGTTCACCTTGCCCGAGAACAACGGCAGCAATCAGACCGCCGACGCGGGCGCGCTGGTGACCAGCCTGCAAGGCAATGACGGGCTGTGGCAGTGGGCTCGATCGGTAGCCGGTGGCGCGGCCATGGCGCTGGTCGAGGTTGACGGAACGATTTATTTCTCCGGCCATTTCAGCGATACGGTCACATTCCTTCCCGGGCCCAACGGCACCCTGCAGTCGGCCGGTCAGCGCGACCTGTTCGTCGCCTCTGCCGCCAGCGACAGCGGCATCATCGGCTGGGCAACGGGGGGCGACCGCTACAATGCTTCAGGCGGCGTGCCCGGACAGGCCGGCGGTGAGGGGGATGCCGAGATGGCCGACCTGGCCACCGACGGCCTGGCCAACCTGTATGTCACCGGATCGTTCGCCGACTCGCTGGTGTTCGGCAAGGAAGCCGAGCTGACCGCAGCCGCCGGCCGCAACGCATTCGTGGCCAATCTCGACCTGCAGGGAATCTGGTTCGAGGTACAGACCTGGCTGGTCGGGGAAGCCGTTCCGCCGCCGGCCAACGCCGAGGTCGGCAGTCAGGCCGCGGCACCGGAGATCTTCGTCGACGGTGAACTGGTCAACGACGCCATCGGCAACCTGTTTTTCTGGGCCAAGCCTGCCGGCGCCGACGAGGCCGTGCTGACGGCGCTCGATGCCATCGACGGAGTCGAGATTCACTGGCGCGTCAAGGGTGAGCCGCTCAGTTCGAGCAACCGCATCGTGCTGGTCGGGCGCACGGCCTGGCCGAGCCAGGCCTGCAGTGCCGCCAACGACAGCGAGTGTTATCAGGTCCACATTTCCGGGGCGCCGGTCGAACTGGACGAGCCGGGCAGCGGCTTTCGCTTTGTCGATCTGTTCGAGCCGCTGGCGCAGTCCAGCGGCGCAGTTGTCAACGCCGGCGTGATGACGGCCGAGCAGCCCGGGTTTACCGTCCTGCTCTACGCGGAAGGCAGCAGCGCCGATCCGTTCCAGTTTCCGGTGGCCGCCGAAGTGGTGCGCACGTTCCGGCCCAACCTGTCGCCCAATTACGCGCAGAACGTGCGCTGGGACATCGGTGAACCGATTGTCGAGCCGTTCCACAACCAGGTAGGACGCACCGGCTACGTGCTCAACGAGAGTGCGTTTTACGACGGAACGGGCTCGGATGCCGCCTACGATCGGCAGGGGCGCACCGGGCACATCATTCCGGTCAACAAGGTGCGCCCGAATCGTCTGCAGGACGCCGACAAAGACATGACGATCGCCTGGTACCGGCGCAACGCCAAGGGCATCTACTGGCCGCAGCGCGCCATTCACTATGCGCCGGACTGGCCGCTTGATCCGGACCGGATCATCATCGCCAGCCAGCTCGGTGGCGAGGTGCTCGGACAACAACCGCTCGGGCCGCAGCAGTTTCCCGACCTGCGCATCTACCAGCAGCCGGTGCCGTCGCTGCCGGGCTACAACCCCAATGCCGCGCACGCCTTCTTCGCGCCTTCCAATGCCGGCACCGGCATCCTGGCGCTGTTCGCGCTGCGCGCTGATTTTGGCATCAACCTGCCGGGCGACTTCACGGCCGCGACCGACCCTTATGTGTTGATCAAGTACTGGAGCGAGGCGCTCGACCGCTGGGCGTACCGCGTGTTCTACGTGACCGCCACCGGGGCAGGATTCGATGACTTCCAGTTCGGTGGCGAGGCCGGAACGGCCGTAACGGCGCCTTATCCGCTGTCGCTGCTGCCGCGCTGCGACGAGACCCTGGCCGTCGGGCAGGCGGCCAACGACCCGCAGCCGCCGCCGCCCTTCTTCAAGGACTACAAGAATGGCTTGTGGAGCAAGTCGGCCGGTGACGGCTCGATCCTGTTCTGGTATCCGCTGCAGCCGGGATTTGCCTACGACATTTCCAACGACGATTTTCCGGATGCCGGTGATGGCCAGTGCGTGCCGTGGATGGCGCGATTGCCGGTTGACCAGGGTGGCACCGAGTCCCCCAACGACCCGCTGCCGGTCAACTATACCTTTACCTGGCCGTCCGAGCCGCCGCAGCTCATCCCGGGCGAAACGCTGCTCAAGCAGAAGCGCGGGCTGCCCAATATCTTCCAGCAGGATGCCGTCGAGGTGGTCTTCGACGAGTTTCGCGAGGCGATGGAAGCCGGCGGCGGCGCCGAGCCCGAAGACAGCCTGGTTCAGCTCATTGATCCACTGACTCCGCGTTTTGTCTATCTCGAGAATCTCAGCGGTCTGGCCTCTGACCTCGATCCGGAGAGCGGCTGGCGGGTGATCACCGGCAGCGCTGATGGCCTGCTCAAACTCCCGGTATCGATCCGCGAACGGCTGCGCTACGACCCGCTCAACAAGCGCCTGATCTTCAGCGGCGTGTTCGATGACACCATTGCCGGCGAGCCGCTGCTGTTGCTCAACGTCATGAGTTTCCGCGAAGCCGAACAGCTCAAGATTCTTGACGGCAGCGCGCACGATGCGGCGGAGGACACCAGCGCCACCTGCAGTGATCCGGCCGAGCCCTGTGAGTGGGCCGAAGCGGTCGAGACGCTGCTGCGCCTGACCCGGAATCCCAACGGCATCGAGCAGGTCTGTGTCGACAGCGACATCAACGAAGACAGCGGTGAACGCGAGTGCGTGCTGCCGCGGCCGGTTGACCGCGGTGAGCTGCTGGTCGCCTTTACCGATCCGGCCGGAGACGGGCTGCTTCAGCCGTTCCAGGCGGTCGGTGTTCAGCCTGCGCTGACTGCCGGGGCGACGCAGAGCGTCGGCTGGGTCACGCTGGCCTTCAACAATGATCCGACGCTCGACCCGGCGCCGGTCAGCGTACAGATCATCCGCGTTGACTGTCTGGTCGAGCCGCTGCCGCCCGAGCCACCGGACATCTTCAGCAGTTACCAGGGCCAGCTCAACGTCATTCTGCCCGACAACATCTTCGACGAGCAGCTGACCCTGCGCCATTCCGGGGATTTCGGCGGCAATCCCGACGCGCTCGAGTTCGAGTGGTACTTCCAGCCGGACCAGGACGGCACCCCGCCGTTCCCGCTGCCGGAACCGGAAACCGGCCAGCTCAACGGCTGGCAGCGCTTCCCGGTCGACGATCCCCAGGGGGCCATCGAGATCACGGTCGAAGGCGCCAATATCCAGACGCTGTCCGACAACTGGTACCTTGCGCGCTATCGCGGACTGCCGGTGTGCAACAACCAGAACGAGTGGAGCCTGTGGGCGGGTGGACCGGGCGCCACACCGCTCGACCAGCGGGCCCAGCTGGGTCTGGGCTGGGTCAAGCGTGTGATCGACCGGCTCAATCCGTTCGAGGCACGGGTGCAGGACTTCCATTCCTCGCCCACCAACACCTACGCCAGCATGCTGACCCAGCTCGGCGAGCGCTACGAAGGCGATATTCCGCTGACCTCGAATCCGGAGGTGCTCAACAGCATCGGCCTGATCGAAGCCTATACCACCGTCATGCGGCGTGCCATGGACCTGTCGATCAATGCCGTGCCGCCGGTCGATTTCGGCCCGGTCAACAAGGCCATTCTCAACGTGGCCACCCGTATCGTCGACTTCTACGCGCTGCTCGGCAACGAATCCTATGCCGACGCCCAGGATCCGACGGTGGGCCTGCTGACCAGCGGCGAGTTTGCCAGCCTGGCGCCGACCATCCATCCGTTTCAGAATCAGCTTGCCTCGGTGCTCGAAGAAGAACTGGTGCTGCTGCGCGGCCGCGATGCATCGCAGGCGACGACTTCGGCATCGCCGGTTTACAACCGGTTGTTCTGGAACTTCACCACCGGCGACGGCGAGGTTGCCTATGCGCTCAATTACGATATTGGCGACAAGAACAACGATGGCGTGATCGACGAGTTCGATGCCCGCATCCAGTTCCCTCAGGGTCACGGTGATGCCTGGGGACACTACCTGACCGCGGTCAAGACACATTACGATCTGCTGCGCCACCCCTTCTTTACCTGGGAGCCGACGCAGGAGGCCGTGCCGGTCGCCGGCGTACCGGTGCAGGTCGATTTCTTCGACGAACGCAAGTTCGCCACGGTGGCGGCGGCCAAGGCCCGGACGGGCTCGGAGATCGTCAACCTGACCTATCGGCAGTTCTACGTCGAGGATCCGCAGGCGCAGTGGCAGGGCTACAAGGACGACAATGCCGAGCGCGCATGGGGACTGTCCGAATGGGCCCGCCGGGCCGGGCAGGGTGCCTATTTCGACTGGGTCGTCGGCAACGCCATTCTGCCCGACGAGGATCCCGATCCCGGCAACCTCGGCATTCAGCAGGTCGATCGCAGCACGGTGCGCGAACTCGGCGAAATCGTGGCCAGCTTCGATGCCATCCAGCAGCAGCTCGACCAGGCCGATCGCGGGCTCAATCCCCTGGGCCTGGCCAAGGGTGTGGTGCCGTTCGATATCGATCCGGCCCAGGTCGACCGCTGGGGAACGACTCACTTCGAGCAGGTCTACGATCGCGCGGTGGCCGCGCTGGACAATGCGGTCAAGGTCTGGGATTTCGCCAACCAGCTCAACCGCATGTTGCGCTTCAACCAGGACAGCGTCGACGATCTGGCGGCCAACGCCAGGGCCAGCGAGCGCAACTACAAGAATCGTCTGATCGAGATCTTCGGCTATCCCTATCCCGATGATGTCGGACCGGGCGGCCTGTATCCGACCGGCTATGACGGGCCGGACGTGTATCACTATTTGTATATCGACGTGCTCGAACTGGCGGGTCAGGACGGCGGCCTGCTTGAAGGGTTCGATGTCGAGGGTGACGTGAAAATCGAGCGTTTCGATGCCCAGTACGGCCCGCTGCCGGGGGTCAACTTCTTCGATTTCGACGAAGAAGCCAAATTCTGGGAGGCCGATTGCGATGCCGCGCCCCTGAGCGACGGCTGTGCGCTTGGACCGACGCCGCAGGCCACGCTCGACGTGGAGTACGTCACCTATGACTCGCCGGCGTTCGGGTTTACCTTTGGCAAGCCGCCCGAATGGACCGGACAGCGCCGCGCAACCGGTTCGCTGCAGAACATCCTCCACGACATGTTCATGGCCCGACTCGACCTGGTCAGGGCAACGCGCCAGTACGAGAATCTGCGCAAGGACATCACGGACCTGATCACGACCATTCGGGCCACCTTCGCGGTACGCGACGAACAGCTCAAGATTGCCAACAACGAGCGGCGCACGCTCAACCAGATCAATATTTCCGTGCAGACGCTCAACCAGAGCGCCAAGGCCGTCAAGGCGGCCGGCGATCTGGCCGGCGGGCTGATGGAAGCATCGGCCGAGTGCGTGCCCAGCAACGCCGTGGTCGGTCTGGCATCCGGTGGTGACCTGTTCTCGGTGGCGCGCTGTGGGATCAAAACCGTGGGCATCAGCGTCAATTCCGTGACCAACGTCATCGGCGAGGGGCTGGAGCTGGCGGCCAACGGCGTCGCGGCAGCGGCCCAGGACGTTTCGCAGCTGGCCGCACTCGAAACCCAGGTGCTCGATTCGCGCCTGGAGCTGTTCAACATGAAGGGCCAGTTCGACGAACTGCTGCGTCGCGAGCCGTTGCTGCGCATGGAGATGTATTCCCGCGCCGAGGCCATTCAGCAGCTCTATCGCAAGTATCTTGAGCAGCTTGCCGCGGGTCAGCGCCTGATGGCCGAACTGGTGCAGTTCCGCAAGACCGGGGCCGCAGCGGTCCAGGAGCATCGCTACCAGGACATGGCCTTCCGGATCTTCCGCAACGATGCGCTGCAGAAGTATCGCGGCGCATTCGATCTGGCCGCCCGCTACGTGTACCTGGCGGCCACGGCCTACGACTACGACACCAACCTGCTGGGCAGCGACACCAAGGCCGGGCGGCGTTTCCTGACCGACATCGTCCGCGAGCGCTCGATCGGTCAGATTCTCGGTGGTGAACCGGTGCCGGGCTCGCGCGGGCTGGCCGATCCGATGGGCCGCATGGCGCTCAATTTCGAGGTGCTCAAGGGTCAGATGGGCTTCAACAACCCGCAGGTCGAGACCAATCGGTTTTCGCTCAGGCGGGAGCTGTTCAGGATCGAGGACGGGCCGGAGGGCGACGAGGTCTGGCGCCAGGTGCTCGAGAACGCCCGGGTCGACAACCTGTGGGCGCTGCCGGAGTTCCGGCGCTTCGCACGGCCGCCTCAGCCGGAGTCGGCCGGACCACTGCCGGCCCTGGTGTTCCGTTTTCCGACCACGGTCAGCTTCGGCCTGAACTTCTTCCACTGGCCGCTGGGGCCGGGCGACAGCACCTACGACCCGACGCGGTTCTCGACCCGTGTGCGTTCGGTCGGCACCTGGTTCCGTGATTACGCGGAGCTGCCGCTGACCGAGACGCCGCGCATGTACCTGTTCCCGACCGGCGCCGATGTCCTGCGTGCCCCGACATTCGACGATTTCAGCACGCGCGACTGGCAGGTCATCGACCAGGTGCTGCCGGTGCCGTTCCCGATCGGCTCGCAGGAGCTGCAGAACGCCAACTGGCTGCCGCTGGCCGATACCCTGTCCGACGCATTCAACGAGGTCCGGCGCTACTCGCAGTTCCGCGCGCATCATTTCAGCGAGCCGTTCGATCCGGAGCAAATCGCCTCCGACAGTCGTCTGATCGGTCGCTCGGTCTGGAACCGGGAGTGGATGCTCATCATCCCGGGCGGCAGTCTGCTGGCCGATGCCAACGAGGGGCTCGAGACCTTCATCAATGGGCAGCTGCTGCCCGATTCCGACGAGCGCGACGGCCAGGGCGTCAGCGACATCCGCATTTTCTTCACGACCTATTCGTATTCGGGGAACTGACCATGACTGGGAACACACGCCGCCGAACGGGCCGGCTCTGCTTTGCACCGGCGCTTCTTGTGCTCTCCGCCTTGACGGCACTGCCGCTCCAGGCGTCGATATCCGAGCCGGACCACCTGCTCTACGGTCAGGTCAGCTGGTTCGGTGAACCGGTCGATGGTGGTGAGTTGACACTGCAGGTCGAGGCCTGGGACGGGCCGGTCGCCCGCTACGAGCTGTTTTCCGACCCGGCGCTGGGCAGCCAGTACGCGCTGCGGGTGCCCATGAACTCCACTGGAGAGCGGATTCCCGGCACCGCCCGTCAGGGCGATGAGGCCGTCGTGTTTCTGGACGGCGAACCGATCGCGCTGTTCGAGATCGGTGAACGGGGCATGGCCCGTCGTTTCGATCTGGACCCGGCGAATCTGGAAGGTGTCGTGGCCCTGAGCATCGATGATATCGAGGTGGCCGAGGGCGACGCCGGTGAACAGACTCCGGCCGTGTTCACAGTCACCCTCAGCGAACCGCTGGAGGACCCGGTGAGTTTCTCCTGGGCGACACAGGATGGCGAAGGCGTCGATGCCGCCGTTGGTGGCGCCGAATGCAGCCCCGGCGTTGACTACATCCAGGATTTCGGCAGCGGCAACATGGGTCCCGGCAACGTCGCGACCTCGATCGAGGTGACCGTCTGCGGCAACGACGATCAGGATGGCAACCGGCATTTCTTCGTCGCCCTGAGCGACGCATCGGAAGGCGTCGGTTTGCTCAAGCCGCTCGGCGAGGCGGTCATCGTCGACAACAACACGCTGCCGCAGCTGTTTATCGAGGACATCACCGTGGTCGAACCGCCGGTCGGCGAGACGCGCCAGGCGGTGTTCCACGTCAGCCTGAGCGAGACCTGGCCGGAACCGGTCTCGGTGAACTGGTCAACCGCCAACGGGTCGGCCATGGCGGGAACCGATTATGTGGCCGCCAGCGGCACGCTGAACATGGCCGCGGGTCAGCAGGACGCCCAGATTCCGGTGACCGTACTGGCCAACCCGGCAGATAATGATGACCGCGACTTCTTCGTCGACCTGGCCGATCCGGTGCAGGCCACCCTGGGCCGGGCGCAGGGCCGCGCGCTGATCGTCGATTCGATACAGACCCTGGTACACGTCGAAACCCAGCAGAACGGGGTGACCGTTACCGGGATGAGCGATCCGGCCGATATTGCCGTGGCCAGTCCCGACGGCGACCACGTCTACGTTGCCTCGCGCACTGCCGATGAGCTGGTCGTGTTCGAACGTGACGCGCAGACCGGACGGCTGACCGCGCTGGAATCGATTGCGGTGTCCGGGTTCCTCGGCGACCGTGACGACCAGCGCGCGATCGACGGAATCAACGGCTTTGCCGACCTCGCCGTCGCCGGCGACGGCGGGCATGTCTATGCCGTTTCACAGACCGATGATGCCATTGTGCTGTTCGCGCGTAACACCGACGACAGCTCGCCGGATTACGGCCGGCTGAGCGTCGCCCAGGTGCTGTTCGAAGGCGACCAGCCCAGTCCGTCCCAGGCGCCACCGGTGGCCGGCCTGCTCGGACCGCGCGGCCTTGCCGTCGCGCCTGATGGCGACAACGTCTACGTGGCCGGCAGCGGTGCACCGGGGCATGTGGTGGTGTTCTCCCGGAATTCAGCCGACGGCACGCTGCTGTTCCGCCAGCATCTCGAGCGCGGCCAGGATGATCCGCTGGGCAACGCGGTGCTGGGCATTGGCAACGCCTCGGCGATCGTCGTCAGCCCTGACAACAGCCGGATCTATGTGACCGGCCAGAGCGACGACGCCGTGGCCGTCTTCAACCGCAACCTGTCCGATAACGGACGGTTGAGCTTCCGGGTCCGCTACGTCCACGGGCTCGGGGGCGTCAGCGGACTGCAGGCGCCTTCGGACGTCGTGTTGTCAGCCGGCGGCGCCCACCTCTATGCCACCGGCCGTGACAGCAACAGCATAGCGGTGTTCAGGCGCCAGACCAGCGGCGATCTCGAATGGCAGCAGGCAATCGTTGCCGGCACTGACGGCGTCGGCGGCCTCGAGGCGCCGCTGAGCCTGGCGATCAGTGCTGACGGTGAGCTGGTCTACGTCGGCAGCGCCTCGGACGGCACCGAGCCGGAGCCGGGCACCCTGACGGTGCTCAGCCGCAACAGTGACGCCGGCGACGTTGGCTACGGAGAACTCATGTTTGTCGAACTCAAGCGCAACAACACCGGCACCGTGACCGGCCTGTGGGGGGCGACCGGTGTAGCGATCAGCCCGGATGATGCCCATATCTACGTGGCCGCGCGCTTTGACCAGGCCGTGGTGGTATTTGCCCGGGATCTGCTGGCGCCGGTGAATCCGGTGCTTGACAGCCCGAGCCATGTCATCGAGATCTGGAACAACAACCCGCAGATCGAGATCAACTGGAGCGGTGCCGAGGATCTCGACCCCTCCGGCACCAGCTCAGGATCAGGACTGATGGGGTATTCGGTGGCGTTCACGCGTGACGAACTGACCGATCCTGATGACGCCATCGATGTGCCGCACGCGACCGATCCGCACGGGCTGCTGTCCGAGCCGCTCGAAGACGCCATCGATCACTGGTTCCACTTGCGGGCCTGCGACAATGCCGGCAACTGTGCCGACACCGCCCGCCTGGGGCCGTTCTGGATCGACGCCACGGCGCCTGCCGGCCCGAGCAATCTCGATAGCCCGACCCACGATCCCGGCGGACCGGCCATCCCCGACAACGTCATCGAAGTGACCTGGGATCCTGCCGCCGACTCCGGACCAGCGCCGAGTGGCCTGGCCGGCTACAGCTACGTCTTCAACCAGAGCCAGACCGCCGAGCCCAATACGCTGATCGATCTGGGGCCGGCGGCCGTCGGGGTCAGCAGTGAAGTGCTTGACGACGGGCTGTGGTACTTCCACATCCGGCCCATCGATACGGCCGGCAACGCCGGCCAGACCCGGACCATCGGTCCATTCGGCGTCGGTGACGATGTCACCCCGCCGGAGGTCTTCGAGATTCTGGCTGTTGCAGCGCCCGAGGCCGGCAGTCTGATGCCGGGTGCGGTCATCGACAATGCGGTGACCCAATTGCTGGTGCGCTTCGACAAGCCGATGGACAGTGGCGCTGCCGCTGACCTGGCCAGCTTCCGATTGCTCGAGGGTGTCGTCGATCCGGCCGGCGTTGCCTGTGGTGACCCGGATGCGGGTCTGCTCGGCAGTGCCGGCTACATCGGGCCCGATCGCCTGAGCCATCTGCGCGTTGACGCGCCGACCGGGCTGGCCGCAGGTGACTACACGCTGATCGTCTGCGACAGTCTGGAGGACTTCAATGGCAACGGGCTCGACGGCAACGGCGACGGCAGTGCCGGCGGTCATTTCGGGCTGAGCTTTACGGTCGCCTGGAATAATCTGCTGCCCAATCCCAACTTCGACGATCCGCTGGGCCCGGACAACTGGGGCGTCAACGCGGTCCAGATCGGCCATCAGCCGAACGTGGACCTGGGCGGCGTGGCCACGTCCGGCTCGGCCCTGATCGACGTAGACCAGGGCGACCCGTCGCAGTATGCGCTCACGCGCTGCATCAACCTCGATTCAGGCCTGCAGCCGGGCTTTGCCCTGCAGGCGCGGGTGCGGGCAACCGACGCCTTCAGCGACCCCAACCCGTTCGAGGCGACGGCTTCGATGACCTTCCATACCGGCAGCGGCTGCGGCGACACGCTTCAGGGATTCGTTTCCAACCCCGTAATCGATGACAGCGGCGGCGCCTGGGTGCCGTTGAGCACGTCCATTTCCCCGGGGGCCGTGGCCGGCGCCGGGTCGGTTCTGGTGTCGCTGAATCTGTCGTTCCCGGCCGGAACGGCCTTCCCGCTGCTGGTCGAGTTCGACAATGCCGTGTTCTTCGCGTTTGGCGAAGGGGAGCTGCCGACGGCACCGCCGCGCGTGACGCGCGTGCTGAGCACGACGCTGCCGGAATACGGCGATCTCGGCCAGTCGTTGCCGACCGAAGCGGCCATCACCCAGCTGGTGCCGGAGTTCTCGCGCGGTGTGGTGACGGTCCCCGGCGGTAATGATCCAACCGCTGCCAATAACGTTGACAACTACCGCCTGTTCGATCTGTCGCTGGGCGGCGATCCGGACTGCAGCACCGCCGGCGGACTCGGGCTCGATCCGCTGGTGTCCTACCAGGCTGCCCGCAAACGCTCGGTGCTGCGCCTGTCCGGAGATCGCGCGCTGCCGGCCGGACCATACCGGCTGGTCGTGTGCGGCAGCATCCGCGACTTCGACAACAATGAGCTGGCCGGGGGTGAAGACGATACGCAGGGCGTTGACCATGTGCTGGACTTCGAGGTTGCAGCGACCAACGTGCTGCGCAACCCCAACCTCGACAGCACTGCCGGCCAGTGGTCCCTCGGCTTTGATCCTGTCGCCGGCGAGTTGCGCTGGTCGGCGGCTGATGCCGACGGTCAGCTCAGCTCCGGCGCCCTGCGCATCCAGCACCAGAGCGGGCCGGATGATCAGTATCAGGCCAGCCAGTGCGTCAACCTGGGCGATGAGTCGGGCCTGGTCTCGCTCGGCGCCCGTGTCCTGACCAGTCAGGCCTTCGGAACTGCGCCGACGGTTGCGGCCGCCGCGACGTTCTTCGACGGCAGCGATTGTGCCGGCGGCGAGCTCGATGAACTGCAGCTCGAACAGGCCATGGGACACAGCGCCGGGCAGTGGCAGCTGTTGTTCGGCCGCATGCGCGAAGCGCCGGCTGCGGCTGCTTCGGTTCGTGTGACCTACCAGGTCAGCGCAACCGAAGACGCGCCGTTCGACGTCTGGATCGACAGCCTGACGCTGCGCTTCGGCGCCGCCGACGTGATCTTCCGCAATCGTCTGACGCCCGAGATCTTCTGACAGTTCGCACGGGGCGGAGCCTGAGCGCTTCGCCCCGTGCATTCCCGCCCTCACGGTATGGCCGCAGCCGGCAAGCTGTGCAATAATTGCGCGTTTGTATTGACCGTCAACCGGCCCCAGATCAACGGGACCGTTAACCGTTCGAGGATGATTGAATGATGGATTTCCTGATTGCCAGCGCAATGGCGCAGGACGCCGCGCCGGAAGCGCCCGGTTTGCTGGGCGGACTGCTGCCGCTGATTTTCATCGCCGTGATTTTCTGGTTTCTCCTGATTCGCCCGCAGATGAAGCGCAACAAGCAGCACCGCCAGCTGGTTGCCGGTCTTGCGGTTGACGACGAGGTGGTCACCGCCGGCGGTTTGCTGGGCAAGGTTACCGAGGTCGGCGATACTTTTATCTCGCTGCAGCTGGCCGACGGGGTTGCCGTCAAGCTGCAGAAGCACTCGGTTGCCCAGGTGGTTCCCAAGGGCACCTTCGATTCGGCTCACTGATCAACGTCTCCAACGGAAACCGTTTCCCATGAATCGATTCCCTGCCTGGAAGTATGCCCTGCTGGTCATCGCGATCGGACTGGGTACGCTCTATGCCTTGCCCAACCTGTTCGGTGAAAACCCCGCCGTCCAGGTCTCATCGAGCCGCGGATTCGATCTGCAGCCGGAACTGACCACTCAGGTCGAGAGCGTGCTCGAGGCCGAATCCGTCGAACACGGTCCGTTCGAGTTTTCGCCGCAGCGCCTGCTGGTGCGTTTTTCCAATACCGACCGGCAGCTGCGGGCCGCCGACGCATTGCGCGAATCGCTGGGTGATGACTACGTGGTCGCGCTCAACCTGGCGCCGGCAACGCCGTCCTGGCTGCGCATGATCGGCGGCGAGCCGATGGTGCTTGGCCTGGATCTCCAGGGCGGCGTTCACTTCCTGATGCAGGTCGATATGGATGCCGCACGCAGCCAGCAGCTCGAGAGCTATGTCAGCGATATTCGCAATATCCTCCGAAACGCCGGCATTCGCTACCGCTCCGTCCGCGCCGATCGCAACGCGGTGATCGCCGAATTGCGCAGCGAAAACGATCGCGAGCAGGCCCGTGAGCTGGTCGTCCAGGAGCTTGGCCAGGAGCTCGAGGTTGAAATCGTCGATGGTTCGCAGACATCGAATCTGCGGCTCACGATACAGGAGTCCTATCTCCAGGAGCTGCAGCGCAATGCCCTGCAGCAGAACATCACGACCCTGCGCAACCGGGTCAACGAACTCGGCGTGGCCGAGCCGGTGATACAGCAGCAGGGGGCCGATCGCATCGTCGTCCAGCTGCCGGGCGTGCAGGACACCGCCGAAGCCAAGCGCGTCATTGGTGCGACTGCCACGGTCGAATACCGGGCGGTCGACGAGCAGAACGACCCCTACGAGGCGGAACGAACCGGTCGCGTTCCGCCCGGCTCGAAGCTTTACTATGACCGCAATGACCAGCCGATCCTGCTGTCGCGCGAGGTCATCGCCTCGGGCGACAACCTGATCGGCGCCGCGGCCGGGTTCGACCAGCAGTCAGGACAGCCCAATGTCGTGGTGACGCTTGATGGCGTCGGTGCACGACGGATGCTGGATCACACGTCCGAGAACGTCGGCAACCGCATGGCGGTGGTGTTTATCGAGTATCGGCCGGAAACCCGAATGGTCGATGGCGAGGAAGTGCACTCGACCCGCCGGGTCGAGGAAGTGATCTCCGCGGCGGTCACGCGCGAACCGTTCGGCAAGCGTTTCCAGACCACTGGCCTGGGTTCGGCCACCGAAGCGGCCCAGCTGGCCATGCTGCTGCGCGCCGGGGCGCTGGCCGCGCCGATGCAGATCATTGAGGAACGCACCGTTGGGCCAAGCCTCGGCCAGGACAACATCGATCAGGGCTTTCGCTCGGTCATCATCGGCTTCGTGCTGGTGCTGGTGCTCATGGCCGTCTACTACAAGGTCTTCGGCCTGATCGCCAACCTGGCGCTGACCGCCAACCTGGTGCTGATCGTCGCCCTGCTGTCGATGCTCGGCGCGACGCTGACCCTGCCGGGCATTGCCGGCATCGTGCTGACGGTCGGCATGGCCGTCGACGCCAACGTGCTCATCTACGAGCGCATCCGCGAAGAGCTGCGCAACGGCAACACGCCGCAGGCCTCGATCCGGGCCGGCTACGAAAAGGCCTTTTCGACCATCGCCGATGCCAACGTCACCACGCTGATCGCGGCGATCGTGCTATTCATGTTCGGCACCGGCCCGATCAAGGGCTTCGCCGTGACGCTCAGCCTGGGTATCGTCACCTCCATGTTCACGGCCATTGTCGGTACGCGCGGCGTGGTCAGTCTGATCTACGGCGGACGCAAGCGCGTCAAGTCGCTGGCCATCTGAGGAGCCCGGATTCATGGACATCATCAAGAGCGACACCAAGATCAATTTCCTGAAGTACAGCAATGTGGCGCTGATACTGTCAGGCCTTGTGCTGATTGTCAGCATCGTTTCGCTGTCGACCCGCGGACTCAATTTCGGGCTGGATTTCACCGGCGGCACCCTGATCGAACTGCATTACCCCGAGGCGCCCGAACTCTCGGATGTGCGCCAGGTTCTGGAGCAGCAGGGTTTCTCGGAGTTCGTGGTCCAGACCTTCGGGACGGCCAGCGATATCGTGGTGCGCATACCGGTCGGTGACGACGGCGAATCCAGCGCCGATATCAGTACCCGCGTGCTGGAGGCGCTGTCGGATGCGGTGCCTGACATCGAGATGCGGCGCGTCGAGTTCGTCGGGCCGCAGATCGGCCAGGAGCTGGCCGAGCAGGGCGGGTTGGCGCTGCTCTATGTGCTCATCGGCGTGCTGATCTACATCTCCTTCCGCTTCCAGTGGCGATTCGCCGTCGGCGCGGTCGGCGCGCTGATCCACGATGTGCTGCTGGTCGTCGGCGTGCTGTCGATCTTCCAGGTCAGCTTTGACCTGACCGTGGTGGCGGCCATCCTGGCCGTCATTGGCTACTCGCTCAACGACACCATCGTCCTCTACGACCGCCTGCGCGAGAATTTCCAGGTCAAGCGCAAGGGTGATCCGCATGAGCTGACCAACCTGTCGATCAACCAGATGCTCGGCCGCACCCTGATGACCTCGCTGACCACGCTGCTGGTGCTGATCGCGCTGTTCTACTTCGGCGGCGAGATCATTCATGCCTTCGCCTACACGCTGATCGTCGGCGTGGTCATCGGCACCTATTCGTCGATCTATATTGCCGGTAACCTGGCAATCAAGCTCGGCGTGTCCAAGCAGGACCTGATGCCGGTCCAGAAAGAAGGGGCCGACCAGCCCGACACCGAGATTCTGCCCGAGCGCTTCCGCAACCGGAACGCATGAGCATGCTGGCGGCCCGGATCGGTCTGCTGCTGCTGGTTGCCGGCGCCAGCACGCCGGCCGCCGGCGAGTCCTGGCTGGTTGACCTGCAGCTGTGGCTGAACGGTGAAGCCCGGGATACAGCACCGCTGATCATCGAGGTTGGCCAACCGGCCTCGGTCAGCTGGATCGATGAGCAGGACCAGAGCGGCTGGCGACTGGATCTGGCGATCGAGCAGCCATTGTCGGACGAGGGCGCGCCTGCGGGCGCAATCTGGCTGCACGTGGGAATCTTCGAGCGCGACGACGGCGAATGGACGCTGCTGACTGATTCGATGCTGGGCGTGCCGGAAGGGCAGGAGGGCGTGCTGTCGGTTGTCGACCAGGACGTCGAGCACGCCACCCCGGACAACAGCCAGATCTACCTGAAGACGCGCATCTCGCGCCTGCAGCCCTCGGCAGTCGACGACTGATCCCGTATCCCCATTTTCCCGAATCCTCGCAGCGCTGACCCGAGCGCCGTGAATCCGTCCAGTTGTTCGGAGCAGGGTCGTCTCGATCGCGTTACAATAAGCACGATTCCTCGGGGCGGCATTGATTGCCTGAGACACCCGGGATGGCGGCTGAGGCCTCCATCAGGGTGAACCCGTTGAACCTGATCCGGTTAATGCCGGCGTAGGGACAGGAACGGAAAGCATTCATGGCCTTACTGCCGGGTGCTTTCGAAAAATCCCCCGTGCATGCCGGGTCTCCCAAAGGCTTTATTACGGAGACCTAATGATGAAACATCTGACGTTCTGTCTTGGCCTGGTCTGGGCCGTTTTTCCTCCACTGGTGTTGGCCGAAGCCGGCTCTGATGCCGACGACGATATTCTGGAGCTGGGTGATCCGATTGTCGTCACGGCGGATTTTCGGCGAACCGGCCTGTTCGATCTGGCCGGCAGCGCGACCGTGATCGATGCCGAAACCATCGATCAGCGCGAGGCCGGTCATCTTGACCAGATCCTGAATCTGGCCCCCAACGTCAATTTTTCCAGCGGCGCCTCGCGCGGTCGATTCTTCCAGATTCGCGGCATCGGCGAACGCAGCCAGTTCGTCGAGCCGATGAACCCCTCCGTCGGCCTGCTGGTCGACGGCATCGATATGTCCGGCATCGGCGGCGCCGCCACCACGCTCGATATCGAGCAGATCGAGATCCTGCGTGGCCCGCAGGGCACCCTGCTGGGGGCCAATGCCCTGGCCGGGATGATCAACATGGTTTCGGGCAGCCCGACTGAAACGCTTGCGGCGGGATTTGATGTTCGCGTCGGCGAGCGCGGCATGCGGGTTTTTGAGGGCGTGCTCTCCGGCCCGCTGAGCGATACGCTGGGCTACCGGTTGGCCTATTCGAACAATCAGAGCGACGGTGACCAGCGCAATGCGTTTCTGGATATCAGCGACAACGCCCGGATTGACGAGCAGACCCTGCGCACCAAGCTGCGCTGGCAACCGCATGATGCGCTGCAGCTGGATCTGACCGCGCTGTATCTGGACGTCGACAACGGCTATGACGGGTTTTCGCTCGACAACACCCGCACCACGCTTTCGGATCAGCCGGGACATGACCGTCAGGAAACTCTGGCCGGATCGGCCCGGTTGCGCTGGCGGGTCCGGCCGGAATTCAGCCTCGAAGCCCTGCTCAGCCATACCGATGCCGATCTCGAGTACGGTTACGATGAAGACTGGAGTTTCGCCGGCTTGTGCGATGTGTTCGAGTGCCTGGCGCCTGGCTATTCGTCCTTCGACAACTATCTGCGCGACAGCCGTAACACGACGCTGGACCTGCGCGCGCTGTCGAACAGCCGGCGCGATGAGCCGGGCTGGGTCATCGGCGCCTATTACCGCGACCAGTCACAGTCACTGCGCCGGGTCTATACTTTTCTCGAACAGGATTTCATGAGTGATTTCGAGACTGAAAACCGGGCAGTTTACGGCCAGCTCGACGTTCCGCTGGCCCGGGACCTGGTGCTCAAGGCCGGATTGCGCTACGAGCAGCGCGACGCCGACTATCTTGACAGCGACGGTGCACGCTTCCGGCCCGAGGAAGGGCTGTGGGGTGGCCGTCTGGCGCTGCAGTACAGGACCTCAGGCGGTCATCTGCTCTATGCCCTGGCCTCCCGCGGTTACAAGGCCGGCGGCGTCAACAGCGACTCGACCATTCCGGACGCGCAGCGCGAATTCGACACCGAGACCCTGTGGAACTACGAGCTCGGCATGAAGGGGCGCTTCTGGGGCGGGCGGGTCGATCTGCGTGCGGCGCTGTTTTTCCAGGACCGCGAGGATGTGCAGACCCAGCAGTCGCTGGTTGTGCCGATCGAGGGTGGGATCTGCCCGTGTCGTTTCATCGAGTTCAAGACCAACGCCACGGCGGGCCGGAGTTACGGGCTCGAGGTCGAATCGAACTGGTGGATCAGCCGCTCGCTTCAGGTCTTCGGCAGCCTCGGCCTGCTCGACTCGCGCTTTGATGGTTTTCTCAACTTCTCGCACGTCGACGCCGATCCCGAGACCGGTCAGCCGTTTGATATGGACGGCCGTGATCTGCCACATGCGCCGAACTACATGTTCGCGGCGGGTGCGGTCTTCCAGATGACCGACCGCTGGTATCTGCGTACCGAAATCGAAGGCAAGGACGCGTTCTTCTTCTCCAGCCGTCATCAGACGCGTTCGGATGCCTATGAGCTGCTGCATGCCCGACTGGGTTATCGAACCGGTCGCTGGGAGGTGGCCGTCTGGGCCCGCAACATCACCGACGAGACGATCAAGGAGCGGGGCTTCGGCAGTTTCGGAAACGATCCGCGCAAAGGGTATGCCGTCGAGCCTTATTTTCAGTTCGGCGAACCGCGCACGGTTGGCGTGACCGCCCGTTATGACTTCTGAATCCGCCGGCCTGGCGACCGGCGAGCCGCCACAGGTGCTTGAACCGTTCATCCAGGGCCTTGCGGCGATGTCGGTCTGGGAGCTGACCGCCGTCGTGCTGGCCGTGACCTACCTGTTGCTGGCGGTGCGCCAGAACCGCCTGTGCTGGGTTGCCGCGCTGGTCAGCACGGCGATTTATACAGCGCTGTTCTGGCAGGTGCAGCTGCTGATGCAGTCGATGCTCAACGGCTATTACATGGCCATGGCGGTATACGGCTGGTGGCACTGGCGTCACGGCGGTGACGCCGACAAGCCGCTGCCGGTGATCCGCTGGCCCTGGTCCCGTCATCTGGTGGTGCTGGCCCTTATCGCCGGATCGGCCCTGATCTCGGGCACCCTGCTTGGCCGGCATACCTCGGCGGCATGGCCGTATCTGGATTCCCTGGTGACCTGGGGTGCGGTGGTCACCACCTTCATGGTGGCCCGCAAGGTGCTCGAGAACTGGGCCTACTGGATGGTGATCAACAGCCTTGCCATCGTGCTGTTCGTCGACCGGGGCATGGTCCTGACCGCCGGGTTGCACCTGACCTACCTGGTCATTTCCGTGTTTGGCTGGATCAGCTGGGTCCGGGACTACCGCGGGCGCCAATCCAGCCCGCAGCTGCGATGACCGGGCGCGCCCTTGACAGGCTGCTGGCCGATGCGCTGGCCAGCTGGAGAAGATGGGGCTTGCCGCTGACCGGGCCGCCCCGCCTCAAGGCGGCGATCCCTGACGGGCGGACCAACCGCAACCTGCGCCTTGACGCGCCTGGCCTGGACGCTGATCTGCTGCTGCGGCTCAACCACCCGGCGCCGCGCCGCCTTGGGATTGACCGGGCGCGCGAGCGCGAGATTCTGGCCCTCACCGCACGGGCAGGCATTAGCCGGCCGGCCTGCTACTGGGACCCCGATGATCGCTTCGTGATCTTTCCGTACATCGAGGGCCGCTGCTGGCAGACATCCGACTACGACCGGCCGCAACAGCGCAGGCGACTCTGGCCGCTGATCGAACGGCTCGGCGAGGTGTCGCTGGATTGGCCCAGGCGCCGCTACCTCGACTACCTGCGCCACTACTGGAGCGAGCTCGAACGGCACGACGCCACGGACCCCCCCCTGCGTGCCCGCTGGCACGCCTTCGAGCCCGAGCTGGCCGCGTTCGACCGGTCGGTCTGGCCGGTCCGGCTGGTCCACCATGACCTCGTGCCGGCCAACGTAATCGACAGCGGCGGCCGCCTGTATCTCATCGACTGGGAATACGCGGCGCCGGGCCACCCCGACATCGATGTCTGGGCGGTCGACCCGGGCGCGATCCGCGAGCCCTTCATCGCCGAGATGATGGGCTGGATCGTGGCGCTGTGGGAACGACTGATCCGGATCTGAAAACAGGGCTTGCGGACAAGACGGATCCGGGACTCAGGGCCAGATCCAGCAGCCGCGCTTGAGGGTTGCCCGGCAGGGGTTCGGGCGAAAGTGATAGAGCCAGTGGCTGATATCCGGGGCGTCGATGACGGCCAGATCGGCCTGGTAGCCAGGGAGCAGGCTGCCGTGGCTGCCTTGCAGCCCGAGGGCGCGGGCGGCATGGGCGGTCACGCCACGCAGCACCTCGGCCGGGCTCATGCGCTGGTGAATGGCGGCCAGGGTCATGGCCAGGTGCAGATGATAGCTCGGCGCCGAGCCGGGATTGAAATCGGTGGCCACGGCCACCCGAACCCCGGCCCCGATCCACTCACGCGCAGACAGGAACGGCTCGCGCAGATAGAGAGAGGCAATCGGCAGGCTGACCGCCACCGTGCCGGCCCGGGCCATCGCGGCGATGTCTGCAGGGCTGGCGTATTCAAGATGTTCGGCCGAGAAAGCGCCGAGTTCGGCAGCCAGCCCGGCGCCGCCGCCGGCCGAAAGCTGGTCCGCGTGAATTTTCAGGCCCAGGCCATGCGCCCTGGCCGTTTCCAGAATGCGCCGGCCTTCCTCGAGCGTAAAGGCGTTGTCCTCGATGAAGACGTCGCAGAAGCGTGCGAGCCTGCGCTCGGCCACTTCGGGAATGAGCTCGTTACAGAGCAGGGCGAGATAGTCGGCCCGGCGGTCGCGATATTCGGCGGGTACGAGATGGGCGCCCAGAAAGGTGGGTATGATTTCCAGCGGCTGAGACTGGCCAAGCTGGCGATAGACCTCGAGCTGCTTGAGTTCGTCGGCCCGGTTCAGGCCGTAGCCGGACTTCGCCTCGACCGTCGTCACGCCCAGTCGCGCCATGTCGGCCAGGACCGTCGATGCCTTCTGGGCCAGCGCCGCTTCGGTGGCCGATCGCGTGGCCTGAACGGTTGAATGAATGCCGCCACCGCCGGCCTGGATGTCCTGGTAGCTGGCCCCCTCGAGCCGGGCGGCAAACTCGTCGCCGCGCCAGCCACCGAAACACAGATGCGTATGGCAGTCGATCAGTCCCGGCACCACGCAGCAGCCCCCGGCATCCGCCTCGGAGGCAGCGGAGAATCCGTCCGGCAGCTCCGATTCCGGCCCGGCATAACAAATCCTGCCGTCGTCCCAGACCACGGCCGCATTGGCCACCGCATCCACTTCGGACAGCCCGCCGTCGGCCGGCACCCGGTAGAGCTGCGAGATGTTGGTCAGCTTGTGCATGTGTGTCAGGCTGCAGCGTCGACGGCCTTGACCAGCTCGCCGGAGCGCAGCAACCGGGTACAGGTATCGATATCGGCTCCGACCTCGTAGTCTTCCTCGGCGTGGTTGACCTGCTCGCGCACGAAGCGGTGTGCCGCCAGCACGCCCCGGCCGGGGCGCAGCGGCGCCCGGAAATCCAGCGCCTGGGCGGCGGTGAGCATTTCAACGGCCAGTACGCGTTCGACGTTGTGAAGCACGTCAAGCAGCTTGATCGCGCTGATCGAGCCCATGGAAACATGGTCTTCCTGGCCCAGCGACGTGGGAATCGAGTCGACGCTGGCCGGGTGACAGAGCACCTTGTTTTCGCTGACCAGGGCGGCGGCGGTGTACTGCGGAATCATGAAGCCGGAGTTGATGCCGGTGTCTTTCATCAACAGCTTGGGCAGGCCGTCGTGGCCTTCCAGCAGCAGATAGGTGCGGCGCTCCGATATGCTGGCAATTTCGGCCAGCGCCATGGCGGCGAAATCCAGCGACAGCGCCAGCGGCTGGCCGTGAAAATTGCCGCCGGAGATGATGTCGCCGTCGTCGAAGACCAGCGGGTTGTCAGTGACCGAGTTGAGCTCCCGCTCGACGACCGCAACACAGTGGGCGAGGGCATCGCGGCTGGCGCCGTGAACCTGCGGGATGCAGCGCAGGCAGTAGGGATCCTGTACCTTGCCGCAGTCGCGGTGCGATTCGAGGATTTCCGACTCCGCCAGCAGCCCGCGAATCCGGGCGGCCACCTGCTCCTGTCCCGGATGCGGACGCACGGCGTGAACCCGGGCATCGAACGGCCGGGCCGAGCCCTGCAGCGCCTCGAGACTCATTGCTCCGAGAATGTCGGCGGCCGACAGCAGATGCGTGGCCCGGTGCAGCACGAAGGCGCCGTAGGCCAGCATCAGCTGCGTGCCGTTGATCAGCGCCAGTCCATCCTTGGCGGCGGGTTCAACCGGCGCGAGACCGTGGCGCTGGAGGGTGACGGCGGAGGGTTCCGGGCCGGACAGATCGGGCTTCCAGCACTGACCGTGACCGATCAGCGGCAGACTCATATGCGCCAACGGCGCCAGGTCGCCGGATGCCCCGACGCTGCCGCGCGAAGGAATCCAGGGCAGAATATCGGCCGTGCTGAACCTGAGAAGCTGCTTGAAAATTGTAAGTGAAACCCCTGAATTACCTAGACCAAGTGCGTGGATCTTGAGCTGAAGCATCAGTCGGGTGATTTCGACCGGAACCGGTACCCCGGTACCGCAGGCGTGGCTGAGTAACAGGTTGCGCTGCAGCTGGCCAAGCTGGTCGTCGCCAATGCGCCGGCTGGCCAGCGCTCCGAAGCCGGTGTTGACCCCGTAGATCGCCTCACCTCCCGACAGGGCCTTTTCGACGATGGCACGGGATCGCTCGACTGCGCTGGCATCCGCCGCAAGGCAGCGCATACGCTCGCGGAGGTCGTCGAACAGCCTGGCAATGCTGACAGATGGATTCATGGCACCGGGATCGAGGCGTGGTTGCGGCCGGGAATACGTGCCATGTTAGCAACTGCGACACGCGTTAGGGAATATCCGGTCGGGCCGGGGCGAATGCTCCTGAGCGCTTCGGATACTTCAACTGTCAGGATTGGCGGGACTGGTACACTAACGAAGAAGTCTCATCCCGTGCCGATTTCATGCTGCACCGAATCATCGCCAGCCTGAGCTATCGCTGGAACCGCTTGGTCAAGCGCATCCGGCCCGATATCTCGGCATCGCTCAACCCGCGGCACGACCTGCGCGGACGTTTTTGCCCCAACCCCTTCAAACAGCTTGATGTCTACGAAGACGGCAAGGCTTACCTGTGCTGCTCGAACTGGCTGCCCACGTCCATCGGCAATCTCAACGAAAGCGACATCGACGCGGTCTGGAATTCGGCCGAGGCGCAGCGCATTCGCGCCAGCATTCTCGACGGCAGCTTCCGCTATTGTGATCACAAGGTCTGTCCGTACATTCAGAACGACTCGCTGCCGACGCTCCGGCAGGCGGCGGCCGATGACCCGTTCGGTCCAGTCATCGCCGCTGGGCAGACGCGGCTGGAGCAGCTGCCGACCTTCATCAACCTGTGCAATGACGCCTCCTGCAACCTGTGGTGTCCGAGCTGCCGAACCCAGCGCATCAACTATACCGACGGGCCGGAACTCGACCAGCGACGTCATCTGCAGGATCGCGTCGTGCAGGCGCTGTTTGCCGAGCCGACCGATCGGCACTTCCGCGTCAACGTCACCGGCTCGGGTGACCCCTTTGCCTCCACCGTGTTCCGGGAGTTTTTATACGGGCTCGAGGGTGATGATTTTCCAAACCTGAAAATCAGCCTGCAGACCAATGGCGTGCTGCTGACGCCGCGCACCTGGCAGCGGCTGGCGGGTATTCGGGGCAACATCAGCGATATCCTGGTCTCGTTCGATGCCGCCACGCCTGAGACCTACGCCATTACCCGCCGCGGCGGACACTGGCCGACGCTGCTGGCCAACGTCAGGCGCCTCGGGGCACTGCGCGCCAGCGGCGAGCTGCGCTTTCTGCGCCTGGACTTCGTCGTCCAGCAGGCCAATTACCGCGAAATGCCGGAATTTGCCGATCTGGCCCGCGAGCTGGGTGCGGATCAGGCGGGTTTTTCGATGCTGCTCAACTGGGGCACCTGGACCCCGGCCGAGTTTCGGGTGCGCTGCATCTGGCGCCCCGACCATCCGGAATTCAGCCAGTTCATGCACGTTCTGAGCGACCCCCGTCTGGGGCAACCGCACGTCGATCTGGGCAATCTGACCGAATACCGCGCTCGCGCGCTCAGGCAAGCCAGCGAAGCGGCCTGAACTGGCCCAGGCAAGACATCGCGCCTGGGCGGCTACTCATTAGCCAGCATCGGTATATCGACACCACGTTGTCGCGCGGTTTCGATGGCCTCGTCGTAACCGGCGTCGGCGTGGCGCATGACGCCCAGGCCCGGATCGGCGGTCAGGACGCGTTCGAGACGCTCGTAGCCCGATGGCGTGCCGTCGGCCAGTGAGACCATGCCGGCGTGCAGCGAATAGCCGATGCCGACCCCGCCGCCATGATGAAACGAAACCCAGCTGGCGCCGCAGGCGGTGTTGGCCAGGGCGTTGAGAATGGGCCAGTCGGCGATCGCGTCCGAGCCGTCTTTCATCGCCTCGGTCTCGCGGTTGGGTGAAGCCACCGAGCCGCAGTCGAGGTGGTCGCGGCCGATCACGATCGGCGCCTCGACCCGGCCTGTCTCGACCAGCCAGTTGAACCGCTCGCCGGCTTGCGCGCGCTCGCCGTATTCCAGCCAGCAGATGCGCGCCGGCAGGCCCTGGAAGTGGATCTTCTCCTGCGCCTTTCGGATCCAGCGCGCCAGGTGTTCCTTTTCCGGGAACAGCTCGAGGATGGCCTGGTCGGTGGCCGCGATATCAGCCGGGTTGCCCGACAGCGCGGCCCAGCGGAAGGGCCCGGCACCGCGGCAGAACAGCGGCCGGATGAAGGCCGGCACGAAGCCGGGAAAGTCGAAGGCATTGCGCATGCCGCGCAGGTCGGCGACCTGGCCCCGGAGGTTGTTGCCGTAGTCGAAGGTGATTGCGCCTCGCGCCTGCATCTCGAGCATGGTCCGGACGTGGATCTCCATCGAGTCGAGCACGCGCTCGTCGTAGCCTTTCGGATCCTTTCCGCGCAGCGCCTCGGCCTGGTCAAGCGACAGGCCGGCCGGGATGTAGCCGGTTCGCAGGTCATGCGCCGAGGTCTGGTCGGTGAGCGCGTCGGGCACGATGCCGCGCTCGAGCATCTCCGGCAGCACTTCGGCGATATTGCCAAGCAGACCCACCGAGACCGGTCCGGTCGCCCCCGAGACGATGTCGATCGCCTCGTCCAGGCTGGACGCCTTGCGGTCGCAGTAACCGGTCTCTACGCGGCGGTCAATGCGCGTCTCGTCGACCTCCACGGCGATGCAGTGGCCCTCGTTCATGGTCACCGCCAGCGGCTGGGCGCCGCCCATGCCGCCCAGTCCCGCGGTGACGGTCAGCCGGTCCTTCATCGAGCCGCCGAAGTGCTGGCGGGCCAGCTCGGCGAAGGTCTCGTAGGTGCCCTGGACGATGCCCTGCGAGCCGATGTAGATCCATGAGCCGGCCGTCATCTGGCCGTACATGGTCAGGCCGCGGTCCTCGAGGTCGCGGAAGGTATCCCAGTTGGCCCAGCGCCCGACCAGGTTGGAGTTGGCGATCAGCACGCGCGGCGCCTGGTCGTGGGTGCGGATCACGCCGACCGGCTTGCCCGACTGCACCAGCAGGGTCTCGTCGTCCTTGAGCCGCTTCAGGGTGGCCACGATGGCGTGGTAGCAGTCCCAGCTGCGCGCCGCCCGGCCCGTGCCGCCGTAGACAATCAGCCTGTCGGGATGCTCGGCGACCGCCGGGTCGAGGTTGTTCATGAGCATGCGCAGGGCGGCTTCCTGGTGCCAGCCGTGGCAGCGCAGCTTCGGTCCGTGGGGCGCGCGCACGACCGGCGCCTGCCGGTCGAAATGGGCTTGCTGGGTCATGGTCTTCCCTGGCGTTTCAGAGTCGGGAAGTATAGCAACCGGTCCGGTCAGTCGGGCTTGAGGTAGCGCCAGAGGGCGTCCAGCACGAGGTAGGGCAGCAATCCGATCACGACGACCATGGCGGCATCGAGCCAACCCGGAATCCCGGGCAGTAATCGCGCCAGCACGTTGGCGGTGACATGGAAGCCGACACCAAGATACTGCCAGGCGGTGGTGACTGCGCTGCCGCTGACCAGATTCGTGTGCATGGCAGCAAAGATCAGCCCGGCCAGGATCGCAACGCACAGGAAGGGGTGGTCGACAAGCCAGCGGCGCAGGCTGCGCGGACGCTTTTGAGGTGATCGCAGCATGTCGGCAATCCTCGTCAGAAAGCAGCCTTTATCGTACTGCATTCGGCTGAACCCGGTACGGTGTGCGCGGTCTACAATGTGGGTTTGACGCAGGGTTCGATCACTGATGAAGAGGATTGTGCTGGCTGCTGCCGCGGCCCTGGTGTTGCTGTTGCTGGTGTTTTGGCTTTGGCCATCATGGGGCGATGAAGAGGTCGGAGCACAGTTCGACGAGGTGGCGATCGACCGCGGCGACATCACGCGCATCGTGTCGGCCGTGGGCTCGGTCAGGGCGGTCAATACCGTCGAGGTTGGTTCGCAGCTGTCGGGGCAGATCGAAGCACTGCACGCCGATTTCAACACCCGGGTCCGGGCCGGTGACCTGCTGGCCGAGCTTGACCCACAGACCTTCGAACGCCGAGTTCAGGAAGCCGAGGCCAACCTGGCCGTGGCGAGGGCCGGCGTGGAGGTTCAGAAAGCCACCATTCGCAAGGCCGAGGCCAATCTGGCCAATACCCGGCGCGAGTTGGAGCGGCAGGCGCGCCTGGTCGAGCGCGGCAGCGTGTCGGAGTCCGACCTGGACCTGGCGGAAACCACGTATCTGCTGGCCGAAGCCGATCTCGAGATTGCCCGCTCGCAGCTGTTGACCGCCGAGGCCACGGTGCTGCAGCGCGAGGCTTCGCTGGAAGCGGCCCGGATCGATCTGGAGCGGACCGAGATTCGCTCGCCGATCGACGGTGTGGTGATCGAGCGTGCAGTCGACGTCGGCCAGACGGTGGCCGCCGGCCTGCAGACGCCGCTGTTGTTCAATATCGCCCGCGACCTCGGCGAGATCCGCATCGAGGCCAGCGTCGACGAGGCCGATATCGGCAGCGTCCGCGAGGGTGCCGCCGTGCGTTTCACGGTCGATGCCTTCCCGGATCGGGGTTTTACCGGTGACGTCTCGCAGGTACGCCTCGCCCCCGAAGAGGAGCAGAACGTCGTGACCTACACCGTGGTCATCAACGCCGAGAATCCCGAACAGCGCCTGTTGCCCGGCATGACGGCAAGTATCGACATCGAGACCGGCAAGCGAGAAGATGTCCTGCGGGTCGACAACGCGGCGATTCGCTTCCGCCCGCCCGACGAGGCCGTGGCTGATGCCGCCGAGGCGCCGTCTCCCGGTGGTGGCGGTCCCGGCGAGCAGATGGCCGACGGGCTGCGGGAAATGGGTGTCGATGATGCCACCATCGAGCGGGTCCAGGCCGATTTTCAGGAAGCCTTTGGTCGCATGCGCGGGCTGTTCATGTCCGGTGCCGACCGCGAAGTCATCCGCGAGCGTATGGAGGCAATCACGCGAGAGGTGCTCGGCCAGCATCTCGATGCCGCCCAGCTCGAGGCATGGACCGAGCGCATGCGGCAGTTCGAGAACACGCGCGCCGCCCAGCTGTATACCGTCACCGGTGACGGTCGCGTTCGCGCGCATCCCGTGCGCCTGGGCATCAGCGACGACAAGTTCACCGAAGTCGTGGTTGCGGGTGAACTGAAGGTCGGCGATCAGGTGGTCAGCCGGATGCGGCGGACCGGGCCTGACGCGTGATGGATGGCGTCGAAACAGGGCCGCTGGTCCGTGCCCGCAACCTGGGCAAGGACTATGTCATGGGCAGCAGCGTCATCGAGGCGCTCAAGGCAGTCGACGTTGACATCGAGGCCGGGGAATTCGTCGCCATCATGGGGCCGTCAGGCTCCGGCAAGTCCACTTTCATGAACCTGGTCGGCGCGCTCGACACCCCGACCTGCGGGCAGCTGCAGATTGCGGGCCGCGACATCGGCACGCTCGACAATGACGAGCTGGCCGCGCTGCGCAACCGGACCCTGGGCTTCGTGTTTCAGCAGTTCATGCTGCTGCCGCGAACCAACGCCATCGACAACGTCAAGCTGCCGCTGGTCTACACGCGACTGGGCCGCGAGGAGAAAGACCGCCGGGCGCGCGCGGCGCTGGAGCGCGTCGGCCTGGCCGAACGCATGGACCACACGCCTTCGCAGCTGTCCGGCGGACAGCAGCAGCGCGTGGCCATCGCCCGGGCGCTGGTCAACCGGCCCAGCATGATACTGGCCGATGAGCCCACCGGCGCCCTGGACAGCAGGACGGCGGCAGACATCATGGCGCTGCTGACCGAACTGAATGCCGAAGGCGTCACCGTGGTGCTGGTGACGCATGAGGAAGAAATCGCTGCACACGCCCGCCGGATCGTCCGCTTTCGCGACGGACGCATCATGGCCGACAGCGCGCAGCCCGTTGCCGGGGCCGTGAACTGATGGATGCGCGGGTCGAGCCGATGCAGGAGTCCGCGCTCGCCGGGTCAGCCGACAGCGGCGGGGTTCATCTGCTCTCCAGCCTGGGCGTGGCGCTCAAGGCGATCCGAACCAACTCGGTGCGCAGCTTCCTGACCATGCTTGGCATCATCATCGGCATCGGTGCGGCCATTGTCGCCGTATCGATCTCGCAGGGGGCCGGCGATCAGCTTCGGCAGCAGATCGAGGCGTTCGGAACGCATGTGCTCTACATACAGCCCGGCGTCAGCATGCGGGGTGGTCGCAGCCAGGGCGCCGCCACTGCGCGGCTGCTGACCGAGCGCGACCTGGAGGCGCTGCGCGAGCGCAGCGACCTCATCGAGGCCGTGTCCGGCCGGATTCAGGGCGGCGCGACCCTGGTGGTCCAGGGCAAGAACTGGACGACCCAGGTCGTGGGGGTTGGCGCGGATTTTGCCCTGGTGCAGAACCGGCGGATCGTGGAGGGACGCAATATCTCCGAGGCCGACGTTCGAAGCGGCGAGCGAGTCGCGATTCTGGGTCAGACGGTCGTCGACGAGCTGTTTGGCGGCGGCGATCCCATCGGCGCACGGTTGCGCATCAATCGCACGCCGATCACGATCATCGGCGTGCTCGAGGAAGAGGGAACCTCAAGTTGGGGACAGGATCAGGACGATGTCGTCTGGATGCCGCTGTCGACCGTCCGGACCCGTCTGGCGGGGACGTCCGGGCCTGATCCTGACGGTGTCGGTGTGCTGGTGGTCAAGGTGTGGGACGATCTTGATGTGCTCGATGCGCAGGCGGAAATCGAGCATCTGCTGCGCGTCCGGCGCAACATCCAGCCGGGGGCAGAAGATGATTTCCGGGTGTTCAATTTCGCTGAATTCATCCGTGCCCGCAACGAGACCGAGTCGCTGCTTGGCTTCCTGCTGGCCGCGTTTTCGCTGACTTCTCTGATCGTCGGCGGCATCGGCATCATGAACATCATGCTGGTATCGGTCACCGAACGAACCCGAGAAATCGGTCTGCGTCGTGCCGTCGGCGCGCGTCGCCGGGACGTGCTCAGCCAGTTTTTGGTCGAAGCCGTGGTGCTGGGCGCCCTGGGTGGCGTGATCGGCACCATTCTGGGGGTTGGGGGAACCTACCTGGCCGCGAATCTTGGCGAGTTTCCCGTGCTGATCAGCCCCTGGACGCTGGCCGGAGCCGTGGTTATCGCCATGTTCATCGCTGTGTTCTTTGGTTTTTACCCCGCCCGCAAGGCCGCCCGCCTCGATCCGATCGAGGCGCTGCGCTTCGAATAGCATCAGGACCACCGGGACGGCGCCCGGCTCAGGCCAGCTCGCGATCAGCGCCCGGAGTTAGGGCGGTCATGCCTGGCTTCCAACTCCTGGTGATGGGGCTCGCCCCTGCGAAATTCCAGAATGGTCAGAATCAGACCAACGGCCAATAACGCAAAGACGACGATGGCAACAATCAGAAAGATGCTGTCGTTCATTTGCGCTCCTTCCTGGCCGCCAGGCTGGCCAGCTTGAAGTAAATGCCGAATGCCAGAATGGACGGAACCCAGATCGCCGAAAACAGACCGTGGTCGTGATAGCCGTTGAACCACAGCACGCCCGAGACGACGAACGATACGGCGACGGCAAGCAGAATGAAGACATCGGAAAGCTTGAACATGATGATGTGTTCCTCCTTGTTTAAGTGTGTCCCTCAGAATTCGTGGAAACCGACCGCCGCCGTTAGCAGGCCGCCGATCGTGATTGCGGCGGGCACTCGAATACCGGGCATGCCGAACACGTCAAGCAGCGAGGGAATGCCCGGCACCAGACCAACGACAGCCCAGGCCAGAAAAAATGCGGCGATGCCGGCTCCGGCAAAGCCGAACATGCGGCGGAGGGGAAGGGGTCTGTGAACAGCCATGGTGGGGTACCGGAGCTCTTGTCGGCGAGATTGCGCGATGAGCGTACCAAACCGGCATGTGCGATGCCGTGAAGGTCATCCATTGCGACGTGAACAGATCGCCAGGCGGCGGGCTCTTCCTCACAGGCGGCTGCCTGCCGGCGTTCCTGCTGTTTGCCTTGTCCACCGTGGTGCTGGCGGCAGGCGTCTATCGATCGCTGGTCGAGCCCGGGTGTTCGCCGGACTATGCCGCCGGCTGGGGCATTGCCGGTGACGGTCGGCTGACCCACGCAGGCTCCAACACGATGTGGTTTGCCCGGGCCCACCTCTGGCCGGACGAGGGATTCGGGCTGGTGATCGTCTCCAATGACGGCCGCCTGGAACGCCAGCATCAGGCGTTTCAGTGGCCCAGGGACCGCCTGCGCGGACTGCGCTAGCGCTCCCGCTTGATCGCCAGCAGGGCGGCATCGGCACGCTCGAAAGCCGCCTCCAGCGTTTCACCCGGCTGAATTTCAACGACGCTGAAGGTCGCCGCCAGCCGCCTGGACGAGCCCGGAACTTCAGCCCGGGCCATCTGGCGGGACAGGGTCTCGGACTTTTTCCTGGCGCAGTCGGCTGAGCAGTCGGTCAGCAGCATCATGAACTCATCGCCACCAAACCGTCCCAGCAGGTCGTTGGCGCGCAGCGCTTGGCGAATGGTTTCGGCCACGCTGATGAGCACCTGGTCACCGGCACTGTGCCCCAGTTCATCGTTGACTGTCTTGAAGTGATCGAGATCGAGCAGACACAGCGATGCCGCCTGGCCGCGGCGACGCGCGCGCGCCAGCTCGATCCGGCCCTGCTCGAAAAACGAGCGGCGGCTGCTTACGCCGGTAAGCGTGTCGGTATCAGCCAACTGCCGGAGTTTGCGGTTGTGGTCGGTCAGCACCGGCACGGTGAGACCAAAATAGGTACTGGCCGCGATCACGGTGATCGCGAACTGGTAGACCATGGCCTGCTCGATCAGGCCGAACACGGCGACCCAGATGGCAGTCAGGCTGCAGAACACGGCCAGACTCACAGCGACCCGAAGGGCGCTTTCGGTGTAGGTGATCCACATCTGCGGGATGATCAGGAAAAACACCGCAAAGGCGAGCAGTTCGGTGGGTCCGAATCTTGCTGTTGCGGTCATCACCAGGCTCAGCAGCCCGGCCAGTACCGCCAGCTTGCCGAACCAATGCAGGCGTCTGGCGACAGTGCCATTGAGCTGAAGCGAGTGCAGCCACGCCGGCATGGTCGTATCGTTGCGGATCAGCAGCCCGGCAAAAAGCGGCGCCAGCACGATGGCCCCGGCCATGTCGCCAATCCACCAGGGTAGCCAAAGGTTGGTGTCCGCGGTCATGTCGATCATGCCGGCATAGTCGAGCGTGCGCACGCCGAGCAGGGCGGCAAGCAGCGCCGAGCCGGCGGCCAGAACCAGAAAGGCAATGATGATGGCCGGGAGGCCGTCGCTGGAAGAACGCTCAATCACACGACGCAGAATGACCGCGCCGGTGAGGTAGGCTGCGCAGTGGACCAGCCCGAACAGCACGCCGCCCCGCAGCTGCTCGGTGAGGGGCAAGCCGGTGGCATACATGGCGTCGGCCCAGACCGTGGCCACGATCGAGCAAATCAGGATAACCGGCAGGGCGCGCAGCCGTAGCACCAGAAAGGCAGCGAAGGACAGCCCGGCCGGCGGAAACCAGATGCTGGCATGCGGTGCATACTCCATCAGCGCCGAAATCCGCCACAAGGCCAGCCAGGCGATGCCAAGCAGCAGCAGATGGACCAGCCAATGCCATGGCCACTTGCTCTGGCCACGCTGGTCCTGCGCTTGACTCAACCCTTCCCGGTCCATCGGATCACTTGCCGTTCCGGAGTTACTGAACACCACCGATCATATCCAGACGGCCCACAAACAGGGTGTTCAGGTAGGCAGCGGTGCGCACTCCCGCCTGGGCCAGGCGCTGCTCGACCGTGGCTTTCCATTCGAAACCATAGGACCAGTACAGCTCCCGCCGATCAGGCTCGGGATAGATGCGATCGCGCAGGGCAGCGCTCTCGGCGATCCACACCATTGGGTCAGCGTCGTTCCACTGCGCAAAGCGCTCGGGCGTGATGTCGGCCAGCAGCCACCTGGCCAGCTCGGTGTAGGACAGCTGCCAGCGGTCGATCATCTGGCTGTCCCAGACCCGGTGAAGATTGCTGGTCTGTCCGAAATAGACGACCGCAAAGTCATTGCCGCCGCGATCGCTGCCGTTGCCCACGTGGAGTGGCTGGTGCAGGTCAGCAATGATGTGAATGATGAAGCGCAGGGCAAGCGCGCGCTCATCGTGATCCGCCTCAGGATCGACGACCGTCTCGGAAAAGCGCGTCAGCGCGCTGTGGGCATCGCCCTCGGGCGGTGCGCCGACATCCGCGTAGCGCCTGCCCTCGGGAACGGTCACGAAGTGCCAGGGGTTGGCTGCTTCCTGCCAGAATTCGCTTTGATCGGCGCGCATGAAGTCCGGCCAGGTCGATGCCCGGGCCAGATCCTCGCGGCCGAGGATATCGTTGGCCGCGTGCCGGGCCTCAGGTGAAAGAAAGTGCTCGGCCACTTCGGCAGCGGCCCGGTGGCCGGTCTGACCCCAGCCCAGAGCGCTTGTCGAACTGATCAGGCAGATAACAAGGATTGCAGGACGCATGGCAGCCATCGGTTGAAACCGCCGCGCAGTATACCGACGGCGCGCCGCTTGCGCATGATGCGCGGACGATGATTCTGCCGGCCGGAATGAATCGCCCGGGGGCGCGAACCCCCGGGCGAGTCGTGCTTATCGACGCAGCAGCACAATGCCTGTAATCATCAGAACCAGGGTCAAGAGGATTGCCCAGGTCAGGCCGCCGACGGGAACCGGGAAGAACTCCGGAAACGGTTCTCCGCCGCCGCCGCCCGGCACGCTGCTGCCGAGAGTGATATTGTCAAAGCCGATCTGGTCGGCCGTACCGGCAAAGTCCACCGACAGGGCGGTGCCCGAAAAACTGGCGCCGAATTCCTGCCAGTTGTCGAACGTGTACGGCGTGGTGCCGGTCGGCGGCGTGATGGGCAGACTCAGCTCGGCCAGAAGGGTTCCGGTGCCGTCCAGTCCGTCATAGACGCGAACCGTGCCGGGCTGGCTGGCGGCGCTGTAGAAGAACGAAAAGCCGTCGGTAAAGCCGGCAGGCACGTTCATGATGGTTTCCGTGCCGGTCAGGAAAAACAGGATGGTGTCACCCGACGGGTTGTTGGTAAAGTTGCCGGTGCCATCCGGCGATTCCGCGGAAATAATCGCCAGGCCGTTCGATGAGAACGTGATCCCCAGGTCAGGTCCCGGTCCGGAACCGTTACCACCGAGCCCGCCGTCGTAAAACGCTTCCACGGGCTCCAGGTCGATAAGTCCCTCGAAGGTCAGAACGGGGTTCGTGCCGCCGCCACGGGGTTCTCCGTCGGGCGTGGGTGTGGCGCTGGGGTTGGGCTCCAGGCAGCACAAACCGCTGGTTTGGGCCTGGGCAGGCAGTACAAACATCGCGCAGAGCAGGCCCACGGCCGCCAGTGACACGCTGATTCGCTTTTTCATCCGATTTGCTCCCTTTGATCCGGTTGGTTTGTTGAGTGGCCCCTCAGCATGATCATTACAGGCTCAGCGCTCAGGCGGCGCTTGTTGATGAACGGGCGTCCGGCGTGGAACGATGACCTGCCAACCCAACCCACAATGACACGTTTCGGGTACGCGCATTATATCGCAACCTGGCCCGCATCGCTTGACGGTCATCAAGGTTAGCGAAGGCCTGCATCAGGGGCCGAACGGCCCACCTTATTTTCAACAAACCAGAGCTGCCGCGAATTTCCGACTGGTTTGGCGGCGTGCTGTTGCCGGTGCTGTCGGGGGCGGGCTGCCGGGTGTTTCGGCTGAAAGTGCGCCAGGCCAAGCCTGGAGGAGGGGAATATCTGATGTAGTAACAAGGTGAGGATTGAAACCTCCTGTTGTAGCACCTATCGGGTGCAAGTCCCGATCCGGCAAGGACGAGCCATCCACCGGAACCGAGTGTTGCGAGGCTTGGGGGTGACCCCGGTCTCGAAGCGTACACAGGGAGTCGGCAGGCTGCGTGATTGAGCCCCGAAATGAAACTGATTGTGGAGCCGATGTCGTTTTCAGAGCAGAAGGCCACATCGTTCGTCGCGCCTTGGCCAGTGGCGGACGGTCAACCGGGGTCGAAGAGCGAACAGCGGCAAACGATGGGTACGGTGCGGTGAAGGATGGGTGACGTAGATTTCGTCGTGCAGGCGGCTCTGGATCTCGTCGGGGGAGGCGGATTCGAGAAACAGCTCGATGGCTTCTCGCAGGTTGTTCCGGGCTTCGGATACGGACTCGCCCTGGCTGGCGATGTCGAGTTCCGGGCACAGGGCGACGTAGGTGTCGTCCTCGCGTTCGATGATGGCCGTGAAGCGCTGGGTCATGGGTATTCTCCGCTCGTGATGCCGTAATTATGAACCAAATAGCCGTACCTCGACATTTTCAGCGGGCTCAGGTTTCTCGCACACGGCAGCGTCGGCGTCGACGACATCACTGATGATCAGCGCCATGACTGGCTTCCAGATTGCGATCCTTGGCTAGCTGGCGGGAGGGCCGAGCAGTTCCGCGGCGCGCGATATGAACACCCACCCATACTCAGTCCCCACTGCTCGGTCGCCGCTGTTGGGCACTTAAATATGCCCTTGACGCCATATGCATCCAGATGCATACTTATGTCATGCAGCGGGAAGTCAGGCTTGCCGATGAGTTCGATCCTGAATTCGACGAGCTGCCCGAGATCGTCCAGGACGAGCTTCTGGCGAGGGCGAAGTTGCTCGAGGCGTTCGGGCCGGAACTGGGGCGTCCCCACGCGGACACCCTGAATGCATCCAGGCATCCGAACATGAAGGAGTTGCGATTCAATGCTGATGACGGCGTATGGAGAGTCGCCTTTGCTTTCGACCCGGACAGGGCGGCCATTCTGCTCGTGGCCGCGGACAAGGCCGGGGTGAAGGAGCGAAGGTTCTACCGCCGGCTGATCAAGCTCGCGGTGAGCGATTCGACAAACATTTGCAAAGAGAGAAGTGATCATGGCAAGAACACTGACCGACAAGCTGAATTCGCTGCCCGCTGATCGACGCGAGCGCATCGAAGCGCGGGCGGCTGAATTGATCGACCAGGAGTTGACCCTGCGTGAGCTGCGCAAGGCGCTCGACATGACCCAGACGGCACTGGCCGAGCAGCTCAAGGTGGGTCAGGAAACGGTTTCGCGTCTTGAACGCCGAACCGACATGCTGCTCAGTACCCTGGACGATTACGTGCAGGCGCTGGGCGGTCGCCTGGAGCTTAACGTGGAGTTTCCCGGCCACAGGAAGATCCGGCTCAAGTCGCTGCATGAGCCGAAGTCGCATAGCGAGGAAGCGGCCTGAACTGCCGGTGATGACTACACGTTTCCGCTGAAACGTCGATGGAGAATGGCAGGCCAGGGCATGCCGGTCGCGGATCCCATCGGGGGCGCCAAGAGTCAGTAGTGGGTTTGCATTTGCTGCTGGCGCAGGTGTAAAAAGGGGTGAGTTGGTGCAAGTGCTTGCCCGCGGGGCCGGGCGTAAAGGGAGGGCAGTATGGCGAAATCCTCGATTCTTGAGCGGATTGATTCAGGCGAGAAGGAGCGCCTTGCTCCTGCATGAGCGGAAGACCCCAAATTCAACACTGGGTGCCGCGATTCTATCTCAAGCACTTTGCTACAGAGGAAACAAGGAGGACTCCAAACCCGAAAGTCTGGGTGATCAATAAAAGCAAGAGTCCTTCAGAGCCCGAACTGATGACGACCAGAAGGATTTGCGGTCAGCGATTCTTGTATACGCCCGAGGGGACTGATGGCAGCCGAGACTGGAGTCTTGAAGAGCACCTCTCGGAGCTTGAGAGCCAGGCAGCAGAGTACTGGGAAGCGCTTTCTAGAGCGCAACTCGATCTATCAGAGCCAACGACTCGAAGTCGAGTAGCCGAATTTCTAGCTGCACTTCACCTACGCAACAAATTCGTGTTTGATCTATACAAGGGAGTAATGGAAACTAAAATCGCGCTATTTGGTGAGACCGAACTTACTCAACGTGTAGCGCGTGAGAAAAACAATGACGATCGACCGGACCCGACTCATGCTGGACGATTCTTTGCACAGAGCACGAAGAACAACATCCCGAGCGTCAAGGAGTCATTTATGTCCTTTCGCTGGACGCTCCTGAAGTGCGAACAGAATGTTCTGATTACCTCTGACGTACCCGTATCATTTATCGATTCGTTGCCACAACGATCCGGACCAGGAGCGAAAGATCCGAAAGCAATTTTTCCAGTCTCGCCCAGCACAATGCTCTATATGGAGCACTGCGATGGGCAGCCCGATACCGTCCAAAAGGAGATTGACGGAGCACTGTTCTGGAAGATCAACCGTGTTATTGCGCATCAAGCTGAAATGTTCGTGGTTCTTGGCATGCAACCCACGCCAGATATGAGCCAGTTAGAGCTCTAGAAGGATTACCCCGTGACCAAGCGACAATCCGAATTTACACGGTGGATGGGCCCAATTCTGGATGCGCTCCGAGAGTTGGGCGGCTCAGGGAAGCCACGGGAAGTCTCCGAATGGATTTCTGAGAAACACCAGATCCAGGGCACACCGTTGGAAGAGACGCTGAAGTCCGGGCAGTCCCGATTTTACAACCAAGTCCACTGGGCACGTCAGTATCTGGTCTGGGAGGGGCTGCTGGATGCCTCCAAGCGGGGTGTCTGGACATTGACGGACCGGGGCTTCGAGACCCGTCTGTCTGAAGGAGAATCGCGTGATCTGTTCCTGAAATGGGTAAAGATTCATGCCGATGCCCGCAAGGATTCTGAATCCGTTTCAGAATCGTCGGATGCAGATGTAGAAATTCCCGATGAGGATCACCGCCAGCTGCTGCTTGAACTGCTCAAGAAGGTAACACCAGAGGGATTCGAGCAGATTTGCGCGAGACTGCTGCGGGAGTCTGGGTTCGAGAAGGTTACCGTTACCGGCGGCCCGAAGGACGAGGGAATCGACGGTATCGGAATCCTCCAGGTCAATCCCTTCGTCAGCTTCAAAGTGCTCTTTCAGTGCAAGCGCTATCAAGGCTCGGTTTCGCGCGCACAAGTTGGCGATTTTCGAAATGCCATGATCGGGCGAGCGGACAAGGGCATCATCATGACTACGGGCACATTTACGGCGGATGCCCGAAAAGAGGCGGATCGCGATGGGGCGCCGCCGGTCGAGCTGGTGGATAGTGAAAAACTTGTCGAGATGTTCGAGGCTGCTGGCCTGGGCGTGAGGCCAAAGACGGTTTACGAAGTGGATCAGGCGTTTTTCGGGCGATTCCTGCCTTCGGACTAGCTGCGTTTCAGTTTCTGGGGAGAGTTTGAGACCGGAAACGATCACGGACTTCAGTAGGCGACGCTGACACGAGGAACAGTTCAAGCGCTTCGCTCAAATTCCTGCGGGCGTGCACAGCAGTTTTTCCCTGGCTAGCGATGTCGAGTTCCGGGCATAGGGCAACGTAGGTGTCGTCTTCGCGTTCGATCGTGACTGTGAAACGCTGATTCATATCTCAGAAAGCCTTTATGCGTACATGAGGCGGCGGCCCTTTGGTTCGGGGATCGGGTCGCCGAACTCGCGGGCGGTATCCAGCCAGAGCTCGATAGCCTGCTGGGCGTTTTTCAGCGCCTCCCCCTGAGATTCACCGTGGGCCTGGCAGCCCGGGAGCTCTGGCACTTCCGCGATGAAGGCGTTGTCTTCTTCGCTCCAGAAGATAATGATTTCGTATCGGTGCATTTCGCTACTCCGAGAGTTTGTATCTGGTGATAATTTCTCTGACCTGCTTTACCTGGTAGGGTTTCGCTTTGCCGCCCGTGCTCTGCAAATTCGGTCGTTCATGGACGCCTGATTTGCGGAAAATATGATGGGAGCCTCGCACTCGTTGCTCGAAACCCAATCTTTCCAGCAATCGGCATAGCTCGTCAAACTCAATATTGGCATCCGAGCGGCCGGAGAGAATAGAGCTCAGCAGTTTCTGATACTTACCCATCTTCCGTTATACCTCCCGAAGTCGGCATGTTCCCTGCTCGTCGGTACGGATCATCCCCAGTTCCGTCAGGGCGTCCAGGACTTGGACAACCGATTTTTCAGGCTTCCGTTTGAATCGCGTGGCCAGGGTAGGGGCGTCCATGGGGCCGGTGGCGAGTTGGTCGCGGACAGCTCGGATTTGGGCTTGCAAGGTCTTCGGCCACGGCAGCTTCTTGGAAGGTCCCGGATCGGGTCCGGGACGACGGGTGTCGGGGGCTTCTGATTCTTCCGTTGCCAGCTCGCCTTGTTGGGCGATTTCTTCCGGGGCCTGGTAGTCGGGGCGTAGCCAGCGGATTTTGCCTTTGGCTTCTTCGGCGGCGCGTTGGTGGTTTAGGTCGACGAGGCGTTGGAGGAGTTCTTCTTCGGCTTCCAGTTGGTCTTCGGGCTTTTCGGGCCAGGGGGTGGTGGCGCCGGGGCGGCCGACGAGTTTTTCGGCCAGGTCGTCCCAGCCGTAAGCCGGGAAGACGGCGCGGTCGAGGTCGTCGTGGAGTTCGCGCAGGACGGAGACCAGACCCTGTTCGTGGATTTCCTTTTCCTTGTCGGTCAGGGGCTCTTCGCGGCGGAGTTTTTCCAGGACGTTGTACATGCCGGTCATGGTCAGGCCGGTGTGTTGGTCCTGTTGGCGCTTTCTGTGTGTGTCAATTTGTTCGGCCAGTTTGCAGATCGTCCTTCGAGTAGCGTCGTCGGGTGCAGGAAAGGGGAAGGTTTCAAAGCAGCGGCTAACCACATAGGTAGGTCGATCCTCAAGGGCGCTGCCTGAAGCAATGGACCAAACAAAGTGGGCTCGAGAGCATAGCGTTCCTAGAATGAAGGGGTCGGTTAGTGATATGCAAATGAGCTTGCTGTCCGGAAGGATGTCCGTCTGCAATAAAAGAAAGAGTCTGTGTTTAGCCGTCTTAACTGTAGCGATATAGCGATCAAGCCCGACAAGGGATGCACGCATGTCTTGCCTTGGCTTTCCAAAAAGCCACCATTTTCTGGCGTAACCAGCGCCATCCTTCGTGTGAGCTTTAGCATCTCTTTCTGGTTTAACCCGATCCGCCACCCACTGATAAATGGCTGGGTATTGCGTTCGGACTTGATTCTCAGATAATCCGAATAAGTCAATAATCTTCACATTGCGAGGTTTTCCAACAATGTCCCGGCCATTGCAGTAATTCCGTATGACAGAAGAATTGGCGTTGGGGCTGAAGCATTGGAGCTTTTTGGCTTCATCTTGTGTGAGTACAAAGCCCATGCCATGAGGCTTGATGCCTTCAAAACAAAGACGCTTGTTAGACGTCAAAGCAGTAGACCCAACAACGTCAGCACCTACGGAAAGGTCGGCGAAAATGAGCCCCGATCTAGTTGAGAATGTTACTTCTCGAGCATCTTCTTGTGTGGGGCCTTCTTTTGTTATCGTCTTCAATTGCCCCAAGCGTTCGTCAACCGTGCCAACTGTCATTGCGATGCGAACCGCTGCGCCGTCTGCACCGTCTACCCATGGATGATCGGGAACAACAAACGCCAGCGTTAGCGGCTTTTTCTCGTTCAAGTGTCGTTCGAGAACGCGGCGGTTGAAAGTTTGGCGCAGGCTGTTTGTGGTGATAAGGCCGAACTGGTGGATGTGGCCGTTGCGGACCAAGTCCGCGGCCTTGTTCCACCAGTACATGACGAAATCGCTAGACTCGGGGACTTCTTTCCAGGTCTTTCTCAGAGCGTCAACGTAGCCGTCGCCGAGGGCACGGCGCATGCTGGCCGCCCCAATGAATGGCGGATTCCCCACCACATAATCCGCCTCCGGCCACTCCGCCTTCCTCGGATTGACGTAAACCTCCTCCGGCACCTGCGCTGACTCGTCGGGGATGTCTTCGCCGGTGGTGGGGCTCTTTTTGTAGGTCTTGCCGTCCCAGCGCATGACGGGGCGGCCGTGTTCGTCCATTTTGTATTCCCAGCGGTCGTAGGCCAGGACGGCGTCGCGGCATTCGATGTTTTCGAAGGCTCTTAAGACCGGCTGGGGCGGGTTGATGTGGCCGTGGGTTCGGAAGTGCCATTGCAGGTAGCCGATCCACAGGACCATTTCGGCGATGGCGGCGGCTCTGGGGTTGATCTCGATCCCCAGGAACTGGTGCGGGTCGACGGTGTTGCCCTGCATTTCGAGCAGGTTCTGGCCTTCGCCCAGGTCGGCAAGGGTGCCCAGAATTTCGCCTTCCAGGCGCTTCATGTGTTCGAGCGTGACGTAGAGGAAGTTGCCGCTGCCGCAGGCCGGGTCGAGGATTCTGATTTCGCACAGCTTGCGGTGGAAGTCGCGGATTTCGTTGACGGCCTTGTCGTGCTTGCCTTGTGCTTCCAGGGCTGCGGCGGCGGCCTGGACGTTTTTCCATTCGTCTCTGAGTGGGTCGATGACGGTGGGCATGACCAGGCGCTCGACGTAGGCTCGGGGCGTGTAGTGTGCGCCGAGCTTGTGGCGTTCTTCGGGGTCTAGCGCACGTTCCAACAATGTGCCGAAGATGGCCGGTTCGACCTGGCTCCAGTCGTGCTTGGCCGCGTCGATCAGCAGTTCGATCTGGTCGGCGTCGAGGGCGATCGGGTTGATGTCGACGAACAGGCTGCCGTTGAAGCGCAGGATCTCGCTGTTGAGCACGCCGCTGTAGCCGCCGGTGTTCATCGTTTCCCACAGGTTGCCGACGGCGCTGGCGAAGTGTTCGGGCGTATCTTTAAGTTTCTGGAGTAGGGCGGTGAACTCGCCGGTGGGCAGCAGGCCGACGTCCTCGCAGAACATGGTGAACAGGCAGCGCTTGATGAAGTGGGCGACGCGTTCGACCTTGTAGCCGTCCTTTTCCAGGGTGCGCGCCAGCTTGGCCAGGGTGTCGCTGATCTCGCGGGTGACGCGGGCGGCGTACTTGGACGGGTCCAGGCTGTCGGGGTCGGTCCAGATCTTCTTGAGGCGCTCGCGGACTTTTTCCTCGCGCAGGTCTTCGAGGTGGATGCGGTGCGCTCTAGGGTCCGGGAAGGGCACATAGGTCGCGCCCGAGCGGGTGAACTCGGAATAGACCTCGATGGTCTTGCCGACGTCGCAGGTCAGCAGGAAGGGCGGGCGGCCTTCCTCGGCGGGCAGGGCGCGGATGTAGGTGTCGGCCTGGGCGGCGGCGCGCAGCATGGCCTTGTCCCAGCGGCTGGATTCGTGCTTTTCGCTGACCTGCTTGGCCTCGAGCACGAAGTGGCCACGGCGGTAGAGGTCGATATAGCCGCGCGTGGTGGAGCCGTCGGGGTGGTTGATGTCGACCCGTCGTTCGAACACGTAGCCGTTCTTCGCCGGGTCGGGGCCGGCCGGCTCCGGGCCGGGCAGGTCGAGCAGCTGGCACAGCTCGGTCAGGAAGAGCTGGTAGTTGGCGCGCTCCTTGCCGCCGGTGTCGGTCCAGCGGTCGATGAAGGCCTCGACGGCCTCGGGTGTGTGCTTGTCGGTGGCGTCGTTCATGCGTGGTGGTGCCACTGCCCCTCGTTTCCGGTTTCAGAGCCTACCAGCATTGGCCTTGCGGGGGAATGCCCGGTTCGCCGGCCGGGGCCGGGCGGTTGCCTGGCTCAGCCGGAGGATGGCGGGTCGACCGCGTCGAGCTCGTGCTTGCGGCGCGTGACCCGGCGGGCGACGGCCCGCTTACGGATCAGCGTGATCAGCCAGATGCCCAGCACCAGAATGGTCGACAGCAGCCAGGACCGTGCACCTTCGCCGTCCACCAGGGCCGACTTGAAGGTTATGAGCACCGTCACGACGCAGAGTGCGGCGACGCCGACCAGGCTGGCTTGCCAGTAGCGCAATTGGCCGTCCAGACGCCGGCGCTCGTGTTCGAGCAGGGCGGCCGCGTCGGCGGGGCGCTGTACCCAGCTTCTGCGGCGCTGGCGAAACGCCCATGCGACGAACAGGCCGGCGAGTGCCGCCAGGCCACCAGCCAGCGAACGCTCCATGACGGGCAGTCCGGGCATCAGGACGGTTGCCAGGCACACTGCAATCGTGACCAGGCCAAGTACGACCTCCAGCGCGGTCACCAGCTTGTCGCGGCGATTGCGACGCCGAGCGTTCTCGAGCAGGGCATCGATATCCAGGTCCCGGGTCGCGGATGCGCGCCATTCACGGCGCCAGGCGTCGAAATCGTGATCATCACTCATGTTTTCACTCCAGGAGCAAGCAGGGCCTTGAGCTGTTTTCGGCCGCGGCTGAGGCGCTGTGCGACGGCGTTCTCCTCCAGCCCTAATGTAGCGCCGATCTCGGCATGGCTGAACCCTTCAAGCATTAGTTCCACGCATTGGCGGCTGGTCAGGGGAAGACGGCGGATCGCCCAGGTCAGATCGATGCGCTCCGTGAGCCGGCCATCGGCTGACGATAACTGTTCGGCGGTCGCTTCCGCGGTCGCTTTTCGGTCGAGAATGCGCTGGCGTTTGAGCACATGATCGACCGCCCGATTGTGTGCCACGCGGGCCACGAAGGTCTTCAGGCTGGATTCCGCTCGAAAGGCGGGCAGGGCCTTCCACAATCCCAGCACGATCTCCTGCAACAGATCTTCGCGCAGCGCAGCGTCGGCTTCGTAGCTTATGGCAATACGCGAAAGCATGGGGCCGAAGCGCTCCAGCAGCTGCCTGATGTCGTCCGTGGTGCCTGCCGGATTCACGCTTTGTGGCTCGCCTGCCGTCGCAGGTCAATATACGCAGCCAGCCCGACACACAATAGCCACGGGCCCAGCAGCAGCGTCGGTAGCAGATAGGCGGACGGCGAAATGAAGAAGACCAGCATCATCATCATGGCCACAAGAACCATCGGCGCGGCGTTGCGCAGGCACAGCCGAATGCTTGTCAGCAGGGCCGGTCCCAATGAATAGCGGTCGATCAGAATCAGCGGTGCGCTGAACATCATGATTGTCGATAGGGGTACGCCGGCGGCCAGAATAAGCCCGATCTGAAACTCGCCGGGGGGCAAATCACTCGTCGCTCGGGCAAAGATCAGCAGATCCAGGGCACCCGGGCCGAGCAGCAAGCGGCCGGCTGCCACCTGCACGAGGAAAACCAGAAGCTGGACAACTGCCAGGCCGGCCAGAGCCGCCCATGAGCCGGTGACCGCGCTAAGGGTTTGCCGGAGCCGCAGCCGTCCGCCGATGTGAAGCCGGTAGAGGGGCAGCCAGAACAGGCCGCCAAATAATCCGGCTGCGATTTTCGACAGGGTGATGCCAACGAATGGAATCGCGGTCTGGATCTGCATTTCGATGGCCAGGAGCAGAAGCATCAGGCCGAACAGGCGGCTTGGTGCGCGCCGGAACAGTTGCCATCCGGACCGCAGCCAGCCGGCGAAGCGCGCGGCTGGATGCGCCGGGGTATCGATGGCCACAGCGGCGGGAATTGTGATTGTGTCGGTCATGGGGTGCCTGGTTGCGTTTTGGTTTCGATACCCATAGACGTGCCGTGCCACGAAAACCTGACGAAGATCGCAGCGGCCAGCGCCGGACGCGGCCCGCGTTGACGTCGACGGGAAGTGTGTATGATGAATGCCCGCACTGACTGGCCGGCATCGATGAAGCCTTCCGGCACCGAACTGACTCCCTCTGATCTGCACGGCCTGAGCCTGCTGGCGGCCGATGGCGTGGTCGGGGTCAGCCGGCTGGTTGAACAGCTTCACCACACGATCGCCCGGGTCTCGCCGCCGGTGGGTTCGGCCGCTGACGCAGCCACGCGCGGCATCACCGGGCTGGTCTATCGATCGGTACGCGCCATTGCTGGCCTGGCCGGCAGCGGCGCCGGGGTGACGCTTGGCCGGTTCGCGCCGCGCGTGCCGATCGGCCGATGGCGCCGGGATGAGCTGCTCAGCGTGCTCAACGGCGTGCTGGGCGATCACCTGGAAAGCCGGGGCAACCCGCTGGCGATCGATATGCGCCTGATCTTCGACGGCGTGGCGCTGGATCTGGAAAGCGAGCTGCCGGAGCTGCTGGCGCAAGGGGCCGGCCGCAAACTGCTGGTCAGCCTGCACGGGCTGTGCATGAGCGAGTCTCGCTGGGCTCCTCCCGACCGCAATGGCAGCCTGCCAGAGGCGCTGGCGCGCATGCACGGCTACACGCCGGTGTATCTGCGCTACAACAGCGGCCGGCATATCTCGACCAATGGCGCCGAGCTGGCCTCGAAGCTGGCCAGGCTGGTCAAGATCTGGCCGCAGCCGGTCGAGCAGATCGTTTTGCTGGGGCACAGCATGGGCGGGCTGGTCGCGCGCAGCGCCTGCCATCACGGGGTCGTTGACGGCAGTGGCTGGGTCGAGGCGCTGTCGGCCATCGTTGCCCTGGGCAGCCCGCATCACGGTGCGCCGCTGGAGCGGATCGGCGATCGATTCGATCGATTGCTGGGGATCAGCCCCTACAGCGCGCCGTTTGCGCGGCTCGGGCGACTGCGCTCGGCCGGCATCACCGATCTGCGCCACGGCAATCTGTGCCGCGAGGATTGGCAGGACCGGGATCGATTCGAATCCGCCGAGGACTGCCGCCGACCGGTCGAGCTGCCTGCCCATGTTCGCCTTTGCCTGGTCGCGGCCACGCTCGATCAGCGCACCGATTCTCTGCGTTCGCGCACCATCGGCGATGGGCTGGTGCCGGTGCCCAGCGCCCTGGGCCAGCATGCCAGGCCCGAGCTCAACCTGCCGGCCCGGCCGGAACACCAGTTCGTGATTGGGCGCAGCAATCACGTGGGCCTGATCCATCACCGACGCGTTCTGCGGCAGATCCGGGACTGGGTGTAGCAAGAGCGGGTCGCGGCAGCGCCGACAGCGGCTTGAGAGACGGTATGATCGGCGCCCATGTCGGCCTATTTCGTCATCATCTCGCTGATCGTTGCCGGGCGGCTGCTGGCGCAGTGGTTTCCGGCCAGCGCGCCGGAAGTACTCAATCGGGTGGTGATCATGCTGTGCCTGCCGGCGCTGATCTTCATTCATGTGCCGACTCTCGAACCGACGCTCGATCTGCTGCCGCTGGTGATCGTGCCCTGGGCGCTGCTGGCGGTCAGTGCGGCCCTGGTCTGGCTGCTGGCGCGCCGAATGGCGCTGCGCCGGGAGTCAGTGGCCGTGCTGCTGCTGTTGCTGCCCCTGGGCAATACCTCGTTTCTGGGGTTTCCGCTGATCGAAGCGCTGCTCGGTGCCGGGTTCGTGCGCTATGCGGTGGTCTACGATCAGTTTGGATCGTTCCTGATCGTTTGCACGCACGCCCTGTTCGTGCTGGCCTGGTTCGGCACCGGGCAGCGCCCGAGCCTGCTGGCCATGGCGCGCCGGATGATCGGGTTTCCGCCGTTTCTGGCGCTGATCGCGGCGCTGCTGCTGGGCAATGCCTGGTTTCCGGAGTGGCTGATGACGCTGGCGCGGAGCTTTGCCGATATGCTGCTGCCGCTGGTCACGCTGGCAATTGGCATGAGCCTGCGCCTGCGCCTGGTACCGGCCTATCGTCGGCCGCTGATCATCGGTCTGGTCAGCAAACTGCTGCTGCTGCCCGCGGTGGCCGTGGCGTTGCTGCTCTGGCTCGATGCACGACCCGATATCGCCCGGGTTGCCACACTCGAGGCGGCCATGCCGCCGATGATTACCGCGGCGGCGCTGCTGTCTGCGGCCCGCCTGGCGCCGCAGCTGGCCGCTGCGCTGGTGGCCTGGGGCATCATGCTGTCGGCGCTGACCGTGCCGCTGTGGCACTACCTGTCGGGTTGGGTCTTCGCCTGACCCGGAGTGCTGCATTACAATAGCCCGATGATGAAACTGATTGACGGTCGTACACCATTTGCGCTGGTCTTTATGGCCTGTGCCGGTCTGCTCGGGTATGCCTACTATGCACAGTATGTGATGGGGCTGGAGCCCTGTCCGCTGTGCATTCTGCAGCGGCTGGGGTTCATGTTGATGGGCGTGTTCGCGCTGCTGGGTGCGCTGCACGGGCCGAGCGCCTGGGGGCGCTGGGTCTACGGCGTGCCGATTTTGGCCGGGGCAGGCTGGGGCATCACCACGGCCGCGCGCCACATCTGGCTGCAGAATCTGCCGGCTGACCAGGTGCCCGACTGCGGGCCCGGGCTGTACTTCATGCTCGAGTACGACTTTCCGATGATGGAAATCCTGCGCGAGGCGTTTACGGGTGCAGGCGAATGTGCCGAGGTCGACTGGCAGTTTCTCGGTCTGTCGATGCCGGTATGGACGCTGATCTGGTATGTTGGCCTTGCCGTGTTCATGCTGGGCGCGCTACTTTTGGCCAATCGAGATCCCGGACCGAGATCCCATGTCTGACAAGTCATTCAAGACCATCACCCCGGCGAAGGGCTGGCGTCCGGATTCCTGGCGGCAGAAAACGGCCCGTCAGCAGGCGACCTATCCGGATGAGACCGAATTTCGCCGCGCCTTGCTTCGGCTGGCCGCGATGCCGCCACTGGTCACCTCGTGGGAAGTGCTGTCTCTGAAAGAACAGATCGCCGAGGCCCAGGCCGGCAGGCGCTTTGTGCTGCAGGGTGGTGATTGTGCCGAACTGTTCGACGAGTGCGAGCCGAGCATCATCGCCAACCGGCTCAAAGTGCTGCTGCAGATGTCGCTGGTGCTGCTGCACGGCATGGAAAAGCCGGTCGTACGTATCGGCCGTTTCGCAGGCCAGTACGCCAAGCCCCGGTCGGCCGATACCGAAACGCGGGACGGTGTGACCCTGCCGAGTTATCGCGGTGATCTGGTCAACGCGCCAGACTTCACGGACGAGGCGCGCCGCCCCGATCCCGACCGGCTGCTGCGCGGCTACGCCAGCTCGGCAATGACCATGAATTTCGTCCGGGCACTGGTCGATGGCGGTTTTGCCGATCTGCATCATCCCGAGTACTGGAACCTGAGCTGGGTCGAACACTCCCCGCTGGCTACCGAGTTCGAGCGCATCGCCGACAGCATCGGGCACTCGGTCAGGTTCATGGAAACGATCACCGGGCGCGAGCCCGGCAGCCTCAAGCGGGTGGATTTCTTTACCTCACATGAGGCGCTGCACCTGCACTACGAGCAGGCGCTGACCCAGCGGGTGCCGCGCCAGTGGGGCTGGTTCAACCTGTCGACGCATTTTCCCTGGATCGGCATGCGCACGGCCGAAGTCGACGGTGCGCACGTCGAGCTGTTCCGCGGCATCCGCAATCCGGTCGGCATCAAGGTCGGACCCGGCATGACGGCGGGCTGGATCCGGAACCTGATCGAAGTACTCAACCCGGACGACGAGCCCGGAAGAATCGTGCTGATTCACCGGATGGGCGCCGGTCAGATCGCCGACAAGCTGCCGCCGCTGATCGAGGCGGTACAGGCCGCCGGTTCACCGGTTTTGTGGATCTGCGACCCGATGCACGGCAACACCGAGAAAACCGACAGCGGTTACAAGACCCGTCGGTTTGTCAATATCGTTTCCGAGGTCGAGCAGGCGTTCGATATTCATGCCGCCTGCGGTTCGCGCCTGGGCGGCGTGCACCTGGAGCTGACCGGAGAAAACGTCACCGAGTGCATCGGCGGCGCACGCGATCTGGCCGAGCACGATCTGTCCCGCGCCTACAAGACGACGGTCGATCCGCGCCTGAACTACGAGCAGTCGCTGGAGCTGGCCATGCGCATTGTCGGCAAGCATCGCAGCCTGGGCTGAGCGGCTTTACGGGCATCCGTTATCATGCTGCTGAATCCGACTCAGCGAGAAATCCGATGCGCACTGTTTTTCTGATAGCCACCAGCCTGATGGTGACCGGTCTGGTACTCCCCGGCAGCGCACAGGCTAACGATAGCGGTCAGCCGATGGGCGCCGAGGCGGTGTTTGTTGACCGGGCCGGCAACGAGCTTGGCCGGGCCGAACTGACGCAGGGGTCAAATGGCACCCTGGTCGATCTGCATCTCGACGGGCTGCCGGCCGGCATGAAGGCCATTCACATTCATGCCGTCGGTACCTGCGCCGATCACGGCGAAGGCTTTCAGGCCTCGACTGGCCACCTCAATCCGGATGATCGCCAGCATGGCCTGATGAACCCGGACGGACCGGACGCCGGCGATTTTCCCAACTTCTACGTGCATGAGGACGGCCGGGCGCGAGCCCAGATGTTCAATCCGCGCGCCAGCCTCGACGGCTCGACCGGCGCCCGGATTCTGGACCACGACGGCGCGGCCCTGGTCATCCACGAAAAGCCAGATGACCACCTGGCACAGCCGATCGGCGGGGCCGGCAAGCGCGTTGCCTGTGGTGTGATCGAGGCCCGGTGATCAGAGCAGGCGTTCGACCGCCTGCCGTTCTTCCCGCAGTTCCCGGTCGGTGGCGTCCAGTCGCGTCTGCGAGAACTCGTTGATCTCGAGGCCCTGGACGATGCTCCACCGGCCCTGAGCGCAGGTGCAGGGGAACGAGAAAATCACCCCCGGCTCGATGCCGTAGCTGCCGTCGGCGGTCACCGCCATCGACACCCAGTCATCGCCTTCGGTGCCCAGTGCCCAACTGCGGATATGGTCGATCGCTGCGGAGGCAGCCGAGGCCGCACTCGAGGCGCCACGCGCCTTGATGATGGCCGCGCCGCGCTGCTGAACGGTCGGGATGAAGTCGTTTTCATACCAGTCACGGTCAACCTGTTCGGTCGCCGGCTGTCCGTCGATTCGGGCGTGATGAATGTCTGGATACTGGGTGGAGGAGTGGTTGCCCCAGATGATCATCCGGTCGATGGCGGTGTGATGGACATCGGTCTTGCCGGCCAGCTGAGCCAGGGCCCGATTGTGGTCGAGTCTGGTCATGGCGGTGAAGTTCTCGGGCGGCAGATCCGGCGCGTTGGCCTGGGCGATCAGGCAGTTGGTGTTGGCCGGGTTGCCGACGACCAGCACCTTTACCTCCCGGCTGGCCACGGCGTTCAGGCTCTTGCCCTGCGGCCCGAAAATCTTGCCGTTCTCGGCCAGCAGGTCGGCGCGCTCCATGCCCGCTCCGCGCGGCTTGGCGCCGACCAGCAAGGCGTAGTCGGCATCCCTGAAGCCCTCATCGATGTCGGTCGTTGCGACAATGCCCTGGAGCAACGGAAACGCTGCGTCTTCGAGCTCCATGGCGACACCCTTGAGCGCGTCAATGGCCGGCGGAATCTCGATCAGCTGCAGAATGACAGGCTGGTCCTTACCGAGCATGTCGCCGGCGGCGATGCGGAAACAGAGCTGGTAGCCGATCTGGCCGGCCGCGCCGGTAATGGCTACGCGCACGGGTTCATTCATGGGATTGCTCCTGCTGTGATAACCGGAAAACCGGTTATTCTAGCGCAATCCCCCTCGACAAGGCGCGCCGGGGCCGGGCGCCCAGGCCGTGGCCCTATTCGATGATCTCGCGGGCGGTTGCAAGATACGCGCTGCCGCTTTGCCGAACCGTTTCGTGGTCGATGTGCTCGGAGGCCAGATGCAGGCGCTCGAGCGTTTCGGCCAGTTCCTCGAGTTCCTCGCTGATCTTGCCCAGCGCGTTCTCCAGGGTGTAGGTCAACTCGTGGATCTGGCCGAAATCCTCGAGGCTGAGTTCATCCTGTTCCATTATTTGCGCCAGTTTGGCGTTGTATTCCGAGAAATTGCTGATGGCCTGCTCGAGCGTTTCGGCCGGTTCGCCTTCGAAATGCTCGACGCGCTCGTCGCCGGCCAGCGCTGTGGCAGTCAGGGCGAAGGTCAGGGCGGCAGCGGTCAGATACAGCTTTCCAGGATTCATGCAGTGTCTCCTTTTCGGCGTGAGAAAATAGGTGTATGAAGCGCATTTTATATGATAATAATTCCCATTCATAGTGTTGCGTGGTGACCTTGGCTGAGGGGGTGCTCGCTGCCGCGATGAGTCCTGCGGCGGCCGGGTTGACTTACCCCGGGACATGCCGGATGGTTATGCGACTTTGTGATCTGGAGCGATGATGATGCGATTGCGAACGGTATCGCTGCTGCTGGCCGGCTGCCTGCTGCTGCCGTCTCTGGCGCCGGCCGAAGGGCTCGACGCGTTCTGGTCCCGCCTGCAGGCACTGTGCGGGAAAGCGTTCGAAGGCCAACTGATCGAGACCCCGGAAGGTGAGGACGGTTTTGCCGGCCAGCGCCTGGTGATGCACGTGCGCGAGTGTGGCGATGCCGTGATCCGGATTCCTTTCATGGTTGGCGAGGATCACTCACGTACCTGGGTGCTGACCCACAAGGGCGACCGCATCGAGCTCAAGCATGACCACAGGCACGAGGATGGCTCGCCCGACGAGGTCACCCTGTACGGCGGCACGACAACCAACACGGGCACTGCCGGCGCGCAGTATTTCCCGGCCGACCAGCACACCCGCGAGCTGATCGAGTCGGCCTTCTCGAACGTCTGGACGATGCGGATCGAGCCGGGCGAGCGCTTCACCTACGGTTTGTGGCGCCTGGGCACGCCGCGCGTATTCCGGATTGATTTCGATCTGGGCGAGGCCGTGGAACCGCCGCCGTCGCCCTGGGGCCGGGAGGATGAGTCGTGAACGAAAGCCTTCGGGACGTCATCGGCCTGCTCCACCTCGAGCGGCTGGAAGACAACCTGTTTCGCGGCGAGAGTCGCGATATCGGCGCACCGCAGGTCTTCGGCGGCCAGGTGCTCGGTCAGGCGCTTTCGGCCGCGCACCGGACCGTCGAGGCGCGTTTTCCGCATTCGCTGCACGCCTACTTTCTTCGGCCGGGTGATTTCAACGAGCCGGTGGTCTACCAGGTCGAGCGTTCGCGCGACGGCGGCAGCTACTCCAACCGCCGTGTGGTGGCCATTCAGCACGGCCGGCCGATCCTCAACCTGGCCGCCTCCTTTCATATCGACGAGAACGGCTTCGATCACCAGGTCGGAATGCCGCAGGTCGCCGGACCCGAGGGCCTGACCAAGAGCATCGACATCCAGGACTCGATCATCGACCGGGTGCCTGAAAAGATGCGCCGTCTGCTGGCTCATCGACCGCCGCTGGAGTTCCGGCCGGTTGAGTTGCCCAAGTTCATCGATCCCGAGGCGAGGGCGCCGAAAAAACACGTTTGGATGCGCGCCTGGGACCGGCTGCCCGACGATCCGGAGCTGCATCGCAATCTGCTGACCTACGTCTCCGACTACGAGCTGCTGGGTACCGCCACCCTGCCGCATGAAATGGACTTCAGCACCCGCCCGGTGCAGATGGCCTCGATCGATCACGCGTTGTGGTTCCACCGGCCGTTCCGCGTCGACGAGTGGCTGCTCTATGCCTGCGACAGCCCCACCAGCCACGGCGGGCGAGGCTTCAGCCGCGGACAGTTCTTTGCCCGGACCGGCGAGCTGGTGGCATCCACCGCACAGGAGGGCGTCATCCGGCCCTGGGATCCGGCCAAGGCCGCTTAGTCGCGTGGACCAGGCGCTGGTTCGGACTGACCCGTGTCGGCGTACGGATAGTCTTCGGATTCCAGGTTTTCCTGATAGCCTTCGACACGCTCGTGGGCGATATCGGTCCGGTAGAAGCTGGCGATGTGGTAGATCGCGTCGCCCTCGTTGACCAGCGGCAGGTTCAGTCGCCCGATGACAATGCCCGAAAGCGGTGCCTTGATTTCAGCCTCCTGCTCTCCGAACGGGTCGGAAACGGCGCCCAGTACAGTTTCGTCACGCGTCACGCGGTCGCCAAGCCGGGCCCAGGCACGAAACAGGCCGCTTTGCGGGGCGCGTACCCAGCTGCTTGAACGGGCGACGACCGGTGCGGGCGGCGGCTTCTTGCGTGTTCTCGACAGCATGCCGAGCGCACGCATGACGCGCAAGACGCCATCAACGCCGCCGCGGATGGCGACTTCATCGAAGCGCAGCGCCTCGCCGGCCTCGTAGAGCAGGATGGGAATGTCATGGTCCATGGCCGCCATGCGCAGGGAGCCGTCGCGCATGGCCGAATTGAGGATGACCGGCGTGCCGAATGCCCGGGCCAGGCGCAGTGTCTCCTCATCGTCGAGGTTGGCGCGAATCTGCGGCAGGTTGCCCCGATGGACCGCCCCGGTGTGCAGGTCGATGCCGTGCGTTGACGGGCTGACGATCTCGGTCATGAACAGATGGGCGACCCGCGCGGCCAGCGACCCCTTTCCCGACCCCGGAAAACTGCGGTTGAGATCGCGTCGGTCGGGGAAATAGCGCGACAGGTTGATAAAGCCGTGCAGGTTGACGATCGGCACCGCGATCAGCGTGCCCTTGAGTCGCCGAAGCGCCGGCACCTTCAGCAATCGGCGAATGATCTCCACGCCATTGAGCTCGTCACCGTGAACGGCGGCCGAGACGAACAGCACCGGGCCGGCGCGCTTGCCGCACAACACCTGGACCGGCATGGTGGTCGGTGAGTGGGTGTAGAGCCGTCCGACCTCGAGGTCGATGCTGCGGCGTTCGCCGGGTTCGACCGTGACGCCGCCGATCGTCACCGCCTTGTTGCGTGCGCTCACCCTGGGCTCCCGGTGAAGGGCGAGAAGAAAACAGCCAGCAGGGCGAGAACCGCGCCCGTTGCCAGCGGCAACAGCACGCGAAGACCCAGGGATCGACCGCCGATGACCAGCGCCATGCCGGCCTTGAGCAGGGAGTTGCTGCCGGCCGCGATCACGATGCCGGCCGCAGCCACGCGCAGAGCCACGTCCTGTTCGCTCATGCGGGCCAGCGAGATCGTGATGGCGTCAACATCGGCCAGGCCCGACGCCGCGGCCAGGGTCCACAGACCGGCATCGCCGGCCCATTCGCGCAGCGCCTGACCCAGCAGCATGATCACGGCCAGCAGCGCTCCGAAGAACAGGGCTGACTTGAGCTCCATGGGGTTTCGCATCAGTCTTGATTCGTCCGCGGTCTTGTTCGCGCCTCCGCGCATCAGGTACAAGCCCACTGGCGCCAGGGTGGCCGCGAGCAGCAGCAGTGCGGGCAGCAACAGGGGCCTGAAAAGGGGGGCATGCAGTAGCGTGGCGACGAACATCATGCGCGCGATCATCGCTCCGCAGGCCAGCAGAATGCCGGCTGCAAGCATCCTGGAGAGGTCCTGCTCGCGCGCGGCGATGCGGGAAAAGGCCAGGGTGGTTGCCGTCGACGAGGCCATGCCGCCGAACAGACCGCCGAACACGATACCGCGGCTGGCCCCGAAGACCCGGATGGCGATGTAGCCGAAAAACGAGATGCCCGCGACGAGCACGACCATCAGCCAGATGACGTAAGGGTTCAGGGCTTCCCAGGGGCCGTAGCCCTGGTTTGGAAGTATCGGCAGCAAGACCACCGAGATCAGCAGGAATATCAGGCCGGCGGTCAGTTCCTCACGTCGCAGCCGCTCAAGCCAGCCATGCAGACGCGCCTTATGGCCGAGCAGCAGCGCCATGACGATCGCCGCCGCGGCCGCCGGCGCAATCTGACCGATTCCCGCCAGCGCGCCGAGCAGGTAGGTCGCCATGGCCGCCGTTTCGCTGGTAATGCCGTAGTCGTGGCCGGCTCGCGTCGTCACCACGTAGGCGGCGGCGCTGGCGCTGGCGATGGCCAGGCCAATGAAGACCAGCCCGATCAGCCAGTATCCGTCGTCCGCGCTGATCAGGCCGACTGCGCCGCCGACCAGGCCGATCAGGGCATAGGTTCGCAGGCCAGCCACGCGCTGGCCTTCCTGACTGTCGCGTCGCTGCCAGCCACGCTCGATGCCGACCAGCAGGCCGATGGCCAGGGCGACCGCCAGGCGAACGAATTGTTCGGATTCGATGGGCATGGGCCCATCATAACCGCGGGACTATTCCTCGAAACGGTCCTGGAACAGAAAATCGGGCAGCGCTTCAAGCAGCTCGGCCCAGAAGCCCCCGGTCAGTTTCCACTGGCCGCCGGACAGTTCGCGCGGTTCGGTGGCTTCCCACTGGCCGATGGTGCCGGCCAGGGTCCAGGGGCCACCCGAGCTTTCCATCGTGCCGCCGCCGGCTATGACGTAGCGGCTGATCTCGAAGTCTCCGGCGTTGGCGGTGGCGGCCACGGCCAGCAGCAGGACGCTCAGCAGCAGTTTCTTCATGGCATGTCTCCGGACGTGCTCGAAACCGATTGTGGCCCAGTCTGGCGCACTTGGCAAGCGCACGAGACTGGCGGGTTTGCGTCAACGCGCAGGGCCCCATCGCGCCTATAATGGTCGGCTTCGCTGCGCTGGATGACAACTGACCTCATGAAGCTGCGCAATATCGCCATCATTGCCCATGTAGATCACGGGAAAACGACCCTGGTCGATCAGCTGCTCAGGCAGTCGGGCCAGTTTGCCGCGCACGAGCGCCTGACCGAGCGGGTGATGGATTCCGAGGACCAGGAGCGGGAGCGCGGTATCACCATCCTGGCCAAGAACACAGCGATCACCTGGCGCGACTGGCGCATCAATATCGTCGACACGCCCGGCCACGCCGACTTCGGTGGCGAGGTCGAGCGGGTGCTTTCCATGGTCGATTCGGTGCTGTTGCTGGTCGATGCGGTCGACGGGCCGATGCCACAGACGCGATTCGTTACCCAGAAGGCGTTTGCCATGGGGTTTCGGCCGATCGTGGTGATCAACAAGGTCGATCGGCCCGGTGCGCGGCCGGACTGGGTGCTCAATCAGACTTTCGATTTGTTCGACAAGCTGGGTGCATCCGACGAGCAGCTCGACTTTCCGGTCATTTACGCCTCGGCGCTCAACGGCTACGCCTCAACCGAGCCCGGGGTCACCAGCGGTGATCTCACGCCGCTGTTCGAGGCGCTGATCGAGCATGTGCCGGCGCCGAACGTGGATCCGGACGGGCCGTTTCAAATGCAGATCTCGAGCCTGTCGTATTCATCGTATGTCGGGCTGATCGGCATTGGCCGCGTCCAGCGCGGGCAGGTCAGGCCCAACCAGCCGGTGGCCGTGGTCAATCGCGAGGGCAGCAAGCGCTCCGGCCGCATTCTGCAGGTACTGGGCTTTAACGGTCTCAAGCGCGAAGAGATCGGTGAAGCGATGGCCGGCGACATCATTGCCGTGACCGGTATCGACGGGCTCGGGATTTCGGACACGCTATGCGACCCGGAACGGGTCGAGGCCCTGCCGCCGCTGAGCGTCGACGAGCCCACGATCCACATGACCTTCCGGGTCAACAGCTCGCCGTTTGCCGGACGCGAAGGCAAGTATCTGACCAGCCGGCAGCTCCGGGCCAGGCTGTTTCAGGAAGCCAGCCACAACGTCGCCTTGCAGGTCAGCGAAACCGAAGATCCCGAGCAGTTCGACGTCGCAGGCCGCGGTGAACTGCACCTGGCGGTGCTGATCGAAACCATGCGCCGGGAAGGCTTCGAGCTGGCCGTCTCGCGCCCGCGGGTGCGCAAGCGCGAGAGCGAGGGCAGCGAAATCCGGGAGCCCTGGGAACAGGTCGTGCTGGACTTGGACGAGCAGTACCAGGGGGCGGTGATGCAGGCGATGGGTGAGCGTCGGGGCCAGCTTCAGGACATGCAGCCGGACGGCAGGGGCCGGGTGCGGCTGGACTACATCGCCCCGGCGCGCGGCCTGATCGGGTTCCAGAGCGCCTATCGCACGATGACCTCGGGGACAGGCCTGTTTTTCCGCGTATTCGATCACTGGGGCCCGGCGACCGAGCGCGTCGCCGAGCGCGCCAACGGCACGCTGATCAGCATGGAAAACGGCACCACAGTGGCCTATGCGCTGTTCAACCTCCAGGAGCGCGGCAAGCTGTTCGTCGGTCCGGGCGAGGAGGTGTATGAGGGCCAGATCATCGGCCTGCACGCGCGCGAGAACGACCTGGTCGTGAACCCCATGAAGGCCAAGAAGCTCACCAATATCCGTGCCGCCGGGAAGGACGACAACGTTCTGCTCACGCCGCCGGTGCGCATGACGCTCGAGCAGGCCATGGAGTTCATCAACGACGATGAGCTGGTTGAAATAACGCCGGTAAACATTCGTTTGCGAAAAAGACGTCTCAAGGAGCATGAACGCAAGCGGGCCGAGCGCACGATGACTTCATGAGCCAGCGGGCCGGTATTGCCACGGCCGTGCTGGCCAGTCTGGCGCTGGCCGCGCTGCTGGTGTTCTGGTTACAGTCGTCGGCCCGGCTGCCGGTCAGGCTGGTCGCCGTGGGCGATACCAGTGGCTATCGGATGCTTGAAGAGCTTCCGCCCGGCCAGGACCCGCTCGAGCGGGTGCGAGCGTCGATCGGCGAGTCGGATGTGTTCGTGTTCAACTACGAGGGCGTGATCCTCGATACCGAAGCGCAGGCTGTCGCCTGTCCGGTTTCCAGCCATCAGTCAACTTTTTACACCGCAACGGGAATTGCAGAGCGCCTGCGTGCCGGCACCGTCAGTGTCGCCACCCTGGCCAACAATCACATTCTCGATTGCGGCCCGGACGGGATCGACAGCACGATCGCCCGGCTTCAGGCCGCCGGAATCCGGACGCTTGGTGCCGGAAGGGATCGGCCTTCGGCCTGTCGGCCGCTCAAGCTCGACCTGCGCGGGAGGAAACTTGCGCTGCTGGCCTATCTGGCGGTGCCCGGCGACGGGCTGTGTGCCGGGCCCGATCGTGCCGGTGCCGCCTGCTTCGAGCACTGTGAGGGTCCGCGCCGCATTGCCGAGTTGGCGGCCGCCGGGTACTCGGTCGTCGTGGCGCTGCACAAACACCTCGGTCCCAGCTGGACCGAGCGCGTGCATCCCGAGCACGCGGCACTGGTCGATGAGGTGATGGCCGCGGGCGCCCGGATCGTGCTTGGTCACGGCGCGCACATGCCCCAGGCGGTGCAGGCGCGGGGTGGCCGACTGGCCCTGTTCGGTCTCGGCAATTTCCTGTTCAACACCGACTATGCCATGCCCCTGGAGGCCCATCGCAGCGTGCTGGCGCACCTGTCCCTGGAGCCGGATCAGGCGAGCCTGCGCCTGGAACCCGTGATGCTGGAACGCAGCGGCCTTCCATACCCCGCGCTGCCGCATGAGGGCGATGCGATCCTCTATCGCATTGCCTGGCTGTCGGAGTCCTTCGGTACAACCTTACGCGTGCATCCGGATGCCCGGGGCTCGAGCGCGCAGCTGGTGGTGAGCCGTCACCGATGAGCACCAGCCCCCCTGGCCGTGACCGCTCCGGCGTGAGTGCCATACCCGAACCGCTTCGGATTCTGATCGGCCTTGGCATTGGCTACCTGCGCTGGGTGAGCCTGACCCCGATGGTCGTGCTGTGGGCGTTTTACGCCTTCATGGTCGTGTTCATGGTGTATGTCAATTTCGAGGATTCGTTCTGGGATGGCGTTGAACGGGGCTACGAGGTCTACAGCGAATGGTTCGGGCCGATCGCCTGGATCGAGGAGAACGCGCCCGGGCCGGAATCGGAGGGCAGGGTGCGCGATGCCGGCGAGGCCCACCAGGAGGCGCTGCAGCTTGGCCTGGAAGACGTTATGCCCTGGATTCTGAAGGCCTGGGGGATCATTGCCCTGGCCGCCTGGCTGCTCAGCCTGCTTCGCAGCCTGGTGTTCGGCCCGCGGCCTCCGCGCACGCTGCCCGAGAAGCTGCGTGTGTTGTTCATTGCTGTCGCTGCCGGCTGGATCTTGCTGTGGGTGGCCTATTTTTTCGGCCACACCACTTATCATGGCAGCATCGCTGGCTGGTTCGCTCTGTTTACCGGCGTTGCCATTCTGGTCGGCGCTGTGAGTGCCATAACGCTCATGATCAGCGAGGTTCTCGGCTTTTTGGGCAAACAGCTCGAGCCGCTGCCGGAGCGAGACAGCACTAGTGGTCCTTCAACCTGATAATTTAGGGTTCAGTTGGTCTGTCAGCGTTCAGGGCAAGGCGCGGCTCGCAGTGAATGGCCATCGCCCTTTGCAAGAGCCGGAACGCCGCCATGGACGCTGACAGACCAACCCTTCGGGGCGCTCCTGTGGCGCTCCGCTGCTGCGTTCCGCCGCTTGGCAAGGGCGATGGCCATTCCCGGCGCGGCGCGCCTTGCGGCGAAACGCCACAGGAACGCTGAACCCTAAATTATCAGGTTGAAGGACCACTAGCCCGTCATGACCATTGACACTTTGGCAGCCTTCGGAGACAGACGATAATGATTGAGTCAACGGGATGAATGGCTGCAGGATGGAGCAGGCAGAGATCTTCAGCAACGAACAGGTGGATCCTGGGGCGCTGCCCGATTTTCAGCGCGTCGAGCTGACCCCTGTGGTGCCGGCATACCTGTCCTGGGCGCTGATTACGCAGACGGCGTTCTGGTTGATTCTGGCCGGCGCGGCAGTGGCTGTCATCTGGTTGCCCCTGCCTTTCGACCCCGCCGACTGGCCTGGATCCCGAGCCTTGCCGCTGCCGTTTGTGATGCTGGCAATCATGGGTGCTGTCTACGCCCGTCTGGATGCGCGCACCCGCGCCTGGGCGCTGCGCGAGCACGACCTGGTCTACCGCCATGGTGTGGTCTGGCGCAAAACCGTGATTCTGCCGTTTGCCCGCATTCAGCACGTCGAGGCGATGCACGGGCCGCTGGAGCGCTATCTCGGCCTGATGCGCCTGAAGTGCTATACGGCTGGTGGTCTGGAGGCTGATTTGACCGTCAAGGGGCTGGATGCCGGCTCGGCGCGACGGGTCCGGCAGTATCTGCTCGAGCAGATTGGCGCTTCGGCCGATGCCGAGGTTGACGCGGCAGGAGCGTCCTCAACGCTGCCATCGTCGCAAGGCTCAGGCATGCAGGCCGGAGAGATCGGGCGTGGCTCCGACTGACGTGAATCGCTGGCAGCGCCTGGCACCCATGGCGCTGTTGTTCCTGATCATCAACGGTGGCATCAAGTTCGTTCGCGAGAATCTTTTCCTGTTTGCCGGGGCCGGCGCCGGATTTGCCTTTGTGGAGCAGCTCGGTCTGCGCGAATTCGTGCTGGGGGGCGCGGGACTGCTGCTGATCGCGGTCCTTGTGGCGCTGATTCATTACCGGCGCTTTCGTTTCCGCATCGAGGGCGATGCGATGCGTGTCCGCAGCGGCCTGATCGAGAAAAAAGACAAGCGCGTTCGCTTCGCCCGTGTCCAGAACGTGGCGCTGAGTCAGCCGATCTACTTTCGTCCCTTCGGTCTGGTGCGCTTCAGCCTGGAAACGCCGGGTGCCGAGTCCACGGAGGTCGAGCTGCCGGGCATCAGCCGCGAATTGGCGCTGGCGCTGCGCGATCGGATCGCTCTGGCCGGCAGCGAGGCAGTCGAAGTCTCAGATGCCGCCGAATCCGCACCTCCGGCTGATTCCGAGCCCGCGCCAACCTCGGCTGCAGCGTCCGGGGTGGCAGTGCACGCGCCCGGAGTCCTGCGCGTGTTCGGTCATGGCCTGGTCAGCAACCAGGTCTGGCTGATTGCCGGCGTCGCCGCCTGGCTGTTCGGCTCTCTCGAGGAGCGGGTCGAGGGGTGGATCGAGTCTACCGGCATCAGCGTAATCTGGCAGCAGCTGCTTGATGCCGGCGTGGCCGGTGTCCTGGCTTTACTGGTCATGCTGGTGGTCGGCCTGTTCACGCTGTCGGGGCTGCTATCGTTGATCCGGTTCCACGGATTCCAGCTGCATGAGCATGCCGATCGATTTGTCGCCGGTTCCGGTTTGCTGGACCGGCGGGAAAAAACGCTCCGGCGTTGCAAGCTGACCGGAATCAGTCTGCACCAGACCGCCGCGGGCAGGTTGCTGGGGCTGGCCTATATCGTTGGCCGCCAGGCGACCAGTTCGCAGAACGAGATCGATCCCCGTGGCCGGAACTTCCTGATCCCGGGGCTGGGGAAAACGGATATCGGGCTGACCGACCGTCTGATGCCGGGCCTGTCATTGCCGCAGACGTTTCGGCCAATCAGCAGTCGTTTTCGGGCCGTGTGGTGGTCACGGACCAGTGCTGTGGCTCTGGCGGTCACTGGCGTGGCCTGGTGGCACCAGCCTTCGATGCGCCTGTACCTGGCCGGCGGCCTGATCGTTCTGCTGGTGGTCCTGTGGCTGATCCACCGCCGCTGGCGCTGCTGGGGCTGGCGCTGTGATGGCGGCGTATGCTGGATCCGTCAGGGCCTGTTCGGACTGCGTCACGATGGTTTCGAACTGGCTATGGTGCAGCAGGCCGCGGTTGTCAGCACGCCTTACCAGCGGCGACACGGTTTGGCGTCGATCAAGCTGGTGTTGCCGCACGGTCACCTCGAGCTGCCCTTTGTCGATGCGCAGGCGGCCGCCGATCTGGTCAATCGTGCGATCCATGCCGCCGAAACGGCTTCGATCCATCGGGTCTGACTCGCCTCGGCGCCGGGCGGCGCCATGATAAAATAAACGGCTGTCCCCTTTCCCCGGAGTGCGTCTTCGCATGAGTGATCTCGCGCCTGGCGCCCGTTTTCGTCAACGGGTTGCCGATAATCCGCCGCTGCAGGTGGTGGGCACCGTCAACGCCTACTGCGCGCTGCTCGCCGAGCAGGCAGGGCATCAAGCCATCTACCTGTCCGGGGCCGGGGTAGCCAACTCGTCCTTTGGTCTGCCGGATTTGGGCATAACCCAGCTGGCCGATGTGGTCGAGGACGCGCGCCGGATCACATCGATCAGCGACCTGCCGCTGCTGGTCGATGTCGATACCGGCTGGGGCAGCGCCTTCAATATCGCCCGCACGGTGCGCGAGATGGAGCGCGCCGGCGTGGCAGCGATTCACCTTGAGGATCAGGTCGCGGCCAAGCGCTGCGGTCATCGCCCCAACAAGGCGCTGGTCAGCCCCGACGAGATGGCGGACCGGGTGCGTGCGGCGGTCGACGCGCGGCAGGACGCGTCCTTCGTGTTCATGGCGCGCACCGACGCTTACGCCGGCGAGGGCATGGCCGCAGCGGTCGACCGCGCCAGCCTGTACGTCGAGTGCGGTGCGGACATGATCTTCGCCGAGGCGCTGCATACCCTGGAGGAATTCGCGGAATTTGCCCGCCAGGTCGACGTGCCGGTGCTGGCCAATATCACCGAGTTTGGCAAGACGCCACTGTTTTCGGTCGCCGAACTGCGCGAAGCCGGGGCCGGGCTGGTGCTCTACCCGCTGTCGGCGTTTCGCGCCATGAGCCAGGCCGCGCTGGCCGTCTACCAGGCGATCGGACGAGACGGCCACCAGAGGAACGTGGTCGATGCCATGCAGACCCGGGACGAACTTTACGAGGTTCTCGGCTACCACGAGTTCGAGCAGAAACTGGATCAGTTGTTCAGCAAGGAGCAGTCATGACCGACAAGAAACCCGGAGCCGGCCTGCGCGGCCAGTCCGCCGGCCAGACCGAGATCTGCACCGTGGGTGCGGCCGGCAACAGCCTGCGCTATCGCGGCTACGCCGTCGACGAGCTGGCCGAGAAGGCCTCGTTCAACGAAGTCGCCCACCTGATTCTCAAGGGCCATCTGCCCAACCGTGAGGAACTGGATGCCTACACCACGCGCCTGAAGTCGCTCAGGGGCCTGCCCGACGCGCTCAAGGACGTGCTCGAGCGCATTCCCGCCAGTGCCCATCCGATGGACGTAATGCGCACCGGCTGCTCCTTCCTGGGCAACCTGGAGACCGAAGAGAGCTTCGATGCGCAGCAGGACGTGGCCGATCGTCTGCTGGCGACCTTCCCGTCGATGATTGCCTACTGGTACCGCTTCAGCCATGACGGTAAGCGCATCGACGTCGAAACCGAAGACGACAGCATCGGCGGACATTTCCTGAATCTGCTGCACGGCAAGACCCCGAGCGAGCTGCACGCGCGGGTCATGGACGTCTCGCTGATCCTGTATGCCGAGCACGAGTTCAACGCCTCGACCTTCACCGCCCGGGTGTGCGCCTCGACCCTGTCGGACATGCACAGCTGCGTGACCGGGGCGATCGGATCTCTGCGCGGCCCGCTGCACGGCGGCGCCAACGAGATGGCCATGGCCATGCTCGAGAAATACCATTCGCCCGAACAGGCGCGCGAGGATGTCTTGAGCAAGCTGGCGGCGAAGGAAAAGATCATGGGCTTCGGCCACGCCGTCTACCGCGAGAAGGACCCGCGCAACGCCATCATCCGCGAGTGGTCGCGCAAGCTGGCCGGCGACGTCGGTGACGACACGCTGTTCGCGGTCTCGGAGATCGTCGAGAAAACCATGTGGGAGGAAAAGAAGCTGTTCGCCAATGCCGACTTCTACCATGCCTCGGCCTATCACTTCATGGGCATTCCCACGAGCCTGTTCACCCCGATCTTCGTGATGTCGCGCGTGACCGGCTGGGCCGCTCACATCATGGAACAGCGTGCCAACAACCGCATCATCCGCCCGGGTGCGGACTATATCGGACCCGAAGACCGTTCCGTGCCTTCGATCGAGGAACGCTGAATCCGGGAGTGGGACGCGGTTCGGGTGTTTTCATGCGCTCATACGAAATCTTCGGTTTCCAAATCGCGCATGAAACCACCCGAACCGCTCGATTGCTGGTGATGTAACTACCGGGCGCGGTCAGACCAGCCCAAACCACTCCACGAATGGCGCCCTGGCGCCTTGGCCGGGCGATTTGGAAATCTTCGATTTCGTATGAGCCTGGCCAAGGTGCCAGGCCGCCGCCCGGCGTAAGATTCCTAACCTCCGCGTCGAGACATCGCCGCAGTCAGGATCAGTCGCAGTGCGTCCTCGAAGGGCAGGTCCATCGGCTCGCACCATTCCTTCGGTACAAAAATGGTGTAGCCGGCCACCTGGTAGCTCAACGGCAGGTAGACGGCGACCTCGCCCTCCTCGCCGAAGGGCAGGTTGGAAAAGTCCTCTCGTGTGATGAAGCCCATGACGCCGATTTTCAGCACCGGATGGCGCACCATGACCGCCTGGCTGAATCGCTCGGCGTCGTCGCCGGAAAAGTACTCCACGAAATCCTTGGTCGCCCGGAACACCGACTTGACCAGGGGCATGCGGTCGAGGATGGCCTCGCCGAGGTCGATCAGCTTGCGGAATAGCCAGACCTGGCTGAGCAGGCCGATCAGCAGGACCAGGCCGATGCCGCCGACCAGCCCCATGCCGGTGATGTACCAGTCCGCCGGCAGAACGAGCTTGATCAGCGAGCCGATGCCGCGTTCGGCTACACCCGCCAGCCACAAGACGATGAGCAGGGTAAGCGCGATCGGGATGATCGTGCCCAGGCCCTTGAGAAACAGACGGACCAGGCGCGTGACCAGGCTGTCAGATTCAGAGGTCATCGATCTGCCGCTTCAGCTTTTCGCGCTGGTCGGTGACGATCCGCTCAAGTGTCTCGATGCGTTCGCGCAGCTCGGTTTCAAGGCGGTCCAGGCGCTCAGTATCCGCACCGGTTGGGCGTTTCGATTCGAATCGGTAACGGCTGATAAGGGTGATGGCCACGATCGCGGTGATCGCAACCAGGGCGGTGTACAGGTTCATGGCATGGCTCCGGTGTGCGCGTTCATGGGCTCGATTCGGGCAACTCACGCGATTGTATCGGTTCATCGGGTAAGCGGCCGCCTATGGCGACCCGCTCCATCAGGTAGCATAGACAGTCCTGTCGAATGATGCCGGCATCAGTCGTCAGCATGGCCGGCATCATCGGTCGTCGGGTCACGATGTCCCCATTGCGGTTGCCGAACCAGTCGCGCGAGACGTTGGCGCCGTCATGGGTGATGGCGCGGAGCGCTTCGCCGGTATCGACATTGATGCTGGCCAGGCGTGTGCCGGGCGGCAGTTCGCGGAAATTGAGCTGATCGAGATCTGGCCGGAACACGATATTGGAAGCATCGGGGACGAAGCTGAAGGAATGATCGGCGGCCACGTAAAGCGTTGCAACCATGCGGAACAGTTCGATGTCCTCGGGAGCGGGGGGCTGGCCGGAAATGTGCTCGAGGTTGAGGACGGTGTCGAGGTAGGTCATGGCATGGTCGGTACCGGCCAGTTTGCCCGGGGGGCCGCATTCCAGGGTGACGGCAGGGCAGAACCTGCCGAAGGCCATCGACTGAACGCCCTGCGGCTGTGTAAAGTAGATGACGGTACGCGAAAATAGCGCGGCCAGGCGCAGCCGCTGCGGCTCGATCGCGTTGACGGCCGCGTAGTGCGGATTCTCTCCGGTGTTGTTGTGAACATCGATACTGGCGAACGGCTCAAGTGCCCGGGCATGGTCGGTGATGTGCCGGAACAGCTCATGCCAGGGGCTCGGACCGGTATCCGAGCCGGGCCAGCAGCGGTTGAAGTCCGGCTGGTCGGTCAGGTGGCGCTGGTGCCTGGAGGCGGCTCGAACGTTGGCGATCAGCAGCATCAGGCTGCGCGGCAGCGGGTCACGCGCATAGCGGCCCTTGAGCAGTCGCCTCGTCGCCTCCCAGCCCGAGATCTCATTGCCGTGCTGGAGCACGCATACGAACAGCGGCTGTGGTCGTCGCCCCGGCAGATGGATGATGGTCGGGCCACTGAGTCTGGTGTGCAGCTGATCGGCGCTGCAGTCGAGCAGTCCGTCCGGCAGGTGGTCGAGAATGGTCGGTTCCATGGATTCGCGTGTCACTTCGAGTGACATAAACTAACCGTTCTGCCGCCGGCTGGAAAGACCTGTTAGGGTGAGCGCTGAAAACCCGCGCTGCAGATCTTGAAAGCCGGGGGAACGGACCCCAATCTCCGTTCGCAATGGCCCCGGCCAAATAACCAGACCCAACGAGAACGGACGGATGCTAGCAGCCAAGAATTTGACGCGCCATTTCGGCGCCCTGGTCGCCGTGGACAACCTGTCGTTCCAGGTCGAGCCCGGCACGGTGCTCGGTTTTCTCGGGCCCAACGGGGCCGGCAAATCGACCACCATGAAAATGCTGACCGGCTTCCTCGCCCCGACCTCGGGGACGGCTGAGGTCTTTGGTCACGATATCAGCCGTTCAGCCATTCAAGCCCGGCGGATGATTGGCTACCTGCCGGAAGGAGCGCCCCTGTATGGAGAGCTGTCGGTCGACCAGTTCCTGCGCTTCGTGGCCGAGGCGCGCGGATTCGCCGGCGAGGAGCGCGTTCGCCGGGTGAAAGAGGCGGCCGACCGGCTTGAGCTGAGCGCGGTCATGGGACAGAGCATCGAGACCTTGTCAAAGGGTTTCAAGCGGCGCGTCGGGCTGGCCCAGGCCATTTTGCACGATCCGCCCACGCTGATCCTCGATGAGCCGACCGATGGCCTGGACCCCAATCAGAAACACCAGGTCCGGCAACTGATCAGGCAGATGGCTGCCGACAAGATCATCGTCATATCGACCCATATCCTTGAAGAGGTCGATGCACTGTGCAGTCGGGCAATGATCATCGCGCAGGGCAGGCTGCTGGCCGACGATACGCCGGCCGGGCTGCTGGCGCGGTCGCGCTACCACGGTGCCGTCACGCTGCAGGTCGACGATCCGGAGCGAGCCGCGTCACGACTGGGTGAGCTGACCGAGGCACGCGAGGTGGAAGTGCGCGCCGGTCGGGTCACCGTATTCCCCTCAGGGCAAGGCCACCTGTTCCAGGCGGTCAACGGCCTGGTGGATTCGCAGGGCTGGTCGGTTGAGCAGATGCAGCTCGAGTCCGGTCGGCTCGATGAAGTGTTCCGGACAGTAACGCGCGAGGAGGCGGCATGAGCATTGGCAATACCCGCACGGTCATGCGGCGCGAGCTGATCAGCTATTTCGCCACACCGGTGGCCTATGTGTTCATCGTGATCTTTCTGGTGATGTCGGCCGCCTTTACCTTCTACCTCGGCGGCTTCTTCGAGCGCGAGATTGCTGATCTGGAACCGTTTTTCCGCTTTCACCCGTGGCTGTATCTGTTCCTGGTGCCGGCCGTGGGAATGCGGCTCTGGGCCGAGGAGCGCAAGTACGGCACCATCGAGCTGCTGCTGACCCTGCCCATCAGCGTCTCCGAGGCGGTTGTCGGCAAATTCCTCGCGGCCTGGTTGTTTGTCGGCCTGGCGCTGGCTCTGACCTTTCCGATGTGGATCACGGTCAATATCCTTGGCAATCCCGACAACGGGGTCATCCTGGCGGCCTATATCGGCAGCTGGCTGATGGCCGGTGGGCTGCTGGCGATCAGTGCCTGTCTGTCGGCGACCACCCGCAACCAGATCGTGGCCTTCATTGTCTCGGTGGTGGTGTGTTTCGGCTTTCTGCTGTCCGGGCTGCCAATGGTGCTCGACCTGTTTCGCGGCTGGCTGCCGCAGGCGCTGGTCGACGGCATTGCCAATCTGAGCTTTCTGGTCCACTTCAACTCGATCTCGCGCGGCGTGATTGATCTGCGCGATATCGTCTATTTCGCCCTGGTTATCGGCTTCTGGCTGACGGCCAATCGTATCGTGCTTGAACTGAGGAAGGCGGACTGATCATGAACAGACTCTTCAGCGCAAGCGGACTGATTCTGCTCGCCATTCTGTTTCTGGCGCTCACGATCCTGACCGGCGCGCTCATCCGCGGTGCTCGCGTTGACCTGACCGAGCAGGGCCTTTACACGCTCAGCGAGGGCACGGTCAATCTGCTCGAGAGCCTGGAGGCGCCGATCACGCTGGAGTTCTATTTCAGCGAAGAGGCCAGCAGCGATCTGCCAATGGTGCGCAACTTTGCCCGCCGCGTGCAGGAATTGCTCGATGAAATGGCCGAGCGCGCCGACGGCGAGCTGCGCGTTCGCCGCATTGATCCGGCGCCGTTTTCCGAACAGGAGGATCAGGCGGCCCGCTACGGTCTCGAGGCCGTGCCGGTCAGCAATGCCGGGGATACGCTTTATCTCGGCATAGTCGGGACCAATCAGATCGACGGCCTCGAGGTGCTGCCGTTCATCTCGCCGGCGCGTGAGTCGTTTCTGGAGTACGAACTGGCGCGCATGGTCTACACCCTCAGCCAGCCCGACCGGCCACGGGTCGGTCTGCTCAGCGGCCTGCCCTTGCAGGGCGGGGTGAATATGCAGACCGGCCAGCGCAACGAGCCATGGGCCATTCATGACCAGATCCAGGAGTTGTTCGAGGTCGAACGAGTCCGGCCAACCGACGAGCAACTGCCCGATGCGCTCGATGTGCTGGTCCTGATTCATCCGCAGCAGCTATCCGACGAGCTGCTGCGCGCGATTGATCGCTTCGTGACCGAAGGCGGGCGTTTGCTGGCATTCGTCGACCCGCACGCAGAGACGGCCCAGCCGGACAATCCGGCCGATCCGATGGCGGCCATGAGTCTGGATCGTGTATCCAGCCTTGAGCCCCTGTTCGATGCCTGGGGTGTCCGGTTCTCGGACGACCGCTTCGTGGCCGACCTGGGACAGGCGCTCCAGGTCACGATCCAGGGCGCGCGCCGTGCCGTGCGCCATCCGGCGATCCTTGGCGTGTCGGGCGAAAACGTCAACGCCGATGACGTGGTCACCGGTGAGCTCGATGTCGTCAATCTGGCCAGCAGCGGGCACTTCCAGGCCGCCGAGGATAGCCAGGTCACCATCGAGCCGCTGCTGACCTCCAGTGAACAGGCCGGGCTGCTCGATGCCAGCAGTCTGCAGTTTCTCAATGATCCCTCCGAGCTGATTCCGCAGGTCGGGGTGACCGGTGAACGGATGGTGCTGGCCGCGCGGCTGAGTGGCTCGGTGCCGTCGGCCTTTAGTGACGCCGACCCGGAAAGTGAGTCCCTGTACCCCATCAACGCGATTGTGGTCGGGGACGCCGATTTGCTGGCCGATCAGTATTGGGTCCAGCGTCAGCGCTTCTTCGGCACCACGCTGCTCGATCCGTTCGCGTCCAATGGGGACTTCGTCGTCAACGCCATCGACAACCTGCTCGGTAATGCCGACCTGATCAGCGTGCGCAGCCGCGCCAGTTCGCGTCGGCCGTTCACGCTGGTCGATTCGTTGCGGCGTGAAGCCGAGCAGAATCTGCGCCAGACCGAGGAGCGGCTGGAAAACGAACTGGCCGAAACCGAGCGCCGTCTGAACGAACTGCAGCAGGCGCGCGGCGATACCGATCTGTCGATTCTGACCGCCGAGCAGGAAGCCGAGCTCGATCGATTCATGGAACAGCGCATCGAGATTCGGCGGCAGCTGCGTCAGGTCCGGCGCGAGCTTGACCGTGACATCGAGGCCCTGGGCACACGGGTCAAGTTGCTCAATATCGCGCTGATGCCGGTCCTGGTCACGGTTTTTGCGTTGCTGATTGCCTGGCGCCGACGACGCGTTGGTCGTCAGTCGGCAGGGGGTAGCTCGTCATGACGGCTCGCACGCTGATCATTCTGGGCGTTTTGACTGTGATGGCCCTGGTCGTGGCGCTGCTGGTCTCGAATCCGTCGACCCGCACGGACACGGGTATGGAAAGCGGTTATCTGCTGCCCGAACTCAGGGCCAGAATCAACGATATCGAGTCGATTGATATTGTTGCAGCCGGCGGCGAGACATCGGTTACGCTTCGTCGCGAGCGGGAACGCTGGCGAGTGCGCGAACGATTCGACTACGAAGCGGATTTTGCCGCCGTTCACGACTTGCTCAGAGACCTGGCCGAGGCACGCATCGTCGAGCAGAAGACCGACAATCCCGAATGGTATGGCCGGCTCGGTGTGGCTGATATCGCAGAGGACGGCGCCGCCGGCGTGCGAGTGGATTTTCCAGGCGCCGAACTGCCCGGCATCATCCTCGGTGATCCGGACAGTGCCGGCATCGGTCGCTACGCACGCCTGGCCGACCGGGCCCGGAGTGTGTTGATCGACCGCGATCCGGACGTGCCGACCGATCCGCTTGAGTGGCTCGAAAAGGCGATCATGGACATTCCGGCTGCCGATATCGAGGCGGTCACGCTGCGCCACCCGGATGGCGAGACCGTGGAGCTGCGCCCGGGTGACCAAGAGGGCAGCACATGGGTGGTGCTTGGGGTGCCCGAAGGCCGCGAGGCGCGTCAGGCCTGGTATCAGCGTCAGACCGCCGATGCGCTGTCATCGCTGAATATGGAGAACGTGCGTGTTCATGAAACGTTGCCCGATGATGCGGTTCGGGCACTGTTTCGGACCCGGGACGGGCTCAATTTCGTGGCCACGCTGTTTACCGATGACGACGGGCACTGGGTGCATTTCTCGGTCAGCGCCGAATTGCCGGCCACCGACGATGGAGCACTGAACGACGATCAGGCTGAACTCAGCGCCGATGCAGCCGCAGTCGACGAACGACTGTCGCCCTGGCAGTTCTCGATTGACGAGTCGCGCCATGACCGCATGACGCGTCGGCTCGAGGATTTCCTGGTTGTCGAATCGGACGAACCATAAGCGCTTCAGGGCGTGAGCAGGTCCGGATCGATTCGGCCGAAGTAATCGGCCAGCTCTTCCAGAAATGCGCTCAGCGCAGAGCTCTTGCGCCAGACCATGGCAATCGTGCGCTTCGGACCCGGGGCGCGGAACGGCCGGATGACGACATTCTCGGTATGGGCCACCGGTGGTTTGACGGCCAGGGTTGGCATCAGCGTAATGCCAGTATTTGCGGCAACCATCTGGCGGAGGGTTTCCATGCTGGTGGCGTGAAAGTCCAGTCTTTCGTGGGCGCCGGCCAGCTGGCACACCTCCAGCGCCTGGTCGCGCAGGCAGTGTCCGTCTTCAAGCAGCAGCAGTTCCTGGTCTTCGAGGTGCTCGAGCGTGATTTCGCGCTGTCCGTTGAGCGGATGGTTCTCGGGCATGGCCAGAACAAACGGCTCCTCGAACAGAACCCGCTGCTCCAGGCTGTCGTCGCCAACCGGCAGTGCGAGCAGGCCGGCGTCGAGCCGTCCTTCGGCCAGCATGGCCAGCACGTCCCCGGTCTTTTCCTCGAAAAGGCGCAAGGTCAGGCGCGGAAAGGCACGGCGTATCTGTGGCACGACGTGCGGCAGCAGGTAGGGTGCCAGAGTCGGGAAGATGCCGATGCGCACGGTGCCGCTGTGCGGATCACGAGCGCGCATGGCGGTTGCGCGGATGGCGTCGGTTTCGGCCAGGATGATCCGTGCCCGGGCAACGATTTCTTCGCCCACCGGCGTGAGCATGACCTGTCGTGGATGGCGCTCGACCAGCTGTACGTCCAGCGTTTCCTCCAGTTTGCGGATCTGGGTGCTCAGCGTGGGCTGGCTGACATGGCAGCGTTCTGCGGCACGACTGAAATGACGGGTTTCGGCGAGCGTAACCAGGTACTGCAGCGCGCGGATATTCATTGAAGCAGATGGCATTGAACGAACGCTGGATTGTTGAGTGTCATGGGCTTCATGTCAACGGTCCGGGCTGACGCGCGGCAGGCGTGTTGCTTCTGACTGGCGTCCAAATGAGCAGCCGGAAGCGGTTTGGCTGCGCGGTGTCCCGGTACAGCCGACCGTGCTCGAGCCCGGTGAGAATCTGATCTGTTCAGCCAGTTACACCGGCTATTGCATAAATTCTCGGCGCCGGACCGCTACGTTGCCCGGTATAGAAGCGTTTCCGGGCCGCGTGCTGGATGATAGTGGTATTAGCCGTACCTGCCATACCTGTGCCGGTCATGGCACCATTTGGGCTGGTGCTGATGACGCTCTTGATAGGCCTGGCTGGCCTGGGCAGGGCCGGCCGAAACAGTCTGACCGGCTAATGCCGTGAGTGAGCCCGCACGCCGGGCTCACATGACAATCCCGGCCGATGCTGTGTTGGCAGGCCGGCGGCCGTAAGGGGGTACAGGCGAAAGACGCTTGCTTGCAAGTTATACGCCTATCAATAGGCGAAGCCTATTGAAATAATCAAAATAATCAATTGGATATATACCATCATTGTCGCTATCTTATCTACCGAGAGGCGCATCGCCGGTGCGCCGGAAACGTGAAAGCATTAACGTTTACAAGGAGATCAATAACATGCTGACGATTGGTGACAAGTTCCCGAACTACAAACTGAAAGCCACGGTGGGCACCGACATCGAAACGGCCTTTACCGATATTGACAACAATACCTACGAAGGCAAGTGGCAGCTGGTGTTTTTCTACCCCAAGGATTTCACCTTTGTTTGTCCGACCGAAATCAAGGCGTTCAGCGATCTCGCCGACGAGTTTGCCGATCGTGACTGCCAGGTATTGGCCGCCAGCACCGACACCGAGTTCGTGCATCTGGCCTGGCGTCAGCATCACGACGACCTGAAGGACCTCAGGATTCCGATGCTGGCCGATGTCAAGCGCGAACTGAGCTCGGCGCTGGGCATCCTGCACCCGGATGAAGGTGTTGCGACCCGGGCGACCTTTCTGGTCGATCCGCAGGGCATCATCCGCCATGTTTCGGTAACCGACATGAATGTCGGCCGCAATCCCAAGGAAGTGCTGCGAGTTCTCGATGCGCTCCAGACCGACGAACTTTGCCCGTGCAACTGGGAGCCGGGTCAGGACACGCTTCAGGCGGCCTGATCGGTCACGCGCAGGGCACACGGCCCGTCACGGCGGAGGCAGTATCGCCTCCGCCGCTGTTTGAATGAATGCACCCGGGAGTTTCCCTTATGAGTATCGAATCGATCAAGCATCGCATTCCCGACTACGCCAGGGATTTGCGTATCAACCTCGGCAACGTGCTGGATCCGGAACGGGCCGAGGGCATGACAACAGAGCAGCTCTACGCGACGGCCCTGGCCACTGCAATCGCCAGCCGCAACAGTGAGCTGGTGGCTTCACTTGAAGCAGCTGCTGCCGAAGTGCTCGATGAGTCATGGCTCAATGCGGCGCGGGCGGCTGCCGCCATCATGGGGATGAACAACATCTATTACCGCTTCATCCACCTGGCCTCGAACGAGGAGTACGCCAGGATGCCCGCGCGTTTGCGCATGAACGTGATCGGCAATCCCGGCATCGACAAGGCAGACTTCGAACTGCTGTCGCTCGCGGTTTCAGCCGTCAACGGCTGTGGCATGTGCATCGACAGCCATGAAAAGGTGCTCAAGAACGCCGGCGTCGGTAGCGCCGTGATCCAGCACGCGGTGCGCATTGCCTCGGTCATGCACGCCGTGGCCACGGTCCTCGACGCCGAGCAGGCGAGCGCGGCCGCCAGGGCCGCTGCCTGATAGAACCGACCTGTGGTTGCACCCCGGGATCCGATTGAGCCCCGTCATTGCGCGGGGTTTTTTTGGAGCCGGCATGTGTGTTGCTGACCTCGTATACTTGCCTCCATGGACGAACAGGCCCATCGAGTCGAACGGTCGCGCACCCGCATCACCAAGCTGGTGTTTCCGCAGGACACCAATCCCATTGGCACGCTCTATGGGGGCACGGCACTGCAGTGGATGGATGAGGTGGCCTTTCTGACCGCCACGCGATTCGCCCGCTGTCAGGTCGTGACGGTTTCCATGGATCGGGTCGACTTCAAGGTCCCCATCCCGCAGGGCGCGATCGTGGAGCTGGTGGGCGAGGTCGTCAGGGTGGGCCGTACCTCGCTGGGTGTGCGCGTCCAGATTCTGGTTGAAGCCGTTGAGTCCGGTGCCCAGAAACTTGCGATCGAGGGCCACCTGGCCATGGTCGCCGTCGATGATGTAATGGAGCCGATACCGGTCATTCGCGACTGAGTGTTTCCAGGCGTTCGATTGTTGCGGCAAGGTCGGCCTCCATCGCATCGCCGCGAGCCAGCAGGTCGCCACCGACAAGAATAGCGGCCTGGCTGCCGAGTTCTTGCAGCGCCTGCGGCAGATGATCGAGCGTTTTGCCGCCGCCGATGCAAGGCAGGGTTGGGCGCATGCTTCCAAGCGGCTGGGTCAGGGCGCGGCAGGAGTCTGTGCTGTCGTCCTGACGGGATTGGATGCGACCGCCGCTGCCGGGGAAAATGCTGATATCGGCGCCAGCCAGTCGTACCAGCGTGCCCAGCGCGACCGCAGTGCGGATGCCGTGATCAGCCGGTTCGGTCAGGCTGCCGGAGAACGCGGGGTGGGCCAGCCACATCAGTCCGTGGCGTCGGGCCGCGTTTGATGCGGTTTCCAGTCCCATCACCCAGGGGCACATCACGACGCCGGCAAGGCCGCGCTCGGCCACGACCTCCAGTTGTGCATCGAGCCAGTCGCCGCTGCCGGCCACATGCGGCAGATACAGGCATCGTCGTCCAGTAATATCAGCTGCTTTTTCAATCGATTGCGCGCATAAATTAATTCTGTTTGTAAATACGTCGAGCTCGCGCTCGACCAGGTTCTGGTCGTCTTTGAGCAGGTCGCCGCCGGCGCGCGCAAACCGCAGCGCGATGTCGGCCAGCCGCTGCGGTGGTGTTCCGCGCGGCTTGAGCACGCTCATCAGCAGTCCGCGGTCGTGAACGTCGATATATTCACGAATCCCCGGGATGCCGCCTCGCGGCCCGCCCAGCTCGTCGAGCAGCGTGCGAGGCAGTTCAACATCAACCAAACGAATACGCGGGTAGAACGACACGTTGCCCCATAACAGATGCACGAGTTGCCCAAGCTGCCCGCTGGCCAGCTCGGCGGGGTAGCCGATCCGCATCGACCAACGCCCTGCAGCCAGCTCGGTGACGTCGAGCACCCGGCCAAGATAGCGCTGTGAAATCGCCGGCGAAATCAGCTCGCGCGGGGTTTCAAGACTCTGTTCCCGGGCGATGTGTTCGGCCAGCACCTCCGGATCACGCTGCGGTCGGGTGGCGATGTAGGTGGCCTTGATCACGAGAAAAACGCCTGTTGTTTGAAGTAGGTTTCGGATTGGCGACGAATGGCGACGGGAAATCGCGCAGCCTTGCAGCCCATCACGGGTAAAATAACGGCTTTTGCAGCCACGGGAAACACCAGCCGGATGACCGACAAGGCACGAGTATTGACCGGGATCACCACGACGGGTACGCCGCATCTGGGCAACTATGTTGGCGCCATCAAGCCGGCCATTGCCGCCAGCCGTGATCCACAGACCGATTCGTTCTACTTTCTGGCTGATTATCATGCCCTGGTCAAGTGTGAAGCTCCCGACCGCGTTCGGCGCTCGACTCTGGAAATTGCCGCAACCTGGCTGGCGCTGGGACTGGATACGGAACGCTCGGTGTTCTATCGCCAGTCCGATATACCGGAAATCGCGGAGCTGACCTGGCTGCTGACCTGCGTGACCGCCAAGGGTCTGATGAACCGGGCGCATGCCTACAAGGCCGCGGTTGACGAAAACCTGCAGGCGGCGGAGGACCCGGATTTGGGCATTTCCATGGGTTTGTTCTGCTACCCGGTGCTGATGGCGGCCGATATCCTGATGTTCAACGCGCATCGGGTTCCGGTCGGCCGTGACCAGCTCCAGCACCTGGAAATGGCGCGTGATATTGCCCAGCGCTTCAACCACCGCTACGGCGAGCAATTTGTTCTGCCCGAGGCGCAGATCGACGAGCATGTCGCCACGCTGCCGGGCACCGACGGGCGAAAGATGTCGAAAAGCTACGACAACACCATTCCGCTGTGGCTGTCCGGAAGGCAGCTCCGGAAGGCGATCATGAAGATCAAGACCAATTCGCAGGAGCCTGGTGAGCCCAAGGATCCGGATTCAGCCGCTGTGTTCGCGGTCTACGCCGCGTTTGCCACGCCGGAGCAGCGCGACGCGATGCGCCGGGCCTTTGCCGATGGCATCGCCTGGGGAGAGGTCAAGCAGCAGCTGTTTGAGTTGGTCGATGCGGAGCTCGCCAGTGCGCGAGAACGCTACGACGCTCTGATCAACAATCCCGAACAGGTCGAGCAAGCGCTCGAATGTGGCGCCGAGCGGGCAAGGGAAATCAGCCAGCCATTCATCGCCAGACTGCGCGAGGCGGTTGGTATCCGGGCGCTGGGATGAGTTTGCAGACGGTGCAATGGCAGCCGCCGACCCTGGCGGTTACCGATGGCAGCCTGTTTCCCGCGCGCCACGTCTGGTGCGTGGGCCGAAACTATGTTGAGCACGCGCGCGAGATGGGTGCCGAACCGGGCGAGCCGGTGTTCTTTTCAAAGCCGGCTCAGGCCCTGGTGCAGCGTGACGAGATCGCCTTTCCTCCGGATACCGGTGTCTTGCATCACGAAGTGGAGATGGTTGCCGTTGTCGGGCGCGGCGGACGGAATCTTTCGCCCGGGCAGGCGGCGCGAGCCGTGTTCGGCTATGCCGTGGGCGTCGATCTGACCCGACGCGACGTCCAGTCCCGGGCCAAGCAGGCGGGACACCCCTGGGAGATGAGCAAGGGATTCGATCAATCTGCGCCGATTGCTTCCCTGGTGCGGGCCGATTGCTGGCAGCCAAAGCCCGGTTGCCGCATCACTCTGGCCGTCAACGGTCGGCTGCACCAGCAAGCCACACTGGGCGACATGATTTGGTCGACCGGAGCGCTGCTCAGCCGGCTTTCGCAGCAGGTAACGCTTTCGGCCGGAGACGTGATTTTTACCGGCACGCCGGCCGGTGTTTCCGCACTGCAAATCGGTGATCGGGTGCGCGCCGAAATTGACGGTCTGCCGGTGCTGACATTCAGCGTTGGCGATGACGCCCGGTGCAGCGCTGCCCCGTCCAAAGGAAACGAAACTGATGGTGATTGACCTGCTGATTCTGGCCCCGGTCGTGATCTTCCTGCTGTGGCTGTATGGCTACTCGGCTCCTTCCGGACGACCGACGCGCGATCGCTGGTTGGACCGGGCCACAGCAGCCGCTGCCGTTGTGGGCGGTGTGGGTACATTGCTTGGATTGCACGCGCTACTGGATGTCGACGGCCTGGCGCGCAACGTGATCGCGGTAGCGGCCGCCTATCTGGTTTTTCTGACGCTGCTCTCACTGGGCTGGCTGCGTCGCTGGTACGCTAGCCCGCATTCTTCATGAATTCACTCGCGCCCTAGCTTGCGCCTTGTCCGCACAGCGGCTCCCGAAGGGCCGCCGCACAAGCGCCGTGGGCGGCGTTGCACTCGCTTGAATTGGCGACAGCCAGTCCTGCGCTCGCGCGCAGAGATGTTCAGAGGCTCCTTAGGTCACACTCAGCCGCCGGCAAAAAATGGGGTGGCGGGAAGCCACCCCGGTAAGTCCAGACGGCCTTGGTCAGCTGCTCTTGATCTCGATGCGGCGTCCGCGGACGGATTCGATGTCCTTGCGACGCGGAATGGTGACCTCCAGTACGCCGTTGCTGAGCTCGGCGGAAATCTGATCGCTGTCGGCATCCGCCGGAAGGGTCAGCATCCGCTCGAACCGGCCGAAACGACGTTCGACCCGGTGATACTGGTTGTCATTGCCGGTCTTGACTTCGCGCTCCTTGCGGGCACGAATGACCAGAGCATCGTCGTCGACGCTCAGATCGACGCTGTCACGATCCACGCCGGGCAGCTCGACCGAGAGCTGATAGCTGTCTTCGGTTTCGAAGATATCGAGCTGGGGCTGCATGACCGCGGCCAGGCTGGCACCGCTGCCGCTCAGGGGCTGCGAAACCGACCAGCCGGTGTTGCCGAAAAAGCTGTCGAACAGCCGGTTCATCTCGTCGTGGATACGCGCAAACGGATCGTCGCGCAACGAGTCGCCGGTCAGGCCCGAAACCGTTGGCAGGGAACCGCGTCGGAACCATTGACTCGGCGTGGTCATTTGGGTCATTGCCATACGTGTCACCTCCTCAAGACAATCAGTTAATGAATTGAGAAAGACAGACGAACAACAATGTCGTCGGCAAGCACCCTTGTGCTTGCGGTAGGTAAGGTAGGGGCATACGACAGGATTTCAAGACCCCGATTCGGCCCCCCGGGATCCCGCCTTCACCCCTTCCCGCGGGTGCGGGTCTTGTTCTTCCTTGCGTTTTTTTCGAGAAAGCCGATGATCATGCCGGCGACATCCTTGCCGGTGGCCGTTTCGATTCCTTCCAGGCCCGGCGAGGAGTTGACTTCCATGACCAGCGGACCGTGATTGGAGCGCAGCAAATCAACGCCGGCCACGTTGAGGCCCATGATGCGAGCGGCTCGCGCCGCCGTCGAGCGCTCTTCAGGCGTGATCTTGATCAGCGAAGCCGTGCCTCCCCGGTGCAGATTGGACCGGAATTCGCCCGGCTTGGCCTGCCGCTTGATGGCTGCCACCACCTTTTCTCCCACCACGAAGCAGCGGATATCGGCACCGCCGGCCTCCTTGATGTATTCCTGCACCATGATGGAAACATCCAGTCCCATGAAGGCCTCCAGCACGCTCTCGGCGGCCTTGCGCGTCTCGCACAGCACAACCCCAATGCCCTGTGTGCCTTCGAGCAGCTTGACGACCAGCGGCGCACCGCCCACCATTTCGATGACGTCGCCGATATCGTCCGGAGCGCGGGCGAACCCGGTGACCGGCAGACCGATCCCGCGGCGCGCGAGCAGCTGCAGCGAGCGCAGCTTGTCGCGCGAGCGGGTAACCGCCACCGATTCGTTGAGCGGAAAGGTTCCCATCATCTCGAACTGACGCAGCACCGCGGTTCCGTAGAAGGTGATCGAGGAGCCAATGCGCGGAATCACGGCGTCGAACGGCTCGAGCTGCTGACCCCTGAAGTGCATGGTGGGGCGATGCGAGGCGATGTTCATGTAGCAGCGCAATGTATCGACGACCTGGACGTCATGGCCGCGCTCAATGGCCGCGTCGTACAGCCGACGGGTCGAATAGATGCGGCGGCTGCGTGAGAGTATGGCGATGCGCATGGTCGGCGAGCCCCTCAGGAATGAGTTTTGATCGTTTACAGGCGCGGCTTGCCCTGCAGAAATGTGCGCGCCGGGTAGACCAGGGCGTGGTTTTCCATTGCCGTGCGACCCAGCAGCATGCGATAGCGCATTTTCTCACGATTGGTCAGGGTGATGTCCACATCCCAGCGCGAATGACCGATGACCAGAGGCGTGCGGATCGCGAAGCGCTCCTCCATCTCACCGGACGTGTTGCGTACGCGCCGAATGCGATGGAGGTCGGCCTCACAGCGCTGCCAGCGGTTGGGCTCAGGATGGCCCATGTGGACGTGAAAGACGACGCGATCGACGCCGTCGCGCTCAGTGCGCTCGATAATGCTGGCGTGCAGGGCGCAGGATCTGGCGCCCGTATCGACCCGCGCGCGCAGGCGGTCGATGCCCAGCTCGGGCAGCGCCACCCACTCGCAGGCACCGATGATCATATTGGGTGCGACGTGGCCCTTCATGCGGCTGGTTCAGAACCGGCAGCCAGAGTCCCGTCCCGGTCAGGAGGCAGATGCTCATGCCACACTCCGAACCCGGCCGCCAGGAACACCGGATGTTCCTACTCCGCCTGTGACAGGTCGTCGAGCATGGCCCGCAGAAAACGCGCTGCCTCGCCGCCGGTGACCGTCCGGTGGTCGAAGGTCAGCGACAGCGGAATCATGCGATGCACCTCGATGCCGCCGAGAACCGGGACCACTTCATGGCGCACCACGCCGGCGGCCACAATGGCCACGCACGGCGGGTTGATGATGGGCGTGGCGTAGCGGCCCGCAAATACACCGAAGTTCGACAGCATGATGGTGTAGTCCTTGAGGTCCTCCGGCGGAATGCTGCGGTTTCTGACATTGTCCTTGAGGCGATTAATTTCTGCGCGCACGTCCTCGCGCGAGCCCTTGTCAACGCCGCGCAGGCGGGCGACAAACAGTCCGTCCCCGGTATCGACCGCCATGCCCACATCCATACCCTTGTGAACCATGCGCATGTTTTGTTCATCGTCGAACCAGGCGTTGAGACCGGGTTCGGCGCGGGCGCCGGCTGCCAGGCTGCGCAGAAGCCGGTAGGTCACGTCCTCACCACTTCGCCAGGCCTGGATATCTGCATCATCCATCAGCGTGGTCGGTACCACGCGTGCATGGGACTCGCTCATTGCGCGTGCCATGGTGCGGCGCGTTCCACGCAGTGGCTGCCAGTCACCATCTGCGGCAGATGGCGCGGGCGTAGCGGTCCCGGAATCCTCCCGGCTGGCGCTGCGCGCCGGTGACTCGGCGGAAGCGGCGGACGAGGCAGCTTGCTCGTTGCCTCTCGGCTCGGGCCCGGATCCGGCCTGCTGGGACGGGGCCGCCTGGCGCACGTCCGCCGCGGTGACTACTCCGTCGGCACCGCTTGGCTCGACCCGGGTCAGATCAACGCGCAACTTGCGCGCGAGTGCGCGAACTGCTGGCGTGACCTTGACGCCGCCGATTTGGCTGGTGCGCTCGGTCAGGACTTCACCGCTGCTCTGGACGCTGCCGACCACGGTGCCCGAGTCGCTTTCGTCCTTCTCTTCGCCAGGCTCGGGACTTTCGTCTTCATCGTGGAGATGCGGCTGAGGCTCCTGGGCGGCGCTTGTTTCCTGCTGTTCCGAAGCAGACTCGGCCGGGGTGTCGATGTCGCGGTCAAAATCGCCGTCGTCAATTTCGATTTCCTCGAAGTCGGGTTCATCCTGCGAGTCGGCACCAGGCGCGCTTTCGCGTTCGTCTGATGTCGCCTGTTCTGCAGCGCTATCCTCGGCCTCGGCCGGCTCGTCGGCTTCGCCGGCGACCTCGAATTCAGCCAGTGGTGCGCCGGTCTGGATCACGTCGCCCGGGCCGCCGTGGAACTTGACAACGCGGCCCTCGAACGGGCTGGGTACCTCGACGACAGCCTTGGCCGTTTCCATCGAGACCAGCGGTTGATCGATGTCGACTTCGTCACCTTCGGACACCAGCCATTCCACTATTTCGGCATCGGGCAGCCCTTCGCCGAGATCGGGCAGATTGAAAACTTTCATGAAACCTCCAGGACCTGTTGGGCCGCGTCGACGATACGCTTGACGCTGGGCATATACTTCATCTCGTTACGGTAGAGCGGCATGACAACATCGTAGCCGCAGACGCGCTTGACCGGTGCGTGCAGATTCCAGATGCCGATGTCGGCCAGGCTGGCGGCGATCTCGGCTGCCAGACCGCAGTGTCGGGGTGCTTCCTGGACGATCACGCAGCGTCCGGTCCGTTCGACGGATTCGACGATCGTGTCCATGTCGAGGGGTTTGACCGTGGCCACATCGATGACTTCTACGCTGATGCCTTCGCCCTCGAGCTGGTCGGCGGCGGCCAGCGTTTCCTTGACCATGGCCCCCCAGGTGACCAGGGTCAGATCACTGCCGTCGCGCAAGGTATAGCACACATCCAATGGCAGTTCTTCGCCGTCGTCGGCGACTTCTTCCTTCTGCCAGCGGTAGATGCGTTTGGGTTCCATGAAGATGACCGGATCCGGGTCGCGAATGGCGGCCAGCAGCAGGCCGTAGGCCCGCGACGGCGAGGACGGGATGACCACCCGCAAACCCGGAATGTGGCCAAACAGGGTCTCGGGGCTTTCGGAGTGCAGCTCCGGTGCGTGGATGCCGCCGCCGGACGGGAAGCGCAGCACCATCGGGCACGACAGGCGTCCGCGGGTTCGGTTGCGCATACGGCTGGCGTGACAGAAGATATGGTCCAGCATCGGGATGGAAAAGCCACAGAACTGCGCTTCGGCAACCGGCTTCATGCCGTGTGCGGCCATACCGACGCTCATGCCGGCGATCATGACTTCAGCCAGCGGCGTGTCGATAACGCGTTCATCGCCGAAGCGTTCGTGCAGTCCGGCTGTGGCTCGAAACACGCCACCGTTGACGCCCACATCCTCGCCCAGCACGACGACGGCAGGGTCATCCTGCATGGCACGGGCCAGGGCCATGGTCACGCCTTCAATCAGAGTAATCGCCGCCATCAGTGATGCCCTCCGTCGTCGGCGTAGCGCTCGGCCAGCGCGCGCTGTTCCACCAGGTCATGGGGCAGCTGCTCGAACATGTGATCGAACATGGCCGTGACCGGCTGGGGATCATTCTCGATGATGTCGAAGTACTCGTCGGCGGCCTGCTGGACCCATTCCTTACATTCGACGTTCAGTGCCTCCTCCTTCTGGTCGTCCCAGGCGCCCTGGTTGATCAGGTAAGCCCTGAGGCGTTTGATCGGCTCGTTGTCCCAGGCCTGTTCGACTTCCTCGGCCGGCCGGTAGCGGCGGGCGTCGTCGGCGGTGGTGTGATCACCGAGCCGGTAGGTCAACATCTCGATCACGAATGCGCCCTTGCCCTGGCGTGCTGCGTTGACGGCCTTTTCCATGGCCCAGACGCAGGCAATCAGGTCGTTGCCGTCGACCTGGATGCTGGGCAGGCCGCCGGCGATGCCTTTCTGGGCCAGGGTGCTGGCCTTGTTCTGCTTGCTGCGCGGCACCGAAATGGCCCACTGATTATTGACAATGACCAGGACCAGCGGCAGCTTCCAGGCGCTGCCGGCGTTGATCGCCTCGAGAAAATCGCCTTTGGACGAGCCGCCATCGCCGACTATGGCGACCGCGACCCGGGTTTCCTTGCGCAGCTTGAACGCCATGGCGGCGCCCGCGGCGTGCAGGCACTGGGTGGCGATCGGCACGCACCAGGCAAAGTCGTGTCGCGGGATTTCGAAGTCATTGCCGCGTTCGTCCCCGCCCCAGTACAGCAGCACGTCGGTCAGCTTGACGCCGCGATAGAACTGGGCACCGTATTCACGGTAGGACGGCGCCAGGCAGTCCTCGTCCTTCATGGCGGCCCCGACGGCAATATGCGCAGCCTCATGACCCAGACTCGAGGCGTAGGTGCCGATCTTGCCGGTGCGCTGCAGCGTGATCGCTTTTTTGTCAAAAGTTCGGGTCAGCACCATGAGCTTGTAGAGTTCCACCAGCCGCTTGAGATCGCGCGCCAGCGCGGGAATCTGCTGGTCGTGAACCAGGGTTCCATCGGGCTTGAGAAACTGGAAATAATCGACCTTGAATGCGGCGACCGTGCGCGCCATGATGACTCCTCTTGATGATTGTGCCGGCAGCCGGAGTGCCAGGCCGGCCATTTTGAACCGGGGGCGTATTATAAGCGCAGCTTTGGCTCCGGTTAAACTCGTGCGAATCCTGTCCGGAGGCGCGCAGGTGGCGGACTTGATGTCAAGGCCGGTTTCTGTGCCATAATCGTGCATTCTGCAAAACTCTCGGGGACTCCAAGCATGAAAACAATCGCTACTCTGATCGCCGGGCTGGCTCTGGCTGTGAGCGCCCAGGCGCAAACCATTCAGGTGCCGGGCATCTCCGGCGAGGTGACCGTCTATACCGACTCCAACGGCATTCCGACCATCGTCGGAGAAACCGAAACCGACGTGAATTTCGTGCGTGGCTTCCTGCACGCCCGGGATCGGTTGTTCCAGATGGATTATCTGCGCCGGGTCGCATCCGGCACGCTGGCCGAGTTGCTTGGGCCGGCCGCACTGGCAAGTGACGTACAGCTGCGCACCCTTGGCCTGCGCCGCGGTGCGCTGGCCACCTGGGTGAATCTGGGTAGCGACGAAAAGGGCTGGGCCAAGGCCTATGCCGATGGCGTCAATGCCGCCATTGCGGCCGCCGAGGCCGCTGGCCAGCTGCCCCCGGAGTACGGTGTGCTCGAGCTGACGACGGTCGAGCCGTGGTCGCCGGTCGATTCCCTGGTGCTCGGCAAACTTCTCGCGTTCCAGCTGTCTTTCGACTCGGGCGTGGTTGACCGAACGATTCGCCTGGCGACCTACCAGGGCGTGGGCGAGGTCGTCGGCTTTGACGGTGTCGCGCTGTTTTTCGAGGATCTTTCGCGCAGCCAGCCCGAAGACGGTCGGGTGACCGTACCGGATTTCTTCGAGCGAGTCGGGATCATCCCGGTTCCCGGTGATGCCGCCTCGGTTGAAGCTGGCCATGCGCCAAAGGCATCGACCGGGTCGTCGGCCTGGAACAATCTCCCGCAGCTCGAGCCGAATGTCGTGGACAGCCTGAGCGACTACATGGAGCGGGTGCGCGATCTCCCGTTGCTGGGTTCGACTATCGGCAACGCCACCAACCGCGCCGGCAGCAACTGGTGGGTGGTGTCCGGTGAGCACACCGCCAACGGCTACCCGCTGATGGCCAATGATCCGCATCTGAGCCTCGACATGCCCGCCCTGTTCACCAATGAGAATATCGTCATTCGCGACGAGGGCCGGGTGGTCAGCGGCATCACGCTGCCCGGCACACCACTGACGCTGCTCGGCTGCAACCTGCATATCTGCTGGGGGCTGACCAATCACAACATCGATGTCACCGACTACTTTCAGGAAGACCTGCTGGTCAACGGCTACGGCCTGCCCACCCATACGCTGTTCGACGGTGAGCCCGAGCCGGTGCTCTACGCCTTCCAGAGCTATTTCGTCAACCAGATCGGTAACGAGGAAGCCAATTCGGTCGTGCGCGCCAACGTTGGCTACGACGCCGGCGGCATCACCTTCCTGGTGCCGCGCCGCAACAATGGCCCCATCGTGGCGCAGCCCGACGCCACTTCGGCGATCTCGGTGCAGTACGCCGGCTGGGGGCCGACCTTCGAACTATCGACGCTGCGCGGCTTCGAGCGGGCACGGAATATCGATGAATTCCAGGCGGCGATCGGCAACTGGACTTTTGGCTCGCAGAACGTCGTTTACGCCGATGTAGAAGGCAATATCGCCTATTTCACCACCGGTGCCGTGCCGCTGCGCGAGGATCTGCAGAGCCTGGAGGTCTCCGGTGGCGTGCCGCCGTTTTTGCTTCGCGACGGGACTGGCGCACTTGACCACGAATGGCTGCCGGCCGACGAGAACTCGCCGCGTGGATTCCCGTTCGCCGCGCTGCCGCGCTCGGAGATGCCGCACGTCATCAATCCGGAGTCGGGCTATATCGCCAACGGCAACAACGATCCGGTTGGAACGACCCTGGACAACAATCCGCTCAACCAGCTTCGGCCCGGCGGCAACGGCATCTATTACCTCAATCCGTCCTATTCGCCGCTGCGCATAGCGCGGATCGACCGGGTCCTGCAGGATCTGATCGCGCGAGGTGATATCACCGTCGACGACATGAAGGCGCTGCAGGCCAATAATCAGCTGTTCGACGCCGAGCTGCTGGTGCCGTTTCTGCTTGAAGCCTTCGAGAATGCAATGGCCGAAGGGGCCTGGCCGGGGATGGCCCAGTTTGCCGCCAGCCCGGCCATTCAGGGTGCCATGGGCTACCTGGCCGACTGGGACTTCTCGACTCCGACCGGTCTGACCGAGGGCTGGGATCCCGGTAAACCCGCCGGGGTCGACCCGACCCCCGAACAGGTGGCGAACTCGGTGGCGGCCACGATCTATGCGGCCTGGCGCGGCCAGGTCATCGCCAACACCATTGATGGCACGCTGGAAGCGCTGCAGCTTGGCGATCAGCGGCCCGGTTCGGCCGATGTCATTCGCGCGCTGCATCATCTGCTGGCCAACTTCGACAGCCTGCAGGGCTTCGGGGTTTCGGGCGTGCCGTTTTTCAATGTCGATGGTGCTCCTGACATGGCGTCAGCCCGCGATACCATTCTGCTGGCCAGCCTCGCTGGTGCGCTGGAGCGGCTGGCCGGCGACGAGTTCGCGCCGGCGTTCGGTCACTCGACCGATCTGAGCGACTATCGCTGGGGCAAGCTCCATCGCATTGTGTTCGCACACCCGCTGGGCGCCGATCCGTTCAACGTGCCCAACGGCGGCGGACTGTCCGACCTGGGCGAGGGTCTGCCCGGCGTCGCCCGCGCCGGTGGCTACCAGACCGTCGACGCGGCCTCGCACGGCGTGCGCGCCGACGGGCTCAATGACTTCATGTTCGGAGCGGGTCCGGCCCGTCGAACGGTTGCCGAGATGACGCCAGGCAAGCCCAATGTCGCCGAGATCCTTCCCGGCGGCCGCAGCGGAGTTCTGGTCAGCCCGTTCTACACCAACCAGCTGATGCGCTGGCTGGCCAACGACTATCTGCCCTTGGGCTTCGGTGAAGACGATGCCGAAGGTCTGGCCGTCAGCGTGGTGACTTTCACCCCCTGAATGCCCATGACCGCAGACACAGCGCCCGCCGATCCCCGGCGGGCGCTTTGCGTTTTTGGTGCCGGCAGTCTCCCGGTATCGGGGGAAGTGCTTGAAACCGGATGCGGTGGCTGCCATCTCTGACAGCAGTCTTCGCTTATGGAATGCACATGATCAACCTCCTGGATCGGTTCGGCCTGGCCCATACCCAGGTCACTCGGCTGCACGGGGAGCTGGCCGAGATCGTCGGCCCCGGTCAGACCTTCAGCGCCAAGGTTGAGCTCAAGCTGACGCCGCGTGAGATGGCCTACGAGGGGGACATGCCGCGCTACCAGGTCACGGCACACATGATGTGCCGGGGCAGCCGCGAGGCCGAACACGCCGACCAGCCATTGTTCACCATCGAGCTGGTCCTGCAGACGGTCTATCAGCAGTTCGATGGCGAAGCGATGCCGTTCAAGACCTTCAGCGAGAATCACGGCAGCCTGACGCGACAGCTCTATCCGTTGATTCATCATCAGCTCCAGCCGGTGTTCAAGCAGTTTGGCCTCGAGCAGGTCAAGCTGCCCTACGATCTGGCCGGCAATGCCGCGCCGGAGGCCGGCGACCATCGACAGGTTCACTGACGGGGTTCGGCGCGGCTGAAGTGCCATTGAATTGACCGATGCCGTGGCGCGTGAAAGAATCCAGCCTGAATGCAACGAGGGAACCGACTGGTGACCAGCCCGCGGCGTGAGCCAATCTCCAAGGTCGACCTGGCCTGGCTGCGAATGGAGCAGCCGAGTAACCTGATGATGATCACCGGTGTGATGGTGCTGGATGAATCGATTGATTTCGGGTGCTTCAGGGACATCATTCTCAATCGGTTCCTGGCCTTCAGGCGATTCCGGCAAAAGGCGGTCGAAAGCGCACGTGGCTGTTGGTGGGAAAACGACGAGTACTTCGAGTCCAGCGCGCACATCCTGCGCACGGCGCTGCCCGGCGATGCCGGCAAGGCCGAGCTGGAGGCTTTTGTCTCCCAGCTGGCGTCCACACCACTCGACAAGACCAAGCCGCTGTGGCAGTTCCATCTGGTCGAGAACTATGTCGAGGGGCCGGCCATCATCACGCGCATACACCATTGCTATGCTGACGGTATCGCGCTCGTCCAGGTGCTGCTGTCGCTTACGGAAACAGAGCGCGAGAAGTCCCTGAGGCTGGTCAGCCCGGAGCGCTGGAAGAAGCGCAGGGCCGAGGAGTCTAATATTTTTCGCCGGCTCATGGCTCCGGCCCGTGAAGGTATCGATGCGGTGCAGCACCTCAGCCAGAAGCTGCTGGCCGAAACGAGCACTCTCCTGCGCGAACCTCAGCAGGCCAGCGAGTATGTCGGCAGCGCCACGGAAATTCTGGCCGAATTGGCCAATGCACTGCTGCTCAGCGACGATCCACCCTCGCGTTTCAAGGGTTCACTCGGCGTGCGCAAGAACGTGGCCTGGGCCGAACCGCTGGATCTTGCGGAAGTCAAGGCGGTCGGCCGGGCGCTCGGCTGCACCGTTAACGACGTGCTGATCGCGGTCATGACCGGTGCCCTGCATCGCTATCTGGTGGCCTGTGGTGACGATCCGTCGCCGGTCAGCATGCGCGCCACCGTGCCCGTCAACCTGCGTCCGCTGGAGCATGCCCAGGAGCTGGGCAACCACTTCGGTCTGGTGTTTCTGGAACTGCCGGTGGCCGAGCACAATCCGCTTGCGCGACTTTATCAGGTCTCGGATTTCATGTATGAGCTCAAGCACTCCAAGCAGGCGGTCATGTCGCTGGGTTTGCTCGGGCTTCTTGGGATGGGTCCGGCGGCAATTCAGAAACCGGCACTTGAAATGTTCAGCCGCAAGGCGTCCACCGTGCTGACCAACGTACCCGGCCCGCAACAGCCGCTCTACCTGGCCGGCGCCCGCATTCGCGAGATGATGTTCTGGGTTCCCCAGACCGGCTCGGTCGGGATGGGGATCAGCATCATCAGCTACTGCGGTCACGTCTACTGTGGGCTGATCACCGACGACCGGCGAGTGCCCGATCCTGAAGCCGTGATGGAGTACGTGTCCGTCGAGTTCGAAAACCTGCTGCATCTGACGCTGCTGCTGGGTCCGCAGGAAGGGCGCGTCCCGGCCGAAGCGGCAGAAACCGTCCACGAGTGGATCGACGCGCTATAGACCCCAACGTTGGGCTCGAGTCTGGAGTCCATTGGGTCTCAAGTGCCCCGTTGCGGGGCTGCAGCCTCAGTTTCTAAAGAGAGTTTCTGGCGTATTCCATGTCCAGTTTCTGCATCGCATCGATCGGCTCGATGGCGGCGGCACGTTCGTAGGCGGCGTTCGACTCATCAAGGCGCTTGTCGCCGAACAACAGGTACAGGCCATTGCCATATTCGATATGGGCAATCGGCGCCTCCGGCGTGAGTTCGAGGGCTCGCTCGAAGTGTTCCATGGCGCGATCGGCGCTTGCGCCGTAGGTCATTCGACCGACCATCTTGCCGACCTTGTCGATAATTTCGGCGTGGTAGAGCCCCATTGCGGTATGCGCCTCGGCATGCTCGGGCGCCAGCTGCAGCGCCGTTTCCAGTGACTGGCGAACACGCCCGCCAATGCCCTGGGCCAGAGCTTTGGCCACGGAAATGCTCTGGCTGTAGCGCCCCAGCAGGAAGGCGCGGAAGTAGTGGGCATTGGCGTCGTCAGGAAACTCGGCGATGGCCGCCTCGGCACGCTCGATGCCTTGGCGATAGATTTCGATCTTGATCGCTTCGTCTTCTTCCAGGTAGTCGGCGTAGATTCCACTGGCCTTGTTGGCCACCGCGTGTCCGGCAGCTCCAAGCGTTTCGGCCTGCTCAACCGCAGCGGCAAAGTTGCCGGCGTGAAAGTGTCGCCAGGCACCGAGCAAGGCCTCATTGTCGGGCAGCGGTTCGGTATCGCCACGATGCAGGTCGGGCCAGGCCGCGGCCAGCCGGCTCCCGGCATAGGTGAAGGGCTTGTTGTCGTGCGGGAAGTTCGCCCAGCTTGCTGTATCCATCGTTTAGTGTGACCACTCTAGAACACATGCGTATCTTAACCCTCGAAGTCACACAAACACAGTCCGCAGCAGCGGCAAGGAGATTCGCCATTATGGCCAAGAAAACCGCCAAGAAGAAAACCGCCAAGAAAAAGGTCGCCAAGAAGAAGGTGACCCGCACAACCGCCGCCCGCAAGACGGCCACCAATCAGGCACAGGAATACGCGCACGAGATCTGGCTGGCTGGTCTGGGTGCATTTGCGCTGGCCCAGCAGGAAGGCGAGAAGTTCATCTCTCAGGGGCGCAAGAGTGTCGATGACGCTGGCCGCAAGCTGGTGGGCGAAAGCACCCGCTTGTTCGAGCGCCTGGTCAGCGAGGGCAGCAAGCTCGAAGGCAAGGGGCGCAAGTTCGCCAGCGACACCGTCGGTGGCGTGCGTGAGGACGTGGAAAGCCGCGTTGGTAAAGTCCGGGAGACCGCCCAGACCAACTGGGACAAGCTCGAGAAGGTGTTCGAGCAGCGCGTGGCCCGGGCGCTGTCGCGTCTCGGCGTGCCCACCTCGGAGGAGATCAGCAAGCTGAGTGACCGCGTGGCGGAACTCAACAAGCGCGTGCGCGAGCTGTCCGAACAGCAGAAGAAGTCCACGACGACGACGCGCAAGTCGCCGGCCAAGAGTGAATCAACCGCCTCCTGAGGGCGGTCAGGCCGGCTGACTCAGACTACCCCGAAGCAGCCCGGGCTTTCTCCCTCGGCCCGATTCCGGCTGCAATCGCTTGACCCGGACTCCGTTCCGGGTCTTTTTTGTGCGCCGGAGGCGTCGTGCCTGGCGTCATCCGGGCTACGACTGCTCCTGGTCGCCTTCCTGCTGGTAGAGCCGGCTGTTCTTGTAGCTTTGGTAGAAGAACCGCACCAGTACGGTGCCGGCTGCGGCAACCGGCAGGGCAAGCAGGATCCCGGTAAATCCGAACAGCTGACCGCCGGCCATGACCATGAATATGACCAGCACCGGGTGCAGGCCGATTCGGTCACCGACCAGCTTGGGCGTGAGCAGCAGGCTTTCGATGGTCTGGCCGATCACGAATACCGCGGCGACCGAGAGCAGAAACATGATGCTGAAGTCCTGGATGACGGCAGTGACGCCGGCCAGGAGTATGCCGATAATGGCTCCGAGGTAGGGCACGAAACTGACCAGGCCGGCAATCATGCCGATGGCAAAGGCGTTGTTCAGTCCCACGATCCACAGCCCGACGCCGTATATGAGGCCGAGGCTGATCATGACCAGGACCTGGCCGCGCAAGAAGCCGCCCAGTGCCTCATCGCACTGCGAGATCAGCCGAACGACGGTGGGTTCGACGTTACGCGGGAGCATGTCGCGCAGGGCTTCCATCAGGCGATTCCAGTCGCGCATCAGGTAGAAGGCGACCAGCGGCACCAGCACCATTCCGGTCAGCCAGACAATGAATCGGCCACCGGAACGAGTCATGGTGGTCAGCACGTTGCCGGCTGCGCTGGTGATATTGTGGAAGTACTCCTGGATCAGGCTGGTTGCGCGTTCGGCATCGAAGGTCTCCAGGTCCAGCCGAATATCCAGCCGGTCTTCGACCCAGGGCAGAACCGTTTCCTGCAGGGCCTGGAAGTAGCCCGGCAGGCGACCGAACAGCTCGGCGACTTCGCGAATCAGCACGGGAACGATGATCAGGAGTGCAACGGCCAGCAGCACAAAGGCCAGCACGAACACCAGCGCAACGGCGAGATCGCGACGGATGTGAAGGCGTTCCATCCATTCAACAACCGGGTTGGCGATATAGGCCAGCAGAATACTGATGAAAAAGGGTGTCAGGACCGGGCCGAGTAGCCAGATCAGCCAACCGGTCACCAGCAGCCCGCCCAGAAACCACAAGATCTGCGTACGGGAGATGTGCGGGAAACGCTCCGGTTGTGGGTCGGTCATGTCAGAGTACCTGGGTCGGGCGCAATGTGGTGGAAAACGCCGGCAATAGTCGCAGGGACGGTGAGCGGATGCAAGTCAGCCGATCAGCGCCTGCGGGTGCGTATAATCAGGCGTCCCGTCCAACTTCAAGCCCGGCAATGACCATTGATATCAACGTCAGTTCCGAAATTGGCCCGCTGCAGACCGTGGTTGTCCATACCCCGGGTCAGGAAATCGAGAATATGACCCCGGACACGGCTGCAGAAGTGCTCTACGATGACATTCTCAACCTGGAGCTGGCTGCCGGTGAGCATCGCCAGCTCAAGGGCGTACTGGGCTGTTTCGCCAACGTTGTCGAACTGCGGGATTTGCTGGTGGAGGTGCTCGCCATCGAGCGCGTGAGGCAGGGACTGGTGTCGGCATTGACCGGGCTGTTTGACTGTCCCGAAGTGCGCGATTATCTGCTTGATCTCTCACAGGATCAACTCGCGCGCCAGTTGATCGAGGGGACGCCCAAGCGGGCCATCAGCCTGGAGAAGTATCTGAGTTCATCGCGCTACGCCATTCCTCCGCTGCCCAACACCTTTTTCACCCGCGATGCCACCATGTGCGTCAACGATCGCATCATCATCGGTTCGATGGCCTACCGGGCTCGAGTGGCCGAGGCACTGCTGCTCAAGGCCGTCTTCAAACACCACCCCGAGATTCGCTCCGGGGGCTTCTATTTCGACGGCACCGACAACCGCGACTCGGAGGTGACCATCGAGGGCGGAGATCTGCTGGTCATCCGTGAGAACCTGGCGGTCGTTGGCTACAGCGAGCGCACCTCGGTGGCCGGAATCGACCAGCTCATGCGCGCGATCGCCTCGCAGGGTCCGATCGACAACTTCATCGTGGTCGAGATTCCGAAGACCCGTGCCACCATTCATCTCGACATGATTTTCACCATGGTCGATCACGACAAGTGTGTGGTTTTTCCGCCTCTGATCACCGGGGCCAATCGCTCGCGCGCGTTTCACTGTCGTTTTCGCGAGGGTCCGGAAGCGGACATCACCGAGTATCGCGACGTGCTTTCTGCCCTGTCGGCGGTGGGCGTGGATCTTGCGCCGGTGCCGTGCGGCGGTGATGATGATTTCCACCAGGAGCGTGAGCAGTGGGCCAGCGGGGCCAACTTTTTCGCCTTCGGCCCCGGGCAAATCCTCGGTTATCGACACAATCGCTACACGCTGGACGCCCTGTCGTCAGCCGGCTTCAACGTGGCTGACGCCGAGGATGTGATCGCCGGCAGCCGCGTAATCGGCGCCGACGAGCGTGTGGTGGTGACCATAGACGGCGCCGAGCTGACTCGTGGCGGAGGCGGCTGCCGCTGCATGACCATGCCGGTGGCCCGACATCCAATCGACCTCGGTTCTCTTCCTGAGTCAAGCGCCAACTGAACGGGACCATGACCTTTGACCCTTTTCTCGGCGCTGACCGTCGTTTAGCGTGACGGCTTGTTCAGAACGGGAGGATCGGCCTTGAAGAGGTTTTTGTTGCTCGTAGCCGCCTCGGCCTGGCTTCAGCCGGCGACGGCCCAGGAGCCGCTGCTGCGCCAGCCCGCACCGGGGGTGCACGCCATCAGCGGCGTCACGCTGGTGACAGCACCCGGGGAGACGATCGAAAACGGCATCATCGTGATCCGCGATGGCATCATCGAGTCGATCGGTGACGATCTCGCGATTCCGCCCGATGCTCGCGTACACGAATTCGACCCGAAAGAATCGGATACTCGCGTCTATCCGGGCCTGATCGACGCTTATGTTCCGATCGCCTTCCATTCAGATGAAGGTGAGGACGAAGACACGGAGGATGAATCCGGTGAACGCCTGGCGCCTGGCCGCTATCCGCATCCGCTTATCACCGCGGAGCGCAAGCTGGCCTCCGGTTTCTGGCCGGCCGAACGGGTCGAGGCACTGCGCCGGGCCGGATTTACCAGCGCCGTGATCGCGCCTGAAGATGGCCTGGTGCGCGGATCAAGCGCGCTGGTCAACCTGGGCGAGGGTGGTCTGGCCGAAAACCTGATTGCGCCTGAGCTGTTCCAGCATTTTTCCCTGCAGGCCCGGACTTCCGGGGGCGATTTCCCCAATTCCCTGATGGGCTCGATTGCCCTGTTGCGCCAGGTGCTGGCCGACGCACGATGGCAGGTCGGGGCGCGGGCGGCCTGGCACCGTGATCCCGCTCAGTCGCGACCCGCTTTTCTGGAGGGCATATCGGCCCTGGAGCCGGTGCTCTCCGGTGATGTCCCGACGGTGTTTGAATCTGCCGACATGCTCGATTCTTTGCGTGTCGCCGCGCTGGCGGCCGAGTATGGGCTTGAACCATGGATTGTCGGCCACGGCCGCGAGTACCAGCGGCTCGACTCGCTGGCGGCAGCGGGCCTGGGCCAGATTCTGCCGCTCGACTTTCCCGACGCGCCGGATGTCGACAAGCACGAACGCGATGTCAGCCTGCCCGAGCTCAGGCACTGGCACCTGGCACCGGAAAACCCCGGCCGGGTGATGGATTCGGGATTGCCGGTGGTGTTCACCACACATCCGCACGGCAGCCCGGACGGGCTGTTCCCCAACCTGGCGCGTGCCATCGAGCGCGGGCTTGATCCCGACCGTGCCCTGGCCGCGCTGACCACCGGACCGGCGAAGATGCTGGGCATCGACGATCGGGCCGGACGCCTGGTCGCCGGCTACATGGCGAATTTTGTGGTGGTTGAAGGCGAGCTGCTGGTCGAGTCGCCAACCGTGCAAGAGATCTGGGTTGACGGGCGCCGCTACGTGCTCAGCGCGCTCGAGCCGCCCGAAATCGAACCGGCCGGCCGCTGGGATATCACCCTTGTCATCGAGGGGATGGGCAATATGGAAGCCTTGCTCGATCTCGACGGCAAGGCGCCGAACCTGTCGGGCAGCTTCAGCATCATGGGTACTTCCGTGCCGCTGGCCGAGGCTCGGGTATCCGGCAGCCGACTGGACGTGCGCATCGACGGCTCTCGCCTGGGCATGCCCGGCTCGATCAGCTTCTTCCTCGATATCGAGGGCGAGCGCGGCAGCGGCAGCGGTTCCAGCCCGCAGGGCGACTTCGGCGTGCGTGGCAGGCGCAGCGGCAATCCCGACGACGTGGAGGACGCGGCATGAACAAGTTTACCCGAATGGTGCTGGCTGCGGTCGTGGCATGGGCCGCGATGCCGGCCGGCGCACACGATATCGAAGCCTGGAACAGCGCGATTCCCGAACAGCCGGATCATGTCCTGATCCGCAACACCACCCTGTGGACGGCCGGCGAGGCGGGCGTTCTGCAAGATGCCGACCTGCTGATCCGCCGCGGTAGGATCGAGCGCATCGGCCAGGACCTGAGCGCGCCGCGTGGCGCCGTCGAGATCGACGCTGACGGCCGTCACGTCACGCCCGGTCTGATCGACGCCCATTCGCACGCGGCCATCACTGGCGGGGTCAACGAATCGTCGCTGATCAGCACTGCCATGGTGCGCATCGCCGACGTGATCAACGCCGACTCGATCAATATCTACCGGCAGATGGCTGGTGGACTCACGACCATGCATCTGATGCACGGCTCGGCCAACGCCATCGGCGGCCAGAACGTGATCGTCAAGCTGCGCTGGGGCGCCGATCCTGATGACATGATCATCGAAGGGCAGCCGGGCGTGATCAAGTTCGCGCTGGGCGAAAATCCCAAGCAGAGCAACTGGCAGCCGGATACGCCGCGCTATCCTGACAGCCGTCAGGGCGTGAACCAGATCATCGACGAGAAGTTCCAGCAGGCGCGTGAGTATGCCCGCCGCCACGCCGAGCGCGGTGGCCGCAACGCGGTTCCCGCGCGGCCCGATCTGGAGATGGAGGTGCTCAACGCGATCCTTGCCGGCGAGATCGACGTGCACTCGCACGGCTATCGTGCCGACGAGTTCCTGGCTCTGATGGACACGGCCGAGCGTCACGGGTTTCGCATCAGGGCCTTTCACCATGTGCTGGAAGGCTACAAGGTGGCCGACGAAATGGCCGGGCACGGCGCTGGTGGCTCGACCTTCTCCGACTGGTACGGCTTCAAGTACGAGGCGCGCGATGCCATCCCCTACAACGCTGCGCTGATGTACGAACGCGGTGTGCTGACCAGCGTCAACTCCGACAACCCGGAGCTGGCCCGCCGTATGAATATCGAAGCGGCCAAATCGGTGCGATACGGCAGCCTCGACGCACACGAGGCGCTCAAACTGGTGACCGCCAACCCGGCCCGGCAGCTGGGCCAGGGCGAGCGCATCGGCCGGCTCGCCGAAGGGCTGGATGCTGATATCGTGGTCTGGAGCGGCCCGCCGCTGTCGATCACCAGCCGGGTTGAGCAGACCTGGATCGACGGCCGCCTGTATTTCGACCGCCAGCGCGATCTCGAGGCGCGCCAGGCCTGGGAGGCTGAACGCCAGGAGCTGATTGCGGCGGTCCGGGCCGAAAGCGAGTCGGGCGAGGACGATGCGAGCGAAGACGGTGAAGAAGCGGCCGATGCAGAAGCCGAGGAACAGACCGATCCCGACGACCCGGAACCGGGACTTGCCGTCCTGCGTCATCTGTTGGGAGGAGCCTGATCATGACTTGCATCCTCATTCGTAACGCCATCGCGGCTGTGCTGCTTGCGGCCGTCGGAACCTCGGCCCTGGCCCAACGCGTGGCCTATGTCGGCGCCACGCTTCATCCGGTCTCCGGGCCAGCAATCGAGAACGGCACGCTGCTGGTCAACAACGGCCGCATCGAAGCGCTCGGCGATCGGATCCAGGTGCCTGACGAGGTCCGTACGGTGGACCTGACGGGGCGGCACCTGTATCCCGGCCTGGTGCATGCCGGCACGGTCCTGGGCCTGACCGAGATCGGCAGCGTGGCCGGCACCGACGACACGACCGAGACTGGCAAGATCAACGCCGCCATTCGCGCAGAAATCGCGGTCAACCACGACTCCATGCTGTTTGCCCCCAACGTCAGCGGTGGCCTGTTGACGGCCAATATCATGCCGACCGGTGGACTGATTCGGGGTTCTTCAGCGGCCATCAGCCTGGCCGGTTGGAACTGGCAGGACATGACGCTCAAGGCGCCTACGGGCATGCATATCGCGTTTCCGCCGGGCGCGGCCGACGACGACAAGCACGAAGACCTCAAGCTCATCGACGAGGTGCTCGAGCAGGCGCGCGCCTGGCATAAGGCCATGCGGGCCCATCGGGAATCGGGCGCGCCACGCCCGGCACCCAACGACCAGTTCGCTGCGTTGGGCCCGCTGCTTGACGGTGATCTGCGCCTGTTTCTGCACGCCGGTACCGAGCGCGCCATGACCGCCGCCCTTGACTGGGCCAGGAAACAGGAATTCGATGACGTCGTGCTCGTTGGCGGGCCGGACCTGCAGCACCTGGCCGAACGGCTGGCCGCCAGCGATGCCGACGCGATCCTGACCGGGGTTCACTCCATGCCCGAACGCGCCTGGGAGCCCTATGACGAAGCCTACGTAGCGGCATCGCGCCTGGCCGAGGCCGGCGTGCGCTTTGCCATCACCGACGGGGGCTCGGCCTTTACCGCCGGTAACGCCCGGCATATTCCATTTCAGGCCGGCATGGCGGCCGCCTTCGGTTTGTCGGAGGAAGCGGCGCTGAAAAGTGTGACCCAGTGGCCGGCCGAGATTATCGGCGTCGGCGAGGAGCTGGGTACCCTCGATCCAGGCAAGCGCGCGACGTTCTTCGTCACTGACGGTTCACCGCTGGAGGCTACCACCAGTATCCATGGCGCCTGGATCGACGGCGAAGCGTATGATTTTTCGCGCGACCGCCAGAGACGGCTCTACGAGCGTTACCGCAACCGGCCGAGGTCGACGAGCGCGGAGTGACCGCAATCGAGCCGACCGAACCCTGTGCGTCGCGGATGCGACCGCGACCTACGGCGCTTCGGCCCGATGGTCGGGCCGTCTGATCGCGGGGTGAGTCGGGGCCGGGTCACCGACGGATCGAATCGAGCCTTGTCCGTCGCGGATGCGACCGCGACCTACGGCGCTTCGGCCCGATGGTCGGGCCGTCTGATCGCGGGGTGGGTCGGGGCCGGGTCACCGACGGATCGAATCGAGCCTTGTCCGTCGCGGATGCGACCGCGACCTGCGGCGCTCCGGCCCAATGGTCGGGCCGTCTGATCGCGGGGTGGGTCGGGGCCGGGTCACCGACGGATCGAATCGAGCCTTGTCCGTCGCGGATGCGACCGCGACCTGCGGCGCTCCGGCCCGATGGTCGGGCCGTCTGATCGCGGGGTGGGTCGGGGCCGGGTCACCGACGGATCGAATCGAGCCTTGTCCGTCGCGGATGCGACCGCGACCTGCGGCGCTCCGGCCCGATGGTCGGGCCGTCTGATCGCGGGGTAGGTCGGGGCCGCGTCCCCGACGGATCGAATCGATCCTTGTCCGTCGCGGATGCGACCGCGACCTACGGCGCTTCGGCCCGATGGTCGGGCCGTCTGATCGCGGGGTGGGTCGGGGCCGGGTCACCGACGGATCGAATCGAGCCTTGTCCGTCGCGGATGCGACCGCGACCCGCGGCGCTCCGGCCCGATGGTCGGGCCGTCTGATCGCGGGGTGGGTCGGGGCCGGGTCACCGACGGATCGAATCGAGCCTTGTCCGTCGCGGATGCGACCGCGACCCGCGGCGTTCCGGCCCGATGGTCGGGCCGTCTGATCGCGGGGTAGGTCGGGGCCGTGTCCCCGACGAATCGAACCTATAATGATGGAGTTACGCGTATAACGTCACCTGATTTCTCATCCACGAGCAGGTAAAGCGCGCCATCGGGTCCAACGCGCACGTCCCGCAACCGGCGCTCGATGCCGAGGCCAAGTGGGGTATCGGACACCACCCGCTCGCCGTCGAGCCTGATGCGGCGGATGGTCTTTTCGACCAGGCTGGCGACCAGCAGGTCTCCGTGCCAGCCGTGAAACAGGGTGCCGGCATAGCGGCTCATGCCGGCCGGCGCGATCGACGGGGTCCAGTCGATCAACGGATTGATCATGCCCGGACGGCTCTCGTAGGGCGTGACGCGCGCGCCGGAGTAGTCGACGCCTCTTGTGGTGATCGGCCAGCCGTAATTACCGCCGGGCTCGAGCAGATTGAGCTCGTCGCCGCCGCGCGGTCCGTGCTCGTGCAGCCAGACGCGGCCGCTGTCCGGCTCCACCACCAGGCCCTGCGGATTGCGGTGACCGTAGCTGAAGATTTCCGGCAGAGCGCCTTCCTGTCTGACAAACGGGTTGTCCTCAGGCACCGACCCGTCCTCGTTGAGCCGGAGCACCTTGCCCAGGTGGCTGTCGAGTCGCTGGGCGTGCTCGCGGTAGTCGAAACCGTCACCGGTGCTGATCAGCAGTGTGCCGTCGGGCAGAAAGGCCATTCGCCCACCGTAATGGACGGGCGTGTCTTTGAACGGCCGGGCCGTGAACAGCACCTCCTGGTCGATCCAGCGGCCGCTAGAGAGCCGGCCGCGAACCAGGCGGGTGGCGTTGGCTGACGACGTGCCGTGCGCCAGCGTGAGGTAGATCCAGCCGTTACTGGCGTATTCAGGATGCAGCATCAGGCCCATCAGACCGCCCTGGCTGGCCGCATAAACCGCTGGGGTCCCCTCGACGGGATCATCGAGCAGGCGGCCGTCGACGTCGATGATGCGCAAGCGCCCGGGTCGCTCGGTGACCAGCGCGCGGCCGTCGGGCAAGAAAACCATCGACCAGGGGTGTTCCAGCGGGCCGGCGAAGGGTTCGATCGTGAATTCGCTCGCTGAAGCGGTTGAGCAAAGCACCAGAAACAGGGGCAGCGTCAAAATCCGGGTCATTCGTGACTCCATTCAAAGCGGACCATGCAGGGGCAGCGATTGTGACCCGTTCAAGATAGCAAACAGCGAGCTGGTAATCTGTAGCCCCGACGATGCGCGGAGCCTGTTCGATGAACGCACTGAGATGGTTTCTGGCCTGGCTGGCCGCCGTGATCGTGACCGCGGCCGTAGGCAGCATCATTCAGACCCAGCTCAACCTGGCGCGGATCACCGAGCTGGGTCAAACGGTTTCGCTGGGTACACGGCTGATCACAACCCTGGCTGATCTGGCCGAGTTTGCGCCGATATGGGCGATCATCGTGGCGGCGGCCCTGGTGGTTGCGTTTCCGGTTGCTGCCGGGCTGTCCTGGCTCTGGCCGTCCGGTCGGGCTGTCCTCCACCTGCTGGCCGGGTTCTTCGCCGTGGTGGTCGCCTTGCTGCTGATGGACGCCATGCTGCCGGTGACCGCCATTGCAGCCGCGCGCACGGCAGCCGGCATGGTTGGAATGGCGCTGCCCGGCGTGGCCGGTGCGGCCGTCTATGTTGCCCTGTGGCCTCAGCGGCAGAAGGGCCAGAGTTTCCACCAGGCCGCGCAGCGGAAGCGATCCTCGCAGGCCGGCAGTTGACGGGCGTAGCGCTCGGCGCGCTCGGCGACCTCGCGCGCGGTTTGCTGTACCTTGGGCTTGTTCTTCCAGCTGCCGCGCTCGTAGCCGCCGTGGCCCTCGTGATAGGCCAGGTACAGGTTGAAGGCATCGTTGCGGCGAATGCCCAGGCGCTGGTGACTGGTGTAGTTGTACCAGCCGATGAAGTCCAGTGCGTCGCTCATGTCCGAGCGGCTGGCAAACCAGGCTGAGCGGCCGGTCATCTCGAGATAATCCTGCCAGGCCGGGTCCTGGGCCTGGGCATAGCCTTCCGCCGACGATGGCCGCCGCCACGGAATGAAGCCGAGCAGGCGTGTGCGTTCGGGTTTTGCACGCCCCCTGAAGGAGGATTCGCGCTGCACGATTGCCATCTGAATCGCGATGGGTACGCCCCAGCGGCGTTCACTGTCATGGGCATCGTCGTACCAGCCTGGTTCCTGCTCGAACACATCGCAGATATTGTCCTGATTTTGCACAGGGGTGGTGGCGCAGCCGGCCAGCACGCCCAGAGCAGCGAAGCAGAGCAGGATGTTCGAAGCGCGGATCATGGGCGGATTCTACCCGGTCGGCCATTGCGGCGTGAATGGGTTCGCGCGCCCTGTGGGGCGCCGATAAGCTACTCTAGGCAAGACTTCAACCGGATACAGGCCATGCTCTGGCAAGCACTCAGCGCGGCTCGCGACATCGGTCGGGTGCAGGACATCGCGTCAGTACTCATCCGCTATGGTTTCGGCGACGTGGTCCAGCGTGTCGGCATGGCCGGAGCGCTCGAACGGGCGGGAAAGGTCCTGCACTGGAAAGAAGGCGAGGAACTCGCCCAGCTCAAGCCGCCCGCGCGCTTGCGCCGGGTGCTCGAAGAGCTGGGGCCCACTTTCGTCAAGCTCGGCCAGGTGCTGGCCACGCGCGTTGACCTGTTCGGTCCGGAGTGGCTGGCCGAGCTCAGCAAGCTGCAGGACCATGCGCCCCCCGTGCCATGGGATCCGATCGAAGCGCAGCTGACCGAGGACCTGGGCGCGCCGCCCGACGAGGTGTTCGAGCGCGTAGAACGCGAGCCGCTGGCGGCCGCCTCGCTGGCCCAGGTGCATCGCGCCTGGCTCGAGGACGGGACCTGCGTCGTACTCAAGGTGCGCCGCCCCGGCATCCGGCCGGTCATCGAGGCAGATCTGAGACTGCTGAGGCGGCTGGCCGAAGTGATCGAGTCCGAGGCCAGCGATCTCAGCCATTACCGGCCGCGGCTCCTGGTCCGCCAGTTTTCGCAGTCGCTCCGGCGCGAGCTGGACTTCGCGGCCGAATGCCGAAACGCCGAGCGCATCGCCGCCAACCTGGAGGAGGATGCGGGCATCGTGGTGCCGGAGATCTGCTGGGAGTGGAGCGGCGAGCGGCTCAACGTGCAAAGCTGTCTGGAAGGCATTCCCGGCCGCGATTACGAGGGCGTCCACAAGGCCGGTCTCGATCCGCACCTGATCGCCGCGCGCGGTACCCGCGGCATCCTGTTGATGATTCTCGAGCACGGCTTTTTTCACGCCGACCCACACCCCGGGAACATCATGTATCTGCCAGACAACCGGATTGGCCTACTCGATTTCGGCATGGTCGGACGGCTGTCGGACGAGCGTCGGCACGAGGTGGCCGAGCTGTTGCATGGACTGGTCGCGCGCGACCCCGACGCTGCTTCCCGAATTCTTGTCGACTGGAGCGAGGAGTCGAACATTGACGAGGCCCGGCTGCGTGACGACGTCGCCGAGTTCATCGATCATTATCATGGCGTGCCGCTGGAAAGACTGGAGCTGGCCGACATGATCGGTGAAATCACTTCGGTGCTGCGACATCATCACCTGGTGCTGCCGCCCGACCTGGTGCTGATGTTCAAGGCGTTCATCACCCTGGAGGGCATGGGCCGGTCGCTTGATCCGGATTTCGACATGGCCGGTGAGGCGGCGCCGGTCATCGGTGACGTGCTGCGCCGCCACTACGCGCCGCTCAACGTTGCCCGCCGCTTGCAGAAAGGGCTAAGCCAGACGCTGCGGCTGCTGGGTGGCTTGCCGGATGATCTGAGCCGGTTGCTGCGCAGCGCGCGCAAGGGCCGTATCGAGGTGCATGTCGATATCAAGGCGCTCAAGGACGTCAGCCAGCGCCTGGACCGTGCAGCCAGCCGCCTGACCCTGGGCGTGGTCACCGCAGCGCTCATCATTGGTTCGGCCATCGTGCTCAACGTCCAGGGCGAGCGTGAGGCGTTTGGCTTGCCGCTGTTCGGTCTGATCGGTTTCATCGGGGCGGCTCTGGGCGGTATCTGGCTGCTCCTGTCAATCTGGAGAAGCGGGCGTGATGAGTAGCCGGGGATATGCGATCGTATATGGCCCACCGGACACGCTGCCATGATGCGCCGGCTTCTGTGGGCAGGCGCGTTCCTGCTGATCCTGTGGTGGTTCTGGCCCGCTCCAACGCCGGTCTACGAGGCCCTGGATGGCGCCGTACGCCAAGCGCCAACCTTCAATCACCAGCTCTCGGTCGACGGGCCGCCGCTGCAGCAGGCGCTGGATGATTCGCCAGGTCCGTTTTCGGCGGGCGAATTCCTGATTGAACCGGTTGCCAATTTCGAGATCGAGGCCCGCGTTCTCGGCCGAAAGCGCTACCGCAGTGGCGTCGAGGCAGAGCTCTCTCCGCTTGATGTTGCGTTTGGCTGGGGGCCGATGGCGCGTCCCGAAGTGCTCAAGAAGATCCGCATCAGCCAGAGCGGACGATTCTACCGGTGGCGGGTTGACGAGTTTCCGATCCCGCGTCGCGATATTGAGCAGCACAGTGCCAATATGCACCTGATTCCGGCCAGCGCAGGAATTGCCGATCAAATCGATCAGATCGACCCGGATCAGTTCGTGCGCCTGGGCGGCTATCTGGTCAACGTCGACCGGGCCGACGGCTGGCGCTGGCGCACGTCACTGACCCGCAGTGACACCGGTGCAGGCGCCTGTGAAATCGTGCTGGTCACGCGCGTGCAGCCCCTTCCAGATGGCGGCCGCGGCAATTGAGGCGAAGGTGTGAGCCGATCATCAGCTACCGCGCATTCGAGTTTAGATGGCTTCGGGGGGCGGGTCGACGCCCATGCCGCCTTCAAGCTTGACACCCAAGCCAAGCACCACCCGGTTGGCATAGCCGAAATAGGCCGCAACCTGATTGATTTGCAGAATGGCCGCATCATTCCAGCCGTGCGCGCGCAGCCGCTCGATGTCGGCAAGCTCGACGGTGGCCGGTGAGCGGGTCAGGCGATCGGCGTAGCGCAGTGCCGCGGCCTCTGCAGCGGTGAACGCCGGTTCGAAGCGCCCATCTCTCAGAGCCTGAATACAGCGGGCTGCTGTGCCGGAGTCGCAGGCCGCGCGCAGGCCGCGGCTGTGGTGTGCGACACAGTAGTCGCAACCGTTGATCAGGCTGACCCGGATGCCGATCGCCTCGGCCAGACGGGCATGAAGCGGATTGCGCGGGTGGTGCAGGACGCTGCGATAAAGCGCCATGTGTCCGTCAAGGGTATGTGGCAGGAGGCCATGAACCAGCAGAATATGGTCCAGCTGGCCCCGGTCACCCGCGAGTCGTTCATAGCGCCGGGCCAGAGCCTCGTCGGCCCGGTCAGCCGTGATCGAACGAATCCAGCTCACCGACTGCCTCTGGGCGCGCCACAACGCCCGTCGCGCTGTACCGGCGGGCAGGGTGTGCTGCCGTGGGAGCAGAACACACAGCAGTCGCCGGTATGGGGCCGGATCAGCGCGCCGCAGGCGGGGCAGTCGAGCAGATACTGACAGGCGTCTGTGGGCATTTTCAATGTAGCCTGGTGGCTACAGTGCGGGCAGATGATTGTAGATTGCAGCTGTAACTGTGCCATCGAATTCACGGTGTGCATCCGCCCGGCGCCAGAGCAGCATTCAGGGCCGGTACGGCAATGATCGGGAATCGGGAGTTGATGGAGGTGTCGGTGCACATGCGCTGCCCGTCAATCATGCCCTTCTCGAGTATATCGCCTCTTCGGCCCGGCGGGTCGGGCCGGAGGCCGTGCCTCTACCGGTTTTTTTCAGACGTGCGCTCGTTGCTGCGGGTGTGGCTTCAAAAGGTTGACAGACCGGTGGCCTCCATGATTCGGTATTGCCAGTAGCGCAGCCTCGATTCGTCGGCAAAACTGGAATAGGGCAGGCTGTGGATGCGTTGGGGCGTGTTGTGCCAGCGTTCGTCGAAGAATCCATTCACCGCCTGCGCGAAGGGAGCGCCGTCTGCCGCGCGCACCTGGATGTTGGTCTCGAGGTTGTAGTTGTCGAGGTTGCGCCGGGTGAAGTTGGCCGATCCGGCCAGAATCTGTTGCTCGCCTTCGCCGGACCGAAGCACGAGCATCTTTCCGTGGCACTGTTCGCCGCGGGTGTTGCACCAGCGGACATCGACCTGGTTGCGATGCAGCTCCCATGCGACCTGGCGATTCGGTATGCCGTTTTTCTCGCGGCCGAAGGCATCGCGATTGGGGTCGAGCAGAACGCGAACCGCGACGCCACGACTGCGGGCGTCGATGAGTGCACGGACCAGGTCGCGGTGAGAGAGGTAGAACATCAGCAGATCGATTCGATCACCGGCACCGGCCTGGCGAAGCATGTCCAGCGCCGCGTCACGGATTGCCGACTCGGTCAGGACCCGCACCTCCAGTTCGCCCCGGTTGCTGATCCGAGCCGGCGGCAACTCCGGCCACTGAAATCTGCCGGGGAAAGAAAACTCGACGACGGCCCGTTCGGTGGCCAGCAGGTCTTCGGCCGCAGGCCCATCGAACGCGATGGCGATGTTGTCGTGCCGGCTGCTGGCGTCGTGCGGATTGGCCGAGGTCACCAGCGCTTCCCAGCCGCTGACGCCGTGCACCACCAGCGTCTTGCGGTGATTGGCCTTGAAGTTGAGCAAGGCCAGCAGGGTGCGCAGACTGACCTTGCCCTGGTCGACCGGGTTGGGCAGCCAGCCGCCATCCTGGTCGTTGCCCAGCCACATGCAGCACAAACGCCAGGCGGCCGACCAGGCCGGATTCGGGTCACGCAGCCGCGTCAGGCGAGTTTCGACAATCGGTACGTGGACCTGCCTTAGCGCGTCGAACAGCGGCTGACGGACGCCGCGATAGAGCGTATTGAATGGATCGGTAATCAACAGGGCATGCATGCCGGGGTGGGTCAGGCGTTCCTGGGCCAGGGCATCGATAAGCTCACGCGACAGTGCACGATGCGCGTCACTGGCCTGACCGGCGAACTGATTGACCAGAAAGAAATCGCTGACGATGAGCGACTCGGCGCGCTCGATCATGGCAAAGGCAGCGTCGAAAATCTGCCGCTCGGTGTGCTGGTGGCCATTGGCGTCAAGCCATGTGCTGTCGGCCAGGAACCGGACCTCGCTGGCCGGGCGCCACGGGCCTGCGTAGTCGATGCCGGCAGGCAATGGCCGAAACAGGCCGTAGAGCAAAGCGATGAGGTAGGCGGCAGCCAGTGCAAGCAGAACATGGCGCAGCCAGCGTCGCCGCTTACGGGCGGCAGCCATCGACGCATCGGAATCGTTCACTGGGCAGAGGTACTCCTGGTGATCACGAGCCATCCGGTTCCGGTTGCAGGCTGATGTCCAGCCGCTCGCCGTGGTGGTCAGTTTACCGCAAGCCCGGGTCAGAACATGGCCCAGGTCAAGGCGACCCTTTGCTGTTTGAGTTAGTCTGACCGCATTGTTCGCCCGCCGCGAGGAATGCATGAGTCAGCCTGACGACGGACACCGCAAGCGGGGTGAATCCGGGCCGACTGGATGCACGCGGCGTGAACTGATGCGCGCCGGTGGACTGACGGCTGCCTGGCTGGCGGTGGTACCGGCCGGTGCGTTGTTTGCGTGCCGGCACATGCCGGCGCGGAGGCTGGAGGCTGAGCCCTGGCGCACGCTCGGTGCGCTTTACGGACACCTGTTGCCGGACGACGGAGACGGTCCCGGCGCCGAACAGGCCGGTACGCTGACTTACGCCCGCACGGTTTTGCCGCACACTGCCGTCGACCGGCGCGAGTTTCTGCTCGGGCGGGTCAGTGAATTCAATCAGCAAGCTCGTCAGCAGCAGGGCCGTCCGTTTGAAGACCTGACAAGCGAGCAGCGCGAAGCGTTGCTGCTGTCGTTGATCGAAGACAGCAGCTGGGAACGCTGGGTTTCGCGGCATCTCGATGTGGTCATCGAGTCCCTGCTGGCCGATCCGGTCTATGGCGGAAACATCGACGGTACGGGCTGGCGCTGGCTGGCTCACCAGCCGGGTTTTCCCGCGCCGCCGCCGGACAAGCGCTGGTATCGACTGCTCGATGACGCCTATTTCCGGCCCCGCCGCGATGTTGTCGGAGTCTGTGCCGCCCATGGATGAAGGGTTCGACGTCTGCGTCATTGGCAGTGGCGCCGGCGGTGCGCCGGTCGCCAAGACCCTGGCTGAGGCCGGTTACCGGGTGATCGTGCTCGAGAAGGGCGGCTGGTATACCGAGGACGATTTCTTCAAGGATGAGCTGGCGTGCTGTCGGCGACAGGTCTTCAAGCCGCCTGTGAGCGAGCAACCGCACGTACTTGAAACGCGCAACCGCGATGGTCAATGGGTTGCCCGGGCCGGGCGCAGCTTCTGGAACGGCAACTGCGTGGGCGGGTCGAGCAACTTCATGAGCGGCTTTTTCTTCCGACTCAAGCCCGAGGATTTTCGTCTGGCCAGCGAGTTCGGCCCGATTGATGGCGCCAACGTGGTTGACTGGCCGATCAGTTATGCCGATCTGGAGCCCTACTATGCCCGGGTCGAGACGGAGGTCGGGATCTCGGGGCGCGTGGTCGAGCATCCCAACGCCGAACCGCGGTCGACGCGCGATTTTCCCCAGCCGCCAACGCTGGAGCACCCGTTTGCCGGCGAGATCGACGCGGTTTGCATCGGCAAAGGTCTACATCCTTTGCCTACACCGCGGGCCATTCTGTCGCGGCCTTCCGGGCAGAGACGAGCCTGCGAGTACTCCGGCTATTGCGGCAGCTATGGCTGTTCGAGCGGTGCCAAGGGCAGTGCCCGTGCAGCGCTGCTCGACCGCGCCCTCGACAGCGGGTGTCTGGAGATCCGTCCCGGCATGCAGGCCAAGCGAATCATCAGCGACCAGCAGGGGCGAGCGGTTGCCGTTGAGTGCGGCGATCGCAATGGCCGAACCCGTCGTATCGAGGCGGACTTGTTCGTGGTGGCCTGTCAGGCGGTTGAAAGCGCGCGACTGCTGCTCAATTCGCGCGGGTCGCAACACCCTGACGGACTGGGCAACAATCACGGCCAGGTTGGCCGCAACCTGATTTTCTCTTCCGGTGGCGCGGGTACCGCCGAGTTCGACGTTGACGGCATGTCGGCCGGGCGCGCCGCTGCCCTGAGAACGCGCGGCCCCTTCGTCAACCGCAGTCTGCAGGACTGGTATTTCATGTATGACCTGCCCAATCGCATGGGAACCCGTCGCAAGGGCGGCACGATCGATTTCCTGATGCGCCATCCCAATCCGATCCTCAGGGCGCAGTCGAGCAAATGGGCCGGCAGCAAGCTGCGATGGGGCAGCGATCTCAAGCGTCGGCTCAAGCAGTCGTTCACCACCCGGCAGTACCTGCGTTTCGAGGTGTTCTGCGACTGGTTGCCCAATGATGACTGCCGCGTTTCACTCGATCCGACGATCCGGGACCGCTGGGACATGCCGGTCGCCCGCATTCGAACCGGCCAGCATCCGCACGATCGCCAGGTCGGTGCATTTCTGGTCAGCAAGGCGCGCCGGATTGCCGAGCTGATGGGCGCTGATCGCGTTCGATCCGGCGTGCGCCGCAACGCGTCACGCAACCTGATGGCCGGCGGCTGTCGTTTTGGCACGGATCCGGTGCATTCGGTGCTCGATCCGGACTGTCGCATTCATGGCGTGGATAACGTCTATGTCACCGACGGCAGCTTCATGCCGACCGGCGGCAGCGTGCCGTTTACCTGGACCATTTACGCCAATGCGTTCCGGGTTGCCGACCGGATTCTGGAGCGCATGCACAAGACCACGGGCTGAGTGTTACATACATGGTGTGGCCGGGAAATCCGGCCTGAGGTAAGATTCCGCTTGTCACCGGAGCCATCGTGAGGCGCTTATGCAGGGGTCAGCCAGAGTCATCGAGTATCTCAACGCCTACCTGGCCATTGAGCTGACCGGTCATCGCCAGTATCTGCGCAACTCACGAAGCTGCGCCAACTGGGGTTTTGACCGGCTGGCGGATATTCAGTACGACTATTCGGTCGAGGAAATGGAGCACGCCGCGAAACTCGCTGACCGAATCCTGTTCCTTGAGGGCGAACCGGATTTTTCGGCCAGTGCGGTCATCGAGTCAGCGGCCACGCCGATCGATCAGCTGCAGCAGGATCTGGCGCTGATCAAGCGCGCCCGCAGGGTGCTCGGTGAAGCCATTGCCCACTGCGAGCAACAGGCGGATTTTGTCAGCCGCGGGTTGCTCTCGGCCATGCTTGAAGATGAAGAGCAGCACACCGACTGGCTGGAGACCGAGCTCGAGCTGGTCGAGCGTATCGGTTTGCAAAACTACCTGCAGTCGCAGCAGTGCAAGAGCGTATAGGCTAGCGCTCACCGGTAATGGCATCGTATTGGCTGAAGACTCGAGGATTGCCGGCGTCATCGAACAGAAAAACCTTGTAGGCTGCACGGCGTTCGCCCACTTCCATGCCGGGCGAGCCAAGCGGCATGCCGGGCACGCTCAGGCCGCGCGCCTGCGGCTGCTCGGTCAGAAGCCGCAGCACATCGTCGGCCGGCACGTGGCCCTCGATGACGTAATCGCCGACCACGGCGGTGTGACAGGACGGCAGTTCGCGGGGGATGCCGAGTTCGTTCTTGATGCGGTTCATGTCGCTTGTCGGAACGGCCTCGACCAGGAAGCCGTTTTCTTCCATGTGTTTAACCCACTTGCCGCAGCAGCCGCACTGCGGGTCGTGATAGACCGTCATTTCATGGGCCGCGGAAACCGCGGGCTGCCGAGCGGTGTCGTCACCGGACTGGGCCTGGCAGGCAGCGGTCAGCAACAGGCTGGCGGCAAGCATGATGGCGGTGGTCAGTCGGTTGGGGGTCATGGTCGTTTCTCCTCGATGAATGCAGTAAGGATCAGGGAATGGCTGTCGTTTTCAGCCCGAAGGATTTCCACAGATAGTAGATGGTCGGCACCACCAGCAGCGTGAGGACCGTCACGCTGATCATGCCTCCGACCATCGGCGCGGCGATGCGACGCATGATTTCCGAGCCGGTGCCGTGGCCGAGCATGATCGGCAGCAGGCCGGCGATGATCACCGACACGGTCATCAGGATGGGGCGCACTCGCAACAGGGCGCCGTCGGTGACCGCCTGCACCAGGTCGGCGCGCGACAGAATCCGCCCGTCTTCGGCGGCTTGTGCGCGGTGGCGGGCCAGCGCCTGGTCCAGGTAGACGAGCATGAGCACGCCGATTTCCACGGCCACGCCGGCCAGCGCGATCATGCCGGCGCCGACGGCCACCGACTGGTTGTAGCCGAGCAGATAGAGCAGCCAGTAGCTTCCGACCAGCGACAGCGGCAGCGTGCCCAGGATGATCAGCACCGAGACCGGGTTGCGGAAGTTCATGAACAGCAGCAGCACGATGATGCCGACGGCGGCCGGCACCACCAGCTTGAGCCTGTCGGCGGCGCGCTGCATGAACTCGTACTGCCCGGACCAGCCCAGCGAATAGCCGGGCGGCAGCTCGACCTGTTCGGCAACGGCACGCTTGGCCCGCTGCACGTAGCCGCCCAGGTCCGGGTCGCTGACGTCGACGTAGATCCAGCCGTTAAGCCGGGCGTTCTCGGTCCGGATCACGCCGGGCCCGGTCTCGATGGCAATGTCGGCGACGGCAGAGAGCGGGATCTGGGCGCCCGTCGGGGTGACGATGGCGAGATTCTCGAGGTCGCCGAGCGAATCCCGAACGTGGCGCGGATAACGCACGCTGATCGGGTAGCGCTCCAGCCCTTCCACGCTTTCGCTGACCGACATGCCGCCCACCGCCGAGCGCACGATCTCGTGCACGTCACGGATGTTCAGCCCGAAGCGGGCGGCCTGATCGCGCAGCACGTCGACGGTGACGTAGCGCCCGCCGGTCACGCGGTCGGCGTAGACCGAGGCGGTGCCGGGCACGTCGCGCATGACCCGCTCGATCTCCTCGCCGATTTCGTTGATCACTTCCAGGTCGGCGCCGGATACCTTGATTCCGACCGGCGTCTTGATGCCCGTTGCCAGCATGTCGATGCGGTTCTTGATCGGCATGATCCAGGTATTGGTCAGGCTCGGGATCTGGACCAGCTCGTCGAGTTCGGCCTTGAGCTTGTCCATGGTCATGCCGTCGCGCCACTCGGATCTGGGCTTGAGCCGGATGGTGGTCTCGATCATGGTCAGGGGCGCCGGGTCGGTGGCGGTGTCGGCGCGGCCGGCCTTGGCGTAGGCGGTTTCGACCTCGGGTACCGTCATGATCAGACGGTTCGTCTGGCCCAGGATTTCAGCCATCTTGCCGGCCGAGGCGGCCGGGTAGGCGCTCGGCATGTAGAGCAGGTCGCCTTCGTCGAGTTCCGGCATGAACTCGCTGCCGATACGGCTGTAGGGGATCCAGGCGCTGGCAAGAATGGCCAGCGTCAGTACCACCGTCGAAATCGGGAAGCGCAGCGCGGTCGCCAGCACGGGCCGGTAGAGCGAGGTCAGGAAGCGGTTGAGCGGGTTTCTGTGCTCCGGCGTGATGCGCCCGCGGATCAGGTAGCCCATCAGCACCGGCACGAGCGTGATGGCCAGGCCGGCGGCGGCCGCCATGGCATAGGTCTTGGTGAAGGCCAGCGGCTTGAACATACGGCCTTCCTGGGCTTCCAGGGCGAAAATCGGCACGAAGCTCAGCGCGATGATCAGCAGGGAGAAAAACAGCGCCGGGCCGACCTCCACGGCCGCGTCGGCCAGCGCGTCCCAGCGCGCTTCGCCCTCGAGCTTGCCTTCGGCCTGTTCGAGGTGCTTGTGATAGTTCTCGATCATCACGATGGCCGCGTCCACCATCGCGCCGATGGCGATTGCGATGCCGCCTAAGGACATGATGTTGGCGTTGATGCCCTGGATTTGCATGACGATGAAGGCCGAGAGAATGCCCAGCGGCAGGCTCAGCACGATCACCAGCGAGGAGCGGAAGTGAAACAGGAAGACCAGGCAGACCAGCGCGACGACGATGAACTCCTCGATGAGTTTCTCGGTGAGCGTGTCGACCGCCCGGCTGATCAGTGAGGAACGGTCATAGGTCTCGACGATCTCGACGCCCTCGGGCAGTCCCTGCTTGAGCGATTCCAGTTTTTCCTTGACCCGCTCGATGGTGGCCATGGCGTTTTCGCCGAAGCGCATGACGATCACGCCCCCGACGGCTTCGCCCTCGCCGTTGAGCTCGCCGATGCCGCGGCGCAGTTCCGGCCCGAAGCGGACTTCGGCAATGTCGCCGATGCGGATGGGCACGCCCCGGTCCGAGGTCCGGATGGGGATCTCTTCGATATCGGCAAGGGAATCGATGTAGCCGGTGGCGCGCACCATGTACTCGGCCTCGGCCATTTCGATGACCCGCCCGCCGGTTTCCATGTTGCCGTTCTGGATGGCCTGGCGCACGCGCGAAAGCGGAATGTCGTGGGCGCGCAGCTTGTCCGGGTCGACCACCACCTGGTACTGGCGGACCATGCCGCCGATCGAGGCGACCTCGGAGACACCCTCGACGGTCTGCAGCTCGTATTTCAGGAACCAGTCCTGGAGCGAGCGCAGCTCGGCCAGGTCGTGCCGGCCGCTCCGGTCGACCAGGGCGTACTGGTAGACCCAGCCCACGCCCGTGGCGTCGGGCCCCAGTGCGGGCCGGGCCTCCTGCGGCAGGGTGGGGGCGACCTGGCTGAGGTATTCGAGCACGCGCGAGCGGGCCCAGTAGAGATCGGTGCCGTCCTCGAAGATGACGTAGACGAAGGAGTCGTTGAAGAACGAGTAGCCGCGCACGGTCGTCGCGCCGGGCACCGACAGCATGGCGGTGGTCAGCGGGTAGGTCACCTGGTCTTCGACCACCTGCGGCGCCTGGCCGGGATAGCTGGTCTTGACGATGACCTGCACGTCCGACAGGTCGGGAATGGCGTCGAGCGGCGTCTTGAGCATCGCGATCGTGCCCCAGGCCGCCAGCAGGGCCGACAGCATCAGAACCAGGACGCGGTTGCGGATCGACCAGCGGATGACGGCGGCGATCATGGCCGGGCTCCCGGTTCATCCTCGCTTTGCCCGTGCGCCGAGTGGTCCATTTCGGAGTGCTCCATTTCCGAGTGGTCCATCCCCGAGTGATCCATCTCCGAGTGATCCATTCCCGAGTGATCCATTCCCGAGTGGTCCATCTCCGAATGATCCGGGTCCTGCAGCGCGTCCCCGCCCTGGTGAGCGTCGTGCTGCCGATGGTCCGACGCCATGGCATCCCCATGGTCGCCATGGTCCCGATCGTGGTCCGGCCCCGCCCCGTCGTCGATCATGCGCAGCAGGCTGGCATCGCCGCTGGCTTCCGAGTCGATCAGGAACTGGCTGGAGACGACGATCCGCTCGCCTTCGTCAAGGCCTGCGGTGATCTCCGTCCAGCCATCGGATTCGATGCCGGTGGCCACTTCCGCCGGCCGGAAACGGCCCTCGCCCAGGGCCAGGATGACGCGCTCGGCCTGGCCGGTGCGGATGATGGACTGGGTCGGCACCGCGAGGGCATCGGAGCGCGGGTCGGCCGCGATCGCCACACGGGCGTACATGTTGGGCTTGAGCGTCAGGTCGGGGTTGTCGAAGGCCAGGCGCAGGCGCCCGGTGCGGGTTTCCGGGCGGATGGTCGGGTAGACGTAGTCGACCTCGCCGCGCCACTGGCGCCCCGGTTCGGCCCAGGGCAGCGCCATGACGGCCCGCTGGCCTGCTACGGCCCGGTTGACCTGGCCCTCGTAGAGATCGACGTCGACCCAGACCCTCGACAGGTCGGCGATGCTCATGATGGTGTCTCCCGGCTGGACGTACATGCCCTGGCGGACGTTGAGCTCCAGCAGGTGGCCGTCGTGGTGAGCGCGCACCGTGAACAGCCGCTCGGGCGAGCCGCGATCGCGCAGCGCGTCGATCTGCGCCGCGCTCATGCCCAGGGCCGCCAGCCGCGATTTCGACGCGGTGACGAGCGCCCGGTTGCCCATTCGCGTCGCCTGCAGAAATTCCTCCTGCGCGCTGACCAGCGCCGGGGAATAGATCTCGAACAGCGGCTGTCCGGCCGCTACCCGCGCACCTTCCGTATCGACATGCAGCACCTCGATCCAGCCCTCGGTGCGGACATGGGCATGCGCGATCCGGCTCTCGTCGGGCGTGACCAGGCCCACGGCGTCGATGTCGCGCGCCAGGTCCCTGCGCTCGACGGCGGAGGTCTTGACGCCGATGTTGTTGATCACGGCCGGGTTGATCCGGATGCCGGGCTCGCCCCGGTCGCCTCCCGGGCCGGCCTCGTCGGCGTAGACCGGGACCAGGTCCATGCCCATGGGCGACTTGCCGGGCTCGTCGCGCCGGTAGTTCGGGTCCATCGGCGCCACCCAGTAGAGTATTTCGCGCCCGGACTCTCCCGGTTGTCCCTGGCTGTCCGCATCGGGGCCGTTCAAACCCCACCAGGCCGCCAGAAATCCGAGCGCGGCAGCCGCCAGCGCAATGAGGATTACTTGCCACTTGTTCACAACTGTTCTCCCGTGAGAAAGAGAATTTGCGCCCAGGCGCTGCCGGCGCGGGCCTTCAGTTCCGCTTGTTTGATCCGTGTGTCCAGCTCGGTCAGCTGGCTGCCAATGAGTTCGGCGAAGTCGGTCTGCCCGTTGGCGTAGGTCGTCACCGACGCCTCGACCGTGTCGCGGGCGCGTTCGGCGACGACCTTTTCATACAGCGCCAGGCGTTCGCGGTAGCGTTGCCAGTCGGTTACGGCCTGTTCGAGCTGACGTCTGAGATCCAGCAGCAGCGCGTCACGCTCGAACTGGGCCGCACTGCTGCGACGAACCGCCGCGCTGTGGCGCCTGTCCTGCCGGTTGCCGGTGAACAGGGGCACCGACAGGCTCACGCCGATGCTGGCCAAATCGGGGCGTTCGGAGCGCAGGCCGTAGCCGGCCTCGACGGCCAGCCTCGGTTTGTAGGCCTGTTTGGCCAGTTCGATGCCGAGTTCGGCCGCATCGATCCGCGCCTGCTTTGCCGCGACGGCCGGGTGGGTCACCAGGCGTGGCCGAAGTTGGTTCAGATCGAGTTCCACCGCTTCGATCTCCGGCATGCGATCGGGCAGGGGGCGGTAGGCCTCGCCGCCGATATGGCGGGCCAGCGTGGCGCGCGCGCGATCGGCCAGGCGGCGGTGTTCGGCAACGCGGTCGTCGAGCAGGGCAAGCTCCAGGTCCGTGCGCAGCAGAGCCTGGGCGTGCAGTCCGCCGGCGGCGAAGCGCGATTGCAGGGACTCTATTTGCTGCTCGATGCGGCTCCGACTGTGGCGCAGCACTGCTGCCGCCTGTTCCTGCCAGGCCAGTTCCAGCCAGGCCTGGCGGGTCTCCAGCGTGATCTGGCGGCGCGCCAGCTCGGCTTGGGCATGCTCAGCTTCGGCTTCGCTGCTGCGCTGGCGTCCGCGGATAGCCAGCGTTCGCCCGGCCGGAATCTCCTGGCGCAGGCCCAGTCTGAGCGCCTGGGTCATGCCGTCCTGATCCAGGCGGAAGGTATCGGTCGGGACATTGACGACCTGGGCCGAAACCATCGGATCGGGCAGCCGGGCGTCGGCCACGGCCTCGTGTTCAAGGGCCTCGGTGCGGGCCATGAACTGCTGGACGACGGGATCGGCGGCAGCCAGGGCTATTGATACGGCGGCTTCCATCGTCAGACGTTCGCTGTCGCCGAGCGCTGTTACGGACGCTGCGGGCGAATCGCCATTGGTTGAATCGGTCGCCGGTGCCGCCGTCGACAATGTCAGCAGAACGGACAGGCAAAGCGCCAATCGTGCAGGGCGACTGGCGTCATTTGCCGATATGAGGGTTCCATGGGACATGGCGGACCTCGCTTGATGTTGCAGGTGGCAAAGGATCGCAATGCACGGACGATCCAGCGATGCCGATTTATCGCGGCATGCCGGCGCCTGTGCGGTGAGCAGGTTTGGGGGAGTATCAGGCCCGGGGTGGGCGAAGCAGAGTCGTGATGACCCTTTGAGGCGCGGAAACAAAAATGCTGGCGACGGGGCCTTGCGCGGCCGCCGTGATGGCGGGCGGATTATCTACCGGGACAAAAATACTCAGCGCGGGACAGACGCAATCGCATTTCTCGTACATATCCTGCGCGCAGTCGCCTTCCTGATCTTCGCAGCAATCGTGTTGCGGCTGCTCGGACGGCGCATGAGCAGCTGCCTGACTGTCGGCGTGGTGATTGTCTGCGTCTTGCTGGCCGCTGATGTCCGGTGCTGCCTGCGAGGACAGCCCCATTGCCATGGATGTTGCATTCATGCTCCAGGCCGACAGCCCGCCCGTCACCAGCGTAATGGCGAGCAGGCCTCGTATCAGCATAGCGATGAGAGAATGCATTGCTGGACGTTAGCACCGATCTCGGGCCGGGACAAGCGCAACGGGGCGAATTGTTTTGCGGGGCTGCCGTGTTCCACGCGGTCTGTGAGATCCCCTGTGCAGCTCATCGTTCCGGCCAGACTGGACAAGCGCTGCCCCGGGTTCCCGGCCGAGAAGGTGATTGCAAGGCTCAGATCAGGTCGGCGTATTCCGGGTGGCGCTCGATCCAGCCGGCCACGTAGGGGCAATTGGGCACGACACGAAGGTCGTTGGAACGCGCCCAGTCCAGTGCATGACGGGTGATCTCCCCGGCGATGCCCCGCCCACCGACGGCCTCGGGCACGCGCACGTGGTTCATGCTGATTGTCTTGCCGTCGATCGTGTATTCGAGCACGCACAGCTGGTTGTCGACGACGGCTTCGAAACGCTGCCGCTGGTCGTTGCGCTTGATGTCGATTGCGGTCATGCGGATCTCCTCGCTCAGTACAGGAAACGTGTGCGGATGGTTGCCGGTATGGTCTGCAGGCCGCGAATCAGGGTGGTGGCGTCGTCGGTCTCGATGTCCATGACCACGTAGCCGACGTCGGGCGTGGTTTGCAGGTACTGCGCGGCGATGTTCACCCCGGCGTCGGAAAAGATCGTATTGATCGCCTGCAGCACACCGGGTTCGTTGCGGTGGATATGCATGATGCGCCGTGCGGTCTCGTGGTCGGGCAGGGACACCTCGGGAAAGTTGACCGCACCCATGGTCGAGCCGTTGTCGGAGTAGCGCACCAGCTTGGCGGCTACGTCGAGCGCGATATTCTCCTGTGCCTCGCGGGTCGATCCGCCAACGTGAGGGGTCAGCAGCACGTTGTCCATGCCGCGCAGTTCACATTCGAACTCATCATCGGCATGGGCTGGCTCGTGCGGGAAGACATCGATGGCCGCGCCGGCCAGGTGACCCGAGCGCAGAGCATCGGCCAGCGCGGGAAGATCGACCACCCGGCCCCGGGACGCATTGATCAGATGGCTGCCGGGGCGCATGGTCTCCAGTTCACGCTGCCCGATCATGCCGCGCGTCCGATCGGTGTCGGGCACGTGCAGGGTGACGACATCGGCCTGCGCGAGCAGATCGGAGAGCCGGTCGATCGCCGTGGCGTTTCCCAGCGGCAGCTTGTCGACGATGTCGTAGTAGATCACGTTCATGCCCAGGCCTTCGGCCAGGATGCCGAGCTGCGAGCCGATATGCCCGAAACCCACGATGCCCAGGGTCTTTCCGCGCACCTCGTGTGAGCCCTTGGCCGTTTTCAGCCAGCGCCCCCGATGGGCACCGGCGTTCTTGGCCGGAACGCCGCGCATCAGCATGATGGTTTCGGCCAGCACCAGTTCGGCCACCGAGCGCGTGTTGGCGTAGGGCGCATTGAACACCGGGATGCCGCGTTTGCGTGCCTCGGGCAGATCGACCTGGTCGGTGCCGATGCAGAAGCAGCCGATTGCGGTGAGCTTCCCGGCCCGGTCGAGAACCTCTGCCGTGACCTGACTGCGTGAGCGAATGCCAAGAAAATGGGCGTCGGCTATGGCGCTGTCGAGCTCGCCCGGGCCTAGTGCCGCGCTCTCTGTGCGCAAGCTGGTGTAGCCCGACTGCCGGAGACTGGCAATGGCGCGATCGTGAATGTTCTCGAGCAGCAGAAAGTTGATGTCCTGCTTGTCCAGCGAGTAGTTTTGCTTCATGCAGTCGTTTGTTCTTCGGAGGTTGAAAGCACAAGTCTGGTGACATTCGGCCGGGCAATCAAGTCATAATTGAACAATGGTGATGTTCGACGATATCGAAACGCTCGACGATCCCGAAACCCTGGCGCAGTACGGGCGTGACTGGACCCGCTTCTGGGACGCCCTTCCGACCGCAGTGGTGTTCCCGCGCAGCACCGAAGAAGTCGCAAGCATCGTGCGCACGGCCCGGCACAGGGGTCTGAGGCTGGTGCCCAGCGGGGGCCGAACCGGACTATCCGGGGGTGCTGTGGCCTGCGAAGGGGAGGTGGTCGTTTCGCTGGAGAAAATGCGCGAGGTGCTTGAACTCGACAGGACCGAGCCCAGCCTGCGGGCCCAGGCCGGCGTGCCGGTTGGCGAACTGCAGCGGCTCGCCGCCGACGCCGGGTTCTATTACCCGGTCGACTGGGCCGCGGCCGACTCCAGCCAGCTCGGCGGATCGATTGCCACCAACGCCGGCGGGATCCGGGTACTGCGCTACGGCATGACGCGCGAGTGGGTCCGTGGCCTGAAGGTTGTGACCGGCGTCGGCGAGGTGCTGGATCTCAATCGGGGTCTGGTCAAGAACAACACCGGCCTGGACCTCAGGCACCTGATGATCGGCTCCGAAGGCGTGCTCGGCATCATCACCGAGGCGACCGTGGCGCTGACCCGGCCGCCACCGGAGCAGTCCGTGCTGCTGCTCGGTTTTTTCGGCCTGTCTTCGATCATGCCGGTGTTCACGGAACTGCGCGCCGGGCTGCGGCTGTCTGCCTTCGAGTTCTTCGACCGGCGTTCGATCGGTCATGTCTCGGCGGCCACCGGTGAAGTGTTTCCGCTCGAGGACGAATGTCCGTACTACGCGGTGGTGGAATTCGACGATCCTGGCCAGGAGAATCAGGAGCGGGCCCTTCGGCTGTTCGAGCGCCTGGTCGAAGCCGGACATGTGGCTGACGGCACCTTGAGCCAGTCCGGTACGCAAGCGCAGGCGCTCTGGCGCTGGCGCGAGTCGATCAGTGAATCAATCGGCGCGCATACGCCCTACAAGAATGACCTGTCGGTACGCGTCTCGCGGGTGCCGGAATTTCTCGAATCACTCGACCGACTGGTGGCCGAGCGCTATCCCGATTACGAGGTGGTGTGGTTCGGGCACATCGGCGACGGCAACCTGCATATGAACGTACTCAGGCCGAAAGACTGGTCGATCGACGCCTTCCATGCCGCCGGCAGGAAGCTGAGTCCGCACCTGTTCGAACTGGTGCGCCGTTTCGAGGGCAGTATCTCGGCCGAGCACGGCGTTGGTCTGCTCAAGCGCGACGACCTGCACTATAGCCGGTCGGCGGCCGAGATCGAAATGATGCGAAAGATCAAGGCCGCCTTCGACCCCGACGATATCCTCAATCCCGGGAAGATGCTCAGCAGTTGAGGCTTGTTGTCCTGCACGACCGTCCAGTTCGGGACCGTGCCCACCGGTAGGTCGGGGCGGCGTCCCCGACCGACAAGATCTACACATACATCGTGGCGTGTGCTCGATGCTTGAAAGTTGCCCTGCCGGGTCAGTCGTTGACCAGATATGGAATCACGTGCACGTAGTGGTATTGCCAGGCGTACTTGCGCGGCGGTGAGACGCGATAGCGCGGGTAGTCGGGTGTATTGCGGGTCCAGTAGTCGATCGTCCACTCGTGACTGGGTATCAGGGCGTGCACATGTTGCCGCAGCTGCTCGCGCAGCGGCTCCGCGGCGAATGCGCTGCCGATGGCAAGCAGTGAGGCCACGTCACTGCTGTGCTCGATGCCGCTCCAGGGATTGCTGTCGAGCGGTGTGCCGTCATGCCGCACTCCGTAGTAGGACACGAACTGCCCATCAATTTGCGGGCCTTCGCCACTGACCGTCCGCAGGCCCAAATCCGAGATGCAGCCGGCCAGGTCGCTCATCATGTCCGGCAGACGCGCATCGGCAGTCAGCTGCCAGGTGTTGAGGAAGGCGTACTGCAGCAGGGCCGACATCCAGGGTGAGAATCCCTTGTCACTGCCACCGTCCCAGTTGTAGATAAAGCAGCCGCCGTTGGCCTGCGGATGGGAGAGTTGGCGTGTCCGGAACGCTGCGGTGGCTTCAACCAGCTTGTCGTGCACAGCCGAATCCCCAGTGATTGCGAAAGCCGACGCATTGGCCTGCAGGGCAAACCCCCACCAGCGCTCACTGAACCAGTGGTCGCCGGCCGTGTCGGCCTGAAGGATCGGTGCGCCGCGATCGGCCGCTTCGACCACGTGCTGGGCCGTGTCGCGAAAGATCGGCAGCCCGGTCATCCACCAGGCCAGTTCCATGCCTTCGCCGTAGGAGTACTTGGGGTCTTTCCAGCTGCTGCCGATATCCGGGTTCTTGAGACGGAAGTAGCCGACGCAGTCGTTGTTGTTGCCGGCCGCCTGACATTGCTCCGGGGTATAGATGTTCTGCGCGTAGAAATGCGCGGCCCGATGCGCCTCGCGCAGTTGGTCGATGTTGCCGCTGCGCAGGTGGCCGAGATAAAACACGGCGGGACGGTCATACAGCCAGGGCTCGTAGTCGTTCTTGTAATCGATCAGACCCTGGCTGGCCGGCCAGCCTGAAGGCCCGAAGTCGTTGATTGTAGTGTAGAAAAAATCGATCTGGGCCTGATCCGTGGCCGCCATGTAGGTTCGCAGGCCGACCTTACCCAGGGCTGGCGCCAGGCCGGCGCAGCGCAGATGCTGCGGTGACCACTGCGCGAGCACCTTGGGCTCAAGTACGCCGTCTTCCGCGACATAGCTGCCGGATTCCGCCAGCTGCCAGGTCTGCTCGACCGGAACAGGGTCGGCAAGCGTCAGGCTGCGAGTCCGGTCAAGCCGCACCTCGGCGACAACCGCCTGTCCGGCACCGAAATCGATATCGGCCTGTAGCAGGACGCTGCGCAGGCTGCCCTGGTCGGATGGCTGTGTGTCGGTGCAATGCAGACCGGGCGGTGGCAGTGCGTGCCAGGTGCCCAGCGCCTCGACATGAAGCGGCTGCTCCAGGCCGTCCAGCCACAGACTGGCGCGATTCGTATCGAACAGCGCGCCCGGCGGCAGGGGCAGAGCAAAGCTGACCCGCTGCGCGCCGTCAACCCCACTGGCGGGTAGCAGTTGCAGGGCAACCGGGGGGATATGCTCGAATCGGTCCTGGAACACCTCGTCCAGGTCATCGCCGGCGATGGCCGCGGATACCAGGCCGCCAATGATGGTGATGAGCAGGATTCGGGCTCGCGCGGTGCAATCCGCCGGCGAGCTGTTGCTTCTCCAGCGCCGCGCCATCCACGCGATTACGGGATAGCGCTGGTTTGCCGCCAATCGGCCGTTACGCATGCAGTGCATTCAGATGGCTCCTGTAGGGCCTGTGTGCCAGTCAGAGCGCCCGGGCAGGTTGCGAAAATACCGCAAATTATCGGTCGGGACCCAATGCCGCAAGGTGGGCAGGTCCCGATTGCTCAGAGACATTATAAGAGGCGCCCGTCGCGGATGCGATCTGCGAACTTGGCGCCCACCGCGACAAACGAATCGACCACGCGTCCGCGCCCACCGAATCCGGCGTCACCATCACGGACGATATCCGCGGGTAGGCGCGAGGCGAAAGGCGGTAGGTCGGGGCGGCGTCCCCGACGGACGAGGTCGGAATTCGGCCCGCGTGGCGGGGTGCGCTCCGGATCTGTTCCGCGCCCGTTTGCGGCTTCCGGGGTTCCGGTTCTGCCGGCCTGGCGTGTTGGCGGTCAGGCTTGTTCGGTCTCAGGCCGCCGCGCGCTCTTCGGGAGCCAGACGCTCGAGCAGTTCCTCGGCCATGTGAAAGCGATCCTCGATTGCCTCGAACTCGCCCTTGATTCGAAGCTTGTCGTTGTCGGGCAGCTCGAAGGTGTGGGATTCCTTCTGGATCATCTTGAGCAGCTCGCCCATGTCGATATCCGGCCTGGCCTTGAACTCCGCGCGTCCGCCGGCGGGACCAACCTCAAGGCGCTTGATGCCCAGTTTCTTCGCGCGCAGTCTGAGCTCGGCAGTGGCGAACAGGTTCTTCACTTCGTTGGGCAGCAGCCCGAAGCAGTCGATCATCTCGACCTGCAGGTCGTTGAGCTGAGCGTTGCTGTCGGCCTGGCTGATGCGCTTGTAGAGCACCAGGCGCTGGTGCACGTCGGGCAGGTAGTGTTCCGGAATCATGGCGGTCAGATGCAAATCGACCTCGCTGCCGTGTGACACGGGCTCGTCTAGATCCGGCAGCTCGCCGTTTTTCAGCGCCTCGACGGCACGATTGAGCAGATCGGAGTAGAGGGCAAACCCGATCGCCTCGATTTGGCCGGACTGCTCTTCGCCGAGCAGCTCGCCGGCGCCGCGGATTTCGAGGTCATGGCTGGCCAGGGTAAATCCGGCGCCCAGTTCCTCGAGTGACTGGATGGCCTCCAGTCGCTTTTTCGCGTCGCGTGTCAGCACCTTCCAGGGCGGCGTGACGAGATAGGCATAGGCCAGATGGTGCGAGCGGCCGACGCGACCCCTGAGCTGGTGAAGCTGTGCCAGACCGAATTTATCGGCGCGGTTGATGATGATGGTGTTGGCCGTGGGCACATCGATGCCGTTTTCGATGATGGTCGAACAGACAAGCAGGTTGATGCGGCGAGCGTAGAAGTCCCGCATGGTGCGCTCCATCTCGCCGGTCGGCATCTGGCCGTGTGCCATGCCGACGCGCGCGTTGGGAAACATGGCCTCGAGTTCGGTGACCTGGCGCGCCATGCTGCGCACCTCGTTGTGCAGGAAGTAGACCTGGCCGCCGCGCTGGAACTCGCGGGTGATTGCATCCCGGATGGTTGGTGTGTCCCATTCGGAAACAAAGGTTCTCACCGCCAGGCGGCGCGCCGGTGGCGTGGCGATGATGGACAAATCTCGCAGGCCGGCCATCGACATATTGAGGGTTCGCGGAATGGGCGTTGCGGTCAGGGTGAGGAGATCGACTTCGGCCCGCAAGGCCTTGAGGCGCTCTTTCTGGCGCACGCCGAAACGCTGTTCCTCGTCGATGATGACCAGCCCGAGATCGCGGAACCGAATGTCTTTTTGCAGCAGGCGGTGCGTGCCGATGACAACATCGACAGTGCCGTCTTCGAGCCCCTTGAGCGTTGCGGCGGGTTTGGCGCCGCTGCGTGAGAGTAAATGCACGTTGACCGGCCAGTCGGCAAAGCGGTCGGCGAAGTTGCGGTAGTGCTGTTCGGCCAACAGCGTGGTCGGCGCCAGCATGGCAACCTGACGGCCGGTGTGAGCCACCACGAAGGCCGCCCGCAGGGCCACTTCGGTCTTGCCGAAGCCAACATCCCCGCAAACGACGCGGTCCATCGGCTCGTCCGAGGACAGGTCGGACAGGACCGCATCGATTGCCTGCTGCTGATCGTCGGTTTCCTCGTATTCGAAACCGGCCGCGAAACGCGCATACAGGCCGCGGTCGATGGCGAAGCTCTGACCTTTGCGTGCCGCGCGGCGGGCCTGCAGTTCGAGCAGCTCGGCAGCCGCGTCGCGGACCTTTTCCGCAGCCTTGCGACGCGTGCGCGCCCAGCGTTCGGAGCCAAGCCGGTTCAGCTCGACGCGGTCAGGATCGGCGCCGGTGTAGCGGCTGACCAGGTGCAGATCGGTGACTGGAACATAAAGCTTGTCGCCGTCGGCATATTCGAGGCACAGATATTCAGCCACCGTTTCGCCCGCGTCCAGCACGTCCAGGCCCAGGTAGCGACCGATACCGTGTTCGAGATGGACGACCAGCGCGCCGGACTGCAGGTCCGCCAGGCTCTTGATGATCGATTCGGGGTCCTGACCGCTGCGGCGCTGGCGCCGCAGCGTGCGGGTATGGCCCGGAAACAGCTCGCTTTCGGTCAGTACGGTGAGATTACTCTGTTCCAGGCGACAGCCGCCGGAGACCGGCATTTCGATCAACGCCAGCCGGTCGCTGCCGCTCATGAAGGCCGACCAGGAATCGAGTCGTGTCGGGTTCATTCCGCCGGCTCTGAGCGTGTCGTGGATCAGCTCGCGGCGGCCGGCGGTATCGGCTGCGATCAGCACGCGACCGGCCAGCATTGCCAGCTCATGCAGCGCCGCCTCGGGCTGGTTGTCAAGATCAAGTACCGGCGCAGGCGCTGCCACCGATGCGGCCGGCTTGCGCCGGGTCATGCAGACCGCAGCGTCGGACAGCAGGACGTCGGCCAGCTCGTGTGCGGGGATGAAGAGCTCCTGCGGTTTGAGGACCGGTCGCTCGAGATCGCCGCCACGCTGCTGCTGGCGGTGTTCGATTTCCTGCCAGTACCCGCGCGCCGCCTCTTCAACACCCGGCAGCACGATCAGGCGATGCGCGGTCGGCAGATAGTCGGTCAGGCTCGATGTGTGCTCGAAAAACAGCGGCAGATACTGTTCCAGGCCCTGGCCGTGGTGCCCTTCACCGACCTCCTGGTAGGGCAGGGCGCGACGCAGGTCGACGTCGAATCGATTGCGAAATGCGCGGCGAAAGGCCTGGCGGCTGTCCTCGTCAAATGGGTACTCGCGAGCCGGCAGCATGTCGATTCGCTCGAGCCTGCCGGTCGAGCGCTGGCTTTCGGCGTCAAATGTCCGGATGGACTCGATCTCGTCGTCAAACAGCTCGATTCGATACGGGTCGGAGCGTCCCATTGGCCACAGGTCCAGCACGGCCCCGCGCACGGCGAACTGGCCGGGTTGCCAGACCTGATCGCTGCTCTGGTAGCCAGCGGCATGCAGTCGGCCCCGAAATGATCCCATGTTGAGCTGTTCGCCAGCGGACAGGTTGAGACTCTGGCCCTGGACCCAGGCGACCGGCGGCAGACGCTGCATCAGTGCCGTCACCGGAGCGATGACCACGCCGCGGTCCATGCCGGGCAGTCGTGCGAGCAGGTCGAGTCGGCGCGAGATCAGGTCGGGATGCGGGGAATACAGGTCGTAAGGCAGGATTTCCCAGTCTGGAAACAGCTCGGCCTGCACTCCATCGAGCCGCTTGATATCGTCGCGCAGGGCGCGCGCGGTGTAGCCGTCGGCTGCGGCCACCAGTACGGGACCCCCCTTGCGACCGGAAAACGAGGCGATGGCCAGGGCCAGAGGCAGGCCTTCGAGCAGCGGCCACTCCTGACGTTCGCCGTCAAATCGCGGTGGATTGAGTACGGAAAAACGCTCCGGCATCACGATCAGTTTGTCCAAACCCGTTAGTGTAGCAATTCAAATCCGGTCTTCCGCGTGCAAGACCTCAATCAGTCCGGCTGTGCGTTCCCTCAACAACAACGATATCCGGCTGCATTGCCGACGGGGCATTGAAACGGACCCGCCAGCTGACGGGCTGGCCCGCAGCACAGTGGTTACAGTGGAAGACCGAGGTGACGAAATCGGAGGCTGTCGGCGTGAGGGCGCGGCCATTGGCGATCACGGCTGCGATATCGATCGTGGTCCACCAGGCATACGGGTTGGAAATCAGCAGCCAGTCCCCGGCCCGGGTCTGGAAGTCGACGATGCCTGGTACACGCTCCGGATTGCGCGGACGAGGCGGATAGTTGCCTGCCGATGCGAGTGCCACGGAATTCGGGGGGTGAACGACGCGCGCGACCGGATAGAAGATCGTCGCTTCGAGCCGACCGTCGGGGACAAGAGGCAGGGCATCCGCAACGCCCGGACCTACCGCCAGCAGATGTTCGGCGGTTGGTTCCATCCCCGCAATCCGGACCTTCGGCGTGTGGCCGGGGCATTCCAGCCAGAACACCAGATCGGTCAGACTGTCGACGATCTGGGCCAGGCCGGCGTGCACGACGATGGCCTGTTCGGTCGCGCACAGCCGGTGGGCCATCGTTGCGCTGCCGAGAAAGCTCAGCTGGGCACCGGCGCTGGTGGCGGATACTTCGGGCGAGGACAGCAAATCCAGCATAAAGGCGGCCGGAAAATGACGGTTGCCGCTGTTGTCTTTGGTCGCGAGCAGGGATGTCGTCAGCAGCGCCATGGCGGCCAGGCCGGTCACCAGGGCTAGGGGCAGGATCATCCGGTTACGGGGGCGAGGGCGGATTGCGGTCAGCCCGGCGGCCAGCACCAGGGCAGTCAGCGTTGGCGCGGCCAGCATCATGTACCAGAGCGTTTGGCTGCGCATCCACAGCGCAGCGGCGGTCTGGATGATAAGTGCGAGCAGTGCGACCGCAGCCAGCCGACGCAGGTAACCGGGTCGCAGCGTCGCCGGCAGCCCGCTCAGCGCCAGCACCACCAGCGCGACGACTGCAATCCGCAGCGCGATTCTGGCGCCCGGGACGGCATCGGTGCTCAGCAGCAGGCCGTGGCGGAAGCCCTCGACAATCACATGCCAGAACAGCACGGGCGTCTGGCCGATCGCGGCGGGATTCCAGTGTTCGCGCAGGTGTCCGGACAGGCCGGTGGTGGGCGTGTCCGGAACCGCACCGAGCAGACCGGCCAGCAGCAGGGGCAGCAGGGGCAGCAGCAGGCCGGCCAGCAACAGTCCCGCACGAACAATCCGGTCGGGCGCGGCCAGCCAGAGTACCGGCAGGATCCAGCCCAGCGCCAGGTTGGCCGGGTGCGCATGAATCAGCAGCGAAAAAACCAGCCCGAGACCCAGTGCCGAGCCGCGTCGCGGACGTTCCCAGTCTGACCAGGCGATCATCGCCAGGCCGATCACGGCGGCGGGCACCAGGTTGAAGTGGTTGAACGACAGGTATGTGAAGGTGGTCAGCCCGGGCAGCGCCAGCAGGGCAGCCAGGAACAGGCCGAATCGCCACTGCCCGATCTGCCGACCGAAAGCCAGGGCCAGCGGGAATTGCGCACCCTGCAGCAGGCCGGCCCAGGCTGCAGCGGACACCAGCCCGCCGCTGAAAATCAGCGGCGGGCTGAGCAGGTAATACCAGGCCGGACCAATGTGAGTGAAGAACCCGATTTCGGGGCCAACCAGCGGCCACTGTGTGGCTGTTGCGATCTGCTGCGCCCAATACAGGTCGCGTATGGCGTCGAGATAGGGTGCGCCCAGCGGCCCGATTGCGGCGCTGGCAAGCATCATCGAGACGACGAACAGCCAGGCCCACCATGGCGGATCGGCATCCGGGGACAGCAAGTGATCGGTGTCAGTCCGCACGGTTCCGGAAATCGAGGGCGTGTGAGATTCATGAAACATGCGGGCTGGGAATCGGCAGGAACTGGCTGTCGGCGGTCACGGAAACACAGTGTACCCGTCTGCCGGGTTGACGTCGCCGGGCCGCTGACGCGTCCTGGGCGCTGCACGCCGGCGAGCACCTCCGGGTTCGCTATACTCCACGGCACACTGGCGCAAAATCGCGGCACCGGGCAATGAGCGAATACAAGGATTCACCGACCCTGAGCGTCATCGTTCCGTGCTTCAATGAAGCCGAGACGATACCCGTCCTGATCGACATCCTGACGCCGGTGCTCGACAGAATCGATGGAGGTGCGTGTGAAGTCGTAGCGATCGACGACGGCAGCCGCGACGAGACGTTCCAGAGGCTGAGTGAATGGCGTGAATCGGATCACCGGGTGCGTGTGGTTCGCCTGTCTCGCAACTTTGGCAAGGAGGCCGCCTTGAGTTGTGGCCTGCACTTTGCCGCCGGCCGGGCGGCCGTCATTCTCGATGCGGATCTGCAGGATCCCCCCTCGCTGTTGCCGGCGATGGTCGAGAAATGGCGCCAGGGCGCCGATGTCGTGCTCGCTCGCCGGGCTGAACGTCATGGCGAGGGGTGGGTCAAGCGAATGAGCGCAGCCGCGTTCTATCGCGTCATGCAGTTGCTGGCCGGCGATGCAGTGCCGGCCAACGTTGGTGATTTCCGGCTGATGGACCGGCGCGTGATCGACGCCTTGCTGCATCTGCCTGAAAAGACGCGCTTCATGAAGGGGTTGATGAACTACGTCGGTTTTCGAATCGACACCCTGGAATACACGCGTCCCGGGCGCAGCAAGGGGATCAGTAGCTGGAATCTGTGGCGGCTGTGGAACTTTGCCCTGGAAGGTATCACCTCGTTTTCCACCGCGCCGTTGAGAACCTGGGGATATCTCGGCTTCCTGATCGCGTTTGCCGGTCTGGTTTACGCGGCCTGGATTGTGATTCGCACACTGATTTACGGCATCGATGTGCCGGGCTACGCCTCACTGGCGACCATGTTGCTGTTTTTCTCCGGGCTGCAGCTGATCAGTATCGGCATTATCGGTGAGTACCTGGCGCGGGTGTTCATCGAGACCAAGAACCGCCCGCTGTATGTGGTCGATGCCATGCAGGGCTTTGATGACGACTGGGTCGAGCGTCAGTCCGATCGGGTTGTCGGCAATATCGTTCTTCCGCGCAACAACGGCCATGCCGCGGAAGACTGAACGGGTGCCGTGCTTGTCGCTTTGGGGATGATCTGGTATGCTTCGCGGCTTGATTCTTGCGGGCGATTAGCTCAGTTGGTTAGAGCGCTGTCTTGACATGGCAGAGGTCGCTGGTTCAAATCCAGCATCGCCCACCATCGAATGCGTCCCAGCCCTTCCTGTGCACGCCGCTTTCGGCGTCGGGCAGCGCAGGCAGCGGAATCCAGGCGGTTTTCCGGAGGAAAGAAGCCAGGGGGAGCGCCGTTGAACGCGTGCTCGGAATCCTCATGTACATCGGAGTACACTGCGGTTCCTGCGCTGCGTCCGCCACCGAAAACGACGCACCCAGAAAGCGCTGGAAAGTATTCGGTTCTATCGATGCATTGAAGGGTTCTCCAATGGCGCTGGTGGGCCATGCGGGTTGGCCCGCCGAGGGCCCTGTGGCTGCGTCGAACTGAAGCGGGCCAGGCTGCATCGGCCCGCTATCGAAGCCCCTACAGGCAGGGATTTGGCCCAACCTGAGCCGCAAACTGACGGTACAATTCGCACCCATGGTTCAGATTACGCTTCCAGACGGTAGCCGCAAGGATTTCGATCATCCGGTGACGGTGCACGAGGTGGCCGAGTCCATCGGGCCGGGGCTGGCCAAGGCAGCGCTGGCCGGTGAGGTCGAGGGCCGGCTGGTCGATACCGGCCATGCCATTGACCACGACACGTCACTGCGCATCATCACAGCGCGCGACGAGGAAGGCGTGGAGATTCTCCGCCATTCCACCGCGCACCTGCTGGCGCAGGCGGTCAAGCGTCTGTTCCCCGAAACCCAGGTCACGATCGGTCCGGTCATCGAGCACGGCTTTTTCTACGATTTTGCCCGTGACGAACCGTTCCGGCCGGAAGACCTGGAACGGATCGAGCAGGAAATGGCGCGCATTGTGGCCGAGGACATTGCGGTCGAGCGTGAAGTCATGGAACGCGATGAAGCGGTTGAGTTCTTTCGCCAACAGGGCGAGGAGTACAAGGCCAGGATCATCGAGGACATTCCGGCCGACGAGACGCTGTCGCTCTACCGCCAGGGCGATTTCGTCGACCTGTGTCGGGGGCCGCATGTGCCGTCGACCGGCAAGCTTGGGGCATTCAAGCTGACCAAGCTGGCCGGTGCCTACTGGCGGGGCGATTCGGACAACGAGATGCTGCAGCGCATCTACGGCACTGCCTGGGCGGACAAAAAGCAGCTCAAGGCGCACCTCAGGCGGCTCGAAGAAGCCGAGAAGCGCGACCACCGCAAGCTGGGCGCGAAGCTGGACTTGTTTCACACCCAGCCCGAAGCCCCGGGAATGGTGTTCTGGCACGACCGTGGCTGGCGGATTTATCTGGCCATACAGCACTATGTTCGTGAACGGCTGCAACAGGCGGGCTACCAGGAAGTGCACACGCCTTCGGTGGTGGACCGAAGCCTGTGGGAAAAGTCCGGGCACTGGGATAACTTCGGCGATGACATGTTCATTACATCGTCGGAGGAGCGGGTCTATGCCATCAAGCCGATGAACTGTCCGTGTCACGTGCAGATCTTCAACCAGGGGCTCAAGAGCTATCGAGACCTGCCGCTTCGCATGGCCGAATTCGGTTCCTGTCACCGGAATGAACCTTCGGGAGCGCTGCACGGCCTGATGCGGGTGCGCAACTTTGTCCAGGATGACGCGCACATTTTCTGCACCGAAGATCAGATCCGCGACGAGGTGATCGCGTTCAACGCACTGGTCTTCGATGTCTATGCCGATTTCGGCTTCACCGATATCCTGGTCAAGCTTTCGACCCGTCCCGAGCAGCGAGTTGGTTCGGATGCAGTCTGGGACAAGGCCGAGGCGGCCCTGGCCGGGGCGCTGGAGGCAGCAGACATCGACTACGAGCTGCAGCCCGGCGAGGGTGCGTTCTACGGCCCCAAGATCGAGTTTTCGCTGACTGACTGCATTGGGCGGGTGTGGCAGTGCGGCACCATGCAGGTCGATTTTTCCATGCCCGCACGTCTGGGCGCCGAATACGTGGCCGAAGATGGCGAGCGGCGCACGCCGGTCATGCTGCATCGTGCGATTCTGGGCTCGGTCGAGCGTTTTATCGGCGTTCTGCTCGAGCACTATGCCGGCATTCTGCCGCTGTGGCTGGCGCCGCTGCAGGCCGTGGTCATGAACATCACCGATGCCCAGGCTGAATATGCCGAAGAAATCACCAACGCCCTGAATCAGCGGGGATTTCGGGTAGAATCGGACTTGCGCAACGAGAAGATCGGCTATAAAATCCGCGGCCGCACACTGGAGAAGATTCCCTATCTGCTGATCGTTGGTGATCGCGAGCTTGAAAACCGCCAGGTCGCGGTTCGGCTGCGCGACGGAACCGACCTCGGGGCAATGTCCCTGGATACGCTGGTTGCGCGCCTGTCTCGGGAGGTGGCGGCGCGCCGCCCGATCGCTGATAATTGAGCGTTAACCCGAATAGTTCGAGGAGCAGCACACATCGCAACGGATAAACAGACCCGACGCAACGAGGACATCACGGCCGCCAAGGTGCGGGTTGTAGGTCCTGAAGGCGATCAGATCGGGGTGATGGGGACCCAGGACGCGCTGACCAGGGCGCAGGAATTGGGACTGGATCTGGTGGAGATCGCGCCGCAGGCCGATCCGCCGGTTTGCCGCATCATGGACTGGGGCAAGTATCGCTTCGAGCAGTCGAAAAAGGCACAGGCGGCGCGCAAGAAGCAAAAGCAGATTCAGATCAAGGAAGTCAAGTTTCGTCCCGGCACCGATGATCATGATTATGACGTCAAGATGCGCAATTTGCTCCGCTTCATCGAGGAAGGTAACAAGGTCAAGGTCACCTTGCGCTTTCGCGGTCGGGAAATGGCTCATCAGGAACTGGGTCGGGATCTGCTCAAGCGGGTCGAGAACGATACCGCCGAGGAAACCGTCGTGGAACAGCACCCGCGCATGGAAGGGCGACAGATGGTCATGATGCTGTCGCCGAAGAAGACCTGAAGGTCGTCGTGCTGAAGAAGGGTGCCGCCAATTGGGTGGCATCGACAATTCGCTGGAATGCAGCTCGGCAAAGTGCTTGCCGCTGGTCGGCAAGCCGCTGCACGAAGGTATAAGAAAAGGAGATCGACATGCCGAAAATGAAGAGCAACCGGGGCGCGGCCAAGCGCTTCCGGGCCACCGGCAGCGGGCGCATCAAGCGCAAGCGTGCCTATCACAGCCATATCCTCACCAAGAAGGACCCGAAGCGCAAGCGGCGTTTGCGGGCGAGTACGCTGGTCGACCGCGCGGAAGAGAAAGCCGTGCGTCGGATGCTGCCAAAACTTTAACGGAGAGCGATCATGGCAAGAGTAAAAAGAGGCGTTGTCGCCCGTCGCCGTCACCGCAAGGTGCTCAGTCGTGCCAAGGGTTACTACGGTGCCCGGCGCAAGGTCTATCGCGTGGCCAAGCAGGCGGTCATCAAGGCCGGTCAGTACAGCTATCGCGATCGTCGCCAGCGCAAGCGTGACTTCCGCAGCCTGTGGATTACCCGCATCAACGCGGCCGCGCGCGAGCACGGGTTGTCCTACAGCCGGTTCATCAACGGACTGAAGCGGGCCGAGGTCGATATCGACCGCAAGGTCCTCGCCGATCTCGCGGTGAACGACAAGGCAGCGTTCCGGGCCCTGGCCGAGAAGGCCCAGTCCAGCCTGAGCTGACCGGCGCCGGTATGGAGAGTCCGGCATCGGCGCTGCTCGAGCAGGCGCTGAACGAGGTCACGGCGGCGTCCGACGAGCGAACCCTGGACCAGGTCCGGGTTCGCTACCTGGGCCGGAAGGGGGCGCTGACCGCCCGGCTGAAGTCGCTTGGGCAGCTGCCACCGGAGCAGCGGCGTGAGGCCGGCCAGGCCGTCAATCGGGCCAAGCAGGAGATCGAAGCGGCGATTGCCGAGCGCTCTGCGGCACTGGCGCGCGAGCAGCTGGATGTGCAGCTGGCCGAGGAGGCAGTCGACATCACGCTGCCGGGACGTCATCATGAGCCTGGTGGCGCCCATCCGGTCAGTCGGGCTCTGGATCGGCTGCTTGACATCTTTAGTCGTTTCGGGTTCGAGGTCGCCACCGGGCCGGAAGTCGAGGATGATTATCACAACTTCGAGGCGCTGAACTTCCCTGCGCATCACCCCGCTCGGGCCATGCACGATACCTTCTACCTGCCCGACGGGCGGCTGTTGCGCACGCACACCTCACCGGTTCAGATCCGGGTCATGGCCGAGCGCGGTGCTCCGGTGAGAATCGTCGCGCCGGGCCGGGTGTACAGGGCCGACTCCGACCAGACACATACGCCGCAGTTCCACCAGGTCGAGGGTCTGCTGGTCGACCGGGACGTCACTTTCGCGGATCTCAAGGGCATGCTCTCGGATTTCGTCAACGCGTTTTTCGAAGACGATCTGGAGATGCGCCTGCGACCGTCCTATTTTCCCTTTACCGAGCCATCGGCAGAGGTTGATGTACGCTGGCGCAACCCGGACGGCACGCCGGGCCAGTGGCTGGAGGTGCTCGGCTGCGGCATGGTGCATCCCAACGTCCTGGCCAACTGCGGGGTCGATCCGGAGCAATACACCGGCTACGCGTGGGGGCTGGGCGTGGAACGGTTCGCCATGTTGCGCTATCGGGTTGATGACTTGCGCCTGTTTTTCGAAAACGATCTGCGCTTTCTGCGCCAGTTCCGCTAGGGAGGGCGAGACCGTTCATGAAGATCAGCCACCGCTGGCTTTCCGAGTGGGTCGAAAACGACCTTGATGCACAGTCACTTGCCGAGCAATTCACCTTGTGCGGTCTCGAGGTGGATGCGGTTGAGCCGGTTGCGCCGGCGCTTGACGGCGTCGTGGTCGGCGAGATCATTGCCGTTGAGCCCCATCCCGACGCCGATCGGCTGAGGATCTGCCGTGTTGTCGGCGACTCGCAAGAACGCACGGTCGTCTGTGGCGCGCCGAACGCGCGTGCCGGACTCAAGGCGCCTCTGGCCACGCTCGGTGCATGCTTGCCGGGAGGGCTGAAGATCAAGCCGGCCCGCCTGCGCGGGGTGGCCTCCGAAGGCATGCTGTGTTCCGGGCCCGAGCTCGGCCTTGCGGAGGACGCTGACGGGCTGATGGAATTGCCGGGCGATGCGCCGGTCGGCCAGGCACTGAGCGAGTATCTACAGCTTGACGATCACGTGCTCGAGATCGACCTGACGCCCAACCGGGCCGACTGTCTCTCCGTGCGCGGCCTGGCGCGTGAGCTTGGCGCCATCACCAACCGGGCGGTGCAAGCGCCCTCGATCGAGCCGGTCGCGGCCACATCCGGGGCCCGGCTTGAGATCGAGCTTGAAGCGCCCCGCGACTGCCCGCGTTACGCTGGACGGGTCATCGAAGGCATCGATCCGACGGCGGCGACGCCGATCTGGCTGGTCGAGCGTCTGCGTCGTGCCGGCCTGCGCAGCCTCGGGCCAACCGTCGATGTCACCAACTACGTGCTGCTCGAGCTGGGTCAGCCCATGCACGCGTTTGATCTGGCCAGGCTGAGCGAGCGAATCCGGGTCCGGCGCGCCCAGTCCGGCGACCGGATCCGTCTGCTCGACGGTCAGGTGATCGAGCCGGACGAAGACATGCTGCTGATCGCCGATGCCGACAAGCCCGTGGCGCTGGCTGGAATCATGGGCGGCCTGGACACGGCGGTCAGCGATACGACCCGCGATATTCTGCTCGAATCGGCCTGGTTCCATCCGGCCACCATCAGCGGCCGTGCCCGCCGGCTGGGTCTGGCGACCGAGTCGGCTCACCGCTTTGAGCGCGGTGTCGATCCGGAACTCCAGCGGCTGGCGGTTGAACGGGCCACCCGATTGATCGTCGATATTGCCGGCGGTCGTCCCGGTCCCGTGGTCGAGGCAATCGCACGGGCGGAGCTGCCCTCACGCCCGAAGGTTGCCCTGCGCATTGAGCGGCTAAACCGCGTTTTGGGTTCGACGCTCGGCGAAGCCGAAGTCATTGATATCCTCCAGCGCCTGGAGATGGAGGTGAGCTCCAGCAGCGGCGAGCTGAGCGTGGTTCCACCGTCGGCACGGCGCGATATCGAGATCGAAGCCGACCTGATCGAGGAGGTTGCGCGCATTTACGGCTACGACCGATTGCCGGTCTCGCCGCCGGGAGGCCGGCTGCACGCGCGAGTCGGCAGTGAGAGCCGGCTGCCCGAACGACGACTCCGCGATCAGCTGATCGCGCGCGGTTTCCAGGAGATCATGACCTGGAGCTTTGTTGGCCGGGACGAACTTGATCGGATAGGGCTGGCGGGCGCTGCCCAGCCGCTGGCCAACCCGCTCAGCCGCGACATGGCGGTGTTGCGCACCAGCCTGCTGCCGGGCCTGCTGGCGACGGCTGATACAAATTTTCGCCGACAACACCTCGGGTTCAGGCTGTTCGAATGCGGCACCTGCTTCGAGCGCGACGATGACCGTTTCCGAGAAACATGGCGTATCGGCTTGCTGATGACCGGCCGGATCGGAAATGAGCACTTTAGCGGCCGACCTCGGTGGCTGGATTTCTTCGATCTGAAAGGAGAAATCGAGCATCTTCTGGCACTCAATCAGGTCACCGGTCAGGTCAGTGTGGCGCCGGCCGACAAGTCTTTTCTGCATCCCGGGCAGGGTGCGGCACTCCTGCTGGACGAGCGGCCTGCCGGCTGGTTCGGGCAGCTGCATCCAAAGCTGCAGCGCGATTTGGAGTTCGACCAGCCGGTGTTTGTGGCCGAGCTCGACGGCGCGGAAATCAGCCAGGTCAGGCTGCCTGAACACCGTCTCGCTGGCCGCTATCCGGCGGTGCGGCGGGATATTGCGGTCATCGTCGATGATCGCTATTCGGCTGCCGACGTGCTGGCCGAAGTTCGTCGCTGTGCCGGCGCGCTACTTGAAAATTGCGTGATTTTCGATCAGTATCGGGGCAAGGGAGTCGAATCCGGATGCAGAAGTCTTGCTATTGGACTGATTCTGCGCGATGTTTCTCGCACTCTCCAGGACAGGGAAGTCGATTCGCTTGTTGACGAAGTCGTTGCGGCCCTGAAAGCCCGGTTCAATGCCAAGCTGAGAGGATAAGAAAGGGGATGTCACTGACCAAAGCGGATCTGGCTGTTGCACTGTTCGATGAAGTTGGTCTGAACAAGCGCGAGGCCAAGGAGTTTGTCGATGCCTGGTTCGAGACCATTCGCCAGGCACTGGAAGACGGTGAGCATGTCAAGCTGTCGGGGTTCGGTAATTTCCAATTGCGCGACAAAAGCCAGCGTCCCGGCCGTAACCCCAAGACGGGTGAGGAGATTCCGATTTCGGCACGTCGCGTGGTGACGTTCAGGCCGGGTCAGAAACTGCGTTCGCGAGTGGAGGCCTATGCTGGATCCGCGGAGTAATCAGGAGCTGCCGCCGATCCCGGCCAAACGCTATTTCACGATCGGGGAGGTCAGCGAACTGTGCGCGGTCAAGCCGCATGTGCTGCGCTATTGGGAGCAGGAGTTTCCGCAGCTCAAGCCGGTGAAGCGCCGCGGAAACCGCCGCTATTACCAGCGTCACGACGTATTGATGGTGCGCCAGATCCGCGGTTTGTTGCATGAGCAGGGGTTTACCATCATGGGTGCACGCCAGCGTCTCGAAGGCGAGACGGCCCAGAACGACCTGTCGCGCAGCCAGCAACTGGTCAAGCAGTTGCGCATTGAGCTCGAGGAAGTGCTTCAGGTTCTGCGGCGATAGCCTCGCCCGGCGTTCCGGCCGTCGCGCACGAGCCGGGTCTTACACGGCGGCGGCGATCGCGGTAAAATGCAGTCTTTACAGTCAAATGGCTTTTCAGTCGGAGCGTAGCGCAGCCTGGTAGCGCACCACAATGGGGTTGTGGGGGTCGGGAGTTCGAATCTCCCCGCTCCGACCATTTCTTCACGGCCCGAAGCGGCCATCAACTCACATTCCATTCATGCGTAGTGATGTGCAATACCGGCCTGACGCGACAACAAGCCCATGCCGAACCCGGTTCGGCGCGGCAGGAATGGAAAGGTGCACATGAGTAATCGCCGACGAGTTGCCAACATGCCGGATATTGCCAGTCACGCCGAGACCCAGGTCGCCGGCGCCCTTGACTGGGTCGGGATGAATCAGATCGAGCTGCCGGTGCTGCTCGATGGCAGCGACGGGCGGCGAATGCAGACAACCGCCAATGTCAGCGCATTTGTCGACCTGGGCGATCCTGCCAAGCGCGGGATTCACATGTCCCGACTTTATCTGCTGCTGGACCGGGCGCTCGCCGAGCATACCGTCACTCCGGCACTGCTGCGCCACGTGCTGCGCGATTTCCTCTCCTCGCACGAGGGCCTGAGCGCAAGCGCCATGATTCGGCTGGATTTCGACTACATGATCCGGCGGCCCTCGCTGGTCAGTGACAACAGCGGCTGGAAGCGTTATCCGATCAGCGTCATCGCCGGGCTGGAAGGGCGGGGATTCGAGCTGGAGCTGTCGTTCCAGGTCAGCTACTCGAGCACCTGTCCATGCTCGGCGGCACTGGCTCGTCAACTGATTCAAAACCAGTTTCGGAAGGACTTCGGTGGGCACGGCCAGGTTGATGCCGCCAAGGTGGTTGAATGGCTGGGCAGCGAACAGGGCATCGTGGCCACGCCACACAGCCAGCGCAGCGCAGCCGACGTGCGGCTGCAGCTTGCCCCGACTTTCGAGGCGTTTCCATTCGTGGAGATGATCGACGCGATCGAGAACGCCCTCAAGACGCCGGTGCAGGCCGCCGTGAAGCGCGAGGACGAGCAGGCATTCGCCCTGCTTAATGGCCAAAACCTGATGTTCTGCGAGGACGCGGCACGCCGGGTTCAGTTCGCGCTGGAGTCGCAGGACCGCGTGGTGGACTTCTGGGCCCGCTGTCGCCATTTCGAAAGCCTGCATCCGCACAACGCCGTGGCCATCATCACAAAGGGCGTGGACGGCGGCTACAAGCCGATCGACGGCCAGCCCTCGGGCTGGCGCCACGGCTGAGCATTTACGGATTCATCCGGAATGGGCCATGGTCCGTTGGCAAAGGCCGGGCGTCGCTGAGGAATCTATTAGGGAGCCTCTTACATGGACACTGCCCGTTTTGCAAACGCCGGTTCCCAGACAAGAGGTTCCCTAATGGCGCAAGACGACCTGCAGACGCGGCAGCGTAATGCCGATGTAAACGCTATCGGCAGCACTCCAGGCTCGACCGACCAGTTCTCCAGTGTCGCCGTCGAAAGCGCTCAGGCGCAGCAAGATGTCATGGCCAGGCGCTTCGTTGGTGCGATAGAAGGCCAGCTCCAGCTCAATACCCAGGCTCATGGCGGCGGCATCCCGGGGCGTGATGCGGACAGCGGTCGTGTCCAACGCGAAGGGCGCTGCCTGGCGCCAGCTGCCGCCCTCGCGCAGCGCAGCGCGACCCTGGAACTGGCGGGAGCGGTAAAAGGCGGCGATTTGTTGCGGTACCGCAAGCTCGCCGTCAGCGACGCGTATCACCCGATCGCCGACAACGATCCGTCTGCCGTCGAAGGCGACTTCCTTGAGGAGCGCAGTCTGACTTTCCTCGCTGCCAAATCGGCACTGATCAGGGTCGGTGCGACCAACCAGCCCGCCGGTGCGCAGATGAAAGGTCATTGCGCAGCGCTGCCGACTGTGCCCGCTGGCATCAACCGGTGCGAACGTGCCGCCAAGCCGGTCCGGGCCCAGCTGGCCGTCAATCTCGACCAGGAATCGACGCGTTCCCTCGCTGGTCTGCTGTGTGAGCAGCGCGAGCAGTCCGTCGCTGTCCTCGAGCTGTTCGGTGCTCACAACCAGCTCGCCCGGCGAGGGCGCGGAATCACGATCCTGAACCCTGCTGTAGCGACCCGGAAGCACACGGCTCAACTCATCGACAATGCGGGTCAGCTGACTGTCCGACGTGCTCGTCGGCGCGCCGGTGGCGGCACAGCCAGCCACCAGGCAGGCCGACAGCGCCAGCCAGACCGTCAGCCTGGGGCCGCCAGCCGGCTGCGTGGGCGCTCTGTCGTGCTCAGCGTGCATCGGCATGAGGATTGGTTTCCCAGTCCAGCAGCAGCGCCGGGTCGATTCGCACGCTGCCCAGATTCATGCGCCAGTCGAGGTGCGGGCCCGTCACGCGCCCGGTCGCTCCGACCCGACCGATGATCTCACCCTGATCGACGCGCTGGCCGGTTTCCACGAGTATGCTGTCGAGGTGCAGGAAGGCCGACACCAGGCCGTGGCCATGATCGACGAACAGCGTGCCGCCGGAGTAATACATATCCGGGTGCGCCAGGGTAACCAAGCCAGGTGCCGGGGCACGCACCGGCGTCCCGACTGGTGCGGCGATATCGATCCCCCAGTGCGGATTCCGGGGCTGGCCGTTGAGAATGCGCTGGCTTCCGTAGACCCCGGTGACCGGCCCGATCAGCGGCCAGATGAACCCCTCGCGCCAGTCGCTGCGTGCATCCCGCCGTCGCCGCGCCTGGCCAATCAGGCGGTTGTCTTCGCGAATTCTCTCCTGGACCTCCGGCGGGGGCGTGACCTGATGGTCGGGCAGGCCATCGATGCGCTGGATGTCGAATTCCCGCGGCTCCGGGGTAAACTCGCCCTGCCAGCGCGTGCCGTCGGCCAGCAGCACTTCGACGACTGCTGGCTGGGTCGAGTCGCGGCCGAACGCAAACAGAAATCGGCCGTCGTCGGAGACCATCACCGGCTCCCCGTCAAGCCGCACCTCGCTGGCCCCTGGCGCTTGTCCCATCATCAGGCCACCCTGCTGCGCCTGACCATCGATATGCACCGGATCGGCGGCTGCCGGCAACGCAGCCAAAAACAGTCCGAGTGCCATCAGCGCCGCAGCGCAGCCAAATGGAAACGAGCAGGTCATCCGCCATTCAGGCACTGGTGTCGGCATGAATCGTCAGCTCCTGGCCTGGCTTGAGGACCGTATCCGGGTCGATGGCGTTCCAGCGCACCAGGTCGCGCACAGTGACGTCATGGCGCCGTGCGATGGTCCACAGCGAGTCACCCCGGCGCACGACGTAGCGCGTGGGGCCGGCATGGCCGCCGGCGCCTGGCTGGCTCATGTGCACGATCAGGCGCTTGCCGGGATGAATCAGAGTGCTGTTGCCGAGGCCGTTCCAGCGCCGCAGATCGGCTACTGTGACCTGGTAGCGGCGCGCAATCACCCAGAGATTCTCGCCTGGCCGGACCCGGTGCTGAAAGCGCCGGGTTGGCAGCAGGCGCTGGTGCAGACGCGTCAGCTCGGCATAGCGGTCGGCATGGGCCGGATCGACGGGCTGGGTGTCATCGGCCGCAATTCGGAGCTTCTGTCCGACCCGCAGCAAGTCACCCTGCAGACCGTTGGCTTCACGCAGCTGTCGAACGCTGGTGCCGTGGCGGGCGGCAATGTGGGACAGGGTATCACCCGGCCGGACCTCGACTGACCGCCAGGCAATCAGCTGCTCGCCCGGACTGTCGCTGGCCAATTCCGCGATGGCGGCCTCGATGCGTTCGGCGTGGCTGGCTGGAACAATGAGGTGGTGTGGCCCGCCCGGAGGCGTGATGTGGCCGTTCAGTCCGGGATTGAGCACCACGAGCTGGGCAATGTCGAGCTCGGCGGCGACCGACAGGGCCACGATGTCGATTGGCCCGGACAGCGCAACGAGCGCGATCTGCGGGCGGTCGTCCCAGACCGGCACCCGGAAGTGATAGCGCTCCGGATCGCTGAACAGGCAGGCCAGGCCGTTGAGCTTGGGAATGTAGCCCAGTGTCTCTCGCGGCAACCTGAGTTCGTGCCAACGCGGATGGTCCTTGCCGCTGCGCCGAATGGCCCGCATGACCCGGCCCTGGCCGCCATTGTAGGCCGCCAGCGCCAGATTCCAGTCGTCGAACTTGTCGTGCAGGTAAGTCAGATAGTCTAGCGCGGCGCGGGTTGACGCCCAGACATCGCGCCGACCGTCGTAGAAGCCGTTGATTTCCAGGCCCCGATCGCGCGCGGTCGAACTCAGAAATTGCCAGGCCCCGGCCGCACGTCCATGCGAATAGGCGAATGGATCGTAGGCGCTCTCGACAATCGGCAGCAGCGCAAGCTCGCCGGGCAGGCCGCGGTGTTCCAGTTCATCAACGATGTCATGAAGCCAGGGTCTGGCGCGATTGAAGACCCGGTCCATATAGTCATGGCGGTCACCGTACCAGCGGGCCCACTGCCCGGCGCGGCTGCCTTCAGGACACTCGGCAAAGGCAAAGCGCTCAACGACGCGCGACCACAGGTCTGAAGGCTGGATCTCGCTTTTCGGGCGCGTCGACTCGGGCAGTCCGAGGTCGCGGGTGGCTTCCTCGATGACCGCGAACGGATCGGGCGGCGATTCGGATCGTGGCGCAGTCGCAACTGGGCCAGGCTCGTCTGTGGCCGAGTCGTGCTGCTCGATCATGGCGCAGCCACCGGTCAGCAAGGACAGCAGGATGGCAACGCGCAGGGTTCGGGTCAGTGAACGCAAGGGCGATGGATGGGGACGCTGATCAGTCATGCCATGGTCACAGTGGGCGCAGCGGCCATTATGCGTGCAGATCAGCACAGGTCAAGCGCTTGCCGGCACGGGTACAATAGCGCCAATGACCGAAAAACAGACCGAAGTGTCCCGTGAGCGGGTCCGCGAACTGCTGCGGGAGGCCGACCGGCCGGTAACCCGAAGGCAGCTGTCTCATGTGCTGGGCCTGGACAAGGCGCAGTCTGATCTGCAGCTCAAGCCGGTGCTGACCGCCATGCTGGCCGATGGCGAAATCATTCGCAACCGACGCGCTGCCTACGGACTGCCCGACCAGATGGATCTGGTGCGCGGGCGGATCAGCGCCCATCCCGACGGCTATGGTTTCGTCGTTCCCGACGAAGGTGGCGATGATCTCTTCCTTTCGCCAAAACAGATGCGCCAGGTGTTCAACGGCGACCGGGTCCTGGCCGCCGTCACCGGAGTCGACCGGCGTGGCCGCAAGGAAGGCGGTATCGTTGAAGTGCTCGAGCGGGTTCATACACAGATTGCCGGCCGGCTGCTGATCGAAAGCGGTGTGGCCACGGTCGTGCCCGACGATCCGCGCCTGACCCAGGACATCCTGTTGACGAAAGCGGATATCGACCGGGCCTCCCCCGGCCAGATCGTCGTGGTCCGCATCGACAAGCCGCCGACCGTGCATCGTTCGGCGGTTGGGGAAATCATCGCGGTGCTTGGCAAGGCCGACGAGCCGGGTATTGCCACCGACATCGCCATCTACAGTCATGACCTGCCTGCCGAGTTTCCTGCTGCGGTTGTCCGGGCAGCCGAGGCTTGCGGCTCAGAGGTCGACCCGGATCTGGCCGCGCGGCGGCGGGATTTGCGCGATCTGCCATTGGTGACCATTGACGGCGCCGATGCCCGTGATTTCGATGACGCGGTATTTGCCGAGGCGCGCGGCTCGGGCTATCGACTGCTGGTGGCCATTGCCGATGTCGCCGAGTATGTCCGCCCGGACTCGGAGCTGGATATCGAAGCGCAAAGGCGTGGCACCTCGGTGTATTTTCCCGACCGCGTCGTACCCATGCTGCCTGAGGCGCTGTCCAACGGCCTGTGTTCACTCAATCCCGACGTGGATCGTCTGTGCGTGGTCTGCGAGATGAACCTGGACGCCAGGGGCAAGGTCAGCTCCAGCCGCTTTTACGAGGCCGTGATGCGCTCTCAGGCACGGCTGACCTACGACCAGGTCCGGCGCATCATGGAGGCCGGTGATCCCGGCCTGATCGAACGCTTCGGGCATGTACTGGGCAGTCTGCAGTGCTTGTTCGAGATCTATCGGCTGATGTTCCGGCGGCGCGAACGGCGCGGCGCACTCGACTTCGATTCGCGCCAGGCCTATTTTGAATTCGATCGCGAAGGGCGGGTGGCCAACATCCGGCTGCAGGCCCGCCATGACGCGCATCGGCTGATCGAGGAATGCATGATCGCCGCCAATGTGGAGGCGGCCCGGTTTGTCGGCCCTGCCCGGCTGCCGATGCTCTATCGGGTGCATGAGCCGCCACCGGCCGACAAGCTCGAGGGCCTTGAGGCGTTCTTGCGCGCCCACGCCATCGAGGTGCGCTGGTCGCAGGAGCCCGATCCGCAGCAGTTTGCCGCAATCCAGCGCCAGGCAGCCGGGCGCGCCGATGCCGATCTGGTCAATGCCCGCCTGCTGCGCAGCCTGAGTCTGGCCGTCTATCAGCCCGACAACAAGGGGCATTTCGGTCTGGCCCTGGAGCACTACAGTCATTTCACCTCGCCGATTCGCCGCTATCCGGACTTGCTGCTGCACCGCGCGATCAAGCATCTGTGCCGGGGCACCGATCGTTCCGCGTTCGGCTACGACCGCAGCCGCATGGAAGCGCTCGGCCAACACTGTTCATGGACTGAAAGGCGCGCAGAGGAGGCCTCGCGTGATGTCGACGAACGCCTCAAGTGCCAGTTCATGCAGCGCCATATTGGCGATGTCTTTCCCGGCATCGTGACCGGCGTAACCAGCTTTGGCCTGTTCGTCGAACTGACCGATTTTGCCGTCAGCGGGCTGGTGCATGTCACGGCGCTGCCGAACGATTACTACAGTTTCGACCCGGTCTCCTCGAGCATGACCGGCAAGCGGCGCGGCCTGCGCTACCGGCTGGCCGATCACGTGCGGGTCGAAGTTATTGGCGTATCGCTGGACGAGCGCAAGATCGACTTTCGCCTGGTCGAGCGCACGGAAAAATGACGTGAAACGCGAGCGGGTCATGGGCATCAACGCCGTCCAGGGGCTGCTCGATCATGCACCCGGACAGCTGGTGCGCGTCTGGCTGCGACCTGGCGGCAAGCGCCTGGAGACGCTCGAGGCGCGGCTGGCCGATTTGGGCGTTGCCGTCGAGCACGCCGATCAGCAGACGCTCGGGCGTCTGGCCGGAAAGGTACGCCACCAGGGCGTGATCGCGGAGTTCCGGCCGCGTGCACCCATCGACGAGCATGCGCTTGAACGCTATGTCGAATCTGCCGGCGATCAAGCGCTTCTGCTGGTGCTCGATGGCGTTCAGGATCCGCACAACCTGGGGGCGTGCCTGCGCACCGCGGCGGCGGCCGGGGCGACGGCCGTGGTGGTGCCGAAAGACCGGGCCGTGAGCCTGACGCCGGCGGCAAGGCGTGCCGCGGCAGGCGCGGCCGAACGGATTCCGCTGGCGGTCGTGACCAACCTGGCGCGCACGCTTCGTCATCTGGGCGGGCAGGGCGTCTGGCGGCTTGGCCTGGATGCCGGGGTCGAAGAGCCCCTGTTTGAAACGGAGCTGTCCGGTTCACTGGCACTGGTGCTTGGCGGTGAGGAGAAGGGGTTGCGGCGACTGACCCGGGAACACTGCGACCGTCTTGTCGCCATACCGATGCCCGGAGGCATGGAAAGCCTCAATGTGTCCGTCGCCGCCGGAATCGCTCTGTTCTCGGCGGTTGCCAGGAGGATGTCCGCGTGCCAATAAACGGTTTTCGGGTTGACTTGCCCGACTGGATGGGCGCGTTCGAGCGACGGCTGCCGGAGTGTCTGCCCGAGGCCGAGGCGCGCATGGCGGCCGCGATCAGCCTGTCGGACCAGAACGCGCGACACGATACCGGTGGACCCTTCGGGGCGCTGGTGGTCCGCATTGAAGACGGACAGGTGATCGCGCTGGGGGTCAACCGGGTCGAGCCGCAGCAATGCTCCAGTGCACATGCCGAGATCGTTGCCATGAGCATGGCCCAGCGTCGTCTCGGGCACTGGAATCTGGCGGCGGCCAGTATCGGGCCGCTGCAGCTGGTGACTTCCTGCGAGCCTTGCGCCATGTGCCTGGGCGCCATCCCCTGGTCCGGCGTGAAGTCCGTGTTGTGCGGCGCACTCACGGCCGATGCCGAGGCAGCAGGCTTTGACGAAGGCGTGCGGCCAAGTGACTGGATCGAGGTTCTAGCCCGGCGCGGCATCGATGTGCGCACTGCCGTACTGCGCGAACCGGCGGCGCGCGTGCTGGAGCGCTACGCGCGAACCGGCGGGTCGATCTACAACCCCTGAACAGGCCGGGCCGAGGGGCCCGGCCACTGCAAGCCGGCTGAGAACCCGGCGGATCTGCTGCGAGCTCTTATTGATCGAGTAGTTCAGTGAGCTTCTGCTGCAGTTCCGGATCGTTCTGAATGGCCATTGCAATCTGATTGAACGACTCGACGTCCAGGCCCGCCTCCTCGACAGCCTGGGTCATCTGCTCGTTGGCCTTGAGCTGCAGTTCGTGCGCCTTTTCGGGATCGTCGACGTTCTGCAGCCGGCCCGAGAAGTCCTGCTGAATACCCGCAATCTCGACCTGGGCATCCGCAAACTGCTCGAGCTGCTGGTCGCTGACGTCAACCGGTTCAGGCTGCTGCGCCTCATAGCCGGTTTGCGCCAGAGCGGCGCCGGCAAAGATCAGGGCGACGGTCAGGGTCATCAGGGTTGTGATCTTGCGATACATATCGAGTGCACTCCTTTGTGCTTGGTGAATGAGCAGGGTTCAATCAGCAAGTATTGTGCCGATAGCTGGGCCATATGAAAATCAGTAGCTTGCGTTCAAAGTGTCGTTCAAACCCCTCGCGGAATGTGTCATAATGGCGCATGTGCCCATAACGCAAACCCGAAACAGCCTGCGCCTGCAGCTCCTGCTGGTGATTGTCCTGCCGCTTTCGGCGGTCGGCACCGGTATGGTCTGGATGACCTACCACTCGGTCGAGGGGTGGCTGGAGCAGCGGCTGCAAAAGGAGATCGAGCTGGTCGCCAGGGCAACTCGCGTGCCGCTCGAGCGCGCGCTGCAACAGGACGATCTGGCTAGCGTTCAGCAGACGCTTGATGCGGTCTTCGAGATCGGAAGGGTCTACGGCGCCTATGTCTATGACGCTTCGGGCCAGCGCGTGGCAACGGCAGGCGATGCCCGTCCTGGGCCCCGTGAGCAGATCGAGGCAGCCGAGCTGGTCGAGCTGGGCGAGGAGATTGGGCGCTATGCGGAACTGGCCGGGGAGGACGTTTTTTCCTATTTCGTACCTCTGACCGGTCCCACCGGACGCATCGACGGCCTGCTTCAGGTGGTGCGCCTGGAAAGTGAAATGGCGAACCGACTGGCGGCATTAGGCAACGCCAGCGGACTGGCCTGGCTGGTCTTTCTGGCCGTTCTTGTGGCTGTGCTGCTGGTCGGTCACCGGCTTGCGGTCGGGCGTCACGTCGATCGCCTGGTACGCAGCATGGCCCGGATTGAAGGCGGCCATACGACGCACCGGGCAACGATCGGCGGTCCCGCCGAACTGGCCGGTGTTGGCGCCGCGCTCAACCGAATGCTTGACGGACTCGACCGCACCCAGCGGGAGCTCGCGCTGCAGCGGCGCGAGCGGCAGCGGCTGACCGAGCGCATGCGGGCCCAGGAGCATCTGGCCACGCTCGGGCGGTTTTCTTCCGGTGTCGCCCATGAGCTCGGGGCGCCGTTGACGGTCATTGATGGCGATACCCGCCGCCTGCAGAAACTGGAAGCGGCCGATGCCGAGGCGCGCCGTCGCCTGGCCCGGATCCGTGAACAAATCCAGCGCACACGCGAGCTGATCACGCAGCTCATGGAGTTTGCCCGCAGTGAGCGCAAACCGGCCGAACCGGTCAACGTCGACCGGCTCCTCCAGCGTGTACTGGCGGCTGTTCAGCCGGAGTGCGAAGCGCGCGGGATCAAGCTTGAACAGCAGATGCCGGAATCCTTGCCGGTCGTCAATGGCTGGTCAGTGCGGCTCGAACATGCGCTGCTCAATCTCCTGCGCAATGCCGTGCAGGCTGCCGATTCAAGTGTTTGTGTCGAGGTGCTCGCCAGCGCCGGGAAGGTCGTGATTGCCGTCGACGATGATGGGGATGGTGTTCCGGCGGACCAGCGCGAGCGAATCTTCGAGCCGTTCCATACCGCGCGCCAGACCGGCCGCGGTACGGGTCTCGGGCTGGCCATCGTCAAGGGGGTCGCTGATGAGCACGGTGCGATTGTGCGGGTCACGAACTCGACCCGACTTGGCGGGACGCGCTTTGAACTCCATCTTACGGACGAGCGACAATGAACGCTTCAGTATCGAGCCTCATGATTGTCGAGGATGATCAGTCGCTTGCCCAGCTGCTGGTCGAAGAACTCGAGACCGAGGGCCACCGGGTCCAGGCCTGGTCCAGCGCTGAATCCGCGTTGGCGGCCATGGACGCATTCGAACCTGACCTGGTCATCACCGATCTGCAGCTCCCGGGCAGCAGCGGACTGGCCCTGCTCGAACAGGTGCGCGGTCGACATGCGGCACCGGGAATGCTGATGATCAGCGCTTACGGCACGGTTGACCGCGCGGTGGCCGCACTCAAGGCGGGTGCCGACAATTTCCTGACCAAGCCGCTGGATATGGATCACTTCCTGATCACCGTCGATCGCATACTGGCCAACCGTCGACTGCACCGGGAAGTGCAGCGCTTCCGGCAGGTGCTCGAGCAAGCGGGTTTCCACGGCATGGAAGGCAGCAGCCGCGTCATGCGCGTGTTGTTCGACCGCATTCGGCAGGTCGCGCGCGCTGACGGGGCCGTGCTGATCAGCGGCGAATCGGGTACCGGCAAGGATCTCGCCGCGCGCGCCATTCACGCCGAGAGCGGGCGTGCGGATGCGCCGTTCCTGGTCGTCAACTGTGCCGGAGTGCCGGCCGAACTGCTCGAATCGGAATTCTTCGGTCATGCTGCCGGGGCTTTTTCGGGTGCCGACAAGGCACGTCCGGGACTGTTTCGCGAGGCCGACGGCGGTACGTTGTTTCTCGACGAGATCGGCGAAATGCCGGTGGCGCTGCAGGCCAAGCTGCTGCGCGCGCTGCAGGATGGCCATATCCGGCCGGTCGGCGCCGATCGCGAACACCAGGTCGACGTGCGTCTGATTGCCGCGAGCAATCGCGATTTACGTGACCGGGTCGATCAGGGGCACTTTCGCGAGGATCTCTATTATCGGCTCGAGGCCTTTCAGCTTGAGATACCGCCGCTGCGCGAGCGCGGCGAGGACATCGAGCTGCTGGCCATGCGTTTTCTGAGTCGTCTTGCCGCGGCCCGCGAGCGGCCGGCAAGGAAACTGGCCGGACGCACGCTTGAGCTGATCCGCAGCTATCACTGGCCCGGCAACGTTCGCGAGCTAAGCAACGCCATCGAGCGGGCGGTGACCTTTTGTCCCGGTGAAGAGATTGGCCCCGAGCACCTGCCTGAGCGGATCCGGCAGCGTGCCGGACAGCAGTCGGGAGGGGCGGGACGGCGCGGACAGGAGGAATTGCCGTCAGCACTGCTCGAGGGCGACATGCTGCCGACACTCGATGAGATTCGAAGGCGCTACGTCAGCTATGTGCTGAAGCGAGTAGACGGCAACAAGCGCCGCGCTGCGGCGTTGCTTGGCGTGGGCAGGCGAACGCTTTATCGCTGGCTGGAGGCTGCGACCGACGACTGACCGGCCGGTCATGTCGCGGCGCCTTTTGTCAGCACGAGCTCCACGGCCTTTGATGCCAGCCCGACATCCTCGCGCAGGATGCCGTGGTCGGCTGCCGCCAATATTTCGTACTGTCCGGGCCGCAGGCGGGACGGCAGAAACACCGGGCCGAATCGCACTCGCTTGAGCCGGGCAACTTGCGTACCAACGGCTTCCCACAGCCGCCTTACTTCCCGCTGGCGCCCTTCCATGATGACCACCGTGAACCAGCTGTGGCTGCCGGTCGACTCACCGGCGACGACATCACTGAAGCGGGCCGGTCCATCGTCCAGATCGACGCCATTCAAAAGCTGTTCGATCTGTTGTTGGCTGACCGTGCCGCGAATGCGACACAGGTATTCGCGGTCGACCCGGCCGGCCGGGTGCATCATGCGATTGGCCAGTTCGCCGTCGGTGGTCAGCAGCAGCAGACCGGCAGTATTGATATCGAGGCGGCCAATCGCAATCCAGCGGCCCTGTGCCGGCCGCGGCAGACGGTCGAACACGGTTGCTCGTCCCTGCGGATCGCGTCGTGTCGTGATCTCGCCTTCAGGCTTGTGGTAAACGAGGGTCTGGTGTTGGGCGGTTCGGGCAGCGACCTGCCAGCTGCGTCCGTCCAGGCCGATTCGCTGGCCGGCGCGGACACCGGTTCCAGGGCGTGCCACCTGGCCATCAACCCGAACCTCGCCACGCTCGATGCGCGCCTCGATGGTCCGCCGCGATCCGAGGCCGGCTCGAGCCAGAACTTTTTGCAGGCGCTCGTCGGCCGCGTAAGGAGCCTCAGGCTTGTCTGTTTTCGTCGGCCGGGGGTGCTTCTTCGCGTTCGTTGGCCGGCGCGACGGCCGACTGGGCCGCTTTTTCGCCGTGCGAGTCGGCCGTCCCGTCCGATGACCGGTGATCTCTGAACTCGTCCGGCTCGACGTCGGCCTGTTGCTGGTCGTGTGGCGCTTCTTGCTGCGTTTGGGTGTCATCGTTGGCGCTGCTTCGGGCCGCCTTGGCGGCATCAAAATCCAGTTCGGGTTCGAGGTTGTCGATGTCCTTGATCTCGGCCAGTGTCGGCAGTTCATCGAGCGACTTGAGGCTGAAGTAGTCGAGAAAGGTGCGCGTTGTTCCGAGCAGCTCCGGCCGTCCCGGCACGTCGCGATGGCCGACGACCCGGATCCAGTCGCGCTCTTGCAGGGTGCGCAGAATGCTGGAGCTGATCGATACACCCCGAATCTGCTCGATGTCGCTGCGCGTGATCGGCTGGCGATAGGCAATGATGGCCAGGGTTTCGAGCAGGGCGCGCGAGTAGCGCGGCGGTTTTTCCGTCCACAGCTGCGAAATGGTTGGCATGAGCCTGGCCCGGATCTGCAGCCGAAACCCGCTGCCGACCTCGATCAGCTCGACCGCACGCCCTTCCAGATCCGCGTCCAGCGCGGCAAGCGCTTCGCGCAGGGCGCCATGGCTCGGCTGTTCGTCCGGCGGAAACAGGCCGCTGAGCTGGTTGAGGCTGAGCGGGTGACCGGCCGCCAGCAGCGCACCTTCAACGATTCGTTTGAGCTCTTCGATGGGCATATCGGGTCAGAGTTGGTTTGGGGCCGGCTGGCGAACATAGATGGTACCGAACAGTTCCTGCTGTACCAGATCGATCAGGTGCTCGCGCAGCAGTTCGAGCATGGCCAGAAAGGTGACGACTGCACCTTTCCGGCCCTCCTCCAGGTCGAAGCAGTGGCTGAACTCCACGAACTGCTCACCGGCAACCAGGCTGACGATGCGGGCCATGCGCTCACGTACCGACAGCGGTTCGGCCTGAATATGGTGATGGGCCAGGATTTCAGCGCGGGCCATGACCTCGCGCAGCGCGAGCAGCACTTCGCGCAGGTCAACTTCAGGCGGTACCCGAATCGTCTCGGCGTGCTCGATTTCGGCGCTGGCCACGGCGATGTCCCGTTCCAGCCGGGGCAGGCTATCCAGGTCCTCGGCCGCCTGCTTGAAGCGCTCATACTCCTGCAGTCGTCTGACCAGCTCGGCGCGCGGGTCCTCCTCGTCTTCTTCCTCGTCGGCGCCGGGTCGCGGGAGCAGCATGCGCGACTTGATCTCGGCCAGAATCGCGGCCATGACCAGGTATTCTGCGGCCAGCTCCAGCCGCAGGTCGGTCATCATTTCGATATAGCCGATGTACTGGCGGGTGACCTCTGCAATCGGAATGTCCAGAATGTCGATATTCTGTCGCCGAATCAGATACAGCAGCAGATCCAGCGGCCCCTCGAAGGCTTCGAGAAACACTTCCAGGGCGTCGGGCGGAATGTAGAGATCATCGGGCAGCCTGAGCAGCGGTTCGCCCTGGACGACCGCAAACGGCATCTCTTCCTGCTGGGCGCCGGTTTCGACATGATTATTCATGGGGCGCAGTGTAGCGGAAACGGACCGCTACCGAGGCGATCCCCCTTACAATGGTCTGCGACCTTGCCGGCGTCGTGCCGGCCTGTTGACGATTGGACAGACCGCTAAACCGAGACCATGCTGTACATGATCGTGGGACATGATGTCGAGGACAGTGCTTCGCGGCGCGCCAGCGCGCGCGAGGCCCATCTGGCACGTATCGAAGCCCTGGTCGACGAGGGTCGACTGGTGATTGCCGGCCCCCTGCCGCACATTGATGCCCCGGATCCCGGCCCAGCGGGTTACGCCGGCTCACTGATAGTGGCGGAATTCGAAAGTCTGTCTGACGCACGTGGCTGGGCCGAGGCTGATCCCTACCTGCAGTCCGGCGCATGGGATGCCGTTGAAGTTCAGCCCTTTCGCCAGCTGCTGCCATGAGCCGCCGGGTCAGCGAAATCCGGCGCCGGCTGGAGGCGCAGCTGGCGCCTGAGAGTCTGGATGTTATCGACGAGTCGCATTTGCACCGCGGCCATCCGGGAGCTCGCGACGGGCGTGGGCATTTCCGCATTCGCATTGTCAGCGATGTCTTTCACGGCCTGCCGCGGCTGGCTCGGCATCGTCGGGTGTATGCTGCCATTGGCGATCTGATGCAGACCGATATTCACGCGCTCAATATTGAGGCAGTTTCTCCAAATGAATTGTAAATATCTGATAAGTTGTATATTTGTTTTGTTTCTTGTTGCTGCCTGTGGGCAGAATGACAAGACGGGCAGTGAAACCGCTCCCGAAGAAATCGTTTTGGTGACGGTCGACGGCGAGCCGATCACCAAGCGCATGCTGGAGCAGATCATGACCGCGCGCGGCGTGGACGAAACCGACCATGACAGCATGCGTGAGCTGTTCGACGAAATGATTCGTGTAAGGGCGGTGGCCAATGCCGCCATCGCCGAAGGACTGCATCGGGACCCGGATTTTCTGGCCGAACGTCGCCTGCGTGAGATGGAAGCCCTGTTTCGTCGCTACCTGGATCGGGCTGTCGCCCTCGAGCCGATCTCCGAGGAAGAGATTCGGGCGGTCTACGATGCCCAGCATCAGCGCGCCGGAACGACGCAGTACCGCATCGAGACGATCACCTATGCCAGCCAGGGAGAGGCCCTGGAGCAACTGGAGGCGATCGGGAGCGGCGAATTCGACTACGCTGTCGCGCGCGACCGGGCCGAAGCCGAGGGCCGCGCGATCGAGCAGCCGGGCTGGATCGACCTCAGCCAGGTGCCCGGGGAGTTTGCCGCTCAGCTTGAGGGCGCCGGTGCGGGCACGACTGTTTCTGTCCCGTTGCCGACGCCGCAAGGCTGGCGCATTGTTCGGGTAATGGATACCCGGCCGCTGCAGGCGCCACCGCTCGAGCAGGTGCGCGAGGGTATCGAACGCACGATTCGCCAGCAGCAGCGCCGCGAGGTCATCGACCGGCTCTATGAGGCGGCCGATATCGTGCCGGTGCTGCCGCTGGAGCCGGAGCAGGCGGACTGATATCGATCACGTCAACCCGGGCGTGGCCGATCTTTGTCGCCGAATACTGTCAGCCGCGCCCGGGGTGGGCGCTCAGGGCAGCGTGACCGGCTTGGCTGGCTGCCAGTCCTCGGCGCGATGTTCGACCACTACGGTGGTATAGATGCCGCCCCGGACGTTGAATTCAGCGGTCAGACGCATGAAACGCGGTTTGAGTGCCGCCACCAAATCGGCCAGGATTCGGTTGGTCACGTCTTCATGAAACGCGCCCTGGTCGCGAAAGCTCCAGATATAGGTTTTGAGCGATTTCAGTTCGACGCAAAGCGTGTCGGGAACGTAGGCGAGCCGGAGCTCGGCGAAATCGGGCTGGCCGGTCTTCGGGCACAGACAGGTAAACTCGGGCACTCGGATGCGAATGGTATAATCGCGCGCTTGCTGCGGGTTGGGAAACGTTTCGAGATCCCGGCTGGGTTCTGAGGGCATGCGGATGTATCTCGCGTCGGGCAATCGCGCCATTATTACAACAAATTCGGGCTGACACTTGAGTCAATGCGACTGACCGCCATCAAACTGTCCGGCTTCAAGTCCTTCGTGGAACCGACGACGATCAGGTTTCCGTCCAACCTGATGGGCATCGTCGGACCGAACGGCTGCGGCAAGTCCAATATCATCGACGCGGTGCGCTGGGTGATGGGCGAAAGCTCCGCGCGCCAGCTGCGCGGGGAATCGATGAGTGACGTGATCTTTTCGGGCTCGAGTGCGCGCAAGCCGGTGGCGACCGCGACGGTCGAACTGGTCTTCGACAACAGCGACGGGCGCGCTGGCGGAGAGTATGCTGATTACGCCGAGATCTCGGTCAAGCGCCAGGTCAGCCGGGATGGCCAGTCCGCCTACTATCTCAATGGCACCCGGTGCCGCCGCAAAGACATCACCCGCCTGTTTCTTGGCACCGGGCTGGGACCGCGCAGTTACGCCATCATCGAACAGGGCATGATCTCCCAGATCGTCGAGGCGCGCCCCGAGGAGCTTCGAGCCTTTCTCGAGGAAGCCGCCGGTATTTCCAAATACAAGGAAAGGCGACGCGAGACCGAGAATCGCATTCGGCACACGCGCGAGAATCTCGAGCGCCTGAGCGACTTGCGCGAGGAGGTCGGCAAGCATCTCGACAAGCTCAAACGTCAGGCAAACGCGGCCGAGCGCTACCGCAAGCTCCAGAAGCGCTACCGCCAGGACGAGGCGCGTCTGCTGGCGCTGCGCTGGCGTGAACTCAGTGCCCGTGCCGATCAGGAGCGCGCCGAGCTGCACGAAGTGGAAACGCGACTGGAAGCCAGACTGAGCGACCAGCGCAGCGCCGAAAAGGAACTCGAAGCCCTGCGTGAGCGCCAGCACAAGGCCCGCGACGTCGTGGCCGGCGTCCAGGGCGAGCTGTACGAAGTGGCCGGACAGATCGCGCGCATCGAACAGGAGATCGAACACCAGCGCGAGATTCGCCGTCGTCAGCAGACCGAATACGAAGACACCGAAACACAGCTCAATGAGCTCAAGCAGCACCTGGTGCTTGACCAGGCGCAGGTGAAAGACACTTCGGAGGAACTGGCCAGGCTGACGCCCGAGCTTGAGCAGGCCCGTCAGGCCGAGCGCGAAGCCCAGGCGGCCGTGGAGCGCATCGACGCCGAGACCGAGGACTGGCAGCAGCGCTGGCAGCGTCACCACAGCGAGGCCGGGGAGGTTTCCAGCCAGGCCGAGCTGCTGCGCCAGCGAATCGAGCATCTTGACGAGCGCATGAGCCGTGCCGCCGAGCGCATCCGGACGCTTGAAGATGATGGCGGTGAGGCACCCCACGGCGAACTGGTCTCGGAGCAGGCTGGCCTGGAACAGAAGTTGAAGGAAGCCGATGAACGGCTGGCAGAGCTCCGGGCGGCGGTCGACGAAAGACAGCAGGCCATGGCCGAGCTCGGCACGCGGATTGAAGAACAGCGTGACGCGCTCGAGCAGCTGCGTGCGCAGCGCCATGAGCGGCACGCGCGGCGGGAGTCGCTGCGGCTGCTGAACCAGGATCGTGACCATCATGGTGTGCGGGAAGCCTGGTTCAAGCGCCAGGGCCTGGACCAGCGGGCGCGTCTGCTTGAGCGCATCGACATCAACGATCCGCGCTGGAACCGCGCTGTAGAAAGCGTGCTAGGACGCTGGTTGCGGGCCGCAACCGTGGACCGGCTGCAGTCGCACCTCGGCGACGAGATGCCGGAGGCCGGCCTGATGCTGGTTGAAGACGGCGCCCAGGCAGCCGATGACAGTGAAACGCTGGCTGCGCTGGTGCAAGGGGCCGGTGCGCTGACACCGGTTCTGGCCCGGGTGGTTTGCGTCGATGACGTCGAGTCCGGTCAGCGACGCCTGGCAGAGTTGCCACAGGGTCATTCGGTGATTACGCCCGACGGGCTCTGGATGGGTCACGGCTGGCTGCGTCAGCCCCCGGCCGAGCAGGGCGATTCCGGCGTTCTCGAGCGAGAGCAGTCGATACGGGAACTGGCTGAATCGATCGCTGAGGATGACGGTCAGATAGCCGCAATCGAGCAGCGCCTGGCCGAGATGCGGTCACGGCGAGAACATACCGATGGCGAACTGGGTGATGCGCGCGCCGCGCTCGAGTCGACGCAGGCCGAACGTGCCCGGATACACGCCAGTCTGGCCGGTGTGAAGTCTCGCCTCGACAGCCTCCGGCGTCAGCGGGAGGCGGCACGCGAGGAACTTCAACGGCTGCGACAGCGCCAGGACGAAGACGGCCAAGGGGTCAGCCAGACGCGCGCCGAGCTTGAGCAGGTGCTGGAGCGTATGCGCACGTTCGAAGCGGCGCGTGAGCCACTGCGCGAACAGAAGCGCGAGCTCGACTCGCAGCGCCAGCAGGCGCGCAGCGCGCTGCTCGAGGCGCGCGAACGGCGGGAATCGCTGTCGCTGAAGGTCGGCTCCGGGCGTGCCGGGCTGGAATCCCTGCGTCAGTCGATTTCACGCATGGACAGCCAGGTCGGGCAGCTGCAGTCGCGCTACCTGGAGCTCAGTGAGGCATTGGCGCAGGGTGATGAACCGGTTGCTGCCCAGCAGCGAAAGCGCGACGGATTTCTCGAGCAGCGCCTGGCAATCGAAGCGCGGCTGCGCGAAGTGCGCGGGGACCTCGAGCAGCTCGAAAACGCCTGGCGCGAGCAGGACGAGATCCGCCAGCAGGCGGCAGCCGAAGTCGACCACATCCGCCAGGATCAGTCAGAGCGCCAGCTGGCGCTCAAGGAGACCCAGCTCAAGGCCCAGTCACTGGCCGAACGCATCGAGGGACTGGATGCCGATCTCGAAGCGTTGCTTGGTGAAATGCCCGAGGGCGTTGAAGCAGCGCAGTATCAACAGGAGCTCGAGGCGCTTGAGACGAAGATTCGCCGCCTGGAGCCGGTCAACCTGGCCGCTATCGACGAATTCAGGACTGAATCCGAGCGCAAGGAATACCTCGACCGCCAGCAGGCCGATCTCGAAGAGGCGCTGGACACGCTTGAACAGGCAATCAGCCGCATCGACCGCGACACGCGCACGCGTTTTCGCGAGACCTTCGAACAGGTCAACAAGAACATGGAAACGCTGTTCCCGCGGCTGTTCGGCGGCGGCCATGGTCACCTCGAAATGGTTGGCGATGACTGGCTTTCGGCCGGCGTGGCGATCATGGCGCGTCCGCCCGGCAAGCGGATCGCGCGTATTCATTTGCTGTCGGGAGGTGAGAAGGCGCTGACCGCTGTCGCCTTCGTGTTCGCCATCTTCAATCTCAACCCGGCGCCGTTCTGTCTGCTCGACGAGGTCGACGCACCGCTTGACGACGCCAATGTCGGACGATTCTCGGATATGGTTCGCGAGATGTCGGAACAGGTCCAGTTCGTTATCGTCACGCACAACAAGGTCACCATGGAGGTGACCTACCAGATGCTCGGGGTGACGATGCGGGAGCCCGGCGTGTCGCGACTGGTATCGGTCGACCTGGATCGTGCCGTGGCGCTGGCTGAGTCCTGAAGCCGGGAGTGTTCGGTTACACTTTTCACAGATTTCAGTCTCAAGGACGGACGGTTTGGACAATCTGCGCCTGATTCTCATTCTGATCGGATTGGTTGTCCTCGCTCTGATCGTGCTTTTTCACAAGCCTGCCGGCCAGACCCAGCGCAACCACGCCCGCTGGCGCCAGGCCGTGCGCCGGGAGCCCCACCTCGGTGAGGGCAAGACAGATTCCCGGGGCGGCGACGACGACCGTGCGGCTCACTGGCCCGATCAGTCTGAAACCGGCAGCGGTCAGGATCGTCACCATACGCGTCCGCCAGAGCTGGCCGGTGGCGCCACGGCGGAACCGCCGGACAAGATCGTCTACCTGTACATCTGCAGGCGCGGCGACAAACGCATCAGCGGCTCGGAACTGCTTGATGCGGCAATCAAGGCCGGTCTGAGCTTTGGCGAGATGAGCATCTTCCATCGTCGCCATGAAGGCGCGACCCAACCGGTCTTCAGCATGGCCAATCTGACTGCACCGGGGCACTTCAATCCAAGTCAGTGGAACCTGTTCGATACCCCGGGTGTAACCCTGTTTCTGACCCTGCCGGCACCCGTCACGGCGCTCGATGCCTGGGACGCCATGCTGGCTACGGCCCAGCGGATCAGCGGACTGCTCGACGCCGATGTGCTCGACGATGGAAAGTGCCTGCTTACGCGGCAGCGGATTGCCCAGATTCGCGAAGAGATGCGCGAATACGATCGACAGTCCGGCATGATCAAGACCGAATAACGATGTCATGAGTGCCGATTCGGGTGCGGTAGACAGGACAATCAAAGACCTGCGCGAGCAGATACGCGAACACAACTATCGCTACTACGTGCTCGACGACCCGGTCGTCTCCGATGCCGAGTATGACCGGCTGATGCGTCATCTCGAACGGCTCGAGTCGGAGCACCCGGAGCTCGTCACTCCTGATTCACCGACCCGGCGGGTCGGCGCAGCGCCGGCCGAGGGGTTCGAGACCGTGATCCACGACGTTCCGATGCTGTCGCTGGCCAACGCATTCGAACCCGACGAAGTGGCCGATTTCGACCGACGCCTCCGCGACCGGCTGGATATCGAGCAGGTCGAGTACAGCGCCGAGCCCAAGCTTGACGGGGTGGCCATTGCCCTGCGCTATGAGGGCGGCAGCCTGGCTCTGGCGGCAACCCGCGGCGATGGCCGCAGCGGAGAGAACGTCACCGCCAACGTGCGGACCATTGAGGCTGTGCCGCTGCGCCTGAGGGGGCAGAAGTTGCCGGAGCGGATGGAAGTGCGCGGCGAGGTGTTCATGACTCGCTCGGGTTTTCACGCGCTCAACCAGCGTCTGTCCGAAGCCGGGGAAAAGCCCTTCGTCAATCCCCGCAATGCGGCGTCGGGCAGCCTGCGTCAGCTCGATCCGGCCGTCACCGCGCGCCGTCCGCTGCGGTTTTTCTGCTATGGAGCGGCCACGCTTGAGGGTCTGCCGGCCCGTCACAGCGAGATTCTCGCCGCCTTGCGCGAATTCGGCCTGCCGGTCAGCCCCGACGCGCGCTGTGTCAGTGGCCTCGAGGGCATGCTCGGCTACTACCGCGACATGAGCCAGCGGCGAGACCAGCTTGACCATGATATCGACGGCGTGGTCTACAAGGTTGATGATCTCGATCAGCAGCGCGAGCTGGGCTGGGTCTCGCGCGCGCCGCGTTGGGCGCTGGCTCACAAGTTTCCGGCCCAGGAAGAAATTACCCGCCTGCTGGAGATCGATGTGCAGGTCGGCCGGACCGGCGCGCTGACACCGGTGGCGCGGCTCGAGCCGGTCTTTGTTGGCGGAGTGACTGTGACCAACGCCACCCTGCACAATGCCGACGAGATAAAGCGCAAGGATATCCGTCCCGGCGACTGGGTTGTCGTCCGGCGTGCCGGCGATGTCATCCCCGAGATCGTCCGCGCAGTCCCCGAGCGGCGCGAGTCGGAACTGCCCCGGTGGCACATGCCGACCACCTGTCCGGCTTGTGGTTCGCGGGTCAGCCAGGTCGAGGGGGAAGCGGTTGTGCGATGCACCGGCGGGCTGGTCTGTCCGGCGCAGCGGCGTCGGGCGCTGGAACACTTTGCCGGTCGCCAGGCGATGGATATCGACGGTCTGGGAGAGCGCCTGGTCGCCCAGCTGGTCGAGCAGGATCTGGTCCACAGCCCGGCGGATCTGTACCGGCTGGACAAGTCGACCCTGATGTCGCTCGACCGCATGGGCGAGAAGTCAGCCGAGAATCTGCTCAAGGCAATTGACGAGAGCAGGGAAGTCAGCCTCGCAAGGCTGCTGTTCGCGCTCGGCATCCGCGAAATCGGCCAGGTCGGCGCGGGCAATCTTGCGCGTCACTTTGGCACGCTCGAACGGCTGGCCGAAGCCGATGTCGAAGCGCTTGAGGCAGTCCGGGATATTGGCCCGGTCATGGCCCGGCACGTATACGACTTCTTTCGCGAATCGCACAATCGGGAGGTCATCGAGCAGCTGCTGGCTGCCGGGGTGCGCTATCAGGCCGAAGCCGGCAGCGATCCGGCCGCCGCGCGACCGCTCAATGACCGGAGCTACGTGCTGACCGGCAGCCTCGAGTCCATGACGCGAGCGCAGGCCAGACAGGCGCTTGAGTCGCTCGGCGCACGCGTGACATCGACGGTCTCGGCCCGGACCACGGCCGTGATTGCCGGTGAGTCGCCGGGCTCCAAGCTCAAACGTGCCCGCGAGCTGGGCGTGAGAATCCTCGGTGAGACGGATTTGCAGGAACTGCTCGATCAGGGCCAATGACGCTCTGGATCAGTCTCCGCGGGCGCCGTCGCTCCCGCGCAGAGTTGTTCAGAGGCTCCCTAAGCGAATCTGCTGCAGGTCAATTCCTGTAGCGGCATGCGGCGTACACTGGGGTAACGCGAATGACAAAACGTGCGCTTCGCGGCGCGGGCGACGCGCCATGTTAAACCCGAACCCGGAAACGAGGTGAGCATCATGAGTGACGGCATCAAGGAAATCCTGGTACCGGTCGATGGCTCGGAGAACGCCGTCCGAGCAGCCCGGTTTGGCGCCGATCTGGCCGAACAGACAGGGGCCGGGCTGCGCTTTTTCTACGTCTTTCCTGCGGCCTCTGTCGAGGTGATCGGAATGGTGGGCATGTCGCGCGAAGACATCGACCAGGCCGCTCAGGCCGCCGCCCAGCGCGCCTTCGACAGCATTCACGAGGCGCTTGGTGATGGTTTTCCCGCCGATGCCGAGGAAGAGACCTCCATCGGTGACCCTGCCGAGGAAATCATCCGCTACACCGAGGATGATCCCGGGGTGATGGTCGTCATCGGTCGCCGCGGCCTGTCGACGGTGCGCAGTCTGCTGCTCGGCAGCGTCAGTGACAAGGTGAGTCGCCACGCCCGTAGCCCGATCTTGCTGATTACCTGACGGCCGAACCGTGCCGACAAGAAAAGGCCCGAGCGCCGGAACGCTAGGGCCCTGATTTTCTTGGCTCCCCGGGTCGGATTCGAACCAACGACCTAGTGATTAACAGCAGCAAATTATGGTGGTACATAACCCATTGTACCTGATGAACTTTTCACCTTGAAACGTAATGGTTTCATATACTTGCGGGCTATCACTGCATGAAGGCAAGTGACAATAGATGCCACAATATGCTAACCTGTACTGGTACAAAACAGGGACAATTCCCCGACGAGGTGCCAAGTGACAGTGTTATCAGATGCCGCCATCCGCAAGCTGGAGCCGCCCGAGAGAGGGCAGCGAATTATTTACGATGACCACAAGGATGCACCGCCCGGATTCGGAATCCGCGCCCTGCCATCGGGCACCGTCGCTTTCATTCTGAGATACCAGGCCGGCGGCACTGATCGCCGCCTGACAATCGGCAGATACCCGACCTGGACGCTGGCCGCTGCCCGCAAGAGAGCGGTTGAGTACAAGCGCAAGATCGACGGCGGGGCGGACATTGTTCTCGAACGCAAGGTCAGGCGCGAGGCTCCGACCGTGGCTGACGCTGCCGAGCAATTCTGTCGGGAGCACTACGACAAGCTGGCAAGCGGCAAGGCTGCCCGATCCCGGCTGCGCCGCTACTTTTTATCGGAGGTCGGCGCTGCGAAGGTGAAAGACGTCAAGCGGGCCGAAGTCCGGCGCATCATCCGCGACGTGGCGGAGACGAAGGGCAGGGAGGCAGGGCTACTACTGGCCAACATAAAGGTTTTCTTCGGCTGGTGCGAAGATGAGGAGCTGATCGACTCGAACCCGGTCGCGACGCTGAGGCCGGCGAAGATCAGCCCGGAAATGAAGCCCCGGAGCCGCACCCGCGTTCTGGACGATGATGAAATCCGGGCATTCTGGGAGTCCGTCGAATCAGTCGGAATGCACCGGCTAACCGCGCTGGCCTTGAAACTGGTGCTGGTGACAGGGCAACGCCCCGGCGAGGTGGTCGGCATGTGCTGGTCAGAGATCAAGAGCGGCGTCTGGACGATCCCGGGCAGCCGCAGAGGCAAGACCGATACCGAGCATCATGTACCGCTGACGAAAATCGCGCTGGCGATCCTTGAGGATGCAAGGGCCGAGGTCGAGCGGCTGAGCAAGCGCCGCAAGACAAGGCCCGGCGACATCGTTTTCGAAACCCGGCCAGGTCAGGCGCTGAGGCCGGATGCTGTATCCAAGGCCGTCGGCAAGTACCGCGAAGCGCTGGGCAGCAAGGATAGCCCCGATTGGGGCTGCTGGACGGCTCACGATCTGCGCCGCACCATGCGGACGGGGCTGGCCGCTGCTGGCGTCCCTGTGATGGTGGCCGAGATCGCCATCGGGCACGCGAAGAAGGGGATCATCGGCGTCTATGACGCCCACCACTACCAGCGCGAGATCAGGACGGCGCTGGAGGCCTGGGAGCGCCGCCTAAACCGCATTGTTGAGGGCAAACCTGCTGACGATAACGTCGCGACATTCACAAGGGAGCGGCTGGCATGACTGACATTGCGGAGATCACGGCCGCCTGGCGATTCGAGCGCAGCGGCGACCCCGAGGCGCTGATCCGCTATCTCAAGGACGGCGGCAGGGTAACAACTGATCACATGCGGCAAGCCCTGATCCGGGCGCTGCGCGGGGACAAGCCGCGCCTGAATCGCAACTGGAAGCGTGACGGCGAGATCGTGGAATCAATGCGATTCTTCACCCGCCGCTGCGGCCTGAGCGTCGAGGACGCCCGAGCGCACATTGCCGACGAGCTTGACCTTTCCGAAAGCCGCGTGAAACAGCTTTGGGAGTCCCGCAAAGGTTAGGATTTTTCAGAAAAGTGTAGCCTGACTTCACGCCCCACAGCGGCCAGCATGGCACCTATACATGACGACCAGGTGCCACAACATGCACGAGCTTCTATCGACTGAGCAGGTTGCCGAAATTCTCGGCGTCTCCGATCGCACCGTCATTCGCTGGCGGGCCGAGCGCATAGGCCCGCCCTGGTGCAAGATCGGCCGGCAAGTCCGCTATCGCCGCCAATCCCTGAATCGCTGGATCGCAGAAACCGAGCAGACGCCGGTGGCGGGAGTGGCTTGAAATGAGGCACCCTGAAATGAAAAGGCCCGCTGTGGGAGCGGGCCGGAAAAGCACACGGGCAAGCGGCGATTCCAGAAACAATCATACCACCCCCGCGCTTCGCAACGCATCCGCCCGAGCGCTCGAGCACGAGGTTTCGATCATCGTCATGGCGGCAGACCGGATGGCCGCCGGCTACGGACTCGCCTGGAGCGACTACGAGCGGCTTCACGCTGCGCACCAGCACGTTTTCCGCGTCCTGGCCGCCCTTCGCGGTGGGGAGGTGCTTACATGAGCAGCATCGAATCAGAAGCAAGGGCAATGCTCGCCAGCATTGATGATGCCCGCCGCGATGATTGGCGGCACGAGTTGCAGACCAACGACAAGGGCAAGCCGGAGGGTAGCGCGATCAACATCGCCACGGCGCTCGAGCTGGCGCCGGAACTGTCCGGAATCGTCGGCTTCGATGAGTTCCAGCAACAAACCCTGTTGACGAAAGCACCGCCCTGGCAGCGAGGCAGATTCGAGCGCCGGCCCTGGGCTGATGCGGACGACACCGAACTTCTGCTGTGGCTTCAGCAGAAGGGCTTGCCGTGTCGAGCGGTGACGACGGTAGCGGATACCGCCCGAATGGTGGCGCGGCGCCACGGCTTCGACCCGCTGGCCGATTGGCTAAACAGTCTCGAATGGGACGGCAGCCCGCGCCTTGAATCCTGGCTGACCGTTTACATGGGTGCCATGCCGACAAAGCTAAACCGAGCCATTGCCCGAGCGTTTCTTATCTCGGCAGTTGCACGAGCGCTTCGACCAGGGTGCCAAGCTGACCATGTTCTTTGTCTGGAAAGCCCGCAAGGTGTCGGCAAGACCGAAACTGTCCGCACCCTGGGCGGTGACTGGACACAGGAAAACCTGCCCGACATGCACAGCAAGGATGGCATAGCCGCATTGTCTGGAGCCTGGTTTGTCGAGCTGTCGGAGCTGGCCGCCATGTCGAGGTCCGAAGTCGAGGCGGTCAAGAGTTTTATCTCTCGCAAGGTGGACAAGTACCGGCCCGCCTATGGCCGCCATGTTGTCGAACAGCCGCGCCGCTGCATCTTCATCGCCACGACCAACGAAGGGCAATACCTTCGCGACCGAACCGGCAACCGCCGATTCTGGCCGGTCAAGTGCGGCGAGATCGACATCGAGGCACTGCGCGAAGATCGCGGCCAGCTATTCGCGGAAGCCGTCGCCTGTTTCAAGTCAGGCGAGCAATGGCACTTCACCGATCCCGAGATCATCCGCGCCGCCGAAGCCGAGCAGTTGGCCCGCGTCGAACATGACCCCTGGCTTTCAGATATTGCTGCCTTCGTCGCAGACAAGCCGCAGGTCACGACGGCCGAGCTATTGGACATGCTCCAAGTGCCCCGAGGCAAGGCATCGGCTCCACAGGCAAAACGCGTGGCCGGAATCATGCGCGAGCTGGGCTGGATCGACCGACCTGAAAAGACCGGCGGCCAGCGCGAAATCGTATGGAGGTTGAAGGGTGAGTGAGTCAAGCAAGGCAAGCAAATTTCCGCACCTTCTCTATACAGAACCTTCTCCCCGAAATGGTAGTGGGTTTTCCTTGACTTCCTTGACTTTAGGCAAGCAAGGCAAGCAACAAACGCAACTTTCCGAGTCAGGGCTTAATCGGCCCCTTCGGATCGGGGACAGCGTGAAGGCCGGAAACCTGGGTATCTGCACGGTGGTCGGGATGCGCCCTCACAACATGGTCGAAGTGCAAGCGCCCGGTGGTGGTCGGTGGGCTTGTGACTGGCGAGGGCTTCGGAGGGTGGGTAGATGAGCAAGTTCAAGCTTATTCAAGCCAGCAAGCTGTCGGAGCTGTGCAATCTGTGCCGTGAAGCTTGCCGTGGCCTTGACGTGGACCCGGACGCGCTAGTTGGCTTCATGATTGATGCCGATGACCCCGACTGGCAGACCCCGGAAGCCGCGCGGCGCATTGCCGAGCGAATGCACGATGGCTCCATCGTCTGGAATCCGGAACGATGAACGGACTAGGGGAAGTGTCCGAGGTGTCCGGAATTGGCGTGGTGAAGATGCCTCAAAAATGCACCTTTGAAAGCCCCTTTTTCCCGGCAAGTGATTGATTACCACTTTCTGCCACCCTGTAAACCCTTGTAACCCCTGTACTTATTGCCTTGCAGCGTGTATTCTGTCCCTGAAATGTACCACTTGAGCCGCCAATAATGACGCACGACAGCGCCCCGAAAGCCCCATCGAAGCCGAATTTCGGCGCAGGCATGACGCCCGGCCGGCTTCCCGGCGTTGATGGCCGGACATGGGCGGCGCGTCGATACCGCGAGATCGTGGAGCACATTTCGGCCGACACTGGCGGCGACATGCCCACGGCGAAGGCGGCCATTGTCTGCCGTGCTGCTGCACTGGCGACATGGTGTGAGCAGGCCGAGGCTGAATTCGTGCGCACTGGCGAGCTTGATACCGCCACCTTCACCACGGCGACGAACACCCTTCGCCGGCTGCTACTTGATATCGGCCTGGAGCGCGTTGCCCGCGACGTCACCCCGACGCTGGCCGAATACATCGAGGCGGCCAAGTGAGGTCGCGCGACAAGGGCGCGCGCGGCGAACTCGAACTGGCGCATTACCTGACAGACCACGGCCACCCGGCCCGACGCGGGCAACAGTATCGAGGCGGTAGTGATTCGCCTGATGTTGTCTGCCCGAGTCTGCGTGTTCACTGGGAATGCAAACGAGTCGAGCGCCTGAGACTGCCCGAGGCGATGGCACAGGCCATTGATGAGGCAGCGCCCGGCCAACTGCCTGTAGTAGCTCACAGACGCAATGGCGGCGACTGGCTTGCCATCCTTCGCCTTGATGACCTTCTGCCCCTTCTGGAGCGCCGCCCATGACCGACAAGCTGCAAAAGACCGTCCGGGCGATCGGGAACGCGCTTCATCGGCATGGAACCGTGACCGTGATCCTGGATGACGAGGGCAAGGCTCATATCCTGCCCGGCTTCGAGGTCGAAGTGCTCGGTGTCTACTCGCAGCCCTGCCCCCTGGAAAACATCAAGGCCGATCTAATGGAGGTCGCCAAATGATTGGTATCCCCGAAGAAGCGGTAGCCGATTCGAGTAAATGGATATTCGACGAGGCGGGCCGCGTTGGCGTCGTTTACTGCCCCAGCACATCCACCGTTGGCCTGTTCATGCCCATGTCGGGGCGCTGGTTCACGTATGGCCCGGTGACGTTCGACGAGGCCGTCGAGTTCATTCGCGATCAGGTGCCCGAACTTCTGCCGCCGGGTAACTTCGTCGAAGTATGGCGAGCGCGTATCGAGCAGGCAGGGGAAGCGCACCATTGAATATCCGCGATGCCATGACCAACCCCGACCTGTTCGGCGATCTGTTCGCCGGCGATAGTTGGCACGCGTGGCGGGCGCTGCTGGCCGGCTTCTACGGCCTATCCCTGACCGATGCCGAGCGGGAACCCTTCCAAGCCGTCACGGGCCGCGAGAGGCCGCCAGACAAGCCCAGCGATGAACTCTGGATGGCCATCGGCCGCCGTGGTGGCAAATCGCACATTGCCGCCCTGCTGGCCGTCTTCGAGGCCTGCTTCCGCGATCATTCCGAGAACTTGTCCCCGGGCGAAGTCGCAACCGTTTTTGTTGTGGCTGCCGACCGCCGGCAGGCGCGCGTTGTCATGCGCTATGTAGAGGGACTGATCGACGGCAATCCCATGCTGGCGCGCATGGTCACGAAGCGCACAACGGAAAGCGTCGAACTTTCGAACCGAACGGTTATCGAGGTCGGCACTTGCTCCATTCGCGCCCTTCGAGGCTATACGCTGGCCGCTGCGATTCTGGACGAAATCGCCTTCTGGTATTCGGATGGCGCGAAGCCCGATCGTGAGGTCGTCGCATCCATCCGGCCGGCGCTGGCAACCCTTGGCGGCCCACTGATCGCGCTGTCGAGTCCCTATGCGCGCCGAGGCATGCTGTGGGACCAGTACCGAAGGTATTACGGCAAAACGGGACGCGTTCTGGTCGCCAAAGCGCCGTCCCGAACGATGAACCCAACCCTATCCGCGCAAATCGTCAATGACGCGCTTGCAGACGATCCCGCGGCCGCCGGCGCCGAGTACCTGGCCGAGTTCAGAAAGGACGTGGAAGAGTTCGCGAGCCTCGAAGTCATACAGGCCTGCATCGAGCCGGGCTGTCGTGAACGGCCCAAGGTCGCAGATGTTCGCTATACCGCCTTCGTCGATCCGTCTGGCGGTTCGAGTGATTCGTTTACCCTCGCCATCGCCCATCGCGAACGCGAGCGAGTCTTTCTGGACACGGTGCGAGAGGTTCGCCCGCCTTTTTCGCCGGAGTCGGTGGTCTCGGAGTTCGTGCAACTGTTGCGGCATTACCGCTGTCGGCACGTGATCGGCGACCGCTACGCCGGCGAATGGCCGCGCGAGCAATTCCGAAAGCGCGGGATCGGCTACAAGGTTTCAGAGCGTACGCGCTCCGAACTCTACTGCGACCTGCTGCCACTGCTGAACAGTCAGACGGTCGAGCTATTGGACAATGAGCGGCTGGTTTCGCAACTGAACCAGCTAGAGCGCCGCACCAGTCGGGCCGGCCGCGACAGCATCGACCACGGCCCCGGCGGTCATGACGATTTGATCAACGCCGCTGCCGGTGCCGTTGTGCATTGTGGCGTGCTCGAAAAGAAGCTGGTTTTCCCGAATGTCGGTTCCCTAATGTGAGGTAATCCCCATGAGTGAGAAAGAAAAGGACAACCCCGAACTGCAAGGCCTGGTCGAAAAGCGCGATCAGCTATTGGCCGAGGTCAAGAAACTGAAAGCCCGCGTCACCGAGCTTGAAGGCGAGCGCGACACAGCAAACGAGCGCGCCGACAGGGCCGAAGCCGAAGTGCAGCGCATCACCGTCGACAACCCGGTTGATGATCTGCTGAAAGACGTTTTCACCGTGCCGACCGACCAGGCCAGAAAACTGCTGGACGGCCAGTTCAAGTTCGAGCGCGGCGAAGATGGCATTGCCCTGTTCGACGCCGAAGGCGAGCGCGTGGCCGGATTCGATGCCGACGAAGTCAAAGAGGCACTGCAAGCTGCCGGCTACTCGAAAACGATTTTGTTGGGAAGCCGCGCCAGCGGATCGGGCGGCACCACGGAAACGCAGTCGGCAAAAAGCGAACCCGCGCCGCGTGCGCGAAGTTACGGATTGCGCTAAACTGTACGGGCATACAGTGCTGGCTGAGCCGCTGCTGTTCGCCCCTTCCCGGCGCTGAGCGCCACACGGAAAGGCCAGAGGCCAAACCCGTCAATTTTCCCGATTGATAGGAGGTGCCATCATGGCCGTTACCCGCCTTACTGACATTGTGAAGCCGGAAGAATTTACCGGCTACATCGTCGAAAACACCGCGCAAGCGTCCGCGTTCGTCGAATCTAGCGTTGCCAGCCGCAATGCCGTTATCGAACAGCAACTCCGCGCTGGCTCCGAATCGTTCACCATCCCCGTCTGGCTGGATCTGGGCGACGATGAAGCCGACATCGTGACCGATGTTGCCGGCACCACGTCGACGCCGGAAAAGCTGGAATCGGCTAAGCAGAAGGTCCGCAAATCGTTTCTGCACCAGAGCTGGTCTGCGATGAACCTGGCGTCCGAACTGTCCGGCTCCGACGCCATCGACCGCATTCAGGCACGCGCCGCAGCCTATTGGACGCGCCAGCTACAGAAGCGACTGATTGCGAGCCTGAGCGGTATCCTGGCCGATAACGAGTCGAACGACGGCGGCGACCTGATTCACGATGCCGGCGCCGCATTCAGCGCCGAAGCCGTCATCGAGGCTGCTGGAACGTTGGGCGATTCCATGCGCGACCTGACCGCGATCGCGATGCACTCGGACATTTACAAGGTCGCGCTCAAAAACGACCTGATCGACAGCGAACGCGAGTCGGACGGTTCGTTCATTCAGGTATTCCGAGGCCTTCGCGTGATCGTTGACGACGGCCTGCCGGTCGTCAGCGGTAGCCCGCCCGAATACACGACCGTGCTATTCGGTCCCGGTGCTGTGGGCTGGGGGCTGACCGAGCCGCGTATTGCGCCCGGCACGGAAGTCGAGAACGCTCCGAGCGCCGGCAATGGTGGTGGTCAGCAGACCTTACACAGCCGCGTTAATCTGGCCGTGCACCCGGCGGGCTTCAACTGGGTCGAGGATACGGTTTCGAGCGAAAGCCCGAGCCTTGCAGAGCTTGAGAACGGCTCGAACTGGGATCGGGTCTTCGAGCGCAAGAACATCCCGCTGGCCTTCCTGAAAACGAATTGATTGGTTCACTCCGCCAGTCACCCCCCGGTCAGTGGCCGGGGGTTTTTATTGGCTACTACCTTGGGCGGAAGTATGAGCGGGAAAACAAGGGGCATGGCGGCGACCGCGCAAGTGGTCAAAGTGACCACATGAAAACCGCCCAACGCATCGCCGCAGAGCATGGCACCACGGATACAGTCTTATCCAATCACCCAATCATCGTAAGCCCTGGATAACTTTTTATCCGCGATGGCCTCGATCATGAGTTCACGCGCGGCCTGACTGGTGCGCTTACCCTTGCCCTTGTCGGTGCCGACCTTGTCGGGCAATCGAGCCTGGAGCCATTCACGCGCCACCGTGGCCGCATTGTCGGGATCATGCCCGAGCTTGATGGTCAGCATGGCGACTAAAATAGTATCCGCGCTAATCGTGGTGCGCTGGTCGCCTAGCTTGATATGCATTCGAATCTGATCCATGACCCGCCCCTGGTGCGATAGTGGATAAAATAGTATCACACTCAAGGGTAATGGATAACTATTTATCCAGGGCTGCATTCGGGGTTGTACCTGCTACTGGTACAAAACAGGGACAATCATGAAAAAGGCCTTGCAGGGCGAACCGTGCAAGGCCTTGATTTTCTTGGCTCCCCGGGTCGGATTCGAACCAACGACCTAGTGATTAACAGTCACCCGCTCTAACCAGCTGAGCTACCGGGGAATTGGAAGCCGCTTATTGTGGCCGGGCTTTGCCTGTCCGTCAAGGGCCTGCGGGCCATTTTTCAGACCGCGGCCGGATCCTCCGGGTCGATGGAACCATCGTGGAAAACGACCCGGTTGCGGCCGGCACGCTTGGCCGCATACAGAGCAGCGTCGGCGCGCCGGATCAATTCCCTGGCCAGGGTATGGGCACCTTCGGTTTGCTCGCTGGCTGTGGCAATACCGACAGAGATGGTAATGTGAATGCCGGATTGCCCGTCCGGCGCCGTAAGCTGGAGTTCAGAAACCGACTGGCGCAGCGCCTCGGCAACGCGCCGGGCGCCGGACTCGCCGGTGTTGGGCAGAACCAGCAGGAACTCTTCGCCACCGTAGCGACCGAGCGCATCGACTTCCCGTACCCGAGTTTGCATGGCACTGGCAACTTGCTCAAGGATCCGGTCGCCGAACAGATGGCCATGCGCGTCGTTGAATTCCTTGAACCGGTCGAGGTCGATCATCGCCACGCTGAGCTCGCTGCCGTTGCGGGCGGACCGGGCCGCCTCGATCTGGAGCCTTCGCAGCACCGCTTCACGGCGCAGCAGGCCGGTCAGCTCCTCATAGGTCGCATCCTGGAACAGCCTCAGATTCTCGAGGCTTGCGGCGATCTGGTGGGAAAACAGATCGAGTAGCTCGAGTTCCTCGCGAAGGTAAAGTTCTCCGCTACGCTTGGTTGACAGGCACAGGATGCCTATCATCCGCCGCTGAAAATACAGCGGCACCAGGGCTTCGGCGCCCATGGCGGCCAAAGCCCTGGCGGCTTCGGGCTGATGCTTGCCCAGTCGGCTGACAGTGATCGTCTTGCGCAGCCTTGCCAGCCCCCGAAACGCCCCGGACTGAGTATCGAGCAGCCCGGTCAGACGTGCTCGGTGCGTCTCGGCAGAATCGGGGCAGATCGCCGAATGAACGGCGCGGGTCGTGGCATCGATCGCGACGACCGCCGACCAGTCCACGTGGAGCGCGCTGCGCGTATCAGAGGCCAGTCGCCGGGTCAGTGCCTCCAGACTGTTTTCCTGGGACAAGGCGCCTGCGATTTCGATCAGACGCTTGCGCAATGCGCTTCGCTCAGGGAACAGGCCCTTTTCCACGGCCTGCTCGATACCGTGTCTGAGCGGGCGAAACAGCGCACCGATCATCAGAGCGCCGGCCGTGATGACCCAGTGCGCCAGGTCGCTGCCAACCTGCTCGCTGAGCCAGGGCAGGGCAGCCGTGAGCAGCGCGTAGAGCAGCACGATCAGCAGCACGGTGACCGTGCCGTAGACCAGACTCCGGCGGACAAACGACTCGACGTCGAACAAGCCGTAGCGAAAAATGGCCACGAACACCGCTGCCGGGAAGAACAGCAGCACGATGTTTTCTATCGGCTCGGTCCAGGCCTGGTCGAGCACGGCCCAGCCTGACCAGAATGTAGTCAGCAGCACATACACCACCCACGGCGTCAGGCCCACCAGCACCAGCAGCGTCTGATTTCTTTCACGAGCGCTGCCGGCGCGCGCCAGCTGTCGGACCAGGACGAGAGTGACCAGCGTGGCCCAGCCAACCATCATGACGTCTTCGGCAGCACCGAGACGGTTGATCTCAGGGTCAGGAAACAGGAGCAGTTCGCTTACGGCCAGCCACAACAGCACGGCGCTGGCAGCCGCGCCGGCAACATAGTAGAGAATGACCAGCCGGGGATGGCGCTTGAGCAGGGGCAGTCTCGATGGGATCAGGCTGACCATGTGCAGTTCGAGCGAAAACTGGATGCCAGTGGTGAGCATCCAGAAAAACAGCGTGCCGTAGGCTGCTGCCGCTCCGAATGTCCGAGTGCCCGGCAGGGCAAGCTCAATGGCAATGATGCCGACAAAAATGGCCAGCAGGCGCGCACGCATGTCCTTGTGCTGGTGACTGGCGGCGAGCAGGGCCAGACCAAGATAGGCGGCCACCAGGACGATTTGCCCCAGCAGGCGATTGATGTCCGCGCTGACGCCCGGCGTGAGCGTCAGCCGTAGGACTTCACCGGCTCGCTCGACTTCCAGGCTGAGTGCTTCACCGTCCTTGCCGTGCTGGTCCAGTACCCGATTGAGTTCAACCAGAGTCGGTACCGGCTGGCCCTCGATGGCGAGCAGACGATCGCCGCCCGCGAGCCCGGCGGCTTGTGCGGGAAGGTCCGGTTCCACGGCCTCGATGATGACGGCGTTGTCCTGTTCCGACAGGAAAACGCCCATACGCATGCTGCTGAAATTGACTTCGTCGATGACCGACAGCGTCAGCAAGACACCGCAGATCGCCACCAGCACTGCGGCGAGAGAGCGGAGCTGGACCGATGCTGCCCGGCCCGGTGAGGCAACCGATTGCATGTCAGGGCCACTCACCGGCTGCGCCAGATCGTGTGTGCGGAGTTTTCATCAGACTGAGTGTAGCGGACTTGACTCAGGTCATAGACGTTTATTCCGTTGTCCGTGCACAGCTTGTGACAGAGTTCACCTCGGTTTCCCGGCGCCGTACTGCACGACCCGGTTTCGGCCCTGTTCCTTTGCCTTGTAGAGGGCCTGGTCGGCCTGTCGGACCAGTTCGGTGTAGGTTTCCGCGTGACTCGAGTCGCTGATCCCGAAACTGGCGGTAATGCGCAGATCAGACGCCGTCCCGGACAGGTCGACTGCCTCGATCGCCTGACGAATCCGTTCACAGATCCGGGCCGCGCGAGCGCTGTGACAGTCTGGAAACGTCAGCGTGAATTCTTCACCGCCCCAGCGTGCCGCCTGGTCGCCTTGACGAATATGATCGCGCAGCACGTTGGCCACGATGCGCATGACTTCATCGCCGACCGTGTGGTCAAAACGATCATTGACTTGCTTGAAGTGATCCAGATCCATCACCACCACGCACAGCGTCTTGCCGCTTTTTCGAGTCCGGTCAAAGGCATCAGCCAGCCACTCGTCGAAGGCGCGTCGGTTGGCCAGCCCGGTCAGTTCGTCAACGCGCGCCTGCCGCTCGAAAGCCTGTGCCTGATGCTTGAGCTCCCGGGTTTTCTCGTTGACCTGATCGTGAAGCAGCTGGGCACGACGCTGCAGCTGGCGCATGCGCAACTGAATCAACACAGCCAGCATCACAAGCCCGGCCAGCGCCACGCCGATCCAGAACCAGGGCTGCTGCCAGGGCAGGGGGGCAATCGAGAACCGGATACTGGCCTCGGAATCATTCCAGCTGCCCGACGGGTAGGCTGCCGATACATGAAAGGTATAGGTTCCGGGACCCAGGTTGGTGTATTCGGCAATGCTCTGCGAGCCGCGAAAGATCCAGTCGTCGTCAAATCCGTCCAGTCGGGTCCGGTACTGGATACGCTGTGGCATCACGAACCCGAGGCCAGCGTACCCGATCGCGATCCGGGAGGTCCCCGGCTGCAGTTCAAAACCACGCGCCACGGGCGGAATGCTGCGACCATCGACCTCAATGCGCTCGATACTGACCGGCAGCGCGCTGTCCTCGTAACGCGTCAGGAAATCGGGATCAACGGCGGCTACACCGGCCGCGGTAGCGATCCAGATTCTGCCGGCATGCCAGGCGGCCGCCGGACCGGCGCCTCCGTTGGCCTGGGCGCTGACCATGCCATCACCTTCGGCATAGAGCTCGTAGTCAACGGCATCGGCACGCCCGTCAGCAACGGCGTGAGCGTTTTCGCGGTCGATGCGCAGAATGCCGCGATTGCTTGTCAGCCACATCCCGCCGCGCTGGTCCTGTACTGCCTGGAACAGCTTGTCGATGGGCAACCCGGCGGCCCGCCCGACCATGGTCATATCACCACTTGCCGGAAAAAAACGGATCAGTCCGCGATCCGTGGCCAGCCACAGGCTGCCGCGCTGGGGATCGGTATGGATGCCGTAGACGTACATTGCCTCGTCGAGATGGAGCAGGGAGATCGCCTCGAAGCGTTCACCCTGGCTCCCTGCCAGACCGAAACCCGTGCCCACCCAGACGCGACCCTCACTATCCTCATGCAGAGCGATGATGAAATTCCCGGGCAATCCGTCCTCGGGTGTGAACACCCGCATTCCGCCATCGTCCATTCTGACCAGCCCCCCGGCCGTGCCGATCCAGATGCGTTCGCGGCTGTCTTGGATCATGATGCGTATGTCATTGGACGGCAGCCCGGAACCGCGGTCATAGACGGCCAGCAGGCGGCCGTCCCGCCAGCGCAGTACGCCATCTGAATGCGTGCCGATCAGCACATCGCCATTGGCCAGTTCGGCCAGGCTCAGCGTCGAGAGGGTCAGCGCCGAGCCATCAATGGTTACCGGCTCGATCCGACCGTCAAACAGACGGCTGACGCCCTCGCTGGTGCCGATCCACAGGCTGCCGTCGGAGTGTGGCATGACGACGCGAACAAAATCGCCCGCCAAACCCTGACTGCGGGTGTAAGTTACGAACGGCGCCTCACGCAGGCGAAACAGCCCGCCGTTGGTGCCAACCCACAGGCTGCCTTCGAAGTCCTCGTGGAGGGCCAGAACACGATTGTTCGGGAGCCCATCGGCCGTGCCCAGGCGACTGATACGGCCGTCGGCGGCGATGCGAAACAGGCCATGGGCGACGGTGCCGACCCAGATGGCTCCGCCCTGGTCCCGCAGCAAGGTGCTGATCGCCATGTCCTGGAACGCAAGGTCCAGCGGCTGGAACGATCTGGCCTCGGCCTGTCGCTGGTACAGGCCGTTTTCGGTACCAACCAGCATGTCGCTACCGGACCCATGAAGGATGCTGAGAACCGGTACAGGCGGCAGGCCGTGCTCGGCATCGAACAGGACGCTCTCCTTTCCGCTGGCCCGGAGCAGGCCGCGCGAAGTTGCGACCCAGACGCGTCCGTCTGCATCAGGAGCAATCCAGTAAGCGCTGGCATCAGGCAACAACCGGGTTTCCTCGATCGTCTCCAGGTCGGGACCAAGCCGTCGACGCAGGACCCCGCCGCCTTGGGTGGCCAGCCAGAGTTGGTCATGCCGATCCATTCTGGCATGTGTGATCATGGCCTGGCCGTGCGCGCGTTGGAGCGGAAGCCACTGCTGTCCGTCCGTGATCACGACACCACCGCGTGCGCCCGCAACCACCAGTTGCCCTTGGCCGTCAAGGCTTAGCGACAGGACACCGGAGTCCGGCAGGCCCGTTTCGGGACTGCGCTCATAGATCCGGAAGCGGTGACCGTTGAACCGGGCCACTCCTTCCCAGGTCGCCAGCCACAGGTACCCGTCGGGTGTCTGCGCTATCGCATTGACGGTGTTGTGCGGTATGCCCTCACGCGTCGTCCAGGTTTGACGGTGAAGCTCGGCCAGGGGCGAGTCATCGATATCGGCGCTGGCTGGTACCGCCAGCGTCAGCACAAACAGGGCGGTTGTCAGGTAGACAACATGGCATCGATGGACGGCCGCTGCGGCGAAAAAGATCAACGTGGACAAGCGCCCGAAGCTCCCCGGCTCTTGTGATGATTGTGTTCATTATCGGCACTGCATGGCGCGAGAACAATACCGGCACCTGTTCAATCCCGCTTGCCGCGGCGCATTTGCACGAAAAACGTGAATCAGACAACGATCGCGTATACAATTTACGGTTTGCCCGCCAGACGTTACTCGAACTGGCAAAAGGGCGTGATGGCGAGTCGACGATCGCTGGTCGCGCTGGTAATCCACGACCGCTTTTTTTCTTTACGCTTTATTTTCGCAAGGAGTTCGCATGCAGCGCACACTGTCGATCATCAAGCCTGATGCAGTTGCCCGGAATGTCATCGGCGAGATCTACACACGGTTCGAGCGCGCCGGCCTGAAGATCGTGGCCGCCCGGATGAAGTACCTCACGCGCCAGGAGGCCGAGGGGTTTTACGCGGTACACCGGGAGCGCCCGTTCTTTGCCGACCTGGTGGAGTTCATGACTTCGGGGCCGGTCATGGTCCAGGTTCTCGAGGGCGAAGATGCCGTCGCTCGCAACCGCGAACTGATGGGGGCAACCGATCCGCGCCAGGCCGCCCCCGGTACGATCCGGGCCGACTATGCCACCAGCATTGACGCCAACGCAGTACACGGGTCCGATGCCGACGAGACGGCGCGCCAGGAAATCGCCTTCTTTTTCGGTGAAGATGAGATATACTCACGCTGATTCGCAGATCATTGATGCAAATGCCCGCTGGGCCTGACAAAAAGTGCAACCTGCTGGGTCTCGACCGGTCGGGACTGGAGCGCTTTTTTGTCGATATTGGCGAAAAACCCTTCCGCGCGCGTCAGCTGCTGCAGTGGATACACCAGCGCGGCGCCACATGCTTTTCTGAAATGACCGATCTTTCGCTGGCCCTGCGTGCTCGGCTGGCCGAGGTGGCCGTGATTACGCCGCCAGTCATTCAGCACGAGCAGCGATCCGCCGATGGCACGATCAAGTGGCTGATGACGCTCGCCGGCGGCAACGCCGTGGAAACGGTTTTCATTCCCGAGCCTGGCCGCGGCACCCTGTGCATATCATCGCAGATCGGCTGCATGCTCAACTGCACCTTCTGTTCGACGGCCACACAGGGGTTCAGCCGTAACCTGACCGCCGACGAGATCATCGGTCAGGTCTGGCTGGCGGTGCAGGCGCTCGCGCATGACGCCGACGACGCTCGGCGTATCACCAACGTGGTATTCATGGGCATGGGCGAGCCGATGCTCAATCTGCCGGCGGTACGTCCCGCCCTGTCGCTGCTGCGCGACGATCTCGCATATGGTCTGGCGGCAAGGCGGGTGACGATCTCGACGGCAGGGGTCGTGCCGGGGATCGACGAGATGGCAAGCGGAGAGGAGTTCGCGCTGGCCGTGTCGCTCCATGCAGCCGACAACGAATTGCGCAGCCGACTGGTGCCGCTCAACCGCAAGTACCCGGTGGAGGAGCTGATCAGCGCATGTCAGCGATTCGTCCGCGCCCGCAGCCGCCGCTCAATCACGTTCGAGTACACCATGATCGATGGCGTCAATGACCAGCCAGAGCATGCGCGCGAACTCGTGCGGCGCTTGAGCTGTCTGCCGTGCAAGATCAATCTGATACCGTTCAACCCGTTTCCCGGTACCCCGTTCCGGGCCTCGGACGATTCAGCCATCGAACGATTCCAGTCCACGACCCGCGCCGCCGGGCTGATCACGACGGTGCGGAAAACGCGCGGCGACGACATCGACGCGGCTTGCGGGCAGCTGGTGGGCAGGCTGCTCTCACCGAGCCAGCGCAGGCTCCTGGTCCAGCAGCAGCTGGCGCGCCAGGCGGTGGCATCGTGATCCGGGCGCTGCTGCTTGCCGCCGCCGCGCTGGCCGTGCTCGCTGCGTGCGCGACGACTACTCCACAGCCCGGCCAGTCCGGCAAGACCGGAATGGATCGGGTCAGTCCGGTAAGGGCAGCCGAGGTCAACACCCGGCTGGGTATCGGCTACCTGGAGCGCAATGAACTGGAGCTGGCCATCAATAAGCTGCAGCGCGCACTGGAATTCGATCCGGCCCATACCCCGGCCCGGGTCACCCTGGCCTTGATCTATGAACAGCTCGATCGTGACCGTCAGGCGCATGAACATCTGAAGCAGGCGATTCAGCAGGCGCCTGACGATGGCGGTACGCTGAACACATACGCGGCTTTCCTGTGCCGGCAGGGTGATTACCAGCAAGCCGACGAATACTACCAGCGGGCACTCGAAGACCCGTTCTACCGTACGCCTGAGGTCGCGTTGGCCAATGCCGGTGTCTGCGCCCGCAACGCGGGACGCCCCGAGGAGGCCCGATCATATCTGCGCCGCGCGCTGGAGCAGAATCCCGAATACCCCCAGGCGCTCTTCGAGCTGGCGCAGCTGTATCTGGAAGAGGGTGATGCGCTGCGCGCACGCGCCTTCCTGCAGCGCTACGAGGTCGTTGCCGGCGATGCGCCCGACGCCCTGCTGCTCGGCTACCGCATCGAGAGCCGTCTGGGCAATGCCGTTCAGGCCGACCGATACTTCAAGCGTCTGGAAGCCGGTTTCCCCGACTCTTCACAGGCGCGTGAACTCAGACAACAACCCAGCAACCATGATTGAAAACAGCCCAACCAGCGATTCAGAACCGGCAGGGCAACCGGACGCCTACGCAAGAATCGGTGCCTGCCTGAAGGAACAACGCACTCGACTCGGCCTGAGCAGGGCCGATGTCGGCCAGCGCCTTCATCTGGCCGGCATGATCATTGACGATATCGAAAAGGGGCACGTCAAGGATCTGCCTGCACTGTACCGGCATGGATACATCCGCAACTACGCCAGGCTGCTTGAATTGGACGCCGATGCGCTTCTGGCCGAGGTGCGCGACGATCAGCCGCCGATGCTGCGCCGGGTACTGCCCCCGCCAGATGCGGGCTATCACTTCGACAAATACTTGAAGATTGCGACCTATGTACTTGTAAGTACAATGATTATTCCGCCGCTTCTGTATTTTTCCGTAGCGGGGGGCGCGCGCATTTTCGAGCGCGACAGTCAGGAGATCGAGGTCGTCGAGACATCGCCCGAGGCGCCCGATGAGGCCGGACAGCCGAGTGAGGTATCCGTCGGCAGCACTGAACAGAGCACATCCCGGTCCACACGCGGTCACGTCACGGCGTCGGCCCTGCCGCTCAGCGCAATGAGACCGGTACGTACCCAGTCACAGACCGGGGAGCCCGCGCCCTCGCTTGCTGCCGCGGCGATGGAGTCGTCAGCGCCGGGTAAGCAATTACCGTTGCTGGCCATCGAGCTGGTCGATGACAGCTGGATCGAAATCTACGATGGCGATGGTGAGCGTCTCGAATATGACCTGTTGCGCGAAGGCCAGCAGCGTGAATATCAGGGTCAGCCTCCGTTTCGGCTTCTGCTTGGCCGCGCAAACGCTGTGCGACTGGCACTGGACGATGTTCCTGTTGTCTGGGAAGGGCAGGACCGAGGCGACGTGACCGAGCTGGAAGTCATGGAAAACGGCGAGGTCAGGTAGGCAAGTTGCCGAGACTGGCGTTCTGGCCCGCCGCTGGCGGGCCTTCTGTTGTGGAACCTGCAATGCAAGCAATCCGTTCGATCCGCGGCATGCACGACATCCTACCCGCCGAGACGCCGCTTTGGCACTGGCTCGAATCGCAGGTCAGTCGCGTGCTGGCCGCTTACGATTTTCGCGAAATCCGCACACCGACCCTGGAAAAGGCGGAGTTGTTCACGCGCGCCATCGGGCAGGGCACCGATGTTGTCGAAAAGGAGATGTACGCGTTCCAGGATCGCAACGGCGAGATGCTGAGCCTGCGTCCGGAAGGCACAGCCGGCGTGGTGCGTGCGGTGGTCGAACATGGGCTGCTGCAGTCGCCCGGCCTCAGGGTCTGGTATCAGGGCCCGATGTTCCGCCACGAACGCCCGCAGCGCGGGCGGCAGCGCCAGTTCCATCAGTTTGGCGCTGAAGTGTTCGGTCTGGCCGATCCATCGGTCGACGCCGAGCTGATTGCCATCGGTGAGCGGCTCTGGCGCGCGCTCGGCATTGATGAGCGGGTCCGGCTGGAAGTCAATACGCTGGGAGATCGGGACGATCGAGAGCGCTATCGCCAGGTGCTTGTCGACTGGCTGTCCCCGCAGCGCGAACGGCTTGATGACGACAGCCGTCGTCGGCTCCAGACCAATCCACTCCGGATTTTCGACAGCAAACATCCGGAAACGCAGGCCATCATGAGCGAGGCGCCGCGTCTGATCGACAGTGTCGGCGACGCGGCACGCGACCATTTCGACCAGGTTTGCCAGCTGCTCGATGCACTGGAGGTCGACTATACGGTCAATCCCGCGCTGGTGCGCGGTCTCGACTACTACTGTCGCAGCGTTTTCGAGTGGGTCACCGACGACCTCGGCGCCCAGGGCACGATTTGTGCCGGCGGACGCTACGACGACCTGGTCGCCATCCAGGGCGGGAAACCGACACCGGGAATCGGCTTTGCCATGGGTGCCGAACGCCTGCTTGGCTTACTGCAAGCCAACGGCGTCGAGCGTTGTCAGAATCCACACGTGTTTCTTGTCTCCGGCATACAGGCAGCGCAGTCTCTGGCCGTGGCCGAGCGCCTGCGCGATGCGCTGCCCTGGCTGCGCCTGGCGGCCGCGCCGGCCGGCACCAGCTTCAGGGCTCAGTTCAAACGTGCTGATCGCAGCGGGGCACGACTGGCGATCGTGCTCGGTGAGGGCGAGTTCGCCGATGGCCAGGCAGCGATCAAGGATCTTCGGGGTGACGATGCCCAGCTGACCGTATCCATCGACGCACTGGCCGGTGCGCTCGAGCAGGCGCTGGACGACGACGGCCGGTGCTGAATGCGATCTACATTCGTGCCGGGTTAATAATGCCTTCAGGCCGGTCCGCAGCTTAAACGGTGCATACGCCCCGGCAGTATTCGTTATCATAGCCGCCTTGCAGTGCCAACCACGGAAGAGGTAGCCACGACATGGCTGTTGAGCTTTACGACGAACATGAACAGGGCGAGCGCGTCCGTCAATGGATCAAGGAATACAGTTCGGCGATCATTGTCGGCCTGATTCTGGCTTTTGCCGGTATCTTCGGCTTCCGCCAGTGGCAGGACCACAGGGCCGGCCAGCAGGTGCTGGCGGCGGAGTACTACCAGATCATCCAGAGCGAGCTCGACACCCAGGGTCTTGAAGCGGCAGCCCAGCAGTATCAGGCGATGGTTGAAGCGGCCGGATCGGCCGCCTACACGGGGCTGGCTGCGCTGCACCTGGCCGCCGCACATGTCGAGAACGATCAGCTCGAGGCAGCGGCCAAACTGTACCGGGAGGTCCGCGACAACCAGCGTCTGAAGGCGCTGCACCCGGTGGCCACCCTGCGACTGGCGCGCGTGCTCGAAGCCCAGGGTGACATCGAGGCCGCGCTGGCGCTGCTTGACGGGGCTGCACCGAGCGGGTTTGGTTCAGCCTGGGCCGAAACCCGGGGTGACCTGCTGTTCGAGCGTGGACGAGTCGACGAGGCGCGGCAGGCCTGGGAGGCGGCGCTGGCTGAACCAGGCACGGGTGGCAACCGCCGCCTGCTGGAGGTCAAGATCGACGCGGCCGCTGCGACCGGCAGCCGGGCCGACGCTTCGTGAGCTCACTGACCCGAATCACGGCGCTGGCCGCGGCACTGATGCTGGCCGGTTGCCAGACCATCGGCGGCTGGTTCTCCTCAACAGACGAGTCACTGGCGCCGGCTGAATTGGCCGATATCGAGCAGACCGTTCCGGTCAGACAGCTCTGGTCGACCAATACCGGACGCGGGTTGAGCCGCAGCCAGCCGAATCTGCGGCCTTACCATGACGGACAGCACGTCTGGGTTGCAGACCATCGTGGACAGATCACCGCGGTTAACGCCGCAAGCGGCGCCACCGAGCGCCAGTTCGAGACTGATCTGATGATTTCGGCGGGTCCGGCGGTGTACGACGGATTATTGCTGGTGGGCACCTTCGACGGCGAGCTCGTGGCCATGAATGCCGAATCCGGCGCGATCCGGTGGCGCGTGCAGCTGTCCTCGGAAGTGCTGTCCTATCCGCTGCTGCACGATGGCGTGATCGTGGTGCGCTGCATCGATGGTCGGGTGTTCGGTCTGGATCGCAGCGACGGTGCCCGACTGTGGATCTACGACCGTGGCGTGCCGTTGCTGACCCTGCGCGGCAACAGTGACCCGCTCGCCCGTGCCGGTCAGGTATTCGTTGGCTACGATGACGGCACCGTGGTCGGGCTGCGCGTCGCCGACGGTTCGGTGGTATGGGAGCAGGCGATCAGCACTGGCGAGGGCCGCACCGAACTGGAGCGTCTGGCCGATATCGACGGTCCGATGGTGATTGTCGGCAACGAGCTCTATGTGGTGACCTACCATGGCCGCCTGGCCAGTCTGGCGCTCGAGTCAGGCCGCATTCTCTGGGTCAGCGATGTTGCTTCGTCACGCGGTGTCAGTCTCCGGCGCACCCAGCTCGCGGTCAGCGGCAGCGACGGCTCGGTGCTGACGGTGGATCGTCGCAACGGCAGCACGGTGTGGCGCGACGACAGTCTGCTGCGGCGGGGTCTGACCCGACCGGTCTTCTACGGCAGCCTGCTTGTGGTCGCGGATGCCGAGGGCTATCTCCACTTCTACGATGGCGACACCGGCCGTTTCGTTGCCCGCCAGCGTGCCGGGAAGTCACCGCCCGCCGCCGCGCCCCTTGTCGTCGACAACGTGGTCTATCTTCTGGATTCCGAGGGGCGTCTGAGCGCCTGGCGCGCAGGCGCTTCAGGCTAGCCAGCGCATGACAAAAGTGCCGGTGGTTGCCATCGTTGGCCGGCCCAACGTGGGCAAGTCGACGCTGTTCAATGCACTGACCCGCCGCCGCGATGCGCTGGTCGCCGACTTGCCCGGCGTTACCCGCGATCGCATTTACGGACGGGCACTGCTGGCCGGTCGGCCGGCAGTGATTATCGATACAGGCGGTCTGGACAAAGCCATGGATCGCGTCGGACAGGGCGCCCAAGGCCAGACCCGCCTGGCCATGGAGGAGGCCGATCTGCTGGTGCTGGTGACCGACGCCCGCGCGGGCGTGCTGCCAGCCGACCACGATATTGTCGTCGAGCTGCGCAGGCTCGACAAGCCGGTTGTTCATGTGGTCAACAAGACCGACGGGCTTGACCGGGATGTGGCGCTGGCCGAGGCCAGTGAGCTGGGTGTTGGCGAGGCCAGGGCGATTTCGGCCAGCCATCGGCAGGGATTGGCCGGGCTTGAAGAAGCGCTGGCGCAGGCGCTGCCAGAGGCCGGCGACCATGAACAGACGGGGCAAACCCCGGAAGTGCCCGGCCTGGCGCTGGTGGGTCGGCCCAACGTTGGCAAGTCAACTCTGCTCAACCGGCTGCTGGGCGAGGAGCGCGCGTTGGCCACACCGGTGCCGGGCACGACGCGCGATCCGATTCACGCCATCGTCGAGCGGGATGGTCTGCGGCTCGAACTGATCGATACCGCCGGTATCCGGCGGCGGCGGGGCAGCCACCAAGGGGTGGAGCGATTCAGCACCATCAAGTCCCTGCAGGCGATCGAGCAGGCCCAGCTGGTCTGCGTGATCTGCGACGGCACCGAAGGCGTGACCGATCAGGACGCCCGGCTGGTTGGCCATGTCATCGAGGCCGGTCGTGGCTTGCTGGTTGTGCTCAACAAGTGGGACGGCATCGATGAGGAACGACGACGCCAGCTGCTTTCGGAAGTCAGTGAGCGCCTGGACTTTGCCCGCTTTGCGCCGGTTGTGGTCATCTCCGCGCTGCACGGCAGCGGGCTTGGCGAGCTGACTGACGCCGTTGAACATGTCCATAGGGCCGGCTCGAAGTCACTGGCCACAGGTGCCCTGACCCGGGTGCTGCGCGACGCGGTGGACGCCCATCCGCTGCCTGCGGCTGCCGGTCGTGCGCCAAAGCTGCGCTATGCCCACGCTGGCGGACAGTTTCCGACCCGTATCATCATCCACGGCAACCGGACCAGTCACGTCGCCGACTCCTATCGCCGCTACCTGGCCAATCGCTTTCGGGCAGCATTCGATCTGGTCGGCATCCCCGTCCATCTTGTCTTCCGCGACAGCGATAACCCCTACGCCGGTCGTCGTAACCGACTGACCCCGCGCCAGATGCAAAAACGCCGGCGGCTGCGCAAGTTCGATCTGAAACGCACCAAGCGACGGTAGCCGCTGCGCGCGGATTGGCGATGCAATCAGAAGCCTGAGGTACTCAGGTAACGCTCGATCGAGTGCACCAGTGCCGGGTCGTCGGGCAGTACCGTCGGCGGCCAGTTCTCGACCAGTTCGCCACGTCGGTCAAACAGATACTTGTGAAACGTACCGCGGGGGAGCATCGCGTTGCCATGTTCCTGCAGCATCTCGATGAACAGCGCGTGAGCCCCGCGACCGGTGACCGCACAGCGCGCCGTAACCAGAAAATTGACCGGATACTCGGTGCGCAGAAATTCCGCGATACCGTCTTCGTCACGCGACTCCTCATCGAAGTCGGTACACGGTACGGCGAGTATTTCAAGCCCGGACTGCTGGTGCTGCGAATAGACCTGCTGCAAGCGGGCCAGCTGCGGCACGAACGGGCTGTCGGTTGCGATGTTGACCACCAGAAACGGCTGATTGCGGTAGCGGTCCAGATAAAGGCGGTTGTTGTTGATATCGATGAAGTGGTGGTTAAACAGATTCAACAGTAATCCTCCCCAAGACATGTCTCCGGCATCATCCTATCTTACAATGTGCCGCGACATGAACCCGCCTTGCCGCATTCTCGATGGTCGTGACGTCGCCCGGCGTCTGATCGCGCGCGTTGCCGATGCCGTGGCCGCGCGCGTTGCCAAGGGGTACCGTCCGCCGGGCCTCGCTGTGGTGCTGGTGGGTGATGACGCTGCATCCGAGGTGTATGTGGCCAACAAGGTACGTGCCTGTGAGCAGGCCGGACTTGTGTCGACCTCGCATCGGCTCAATCACGGCGTGAGTCGCAGTGAGCTTCTGGCACTGATCGACGCGCTCAACGACGATTCGTCGATTGACGGGATTCTTGTCCAGCTGCCGCTGCCGGCCCATCTCGATGAGCGCGAAATCACGCGCCGCATCCTGCCGGAAAAGGACGTTGACGGATTTCATCCGGTCAATATCGGCCGTCTGGCGGTGCGTGACCCTGGACTGCGGCCCTGCACGCCGCGCGGCGTCATGACCCTGCTGGCCGCTCATGGCATTGATCCGAAGGGGCAGCACGCGGTCATTGTGGGGGCGTCGAATATTGTCGGCCGGCCTCTGGCGCTGGAGTTGCTGCTGGCCGGTGCCACGGTCACGGTAGCCCACCGCTTCACGCGCAGCCTGGAGCGGCACGTGCGCGAGGCGGAACTGCTGTGCGTGGCCGTTGGCAAACCCGGCGTGGTTGCGTCGGACTGGATATCGCCGGGCTGCATCGCGGTGGATATCGGCATCACCCGGGGCGACGACGGCAAACTGAGTGGCGATCTGGATTTCGAGGCAGTGGCCGAGCGTGCGGCGTGGATCACGCCGGTTCCGGGCGGGGTGGGGCCCATGACAGTCGCTACACTGTTGCAGAATACCGCCGAGGCGGCCGGCCTGGTGGTGCGTGCCCCGTGACCGCCATCCGGGCATTTGCGCTGGCGCTGCTGCTCCTCTTGTCTGGCTGTGCGGCTTTCGTCGAGCGGGCAACGACGCGCCTGGCCGACGATCTGGAGCTGGTCATGCGCGCATACCCGGACCCTTCGACCGTATCAGCGGCGCTGCCGGCCTACCTGATGCTGCTCGAGGCCCGGGTGCGCGCGCGTCCTGACGATGTCGCGCTGCGATTGGCCACGGCGAGGCTTACGGCAACGCATGCGTCGCTGCTTGATCCGGAGCGCAGCAGCGACACCCGGCGGCACCTGACGACTCGGGCACTGATGCACGCGCGCCGGGGCGCATGCAGCCACGCCGAGATCCTGTGTGACCTTGATGTCATGGCCTATGACGATTTCGAGCAGCGCCTGTCCGATCTGCGGCCCGGTGATCTTGACACGGTGTATGTGCTGGCGACGAGCTGGGTCAGCTGGATCGAGGCTCACTCCGGGCAGTACTCGGCACTGGCCGACCTGCCACGTGCCGAGCTGTTGCTGGACTGGGTCGTGGCCGAGTCACCGGAGCATGATGATGGTCTGGCCTGGCTCTATCTGGCCGTGCTGCATTCGCAGCGGCCGCCCAAGGCGGGTGGTCGACCGGATCTTGCGGCCGCGTACTTCGAGCGTGCGCGCAGCCAGTCCTCGGGCAGGAACCTGCTTGTCGACGTGCTCATGGCCGACCACTACGCGCGCCTGCTCTTTGATCGCGAGCTCTATGTCGAGCTGCTCGAGTCGGTGCTCGACTCCGAGATCGACGATCCGGAGTATCGACTGATCAACGAGCTTGCCCGTCAACGGGCAGCCGCGCTACTGGACCAAACCGAACAGGTGTTTGACTGATGATACGAACGATCGCCATTGCCCTGCTGGGGCTGATACTGGGTACGACCGGATATGCGCAGCAGTTCAAGGTGGCCACCCTGGCACCGGACGGTTCGAACTGGATGGATCAGATGCGCATGGCGGCCGAGCGCGTCGAGCAGCGCACGGACGGACAGGTGAGTGTCCGGTTCTACCCCGGTGGTGTCATGGGTGATTCCAGCGCGGTACTGCGGCGCATGCGGCTGGGTCAGTTGCATGGCGGGGCATTTACGCTCGGTGATCTGGCCGACGTATCGGCAGCCGTCAACCTCTACTCCATGCCGTTCGTGTTTCAGTCGCTCGAAGAAATCCAGGCGCTGCGCGAGGAGTTTGATCCGCTGGTGCTCCAGGGCCTGGCCGAGGGCGGACTGGTGGCACCGGCCATCAGCCTGGGCGGGTTTGCCCTGCTGTTCAGTCACCGCGAGCTGCCGCAGCAAGCCGAACAGGTGACCAGCGCGTTCAGAATCTGGGTGCCTGCCGGCGATCGCCTGTCGCAGCAGACGCTCGAGCGCGCCGGCGCCACACCGGTGCCGCTGCCGCTGGCTGATGTATACACGGCGCTGCAGACCGGCGCGGTCAACACCTTCGCCGCCACGCCATCGGCGGCCATCGTTTTGCAGTGGCACACACGGGTCCGAAGCGTGCTGGACATGCCGCTGCTGATGACGGCCGGCACGGTCGGTTTCGATCAGCGCGCGATATCCCGGCTCAGCGATGAGCAGGCCAGAATCCTGAGTGAAGAATTCGCGGCCGCGCTGAATCAGATCGAGGCGCAGAATCGGGCCGACAACCAGGAAGCACGGGCGGCGCTGCGCAAACAGGGCATCCAGTTTGTATCGCCGGCTGCCGACGCCGTGTCTGGCTGGCACGACCTGGCCCGGCGAATCCGCCGCCAGGCGCTCGAGGCCGGCGATGTCACGCTGCCGCACTTCGAACGACTCGAGCAGCGTCTTGCGACCCTGCGCGGGCAATGACCAGGACACATCAGACCGGCGGCGCGCTGGGGCGCACGATTCGCGGACTGGAGCACGCATTGCTGACCGTGCTGTTCCTGACCCTGGTGCTGCTGGGTCTGACCCAGATTGGGCTGCGCAATTTTGCCGGCATCGCGCTGCCGTGGGCCGACGGTGCCATGCGGGCGCTGGTGTTGTGGCTGACCATGGTCGGCAGCGTGGTGGCGTCCGGCCAGCTGCGCCATATCCGTATCGATCTGGCTGAGCGATGGCTTGCACCGGCGGCCAGGCTGTGGCTGCGCCGCGGCATGTTTCTCGGCACGGCGTCGATCTGCCTGGCCATGACCTGGCTGGGCTTGCGCATTGTCGCGCTGGAGTACGAGTTCCGCGCGCTCGCCTTTCTCAGCGTACCGACCTGGACCGTGCAAGCGATCGTGCCGCTGGGCTTTGGCGTCATGGCTGCCAGATTCGCTGCCTGGACGATCCGTCCGCCCAGCAGACTGCTGTCTGCAGATCGACCGGCGCTGAGGGACGACGCGTGATCGTGCTCCTGCTGCTGGCCCTGGCCCTGCTGGGCATGCCGCTGTTTGCGGTCATCGGACTCGGCGCACTGTTCGGCTACTGGCGAGCGGAGCTGGATCCCGGTCTGGTGGCGATGGAGTTCATGCGCATCGGTGAACTGCCGGTGCTGGTCGCGCTGCCGCTGTTTACCTTTGCCGGCATACTGGTCGCCGACAGCCGGACGCCGCAGCGACTGGTCGACCTGACCCGCTCGGCCCTGGGCTGGCTGCCCGGAGGGTTGGCCATTCTGGCCTTGTTGCTGTGCGGGCTGATGACGGCATTTACTGGCGCCTCAGGCATCACGGTAGTGGCGCTGGGCAGCCTGCTATTGCCGGCGCTCATGCATGGCGGCTATTCCGAGCGGTTCAGCCTTGGCATGGTGACTGCCGGCTCCAGTCTCGGTGTTCTTTTTGCGCCCTCGCTGCCGCTGATCCTTTATGCAGTGGTTGCCCAGCAGGTCGCGCCCCGCTACGGGATCGGCGTCGACGACCTGTTTCTGGCCGGCCTTCTGCCCGGGCTGCTGATGGTGGTCCTGATGGCGGCCTACGCCGTCTGGATGCGCCGCGGTGCGCCGCGGGAGCGAGTTGAGCGCGTGCCGTTGGGCGCCAGTCTGAAGGCAATCGGGTGGGAACTGCCGCTCCCTTTTGTCGTGCTTGGCGGTATCTACGGCGGCTGGCTGCTGGTGGTCGAGGCGGCGGTCGTGACCGCTGCCTGGGTGCTGGTCACGCTGGTGCTGTTCCGCCGCGAAATCGCCTTTTCCCGTCTGCCGGCCATCATCTCCCAATCGATGGTGCTGGTCGCCGCTATCCTGATCGTGCTGGGGATGTCGATGGCCTCAACCAATGTCATGATCGATGCTGGCGTGCCGCAGCGTCTGTTCAGCGCGGTCGAGCCGCTCGTTGACAGCCGGATTGTCTTTCTGCTCGCGGTCAACCTGGTCTTGCTGGTTGCGGGCATGCTGCTCGATATCTTCGCCGCACTCGTCATACTGGTGCCACTGATCCTGCCGGTCGCCCTGGCCTTCGGCGTCGACCCGGTGCATCTTGGCGTGATCTTCCTGGCCAATCTTCAGATTGGCTACTGCACGCCGCCGATCGGCATCAACCTGTTTCTGGCAAGCCATCGCTTCAACCGCGATATACTGACAGTCTATCGGGCCACGCTGCCGTTTCTGGCCATTCTGCTGATTGCCTTGTTGATCATTACCTGGTGGCCGGCATTGTCGTTGTGGCTGCCCGGCATCGCCGGCAGCGCTTGAGAAAATGTTTCACTTCTGGAACACTTGCCGGATGGGCTCGCCACAGTGGCGGGCCGAGCAGGATCAACGCACGGGGGAGATAACAGCGTGAATACTCATATCCGGCCTTATTCGGTCTGTCGTAACCCGGCGCTGTTTATCAAACACCCGGCCCGACATTGATGGTTACTGCAGCCGCGGACAGGTCGCGAGGCGGGCGCGTTGGCATCCAGCTGATTCGCTTCGGCAGCCTGCTGCTGATTGCATGTGGACTGTTTGCCCTGGTGACAGGTGCCGTCACGCTGTATTTGCAGCTGGACAGCCAGCTGGCGTTGGAACGCGCCGGGCGGGCAGCCGGCGAGCAGGTTCGAACGATTATCGACCGGATCGATCGGATTCAGTCCCGATTGACCGACTATCCCGTGATACGGGCGGCGCAGGCCGATCTTGACGCGGGCGCACGCCATGCCCCGCGACTGAGAACCCTTCTCCGCGAGGCAAGCATCGACAACATCCTGACGCTCCAGCTGGTGCCCATGCCGCTCGACCGCGTGCTAGACAACGACGAGCTCGAGCGCGACTACGCGATGATCGAATCGATCGTGGCGGCGGCACGCCGCGGCGCCGCTGAGGTGCGGGTTCACTATCCGGCAAGTGCGCGTGAGAGCCTGGCATTCGCGCAGCGCCTGCCCGAGCAGGACGGGGTGATCTTCCTGCGTCTGACGGTCAGCACGATCTCCAGCCTGCTCAAGGCCGATGAGCGGCTTGACTATGTCGCCCTGATGGCAGCAGCCGATGGGCACCGCCTGGCACTGGCAACCCTCGGGCAGGCCGGTGAGTATCGTCTCGGACGGATTCCCGTTCCGGAGTCTGAGCTGATGCTCGAGTGGGGCCGCGCGGTGACCGCATCGCCACTTGATCTGCGAACGGCGGTCATTGTGGGCAGTTCCGGTCTGCTGGTCCTGATGCTTGGTCTGCTGGTCCGACGCCGGACCCGTCTGGCCTCGCTGCTGCAGCGTGAGTCAACGCGAGGGCCGGAAGCGGGCCGGGAGCCGGCACCAGGCCCAGGCGCCGATACCGATCAGACGCTGGTTGTAGATGCTGCTCCCGGTGCAGAAAAGCCCGCTGTGTCGCCCGGCGCCCCAGCCAGGCCGCCCGAGGATGATCTGCCCGCCTGGCTGCTCGGCGAGGAGCAGACCCCGACACCGGACAAGGCCGAACCGCATGCGGCGGGCCGAGGCTCTGGCAAGGACACCGCCCCGTCAACGGCAGAGACCGCCGCGGCGGATCCGGCGCACCCGAAAACCGGCCAGGCCGCTCAGCCGGCCTCGAACCGCGACGGTCTGCATATCGAGGACGGCGCCCTGGTCGGAACGGCAAGCGGGATGGACCATCCAGCGTCCGCCCGCGACCTGGGACGGCGCATCGGCGCACTGGCTCGCCGGCGCGGCGTCGCCAGCCTGATGATCGGGCGCAACCGTGAGGCGCAGACGAACGGTCTTCTCGCCGGTCTGGGCGAGGGGTTGGCCAGTGCCGGCCTGGATGTGCTCGACGGTGGCATCTTGCCGTGGCCGGTGCTGCAATCGGCCGCCGTTCGCCACACTGATGGATCGGCGCTGATGGTGGGTGTTGCGGGCGCGTCGTCCGGGCACTTTTCGATACGAATCGTGCTGGACGGCGACCTGCTGGGTCGACAGGCTCTCGAGCGCTTGCTGCAGGACGCCGAGCCGGAGGCCGAAACAGCCGCCGCCGGTGTCGTGAAGCAGCTGGAAGCAGTCGACGCATACCTATCGGCTTCGAACCGGCAACCACGGCTCAAGCAGGCCCTCAAGGTCGCGATCGACTGCAGGGGAGGGGTGTGCGCCCGAGTCGTGCCGACCGTGCTTGAAGCGCTCGGTGCCGAGTGTATTCCGATGCAAACCGATGCGTCGGCGGCTGATGATCGAACGGGCCTGAATCCGACTGATGCCGATGCGCTGTCCGAACTCAGGCTTTGTGCGCGCAGTTTCGGCGCCGATCTCGGTCTGGCCTTCGACGCCGACGCCAGTCGCCTCGCCGCCGTCGGGCCGCGTGGTGAGCCACTCTTGATCGATCAGATCCTGATGCTGCTGGCCGCCGAGCAGCTGGAAAGTGACGGGTCTGCGACCGTGGTCCTGGATCCCTTCTTCTGCCGTGCCCTGATCGATTTCATCGAATCGAAGGGCGGGCGCGTGATCCGCACGGCTCCCGGCCCGACCGCCGTACAGAACGGCATCCGCCAGTCCTCGGCGCCGCTCGGTGCCACCGTGTACGGCCACGTGTTCACGGTCGGCAGTGGTCATGGCCAGTATGATGCACTGGCCGGCGCAATTGCGCTGTTGCGCGCGCTCGACCGGCAGGGCACTGCGCTGCGCGAACACCTCAGCCAGCTGCCCGGGCTGCTGGCCTCACCGCTGCATCGTGTCGTGATCTCGGGTGCGGACGCGGCCGGGATCGCGCATCGAATCGGCCAGCGCTCGGGGCTGGAGCGAATTGATTCTGGAACCCCCGCTGCACTGTGTTACGCAAGCACCAGTGCTGGACTGACCATCGGCGAATCGGTGGCAGACGGATCGCTGCTGCTGCGCTTCGAAGCCGCCGACCCGGACACGCTGAATCGCCTGCGCCGCCGGTTGCGAGAGGCGATTGGCCAGGTTTTGCCGGGGCAGTCACCGTCGTTCTGACCACGCATAATAGCGAACGCAATTCCCACTGTGATGCGCCAAACGTGATTTATATCACGTAAAGAATCGTGTAAGATGCCGGGGACCAGTCAGTAGGGGTCGCGCAGTCTTGGCGGATATCCAGTCGTTCGACTACAGCAAGCTGATCGGAAGGACCTTTGGGAACTTCGTGGTGGTCCGCGAGCTCGGGCGGGGCGCCATGGGCGCCGTGTTTACCGGCTATCAGAAATCGCTCAAGCGCCAGGTGGCAATCAAGTTGCTGCCCAAGGCGCTGGCGGCAACCGACCGGGCCCGCCAGCAGTTCCGTGATGAAGCGGAAACCACGGCCTTGCTCGATCACCCCAACATCATCACGATTTTCGAAAGCGGGGAAGACGACGAGTATTTCTTCCAGGTCATGCAGCTGATCGATGGCCGTGATCTCGACTGGCTGATTCAGCGCCTGCGCCGCCATCCCGTGCCGGCCCGGCGCCGAATGCCGATGCAGCACGCGCTGCGACTGGTCGGCGAAATGCTTGACGGTCTGGCTTACGCGCACGAGGAGGGCGTGATACACCAGGATCTCAAGCCGGCCAATATCCTTGTCGACAACCGCACGGGCCGGGCGCTGATTGCCGATTTCGGCATTGCCAAGACCAAGCAGATCGAGTTCTTTGCCCGCGGCATGACCGTGGGCACGCCGAAGTACCTGTCGCCCGAGCAGGCGGCCGCCGAGGACACGGACTGCCGTACCGATATCTATGCCGCCGGCGTCATTCTGTTTGAGCTGCTGGCCGGCGTGCTGCCGGTGCGTGACGAGAATGCCCGCGATACCGTCGCCCGAAAGGTCAACGCGCCCGACTCGTTTTTTCTGCGTCGCCCCATCGACTGCGGTCCGCCCATTGATCGGGCGATGGCGGCGATTATCGAACGCGCGACCGCAGCCGATCGTGGCCGCCGCTACGGCAGCTGCGCGAGCTTTGCCACGGCACTGCGGAAGTGGTCGAGTACCAGGCAGAGTGCCGTCTCATGAGCACGGTCAGCCCCCACGGCATTGAAGCACGCAGCGCCGAGATTCTGGCACGCCAGATCAATACGGCGTTTGCCAATGCCTGCGGCTACGGTCTGGCTCACCCGATGACGCAACGCGCTTGCCAGACCGTGCACGCCGCATTGGCTGAGGCGCTTCAGGTTGAGGGCTCCCTCACCCTGATGGTCGACCGGGGCACGCTGTTCATCGAGAAACACCCTGTCGGGCAACGCTTCAATCCGCATCGCCTGATCAATCTGTTCAATCGCATCGAGCTCGAATCGGTCACTTTCGATAGCGGAATCGGTGAGGCCGATGTGCACGGCCTGATCGAAACCCTGTCCGAACTGGACCAGTTCGAATCGGTGGCCGAGGCGTCGCGCGCGCTGGACGACAAGGGCGTCGGCGGAATTCGATTCAACTATGTCGTGTATCGCAAGATGACCGCGGACCAGGAAATCGTCGGCGGTGCAGGTGGGTCAGCGGCCGATAGCACCGGCGGATCGATTGCATCAGACCGCGGGACGGCCAGCAGCGGGTTTGAAAGCGCGCTTGGCGCGTTCGATTCCATGATGTCGCTCAACGACATGGTTGCCCATCCGGAAGAGGCGGCCGGTCAGCTCAGCGTCTCGGCAGGCGACCAGGATACCCGGTCCCGGAAACGGCTGATTGCGCACCTCAGGAAGCTGGCGCGCGAGATCGAAAGCGGTGCCGCAATCAATGCGGCCGCTCTCGATTCCCAGGATTTCCTGGCAGCGCTCAACGCCATCCGCCAGCGCGTTCGCCAGACGGTTAGCGCCCGTGCCGACTTCGATCGCATCCAGTCCGAAGAGCAGTCGGTCATCGATGAAGTCGATCAGCTGACCTACACGACCCTGGTCTCGCTGGTGCGTGAGGAGTATCGCAACGGCCAGTTCTCGACCCGCCGTATGGCACAGATCATTCAGCGAATGCTGCCGGATCCGCGTGATCTCAAGCGCCTCCTGCCGCAGTTGCGCCAGGGGCTGCTCGACGAGGGCATGCAGATGTCCGACTACGCCGCCCTGGTGCATGAACTGTCGACCGAGCTGCGCGGTGATCACGTGGTCCGGGCGCTTGAGAGCGGTGCGGAAAGCGTCGGTCTGGATGTCGATGAGCTGGTCTCGCAGATCGAGGAGGACCCGCATGAAGCAGCGCGCCTGGTCGTTCTCGCCTCCGAGCTGAGGCGCAGCGGTGCCGGCGAAGAGGAGCAGCTTTCATCCGCGTTCAGTGACTACATCGAGCGGGTGGCCGACCGTCTGCTTGGCGATGAGGCCCGCCAGCGCAAGCCGCTTGACCCGGCCGAGGTGAAAAGGCAGCTCGAGCAGGTGCAGAAGCGACTGGTCGAACAGCTCAGTCTGCGCGACCTTGATCCGGCGATTACCGCCACACTCAGCCGGCAGCTTCAGGATCGCGTCGAGCGAAGTGTTGACCAGTCCAGACTGCGGCTCGTCGATCGCCTGCTGGGCGAGGGGGATACCGACGAGGCTGTCGAGAACCTGGAGCGGCTGGCACAGGCATTCGACAAGCCGGAGGATCTGCAGCGCGTCGCCGGGTCGTTATCCGAGCTGATGGCTGCACGCGGCTATGATGCGCGGCAGGTTGCCGAGCTGCTCGAGCAACTGTCGGGCAAGCTGCTTGACCAGCAGCCGCCCCCATTGCCATCCGGTGTGTTGTCAGTCGCCAACACCGCGCTGTTTTTCAAGCGAGAAATCAAGAGCGCGCAGCGCTATGACACACCCTTTTCGATCATCAAGATACTGCCGGAACGACTATGTCTGCCCGAGGGTGGTACACGCGCGGTCGAAACCGCGGAACTGGCCTTTCTCATGCCGCCACTCTACGAGCTGTTGATTGGTCAGGCACGCGATCTCGATCTCGTCGGCTCGCTCGACCGGAAGGCCAGGGCGGTTCCGCTTCTGATCCTGCCCATGACTGACCAGGCCGGTGCCGATATCGTCCGCGAGCGCTTGCTTGGCCTGCTTTCAACATCGGTGTTTCGCATTCCCGTCGGCAGTTTCCGCCTCGATGCCACCGTTACCGCCCTGGGCTATGATCTGGGCGAAAAGCCGGAAGCCAACGCGTTCCTCACCCAGCTCAGGCAGCAACAGCAGGCCGATCGTCGCGACAACCTGGGTTAGACTCGATCCATGATGACTGTATCGTCACCAGCCGGTCTGGTCGCGGCCGGAATGGCTGTAGTGCTGCTAGCTGCCGGCTGTAGCACCGCACCAGAGCGGGAGTCGCCACCAGCCCAGCCACAACCGGCTGTGCCGGCAACCGAGCCGGGACCGGCCGCTGTCGGCCCGCTGGAACGGGCGCTGGAGCACCTGCAGGCCGGCCGCATGGCCGCAGCCGGGGCACTGCTTGAGCGTATCCTGAGCGACCATCCCGGGCATCCGCTGGCTGCGCTGCTCTATCGGCAACTGACTGACGACCCAGGCGCAGTGCTCGGCGGGCCGTTCGTCGAGATCGAAGTGGGTCCGGGCGACACCCTTTCACAGATCGCTGCCCGGCATGCCGGTGACCCGATGCTCTTTGTCGCCCTGGCTCGTCTCAACGGCATTGACCGGCCAGGCTTGATCGAGGTGGGTCAGCGTCTTGCGGTTCCGGCAGGCGACCGTGACGCAGCTTCCGGCGATGACTCCGAAATCGAGGTCACTGCAGCCGCACTGCTCGCCGCCGGTCGAGCGCAGCAGGCATACTCACTGCTCTTGAGTGTGGTGCGCTCGGGCGAGACCACTGAAACATTTGACAATCTGCTTACGGAAGCGGCCATGCGTCTTTCGGAGCGGTGGCTGGTTGCCGGCGATACCCGGCGGTCGCTCGACGCGCTGTCCGGTGCTGCCGGCTGGCTCAATTCCCCGGCCAACACGAAAGCGCTGAACCGGCAGCGCGAGCGCATCCAGTCGCGTATCCTGCTGGCGCGCGCGCGTCGGGCACTGGACAGTGAGAAAAGCGGGGAAGCGCTCATGCTGCTGCGCCGGGCGCGCGAATACGATGCCGACCTCGGCCGGAGTGACGAACAAGCCGCCGGTGTGATCGAGCCCTTGACCGAACACTATCACGCCCTGGCGCTGTCGGCCTGGCGCGAGCAACGTGTCAATCAGGCCATCGCCCTGTGGGAGCAGGTCGTCGAGATCGATCCCCGGTTCGAGCCGGCAGCGGTTTATCTGGCACGGGCCAAAGCGCTCCGGCAGCGACTCGATGCCATGCCGCCGCCGGGCGAAGGCCCCAGTTAGCCGTCACGCTTTCGGTTCGTGATTGGCAGAATCTTGGCTGATTCGTCCTTTGCCGACAGCTCCACCGTCTCGTCGGTGGCTGCCTCCGGATTCCGGCACTCGGCAAGCGGTGCATCATCGGCCGATTCAGCTGTACTTCCGAAGCGTTGGTCAAGGCGAACGGCCATGTCGTTGAACTGGCGATAGAGGGAATGCAGGGCGTCGCGATGGTCGGTTTCCAGCCGGGTATCGAACTGCCCGCGACCGATGCGCTGAAGGCCACGATTGATCTGCTGCAGCGAGCGCTGATGGCGACGCCAAAACCAGACCACGCCGGTGCCGAGTACCGTAAGCGAAACGACGAAGACCAGCACCAGCATAAGCAGGGTCGTGCGTGCCGCCGCTTCCAGAGGCTCGGCATCTATACCCAGCTGTATCGAGCCGATCCGCCGGGTCTGGTAGCGAACCGGGGTCCGGAACTCCAGATCGCCGTCGTAACGCCTGATCAGGCGCACGCCGCCCTGTTCGCGCTCGACCTTCGCGTCGATCGGTTCGGCGCGCGTTTCGCCCTGCATGAACGGATTCGTGCTGGCCTGAACGACACCGCTGCTGTCGCTGACGTGCAGAAAGGTCACGCGCGGATTGACCGAAAAGTCGAACACCAGGTTCGACAGGGCCGTCGTGTCGTCCAGCATCAACGCCTCAGCGGTTTCCCGGGCAATGACTGACGCCAGCGCATCACCGTAACCGTAAGTGGATTCGGTCATGGCCGTGATCTGCGTCTGATAGACCCACGCCAGGCCCGAGCCGAGCACCGCGGCCAGCGCCAGGCCCAGGCCAAGCGGCCAGCGCCAGGCGCTGGAGTGCTGGCGCACGGCCCGAAGCAGGCCGCGGTCCATGTCATCGCGTATTTCCTCGAGCTCCCGGAGGACCTGGCCGCCGGTGGCCGGACGCGCGTCGGCATTCTTGGCCAGCAATCGATGGACCAGGTCAACCAGGTCAACCGGTGTTCGGCCGTCGCGTGGCCGCAGTCGCGGGGGGGCATGGTGCACGATCTGCTGGGCGAGAGCGCCAATCGAGTCGGCGTCAAAGGGCAGCTCGTCTCCAAGCAGGCGATAGAGGACGACGCCGAGGGCGTACAGGTCGGCGCGACCGTCAATCTCGCGTGCCTGGATATGTTCCGGCGCCATGTATTTTGGCGTGCCGGCAATGGTATTGTCGGAACGGCGTCCCGAGTCCGTGCCCTCGATGATCGCGGCAATCCCGAAATCGACCAGCTTGACCAGGCCGGATTCGGGGTTGTAGTAGATATTTGACGGCTTGACGTCCCGGTGGATGATCCCGCGTTCGTGGGCGTAGTGCAAGGCATTCGAAAGCTGAACGGCGATCGACAGGGTCTGGTCGATATCGGGATGATGGCCATCGGCCAGATAGGCTTCCAGGCTCTGGCCCGGGATGCGCTCCATGACCAGATAGGGCTGCCCCTCGTATTGGCCAACGTCGAACACCGTAACGATGTTGGGATGGCTCAACCCCCCTGCCGAACGGGCCTCACGCAGAAACCGTTGCCGGCTCTTGAGGTCGCGGGCAAAGCGCTCACGCAGCACCTTGACGGCCAGATGCCGGTTGATGTGCGGATCGAATGCTTCGTAGACGATTGACATCGACCCGCGTCCAAGTTCGCGTTCAATCCGGTATCGTCCGATTCGTTCCATTCCGGCATTGTACGCAAGCGGCCGTATACGCTCCAGTTTCAGCGCTGGCTGAGATAGAAGCGAATGGCAATCCAGTCATAGAGGGCGTGAATGACGATCGGCACCAGCAGGTTGCCGTTCCAGTGATAGATCAGCCCAAGGTACAGTCCGATGACGGTCGCGACGATCAGATAGGCGAGGCTGACGGCGTGAACCAGGCCGAACAGCGCGGCAGCGACCGCGATGGCAATGACGGGGTGCGCCAGGCCTGCCAGACCATCCTGTACAACACCCCGAAACAGCAGTTCTTCACCGACGCCGGCCAGCAGCGAGACCAGGACGACCGAGCCGGGCCAGGCGCGCTGAAAAACCGCATCGAGCATCTGCTGTACCAGCCGGACCAGTTCACCGGCCCAGCGCCAGCGCCGGGCGGCAGCGGGCATCATCGCCAGGATCAGCAGCAGCGGCAGCGTGCCGGCGAACGCGATAAGAAGATCGGCGCCAACCGGCTCGATGCGCTGCCAGGGGCGCAGCCCGAACAGCAGCGCCAGCGCGACGCCCAGCACCACGATGCCGCCCTGGAACACCAGCGCCACGGTCAGCGTACGGCGCATGAGCCGGTTCAGCCAGAGGTTTTCTTGCTGGCTTTCTTGCGCGATGCCGATTTCTTTTTCGACGTCTTCTTGCCGGCTGGCTTCTTCGTGCCTTTCTTGCGGCTTGCGGTTTTCTTCGACGTGTTCTCGCCGCCTTTGGTGCTGCGGTTTGACCGTCCGCTGCCCGGTTCACGCTCAACGATGGCCGCCACACCCATGCCGCCGGCGGTGCAGATTGAAATCAGCCCGCGACCGGAGCCTGCAAGCGCAAGGGTATGCGCCAGAGTTGCCAGAATCCGCGCCCCGGTGGCGGCGAACGGATGACCGATGGCGACCGAGCCGCCGTGCACGTTCATTTTGCTGCGATCGATTTCGCCCAGCGGCTTGTCAAGCCCGAGGCGGTCTCGGCAGTAGCGTTCCGAGGCCCACGCCTTGAGCGTGCACAGCACCTGGGCGGCGAAGGCCTCATGAATCTCATAGAAATCGAAATCGTCGAGCGACAGCCCGCTGCGCTGCAGCATTTCAGCAACCGCCACCGTGGGTGCCATGAGCAGCCCTTCATCACCATTGACGTAGTCAACTGCAGCCGTGCGACCGACCGTCAGCCATGCCAGCACCGGCAGATCGTTCTGTCGGGCCCAGTCTTCCGAGGCCAGCAGCACCGCTGCCGCGCCGTCGGTCAGCGGGGTCGAGTTGCCGGCGGTCAGCGAGCCATGGCGGGAGCGGTCGAAGGCCGGCTTCAGGCTGGCAAGTTTCTCGAGGCTGGAATCGGCGCGTACGTTGTTGTCGCGGATGACGCCGGCATGCGGTGTGACCAGATCGTCGAAAAACCCTGCGTCCCAGGCCTGGGCGGCCTTGCGGTGACTGTCGAGGGCCAGCTCATCCTGCTCCTTGCGCGTCACGTTCCACTCACGCGCCATGCGCTCGCAGTGCTGACCCATCGACAGCCCGGTGCGGGGTTCGGAATTGCGCGGGGGCTGCGGTGCCAGTTCCGACAGACGAAAGCCCTTGAACGCCTTGATACGCTCGCCCAGGCTCCTGGCCTTCGACAATTTCATCAGGCGACGCGCAAACCGCTGGGTAAACACAATCGGCACATCCGAAGTGGTGTCGGTGCCGCCGACCAGAGCACACTCGATCTGGCCGTCGGCAATCTGGCTGCCGGCAAGCAGCGCCGCTTGCAGGCTTGTGCCGCAGGCCTGCTGCATGGTCACAGCCGGCGTCAGCGGTGACAGACCGGTTGATAACACGGCCTCGCGCGCCAGATTCCAGTCGCGCGAATGCGTGGTCACCGCACCGGCGATGACTTGATCGATTTTCTTGCCGTCGAGCCCATAGCGATCGACAACGGCCTGGAAGGCAGACGTCAGCATGTCCAGATTGGTCTGCTCGGCGTAGAGCGTGCCGGAGCGGCAGAACGGAATGCGCCGACCGCCGATGATGGCAATTCTGCGCAGGCTGTTATCGGACATCAGGAAGACTCCTTGTTGACTGCCGCATCGCCGTTGACGGCGCGGCTCTCGAGATAGTGCATCGGTCCGCCCCGAAACGGCGCAAACCCGGTACCGAAAATCATTCCGGCGTCAAGCAGGTCGGCATCTTCGACAACGCCATCATCCAGACAGGCGCGGCACTCCTCGAAGTACGGCGCCATCAGCCGCTCGGCGAGGTCATCCAGGTCATGCCCCTCGTGGGCATCGCTGTCGCGCTGCGGCTTGCCGTCTTTCCAGCGATAGAACCCTTCTCCGGATTTCTTGCCCAGCTTGCCGGACTCAACCATCTCCTCGAGCACCTTGCGATCCTCTCCGGCGGCGTCGCCCATCAGCGTCTTGATCACGCCCAGGCCGACGTCCAGTCCGACCGTATCAGCCAGCTCGACCGGCCCCATGGGCATGCCAAATGCTTCCGCAGCACGATCCAGGGCTTCCTTCGGAATGCCCTCGCGGTGCAGCTTCATCGCGTTGCGCATGTAGGGCGCGAGTACGCGATTGACCAGGAAGCCGGGTGTCGAGGTCACGGGCAGAGCGTACTTGCCGATCTGAGTGGCGAAACTCGAGCCATCCTTGACCCGCTCGGCATCGGACTTGTCGTTGTCGTAGACCACTTCAACCAGCGGCATCCTGGCCACCGGATTGAAGAAATGCAGGCCAATGAGCCGCGAGGGATCGTCGAAAACATCCGACAGTTGGTCCAGCGGGATGGCCGAGGTATTGGTCGCGACCAGCGCGTGTTTGGGTGCCTGCTTGTTGACGGTTTCGAACAGTTCACGCTTGGCGTCGCGGTCCTCGAAGATCGCTTCGATGACGACATCGGCGCGACTCAGACCCCTGCCATCCACATCTGCGATCAGCCGCGTTCGGGCTGCCGCCACCGCTGTGGTTGACTTGAGTTTGCGCTTGAACAGCTGGCCGGCCCGCTTGAGCGCCGGTTCGATGTACTTCATCTCGCGATCCTGGAGGGTCACTTCCAGGCCGCGCGATGCGCACCAGGCGGCAATATCACCGCCCATGACCCCGGCACCGATGACATGAACGCGACGTGCACGGAAATCACTGCGCTTGCCCTGGGCCTTGAGCTGCTCCATCAGGCGGAACACGCGCCGCAGGTTGCGCGAGGTGTCGCCGGCAAGCAGGCGTGGCACCTGCCGGGCCTCGATGCGGATCATTTCAGCGCATGAGTTGCCGGCCTGCTCGAACGCGTCAATCAGCGCGTAGGGTGCCGGGTAGTGCTGTTTTTTTGCCTTGCGGCCGGTCTGCTTTCGCATCTGGCCGACCAGGAATTTCCGTACCGGTGACCAGGTGGTGGCGCGGGCGATCCAGCCCGGCCGCCGAGACTTGCGCTGTTTGAGTATCGCGTTTCGCGCCGCCCAGCGCAGCGAGCCATGCTGGCCGACCGTTTGATCGATCAGGCCGAGCGCGCGGGCAGCGCGGGGGCGCAGCATCTTGCCGGTCAGCATGATCTGCATCGCCTGCAGCCCGCCGATGGTCCGAATGCTGCGACCCGAGCCGCCAAAGCCGGGATAGATACCCAGATTGACCTCCGGGAAACCTATTCGGGTGTGCTCGGCGTCCAGCGCAATGCGCCAGTCGAAACACAAGGACAGCTCGAGCCCCCCGCCCAGGCAATAACCTTCGAAGGCAACCGCGGTCGGAAACGGCAGCTGGTCGATGCGATCGAACAACGCATGCACCCGACGCACGTTTTGCTGCAGGGTGTCGATATCGCTGGTGGCGTCGAATTCGCGCACGTCGGCGCCGGCCACGAAGTTGTCCGGCTTGCCGGACATCAGCACCAGCCCCGTCGGTCGCTGGTTCTCGAGCTCGGAGACGATACCGTCGAGCTCGCTCAACACCTCAGTACCCAGCGTGTTGACCTTTTCGTCGGCGCGGTCCAGGTAGAGCCAGACAATGTCGTCGAGATCCTGGCTTATCCGCCAGTGCTTGCGGGAACTGCCTTGTTGGGTGTCGGGTGACATCCGGCATCACTCCGTTCAGGGACGTATGGGTAGCTTATCACCTCACGCGATCGGCTCGCGCGCAATCAGTCGCGATGGAGCGCATTGATGGCCCCGTAGGGCGGCAGGCCGAGACCGAAGAGGTCGAGCAGCTCGACCAGCGCGATCAGCGGCAGGCCGATCAGCGCGGTCGGATCGTTACTGCAGATCGCGGTGGTCAGACCAATACCAAGGCTTTCGCTGCGCATCGCGCCGGCACAGTCCAGCGGCCGGTCGGCTTCCACGTAGGACCGGATCCCGGCCGGGCTGAGGTGGCGCATATGCACTTCGGTTGGTACCAGCCGGGCTTCGGTGCGATGTCCATCGCTGACCGCCACGGCAGTATGGAAGACCACCCGTTGGCCGCTGATCGAAGCCAGCTGGCGACAGGCCTGCTCCACGCTGCCCGGTTTGCCGAGCAGACGATTCCGGCATTCTGCGACCTGATCCGAACCAATAACCAGCGCCCCGTTCGGGACGGGGCTCAACGCTTCGGATTTGGCGCGGGCCAGCCTGACGGCCAGCTGATCGCCCCGCTCGCCGGAGCGGGGGGTCTCGTCAACCTGCGGTGCGTGAACCGAAAACGCCAGCTGCAAGCGTTCCAGCAAGGCGCGGCGGTAGGGAGAGCTCGAGGCGAGCACCAGTGGCGGCATCGCAAAAGCCTGCTTTTCGGACATGGCAATATTGCTGAGACGGTTGAGCGGATGGTATACTGAACGGCTTATGTCGCGTGACTTTCCCGACTGGATCGATCCGGACCGGGCGGCAGCCGCCAGGCGCGTGTTCAGCGGGACGATACCGCTGTCACGACTGCAACGTCTGGTTGGCATCATAGCTGATCCTGGCGATTCGGAGGTTGGTTTCCGAATGGATATCGGCCACGATGGGCAGCGCCAGGTACGGGTCGATATTGAAGTCTGGGGCAGCGTGCGGCTGCGTTGCCAGCGCACGCTGGAGGTTTTCGAATACGCGCTGGAGAGTCGGTCGGTGGTTGGAATCGTAACCACTGATCAGGCCGCGGATGCGCTGCCCGAGGATTACGAGCCGCTGCTTTGCACGACCGGCCGGGTCGAACTGCTTCGCCTGGTCGAGGAAGAAGTGTTGCTTGCGCTGCCGCTGGTGCCCGTCTCGCCGCACTCGGAGCGGGTTGGCGGCCAGGCCGGCGGCAGGGACACCCACCGTCCGTTTGCCGGACTGGCGCAGCTGCGTCGAAAAGGCAACAAGGATTAGCTGAAAGGAGAATATTCATGGCAGTCCAGAAAAGCCGCAAGACGCCCTCGAAGCGGGGCATGCGCCGATCACACGATCGCCTGCGGGCGACCGCAACATCGGAGGATCCGACGACCGGTGAGATTCATCGCCGGCACCACGTATCGCCGGAGGGCTTCTACCGTGGCCGGCAGGTGGTCGAGGTGGCGCCCGAAGTTGACGAGGACGATCTCGAGTCGGCAGAAAACTGATCGTTGCCCGGGCGGGTGAACGCGCAATCAGCCAGATCGGTGGCTGTCGATGCCATGAGCGGCGACGGCGGACTCGAGGTGGCGCTGGGTGGCGCTCGCCTGGCGCTGCAGCATGACGACGGGCTGACGCTGACGCTGGTCGGCGAGCGGACTTCGATCGATGCCGGCGTGGCTCGCTGGCCGGACGCCCTGCGCCGGCGCGCGGGTGTGGCCGCGGCCGAGCATGTTCTGCCGATGGATGTTGACACGGCCCGCGCCCTTCGGCAGGGGCGCGGTAGCAGCATGCATCAGGCCATCGAACTGGTCGCGTCAGGGCGGGCTGGAGCGGTCGTCAGCGGCGGCAATACCGGCGCACTCATGGCGCTGTCGCGCCAGCGCCTGGGCATGCTGCCCGGCATCGAGCGTCCGGCGCTGATGGCTGCCTTGCCGGTGCCCGGCGGGACGGTCTGGGTCCTGGACCTGGGCGCCAATATCGGTGTTGACGCGCGCCGTTTGCTGGAGTTTGCGCGGCTCGGACATACGGCCGTGCGCGTACTCTCCGAACGCAACCCGGCCATCGGGCTGCTCAACATCGGGCGTGAGCCCGGCAAAGGCCCGGACGTGGTGCGTGAAGCGGCGCGGCTGATCGCCGCCGAGCCTGAAATCGACTATTACGGTTTTGTCGAGGCGGATCAGGTATTTGCCGGACAGGTCGATCTGGTGGTCTGCGACGGGTTCGCCGGCAACGTACTGATCAAGGGCGCCGAGGGCATCGTGCGCCTGCTGTTTGCCGAGCTGCGCAGGTCGGTCGGCCGGGGGGCGTTAGCCTGGGTGATTCGGCGTCCGATGCAGCGTCTGCATGACAGGCTGGATCCGGCCCGGCATAATGGGGCCCCGCTGCTTGGCCTGCAGGGGGTCGTCATCAAGAGCCACGGCGGGTCCTGTCAGCGAGGTTTTGCGTCGGCCATTGGCCTGGCCGCCCTGGAAATGCGTCACAAGCTGGTACCGAAGCTGGAGCAGGCGCTCTGGGCCAGCTATTGAAAGGGAATACTGGATTTTGAGCACCTACGCCCGCATCATCGGTACCGGTCGCTATCTGCCGGAGAAGATACTCACCAACCGCGATCTCGAGCAGATGGTCGAGACCAGCGACCAGTGGATCCGTGACCGCACCGGCATTTGCCAGCGGCACATTGCCGCCGATGACCAGACGACCTGTGACCTGGCCGAGCAGGCCGCCCTCGAGGCGCTCGCCGATGCCGGCATCAAGCCGGGGGAGATTGACCTGCTGCTGGTCGGCACAACCACGCCGGACGTGGTTTTTCCCTCGACGGCCTGTTTGCTGCAGCACCGCCTCGGTCTGGGTGAGTGCGGCGCATTCGACATCAACGCCGCCTGCTCGGGCTTCATCTACGCGCTGTCGGTCGCCGATCAGTACATTCGCAACGGCACCGCGCGCAACGTGCTGATTGTCGGTGCCGAGACGCTTACGCGGATGGTGGACTGGAATGACCGCAGCACCTGCGTGCTTTTCGGTGACGGCGCCGGCGCCGCTGTGCTGACCGCCGACGACGAGCCCGGGATTCTGTCGACCCATATCCACGCCAACGGCGGCTACGGTGATCTGCTCAAGGTCGACGTCGGCGTCTCGCGCGGGTTCGAGGCCGAAGAACGAGGCGGCCTGAGTATACAGATGCGCGGTAACGAGGTGTTCAAGGTGGCCGTCAACACGCTCGGTCGTATTGTCGACGAGACGCTGGCGGCCAACCAGCTCGACAAGACAGACCTGGACTGGCTGATTCCGCATCAGGCCAATCTGCGCATCATCAAGGCTACCGCCCGCAAGCTCAAGATGCCCATGGAGCGCGTCATCGTGACCGTCGACAGACACGGCAACACCTCGGCCGCCTCGGTGCCCATGGCGCTTGACGAGGCGTTGCGCAGCCAGCGAATCCGGCGCGGCGACCGGCTGCTGCTGGAGGCGTTCGGCGGCGGGTTTACCTGGGGCGCTGCGCTGATCGCCTACTGATCTCGGGTACCCGATACCTACAGGGCAAACGCTGGAGGATTCATGACGCAATTTGCAATGCTGTTTCCGGGGCAGGGTTCGCAGTCGATCGGTATGCTGTCAGCCCTGGCTGAACGGCACGCTGAGGTGCGCCAGACCCTTGACGAGGCCGGCGGCGTGCTTGAGCTCGATTTGTGGCGACTGGTCCGGGAAGGGCCGGAGGCGGACCTCAACCGCACCGAGATCACCCAGCCAGCCATCCTGGCCGCCTCGGTTGCGGTATGGCGCGTCTGGCGCAAGCTCGGTGGCCCGGCCCCGGCGCGCCTGGCGGGTCACAGTCTTGGCGAATACGCGGCCCTGGTCGTGGCCGAAGCGCTGGACTTTCGGGCGGCGCTGACGCTGGTGGCCGAGCGCGGCCGGCAGATGCAGGCCGCGGTGCCGACCGGCCGTGGTGCCATGGCCGCGATCCTTGGCCTGGATGATGAAGTCGTCGGCGCGATCTGCCGCGAGGTGGCCGAAGACGAGCTCGTGGTGCCCGCCAATTTCAACTCGCCCGGCCAGATCGTGATCTCGGGTCACGCGCCGGCGGTCGAACGTGCCGTCCACAAGTGCAGTGAAGCCGGTGCCCGGCGCGCGGTCATGCTACCGGTCAGCGTACCGTCACACAGCCCGCTCATGGCGCCGGCAGCACAAGCGATGGCGCAACAGCTCGAGCAGGTATCAATCGAGGCGCCCGGGATTCCGGTGGTGCACAATCACGATGCGGCCTGCCACGAAACCCCTGCGGCCATTCGCCGGGCCCTGGTCGAACAGCTGGTGGCCCCGGTGCGTTGGACAGACAGCATGCGCGCGCTCACGGCCGACGGTATCATGCGGTTTGTCGAGTGTGGGCCGGGACGGGTCTTGACCGGACTGGGACGCCGAATCGAGCGCCAGGCCGACTGGGCCGCTCTGGAGGCGCCGGACGCGCTCGAGCAGGCCATTGCTGAATGTTCGCAGGAGGACAAATGAGGCCCGAAACACGACTGCGGATTGACGATCGGATTGCGCTGGTGACCGGCGCCAGTCGCGGCATCGGGGCGGCCACGGCCGACTGGCTCAGGTCGCTCGGCGCCGACGTCTTCGGTACGGCAACTTCTGGCGCCGGCGCCGAACGCATCAGCGAGCGGCTGGGCGAGGGGCGAGGGCTGGTACTCGATGTTGCAGACAGCGACGCCATTACCGGCTGCGTCGACATGATTGGCCAGCGTGCCGGGCCGGTGACCGTTCTGGTCAACAACGCGGCCATCACCCGCGACCAGCTGTTGATGCGCCTGAAAGACGAAGACTGGGACGCGGTCCTCGACACCAATCTCAAGGGCGCGATGCGCATGACCCGTGCCTGCTTGCGCGGTATGCTCAAGGCACGCTTCGGACGCATCATCAGCCTGTCCTCGGTCGTCGGCTACAGCGGTAATCCGGGACAAAGCAACTATGCCGCCGCCAAGGCCGGTCTGGCCGGTTTTACCCGTTCCATTGCCCAGGAGCTGGGCAGTCGCGGCATTACCGCCAACGTCGTGGCGCCGGGCTTCATCGATACCGACATGACCCGGGCGCTCGACGACGGGCAGCGCGAACGGCTTCAGGCCGGCATTCCGCTCGGCCGGCTCGGTGAGGTCGACGAGGTTGCCGCCGCGATCGGTTTTCTGGCTTCTGAGGCGGCCGGCTACATCACCGGTCAGACGCTGCACGTCAACGGCGGCATGTATATGACCTGATCAAACGCGTACCGCCCGGCCCGGGATCTGACCCGTTCCCGGACCAAGGCCCGGGGCAATCGGCCGATTGAGTAGTTCGAAAGTTAGTTGAAAAGTAGGTGGTTATATATTGATTTAGCTATGATTGTCTGTTTCGCAGGCAGGAAATTGTGTCATGTCAAGCTGGCGAGACATGCATTTTGTCACTACAATGTGCCCGCTTTGGGCCATCCCTTTCACAGAGGAAATCACCAATGAGCAGTATTGAAGAACGCGTCAAGAAGATTGTTATCGAACAGCTCGGTGTCAAGGAAGAAGAAGTGACGCCGAGCGCGTCCTTTGTCGACGATCTGGGTGCCGACTCACTCGATACCGTCGAGCTGGTCATGGCGCTGGAGGAGGAATTCGAATGCGAGATTCCCGACGAGGAGGCCGAAAAGATCACCAGCGTGCAGCAGGCGATCGACTACATCAAGGCCAACGTCGACCAGTAATGCCAGTGGCCTCAGTCTGTTCTCGCCGGCAGGCGCCAGGAGAGATGCGATATGCGCGGTGACCGGCGCATCGTCATTACCGGCATGGGCTGTATCTCTCCGGTCGGCAATACGATTGCCGATGCCTGGACGGCAATCTGCGCCGGCCGCAGCGGCATTGCCCGCCTCACCGCCTTTGACCCGGACCGCTTCCCGGCCAAGATCGCCGGGGAGGTGCGTGATTTTGACGTCGAGCAGTATCTGACTGCGCGTGAAGCCCGCAAGTGCGATCCATTTATTCACTACGGCATGGCGGCGGCGATCCAGGCCATCGACGATGCCGGTCTCGAAGCACATCCGGACGCGGCCGAACGGTATGGTCTGGCCATCGGTTCGGGCATTGGCGGTATTTTGACCATCGAGCAGACCTACCAGACTTATCTCGACAGCGGTCCGCGGCGGATCTCGCCGTTCTTCGTGCCGGGCGTGATCATCAACATGATCGCCGGCAACCTCTCGATCCGCTACGGCTTCAAGGGCCCGAACCTTTCGATTGTGACTGCCTGTACCACAGCCACGCACAACATCGGTGATGCCGCACGCCTGATTGCCTACGGCGATGCCGACGTGATGGTGGCCGGTGGAGCCGAGTTCGGGACCACGCCGACAGCATACGGCGGCTTCACCTCGGCCCGCGCGCTGTCGACCCGCAATGACGAGCCTGAACAGGCCAGTCGTCCGTGGGATTCTGACCGCGACGGTTTCGTGCTCAGCAACGGTGCCGGCGTGGTCGTGGTTGAGGAACTCGAGCACGCCAGGCAGCGCGGTGCACGCGTTTACGCCGAGGTAGCCGGATACGGTATGAGTGGCGATGCCTATCACATGACGTCTCCGCCGGAAGGCGGTGAAGGTGCGGCACGCTGCATGAGCATGGCGATGCGGGATGCCGAGGTCAATCCGGGGGAGGTCGACTACGTCAACGCCCACGGCACCTCGACCCAGGTCGGTGACGTCGCCGAAATCGAAGCCGTCCGGGCCTGCTTCGGCGACCATGCAGGGCGGCTGATGATGAGTTCGACCAAATCCATGACCGGCCATCTGCTCGGTGCGGCGGGGGGTGTCGAGGCGATCTACACGGCCCTGGCGCTGTATCACGGGGTGGTGCCGCCAACCATCAACCTGGATCAGGTTGACGAGCGTTGTACCGGCATCGACCTGGTCCCGCACACCGCGCGCGAGGTGCCCGTTAGGGTGGCGCTAAGCAATTCCTTCGGGTTCGGCGGCACCAATGGAACCCTGCTGCTCAAGCGATTCGAATAGCCGGGTGTTCGAGCGTTTCGCTCTTCCGTCGTCCACTGACCTTCTCGACATTCACGCCCGTCAGCCGGAGCGTTGGCCGTTCCTGCTGGCCAGCTCGGCGCCCGCTGGCCGGCTCGGGCAGTGGTCGCTGCTGCTGCGCGCAGACGATGATCCGCCGCTGATGGCCGATCGGGCCGGTACCAGGGCCCGGAATTTCCTGCAGCAGCTAGGCGGCCGGCTTGTCCGGCCCGGGGATATCCGGTGGTCCGATTCAGAACCGCCCTTTGTCGGTGGCTGGTTTGTGTATCTGGGGTACGAGCTGGCCGGGGCGATCGAATCGCGACTTCACCTGCCGGCAGCCCGCGACCGTCTGCCGATTGCCTATGCCCGCCGCTGCCGGGCTGCAATCGCGCTCGATCATCGTGACGCAAGCTGCTGGCTGGTCGCCGAGGATGAAGACGCCTTGCGGGCTGCGCGGGCCGATCTGTGCCCTGGCGACGGCGGGGCGAAAGCTGATGACCTGCCGGCTGATCTGCGCGTCGATGTCGAACCGGATCAGCGATTTGTCGACGGTGTGCGGCGAATCCAGCGTTATATCCTTGACGGTGACGTGTTTCAGGTCAATCTGTCCAGGCGCTGGCAGGTTGAGGCCGATCAGCCATTGTCGCCCGTGGCCATGTATCGGGCACTGGCGCAAAGTAATCCGGCGCCGTTCGCCGCACTTGCGCGCCTGCCCGGAGGCACCATCGTCAGCTCCTCACCGGAACGGCTGGTAAGCGTTCGAGGTCGCCGGGTCGAGACACGACCCATTGCAGGCACGCGACCGCGCGGGGCCTGTCAGGCCAGCGACCAGTCGCTTTCTGATGAACTGGTCGCCCATCCGAAGGAACGTGCCGAGCACATCATGCTGATCGACCTGGAACGCAACGATCTGGGCCGGGTGTGCGAGACCGGCAGCATCACCGTCGACGAACTGATGATCGTGGAGTCCTATGCCCATGTCCATCATATTGTTTCAAACGTCTGTGGCCGCTTGCGAGGCGACGCCACGGCGGCCGACGTGATTGCCGCGGTTTTTCCCGGCGGCACCATCACCGGCTGCCCCAAGGTGCGCTGCATGGAGATCATCGCCGAACTCGAAGGCCGCGGACGAAGCTTCTACACTGGCGCTCTGGGCTATCTCGGCGGTGATGGCCGCCTTGACCTCAATATTCTGATCCGCAGCGTGCTGATCGAAGGCAGCGCCATGCAGTTCAGCACCGGCGCCGGCATCGTCGCCGACTCCAATCCCGACGCCGAGCTGGCCGAGACCGTGGCCAAGGCGCGCGGCCTGCTGGCAGCCATTGGCCATGCCTGATGCACTGATCGACGGTCGTGCTGCCTCGTCGATTCCGATCAATGACCGCGGGCTGCTCTACGGCGACCACCTGTTTGAGACCATTGCCTTTCACGGCGACTCGGCGCCGCTGTGGCCGCACCATATGGCGCGCCTGCAGCGCGACGGCGCCCGTCTGGGTATCCCGGTGCCGGCTCCGGGACTGCTGCTGGGCGACTGCCGGCGCCTGCTCGCAGGCGTGGCGCGGGCAGTGGTGCGCATAACAATAACGCGCGGCAGCGGCGGGCGCGCCTACCAGCCACCGGACCGACCGGTGGCCCGGCGTATCGTCCAGCGCCGGGCCTGGCCGCAAGGCCTGGCGCGGCAGCGTCGCGACGGCCTGCGCGTGGTCACCAGCCCGATCCCCCTGGCCAGGAACCCGGCGCTGGCCGGCATCAAGCACGGAAACCGCCTTGAACAGGTACTGGCCGCGCGGGCCTGTGCGGCCGAAGGTGCTGATGAAGCCCTGCTGTTTACCGCCGACGGGTCGCTGATCGAGGCGATTGCCAGCAACGTGGTTGTAGTTGCCGGGCAGCACATGCTCACGCCGGACTGCAGCGTTGCCGGGGTGGCAGGCGTCGGCTTGGCCTGGCTGCGTGCGCAGCCCGCTGTCGACATCGTCTCTGCATCACTGGGGCGCGACGAGCTGGTCGCAGCCGACGAGATCCTGATGGTAAACTCCGTGGCCGGCATCCGTCCGGTCAGCCGGCTGGATGATCGGCGGCTGAAAATAGGGCCGGTGGCCCGTCACCTGCAGCATTTGTGGCACGAGCAGCTCGAATGTATCGAATGATTCTCATGGTCGCGGCCGTGCTGGGCATGCTCGCCACTGCGGCTGTCTTGATGGTACGCGATTGGCAGCAGTTCCGGTCCGCCGCCCTGATCGACAGCGGCGAGATTCGCTTGTGGATCGCGCCGGGCATGTCGTTCGACGCGGTGGCGCGCCAGCTCGAAACACTCGGGGTCGGTCGGCGCGACTGGCGCTGGAAGCTGCTCGGGCGATTGCGACAGCCCCGGGTCCAGGCCGGTGAGTATCGTATCGAACCCGGGCTGGATGTCGAGGGACTACTGCGCAAGACCGCCACCGGTGATGTACTCCAGCACCGCTTCACTATTGTGGAGGGCTGGACGGTGGCTCGCCTGCGTCGCGCCCTGGCTGGCGATCCACGCCTGCACCCGGTCGCCGCCGACCTGTCTGACAGGCAGCTGATGGAGCGGCTGGGCTGCCCTGACTGCCCGGCCGAGGGCCAGTTTCTGCCCGAGACCTATTTCTTCGTGCGGGGCACCACGGATCTGGCCTTGCTGGCCCAGGCGCATACCGCGATGAGCACAGCGCTCGAGCAGGTCTGGAAGACGCGTCAGGCAGACCTGCCCCTGGACGACCCGCAGCAGCTGCTGGTGCTGGCCTCCATCATCGAACGTGAAACCGGGCAGCACGGTGAGCGCGCGCGCATCGCCGGCGTGTTCGTGCGTCGCCTGAAACGTGGCATGCGCCTGCAGACCGACCCGACCGTGATCTACGGGCTGGGCGAGGCGTTCGACGGTCGCCTGCGGCGCGTCGACCTGCGCCGGGACCACCCATGGAACACCTATACGCGGCATGGTTTGCCGCCGACCCCGATCGCATTGCCCGGACGTGCCGCGCTGGAGGCGGCCGCCAATCCGGCGCCCGGCAGCGCACTGTATTTCGTTTCGCGCGGCGATGGCAGCCATCATTTTTCCGATACCCTTGCCGAACACAACGCAGCGGTGGATCGCTACATCCGGGGCAGACCATGACCGAGCGCGGGCGGTTTATCACGCTCGAGGGCGGGGAGGGCGCCGGCAAGTCAACGGCCATGGCGGTGATTGGCGAGTGGCTGGAGGCGAGCGGCCGAACGGTCGTGCGCACGCGTGAGCCCGGTGGGCCGGCGGCAGCCGAACGGATTCGGGCGCTGCTGCTGGATCCGGACACCGGGGAGATTGCCGCGCTGACCGAACTGCTGCTGATGTTCGCCGCACGGAACGAAAACCTCGAGCGCGTGATTCGTCCGGCCCTGGCAGCCGGCAAGGACGTGCTCAGCGACCGTTTCACGGATGCCAGCATGGCCTACCAGGGCGGCGGCAGACAGCTCGGCGGCGGACCGGTCAAGGTGCTCGAGCAGCTGGTACAGGGGGATCTGCGTCCGGATCTGACGCTGCTTCTCGATGTCCCGGTCGAGGTCGGCCTGCGGCGTATCCATTCACGCGCTGCCGGACCCGACCGCATGGAGCAAAACAGGCCGGAGTTTCTTGAGCGAGTGCGTCAGGCCTACCTGGAGCAGGCGAGGCACCATCCGCAGCGGATGGTCGTGATCGATGCCAGCTGCCCGCTCAATGCCGTGCGCCGGCAGATCATCGACGCACTCGAGGAGCGGCTGGGATGATATTGCCCTGGCTTGATCCTGTGCGTGACCGCCTGACGGCCAGTCTGTCCGCCGGGCGGCTGGGTCATGCCCCGCTGATCCACGGCCCGGCCGGGATCGGCAAGCGGCATCTGGCCGAGCAACTGGCGCGGCTGCTGCTGTGCCTGAGCCCGTCCGATGGCCAGGCCTGCGGCGACTGTCGCGCCTGCCGGCTGCTGGATGCCGGGACCCATCCTGACCGGGTGAACGTAGCGGTCGAGGAAGACCGCAGCGCCGTTACCGTGGACCAGATACGCGATCTGGCCGCGCGGCTGCAGCTCACGGCGTCGGTCGGTCAGCGCCGCGTTGCCGTGATTCACGCTGCCGATGCGATGAACGTCAACGCTGCCAACGCGCTGCTCAAGACCCTGGAAGAACCGCCGCCCGGCGTGTGGATTGTGAGCTACTGCGAGACAGCTGCGAGGCTGCCGGCAACGGTACGCAGCCGCTGCCAGCGCGTGGAGATTCGACTGCCGCCAGGCGAGCAGGCCGGTCGCTGGCTGGCCGAACAATGCCCGAAACACTCTGACGCGCGGCGGGCGCTGGCGCTGCGTCTGGTCGACGGTGCACCGCTAGCAGCGCACAAGCTGCTTGAAAACGATGAGATGGAAACCGGGCTGGCCATTCTCAGGGATCTCGCCTGTACCGAGAATCACCAGGCCATCCTCGAGCGCTGGCAGGTTGATCCGGTCGGCACCTGGCGGTGGCTCGCGCGATGGCTGGCACTCATTATGCGCCACATGACCTGTCCGGACGACAGTCTGGACCATGATGTGCAGGCCCTGTTGCCAAGGGCTGTCGATCAGCGGCAGCTGGGAGCACTCTGGCAACAGGCCATCGAGGGCGGCCGCGAGGCAGGGCGTGGCGTCGTCCGGCAGGATCTCCTGCTGGGAAAATGGCTGTTAGAATGGGCTGCGGCAATTCGCTTGCAGGACTGAGTCATGGCGCAAAAGGGCATCCTTTCCTACAACATCGAGAACAAGCAGGAACTGTATGCGGCCTACATGCCGTTCCTGATCAATGGCGGGCTGTTCGTGCCGACCAAAAAGAAGTTCCAGCTTGGAGACGAAGTGCTGATTTTGCTTGGCCTGATGGGTGAGGAGCGGATCGCGATCCCCGGCAAGGTCGCCTGGCTGACGCCGTCAGGAAGCCGGCTCAGTCCAGACAGCGGCGTGGGCGTGCAGTTCGCCGACAGCCAGGAAGGCAAGCAGGCTCAGAGTACGATCATGTCGCTGCTTGCCGGCATGCTCGAAAGTGAAAAGCCGACCCGAACCATCTGAAGTCGCGGAAACAGCGACGGGGTTGTTTGCGGCGAACCGTGGCCCGGCGTGAGCCGACGGCGCGCCATCGTTCATGTCGACATGGACGCCTTCTACGCCAGTGTTGAACAGCTCGATCGTCCCGAACTGCGCGGCAAGGCAGTCGCCGTGGGTGGCGGGCACGGCCGCGGCGTGGTCGCGGCAGCCAGCTACGAGGCACGGCAGCACGGCATTCACTCGGCGATGCCGGTCGCACGCGCACGGCGCCTGTGCCCGGATATCGTCGTAGTGAGCGCGCGGTTTGCCCGCTATCGGGAAGTATCGGCCCGGGTCTTCGAGCAGTGTCATTCGGTCAGTGATTGCGTCGAAGGGCTCAGTCTGGACGAGGCCTACCTGGACGTAAGCGGTCGCGTCAATGCCGGCGAGTCATTGGCCGTCATCGGCCGACTGCTCAAGCAACGCATCGCCGAAGCCACTGGCCTGACTGCATCGGTTGGGATGGCCCACAACAAGCTCCTAGCCAAGATCGCTTCGGACTACGACAAGCCCGATGGTTTCGTCATCATTGGCACGGATTCGGTCCAGCGCTACCTGGATCCGCTGCCGGTGCGTCGCCTGTGGGGCATTGGCCCGCGCACGGCCGAGAAGCTGCGCTCGCTCGATATACTGACCGTCGGTCAATTGCGAAACGCAGGTTCCGACCTGCTCGAGCAACTATTTGGACGGCACGGCCGGGAAATGGCGCTGCGCGCGGCCGGAATCGACAACCGGGCGGTCACATCGCGCCGCGTGCGCCGGTCGATCAGCCAGGAAACCACATTCGAAAAGGACGTGCACGATCTCGAGGCGCTGCGCGACGTGATTCGCGACCAGGCCGGCGAGGTGGCCGGCAGCCTGGCCCGGCGCGGACTTTACGCCCGCACGATCATGCTGAAGCTGCGATCCGGCGGATTCTCGACCATTTCGCGCAGCCGGTCACTGCCGGGCCACACGCGAAGCGCGGCCGTGATCGGACGGGCCGCCGTTGATTTGCTCGAGAGCTGGGCGGGCTGGCACCGCCGTTTCGCCATTCGCCTGATCGGCGTCGGCGCATCGGGGCTGGCGAGCCACCCCGACGAAAGCGAACTGCTGGAGTGATCCGTCAGCTCTCCGAGCTGGTCGGATCGCCGTACTGGTCGCGCAGCTCACGCCGCAGGATCTTGCCGACGTTGGATTTCGGCAGTTCGTCGACGAACTCGACGTACCGGGGCACCTTGTAGCCGGTCAGCTCTTTGCGACAATGCTCACGCAGCTCCTTGACCGTCAGCGAATGATCCTTGCGCACAACGACCACCTTGACGACCTCGCCCGACTTCTCGTCCGGTGCCCCGATGGCACCAACCTCGAGCACCTTGGGGTGATCAGCCACCACGTCCTCGACTTCGTTGGGGTAGACATTGAAGCCGGAAACCAGAATCATGTCCTTCTTGCGATCGACGATATAGAAGAAACCCTGCTCATCCATTCTGGCCATGTCACCGGTGCGCAGCCAGCCCTCATCATCGAGGACCTTGGCGGTTTCCTCGGGCCGGTTCCAGTATCCCTGCATCACTTGCGGGCCACGCACGCACAGCTCGCCGGTTTCGCCGACCGGCAGGGGATTGCCTTCCGCATCGATCACCCGGCATTCGGTCGATGAAATCGGCAGACCGATGGCGCCGTTGTAGTCCTCGAGGTCCATTGGGTTGATGCAGGCCGCCGGGGAGGTTTCGGTCAGTCCGTAGGCCTCGATCAGTGGCGTGCCGGTGACGGCTTTCCAGCGCTCGGCAACAGAGCGCTGCACCGCCATGCCGCCACCCAGCGTTAGTTTGAGGTGCGAGAAATCAAGCGATTCGAAGCCCGGGGTGTTGAGCAGCCCGTTGAACAGGGTATTGACGCCGGTCATCGCGGTGAACGGATACTTCTTGAGCTCCTTGACGAAACCCGGCATGTCGCGTGGATTGGTAATCAGCAGATTGCGACCGCCGAACTTGAGAAAAACCAGGCAGTTGGCCGTCAAAGCAAAGATGTGATAGAGGGGCAGGGCCGTGACGATCGTCTCCTTGCCAAACTCGATATGGTTGCCCATCCAGGCCGAGGCCTGCTGCATGTTGGCCACCATGTTGCCATGAGTCAGTACCGCACCCTTGGACACGCCGGTCGTGCCGCCGGTGTACTGGAGAAAGGCGATGTCTTCATGGGCCAGTGGTACCGGGATGAACTGCTCGCGAGCGCCTTCGTTGAGCACATCGTTGAACCACATCGCACCGTCCAGGCGGTAATCCGGCACCATCTTCTTGATGTGCCGAATGACCAGGTTCATGATCATGCCCTTGGGAAATCCGAGCATATCGCCCATGCGCGTGATGATGACGTGTTCGACATCGGTTTCATCGATGACCGATGCCAGCACGCTGGCAAAGTTCTCCATGATGACGATCGCGCGGGCGCCGGAATCCCTGAGCTGGTGCTTGAGTTCACGGGCGGTGTAGAGCGGATTGGTATTGACGCATATCAGTCCGGCGCGGAGAATCCCGAATACGGTCAGCGGATACTGCAGGACGTTGGGCATCATGACCGCAACCCGGTCCCCCTTTTCCAGTCCCATGAACTGCAGCCGGGCCGCAATGGCCGCACTGTGCCGATCGACCAGTCCGTAGGTGAGCTCGGCGCCATAGTTGACATAGGCGACCGAATCCTGGAATTCGTTACAGCTTCGATTGATCACGTCGACAATCGAATCGAACTCGTCCATGTCGATCTCGGCCGGCACGCCGTCCGCGTATTGCTCAAGCCAGGGCTTGTCGCTCATTGGGCCTCCCTTCATGTCATGCAGATGACTGTTGCAATGGCTGCAAGCTTGGCACAGGATCCGGCCGGAGACAAGGTCGAGGGCACCACCCCCGGACGAAATCCATTTGCCCCGCTTACGACGGGCGTTTATTATCGCCGGGAAGTCAGTCAGGGCTCGGCTGTGTCATGGGTGAGCAGAACGTAGAACAAACCAGCGACGAACGGACCCGGCGCGCGTTCATGAAAGCGCTGCTCGAGGAGGTTCGGGCCCTGGAGGACATGCTGTCAAACGGCATGATCGAACAGGGCGTGCGCCGGATCGGGGCCGAGCAGGAGATGTTTCTGGTCGATCGGGCCAGCCGTCCGGCCCTGACCGCCATGCAGATTCTTGAAAAGATCAGCGATACCCGATTCACCCACGAACTGGGTCTGTTCAATCTGGAGGCCAATCTGTCACCGCTTGAACTGGGGGGTGACTGTCTGCAGCGGCTCGAGGATGAAGCCAACGAGATCCTGCAGATTGCCCGGGACAAGGCGGCCGAGGTCGACAGTCGGGTTGCGCTGGTGGGAATCCTGCCAACGCTCACGCGCGAGCACCTCACACTCGACGCGATGGTGCCGACAGCGCGCTATTTCGCGCTCAACGAGGCGCTGTTGCGCTTGCGGGGCAGCAATTTCAATTTTTCGATCAAGGGCATCGACCAGCTCAGCATCAACCACGATAATCTGATGCTGGAAGCCTGCAACACCAGCTTCCAGGTGCATTTTCAGGTCGGCGCCGAGGAATTTGCCCCGCTCTACAATATCGCCCAGGCGGTCACCGGACCACTGCTTGCCAGCTGCGTCAACTCGCCGATTCTGCTCGGCAAGCGCCTGTGGCACGAGAGCCGGATCGCGGTATTCGAGCATTCCATTGATGCCCGCTCGGAGGCCCACGCAGCGCGGGGTCACAAGCCGCGCGTGCATTTCGGCGATCACTGGATCGACGAATCGGTCATCGAGATCTTCAAGGAGGACATCGCGCGTTTCCGCGTAATACTGACCACCGAATTCGAAGAGGATCCGATCGGCATGGTCGCACGCGGGCAGGTTCCGCGGCTGAAGGCCTTGTGCCTGCACAACGGCACGGTCTATCGCTGGAATCGGGCCTGTTACGGTATATCGGAGAACGGGAAACCGCATTTGCGCATCGAAAACCGGGTCATACCCTCCGGACCCACCATCCTCGACGAGGTGGCCAACGCGGCTTTCTTCTTCGGCATGATGTCGCGCCTGTCCCACACGATCGACGACATTCGCGAGTGTCTATCGTTCAGCGACGTCAAGAGCAACTTCCTGGCCGCGGCGCGAGAGGGGCTCAAGGCGCAGCAGATCTGGTTCGATGATCGCCAGATGACGGCCCAGGAGCTGATTCTCGAGGAGCTGCTGCCGCTTGCCCGGGAAGGACTGGCCGAGGCCGACATCGACCAGCGCGACATCGATCGCTACCTCGGCGTGATCGAGAAGCGCGTCGAGCGCCGCCGCACGGGCGCGCGCTGGCAGCTGGAAACACTCGACAACATGAAAGGGCAGGGCAACGAACACGAACGACTGCGCGCGCTGACCTCGGCCATGATCGACAATGCCGAGAGCGGAAAGGCCATTGCCGACTGGGAGCTGGGCGACTTTTGCCTGACCCAGGATTGGCGCGACAGCTACCGGACGGTCGGGCAGTTCATGGCGACGGATCTGTTTACCGTGCGCCCGGATGATATCGTCGATTTTGCTGCCAGTCTGATGGAGTGGCGCTATGTGCGGCATGTGCCCGTCGAGGACGATTCAGGTCAGCTGCTTGGCCTGATCTCCCATCGCCAGCTGTTGCGGCTGATCGCGCGAGGCGGACACAAGGACGACGGCGTGACCGTGCGCGACATCATGCGCCCGGATCCGATCACCGTCTCGCCTGAAACCACGACCGTCGAAGCCATCCGCCTCATGCGCGAAAAGAAACTCAGCTGCCTGCCGGTCATCGAAGACGGCAAGCTGGTCGGCCTGGTAACGGAATACGACCTGGTCGTTGTCGCCGGCCGCCTGCTCGAAGCCTACCTTCAGGAGAACAAGCGGGAATGATCACCGCACGCCAGGCAGCGGCATGTGCGGCGATGCTGCTGACGGTCGCGGGCTGCAGTGACCCGGCACCGGACGAGGAGCAGATTCTTGCCCGTATCGAAGCCATGCAGTCCGCCCTGGCCGAGGGCAGGCCTCGGGCGTTCATGGCGCCGGTTTCGGAGGATTTCAGCGGGGCGACATTGAATCTGGATCGCCGTGCCGCCCGGCTGCTGCTGCGGCGTGAAATGCTTTCCCACGAACAACTGCGCGCCAGGCTGATCGATATCGACATCAACGTGAAAGACCAGAATCGGGCCACGGCCTCGTTTCAGGCCATTGTGACCGGAGGCAGCGGCCTGATACCGTCAACCGGCCGCTGGTACCGGGTCGAAACCGGATGGCGCCTGGAAGACGGAGACTGGATGCTGCTTTCGGCGCGCTGGACGCCCGTTGCCGGCAGCCGGTGACCGACCGCCGCGATCGCCGCTGTTCAGAGCACGTAGACGAAGATGAACAGGCCCAGCCAGACGACGTCGACAAAGTGCCAGTACCAGGCCACCGCCTCGAACCCGAAGTGATTCTTCTTCGAGAAGTGCCCGGCCATGCAGCGGATGGTGATAACCGTCAGCATGATCGCACCCAGGGTGACATGCAGGCCGTGGAAGCCGGTGAGCATGAAAAAAGTCGAGCCGTAGATGCCCGACCCCAGCGTCAGCCCGAGATCCTGGTAGGCATGCAGGTACTCGTAACCCTGGATATAAAGAAAGGTGCCACCGAGCGCGATGGTCGCCAGCATCCAGCCGATCAGCGCCGCGCGCTGCTGTTTTTTCAGCGCCCAGTGCGCCAGCGTGATGGTCAGACCCGAGGTCAGCAGGATCAGCGTATTGACCAGCGGCAATCCAAAGGCGGGAATGGTCTCGAACTGCCCACCCAGCGTGGCCGGCCCAGCCGTCGGCCAGGCTGCGTCGAACTCGGGATAGAGCAGCTCGTTGGTGATTGCGCCAGTGCCCTCGCCACCGAGCCACGGCACGACGAATACGCGCGCGTAGAACAGGGCGCCGAAGAAGGCAGCGAAGAACATGACTTCGGAGAATATGAACCAGATCATGCCCTGCCGAAAGGATCCATCAACCGTGGCGTTGTACAGCCCGCTTTCGGATTCCCGAATGACCTCGGCGAACCAGCCGAACAGCATGAATATCAGCACGGCGGCACCCGCCAGAGTCAGCCATGGCCCGGTGGCAACGCCGTTGAGCCAGCTGCCGGCTCCGAGCATCAGCAGAAACAGCCCGACCGACCCGATAATTGGCCAGCGCGCGGTATGGGGGACGTAGTAGGTGCCTTGCGCCATGTTCATTCCCTTCAATCAGTGTCGTTGGCACTGGCCAGCAGCGCCGTGGCATCTTCGTTTTCGTAGATGATATAGGACAACGTCACCAGATCAACCCGGCCAGGCAGCGCCGGATCGACAAAGAACCGTACCGGCATGTCACGCGACTCGCCCGGACCGAGCACCTGCTCTGTAAAGCAGAAACATTCGGTCTTGTTGAAATACAGTGCGGCCTGGCCCGGTGCCACGCTCGGCACCGCCTGGGCGACAACGCTGTGCGCGGAGTCGTTGTGAGCCACGTAGCTGGTCTCGTAGAGCCGGCCGGGGTGGACCTCCATCATGGGCTCGACCGGCTCGAAGCGCCACGGCAGGCGCGAATTGACGTTGGCATCGAAATGGACCGTGATCGTTCGCGATGTATCGACGCTCATGGCCTGCGGGCTCTTGCTCTCGGCGACCTGCTGGCCGGTGCGGCCGCCCAGGCCGGTGATCTCGCAGAACTTGTCATACAGCGGCACCAGCGCATAGCCGAATCCGAACATCAGCACCGCCAGCATCGCCAGGCGGGCACCGGAGCGCGCGATTGCCGAGGTCTTCGATGGAATGTCGCTCATGTGCCTGTTCCCTGCCAGATGGCCCGGATGATGAAGCCCAGATAGATTACCCCGACCACGGCAGCAAGCAGCAGCGCGGTGCGCACGTTGCTGCGGCGCTGCTGGGGGCGCTGTTGTTGGCGATCAGTTGCCATTCCGGCCGTCAAGTCCTTCATGCACTGCGTTCAGGTCAGCTTGTCGGCGTGGACGGTGACGCTGTCATCGACCTCCGGCGGGGTGTCGAAGGTGTGCAGCGGCGGTGGCGAGGATACCGTCCATTCCAGTCCGCGAGCGCCCTCCCAGACACGATCGGATGCCGGCGCCCCGCTGCGCGCGCATTTCCAGACGATGTAGGCAAACAGCAGCTGCGCCAGTCCGAAGGCGAATCCGCCGACCGAGGAGATCATGTTGAATTCGGCGAACTGGACGGAGTAGTCAGGAATACGTCTCGGCATGCCGGCCAGGCCGAGGTAGTGTTGCGGGAAGAACAGCACGTTGACCGAGATGGTCGACCACCAGAAATGGATCTTGCCGAGGCGCTCATCATACATATGGCCGGTCCATTTCGGCAGCCAGTAGTAGACGCCTGCCATGATCGCAAACACCGAGCCGGTCACCAGTACGTAGTGAAAATGGGCGACGACGAAGTAGGTGTCGTGATACTGGAAGTCGGCCGGGACGATCGCCAGCATCAGGCCCGAAAAACCGCCGATGGCGAACATGATGATGAAGCCGAGGGCAAACAGCATCGGGGTCTCGAAGGTCATCGAGCCGCGCCACATGGTCGAGAGCCAGTTGAAGATCTTGACGCCGGTCGGTACCGCGATGACCATCGTGGCATACATGAAAAAGAGATTGGCGCCCAGCGGCATGCCGACGGTAAACATGTGATGGGCCCAGACAATGAACGACAGGAAGGCGATCGATGCGGTGGCGTAGACCATCGAGGTGTAGCCGAACAGCCGCTTGCGCGAGAACGTCGGCAGGATCTCCGAGATGATGCCGAAGGCCGGCAGGATCATGATGTAGACCTCGGGATGGCCGAAAAACCAGAAGATGTGCTGGTACATGACCGGATCGCCGCCGCCGGCCGCATTGAAGAAGCTGGTGCCGAAGAAACGGTCGGTCAGCAGCATGGTGACCGCGCCGGCAAGCACGGGCATGACCGCGATCAGCAGAAAACCGGTGATCAGCCAGGTCCAGACGAACAGAGGCATGCGCAGCAGCGTCATGCCAGGGGCGCGCATGTTCAGGATCGTGACGATGATGTTGATCGCGCCCATGATCGAGGAAATACCCATCAGGTGGATGGCGAAGATCACGAAGGCGATGTTGGTTCCGCCCTGCAGCGACAGCGGCGGATACAGCGTCCAGCCCGACGCCGGACCGCCCGAGGGCAGGAACAGCGTCATCAGCAGCAAGACAAAAGCGAAGGGCAGGATCCAGAACGACCAGTTGTTCATGCGCGGCAGGGCCATGTCGGGAGCGCCGATCATCAGCGGAACCATCCAGTTGGCCAGTCCGACAAAGGCCGGCATGACTGCCCCGAAGATCATGACCAGCGCATGCATGGTGGTCATCTGGTTGAAGAATTCAGGGTTGACCAGCTGCAGGCCGGGCACGAACAGCTCGGCACGGATGATCATCGCCATGGCACCGCCAACGATGAACATGAGCAGCGAAAAAACCAGGTAAAGCGTACCGATTTCCTTGTGATTGGTCGTAAACAGCCAGCGCCTCAGGCCGGTCGGATGATCGGCATGATGCTCATCATGGCTCATGGTGGTGGCGTGACTCATGGTTCGTATTCCTTGTCCTTGCGCGTCTGTTCGCTCGTTCAATCTCGTTCGCCGGTTGCGGCAACCCGTCGGGGAGCGCCTGTTGGATCGACTACTGCCGATGGGCCAGCAAGCCCGGCCTTCCTGGCTTCCACCCACTCGCGGTAGGCCTCTGGCGATACCGCCTCGACCACGATCGGCATGAAGCCGTGGTCCTTGCCGCACAGCTCGGCGCACTGGCCGCGATAGATGCCTTCTTCTTCAATGAGGGTCCAGGCCTCATTGACCATCCCCGGAACGGCATCGCGCTTCCAGCCGAGTTCGGGCACCCACCAGGAATGGATGACGTCGTCCGCGGTCAAGAGAAAGCGGATCTTGGTCTGCGTCGGCAGCACCAGCCGGTTGTCGACCTCGAGCAGGTAGTTGTCAACTTCACGCACGTCGATTCCCGATCCGATCTGCCGGGCCCGATTGCTCTCGCGATCCAGTACCGAGTAAAAGCTGATGTCGTCCTCGATGTAATCATATTTCCAAAGCCACTGATAGCCGGTGACCTTGATGTTGATTTCAGCACCACCGGTGTTTTCCATGTCGATCAGCACCCGAGTGGCCGGAACCGCCATGGCCACCAGAATTAGAACCGGTATGGCTGTCCAGGTAATTTCGGCCCGGGTCGAATGCGTGAACTTCGCCGGCTCGTAGCCTTTTGACTTGCGATGCAGGATGATCGAGGTAAACATGGCACTGAACACCAGCACGCCGATCACCGTCACGATGATCAGGATCACATTGTGTAGCTGATAGACATCCCGGCTGAATGGGGTGACCCCCTGGGGCATGTTGTCTCCGACCGCGTAAAGCCCCCAGGTCACAACCGTGATTACCGCCAGCGAGGCCAGCGCGACAATCAGTTCATTGGCTTTCTTCATCCTTGACTCACCCGTATTTGCTTACCGTCGCCCCAGCCGCTAACCGGTCCAAGGCACTCCTTGAGCGTTTGCGCCAGCTCCAGCCTTTCGTTCCACGGCAGGAACGTACCAATGGCCTGCCGTTGGCCGTGACAGGACACGAAAATGCAGTGCTCTCCCGATCGTTTCCTGTCAACATCCACGCGCACCCAGGCGGCTGGCCAGTCCTGGCGGTAATTATGCCTCACATCCTGATGATGGATCGTGAGCCTGTCTGCAGAAACCACCACCCGCTCTCTCGCCCAGTTGGCGCGCCAGGCCGTTCGCATGCACCAGCCGGTCAGTATCACATGCACAAGCGCCGCGACCATGATCGGCCAGAAACCGCGCAGGGCAGGGCCAAGCGCCACGAGCAGCGTCACCGCAGCAAGCAGGGCAAACACCGCCATCAGGCGATCCAGGCTCATCGACTGATTCGAAAACGCCTCGATCACGCTGTCCGATGACGGCCCTGAAGCATGGATCACCCGGATCACGATTCTGGCCTGTATGCAAATCTTGACCTGACGCAAACTATTCTAGCCTACCAGCGATGGTGACAACAGGAGTATTTCGACAGGCCGGCCTGACCGCCACAGTCACGCGCCGGGCCAACAGCGACAGACGCTCGCTTCGGTTACACTCTCGCTGTTGACCCTTTGATGACCGGCTGAATGGACCGCAAATGCCTGAATCTCCATGTCGTTTTGTAACCGACGAACTGCCGCCCTCCGATCCGCTGCGCCAGGCCATCGACGAGGCCTGGCTGACTGACGAAAGCGAGCACGTCCGATTCCTGCTCGAGCAGTTCACCCTGCCGGGGGAACGCTGCCGGGCCGTGAACGCACAGGCCGTGGATCTGGTGCGGCGGGTGCGCGAGCGCAGCCGGGATCCGGGTGTGATGGAAGCGTTCATGCGTGAGTACGATCTGTCCTCAGAGGAAGGCGTGGTGCTGATGTGCCTGGCCGAGGCCCTGCTGCGTATTCCGGATAACGAAACCGCCGAGAAGCTGATATCCGACAAACTCTCGGACGCAGACTGGGAATCGCATCTGGGCCGCAGCTCGTCGCTGTTCGTCAATGCGGGCACATGGGGCCTGATGCTGACCGGACGGCTGGTACGGGTGAGCGATTCGACCCGGCGCAATCTCTCTACGACCCTGGCGCGCATCGCCAACAAGTCCGGTGAGCCTGTGGTCCGTCTGGCGATCCGTCAGGCCATGCGAATCATGGGCCACCAGTACGTCATGGGCCGAACCATCGAGGCCGCGCTCGAACGATCGGGAAAGAAGGCCAACCGGCGCTTTCGCTACTCCTTCGACATGCTCGGGGAGGCGGCCATGACGGCAGCTGATGCCGACCGGTATCGGCAGTCCTACGAAGCCGCCATCAAGGCCATCGGCCAATCAAGCAAGGGCGACAACATCTTTTCGGCCCCCAGCATCTCGGTCAAGCTCTCGGCACTGCACCCGCGCTATGAGCACGCCAAGCGCGACCGCATCATGACCGAACTGACCCCCGTGCTGCTTGAGCTGGCCAAGCTGGCACGCCACCACGGTATTGCGCTGACCGTCGATGCGGAAGAGGCCCATCGCCTGATGCTCTCGCTCGACGTGTTCGCCAGCGTGCTCAAGTCGCCAGACCTGAAGGGATGGGACGGCTTCGGTCTGGCCCTGCAGGCCTATCAAAAGCGGGCCTGGAGCGTGATCGGCTGGCTGGCCGAGCAGGCCCGGTCAAGCGGTCACCGGATTCCAGTGCGGCTGGTCAAGGGCGCCTATTGGGACACCGAGATCAAGATGGCCCAGGTCGAGGGGCTGGACGGCTACCCGGTGTTTACCCGCAAAGTCAGCACGGACCTGTCCTACCTGGCCTGCGCGGCGCGCCTGCTCGAGCTTGATGACTGTTTCTACGCCCAGTTTGCCACGCACAATGCCCATACGATCGCCATGGTGCAAGAGCTGGCGGGAGATCGCAGCGACTACGAATACCAGCGCCTGCACGGCATGGGGCAGCAGCTTTACGATGAAGTGCTCGATAACGACCACTTCAACGGGCAGTGTCGCGTCTATGCGCCGGTTGGCAACCACAAGGATCTGCTGCCGTACCTGGTCCGGCGTCTGCTGGAGAACGGCGCCAACACCTCGTTCGTCAACCGCATCGTTGACGAAAAACTGCCGCCTGAAGAAGTGGTCGACGACCCCATTGCCGAAGTGCGCGAGCTCGAACAGATTCCCCATCCGCGCATCCCGCTGCCGGTCAATCTGTTCGGTGCTGAGCGCCGCAACAGTCGCGGAATCAACTTTCCCGAGGAGCAGGTGCTCGCCAGCCTCAAGCGGGACATGGAGCAGACTGCAACCGCCCAGTGGCGAGCCCGACCACTGGGCGAGGTTGTCGGTGAGGGGGAACACGGCCGGTCGTGCGCGCCGTCCGCAAGCAGCGAGAGCGTCGGCGAGGTCATCTGGACCGATCCGGACTCGGCCAGCGACACGGTCACGGCAGCGCTGGCGGCACAGCCGGCCTGGGACGAACGCGGCGCCGGCGAGCGCGCCGAGCTGCTCGAGGCCATTGCCGACGCACTCGAGGCTCATCGCGCCGAATTCATCGCGCTGTGCGCCAGGGAGGCCGGCAAGTCCCTGCCCGATGGTATTGCCGAGGTTCGCGAAGCGGCTGATTTCTGCCGCTACTACGCGCAGCAGGCGCGCGAACACCTGGCCGAACCCCTGGTTCTGCCCGGACCGACCGGCGAGCATAACGCGCTGCATTTCCACGGCAAGGGTGTGTTCGTCTGCATCAGTCCGTGGAATTTCCCGCTGGCGATCTTCACCGGCCAGATCGCGGCTGCCCTGGTCACAGGCAACTGCGTGATCGCCAAGCCGGCTGAGCAAACGCCGCTGATTGCGGCCCGGGCCATCGGGCTGATGCATGAAGCCGGCGTGCCCCCGGGAGTGCTGCACTGCCTGCCCGGAAACGGCAAGGTGGGTGCCGCATTGACGGCCGACCCGCGCATCAGCGGCGTGGCTTTCACCGGTTCGACCGACACCGCGCGCCTGATCAATCGCAGCCTGGCCGAACGTGACGGGCCGCTGGCCACCCTGATTGCCGAAACCGGCGGACAGAACGCGATGATCGTCGATTCCTCGGCCCTGCCCGAACAGGTGGTGCGAGACGTGATCCAGTCGGCATTTCTGAGCGCCGGTCAGCGCTGCTCTGCGCTCCGGATTCTGTGCGTCCAGACCGACATTGCCGACCACCTGCTCGACATGCTTGCCGGCGCGATGGCAGAAATATCGGTCGGCGAACCGGGCCTGCTAGCCACCGATGTCGGACCGGTCATCGATGCCGGTCAGCTGGACATGCTCCAGAAACACGCCGCGCGCATGGATCGAGAAGCGCGCCTGATCGCGCGGGCACCAGTGCCCGACAGCCTGCCTCAGGGCTACTGGTTTGCACCCTGCGCCTACGAGATCGACCGGATCGACCAGCTTGAAGGCGAGGTGTTCGGGCCCGTTCTGCACGTGGTGCGCTACCGGGCCGGCAAACTTGACGAGCTGATCGCGCAAATCAACGCCACAGGCTATGGCCTGACCCTCGGCGTCCACAGCCGCATCGACCGCGTACAGCACTATATCTGCAGCCGCGTGCATGCCGGCAACCGGTACGTCAACCGCAACATGACCGGGGCGGTCGTGGGGGTGCAGCCGTTTGGCGGCGAGCGGCTGTCGGGCACCGGACCCAAAGCCGGCGGACCGCACTACCTGCCGCGCTTCGTGACCGAGCGGACGCTGACCATCAACACGGCGGCCGTTGGCGGCAACGCATCGCTGCTGGCGCTGTCAGACTGATGAGGACAGGCACCGTTCAGCGGATGGGCAGTTGCATTGATGTATGAGCAGTACTACGGGCTGCGCGAACGGCCATTTGCCATTACGCCGAACCCGCGCTTTGTCTACCTGAGTCCGCGCCATCGCGACGCGCTGGCGCACCTGCTCTATGGCGTGGGGCAGGGCGGCAGCGGCGGTTTCGTCCAGCTGACCGGCGAAGTCGGCACCGGCAAGACGACTCTGTGCAGAGTGGTGCTCGAGCAGGTACCGGAGCATACCCGGGTCGCGCTGGTACTCAACCCCATGCTCAGCCCGGCCGAGCTGCTGCGCGCCATCTGTGTCGAGCTGGAAGTCGATCCCGGCGATAATAGCGACAGCCTGCAGCAACTGCAGGACCGCCTCAATCGCTTTCTGCTCGAACGCCACGCCGCCGGCGAACGGGTTGTGCTGATCATCGACGAAGCCCAGAACATGAGTCGCGAGGCGCTTGAGCAGATTCGCCTGTTGACCAATCTCGAGACCGACACCGACAAGCTGCTGCAGATCATCCTTCTGGGCCAGCCGGAGCTGCGTGAACTGCTGGCACGACCGGCGCTGCGTCAGCTGGCACAGCGCATTACCGCCCGCTACCATCTCGACCCGCTCGACGAAAGCGAGACTGAAGCCTACGTGCGCCATCGACTCGGCGTTGCCGGCGCAGCCCGATGCCCCTTCAGCGCCGACGGACTGCACGCACTCTACGACACCTCCGAGGGCGTCCCGCGCCTGATCAACATCATTGCCGACCGCGCCCTGATTGCCGGCTACACCCGTGAACAGGAGAGAATCGGCGGTGGCCTGGTTCGCGCCGCGGCGCGGGAAGTGGCCGGCGAGGAGGCCGAGCCGTCCGGTGGCTGGCTGCGCGGCATGCTGGCCGTGGCCGGGCTGGCGGTGTTCATCGCGATTGGCGGCGCGCTGTCCTGGATGCTCTTGCAGCCGCCCGATAACAGCGCCCAGGCCGGTCAGCCCGCCTGGCAGAACATGCTCGCCGACGCCAGCGCACAGACTGCCTGGATGGAGGTCGCATCGCTGTGGCCGCAGGCCGGGCCGGAAGCAGTGGCCACTGCATGCCGGCTCCCCGACGCTGAAAACGGCCTGGCCTGCGTGTCGCTGCGCGGCAGCTGGGCCTATGTGCAGGAGGTCGGCATGCCGGCTGTGCTCCACTTAACCGACCCCGTCGGCGCGCGCGTCCTGCTGGTCGGGTTTGACCTCAACCACGCGATCCTGCGTCACCAGGGCCAGGACTGGCGCGTACCGCTGAGCCAGCTCGATCGACGCTGGCTGGGCGAGTTTCAGGTGGTCTGGCCCGATGATGGCCAGTTGCTCAGACAGGGCGATCGCGGCGAGGTGGTTGCGCGCATGAAGCGGCTGGCCGCTGAAATTGATCATCCGCCATGGACCGGTGGCGATTCCGGGCAGTATGATGAGACCTTCAGACAATGGGTCGTCGAGTTTCAGCGACGGCACGGCCTCAACGATGACGGTGTCATCGGCCCGGTCACGCGCCTGTTGATGGGACTTCCGCAACAGCAGGCGCCGGCGCTGGTGCTGGATAATCACGGAGCCTGACGGTGTCTTTCATACTCGATGCACTGCGCAAGTCGGAAGCCGAGCGGCGCCGCGGACAGGTGCCGGCGCTCGATACGCCCGACGGCTCACCGCCGCCGCGCAAGCCGCGTCGCAACGGCTGGCTGCTGGCAGTGCTCACGGCAGTCGTGCTCGGGGGTGCCGGCTTGTTCGCTGCGTCCCGAACGGGCTGGATCGAGCAGCGCCTGGTCGGCGGCGATACGATCGAACAGTCACGCGCGACACCTGGAGCGGACACCCCGGAGCGCGGCGATACGCCCCCACAGCCCCCCGCGGAACAGCCCGTTGCAGAGTCGCCATCGTCCGTGCCCACCGTGGCGCCGGCGCCGGATGATGGCGCCGACGCGGTGGATTTCGACAAGCCGCAGCCGGGATCCGACCGACGCGAGCGGCGTCCGGGTGCGCCGGCGCCGGCCGACCGCAGCGTCAGCCGGCCGGCGCCCAAGCGCGAATACGTGACGGCGTCGTCGGAAGAGGCGCTGCGCGAGCTCGAGCGACGATACGCGCAGCAGCTCGAGCAGCGCGATTCCGCGCCGGCCGGCAAGGCGGCAGCAGATTCCGCCAGCGACCAGAAGTCGACTTCACAGGCCGATGGCGAACCGGCGAAACCGGCCGCGCCCGAACGCTCCGGAATCCCCGAAACAGCCGAACCCCGGCAGCCGGACACGCCGTGGCGATCCGATGCCCCGGAGTATGTGCGCGCCTGGGAGCTGCCGCTGTCGGTACGGCGCAGTCTTCCCGATCTCAGCCTGAGCATTCATGTCTTTGCGCCGGAAGCACGCGACCGGTTTGTGCTCATCAACGGTGAGCGCTACCGGCCGGGGGATCGTATCGATGGCGATACCCGGCTGGTCGATATCCGCCGGGAGGGTGCAATCGTGGACTTCAGGGAGCATCGTTTCCTGATCGAACCGTGATTGTCCAGCCGTTTCCGAGCAGCCGACCGGGCCGGCCGGCGTGGCCCTGGATGCTGACGCTGTTCAGCGCTGTCCTGGTCGCCGCACTCATTGCCCACGAATTCACTGCTGGCGGCAGCGCGGCTGCCTGGCTGGAGACCTGGGGTCTGGTGCCGCTGTGGTTCTGGGAGGCGGTCAGTACGGACCCGGTAGACTGGACCGATCCGGCCCTGACCGGCATCGTGACCGCCCTGTTCGTGCATGTCGAATGGCTCCACCTGGCCGGCAACCTGGCCTATTTCTGGGTCTTCGGCATCATGGTCGAGCGCGCGCTGGGGCCGTGGCGCTTTGCGCTGTGCTTTCTGCTGCTCGGGGGGCTGGCCAACGCCTGCCTGGCCTGGCAGATGGCCGGCTCAGACACGCCGGTCATCGGCGCCAGCGGCGGCGTATCGGCCATTGTCGGACTGTATCTCGGACTGTTCCCGGGGCGCCGCATGGGGCTGTGGCTGCCGCTCGGCCTGTACATTCAGTTTGCCCGTGTCCCGGGATTGGTCGTCATTGGCTCCTGGTTCGCGCTGCAGATGATCTACACGGTATTCGGCGTCGGCGTCGAGGCGGTCGCCTGGGCAGCGCATCTGGCCGGGTTTGTGGGCGGCCTGACGATTGCGCTCTTGCTGCGCGTGTTTTCCGTTAATATCGACACCGCTTTTCTGCAAGACTGAGTGTCCATGTTCAAGGTCAGCTTCATCAATCACGGGAAGGTCTACGAGCTGTTCTGCCGGAAGGTTTCGGGGAGCGATATCGGCTACGCTTTTGTCGAGGCCTCCGATCTGGTGTTCGATCCCGACGACGCGGTTGTCATCGACCCCGTGGAAGAGCGAATGCGCGAGGAATTCCAGGATGTGGAAGTGCTGCATATCCCCCTGCATTCCGTCATCCGCATCGAGCAGGTGCGCAAGCGCGGCACCTGCGTCATTCGTGACCGCGACAGCGGGGAAAAGGTCACCTCGCTGCCGCTCGACGGCCCTCGTCGTCGGCGCTAGTTGAACTGAACGGACGGTAGTGCAATAGTGTGGCGCGGTTCGCGACCCGCGACTGGCGAGAAAAAATCCAACAGGGAACAAAAGCATGAGTGAGACCCCCGGTACGCAAGGCGAACGTCTGACTGGCGCCAGCGCCGACAGGAGCTGGATCGACCGCGCTCTCAATGTCATCGAAGTGGTCGGCAACAAGCTGCCCGACCCGGCGATGCTGTTTTTGCTGCTGATGATTGTGGTGTGGATCCTGTCGTGGCTGCTGTCGGGCGTGCAGTTCGGCACCATGCATCCATCGACCGGCGAGGCGATCGCCGTCACCAACCTGCTTACCGGCCAGCAGCTGGTCAGTTTTCTGACCACCATGGTCACGACCTTCACCAGCTTTGCCCCGCTGGGCGTGGTGCTGGTCGCCATGCTGGGGGTGGGCGTGGCCGAGCAGAGCGGCTATATCAACGCACTGCTCAAGAAGCTGCTGGCTTTCACGCCGAAGATGCTGCTCACCCCAATGCTGATCCTGATTGCCATTGTCAGCCACACCGCCGTGGACGCGGGCTACGTGGTGGTGATTCCGCTCGGTGGCATCATCTTCTATGCCGCCGGGCGGCATCCCCTGGCCGGCATCGCCGCCGCCTTTGCCGGCGTCTCGGGCGGCTTTTCGGCCAATTTTGTGCCGTCAGCGCTCGATCCACTGCTCATGGGCTTTACCCTGCCGGCGGCCCAGATCGCCGACGCCAGCATCGAGCTGCACCCGCTGATCAACTGGTACTTCACCTCGGCATCCTGTCTGATTATTGTTGCGCTGGGCTGGTGGCTGACCGACCGGGTGATCGAACCCCGGCTGGCCAACACGCCGCTCGACGGGGACGAGGACGACATGCCCGAAATGCATCCGATCGATGTCCGGGAAACCCGGGCCATGTGGGTAGCGACCGCGATCATGGTGATTGGCTTCGCGCTACTGATCCTGGCCATGGTGCCGGAAGCCTCACCGTTTCGCGACCCGGAAAAGGGCACGCTGACGGAATTCTCCGCGCCGATCATGCAGTCGATCGTGCCGCTGATCTTCCTGTTCTTTGTCGTGCCCGGCGTCATCTACGGCTTCATGGCCGGGACCTTCAAGAAAAGCAAGGACGTGGTCGACGCCATGTCGGAAACGATGGGCTCGATGGCCTACTACATCGTCATGGCCTTTTTCTGCGCCCTGTTCGTGGCCGAGTTCGGCCGTTCCGGCCTCGGGATTCTGCTGGCCGTGGAGGGCGGAAACTTCCTGGCCAGCCTGCAGCTTCCAGGCGGCATGACCCTGTTCGGCATTATCCTGCTGGTCGGGTTCGTGAATCTGTTCGTCGGCTCGGCCTCGGCCAAGTGGGCGTTGCTGGCACCGATCTTCGTGCCGATGCTGATGCAGGTCGGCTTTTCGCCCGAACTGACCCAGGCCGCCTATCGGGTCGGCGATTCCTCGACCAACATCATCACACCGCTGATGCCGTATTTCCCGCTGGTCGTTGTCTACTGCCAGCGCTACGTCAAGGGCACCGGCATCGGCACGCTGGTATCGTTGATGCTGCCGTACTCGGTGGTGTTCCTGCTGGTCTGGTCGCTGTTTCTGGTTGGCTACTGGATGCTCGGCATTCCGCTCGGCCCCGGCACCAGCTACGTTTATCCGTAAGGCCTGCCCGTCAGGTCATTCAGCGCTCGATCCACTCGGCTGGATCGAGCGGCTGGCCGCTGCGCCGGATTTCGAAATAAAGACCGGCGTCGGCCACGCCCCCGGTCTGACCGACCGAGGCAATCACATCGGCCGGGGCCACCCAGTCACCCACATCGGCCCGCAGTGAATCGTTGTGCGCGTACAGGCTCATGAACTCATCCCCGTGGTCGATGATCAGCAGCAATCCGTAACCGCGCAACCAGTCGGCATAGGCAACCCGTCCGTGAGCGATGGCGCGAACATCCCGCCCTGCTGGTGCCCCGATCAACCATCCGGTCCACTCCAGTTCACCGCCGCGCGGGTCGCCGAACTGCTGGCGCAGGGCGCCGGTTACAGGCATCGGCAGGCGGCCGCGCAACTCGCCAAACCCCGGCACAGCAATCTCAGGCGGAATGTCGGCCAGGGCATCGCTCAGACGGGCGATCAGCGCGGCCAGTTCAGCGGCGCTGTCTTCAAGCTCGGCCAGTCGTTCCCGGTTGCCTTGCACGCGCTGGTCGATCGAGGCGAGCGCCTGCGACCGGCGGGCAAGGGCCTGTTCAAGGCGTTCGCTGTCGCGCTGTTGCTCGGCCAGCAGTGCATCGAGCGCCTGTAATTCCGTCTCCAGTGACTGGCGCGACGCTGCCAGGCGGCCGATGCTTTCATTGAGGCTGGTCATGACCGAGGCGCGCGCCCGCGACAGATAGCCATGGTAGGCCAGGCGCCGCGACAGCAGCCGGGGATCGTCCTGGTTGAGCAGCATTTTCAGGCGGGACTGTCGGCCGAGGCGATAGGCCGTCGTCAATTGCCGCCCGAGCAGGCCGGCCTGCTCGGCCACCCGAGCTTCGAGCATCGCGCCTTCAGCCTCGAGCCCGGTGATTCGCTGGCGGGTTCGATCCAGGGCCTGGCGCGTCTGGTCACGGGCACGGCGCGCACGTCCGGCTTCCCGCTCGGCGTCGGCCAGCTGCTGCAGCAGCGCATCGCGCTGGCCGAGATCGTGATCGATCCGCTCCTGGATTGCCGCAATCTGTTGCCTGACCTCATCGAGCTGCTGTTCCAGTTCGTCACGCTGCTGGGCCATCGGCTGGCTCCAGGCTGCCGCAAGCAGCCCGGCGGCCAGCCAGAGAACGGGTCGCAGGGGCTCAGACACCCGAGTTGAGCGGTCGACCGGTCATTGCCGCTGGCATCTCCAGTCCGAGCAGCTTGAGCATGGTCGGCGCAATATCGCGCAAGCTGCCGCCATCTCTCAGCGCCAGCTGCCGCGGGCCGTGGTAGACCAAGGGCACCGGATTGGTGGTATGCGCGGTGTGCGGCTGGCCGTTGTCGCCATCGGTCATCTGCTCGACGTTGCCGTGATCGGCCGTGATCAGCAGTTCTCCGCCGCGCTCATCGACGGCCTGCAGCACTTCACCAAGCAGTCGATCGACGGCCTCGACCGCTGCAATTGCGGCTTCGAACACGCCGCTATGGCCAACCATGTCAGGATTGGCGACATTGCAGATGATGACCTGATGTTTGCCCGCATTCACGGCGGCGACCAGCTCGCGGGTCAGTTCCGGCGCACTCATCTCCGGCTGGAGGTCATAGGTGGCGACCTTCGGGGACGGAATCAGCTTGCGGTCCTCGCCGTCGAAGACCTGCTCCTGTCCGCCGTTGAAGAAGTAGGTCACGTGAGCGTATTTCTCGGTTTCCGCAATTCGAAGCTGACGCATTCCCGCAGCGGCCAACTCGCCGCCGAGCAGATGATTCAGGCGCTCGGGCTCGAACACGGCAGCGGTCGGCAGGTCGTCCTGGTATCGGGTCATGGTGACCATCGCATCAAGGGCGGGACGTCGCGCGGCAAAACCGTCAAAGCCGTCTTCGACCAGGGCTCGGGTCAGCTGGCGGGCGCGATCGGCACGGAAATTAATGAATATCACGACGTCACCGTCAGCAACTCGATGTCCGCTCCCGATCACGGTCGGGGCCACGAATTCATCGTCCTCGCCGCGCGCGTAGGCCGCAGCGAGCGCGTCCAGAGCGCTGTCGGCGAACTGTTCGGCCCGGGCCTCGACGATGGCCTGCCAGGCACGCTCTGTCCGTGGCCATCGACGATCCCGGTCCATCGCGTAGTAGCGGCCGGTGACGCTGGCCAGGCTGGCATTGGCATGTCCGTCCAGCGCCTCTTGCAATCGCTCGAGCGAAGGCCCGGCGCTGCGCGGCGGCGTATCCCGGCCATCGAGAAAGGCGTGCACGGCGACTTCGGACACGCCACGTTCGAGCGCCAGCGCCAGAGTCGCCAACAAATGGTCTTCATGGCTATGCACCCCGCCCGGCGAGAGCAGGCCCATGACATGCAAGCACCCGCCGCTCTCTCGGCAGTGTTCGATGGCATCGAGCAGAACCGGGCTGCGCTGGAAACTGCCATCCGCGATGGCCTTGCCGATCCGCGTCAGCTCCTGGTAGACGATACGGCCGGCCCCGATGTTCATGTGCCCGACCTCCGAGTTGCCCATCTGCCCGGGCGGCAAACCGACCGCCTCGCCCGAGGCCTGCAGCAGGGTGTGCGGATCGGTCCGCCAGATTCTGTCCCAGTTGGGCGTGGCGGCACAGCTGATGGCGTTGTCTTCGGCCACCTCGCGGTATCCCCATCCATCGAGGATCAGCAGCACAAGCGGAAGATGCGGGTCCATAGGGGGTCTCTCGGACTGCGATCGAAGTGCTCATTATCCCACACGCGTTGGCCGTGATGCTGGCAACGCACGGCCAGATCAGCGATAATAACGGGTTTGACCCGAGCCGAATGACGTTCATGGATCAGCTGATCGAGTTTGTCGGCAACAACCTGTTGCTCAGCGGCCTGTTCGCCGCCGTGGCGGTAGCCTGGATCTTCTACGAGATCAGCCGCAAGCTGCGCAAGTGGCACGAGCTGGGCACGCTGGAAGCGGTACAGATCATCAACCGCCAGGAGCCGTTGATCGTCGATGTCTCCAACAGCAGCGACTACGCCAAGGGCCATATTGCCGGCGCGCTGCACCTGCCGCCGTCGCAGCTCGAAGCCGGTGATCAGCGGCTCGACAAGTACCGTGATCGTCCGGTTCTGATCTATTGCAAGAACGGTCAGGTGTCGCCACAGATGGCCACACGTCTGACCCGTAAGGGCTTTGGCCAGGTCTACGTCCTCAACGGCGGGCTGGCGCAGTGGATCAGCGATCAGCAGCCGGTCACGCGACACAAGGGGGCAGCCAGGAACGCTCCGGGCGGCAAGGGCAAGCGCAAGAATCGCCGACAGGCCGACAAGACCGGCACCGACGCCTGATCGCAGCGCAATCCATTCATTCAACTCACAGGAATCCAATCAGATCATGAGCGAAGAAAACCAGGCCGGCGCAGCCGGCGCTCAGCCAACCAACGAACCACGCGAGGCCCAGTTGGCCGTTCAGCACGTCTACCTCAAGGACGCCTCTTTCGAGGCGCCGTCGGTACTCGAGCTCGACCAGAATGCCGGGCAGCCCGACATCAACGTCAATCTGTCACAACGCGCCGAAAACATCGGTGATAACCGCTGGCAGGTGGTGCTGGGCGTGACTGTGACTGCCGCCCAGGGCGACAAGACGGCGTTTCTGTGCGAAGTCCAGTACGGCGGCATTTTTCAGATGGCCGGTTTCAGCGATCAGCAGATTCCCTATGTCATTAACGTGCTGTGCCCCAACGTGCTGTTCCCGTACAACCGCAATCAGGTGGCTTCGATGGTCACCGCCGGCGGGTTTTACATGCCACCGCTGCAGCCGGTCAACTTCGAGACCATCTTCCGTCAGCGTCTGGAAGAAGCGCGGCAGCAGGGTGAGCAGGGCGACAGTGCCGGCGAGACACCGCCTCAGCCGTCAAGCCACTAGAACGCCCGATGGTCCGACCGGTCGCGGTTCTGGGTGCCGGCTCCTGGGGCACGGCACTGGCCATGCAGCTCAGCCGCCTCGGGCATGACGTACGCCTGTGGGCGCGCGACCCCGGCCATGCCGAGCACATGCAGCGCGAGCGCTGCAACTCACGCTACCTGCCGGACCACCCGTTAGCCGACACTATCGCCTGCGGCGCCGACCTCGGCGCCGCGATCGACGGTGCCGGCCGCGTGCTGGTGGCAACACCCAGCCATGCCTTTGCCTCGATCGTCGACCAGCTGGTCGACCGTCTCGACCCTCAGATTGGCCTGGCCTGGGCCAGCAAGGGCTTCGAGCCCGGCACCGGGCGATTGCTGCACGAAGTCGCCAGCGAGCGTCTGGGTCCCAACATGCCGCTGGCTCTGGTCACGGGTCCGTCGTTTGCGCGCGAGGTGGCCGCCGGTCTGCCCACCGCAGTGACAGTAGCGGCCTCGACCCCGGAATTCGGCCATGCCTGGGCAGAGCTGCTGCACGGGGCCAGTTTCCGTGCCTACTACACCGCTGACCTGGTCGGCGCCGAGCTGGGTGGCGCGATCAAGAACGTGCTGGCCATTGCCTGTGGCATGGCAGACGGCATGGCGCTGGGACACAACACGCGCGCTGCCCTGATCACCCGCGGACTGGCCGAAATGATGCGCCTGGGCCAGGCCCTCGGTGCTGATCCCAGAACCCTGATGGGTCTGGCCGGGATCGGCGACCTGGTGCTGACCTGTACCGGCGATCAGTCGCGCAATCGTAGACTGGGTCTGGCGCTGGGGCAGGGCCAGTCGGCGGAAGAAGCCGTGGCCGAAATCGGTCAGGTGGTTGAAGGCATCAAGACCGCTGAGGAGGTTATGCGCCTGGCCGGCCGGGTCGATGTCGAGATGCCGATCGCCGAGCAGGTTCACGGCATTCTCTTCCGCGGCTGGAACGCCCGCAAAGGGGTTCAGGTCCTGATGGAGCGCGACCTCAAGCGCGAAACCGAATAGGCGCTTCGCCGTCCGGCCGCTTTCACCCCAATCGTCGATTTCAACGCTTGAATTGCCGTCCGCAAAGTCGTATCGTATTCGCTGTTGGCACAAGATATTGTGTCCATGAGCGCAGTTTGACACAATAAGTTGTGGAAAACCGCTTTTAATCCTGTGCATAACAAGCACAAGCAGACCATAATCAAGAGGTTGCGGCATGAGCGTTTCGGCAGAAGCATTGACCGCGGCGCTTCCGGAGATCGCCTTCCAGGAAGCATCGCTGGATATCTGGGACAAGAAGTATCGCCTCAAGTCGAAATCGGGGGAAATCGTCGACCAGGACATTGATGGCACGTTCAAGCGGGTGGCACGTGCGCTGGCCGAGGTCGAAGAGGGCAGTGAAAACCGGCAGCACTGGTATCGGGAGTTCCTGTGGGCGCTCCGGCGCGGCGCCATTCCGGCCGGACGCATTACCTCCAATGCCGGCGCCAGGGAGCACAAGCCGGCAACCTCGACCATCAACTGCACCGTCTCGGGCACCATCCAGGATTCAATGAACGACATCCTGGGCAAGGTCCATGAAGCTGGCCTCACGCTCAAGGCCGGCTGCGGCATCGGCTACGAGTTCTCGACGCTCAGGCCAAAAGGCGCTTATGTGTCGGGGGCGGGCGCCTATACCTCCGGCCCGATGTCGTTCATGGACATCTACGACAAGATGTGTTTTACGGTTTCGTCCGCCGGCGGGCGGCGCGGGGCGCAGATGGCCACTTTCGATGTCTCGCACCCCGACGTGATGGACTTTATTCGCGCCAAGCGCGAGAACGGTGTGCTCAGGCAGTTCAACTGCTCGCTTTTGATCACCGATGACTTTGTCCAGGCCGTCGTCGATGACGCCGACTGGCCGCTCGTGTTCCCGGTGCTCGACAGCGAGGCCGAGGACATTGACCTGGACGATCCCGAACTGGTGCTGTGGCGCGAATGGCCGACCACCGCAGGCTACATCAGCAACGAAGAGGGGCTGGTGGCCTGCAAGATTTACCACAAGGTGCCGGCGAAGCGCCTATGGAACATGATCATGACCTCGACCTACGACTACGCCGAACCGGGCTTCGTGCTGGTCGACCGCATCAACGAGGACAACAACAACTGGTGGTGCGAAAACATCCGCGCGACCAACCCGTGCGTGACCGCCGATACACGCCTGGCGACCCAGTACGGCATGGTGCCGATTGGCGAGCTCTACGAGAACGGGCTGCCGCTGGAGGTCACCGTGGATCGGCGAGCCCTGGGCCGGAACGAGCGCGGCACCGAAGCGCGTCCGGCCAAGCCGGCTTTCATGACCGCCAGCGAGGCCGATGTCTACAAAGTGGTCACGGCCGACGGTTATGAGATCAAGGCTACCGAGTGGCATGATTTCTACACCAATCGCGGCAAGATCAAGCTGCGCGACCTGCGGCCCGATGACGAAATCCTGGTCCAGTCCGGCACCGGCCAGTTCGGCAGCGAGGGCAGCAAGGATCTGGGCTCGCTGCTGGGCCTGATTACCGGCGACGGGCACTTCACCAATCGTGGCCGCGACCAGGAAGCGGTGGTCATCAATTTCTGGAACGACGAATGCGCGCTCTCGGAGCGGGTCTCGGCGTTCGTCAATCAACTGATTGAAAACGTCTCCGAACGTCCGCGCAGCTATCAGGTCTCTCCGGTCGCCGTGCCGGAGCGCAATCACCAGTTTATTCGCTCGGTTTTGCTTGCGCGGGTACTGCAGCACTACGGCTTCACCCGTGAAAGCAAACTCAAGGTGCCGGAAGTGATCTGGCGCGGCACCCGCGAGTGCGTCACTGAGTACCTGCGGGCGCTTTTCCAGGCCGACGGAACCGTCAATATTTCCAGCAAGAGCCAGAGTTGCTCCATCCGTCTGGCGTCGAGCCGGCGCAGCCTATTGCAGGACATCCAGATGCTGCTGGCCAACTTCGGCATATTCTGCCGCATTCGCAAGCGTCGTTCGGCTGGCGAGCGCATGCTGCCCGACGGAAAGGGCGGGCAGAAAGCCTATCAGTGCCAGGCGGACCACGAACTGATCATTGACGGCGAGTCGCGCGAGACGTTCATGCAGGAAATCGGATTCCTGATGGACTACAAGAACGACAAGTATCGTGAGTGGGTCTCCGACAAAGTGCTTCGCAAGACCCAGCGCTTTACCACACGCATCGAAGACATTTGCTTCCACGGCCGCGAGGCGGTGTTCGATACGACGCAGGACGATCACAACACCGTTGTATTCAATGGCCTGGTGACCGGGCAATGCGGCGAACAGCCACTGCCACCCTACGGCGCCTGCCTGCTCGGTTCGGTCAACCTCACGCGCTTCGTCGAGGAGCCGTTCACCGACAACGCGCGCTTCAACTGGGACGAGTACCGCCGCACGGTGCAGATCTTCACGCGCATGCTCGACAACGTCGTCGAGATCAACGGCCTGCCGCTCGACCGGCAGCGCAAGGAAATCATGTACAAGCGTCGCCACGGCATGGGCTTTCTGGGCCTGGGTTCAGCGCTGACGATGATGCGCATGCGCTACGGCCAGCCCGACTCGCTCGAGTTCACCGAGCGCGTGGCACGTGAAATGGCCGTGGCCGGCTGGGAAACCGCGCTCGAGCTGGCCGAGGAGAAGGGCCCGGCCCCAATCATGAGCGACCTGTTCGAGGTGACCCCTGAGATGCTGCGCAAGCGACCGGAGATGAAAAGCGATGGCTACAAGGTCGGTGACCAGGTGCCCGGCCGCATCCTGCACGCGCGCTACAGCCGCTACATGCAGAAGGTAGCCGAAGTCGCCCCGGAACTGGTCGGCCGACTGGCAGAGCAGGGGGCGCGTTTCACTCACCACACCTCGATCGCACCGACGGGCACGATCTCGCTGTCGCTGGCCAACAACGCCTCGAACGGCATCGAACCAAGCTTCGCCCATCACTACAACCGCAACGTGATCCGGGAAGGGCGCAAGAGCAAGGAGAAGGTGAGCGTCTACTCCTACGAGCTGCTGGCCTACCGCACGCTGGTCAACCCGTCGGCCATGCCGTACTCGGACAATGAAGACGAGCAGCTGCCGGATTATTTCCTGACGGCCGAAACCATCACACCAAAGGAGCATGTCGGCATCCAGGCGGCGGCGCAGAAATGGATCGACTCGTCGATTTCCAAGACCGCAAACGTTCCAACCGATTATCCCTACGAGGATTTCAAGGACATCTATCTGTTCGCCTGGGAGCAGGGGCTGAAGGGATGCACCACTTTCCGCTTCAACCCGCAGGCTTTCCAGGGCGTGCTGGTCACAGACAAGGACCTGGAGTCGACCACTTATGTGTTTGAGCTCGAGGACGGCTCGACGGTCGAGGTGAAGGGCCACGAGGAGATCGAATACGACGGTGAAGTGCACACCGCCGCAAACCTCTTCGATGCCCTGAAAGAAGGCTATTACGGCAAATTCTGATGTGACTTCGCGAGACGTCCGCATGCTGCGTTCCGATACCGATCGATCATCCTCACGACCACACAAGGTCGCTGCGGTGATCGATCGGCATCGCGCCTTGCCTGCGAACGTCTCGCTGTGTCACATCCCTTCGGTGAACGCAGAACAAGACTGCGGGAATTAGTGAATTAGAAGACAACAATGCGGGAGCATTGAGATGACCATCAGGATCAACAAGAAAATCGTGAACTACGAAGTGCGCGAAGAGAAGCGGCAAGCGACCGAATCGGCACGCGAGGACAATCCGCGTGAGAAAAAGGCCGACATCATTCGCATGCATGAGAAGCTCGAGCGGCCCGAAGGCATGGAGTGCCTGGAAGGCGCCACCTACAAGATCCGCACGCCGCTCGACGATCATGCCCTGTACGTCACCATCAACGACATCGTGCTCAATCCCGGCACCGAGCACGAACAGCGCCGACCCTTCGAGATCTTCATCAACTCGAAGAACATGGACCACTTCCAGTGGATCGTCGCACTGACGCGCGTGATGTCGGCCGTATTCCGCAAGGGCGGCGACGTCACTTTCCTGGCCGAGGAACTGCAGGCCGTATTCGATCCCAAGGGCGGCTACTTCAAGCCCGGCGGACGCTTCGTGCCGTCGATCGTCGCCGACATCGGCGCCGTGGTCGAACACCACCTCAAGCGCATCGGCATGATCGAGCCCGACGAGCTGAGCGAGCAGCAGCAGCTCATACTCGAGCAGAAACGCGCCGAAGCCGAGGCACGCGACCAACAGGACAATCCGCCAGAAAAAAAAACGATAGCTGAGGCCGGGCAGGTCAGCGAGACGTCCTATCCGGAATCCGCAATCCTGTGTTTCAAGTGCAACACCAAGGCCATGGTGCTACTCGACGGCTGCCAGACCTGCCTGGCCTGCGGCTACTCAAAGTGCGGGTGACGGATCCACGCTGTCGGGCCAGGCGCCTTCAATCCGTCAGGACACCACCGTAACCAGGCCCGGCGCGTGCGCTGCGACCTTGTTGCTGACGCTGCCCATGATCAGGGACTTGATGCGCGAGAGTCCGCGCCGCCCGATGACCAGGTGAGTTCCCGAATTCTGCTGCATGAACTCGATGATCTGTTCGGCGGGCTCGCCGACCAGGAGATGGCGTTCGGCGATCCGCCCGCTATCGCCGATGATGCGATCCGCCTCGTCAAAAATCTCCTGCGCCGTGCTGCTTTTCAGACGCTCGAACCCCTGGTTCGTGGTTTCCTCATCGATGCCGGCCAACGCGGCCGAAAACGCCTGTCGGTGCGGAAACACGTAGAGGACCTCGAGTGCTCGTCCCATGGCCTGCGCCAGGTCTGCGCCGACCCGCAGTGCGCGGAAACCGCTGTCGGAACCGTCCAGTGCGACCACCAGCCGACGATGTTGATCCGTGGCTGAATGCGCCATGATTGCCTCCTCGTTGCGAATGGGCTTCGTGTCGGGAGACAGCCTGCCACAATCAGGCAAGCCGGGATTGATGCCGATCAGTTTACCTGGACCTGCGAGGCAGGCCCGGACTATGAGTCATGGGTCAGCTCGTGCGACGCCGACGCAGGCCCAGATAACCGAGCAGCAACAGTCCTCCGGCCAGGATCAGGCTGACGGTCCGGTTCATGACCGGCACGGGTATGGCCGGAGGCGGCGGTGCTGCTGGCTCAATTCCGACGCCCTGAAGCTCGACGGATGAATCACCGCCCAGGGAGTCGGAGCTGATATTGACCGTCTGCCCAGCCGGTCCTGCTGCAGCCGGTTCGAAGCGGAAGGTCAGGGTGCACGATGCGGAAGGCGTCAGCACGGTCGGCCCGCCGTTCAGGCACAGTCCGCCGCCGGCAACCACCGCAAAAGGCGGCGCCACATCGGTGCCCGTGATTTCCAGATCGGCATCGCCGACATTGGACAGCTCGACCGAACCCTCGTTGCTGTCGCCCAGATCGACGTCCCCGAAATCGACGCCGCCGGGAACAATCGACAGCTCCGGCGCAATGCCGACACCCGTCACGTCGACCAGGGCTGGTGAATCCGGTGCGTTGCTGGGAATGGACACCATCGTGTCGAACTGACCGCGCCCGAGAGGCTGAAAAGTGATATCCAGGGTGCAGTCCGCCTGGGGCGGCAAGAGCTGATTCGAGCAGTTGTCGTTGATGATTCCGAACACGCCGCCGCGCGTCGAGTTCAGCGAGATGGTCCCGATCGACAGATCGGCCGTACCGGTGCTGGTCAGTGTCAGTTGTGCGGTCTCATCAACCCCGACCAGGGTGCCGGCGAAGTCGATCGAGTTCGTCGACAGCGAAACATCCGGCTCCGGCGGTGGCGGCACGAACTCGAACGCACCGATGTCAATGCTGCTGCCAACGACTCGAGCGAAGCCCGGACCACGCTGATCATAGTCGGGCGGATCCGTGATCGCGGGATTACCGGCGTCGATTGCCGGAGAACCACTGATCAAGGCATGCGTCTGGGTATAGGGTGAGCCGTTGAAGTCCAGTGGCGCGAGAAGCGGGTCGGCATTCAGCACATTGCCCGTCCCGGCATAAGACAGCCCGCTGTCGTCACCGACCAGGCTGTAATCCATGCCAATCGGACCGCCGCCGGCCCGCACATCGGCCACACCGTTCTCTGCCTGGTTGTTCGCAACGATGACATGCGACAGTGCGGCAGCGCCAGTCGCGAGAATGCCTCCCGCGTAGTTGGAAGGCCCACCTTGACCCGTAGGGTTCGCTGCGACCTGCGAGTTGAAGGCCACGGTGGTGTAGAGCAGGGTTGCATCATCCATGTGAACGCCGCCGGCCTGTCCGCCAACATTGCCGCTAATGGTCGTATTGAACAATTCGGAATTGCCACCCAGGCCCCGCGGGGCCTCGCTACCGGCCGCATACTGACCACCGGGCTCGATCAGGACGCCGCCGGCAATCGCGCCTTCGTTATCACTGATTTCGGAGTACTTGATGTCACATTGCGCATAGCCCATGCAGTGCAGGCCGCCGGCCTGAGCAGCCGAGTTGCCGCTGATCGTCGAGGCCATAGTACCGAACAGGCTGCCGTTGCTGCTGTAGACGCCACCGCCGCTGTTGGTGTTGATCACCGTGTTGAAGGCAACGGCATATCCACCGCCGTTGACCAGTCCCCCGCCGAAATAGGGCGCGCTGTTGCCGTTGACCGAAGCCCCGACCAGGTAGACAGCACCCTGGAATATGCTGATGCCGCCGCCGGCACCGCTGAAAGGAAAGCCGCGTTCCTCGGCCTGAACCTGGTTGCCGTCAACGGCGGTATAGGACAGCTGCAGGCTTTCCGGCTGATAGTAGCCGCGCTCACGGTCAAAGCCCCGGCTTTCGGGAGCAGGCGCAGAAGCTCGTCCACCCGGATTGGCAAACAGCACGCCGCCGCCCGAAACCGTCGCGGTGTTGTCGACGATCTGGCTGCCATAGATTTCTCCGGAGCCGTAGACGACACCAACCCCGCCGCCGTAATCTGCCTGGTTCTGCCCGATCGTGCTGTCCTGAACCACGAGGTAATTGGGTCCGGTATAGGAAATGCCATTCTGCTGGGGACCGTAGCCGGGGTTGCTCACCGCTCCGATGCCACCTCCCATCGGGGCGGAATTGCCACTGATCGTGCTGCTGTCGACGACCAGATTGGGCTCCGGCTCCGGCTGCTGGCCCCGAATCCGTGGGGCTTGTCCGCCTGGATTGGCCAGCAGCTCGGCCAGCTTGGGTCCTTGCTGATAGTAGGATCCCGCTCCGATGCCGCCGCCTATCAAGTTGGCCTGATTGCCCGAAATCGTGCTTTGTGTGACGATCAAGTTCGCGCCATCTGCACCGCCACCCCCGCGGCCAGCCGCGGCAATAACAGGGCCGTAGGAGTAGGGTGGCAGCACCTGCAAACCACCGCCGACTTCAGCGGAGTTCCCCGTCACCAGGGTATCGTAGACCACCGCTTCGCCCCTGGTGACCGCGATGCCGCCGCCATGATAGGCTGCCGTGTTGTTGGTCAAAGCGCAGCTGTTGACCTGCAGCTGGCCCCCGAAGACCTCGATACCGCCGCCGAAGTCGCTTGCGCTGTTACCGGTAATGATGCAGTTATCCAGTACAAGGGAGGCGCCATCAGTCACATAGGCGCCGGCGCCGAAACTCGCAGAGCCACCGGTCAGCGTCACCCCGCCCAGACTGACCTGGGCATAGCCATATGCATGAAACACTCGGCTGGCGCCATTGGCATCAATGGTCAGATCCGAAGCGCCGGGACCAACGATCGAAACGTCATTGGTTGCGACCAGCGACCCCGAAGTCAGCGCAAGGCTGCCGGTCAGGCCCGAGCCGAACAGGATCTGATCGCTGTTGCCGTCACCGGCAACGCAGCCGTCGACAGCGATTTGCTGATTGACCGATTCCAGCGCGGCACGCAGGGAACACTCGGTCGGGTCGCCGGGATCGGCCAGGGTATCGACCGTAATGACCGCCGCCGACGTGGTGCCGGCAACCAGAGAGGTGGTAATCGCCACGGCGAGACGTGACGGGACAAGATACTTCGACGACATATGAGCGCGCTCCCTTGTAAGATCAACTCGTCACCACCGGTCAAAAGCGTGACGAACCTCACATCCTGCCCAATGTTCGGCGTTTTCTTGGTCCATGTCAAGAACAAGCCTGTCAACAAGCCCGCTAGCTGACGCTTAATCATCGTTAACTTTACATAATATACATTATGCGAACTACTGTCCGAGTAACCCAAGGCCCGAACAGGCGCTCAACTACCCCTCACCGGAACACGCGGCTGCAATCAATCCGGCCGCCTCATCGATATTGACACGTACCATCGACGGGTCGGTCGCCAGGTAATCCAGAGCCTCGGTCGCCCGTTGCCGAAATGCTTGTGCCCCCAGCAAGCCAGCCCGCGCGAGTAATTCGATATCCGACCTGTCGTGGTCCTGCAACCGGCCGGTCTTGGTGACAGCCAGGTCCAGGGGGCTCAAAAGGTACAAGCGCACTCGACCGTTCTCACTCGCGAACAGGAACTCGGCGTCCTGGAAGCAGTCGGGATGGTGCAAGCCGATATCGATGGTATAGCTGCCATCGAGTGCCAACATGCGTTCATTGCCTTCGTGGTCTTTGTAGGAAACCACCGGCAGATCGTCCAGAATCAGGGAACGGCCGAAATGAATGTCGGCATCCTCTGAATACCTGGCCGCCTCGGCCGCCTGACCACCAGCCTTTTTAAGATGCAGGTATATCGCCACGCCCCCGGCAAGAAACGCGTCAATTGAGTGATCGGCGCGAACCTGCGCCGATACTCGCTCGACCAGCACATGCAGGGCCTGCTGCAGGCTGCTCTCCATCAGACTCGCCCTGTCAATGCAAGCTGGCGAAACCGGCGAATATCCGCACCCTTGGTCAATCCCCACTTGCACGCCAGGTCATCCATGGTTTCACTACGAACTCGCTCACCGGCGCGCAGTGGCGCGGACTCCAGGTGGTCTGTCAGCCTTTCACGCAAACGATCGGCTTCTTCCAGCAATCGCTCCCGCTGTGACTTGAAGCGCGGCCCGCCAAGATGCGCAATGAGTTCGAGCAAGTACCCGGCGCGTTGGAGCACCAGCGAGCGCGAAGATTTCGGGGTGCGCGGCAACTCTCCGCGCTTGATCTGTTCCAGAACCGCCCTTAAATCCGCCTCCAGCTCGCGCTGGTCCCGATAGGCCAGGGGCTGTCGGATCAGTCGCTGCCAGGGATCAGGCCGCCCTTCCCTGCCAGCGAGTTTCAACTCAAGCAGTTCCAGTGCCATGTCCGGGACCTGGTTTGCGCCACTCAACCAACGATCGATCGTCGAATTGCTGTAACCTCCGGCCGAATTTAATGGCTTGCCCAGCAATTCAGCCACATCGCGCCGACGCAATCCGTAGCGCAGCATCAGGTCTTCCAGTTGTGCAGTACGATCCATATCTGCATTGTACGCACAAGATGCGTAGATGAGCAATCGTGGATACTTTCTCAGGATTGGCTTTCGGCAACCCCGTCCAGGCCAACAGCTCGCGTCGGATAAGTGAGCAGATAAAGCAACACCAGAATGCCGGCCACTGGCGCCAGGCTGATCAATTGCCACCAGGGACTGAAGCCCGCGTCACGCAGGCGCCGCGTGCAGGCAGCGATCCACGGCAGCAGAACCACGATGGAGGCCAACTGCATCGGCAGCGCGCCCAGATACTCGGACAGGATCTGCGCCAGTCCCAGGAACATCACCACGGCAAGCGCAAACCACCAGAATGCCCCGCGCGGCGTGACGCCGGTGAAATCCAGGCCACGAATCACGCCTTCGTGCATGGCCTTCAGCGCGGGTTCGCTCGGCCCGGGCTCGCTTGCCAGCAGGCGTTCGGCCGGCACCTCGAAAACCGCGCAAAGCGCTCGCAGGGACTCCTGGGAGATCTTCGCACCCGATTCCAGGCGCTGGATCGTGCGCAGGTTCAAGCCACTCAGAGTCGCCAGTTGCTCCTGCGACCACTGCCGGGCAACGCGCAATTCTCGAAGTCGAACGGGATCGACATGCATGGGTATTCCTCATCGTGGGCATCAGGCCGGCCATTATCGGGCCGAACGATGGAAAACCGCTACGGCAAAGGCCCGGCAGGCACCCGACACGGACCCGACTTCACGACACCCAAGCTCATGAACTCAGGTTAGACTGACTGCAATGCTCACACTCAAGCGTAAACCAGCATCTTCCAGCCGCTTCTCCGATTTTATTCGAAACGCGTCTGCGCGCGAAAAGAAAAAGGTTTATGAACAGGTACTTAAGCGCGCATCGGAGCGTCAGCGCCGACTCCTGGAAGAGACCAACAAGGGTTCAAAGGGCTAAATCGCGGTCGGAGAGACACCACCAAGCGCCCTCCACTTCTCAGCGTCTGCCCGTCGTAGTCCCAAACTCACCCCCTGTCGTCCCGGACAGCGCAACGCGCTGATCCGGGACCTCACAAGGGTCGGCGAGCAATGCGCCGATGCTGTGCAGACAGAATCAACATACAAGGTCCCGGCTCACGGGCCGGGACGACAACCTCAGATTTCCCCACCCACCCCGATGCTGGTAGTCTTTACCGCAGCACCGAGGGGAACCGACACCACCACGCATGAACGACTCGCACCAGACACCGGAACAACGCGCCCGTAATCGAATCGACCGCCTGCTGCGCGATGCCGGCTGGCAGGTGCAGGACATGGCCGATTTCAACCGCCACGCAGCCCTGGGCGTGGCGGTACGCGAATTCCAGCTTCCCTCCGGCCCCTGCGACTACCTGCTGTGGGTCGACGGCAAGGCCGCCGGCGTCGTCGAGGCCAAGAAGGCCGGGGTGACCCTGAGCGGCGTGGCCGGCCAGTCGGACCGGTACATGGCCACCCTGCCCGACCACCTGGCGCGCTGGGACGAGCAACTGCGTTTCGACTACGAGACCACCGCCAATGAGACCTTCTTCCGCGACACCCGCGACCCGAAGGCGCGCTCGCGCCGCGTCTTCGCCTTTCACCGCCCCGAGACCCTGCACGCGTGGCTGAAAACACCCGACACATTGCGGGAGCGCCTGAGCGCCCTGCCCCCGCTGATCGACAAAGGCCTGCGCGACTGCCAGATCGATGCGATCCAGGGCCTGGAGAAGTCCCTGGCGGCCGACCAGCCGCGCTCGCTGATCCAGATGGCCACCGGTGCCGGCAAGACCTTTACCGCCTGCACCTTCTCCTGGCGGCTGATCAAGCACGCCGGGGCCAAACGCATCCTGTTCCTGGTCGACCGCAACAATCTCGGCGACCAGACCCTGAAGGAATTCCGGGAGTTCGATCCGCCCGGCGCGGCCAACCGATTCACCGACACCTACATCGTCCAGCACCTCAAGTCCAACCGCATCGACGACGACGCCAAGGTGGTCATCACCACCATCCAGCGCCTGTATTCCATGCTCAAGGGCGAGGAGCTGGACAGCGAGGCCGAGGAGATCTCCGGTTTCGAGACCTGGGGACTGGAAGACGGCGAGATCCGGCCGCTGAACTACAACCCCGACATCCCGATCGAGACCTTCGATTTCATCGTCACCGACGAGTGCCACCGTTCCATCTACGGTCTGTGGCGCCAGGTGCTGGAATACTTCGACGCCCACATCATCGGCCTGACCGCCACGCCGTCCAAGCACACCCTGGGCTTCTTCAACCAGAACATCGTCGCCGAGTACGACTACCCGAAATCCGTGGTCGACGGCGTCAACGTCGGCTACGAGATCTACCGCATTCGAACCCGGGTGACCGAGGAAGGCGGCAATATCGAAGTCGAGGACACGGGCTTCCAGGTGCCCGTCCGGGACAAGCGCACCCGCGCCATCCGCTACCGGGAGCTCGACGCCGACCTGGAGTACACCGCCAAGGAGCTCGACCGCTCCGTGGTCAACCCGAACCAGATCCGCGCGGTGCTGCAGACCTACCGCGACCGGGTCTTCACCGAGCTGTTCCCCGACCGCAGCGGCGAATGGCTGCCCAAGACCCTGATCTTCGCCAAGGACGACAACCACGCCGAGGAAATCGTCCACGCCGTGCGCGAGGTCTTCGGCGAGGGCAACGACTTCGCCAGGAAGATCACCTACCGCAACACCGGCGAGAGCCCGCGCGAACTGATCAAGTCCTTTCAGAACGACGCCGCCTTCCGGGTCGCCGTCAGCGTCGACATGATCGCCACCGGCACCGACATCAAGCCGGTCGAGGTGCTGATCTTCATGCGCGACGTCAAGTCCGAGGGCTACTACGAGCAGATGAAAGGCCGCGGCGTGCGCACCATCCCCGACGCCGACCTGCAGATGGTCACCCCGGACGCGCGCACCAAGACCCGCTTCGTGCTGATCGACGCCGTCGGCGTGACCGAGACCAAGAAGAACGCCTCCCAGCCACTGGAGCGCAAGAAGGGCATCGCCTTCGACAAGCTCATCGACCAGATCGCCCAGGGCAGGCGCGACGAAGACGCCGTCTCCAGCCTGGCCGGCCGAATCGCCGCCCTCGACCGCAAACTCGACAACGAGGACCGCGCCCGCATCGCCAAACAGACCGGCGGCCAGAAACCCCGCGACCTGGCCAACGCCCTGCTCGAAGCCGTCGACCCCGACAAGCAGCAGCAGGCCATCGAAGCCGAACACGGCGCCGCCGCCACCCCGGAACAGGAAGCCGAGGTCGTCGGCCGCCTGCTCGACACCGCCTGCGCCCCGTTCGACGAGCCAGAAATCCGCGAACTGCTCAAGACCATCAAGCACAAGAACGACCTGGTCATCGACGAGCTAACCACCGACGAGGTCCGCGAAGCCCAGTTCGACAAGGGCCAGGCCGAACAGCGCATCCAGTCGTTCAAGGACTTCATCGAAGCCAACAAGGACGAACTTACCGCCCTGCAGATCCTCTACAACCAGCCCGCCGGCCGCCACCGGCTAAGCTACGCCGCCATCAAGGAACTGGCCCAGGCCATGACCGACAAGCCCTACTACCTGACCACCGCCGACGTCTGGCAGGCCTACAAGCGCCTGAATGCGGCAAAGGTCAAGGGCGCCCCGGTCGACAACCAGCTCACCGAGATCGTCTCCCTGGTCCGCTTCGCGCTGGGTTACGACGAAGTACTGGAGCCCTACTCCGCCAGGGTCGAACAACGCTTCAACCTGTGGATCGGCCGCGAAAAGAAAGCCGGCCGCGAGTACACCCCGGAACAGATGGAATGGCTGAAAACCATCGCCGGCTACATCGCCGCCAACGCCGAAATCACCCCACGCGACTTCATCGAGATCCCCAGCCTGTCCGACAAGGGCGGCATCGTCCAGGCACAGCAGGTCTTCGGCAAGCAGCGCCTGAACGAAATGCTGGACGAACTGCAGGGCGCGCTGGTCGCCTGAATGCATTCAGTGATGCTAAAATGAATGCGTTGAAGGCGACCAAGCGCGCCACCTTGGAGAGACAACCATGGCCATGCTGACCGTACGCAATCTGCCCGACGAGGTTCACCGCGCCCTGCGCGTGCGTGCCGCCGAGCACGGCCGCAGCATGGAAGCCGAAGTGCGCGAAATCCTCGAGGCCGCGATCGCGCCGGAAAACCGGCCGAAACTCGGCTCCCTGCTGGCCGAAATCGGCCGCCAGGCTAGGCTGAGCAACGAAGAGGCCGCCGTCTTCGATGAAGTGCGCGACAAGAGCCCCGCACGCGCCATCGACCTGGAGTGATCATTCTCGACACCAACCTGATCTCCGAGCCGCTGCGCCCGAAACCCGAGGCCCGCGTGCTCGCCTGGCTCGACGCCCAGCCGGTCGAAACCCTGTTCCTGACGGCCATCACCACCGCCGAGTTGTGCGCCGGCATCGCCCTGCTACCCGCCGGCAAACGCCGCAGCCGCCTGCAGGACAGCCTGGAGCAAACCATCCTGCCCCTGTTCAACGGCCGCACCCTGCCCTTCGACCAGACCTGCGCGCCGGCCTACGCCACCCTACTGGCCAAATCCCGAGAAACCGGCCGCGCCATCGCCACCGCCGATGCCTACATCGCCGCCATCGCCCTGACCCACAACCACGCCGTCGCCACCCGCGACACCGCCCCGTTCAAGGCCGCCGGCGTGCAGGTGATTGATCCATGGGAGTGATTACGCTTTACCGGCAACACCGACTTGCTTGCAAGTACAGGGTTATTGAAGGTAGTGACCGCAAGGTAATGCTAAGGGGGATGAATGACGGCCTGGATAAACTGAAGAGGCGTTGTTCCCGTGAGTGGTAAGAAATTGCCGAGCAACTGGGCTTGGTCGAGACTGGGCGACCTGGGGGCATGGTCGGGAGGCGGGACCCCCTCCAAGGCGAACCTAGCCTTTTGGGAAGATGGCTCCATCCCGTGGGTTTCACCAAAGGACATGAAGTTCGGGCGTATTCGAAGTTCCGAGAATTCCATCACCGAGGAGGCAGTAGCCCAGTCTTCTGCCAAGCTTATCCCGGCAAATTCAATCTTGATGGTCACAAGATCAGGAATACTGGCCCATTCGTTCCCTGTTGCTGTCAACGAACCCGAGGTAACGGTCAACCAGGATCTAAAGACCCTGACGCCGGCAGATAACATCAGTCCGGATTTTCTGGCCTGGCACCTGCGGTCGGAAAACTATCGGATTCTCAAGGAGTGCGCAAAGCATGGGACCACGGTAGCGAGTATTGATACTCATCGGCTCAAGAATTTTTCGATCCCGATTGCGCCCCTCAACGAACAACACCGCATCGTCGAAAAGATCGAAACCCTCTTCGCTAAAATCGACAAGGGCGAAGAAGCCCTGCGCGAAGTCCAGAAACTGCTCAAGCGCTACCGCCAGTCCATCCTCAAGGCCGCCGTCACCGGCGAGCTCACCCGCGACTGGCGAGAAGCCAACCAGCACAAACTCGAACCCGCTAGCGACATCCTCGCCCGCATCCTCGAAAGCCGCAGGGAAAACTGGCAAGGGCCAGGAAAGTACAAGGCTCCCAACATCCCCGACACCGCGAACTTGCCAGAGCTGCCTGAGGGTTGGGTATGGGCTCCTCTGGAGGGGCTATGCATGCCAAGAAAGCACGCGCTCAAGGCGGGCCCCTTCGGCAGCGCACTCAAGAAGTCGGATTACTCGGCATCGGGCTACAAGATCTACGGGCAGGAGCAGGTGATTGGCGGAGATTGGACAATCGGGGATTATTTCATTGATGAGGAAAAGTATCAGGAACTTCAGAATTGCAGTGTCTCGCCCCGCGACGTATTGATCAGTCTGGTTGGCACTATTGGCAAAGTGCTCATTCTGCCGCCAGAGTGCGCCCCTGGAATTATCAATCCACGACTGGTCAAAGTATCTCTGGAAGAGAACGTTTACTTGCCAGAGTTCTTCAAGCTCTACTTTGAGAGCAGCTTCCTGAAAGCCCTTTACAAGCTTGATGCACATGGTGCGACGATGGATGTTCTCAACCTCGGAATCATCAGAAAGCTGCCGTATCCCCTTTGTTCACCTGAGGAGCAAAAGTTAATTGTCGATAGAGCGACCGAGGCGCTTGAAAGTGCGGCTGCACTCGAAGTTTGGTGCCAAGCTGAGCTCAAGCGCTCCAACGCCCTCCGCCAATCCATCCTAAAATCCGCCTTCACCGGCCAACTCGTCCCCCAGGACCCCGACGACGAACCGGCCAGCGAACTCCTGGCCCGAATCCGCGCCGAACGTGAGGCCACGCCAAAGTCAAAGTCGCGCCGAAAAGCCCGTGTATGAGGCTCGGACGCCGGTATCCGGCAGCCAGCCAGCTATTGCCAAGCGTATTGTAAGATGGCCGAATATCGTTTCCGAGAAGGGGCAGCCATGGACCTCAACACCATTAAAAAGATGTCCCAGGATGAGAAACTTCGTGCCACGGAGGCGCTGTGGGACGCATTGGCCCACGGCGAATCCGAGCCTCCCTCACCGACCTGGCACGAGGAGACTCTGGCCAGCCGAAAACTAGAGATGGACGCTGGGGAGGCGACTTTTGTCACTCTGGAAGAACTCAAAGCTACGCCAACCGAATGAGCACCAACGAAAACCACCACGCCCTGGTCCAGAAAGTCTGGAACTACGCCCACGTCCTCCGCGACCAGGGCATCTCCTACGGCGACTATATCGAGCAGATCACCTACCTGCTGTTCCTCAAGATGGACCAGGAGCGCGAGGATATTCTGGATCTGCCCTCCCCCATCCCCGCCAAATGGAAATGGAACAAGCTGGTCAACAAGGATGGCGACCCCCTGGAACTGCAATACCGCCACACCCTGGAAAACCTGGGCAAGGAAGACGGCCTGATCGGCACCATCTTCCGCAAGGCCCAGAACAAGCTCTCCGACCCGGCCAAGCTCAAGCGCGTGGTCTCACTGATCGACAAGGAAGGCCCCTGGGTGGGCCTGAACGTCGACGTCAAGGGCGAAATCTACGAAGGCCTGCTGGAAAAGAACGCATCGGAAGTCCGCTCCGGCGCCGGCCAGTACTTCACGCCGCGCCCGGTCATCCAGGCCATGGTCGAGTGCATCGATCCGAAAATCGGCGAAACCGTCGTCGATCCCGCCTGCGGCACCGGCGGCTTTCTCCTCGCTGCCTTCGACCACATGAAGGGCCAGACGCAGGACAAGGACAAACAGGCCGCGCTACGCAACGAAGCCCTCACCGGCGTCGACATCGTCGACGAGGTCGTGCGCCTGTGCGCCATGAACCTGTATCTGCACGGCCTGGGCAACGGCGACAGTCCCGTCCACCAGGGCGACGCCCTGTCCAGCGCCGGCAACGACCGCTACGACATCGTCCTGACCAATCCGCCTTTCGGCAAGAAATCCAGCTACCGCGTCGTCGGCGAAGACGGCCAGGTTACCACCGAGCAGGAAAACTACGAACGCGAGGACTTCAAGTTCACCACCTCGAACAAGCAGTTCAACTTCCTGCAGCACATCATGACCGTCCTCAAGGTCGGCGGCCGCGCCGGCGTCGTCCTGCCGGACAACGTGCTGTTCGAAGCCGGCCGCGCCGGCGAAGGCATTCGCAGGCGCCTGCTCGAGACCTTCAACTTCCACACCCTGCTCCGCCTACCCACCGGCATCTGGTACAGCCCCGGCGTCAAGGCCAACGTCCTGTTCTTCGACAAGAAGGCCCCGGCGAAGCAGGCCCAGACAAAGGAACTATGGGTCTACGACTACCGCACCAACGTCCACAAGACCCTCAAGACCAAGAAACTCACCCGCGAAGACCTCGACGACTTCGTCCACTGCTACAAGACCCGCAAGGAAACCGACCGCTTCCGCCGCTTCCCCATCGAAGACCTGCTCAAACGCGACAAACTCAACCTCGACCTGTTCTGGCTGAAAGACGACAGCCTCGAAGACATCGACAGCCTCCCCGACCCGGACGTCCTGGCCGCAGAGATCACCGCTAACCTGGAGGCGGCGTTGGAGAGTTTTGCGGAGGTTTCGGGGGAGTTGAAGACTCCTGGGTAACGTCCCGGTTAACCGGCGCGGGCTTTGCCCGCGGCCGAGTTGAACCGGTTGTTATGTGATAAGCGTTGGCTAGGCCGCAACAAGACGTTTGACCCGAAACTCTTTACGGTGCTGCTCAGCATTCCAAAGATCATACTGACTTTGCTGGTTGAGCCAACTCTCTGAGGTGGTATCAAAAGCAATCGACAACCGAACAGCCATTTCGGGGCTAATTCCGGCGCGTCCGTTGAGAATAGCGCTCAGGGTTTTTCGGCTGACACCCAAGGCCTTTGCGGCCTCGGTGATAGACAAATCTAGCGGCTCAAGGCAAAGCTCTCGAATAACTTCACCGGGATGTGGTGGATTGTGCATAAGCATAGGGTGCCTCAATGATAATCTTCATAGTCCACGACTTCGGCATCGTCGCCTTCAAACCGAAAGGTAATTCGCCAATTCCCACTAACATCAACTGCCCACGTTCCGGATCGATCACCTTTCAGTTCGTGAAGCCGAAGTCCTGGGAGGTTCATATCCTTCGGTTGTCGAGCAGCATGAAGCCGGCCGAGTATTAGACGGAGTTTTTTCGCGTGCTGGGCCTGAATTCCCGAAGTCTTTCCGGTTTCGAAGAAACGTTTCAGACCCTTGTGCTTGAAACTCCGAATCATGAGGTTCAGTGTAACCCGATCCGTTACAGGTGTCAATCACGTAACGCCGCGGTAAAATGCGCTGTTTTTCAAGCGTCATTTTTCACGCCTTGTTATGTCTCTCTCCACTAGTGTCCGGTTAATAACTGAATAAATTCAACTGGTTAGAAATGTCACCCTGGTCGGATCTGTTTTCGGTGCTCGTAACTGCCTGTTGTAACTGGATTTTTTCGAACAAGGTCAATGAGAAAACCTGTAGCAAAGTGTAGAGCGAGGCATCGACATTCATTCGTTTCTTGACAATGGCAACCAGCACGTAAACGGAGACTGCAATCCAGATCTGCGACTTCACAGCGTTCTCCGATGTTCCGAAGAATCGCTTGATTCGGAGATGCTGCTTGATCCACTTGAAGAACAGCTCGACATGCCAGCGCGCTTTGTACAGCGCACAGATGGTCAACGGCGGCAAGTCGAAGTGATTGGTCAGGAAGACCAGCGACTTTCCAGTGTCGGGATCCTTGAATCGGATTCGGCGCAGATACTCCGGATACTTGCCATGGCTGAGATAGCCGTTGAGCGCAATCGTCTGGTCGCAAATGATGCCAGTGTCTCGGTCGACCGGATTGGAGTACACCCGACGTGCATCGAGATTGCGTTTGGCTCGAGTCACGAAGAAGACGCCTGCGCTGTGCACCGCATAGAGGCGCTCGAAATCGACATAGGCCCGGTCCATGATGTAGAAAGCGCCGGGCTCGATGAGCAGGATATCGAGCACGTTGACATCGTGCCACTTGCCGTCGGAGATATGAACAAAGCTGGGAATGTGGCCCTGCAGATCGAGCAGGGTATGCACCTTGACCGCCGATTTCGTTGTTCGGAACGACGCCCAGGGAAACAGCGACAAACACAGGTCGATGGTGGTGGAGTCGAGCGCGTAGGCGGTTCCATCCCAATCGATATCCAGAGATGTGTCGGCATAAAGCGCGCGAGCCTGCGTGATCAGACGCTGAGCGAAATCGGCATAGATGCGCCAGTCTCGCTTCGCGCCAGCATCGGCCAAGGTGGCACGCTTGATCGGCCCCCTGAAACCCATGTGATAGAGCTTGCCCGACTGAGCCGCCAAACAGACTTCGATATCGCGCAGGCTCTCTCGATAGGCCAGCTGGGCAAATGCCATGACCCGATAGTGCTGAGCACACGACAGCGACTTGACGTATCGGTCGCCCTCGTAACGACTGACGATGCGAGTGAAGGTCGTCCAGGGCAGGACGGCCATCAGCTGGGCGAACAGGGTTTTGCCGGTGTACACGACGGCGATCTCCGGGGCAGGTCCCCGAAAACTGACAGAATCTGGCGTTCAAGTCGACACCACCCCAAAACGCTCGTAACATGCTGATGAAGTTATATTTTCAAGCATTCTTGCCAAGTTTTACCGGACAGTAGTGGCCTGTTATCCCTCGAAGCGATCCTGGAAAACTGCATCGCCGCCGTCGGGTGGCTCGACCAGCAGGAAATCAACCTCCAGAAAGACGGTGATGACGATGGGAAACGGGTCAGTGATCTGGATATCGCTGCTGCCCCACAGGGTCATGACCGGGTCATCGCCGCTGGTGTCAACGGTGTATTCCACCTGACCCAGCGTGAGCGCGTCGCCACAGTCGTTCTGGAAATCGAGCATGTTGCCCGTGGCCGAATAGGGCCCTGCGCCCGTCTCGTCGATCTGCTGGTTCTCGGGCTCGGTGATGGTGACCTGCAGCGCCATGCTGCCCTGTCCGGCGACGGAACTGGAGGCAACCAGCTCCAGCGCGCCTCGCGCCTGCCCCACCACTTCGCCGACATCGGGTTCGGTGTCGTATTTCACCTGCACCAGCTCCCAGCGGCCACCCGGAATGTCGCCACCCGTACCGGCCGGGGTGGAGGCGCCCGGGGACAAGGTGACCGGGGTCAGCGCGCTGATGTCGGGGAATGCACACACCGTGCCCCGCGGGTCGCCAGCCTGCGCGGCAGCCCCCGTGGCCAGCAGAAGCAGACCCGGAAACAAGGTCAGCAGCCTTATCGACATGACGATCCCTCTGATTGCGTCGGCCAGTCACGATACCAGCCCGCGCGGCGCATTTGAATCAAAAGCCTCGGACGCACAACCACTCGGACCCGTCGCGGATGCGAACACGACCGACCCAACCGGTGCCGAAAACCCGGATGCGACCGCCACCGACCCATCCCGTGCCGAAAACCCGTAGGTCGGCCGCGTCCCCGACGGACAACTCAACCCGTGCCGAAAACCCGTAGGTCGGGGCCGCGTCCCCGACGGACAACTCAACCCGTGCCGAAAACCCGTAGGTCGGGGCCGCGTCCCCGACGGTCGAGCTTTGCGGATGCCGGTTGCCTTGGTGCCGGCAAGTCGGGACAATCGGCTAAGGAGCCTCTGAAGAACACTCGTCAAGGAGCAAGGACCGAATGCGCGCGATGGTACTGCGCTCGACCATGGCCATGCGTACCGATGCCAGACCCCTGGAGGCAACGGACTGGCCGGATCCGGAACCCGATGCCGGCGAGGTGCTGATCAGGGTGCATGTCTGTGCGGTCTGCCATACCGAGCTCGACGAGATCGAGGGCCGGGTCGCTGCCTGTCTGCCGATCATTCCGGGCCACGAAGCGGTCGGGCGCATCGTATCGGTCGGGCCCGGGGTGGACGAGACACTGGTCGGCGGCCGGGTCGGCGTGGGCTGGATTCACAGCGCCTGCGGCGAGTGTGAGTGGTGCCGTCGCGGCGAGGAAAACCTGTGTCCGGATTTCCGGGGCACGGGCTGCCATGCCCACGGCGGCTACGCTGAATACATGGCCGTGCCGGCTGCGTTCACGCATCCGATTCCCGATGTGCTGGATGATGTCTCGGCCGCGCCGATGCTGTGCGGCGGCGCCATCGGGCTGCGCAGCCTCAGGCTGAGTGGTCTCGAGAACGGCCAGGTGCTGGGCCTGACCGGCTACGGAGGCTCCAACCACCAGGTCCACCGGCTGGCGAGTCTCGTGTTGCCCGACTCCCCGGTCGTCGTCTGGGCCCGAAACCCCGAACAGCGCCGCCAGGCGCTCGATGCTGGCGCGCAGTGGGCCGGCAAAACCCACGACCACTGTCCGCTCGATGTGCGCGCCATCATTGACACGACGCCGGTGTGGGAAACGGTGCTCGCCGCGCTCGGGCAGCTTGCGCCGGGCGGACGGCTGGTGATCAACGCGATTGCCAAGGAAACCGGTGACCGGCGGCTGCTGGCCGATCTGGACTACCCGAGGCAGCTCTGGATGGAGCGCTCGATCCAGTCGGTCGCCAACGTTGCCCGCCAGGATATCCGCGACTTTCTTGCCCTGGCCGGCGAACACGCCATTCTGCGTCCCGTAACGACCCGGTTTCCGCTGGAGCGGGCGAACGAGGCCTTGCACGAACTCACGAGTGGCCAGGTCCGGGGCGCCAAGGTGCTTGAAATCAGTGGCCAGGCGGCTAGAAAGCGGATCCGGGCTGCTTGAGGAATTCGAGTTCCTCAGGCGTGGATTCGCGCCCGAGAATCGCGTTGCGGTGCGGATAGCGGCCGAAGCGGTCAATGATCACCTTGTGCTTAATCTCGAACTGGTGGTTGTCAGCCGGTGCATGTTCCCGGTACAGCCGTTCGGCGTGCCGGTGGATCAGCCCTGACTCGCTGTGCATGTAGGGCAGCAGCAGAAAGGCGCGCTGGATCGGCTCGAGCGCATCGAGTGCGCCGCCGGCGACCGCCTCCTGGGCCAGGGCCAGCGCCATCGGGTCCTGGGCGAACGCTGCCGGCGTGCCGCGGTGGATGTTTCGGGAGAACTGGTCAAGCACGATGATCTCGGCCAGACGACCCTTTGCGTCCCGGCGCCATTCGAACAGCTCGCCTTGTGCGGCCTGGCCGAGCAGACGGCTGTAGCGCTGCTCGATCTGGCGGTCGAAGTCCGGGTCGGCGACCCACCACATGCGCGGCTCGATTTCCTCGAACCAGAATGTCAGTACTTCGCCTGGCGTCATGGTCGCGGCTTCTCCTTGGTGGTTGGCTGCTGGGCAGATCAGGATACCAGCACGAGAAGATGACCGGATGGTCACCGGTCCGAAACGACGCCTGTCCGGTACCTGGACCCGGCGGATCAGTGGCGTTTCCAGGTCAGGCTGAGCATTGCCCAGCGACCGGGCTCGGCCAGCAGCGGCAGCGTGGGGTCGTCGGCACCGCGCCCGACAACCCGGCCGGTGCGCCAGTAGCTGCGGTCAGTCAGATTGAACAGACCGAAGCTGACTTCAAGATCCTCGCGCGGAAACCAGCGCGTGAGCCAGTCCACGGTGAGATAGCCCGGCGGTGAGAACAGCGGCTCACCCTGCTCGTCGACGAGCTCGCGCTGACCGCGAACGGCGCTGGTGATAATGCGAGTTTCCAGACTGGCTGAGGGCGACATCCAGGCCAGCTCGGCCAGCAGGGCCGGTGGTGACACACCGGGCAGGTTGCGCCCGCTGCCACGGTCCTCGCCCCGGGACCATTCGCCGGCCAGCTCAGCGCTGAAGCCGGCGCCCAGATGCCGGCGCCAGCGCAGCTCGCCGCCCTCGATGCGCACGCGATCGCGATTGATCGACTGGAACACGATGAACCCACTGACCGGGTCAAAACCCAGCGACGCGCGCGTCTGGATGAAGTCTTTGTAGTCGTTGCGGTACAGGGCCAGCTCTGCGAGGGTGTTCACGCCACGCCAGCGCATTCCGGTCTCGATGGTCGTGCCGCGCTCGGGCCGGAGATCCGGATTGGCGATGGCACGGACGTTGAACCGGGCATATTCAAGGCCGATATTGACGTCGCCGAACGGCGGTGCCCGCAGCCCGCGAGCGTACTGGGCAAACCACTCCATGGTCTCGCTGATCGGCCAGACCAGGCCGAGTTTGGGCAGCCAGCGGGTGACGGTCAGCTCGGTCGTCTCGGCGTTGGGGAACGAGGCCTCGAACAGAGGGTCGTCGAGCACCGAGAGGTCGTAGTGTTCGTAACGAATGCCGGGGCTGAGCGTCGGACCGCCGCGCCACAGCTCGATTTCATCGTGCAGATACAGGCCCAGCTCACTGACCCGGCTGCGCGGAAAATCGCGCAGGGGAAAGACCTCGCCGATGATGACAGGTGTCGATTGTCCGGTGGCGCGGTTGGTCTCCAGCCCGTCGCGCTTGTCGAGGATCTCCGAGCGGGTGTACTCGAAGCCGTAGCCGAGGCGGTGTGACAGGCCGAACGCCGGGAATCCGGACTCCAGGTCAGCGCCCAGTCCGGTCATGTCCTGGCTGAACTCGAAGCGCCGGTAGACGTCGACCGGCGTTGGCGCGTTCGGCCGCTGCTCGCGCGATTCCTGCAGCACGTCGCTCGTCTGGCGCCAAAGCCGCCATTGGCCGCGGTCGATCGGCCCGAACGGCTCGAATTGCTGGTCGAGCAGCGCCCGCCACTGGTGCCGACGGTCGTCGCCGAGCAGTTCATCGGTGAACGCCAGTCGGCCGCTGCCGAGCATGGCGCGAACGTCGCTGTCGCGAGTCTCGCGCATGCCGTCCAGGGTCAGGCGCAGCCGCCCGCGGCCGGTGTCCAATCCGCCTCTGATCAGCACCGCGGCATGCTCACGGTCGAGACGGTCACGTGGCGTATCGGTGGGTCGATCGGCCACACCGATCTCTCCACCGCGCTGACCGGCAGCGGCAATCAGCAGGTCGGCACGCTCCCCGCGGTCGGCGCGCACCGCGCTCAGGCGCAAACGATCGCTATCGCTTGCGCCGGTCAGCGCGATACGCTGCCCGCTGTCGCCGGCAAGAACCAGGTCCGGCGTGTCGAGTGTCGTGATCGAAACGACGCCGCCCAGGGCCTTCGACCCGTACAGCGTCGAGGCCGGACCGCGCAGAATCTCGACACGCCGGGCCAGTCCAAGTTCGAGCAGACCGCGCCCGGTGTCGGCAAAGCTGCCGATGGCAAACTGGTCGGCAACGGGTACCCCGTCGATGACCACGCTGCTTCGGTTGCCGCCAATGCCGCGAATGCGAAAGCCGCTGAATCCGAAGCGAGTGCCGCCGCCGTCGACTTCGACGCCGGGTTCGTAGCGCACCAGATCGGCCGGTTCCATCACCATGTCGCGCGCCAGACGCTCCTCGCCGATGACCGTGACCGTGCCGGCGACCTCTGAGAGCCGGCGCGGCTGACGATGTGCCACGACAGTTATGGTGTCGAGTTGACTCGCCTGTTCTACCTGCTTGTCGTCGTCTTGTGCCGTTGCCGGCGCAAACATCAGCATGGCCAGCAGGAAAAAACCAACTCTTTGCATGGGTGGACAGACCTCGGGGCACGCGCCCCGTGTATTCGGGGCGCAGGATGAGTGGTTTACGCTGCCCGGCCGGCTCAGTAGATGTCGTAGCGCGTGTTGTAGTTGTTGAACTTGCCGGTGGGCGTGATGATTTTCTCGCCCTTGATGACGTGCTTGAGCGTGCGCGTCTTGTCGTCAACGACCACAATGGCCGACGCTTCCTCCATGCCCGACCAGACCGAGAACCAGACCTCGTCGCCGGCCTTGTTGTACTCGGGCTGGACGATGCGTTTCGGGCCCGGGCCGAGGTCGGCCCATTCGGCGATCGGCAGGGTTTCATAGCCGGCATCGAGATCATTGATGTCGAACACTGCGACCGACTGGGCGATTTCCTCTTCGGGGTGGAAGGGCGTGTCGACCCAGAGGTTCGCGGACTCCGGATGGGTCTTGACGAACAGTGAACCACCGCCCTGACCCTGCAGGATTCTGACCACCTTGAACGCATGCTCGGGGTGCCCATCGGGGTCGGTGCCGATCATGGTGATATTGGCGTTGCCGAGCGCGCTGGTCACCCAGACCGGGCCGTATTCGGGATGCACGAAGTTGGCGCCCCGCCCCGGGTGCGGGATACGCTCGACGTCGATGAGCGCCTCCAGTTCCCGATCCTTGGCGTCGACCACGGCGATCTTGTCTGATTCGTTGGCGGCGGTCAGGAAGTACCTTCCGCTGGCGTCCCAGCCACCGTCGTGCAGGAACGGTGCGGCGCCGATGGTGGTGACCATCAGGCTGTCGATGTCCTGGTAATTGACCAGCAGGATCTGGCCGGTCTCCTTGACGTTGACAATGAACTCGGGGTGCTTGTGTGATCCGACGATCGCGGCCACGCGCGGTTCCGGGTGGTACTCCTGGGTGTGGACCGTCATGCCGCGGGTCGACACGATCTTCTTCGGCTCGAGCGTCTGGCCGTCCATCAGCACGTAGTGCGGCGGCCAGTAGGCGCCGGCGATGGCGATCTGGTCTTCGTAGCCCTTGTAGCGGGAGTTCTCGACCGAGCGGGCCTCCATGCCGATCTTGATTTCAGCGACCACCTGCGGCGGATCCATGTAGAGGTCGATCAGATCGATCTTGCCGTCGCGTCCGATGGTGGAGAAATATCGGCCGGAGCTGGAGGCGCGCGAGATATGCACCGCATATCCGGTGGGCACGAAGGCGACGACGTCCTTGCTGTCGCCGTCGATGATCGCCACCTGGCCGGCGTCTCGGAGCGTGACCGCGAAGAAGTTGTCGACATCGTAGGCGTGTTGCGGGGAGGCCGGGCGGTCTTCCGGCGCCACGTGGACGGTCCATGACTCCAGCATCTCGGGCATACCCCACTCCGGCGGCTGTGGCGGATCATGCTGCAGGAACTTCGCCATGGCCTCGATTTCCTGTTCGGTCAGTTCACCCGAAGTGCCCCAGTTGGGCATCCCCGCCGGGGAGCCGAAGTTGATCAGGGCCTTGAGATAGTCGGTGCCCTTTTCCTGGGTGATGTCAGTGGTCAGCGGCTTGCCCGTGGCGCCCTTTCGAAGCACGCCGTGACAGCCGGCGCAGCGCTCGAAGTAAATCTGCTGCGAGCGCTGGAATTCCGCTTCGGTCATGTCCGGTGCGCCTGGGGTGACAACACGCCTGCCGCCTTCAATCGGTGAAGGTGCGCCGCGCCAGCCCATTGTGCCTTCGGCGGCGCCCGGGTGGCGCTCACCCTCGGCGCGGTCGGTCAGGCCCAGTTCGACACGCTTGTCCCGCACCATTTGCGGCACCACGTCGCGGCCGTTGTTGCCCCAGGTCGTGAGGACGTAGGAGACAATGTTCGCCACATCGGTATCGGAAAGATAGCCCATGGCCGGCATGACGCCGTTGTAGGTCTGACCGTTGACCTCGATTTCTCCGCTCAGGCCGGTCAGGATGTTGCCGATGACATACTCGGGGTTCTTCTCGATCCTGCTGTTGCCGGTCAGCGGCGGAAACGCGCCCGGAAGACCCGAGCCGTCAGCCTGGTGACAGCTTTGACAGTGAATCCGGTAGGCTTCCGCACCGGCATTCAAGTCGGCCGCCGATGCCTTGGCGACTTCTGCCTCGTGGACGCGAGGCTCGGCCTGCTGCGCGTACCCGTGGCCGGCAATCGCCAGGACAAGCGTCAATGCGCCGCCGAGCACGGCGACATGATGAGTTCTTGATTCAGACATGCAATTCTCTCTCCGAACAGGTCATGGTGGGTCGCGGGGAGAATGCTAGCGACGGGGCCGCAAGGCCGATTGCGCTGTATCAATAAACCGACGTTTCGTTCAGGCGCCTGCCGGGGCACGGGCCCGCTGTTCAGCTTTCATGCAGGCAGGACATGTTAGATCTGTGCCCAGTTTCATTCCAAGGAGACCATTCGCAATGACGCATACCCACACCCCTTTCATTCGTGCCGGCCTGGCCGGTCTGGTCGTCCTGCTGGCGCTGACGGCCGCCGGCTGCGCCGTTCAGGGGCCGAAACAGGAAGCCGGCATGATCATTGGCGGCATCGTTGGCGGCATTGTCGGCAACCAGGTCGGTGGCGGCAGCGGGCGGCGGGTTGCCACCGTTCTCGGTGCCCTGGCCGGCGGCGCGCTCGGCGGCGCGATTGGCCGCTCGATGGACGATGTCGACCGCATGAAAATGGCAGCGACATTGGAAACAACCCGCTCCGGTGTGTCGACCACCTGGGTGAACCCTGATACCGGCTACGAATATCGGATGGAGCCAACGCGCACCTTTGAGTCAGAAACCGGCCCGTGCCGGGAGTACACGCTGGACGCGCAGGTTGGCGGTCGCACCGAGCAGGTCTATGGAACCGCCTGCCGACAGGCCGACGGCAGCTGGCGCATTGTTGACTGACCCGACTTTGGCATAGACTGGTCGGACCGCGTGGTCGAATCGACAGGGCCACCGACCGAGTGAGCGACGACAAACCAAGGAGCAGTCGACATGACGATCGCAAAAGTAGTTGAAATCAGTTCGGAATCACCGGAAAGCTTTGAAGACGCGATTAACCGGGGCATTGCCAGGGCCGAAAAGAGCCTGAAGAACGTGCGCGGGGCGTGGGTTTCCGAGCAAAAAGTCGTGGTCAATGATGGCCGGATTACCAGCTACCGGGTCAATCTCCGGGTCAGCTTCGTGCTGGAATAACTGGCTGACCGGGTCCGGCCGGTGGCGGGGCTCAGCCGCCGGCCGCCACCTCCGCCAGCGCGTTTTGATCCAGGATTGTCAGCTGCCGGTTGCAGACCCGGATCAGGTCCCGCTCCTGAAAGGCGCTGAGGGTGCGCGAGACGGTCTCCGGCGCCAAGCCCAGATAGCGGGCGACCGAACGCCGGCTGATCGGCAGGTTAAGACACGCGACGCTCCTGCCGCATGCCTGCTGGCGGCGCGCATAGTCCAGCAGGAATTCGGCCACGCGCCGCTCACTGGGATGGCGCTCGATCTGAAGCCGATCGGCCAATCGCTGCATCTCCCGGTACAGGCCTTCGAAAACCAGTTCTGCCAGACCGGGTTCATCGGCCTGACCGAGCAGACACATCGCGTTGAGCACAACCTGAACGCTGCCGGTGTCAACCGCCACAACGCTGCAGCTGGCCGGCCGCCCGAGCACGGCGTCAAAGCCAACCACATCTCCGGGCCCGTGCAGACCCAGAATCTGTTCCTCACCCAGTTCATCGACACGATAGCTCTTAAAGCAGCCGGTGCGGATCAGATAGGCATGCGGGCTGCGCTTGCCGGCGTGGATCAGATACTCGCCGGAGTGGAGTATCCGTCGCTGCGCCGGCAGGGGCGCCTGCGTTTTCCGGGCAGACTGGTGGCGGGCAAGAGCGGCCGGATGGTCAGTGCGAACTGCCGAGAGCTGTGCGTTCATGTTGCGCTTCTGCCTGTATCGATTGCCTGGATATCAGACTAGGCGCAGCACAGCGATTCGCCAATGAGGGGATCCCCGTACCGGCTGTTCAGGGTTGCTCGAGCAGTTGCTCAACCAGCTCGATCCACTGACTGGGCGCAAAAGGCTTGCCAATCACATTGCTGGCCCCGGCTGCCAGGGCGCGCCGGGCCAGCTCCCCTTCCGGCCAGGCACTGAGGATCAACGTCGGCAGCTGAAAGTCGCGCCGCTGCAGCCGCTCCTGCAGCTCGGCGCCATTCATGCCGCCCATGTGCAGGTCCAGCACCAGGCACATCGGCCGTCCGCTGGCGTGCACGGGTGCCTGGGCAAGGTAGGCTTCGGCCGAATCAAAGGCCCGCGCATCCCAGCCGCGTGCCTCGGCCAGCAGCGTCAATGAACCGCGTACAGCTTCGTCATCATCGACGATGAAGACCAGTGGGCGCAGGTCGGGCGACGGCAGTGCATTCATGACGGCTATTCAAGCACAATCGCGTCCAGGCCTCATGACCGGCGTCAATTCCGTGCACGACCGTGAAGGGCAGGCTCGATCCGGATCAGTTCAGCCATGGAGCGCAGCCCCAGCTTGCGCATTGCCCGGCCGCGATGAACCTCGACGGTTCGCTCGCTGATGCCGAGTTCCAGCCCGATGACCTTGTTGGCCATACCGCCTGCCGCCAGGCGAGCGACTTCGAGTTCGCGATCACTCAGTTCGGCGATCCGAGCCGCCAGATCCCGTGCTTCGGCCTGTTGCGCCAGCTCAATGCGATGATCTTCAACGGCACGGTTGATCCGCACGATCAGCTGGTCGGCGCTGAAGTCGGTCTTTTCGAAAAAATCGATTGCACCGTTTTTCAGCGCCTCGACCGCCACTGGCACATCGGCATGGCCGGTCAGAAACATCACCGGCACACGCCAGCCCTCTGCCCGCAGGCGTTTTTGCACCTCGATGCCGCTCGCGCCAGGCATTCTCAGGTCGAGCAGTATGCACGCGGCGCCTTCTGGCGGGCCGGCCGCCAGCAGCTTCTCGCCCGAGTCGTGGCAGCAGACCCGAAAACCGGCGGTGCCCAGCAGCAGCGCCAGCGACTCGCGTACGCCCTGGTCATCATCGACCACAACGACCGTCGCCTGGCCGCCGGTCTCAGTCATCGCCTTCCGGCCTCAACGGCAGCGTGAATCGGAATCGCGCGCCGCCGCCCTCGCGGTTGCCCCCGGTCAGTTCACCACCATGACGTTCGACGATCGATCGGCAGATCGACAGACCCTGGCCGAGGCCGTCGGCCTTGGTCGTAAAAAAGGGACTGAACAATTTTGGGAGATCACTCTCAGCTATGCCCGGCCCGGTGTCTGTGACCAGGAACTCGCACTCGCCGCTGCGGATCCTGCCTTCGATAGCCAGCAGGCGCTTACCGCTGGTCTCACGCATGGCGTCAATCGCGTTCTTGGCCAGGTTGAACAGCACTTGTTCGATCTGGATGCGATTGACAACCAGGCTTCTGAGTCCGGAATCCAGCCGGGTTTCGACGCTGACGCCGTGGGCCTCGATCTCGTAGTTGAGCAGCGTAAGCACATTGTCGACCAGCCGCGCCGGATTGCAGGGCGCCATGCTGTCCGGCTCACCCTTGCGCAGGTAGGCGCGCAGTTGCTCGATGATCTCGCGGGCCCGCTGTCCCTGGCGGGAGATCTGGTCGAGTGCCGGCCGCAGCGAAGATGGCTTTGGCGGCTCGGTGTCGAGCATCATCAACCCGGCCTCGACGGCCGCCGCGATGGCCGTCAGCGGCTGGCTCAGTTCGTGGGCCAGCCCGGAACTCACCTCTCCCAGGGTGCTCAGGCGCGTCAGATGGGCCAGTTCGGCGAAATGCTCGCGCGCTTCGCGCTCGGCACGCTTGCGGGCGCGGATATCACGGGTAAAACCGATAAACAGCTGTTCGCGCTCGCTGACCTCGGCCACCGCCAGGCGCAGTTCAATCGGGCTGCCATCCTTGTGCCGGCCGATCACCTCGCGACCGACCCCGATGATGGTCTCCTGGCCACTTTCAAGATAGCGTCGGATGTAGGAATCATGCCGGCTGCGATCCGGTTCCGGCATCAGCATGCGTACATTCTGACCCATGACCTCGTCACGCGAAAAGCCGAAAATCCGCTCGGCTGCCGGATTGAAGCCGCGCACCGTACCGCTGGCGTCAATCGTGACGATACCGTCGATGGCGTTGTCGACGATGGTCTGACTGCGCTTGAGCTCCTCGGCCAGCTTCCAGCGCAAGCGGTGCTCTTCGGTCAGGTCTACCGCCAGAATGTACAGACCGTCAACCTGACCGGCCTTGTCGCGGCTCGGGATATAGGTGCCGTGAATGAAGCGCGCACCCTTGCGCGCGTAGGGCACTTCGCCGTGGTGGGTTGCCTTGCGCCCGGACAGGGCCCGGTCGAAGCTTGGCCGCAGCGTGCGAAATGCCTCCGGCCCGATCAGGTCCCGGACATGACGGCCGTGCTGCGTTTTCGGGTCCAGATCGAACCATGCACGGTAACCATCGTTGATGAATCGGACCCGGTAGTCACGATCAAGATGGGCTATGAGCACCGGCAGCGCATCCAGCAGGTGGCGCAGCTGGGTCTCGGTGTGGCGCTGTGCGTCGACGGCCTGCTGCTGCAGCGTGATATCGATGCCGGTCGCGATGATGCAGCGAACGCTGCCGTCCGCTTCCTTGAGCACGGTATTGCGCCAGTGAATCAGCCGCCGCTCCCCGGCTCGGGTCAGCCAGTGGTTGGTGTGTTCAACCTCGTCGTGACCATCCTGCAGGCGCGCCGCCGTACCGCGCGTCCCGGCGAGTTCCGGCTCGGGTATCAGGCGCGTCCAGACCGGCTCGCCAACGATATCCTCGGCCGCGTAGCCCGTCAGCTGCTCGCAGGCCTTGTTGAACAGCTCGATGCGACCCTCCCCGTCGAGGACAACCACGAGCTGGCCCGAAATATCGAGCAGCTTGCGCAGCAGCGCAGGATCCCGCGCGAGTTCGGGGTTGACGGCGTTCCCGTGATCTTCTGGGCTCATGCAGGGTCCTGACACGCTGTTCACCGGCAAATACCCGCGCAGCATCGGGCATGATCCGGTAATCTCTGCATTTTAACCGGCTTTGAATCAGGGCTGATGAAGCACTCTCCCGATACCGTGCGACAGGCGCTTGCGCTGCTCGATCTGACGCGACTGGAAGACGATGACAGCGAAGCGGAACTGCGTCTGTTTTGCCGCCGTGCCGATACGCCGTTCGGCCATCCGGCCGCAGTGTGCGTCTATCCCGCCTTCGTGGTCGCCGCGCGGCGCGAGCTCGAAGCGATCGGAATCGGACAGCGCGTTGCGGTGGCCACCGTGGCCAATTTTCCGGCTGGCCGGCCGGATCCGGCCGGCGCGGCCACTGAGGTGCGCCAGGCGATCGCCCTGGGGGCCGACGAGGTCGATGTGGTTTTCCCGTGGCAATCGTTCAAATACGACAACGACGAAGCGACCGGCCGGTCGCTGGTGGCGGCCTGTCGCGAGGCCTGCGGCGAGAAAACGCTCAAGGTGATACTCGAGACCGGCGAGCTGGCCGCCCCGTCGCTGATCCAGCGAGCGGCCGAGCTGGCCGTGGCTGAAGGTGCCGATTTTCTCAAGACCTCGACCGGCAAGACTGCAAACGGCGCAACGCTTGAGGCCGTCGATGTGCTGTTGTCGGTGATTGAGTCAACATCGACCCCGGTTGGACTTAAAGTCTCCGGCGGCGTACGCAGTGTCGAGGACGCCGTCGCCTACTTGTCTCTGGTCGCCGAACGAATGGGCCGGGACTGGCTCCGGCCGGCGCATGTCCGCATCGGCGCATCCGGGCTGCTCGATCAGCTGCTGGCTGCGCTTGAACAAGGCGCGTGATGCTGCGCGAGATCATTCGCCGCAAGCGCGATGGCCAGACGCTGTCGCGCGAACAGATCGAGCATCTGGTCGCCGCAGCGTCCGATGCCAATGCGGGCAGTGAGCAGCTCGGGGCGTTTGTCATGGCCGTGTTCCTCAAAGGCATGGACGACGAAGAAACCACCGCGCTGACCGAGGCCATGCGCGATTCGGGCCAGGTGCTGCGCTGGAATGATCCTGCCCTGCCCGGCCCGGTGCTCGACAAACACTCCACCGGTGGCGTCGGTGACTGCACTTCGCTGCTGGTCGGACCCTGGGTGGCCGCCTGCGGCGGTTTCGTGCCGATGATCACTGGCGCCGGACTCGGCCATACCGGTGGGACCCTCGACAAGCTTGCGGCCATCCCGGGCTATGTCGCCACCCCCGAGCTGACCGTGTTCAGGCGCGTGGTTCGTGAAGCCGGCGTGGCAATCATCGGCCAGACCGACGAGCTGGCCACGGCCGACCGTCGGCTCTATGCCATCCGGGACATCACGTCCACGGTCGAATCGCTGCCGCTGATCGTCGCCTCGATCCTGTCGAAGAAGCTCGCCGAAGGGCTCGATGCACTGGTCATGGACATCAAGACCGGAAACGGCAGCGTCATGCCGGACCTTGCCGAAGCGCGCCGCCTGGCCGACGCCCTGGGCCGTGTGGCCCGCCGCGCCGGCACGACCCTGACCAGCGTGCTTTCCGACATGAACCAGCCGCTGGCCTCCAGCGCGGGCAACGCGCTCGAGGTCGCGGAAATCATTGCCGTCCTGACCGGTCGTCGCCGCGGGGGGCGACTTCAGGCGCTTAGCCACACGCTGGCGGCACAGCTGCTGGTGGCGGGCGGACTGGCGGGTGACTCCGAGCAGGCCGATCGGTGCCTGCAGCAGGCCTGGGACAGCGGTGCCGTGGCCGAACGCTTCGGGCGCATGGTCCGCGGGCTGGGCGGGCCGGCCGATCTGCTCGAGCACCCGCATCAACATCTGCCCGCCGCACCGGTGGTTGTCGAGGTGCACGCCAAGCGTTCCGGGCAGGTTGGCCGGATCGACACGCGCGCGCTGGGCTTTGCGGTCGTGGCGCTGGGCGGCGGTCGCCGACGGGCCGGTGATCGCATCGACCCGCGCGTGGGTCTTTCGGACCTGGTCTCTCTGGGCGACAGCGTTGTCGTGGGCCAGCCGCTGGCGCGCGTCCATGCAGCCGATCACGACAGCGCCGAGGCCGCGGCAGGCGCCGTGCAGGCGGCGGTGGATCTGACCGGGCAAACCCCGCAGGCGCCGGCGCTGGTGGTCGACATCCTGCCGAAGGAGGCGACCTGACATGCCGCGCGCGGTTTTGCTGGTGCTGGACTCCTTTGGCATTGGCGCCGCCCCCGACGCGCAACGGTTCGGGGATGCCGGTGCCGACACTCTGGGCCATATTGCCGAACAGCGCGCCGCGGTCGGCCGGCCACTGCACATGCCCAACATGGCCCGGCTCGGGCTGTTCCATGCCCACCGGGCCGCGAGCGGGCGTCCGGCGGCCGGTGTCCAGCCGCCCGGGCGGGTCGACGCGGCCTGGGGCTACGCCCGGGAAGTCTCGAGCGGCAAGGACACACCCTCGGGGCACTGGGAGATGGCCGGTGTGCCGGTGCGCTTCGAGTGGGGTTATTTCACCGAACCGAACAATACCTTTCCGGCCGAATTGCTCGATGCCCTGATCGAGCGTGCCGAATTGCCCGGCATACTCGGAAACTGCCATGCCTCGGGCACCGAGATCATCAGCCGGCTGGGTGAGGCGCATGTCGAGACCGGAAAACCCATCGTCTACACGTCGGCCGACTCGGTCTTCCAGATCGCAGTCCACGAGCAGTTCTTCGGTCTCGAAAGGCTGTACCGGCTGTGCCAGACCGCCCGCACCCTGCTCGACCCCTACCGCATCGGACGGGTCATTGCCCGCCCCTTCGTCGGCCGCCATGGCGGCGACTTTCGCCGCACCGGAAACCGCCGCGACTTCAGCGTCCCGCCCCCTGCGGCAACCGTACTCGATCGCCTCGTCAGCGCCGGCGGCGAGGTCATTGCAGTCGGCAAGATTGCCGACATCTTTGCGCATCGCGGCATTTCCATACAGCTCAAGGCCGATGGCAACGACGCACTGTTCGACGCCACCGTTCAGGCGCTGGAGCAAGCCGGTGAGCGCAGCCTTGTGTTCAGCAACTTCGTCGATTTCGACATGCTCTATGGCCATCGACGCGACGTGAATGGCTATGCCGAAGCGCTCGAGCAACTTGACAAAAAGCTACCGCAACTTATTGATAGATTTGAATACAATGACCTGCTCATCATCACTGCTGATCATGGCTGTGATCCGACACACCCCGGTACTGACCACACCCGGGAATACGTACCCGTACTGGCTCGTGGCGGCGGACTTTCGCCCGGTCCCTGCGGCGAGCGCTCCAGTTTCGCCGATATCGGCCAGACCCTGGCCCGACACCTTGGCCTGCCCCCACTGCCCGAGGGTATGAGCCTGCATCAAGGGAGACCGACATGAAGCGGATCGATCCGGAACTGCTCGACGAACTGCGGCGTCTGCGCGACAGCGCCTACGCGCCCTACTCCGGCCACCCCGTGGCTGCCGTCGTTGAGTCCGGTACCGGCCGGCGCTTCGGCGGCGCAAACGTCGAGGTGGCCCATTTCAAGAGCATTTGCGCCGAAGCCTCGGCCATTTCGGCCCTGATCTCCGCCGGCGAACGCAGGATCCGGCGCGCCTGGATACTGGGTCCGGGCGATTGCCCCTGCCCGCCCTGCGGCGACTGCCGCCAGCGCCTGCGCGAGTTCGCCGATGCGCGCACCGAGGTCGTGCTGGTTGACGACAGCGGGCTGGTCCACAAGACCTGCACCCTCGATGAGCTGCTGCCCGATGCCTTCGGCCCGGATGGCCTGGCGGGCTGACGGCGCAACCATTCTGGGGTAGTCTGCAGCAATCGAACTGATCCGACTCTGAGCCGAGACCGACCGTGGACCGCAACCCCGACCCTTCTGCCAGCGCCATGCCGACCCTGGTCCTGGTCATTGCCGGCGTCTTGCTCGGCGCAGTGGTCATTGATCTGGCGCTGGTCAGCTGGCTGATCGGCGAGGTTCGCGTCCTGGGCATGGTCGGAGGTGGGGTAATTGGCGCGCTGGCCGCACGCCAGATCAGCCTGGAACGCCGCGTGCGCCGCCTCGAATCGAGCGCACAGGCGGCAGCCGGGCAAGAACACCGCACCGCACGGGCACCGGCCATGCCAGCCGAGACGGTCCGGTCGGCCGAACAACCTGTCGATACGGCGCCGCAGGCCGCGGATGAACCGGCACCATCCCGCGCCGCAGCCCGCGAACCGGCCGCATCGGCCTCACCCGGCCTGGCGCAGCGGCTGTTTGACTGGTTTGGCAGCGGCAACGTGCCGGTCAAAATCGGCCTTCTGGTGTTGCTGATCGGCGTGGCGGCGCTGCTGCGCTATGCCACCGAGCAGGGCTGGCTGAGCGCGCCGATCGAGCTGCGGCTGGCCGCCGTTGCCGCCACTGCCCTGGCCGCGCTGTTGTTTGCCTGGCGAGAACGCAAGCGCCGGCGCGCATTCGCCGTTTCGCTGCAGGGTGGTGCCATCGGTGTCCTGGCGCTGACGGTGTTCGCTGCACTGCGGCTGTACCAGGTGGTGCCGGCTGGCGCGGCCTTCGCGCTGCTGGTGATACTGGTGGCCACAGCCGGCGTGCTGGCCGTAGCCCAGCGCGCCCAGGCACTGGCTGTTCTGGCGCTCATAACCGGGCTGGCCGCGCCCATACTGGTCTCAAGCGGCAGCGGCAGCCATGTCGTGCTGTTTGCCTGGTATGCCGTGCTCAACCTGGCCATGCTCGCCATTGCCTGGCAGCGCGACTGGCCACTGCTCTATCGACTCGGTTTTGCGTTCACATTTCTGATCGGCACGGCCTGGGGTGTGCTGCGCTACCGTCCGGATCAGTTTGCCAGCACTCAGTTCTTCCTCACCCTGTTTTTTCTGCTCTATTTTCTCATTCCGGTGCTGGTCGAAAATCGCCGCCCCGAGGGGCAGCGCAATCGTATCGACGCCGTACTGGTGTTCGGGCTGCCGCTGTTCTGGCTGCCGCTTCAAGCCGGGTTGCTCGACGGTCGCAATGCGGTCATTGCCGCCGCGTCATTGAGCGCGGCAGCGCTTTACCTGGCCAGCGCGCACTGGCTGCTGCGCCGACGTCAGATTCGGCGCCTGGGGCGCGCCCACGCTTTCCTGGCGGTCGCTCTGGCGACGGTGGCCATGCCGTTTGCCTTTTCCGAATCGACCGTGGTCATGATCTGGGCGCTGGAGGGCGCGGCACTGGTCTGGTACGGGATCGATGACCGGTCGCGTCTGTCTCGCCTGGCCGGGCTAGCCCTGATCTCGCTGGCCATGGCGATCTGGCTGCTGGGACATGTGGTGATCAGCGGTCATGATGACGGCGTGCTGCTCCTCAATGCCGTGTTCATTGGTGGCATGGCCCTGACCGCGGCCGCACTGGTCAGCGCCTGGCGGCTTCATGACGCCGGCGCATCGACTTGGCTGGTCAATCTGCTCGCGGCCGCGGCGCTGCTGCCTTGGACCCTTGCGGCGCTGATCGAAATCGATCGCCACGTTCCGGCTGGACTTGAGGTCGACAGCTTCCTGCTGTGGCTGGGACTGACCGCCGCACTGACGGCCGGCGCCCACCGCGCCCGCGCCTGGCCGGTAACCGCACTGGCCTGCGTCACAACACTGGCTGCCGGCGTGTTCGCCGCGCTGCAGCAAACTGCGCTCAGTGGCTGGCCGCTGGCCGGTTACGGCACGCCGGCCTGGCTGGCCTTCATTGTCCTGGCCTGGCTGGCGCGCCGACAACTACGGACGGCCCTGCCCGGCTGGCAGGCGCTGGCTGCGCTGGGCATTCAGGCATCCCTGGTGGTCATGCTCGCCTCGGTCCTGGTGTACCTGGTCGATACGCGACTGGCGTTGGCCGTTGGCTGGCACTGGCTGGCCGCCGGTCTGCCGCTGCTGCTGCTGATTGCCTGGCTGCAGGCCGACGGCACACCGCTGCCGGGTCCGCCGTTGCCCGCCGGCGATGAACGGCACTGGCCACTGACTGCGGCGCTGGCGGCCGCCACGCTCGGATTGCTGGCCAGCCTGGCCAGCGCCGGACAGGCACGGCCGCTGCCGTTCGTGCCACTGCTCAACCCGCTGGAGCTGACTCAGGCCGCGGCGCTCCTGCTGCTGCTGCGAGACGCCCGTTCGCCGCGGGCCCGGCCGGCGAGCGGCTGGCTGCCCTGGGTGGGTGCGCTGGCAGCGCTGAGCGTGACCTTGATGGCCCTGCGCGCCGTCCACCATCTGGCCGATGTCGCCTGGTCGCAATCGGCCATGCTGGCCTCACAGACCGCGCAGGCGACGCTGACGGTCACCTGGACGACGCTGGGTGTGATCGCCTGGATCAGCGGTTCACGGCGCGAACAGCGCGGACTGTGGCTGGCCGGCGCACTGATTCTCGGTGGCGTGCTGCTCAAGCTCATCCTCATTGACCGCAGCTATCTGTCAAACGTCGCCGGCATCGTGTCATTTCTCGGCTTCGGGCTGCTGTCAGTACTGGTCGGTTACCTGGCACCGGCGCCACCGCGCAGCACGGCGGACTCGTCTGCCCGGACAGCCGGTCCATGACCCGATTCACCGTCCTGCTGATATGCGCCCTGGCCGTGCCGGCCGCGGCCCTTGGCCCGGATGACTTCGCCTGGCGCTGGTCACTCGAAGGCAATGCCGATCACGCAATCTACCGGGTCGCATTGACAGCTCCGCTCTACCGCGCGCTGCACCGGACCGATGGCGGTGATGTGCTGATCACTGATGTCGATGGTCAGGCAGTGCCTTTCGCGCGACTGCCTGCCAATCGACTCGTCGAGCCGCGGCAGGCGTCGGCGGCGTTGGACTTCGAACAGCGCAGACACGCTGCCGACGATGAGCAGTCACAACTGCCTGGCCTGGAGCTGCACCATCGCGGCACGACACTGGTGCTTGGACCCAACGGCCGCGTGCGGCCGGACGATGCCTGGGGGCGACTGTTGTTCGAGGCGCTGATTGCCGCGCCGCCGCAGCCACCCCCGCTGCCGCAGCAACGTCTCCGCCTCAGCGTCCTGAGCGACCGTCCGGTCGAACTTGACTGTCGCCTGCGCGAGGCCGACAGCGATGCACCGGCCCGCACGCGAATGAATCTGACGGCGGTCGCCGACTCGCGCCCGCTGCGCCTGTCGGCATCTGCTGTACTGGCGGCCGATGAAGCACTTCCCGCCGGCTGGCACCTGGCCTGCTACGGGCAAACGCTGCCGCGCGGCTTTGAGCTGGAGTCGGTCATTATCGAGGCCGAGGGCCGACGGTCGCATGCCGGGCACATCGATCTGCAGCCAGAGATAACCGCCGACGAAGAGCAGGCCGGCATTTTCCACTTCAACCTGGACGGGCCGTTTGTCATCGAGCAGGCCCGCATTGAGCCACTGCAGGCCAATGTCCTGACCCGGGTACGTCTGCAGTCTCGTCCCGACGATCAGGCCGCCTGGCGTCCGCGCGGTGAACTGACCGTGGCAACGCTCGCCGCCGTCGACGCGCCACGGCGCAGCATGTTGCTTGACGGCACGCACCGTGATCGCAACTGGCGGCTGATCAGTGACCCCGCCCTCGGCAATGCGCCAGCCGTGACGCTGCGCGCGCGCGCCGAAGAGCTGGTATTTCTGGCCCAGGGCAGACCGCCCTGGCGGCTTTATGCAGGCGGGCTCAAGGCCAGCTCCGGGCTGCCGGTCAATGCGCTGCTTGACGAGGCTGTCGAGAGCCTGGGACCCGCCTGGCAGTGGCCACGCATCGTGCCGACCAACCGCACCCGGGCCGCCGGCGAGGCCGCGCTGGCCGAACCGTCCGATCCGGTCGACTGGCAACGACTGCTGCTGTGGCTGATACTTGCCCTGGCCGCCGCGCTGCTGGCCATGATGGCGATCCGGATTCTGCGCCAGGACGGGTAGCGCAAATCAGCCGATCAGTTGCAGCAGCGCGTCACTGCAGGCCAGGTACTCGCCCTCGGTGCGCTTGGCGCGGTACATCCAGACGTCGGCGGCATGAATCAGTTCATCGGCGGTCTGTCCGTCATCCGGGTAAACGACTGCTCCGATACTGGCCGAAAGCCGCAGCTGCTGTCCGCGCAGCTCGAGCGGCTGTTGTATCAGCGCGGCCAGCCGCTCGGCCAGCGCCGGCAGTTCGGCCATACGACCTTCATCAAAGCGGGCCACGGCTGCGAATTCATCGCCACCGATTCGTGCAATCAGCATATTGTCGTCCAGCTCGCGCCGCAATCGTCTGCCGATGCTGGCCAGCACACGGTCGCCGGCGGCATGGCCATGTCGATCGTTGACCGGCTTGAACCCGTCGAGATCCAGATACAGTATCGCGACCCGCACTGTCCCGGCAGAGCCGGCTTGGGCAAGCCTGTCCGATATCGCCCGTTTTAGCTGTCGACGGTTGGGCAGACGGGTCAGGGTGTCGTGCTCGGCCAGCCAGCTGGCCTGCCGCGCCTGTTCCTCGCGCAGCCGCACGTCGCGCTCAAGGGAGCGCCGAAACAGGAAATTCTCGCGCGAGTAACGGTCGCGCAGCGCCTGGCTCACCGCGCCCACCAGCGTGATACCGCCGAGAAAGAACAGGTTGGCGATATAGACAGGTAGCTTGTCCGGTGTGGTGAAATCCTGCCCGAACAAGCCGATCGCGCCATAGGCCATGATGATGGCAAACGCCAGCAGGCTGCTGATCAGGAGCCCGAGATAGGTCAGCATGTAGACACCGGCGATGATCAGTACGAGCCCTCCGGCGTAGACCTCTGCTGCCGTGTCAGCGGGTTCGGCCAACAGGATCATGAGCGCAACACCGGCCGCCATGACCGTGAACATGTAGACCATCAGGCCGGTGTAGTGCCTGAGGAAGAACGGTTGCCAGGTCAGAAGCAAAACCGGAAGCACGCCGCCAACGATGACCGCCCGCAGCAGCCATGCCGTCGTCAGAGCAGACGGCATGGCCCAGATATCGAGCAGGCCAAAGGCAAGATTGAGCGTCAGCGCCAGAATCGACGCGAACCGGCTCAGGCGTATCTTCTCGCTGCCCAGCGCGTTCTGGTAGGCCTGCTCCAGGGCAGGCGCCGAGAACCGAAATCCCAGCGGCGCTGACTTCATCCCTTCCCTCCACGATCCCGAGCCCTTGATCGCTAGCGATCGATCGGCGTCAGCTTAGGGCATATCGAGCCCGACTGCCAGCGTATACCCCGCTGGCGCTGTCGGTCTTTACGCGCTAGGCTTGGGTCAGCTCATCGAGGGTTGGCCGTGTGGGGTCTTTCAGCGCAGGTCCGGTCAGGCGATTTGTCGTGGTCAGCATCGTGCTGCTGGGGCTCGGGACCCGTGCGGCGGCGGATCCGATCGTTGTTGGCGGCGAAGCCGGGTATCGCCCCTACGAAAGCCTGGGCCCAGCGGGTGAGCCGGTCGGTTTCAATATCGACCTGATGCGAGCCGTTGCCGATGCGACCGGCAGTGAAGTGCGCTTTCGCCTCAGCTCGTGGGAGACCATGCGGGAGGCCCTGCAGACCGGCGAAATCGACGTACTCGGGATGTTCGTCTCCGAACAGCGCGCACAGCAGGTCGACTTCGCCCGCCCCCACCTGATCGTCCATCACCGGATCTTCATTCCGGCCACGGCAGAGCGGATCAACAGCATCGAGGAACTGGCCGGCAGGTCGGTCATCGTTCAGCGCCAGGCCTATAGCCACGAATACCTGCAGTCGTCCGGCCTGCAGGTCGAGCTGGTGCTGGTCGAGACCGACGCCGAAGGCCTGGAACTCCTGGCCCGCGGTGGACATGACGCCGCCCTGCTGACCGAATACCGCAGTCGCTACACCCTGCAGGAGCGCCGGCTCGAGCGTCTGGCGGTTTCCGGCCCGCCGGTGCTGCCGGTCGAATACGCGCTGGCGGTCAGGGAGGGAAACCAGGCGCTGCTCGAGACCCTCAATCGCGGGCTCGACGAGGTCATGTCCAGCGGCGAGTTCGACCGCATCTACGCGCGCTGGCTGCAGCCCTACAGCGATGATGGTTCGTCCGATGAAGCGGCCGGTTTCCGAATGATCAGCGGCGTCATTGCCCTCGCCCTGGTCATGCTGTGCCTGTGGCTGCTGGTTCGCCTGCTCATGTCACGCCGTCAGACCCGGCAAGCGCAGGCACGCCTCGTTCATCTCACCCGGTACGACAGACTGACAGGCCTGCTGTCCCGACATGCGTTCGAGCGACAGCTCGAAGCGCTGTGCGAGCAGCCATCAGCCGTCGAACATGTCTTGCTGCACATCAATGTGGACCGGTTTCGTATTGTCAACGACACCGTCGGCCACGCTGTGGCGGACGAGGTGCTGCGTGCACTGGCCGACCGGCTCAAGCGTGGCTTTCCTGCTGGAACGCCGATCGCGCGCCTTGGCGCCGACGAGTTCGCCGTGCTCTTGCCCGAACGCAGTTTGCAGGGTGCGGTGGCCTGCGGCGAAAAATTGCTGGCCGATCTTCATCGGCGTCCGCCAGAACCCTTGCTCGGCTATCAGCACATCGGGCTGAGCATTGGCCTGGTATCGTTTCAGCCCGCCACAGACCGCATGCCGGACGTGCTGCGTCGCGTCGACTGCGCCTGCCTGGCCGCCAAGGAAGACGGCGGTGACCGCGTTCACGTCTGGAAACCGGACGACCGGCGCCTGGCCGAGCGATTCGGTGAACGGGTCTGGATCGATCGCATCCATCACGCACTCAGCGAACAGCGCATGCGGCTTTACTGGCAACCGATCGTTGCGGTCGGACCACCGCCGCATCGCATCAAGGCGGTTGAGATTCTGATCAGGATGCAGCCATCTGAAGCGCAGAATGAGCCGATTGCCGCAGCGAAGTTCATGCCCGCCGCAGAGCGCTACTTTCTTGCCCAGCAGATCGACCGCTGGGTGCTCGACAGTCTGCTGGACTGGATGCGGGACCACGAAAAAGCACTCGCATCACTCGATCGCATCAACGTCAACCTGTCGGGCCGCAGCCTCGGCGACCGATGCTTTCTCGATCATCTCGGTGGCCTGATTGACCGCCACCGGGACCTGCTCGGGAAGCTGTGTCTGGAGGTGACCGAAACCGCCTTGATCAGCAATCTCGAACAGGCCCGTACCGTGCTCGAGCGGGCCCATCGCGGTGGATGCAGCATTGCCCTCGATGACTTCGGTACCGGGGTGTCCTCAATGAGCTACTTGCGCCACCTGCCGGTCGACTGTCTCAAGATCGACGGCATTTTCGTGCGCGACATCGCCCAGGACCGCAGCGCATTCGAGTTTATACGGGAGATCAACCGACTGGCCCAGACCATGGGCAAGGTGACGGTTGCCGAATGCGTGGAGACCGGAGAGGTGGCCGAAGCACTGGCAGAAGCCGGCATCGATCGAATGCAGGGCTATCTGATCGGCCGTCCCGCGCCCATCGCGACGTTACCGGAGGCCCTTGCAGACAGCACGCTGGCCCGCGCCGGACCGGTCTGAACCGGAAAACCGGGACACCGGGTTACGCACTCCAGCCTCCCCAAAAAAGCGGGGCGCCGCAAATGCGACGCCCCGTAAAGGATCACAGAGTCTGATTACTGTTTGATCCGGTCAATCAAAACGCGTTCTGGCCGAGCACATCGTGCGTCCAACCGGCCGTCCAGTCGATGGTGCCGAAGGCGCCGCGATAAGGCACGAAGTCAAAGAACTCGACCGGTTCACCGGTGGCCAGATCAACAACGCGCAAGCCGCCCGACAGCGCAGGCGAACCGTCCATCGGCATGAAGCCGTCAAGCATCGGATCGGCCACTTCATTGCCCGGCAGGCTTTCGAACAGCTGCTGAACCGTCCATGGCGAACCATCCTCGTCGCGGAACAGGCTGCCGCAGTTGTTGATGATGGTGCCGGCAATCGCTGTATCGCCGGTCAGAGCAGCCGGGGCACCGGCAGCGGTGTAGGTCGGGATATCGACAAACCGGATACAGTTGGCTTCGAAGCCGGTGACGACCGCGTTCCAGACCTGGCCAGCCGTGCCTTCCTTGAAGCGGATGCCATCGCCAGTGCCTGCCGCGCCAACCAGAGTGACGTTGGAAACGACCGGCGTAGCACGAGGCAAGGCGTCGTCGTTGTCGGGATTGTTGGCCGACTCGAAACCGTGGTCGCCATTGGACGCGTCGGTGTAGACCATCAGGCCGTACTGAATCTTGCCCGAGAAGCCTTCGTCCCAGTCAAAGCCGTCATCGTTACCGGCCGTGCCGACGATGTAGCGGGCGTTGGCGGTGCCGCCGAAGAACTCAATGGCATCGTCGAGGCCAGCATAGGCCTGCAGAAAACTGATGGTCGTGCCGTTGCCCACGCCCTGCAACGTGAATGCATTCACTTCACGGTTGGGCTGGAATTCGAAGCCGCCGTAACGCACCTGCCAGTACTTGATCACGCCGCTGCTGTCGGCCGGATCGTCGCCGCCATAGCGCAGGGTCGGATCAAACTCCGAGAAGCACAGGTTGTCGTCCGGGCTGGAGTTGCACGGCGCGTTGCCGGAAACCACCAGACCGCCGACTTCGCCGGGCTGCGGAACCGTATCGGCAATAAAACCATCGTTCGGTGTGGTCAGGACGATCGGCGCATACGGCAGTCCTTCAGCGTAGATCTTCGAGCCCGGATTGACGTAGAGATAGTCTGCCGTACCGCCGGCGCCGACCAGAACCGAGCCCGGTTCGATCGTGACGGTCGACTGGTTGGCGTTGTCATTGCCAATCTGTACCAGGCCATTGAGCACCCAGGTGGTGTCGTTGGTCAGCAGCAGGTCCTGATCCTCGTAGACCCCACTGAGCACACAGGCGCGCTCCAGTCCCTGGGCCGCCGTGGCAAAAGCGGGGCAGCCGGAGAACTCGTTGACGTAGACACACTGCGGGTGGGCGGCTTCAGAAACCGGCGTCAGCCCCTCAAGCGCAACGTCTTCGATTCCCAGCTCGTTGTCCAGATCGAAAACGACGTCAATCGAAGTGCAGCTGTTCAGCACAACCTCGGCCGAACCGACGGTATCGACAGTGGGCGCGGAAAACGGAAACCCGAAGCTGCCGCCGCTGACGAAGAACACGTCACCGGAGGCCTGGAACTGGTGCTCCTGAAAGAGCATGTTGAATACCAGCCAGAACGGATTGCCGTCGCCGTCGAAGCTGAACACGGCGCCAAAGAGCAGCCCGCTGCCGTCGGGATTCGGCAAATAATCGAGGGAAATACCGCGCCCGGACTCGCTGGGGCTGAACCAGTTGCCATCGAGCGTCTCGGTTGGCTTCATGGCGGCCTGGGTCGCGCCAGCGACCAATACGCCAGCCAGCGCCAGACTGGACGCCTTGAAAATAGAACTAAGCTTCACGTGAACCTCCTGCTTTGGATTAAAAAATACCAGTTGCATCTGGAGCCCTGACAATAGTCAAGGCTTGTGATAGTCGGCTTTCAGATTTGCGACAATTGCGTTACAACGCCTACCGGGTATAGCGAAACGACAGACCAAACTTGCGTCCACGCTTGTAGCGGCGTGTGATCTCGTCTCCCTGGGTGAACTCGACCGCCGGATCAAGCAGGTTGTCGATACTCAGGCCCAGCTGCCAGTGGTCGCCAAAGCGGTATTTGAAATTGAAGTCGAGCTGGCCAAATGGCTGTTCGAATATATCGGGCTGGCCCAGCGTACCTGCACGCGAGATCCGTTCACCAAAATTGTTATAGGCCAGCGTCCACTCGAAGCGCTCTGAGGGGCTGTTGTAGCCAACCTGAACATTGGCGACCCAGGGGGAGGCGCCCTGCAGCGCCCGGTCGGGATTGGTCGAATTGGACGCGCTCGGGTCGATGCTCACGCTGCTGGTGATATCGGCGTAGTTGGCCGCCGCGTAATAATTCTCCAGGCCAATCTCGCGCAGCCATCCCAGCCGGATTCGATCGAGCCAGCCCCACTCGTTGACGAACCCAAACCCGCGGTAGAAATCGAGCTCCCAGCCCTTGACGTTTGCACCCAATGCGTTTTGCAGGGTAATGATGGTGCCTGAGCCGCCGGACGAGGAGATGCGCTCGATCGGATCGTCAATGTCCTTGGAAAACCAGGCCAGTGAAACACTGTCGACTTCGCTAAAGTAATACTCGATGCGCGCATCGTAGTTTTCGATCGACGAAACGCGCAGATCCGGGTTGCCGACGGTTCTCAGGTCGATCAGAGGATCAATGAAGGGGCTGGGCGAGATCTCACGGAAGTCCGGACGCGACAGGGTTTCTGAATACCCAAGACGCAGCTGGGCGCTGTCCATGAACTGCCAGGTCACTGATGCCGACTGCAATTCATCGCTTTCATCGATCGTGCCTACTGTCGGCGGTGCCGTCGGATCGGTCAGGTTATTCGAGATCACTTCCTGGAAATTATCTTCCATGCGCAGTCCGGCCACTAGCGAGAGCCTGTCGAACAGATCAGCCTCCAGCATTGCGTAGCGCGCATTTAGGCTTTGCTGTGCCGTATAGTTGTCGGTGGGCGTAGTGCCCTCTCGCAGGCGCAAGCCACGCGGACCGATCAGCTCCGGTGCCAGTATTTCTTCCTGGCCCAGACTCCCGCTGTCGCCAGGAATGGCACCGACAAAGCTGAACGTCCGGATGGTCGATTCGCGGGACCGCTCGATCCGGTCCAGCCCGCCGCGCAGAGTCACGCGCACCGGACCGAAATCAGGCAGCGTCTGAGTGAGGTCCAGCGACCAGTTGCTCAAGTCGTCATCGACTGTCGTCCAGGACTGGGAATTGCCGTCCGCCCGCCTGGAAAAATTGAATATGCCATCTTCATTGTCGTCGTCCCGACGCCAGGTTCGACTGTTGGGATCCTCACGGCTGGCGCGCGCATCAGTGTGTTGCCAGTCAACCTGAAGACTGATACGCTCAATGCGGTGCTCACCGTAAACCTGTCTCGAGAACAGCTCGTTTTCCGTCCATTCCAGGCTAAAGCGCTGCAGCTGCTGACTGTCCTGGATGCCTTCAGAGAAGCGCGTTTCATCCTCGGACTGGCGCAGTAGCATGAGGTTGAAACCCAGCCGCGTCCAGTCAGACAGGTCCAGTCCAGCGTTGAGAAAAGCGCTCAAGTCAATGTTGCGCACGGTGCGCTGGATAATCTGCTCGTCCCTGGGCTGCAGACCGGTATTGCTAAAGCGGAAGGAATTGCGCGTCTCCTCGCTCAGGCGCCACTGATCGCTGTAGCGAACCGCGCTGAGAAAACCCCAGCGTGAATCCTGACCAACCTGGAATGAATTGCCGGCCGAAACGGACAGACTGCGGTCGGCCGGCAACGATTTCTTGTTGACGCTGTAGGCCGATTTTTCGGCCAGTTCCTCACCAATCGCTTCGAGCTCTTCCGGAGATACCCCGTCGGGATTGAAGACATTCGAGGGACGCAGGAACGCGCCATCGGCGATTCGCTCGGCCAGTAGCGGCGGCACTTCCCGCGTGCCATCATCATAGCCGGTCCAGTCGCGCCCGCCGCCAGGATAGCTCATGCCGGTCTGGCCGGTCGATTTACTGTGATAGGCCGTGCTGACGCCGATGCTGAACAGTGCTTCATCCGGAAAACCGAGGGTGGTGAGCTGAACGGTCCCGCCACCGAATTGCCCCGGCATGGACGAATCGGCCGTCTTCTGAATGACGATCTGGCTGATGATGTCAGTCGGAAACAGATCCATCGGCAGCACGCGCCGGGTCGGATCGGGACTGGGGAGGCTGGAATGGTTGAGGCGAACACTGGAATAGCGCTCGCCGAGCCCGCGCACGTAGATGAACTGGCCATCGACCAGGGTCAGTCCGGTGACGCGCTTGAGCGCAGCCCCGGCATCGGAATCGCCGGCACGAGAGATCTGCTCGGCGCTGAGTACGTCTGTGACGGCTGTCGACTCGCGGCGAATCGCGACGACCGACGACAGGCTTCCGGCGATGTAGGGCTCGATCACCACGTATTCGGCCAGCTCCAGACCGGCCGGCGGCAGCTCGAAGTCGCGGCGCGTTTCGCTGTCGGCTTCGATGCGGACACCGTCGACGGTGCGCGTGGCAAACTCGCTGTGGAGCACCGACACGGCGTATTCGCCGACCGGCAACTCGAACTGAAACCGACCGTCTTCGTCGGTACGGGCCTCGATCGGCGTGCCGCTGACAAAGATCCGCGCACCGGCCACGGGCGATCCGTTCTCAGTGGAGACCACGCGACCGAGCAGTACGCCTTCACCGTTGTCGACGGCGGCAGTCGGTCGTGCCTGCTCCAGCGACGGCTGCCCTTCCCCGTGCGAGCTTTCGACGCTGACCAACGCCCGCCGCTGCTCGCCGGTCAGGGTAACGATGTACTGCGCCACCTCGCCGGCGTGAACGCGCACCGGCATCACGGCCAGCGCCATCGAGTGCTCGTAGAGGGCCAGGCGCGTATCGCCGGGCCGCACGCGGCCCTGCCAGGTTCCGTCGGCGTCCGTCTGTCCGGCCTGTTCGCCGATTTCCACCCGCAGACCGGGCACGGGCCGGCCCTGCTCGAACACCAGCACGCGGATATCGGCGGCCTGCTCCTGGGCAAGGACGCTGCCGGCCGGGGTCAGCCCGGACAGCAGCAACAGGCAAACGAGCGCAAGACGCCAGCTCATTGTCGAATTCCTCGAGAGTCTTCGAATGGTCAGATGCAAAGCCACGGTTCCTCGGCGCACTGCGCCATGGCCCGTCTCAATTCGCTGGCCTTGCGGAACAGGTCGTTGCGGGTCAGCCGGCCCAGATGCGCTTCGGCCTGCTCGTAGCGGCCGGTCTTGAACAGCGCATAGGCCAGCGCATAGCGAATGTCTTCGTCGTCGAGCAGTCCGGTCCGGATCAGGTCGCGCTCCATGCCCGAGGCCTGATCAAAACGACCCAGTTCAATGAAGATGGCCAGCCGCTGCTTGAGCTTCTTCGCCTGGTCGATGACCTGGGCGTTGAGCGTCAGGGCCTGCATCAGCCAGCCGGCCCGGCGATAGAGTTCCGCGGCCTCCGCCTTCAGTGATGGGTCGCGGCGGGCGGCATCATGAAGAATGCCGGCGGCCGACAGGATCTGGTCAAGGTCGATCCAGGTTTGTGCCAGAACGCGAGCCAGGCGCAGATTGTCCGGAGCCTCGAGGCGTGCTGCCTCCAGAATCCGCAATGCCTGCTTGGTCTCACCGGCTTCGCGCAGGGCATTGCCGATAGCGACGGCATCGTCGACCGTCGCCTTGCCCCGGGCCATGAACGCCTGGCCGCGGTCGGCGGCTTCCTGAAAAAGCCCCTGATCGACCAGCAGGAACACTTGCTGGCGGGTGAAGTCACCGCCACGATCCGGAAAGCGTTCGGCGCCGCCCAACAGCACCTGCCAGGCCGCATCCAGTTCACCGAGCTGCCAGTGGGACTGGGCACGCATCAGATACACCGACGGCAGCTCCGTGGTCGCCGGTTCGGCCGAGTCAAGCGCCTCGATGGTGCCGGCGAAATCGTCCTGGCCGAAACGGGACTGGGCCAGATAGAGCCAGATCACGTCGGCCGGTGGCCTATCGGATTCGGTGCCGACCTCGATGGCGCGCTCGAAAGCGGCTTCGGCCCGGGCCAGTTCGTCAAGATTCAGCGCCACCAGACCATCGAGGCTGTGATAGCGCACCTGGTCCAGTTCCGGATTGTCGAGATCCACTCCGGCAAGCACGCCACGCGCCCGGTCGTAGTTGCCGTCGCCGATCAGCAGCGCGGCCAGCGACAGCCGGTCAACCTCGTCGTTGGCAGACGCAGCCGGGCCATCCTGCGCTTCGGCCACGGTCGACGCCAGCAGGACGATCAGCGGGAGGAAGAACCTGCGCATGGGTCTGTCGATGTTCCGGATCTTGTCAGCTAAGATCGAAGCGGATGCGCTGCCGGGCCCAGACGCGCACGTTGCGCCCCTGGTACCGGGCCGGCTCGAACTGCCAGTTCTGGACGCCTTCGATTGCAGTCTGCTCGAACAAGCCGGCCGGGCTGGCTTCGAGTACCTGGACTTTCTCGATCTCACCGGCGGCGCTGATCAGCAGCGACAGCACGACATATCCCTCCACACCCTGCTTGCGCGCCGAGGACGGATAGGGCAAGGGCGTCTGGCGAGTCGGGCGCGGCGGCTGGTCGACCGAATCGTCGGTCATGACCACGTCTTGCGTATCACCCAGCAGCGCGTCGCGCAGACTGCCCAGATCCTCGGCATTCACGCCCGGGATGCCCATGTCGATGCCCGACAGCGAGGTATCGAGATTGACCATCGGCGGATTGATATCGCGCGAGCGCTTCGGCTCTGGCCGCTCACGCTTGACCACCCGCTTGGGCGGCGGCTCGGGCTTGCGCTCGACCTGGAAGCTGGTCTGCCGAGCCAATTCCTGTGCTTCGGGTCCCTTGGCCAGGCGATTGATCATCAGCAGTGTGCCGATGATCACCACCGAGCCCAGCACCATGAATGTCAACCCGTACGCCCATTTTTTCAATTCTGAAGTCATGCCCTGTTCGCCTCGTGAGAATGGATTGAATGACATGGATCAACCTGCTCCGGCTTCTTCAACCGTAGCCACACCGACGTCGGCAGCTCCCGCTCGCCGGGCCTGGTCGACCACTTCCACCAGCTTGCCGGCCGGAACGTTGTTGTCGGTGACCACCAGTACCGATTGCGATGCAGCGCCCTGCAGCATGTCCCTGAGCTTGCTCTGGATCACCCAGACGCGAATCGGCTGACCATCGAGCCAGGTCTCGCCGCTGTTGTCGATGTAGAGGCGAATGGCCTTGGTCGACGCCTGCTCGGAGGTTGAAGCGCTGGGCCGATCAAGATCGAGCTTCATGTCCTTGACGAAAGTCGTCGAGACCATGAAAAAGATCAGAAGGATGAAGACCATGTCGATCAGCGGTGAAATATCGACGGTCTGGACGCTGTCGCTTCGTTCGCGATATCTCATGCCGGGCTGCCTTGCTGCACGCGTGTGCAGAGAATGTCCTTGACCTGGGCCAGCTCGAGCCGGATCACTGCGGCGCGCTTCTCGAGCATGCCGCCGACGATCAGGCCGGGAATCGCAACGGCCAGGCCCATCTGGGTCGTAAACAGCGCCTGTGAAATGCCGCCGGCAATACCACCGGACTGGGCGAACAGCGACATGTCGCCAAGCGAGTCGAAGGTCTCGATCATGCCCACCACCGTGCCAAGCAGCCCCATCAGGGGTGCCACGGCCACGATCGTCATGATCAGCTTGTGGAATCGGTTGATGCTTCGCTCGAGCGGCCAGAAGGCATCGTCAAGTCGGCGCCGAAGATCGCCGTGACGCGACCCGGCAATCTGCAGCCCCAGGTCGATGGCCTTCTCGATCACCCCGCGCGGTGCACGGCCAAAGCCATCAGGATATTTCTGGATGATCCGGCGCACCGGACGGATGTTGCCGCGCTTGAGCGCAGCGAAGCGATAGCCGATGGCAAACCACAGGACCACCGTGGCCGCGACGAGTGGCGGCATGACATAGCCACCCACCTCGAAGTAGAACCGCAAATCGTTGAGCAGTTCGCCGAGCATCAGGCCTCGCCCTTGTCTGCAACAGGACGCGCCTCGGCATACTGGTTGGTAACGCGCAGCGCGGCCTTTTCCATATCGTCCTTGATGCGCTCGGCCCAGCTCGACAGCAAATTGCCCAGCAGCAGCGTCGGGATCGCCACGATCAGGCCGAGCTCGGTGGTCACCAGGGCGATCGAGATGCCGCCCGAGAGCAGCTTCGGATCGCCGGTACCGAACTCGGTAATCACGTCGAAGGTCGAGATCATGCCGGTGACGGTGCCGAGCAGGCCGAGCAGCGGCGCCACAGCGGCGATCACCATGATGAAAGCGCCGAAGCGGTTGAGGTGGCCGCTCTCGTGCAGAATCGACTCGGATACGATGTCTTCGAGATGCTCGCGGTCGCGATCCAGGTTGCGCAGCGCTGCGGCCACGACACGGGCGGTTGCCCCCTGGCGCTTCTTGAGCACCGAAAGCGCCGCTTCCCTGTCACCGCGGCGAACGTGGTCGGAGATATCGTCGAGAATCCGGCCGGTCGAAGCGCCGGCTCGTCCCAGGAAAACGGCGCGCAGAATGACCAGCGCGGCCGCCAGCAGACCCAGGAAGAAGATGATCCAGCCGATGACGCCGCCATCGGCAATGGTCTCGAACACCCCCTTGGCGCCCTTTTTCTCGACTTCGGCGCTGAGCGTTTCGAAGATAAAGATCGGCAGCGGAGAGACCAACTGCCCGGCCGCCAGGGCACGGGCCGCTTCGGCCGATTCCTCGTTCCAGAGCTTGAGCTCGCCCTCGCCGGCCGGCGCCAGTGCCCCGGCACCGCGCTCGCTGAAGCCGTAACTGGCGATGCGGCCAACATGGATGATCTCGCCGTTGACCCGCGCGCCATCGGCCAGAAAGAACTCACCGTCAACACGCCGCACTGCGCCACGACGATCGAGCTCGCCCAGGGCCGTTTCGAACATCGCCGCGATGTCGTCCGGTCGGGGCACTTCATCGCTTTCCAGAGCGGGTGCCTGCCAACCGTCGATCGTCGCTTCGGCCTGGAGAAACGTGTTGGCGAGCAGATTGACATTGTCGCGTGCGGCCTCGACCGAACGCTCGGACTCGAACACCTGCTCATCGAGGCGGTCACCGCGGCTGGTCAGCTCGACCACCCGGCGCTCGAGCATGCGGATATCCGCTTCAAGCGCCTGCCGGTCGGCCTCACTGCTTTGCTCGAACTCGGCAAGGCGCCGTTCCAGATCGCGCTTTTGTCCCTGCAGAAACGCGAATTCACGCTGATAGGCCTGCTCCAGTGACGGTGCCTGTTCCGCGACGGGCGCAGCTTCCGATACCTGCTGTTGTGCCGGAACCGGCTCGGCGACAGCTCCGGGCTCGGGAGTCTCGCCTTCCTGCGCCACCAGCGGTACGGCAAGAGCAGCTGCGCCGATCAGAATCAGGAGGTGTGAAGTGCATCGATTCATCATTCGGACTCCAGCCGGATGGCGCCGTTGGGCAGTTCGAAATAGCCGGTACGAATCTGCTTTCTCAGGGATTCAAACAGGGCATCGATGCGCTGAATGGCGGCACGGTCATCCAGGCGGGCAAAGCGCCACGCATCACGGCTGCGCTCGGCCTGTCCGTAGTGCCCGTCGCGGGTCTTGAAGTACATCGCCACGGTGCCCAGACGGGCGACATCGGCCAGCACCTGTTGACCGTCGAGTCGAATCACCTGGCTGTAGAGCCCGTTTTCACGGGTCAAGCGCAGCTCATCCTCGTAAAATCCCCACAGGCGATTGATGGCTCGCGGCGGCGCCAGCGAACCGGTTTCGAGCTGGGTTTCGATCTCGGCCAGCGCAGTCAGTCGCTCTTGCGGCTTGAACGGCAGTGACGTATCGATATGCTGCCGCAGGGACATGATGGCCTGCTGGGCGACCGGCACCAGTGACTCACCGGCAATCCCCGCCTGCTCGGCGCGTTCGCGGTTTCGGGCCAGATCCTCTTCAAGCTGGTCGACGCGCAGCTGTTCGCGGCGCGCGGTCGCCTCCAGCTCGCCTTTCTGGGCCGCCAGCGAACTCATTTCGTTGCGGTGCTGGTCCTGCCTGCGGTTAAGCTCGCTGTTAAGGGACTCTACTTCGCCACGAATGCGCACGAGTTCCTCGGCCAGCACCTCCAGGTTGTCGCCCTCGGCTGCCGGCTGGGCCGCCAGAATCATTGGACACAGCAGCAACCCGATCAACAGACCGGGCCGATAGACTCGCCTTTGCATGGATGCTCCGCGTTTTTAAACGTCGATTGGGCTGATGCCGGCTAAGGTAGCGAGGCTTCGTGTCACCTCGGTGACGCAAACATGACAGTCAGATTTCAGCTGCGTTGATCCCGGTGGCACAGGTGATTCAGCAGGGCCGTGCGCAGACTGGCTCAGTGCACCGAATCCACGGACGATTGCGGGAAGGCGGGAACGGGCACTCCAGACCGGAGCAGCCGCAGTGCACGAAACCGGATTTCACAGCATCGACACTCAGCTGGCATCGAAACGTCACCGATGTGAAACATGCCAAGATCGCGGTTAGACAATTTGCATGTTGGCCACGATTATGTGCTACTGTGCACCCGCACTCGGCCACTGCCTCTACCTGCAGTGAAGCAACCGGTGCCCTCTCGCGGATAGCATGTAGACCAAGGCCTCTCCCCGATTTGTAGCTCGCCCGATTGACGGGCTTTTCTTCGCCTTGGTTTACACAAGGAATACAAATGAATTTCGATTCCCTCGGCCTCAAGGCCGAACTGCTGCGTGCTGTCAGCGAACAGGGCTATACCCAGCCCACACCCGTGCAGGTCAAAGCCATTCCGGTCATTCTCGCAGGCCGCGACATCATGGCCAGCGCCCAGACGGGCACCGGCAAGACCGCCGCCTTCACCCTGCCCCTGCTGCAGCGACTGAGCGAACGGGCCGGCCACCAGCGCCAGCCGCGTGCCCTGATTCTGACGCCGACGCGCGAACTGGCCGCCCAGGTCAACGAGAACCTGCGCGCCTACGGCCGCCATGTCCAGCTGCGCTCGCTCGAGATCTTCGGCGGCGTGAACATCAACCCGCAGATCACCAAGCTCGCCCGCGGCATCGACGTGCTCGTCGCCACGCCGGGTCGTTTGATCGACCACATGCAGCGCGGCACCGTCGACCTGTCGAAGATCGAGTTCCTGGTGCTCGACGAGGCCGACCGCATGCTCGACATGGGCTTCCGCCCGGCCATCGACCGCATCGTCAAGATCCTGCCGAAGCAGCGCCAGACCCTGCTGTTCTCCGCCACCTTCTCGAAAGAGATTACCCAGATGGCGCACAACTTCCTCAACAATCCCGAACGGGTCGAGACGGCTGCGCCGAACTCGACGGTCGATGCGATCGCCCAGCAGGCCTTCCGCGTCGACCAGAAGCAGAAGCGCGAAGTGCTTTCGTTCCTGATCGGCTCGAACAACTGGCAGCAGGTGCTGGTATTTACCCGCACCAAGCACGGCGCCAACCGACTGGCCAAGCAGCTCGAAAGCGATGGCCTTCCCGCCGCCGCCATCCACGGCAACAAGAGCCAGGGCGCGCGCACCAAGGCCCTGAGCGAGTTCAAGAAGAACAAGGTTCGCGTGCTGGTGGCCACCGATATCGCCGCCCGCGGCCTGGATATCGACCAGCTGCCGCACGTGGTCAACTACGACATTCCCAACGTGCCCGAAGACTACGTGCACCGTATCGGCCGCACCGGCCGGGCCGGGCGCGACGGCCTGGCCGTCTCGCTGGTGGCCGGCTCCGAGCACGGCCTGTTCGAAGACATCCGCAAGCTGGTCAAGACCGAAATCCCGACCTACGGCGTCGACGGCTATGAGCCCACCGAACCGCTGTCTAGGGATGCCGGCAAGACTCCTGCCCGCGGTGGTCGCGGCAACGGTGGCGGCGGCAGGCCCGGCGGCGGCAGCGGGCGGGGTCGCCCCGCCCAGGCCAACGGCAAGGGCAACGGCACGCAGCGCGGCCGGCGCAACAGCCAGGCCAGGCGCAAGGCCGCCTGAGCCCGGCGCCGGCCGCCGTTCACCGCGCTTCGAGTCGATCGAGAAACGCCGCAACGGCCCGGGTCATGGCCTCGGGCTGTTCGGTGGGAATCCAGTGCAGCGCGTCGATCTGACGGATCTCGGCGGCGGGCAGGCGAGCAAGCAATAGCCGGCTGCGCTCCGGGTCCGCCAGCAGCGCTCCGCCCGAGAGCAGCGCCAGGGCGGGCGCGTCGATGCGCTCGATCGGACCGACCTCGCGCAGCACCTGGTAGAGCGCCTGCAGGTAGGTCGCCACCGGCATGTAGGCCATGTCCCCGCTGGGCCTTGCATAACGCTTGAGCATGGCCTCCGGGCTGCCGTGCTCGACCATGGCCCGCCGGGTTTCACGGTCGAGCTCGGTCAGATCGAGCACCGGCAAGGTGCGGCGATGAACGCCCAGCGCGTTCAGCGCCCGGACCGGCAGGGCCAGCAGCGGCAGCAGCCAGCGGACCGGCCGCAGCCAGGCGATCACGCCGCGCAGCGCGTCGGGCAGCATGGGTTCGACCAGCACCAGCCCGGCGCTTCGCTCGGGATGCTCCAGCGCAAGGCGCAGCGCCAGGTTGGCGCCCAGGCAGTGCCCCCCGACCACCGCCTTCCCGCAGCCGGTCTCTTCGAGCAGGGCGATCAGGTCATCGATCCAGTCGACGCGCCCGAGCCGGCCGCGGAACGGCGAATGGCCGTGGCCGCGCAGATCCGGCGCCAGTACCCGCCCGCCGCGGCGCTCGACCAGGGCCCACGCCAGTTCCCGCCAGCGCGTGGAGTTGCTGGCCAGGCCGTGGAGCAGGACCAGCGGCGGTGCGCTGTCCCGCTCATCCCCCCAGCTGCGATAGAACAATTCACAGCCTGCACGACTGAACGCATGGGTGGTCTCGCCGCTCATGGCGGCACTATACCGTGCCGGGCGAAATGCGCGCTGATATAGTGTGGACCACGGCCTGGCTGCAAGGAAAAACCCACGATGACCGACGCACAGCGGGTACTCATCCTCGGCCACGGCGCCATGGGCTCGGTGTTCGAAACCCTGCTCGCCGACCACGACCTGGTCATCTGGGAGCGCGACCCCGACAGCGGTGAAGAAAGCTGCCCGCTCGAGACGGCCGGCCGGGATCGCCAGGTCGTGCTGTTCGCCCTGCCCGCCTTTCCGCACCGCGAGCTGGCCGAGCGCCTGGCCGGGCAACTGCCCGAGGACGCCGTCTGCCTGTCGATCGCCAAGGGCCTGGATGCCGATGGCCGCACGCCCGCCCAGGTCTTCGAAGGCGTTTTCGACGACCGCCTCGCCTGGGGCATGATCTGCGGCCCGATGATCGCGCGCGACCTGCAGTCCGGCCGCGCCGGCTTTGCCGCCCTGGCCTCCGGCAGCGAGCGGGGGCGCAAGGCTGCCGGCCTGTTCGCGCGCACCCGGCTCTACCTGGACCCCATCGAGGACGTGCACGGCGCCGCCTGGTCGGTGATTCTCAAGAACGTGTTCGTGCCGATGGTCGGCGCGGCCGACAGCCTCGAAATGGGAGACAACATGCGCGGGTTTCTGCTGGCCGAGGCGCTGGCCGAACTCGCCCGGATCGTCGAGGACCGCGGCGGCCGGCGCGCGACCGCCTACGGACCGGCCGGCCTGGGTGACCTGGCGACCACCGCCACCAGCGAATCCTCGCATCACCGCGGCCTCGGCGCCCGCCTGGCCGGCGGAGAGCACGACCGCCTGGACGAGGAAGGCGAGTACATCCGCAGCGAGGGCCTGCATGCCGTGCAGCGGGTGCGCGAGTTCAGGCTGCTGCCGCGCGGGCGCTACCCGCTGTTCGACCTGGCCACGGACTTTCTCGACGGCGCGGTGACGCTGCGCGAGGGCCTCGACCGCTACCTCGGCGACCGCTTCGGCCGGCCCATCGGCAGCTGACGATGTCCCCCGATCCGCTCGACTGGCTGCTGGCTCACCGTGGCTGGCCGGCGTGCTATCCGGAAAACAGTCTTGAAGGCATCGACGCCGTGCTGGCCGCCGGCGCCCGGCAGGTCGAGTTCGACGTGCAGATCACCGCCGACCGCCACGCCGTGGTCGTTCACGACAACAACCTGCGGCGCCTGACCGGCGAAGGCGGCCGCGTGACCGAACTGACGCTCGACGAACTCGGGCGGCGCCGTCTCCGGCCCGATCGCCGCTCGCGCATTGCCACCCTGGGCGAAACCCTGGCGCTGTTCGATCTGCACCCTCGGGTGACCGCCTTCGTCGAGCTCAAGCGCCACAGCATCGAGCATTTTGGCCACCGGCAAGCCGTCGAAATCGTGACCGCGGCACTGCGCCAGGCGCCCTGCCCCTGCGTCCTGATTTCATTCGATCCCCTCGCCCCGGCCCTGGCCCGCGAGCAGGGCATCGAATTCACCGGCTGGGTGATCAGGTCCTGGACTCCCGAAAGCCACCGACAGGCCGAGCGGCTGGCCCCGGACTGGCTCTTCATTCGCGCCGATCGGGTACCGGACGAAACGCGTCCGTTCTGGCCCGGACCCTGGCGCTGGGTGGTCTACGGCGTCGATGCGCTTGCCGAGGCGCGGCGCTGGCGAGAGCGGGGTGCGACCCTGGTCGAGGTCGACGACCTGCCGGGTGTGACGGGGGTTGCGCATGGCCGCTGAGACCCGGCTGCTCATCGATGTCGGCTCGACCAGCGTGCGCGCCCTGGCCGTCGATGCCGACGACCGGATCCTCGCCCGGGCCAGCCGGCCGCTGAAAACGCAGGAAGCCGGCAGGCGCGTCGAGTACCGGGCCGGAGACTTGCTCGCTGCCGTCGAGGGCGCCGCCTGCGAGGCGGCCGAGGGCCGGCTCATCGACCAGGCCGGCCTGGCGGTTCAGCGCGGCTCGATCGCCTGCTGGGACCGCCGGACCGGCGAGCCGCTGGCGCCGGTGATTTCCTGGCGCGACCGGCGCACCGCGGACGAGGCCCCGCCGCTGCCGACCACCGACATTCGCATGCGCACCGGCCTGCGCTTTTCGCCCTACGCCGGTGCGCCCAAGATCGCCTGGTGTCGAGCCCACCTGCCGGCAGTCGTGCAGGCCGAACGGCGCGGACGGCTGGCGGCCGGCCCGCTGGGCAGTTTCCTCGCCGCCCGGCTGGGCGCGAGCGTTCAGCCCGGCTGCGACCACACGCTCGCCCAGCGTACCCTGCTATGGTCGCGCGCGAGGCGTGGCTGGGACCAGGACCTGCTCGACGCCTTCGACATTCCGGAGTCGATCCTGCCGGAAGTCGTCGGCAGCACGGCGGACTTCGGGTCCGTCGGCATCCTTCCGGGCGCCCCGCCGCTCAGGGCGCTGGTCGGCGACCAGAACGTCCTGCCCTTCATCGACGGGCAGCCCGATCCACACACCCTTTACGTCAACCTGGGCACGGGGGCCTTCCTGATCCGGCCGGTTGCCGAACCCATCGACACCGACCGGTTCCAGCTCAGCTACCTGGGCGGCGACGCGGGTTTCGCTCTCGAGGGCAGCGTCCACGGCGCCGGCTCGGCCCTGGCCTGGCTGGCGCGGCACGACCAGGGCGGCAGCCGGTTCACGCCCGGGCGCCTGGCGGCCCTCGACCCTGCGGCCGAGCCATCCGCCCTGTTTCTCAACACCATCGACGGGCTGGGCTCGCCCTGGTGGTGCGGCGGCCCCGAGGCCGCGTTCGCCGGCGTGGCCAACCCGGAAAGCCTGTCCTTCGACCGGCGCCTGGCCGCCGTGGTCGAAAGCATCGCCTTCCTGATTCGCGCCAACCTCGAGGCCATGAACCGGCTGACCGCGCCGCCGCGGCGCATCATCGTCAGCGGCGGCCTGGGACAGTCCGATTTCCTGGTCGCGCGGCTGGGCGGGCTGATCGACGTCGAGCTGCTGCGCCTGCGCTCGGCCGAGGGCACGGCCATGGGGCTGGGGGCCCTGCTGTCCGATCGCCCCCTGCCCGACGCCGCCTTCGAGCCCGTGCCGTGCGGAACGGTCCCCGCGATCGAGCGGCGCTACGGGTCGTGGCTCGAGGCGCTACGGCTGCACATGCAGGATCCCGACGACGAGCCGGGTCGCGTCCGAAACCCGCGCTGATACCCCCTGTTGCCGCGTGGAACATTCAATACATCACTTTATGTATGTTCGTTAAATAGTTGTTTATACAAATCAATTTACAAGCTAACCCTGTTTCTAGTTGTGCCATATACCCCGCGGGGGTATCATGGGCGGCATGGACAAGCACCCTTCGCATCACGACCAGCTCCAGCGCCTCAACCGGGCCCGCGGTCAGCTCGATGGCATTGCCCGGATGATCAACGAAGGGCGCTACTGCGTCGACATCCTCACCCAGCTGCGCGCGGCCCGCTCCGCCCTGCGCGCGGTCGAGGACGGCGTGCTCAGAACCCACGTCCAGCACTGCATCCAGGACGCGCTGACCCGGGGCCGGACCGAAGAGCCCAATCAGCGCATCGACGAACTGATCGACGTGCTGACCCGCTACGGGCGCTAGCCCCTGCCCCGAAAACCACCGACTTGAACTCGCGAGGCCCACGATGAGCGAACACGAGCACTGCCACGGCAACCGGAAAGAAAGCGACCAGCACTGCTGCCATGGCGGCGCTGAGTCCGTCGAGCCCTCCGGCGACAAGGCCTACTACTGCCCGATGTGCGCCGGGGTGGAATCCGACGAACCCGGCAATTGCCCCAAGTGCGGCATGGCGCTGGAAAAGGCGCAGTCGGGCCCGTCGACGAAGACCGAGTACGTCTGCCCCATGCATCCGGAAGTGGTGCGCGACGAGCCGGGTGAGTGCCCCATCTGCGGCATGGCGCTGGAACCGCGCACCGTAACGCTCGAGGAAGAAGACAACCCCGAGCTGGTCGACATGAGCCGGCGCTTCTGGGTGAGCGTGCCCTTGTCGGCCATCGTGCTGTTCCTGGCCATGGGCAAGATGCTCATTCCCGGCCTGGACGAGCTGGTTCCGCACCGGCTCGGCATCTGGCTGGAGCTGGCCTTCGCCACGCCGGTCGTGCTGTGGGCCGGCTGGCCGTTTTTCGTGCGCGGCTGGCTGTCGGTGCGCACGATGAACCTCAACATGTTCACGCTGATCGCCCTGGGCGTGTCGGTTTCCTACCTCTACAGCGTGGTCGCCACCGCCGCCCCGGGGATCTTCCCGGCCTCGATGGTCAATGAGCACGGCACCGTCGGCGTGTATTTCGAGGCCGCCGCCGTGATCGTCACCCTGGTACTGCTCGGCCAGGTGCTGGAACTCAAGGCCCGCTCGAAGACCAGCCAGGCCATCCGCGCCCTGCTCGGCCTGGCGCCGAAGACCGCGCGGCGCATCGACTCGGACGGCAACGAGGAAGACGTGCCGCTCGAGGACGTGCAGATCGGCGACCGGCTGCGCGTGCGCCCCGGCGAGAAGATTCCGGTTGACGGTGAAGTCGTCGACGGCCGCTCCAACGTCGACGAATCGATGATTACCGGCGAGCCGGTCAAGGTCGAGAAATCATCGGGCGAGAAGGTCATCGGTGCGACGGTCAACGACTCCGGCACGCTGGTGATCGAGGCCAGACAGGTCGGCAACGACACCGTGCTGTCGCAGATCGTGCGGATGGTGGCCGAGGCGCAGCGCTCGCGCGCGCCGATCCAGAACCTGGCCGACGTGGTGGCAAAGTACTTCGTGCCGGCGGTCGTGGCTTCGGCCGTGGTCGCATTTTTCGTCTGGCTGACGTTTGGCCCGGAGCCGCGCCTGGCCTACGCCACGGTCAACGCCGTGGCCGTGCTGATCATCGCCTGCCCCTGCGCGCTGGGCCTGGCCACGCCGATGTCGATCATGGTCGCCACCGGCCAAGCGGTGCGGGCATGGGCGTACTGTTCCGCAACGCCGAGGCGATCGAACACTTGCGCGAGGTCGACACCCTGATCGTCGACAAGACCGGCACGCTCACCGAAGGTCAACCGAAGCTTGCATCCATCGAGGCGGCCGAGGGCGTGGACGAGAACGAGCTGCTGGCCGCCGTCGCCTCGCTCGAGCGCGCCAGCGAGCATCCGCTGGCCGAATCCATTGTCGAAGGCGCGAAGGCCCGCGATCTCGAGCTGACCGACGTATCGGATTTCGAGTCCGTCACGGGCCAGGGTGTTCACGGCCGGGTCGGCGACAAGCAGGTCGCCCTGGGCAATCGCAAGCTGATGGAAGCGCTCGAGGTCAACGTCGAAGCGCTGATCGACACCGCCGAGAAGCTGCGCGGCAAGGGCCAGACGGCGATGTTCGCCGCCGTCGACGGCAAGGCCGCCGGCCTGATCGGCGTGGCCGATCCGATCAAGGAGAGCACGCCCGATGCAATCAAGGCGCTGCACGCCGAAGGCCTGGAGATCGTGATGGTCACCGGCGACAGCGAGACGACGGCGAAAGCCGTGGCGAAGGAACTGGGCATCGACCAGGTCTTTGCCGATGTCGCGCCAAAGGACAAGGCCGAGAAGGTCAAGGCGCTGCAGGAGGCCGGACGCACCGTGGCGATGGCCGGCGACGGCATCAACGACGCCCCGGCCCTGGCGCAGGCGCAGGTCGGCATTTCCATGGGCACCGGCACCGACGTGGCGATGGAGTCGGCCGGCGTCACCCTGGTCAAGGGCGATCTCAACGGCATCGTGCGCGCGCGCCGGCTGTCGCGGGCGACCCTGGCCAACATCAGGCAGAACCTGTTCTTCGCCTTTGTCTACAACAGCCTGGGCGTACCCGTCGCCGCCGGGGTGCTCTACCCCTTCTTCGGCCTGCTGCTCAGCCCGATGATCGCAGCGGCGGCCATGAGCTTCAGTTCGGTGTCGGTGATCGGCAATGCGCTGCGGCTCAATGGCAAACAGATCTGACCGCAGGAACGCGGTTCGCCGCAAGGCGCCGTCGAAGGATGCCGAATGAGCCCGATCGAACAGGCCGTAATTGACGCGATCGATGAAGCGGCGCTGCTCCGCAGCCTGAGCGAGCTGATCGCCCTTGACTCGAGCAACGGACAAGAGATCGACATTCAGCTGGACATGGCCGAACGCCTGACCGGCATGGGTATGGACGTCGATCTCTGGGAGATCGACCTGCCCAGGATGCAACAGCATCCCGCCTGGGGTGTGGAGATCCAGCGCGAGCGTGCCCTCGGGCTGGTTGCCATGTTCGGCAGCGCCCAGGGCCCGCGACTGGTCCTCAACGGCCACGTCGACGTCGTCCCGGCCGGTGAGCTGGACCGCTGGACCATGCCGCCTTTTGTCGGCACGGTTCGCGACGGCCGCGTCTATGGCCGCGGATCAGCCGACATGAAAGGCGGCTTGTGCTGCGCCATGGCTGCCGTGAAGGCCATCGCTGCAGCCGGCGTTCGGCTGCGCGGGCAAGTGCAGATTCAGTCCGTTGTCGGCGAGGAAGACGGCGGCCTCGGGACCCTGGCGACGATCGTACGGGGGCATCGCGGTGATGCGGCGATCGTGATGGAGCCGACCGAGTTGATGATCGCGCCGGCCCAGGCCGGCGCGCTGAGCTTCCGGATCGTCATTCCCGGACAGGCGGCCCACGGCGCGCTGCGCATTGAAGGGGTCGACCCACTCGGACACTTCCCCCGGATTTACAGCGCGCTCGCGGCGCTGGAGGCCGAGCGCAACCGGCGCCTGGCGCATCCATTGTTCGCCGATTATGCCGTGCCCTTTGCCATTTGCATCGGCAAGGCGCGGGCCGGCATCTGGGCTTCAACGGTAGCCGAAGCGCTGGTGCTGGAAGGACGCTACGGCCTGGCCATCGGCGAAGACCCCGAAACGGCCCAGCTTGAGCTGGAAGCGGCCCTGCGCGGGGCTGGAATGGGCGATCCCTGGCTGGAACGAAACCCACCGCATATCGAGTGGTGGGGTGCACGCTACCTGCCTGCCGCCATTGATGTCGACCACACGCTGGTCCGTGCGCTGGCAAAAGGATTGACCGAAGTGACCGATCGGGCCGCCGTTATCCGCGGCATGCCCTACGGGGCTGATATGCACCTGCTGGTTCACCATGCTCGCACGCCGACGGTCCTGTTCGGCCCCGGCAATGTCAGGGTTGCACACGCACCCGACGAATTCGTGCCGATCGAAGAACTTCTGACCACCACCCGTAGCCTGGCATTGGCCATCCTGCGTTTCTGCGGTATGGTCCGTTGATCGCCTCCGCTTTCCACTACTGCCCTGAGCCACGATGACACGTGCCAAACAGCTTCGCGTGCTGCTTTTGCTGCTGCTGCTTTTCCCGCTGGTGATCCTCGCCTTCTGGGAGCGGGACCAGCGTCCGGATTGGTCCGAAACTCTGATTGTTGGCGTCTACCCGTACAATGCCGATGGATCGACCGAGGTGCGACGCTGGCTCGAATCGCTCAACAGTGCCCACTATGATCCAGTCGAATACTGGCTGGCCAGGCAGGCCGGTCGCCACCGGCTGCCGCTCGATCCGCCCTTCGTTATCCGCAAGGGCCCGGTGCTCCAGCGGGCGCCTCCCTTGCCGCCGAGCCGCGGAGGCTACTGGCGGAAACTGAAGTGGGCAGTGAACCTTCGCTGGTGGTACTGGCAGCTGGACATCCGCGAACTGAACCCGGACATCGTCATCGTCGCGCGCTACAGCGCGCAGAACGGCCAAGGCCTGGATCTGCATTCCATCGGCATGTCCAGTCCCCGACTGGGGCTGATCAGCCAGTCAACCGGTGAAAACGCCCAGGACCTCAACCAGGTCATCCTGGCCCACGAGTTGCTGCACACCGTCAACGCCCGGGACCTCTATAACTCTGCGACCGGGCTGCCGAAATTCCCGGAAGGTTACGCGCAGCCCGGCAGGACACCACGCTTTCCGCAGCCAGTCGCTGAAATCATGGCGGGTCGAATACCGGTCAAACCGGATATGGCGCAACAGGCTCAAAGTCTGCAACAGTGCCAGATCGGGCGGCAAACGGCGCGAGAAATCGGCTGGCTGCAGTAACGACGCCCGCACACCGACGCAGCGGGATCATGCCGCTGCCGTTCCATGACGAGCGACAATCAGCTCGGCCACGGCCTCCGCCCATTGCCGGTAGGCCGCCGCTCCGGGATGAAACCCGTCGCTGGCCATCAGCGTCTTTTCCGGGCCAAACGCAACCGACAGGAACTCGGCATCGGGCTCTTGCGCCAGGTCTTCCCGAAGCATGCGATCGAGCCAGCCCGCGCGCTGCCCGAGATACCAGCGCAGCGGCTGCGGCAATGCCGGGAACCAGCCCATCGGCGGCAGACCGGTGACGATCAGCTGTCTGATCCCGAACCGGGAGCGCAACTGTTCGCGCAGCCGGCGCTGCTCATGGCGCCAGGAGGACAGGTTCAGTCGGCTGATGACGTCGTTGACCCCGAGTGAGGTGACCACCACGTCAAAGGACTCGGGTGCTGATGCCTGAACGGTCGCCAGCGCGTCGCGCGTCGTCACGCCCGTTCGCGCGATCAGGCGCCAGTGCAATTCGAAGTGATTCGACAGGGCCACAGCCAGGCGGCCGGCCAGAGCCTGTCGCTGATCGTTGACTCCCACTCCGGCGGCAGCCGAATCGCCAATGATCAGCAACTTGAGTAGCGGCCCGCTTCCGACTCGACCACAGCGGGAACCGGCCGGTTCGGGCAGCCTCGGCGTAACGCGTCGCACGTACAGCCCTTGGCCCAGCAGCACCGGGGCCAGGATGGCGCCGGCCGCGACACCGGCCAGACCGGGTCGAATGCCCATCCCAAGCTCAGCCGCCGACCAGCGGTTCCAGGCCGGTTTGTGGTGGCGCTGCACAGGGGTGCGCTCCCAGCGCTTTGGCCACGTCCCGCGCGTGCGGTGCGAACAGCAGTTCAACCCGGCAATGCAGTGCCCCGGAGACATGCCGGATGTAGGCAGCCGGCCGGCTTGCATCCAAGTGTTCGCTGAGCACCCGACGACGAATCTGCGCCAGCGTGGTGTCGGCCAGCATCGCGTCTCCCAGATCGAGGCGATACCATCGCTCGCCGGCACTTGGCGACCGGCGATGATTGCGGCCGGTCATCATCGGGCCAAGGTGTCCTGCGGTCTGAAAGGGTTCATGATGGCCCGTCCCCGCGCTGAGCCAGGCGCTGGCTGGCAGTGGCCATGTCTGCGATCTGCTCGGGCGTGACTGCGGGGAAGGTGATCGGCATTCGTTCGAGCGTCTCGACCATGATGCGCGCGACGGCCAGGCGCATGTAGGGCTTGGAATCGGCCGGGATCGCAAACCATGGGGCCTGATCGGTCGAGGTCTCGCGCAGCAGCGCCTCGTAGGCCTGCAGATACTCGGTACGTCGCTCCCGGGTCTCGAGGTCACCGAGCCGGAACTTCCACTGCTTGTCCTGCCGTTCGATACGCCGCTGAAATCGTCTGGCCTGTTCGGCCATGGAAACGTTGAGCCAGAACTTGACGATCACCGTTCCGTTTCGTGCCAGGTGCTGCTCCCAGGCCCGGATCGACTCGAACCGCGCGAGCCAGAACGACTCGTCGGGTGTTGTCGATAGGCCCTGCCCGGCCAGGTGCCGGGGATGAACGCGAACCACCAGCACCTCTTCGTAATGCGAGCGGTTGAAGATGCCGATTCTGCCGCGCTCGGGCAGCGCCCGAGCACAGCGCCAGAGAAAGTCATGCCCGCATTCGCGACCGCCAGGCGGACCGAAGGAAGTCACCCGGAATCCGGCCGGATTGACGCCGGAAAACACGTGGCGAATCGTGCTGTCCTTGCCGGCCGCATCGAGCCCCTGAAACACGGCCAGCACGGCCTTGCGGCCATCAGCGTAGAGCAGACGCTGCAGGTCGTGGAGACGGCGCACCTGCCGGTTCAAGGCCTTTTTCATGGCTTTCCTGCCGGGGATGCCCGGCGGAGGCTCGGCTGCAAACCGGTCAATCACAAAGCGCCCATCGACCGGCACACGATAGGCGGCGCTCCAGTCGTCATGCAAACCTGATGCGTTGTCACTCATGCCAGACTCCAATCAACAGACCGTGCACCTGCTCGCGAAAACCGTCAGCCGTTCGCTATACTGGCCGGACGAATGAGGATCCCGCTGATGATGAAAACACATTATTGCCTATTCTTGCTGCTGCCGCTGGCCACTGCATGCAGCGGGCCGGACCAGGCGCCGAACGCGGAAGAAACCGCCGACCATGTTCTGAAGGAATACGAGGAAGCCACCGAGAAGGCACGCCAGGTCGAAGACCAGCTCCAGAAAGGCCTGGAGCGGACCCGCGAAGCGCTGGAAGACCAGGAGGGCTAGGGGACGCCCTGTTCCCATGCGAGGATGGCACGCTTGCGCCAGATGCCGCCGCTGTAGCCGCCGAACGCACCGCTGCTGCGCAGCACGCGGTGACAGGGGATGAGCAGCGGAACCGGATTGGCCCCGACCGCCGAACCCACCGCACGCACGGCATCGGGACGGCCGATATGGGCAGCGATGCGCCCGTAGCTCACGGCCGTAGCCGGGGGCAGCCGCAGCAGGGCCGACCAGACCTGCAGCTGAAAATTGGTGCCAGCGACCGCCAAGCGCAGCCCATCCGGTCCGATGCGCAGACTGTCAACGATGCGCGCCATGGTCGGCGCGGTCCGCGCCGGATCGCAAACCAGCTCGGCGCGCGGCCAGCGGGCACGGAAATCCGCCAGCAGCAATTCAACGCCTTCGTCGACAAACGACAGACCGCTGATCCCACGGCGTGATTCGACCAGCAGGGCGCTGCCGAACGGCGTTTCGTGGACGCCATATACAAAGCACAGGGCTTCGCCACGCCGCTGGATCGCGCCCGGCGTGACCGCTTCGGCGCCGACGATCAGGTCATGCAAACGCCCGGGGCCGGACAGCCCGGATGCCAGGGCCGTTTCGACCACGGGCACCGACTTTTCGAGCAAGCGGCGTGCATGGGCTGCGGTCACGCTGGCCAGGAACCGGTGCGGTGTCACACCAGCCCACCGCCGAAACAACCGATGGAAACGCGAAGAGGACAGCCCGACATGGGCCGCAACCTCGGTCACGGATGGCTGTTCGCGAAAATGATGATCAAGGTAGGCGATGGCGCGCTCGATGCGCTGGTAGTCGTTCATGGCGACAGCACCCGCTGCTCAGCTTACCGCTAGACTGCGCCGATCGCCGGCGCTGTTCAACCCGAATCCTGCCGACATGCCCGTCAAATGTGCGCGGGAGACGAACAGAGGCTTGAGTTGAGGGAAAACTGGAGGCTAGGCCCGGAATCGAACCGAGGTACACGGCTTTGCAGGCCGCTGCATAACCACTCTGCCACCTAGCCGGTCAGCACGTCTGGGATTGTAACCGAAAGCAGGCCCGGAAGGCTGATGGCCGGCTACAACGCAGAAGGCCCGGTCGATCCGGGCCTTCTGGAATCTGGAGCGGGAAACGAGACTCGAACTCGCGACCCCAACCTTGGCAAGGTTGTGCTCTACCAACTGAGCTATTCCCGCAAAAGACCGACAATTGTAAGCGCCCGGTTCCGTCTGTCAAGGGCCAGAGCGCAGGATTTTTGCACGATTTGGCGTCTGGCTGGCTCGGAAAGGGTGAGCGTACTTGCGTCTGGCGCGAAAGCTGTCACAATAACGCGGTTTTTCAACTGCGAGAACAGCCTATGGCCAAGGATGAACATATCGAGATGGAGGGCAAGGTGCTCGAGACCCTGCCCAACACCATGTTCCGTGTCGAACTCGACAACGGGCATGTCATTACCGCCCATATCTCCGGGCGCATGCGCAAGCACTACATCCGGATTCTGACCGGGGATCGGGTCAAGGTCGAAATGACGCCTTACGACCTGAGCAAGGGACGCATCACCTACCGCATGAAATAGTCGCCGCGCAGGCGGTCAGTCTGCCACCGGTTCGACGCTGCGCCCGCGACAGGTCAAATCCAGACCGCTACCGTCATCCCTTAGACGGACTTCTACCTCGCCACCATCGGCAAGCGCGCCGAACAGCAGCTCGTCGGCCAGGGGCCGCTTGATGTGCTCCTGGATGACCCGCTTCATCGGCCTTGCTCCCATCTTTTCGTCGAAGCCATGCTCGGCCAGCCATTCCCGTGCGTCAGCGCACACCTCGATATGCACACCCTTGTCGGCCAGCTGATTCTCCATTTCCATCAGGAACTTGTCGACGACCTGCATCACCACATTCAGCGCCAGCGAATGGAACTGGATGATGGCATCCAAACGGTTTCGGAATTCCGGGGTGAACTGCTTTCGAATGGCCTCCATGCCGTCGCTGGAATGATCGGCGGGCGTGAAACCGATGCCGCGCCGACTGACCAGTTCAGCGCCGGCATTGGTTGTCATGACCACAATGACGTTGCGGAAATCGGCGCCGCGCCCGTTCGCGTCGGTCAGCTTGCCGTGGTCCATGATCTGCAGCAGCAGGTTGTAGACGTCCGGGTGAGCCTTTTCGATCTCGTCGAGCAAGAGCACCGCATGCGGCGTCTGGGTGACGGCCTCGGTCAGCAGGCCGCCACGGTCGAAGCCGACGTATCCCGGCGGCGCGCCGACCAGACGCGAGACCGAGTGTGCTTCCATGTATTCGGACATATCGAAACGCACCAGCTCGATGCCCAGGGTCAGCGCCAGCTGGCGCGTCACTTCGGTCTTGCCCACACCGGTCGGCCCGGCAAACAGGAAGCTGCCGATCGGCCGCTCTACCTCGGCCAGCCCGGAGCGTGACATCTTGATGGCTGAGGCCAGGGTGCGAATCGCTTCGTCCTGGCCGAACACCACCATTTGAAGGTCGCGCTCGAGAGTCTTGAGCGCGTCACGATCGGAACGCGAGACCTGACGCGGCGGGATACGCGCCATCCGCGCCACGATTTCCTCAATCTCGTTGACGTCAATCTGCCTAACCCGGTCTTCGGCTGGCTTGAGCCGCTCGCGGGCGCCAGCCTCGTCGATGACATCGATCGCCTTGTCTGGCAGATGGCGGTCATTGATGTGCCGCGCCGACAGCGTGGCTGCGGCCTCGAGCGCCTCGCTGGTGTACGTCACGCCGTGGTGTTCCTCGAAGCGGTGCTTGAGGCCATTGAGAATCTCGATGGTCTCGCCGACCGAGGGCTCGACAATATCGATTTTCTGGAAGCGCCGCGCCAGTGCCCGATCCTTCTCGAACACGCCGCGGTACTCCTCAAATGTGGTCGAACCGATACAGCGCAGGTCACCGTTGGCCAGCACCGGCTTGATCAGGTTGGAGGCATCCATGACCCCGCCGGAGGCAGCACCGGCACCGATGATGGTATGAATCTCGTCAATGAACAACACGGCCTTTTCGCGACTCTTGAGTTCGGCCAGCACGGCCTTGAGGCGTTTTTCAAAATCCCCGCGATACTTGGTCCCGGCCAGCAGGGCACCCAGATCGAGCGCCCAGATTTCGGCGTCGGCCAGCACACCGGGCACCTCCTCGCGCACGATTCGCAGCGCCAGGCCTTCGGCCAATGCCGTCTTGCCAACCCCGGATTCGCCGACGTAGAGCGGGTTGTTCTTGCGTCGGCGACACAGGATCTGAATGGTTCGCTCCACTTCCAGGGCGCGTCCGATCAGCGGATCGATCTGGTCACCTCGTGCACGCTCATTGAGGTTGGTTGCGTAAGCGGCGAGTGCTGACTTGTCGTCTTCGCCGCTGGCATCACCGACCTGGCCCTCCTCCTCGACCGCCGGCTTGGCGCCGGGCTCGCTGGCCTTGGAAACGCCGTGGGAAATGTAGTTGACCACATCGATCCGGGCGACATCCTGTTTGCCGAGCAGGTAGACGGCATGGGAGTCCTTTTCGCTGAAAATCGCGACCAGCACGTTGGCGCCCAGCACTTCCTTGCGTTCGGCCGACTGCACGTGATAGAGGGCGCGCTGAAGTACGCGCTGGAAGCCAATGGTCGGCTGTGTGTCGCGCTGGTCGCCCTCCGAGAGCACCGGCACGGACTCGTCGAGCACCTGACCAAGCTCCAGACCGAGCCGTTCCATGTCCACCCCGCAGGCAGTCAGCACCTCTCGCGCCGAGTCGTTGTCGAGCAGCGCCAGCAGCAGATGTTCGACCGTCAGGAGCTCATGACGCTTGCTGCGCGCCATGTGATAGGCCTGCGAGATCGAGAGTTCAAGTTCCTTGCTGAACATGGCGACGCCCTTCGACTTGACGGTTAAGCGATGGTCCCAGCCACTGAGACCGATTTGCTGGCCAATGATTCCTGGCCGGAGTCACTGATCGGTTTCCTCAAGCGTACACTGGAGCGGATGGTCGTGCTCGCGCGCAAAACCGTTGACCTGAACGGCCTTGGTTTCGGCAATTTCGTAGGTGTAAACACCGGCAACGCCCCGGCCGCGGGTATGGACGTGCAGCATGATGCTGGTCGCCTTGTCATGCGACAGGGCGAAAAAACGCATGAGCACCTGGACGACGAACTCCATCGGCGTGTAGTCATCGTTGAGTATCACGACCTTGTAAAGCGGCGGTTTGCGAACCTTCGGCCGCGCTTCCTGAAGCGCCAGCCCGTCGCCGGTGATACCGCCAGCGTGCTTTTCTCTGTCGCTCATCGGGTGCCGCAGTATCTGACCTGACAGGTCATCATACTGCGGCAGCCGTCAACGGTTTTCAAGCATCGGCCGGTCAGAAGGGCAAAAACTCGAACCGGTCGGAAAAAACAACCGCACACGCCCCCTCCGGAAGCTCGTTGTCGGCCTCGTCGATCGCACCGTCGCAGTCGTTGTCCTGCCCGTCGCAGACCTCGTCCGCGCCCGGATTCATGGCCGGATCCTGATCGTGACAGTCGGAAGAGTCATCATCCCAGAGATCAGCAGTCGCCGAGCCGCAGGCGCCGGGCAGATCGGCCGCGCCTCCGGTGGCCGTAAACGAGCTCTCGCCGGAGGTCGTGGTGCCGTAGCCGTCCATGTCACCGTCGTCATAGCAGACCAGCGTATCCGTGCAATTCTGATCGATATCATCGCCCGGTATGTCCGTGGCAACGGGGTTGATATCAGGGGCATTGTCGTTGCAATCGACTGTGGCATCAAAGCCATCACCGTCGTTGTCAACCCCCTGAATACCCTGCCGGGCCGTTGCTGATGCGCGGGATTCGCTGGCCTCCGAAGTGTCCGAGCCCTCGATGATCACGGTGTCAGCCAGGACCAGCCCTGTCATCAACGACAAGGACAGCAACAGCGGGGCTGCGACCCGCGCCGTCCGGGCAGTTGTGACTGCAGACATCTCCAGCATGATCGCTTTCCTCACCGTCGGCGACAGTCGGCAAATCCCGACCTGCCGACCTGGCCGAGCGCCTGCAGCCGCGGGAATCGTGGCCGTCCATCGGCCGATCATAGCGCCGCGTCGACGCGCTTTGCAACGGGCGCCGGGGTGACCGGCAACCGGTCAGGCGCTCCTGGCCCGGTCGAACTGATCCTCTTCGGTCGACCCGGCAAGCGCGCCGAGCGAGGAATCTCCGCCGCTGATGGCCTGGGTCAGCTGGTCGAAGTAGCCGGTACCAACCTCGCGCTGGTGGCGGGTGGCGGTATAGCCTTGCGGCTCGGCCGCGAATTCGTCCTGCTGCAGCTCGACGTAAGCCGACATCTGGCGCTCCTTGTAGCCGCGTGCAAGCTGGAACATCGAATGATTGAGGGCGTGAAAGCCGGCCAGGGTAATGAACTGGAACTTGTAGCCCATGGCACCCAGCTCGCGCTGGAAGCCTGCAATTTCGGTGTCGGAGAGGTTCTTTCTCCAGTTGAAACTCGGTGAGCAGTTGTAGGCAAGCAGCTTGTCCGGATAGGCTGAGCGAACGGCCTCGGCAAAGCGCCTGGCCTCACCCAGATCGGGGGTCGAGGTTTCACACCACAGCAGGTCGGCGTAAGGCGCATAGGCCAGACCGCGGGCAATGGCCTGATCCATCCCGGCGCGGGTGTGGAAAAAACCCTCGGCAGTGCGCTCACCGGTCAGGAAGGACCGGTCAGCCTCATCAATATCGGAGGTTAGAAGCCCCGCGCCCATCGCATCGGTGCGGGCCACGATGATCGTCGGTACATTGCAGATATCGGCAGCCAGGCGTGCCGCGATCAGTTTCTGCACCGCCTCGCGCGTCGGCACCAGCACCTTGCCGCCCATGTGACCGCACTTCTTGGCCGATGCGAGCTGGTCTTCGAAGTGGACACCAGCCGCGCCGGCGTCAATCATGTCTTTCATCAGTTCATGCGCGTTGAGGACGCCGCCGAAGCCGGCCTCGGCGTCGGCCACGATCGGCGCGAACCAGTCGATCTCGCCGCTGCCCTCGGCCGACTGGATCTGGTCGGCCCGCAGAAAGGTGTTGTTGATGCGCCGCACCACCGACGGAACCGAATTGGCCGGGTAGAGCGACTGGTCCGGATACATCTGGCCGGCGATATTGGCGTCGGCCGCCACCTGCCAGCCCGACAGATAAATCGCCTTCAGACCCGCACGCACCTGCTGCATGGCCTGGTTGCCGGTCAGGGCACCCAGCGCGTTGACGAAGTCCTCTTCGCCCAGCAGCCGCCAGAGCTTTTCGGCCCCCATCCGGGCCAGCGTATGCTCGATGGTGACGCTGCCGCGCAGGCGCAGCACCTCGGCGGCATCGTAGGGGCGTTCGACCCCTTTCCAGCGCGGGCTCTCCAGCCATTCGCTCTCCATCTGGATAATCGGCGTCACGTCAGTATTCATGCTGTCAGCTCCGGTTCTGAGTCAGTCAAGCCGGTCGTAGCCCGGCAGGGTGAGAAATTCGATGAAGTCATCACTGGCGGTTGCCTCGTGCAGCAGCGCGGCGGCATCGGCATAGTGTCCCCGGCTGAATCCGGACTCACCAATCTCGGCGCGTAGCTGATCGAGCGCTTCGGCCTGAAAGCGATTGACCAGTGCGTGGTCGATGTTGCGGCCGTCTTCGAGAACCCCGCGATCGTGCCGGATCCACTGCCACAGCTGGGCCCGGGCGATCTCTGCCGTGGCGGCGTCTTCCATCAGGTGATTGATCGGCACACAGCCCTGCCCGCCCAGCCAGGCGCCCAGGTAGCGAATCGCCACGCTGATATTGCCGCGCAGCCCGGCCTCGGTAATCGTGCCCTTGCAGGGCGCAACCAGGTCAGCCGCGCTGACCCGAACATCCTCGCCGAGCCGGTGGAGCTGGTTGGGGCGATCGCCGAGGTGGCGGTTGAAGATGTCCATGGCCACCGGAATCAGCCCGGGATGAGCCACCCAGGTGCCGTCATGACCGTCGCCGGCCTCACGCTCCTTGTCTTCACGGACCTTGGTCAGGGCCCGCTCGTTGGCCTCCTCGTCCCCCTTGATCGGGATTTGCGCCGCCATGCCGCCCATCGCGAAGGCACCGCGTCGATGGCAAGTCTTGATCAGCAGCTGTGAATAAGCGCGCAGGAACGGAACGGTCATGGTGACCTGCGCACGATCCGGCAGCACTTTATCAGGATGTGTTCTGAAGCGTTTGATATAGCTGAAAATATAGTCCCAGCGGCCGCAGTTGAGCCCGACGATGCGGCTGCGCAGCGCGTAAAGGATCTCGTCCATCTCGAACACCGCCGTGATGGTCTCGATCAGCACCGTGACCTTGACCGTGCCTGGATTGAGGTCAAGCCGGCGCTCGATATCGGTCAGCACGCGCTCCCACAGTTCGGCCTCATGCCGGCTCTCCAGTTTCGGCAGGTAGAGATACGGCCCGCTACCGCGATTGATCAGCGTGGCGGCGTTGTTGTAGAGAAAAACCGCCGCGTCAAACATCCCGCCGGGGACAGCGCGTCCGTCGACGCGCACATGCTTTTCGTCGAGATGCCAGCCGCGCGGTCGCACGATCAGCACCGCCGGATCCGGTTCCAGGCGATACTGCTTGCCGCTGTCGGCCGTGAATTCGATGGTCCCGCGTACGGCATCTTGGAGATTGACCTGGCCCGAGATCATGTTGTCCCAGCTCGGGGTCGAGGAATCCTCGAAATCAGCCATGAACACCATCGCGCCGGAATTGAGCGCATTGATGATCATCTTGCGATCCACCGGACCGGTGATCTCGACCCGTCGGTTCCGCAAGTCCTCGGGAATGCGCGCGACCTTCCAGTCGCCTTCGCGAATATCGCGCGTCTCCTCCGGGAAATCCGGCAGTTCACCGGCGTCGAATCGTCGCTGGCGCTCCTGCCGGGCCGCGAGCAGGGCGTCAACCTCATCCCGGTAGCGCCGCGACAAAGCCCCCAGCAGGTTGCGCAGACCAGTCGGCAGCAGTGGGCGCGCCGCATCGGGCAGGGGCGCGCCGAGTTCGAGTCCCGGATCTGCTTCCAGACTGCTGGTCGAGTGATGCTGTGATGCGTGATTCATCTTGGTCTGGACCACCCTGAGGTTGTTGGCCAGACTAGAGGGAGTCGAACTATTTATCAAATTAAATGTTTTTATTTTAAAGATTGAATATTACAATAGTTGCTCCATGGCTCAATATAAAGGCAATCTCCTCAAGCACCTGCGGGCGTTCATTCAGACGGCCCGTACCGGCAGCGTCTCGGCGGCCGCGAACAATCTCTACCTCAGTCAGCCCTCGGTCAGCCAGCAGATTCGCGCCCTGGAAGACGAGCTCGAGCGGCAGCTGTTCGAGCGCCACGGACCGCGATTGCAGCTGACGCCGGCCGGCAAGGCCCTGCTTGAAATGGCGCGTCCGCTGGTCGATCGCATCGACGCACTGCCGGATGATTTCCAGCGCCGCTACGGCTCGCTCGACACCGGGGAGATCCGCATCGCCGCCGGCGAGTCCACCATTCTTCATCTGCTGCCCTCGCTGATGATGCGCTTTCGACGCCAGCATCCCGGCATCTTCGTGCACCTGCACAACGTCACCGGCGCGGACGGTCTGGGCATGATCCGCGGCGACGAAGTCGATTTTGCCGTCGGGTCGATGCTCGAAGTGCCCGAGGACATCGACTATCGGCCGATCTGGCACTTCAACCCGGCTCTGATCATGAGCCGCGACCACCCGCTGGCGCGTCGCCGGGAAATCGAGCTGGCCGATATCAGCCCGCACGGACTCATTCTGCCGCCGCGGCGCCTGAGCACCTACCAGGTGGTTGATCTGGTTTTCCAGAAGCACGGCCTGCCCTTTCGGGTCAATCTGGAGGTCGGCGGCTGGGAGGTCATCAAACGCTACGTTGCGATGGGCATGGGCATCTCGATCGTGACCAGCATCTGCCTGACCGAAACCGACCGCAAGCAACTGGCCGTGCGCGACATGAGTCGCTATTTCCCCCGCCGCAGCTACGGCGCTGTCCTGCGCCGCGGCGCCTACCTCTCACCCCAGGCCGAGCGATTTATTGATTTGATGAGCCCCGATCTTTTCGGGGAATAGCGACCGTAGGTATGACGGGCGGCGCATGGATGTTCGCCGCGCTCAGCACCGTTCGCAGCACAGGACCTTGAACCGTCGCGTACGCCTGCCGATACACCCCAATAATGTGGCAGTATGCACGCGCAACCATGCAGGACGAGCGGGGGAACCGGCGACCGTCTGCTGTCTTGGGCCCATTGGCAAAAACTGAGTCGACTCACATGTCACACGCTGATCCGCACTCCATGCTCGATGAGCGCTATCACGACACGATCGCGGCTGAGTACGACACCGTGGTCAATGACCCGAGACGCTATGCAAATGACCTTCTTTTCGCGCCCGTCCTGGATGGAATAGATTCCGCGGTTAGCGGCCTATTGGACCTGGGCTGCGGCACAGGGCAGATGATCGAAAGGCTGGGGACACGCTTCAAGCCCGACAGGATCGTCGGCGTCGATCACAGCGAAGGGATGCTAGGAGTTGCAGCCGATCGAGCGAGGCGCCTTGGCTTGAGCCAGACCGAACTTCATCGAGGCCACATCCTTGACTACCTGGAGCGTACATCGGAGACCTTTTCCGTCATCAGCTGCGTCGGGGCACTGCACCATCTGAAGCACCAGAATGCCCGCAGCGTCATCCATGAATGCCGCCGCCTTCTCGAACCGGGCGGTTGGCTCGTGGTGGCAGAACCGGTGGACAATGCGAGCTTTCATGGCATCCCGAACTGGATTCACCAGTGGAACCGGCGATCCGTGGCAACCCGTTCCACGTATTCCGTGCATGCATCAGAGCCGGACGAAGCTCCGCTCCCCGAACACTTTCTCGAGGAAACACTGGATGGGGGGGGGTTCACGATCAGAGTAAAGCACTGCGGCATTGAGGTACTCCCACGCAACATGCCCCCATCACCACTGGATCGCCTGGTGATACGACTGGTGAACATGCCGTATCGGAAGGCGGGGTACATAACCGCCATCCTGGCCAGCTAGCCGGCGATTACTGGCAGCCAGAACGATCGGCTCTGGCCGATAGGGGAAACCCATTAGCTCAGGCAAAATTCGCGGCCGAACCGAAGAGATTCAGCTTCCTCCCAACCTGTCGGGGCGGGGAGTAGTGGCTGCGATTCGAAAAATCGGGGCGCGGAAGTGCCATGTGAATCGCCGTCCATAAGGTTGAAGGGCGCTTGTCAAAGGCGACTCGACCGCGCTGAAGCTCAACGACAGCCTCGGCGGCACTAGAACGACGTCGTCGCGTAGAGAAGCAACCACGCCGTTCGCCTCGCATTTTCGAATCGCAGCCACCGCTTCCCGCCCCTGCCCCCTTAAACTCCAAGCACACGAAACCGCACTCGCAAAAAACCGACCCCAACCCCATATGGAAAAGCATGAGTGATCTGATCATGGTGGCCATGTCCGGCGGGGTAGATTCGTCCACCGTGGCGTGGCTGCTCAAGCAGCAGGGCCGGAACATCGCCGGCATGTTCATGAAGAATTGGGAAGAGGACGATCCGGAGTCGCGTTGTTCGGCTGAAGACGACGCTGCCGACGCCCGGCGCGTGGCCGAGATCCTGGGTATCGATTTCCACGGCCGCAACTTCGCCGCCGAGTACTGGGACGACGTGTTCGAACACTTCCTGGCCGAACTCAAGGCCGGGCGCACGCCCAATCCAGACATCCTGTGCAACCGCGAGATCAAGTTCCGGACCTTCGTGGAACACGCTCGCGACCTGGGCGCGAAAGCGATCGCCACCGGCCACTACGCGCGCCGGCGCGACAACGCCGACGGTACCGTATCCCTGCTCAAGGGCGTCGACCACAACAAGGACCAGAGCTATTTTCTCTACGCGCTCGACCAGGAACAGCTCTCGCACGCCCTGTTCCCGCTCGGCGAGCTGACCAAGCCCGAAGTGCGCGAGCTGGCCGCGCGCGCCGACCTGCCGGTGGCCGCCAAGAAGGATTCGACCGGCATCTGCTTTATCGGCGAGCGCAACTTCGATACCTTCATCGCCAGCTACCTCGACGCCGAGCCGGGCGAAATCCGCACCTCGGACGGCGCGGTGATCGGCACCCACCGGGGCCTGATCCACTACACGCTGGGCCAGCGCAAGGGGCTCAACGTCGGCGGGTTGAAAGACTTTCCCGAAGCCCCCTGGTACGTGACTTACAAGGACCTCGAGAACAACGTGCTCTACGCCGAGCAGCAGACCGACCATCCCACCCTGATGTCAACCGAGCTCGAGGCCGCCGAACTCAACTGGATTCGCCGCCGCCCCGGAGTCGGCGAGAAGCTGCACGCAAAGGTGCGGTATCGTCAGCCCGACCAGGCCTGTCGGGTGCAGGCGACCGACGACAATCACCTGGCGCTGACCTTCGAAAGACCGCAGCGCGCCGTGACACCCGGCCAGGCTGTGGTGCTTTACGATGGAGAGGAATGCCTCGGTGGCGGTACCATTGTGGCCAGTGACGCCCCCCTGCCGGAAGAACTGATGAACCTGCCCAGACCGGAGTCCCTGTGCGAATGAAAGATGCCACCATCGCGTTTGCCGGCATGCTCCAGGCCAGCGAGCTGGTTCGCCAGATTGCCACATCCGGACATTGCTCGGGTCAGGCCACCCAGGCCAGCATCGCCAGTGTTTTCAGCCGCAGTCCCGATTCGACCGAGGCGGTTTACGGCGGCACCGGTGGCGTACGCCTAGGGCTGCGCGTACTCACCGAGCTGTTCAGCGCACGCAGCGCCGAGGATAATCTGCAGTCGCTCAACTATGCGCTGGGACTGGCCAAGCTGGGTAAGCACATCGAGCGCGACAGGCGGCGTCAACAGGCGATTGGAGAGGAACTCGACCTGATTGCCGACACCTGGCGTGATGCCGGCCAAACCGTTGACGACAGCGTGACCAGCCAGCTCGCCGACGTCTATCAGCGCCATGTCTCGACACTCGATTTCCGGCTGTCGATCAACGGCAAGCCCGAGTACCTCAAGCAACCCGAGAAAGTCGCGTTCGTGCGCTCGCTACTGCTCGCCGGGCTGCGCTCGGCCATTCTGTGGCGCCAGGTCGGCGGGCGCCAGTGGCGACTGATCTTCCAGCGCCGAAAAATGCTCGAGCAGGCCCAGGCCCTGCTGACGGCATGAGCCGCCGCAGCCGAAGGGTGGCCATGTACAGCATGCTAAAATCAAAGTTTACCGGCCGCCCGACCTGGTGGACTGAAATCGCACACTGACTGGAGGAGAGTCTCATGCGTGACGAGCTCGGCTGTCTCGATCGTCTCGAAGCCAACAACAAGAAATACCGCTACTACAGCCTCAGGAAACTCGCCGAAAAACACAGTGAAATCGAGCGCTTGCCGTATTCACTGAAGATTCTGCTCGAGAATCTGCTGCGCTTCGAAGACGGCAGCAACATCACCGCCGACGACATTGCCGCGCTGGCCCAGTGGGACCCCGCCGCTGATCCGAGCCGGGAAATCGCATTCACGCCTGCCCGCGTGGTGCTGCAGGACTTTACCGGCGTGCCGGCCATCGTCGATCTGGCCGCGATGCGCGAGGCCATGAAAGCGCTGGGCGGCCAGCCAGACCGGATCAACCCGCTCTCTCCGGCCGAACTGGTCATCGATCACTCCATTCAGGTTGACAGCTATGGCCAGGCCGACTCGCTGGATCTCAACAACAAGATCGAGTTCCAGCGCAACAAGGAGCGCTACGCCTTCCTGCGCTGGGGACAGGGCGCGTTCGACAACTTCAAGGTCGTGCCGCCGAATACCGGCATCGTTCACCAGGTCAACCTCGAACATCTCTCGCGCGTGGTCTTCGGCGAGGCGGTCGACGGTGAGTTGATGGCCTGGCCCGACACCCTGGTCGGCACCGATTCGCACACCACCATGATCAACGGCTTAGGCATACTCGGCTGGGGCGTGGGCGGCATCGAAGCCGAGGCGGCCATGCTGGGCCAGCCCATTTCGATGCTGATTCCACAGGTCATCGGCTTCAAGCTGACCGGTAAGCTGCCTGAAGGCACAACCGCGACCGACCTGGTGCTGACCATCACCGACATGCTGCGCCAGAAAGGCGTGGTCGGGAAATTCGTCGAGTTCTTCGGCGATGGCCTGTCCCACCTGCCGCTGGCCGACCGGGCCACCATCGGCAACATGTCGCCGGAATTCGGCTCGACCTGCGCGATCTTCCCGATCGACGCCGAAACCATCCGCTACCTGGAGCTGTCCGGCCGCAGTGCCGAACGCATTGAACTGGTCCAGGCCTACGCCGAGGCCCAGGGCCTGTGGCGCGCCGACGGCGATCCCGATCCGAGCTATTCCGACGTGCTTGAACTCGATCTGGGTGACGTCGAGCCGAGCATTGCCGGCCCCAAGCGCCCTCAGGACCGCATCCTGCTGAGCAAGGCCAAGGGCACTTTCGAGAGACTGCTCGGGGAGATGACAGCCAACCGCGACGAAGCCCACAACGGCGACCTGGAACGCTTCGCCTCCGAGGGCGGCGGCACCGCAGTCGGCGCCAAGGGCGTGCCCGGGGCGGCCGAAGTCACCTACAAGGACCAGACCTTCCTGCTCAAGGACGGCGCGGTCGTCATCGCGGCGATCACCTCATGCACCAACACGTCCAACCCGGCGGTGATGCTCGGCGCCGGCCTGCTGGCGCGCAATGCCCGCAAGAAGGGACTGGGCGTCAAGCCCTGGGTGAAGACCTCGCTCGCGCCTGGCTCGAAGGTGGTCACCGACTACCTCGAGAAGTCCGGCCTGGACGACGATCTCGAGGCGCTGGGCTTCTACACCGTCGGCTACGGCTGCACCACCTGCATCGGCAACTCCGGCCCGCTGCCAGAACCGATCGCCGAGGCGATCGTCGAGCACGAAATGGTGGCCTGCTCGGTGCTGTCGGGCAACCGCAACTTCGAGGGGCGCATCCATCCCGAGGTCAAGATGAACTTCCTGGCCTCGCCGCCGCTGGTCGTGGCCTATGCCATTGCCGGCCGCATGGACATCGACCTGTTCAACGAACCGCTCGGCGAAGACCCGGACGGCAACGCGGTCTACCTGAAGGACGTCTGGCCCGACGCCCACGAGATCCAGGATTTCATCCGCGGGAATGTCAGCTCGGAAATGTTCTCCAGCAACTACAAGAGCGTGTTCGAAGGCGATGAGCGCTGGAACAGCATGGATACGCCCACCGGCGAAATGTTCGAGTGGGACGAGGACTCGACCTACGTGCGCAATCCACCGTTCTTCGAAGGCATGGGCATGGAGCCGGAGCCCATCGCCGACATCAGCGGCGCGCGCGTGCTGGCCAAGCTGGGCGACTCGGTTACCACCGACCACATCTCGCCGGCTGGCGCCATCAAACCGGATTCACCGGCCGGCCGCTACCTGCAGGAGAAGGGCATCAAACCGGCCGACTTCAACTCCTACGGCTCGCGCCGCGGCAACCACGAAGTGATGATGCGCGGCACCTTCGCCAACGTGCGCATCAAGAACCAGATCGCCGAAGGCACGGAGGGCGGCTTCACCACCTACTTCCCCGACCGCGAGGTCATGTCGATCTATGACGCGGCCATGAAGTACCAGGAAGACGGCACGCCGCTGGTGGTCATTGCCGGCAAGGAATACGGCTCGGGCTCCTCGCGCGACTGGGCGGCCAAGGGCACTCGCCTGCTCGGCGTCAAGGCGGTGATCGCCGAAAGCTTCGAGCGCATCCACCGCTCCAACCTGATCGGCATGGGCGTGCTGCCGCTGGTTTTCGCACAAGGCGAAAATGCCGACAGCCTCGGCCTGGACGGTACCGAGACCTTCGCCATCACGGGCCTCGAAGACGGCACCGAGAAGGAAGTCGAGGTCAAGGCAAGCCATCCCGACGGCAAGGAAACCACGTTCAAGGCCAAGGTGCGCCTGGATACGCCGAAGGAAATCGACTACTACAGGAACGGCGGGATCCTGCATTACGTGCTGCGGGAGATGGCGAAAGCGGCGTGACGGTTTAAGGATCCAGGATTCCGCTTTCAGGAAGGCCCGCCACTGGCGGGCCTTTTCCGTTGTGGCGCGCATTTCCATAGGCGCTGCGGGCAGGCGGAGGGGATCTCGGTCGCGTTCATACGAAATCGGAGATTTCCAAATCACGCAATCGAGATCCCCTCCACCTGCCCTCCGCTCTGGTGTCTCAGCCACTTTCTACCGAGGCGGCTGCCGGGGGCCATGCCGGGAGATTTGGAAATCCCCGATTTCGTATGAGCCCGGCATGGTCCCCGGCAGCCGCCCACTCAGGCTTCGTCGAAATCCAGGTAAACCGGCAGTTCGTGATTGCGACGGTGGGCGAAGATGAGCTGGGTTTCGATATGGTCGACTTCCGGGCGCTCGGTGAACGCCGAAAGGGCCAGCTCGCGCAGGTGCGTCGGATCGCACACCGCAACGTGGACCAGATAATCATTCGAGCCGGCGACATGGAAAATCGTGACCACCTCGACCAGGCGCTCGAGATGGCGCTCGAACGCCTCGACCTCGGTGCGCGCATGGCGCGCCAGCCGCACCGCAACCATTGCCTGCAAACCAATGCCCAGCGCATCCGGATCGACGTCGGCATGGTATCCGGTCAACACGCGCTTGATTCGCAGGCGACGTACCCGCTCCAGACAGGTTGATGGCGCCAGGCCGATGCTGGCTGCCAGCTCCTTGTTCGAAATCCGCGCATTCTTCCGCAGAAGCCGAATAATACGCACATCAATCGAATCTAATTGCATATATATTCTATTTATCGAATTAAATGCGTTACTAAACAATAATTACCAATAATATTCTAGACTGGTGCCGAATCCAACCGCTTGAGAGCCGTGATGCGCCACCCGTTTGACCCGACTGCCGCTGTGCATGCCGGTCGAGAAGACCTGCGCCAGCTCGGCATACATGCCCTGCCTGTTGATCTGTCGACGACCTATCCGCTTGGATCGCTCGATGACGCCAGCGCCAGCCTGGATGCCCTGGTCGCCGGCCAGGCCAGCGCCGACAACCCAATCTATGCGCGCTTGTTCAATCCCACCGTCGATCGTTTCGAGCGCGCCCTGGCAACGCTGGAGTGCGCACCTTCCGGGGTCGCGTTCTCCTCGGGCATGGCCGCCCTGACTGCTCTTGTTCTGGCAATGCGTGAGCGAGGCTCGCACATCATCGCTGTCCGACCCCTATACGGCACCACAGACCACCTGCTGGGCAGCGGACTGCTGGGCAACTCCGTGAGCTGGGTAGAGGCCGACCAGGTGGCTGAAGCCCTTCGCCCCGATACCGCCTTCGTGCTGATCGAGACGCCGGCAAACCCCACGCTGGAACTGGTCGACATCCCGGCCGTCGTCGAGCAGGCGGGTACAGTACCGGTGGTGGTCGACTCGACCTTCGCCACACCGGTACTGCAGCGCCCGTTGGCGCTCGGCGCCAGCGCCGTCCTGCACAGCGCCACCAAGTTCATCGGCGGACATGGCGACGTCATTGCCGGCATTATCGCCTGTCGGGAACATTACGCCGAGCGGTTGCGGCAGGTGCGTGTGGCGACCGGCGCCCTGCTCCATCCCTGGGCTGCCTATCTGTTGCACCGTTCGCTGCCAACCCTGCGGCTGCGCGTCGAGCAGGCTCAGGCCAGCGCACGGGAACTGGTGCAACGACTTCAGGCCCATCCTGCCGTTGACCGGGTCTTTTATCCCGGACTTGATGAAGCCGGTCGTTCGCTGCTGGAACGTCAGATGAACGGACCGGGCTGCGTACTGGGCTTTGGTGTGATCGGCGGTCGCGCCGCCGCCGCGCAGATCCTGGAGCGCGTTCGCCTGATCACGCCGGCGGTCAGCCTGGGATCAGTCGACACCCTGATTCAGCACCCGGCCGGGTTGACGCATCGAGTAGTGGCTCCCAGCGACCGCGATGCCGGCGGCATCCAGGACAACCTGCTGCGTGTATCGGTCGGGCTGGAAGCCGTCGAGGACTTGTGGCGCGATCTTGATCAGGCCCTTACGGCAAGCCGGCCGGTGCCCATTGATCCATCATCTTGCGCTGCGCCGCCTCGAGACGAGCGCCCATCAACGCGGAAAAGCGCTTGAGCAGCAGATAGCCAAAGGCGCTGTCGCGCTCGCAGCGCTCCAGGATGGCGCGGCCGTCGAACTCCAGCACCCGGGTCTCGATTGCCGCGCGCGCGTTGAAGTGCCAGCGAAACGGCTCGATCAGCCAGGACCAGCCGAAAATCTGACCCGGACCAAGCCGGGTCACCTCCAGTGAGGGGCCGGCCAGCGCCGGGATCTCGACCATCAGTGCGCCTTCCAGTACCAGGAAGAAACACTCAGCCTGCGTCCCGTGGCGCGCAACCAGGACACCCGGCTCAAACCGCTGCTCCACCGCACTACACGCGATCCATTCGAGATCATTGTCTGCAAGCCCCTGAAAGAAAGACTGTTTCTCGAGTAATTGTCGTATCTGTGCCGATTCCATGTCGATCTCCAATGGCGGGTTTTTCATTGTGTCCGGACAGTCTCCGCACAACCTTGACAGCGGTCAACCCCGCGGCCGTCCAATTCGTGATACGCTCACCATACGATACCGTATGGTCACGCACTCACAGCCAGGACACCGCCATGCCGACGTATACCGCACCCATCGACGACTTTCGCTTTCACATTCACGAAGTCTTGCAGGTTTCCAGTATTCAGGCGCTGCCTTCGATTCAGCAGGCAGATACCGATATCATCGATGCCGTGCTGAACGAATGCGGCCGCTTCTGCGAATCAGTCCTGCAGCCAATCAACGCCCCCGGCGATCAGGCCGGCTGCCAATGGAATGACGGCCAGGTCGCCACACCCCCGGGGTTCAGAGACGCCTACCGCCAGTTCACCGAGGCCGGCTGGCCGGGCCTGACCTCCGACCCCGCCTACGGCGGCCAGGGGCTGCCCTACGTGCTGGGTCTGGCGCTGGCGGAAATGGTGGCAGCAGCCAACACCTCATGGGGTATGTATCCGGCGCTGGCTCACGGCGCCTGGGAAACCATCGCAGCCCATGGCACCGAAACGCAGAAAGAGACCTACCTGCCGCAGATGATTGCCGGCCAATGGACCGGCACGATGAACCTCACCGAATCCCACTGCGGCACGGACCTGGGACTGCTTCGCAGCCGCGCCGAACCTGCCGATGACGGCAGCTACCGGATATCAGGCACCAAGATCTGGATTTCGGCCGGCGAGCACGACCTGGCCGAGAACATCATTCACCTGGTGCTGGCCCGACTCCCGGACGCACCCGAGGGCACAAACGGCATCAGCCTGTTCATCGTGCCCAAATACCTGATCAACGCCGACGGCAGCCTCGGTGAGCATAATCGCCTGCGCTGCGAGAGCATCGATCACAAGCTTGGCATCCGCGGCTCGGCAACCTGTGAAATGGTCTACGACCGGGCGGTGGGCTACCTGCTCGGCAAGCCCAACCGGGGACTGAAGTGCATGTTCACCATGATGAACGCGGCCCGGCTGGAAACCGGCATCCAGGGGCTCGGGCTGGGATCGGTCAGCTACCAGAACGCCGTGCATTTCGCCCGTGAGCGGCTCCAGGGCCGCAGTCTGGACGGCGCGCGATACCCGGATCGGCCCGCCGATCCCATCATCGTTCATCCCGATGTGCGACGCATGCTGCTGACCATGCGCGCCTTCGTCGAGGGGGCGCGCGGACTGGGCCTGTACACGGCGTTCGAGCTCGAAATGGAACGCCATCATCCCGATCCCGACCGCCGCCGACGCGCCGGTCACTGGGTCGCCCTGATGACTCCGGTCATCAAGGCGTACTTCACCGACATGGGCTTCGAATCGGCCAGCCAGTGCCTGCAGGTCCACGGCGGTGCCGGCTACATTGTGGACACCGGGGTCGAGCAGTTTCTGCGCGACGCCCGCATCGGCAAGATCTATGAAGGCACCAACGGCGTCCAGGCGCTCGACCTCGTTGGCCGCAAGCTGGTGGCCGAACAGGGTGAGGTGATCCACTCGTTCTTCCTGGCCATTGACGAGCTGAAAGCCTCGGCGCAGGGGCGCGGCGACATGGCCGAATTCGTCGACCCGGTCAGTGCGGCTGCTGCAAGACTCCAGGAAACGACGGCCTGGGTTTATCGGCAGATGGCCGCTGATCCGCTCGAAGCAGGGGCCGCCTCGGTCGACTACCTGCACCAGTTTGCGCTGACTGCAATGGCCTGGTCCTGGGCCCGCCAGGCCCAGGCTGCGCTCGACGCGCTGGCAGACGGGCGCGGCCAGCCCGCCTTCTACCGCAGCAAGCTCGACTGCGCCCGCTTTTTCATGGCGCGACTGCTGCCCGACACGCTGGGCCTGGATGCAAGGGTACGCGCCGGCGCCGCCACTTTGATGGCCCCGCACGAGGATGCGTTCTGAGCTGAAAAAACTGATCAACTCTGCAACAATACCCGGCCGTTGCCCACTGCCACGCTCTAGGAAACAGGAGTGTCATGCCAAAACTGATCACACTGCTATCGGGTCTGCTGTGCCTTTTGGATCCTTGGTCCGGGGCCACCGCATCCGAACCGGAACGCATCGATACACGCGCCTTCGTTGCAAGCAGCCAGGTCAAGAACGTCAAGATCGCCCCGGACGGCGAACACGTGGCGCTGACCTACGAGGATGGCAGTCAGGTCAAGTTGGCGGTGATCCATCTGGATTCGCGCAAACCGACCAGCCAGTTCGCCTTCGGCGAGAACATGCATGTACTGAACTTCTGGTGGGGCAGCAATGCACGCGTGGTCATGGCGGTTGGCGAGGTGACCGGCAACCTCGATAACTACGGCCGCGCCACTGAGTATTATGCCGCCAATGCCGACGGCAGCCGCCGCTACCAGATTTTTGACGCACAGAACTCGGCCTATCAAGTTCTGCATCCGCTGCCCGAAGACGACCGGCATATCCTGATCGCCCGCTATCACTGGGCCGACCAGGGCGTACCCAAGGGCAACCTGCTCGACCTGTTCAGCGGCGAGCTGCGCTTTGTCGGCGATCAGCCCGTCGACGACGACATGGTGGCACTGATCGCCGACAATGACGGTCAGCTGCGCGGTGCGGCCGCACTCAAGATGGGCGATACACTCGACGAACGGGAGCTCAGACTGTATGTCAAGCATGACCAGGAATGGCAAACGCTCGATATCGACGCATCGCGGCCGTCGCCAGCGGTCAGCTTTCTCGGCTTTTCGGCAGACAACCGCCAGGTATTTTTCCGGTCGAACCACGACATGCCCAGCGGCGACCGACAAGGCGTGTTCCGTTACGACCTCGACACTAAACAGGTCGAACTCCTCTACCGCCATCCCGATGTCGATGTAGCCGGACTGCTGCGCGGCCCAAGCGGAGCGGTCGTCGGCGCCACAGCGCGGTTCGGGCCGATGACCTATACGTTCTTCGAGGACAAGCTCGAGCAGGCGCCGACCGACATTTCCGTCCTGCGAAGCCTGATCGCCTCGTTCCCCGACGCGGACGTCACGATCCCTTCAACCTCGAGCGACGGCAGCAAGGCGATCGTTTACGTGCGCGGCGACCGCAATCCCGGCGAATTCTATGTCCTCGAGGTTGAAGCCATGCAGCTGGGCCTTTTGGCCGCGGCGCTGCCCGACCTCCCGACCGAAATCCTGGCGCCGATGAAGCCGGTCCGCATCAATGCCCGCGACGGCATGGAGCTGCACGGCTACCTGACGACGCCGAACAACGTCGACAAAGACCTGCCGCTGATCGTCAACGTGCATGGCGGGCCGTTCGGCGTGGCCGACCAGTGGGGCTTCAATGCCGAAGCCCAGCTGTTCGCGCACCACGGCTTTGCGACGCTCCAGGTCAATTTCCGCGGCTCCGGCGGCCGAGGCGAGGATTTCGTTCGCGCCGGCTGGCGCGAATGGGGCGGCAAGATGCAGGATGACGTAACCGACGCCACCCGCTGGGCAATCGAGCAAGGCATTGCCGACCCCGACCGAATCTGTATCTACGGCGGCAGCTACGGTGGTTATGCCGCACTGATGGGCGTGATTCGAGAGCCCGATCTGTATCAGTGTGCTGTGGGGTATGTCGGCGTCTACGACCTGCCCTGGTTCCGAAGTGGTGACGGCAATGACGCGTCACGCCATCGAGACCGCGAATCACGCGCCAGTTTCGAACGCTTTATGTCGACCGCAGTTGGCGACGACATGGAGCGGCTGCGCCGGAATTCCCCGGTGCACAACGTCGACCAAATCCAGGCCGACCTGTTGCTGGTCCACGGCGGCAGCGATGTGCGTGTCGTGATTGGCCATTTCGAGCGACTTCGCCAGGCACTTGACGAAATCGGCAAGGACTACGAGTGGATGGTCAAGGAAGAGGAAGGACACGGATTCTACGATGTCGGCAATCGGGTCGATTTCTACGATCGTATGCTTGCCTTTTTCAAACGACACATCGATCCGCGCGCCGTCCAGACCGGTACGGAATGAGGCTATACTGACTTCCGAGCGCGACCGGCATCGGTCGCGGCGGCTAATCTGAGGGAGCCTGACCTTGCCCGAGAAATCGTCCTTGCGGGTCCCGCACACGCTGGTCCTGATGTTTGCAATGATGGTGGTCGCGCTGCTGCTGACCTGGGTACTCCCCGCAGGCAGTTTCGAGACAGCAACGAATGACCACGGGCGCGAAATGGTCCAGCCCGGCACCTTCGGGCTGATCGATGACGCCAGAACCCTCCCGCCATGGTCATTGTTTACCACCGTGCCGCGCGCCATGGCGGATGTTCAGGGCATCATCTTCTTCGTCCTGCTAATCGGCGGTTCGCTGGCGGTCATCCGCCAGACCGGTGCCATCGAGGCCTTTCTGGGCGCCGTTCTGCGGCGTCTGGGCAACAATGCCTTCTGGCTCATATCCGCCGGGATCTTCCTGTTTGCCGCTGCGTCGGCAACACTCGGCATGGCCGAGGAATACATTCCCCTGGCCGCGATTCTGATTGCGCTGTGCGTGGCCATGCGGATGGATACGGTCGCCGCCATCGGCATCATGGTGGTCGGTTATGGCGTCGGCTACGGCGCCACCATCATGAACCCGTTCACGCTGATCATCGCGCAGAACATCGCCGAGCTGCAGCCGGCCTCGGGCATGGGATACCGGGCCTTCATCTTCTGGCCATTTCTGGCCATCGGCATTCATCATGTCTGGTCCTATGCCCGGCGGGTACAGGCCGACCCGACGCGCAGTCTGGTCCATGGCATCGAGTCCGCCCAGCCACCGCGGGAAAGCGAGCTGCCGGCACTGACCGGTCGTCGCAAGGCGGTGCTCGGCGTCACGCTGCTGGCCCTGGCCGGCCTGGTCTACGGCATTATCGAGCACGGCTGGTACCTGGTCGAACTGGGCGCTGTGTTCATTGCCCTGGCCATTGCGGTCGCCCTGATTGACCGCATGTCGTTCGACCGGCTGGCCATCAACTTCTCCAACGGAGCCGCCGAACTGGCCGGCACCGCCATCCTGATCGGCTTCGCACGCTCCATCGGCCTGATACTCGAGGACGGCCAGGTCCTGCACACCATCGTGCATGGCCTGTCTGCACCGCTGACCGAGCTGCCCCCGGAACTGTCGGCCGTTGGCATGCTCGGCATCCAGAGCATCATGAACATTTTCGTGTCCTCCGGCAGCGGCCAGGCCTACCTGACCATGCCGTTGATGGCCCCGATCGGTGACCTGGTCGGCCTCAGTCGCCAGATATCCGTGCTCGCCTACCAGTTCGGCGACGGCTTTATGAACATGATCGTACCGACCAATCCGGTGCTGATGGGAATCCTCGGCCTGGCCGGTATCCCCTACGACCGCTGGTTCCGGTTCATCTTCCCGCTCATCCTGAAGCTGCTGGCGCTTGCCGCCGTATTCATGGTAGTGGCAGTGCAGATCGGGTATAGCTAGTGGTCCTTCAACCTGATAATTTAGGGTTCAGTTGGTCTGTCAGCGTTCAGGGCAAGGCGCGGCTCGCAGTGAATGGCCATCGCCCTTTGCAAGAGCCGGAACGCAGCCATGGACGCTGACAGGCCAACCCTTCGGGCGCTCCTGTAGCGCTCCGCTGCTGCGTTCCGCCGCTTGGCAAGGGCTACGGCCATTCCCTGCGCGGCGCGCCTTGCAGTGGAGCGCTACAGGAACGCTGAACCCTAAGTTATCAGGTTGAAGGACCACTAGTGGGCCATGCGGCTAATTAGGTAACGCTCAGAGCCGCTGTGTTGGTGCGAATCAAGGCGCGTTTCGCAGGGAATGGTTGTTCCCTTTCCAAGAAACGCAACGCCGAGTCGCGCCAGCACAGCGGCTCCCGAAGGGCCGTCGCGGATGCGACCGCGACCTACGCATTGGATGATGCCCGTGCCGTGTGTCCGTCGCGGATGCGACCGTGACCTGCCCGTCCGGCGCCCGCCATAGCGACCGATCCGAATATCAATCCGTTGCTCACCGGTCGGGCGGGCCCGCGCAGAGTTGCTCAGAGGCTCCCTAGTCGACGTACAGGGAACTCACAGACTCGCCCTCGGCCATGCGCCGAATGGTCTCGGCCAGCATCTGCGCCACGGAGAGCTGACGAATCTGGTCACACTCGCGCGCTTCGGGGCTCAGCGGAATGGTGTCGGTCACCACGATTTCGTCGATCCGGGAGCCGGTGATATTCTCCAGCGCACGGCCCGACAGTACCGGGTGCACGCAGTAGGCCACAACGCGCAGCGCGCCCTTGTCCTTGAGCGCACCAGCCGCTGAACAGAGCGTTCCGGCGGTATCGATCATGTCGTCGACCAGCACGCAGATCTTGCCCGCCACATCGCCGATCAGGTTCATGACGGTCGCTTCATTGGCGCGCGGGCGCCGCTTGTCGATGATCGCCAGTTCGGCGTCGAGACGCTTGGCAATGGCCCGCGCCCGCACGACACCGCCGACGTCGGGGGAGACGACAATGATCTCGTCGGAGGTGTAGTGCTTCCAGATATCGGCCAGAGTCAGCGGGGAGGCGTAGACATTGTCGACCGGTATATCGAAAAAGCCCTGGATCTGGTCAGCGTGCAGGTCGACGGTGACCACGCGGTCGGTACCGGCCACGCTGATCATGCGCGCCGCGACCTTGGCAGTGATCGGCACGCGCGCCGAGCGCGGTCGCCGATCCTGCCGCGCGTAGCCGAAATAGGGAATGATGGCGGTCACACGCGAGGCTGACGCGCGTTTGAGCGCATCAATCATCACCAGCATTTCCATGAAATTCTCCGCTGCCGGCTGGCAGGTCGGCTGAACCAGGTAAACGTCGCGACCGCGGACGTTTTCCATGATCTCGACCATCACTTCGCCGTCGCTGAAGCGACCGACGTTGGCCCGCCCCATCGGTACGCCAAGACTCTCGGCGATGGCCTGGGCCAGGTCCGGGTTGGCGTTTCCGGTAAACACCATCAGCGACGGATGCGTCAATGAAACCCCCTATGCAAATCATCCGCGGGCCTGGAAATGGCTGGGACGGCAGGACTCGAACCTGCGAATGCGGGGATCAAAACCCCGTGCCTTAACCAGCTTGGCGACGTCCCAGCAAAGCGCACAATCGATCCTTGAACAGTCCGTCCCGACTTGTCCTTGCGGACTGCATGGGCAGCGTGACAGCGGCTGCTAGTATAACGATTTTTCATTCTTCATTGCCGCCCAACGCCATTCGCGCAGGGCCAAACGAACCCGATACTCACCGCTGGTGGCCTGCATTCGGGCCGGCATCAGCTGCCCGTTGACCTCCTCGAAGCGCTGGTAGACCAGCCTCCAGTCATCGCCGAGGATCTGCTCCAGGGTGCCGTCGGGGGCGAACACCGCCCGCTCTTCATGGCCGCCCGGCAGACCCCGAATCCACCAGGCCAGCGCAGCGACGGGAATCGGCCAGCCAACCGCCGCTTCAACCAGGGGGTCGGGTTCTGTACCAACCAGTCGGTCGATGTCGCTGCCTTCAAGTATGGCCACATGGGGCCCGAACTCCAGCTGCCAGCGCTTACCACCGGTCGTGGTTCGCAGGTCAATCCGGTGATGATCAACGCTCGCCCGCCAATGAAAAGACAGTGACCCGCCGCGCTGACCGTCTGACAAGCCGACGCGACCACTGAGTGACCATTCGGGATGCCGCTCAAACCAGTCGGCGCGCTGTTCCAGCCAGGCACCGACCGGCCTGGGCTCGCGCGTCGCGCAGGCGCTGATCAGCAGCGCTGAGGCAGCCATCAGCGCAAAGCTTCGCCGCACCCCGGCCTTCATTGAAGCAAGCCCAGCCGCGTTAGTGTTTCCTCGAGATAGACATGACCGGCGTGCCGTTCCATCGCCGCTTCGGCCACTGCTCTGGCTTCATCGCGCCGATCAAGATGCCACAGTACCGCGATGAGATGGGCAGCAATCTCACCGTTGTCGTCGCCATCCAGCGCCCGCTGCAGATAGTCAAGCGCGGCCTCGGGCCGTCCCAGCCGAAACAGCACCCAGCCCATGGAGTCGAGTGTGGCCGGATCGTCGGGATCGAGCTCCAGCGCACGCTGGATGAGGCGGTACGCTTCATCATGCCGGTCGGTTTGATCAGTCAGTGTGTACCCCAGCGCATTGAGCGCCATGGCGTTGGTACCGTCAAGCTGAATGATGCGACGCAGATCCTGCTCGGCCAGATCGATATCGCCGGCAGCCGCCGCGCTGAGCGCCCGGGCATAGAGCAGATCGATGTCATCGCTGGCCTCGCGCAGCGGCTGGTGCAGAACCGCAATCGCAGCTTCCGCTTGCCCGGCCTCGCGCAGCAGCTCGGCCTCGATCAGCCAAGTATCAAGCCGGATTTCCGGATCGGCCTCTGCGCGCAGCACCGCCAGTACGTCCCGAGCCCGATCCAGCTGTCCTCGGCTGCCTTCGAGAAACGCCTGGCGCAGCAGCGCTTGCTGGCGCCGCGGCCCGTCTTCGGCCCGCCGGTACCAGGTCAGGGCATCTTCAGGCCGGTCGATCAGTTCAGCCAGATGCCCGACCAGAAACGCATGTTCGGGGGCATCATCCCCCTTCGGCAGCGCCGCCAGCCTGAGCCAGAGCTTTTCGGCCTCCTCGGTCGACTCCTCCTGAACCAGGTAAATGCCCAGGGTATAGAGCGAGTCACTGTCCGGCGGCAGCCTTCTCAACACTTCGATGGCTTCATCAGTGCGATCCAGCTGCCGCAGGACTTCAGCCTCGGCCAGCGCCAGTCCCACGTTCTCGGCTTCGGTGCCGCGCGCCTGACGATACAGGGAAAGCGCCAGCTCGAGGTCCTCGCTGCCGGCAGCAAGCTGTGCCGCCCAGCCCAGGTGCTCGCTCCTGCCGCTCTCATCACCGGCCTGCCTCGCATCGGCCAGCGCCGCCTCTGTACGGTCCAGTTGCCACAGCAGGATGCTGCGAGCATGCGCCGTGACGCCGGGCCCCGGCATGTCCGAGGTTTCTTCGGCGAGGCGGTCAAACATCACCAATCCATCACCCGGCCTCTCGACCGCCGCCAGCAGCAGGGCAACCTGGCGCCAGCCTTCCTCCGATTCGTCGGATCGGACGACGATCCCGTCCAGCGTATCAATGGCCTGATCAAAACGCCCTGCATTGACCTGCGCCAGCGCCCGGATATGGCGCGCACTGGGTGTGTCTGGCGCCAGTTCAAGCCAGCGCTCGGTCGCACTCAGCGCCGGCTCCCAGCGCTTGAGACGCAGCGCCAGTCGAGCCGCATCTCCGGCCAAGCGTGGATCGGACGACGCCTGCGCTGCGCTCAGGAACTGCTCCAGCGCACCGTCATAATCGCCTACATTCATAAGACGCTGGGCGGTCCGGTGATGAAACATGGCATCATCAGCCTCACCGACATCAGCCTGGGCGGTCGTTTCGCCCTGGATGGCGGCCTCTTCATCCGAGCGCTCCGTCCCGCTGCCGGCGCATCCGGCGATCAGAAGACTGAGCAGAATACTGCAGGTCAACTTGAACTCGGAGCGTCCGGGTAGCAGAATTGCGTGTTTGTCTTTGCGATTGTCGTGCATGTCGATTTTCACCCTGGGAATCAGCCACCAGACAGCCCCGATCCGGATTCGGGAACAGCTGGCGTTTTCGGCCGAGTCGCTGCCTGATGCGCTGGTCTCGCTGTCGGCGGTTCCCGGTGTGTCCGGCTGCAGCATCCTGAGCACCTGCAACCGCACCGAGCTGTATGTTTCAGGACGACAGATTATCATGCGGGACATCATCGGATGGTTGCATGACTGGCATGGCCTGACGCCGGCGCAACACCGAGAACATCTCTACCAGCTCGATCACTCGGCCTGCGTATACCATCTCATCAAGGTGATATCGGGTATGGATTCCATGGTGATCGGAGAGCCTCAGGTTGCCGGTCAAGCCAAGCAGTCCTGGCAGGCCGCACGCATGGCCGGGACCCTCGACAGCCAGCTCGACCGGCTCTATCAGCACGCTTTTGCTGCCGCCAAGCGCGTACGCAACGAGACCGGCATCGGCCGCAATCCGGTGTCCCTGCCGTTTGCCGCACTGCGCCTGGCGCGCCGGATATTCGGCACACTGGACGGCCGGCGCGCGCTCCTGGTCGGGGCCGGTGAGATGATCGAGCACTGCGCCGAGCATTTTCGTGACGCGGGCATCGAGTCACTGACCATCGTCAACCGCAGCGCAGAGCGCGCCTGCCAGCTCGCCGGGCGGTTCGGCGCCCGCGCCTATCCCCTGTCCCGACTGGCCGGCTTGCTGGCTGACCATGATCTGGTGATCGCTTGCACCGGCAGCGCCGAGCCAATCATCGCCCGGGAACACGTCGAGCGCGCCCTCAAGCAGCGTCGACGGCAACCGATCTTTGCCCTTGATCTTGCCGTGCCGCGCAATATCGCCGCCTCTTGTGCAGCGCTGGACGATTTTTATCTTTACACGATCGACGACCTCCACGCGATTGTTGACTCGGCCCAGTCGCAGCGTCTCCAGGCACTGACCGCGGCCACTGATATTGTCGAGGAAGAAGTGGGCGGCTTCGAGCGCTGGCTGCGGCTGCAGCGCACGACCAGTACGCTGAAGTCGGTTCGTCAGCGCGCCCAGCGCGAACGCGACGAGCTGATCGCCCGGGCGCGCCAGGAACTGGCACGCGGCGACGATACCGAAGTCGTCATGCGGCGCCTCGGTCATCGCCTGGTCAATCGACTGCTCCATGTCCCGAGCATCAAGCTGCGCCAGGCGGCCGAGGCCGGCGACGAGGACATGCTGGCTGCGGCACGCTTTTATTTTCTGGACGACGAAACATGAACGAGGGCATTCGCCGCCGCCTGGCCGAGGCGGCCGAGCGCTGCGAGGAGCTCGCACAGCTGCTCGCCTCGCCGGAGATCATCGCCGACCGGCAGCAGTTTGCCGACCTGTCCCGTGAATACGGCGAGCTCGAACCCATCATTCGGGTGTGGAGGGACTACCAGGCACTGGAGGCCGCGATAGCCGACGCTCAGGCCATGCTCGATGACTCGGACGACGAACTGCGGCGCATGGCCGGCGACGAGATCGAAGCACTGAAACAGCAGCAGCAGGCGCTTGAGTCAGCTCTGCAGCGACAGCTGCTGCCGCGCGACCCGAACGACGAACGCAACATTTTCCTGGAAATCCGTGCCGGCACCGGCGGCCAGGAGGCCGGCCTGTTTGCCGGCGACCTGCTGCGCATGTACAGCCGCTACGCCGAGCAGCGCCGCTGGCGGGTCGAGATCATGTCATCGCATGACAGCGAATCCGGCGGATTCCGCGAGGTTATCGCCCGCATCATCGGCCAGGGCGCCTACTCGCGGCTGAAGTTCGAATCCGGCGTGCATCGGGTCCAGCGTGTGCCGGCCACCGAGTCGCAGGGCCGCATCCACACCTCGGCCTGCACGGTTGCCATCCTGCCCGAAGTCGACGATATCGAGACAGTGACGGTCAACCCCAACGATCTGCGCATCGACACGTTTCGTTCTTCCGGCGCCGGTGGTCAGCACGTCAACACCACCGACTCGGCCATTCGAATCACCCACCTGCCCACCGGCATTGTGGTCGAATGTCAGGACGAGCGCTCGCAGCACAAGAACAAGGCGCGCGCATTGAGCCTGCTCCACGCGCGGCTGCTGGAAGCGGAGGTCGAACAGCAGCGGAGCGAACGCGCGGCCGAACGCAAGCTTCAGGTCGGCTCCGGCGACCGCTCGGAGCGAATTCGCACCTATAATTTTCCACAGGGTCGAATGACCGACCATCGCATCGGCCTGACGCTCTACGAACTCGACAGCGTCATGGCCGGACATCTTGACCCGGTCATTGATCCGCTGATCGAGGCGCACCAGGCCGAACTGCTGGCCGAGCTGGCCCGCCAGGCGCACTGATGACCCAGACCGTGCTGACCATTCAGACTGCCGGACGCGGGCTCAGCGACATCACCGGCCGGCTGGCATTGTTGGTCGAACAGGCAGCAGTAACCAGCGGACTGTGTCATGTATTCGTCCAGCACACTTCGGCCTCGCTTCTGATCAACGAAAACGCCGATCCGGATGTCCAGCGTGATCTCGAGACCTTTTTCTCGGCGCTCGCCCCCGACGGCGATCCCCGCTACGTTCACACCGCCGAGGGGCCCGACGACATGACGGCGCACGTTCGCACGGCGCTGACCCAGACCAGCCTGACCATTCCGATCCGTGACGGTCGTCTGGCCCTGGGCCGCTGGCAGGGCGTTTTCCTGTGGGAGCACCGCCACCGCCCTCATCGGCGGCAGATCGTGATCAGCGTGGTCGGCTGATCGATTCGGCACCGGCACTGCCCGATTCCGGGCGCCATCGCGCCAGCAGGAACATCCCGGCAAGCATCGGCACCAGCCAGGCCAGCAGTTCGCCGCGATACTGCGGGCCTTCAGGCCAGCCCAGCACAATGGCCCCGGCACATGCCCCTGCCAGCAGCAGCCACCACAGCAGCCGAGCCGCAAAGCCCGCTAGGGGCAGCAGCACAAGCAACCAGGCCGGGTTGAGCATGAGCACCATGGCATTGCCCGCAATCACGTCGTGAGCGGTGCCGAACCACATCAACACGATTACCAATCCGCCAAGCCCGGTGACCACCACAGCCAGCCGCCAGGGCAACAGCGGCCAGAAGCTGTTGCCGAGCATCAGCGGCATCAGGATCAGCGCCAGACTCAGCAGCCCGAGCCCCCCATAAAACCACCACAAACCCCCAGGACTGTCCGGGCGCCGGTGCGTCACCGATGCATAAAGCTGTTCGGATTCAAGCACCAATGGCTCGCCCCCGACGCGCGCCCGGCCGACCCAGTGCGCCAGCGCACCGGGCAGGAAGGCTTCTTCCCAGGCACTGCGTGGCCGGTCGATCTCGGGACCAAGCAGCAGGTTAAGCCCGATATGCAGCCCGACACGATCCTCGTTGAGGCGTCGGATATGGTCACGGAAGTTCATCCGCGCCGGCCAGGCCTCGAACTGGCTGCGCAGCCCGCCTCCGGTGACCTCGTCGATCAGGTCGCGCAGCCAGGTCGAACAGTTGTGAAAAAAGTAGTCATAGTCGTAGTACTGCGGAATCGGAAAGATCGCTTCGTAGAGCAGTCCGTGCAGCTGACGGATCTGCCGGTGATCAAGATTGAGCCGCTGAATCGCGATGGAACGATCGCGCATGCGGTAGAAGGCAAACTCGCGTTCCGGCGTCGAGGCCGAGCCGAAATAGCGCATTCGTCCGCGGGCAAAATCGAGATGAAAACCGGGCTCGTCGATTTCAAAATAGCCGAAGCTGAAGACATGATCCAGATCGCGTTCGGTGTCGCGCAACCACAGCGCATTGTGACCGAAGCGCTCCCACACCTCCTTCCCCGGCCCATACGTGACCAGCCACGCTTCCTGGCCGGCTGCCGGCAGGGCATGGCAGAGCAGCAGCAAAGCAACCCGGCACAGCCGGCCCGGAATCAGTCGTGCCATCCTTCGGTTAGTCCGTATCGCGCAGGCTCCCATTGTGCCTCATACTGGACCGTGAACCCACACCAGCCAGCCATGTCCAGAATCCGGTTTGCGAACCGAGCCGGCGTCCAGCTGACCGGCAACCTGGAACGACCGCCAAACGGTGAATTCAGGGCGACCGCACTGTTCGCGCACTGTTTTACCTGCGGCCGCGACATCCGCGCCGCCCGAGAGATCAGTCGCGCTCTGGCCGAAGCCGGCTTCGCCTTGTTGCGCTTCGACTTTACCGGCCTGGGCGAGAGCGAAGGTGAATTCGCCGACACCACATTCTCAAGCAACCTCGACGATCTCGAAGATGCCGCGCACTACCTGACGAAAACGCTGGCGCCGCCGCAGCTGCTGGTTGGTCACTCGCTCGGTGGTACCGCCGTTCTTGCCGTGGCCGAACGCCTGGCAAGCGTCCGTGCCATCACCACTATCGCTGCCCCATCAAGCCCGACCAACGTGCTCAAGCACTTCGACCATCAACTCGACGAGATCAGGGCGGCCGGCAGCGCGGAGGTCATCCTTGGCGGCCGCAGCTTTCGCATTCGTCACGATTTCGTCGAGGACGCCCACTCGCACGATATCGAACAGCGCCTGGGCAATCTGCATCGGGCGCTGCTGGTACTCCACTCGCCGCTCGACCCGACCGTATCCATCGAACACGCCCAGCGGATCTTTGCTGCAGCGCGACATCCCAAGAGCTTCATCAGCCTCGATCGCGCCGATCACCTGCTTAGCCGGCCGGCCGATGCGACGCCTTGATTCGAATCCCGCTTGAGGCCCTGAATGTGATCTACATTCGTGCCGGGTTAATAATAAGCAAGGAGCCTGTCAAACATCAGTTCTGACTGACTTCCATGGCGTGCAGTCGACGGTCGTCGGCGCTGGTTACCAAAAAGGTCCAGTCACCGATGTCGACCGACTCACCGGTCTCTGGCAGCCGTCCGAACTCGGCCACGACCAGGCCGCCGATGGTATCGTATTCATCATCGCTGAACTGGGTTCCCAATGACTCGTTGAAATCGTCGATCGCGGTCAGCGCCTGCACCAGGTACTTGCCATCATCGACGCGCTCGATGTCGGCAACGGCATCGGCATCGTGCTCGTCGTCGATATCGCCGACGATTTCCTCGAGTACATCCTCGATCGTGATCAGGCCGGACACTCCGCCATACTCGTCAACCACGATGGCCATGTGATTCTTGCTGACGCGAAACTCCCGAAGCAAAACATTGAGCCGCTTTGACTCGGGGATGATGACCGGGCTGCGCAGCAGGTCATCAAGCGACAGTTCGCGACCGTTGGAAACCAGCCTGAGCAGATCTTTGGCCAGCAAGATGCCCTTAATCTCGTCGCGATCCTCGCCGACGACCGGAAAGCGGGAGTGCCCCGACTCGATGATGATCGGCAGAATCTCTTCGAGCGGCGCGCCGTCGGCAATCACCACCATATGCGAACGCGGAATCATGACATCGCGAACCTGCAGTTCGTCGACCTCCAGCGCGCCCTCCAGCATGGCCAGCGTGTCGCCTTCGATCAGGCCCTGACCGGACAGATCGCGCAGCAGCTCGATCAGCCCTTCGCGGGTTTTGGGCTCCGCTCCAAAGGCGCGCCCGAGCCGCTCCAGCCAGCCGCGACCCTGGCCGTTGCTACTGTCGGAAGGGTCTTCGCTCATGAGTGGCCTGGTAGCCGACGAACCGCTTCCGCGGCGGTCGCTGCACGACGGGGCAAATCAGGTTTCATCGCTCAAGTAAGGGTTGCCAATGTCAAGTCGGGCCAGCAGCTCGGTTTCCCGGGCTTCCATGGCGGCCGCCTGTGCGTCAGAAATATGGTCGAAGCCGCGCAGATGCAAGATACCGTGAACCAGCAAGTGGGCAAAATGATCGTACACCGACTTGCCCTGCGCGTGGGCTTCACGCTCGACCAGCGGTGCGCACAGCGCAATGTCGCCCAGCAGGTTGATACCGACGCCCGGCGACAGGGTGGCCGGAAAACTGAGCACGTTGGAGGCGTAATCCCGTCCGCGCCAGCGTGCATTGAGTTCGCCTCCCTCTCGCTCACCGACGATCCGCACCCCGACAACCGCCGCATCGACATCCTCGAGCGCAACCGCCGCAATCGCACGGATTTCATCGTCGGCCGGCATGGCCGGCGACCGACAGGGCCGCTGGATCGCCAGCTCTGGCGCGGCCCGTTCAGTTGTTGTTGTCATCGGACGCGCTTTCATAGGCCTCGACGATGCGCCGCACGATCGGATGACGCACCACGTCCCTTGCATCGAAGAACGTGGTGCTGACCCCTTCAACCGCCCTGAGCAGGGCAATGGCCTGGCGCAGCCCGGACTGGGCCTGGGGCGGCAGGTCGATCTGGGTCAGATCACCGGTAATGACCGCCTTCGAGCCAAAGCCAATGCGCGTCAGGAACATCTTCATCTGCTCCGAGGTCGTGTTTTGCGCCTCGTCAAGAATGACGAAGGCGTCGTTGAGCGAGCGCCCGCGCATGTAGGCCAGCGGCGCAACCTCGATGACGTTGCGCTCGGTCAGACGCGCGGCACGCTCGAAACCCAGCATTTCATAGAGCGCATCGTGCAGCGGACGCAGGTAGGGATCGACCTTCTGGGCCAGATCCCCCGGCAGAAAACCCAGACGCTCTCCGGCCTCGACGGCCGGGCGCACCAGCACAATGCGCTGAACGCGGTCGGACTCCAGCGCATCCACGGCACAGGCCACGGCCAGAAAAGTCTTGCCGGTGCCGGCCGGCCCGACCCCGAAATTGACTACGTTATCGCCAATACGCTGCAGATAACGCCGCTGGTTCGGCCCGCGTCCGCGAACCAGTCCGCGCCGGGTGCGAATGCCGATTTCGGTGGCGTCGGCGTCGTCTTCTTCCAGACCGGACTGCTGCAGGTGCAGGTTAATCACGGCCGGGGTCAGGATTTCACTGTCCGACAGCCGGTAGAGCCGCTCGAGCAGGCGACAGCCAATGCGCACGGCGTCGCCATCGCCTTCCACGCTAAACAGGTTGCCGCGCGCCGAAACGGACACACCAAGCCGCCGCTCGATCAGGCGCAGATGCTCGTCCAGATGTCCACACAGGTTCGCCAGCCGTTCGTTGTCGACCGGCTCGAGTTCCAGCGTCACCACCGATTCCGCGGCCGCATTCATTCAGGCGGCGGCAGTTTCGGAACTGGCCAGTCGTCCGCGCAGCGAGTTGGCCAGCGCCTGTGTGATGATGACCTCGGCGACCGGGCCCACACCCCGCGCCGGGCCGGGGAAGTTCACAACCCGGTTGTTCTCGGTCCGCCCGGCCCACTCGTCATTGTTCTTGCGGCTGCGCCCTTCGACGATCACGCGCTGGCGGGTGTTCACCATGGCCCGGGCATAGCCGGCGGCCTGGGCATTGAGCTGCTCCTGCAGCCGACGCAGCCGCTCCTTCTTCTCTTCGAGCGTGACGTTGTCAGGGAACGATGCTGCCGGCGTGCCCGGCCGGGCTGAATAGATGAAGCTGAAGCTCTGGTCGAAGCGCAGCTCTTGCACCAGCTCCAGCGTTCGGGCGAAATCGTGTTCGGTCTCGCCGGGAAAGCCGACGATGAAGTCCGAGCTGAGCGCAATGTCGGGTCGCACCTCGCGCAACCGGCGGATCTTCTGCTTGTACTCCAGCACCGTGTGACCACGTTTCATCAAAGTCAGTATGCGATCCGATCCTGACTGAACCGGCAGATGCAGATAGTTGACCAGTTGGGGCACATCGGCGAAGGCTTCGATGAGGCGGTCGGAAAACTCGACCGGATGCGAGGTCGTGAACCGGATTCGCTCGATCCCGTCGATATGGGCAACGTAGCGAATGAGCATCGCCAGGTCGGCGCTGCCGCCCTCATGCATCGGGCCGCGATAGGCGTTCACATTCTGGCCGAGCAGATTGACCTCGCGCACCCCCTGCCCGGCCAGCCCGGCTACCTCGGCAATCACGTCGTCGAGCGGCCGGCTGATCTCTTCACCACGCGTATAGGGGACGACGCAGAACGAGCAGTACTTGCTGCAGCCTTCCATGACGGACACGAACGCCGTTGCGCCCCTGGCGCCGGCCGGCGGCAGATGGTCGAACTTCTCGATTTCCGGGAAGCTGATATCGATTTGCGGCTGCCCCGACCGACGCACGCGGTCGAGCATCTGCGGCAAGCGATGAATGGTCTGTGGTCCGAATACCAGGTCGACAAAGGGTGAACGGCGAACGATGTTGTCCCCTTCCTGACTGGCCACACAGCCGGCCACGCCAATGACGACATCCGGGTTGTCGCGCTTGATCGGACGCCAGCGCCCAAGCTGGGAAAACACTTTCTCCTGCGCCTTCTCCCGAATCGAGCAGGTGTTGATCAGGATGACGTCGGCCTCTTCAGGGCAGTCGGTTACCGTCAGTCCATGCGAAACCGCGAGCACCTCGGCCATCTTTTCCGAATCGTACTCGTTCATCTGACAGCCGTGGGTCTGGATGTAAAGCTTTCCGCTCATCGGACTCAAATACCTGAAAGGTCGTGTATTTTAGCGCAGTGCCGGGCGCGCTGTCCTCACGACCCCGCGGATCGGTACCGCACCCGGCGAGTGAGGCGACAAACCAGCTCGTAGGGAATGGTGTCGGCGGCCAGGGCGAGCGTTTCGATCGGCAGGCCCGACCCCCACAGTATGACCGGATCACCGATGGCTGCTTCGGGACAGTCGCTCAGATCGATGGTGATCATATCCATCGACACCCGGCCGGCCAGCGTGCAGCGTTTTCCCCGCACCAGCACCGGTGCGCCGTCGGCCATGCTGCGCGGATAGCCGTCACCGTAGCCAATGCTGGCCACGCCGATGCGCAGGTCGCGCCCGGCCGTAAACCGCGCGCCGTAGCCGACCCGTTCACCGGCGGCGATCTCGTTGATCGCCATCAGTTCGGCCGTGAGCGTCATCACCGGTCGCAAATCCAGGTCAGCCGCCGTGCACCCGGGCAGTGGCGAGATACCGTACAGTGCCAGGCCGGCACGAACCCAGTCCAGGCGCGCGGCCGGGAAGTGGATCAGCCCGGCCGAGTTGGCCAGACAGCGCTCTCCTTCGAGCCCGGCAGTCGCTGACTCGAAGCGCTCGATCTGGATCCGGTTGAGCGGATGCTCGCTCTGTTCGGCACAGGCCAGATGGCTCATCAGGTTAACCTGCTCCACCCCCGCCAGGCACAACAGACGCTCGTGAAGCGCCGGGACCAGGCGGGCATCGACACCGAGCCGGTGCATCCCCGTATCCAGCTTCAGCCAGAGACGCGGCGATGGGGAACGACCGAAGCGCTCCAGCGCTGCCACCTGAGCGGGATGATGGACAGTCAGCTCCAGCCCCAGATCCAGCGCTACCGGCAGATCACCCGGGTCGGTAATGCCTTCGAGCAGCAGCACCGGCAAGCCGTTGCCGAGGCGGCGAATGGCACGCGCCTCCTCGATTGTGGCGACCGCCAGCATGTCGGCCCCGGCCAGGGCGGGCAGACACAGATCGATGCGGTGGCCATAGGCATCGGCCTTGACCACGGCCATAACCCGGCTGTGCGGCGCCATCCCGCGCACCTGGGCCAGGTTGTGCGCCAGCGCCTCGAGGTCGATACGCGCGATCGTGTTGCGCGCCATGCAGCGTCAGACGTCCTGGCCGTAATGATCCGGCGCAAAATCACGAAACCGCACGTACTCGCCCTGGAAGGCCAGCGGGAAGCTGCCGGTCGCGCCATTGCGGTGCTTGCCGATGATGATTTCGGCCTTGCCCTTGTCGGCCGAGTCCTCGTGGTAGACCTCGTCACGATAGATGAACAGGATCAGGTCCGCGTCCTGTTCGATCGCGCCCGACTCGCGCAAATCGGCCATCTTCGGGCGCTTGTCAGGGCGTTGTTCAAGCGCCCGATTGAGCTGCGACAAGGCGACAACGGGCACGTTCAGCTCCTTGGCCAACGCCTTGAGGCTGCGCGAGATCTCGCTGATCTCGTTGGTGCGATTCTCGGAATGGCCCGGGACTTTCATCAGCTGCAGATAGTCGACGACGACCAGCCCGATATCATGCTCGCGTTTCATCCTGCGGGCGCGGGCGCGCAGATCGGTCGGCGTCAGCGATGGGGTCTGGTCAATAAAAATGCGGGCGTTTTTCAGAAGGCTCATCGCCGAGCGCAGATTGACCCAGTCATGCACTTCCAGATTGCCGGTACGCAGGCGTTCCTGGTTAATCTGGCCAAGCGAGGAAAACAGCCGCATCACCAACTGTGTATCCGACATTTCCATTGAAAAGATCGCGACCGGCACCTTGTAGCGAATCGCAGCCCGTTCGGCAATATTCATGGCAAAACTGGTCTTGCCCATTGACGGACGACCGGCCACGATAATCAGATCGGTCTTCTGCAGTCCGGATGTGCGTCGGTCAAGGTCTGCAAACCCGGTCGGCACCCCGGTCAGGTCACCTTCGTTTTCCTGGAGTTCGCTGAGCAGGTCCATGGCACTGGCCATGACCTGCTGAATGGGCACGTAGCTCGAGGTACGATGAACGCCCTGGTCGGCAATCGCATAAATCCGCTGCTCGGCTTCCTCAAGCACATCCTTGCTGCTGCGCCCGCGCGCCTGCAGTGCGCTGTCCGAGATTTCCGTACCGATTTCGATCAGTTTGCGCAGTATTGATTTTTCGCGGACGATCTGCGCATAACCAAGCACGTTGACGGCGCCGGGCGTCTCGTTGGCCAGCATCGTCAGGTACGCGCCCGCGTCGACCCGGTCAAGCTGGCCGCGGCTGGCAAACCACTCGCTGACGGTTACCGCATCGCACGGCTGTCCCTGCTGGCACAATTCCGTGATGGCGCGAAAGATCAGGCGGTGGCTCTCGCGGTAGAAATCCGCTTCGTCAACCTGGTCGGCAACCTTGTCCCAGGCCTCGACCGAGAGCATGAGCGCGCCGAGCAAGGACTGCTCTGCCTCATTGGAATGCGGCGGCGTCTTGGCGTTGCTCAGCGTTGAGAGGCGTGCTTCGGCCACGGTGGCAGCGGACAGATCCTGTGCAATTCAGCGTCGGTTGTCGAGTCAGTATATCGCCGAACGGCCATTGTGCTGCAGACGATCGCCGAACGGCTCCGGCGATCGTCTGCGGCGCTGCCCCTCACAGCCCGGCCACCCTGCCGGAGCGCACCGGACGGGCCTGATTTCAGCCTTCGTCGGCGACCACGCTGACGCGCACTTCGGTTTGCACATCGGCGTGAAGAATCAGGCCGACCGTGAACTCGCCCGGCTCCCGAATCGGGCCTTCGGGCATGTCAACCTCCGACTTTTCGACCGGGAAGCCCATCTCGGTGAGACGGCCGGCGATTTCGTGCGGATTGATGGAGCCGTAAAGCCGGCCCTCGGGACTGACCTGTACGACGAAACGCACCTCGTCGACGCTGTCGATGGCTTCGCGGCGGGCCTCGGCCGTGGCCAGTTTCTCGTTGGCATGGCGCTCCAGCTCCTCACGCCGGGCCTCGAACTCGGCGACATTGTCCGGCGTCGCGGGAACCGCGATGCCACGCGGCAGCAGGTAGTTGCGACCATAACCCGGCCGCACAGAGACGGTATCGCCCAGTTCGCCCAGATTGTAAATATTTTCCAGCAAGATCAGCTTCATGACGTCACCCCGGCGATCAGTGGTTATCGGTGTACGGCAGCAGCGCCAGATACCGCGCCCGCTTGATCGCGGTGCTCAGCTGGCGCTGAAACCGGGCTTTGGTGCCCGTAATCCGGCTCGGCACGATCTTTCCGGTTTCGCCGATGAAGTCCCGAAGCAGGTCAACGTCCTTGTAATCGACCTCCTCGATTCCTTCGACCGTAAACCGGCAGTACTTCCGTCGTCTCATGAAACGCGCCATCGGTCAGCCCTCCACCTTTTTCTGTTCGTCGTCATCGACATCGTCATCGCCGTCCGGCGATGCGTCGTAGTCGTCGCCGTTCTCATCCGTGCTGCCTTCGTCATTGTCCTGGTCGGCGTCATCATCGCTGTCATCGCGCACGCCGCGCCGCGCATTGTCACGTTCGTCCTTGCTTTCCTTGCGCTTGAGCATGACCGATGGCTCGGTCTCGGCGTGATCCTTGCGCATCGTCAGGTGACGCAGAATCGCGTCGTTGAAGCGGAAAATGCCTTCCAGCTCATCGAGCGTGTCCTTGTCGCACTCGATATTGAGCATCAGGTAGTGAGCCTTGTGCAGCTTGGCGATCGTGTAGGCCAGCTGCAGACGGCCCCAGTCTTCGCTACGATGAACCGTGCCACCGTTGTTTTCGACCAGGCTCCGGTAGCGCTCCAGCATACCAGGCACCTGTTCACTCTGGTCCGGGTGGACCAGGAGAACGATTTCGTAATGACGCATTGTTGACTCCTTTCGGTTTTGAGAGCCCGGACATCAGCCCGACCTGCAAAGCCCCCGACAGCGGTCCGTGACGAACCGGCCGTGGAGCAAGGAATTGCCTCCGCCACATCGCAGCGAAGAGGCAAGCCGGTAATTATACATCCAAACCCGGCGAACATGCCAACCCTTGTGGGGCCATGCCGACACGTCGCGGACCGCCTTGACAGCGCGCCCCCCCGGGCTATACTGCAGCCAGTTTCAAGCTTCCAGAGGCAGGTTTTGAGTCGTCATTCGTCGCTCGTCGACATCGCTTGCGCGCGCCTCCGGTAGCCTGCACCCCCCCCTTGGCTGCCTGCCGCAGACGCGTGCCGACAGCCGACTCCACGTCCTGACAGTCAGACGCCGCCGCGGCGAGCAGCGGTAGATTCTGTCAGACCGTCGCGACTGATCACGACAGCAGCCGTCTCTGCGGGCATCGGTCGGTTCTTAAGGAGTTCACCATGTCGGAAAAAGGCGCAATTATCGAGCTGATCACCCTGCTCAATCTTGGGCGCGCGGATGATCTGGCCGAGAAACTCGAGGAAATGGCCGTTCAGGATATCGCAGAGGCGATGTCACAGGCCGAGCCGGCCGATCGGCTGCGTATTCTGCGCGCCCTGCCCGAGGAACGCCGCACCGACACTTTTTCCTACCTGAGTCATGGCCTGCAACGCGAGGTCATTGCCGAACTCAACCCGGGCGAGGCCCGCCGTATTTTGCGCGAGCTGGTGCCCGATGACCGCACCGCCTTTCTCGAAAGCCTCGACCCCCAGGAACTCGAGGGATTCCTGAAGCTGCTCGGCCCGGAGGATCTCAAGCAGTCCCTGAAGCTGCTCGGCTATCCGGAGGAATCGGTCGGTCGACTGATGACCACGCGCTTCGTCTCGGTGCTTCCACAATGGACGGTGGCCCGCGCGCTCGACCACATTCGCCACGAGGCCCACCGTGGCGAAACCATCAACTTCGTGTTTGTTACGGACGACCGGGGCAAACTGCTCGACGCCGTACGCCTGAAGGATTTCATCCTCGCCCGTCAGGACGTGCGGGTCGATACGTTGATGGACGAAGAGGTAATCAGCATCCAGGCCGACGCTGATCGGGAGGACGCTGTCCAGGCCATTCAACACTACGATATCAGCACCCTGCCGGTTACCGACAGGGGCGGTGTCCTGCTGGGCATCGTCACGGTCGACGACATCATGGACGTTGCCGAACAGGAAATCACCGAAGACTTCCAGAAGCTGGGCGGCACCGGCAGCCTGAACGTGTCGATACGCGAGGCCTCACCGGGCTTTCTCTATCGCAAGCGCATTGGCTGGCTGCTGATTCTGGTGCTTGTCAATCTGATCAGCGGGCTGGCAATCGCCCTGTATGAAGATGCCATCGAGGCGGTCATCGGCCTGGTGTTCTTCTTGCCGCTGATCATTGCCAGCAGCGGTAATGCCGGCAGTCAGTCGGCAACGCTGATGGTCCGCGCCCTGGCGACCGGCGATGTCGAGGTCACCGACTGGTTCCGCCTGTGGGGCAAGGAACTTTCGGTGGCGCTGCTGCTGGGCGCAACGATGGCCGGCGCCGTCGCCCTGATCGGGGTCTGGCGCGGCGGCGCTGAGCTGGGTGCGGAACTGGCGCTGATCGTGGCCCTGGCCATGCTGGCCGTCGTGGTCATGGGCGCCATGATCGGCATGCTGCTGCCGTTCATCCTGCAGCGCTTCAATATGGATCCGGCAACCGCGAGCACACCGCTGATTACTTCAGTGGCCGACGTCGGCGGCATTCTGATCTACTTCTCCATCGCCAGCGCCGTTCTCAGCCTGCCCTCGTCGGCCGGCTGACGATCCATCCAGTTGCCAGGTATAAAAGCGCATCGGCGGGATATTGAGGATCTCGAGCTGAACCTGCGGCTGGCCCAGGATCGGCTGACCGATACGACCGACATGACCACGAAACTGATAGGCCACGAACCGTCCCCCCGGCGCCAGAGTGTCGCGCACCGCCTCGATGATGCGGCTGCCAAGCTGCCGCGGCATGGTCGAGAAGGGGATGCCGGAGATCACCACGTCCGGTGACGGGAGTGCATGTTGCTTGAGCAGCTGCGGCAGTTCAACGGCGCTGCCGGTATGGGTAATCAGGCGCGCGTCGTCGATTTCCGAGAGTATCGACGCAAACTGCGGATCAAGCTCGATCGTCAGCAGCCGCGCATTCGGCGGCATGGCCTTGAGTATGGCGCGCGTCGTGCCGCCTGTACCGGGCCCGAGCTCGACAACCATTTCGGCATCGGCCAGGACGGCCGTCTGTATGATCCGGCGCTCGAGAAAACGCGAACTCGGTATGATCGATCCGACCTGTTCAGGACTGCGCAAAAAGCCGCGAAAGAAATCGACACTGCGCGTCGACCGCTTGTTGCGGGAATTGACGGATTGCTCCACTCGGGCTCCAATGCCAAACTGGCCTGTGCGACAGCAGCGTCGCGATACGGCGGATTCTAACAGCCACAGCCCTTTACCCGAAACGGCACAACCGTTATTCTTGCCGGCCGTCAACACCCCGGCAGCCGGACCGGGTACAATGGCGGCCCGGATCGAAAGGTCGCGCCGGAAATCCCGAGTTACCCTGCCGGGTAAAAAGCTGGCGACGGTTTCGACGGAGAGGTGGCCGAGTGGCTGAAGGCGCTCCCCTGCTAAGGGAGTATGGGGTTAAACGCCCCATCGAGGGTTCGAATCCCTCCCTCTCCGCCATCATCAAAAAGCCCGCCGCGTGCGGGCTTTTTTGATTATTGCCATCAACGGGGGAGCGGGGATCACGGATGAGAACCCCGGGACGAACGCTCATCCGCTGGCCTGAATGGCCTCCTCGGGCGCCTGGATCATGTTGCCCTGCATGAAGTCCACGCCGGAGCGCCACATGCTGGCCGCGGTCTCGGAATCCTCGACCATCGGTACGATGATCCGCGTCCCTGCCTTGCGTACACGAGCGGTGATCTCGGCAAATCGTTTTTCCAGCGCCCGTTCGTGGGTCAGTCGCGCGACGAAATCCGGCGACATGCGGATATAGTCACTGCCAAGCCCGTCCTCAAGCAGATCCCAGCGGCTATGCTCGTCGACCATGGTCAGACAGACCTCCAACCCCACCTCGCGCGCCGATTCCAGCAGGGCCCGGGCACGGTCCAGGTGAGACATGGCATCGTCCAACCGCAGCTCGATGACCAGCCGCCGGCTGGTCTGCGGCGCCTTTTCCAGTTGCCGGATCAGCCAATCGAGCCGCTCGGGCTCGGCCAGCAACGCGTCGGACTGGTTGATGAACAGCCGCACGTGCTGGCCCTTCAGCGCCCCCTGGAACAGGCGAATGGCGTGTACCAGCATCCAGCGGTCAAGTACCGGTATCAGCGAAGCCTCGCGCGCCAGCGGCAGGAATTCGGCCGCTGCGATCAGCTTGCCGTCACTGGTGCACAGTCTCGGCAGCATCTGGTAGTTGCTCCAGGCAGCATCCTTGCCGGTGGCCATCAACGGCTGAAACACAACCTTGACTGCATCTTTCTGCAGCGATTCCATCAGCAGGCCCAGCATATGCTGCGAAGAATTCAGTGCCCGCGAAGCCAGCATCCTGGGCTTGACCTGTCCCAGCTCGTTGCCACCCGCAGCCGCGATTTCCTCGATCCGGCGCAGCATGGCAACCAGCATTTCGTCTGCATCTGTAAAGCGATAGCTGAATGCACACGTCACCATGCTGGCCGTCACGGCCACCGACTGGCAGTCGATCTTGAACGGTGTCTCGGACAGATCGGCAAACTCACGCCGAGACAGTCTGTCGAGCTGATCGACCCCGGCCTGCGCCGCGAGCACGATCAGCGTGGCGGGATCGAGCCGAACCACGACGAGATCGGTATCAGTACCGTCCTTGAATCGCCGCATCAGCTGTGCCGTGAGCTTCAGCAAGCCACTGAGACCAAACCGGTCACGCAACTGCGCGGCACGGTCCAGACGAACAATGATCAGACCGCCGGCCTCCGACGCTGCGCCTGACTGCAGCAGCGCCGATACTCTGGCGATGAGTTTTTCGGGCGTCATGGTTCCCCCCTGGTGATGCACCCTTGGTTTCTAGACCTGGATTGTGACATCTTTCAGCCTGTTTCGCATCCCTGCGCTCAGCGATCAGCGTGGTCTGGCCGGTCGGCTGCAATTTCTGTATCCTTGGCGCCAACAAGGCCAGGGAAGAGTCGGATGAAACCCACTGACACACGCAATACGGAGTATTTCCACCGCGTTGTCGATTGTCAATGGGCCTGCCCGGCGCATACCGATGTCCCGGAGTACATCCGCCTGATCGCCCAGGGCCGGTTCACCGATGCCTATCTGGTCAACCGAGAATCAAACGTCTTCCCCGGCATCCTCGGCCGCGTCTGCGACCGGCCGTGTGAGCCGGCCTGTCGACGTGGCCGTGTCGATGAGGAACCGGTTGCCATCTGCCGCCTCAAGCGCGTCGCCGCAGACCACAAGGATGCCATCGAGGCACATCTTCCCCGGATTCCGAAGCACAGCAACGGCAAGCGTATTGCCCTGGTCGGTGCCGGCTGCGCCAGCCTGACCGTTTGCAACGACCTGATGCCACTGGGCTACGAATGCACGGTTTTCGAGGCTCTGGATGTGCCCGGCGGACTGATGCGCTCCAATATTCCGGCCTTTCGCCTGCCCGCGCGGGTGCTCGACGAGGAGATCGGCTACATCATCGACATGGGCGTCGATCTGCGACTGAAGACCCGCATCGATAGCATGGTGGCGCTGCTCGATGAAGGCTACGACGCCATCTTTGTCGGCTCCGGCGCCCCGAAGGGCAAGGAGCTGGACTTGCCGGGCCGAACCGAAGGTGACGCCAACATCCATATCGGCATCGAGTGGCTGGAGTCGGTTGCCTTCGGCCACATCAGCGGGATTGGCGAGAAGGTGCTGATCATCGGCGTGGGCAACACCGCAATGGACTGCTGTCGTACCAGCCTGAGGGTGGGTGCGAGAGACGTCAAGGTCATGGCGCGCAAGCCACGCCAGTTCTTCAAGGCCTCTGACTGGGAGCTGGAAGATGCCGAAGAGGAACGCGTCGAGATCGTCATCAACCACTCGCCGAAGAAGTTCGTGGTCGAGGACGGACAGCTCCGGGGCATGGTCTTCGAGATCATGGAATACGATATCGACAACGGTCGCATCACCGATAGCCGGGTGATCGACGAGACCTTCATCGAGGCCGACGATGTGATTCTTGCCATCGGCCAGGAAACCGCCTTCCCCTGGATCGAGCGCGATATCGGGATCGAATTCAACCAATGGGACGAGCCGGTGGTGGACCGGGAGACTTACCAGTCCACCCTGCCCGGCGTGTTCTTCGGTGGTGATGCAGCCTTCGGCCCGGAAAACATCATCTGGGCGGTCGAGCACGGCCACCAGGCCGCGATCTCCATTCACAATCATGTCCACGGCAAGCCGGTCACCGAGCGGCTGCCGCGCACGGTCAAGCTCAGCTCGCGCAAGATGGGCATCCATGAGTGGAGCTACTCCAATGCCTTTGATCCGGCCGCCCGCCGCAAGATGGAGCACGTGCCGCTGACCGAGCGATTTCGTGCACTCGATACGGAAGTCGAGCTTGGCTTCAGCGCGGAGCAGACCGCGCGCGAGGTCGAGCGCTGTCTCAACTGCGACATCCAGACCGTTTTTTCCGCACCGCTGTGCATCGAATGCGACGCCTGCATCGACATCTGCCCGACGCGCTGCCTGACCATCACCGCCAACGGTGAGGAAGAGGAACTGCGCGTGCGCCTGACCGCGCCGGCCGAAAACACCGATCAGCCCCTGTATGCCTCCGGCGAGCTCAAGCAGACCGGACGAATCATGGTCAAGGACGAGGACGTTTGCGTGCACTGCGGCCTGTGCGCCGAACGCTGCCCCACGGCGGCCTGGGACATGCAGAAGTCACTGCTCGACAATCCCTATGCAGCCGATCATGACGTCCTGCCCTGCCACCAGCACCAGACCGGCTCATGAACAAGGTCAACGATTTCGTCATCAAGATTGCCACCGCCAACGGCACCGGCTCGGCCAGCGCCAACGCGCTGCTGATGAAGACCCTGTTCCGGATGGGTATTCCCGTCACCGGCAAGAACCTCTTCCCGTCCAACATCCAGGGCCTGCCGACCTGGTACGAGATCCGGGCCAGCCGCGATGGCTACAACGCCCGCACCGGCCGGGTTGACGTGATGCTGGCGATGAATGCCCAGACCTATGCGCGCGACCGCGACGAAGTCAGTGCCGGCGGCTACCTGATCTACGATTCAAGCTGGCCGCGCGACCAGCAATTGGCGCGCGATGATATCCAGGTACTCGGCATTCCGCTGGCCGCAATGGTCAACGCGCAATTCGAGGCGCCTCGCGTGCGCATTCTGATGAAGAACATGGCCTATGTCGGCGCCTTGTGTGCTCTGATGAATCTCGACGATTCGATCCTGCAAACGCTTGTCGAAGAAACCTTTAGCGCCAAGCCGAAGCTAATCGAGCCCAACCTGAAGGCGATCGCACTCGGCCGTGACCATGCCCTCGACCACCTCGACTGCCCGCTGCCGGTCCGTGCCGCGCCGATGGACGCCACCGCCGGCCACATCCTGATCGACGGCAACCAGGCCGCAGCGCTGGGCTGCGTTTACGCCGGCGCCACGGTCGGGGCGTGGTACCCGATCACCCCGTCAACGTCGCTGATGGACGCGTTCGAGCGCTTCTGCGCCCAGCTCCGCAGGGATCCGGAAACCGGCGAGAACCGCTTTTGCATCATCCAGGCCGAGGACGAACTGGCCGCGGCCGGCATGGTGCTGGGCGCCGGCTGGGCCGGCGCGCGCGCGTTCACGCCGACTTCCGGCCCGGGCATTTCCCTGATGAGCGAGCTCATCGGCTTTGCCTACTACACCGAAATCCCGGCGGTCTTTTTTGACATCCAGCGCGTTGGCCCGTCAACCGGCATGCCAACCCGAACCCAGCAGTGCGATCTGATGAGCGTGGCCTACGCCTCGCACGGCGACACGCGCCATCCCATCCTGCTGCCGGCCGATCCCGGCGAGTGCTTCGAGCTGTCGGTGGTCGCCTTCGACCTGGCCGAACGGCTGCAGACGCCGGTATTCGTGCTCAGCGACCTCGACATCGGCATGAACGACTGGATGGTGCCAGAACTGAGCTGGGACGATCAGCGCCGGCCCGACCGCGGCAAGGTGCTGAGCGCCGAAGAGCTGGCCGGGCTGGAGATTTATCATCGCTTCGACGACCGGGACGGGGATGGCATTCCCTGGCGCACCCTGCCGGGCTCACACCCCAAGGGGGCCTATTTCGTGCGCGGTTCCGGACACAACCGCTACGGCGCCTATACCGAGGACGCCGGCGAGTACCAGGATGTTGTCGACCGACTCAAGCGTAAGTGGGAGACCGCGCGCGGACTGGTGCCATGTGCGCTGGAAACCCGCGCCGACCACCATACCAACATCGGCATCATGGCCTTCGGCTCGTCCCACGGCGCAGTCTGCGAGGCACTCGACCGCCTTGCCGCCAACGGCATCCACGCCGACTACCTGCGGCTGCGCGCCTTTCCCTTCGGTGACGAAGTGCTGGCCTTTTTCGAGCGCCACCGAACCGTGTTCGTCATCGAGCAGAACCGCGACGCCCAGATGCGCTCGCTGCTGCTGCTCGAGACCGGTGTTTCGCCCGATCGCCTGGTGCCGGTGCTGCACTACAACGGCCTGCCGATTCCCTCCGACGTCGTGTGCGAGCGGATTCGCGACCATATTCGCAGGGAGGCTGCGGCATGACCTGGATCGCCAAGCCTGCCGTCGACTGGCCCGGCCAGAAGCGCAATCCCCTGGGACTGACCATCCGCGACTACGAGGGCGGCCTGTCAACCCTGTGTGCCGGCTGCGGCCACGATTCGGTCACCGCCGCCCTGGTCCAGGCCTTCTGGGAACTGGCCATCCGTCCCGAGCAGGTGATCAAGCTGTCGGGCATCGGCTGCTCGTCCAAGACCCCGGCCTACTTCCTCGGTGGCGCCCACGGCTTCAACTCGGTGCACGGGCGCATGCCCTCGATCGCCACCGGCGCGCTGGCCGCGCACCGCGACCTGATCGCGGTCGGCATCTCCGGCGACGGCGACTCGCTGTCCATCGGAATGGGCCAGTTCGCTCACGCCGTCAGGCGCAACGTCAACCTGCTCTACCTGATCGAAAACAACGGCGTCTATGGCCTGACCAAAGGGCAGTTCTCGGCCTCGGCCGATCCCGGCAGCAAAAGCAAGCGGGGCCGCGAGAACCGCCAGCAGGCGATCGATCCGGTGGCCACCGCCATCACGCTCGGCGGCAGTTTCGCCGCGCGCAGTTTTTCCGGCGACAAGGCTCAGCTGGTACCGCTGATCAAAGCCGGCCTGGCCCATCCGGGCTGCGCCGTGATCGACGTCATCAGCCCCTGCGTGACCTTCAACGATCACGAAGGCTCAACCAAGAGCTACGCCTGGACCCGCAGCCACCACGAAGCCGTCACCGAAGCCGACCTGATCCCGCGTGCCGAGCCGATCGAGGCCGACTACGCCGTCGGCACCGTGGCCTCGGTCAGCCTGCACGACGGCTCGATCATCCAGTTCAAGAAGCTCGAGAGCGACTACAACGCCAACAACCGGGCCGCCGCGCTCGAGTACCTGGAGCGGCATCGTGAGCGCGGCCAGGTGGTCACCGGCCTGCTCTACATCGATCCCGACCAGCCGGAGTTCCATGCCATTGCCGGCACCACCGGCGTACCGCTTCGAGATATTGATGCCGCCGAGCTGTGCCCGGGTGCCGATGCACTGGCCGCACTGCAGCAGTCGCTGCGCTGAGCGACCGTGGCCAGGCGGCGCTTCCGGCGCTATCCGCTCGGCAGGCCCTGGTGCGAGGCGATCGAGCTCGATGACGGGCGTCGTTTCCTCGTTCGTCCGATGATGCCCGACGATGCACCGCGCCTTCGGTCAGCGTTTCAGTCGCTGACGCCCGACGAAGTGCGCATGCGGTTTCTCCATCCAATGCGCGAACTGACCCCGGAATATGCCGCTCGACTGGCCAACCCCGACCCGCAGCGCGAGTTCGCGCTGGTGCTGGTCGAGGCTCTGCACCCGGCACAGGCACGCATCGGCGCCGTGGCCCGCGCGACCATCGATGATTCAAGTCATTCGGCCGAATTCGCCATCATCGTCGGCCGTGAGCTCAGGCGTCAGGGCATTGCGCGACACCTGCTGAGCCGGGTCATTGAATGGTGCCGCAAGAAGCGTCTGCACCAGGTCTACGGTTTTGTCCTGCGCGAGAACCAGGCCATGCTTGATCTGGCGCGCGCGCTCGGCTTCCGGCTGCTGCATGCAGCCACCTCGGACTCCATCATCGAGGTCCGCAAAATCCTCCGTCCTGCGCCGTCTGAGTGAACGCAGCAGATCGATCCCCGCCAGCTCCGGCGGGCCGACAATCGCAAGCCAGCCGGTTCTCGGATGCACCCGGCGCCAGCAGACGCGGTGTCAGGCCACGTCGCTGTCCAGCCCACAGTTGTTTTTTTCGAATACCCGGTCGGCGCGATAACTGGAGCGTACCAGCGGGCCGGAGACGACCTCCAGGAACCCCTTCCCGAGCCCGATCTCGCGCAGCTCGCGGAACTCGTCGGGCGTGACAAAGCGCTCCACCGGCAGGTGATTGACCGTTGGCCGCAGATACTGACCAAAGGTGACAATATCAACGCCGATGGCGCGCAGATCGTCCATGGTTTCGATGACCTCTTCCTTCGCCTCGCCCAGACCCAGCATCAGGCTGGTCTTGGTCAACACATCCGGTCGGTATCGCTTGGCGTGCTCGAGCACCTTGAGGGTCTGCTCGTAGCCGGCGCGCGGATCGCGCACCGGATGAGTCAGCCGCCGCACGGTCTCCACGTTCTGGGCAAACACCTCCAGGCCCGAATCAACCACCGTTTCAACGTCGTGGAGCCGACCCTGGAAATCAGGCGTCAGCGCCTCGACGGCCGTGTCAGGATTGACCTGCTTGATCGCCCGGATACAGGCGGCGTAGTGTCCGGCCCCGCCGTCGGGCAGGTCGTCGCGGTCGACCGAGGTCAGGACCACGTAGCGCAGGTCCATGATGCGCACCGACTCGGCCGAGTTGGCCGGCTCGTCCGGATCCAGCCAGCCGCGCGGGTTGCCCGTATCAACCGAGCAGAAGCGGCAGGCCCGGGTACACACATCGCCCATCAGCATGATCGTGGCCACGCCGGCCGACCAACACTCGCCGATATTCGGGCATTTCGACTCCTGGCAGACGGTCGCCAGTCGATGTTCGCTGACGTTTTGCCGCACCTGCTCGTATTTGCCTCCCTGCGGCAACCGGGCGCGCAGCCAGGAGGGTTTGCGGCCGATCGGTGCGGGCTCGGCGCCCGGTCGCGCCTTGATGCCATCGCGGATGGCGGTATACCCCTGCGGCTTGCGTACCTTGCGACCGCTCTTGACTGCGATCGGAATCCGTTTCGCTTCGCTCACGACTTCGGGTCACGCTCTGGTAGAAGTACACTTCAATTATCCCATTGATCGGGGCATCGCGTCATCCTCGACCCGGCCAGCGTCGGCTTGATAGTATGGCCGGGCCCGGGAGCGCCAGGCCCCGACACACCGGATGAGGGGCCGCCGGCTTCGGGACCGGGACACGATTCAGACGGGGAGATACAGCAATGAGCGATACCAGGCACGCCAGACAGGGCATGAGCTTTCGCGAGAGCGTCGAGCACATGGTCGATCATGCAATCGAGATCATGGGGCTTGAGGACGGCATGGGCGCTGCGCTGAAGACGTGTCAGAGCGTTATTCAGGTTTCCTTTCCGGTCGAGATCAACGGCAAAGCGGAGATCTTTACCGGCTGGCGCGCCACGCACAGCGATCATCGTCTGCCGTCAAAGGGCGGTATTCGCTACGCGCCAATGGTCGACCAGGACGAAGTCGAGGCGCTGGCCGCCCTGATGACCTACAAGTGCGCCATCGTCGACGTTCCCTTCGGCGGTTCAAAGGGCGGGCTGTGCGTGGACCCGCGCCAGTATGAACGCCACCAGATCGAGGCCATCACGCGGCGCTTCGCGCGCGAACTCATCGGCAAGGGCTTCATGAGCCCGGCCAAGAACGTACCGGCGCCCGACATGGGCACCGGGCCACGCGAGATGGGGTGGATGGCCGACACCTATCGTCAGCTGTTTCCGAACGACATCAACTACATGGCGGCGGTGACCGGCAAGCCGGTCGAGCACGGCGGCGTACGCGGACGCAACGAGGCCACCGGTCGCGGCGTGCAGTACGCGTTGCGCGAGTTCTTCCGGCATGGCGACGAAGTCAAGCGCGCGGGTCTGGACGGAGGTCTCGCCGGCAAACGCGTGGTGATCCAGGGGCTGGGCAATGTCGGCTACCACGCCGCCCATTTTCTGGAAACCGAGGACGACTGCTCAATCATCGCCATTCTCGAGCGTGACGGTGCCATCGTCAATCCGGACGGTCTCAGCGTCCAGGCCGTGTTCGAGCATATCCAGGACCACGGCGGGGTCAAGGGCTTCCCGGATGGTACATTCCAGGCTGACGGTGCACGCATGCTCGAGCTTGACTGCGATATTCTCATTCCGGCCGCGCTCGAAGGCGTCATCACCGACGAAAATGCCGACAACATCAAGGCCCGGCTGATTGCCGAAGCCGCCAACGGGCCGGTGACGTTTGAAGCCGACCAGCGCCTGCGCGAGCGCGGAGTCGAAATCATTCCGGACGCCTATTGCAACGCCGGCGGCGTGATCGTGTCGTATTTCGAGTGGATCCGCAATCTCAATCACGTGCGCTTCGGACGCCTGGACAAGCGCTATTTCGAAGCCCGCGGCCAGCACATCCTCACTGCCATCGAAATGGCCAGCAATGCCACCATCCCCGAGTGGCTGCGCGACAAGATCGCCCAGGGCGCCGACGAGTTCGACCTGGTGCGCTCCGGTCTGGATGACACCATGCGCCTGGCGCTGCAGGACATCATGGAGCTGCGGCGCAGCAACCCGAAGATTAACGACTACCGCATGGCCGCCTACGTCATTGCGATCGAGAAGATTTCGCGCTCCTATCGAGATATCGGATACTGACTGGCCGCGGCCAGCCGCTGTAGACGCGTCCGGCGGACGGCGATCGTATCTGAGGCTGCTCCTTCGGGCCGCCACTTCCGCCGGACCGGTTATTCCGACTCAGTTCGTCTCGGGTCAGTGTTGTCATATCCTGTCCTCCCGGTCGGCGCGGTGATCGGCTGCAGGCGCAAGCCGGACCACCAGGCGTAGCGGCCCGCCGCTGTTGACGGCGTCAAAGGGGTAGCAGGTCACCAATGTCATGTGCGCTCCGGACAGGCTCATGTCGATCGCCGTCAGCCGGGCATCAACGACATCGATCGACCGCACCTGCCAGGCTTCCGGCGCGGCGCCGGCCAGCTGCAGCTTGAACCGGTCGCCGTTCCGGACCTGCTGCAGGAAGCGAAAATGCGTATCGCGGTGACCGGCCAGCAGGCGATGACCCCCGGCACCCGTTTCCAGGCCAGGGCCCCAGGCCAGTACCGGCGTCTCGACACCCTCAAGCACCAGATGCTCGATATCCAGGCGCGGCATGGACAGCCTGCCCACCGGGTGGCTGACTGCACCTGGCCAGGGCTCGACCACCTGCCCGGTCTGCTCGATGCGCTGCCAGGCCCGCTCAAGCAGCTGCTGCCCCAACCAGGCCTTGCCGTGAATTCGGGCATAACCGGTCAACTGCCAGGCCGCTGCCGACATCAGGCCAATCATCAGAATGCGCCGGATCATGCTGAATCTCCCGATCCGGACAACCAGCGCCGGTGAGTCAGGAGCAGCAGGACCAGCAACAGCGCTACGCCGCCACGCACCAGACGCTCGAAGCTGCCGGCATCAGTTGATGGCATGGCGCGCATCGGACCGCGCCCGGCCGCGGGGCTGGTCTCCAGCCCGAAACGTGCGAGCGCTGCCGAGCGGCTTCTTGCCGGTGTCCGGTCGACGGCAACCAGGCTGGTGCGGGAACTGACCAGGCCGTAGTCGAGGGCGGTGTCGAGAATCGACTGGGCAACCCGGTCCGGATCGGCGCCCTGGCCACGCGTCCGCTCCAGGGCTTCGATGCGTGCCCGGCCCCACTGCGCGGCAACGCCGGCAGCCGGCCGGAAGGCCTCCAGTGCCATGACCTGCTCGAACGGGCGCCCATTGCTGATACCGCGCAAGACCAGATCACCGGCCAGTTGCGGCAGGCGGGCCACCACCGTCAGCGGCTGGCCGACGTAGAGATCGGGCAGGCGCTCGGGGTAGACCGTGGCCTGGCCGGGCCAGTACAGCTCGAGATCATGAATGACCGGGCTTTCGAGCTGGACGATCAGCTCGCTCATGCGATCGACGATCTGGCCGATGACGGCAATGCCGGTGTAACTGCCGCGACCAACCTCGCCGAGGCGCCGCAGAAACGTCGCGTTGACGCCATGACCGATACCAACGGCAAACAGCCGGCTTTCGCCGCGGTCACGGTCAGCCAGCTCGAGAACATCGCGCTCGTTATCGACAATACCGTCAGTCACGAATATCACCTGGCGCAGGAAGCCGTCCTGTGGCGGCCTGGCCAGGGCATGGGCCAGCGGCGAGAGTATGTTGGTGCCACCGCCGGCCTGCAGCGCGCTGACCCACTGCGACGCCTCGATCAGATGCCGTTCGCTGAAGGCCACCGGCTGCCGGTAGAGGGTTTCGGCCGCGTTGCTGAAGCGAATCACGTTGAAGCGATCCCCCGTCGACAGGCTGGCCAGCGCATAGAGCAGTGCCTCGCGCGCCTGTTCGATCGGCTCTCCCTGCATCGAGCCGGAGGTGTCCATGATCAGGATGACTTCACGTGCGGTGTCGGCCGCATCAAAGGCCGGCGGCGGAACCAGGGTCAACAACAGGTGCTCGTGGCCGTTGGCGTGCTCGGCAAAGGCTGCCTGGCTGGCGTGGCGCTGGTTCTCGGGCCGCCAGACCAGCTCGAAATCGCGGCCGCTGAAATCAACGCCGTCGGCCAGCTCGATCAGCCAGTCACTGCCAATCTGCTCGACCCGGATATCGTGGTGACTCGAGCTGACATCAGACAGCGCGATGCCGGGCCGCAGGTCGACCAGCAGGGCGTAGGGTCGCTGCGGCAACCCTGCTGTGCCGGTCGGGGTCGTCATCCGGTTGAGCTCAGCATCGACGGCTGCCCGCGAACCGTCGTGGTGCCGGAATCGCGGTGCAGCCGTGGTCGGGAAATGCAGCCGGAACTCGCCGAGCCGGTACTCCACCGCCAGGCTGAAGCCTATTCGAACCTCGACTGCCTGACCGGGCGGAATATTGGCGATGTGCGTGGTAAACAGATTCCCGCCGGACTGCTCGACCAGCCCTGCGGCCTGTCCGGCATCACGTGCACGCTGGTAGGTTGACCGGGCTGACTCCCGCTCGCGAATCTCGCCGGCGATCAGGCGATCGTCGACCAGGATCTCGAGCCGCTCGACGGCTGATCCATCCGGCAGCGGAAACCGATACCGTCCCTCGGCCCAGTGACCGCTGTCGTTGAAGAACCGCTGGGTGACTTCAGCGTTGGCGACACTGCCGGTCACCTCGATGGTGACGTCGGTCGACAGCGCCAGCGCTTCAACGGCCGCGCTTTCTTCAGCCGTGTGCAGCCACAGTGCCGAGGAGTCGCTCGCCGGCGCTGGTTGAGACAGCGCCATGGCGCTCGAGGTGATGAACAGGCAAAACATGAATGAACGCATTGCAAGACCGCTCCTGTAGTGCTCATTGTTGGCAGGGCCTCATTGCACACTGTCGGCATGACTCCAGCGGGGCAGCATCGTGTCCATTCAGCGACCGAATGTGGCAAACTTGTGGCAGCAGAACGCTCCGTCGAGCGTCCCGACCGCATCCCAGCCAGCCGCATGAGCAGCCGCCTGATCGCCATCGTCGAAGACGAAGCGCACCTGCGCGATAACTATCGCGAAGCGCTCGAGCGCTACGGATTCGCCACGCGCGGCTATGCCACGCGCCTACAGGCCGAATCGGCTTTCGCGGGACCCCTGCCGGATCTGGTGATCATCGATGTCGGTCTCGGCGACGAGCCTGAAGGGGGATTCGAGCTGTGCCGGTATCTGCGCCAGCGCTCCGGCACCCTGCCCATCGTGTTCCTGACCGCCCGCGACAGCGACCTGGATGCGGTCTCCGGACTGCGCCTGGGCGCCGATGACTACCTGTCGAAGGACGTATCGATTCAGCATCTGCTGGCGCGCGTGCTGGCGCTGTTCCGGCGCATAGACGCCGACCGGGCGCCGCGGGAAGCGGCATCGGTCGTGCGCTGCGGCAGCCTGCTGCTCGACCCCGAAGCGCTGCGCGCAAGCTGGCGGGATCGGCCCATCGGCCTGACCGTGACCGAGTTCTGGATGGTCCACTGTCTGGCCATCCGGCCTGGCCACGTCCGCAGCCGCGGTCAGCTCATGCAGGCGGCCAATCTCGTGGTCGACGACACCACCATCACCTCCCACATCAAGCGCATTCGCCGCAAACTGGAAGCGGCAGACCCGACTTTTTCGGCGCTGGAAACAGTACATGGCGCCGGCTACCGCTGGATCGAAGATTCCGGCCCGATTTCGTGAGCCTGCGCACGCGCCTGCTGGGGCTGTCGGTATTCGTGCTGCTGCTGGCACTGGCCGGCTGGACCCTGGTCCGATCCATGGAACAGTCCCTGCGCCAGGCGCTGGAACAGGCACTGGTTGACACCGCTGCATCAGTCGGCCGCAAGCTGCTCGAACAGACAGATAACTGGCCAGCGGCTGACGGTCTGTATATCCATCCGGCCAGCCAGCCGTTCGAACTGGACGGCCACGACGACGACTGGGCACCCTGGCAGGACTGGCGTCAGCAGCTTGATTCACCCACCCCCAAAGCCCGCGCCAGCGTGCTTGCGGCGAGTCACCAGGATCGGCTCCATCTGCTCGTCAATGTCCGGGATCGCGCCCTGGTCACCGCCGATCCGGTTGCCGGCCCCGGCGACCGGATCGTGATCGTGGTGCACAGTGCCGGCCGGACTGGCCAGACAACCCTGGCGCCGGTCGCGCCCGGGTGGCTGTCGGCGACAGAACACAGCGACTGGCCGCGCCTGCACGGCGCGCTGCAGCCGACCAGCGACGGCTGGCGCGCTGAACTGCGATTGCTCGAGCCGGCCCGACCCGAGGCGCTGGCCGTGTCGATCACCAACGTCGAGGATCGACAGGAACGCCAATCCGCTGTCATGCTGGGCCGTCAGACTGCGCAGCCTTTGGTCAGACTGCAGCCCGGCATGGCAGCGCAGCTGAGCGTGCTGCTGCCCGACAACACCCGGGGCTGGGTGATCACACCCGCCGGTTGGGTCATTGCCGGGGCCGACCGTCGTCGCACCGCACCACCCGACCAGACCGAAGCACCCGGCTTTCAACGCCCGCTGACCGCACTGGCCGGACGCCTGCTCGGCATCCGCCCCGATCCGGCACTGACAAACACTGCATTGGCAGCCAGACTGGATATCGCCGAACGGCATGCGCACGACCAGTCAGCTGCATGGCTGCAGCATTCCGACACCGGCCTGGCCATTGCCGCGGCCGTGCCGCTGAGAGTCAACGGTCAATTGGTCGCCCGGATCGTGGTCGAACGCGAGGCCGACCGTTCAATCAGCCTCGCCTACAGCGCGATCGCCCAGCTGTTCACGCTCGGGCTGGCCGGCCTGCTGATCCTGGCCGTCGTGCTGATCGGCTTTGCTGCCCGACTGTCGACCCGTATCCGGCGGTTACGGAACGCCGCTGAACGCGCCGTCGCCCCCGATGGCCGCGTGCGCCAGGATCTTGCCCCGATATCCGGCAGTGATGAACTCAATGATCTGGCCGCCGGTCTGCGCCGCATGATCGCCCGTCAGCGCGAGCACCAACACTACCTGCAGAGCCTGGCCTCACGCCTGTCGCACGAGTTGCGCACGCCGCTGGCCATGATCCGATCATCGCTCGACAACCTGGGACACGCCGGGGACGAGCAGCAGCGGCGCCGCTACCTGGCCCGCGCCGAGGACGGCTGCCAGCGGCTGCAGGCCACGCTTCAGGCCATGAGCCAGGCCGCTCGCATCGAACATGCGCTGATCACAGAGACCCGCGAGGACGTCGACCTGGGCCGGCTTGTCGAGCGCTATACCGAAGGCTGCCGTACGACATTCGGGGCTCACGATTTCAGTGCGATCGTGCCGTCTGGCCGCCGGGCCCGGGTCCACGCATCGGAAGATCTGCTGGCGCAGCTGCTCGACAAGCTCATTGAGAATGCGGTCAGCTTTGCGCCAGCCGGCTCGCGCATTACGCTCAGGGTGATGCCGCGCGGGCCGAGAATCGCCGTTCAGGTCGACAACGCCGGTCCGTCGTTGCCCGACGGTCTCGCCGAGCAGCTGTTCGATTCATTGACCTCGGCGCGCCCGGGTCAGGAGCAACGCGGCCATCTCGGAATCGGGCTGTACGTGGCACGCATGATTGCCGAGCATCACGGCGGACACATTCGCGCGGTCAATCGACCCGGCGGATGCCGCTTCGAGGTCGATCTGCCGCGCGGACCCGATCAGGAGTTGCGGTAGCGTCGGTAGAGAATATTGACTCGCCGCACGTATTCGCGCGTTTCCGGATACGGCGGCACACCCCCGTGGCGAAGGACCGCATTCTCGCCGGCGTTGTAGGCCGCGATCGCGCGGCTCATGTCGCCTTCGAACCGCTCCAGCAGCCAGGCCAGATAGGCCACCCCGGCGGTAATGTTGTCGAGCGGATCATAAGGATTGCTAACGCCAAAACGCCGCTGCGTTGCCGGCATCAGCTGCATTAGCCCCTGCGCACCGGAGCGCGACACGGCCTGGGGCTCGAACCAGGACTCGGCATGGACAATGGCGCGTACCAGGGCAGCGTCAACCCCGAAGATCTCGCTGGCGGCTCGTATCTCGGCGCTGAACGCAGCCTTCTTGAGCGGCGTACGCTGCCAGTCAACGCCGGTACGGCAGGTCCCGTAGCAACCCAGGTTGCGCACGCGATAGCGCTGGGTGTCCGGTTTCCGGTCGGTGAACACTGTGACACCGTTTTCGTCCACATAGGTATAGATCTGGGCCTCGGCCAGGCCCGCGATCAGTGCGGCAGCCAAACCGGCAGCCAGCAGCGGCAGTGTCCTTTTCCACATCTTCAAAATCCCCCGGTCACTGAAAGTCCGCCATCCGCGATGAGAACCTGGCCGGACAACCAGCCGGCATCCGGCCCGGCGAGAAAGGCGATGACTCGGGCGATGTCCTCTGGTTCGGCCAGGCGCCGCAGCGGCGTCGTCTGCTCAAAATACTCGACCATGCGCCGATTTTCCAGTAGCGCCTGTGCAAAATCGGTCTTGACCAGCCCCGGCGCCACCGCGTTGACGCGAATACCCTGGGGACCGAATTCCAGTGCCAGGTTTCTAACCAGCTGGTTTTCCGCCGCCTTGGACATGCCGTAGGCACCGATCAGGGTGTTGCCGAAACTGCCGGCAATCGACGAGACCAGAACGATTGCGGGAGCGCTGGCCCGGGCCAGATGCGGCCGGCACAGCTGAGCCAGGCGCAGGCTGCTGAATACATTGTTGCGCATGATGACGTCGAAGGCCTTGCGGTCCAGCGATTCGGACGGCCCGTAGACCGGATTGCTGGCTGCATTCATGACCGCCGCATCAAGCCGTCCGTAATGGCCCACGGTCTGCTCGACCAGCTGCTCGAGTGCTTCTTCGCGACCAATGTGCGCAGCGACCGCAATGGCCTCGCCACCCCGCTCGCGAATCGCATTGACCACCGCGTCGCAGCTGTCCTGATTGCGGCTCGACACGACAACGGCGTCTCCGCGTGCAGCCAGCAGCTCGGCGGTACTGCGGCCAATGCCGCGGCTTGATCCGGTAATCACGATAACGCGCTTGTCAATCACCGCCCTGGATGCTCCCTTGCTTGTGTCGTTTCAACCATCAGGCCAGCGTCCGCAACCGGGTGCCGTGCAGGTGCTTGATACAGTTGACACCCTCGGCCTCCCATCCGCTGGTGCAGCGGCGCAGCGTGCTGACCGATGCATTGTACAACTGCACGGCCAGACGGCGCTGCCAGTCCAGCTCCCGGCCGCACAGCGCGGCCACCAAAGTACTGATCACGCCGGCCGACGTCACCACGATGATGTTCCTGCCGGCTGCCAGGTCGCGCTGCCAGTCCTCAAGCGGCGTCTGCACACGGGCATGGAAAGACCGCCAGGTCGAGCCGCCTGCGACCTGCAGGCGTTCACTCTGCCAGGCAGCCAGGACGGTCGGAAACCAGTTCAACAGCGTCTGGAGATGCTGCTCGGGACGAGCCAGCTGGTGGCGGGCAGGCGGATCCTCGGCCAGCACGTCGGATTGTGCAAGCGCCGCACGCACCAGCGCGTGGGTCTGAAATTCATCGAGACAGGCCTCGATGCGCGCTCGAAACCCGGGCGCCAGCGTGCTGGCAGTCTGGCGGTGACGGCGGTGCGTGCCGGTCCACAGCACGCATGGCCCGCCCAGCACAGCGGCCAGACGCTCGCCCAGCTGCCGGGCCTGGCGCCGGCCAAGCGCCGAGAGCTGGTCATAGTCGTCATGGCCCAGACGGGCCTGACCATGGCGAATCAGGAACAAGCGAGCATCACCGACTCGTTCCGGCAGCCCGGTCATTGCTGGATCGCGCAGCTGCCGCCGTTGCGGGTCAGGTACTGCTGGTGGTAGTCCTCGGCCCGCCAGAACGTGGTTGCCGGTTCGATCGAGGTGGCTATCGGACGACTGAAGCGGCCGCTGCCGGCGAGCTCGCGCCGAACCCGTTCGGCGACCTGCTGCTGTTGGTCGTCGTGCACAAAAATCACCGAGCGGTACTGGCTGCCGATATCCACACCCTGGCGGTTGACCTGGGTTGGATTGTGCAGACCGAAGAACGCACGCGCCAGCTGCTCGTAGCCGAGCTGATCCGGGTCGAAGCGGATCTGACAGACTTCCACATGCCCGGTGTTGCCGCTGCAGACCTGCTCATAGGTCGGCCGCTCGACGTGTCCGCCCATGTAGCCAACCGCCGCGTCCATGACGCCGTTTAACTGGCGGAAACCCTGCTCGACGCCCCAGAAACAGCCGGCACCAAAAGTTGCGATCGCGACCATCGCTTGACGCTCCTGAATGATTTTCAAGTGAGAATACTATCCGACCATCAATGCGGCGAGAAGATTCCGCAGTCCTCGCACGCTGGCAAAAGCGGTCGGGTTTGTGGAAAGATGGCCTCATGCCTGAAACCTTTCTGTGGTACGACTTCGAGACCTTCGGGACTGATCCGCGCCGTGATCGGCCAGCCCAGGTCGCCGCACTTCGCACCGACGCCGGGCTGACTCCGGTCGCCGATCCCGAGGTTTTCTATTGCTGCCCGGCCGATGATGTGCTGCCACAACCGGCTGCCTGCCTGATCACCGGCATCACACCGCAAGTGGCGCGCGAGCGAGGATTGCCGGAAAACCGCTTCGTCAGCCGGCTGGGGCAACTGCTCGATGAGCCGGCCACCTGCCTGGTCGGGTTCAACAACTTCCGCTTCGACGACGAACTGCTTCGTCACCTGTTCTGGCGCAACTTCCGTGACCCCTATCGCCACGAATACGCGGGCGGCAACAGTCGCTTCGACCTGATTGACGTGTTGCGGCTGACCCGGGCGCTGCGGCCCGGCGGCATCGAATGGCCGGATCAGGACGATGGCCGACCCAGCTTCCGGCTGGAAGCAGTCGCCGAGGCCAACGGAATCGATACGCGCAATGCACACGATGCACTTGCCGATGTGGAGGCGACGATCGCCCTGGCTCGCCTGGTGCAGCAACGCCAACCGCGGCTGTGGCAGTGGTCCCTTCAGCTGCGTCAGCGACAACGCGTTGAGCGGCTGCTGGCGGCCCGTGAGCCGCTGGTCCATGCCTCATCGCGCTTTCCCGCCCATCCCGGCTGCGGTGTGGCACCGGTGCTGCCGCTGGCACCCCACCCCCAGTTCAAGACGCAGTGGCTGGTATGGAACCTGACGGTCGATCCCGAACCGTTCCTGGAGCTGGATATCGATGCGCTGTCCGACCGCTCCTGGACCGCCACAGCCGACCTGCCTGAAGGCATCGAGAGGCTGCCGGTCAAGCTGGTGCGAATCAATCGTTGCCCGATCATCGCCCCGATCGGGGTGCTCGACGATCAGGCCACCGAGCGAATGCAAATCGATCGTCGCGCTCTGGACAGGCACGCGCGCATCCTGGCGCAGGCAAGCGGGTTCCTTGATCGCCTCAGCCGGCTGTTCGCGCGGCCGTCTGCAGACACCGCGCTGGACCCTGAACTCGATCTGTACGGCGGCTTTCCGCCGCGGCAGGATCAGGCCGTGCGCGACCGGATCGCGACGCTGGCGCCGGATGATCTGGCACGCCTGGGTGAGCCGTTTAGCGATTCGCGCCTCAACGAGCTGCTGTTTCGCTATCGCGCACGGCTGTGGCCCGAACGGCTGGACGACGACGAGCGAGCGCGCTGGCAGGACTTCCGTCGCCGACGCCTGATCGACGATCCTGATCTGGCCAGCATCCGGCTTCCCGAATACCGGGCCGTGGTCGATCAGCTGATGCGCCAGTCACCTGAACGCGCCGACATTCTCACTTCGCTGGCCCAGTGGCCGGAGCTGATCGGTGCATCGATGCTCGACAACCAACAATCAGAGACTTAAGGCGCATTCATGACCCAGTATCTTCGAATGTTATACACAACTGTTTGATTCGCAGTTTGACAGAATAATGACGGCATCGCAACAGCTACAAACCGATATTTCTTGTTATAAGCTCTTGTCTTTAAAGATAAAAAATGAGCTGGCCACAATCTGTTCAATACGCTAGGGGGCCAATGTGACGCCACCGTGAAGGCCGTTGCCCACAACCTTATCCACAGGTTTTGTGGATAAGCGCTCAAACTGTCTGATTTCACAGCAAAGTGTGACCGAATTCACGCTGCCAGGCCGGCCAGCGACAGCTGCTGCGCTTCGACCGATGCCTCGGGCGCCGTTGCGATTTCCCGGAGTAGTCGGTCGCTTCTAGGCGAGACAAACTCGACCACGCTGCCATCATCAAAGCGCAGCATCAGAACCACCGGTGGCTCGCCATTGCGACCGGGGCGGGTGATCACCCCGCTGATGCGCTTGCCAACGACCTGATCACGAAAACGGCGGCTGCCCCTGGGGGTGTGCTTCGGCATCATCATGCTCCCGTCTGCTCGATATCCATGTGCCTGACCAGCATTGCACCACGTCGATTTCTCAAAACCTGAGAAGCAGGTTTCTTCTGTCTTGAAGGGGCGAATTGCTACAGCCGATCGCGGCAAATTGCCGATTCGCCGGCCAAACTCGCTGCCTAGACTGGATTCACCGTCGGGCCGGTGCCCGGCGGAAGTGTCATTCAACATCTACAGGAGGACCGAAAATGATGCGTAAACTGCTGATTGCACTTTTCCTTTCGCTGGCCCTGGCCCAGACCGGCCTGGCCGAGGAACTGACGGTCGATATCAATACCGCCACCGCCGAGCAGCTGGCCGAAGCCCTGACCGGCGTGGGCTCGGCCAAGGCCGAGGCAATCGTCGCCTACCGCGAGGAACACGGCGATTTCGAGCATATCGATGAACTGATCAACGTGCGCGGAATCGGCCTGCGCACCGTCGATCGCAACCGCGACCGGATCGTGCTTGACGAGACACCATCGGAGCGGTAGTGGCCGCCGGCCGCGATCATGCGCCCCCGGGCTGCGGCACGGGGGCGTTTCTAGCGCATCGGCAGCCGCGTACTGAAGGCATGTGCAATCGTGGATCGATCGGTATGCTCAAGCTCGCCACCAAGCGGCACACCCTGGGCCAGGCGCGAGATGCGAATGCCGCGTCGCTCGGCCATTTCACGCAGATACTGGGCCGTAGCCTCGCCCTCGACGGTGGTATTCGTGGCAATGATCAGCTCGCCAATCGGTTCCTCGTCCAGCCGTCTGGCCAGCAAATCCAGGCCGAGATCACCGGGGCCGATACCGTCAAGCGGCGACAGCCGGCCGAGCAGCACGAAATAGCGTCCGTCGAAGGCCGTGGCAGTCTCGATGGCCAGCACATCGGCGGGGCTTTCCACGACGCACAGCACCTCGGCCGAACGACGCGCGCTGGCGCAGATCCGGCACAGCTCACCGGCGGTGAAATTGCGGCAGCGCAGGCAGCGATGAATCTCGTGCATGGCCCGTTCCAGCGCTCTGGCAAGACGCCGACCGCCGTCCCGGTCGCGCTCGAGCAGTTGCAGGGCCATACGCTGGGCCGAGCGCGACCCGACGCCGGGCAGGCAGCGCAGCGCGGCGAGCAGCTCGTCGAACGGATCCTCACTCATCGAGCCGCATCAATCAGGACAGATTGAAGCCTGGCGGCAGAGGCAGCCCGCCGGTCAGACCGCTCATCTTTTCGCGCGCCATCTCCTGAACGCGACTGACCGCGTCATTGAATGCCGCCGCGCTCAGATCCTCGATCATCTCGCGGTCATCGGCAATCTCGGCATCGATCTCGACCCGTCGCACCTCGTGGCGGCCGTTCATCGAGACCCGGACGAGACCGCCACCCGCCTCGCCGGTCACTTCCAGTTCGGCCAGCTCCTGCTGTGCCTGTTTGAGGTTTTCCTGCATTTTTTGCGCCTGCTGCATGAGCTGGGCGATATTGCCTTTCATCAGTGACTCCGTGTATTGACCGGACGGATGGACTCGCGGACGACCTCCGCGTCGAAATGGCGAACCAGGCGCTGCACGACCGGATCATTGTCGATCGCTGCCTCGGCATCGGCCCGGACCTGCTCCACACGATCCTGCTCAAGCTGCGCCGGTGTCGCCGGCACCGGGTCATCGACCGCAACGATGCGCACCCTCAGCGCTCGCCCGGCCCAGTCGCTCAGTGCCGTCTCCAGCGCCTGACGAAACTTGTTCGTCATGATCGCAACATCGTCGCGAGCAGCCGTGAACTCGATGTTCGGAACATGGACCGAGCGAACTCCCAGCAGGCCGGCAACCGCCCGGAACGAGTCGCTGAGCGACAACGAAGACAGCACTTCCGGCCAGTTTGCGGCATTCAGTTCCGGCGCATCACCCTGCGCTCGCTCGGCATCGAAGGTATCAGCCGGCCCCGCCGCATCCGCCGACCGCCCTGCACCGCCGCCGCTGACGGCCGGTTCGCCATGGGCGACCGGACGAAACGCAAACATCCTCAGAACCGTCATCTCGCAGCCGCTGCGCTCGGTCGGCGCCAGGGGCAGGTCGCGGCGTCCAGTGACCGCGATCTGGTAGAACAGCTGGACATCTTCCGGATCCAGCCGTCCGGCGAGCTGCAGCAGCGCTTCCCAGTCGGCCCGGCTGTCGTCGCGGTAATCCTCCAGCTGCTGGATCAGCGCAATCCGGTGCAAGGTTTCGGCCAGGTCGGTGAGCAGTGCCGCCATACCACGCGCCTGGGAAAATACTGCTTCCACGGCGGCAATGGCCGCCGCTGCATCGCCCTCGGCCAGCGCCTCGACAATCGCGTGGACGTGACGTTGCTCGACGCTGCCGAGCATCTCGCGCACTTCGCTTTCGGTCAGCCGGCCGGACCCGGCCAGCGCCTGATCGAGCAGACTCAGCCCGTCACGCATGCTGCCATCAGCAGCGCGCGCGAGCAGCGTAATGGCTGTCGATTCGGCCTCGATGCCTTCATCCTCGAGAATGCGGCCAAGCTGGCCGCCGATTTCGTCGGTCGTCAGACGCCGCAGATTGAACTGCAGGCAACGTGACAGGATGGTGACCGGTATTTGCTGCGGATCGGTAGTCGCCAGCACGAACTTGACGTGATCCGGGGGCTCCTCAAGCGTTTTGAGCAGGGCATTGAAGCTGTGCCGCGAGAGCATGTGCACTTCGTCAATGAGGTAGACCTTGAAGCGACCACTGGAGGGTGCGTACTGAACGTTGTCGAGAATTTCGCGCGTATCGTCGACCTTGGTCCGCGACGCAGCGTCAATCTCGAGCAGGTCAACGAACCGACCCTCATCAATCGCAACACAGTTCGCGCATTGGCCACAGGGCTCGGCGGTCACGCCGTCTACACAGTTGAGCGATTTGGCGAGAATGCGGGCAATCGTGGTCTTGCCGACCCCGCGCGTTCCGGTAAACAGGAATGCATGGTGCACCCGACCCTGCGCCAGACCGTTGGACAAGACCTTGACAACGTGCGACTGACCCACCAGCTGCGAAAAATCGCGCGGCCGCCACTTCCTGGCAAGTACCTGATAACTCAATGAATATCAGCCTTTTTCGACAAGAGACGAACAGTCGTCAGAATCACTTTCTGCGCGCACGAACGCGCCTATTCAGTGTACACGAAGGCGTGCTCGCCGACGAGTTTTCCGGACCCCTGGTTGCCAGCGGTGTCGGCAAAATGGGATAATTGCCAGCTGGTCTCCACCGGTCTTCCCACACCGTGTATTCCGTGAACCCCGTCAGGCCCGGAAGGGAGCAGCGGCAGCGGAACACTCGGGTGCTGGGGTCGGGCTGGTGGAGACCTTCTTGTTCGCGCATCGAGCTCGCGGCTGGCGTCGCTCGCAGCGAATGGTGGTTCCATTGGCAAGAGCGAGAACGCAGAGTCGGGGCCTGCTTGAAGCCCCTAAGGAGCCACCTGCCCGCCGTCATCCACGCCGTGTACCTGAAAAACGTTCTTTGCCAGGTCCAGACCGACTACGGTAATCTTGTCCATGGACATCGTCCTCCTGCGTGAGTTGATTGTTACCGACCCAACTGTGGCACATCGCGATGCCGAAGTCAGGAGGGCGGTGTCCATACCATCTGAACAACTCTGCGCGGGCGCGACGGGTCCTTGCGGGATGACCCGGTGTGGCTTCGGCGGCCTTTGTATGGTGATGGCGGAGAGGGAGGGATTCGAACCCTCGAAGGGCGTCAGCCCTTGCCGGTTTTCAAGACCGGTGCATTCAACCGCTCTGCCACCTCTCCGGTGAGCACCTGACAGAATTGGCGGAGAGGGAGGGATTCGAACCCTCGGTACGGGGTTACCGTACACTCACTTTCCAGGCGAGCCCGTTCGACCGCTCCGGCACCTCTCCGTATATCACCCTTCATTATAGTCTCTCGCGGCAAACGCTGAATCGCCGCAAGGGCAAGCCGATTCAAACCGGTCATGCGATCGGGGCAGTTTTCAGACCACGAAGCGGAATGAAATAAATGCCGGTTGCATTCTACAGCCGAGCCCGGTCGACCGCTCCGGCCACCGTCAGCCCGAACCGCGCCATTGTATCGCCTCAGGCGCTTGCAGGGAAACACCCCGGCCGGGCCGGATGTCACGAGCCGGGCCCGCCCGCCAGCCGGCCGCTCAGTCAGGTTTGCGAAACACGAAGATGCCCCAGTTCAGGTAACCCTTGTAGCCACCGTCAACCCAGTGCTGCAGCCCGACCTTCATGCGCTCGATGTAGTCGCGGCTGACCCCGCGGTTTTCGAGCTCTTCCTCATGGATGACCAGCTCGCGACGCACGCGGGCGTAATGGCGCGAGAGCTGCTCACTGTGGTCCTCGGCCACGCGTTCTTCCATGCCCAGCTCACCGAGCACTTCGCGATAGAAGCTGGGTGATCCCAGTGAGTCGAGGTGAATGCGGTCGTAGATCGGCTGCAGTTCGCCGGCCGGGGCGTCGTCGGCCTGCATCGGATCGGTGAAGATCAGCTGTCCACCGGGCTTGAGCACGTTGACCGCCTCCTCCAGCACACGCGCGCGCTCACCGGAATGCAGAAATGCATCCTGCGACCAGACCACATCGAAGAAGTCATCCTCGTAAGGCAGGCGGGTGAAATCACCGTCAACGACCTTGATGCTGTTGTCGAGGCCCTGTTTGCGGTTCATTTCGCGGTTGCGCGCATTCTCGACCTCGCTGAGATTCAGTGCGACACAGCGACAACCGTATTTCCGGACCAGGTAGCGCATTGAGCCCCCATAGCCGGCGCCCAGGTCAATGACCCGATGGTGCTTGCCGAGCGGGCCGATCAGATCGGCCATGCGGGCCACGGTACGGCGGCTGGCATCGGCAATCGGCTCACTGTCGTTCTTGTACAGGCCGATATGGATGTCTTCACCGCCCCAGATATGAAAATAGAAACTGTCGGCATCCTTGCTGTTGTAGTACTCGCGAGCGGTCTGCACGACCTTGGAGTAGTTTTCGGTGGTCATTGAGGCTCCTTGTCGAGATTGGTTTGAGCAGAAACGTCGAGGGTTGGTTGCTCCTCCGGGTCGTAGCGCTTCTCGGCAACATGAACAAAGAAATCCGGATTATCCGTCGAGCGCCCGCACTCGGAATCCTCCTCAAAATCGGCATAGGTGGCGATCTTCTGGAAACCGACCTCATGCATCAGTCGACGCGTGTAGTCGCGCCTTAACGGGTACATGTTCAAGTGGAAGACCGAGCGGTCCGGAAAGGTATAGCGGAAGCGGGCCAGCCCTTCGTCGACATGTTCAGGCTCGGCGCTGACCTGGCGGCCGCAGTAGTAGTACTTGTGCCTGGACGAGAAGCCATCGTCGAGAATGGCGTCATAGTTGCGCTGGTCCAGAATCAGGCAGCCGTCGTGCTTGAGCGTGGCATAGAACTCGGCCAGCGCCTTGCGGCGATCACGTTCCGAAAACAGGTGGGTGAAGGAATTGCCCAGGCAGATGACGGCATCGTAGGCGGCATGCACGTCCCGATTGAGCCAGCGCCAGTCGGCCTGGATGGTGCGCAGGATGTGTCCGCGTCGCTTGCCATTGTCGAATGCCTTGGCCAGCATCTCGGCCGACCCGTCGACGCTGCACACCTCGAAGCCGGCCTCGACCAGGCGAACCGAGTGAAACCCGGTGCCGGTCGCCACATCCAGAATGCGCCGGGCGCCGCGCTCCTTGAGCAGGCGTATAAAAAAATCACCTTCGCTCTGATAGCGCGCATCCCAGTCGATCAGTTCGTCCCACTTGTCGACGAAACGATGAACGTACTCTTTCTGGTAATGATCGGTTTCGCGGACCTCGACCGGATCCCGGCCGAAGTCCTGTTCCCGATCAGACTGCAGTTGCGGTGACATTCGCGCAGCTCTCCTTGGTCGGTTGACGAATTGAACGCAATGAACATGACCATCCGGCACCAGCGGATCAAAGCCTCGTGGTCATCAGGTGCTTCAGATTGTTGTCTCGTGCCATGGCCTGCCTTGACCCGGCCCCTGCGCCGGTTCGGCCGCCACTTTGTGCGGGTTTGTCACCGGACCTCCCCAGCCCGGATTGATACCAAGCCTAACAAGGCCGACCGACAATTTCAGGCGATATGCGCAAATCCGGTGAAACCATCATTCTCACGCGCTGAGAAACTGTATTTTAATATAGTTAGTGATCTCACCATTCAGGACAGCATCATGCCGGCCCCCGACCAGTCATCCACACCCAGCCTCGATGTCCTGCTGACGACCCGCTCCGACCTCTGGCGGGGCCGCAAGCGGCCAGCCGTCAATACGCTGCCGACCGGGCAGGCCTGGCTGGACCGGCAACTGCCCGGCGGCGGCTGGCCATGCAGCCGCCTGACCGAGCTGATATCCACGCATCCCGGTGCCGGCGCGTTCGGACTGCTGCTGCCGGCCCTGGCCCGGCAGACCCGATCCGGAAGACCGGTTGTCCTCGTCGCCCCGCCCCTGCTGCCCTGCCCCCAAACGCTGGCCTGCGCCGGCCTGGACCTGAGTCGACTGATCGTCATCCGGCGCGCCGACCAGACCCTGTGGGCAAGTGAGCAGTGCCTCAAAAGCGGTCTGTGTGGTGCAGTCGTTGCCTGGCCGGCGCCAGCAGCCGCTACGCCCACCGCGCTTCGTCGCCTGCAGCTGGCCGCAAGAAGCGGTGACGCCCCGCTGTTTGTCTGCTATCGCCCGGAGCCGCAGTTATCGGCTTCATCGGCAGTACTGCGGCTGATGGTTCGTCCCGGCCCGGTGATCACGATCATGCACGCAGCCGGAACAGCTCCCACCGGCGAGTTGCGGCCGGCAGCGGACAACGTCGTGACGCTTGCCGGACATCGGCCGCAGCGATAACACCATGGCACCGCCCCGCGCCGCATCCGAACCGGCCACACTGTGGGCCGGTATTCACTGTCTACGACTGCTTCTGAAGGCAGTCTGGCCCGTGACGCCGAAACACGATCCGGTCGCCGTGCACGACGCCAGCCGGCCTCCACGCATCGTTCAGGTCAATTGGCCTGCATGGCGCCGCGGCGTCCGGCCCGGCCAGACGCTGGACAATGCCCTGGCGGTGGTTCCGTCGCTGCAGAGCCTGCCTCGAAACCCGGCCATGGAGGCAAGGCTGCTTGAACAGCTTGCGCTGATCGCCTATGCCCACAGTCACCAGGTGGTGCTCGATCCGCCGGATACCGTGGTGCTGGAAATCACCGGCAGTCGCCGCTTGCGCGGCAGCACCGACAACATACTGTCACTGCTCGAGCAGCAGCTGATGTGTACCGGTCTCGATAGTCGCATCGGTACGGCCGTTACCCCCATGGCCGCTGGCCTGCTGGCTCGGCTGGGCCGGCACGCCGACAGCCATACTGCGCTACAGCGCCTGCTGGCGCAGCTGCCGATTGACCGGTTGGCGCTTCCGCAGGGGTCCCGCCGGGCCCTGGCAGGCTGCGGCCTGCGAACGCTCGGCGAGTGGTTGCAGCTGCCGCTACCGGAACGCACCCGCCGCTTTGGTGAAAAATTCAGCGCGGCGCTGCTCAGGCGCAGCGGCCTGCAGGCAACCGCGCTCGATCACTGGTGTCCTCCCGATGAATGCCGGCTGAGGCTGGAACTGCCGGCAGCCACCGCCAGTAGCGGTGCACTGCAGTTCATTTTTCGGCGTGCACTCGATCATGTCCAGGCCTGGATGACGGCACGGGATCATGCGCTGACTCGCCTGAGGATCGTATTGGAACGCGAGGATCGTGCCGGCACCATACTGCTGACGCTGGGGCTGTCGCGCCCGGGCCGGGATGACAATCACCTGCTTGAACTGTTTGTGCTCAAGCTCGAATCACTGCGGCTACCGGCAGCAATCGATGCGCTAATGGTCGCTGCCGACAGCACCGCTGCCTATTCCCCGCCGCAGACCGACCTGTTCTCCGGCCACAACCGCGGCGATGCCTGGTCAGCCCTGCTCGACCGCCTGGACGCACGCCTGGGCGAGCACGGGCTGGCCAGTCTGGCGCCTTGCGCCGACCATCGCCCAGAGCATGCCGTGACCTGGACACGGCCGGGCAACACGATACCCGTGACCGAACGATCCCCGCCGCGACCCCTGTGGCTGCTGCCTGTACCGCGCCGCTGCCCACGGCAGCGCCTGTGCCTGGAGGATGGCCCCGAACGCATCGAGTCGGGCTGGTGGGATGGCGAAGACATCTGTCGTGATTACTGGGTTGCCCGTGACTCGCTCGGCCGGCGAGTCTGGGCATTTCACGAGCACCGGCCGCGCAAGGGCTGGTTCGTGCACGGGTTCTTCAACGCCTGGCCGATTTCGGAATAAATCTTGCATAATCATTACCGGACTGCGACATCCAGTGCCAACAGGCCTGCGGAGAACGTTGACCATGCCCGGCAGACAGCAGTACATTTCACATTTTGATCAACCAGTTGCAAACACCTTGGCAAGTGATAAGCTGCCATGCAGGATGACAACGCGCGCGCCCAACGATAACGACAGTGCCTGCATCAACCAACGCGCCAGTCGATGCCAGAAACATCCCAGGGGGGTCTCGCCTTGAAATTGTTCCGAAAACGGCGGCAGGCCAGAACCATTACCGGCGTCCACCTCGCGAATGGTCTGATCGCCGCTGCAACCATCGACCGGGAGCGCGGGCGGCAGTCCCGCCTGCTGCACGCCGAGTGCATCGAGATATCGGGCCGCAGCGATCCCGAACGAGCGCTGCGCGCAGCGCTGCCCCCCGATCACTCAACGGTCAACCTGGTTATGGCGGTCGATCACTATGACCTGCTGCTGGTCGAGGCACCACGGGTCGAACCCTCCGAACTGCGCGCCGCCGTGCGCTGGAAAGTCAAGAACCTGATCGACTTCCACATCGATGATGCAGTCATTGATGTTTTCGAGATTCCCGGGCAGCAGAATCGCCCCCAGGGCCAGGCCATGATGTATGCCGTAGCTGCCCGGGCACGCGAGATCCAGGAGCGCATTGACCTGCTCGAGAACGCCGACTGCGAGCTGCACGCCATCGACATCACCGAAATGGCCATGCGCAATCTTGCCGGCCGCCTGGATGAGGACGTGCGCGGGGTCGCGCTGCTCTATTTCAGTGACGATCACGGGCTGATCACACTGACCCACCAGGGCAGTCTGTATCTGAGCCGTCGGCTCGACACCGGTATCGGGGCCATGCTGGAGGATGCTGCCGCGGCGTTCGATCAGATCACACTCGAAATACAGCGCTCGCTTGACTACTACGACAGCCACTTCGGCCAGCCGCCGGTCAGCGCACTGTACGTGCTGCCGGGTTTCGCGGCTCACGATGCGCTGATCGAAGGTCTGAGGGACCAGCTCAACGTTCCGGTTGCCGGCTACTCGGTCGATGATGTCACAACCGTCGAGACCGCCCTGCCCGACCAGCACGCCGGACCCCTGCTGATTGCACTGGGCGGCGCCCTGCGTCACGAGGAGGTTGGTTTGTGAACCAGCAGATCAACCTCTATCAGCCGATCTTTCGAAAGCAGCAGATCATCTTTTCGGCTGCGACGATTGCCTGGATCGCGGCCGGACTACTGGCGCTTCTTCTTGCCTGGTCAGCCCTGGTCGGCCAGCGCATCAACCGGCTGGAGGCCGAACACCAGCGCCAGCTGGCCGCCGAGCAGCGAGCAGTCGAACGCCTCGGCGAGATGCGTGCCGACATGCCGCCATCGGAGCCCGACCCGGAGCTTGTCGGGGCGGTCGAGCAGCTCGAGGCGCGCCGCGAAAACCTGCACAGCAGCCTACAGGCGCTCGCGCTCCGGCTGCCCGCCCGCGACGGCGAGCTGCTCGGACACATCGACGCCCTGGCCCGCGCCGTACCGCAGGGACTGTGGCTGACCGGCGTCAGGCTGGCCGCAGAAGGTCAGGAACTGACGATCAGCGGAAGGGCCCTAGCCGCCCGCCTGGTGCCCGAATACCTCGACAGGCTTTCTGAAGAGGCAATGCTGACGGGCACGGCCTTTGGCCGTTTCAGCATTTCAGCCAGCAACGACGAGATGCCCGGCGTGACCTTCATTCTGACGACGACGGAGGCCGAATAATGAGCTGGAGGGCACGTCTGCGCAGACTGACCGAGCGCATCAATGCGCTGAGCCTGCGAGAGCGCAGCCTGACACTGCTGGCCGTTTGTGCCGTGATCTGGCTGGTTTGGGACATGCTGGCGATGCAGCCGATTCGCGAGCGCCAGCAGTCGGTGCAGGCCAGCCTCGAGCAAGTGCGTGGGCGCGTCTCTGCGCTCACCACAAGCATCCAGGAACTGGCCCAGGCGCGGGGCCGGAACCCCAACCAGGCACTGCAGGCCCGGCTGGCCCGACTCGAGGCAGAAACGAAACAGCTGGAACAGCGTCTAACCGAACGACATGGCGGCATTGCCACGCCACGACAGTCGATTGCAGTACTGAGCGAGCTGCTCGCCGAGCGGGCTGGCGTAAGCCTGCTGGCCGTCGAGAGTTTGCCCCCCGAGCGACTGATCGGGCCGGGCGGCGCCGAAGTGCCCGGGGTGTTCATGCACCGGGTCCGGGTGCATTTCGAGTCCGATTTCGAAGCCATACGCAACTATCTGGCCATGCTTGAAACACTGCCGCCCGGCGTGTTCTGGGAAGCGCTTGACCTGAGCGTCGCCGAATGGCCACGGAGCGCGGTCGAACTCGTTCTCTACAGCTTGACGCTCGACGAGCGCTGGATCGGAGTCTAGCCCATGCGTTTTTTCACGCTGATTGTCATGCTCGCCGGCGGCTGTGTGCTGCAGGCTGCCGGACCGCCCGACCCGACCCGGCCACCCGACAGCGCCGAGATCAGCGCGTGGTTCGGGGCGCCGGCTGACGGCGAGCGCGAACAGCCCTATCGCCTGCAGTCGGTGCTGATCTCGCCCCAACGCAGGATCGCGGTCATCAACGGCCAGCGCGTGCAGATCGGCGACCGCCTCGGTAGCGCCAGGGTCAACGCCATCGAGCCGGACGGGGTTGTGCTCGAAGCAGCCGGCAATCAACGGTTTCTGACCCTTGCAAACCGGTATCGTACCGACAGGGATCCATCAGGAGGCATCCACCGATGAGCAGACGTATCTACCAAGCCGTGCTCCTGACCGGCTTGCTCACAGCCGGTCTGGCCGCCTGCACTGCAACCGGCGAGCGCGCCACCGAGATTGACCAGAGCATTCGCCAGGCGCTGGAAGAGGCTGCGGCGAGACAGCCTCCCGGGGTCGACGAGACACGCGATCTGCTGCTGCCACCCCTCACCGGCGGCAGCGTGGACGCACCACCGGAAGAGCGCTTTCACGTCACGGTCGAAAGCGCACCGGCACGTCAGTTTCTGATGAGCCTGGTCGCCGAAACCGACATCAACATGGTCGTACACCCGGATGTTGAGCAGACCATCTCGCTCGAGCTGCGCAACGTTACGGTGCCGGAAGTCCTGCGTATCGTGCGCGAGGTCTACGGCCTGGAGTTCCAGCGCACCGAAACCGGCTACCTGGTTCGCCCGCCACGGCTGGAGACTCGCGTTTACGAAGTCAGCTACCTCGACATCAACCGCAAGGGCAGCTCGCGTACCCGAGTCAGCTCCGGCCAGTCGACGGAAAGCCCGGCGGCCCTGCAGGACGGCCTGAGCGGCATGTCCACATCGACGCCGCTGGCCCAGCCGGGGGCGGGTGGTGGCGACAGCGATCTCTCCACCGGCACGCGCATCGAAACCGAAAGCGAATCCGACTTCTGGTCCGGACTGCGCGACGCCATCGAAGGCGTCTTCGACAGTCCGGATGGCCGTAACGTCATGGTCAATCCCATTTCGGGTGTCGTTGCCGTCCGCGCCTATCCGCACGAGCAACGCGCGATCGGTGAACTGCTGGACACCATTCAGGGCAGCGTTCAACGCCAGGTGATCCTGGAAGCCAAGATCGTCGAAGTGGAACTGCACGATGCCTATCGTTCCGGCATCAACTGGACAGCGCTGCAGGACATTGACGGCCGCCTGGCCAGTTTCGGCCAGATCGCCGGAGCCGACATTTTCGATGAAGGGATTTCTTCGATTCGCGATCGCCTACTCGATGTGAGACCGGGCAACCCGTTTTCGGGTTTTGATGGTGAAGCCTTCGGCGGCAGCTCGGTCATCGCCATCGACACCGGCGATTTCAATGCCTTTATCGAGCTGCTCGAAACCCAGGGCGTGACCCGGGTGCTGTCCAGCCCACGCGTGGCCACCATCAACAATCAGAAAGCCGTCATCAAGGTCGGCACCGACGAATTCTTCGTCACCGGCGTAACCGGCCGCACGGCGACCGGCGGGACCAGCACGACCGCCGCCAGCTCGGTGCAGCTGACGCCTTTTTTCTCCGGCATCGCGCTGGATGTCACCCCGCAGATCAGCAGCGGCGGCGATATCATCCTGCACATCCACCCGACGGTCAGCGAAGTTCAGGATCAGACCAAGAGCTTCACCGTTGCCGGTCAGGAAGAGACCTTGCCGCTGGCCTTTTCCAGCGTTCGCCAGTCCGACAGCATCATTCGGGCCAGAAACGGTCAGGTGGTCGTTATCGGCGGTCTGATGCGCGAGTCTTCGATTCAGGATCGCTTCGGCACCCCGATTCTCAGTCGCCTGCCGCTGATTGGCCAGGCGTTCGGCAGCCGCCGGGAGCGCACCGTCAAGACCGAGCTGGTCATCTTGCTGCGACCGATTGTCATCGATTCCGACGATGTCTGGGCCGAGCAAGCCGACGCGCCGCTCGAGCGACTGCGCCGGATGGATCATACGGCCTGGCCGCGTTGACCGTCGGGAGTCGGGCATGTACCAAGAGCACTTTCAGCTGACGCATCGACCGTTCGGGCTCACGCCGGATCTGTCGTTTTGCTACCCGGAAATCACCCGCAGCGAAGCACTGACCACGGTTCAGGTCGCCCTGCAGCAGGGTGAGGGCTTTCTGACTGTCATCGGGGAAGTGGGGCTGGGCAAGACGCTCCTGTGCCGGACGCTGCTCGATCACCTGCGCGAGCCGTTCGTGACGGCCTGGCTACCGGATCCGCACCTCGCGCCGGGAACGCTGCGTGTCGCACTGGCCCGCGAGCTGGGCGTCGAGCTGCCCGCACGTCCGACCCAGCAGGTGGTCCACGAGCTGCTGCAAAGGCGACTGACCGAGCTGGCCGCGGACAACTGGCGCCCGGTGCTGCTGATCGACGAGGCCCAGGCGCTGCCCGACAGTACCCTGGAAACCGTGCGTTTGCTGACCAACCTGGAGACCGAGCGACGCAAGCTGCTGCAGGTCGTGTTGTTCGGGCAGCCTGAGCTGGAACGGCGCCTGCAGCGAGCGGAATTCCGGCAGCTGCGCCAGCGTATTACCTACAGTTGCCGGCTGCAGCCGCTCAGCACTGGCGAGGTCAGACGCTATCTGACATTTCGCCTGCGCAAGGCCGGTGCCAAGCGCGACCTCTTTACGCCGGCAGCCGCCGGGCGCATTGCGCGTGCCAGTCGCGGCGTCCCGCGCCTGGTCAACATACTGGCTGACAAATCGCTGCTGAGCGCTTATGGCAAGGGCAAGGCGCGCGCCGACTGGTTCGACGTGCGCCGTGCCGTCGCTGATACCTGCGCCACGCGCGAACAGCTGTGGTGGCCCTATCTGCGCCCGGCTGCACGGGTCACCGGTTTCGCGCTGGTGGCGTTCGGCGTGTTTCTGGCGCTCGAGCAGTGGCTGGGAGTGCTCCGGTGAGCCTGATCAACGACGCTCTTCGTGATCTGGACCGGCGCAGTGCGCGCGGCGGATCCGGCCAGCCGCACCCGCTGCCCGCGGCATTCCGGCCGCAACCGCGGTGGCGGTGGCCTTGGTGGCTGCTGGCTGCCGCCGCGGCCGGCGGTTTTCTGCACCTGACGCTGAGCGAGCGCCCTGCCACGCCTGACGGACCCGCAGCGCTGATCGCGCAGGCCCAATACACCCCTCACAACAATGCCACGGAGCCTTCGGCGCCGACGCGTGCAACGCCGATCAATCCACCCGTCGCGAACGATCCGGCCAAAGCGCGGGAAGCCGAAGCGCAGGTTGCAGATCAACCACTACCGTCCGAGCGGACGGCAACCGATCCGACAGGCGAGCCGGATCAGCGCGATTCAGGGCAGAGCGCCGATCACGAACCGGCGGCGCCCGAAGAAGCTCCGCGGGAGCCGGTCGATGGCGGCGGCGAGGAAGCGTTGGCGGCCAACCAGGATGAACTGCCCCCGACCGCCACACGGATTGTCATTGAGCCGGCAACGAACCGGCCTGACGATGCGCTCCTGCCGGCACGGCGGGCCCTGGCCCGCGGTCAGACCGACCTCGGCATCTGGCGGCTGCGCGCACTGTTGCAGCAGCAGCCCGACGCTGTCGAGGCGCGTCGGCTGCTGGCAGGCACACTGATCGCCCAGGGCCGACACGACGAGGCGGCAGCCGCGCTCGAGGACGGTCTGGCCCGATCCGGGCAGACTGATGTTCTGGCAGAGATGCTGGGCCGCCTGCTGATCGAGCGCGGCCAGGTGCAACGGGCGTTGGCCCTGCTCAGGACGCACGCGCCCGCCCTGAGCGACGCCCCCGATTACCACTTGCTGCTGGCTGCAGCCGAACGCCAGGCCGGCCATCATCAGCCAGCCGCAGAACGCTACCGCAAACTGACCGCGATCGTGCCCGGTCGGGCTGCCGCCTGGGTCGGTCTGGGCGCATCGCTCGAAGCGCTGCAGCGGCCGCAGCAGGCCCACGAGGCCTATCTTCAGGCGCTGAACACCGGCAATGACCCGGCGGTACGGTTTGCTCGCCAGCGCTTGCGCGCGCTGCAGCCCACAACCGGAGCACCGCCATGAACGCCGACCGCCGTCAGCGCAGAAAGATTCGGCTGGGTGACCTCCTGGTCCAGCACAAGATCATTTCCGAAAAGCAGCTCGAACAGGCGCTGGCCGAGCAAAAGCGCTCCGGCCACAAGCTCGGGCGCGTACTGGTGCAGCTTGGGCACGTCAGCGAGGATGATCTGCTCGATTTTCTGGGGCGTCAGCTCGATGTGCCGGTCGTTGATCTGAAACACTACCAGTTCAGACCGCAGACCGTGCGCCTGCTGCCCGAGACCCATGCCCGCCGCTACCGCGCCATCGTGCTGGCCGAAAGGGACACGGAGCTGACCGTAGGCATGGCCGACCCGACCGACATTTTCGGTTACGACGCGCTGTCCCGGCTGCTCAAGCGACCGATCAACCTCGTGCTGGTGCGCGAGTCCGACCTGCTTCGCACCATTGACGTCGTCTACCGGCGTACCGAGGAGATCTCCAGCCTGGCCGAAGAGCTGGGGGAAGAACTCTCGGGCAGCGACTATGACATCGCCGAGCTCGAGGATGATGAGGGGCAGGTCGACGCTCCGGTCATCAAGCTGCTGCAGTCCATGTTCGAGGATGCAGTCCAGATCGGCGCCTCGGATATCCATATCGAACCCGATGAACAGGTGCTGCGCATCCGCCAGCGCGTAGACGGCGAGCTGCAGGAGCAGGTCATTGACAGCCGGCGCGTTGCTTCTGCGCTGGTGACCCGCCTGAAGCTGATGGCGTCGCTCAATATCAGTGAAAAACGCCTGCCGCAGGACGGGCGATTCAGCATCCGCGTCAAGGAACACAACATTGACGTACGCCTGTCGACCATGCCGATCCAGCACGGCGAATCGATGGTCATGCGTCTGCTCGACCAGTCTGCGGGACTGCTCGAACTCGACAAGCTCGGCATCCCCGAGGACATGGAAGTCCGCATCCGGCGCCTGATTCGACGACCTTCGGGCATGGTGCTGGTCACCGGCCCGACCGGATCGGGCAAGACAACGACGCTGTATGCCGCCCTCAACCAGATCAACCGGGCACAGCGCAAGATCATTACCGTGGAGGATCCGGTTGAGTACCGCCTGCCCCGCATCAACCAGGTGCAGGTCAACCCCAAGATCGGCCTCGACTTCGCGCGCGTACTGCGTACCGCGCTGCGACAGGACCCGGACATCATCATGGTCGGGGAAATGCGCGACCGCGAAACCGCCGAGATCGGTCTGCGCGCGGCAATGACCGGGCACCTGGTGCTCTCGACCCTGCACACCAATTCGGCGCCGGCCACGGTCATGCGACTTCTCGACATGGGTGCCCAGGGATTCATGGTCGCGGCCGCGCTCGATGGCGTCATCGCCCAGCGACTGGTCCGGCGGGTGTGCGACTCCTGCGGCGAGGAAGCAGCCGCTACGGCAGCCCAGCTGGCCTGGATTCGCGGCTATCTCGGTGACGATACAGTCGAGTCGGCGGCCTTCCAGTCGGGTCGCGGTTGCGCCTACTGCTCGAATACCGGCTACCGTGGCCGCATCGGGATCTACGAGCTGCTGGAAATGGACGAGCCGCTGACCGAGGCGCTGCGGCAAATGGATACCAACCGGTTCACCCGTCTGGCCGGCAGCCGGAAAGGCTACCGTCCGCTGCTGCACTGCGCGCTGGACTATGCCACCGCCGGCATCACATCCATCGACGAGGTCGTCCGTCTGGCCGGTGGACTGGACGAGCTGCAGGACAGCGCCATGGACAACTTGATAACGCCCGGAGAGACAGAACCATGAGCCGTTTTCAGTGGCGCGGCCGCAACGCTCGTGGACAGCTTGTCGACGGCCAGGTCGACGCCGACAGCGCCGATACCGTCGCTGAGCAGCTGATGCGACTGGACATCACGCCCATCGAGATCGGTACTGCGCCGGACCGGGGCCATGCACTCGAGGGGTTGCGCCTGCGGCTGGGTTTCGATCAGCCGGGCATCAATGACCTCATCCTGTTCACGCGTCAGATGTACACCCTGATCAAGGCGGGTGTGCCGCTGATCCAGGGTTTGAGAAACGTCGCCGAATCGACCCGCAATCCCGTCCTCGGCCAGGCCGTGGCCGATGTTGTCGATGCGCTTGAATCCGGTCGCGACCTGGCCGGCGGCCTGGCGCAGAACCCCGCTGTTTTCCCGCCCATGTTTGTCAGCATCGTGCGCGTCGGCGAGAGCTCCGGCAGTCTTGAACAGGCGTTTGGGCAGCTGACCGATCACCTGGAGCTGGAGCGCGATTTCCGCGCCCGGCTCAAGCAGGCGCTGCGCTACCCGATCATGGTGATCGTGGCCATGTGTATCGCCGTGGCCATTCTGATGGTGTGGGTGATTCCGGTGTTTGCCCGGTTCTTCGCCAGCCACGACGCCGAACTGCCGCTTCCGACCCGCATCATCATCGCCACGTCTGAATTCACCGTTGAATGGTGGTGGGCCGTCGTGCTGGTCGTGGCCGGCGCGCTGTTTACCTTTCGTGCCTGGATTCGCAGCGACAACGGCCGCTATCGCTGGGATCGCATCAAGCTGCGCTTCCCGATCATCGGCAAGATCCTCTTTGAGGGCACCATGGCACGGTTTGCCCGGTCGTTCGCCATGACCTACCGGTCCGGGGTACCGCTGATCCAGGGTCTGACGCTGGTCGCACGCGCGGTCGAGAACGAGTACATCGGACAGGCCGTCAACGACATGCGCACCGGCGTCGAACACGGCGAGTCGCTGTCTCGCACCGCCGCAGCCACGGGCCTGTTCTCGCCGCTGGTCCTGCAAATGCTCGGGATCGGAGAGGAAACCGGCGATGTCGACAGCATGCTGATCGAGACCGCCGAGCACTACGAGCGCGAGGTCGACTACGACCTGCGCAATCTCAGCGCCTACATCGAGCCTGTACTGCTGGTGTTCCTGGCCGTGCTGGTCCTGATTCTGGCGCTCGGGGTCTTTCTGCCGATGTGGGATGTTGGCCGTGCCGCACTGGGCTAGGCCATCAGCCATCGACCATGGCGGAATCAAGGGCTTTTCGCTGCTCGAGCTGGTGATTGTTATCATCCTTGTCGTGGTCCTGTTTCTGGTCGCGCTCGACCGCCTGCTGCCCCTGCGCGGCGATGCCGAAGCGGCCCATGTGGCCACGGTCATCGGCGGCCTGCGTTCGGCGCTGGGCCTGGAAGCGGCCGCGCGGGTCGTCCGTGACGGCCTGCCGGCGCTCGAGCAACTGCAGGGCAGCAACCCGATGGACTATCTGCAGGAATGGCCCGACACCTACATCGGCATCCTTGATCCGGCCGACAGCCCCCATGTCCCGCGCGGGGCCTGGTATTTCAATCGTGCTGCGGGCGCGGTCGGCTACCGGGTACGCTTTCCGCAGTACCTGGCAGGCAAGCCGCCCGACCCGGTGCATCTGCGCTGGCGAATCGAGCTCCAGTACGAAGACATCAGCGGCAACCAGCGCTTCGATGCCGATACCGACCGTCTCCACGGCCTGCGCCTGGTTGGCCTGGATCGACACCGCTGGCCGGCGCCTGCCGCCGCCCGGGCGGGGCCCCAGTGACAGCGCCGTCAATGACGCAAGAGCAGCTCGACACCGATCGGATCAGCATTCAGCAGCGCCTGCGGATGAAGCGGCTGCGCATGGCCCTGCTCGCCTGGACGATCTCTGTTGTGGTCGTCATCATTGGCTGGTTGCTGGGGCTGATCGACTTCACGCCAACCGCGCTCGGTCTGTTGATACTGGTGATTCTGTCGATTCAGCTCCTGTTCCACGTGCTCATCCGTTCGGGCTGGAACCTGCGTCTCGAAGACCCCAGCATGACCCTCCCGCAGATCGTGGTCGCGATCCTGGTCGCCCTGCTGATCATCAACCGGGCCGATGAGGCGCGCACCATCCTGCTGATGCTGTTCATCATGTCGACTTTCTTCGGGGTATTCCAGCTGCGCACGCCGCAGTTTGTTTTCGTGGCACTGATGGCTGTCATCGGGTACGCGCTGATCGTCCTGAGCGAATTTCTGGGGGGCGACCTGGACCGTTCCGGTCAGCTGGTGCTGCTGGAGCTGGCCGCCTTTACCATCGTCATGATCTGGCTGGCCTTTATCGGCTCGCACGTGGCCGGGCTGCGACGCAAGCTGGCACGCCGAAACCGCGAACTGCGCGAAGCCACCAACCGCCTCAGACATCTGGCCGAACACGACGAGCTGACCGGGCTGCCCAACCGGCGCAGGCTGATGGCCCAGCTCGAGGTGATGGTGAACAGTGCCGCGGAATCGAACTCGCCGCTCAGCATTGCCGTGCTCGATCTGGACCACTTCAAGCAGGTCAACGACGAGCTTGGCCATCAGGCCGGAGACGAGGTGCTGTCGGCATTTGCCAGTCGCTGCGCCGAGATCCTGCGCGGCGCGGACCAGCTGGTACGCATTGACGATACGCTCGAGCAGATCGGCCGCTTCGGCGGCGAGGAATTCCTGATGATTCTGCCCGACACCGACCTTGCCGGCGCCCGCCTGGCTGCTGAACGGCTGCGCTGCGCGGCCGCCCAGCGGCCGTTTGACACCCGCCAGGGCCCGGTGCCCTGCACGGTTTCCATCGGCGTCGCCGAGCGACGCTCCACCGAAGCCGTGCGGCAACTGATTGCGCGCGCTGACCAGGCACTCTACCGCGCCAAGGAAAAGGGCCGCAACCAGGTGGTGGTCGCCCAGTGAGCCCGCTCGACATTCTGTGGCTCACCGCAATGGTCGCAGCCGGTGTGCTGGCGCTCGGCCTGCTGCTGGCCGCCCTCGGCATGCTGTGGAACGGCGAACCCGGACAGACCATCAACGGCGACAGGATCCGCTGGCCCGATCGACGCTGGCACCTGGAACGGCGGTTTTACCGTCATCACCGGCTTGGCGGCTGCGTGATCGTGGTGGTCGCCGGGCTGTTTTTCCGGCAGCTTGCCCAGGGCAGCCTGCCGATCTCCTGGCCGGGGGCACCGCCGTGGCAGCCGGTCTGGTGGCTGCTGATTGCGGCCAACGGAGCCAACCTGGTGATCGGTCTGCTGGTTCTGCTGCGACCGAGCCTGCTCAAGCCGGTCGAATCCGTCGTCAACCGCTGGCTGGTGCTCGATCTGCACGGCCTGGTCGCGAAACTCGCCGACCAGCCCCGGCTGCGCGGCGCACTGCTGCTGGTCGTGGCCATCGTCACGCTGTCGGTCACCGCAGTCATGCTGCTTGACTCCCTGCGCCGACTGGCCGCGACCGGCCTTTAAGCGTCAGTTTCATGACGAAAATTGTCAGTCCGCGCCGGGCAGCGCCACGGACAGGGCCCGCCAGAGGTGGTTTCCGTATTGGCATGAAAAATGCATGTTTAATGGTGAAGGCGCCTGTTGCGCCTCCGGCCGCTCCGGCCCGGCTGCGGCCGCTGTCGGAGCGGGGTCGAACCGATCGACCACGGGCTGCGGCCCGGTCGACCATTGAACAGACCATACAAGGAGTTGATTATGAACACCAATATTCGCAGCAGCCAGGGCGGTTTCACCCTGATCGAGCTGGTCATCGTGATCGTGATTCTTGGCATTCTGGCCGCGGTGGCCGTGCCGCGTTTTATTGATCTCAGCGACGAGGCTGAAGCCGCTGCCCTGCAGGGCGTTGCCGGCGCCATGGCCTCAGCGATGGCGATCAACTTCGCCGGTTGCGCTGCCAATGATCACACCGCGGGCACCGACTGCGTTGAAGTGGACGATTGCGACGATACCGGCTCGATCCTGCAGGGTGGGCTGCCGAGCGGCTATACCGTCGCTGCAGCCGCGCTGACCGGCAACGGCACATCGGCCAGCTGTACCGTGACGCAGACCTCGACAACCAACACAGCCAGTTTCGACGGCATCGGTGCCGGCCAGTAAGCGCTGAACGCGCCAGGCCAAAGCCTGATCAAGACCCCGCCATCGCGCGGGGTCTTCCTTTTCCCCGGTTCTGGACAAATGGCGTCCGGCGCATTCGAGTTCAGGGCGATGCCGGATGGAAACTGGAATCATTCGGCCTGATGCGGCACTATCAGCCCAGGTCGCGACCTGAACGACCCGCGCCGTGAACAGCGCGGGCGCTCATCGACAAGCGGAACCGCCAGACGGCGGATGATGACCATGACCAGTGTCTTCGTGTGGAATCGTTCCTTTCCGACCGGCATTGAATCGGTCGATGCGCAGCACCGCAGGCTGGTCGAGTTGATCAACGATATCGGCGAGTTGGTCATGTCAGGCTCGACCATCGACGCAGAGGCCTTTGGCCGGACGCACGCGGCGCTGATGGACTACGCGCATCAGCACTTCAGTGACGAGGAACGCCAGATGGTCGAAGCCGGCCTGGATGGTGGTTTCGTAGCCCGGCACCGGGCCGCTCACCGGGCCTTTGTCGACCGGTCGCAAGACCTGGCCGGGGAAGTCGGCGGCAGCCTCGAGCGAATGCACGACTTGCTGCACTACCTGGTTCGCTGGCTGGCCTACCACATATTGGGCATGGATCAGCAGATGGCCCGGCAGATCCGGGCGATCGAGGCCGGCGCCTCACCAGCCGATGCCTATGATCAGGACCGTGAAACCTACGACGACTACCGCAGCGCCGCCGAACCCCTGTTGCAGGCCATGGAGGGGCTCTACTACATGGTCAGCGAACGCAATCGAACGCTGCGTGAGCTCAACCGGACCCTGGAGCAGCGCGTCAGCGAGCGCACCGTTCAGCTGGAAAGCGCGAACCGTCTGCTCAGCGCGATGGCCGCCCAGGACGACCTGACCGGCCTGGCCAACCGGCGTGCCGCCCTGTCGGCACTTCAGCAGCTGTTCTCCGGCCCCGTCGATGATCCGCCGCTGTCGGTACTGCTGATTGATGCGGATGACTTCAAGCCGGTCAACGATACCCATGGCCATGAGGCGGGAGACACAGTGCTCCGGGCGCTGGCCCACCGTTTGCGGGACGCCGTGCGGACCAGCGACATGGTCTGCCGGCTGGGGGGCGACGAGTTCCTGGTTATCTGCCCGGGCAGTGATCTCGACGGGGCCCGGATTGCAGCTGAAAAGGTCCTGCAGTCGGTCAGACCGTTTCAATCCGACTCCGGCGAGACCATCTGGAGCGGTTCGGTCAGCATTGGAATGGCCGTTCGGCAAGTCGGCATGAATTCGCCGAAAGACCTGATCCGGGCAGCCGACCACGCGCTCTACCTGGCCAAGCAATCCGGCGGGAACTGCGCCAGGGTTGCGCCCGGCTAATAATCTGGCATGGTATGTGCATAATCCAAAGCAGGATTCGACTCATCAGAAACACATGAGCGCCGGCAGACACAGCATGGCACATCCCCAACCACCAGGGTCGAACGGATTCACGCTGATCGAGTTCATCGTCGCGCTGGTCATGCTGGCTGCTGGCGCCGCGCTGTTGACCAGTTTGGTCACGCCTGCCGCACGCAGCGCCGATCCGCAGATTCGGGCCCAGTCCCGCACGATCGCCGGTGCCTACATGGACGAAATCCTGTTGCGTGCGCATGGTCCCTGCTCGAATCCGGGCGCGCCGCGCGGCAGCTGGGAGGAAACCGGCTGCTACAACGGGCTCAGTGAACCGCCTGCCGACCAGTTCGGCAATCCACTCGCGGCACTGGCCGGTTATCAGGTCAGCGTGACCGTGACCAACAACGCACCGGCAGATATTGCAGTCGTTGTCAGCCACGGCACCAGCGGCATCAGCTACACCATACAGAGCCGACGCGGGGCTTACTGACATGCACCGGCACGACCAAGGCGGCTTCACGATGACCGAGCTGGTGCTGATCCTGCTTCTGGTCGGTGTGCTGGCTGCCTTTGCCGTCCCGAGGATCAACATCGAAGGCTTTCAGCAGCGTGCATTTTCCGGCGAACTGGTCAATGCACTGCGCTATGCCCAGAAGACCGCCATCAGCTCGGGCTGCCCGGTCCGCGCCACGATCGATGCGGCCGGCTACAGTCTCGAATACACCGGCGACGGCGGCAGCGCCTGCGGCACTGGCGCCACGGCCCTGAGACACCCGACACGCAGCGGAACATTCAGCGGCAGCGGCGAGATCACCACCGGAGGTTCGGTCATTTTCGACGGCATGGGCCGCACCGGCAGCGCCCTGTCCATCACTCTGGCCGACGGCAGCAGCGTAGTCGTCGAAGCGCAGACCGGTTATGTGCACCGCTAGAGATGCACAGATCTATCGGACCGGCAGCCAGTTGGCGCCTGCGTTGCCGATGCTGTATCCGCTCAGGCCGGGCCGGCGCCGCACCGGTCAATCCCGCGGATTCACGCTGATCGAGCTGATCCTGGTCATCGTGCTCATCGGCATCCTGGCGACCGTCGCCACGGTGTTCATCCTGCCGCCCTTCCAGGCCGCCTCCGACATTGAGCGGCGTGCGGCGCTGGTCGACGCGGCCGATCTGGCGATCAACCGCATCACACGGGAAGTGCGTAACGCCCTGCCCAACAGCCTGCGCGTTTCCGGCAGCCAGATTGAGTTCATCTCGACAGTCACCAGCGGCCGGTATCGCCGCCTGCCGGCGCCCGGTGGCGGCAGCGAGACCTTTGTCCCGGCCCGGTCGGCGGACAGCTTCGACGTTCTCGGCGGACTGACCGGCTTCGCCGAGGTCCAGGCCATGACACGTGCAGCCGGCACCGACTGCGGCATCGCCGCAGGCGCCTGCCTGTCGGTCTACAACACCGGCCAGCCCGGCTTCGATGCCTGGTCCCAGGAAAACCTCGCCGCCATTACCGCTGCCGATGCCGACTCGATCAGCTACGACAGCGGCGGCAGCGGACCGCCCTTTACGACGCATTCCCCGCAGCAGCGATTCCACGTTATCGGTGATACCGTTGCCTACATCTGCAGCGGCGGCGAACTGCGGCGTTATTCCGGCTATGGCGTGGCCGGCGCCCCCGCCAATGTCGCCGGCTACCTGCTGGCCGACAGGATTGTCGCCTGCCAATTCAGCTACAACCCGGGCACCGCCAGTCGCCGCGGCTTGCTGACCTTTCGCATCGATCTGGCCGATGACGGCGAATCCGTCTTCCTTCTCGGCCAGGCCCAGGTGCTGAACACGCCATGATCGGCCTCCGGCAACAACGCGGCGCAGCACTTTTTGTCGGCATCTTCCTGATCACCGTGGTTGTGGTCGTCGCCGCCGTGGTCGCGCTCACTTCGGCAACCCAGCACCTGAGTCAGGCCCGCGCCGACCTGGCCGAACAGGCCTGGTATGCGGCCGTGGCCCGGCTCGAGGGCGCCGCGCAGCACATTGCCGACAACGATGCCTGCCCACCCACCGGCGCCCAGGCGTTATTCGATTTTCAGACCGTGCTGGACTGTGCCCGCCAGCCGGTTGACGAAGGTGCTGACAGCTATGGCGTCTACACCCTGGACGTCACCGCCAGCCGAGGCAATCTTAATGAAGCCGTGTTCGTGCGACGCACGATTCGCTCTCAAGTCATGGACGGAGACATCGGACCATGAGCAATACAGCCCGACACTGGTCGCTGTCGTGCATCCCGGCGCTGCTTGCCGGCATGATCCTGTCAGCCCCGGCTGATGCGCAGCAGCAGGTCGAAGTGTTCGACTCGCCCGGCAATCATACCTTCACCGTTCCCGCCGGGGTCACCGAGATCACGGTGGAAGTCTGGGGGGGAGGCGGTCGGGGGGGATCCGCTTCGGGCATGGGAAGAAGCCGGGCCGCGGGGGGCGGCGGAGGTGCCTATGCCCGCTCCATCTTCAGCGTTGTCGAGGGTCAGGGTTTCGACTTGTTCGTTGGAGCGGGCTCGGTGACCGTCGATCCGGCCCAGGCTTCCTGGTTCGCCAGCCCCGCCACCGTCCTGGCAGCCGGCGGCGAGAGCGTGGCAAACAACGGAGCCGCAGGTGCCGCCGGGGGCCAGGCGGGCAGCAGCATCGGCGATGTCCGATTCAGTGGCGGCGCCGGCGCCGATACCAGCGGGGTTAATGCCGGGGGCGGTGGATCCTCGGCCGGTACGAGCAGTGACGGGACCGATGCACAGTCGAGTGCCGGCGCATCGGCACCCCCCGGGGGTGGCGATGGTGGCGATGGCAATGTCGGGTTTTCGGGTGGCGGGTCGCCGGGCGAGAGCCCCGGTGGTGGCGGCGGCGGCGCGACCAGCTTCTTTTTCGGAAATACCGGGGGTGCTGGCGGCGACGGTCAGGTCATCATCACCTACGAAGTCACGGCAGAACCACCGGCCGAACTGACAGGCGAGTGGCGGATGGATGAACCCGGCTGGGACGGCAGTACGGGCGAGATCGTCGACAGCAGCGGCAACGGCAACCACGCCACGGCACGCACCGCCGGGAGCAGCAATTCGCTACCCGGCACGGTGCCCGGGAAGGTCTGCAACGCCGGGCGCTTCCGCGGCCAGGGATTCAGTATCGACCAACCCCCCTGGTGGATCGACGCCCAGCATTACGCCGACGCAGCCCACGACGCGTCGCTGTCGCCGCTGGCCGATGTCGGCGGCCTGTCGATCGGCGGCTGGTTCCAGCTCAAAAGCGCCGGTGGAAAGCTGCTGCACAAGGGCGAGGGAGGCAACACGCAGGAGTATCAGGTATTCGTTGACGGCGGCCAGCTCCGGTTCACGCTATGGGATCGCTGGGGCGGGCCGTCCACGTTCACCGTAAGTCCCCAAGCCCTGTCGAGCGACACCTGGTACTTCTTCACCGTGACCGCCTGGCAACTGCCGGCCAGCGACGACATTCGGGTCCGAGGCTACCTGTATGACCAGAGCAGTCAGATCGGCGGGGTCAGCGAACAGACCCTGACCGTGGACTACACCAACAAGGTCACCAGTGCCCGCCTGTTTCTGGCCGCCGAGAGTTTTGGCGGCAGTCCGGTCAACTTCTTCGACGGCCTGCTCGACGAGATCCGGATCCACAGCGGCATCCTTGACGATGACGGAGTCGAGGCCCACTGGGCCACCACCCGGCCCTGCCCCGAAACGCAGGAACTGCTGCTTGAATACCGCATGGAGCAGACCGGGTGGACGGGTACAGCCGGCGAAGTGCTCGATACCAGCGGATTCGACCGCCACGGGACCGCCCTTGGCGATACCGATACGGCCGCGGACGACCCCGCGATCGTTGGTAACCCCGGGACCTGCCGCTACGGCATCCTGGACGGCGGCGGCGACGGGGTCGTCGACCCGAATGCCGCCGATTATCTGGAAGGCCTGGATGCCATCACCGTGATGGCCTGGGTTCACAATACGGCTGCCCTGAGCGCCAACGACCGCGGCATCTTCTACACCAACGACCCCTCCGGTGGCCGGGATAACCGCCTGGGCATGCGTTACGATGCCGACGGCTTTTTCGGCGGCGGCAGCAACGTCATCAAGGCCAGCGTGTTCACCGACGACTGCAGTCTCAACGGTGAGTGCCACCAGGTCGAGACGGTCTCCGGCGTCATGGTCGAGGATCAGTGGCAGCATGTCGCCATGACCTGGCGCTCGGGCGAATCCATCAAGGTCTATGTTGACGGCAGTGAAGTCGGCATCTCGGCAGTCCACGGCCCCGGCGCCAACGGCACGATTGCCGGAATCGACCGCCTGGAACTGGGTTTCGGCGCAAAATCCGAGCGCTGGCAGGGTTATATCGACGAGTTCCGGGTTTTCGAGGGCGTACTGGAAACAGCCCAGATACAGGAACAGATGAATGCCACCTTCCCGTGCGAATTCGCCGGTCCTGATCATATCCGTCTGGTCCATCCAGCCACGGGTCTGACCTGCTCACCATCAATCATTACGGTCGAGGCCTGTGCCGACGCCGACTGTACGACAAACTTTCCCGACCCGGTCGAAGTCGACTTCGTATCGCCTGCAGGCAGTTGGATACCGGATCCGGCCCTGATCACCGAAAGCGGCAGCGTCACGCTGCACTACACCACCACCGAGGCCGTCATACTCGATGCCGTGGCCACCAACCCGGCGGCTGACAACCCACGGCGCTGCTTCAGCGGCGGAGTCGAAACCAGCTGCGAGATGACGTTTCTGGAATCGGGTTTCATCATCGATGTGCCAGATCACGTGGCCGACCTGGTCGTGAGCGGCTCGATCGCCGCGGTCAAGGCCGATCCACTGGATCCCGAGCAGTGCGTGCCCGGGTTTGACAATGAGACCAGGGACATCAACTTCTGGTCCGGTTTCGTCAACCCGTCGACCGGCAGCCTGGCGGTCAGCATCGACGGCAGCAGTATCGCAGCGGCCGCTCCGGGCACGGCCACCCCCGTCGCCTTCGACGACAACGGTGTCGGCAGCTTTAGCCTGCAGTACCCGGATGTCGGCGATATCGAGCTCAACGCGCGCTTTGAAGGCAGCGGCGATGAAGCCGGGCTGGTGATGGTCGGGCAGGGTCGCTTTGTGGCGCGCCCTGCCCGGTTCGCGCTTGATATTCCGGGCAACCCGGCCGCCACTGATGAGACCGGCGCGGCCTTCACCACGGCCGGAACCCCGTTCGAGGTGACGGTCGCGGCCCTGAATGCCAGCGACCAGTTAACGCCCAACTTCGGCCAGGAGACCCCGGCCGAAGCAGTCGATCTCGAGCTGTCGCTGGTTGCGCCATCCGGCGGTGCCGATCCCGTGCTGGCTGGCAACTTCGGCGCATTCGGAGTCGATTGCAACGGCAGCAACGCGGCGGCCGGGACAGCGTGTGGAGGCTTTTCCTGGCCGGAGGTGGGCATTGTTTCGCTGACTCCGAGACTGGCCAGCGGCGCCTATCTTGGCAGTGTTGACGTCATCGGCACCGCCGTCGATCACCTCGGGCGCTTTATACCGGACCACTTCGAACTGGACAGCGGGAGTATCAACAACCGTGCCGGTCTGAGCGGCTGCAGCGGCGCATCCTTCAGCTATATCGGCGAGCGCTTTGATGCAGACTTCAGCCTGTATGCCCGCAATGCCGATGGCAATACAACGACCAACTATGAAGGGCTGTTCGCCTTTCTGGGTGACGGTGATCTGAACCTGTCCGGTTCACCGGTCGCACCGGGGATCACAAACTCCCGCATCGACTGGATCCTGGGCAGCGGGGATGCAGCAGCCGAGCTAATGCTGCCGCGATCGGCGCTGGAGGGTCCGTATCCGAACTACCAGGTGACAACGGCGCCCGTCGACAGCGACGGTGTATCGATCAGCGGCAACGATGTCATCGGCTCGACCGAACTGCGCTTCGGCCGCATTGTCATCGACAACGCCATTGGCTCTGAGCTTGGCCCGGTCGATCTGCCCTGGCGCGCCGATTTCTGGGACGGCGTCACCTGGCGGGTCAATGCAGCCGACGACTGCACCATCATCGATCCAGGCGCCGAAGTGCAGTTGACCAGTTCCGGCGGGGATGCCGGCGACGGCAACTCGACCGTCTCGCTGGGTGGTGGCAGCACGGCAATCGATACCGGCTGCAGCGTTCTTGCGCTGGGCGGCACACCACCGGCCTGCGCCGATCCGGGCCCCGGCGCCGGCCGGGGTCGGTTCCGGTTCAGCGCCCCCGGCGCGCCAGGCTGGGTTGATCTTGCACTACAACTCGATATAAATTGGGAGTTCTTGCGTGATGACCTCAGTGATGATGGTCTTTTCGAACAAAATCCCGAGGCCCGCGCTGATTTCGGCCTGCATGAGGGAAACAGGCGGCGCATCTTCCTGCAGGAGGTGACGCCGCGCTAGGAGGAAGAGTTGGCAACCGTACTGGAGCTGGTTTCCACCGACAAGCGGGCGCGTCGCGTGCTGTTCGTGGACGATTCCAGGCTGATGCGCTACGCCGGAAATCGCTTTCTTGCCGGTCACTGCGAGGTGGTGGAAGCCCAGGACGGGCGCGAGGCCTGGCAACGCCTGCTCGATGATCCGCATATCGATCTGGTCTTTACCGACCTGATGATGCCGGTCATGGATGGCCACGAGCTGATTCACCGTATTCGCCGCGCATCCAGTCCACGTCTTCGCCAGCTGCCGGTTCTGGTGGTCACCGGCAACGATGAGCTGGCCGCGCGAGAGCTGGCGCTTAGCGAGGGCGCCACCGATTTCATTGCCAAGCCGTTCAGCCCCGATGATCTGCGCCAGGCGCTTCAGGTGGGTCCCGAACGCAACGCCCAGCCACCGCGCATCAGCGGTCTGCCCGAACACCTCTACGAGCGGCCGCACGACAGCGATCGCTTCGTACCACAGACGCAACCAGATCACTTTTGCCTGCGACTGGAGCAGACGCTGAGTTTCCATCAGCGCCAGCAGCTCGATCTGTCGCTGCTCCATGTCCAGTTTCGCGCCTACTGGCACTTGCGTGATCGCTATGGGCCACGCTGGGGCGATGCGGTGATGCGCAATATCGAGCGCATCCTGATCGAGGAGCTCAGACAAGAAGACAGTATTCACCGCACGGCGCCCGACCTGTTCAGCGTTATCCTGATGGCGACCGGACGCACGGGGGCGCGGATTCTGTCGAGCCGCCTCAGGCGGCGGCTGTCGAATACGCGCATGCGTTTTACCAGCATGGTTGTGCCCGTGCATACCCGGTTTGCGGTCCAGTTTCCCGACGTCAACGAGGACACCGACGCGGGCGAGCTGCTGAAATCGGCACAGCGCCTGCTGCACTGGCGCACCTCGCAATCGGGCCGCGACGGCGCCTGACCGACCCGCCCGCGCAACGAGATACAATGGCCATGAAACGCACCCTGATCTTCCATCCGCTCAACGATGCGGCGCCGGACAGTGGACTTGTCGTGACGTGTCTGCCCAGCACGATCGGCCGCGGGTCGGACTGTGATGTGCGCATCGAGCGTGAGCGAATCTCGCGCCACCATGCACGACTGGCGCGTATGGACGAACAACTGCTGCTGGAGGATCTGGGCAGCACCAATGGCACGTTCGTCAATCGCGAACGCATCGCCACACCCACGCCGGTGAGCGCGGGAGATCTGGTCCATTTCGCCGATCACGGCTACCGTCTGCTGGCCTCCGCGGCCAAGCGGCAGCCGGACAATGCGGCCAACCGTGCCGGGCACACCGTGCCCGATCAGACCGTGGTCGGGTTTACCGAAGGACCGACCGGCTTTCCGGTCCAGGCGCCGCAGTTCTACGAATTGCTCAATGACGAGCTGATCGAGCCGCTGGGCTGTCCGATACGGGACGGCAACGGCCGCCTGGTCGCAGTTCGCCTGATTGCCCGCAGCGGGCATGAGCAGCTCGAGGCCGGGCATGACGAACTGCAGCGGCTTGCATCGCAGCTTGGAGAAGAGTCCCGGCTCAATGAACTGATGCGACAGCAGAGCCTGGCCGCGGCCGATCAGGCACTGCTGGACGAACCGCTGCTGCTGCTCGGGGTGCACCCAGTCGAACTCGAGGATGCCGACATGCTACTCGATTCCCTGGCCCGACTGGCCAGCCATCACCGCCGGCTGGCACTGGGCTGCGAAATCGCCGCTCCACCAGGCGAGGACCTGACTTTCAAACACTTAAGCCGGCGACTCGATCGGCTGGGCATCCCTTTGGCAATAACCGTTGCGGGATCCGGCGAAGCGGATCACTACCGCGCGTTTTCAAGCGTTGCCGACTATCTCGTGATCGACGATGCCGGCACCGACTCACCGCTGAACGAAGCGCTCGCTGCATTGGGCAAGGATTGTCGATTGATCGTCGCGGGCGTCGACGACGCTGCCCGCCATGAGGCGCTGAAGTCGATCGGCGGCCTGTTGCTCACCGGCGCGGCCATCGGCCCGCCCGAACCACTCGACAGACTGCTGTAGTCAGGGTCCACGGCCGATCCACGGCTGAAACGGCCAGTCCGCGCCCTGCTCCATTGCCCTCAGCGCCGCCTGCTCGCGTGCCGCGATGGTGTCGAGAAAGACATCTGCATTACCCATCCGGGCGAAAGCGTCCAGCCCGCGCTGCAGGAAGGACTGCAGCAGACCAACCCCGCCCAGTTCGGCAGGCCGGCGCATGATGCGAATCAGCCGGTGGACCATCGGCTTGCGAACTGTCGCTTCGAGCAGCCGACCGAGCGACCCGATCAGGCGCAGCTGCTCACGGCGGTCGTCCCAGGCCGCATGCTGCCGATAGGCCCTGGCATAGTCGGGCTGCGTGATTGGAGCGACATCAACCAGGAATCCGGCCAGTACGAAATCAAACTCCAGACTGATCGCCTGCAGCCGCATGGCCTCACCGGTGGCGCCAACCAGGTCGTCAGGCAGGAACCGACGCATGATCGGCACCACCCGTCGCAGCTGGCGGTCGCGCTCGTGTACGTTGTGGCTGCCGTAGAGCTCGGTCAGAAAAAAATCACATGCAGGCCGGTAGCGGTCAACCGATCGCAAATCCGCATAGGTGGCATTCAGACGGTGACGCTGCCACTCCTGGAGCCGGTCAATCGACTGCCGCAGCGGCCCGTCTTGAGGGATCCGGCGCGCAATGGCCAGGTTCCGTTCGATCTGTTCTTCCAGATAATGCGCGGGCGACGGCACCGACGCACTCAGTCCAGCTGCTCGATCACAGAGATCAACTGTTGGCGACTGCGTCTGAACACCGCAACTGCCTCGACGTGACCGTAGCGAATGATTCGGCCCGGGTCGATCAGGAATACCCCGCGTTTCATCCCGATCAGGCCACGGCAGCCATACAGATCGGCGACCGCCAGGTCGGGATCGCTGAGCAGGACAAACGGCAGCCTGTGCTTTTCTCGAAACCGGCGGTGGCGCTCTGCGTCGTCGGGCGAGATACCGACGACCTGGACGCCGAGATCCCGAAACTGCTCGATGCCATCGCGATAATCACACAACTGCCGGGTACATACGGGCGTGTCGTCGCCGGGGTAGAAAGCCAGCAGGATCCGGCTTTCCGCCGCCGACAGCGTAAACGGCTGGCCGCGGTGGTCGGTCAGCGTGAAATCGGGGGCGATGTCGCCGGTCTGAAGACTCATCAGCTGCATTATAATGGGCAAATGCTCAGCTTGACGCCGGCGCAACGTCCGCGCCAAAACAAGTTCCCCAGCATTGCCCTGGCCATCGCCGGTGGCGGGCCGCTTGGCGCGATCTATGAACTGGGTGCACTGCAGGCTCTGGACGAATCGATCGACGGGGCCAGCATGCACGATCTCGACATTTACGTCGGCGTTAGTTCCGGTGCCTTTCTGGCGGCCAGTCTGGCCAACCGCATGACCACCAGCCAGATGGCACGCGTGTTCATGGGGTCGGCAGACGCCGAATTCCAGTTTCGGCCCGAACAGTTTCTGCGACCGGCCTTTCGTGAGTACCTGAGCCGGGCCACCGCGGTGCCGGGCGTTGTGCTCGACATGCTCGCCGAAATCATCCGCCACCCCCAACGCATCACCAGCCTGGAAAGCGTTGAGGGCCTGAGCCGGATCATCCCGACCGGCCTGTTCGACAACCAGAGCATCGAGCGTTTTCTGGCGCGCATTCTCGACAAGCCGGGCCGGACCAATCAGTTCGGCGAGCTGCAGTCGAAGCTGCGCGTTGTCGCGGTCGAGCTGGAATCCGGCCAGGCGGTGCGGTTCGGCGAACCGGGCAACACGACGGTACCCATCTCCAGGGCCGTCCAGGCATCGGCCGCCCTGCCCGGCCTCTATCCGCCGGTTGAGATCGATGGTCACTACTACGTCGATGGCGCACTCAGACGCACGCTGAACGCTTCTGCCGCACTCGAGGAGGGTGCCGACCTGCTCATTGCCGTCAATCCGCTGGTGCCCTACGATGCAGATGGCCACGCTGCCAACCCGGCCACGGTGCGCAACCGCATGATCAGCGGCGGTCTTCCGGTCGTGCTGTCGCAAACGTTTCGTTCGCTGATTCAGTCACGCATGCAGATCGGCATGCGCAAGTATGAATCCGCCTACCCCGAGGCTGCGATCATGTTGGTCGAGCCTAACCGCAATGACGAAAAGATGTTCTATACCAATGTGTTCAGCTACGCGTCGCGCACCGAGCTGGTCGAACACGCCTTTCAGACCACGCGCGCCGAGCTGCGCCAGCGCGCCGGCGAACTGGACCGGTTCTTGGCGCCCTTCCAGCTTGGCCTCAACCGCGAGCGTCTGGCGGGCCAGCACAGCTTCGCCGACAGCCTGGAGCGGGAAACCCCGCATTTTGCGCCGGTCAGCAACTCGCTTGACCGTGCCCTGGACAGCCTGGAGCGACTCTTGCGCTAGTGTACCCCGTCACTCATCTTGTAACTTATAGCGCGCCGTACAAGCCCGAGCGCAATCATCGCGGCGATTCATGAATAATGCGGGCTAGCAGCCACAGGCTACCAGTGAATCCCCCGCATCAGGGAGGCAAACGCAACCTGTTCCTGGGTTGGCTGCACATCACCCTCGTCTTCCCGGCCCTGCGCCGCGGCAGTATCGGGGAACATCCGGAACGCGGAATTCATGACGATCTCGGAGACCTTCGGCACAGTGGCGTGCAGAATCTGGGCAAAGATGCCCAGGCGCGTCGCAATGCGCTGTGGCCGGTAGATCACAGCCTGCTTGATCATGTCGGCGGCATCCTCCGGCGTGATCGTGGGAACGTGATCGTAGATCTTGGTCGGTGCGATCATGGGCGTTCTGACCAGCGGCATGTTGATCGTGGTAAAGCACACGCCGGTATCGGCAAACTCCGAGGCCGCGCAGCGCGAGAATGCGTCCAGCGCGGCCTTTGAGGCCACATAAGCCGAAAAACGCGGCGCGTTCGACAGAACGCCGATCGAAGAGATATTGATTACATGGCCCCCGCCTCGCTCGACCATGACCGGCAGAAAACCGAGGATGAGCTTGAGCGAGCCGAAGTAGTTGAGCTGCATCAGCCGCTCGAAATCATGGAAACGGTCATACGACAGCTGGATCGAGCGACGAATTGACCGGCCGGCGTTGTTGACCAGGATGTCAACGGCGGTGTGGTCGGCCAGCACCTGATCGATCAGCTGCTCAGCCTGTTTCAGGTCTGACAGGTCACAGGTATAGTAGTGCGCTTCACCGCCGGCAGCCTCGATCTCGGCCTTGGTCTCCTGCAAACCCTCCTCGCCGCGCGCCACGATGATCACCCTGGCGCCGGCCTCACCCATCATCAGCGCAGTCGCCTTGCCGATACCGGATGATGCGCCGGTAATCAGCACTACCTTGTCCTTGACCTGGCCCGTCAGGGTCCGATCGATGAACAGCTCCGGATCGAGACGGCGCTCCCAGTAGTCCCACAGCACCCAGGCATAATCCTCCAGCGGAGGCACTGAGATCCCCGATCCCTTCAACGCCTTTTCCGTATCGCGGCTGTCAAACTTCGTCGGGTAGTTGAAAAAGCTGAGCATGTCCCTGGGAATACCGAGGTCATCGAGCACCTGCTTGACAATGCGCCGCACCGGCGGCAGCATCGAAAAACCCTGCTTGACAGGCTGCGGGATGTAGTTGAACAAACGCGCATCGATGCGCATCGACATCAGCGGCGCGTGCGCGGCTTCGGCAAACAGATTCATGACCTCGCCGATCCGCTTCGGATTGGGGTCGGTGAGATGAAAGCACTGCCCGTCGAGCCGGGGCTTGTGCGCGATGTGATCCATGGCTTGCGCCACGAAATCAACCGGCACCAGGTTGACTCGGCTGCCTTCCAGGCCCAGTGTGGGCACCCAGGGGGGCAGCATTCGACGCATTTTCTGGATCAGCCTGAAAAAGTAATAGGGGCCGTCGATCTTGTCGATTTCACCCGTCTTTGAATGTCCCACGACGATCCCTGGCCGATAGATACGCCAGGCAATCTGACAGGTCCGGCGAACCAGTCCCTCGGATTCATGCTTGGTCCGGAAATAGGGATGCTGCAGCCCGGTTGCCTCTTCGAACATATCCTCCCTGAATGTACCCTGGTAAAGCCCGGCGGCGGCGATCGAGGAGGTATGGTGAAAGCAGCGCGCGCCAACCTCTTCGGCCAGCGCGATGGCGTGACGAGTACCGTCGATATTTGCCTTTTCGTTGGTTTCGGCATCGGCCTGGAGGTCGTAGACGGCAGCAAGATGAAAGAAGTGACGAATCCTGCCCTTCAGCTTGTCCAGGTCCTTGTTCGATACCCCGAGCGCGGATTTACCGAGATCCCCACTGACTGCAATAACGCGATTCTTGTGATCCGACCAGCGCTCCGCGACAAGCCGGTTGAACTTGGTTTTGGAGCCGCGTCTGACCAGCACATGGATCTTGCCCTTGCGCTTGAGCAGCTGATCGATCAGGTGACGCCCGATGAATCCGGTCCCCCCGGTCACGAAATAAGACATGTATGGCCTCCGACGCGTTGAACGGTGGCCTAAAGATACCGTTTCTCTTGCACCGGCGCCACCGTTGCACGCATCGAGCGTCAATTGCAATTGACCGCCTGTCGCCAGCGTGCTAGAAATGACCCCGGATCGATACTCACGTCAATTCGAGGGAAACAACTCAATGAGCGATTTGGACACTCGCTTCAAGCAGGCCGCTGAGGACATCAAGGGCCTCGCCGACCGGCCGGACAACGACACGCTGCTCAAGCTCTACGCCCTCTTCAAGCAGGGTTCGGAAGGCGATGTCTCCGGCGACAAACCCGGTTTTTTCGATTTCGTCGGTGTTGCCAAGTACGAAGCCTGGGAAAAACTCAAGGGCATGGACGCCGAAGAGGCCAAGCGTCAGTATATCGAGCTGGTCGAATCGTTGCGCGGCTGAACGCGGCCGTATCCGCCGCGCGGCCCATAGCCGATGGCTCGCAACACCCGGGAACGGATACTCGCCGCAGCGCTCGAACTGTTCAATACCTTCGGCGAGCCCAACGTCACGACCAACCGCATCGCCGACGAGCTCGACATCTCTCCGGGCAACCTGCACTATCATTTCCGAACCAAGGCCGACCTGATCGGTACGCTGTTCGCGCGCTACGAGCAGCGCATGCTCGAACTGCTGGCCACGCCGTCAGACGGAACGCCCCATATCGAGGACATCTGGCTGTTTTTGCATCTGGTCTTCGAGACCATCGGCGACTATCGTTTCCTGTACCGTGATCTGACCGACCTGTGTGCCCGCCATCGCAGGCTGCATCAGCACTTTCAGGGCATCCTCAAACTGTCCATGCAAACGGCGCGAGATCTCTGCGACGGACTGGCAGAGGTCGGCCAGCTTGACGCCAGCTCCAGAGAGCTCGAGGCGCTGGTGCGAAATATCGTGCTTGTGGCGACGTTCTGGATCGCTTTTGACCAGGTGCTCGATCGCGACTCGGAGCCCCGACCCGATCGCGCGGTGTGGCAAGTGCTCAGCCTGGTCAGCCCGTTTCTGGTCGGAACAGCGCGCGAAGAACTGGGCGCGCTGTCGGAATCCTACTGGTAGCGACCTTGCCGATGTTGGTGCCCGGGGCCGGACTCGAACCGGCACGGAGTTGCCTCCGAGGGATTTTAAGTCCCTTGCGTCTACCTGTTTCGCCACCCGGGCCTTGAATCAATGAGTGGCCACTCCCGACCGGCCGAATCCAAGTGCCGCCAGCTCAATGAAGCGGTCCAGGAACAGCAGGTCAAGGCCGGGCACCAGACTGTCTACAGCGACCTCCCCGGGCGACCCATCACCCCCCGGCAACAGCGTGATGCCGCCGCTGACGGGACCTGCCGTGACCAGCAGCTCAAAGGTATACAGCGCATGCCAGGGCTGCACGGCACCGTCGTCGGCCTCGAACATGACCTGACCGGACTGAATGCTCGATGACCACTGTGGCGCATCGGGTGGGGCACTGACTGTTGCCGCTTGCACATCAACCGATTCAGGCACCGGAATCGCAAAGCGCCGCACGCCCGAGTCGAAATCGTGATTGTGCAGCGCGTAGATATAGCGAAAAAGCTGGCCGTCGACCTGTTCGACCCGCACCGCCAGACTGAGGTGACCCCGGGGCAGATTGTCCGGATACGGGAGTTCCGGGGTATCCGACGGCACCACGACCTGGCGATGATCCTGCCACATCCCGCGCGTGCCGGCCTCGACCCAGGCGTTGGTGACGGGCCCGCTCTCAAACGGGCCAAGCGGCGTAAACGTCCAGCCCAGCCCCGAGGGCTCCGGTGTCAGACGCCTGTAGCCCATTGAGTTGAAGATATCGATATCATGGCGGACCAGGTACCATGCATCCAGGTAGTATTCGGCGCCGTCAGCATCGAGCTCTTGCGGGTTCACCAGCAGCCGGTTCTCGAACGTCGCCGCACTGTTGGTCTGCTGTCCGGCGCATCCCGGATCAAAAAATGAACAGGTGCTCTCGAACAGCCCGCTGCCGGCCTCGATCTCGTCACGTGGCCCCAGGTGCCAGCCGGAGTCATTGGTATTGACCCCGTAGACATCCTCGCAGCCCGGTCCGAGAATATTGCCGGTCAAGTAGCTGCACGACAGGTTGCAGTTCTGGTTGATCGTAAAAAAAGCGTGCTTGGCGCCTGAGACCGCCAGCTGCGTCAGCCTGCCGTCATCAATCCGGTACAACGCCCATACCAGGAACGGGTGCTGATCGGGTGGATCGTAGGGGTAGTAACCGCGTGATTCGAACTTCGGAATCCAGGGCGCGTCGCCGGTGGACACGTTCTTGAGGATAGCCGAGGGCGCCAGTTTGATACGGCCGCTGGACGACTCGGTCCCGACGTACTGCACCGCGCCGATCGCGGTCAGAGCAACGTCGATCTCGTGTCCTTCCTGCGGCCAATGGGGCCGGCCATCACAAGCCAGGCCGCGGCCTTCTAGCGCCGATTGACGACTTATCGGCTGAGCCAGTTCAAGGACCAGCCGGCCTGAACCGATCGCCATGCCAGCCAGTTCGGGAAATCCCAGCGCCCGCGCCAGCGCCGCTTCGGCTATAAGATCCGCATTGACAATTCGGACCTGCTGCTGGCCAGGGTCCATCGATATGTGCAGATGCGTCAGGCTCATCAATCTTGAACCGGCTTCTTCAAACAGCCCGAGCACGGCATGCCCGTTCTGCCGTTCGGGCCGCAGGTGGACGGCCCCGAGTTCCAACCGATGCCCGGCCCGCGCCAGCGTCACTTCGATCCGGGCACGCAGCAGCCCTTCCCCAAAGCCACCGAACTGGCCCTCACTGAGCGCTATCACAAGCCTTCCCGACAGCGACGAACCGGTCTGCACCCGGCCGGCAAGATCGTGATGCCCGCCCTCCAGCCTGACGCCAAAATCAGACAGATAGTCTCCCCGCAGCTCAAGATCGAGTGAGACACCCTCGGTCTGCCAGACCGGCAGCGCTGGGGCTGGCGCAGCCGCAACCGCAACCGCGCCCGAACCGATCAGCACCAGGGACAACAGGTTCAAAACTGCAGCCGACAAAAGTCGCATGGATCGCTGTTCCTCATCATCTGCCGCATGTGGCGGCGGAGCACTTGGGGCCTATTGTGTCGCCTGAACGCGTCCGACTCAAGCCGCCATGAACCTCAGTGTCCGCAATAATGCGGCCACCGTGACCGGCGGCCGGGTTGACGCGCCAGCGACTGGTCACTATGTTGAACAGCATACCCATTGTGACAGCAAGCGACCGTGAGCCCAAGAATCTTTTTTGCCCTTGCGCTGATTGCACTGTGCCCTCGAGCGGGTGCGTTTGCCCCGATCAGCTTCGACCACGCCGTCAGCGCCTACGAGAACGGTAATCACGCGGAGGCGCGCATCGCGTTCGAACGCATGGCCGAGGCCGGCATGCCGGAAGCCCAGTTCAATCTCGGCGTGATGTGGCTCAATGGTGAGGGCGGGCCGGTTGATCGGGTCAAGGCGGCATTGTGGATCGATACCGCATCCGGGGCCGGTTATCAGCCAGCCAGTCAGGCACGGGATACGGTCGTCGGCGTGCTTGACGACGAGCAGCGCGCCGAATTTGTTTCACAGCGCCAGGACTGGACTCGCGAGCACTCGCTGCAGGCGCTCTTCCAGCGACACCGTGCCCGGCCATGCAGTGACGAGTGCAGCTCGGCCGCAGACGCCGACGCCGGCACCACAGACCCTGCCGGGATACCGCCGACGCGAATCACTGCCGGTCACACCTCCGAGCCCCTCCAGCTCAGCATCGACGGCCGGCAGGTTTATATCGATCGCATCGCACCGAGTTACCCGCGGCGCGCGACCGAACGCGGCATCATGGGCGTCGTCCGTCTCGGCGGATGGATCCGGCCAGATGGAGCGCTTGAACAACCGCATGTGATCGGCGCCGATCCCCGGGGCTATTTTGAAGAAGAGGCGCTGCGGGCGTGGAAGCAGTGGAGCTTCAAATGGGCCGAGGACGAAGCCCCGTCATCACCCATCTACATTACCCAGAGAATCGTGTTCGCGCTCGAAGGCGAGCAGGTCCAGGGGCAAACCATGCGGGACATCAGCACGGCCGTGGAGCGGGCCGATGAGGATCCTGAAGCCGCCTATCGCGCGCTGTGGATGGTCGAACAGTTCGAACTGCCCTTCGCTGATGAGGTCGCTGTGGAGGCGAAGACATCCGTGATCAATCAGGCCGCGATGGAAGGGGTCCGGCGCGCCCAGATCGACCTGGCAAGGCGTCTGGCCTATGGCCATGACGTCGAGCAGGACCGGGCTGCGGCGATATTCTGGCTCAAGCAGGCGGCCTTCGAGGGCCAGGCAGAAGCTCAGTTCGAGCTGGCCCGCTGGAAAACCCTCGACCCGTCATTCCGCGCGGATCTATTGCACGCGGCCGTGACCGGCGGGTTTCTGCCGGCTGTACTGTGGCAGATTCGGTCCGCGCTCGACGCCAATGAGCCTGACCGCGATTATGTGGCGTCGCTGCTCGACCAGCTGCCGCGCGAATGGCGCAATCGCCGGGACGATGCGGTCATCGCCCAGGCCCACCGTATCGCCAGCGGCGACTGAAAGGCAGGCACGGCGGCCAGGCGTCAGCACAGCCCAGGTGGTCACGAGCGACCATGGCGGAGAGCAACCGTGACCCGGCGGAATGCCCGGCTGTCGGTCTGGCATCGAAAAACGCCCAGCGATGCCGGCAGAAACCGGCCTGAGAGACGGTAACGCAGGCCAAGGAATAGCGGCGAAACGAAGGCGTCTCCGATCAGGCGTCCCTCGTGGCGCCGGCCGGCCGAATCGATCAGCTCCAGCCGTGATTCATCGATGCGAAGCCAGCGCCAGCGCGGCACCAGCTGCCGACGCGCCACAGTCGCGGCAACCGCAAGCACCACCATGGAAAGGCCCAGTTGAAGCCGCCAGTCGAGACCGGCAACCCACACGGCAGCCCCCGCTGCAAGGCCAAGCCCGATCAAGATTGCGGCCAGGCTGCGGCTTGCGCGGATGGGCAGCTCAATCGAAGCCATTCACGCCGGCGCGCAGCTCACGGATCAACGCCTCCAACGCCGGATCACGTTCGCGGGGCGGTTCATGACCCGTCAGCCAGTCCCAGATCTCGTCGTCTTCGCAATCCAGCAAGGCAGCGAAGGCGTCGCGCCGTGCCGTGTCCGCGTCCAGCCAGCGGCGCTCCAGCCAGCTTCCGAGCAACACATCGAGCTCGCGCATACCGCGCCGGCAGCGCCAGCGCAGCCTGGCAGACGGCTCCGGTCCCTGCTCACTCATTTCTGTCAAAACCGGACACCCTCGGCCGACCCCGCAGCCGCTCTCAGAGGCTCCTGCGGGCCAGCATCATTTTCTTGATCTCGGCAATCGCCTTGGCCGGGTTCAGGCCCTTGGGGCAGGTCTTGGTGCAGTTCATGATGGTGTGGCAGCGATAGAGCCGGAACGGATCCTCGAGATCGTCGAGCCGCTCGCCGGTGGCCTCGTCGCGCGAGTCGACCAGCCAGCGGTAGGCCTGCAGCAGAATCGCGGGGCCGAGATAGCGCTCGCCGTTCCACCAGTAGCTCGGGCAGGCCGTCGAGCAGCAGGCGCACAGGATGCACTCGTAGAGCCCGTCGATGTGCTTGCGGTCTTCCGGCGACTGCAGGCGCTCCTTGTCTGGCGGTGCCGGGCTTTGCGTGCGCAGCCAGGGCCGGATCGAGGCGTACTGGGCGTAGAAGTGCGTCAGGTCGGGCACCAGGTCCTTGACCACCGGCATGTGCGGCAGCGGGTAGATTTTCACGTCACCTGAAATTTCGTCGATGCCCTTGGTGCAGGCCAGCGTGTTGGTGCCGTCGATGTTGAACGCGCAGGAGCCGCAGATGCCCTCGCGGCAGGAGCGCCGGAAGGTCAGGGTCGGGTCGACCTCGTTCTTGATCTTGATGACTGCGTCGAGCACCATCGGGCCGCAGTCGTCGAGATCGATGTCATAGGAGTCGACGCGCGGATTCTCGTCGCTGTCGGGGCTCCAGCGATAGATGCGGAAGGTCCTGACGTTCTTCGCCCCTTCCGGTGCCGGGTAGTGTTTGCCCTTGCCGATGCGCGAGTTCTTCGGGAGTCTGAATTCAGCCATTGTGTTTAATACGTCCGTGCCTTCGGCGGAATGACCTCGCAGTCATCGGTCAGCGTGTGCATGTGCACCGGCCGGTAGTCGATGCGGGTCTTGTGCGCCTCGTCCATCCAGATCAGGGTGTGCTTCATCCAGTTCTCGTCGTCGCGCTCGTCGTAGTCCTCGCGGGCGTGCGCACCGCGGCTCTCGGTGCGGTTCTCCGCCGCGAACATCGTCGTGACCGCGTTGCCCAGCAGGTTCCTGAGCTCAAGCGTTTCGACCAGGTCGGAATTCCACACCAGCGAGCGGTCGGAGACCCTGACCTTCCCGAACTGCGCCGCGACCTCGGTGATCTTGCCGCAGCCCTCTTCCAGGGTCTCGCCGGTTCGAAACACCGCGGCGTTGTTCTGCATGACCTGCTGCATGTTGCCGCGAATCTCGGCAGTGGGCATATCGCCGTCGGCGTGACGCAGCCGGTCGAATTCGTCGAGCAAGCGGTCGACTGTGCCTTCGGGCAGGGGCTTGTGCGACTGGCCCGGGGCGATGTGCTCGCCGCAGTGCATCGCAACAGCGCGACCGAAGACGATCAGATCAAGCAGCGAGTTCGAACCCAGGCGGTTGGCGCCGTGAACCGACACGCAGGCCGCCTCGCCGATGGCGTACAGGCCCGGGACCGTGCTGTCGGGATCGCCATCCCTGAGCGTCACGACCTCGCCATGATGGTTGGTGGGGATACCGCCCATGTTGTAGTGCACGGTCGGCAGCACCGGGATCGGCTCTTTCGTGACGTCGACGCCGGCGAAGATTCGCGCCGACTCGGCAATGCCCGGCAGCCGTTCGTTGATCACCTCCGGACCCAGGTGCTGAAGGTTGAGATGGATGTGATCGCCGTTGGAACCCACGCCCCTGCCCTCGCGAATCTCGATGGTCATCGAGCGCGAGACCACATCGCGCGAGGCCAGGTCCTTGGCGTTTGGCGCGTAGCGCTCCATGAAGCGCTCGCCCTCGGAATTGGTCAGGTAGCCCCCCTCGCCCCGCACACCTTCGGTGATCAGGCAGCCCGCGCCGTAGATGCCGGTCGGGTGGAACTGGACGAACTCCATGTCCTGCAGCGGCAGACCGGCCCGGAGCACCATGCCGTTGCCGTCGCCGGTGCAGGTGTGCGCCGAGGTGCAGGAAAAATACGAGCGGCCGTAGCCGCCGGTGGCAAGAATCACGGCATGGGCGCGGAACTCGTGCAGGGTGCCGGTGCCCAGATCCCAGGCCAGCACGCCGCGGCAGGCGCCGTCGTCATCCACCAGCAGGTCGATGGCGAAGAACTCGATGAAGAACTGCGCGTCGTGCTTGAGCGACTGCTGGTAGAGCGTGTGCAGGATGGCGTGGCCGGTGCGGTCGGCCGCGGCGGCCGTGCGCTGGGCGGTGCCCTCGCCGTAATGCGTGGTCATCCCGCCGAAGGGCCGCTGGTAGATCTTGCCTTCCTCGGTGCGTGAGAACGGCACGCCGAAATGCTCAAGTTCGATGACCGCCTGCATGGCGTTCTTGCACATGTACTCGATGGCGTCCTGGTCGCCGAGCCAGTCCGAGCCCTTGACCGTGTCGTACATGTGCCAGCGCCAGTCGTCCTCGCCCATGTTGCCGAGTGCGGCGCTCATGCCGCCCTGGGCGGCCACGGTGTGCGAGCGGGTCGGGAAGACCTTGGTGATGCAGGCGGTTTTCAGGCCGGTGGCCGCCAGCCCCATGGTGGCGCGCAGGCCGGCGCCGCCCGCGCCGATGACCAGCACATCGTATTGGTGCCGGGTGATGTCGTAGGCATTACTCAAGATCAGACTCCCAGAGCCAGTTTGAGAACGGCAATAACGGCCAGTACGCCGCCGAGAATTGCCAGGGACTTGATAGCGACCATCAGCGTGACCTCGATGATGCGATGGTGCACGTAGTCCTCGATGATGACCTGCACTCCAAGCACGCCATGATAGAGACCGACGACCACGAACAGGATGGCCATGCCGGCATGAAAGGGATGCGACAGGAATGCGGCTGCAGCAACGTGGTCAGCCCCGACCAGGGTCGTCAGAGACCACACCAGCCACACGGTCAGGGCAATCAGCAAGATAGCGCTGAAGCGCTGGGCCCACCAGTGACCGACGCCGTCCTTCGCCGAGCCGTGGTTGTGTGCGTCGGCAAGCGGGTTACGAAGATGACTCACAGCAGCCCTCCCCAGACAATGACGCTCAGTACCACCGTCAGCACAATCACCGTCCAGCCGGAGGCATAGGCACCACGAAGATCCAGCAGCCAGCCGGCATCCCACAGCAGGTGGCGAATGCCGTTGAGCAGGTGATAAAACAATGCCAGGGTCCAGACAAACAGGCCGATCAACCCGGGGGCACTCGCCAGCCAGGCGTTGAACCACGCGAAGGTCTCCGCCCCGCCGGCCAGTGCCAGCAGCCAGAAAACGACCACGACCATGCCGAAGCTGAGCAGTACACCGGTGAATCGATGGGTGATTGACGTGACCGAAGTCAGCTGAGGCCGGTAAACCTGCAAATGCGGGGATAAGGGGCGATTGTCCGTCATCATGCTGTTTTACTCCGATACTCGTCGCGATCAGAAATCGATGCAGCGCCCGTCTTTTTCCCAGTCACCGTAGCGGGTCGGGTCCAGGCCCTTGCGACGCCCCCCGACTTCCCTGGGCTGACGAAGGCCACCTGCGCCCGATGACCTGTCAGTCACGGCAGCGCTTGCATCTCCGACAGCACCAGGACCGTCGTTACTCGATTCAGGCGGGTTAGAATGGTCGCTGTCGATCATCATGATAGCCGAGCTTACACGCTGCATGTCGAGATGGATTGAACTCCCCCAGCTGGCGGCCATTCGCATGACTGGCAGTGATGCCGGGGCGTTCGCTCAGGCACAGTTTACCGCCGATTCAGCCACGATTTCGGACCAATTCTGGCACCCGCTGGCCTGGTGCGACCCCAAGGGCCGGGTGCTCAGTTTCATGCTTGCCAATCGCTCGCATGCGGGGATCGACTTGATTGTCCCGGCCGTTCAGCTTGACTTCATGGCCAATCGCCTGCCCGTCTACGCCATCGGGCGCCAGGTCAGCTTCGAGCCGACAGCAAACGTGCGTGGCACCTTCGCGCCCCAATCATCCGACGCAAGCCTGGCATTCGATCCGGCGCGTGCCCTGAGCGTGGCGCCGGCTGACCCGTGTCCGGAGCATGCAGCCGCCAGCAACTGGCGGTATCACGACCTGCGCTGCGCGCTGCCCTGGCTTCAGCCGGATACGGCCGGCCGACACCTGCCGCAATCGCTCGGACTCGAACCACTCGGCGCGATCAGCTACGACAAGGGCTGCTATCCGGGCCAGGAAATCATCGCGCGCGTGCACTACCTGGGGCGCAGCCGTTATCGGACCGTTGCCCTGCGACTCGATCAGATCGCGGAAATTGCCGCGAACAGCGCCGTGTACGCCGGTGAACGCAAGGCCGGCAACTGGCTTTGGGGCACGCGCTGGACACAGGTCACGCTCGGTCTGGCCGTTGTCGACGACGCGCTTCAGCCTGAGGCGAACCTGACCGTTGAAACGGCCAGCGGCCGGATCTCTGGCCAAGTGACGCCCGTGGACCAGCTGTGCTAACATCCGGACACAAACAAGTCAAACGATCATAAATCATGCGTTTAGAGGGGTCAGTTCAATGAACACTTCAAATCATCGTCTGGTCTTGATTCTGGTTTTCGGGTTGTTTGTCTGGACCGGGGCCGTCGGCCAGCAGGATGAGCCGGGCAGTGATGCAGCCAACCAGGCGCCGGACAGCGCCGAAGAGGTCGTCGACACAGTCGAACAAGCCGCCGCACCGGAGCTGACCGAAGCCGAGGTCAGTGGCGATGATGAAGCCGCAGAAGACAGCCCGGCCGAGACCGATCCGATTGACGTGGCCGACGAGGCGGAGACGCCGCCACCGGACGGATCCGCGACAGCCGACCCATTGATCGACGAGCCGGCGGAAACGGCCGCCGCGCCAGCCGCGCGAGAGGCAAACGACGACAACACCGCTGCAGGCAGTGAATCCGCCGACATCTTCATGCTGCAGGGGCATCCGATTTTTACGCCCGACCAGGCAGAGCTGGTCTATCGGCCGCTGGTCAACTATCTCAATGCGGTATTGCCCTATCGCTTCGATCTCTCGATTGCGCCCGATTTCCATCGCTACTGGCTGGGCATCCGCCGCGGGGATACGCCGCATCTGGTACTGGAGCAGGCGCACCTGACGGCGTTCAGGATGTCACGTTACGGCTATACGCCGCTGGCGCGCTCCATGACGCCGGTCAGCTTTTCCCTGCTGACATCGGCAAACAACGCCGATGCATCCCTGCAGGATTTCGTCGGTCGCCGGATTTCCAGCATGCCGGCACCCAGCCTCGGCTACCTGGTGCTGATCAGCTGGTTCGATAATCCGATGCAGCAACCCATCATCGAATCCAACGCCAGCTCATGGCTGGATGCCGTTGAGATCGTCTTTTCCATGGAAGCCGACGCCGCCATCGTGCCGAACAACCTGGTTGAGCGCTACGTCAACATGATCAACTTGCGCACGTCGCGCGATTTCCCCGGAGTCACCCTGTCGGCCAGCCCGGAAGTGCCGGTGTCGATCCAGGAAGAAATACGGGATGCGCTGCTCGTCCTGCATGAAGATCCCGACCATTTTTCGGCCGTGCACGAACTGGATATCGAACGGTTCACCGAGGCACGGGAGGCGGAGTATGAAGGGCTGGAAGAGATGCTTCGACTGGTCTACTCGACGCTGTAGGGCCGGCCGGCTGAGTGAAGCGGGCGGCCGAGCGGGCACCCGCCGGGACCAGCCTGACCGCAATCCGGATTGCCGCCGACTCAGCGACGCGCGACCAGATAGCAGATCCAGCCGGCGTCGGCCTCGCCGATCTCGGCCGGTTCATAAATGCCGTTGCCTTCTCCGGTCTCTTCATCGGTGCCTTCCCAATACACCGTGACCTCTGCAAAGCCCGCCTCGGCCAACAGCTCGCGGATCTCCGGCAAGGTCCACAGTCGCCAATGGTATTCGAAGGCGCGCTGAATCGACGAGCCATCCGTAAACTCGAAGTGAATCCGACAGGTCATGTGGTGATGAATGGGATCGAAGCTGGCCTGATCCCAGACATAGGTAAAATCATCGTACTCGGTACGCTCTTCGAGTTCGCGATGAGCGTCGTATCCACCAAAGGCATCGAGAAACAGCACCCCGTCCGGCGCCAGGGCGCTCCGGGCGCGCGCAAAATATGCTCGCAACAGCTCCCGGGTGGTGAACAGATAGTAGCTAAAATTCATTGCCAATAGTGCATCGACGGGCTTGGTAGCGGCCACCAACACGTCGGCCTCGATCAGCTCGATGCGACTGCGCTGCTCCGCACTGAGCCGCGCGAGATGATGGGCCCGCCCCCACTCAAGCACATCGGCGTCCAGGTCAACACCCACGGAACGATGATCCGGGCCAGCACGCACCCAGTGACAGGCCGTATTGGCCGTTCCGCAGAAATCCTCTCTAATCGTTCGCAGCCGACGCCCGGTCAGGTCGGCAAAGGTCTCGGCGACGAACTCAAGCTCACTGTCCGGATCCTGTACGCTGTCCTCGTAGAGCACGTGCCGGTCGGCATGATCGGCCATTGAACCGGCCGTCTTGTTCGATCTTGACATCAAAACTACCTATTGGGTTGAAAACAGATCGGGTTCAGGCGCGTCGCCGAATGGCCGGCCAGGCCGAACGCAGATACGTCAGCATCGACCAGATCGTGAGCACGGCCGCGATAATGAGCAGCCAACGCCCGATTTCCGGAACCGGCAGCAGCCAAAGTGGTTCTCCGTAGAGCAGGAATCCGATGGCTACCATTTGCAGAATGGTCTTGATCTTGCCGATCCAGGCCACCTTGACGCGCCCGGCCTCGCCGAGCGCGGCCATCCACTCCCGCAGCGCAGAAATCGTGATTTCGCGACCGATGATGACCGCCGCGGACAGGGCAATGCCGATTTCCGGATTGCGCTGGACAATCAGCAACAGCGAAACCGCGACCATCAGCTTGTCGGCAACCGGATCGAGGAAGGCGCCGAAACTACTCGTCATGGCGTAGCGTCGCGCGATCCAGCCGTCCAGACCGTCGGTCGCAGCGGCCAGAATGAACAGCCCCACGGTCAGCTGGTTTGACCAGGATACAGGCAGGTAAAAGACGACCACCAGTACCGGAATCAGCACGATGCGAAGCAGGGTCAGCAAGGTTGGAATGGTCAGAGACAACGGCTTTCTCGGCAGTACGTCGGGCGTCATTATCCCGCAATTTGCCTGACATCACACGCCAAGCGGCATTCGGACCACGGCCGCGGCCGACCAATGCTCAACGAACCTCCTTGACGCTGAAACACGTCCACCTGCAATGCAATCTCAGCCAGTGCGCGGCTGCCGCAGGTAACGGGCGATGGCCTCGGCCAGCGACCGGCCGATGCCCTCGACACGTTCCAGTTCTTCAACGCCGGCCGCGCGCACACCCTGCAGGCCGCCAAAGTGCCGCAACAGCGCCTGGCGCTTGCGCGGCCCGACGCCCGGCACCTGCTCGAGCGGCGAGGCCTGGGCCCGCTTCTGGCGCCGCCGCCGATGACCGGCAACGGCAAAGCGATGCGCCTCGTCACGAACCTGCTGGACCAGATGCGAGGCCGCGTGATGCGGGCCCGGCACGGCCTCCCTGTCGCCCATGATGAAGCGCTCATGGCCGGCCTTGCGCGCGGCCCCCTTGGCAACGCCAAGCAGCGGAATGGCATCCAGGCCGAGCGCTTCCAGCGCGCGATTCGCCCGGGCCAACTGGCCCTTGCCGCCGTCAATGATAATGAGGTCGGGTAGCGACTCTGCAATGTTGAGCACTCGGCTGTAGCGACGCCTGATCACCTGTTCCATGGCCGCGTAGTCGTCCCCTGCGGCCACATCACTGATGTTGAATCGGCGATAGTCTTTCTTCTGCGCTCCCGAAGGCCCGAACACCACACAGGACCCAACGGTTTCTGTGCCCGAGATGTGCGATATATCAAAGCATTCCAGTCGCTCGGGGGGAGTGGGCAGCTCGAGCATCTCCGCCAGCGCAGCCAGACCGCGGCCGATTTGATCTCGTTCGCCGAGTCGTCGTCTGAGCGCATCCTCTGCGTTCGCTTTCGCCATACGCACCCACTCGGCACGTTCACCGCGCAGCCGCCAGCTCAGCCTGACTCTTGAACCGCGGCGCGCCTCCAGCGCCTCTTCCCACAGGGCTGCCTGGGCCGGCTGGGCCGACAGCAGAATCTCCGGAGGCGCGGTGCGGTCGGCGTAATATTGGCCCAGAAAGGCCGACAGGACATCGGCAACGGACATCTCGTCATCCAGGTTTCCCGGATAGAAGGTCCGGCCTCCGACATTGCGCGCATGACGGAATTCGACCAGGTGCACGGCTGCCCTGGCTGCCTCGAAATGAATGCCGATCACATCCAGGTCGGCGCTGCCACCAGTGACGAATTGGCGACTTCGCACCTGCTGCACCGCCCGAATGCGGTCGCGATAGGCGGCCGCACGCTCGAATTCAAGCTTGCCACTGGCCCGCTCCATGCGTTCGGCCAGGTGTTGGATGACGTCCTCGTTGCGGCCCTCCAGAAAACGGACCGCGGCGCGCACGTCAGCCGCGTAGTCTTCCTTGCTGATGTATCCCACGCATGGTGCGCTACAGCGATTGATCTGGTACTGCAGACAGGGCCGGGTGCGGTTCGAGAACACGCTGTCCCGGCACTGGCGCAAACCAAACAGGCGATAGATCTGGTTGAGCGCCTCGCGCACTGCGCTGGCGCTGGAAAACGGCCCGAAATAGCGGTGAGGCGGCTTGCGCGGACCACGATAGAAGCCGATGCGCGGAAAGTCGTGACCCAGTTCCAGCCGAATCCAGGGATAGCTCTTGTCGTCGCGCAGGTTGACATTGAAGCGCGGCCGGTGCGCCTTGATCCATTCGTTTTCGAGCAGCAGCGCTTCGGCCTCGGTGCGGGTGAGACTGACCTCCATGACGGCGATCTTGCGCACCATCAGCTCAATCCGCGGGCTTTTCTGCCGCGCGCTGAAGTAGCTCGCCACGCGCCGGCGCAGGTTGCGTGCCTTGCCGACGTAGAGCACCTTGCCGGCGGCATCCCGCATCAGGTAGACGCCCGGCCCGGTCGACAGACTGCGGGCATAGGCGCGGCCGTCGAAATCGCTCATCCGGTGCGGCGTTCGCTCAGCTGTCGGGCCAGGCGGTCGGCGGCCGCTTCAAGCATGTCGACAACCCGCACGAAGCCATTCTCGCCGCCATAGTAGGGATCGGGCACTTCGTCAATCCCGTAGTCAGGCGCCAGGCTCATGACCAGCTCCACACGGGCGGACGCCGAAGACGGGCGCCGCCGCAGCACTGCCTCCAGGTTGTCGCGATCCATTACGTAGATCATGTCGAACCGCTCGAAGTCGCGTTCACGCAGTTCGCGCGCACGCTGGTCGCTGAGATCGAGACCCCGCTGCCGTGCCAGATGCATCGCGCGCGGATCCGGGGGGCTGCCGGCGTGATAGCCGATGGTGCCGGCCGAATCGGTCTCGATGGCCAGTCCGGCCCGCCGCAGACGGGCGTCGAATACGGCTTTGGCCGTCGGGCTGCGGCAAATATTGCCCAGGCAAACAAACAGGATGCGCTTCATGCCGTTACTCTTCAGTGTTGCCGTTCAGGACAAAGCGTCGGCGAGCCTTCTCGAGGTCCTCCGGTGTATCGATGCCGGCCGGAACCGCGGTCCGGGCACGTTGGCACGCGATGGTCCAGCCGGCCTCGAGCGCCCGCAGTTGCTCGAGCGACTCCAGCTGCTCGAGACGACTGTCCGGCAGCAACGACCAGGCCCGCAGGGCGCCGACCCGATAAGCATACAGACCGATGTGGCCACGCGCATCGGATTCCGGCCAACCACTGCCGCGCAGTGCCGGAATCGGCGACCGCGAGAAGTACAGCGCACGCCCGTCTCGATCGACGACCACCTTGACCACGTTTTCATCCAGCCACTCCGATTCCCCGCCCAGCGGCCGCCACAGCGTGGCCATATCGGCCTGCCGGGAGCGCTCCAGAACGTCAGCAACCTGGCGCAGACAGGCGGCGGGCATCTCCGGCTCGTCGCCCTGCAGGTTGACCACGATCGCATCATCGGACAGCTTCAGTCGCATTACCGCTTCGCTCAGGCGATCGGTGCCACAGGCATGGTCGCTGCGCGTGTGCACGACAGAACCCCCGGCCCGCTCCACGACTTCGGCAACGGCTTTGCTGTCCGTGGCCACGCACACCGAGCGGGCATCGGCGCTGGCTGCGCGCTGCAGAACACGCACGATCAGCGGCTCACCGCCCAGGTCAAGCAACGGCTTGCGAGGCAGTCGGGTAGCGGCCAGACGGACCGGAATCAGAACATGAAAATCAGTCATCACCGTCAAATTCTCGCACATGCTTGATTACCGGGCAGGTCACTGCGGCAGGCAACCGCGCCTCGACCGGCAACAACCAGGCAGCGCCAGGGGCGACCAACCGCTCCAGTTTGACCGCATCCTTCTCGGTCACGACCAGCGGACCTTGCAGGTTCGCCAAGTCTGTGACAGTAAACCGGTGATGATCGGGAAAGGCATGGCGCCGCACCCGATAGCCCAGATACTCGAGCGAGCCGAAAAAGGACTCCGGATGGGCAATGCCGCAAACCGCATCAACCGCGTCGCCCTGACGCGGCGGGCCAGCGTCGCCAGCGCCGCCGGCACCCACGGGCTGCAGGGGGCCCGGCGCCAGTTCGAACGGGGTGCCCGGCAGGCCGTCCGCCTCGACCGATCCGGCAACCTGCTTGCGCAGCACCAGATCAACGCTTGCAAGCCGTTCCAGCGGTTGGCGCATGGGCCCGGCCGGCAGCAGCAGGCCGTTACCGAACCCGCGCGCACCGTCGATCACACAGATTTCGAAGCTTCGTGGCAACCGGCGGTGCTGCAGGCCATCATCGCTGATCACCACATCGGCACCGGCCGCGCGTGCAGCGGCCAGGGCACCGGCGCGATCACGACAGACCCAGACCGGGCAGGCCGCGCGGCGCGCCAGCAGCACCGGCTCGTCACCGACACGGGCTGGGTCGGCGTCTCCGGTCACTTCAAGCGGACCGGTACGCCTGTCTGCCCGGTAGCCGCGACTGATGATGGCCGGGCGAAACCCGCGCTCGCGAAGCGCTCCGGCCAGAGCGACCGTCACTGGGGTCTTGCCCCCGCCGCCGACCGTCAGGTTGCCAACCACGATGACCGGACACTCCGGGCGCGCCACCGGGCGGCCCAAGCGCCGTGACGCGGCGCGAGCATGTACAGCAGTCAGCAGGCGCCAGCCGATGCCCGGCCTGACCGATCCGTACCAGCGTCGCAGGAAATAGTGCTCGGCAGCGCGGCGCAAGGCGTGTCTCAGGCGCTGGCCAGTTGCAGCCGGTGCAGGTAGCGATACAGCCCGTCATCGCGTTCAAGCAGCTCCTGGTGGGATCCGCATTCCACCACGCGCGCCTGATCGAGTACGACAACCTGATCGGCCATCTGAACAGTCGCCAGCCGGTGAGCAATCACGAGCGTTGTGCGGTTGACCATCAGCGTCTCGAGCGCAGCCTGCACCGCCTGTTCGGATTCAGCATCCAGCGCCGAAGTCGCCTCATCGAGGATCAGGATCGGTGCGTCCTTGAGCAACGCCCGGGCTATGGCAATTCGCTGGCGCTGCCCGCCCGACAGCAGCGCACCGTCCTCCCCGATCGGCGTGTCCAGTCCGCGCGGCATTCGCTCGATGAACTCCATCGCGTGAGCGGCCTTGGCAGCGGCCTGAATCGCCGCTCGGGAAGCGCCCGAGAGCGAACCATAGGCGATATTGCGCGCAATTGTGTCGTTGAACAGCACAACATCCTGGCTGACCAGCGCAATCTGCCGGCGCAGCGCTTCAAGTCGAAAATCACGAATATCGATGCCGTCGATCAGGATGCGACCACGACTGGGCAGATAGAAGCGCGGCAGCAGCTTGACCAGGGTGGTTTTACCGGAGCCGGAGCGGCCGATCAAAGCGGTCACCTTGCCGGCGGGAAACCGCAGGTCAACATTTATCAGCGCGGGCTGATGCGTGTCCGGGTAGCTGAAACTGACTGCCTCGAAGCGAATCTCGCCGACCACCTGTCCGGGACTGCGGCTGCCGTTGTCCGGCTCGCCCGGGGTATCGATCATGCGGAAAATGCTCTCGGCGGCGGCCACGCCACGCTCGATGACCACATGCATCTTGGTCAGACGCTTAAGCGGGGGAATGCAGGCAGCCATGGCGCCCAGCACCGATATGAAAATCCCGGCCGTGACATCGGCGCCCATCAGCCGACTGGCGGCGATGACCAGCAGCACGATCAGGGCCAGTCCGGCGGCAATCTGCACCAGCGAGGAGGACAGCAGTTGCGTTGCGACGAGCCGCAGGTGAAGTTGTCGATTGCTTTCATTGATGCGCCGGAAACTGGCGCGCTCTTGCTGCTGTCCCCCGAAGACCTTGATGACCGGATGGCCATTGACCGCCTCTTCGGTCACGTGCGTAACGTCACCCATCGAGTCCTGGATACGTGCAGAAATCCGGCGAAAACGACGGCTGATGACCGTAACGGCCAGGGCGATGACCGGCACCAGCAGGAGCATCGCCAGCGTCAGTCGCCAGGACTGCACCAGCATCACGCCAATCAGCGCGACTATCGTCAGGACATCGCGAGAAACACCAATCAGAGCCTTGGTTGCAGCCTCGGCGACCTGCTCGGTGTTGTATGTGACACGAGAGATCATCTGGCCCGAGGACTCGCGATCGAAATGCGCTGCGGGCAGATCGAGATAGCGATCGAACAGGGCATTGCGTAGATCGGCGACCAGTCGTCGGCCGACCCACTGCATACCGAATTCGCCACCGAAGTTTCCGCCGACGCGCAGCAGCATCGAAACGAGCACCAGCACCGGCAACAGGTAGTCGAACTCGGGGTTGGGCGTGGCAATGGTATCGTCGATCAGCGGGCGCAGGAGATAGAAAAACAACCCCTGCCCGGCCGCATCCAGGGCCACGGCCAGGAGCGCCAGTCCGAACACCAGCCGATAGCGCGCCACCATGCCCAGCAGACGCCGGTAGACCTGCCTGCCGGTCAGCGGTTCGGCCGTTTTCATCGGGTCTCGTCCTCCTCCACGGCGGCGATGCTGACCCGGCTGATGCCCTCCGAGGCCGCCGCATCGAGTACCCGCACGACCAGCCGATGCGGTGCCTCGGCGTCGGCACGAACCACCAACACGGCCTGGTCATTGGCGGCAAAACGCTCGGCCAGCGCCGCACGGACCGTCGGCAGACGCGAATCAACCAGCCGCTGTTCATCGGCATACAGCTGGCCATCGGCGGTGATCATCAGCTCCACCACTTCGGGCAGGGAATCGACCTCCGCGGTGCTTGCGCGCGGCAGGTCGAGACGGATCAGTGCCTGACGCTCAAAGGTTGTCGAGACCATGAAGAAGATCAGCAACAGAAAGACCACGTCGATCAGCGAGGTCAGGTTGATCTCCGGTTCTTCCTGGTCGTCGGGTTGCAGCTTCATCGCGCCTGCGTCCTTGGTTACCGGCCGTGCGCGGCCGGCAGCGGTCGCTTGCGTTCGATGGCATGCAGCAGTTCAATGGCCTGCTGCTCCATCTGTACGACGTAACTGCGGACCAGCCCCCTGAAATAGCGGTAGAAGAAAAAGCTCGGAATGGCCACGGTCAGCCCGGCCGCAGTGGTGATCAGGGCTTCGGAGATACCGCCAGCGAGCTGGTTCGGGTCGCCAACCCCATGGATCATGATGGCACTGAAAACCTTGATCATCCCGATCACTGTCCCGAGCAGTCCAAGCAACGGCGTGATCCCGGCAATCGTGCCCAGCGTATTGAGAAAACGCTCGAGTTCGTGAACCACGTGTCGCCCGGTATCCTCAACGGCATCCTTGATGACTTCGCGGTCGCGCTGGCGATTGACCAGGGCGGCGGCCAGCACGCGCCCGAGCGCTGAACTGCGCTGCAGCTGCTGGATGTGCTGGGCGTCGAGCTCGCGTTGGGCAGCCCATTGCCGGACCCGTCCCAATACCCCGTTGGGCAGCACGCGCCGGCGCCGGAGAGCGATGAACCGCTCGACGATAATGGCCACGGCGATGATCGAGCACAGTACGATGGGCAGCATAAGCCAACCGCCGGCAATCACGATTTCAAGCATGTCTCCACACGTTTCCTGCAGCAGATCGATCTCTGTGCGCATGATACCGGGTTTGCCGACCATGAACACGGCGTCGGTGGCTGCGGCGGCAGCCGTCCCCTGCTCACGGGCATTGCCCCGCCGGACGCCAGAAGCGCCGGTTGAGCGTTGCCATTGAGCGGATCTCGGTGGACTGATCCGGTGTCAGGCGAATGCGCAATGCGCCACACTGCCCGGTGGTCAGCAGCCCCACGCCAAAATCTTCAAGCCGCTGGCGCACGGCATCGTGCGGTCGCTGGTACCGATCATGAGCCGGCACGGCTGCAAGCGCCATCACGGGCGAGAAACCGCGCAACAGCGCTGCGCTGGTGCCACGCCGGTGACCGCCGGAGGACAATACGACCACATCGACCGGCGGCCCGTCGTAGGCGCGCGCCAGGCGCGCCTCCACGGCACGATCAATGCCCCCGGTCAGCAACATCCGACCGCCGGGGCCCGAGACCAGCAGGACACAAGAGGAACCGCCCCCCAGGTCGGGCAGCCCTGCGGTCGGATGCAGAAACTCGAAGCGATAGCCCCCGGATGTCCACAACATTCCAGCCCGGCAGGGCCGGCCCACACCATCAATGGCCGAATAGACCCGGTCAGGCCGGCTCAGCGCGAGCACCGAAACCTGCCCGCCGGAATGACCACGGTGGCGATGCGAAATCACGACATGACCGAGCTGCGCGTGCCCGTATCGGGCCAACCAATCGTTCAGACGGGTCCCGATGAAATCCTGACCGGCGCCATCACCAGGACCGGTGTCGTAGAGCATCGCATGGTCGGGGGTCACCATCAGCACGGCCAGACCGTCGCCGGCATCGAGCACCCATGCGGTCAACTCATCCGACCCCACGGCTTCGGGCCGCGGCAACAGCAGCGGCAGCATCAAAGCCGCCCCAAGACTGCGTGCGGGCCAGCCCGGAGGTCCCAGCAGCCACCAGCCGCCAAAAGCCGCAGCAGCCAGTGCCAGCGGGCCACCCGCCGCAATCGACCACTGGCTCCAGGCGCGTGCATCGACCCACTCGATCCAGCCCAGCAGCAGAACCAGCCCGGTTTCGGCATCGATGAGCGCGGGCAACTCGGGCAGACCGGCCAGCAGGGTGACGATTTCAAGCAACAGGACGGGCAATACCCACAAGCCAACCAGCGGAATGGCAACCAGATTGGCCAGCAGCGCCCCCGGCACCAGCTGGCCGAACAGCCCGGCATTGAGCGGCAACAATCCAACCAGCACGACCACCTGGGCGCGCAGCAGCCCCGAAAGCCAGCCCCGCCGGCCAGGACTGCGCCAGGCAAACGACCACACCAACACCGCCACAGCGGAAAAGGACAGCCAGAAACCGGCTGAAAGGGGCGCCAGCGGGTCATACACGAGCACACCGGCCAGGGCAATCAGCAGCGCCTGCGCCGGCGCCATGGCGCGGCGCAAACCGAGGGCTGCAGCTACCGCGGCCAGCATCACGAGTGCACGCTGGGTTGGCAGAGTGAAACCGGCCAGCGCCGCATAGCCAATGGCCGCGGCGAGGCCACCGATCAGCGCCACGCGACGGCGGTCAAGCCCGGGAATCACCAGCAGCAGGGGACTGAACACAATCGCGGAAACCAGTCCGGCCACGCCGGCGACCATGCCGACGTGCAGACCGGAAATGGCCAGCAGGTGCGAGGTCCCGGTGTGGCGCAGCCGCTCGGCCAGCGCATCGTCGATTGCGCTGCGATCGGCCACACTAAGCGCCCGTTTCAGGGCCGCCGCATCGAGTCGATCGGTTTCCGCCTGGATAACGACACTCAGGCGCTGGCGCAGGCGGTCGATCCAGCCGCCACCGAAGCTCCGGTCAATCGGACCGGCCGAACCGGCCAATGTGGCCCGCGCATCAATTCGCTGCGACAGCAGATAGCGCCGGTAATCGAATCCTCCGGGATTGTCACGCCCGGTTGGCGGCAGCAGCCGCAGCGACAGGCGCCAGCGGGCACCCGGCTCAAGATGCGCGTTGGGGCGGTACCAGTCAACCTGGATGCGCCGCGGCGCCGCCGGCAGCAGCTGGCCCGGATCCGGCCGGAACAGCAGGCGCACACTCTCATCACGCGGCCGCGGCAGATCAATAATCGTGCCGGTCAGGACATGAATCTCGCCCGCACGGTCTGGCGGCCACTGCTTCTCGATCTGGAGCCTGGCACCACTGAGCACCCAGATCGCCCCCAGCACGGCCACGGCTGGCAGGCGGGTCGGCCGCCACAGCGTCGCGGCCAGAGCCAGGGCGCTCAGCAGCCCGAGCAGTGACCACTCCGGCAAGGCCGGAGACCAAACCGCCAGCAGGCAGCCGGCGGCAAACAACAGCAGAATTCGCGCGCCAGCCGACCGCCGCATACCTCAGTCGAGCGGGTGCAGCTGTCCGCCCGTCAGCTCCAGCCGCCGATCCATGCGCCCGGCCAGGCCAGGATCATGGGTGACCAGCACCAGACTGGTGCGAAACTCACGGTTGAGCTCCAGCATCAGGTCATAGACCTGGGCCGCATTGCGCTCGTCCAGGTTGCCGGTTGGCTCGTCACCCAGTATGCAGTCCGGGCGGTTGATCAGCGCGCGCGCCACGGCGGCACGCTGACGCTCACCGCCCGACAGCTCGCCGGGCTTGTGGTGCAGCCGCTCCCCGAGGCCCACGCGTTCGAGCAGGGCCATCGCCTGCTGGCGACACTCCGCCGCCGACTGGCGGTTGATCAACAGCGGCATGGCGACGTTTTCCAGCGCGCTGAATTCCGGCAGCAAATGGTGAAACTGGTAAACGAAGCCCAGATGACGATTCCGGATCCGGGCGCGCCGGCGCTCATCGGCGCGCGCCATGTCGGCCCCGCCGACGAACACGCTGCCCGAACTGGGTTGGTCAAGGCCACCGAGCAGATGCAGCAGGGTGCTCTTGCCAACGCCCGAGGCACCGAGAATTGCGACCTGCTCGCCGGGATGGATATCCAGGTCGATACTACGCAGCACCGGCAGCTCGCTGCGGCCCTGGACGAACACGCGACTGAGCGAACGCGCGGATATGATCGCCTCACTCATGGCGCAACGCCTCGACCGGTTCGGTGCGCGCCGCCCGCCAGGCCGGATAAATGGTTGACAGCAGAGACAAACCAAGCGCCAGCCCACCGAAGCGGATCACATCATCCAGGCGCAGCTCCGAGGGCAGATCGCTGATGTAATACACCTCCGCCGACAGAAAATCGATACTCAGGAACTGCTCGAGTGCGGCGACCACCGACTCGACGTTGAGCGCCAGGGTCACCCCGCCGACAATGCCCAGCGCCGTTCCGATCACCCCGATCAGCGAGCCCTGCACCATGAATATCGCCATGATTCGTCGCGGTGTCATGCCCATGGTCTTGAGGATGGCGATATCGGACTGTTTGTCGGTCACGACCATCACCAGGGTTGAAATGATGTTGAACGCGGCGACTGCCACGATCAGCGACAAAATGATGAACATCACGGTCTTTTCCGTCTGCACAGCACGAAAGAAATTGGCGTGCTGCTGGGTCCAGTCGCGAATCCGGTAAAGGCCCGGCAGACGCTCTCCCAGCTCGAGCGCAATGACGCGGGCACGCATCATGTCGTCGAACATCAGGCGAATGCCGCTGACCGCTTCATCGAGCCGAAACAGGCGCTGGGCGTCCTGGTAGTGAATCACCGCCAGCGCCGTATCGTATTCGTGCACGCCCGCCTCGAACAGGCCAGCGACGGTGAATCGCCGCACCTGTGGCACTGCGCCGGCCGGCGTGGCGCGGATCTCCGGCGCGTAGATGATGACCGAATCGCCCTGACCGACGCCGAGGCGAGCGGCCAGGCCAGCACCAATCAGCACGCGCCATTCGCCGGGCTCCAGCGCATCGAAGCTGCCAACGCGCAGCAACCGGTCGATTTCCGAGACCTGTGGTTCCAGCCGCGGATCAATGCCGCGGACCAGCGCTCCGGCGGTGCCGCGTCCGCGCAGCAGGGTTTCCTGCTCGACAAAGGGCGCGGCACCAATCACGGCTGGATGCGCGGTCACGCTGTCGAGAATGGATTGCCAGTCCTCCAGCCGCCGCTCGTAGCCCTCGATCGTGGCGTGCGAAATCATGCCGAGAATGCGTTCACGAAGCTCACGCTCGAAGCCGTTCATGACGCTGAGCACGGTGATCAGCGTGGTCACGCCCAGCGCAATACCGGCCATGGAAATCAGCGAAATGAACGAGATGAAATGGTTTCGGCGCTTGGCGCGCAGGTAGCGCAGACCCACGAACAGGCTGAGCGGCTGATACATGCGTTCAGCCCTCGCCAGCCGGCCCGGCAGTCGCCAGCCCGTCGGCAACCCGGTTGAGATCAGGCGGCAGCGGCGCGTGGAAAATGCAGTCTTCCGGCCACGGCAGCCTCAGGTAGTGCGCGTGAAGAAACAATCGATCCAGTCCTTCCGGGGCAGGCCTGCGATTGTACAACTCGTCACCGGCGATCGGTTGACCGAGATGTGCGGCATGAACACGGACCTGGTGCGTACGGCCGGTCTCGAGCACGGCCTCGACCAGGCTGTAGCCGCCAAGCCGCTGCAGCACCCGAAACTGCGTCAGCGCCGGACGGCCGTCGTCGGCCACGATCACGCGGTGCTGACCGCTCGGGTCACGCATCTTGCGCAGCGGCTGATCCACCGTCACGTGATCGTGCGCGACAGGGCCGTCGAGCGCAGCGCCAGGTAGCGCTTTTCCACGCGCCGCCCCGAAAAAGCGCGCTGCAGCTCGCGTGCCGCCCGATAGCCCCGGGCGACGACCAGCAGGCCGCTGGTGCCCCGATCCAGCCGGTGGACAAGGCGCAAGTCCGGCTCGATTTCCTCCAGCACATCCATCAGACTCCAGGACAAACCGCTGCCGCGCTGCACCGCCACACCTGCAGGCTTGTCCAGCACCAGGAATGCCTCTTCCCGGGCGATGATGCAGGCGCGAATCGCCTCAACACGGGACGGCACAATATCGGGTGAGTGCTCGTCGGCAGACTGCACCGGTGGAATTCGTACCTCGTCGCCAACGTCGAGTTTTCTCATAGGCCGGGCGCGCGCGCCGTTGACCCGCACCTGCCCGGTTCGAACCAACCGGTAGATCAGGCTGCGCGGCACGCCGCTGAGCTGCCCACTGAGAAAGTTATCGAGCCTCTGTCCCGCGCGATCGGCAGGCACGGCAACATAACGGACTCGAGCGCGAGCGCCGGCGGCGGTCATCGTCGATTTGCCATGCGATCGGCTGCCGGCGCCATGCGGCTATTCATGTTCATGTTTCGGTGATAAAATGATGCGGTCAGGGGCAGGCCACCGTTTCTGATGGATCCATGCTCGGCGATTGGTCATCAGACTGCGACGGACTGCTCGCTGCAATTCTGCCACAGATTGGTGTATTGCGGCAGTGCGAGCCGGCCACATTCGGTTGGAGCATGGCGCCCTGCCCTGCCAGGCAAGCCAGTGATTTGGTTTCTCCAGGTTTCCTGGCAGTCGCCAGGATCCCGGAAACGGTTCGCCACCGCGAACCCGAAAACTTAGCCGCAACCTTGCCCGGAAAGCAGGGTTCGACAAGATGATTTCAGCGGCCATCAGCGCGCATTACGTCAATGCCATGCGCGATGGCTTCTTAGACAAGAATGCGCTTCCGGGTCGATTGCCAGATCATCGATTCGGATCGGGTACCAGGTTCGCTTGACCTGCCTGCTGCCCTGCGATTGGCGCTGAGGATGCCGGTAATCCAGCCGGCAGTCAGCCAACCGCGGGCACCGCCCGTCCTTGCGACGGAGCACAGGGCCGGTCGTGTCGCGCAGCGCGCCAAACGGCGCGCTGCGCACCGGTGACCTGGTCGCCGTTTCCGAGCCATACGGTTCGGCCCGGGGCGCCGGAGGAATTTGCAAATGAAACGCATGCTGATCAACGCAACTCAGCCCGAAGAGTTGCGTGTGGCCATCGCCGATGGCCAGACCCTGCTTGATCTCGATATCGAGGTTCCCGCCCAGGAGCAAAAGAAGTCCAACATCTACAAAGGCCGTATCACACGCGTCGAGCCCAGTCTTGACGCCTGTTTCGTGGAGTTTGGTTCGGAACGCCACGGATTCCTGTCGCTCAAGGAAATCAGCCGGGAGTACTTCAGCGCCAAGGCGCTCGAAGCCCTGGACGCCGGCGAACGCCTGGATATCAAGGACGCCGTCCAGGCCGGTCAGGACATTATCGTCCAGGTCGACAAGGAGGAGCGCGGCACCAAGGGGGCGGCACTGACCACTTTCATCAGCCTGGCCGGTCGCTATCTTGTGCTGATGCCGAACAACCCGCGCGCCGGTGGCGTATCCCGCCAGATCACACGCGACGAGCGCAAACAGCTGCTTGACACGCTCAAGGACATTGAGATACCGGCCGGCATGGGCGCCATTATCCGCACTGCCGGAGTCGGTCGCGACCGCGAGGAGCTGCAGTGGGACCTCGATTACCTGATGCAGCTTTGGGATGCCATTCAGAAGGCCGCAACGCAGCGCAAGGCGCCGTTTCTGATCTATCAGGAGAGCAACCTGATCATTCGCGCGCTGCGCGATTACCTGCGCGACGACATTGGCGAGATTCTGATCGATGACCAGAGCGTATTCGAGGACGCGCGTGAATTCATGCAGCAGGTGATGCCGCACAACCTGCGCAAGCTCAAGGCATACAACGATGTGACGCCGCTGTTTTCGCGCTTTCAGATCGAAAGCCAGATCGAATCGGCGTTCGCGCGTGAAGTGCGCCTGCCTTCAGGCGGTGCTGTGGTGATCGACCACACCGAGGCCCTGCTGTCAATCGATATCAATTCGGCGCGGGCCACCAAAGGTGCAGACATCGAGGAGACGGCGCGCCAGACCAACCTGGAGGCAGCCGATGAAATCGCCCGCCAGCTGCGCATTCGCGATCTCGGCGGGCTGATCGTGATCGACTTCATCGACATGATGAGCAAAGAGGCGCAGCGAGAGGTCGAAAGCCGTCTGCGCGAGGCGATGCGCATGGACAAGGCACGCGTCCAGATCGGGCGCATCTCGCGCTTTGGTCTGCTCGAAATGTCCCGGCAGCGCCTGCGGCCCTCGCTTGGCGAATCGAGCTACAAGACCTGCCCCCGCTGTGATGGCTACGGCGCGATTCGATCAATTGAATCCCTGGCGCTTTCGATTCTGCGCCTGGCCGAAGAAGAGGCCATGAAGGAGCAGACCTCGCGCGTCATCGTGCAGGCCCCGATTTCGGTTGCCAACTTCCTGCTCAACGAGAAGCGAACCGCAACCGCCGACATCGAGCAGCGCAACCGGGTACCGATCATGGTCGTCGCCAACCGCTGGCTCGAGACGCCGCGCTTCGAGATCCAGCGCCTGCGCAGCAGCGAATCGGTCGAGGAGCCCAGCTATGCGCTGGCAACCGGCGACGAGCTGGAATCGCTGCCGGCCCAGACCCAGGCCGCCCCCGGCCCGGCGCCGGAACCGGCTGCAGTCGACGCCGTTCAGCGTCAGGCGCTGGCGCCTCGCTCTGCCAGACAGTCTCACGTCGGTTGGTGGTCCACGCTGATCGGAACACTGCGGCGCCTGTTCGCCGGCAGCTCTTCGGAAGCACCTGACAAGGCGCCAACCCGACAGCGAAAGCACCGCGGCAAGCGGCCCGAAAAGGCGAGCGGCGGCAACGGCAAGCGCACCGATGGCAACGATGCCGAGACCGGCAACCGCAGCCCGGGACGCGGCAAGCGAGGCGGCCGGAAGCCGACGCAGGACAGCGGCAAGGAGCAGGCGCGGAAAGCCGGCAGCCCGACCGGAAAGCCGCCGGAAGGTGAAGCCAAGAAAAAGAAGAAGAAAAAGCGGCGGCGCGGCGGCAAGAAACGGCGCAGCCGCCAGTCCGGCGAGCGTTCCGGTTCCGCCACGCAGAATGACCGCCAGCAACCCGACCGCGAGCAGGCAAGTCAGTCGGAGCCGGACCGTCCACCCGCACCCGCGACACCGTCCGACAGCAGCCAGGCCGCGCCTGACGCAGACCGGACGCGACACAGCGGCGAATCAGATGAAGCGTCCAAGCCGCGGTCGCACAAGGCAGCGACGCAACCCTCGGATGCAACAGGCGAGCAGCCACAGCACAGTGACGGCAAAGCCGAGACCGATAGTCGTTCTGCCGCTGACGGCGACCAGAACGGCGACCAGCGCGCGGGGGCGAAGGCGAAATCGCCCGAACGCGCGACATCACCTGCAACAGCGGACACCGAGCGCGAAAGGACTCCCGATTCGGAACGCGGCAAGTCCGGAAATCACAAATCCGATGAATCCGGCACAACTGCTGAGGACGAGACCGCCCGTCCGGACCGACGCGAGCGCACCGAAGCGGTACCTGAAGGCCGGGGCATCTATCGCATCGAGAAGGACGACTGACCGCTCAGGCCGGCCCGGACTGCACCAGGCCGTAGCGCAGGCCCTGGTGCAGCAGCTCCACTTCGTTGCGTACACCGACCTTGTCGTAGATCCGGTACTTGTAGGTGGACACAGTCTTGGGACTGACGTTCAGCCTTTCGGCAATCGACTGCGCCTTCATGCCCTGCATCAGCATCAGCGCCGTTTCGAGCTCGCGGCTGGTCAGTTCCTGAAACGGTGACTGCGGGGTTCCCGGCAGCAGGGAAATGGCAAGCTGCTGCGATATTTCGCTGCCGATGTAGCGCTCACCGCTGGCAACCCGGCGAACCGCCTCGATCAGCTCGCTGGCGTTGCAGGCCTTGGTCAGATAGCCGCAAGCGCCCGAGTCGAGCAGGCGTGCCGGCAGCGGCGGCTGACTATGCGCCGTCAGCACGATGACGCGAATCTCCGGCTGCGCCTTGAGAATGCGCTCCATGGTTTCAAGGCCGGACATGCCCGGCAGCCCGACATCCATCAGAATGATGTCCGGCTGCAGCTCACGGGCCATGCGGATCGCATCTTCGCCGCTGGCCGCCTCGCCGCAAAGCTGCAGTCCGTCGACACCGGCCAGAATGTTCTTCAGGCCGGTGCGCACCAGGTCATGGTCTTCGACAATGAGAATGCTGGTCACCCTCATATCCTCCCGTATTGATCATCCTCCCGATACCGGAACCCTACCGTATTCGACTCCATCAGTGAAGTCATACCGGTATCATGCGGCTGAGTCTTCATGACGCGATTGATATGAGCTCCGGATCGACTTCATCTGACCAGCCCGGTAGGCCGCCCCTGGTTGTTGCCCTGACCGGCGGCGTGGCCAGCGGCAAGACAGCGGTATCGGACCGTTTTGCCAGACTTGGCGTGCCCATCATCGATACCGATGAAATCTCCCGCGAGGTGGTCGAGCCAGGCACCCCGGGGCTGAAGCAGCTGATCGCGACCTTCGGCCCGAGGATCCTGGACGGCCAAGGTCGCCTGAACCGGCGTCTGATGCGCCAGAACGTGTTTGCCAATGCAGACCACCGCCGTCAGCTCGAGCATATCCTGCATCCGCTAATCGCCAGGCAAACACGACGACGAATCGAATCGGCGCGGGGCACGGCCTATGTTGTCGTTGTCGTGCCGCTGCTGGTTGAAAGCGAGGGATTCATCGATGCCGACCATATTGTGGTTGTCGATGTGCCCGAATCCATTCAGCTCGAGCGCCTGATGGCACGTGACGGGGCTGATCCAGATACTGCACAGGCCATGATCGATGCACAGGCTTCACGCCAGCAGCGCCTGGCTGCAGCCGACGAAGTCATCGACAACTCGGCCGGACTCGACCAGCTTGACAGCGCAGTCGACAAGCTGCACCGGCAGCTGCTGGCGCGGGCAGAGTCGCGCTAAACCGGGTTAGTCAGCGCCCTCCTGGCGCCTGGACTCGTGGGCCTCGATCAGTTCTTTCTGGATACTGCCCGGTACCGCCTCGTAATGCGAAAAAGCCATTGTGTAGCGTCCTTCACCACCCGTCAGGCTCTTGAGCTCGGTCGGGAAGTCGGTCAGCACCGATAACGGCACTGCCGCCGAGATACTGGTGAATCCACCCCTCAGGCTGTCGGTGCCCTGAATGCGCGCGCGCTTGGATGCGAGCGCACCGGTCACATCACCCATGGCCGAATCCGGCACGGTCACTTCCAGGTCGACAATCGGTTCAAGGATCTGCGGGCCGGCGTTGAGAATGGCATCGTGGAAGGCACGGCGCCCGGCGATCACGAAGGCGACTTCCTTGGAATCGACCGGGTGATGCTTGCCGTCATATACCACCGCCTCGATGTCCTGCAGCGGGTAACCGGCAATGGCCCCTTCGTCGAGCAGCTGGCGCACGCCCTTTTCGACCGCCGGGATCAGATTGGTGGGAATGACGCCACCAACCACCTCGGACCGGAAGCGGAACCCTTCACCACGCGCCAAAGGCTTGACGCGCAGATAGACTTCACCAAACTGCCCGGCACCGCCGGTCTGCTTCTTGTGACGATAGTGCCCTTCAGCCGCTCGTGTGATGGTTTCGCGATAGGCAATGCTCGGCGTCCGTGTGTTGACTGTCACGTTGTAGCGCTGTTGCATGCGTTCAAGCATGACCCGCAGATGCATCTCGCCGAGACCACGAATCACGGTTTCGTTGAGTTCCTGATGGTGTTCGACCAGGAAACACGGGTCTTCTTCGGCCAGCTTGGCCAGCGAAGTGGCCAGTTTCTGCTCGTTTCCGCGCGTGGTCGCTTCGACGGCAAGACCGAACATCGGCTGGGGAAAGTCTACCGGTTTGAGGTAGTGGTGGTCTTCCTCGTGGCAGTCGTGCAGGATCGCATCGTAGTGCACTTCGTCGACCTTGGCCAGCGCGCAGATATCACCCGGAACGGCGCGATCGACCTCGATGTGGTCCTTGCCGTGAATGCGGTAGAGATGCGATACCTTGATCGCCTTGCGGCCGTCGCCGACCAGCAGCTGGGTATCCGAGGTTATCTTGCCCTGGTAGACGCGAAAAATGCTGAGCTTGCCGGCGTAGGGATCGTTGGTAATCTTGAACACATGCGCCAGCACGTGATCATCGGCATCGGGGCTGACCTCGACCCGCTCGTTGTCCGGCCCCTTTCGAAACGGTGGTGAATTGCCCTCGGTCGGGTTGGGAAGCAGGCGGCGGCAAAACCGCAGCAGTTCGCCACAGCCAGCCCCCGTTGCCGCAGACGTGAAGCAGATCGGCACCAGGTGCCCCTGACGCAGAGCCTTCTCGAACGCCTCGTGGAGCGCGTCTGAGTCGATATCTGCGCCCTCGAGGTATTGCGCCATCAAGGTTTCGTCTACTTCCACAACCTGGTCGAGAATCTCGGTATGGGCATCGGCCACCGAAAAGATATCGGTCTCGCCGTCGCTTTTGAAAAAGCAATCGCGCACCGTGGCGTAGTTGTCGCAGGGCAGATTGACCGGCAGGCAGCCGCTGCCGAATTCCTCGCGAATATCGCGCACCAGCTGCTCGAGATCGACGCCCTCGGCATCCATCCGGTTGATCACAATGATCCGGCAGAGCTTGCGCTGGCGGGCCCGGCGCATCAGCCGGCGCGTCGACATCTCGATCCCGTTGCTTGCGTTGATCACGATCGCAGCCGTTTCAACCGCGCTCATGGCCGCCAGGGCCTGACCTCGGAAATCCGGATCACCGGGCGTGTCAATGACATTGATGTGCACGCCGTCGACATCGATCGAAGCAATGGCCGAATTCAGGGAATGCTGGTATTCCTTTTCCTGGGGGTCGAAATCGCCTACCGTACTGCCCCGTTCGACCGAGCCGGGCTCACCCAGCACTCCGGCCTTGACCAGCAGCATGTCAAGCAGCGTTGTCTTGCCGGAGCCGGCGTGCCCGAGCAGCGCCAGGTTGCGAATGTCTCCGGTTTGGTAATCGGCCATGAAAAACCCTCATCTAGTTGTTTGCTGTGCGCATCGTAATCCAGCCGTCCGGTTGCGGCAAATCGGACCCGCTGCACCGGTCGCCGGGACGGCCAGCCGCAGCCGGCCGTCTGTCCGGCTGGCTGCCAGGTCAGTCCAGGGGCAGATCCGGAATCGCGTGAGGCGGCGGATCTCCGCCTTCACCCTTGAGATAGTGGTTCATCCAGCGCATCAACCGCCGGCTGTAGTCCCAGCGGGATGCGGCCCGCTGATTGCCGTGCCCCTCACCGGGGTAAAGCACCAGGCGCACCGGCGGCGGGTCGTCCTGCAGCGTCAGGTAGCGATAGAGAATGCGCGACTGAGTCGGGTCGACGCGAGGATCAGCATCGCCGTGCAGGATGAGCAGCGGCGTCTGCGCACGCTCGACGTAGAAAATCGGACTGGCCTCGCGATACAGCGCCCAGTCCTCCCATGGCCAGGCCCGATAGTGGACGAGGTAGAGCTCACGGGGAATATCGGAGGTCCCGAGCATCGCGATCTTGTCCGACAGGCCGACGTTCATGACCGCGGCGGCAAAGCGCTCAGAGTAATAGGTCGCGCCCCAGGCTGTCGCGTAACCCCCGTATGAACCTCCCGTGATGCCGACACGTTCACCGTCGACCAGGCCACGCTCGATCAGGTGGTCGACGCCATCAACGAGGTCGTCGAATTCCTCGCGCGCGGGGCGGCCCTGAGAGCGCAGCGCAAACTCGACACCGCGCCCGGTACTGCCGCGGTAGTTCGGGAAGAACATGAAGTAGCCCTCGGCCGCGGCATGCTGAGCCGGCAGGTTGTAGCCGGTCAACCAGCCATTGCTGTAGTGGCTTTCAGGACCGCCATGCACGGCCAGGATAAGCGGGTAGCGCAACCGCTCATCGTGCTTGAGCGGCCAAACCAGCAGCCCCTCGATGCTCAACCCGTCACGCGCCGGGTAGGTGACGACCTCCTGCTTCGCCAGCTCGACCTCTTTGAGCCAGGGATTGGAGTCGGTCAAGCGTCTGGGCTCGGTGTCTTCGCCATCGGCCACATACAGCTCGCGCGGGTGCCGCGGGGTTGACGCGCCGAGCCAGAGCGAGGCGTTTCGCCCGATGCCAAGCCGGTCGACAATCAATCCCGGCCGGGACACCTGTGTCGACTCGCCGCTGCCATCCGTCCTGATGGTGCCGACCCGGGCCCGCACGCCCTCATGGCTGACAAAGGTGATCGTGTCACTGTCGCGCCAGGCAACATCGATGACATGTCCCGCCAGCTCCGGCAAAAGATGGACCCAGTCACCGCCGTCTGCCGGCGCAACCATCAAGCGCCCGGCGCGTGTGTCATGCACCGATTCGGTAGCGACGAACGCCAGCCAACGACCATCCGGGCTCCAGGCCGCGTGTCCCAGCTTGCCGGGGTTGTCGATGCGGCCGATCTCGTCGCCTGACGGGTCAATGATCCGCATGCGTTCAAACATCAACGTGTCATCGACGCGCTGCCGGGGCGTGATCCGGACCAGCACGCGATCCCCGGCCGGCGACCAGCGCACGCCCTGGACCGACCCATCCAGCTCGACCAGCCGCGACTCCCCACCAGCAAGCGAGACGATCCACAGACGCTGCGGTCGATCCTGTTCCTCGAACACCACGGCGTCGAAACCCGTTTCCCGCCGCTTGCGATCGGCCTCACCTTCCGGTTGCGCAATGACGACAGCGACGTGCGCGCTGTCGGCGCTGAAACTGTAGTCGATCACGCTGCCCTCGCCGGGAGTCTGGATCGGCCGGGCTTCTCCTCCGTCAACCGGTATGCGGTAAAGCCTGGCCACCTCGTCATCGTGCCGGCGGGAAACGAACGCAATAGCCGACTGATCCGGCACCCATTGAATGCTGCCGACGTTGACCGCGCCCGTCACGAAATCACGCGTTGCGCCGGTCTGGTCACTGACCTGCAGCGTCTGCCAGGCAGGGCCATCGTCCTCTTGCCTGAGGTCACGCGGCACGACGCGGGTCCAGGCGACCTGGCGCCCATCCGGACTGACGGCCATCTCATCGACCTGCTGCAACCGCGCGATATCGTCCAGGGTCATGCCGGCAGCCAGCGCAGCGCCGGCAGCCGCCGTGGTCAGCAAAAAGACGGTGATACGACACGACATGGCCATCATCGAATACTCCTGTGATACGCGGCACTCGAAAAGTGGCAATCCTAACCTAATCCGGCCGGCAATGAGCACGCCGGCGTTTCCGTCTTCAGACAGAATCCGATCCGACCCGACGCGACAGCAGCCGGGTTGGCTGACTCCCTGGTTCCCATGCCTGAATTCGCGCAGATTCATCAACCCGGCAACACCATGGCTGACCTTCAGGTCGGGACGCGGAACTCCGGTGATCTTCGGGTTAAACTCTGCACCATGATTCGCGTCCGCCTGTGCCTTTTGATGCTCGGACTGATCCTGGCCGCTCCAGCCGCAGCCGATCAGCCGCCCCCGCTGTATCGGATCGAAGTGATCGTTTTCACGCATGCCGACGGACAGCCTGACCGGTGGCCGGTATCGGCGCTGACTGACTTCAGCCATGCTCTGGATCCGTCCGTCCAGCCTCCAAAGGACGACATCGATGATCCGGACGCAGCACTTCAGCCCACCAGCGACCTTCAGGCAACGCTGGATCTGATCGAGACACTGGCCGAACTCGAGAGCAGCAGCGATGGCGACCTGCCAGCCGACTACCCCGAACCATGGCAGGCCGATGACGAGTTGGGTGACGCGATGGCCGCTGCCCGGCGGCGGCTCGAACAGAGTGACGCCGTTGGACAGATGATCTCGACGGCATGGTTTCAGCCGCTGTCGCGCGACGTTCAGGCGATGGCCGTGCGGCTTCACGATGATGTCATTGTTGCGGCCGAGTGGATTGGCCTGCGACCCACCGGCCAACCAGTCAGCAATGGCCGTGCGGCCAATGCCGCGACCGATCTGGCCCCCCGACTCCACTACCGTCTCGACGGCACAATACGCCTGCGCCAGCGCCAGTTTCTGCACTGCGACGTGTCGCTGCACTGGCGCGTTCCGGAGAGCTCGGGGCCACTCGAGGTCGGTGGCAAGACCGGACGATTCGAGCTGCATGCCCTGGAGCAGAGTCGTACCGTGGAACCGGAGCGCGTCGAGTACTTCGACTCGCCGTGGCTCGGCGTTCTGGTTCATGTCGAGGCATTCGAACCGCAAGGCGAGATCATTGACGCCGGACAGCCGGCCGAATCGCCAGGCACCATGGACACACAAGCCGAGGGCGGGCCACCGTGAAGCAGCGACGGGATGAATGGCTGTCCAGTGGCAAGCTGGAATCCGTTTATCAGCGCCTGGTCAATGAGGAAGACGCCCGCGTCTGCAGGGATATCGATGACAACGCCTGCCGCGTCGTGCCGGGCAATTTCCTGCTGCAGATCACGACCCAGTTTCTGACCAAGCTTGGCGACGCCATCGCCAACCCCAAGACCGTGCTGGCCTGGCTACTGACCGCGCTGTCGGCCCCCGGCATCTTCGTGGCGTTCCTGGTTCCGATCCGGGAATCGGGGTCGCTGATTCCGCAGCTGCTGATTGCGGCCTGGGTGCGCCTGCAGGCAGTCCGCAAGTGGACCTTCGTGATCGGTAGCCTGCTGCAGGCCCTGTCGGTCCTGGCAATGGCGCTGGTCGCGGTCAGCCTGACCGGCACCGCAGCCGGACTGATGCTGCTGGCAGCGCTGGTCGTGTTCAGCCTGTCGCGGGGCCTGTGCTCGGTGGCCTCGAAAGACGTTCTCGGCAAGACGGTGCCGAAAACCCGTCGTGGTCGGGTCAGCGGATGGTCGGAGTTTCTGGCCGGTCTGATCACCATCGGCGTCGGCGTGGTGCTGCTGACCGACAGTCAGCAGGGCGATACCGCCATCTATCTGATCCTGCTGGCAACGGCGGCCGGACTGTGGCTGGCCGGTGCCGGGACATACGCCATGATACGGGAGTTTCCGGGTGCCACCGAGGGCGGCGGCAACGCCATCCGCGAGGCCGTTTCCCGACTCTCGCTGCTGCGCAGCGACCAGACGTTTCGCCACTTCGTCCTGGCCCGCTCACTCCTGCTGTGTTCGGCCCTGAGCGCACCGTTTTTCATCATGCTCGCCCATCAGCGCACCGATGGCGCGGTTCTGGTGCTCGGCCTGTTTGTCATCGCCGACGGTCTGGCCAGCCTGGTCTCGGCACCCTTCTGGGGTCGCTTCGCGGACCTGTCCAGCCGCCGCGTCATGGTCCTTGCGGGCGCGGGCGCCGCCGTGTCCGGCATCGGGCTGGTGGGTCTGGTCCATGCCCACGACGGGCTGGCCGGCAGCCAGTGGCTCTACCCCGTCTTTTTCTTCCTGCTTGCTGTCGCCCATGCCGGCGTGCGGCTGGGGCGCAAGACCTATATCGTCGATCTGGCAGGGGGCAACCGGCGCACCGACTATGTCGCCGTCAGTAACACGGTCATTGGCGTGGTGCTGCTGATCGCCGGCAGCATCGGTGCGCTGACCAGCGTGCTGCCGGTTTCCGCCATCATCCTGATCCTGGCCGGAATGGGTCTGGCCGGCGCCTGGATGAGCTGGCACCTGCCGGAGGTGACCTAATGACCGCGGGTTGCGGTCAGCCCGGCGGCCACTCCATCTGCCGTCCGCCAAGCAGATGAAGGTGAATATGGTAGACCGACTGACCCCCGCCGGGATTGCAGTTGAGCACCAGTCGGTAGCCGGCCTCGTCGATCTTCGCCTCGGCCGCCAGACGGCGGGCCGTCAGCACCAACCGGCCGACCAGTTCGGCATCCGCCGGCTCGAGGTCGTTGAGCGTGGCAATGGGCCGTTTCGGAATGACCAGCAGGTGAACCGGCGCCTTCGGGTCGATATCCCGAAACGCCAGTATTTCGTCATCCTCGTAGACGATATCGGCCGGAATCTCGCGATTAATGATTTTGACAAACAGGTCGTCAGGCACGTTCAGCACTCCCCAGTTGCTTGAGAATGGCATCCAGAACCCGCTCTGCGGCGTCGGCTGCGCTGGCGATGTCCCGGGGTGAAGTGGCGGGCCATGCCGAGGTATACAGGCGGCTGAAGAACGCACCGGGATCGACTTCGATCACCCGCGGCCCGCGCCGCCCCGCCTCCTCGCTCAGGACCCGCTGCATGTGTCGCCGGCCGGCCTGGGCAATGCCATAGGCACCCCAGTTGCCCGGATGTTCCATGCAGTGATGATGATTGACGAACACGATGACCGGGGCACTGGCACGAGCCATCAGCGGGAGCAGGGCCGCAGTCAGCAGGAACGGGCCGGTCAGACCGGTCTGCAGACTGTCCATCCATTCCCCGGGCGGCTGATTGAGCAGTGGACGCAGCGCCCGAAAACTGGCGGCATTGTGCACGAGCACGTCCACCCGTCCGAACGCCTCGTCAATCGATTCAGCCAGTCTGGCGTGGTCATCGGGTCCGGCGCGGGCCAGGTCGAGCGGCATCAGGGCCGGCGGTGACTGTCCGTTGCGGCACAACTCATCATGCAGCGCGTTGAGGCCTGGCTCGTCCCGATCGAGTGCGATGCACTCGGCGGTCTCGGACAGCCGGCGAACCAGCGCACTGCCCAGTGCGCCAGCCGCACCTGTGATCAGCCACACGGCCCTGTGATCGGTTTCGTTGTCCATCGACCTCAGCAAGCACCGATTCCGTCATTCCACATCGGGGCAACATACTACAGGGGAGCTGCGATGTACGATACCATCGGTCCGATGCCTCCGGCAGGCGTGTATGGAGTCCCGCGGATGCCGTTCTACGAATACCGCTGCCGTTCCCCGAAGGGCTGCCCGCACTGTCATGAGTCCTTTACGGTGCTGCAGCGCCTGGATGACGAACCGCTGTCGAAATGTCCGCGCTGCGGCGCGGCCGTGCGGCGTCTGATCTCGCCGCCCAGCGTCGTCGGGCGTCATTCCGGTGCGCCGGATCAGTCGACGATCGAAAAGGCCGGCTTTACGCAGTATCGTCGTATCGGTCGCGGCGTTTACGAAAAATCTGCCGGCAAGGGGCCGGATATCATCAGCGACGACTGAACCGGTAAAGCGGGTCAGCGAGCCGCCCGTTGCAGCCGCCGGGCGCAGCGCCAGGCGGTCCAGACATTGCCGGCATGCCCCGGCAGGAAGCGGTGGCCGAGAATTCGGCCCGGCCGCGCCGCAAGCCGGCTGGCCAGGCGACGATCAAGCGCGTGTGCGATCAGTACGTGCCGGTGCCGCCAGGCCGCAACCGGATCAGCGCCCGGCGCGGCTGCTTCAACCCGGCGCAGCCCGTCGCCAAGCCAGTGGCGAACCAGTCCATCCCAGCCGCGGCCGACCGCACCCGAGACGACGTCCACGCGCGAAACCTGGTACTGGGCCTGAAGCTGCAGCGGAACCAGCCAGCGATGCCGGCCAGCGTCGATGGCTACATCGCGCACGCGCCGCACCAGTTCGCTGAAAGTACCGCAGGCGCGCAGGCATTCGGCCAGCGCCGGGTCGGCGCCCAGCGCACGCGCCTCCAGCACGGCCACCATGCCACCGAGCCGTCCGCAGTACTGCCAGGCCTCGTCGAGATCATTGCAGCGCGGTGGATCGATGTCGGTCACCACCGCAGCCAGCAGCGAGGCGAACTCGCCGCGAAGCATCGCGGATGCCGACGTCCGGTACCAGGCCTCGATGGCCGGGTGGGCGCTGCCCGCCTCCAGCGCCTGACTCCACCACTCCAGCTTGCGACGCGCCACCTCGGCCTCGTCGACCTCCCGGGGCACCGCCATGATCTCTGTGGCCAGCGCGCGCAGCGCAATGATCGTCTGGCGGTGGTCCGATGGCGCAAACGGCAGTGATGCAGCCAGTGGCTGCCCGGCCACCTGCAGGCGTTCACGGCACCAGTCTAGGGGCTTCATCGGTTCGGGCCAGCACGGTTCGCCAGCAGCGCCGCCAGGCCACTGGGACTCGCGGCGAAGGCATCGGCACCCCAGCTATCGGGGTCGACGGCCGGGTCGAGATAGCCCCAGCCGGCTACGATCGTGGTCACACCGGCCGCCTGTCCGGCCTCTACATCCCGCTGATCATCGCCGATGAACACCACGTCGGCCGGGTCGACCAACAACAGCCTGCAGGCCAGCCGCACCGGTTCCGGGTCCGGTTTTGGCCGTGCAACCCGGTCACCGGTCACCAGGCACGCGATGCGCTCGGTCCAGCCGGCATGGTTCAGCACCGGAGCGGCGAAACGGGTGATCTTGTTGGTGACCACCCCGATCGGAATCCCGGCACGACCCAGCGCTTCGAGCAGGTCATCGATCCCCTCGAATGGCCGGGATTCACGCCAGAGGTGCCTGGCATAGAAGTCCAGAAACGGCTGCCGCAAACGCTGCCGCTCGGTATCGCCCACATCGGGCAGGCCGGCCTCGAGCAGGCCAAGCGCTCCGCGCGAGGCGAAATGACGCAAGGCCGGCCGGCTGCAGGGCGGCCGACCGAGACGGGCAAGCACGTGGTCGAGCGCGGACAGCAGATCCGGCGCGCTATCGACCAGCGTTCCATCGAGGTCGAACAGTACCGCCTTGATCGAACCGGTCAGGCGCAAGCGCTCACTCCGGGCGCTCGGCCAGCAGGAAATAATTAACGCGGGGACGAGCGCCGATCTGCACCGTGCGCGACAGCGGGTTGTAGGACAGGCCGGCAATTTCAAGTACTCGCAGCCCGTTGCGGCGACAGGCGCCGGCCAGCTCGGCCGGCCGGATCAGCCGATCATAGCGGTGCGTGCCCCGCGGCAGCAGACGGGCCAGGTACTCGGCCCCGACAATGGCCGTGACCCAGGCCAGTGGCGAGCGGTTGATGGTACTGAACAGCAACCGGCCGCCGACCCGACACAGGCGTGCGCAAGCCGCCACCGTGCGCTCGGGATCCGGGACGTGCTCGAGCATCTCCAGGCAGCAGACCACATCGAACGACTCTGCATCGGCCGCGGCCAGCTCCTCGGCAGTGGTGTGACGATAATCAACCGACAGGCCCGATGCTGCCAGGTGTAGCCGGGCTACTGCCAGTGATTGCGAAGCCACGTCGATTCCGGTCACATGCGCACCCCGGGCAGCAAGCGCCTCGCTGAACAAGCCGCCGCCACAACCCACATCGAGCGTGCGCGCGCCTTCGAGCTTGACCCGGTCGGCCAGAAACGCCAGTCGTGGCCCGTTGATGTCGTGAAGCGTGCGCAAGTCACCTTCGGGATCCCACCAGCGTGCCGCCAGGGCATCGAACTTGCCCGCCTCGTCCGGGTCGATGTTGGCGCTTGCTGGCGGCTGTTCGGATTCGCTCATGACAGGCTCCTTTGACTGCTTCGGCTCAGCCATTCAGGCGCTGGCGCCAGTGCTCACACTGTGCCGTGAGACGCTCCAGGTCGATGGTCGTCAGGCTGCCCCCGCAGACCACCATCCGCCCGGCGACCCAGACCGACCTGACCTGGTGACGCGAGGCAGCGTAGACCAGCTGCGAGATCACATTGTGAACGGGCTGCGATTCCGGACCACTCAGGCTCACGGCCACCAGATCAGCCGCCTTGCCCTTCTCGATCGAGCCGATATCTGCATCCAAACCCAGGGCACGCGCACCGTGCAGCGTCGCCATCGACAGCGCACGCGCAGCCGGCACCGCTTCGGGATCCCCGCTGCAGCCCTTGGCCAGCAGCGCGCTCAGGCGCATTTCGGCAAACATGTCCAGCGTGTTGTTGCTGGCTGCGCCGTCAGTGCCAACCGCGACATTGACGCCGGCGGCATCCAGTGCTGCCACCGGGCACATGCCGCTGGCCAGCTTCATGTTGGACGCAGGGCAGTGCAGCACGTGGACGCCGGCGCGCGCGGTGCGCGCAATCCCGGCCTCGTCGAGCTGCGTCATGTGAACGGCCAGCAGACGCGGCCCGAAAACACCCAGGCGCTCGAGGCGGTCAATCGGTGCCTGTCCGTGCGCGGCGAGACTGGCCTCGATTTCGCCACCGGTCTCAAGCAGGTGCAGGTGAATGCCCACATCCATCTCCTCGGCCAGGTCGCGCATGCGTTCGAAGGCACGGTCACTGACCGTGTAAGGCGCGTGCGGGGCAAACAGTGTAGTCAGCAGCGGCTCGCCCTTCAGCGACTGGTGCACCTCGAGGCCGCGCCGGAAGTACGCGTCCTCGCTGTCGGCCCAGGCCGTGGGGACACTGATGACCGGCAGGCCAACCGCCGCGCGGATGCCGACCCGCCGCGCCACCGCCGCGATCACATCGGGGAAGAAGTAATTGTCGTTGAAACAGGTCGTCCCGCCGGCCAGCATTTCCGCCATGGCCAGCTCGCTGCCCGCACGAACGTAGTCCGGCCCCACGTGACGCTGCTCGGCCGGCCAGATGTGGTCTTCGAGCCAGCGCATCAGCGGCAAGTCGTCGGCCATTCCCCGCATGAGCGCCATGGCGCTGTGGGTGTGGGCATTGACCAGGCCAGGAATCAGCACCTGATCGGGTAGTTCCACAACCTGGGCCTGCGGATACTCATCGGACAGCACCGATCCGGGGATAACGGCCTGAATGCGGCCGTCTGCGATCACCACGGCATGGCGCTCGAGCACTTCACCTTCGGGCCGGACCGGTACGATCCAGCGCGGCAGCAGCGCCTTGGCCGGACCATCCATGCTCAATCCTTGACCCGCGACATGTACTCGCCGGTTCGGGTATCGACCCGGATCACATCGCCTTCCTGCACAAACAGCGGCACACGCACGCTCGCGCCGGTCTCCAGCCGGGCCGGCTTGCCGCCGCTGCCGCTGGTGTCTCCCTTGAGCCCGGGATCGGTTTCGACCACCGCCAGCTCGACGAAATTCGGCGGCACGATGGTCAATGGGGCGCCATTCCACAGGGTCACCTGACAGCGATCCTCTTCCTTGAGCCACTGACGCGCCTCACCGATGACCTGTTCGTCGGCGGCAATCTGCTCGAAACTCTCCGGATCCATGAAGTGCCAGAACTCGTCGTCACTGTAGAGGTACTGGACTTCTTTTTCGAAGATATCAGCGGCCTCGACGGTTTCGCCCGACTTGAAGGTCTTCTCGATGACCCGCCCGGACTTGAGGTTGCGCACGCGGACCCGGCTGAAAGCCTGCCCCTTTCCGGGCTTGACGAACTCGTTTTCGACGATGGTGTAGGGATCACCGTCAAGAATGATCTTCAGGCCCGACTTGAATTCATTGGTGCTGTAGGTTGCCATGTCTGCTCCGGATTACAATGACGCCCCGACCTGAACGGCCGGGGCGGTTATTCCTGATGGATCTCGAATCAATGCAATCTGATAGTTTAGCGCGATCCGCTGTCCTGCCCAAGCCACGCTGGCAACAGGCCTTGCGCCAGGCCTTTCGCGATCCGGCCGAACTGCTGGCCTTTCTGGGACTGCCGCCTGAACCGCGAGCGGCGCCGGCCCTTTTTCCCATGCGCGTGCCGCGCCGGTTCGCCCGACGCATGGAATACGGCAACCGGCACGACCCGCTGCTGCTGCAGGTCTTGCCGGAAAGCGGAGAGATGGAGGCTCAACCGGGATTCTGCGATGACCCGGTCGGCGACCGCGACAGTCGCCAGACTCGCGGCGTGCTGCACAAGTACCACGGTCGCGTTCTGCTGGTGGCAACCGGCGCCTGTGCGGTTCACTGCCGCTACTGCTTCCGGCAGGCCTTTCCCTACCAGCAAGAGCGCGCCTCGGCCGATCGCTGGCAACCTGCAGTGGACTATGTTGCCGCAAACGGTGATATCGAGGAGGTCATCCTGTCCGGCGGCGACCCGCTGATGCTGCCAACGGTGCAGCTGCGCCGTCTGAGTGACTCACTGGCCCCAGTGGGCCACCTTCGCCGCCTGCGCATCCACTCCCGGCTGCCGGTCGTGCTGCCCGAACGCATCGATGATCGCCTTTGTCGCTGGCTGGCTGAATTGCCCTGGCCGGCCGTCATGGTGATTCACGCCAACCATCCGAACGAATTCGACAGCAGCGTCGACGCCGCACTCTCGAGACTGCGCCGTGCCGGCGTTCAAGTGCTCAACCAGGCCGTGCTGCTGGCCGGAATCAATGATCAGGCCGCGACACTGGCCGGGCTGATGCGGCGCAGCTTCGCCGCCGGGGCACTGCCCTACTACCTTCATCAGTTGGACCGGGTCACCGGCGCGGCACGGTTCGAAGTCGAAGACCGGCGCGCGGTGGCGCTGGTCGAAACGCTGCGTCGCGAGCTGTCAGGTTACCTGGTGCCGCGTCTGGTGCGGGAACGCGCCGGCGTTCCCTACAAGACGCCGATTCTATGAAATCGAATCACAGCACTGGCAATCTGTGCCGCGGCGGCGATAAGATTCACCTACCCAGATGCAGGGACAGCCGATGCCCGAACAGCCGACCGAAATCAAAATCCTGACGGTAACCGACGATCCGTCGGCGCCCCGGGAACTGACCCAGATGCTCGGTGAGGAGGCAGCCGTCAGGACCCTGTTTGCTGATACCGCCAATGCAGTCAGCCGCACCTTCGAATCAGAGCGGGTCGACCTGGTCATGATTCGGGTGGATTCCGTCGACCTCGGCTTGCTTGAAACCACTGCCCGTCTGGCGCGCGACCAGGACCATTTCGTCCCGATCATCACCCTGATCGACGACGACGATGCACGCGCCGCTCTTGCCGTGGCCGCCATTGGTGTCGAAGGCTTCGTCCAGCGCAGCAGTCTCAGGCAATTCAAACGACTGGCAATCGCCCAGATCGAGTCGCTGCGCGCACGCGTCGGCGCCGACAAGGCGCTGCGCAGCCTGGCCGATATCGAGGATCGCTACACCCTGCTGCTGGACAGCTCCAGCGAAGCGATTGCCTACATCCACGAGGGCCTGCACATCTATGCCAACCCGGCCTACTTGAACCTGTTCGGCTTCGACGGCTTTGAAGATCTCGAGGGCCTGTCCATGCTCGACCTGTTCACGCCCAGCAAACACGGACCGGATCTCAAGAAGGTGCTCAAATCCCTGGCACGCGACGAAATGCCGGACAATGAACTGCTACTCAACGCCCACCGGCAGGGCGGCGAGACGTTCTCGGCGACGGTTGCCTTTTCGCCGGCGCGCTATGGCGGTGAGTACTGTGCCCAGATGCTGGTGCGCGAGAACATCAGCCAGGCCGACCCGGCGCTGGCCGAGGAATTGCGCAAACTCAAGACCAGCGACATGCTCACCGGCCTGCTCAACTCAGTGTCCTTCGTCGAACAGCTTGCCGAACAGATTCAGGCGCGCGAGGATACGGGCGGCCTGAGCGTCCTGGCACTGTCGCTCGACGAGCATGACCAGCTGCTCGACAAGGTGGGTGTCGGTGCTACCGATGAACTGATCCGCGCCTCGGCCGAGCTGTTTGAGTCGGTTACCGGCGAGCGGCCGATGGCACGGCTTCGCGATCACACCTTTGCGGTGATCGCCGACTGCGCGGATCGGGCCGAAGCCGAGAAACTGGCCGGGTCCATGATCGAACAGTGTTCGGGTCGCATCATCGAAGTGCGTGAGGCCAGCCTGACCGTTTCGGCCAGTGTCGGCCTGGCCGTGGCCGGAAGTGAAGTCGACGACAGCGAAAAGCTGGTCGTGCAGGCGGAATCGGCGCTTGCAGAAGCGCTGCGTGCCGGCGGCAAGGGCTTCGTACGCTACCGGCCCAAGGTCTCCACCGAGGGTGACGAGGACGACAGTGCCTGGGGCGAACGGCTTCGACACGCCCTTGACCACGACGAGTTCGGGCTGGTGACCTCACCGATCACCAGCATGGAAGACGACGGGTTCCTGATCAACGAGATCGAGACTCGACTGCGGCCCGAGGACAGTGATGAAGTGGTCTTGCCCTCGGTCTACATGAACGCCGCGATCCGCGTCGGACTGGCCGCCCGTATCGACGAGGACATGCTCAATCGCCTGCAGACACTGCTGACCGAACGGCAGGGTGACACTGACCTGCAGTGGCTGGTACCGATCAGCCTGGGAACGATTACCGACGAAGAAGCCTGTAAGCGCCTGGCGGCGCAAATGGACAGCGGACTTGACGCCCGGCGCCTGATCGTCGGTCTGCGCGAAAACGAAGTGCGTGAAAAGCTGAGGCCGGCACAGATTTTCATCGAACGCTTCAAGGCCAGCGGCTGTCGCTTTGCGCTGGTCGACGTGGCTCCGGATGCGCCCTTCGAAAGCCTGATGCGCCACCTCGCAATTGATTTTGCGAGACTCGATCAGGACATGATCCAGGACCTGAGCGGCAACGATGCGCTGCGTCAGAAGCTCTCGACCCTGGTCACGCATGCCCGGGAAAAGGACGTCCGGCTCATTGCACCGAAAGTCGAAAACACCGGCGACCTGGCAACACTGTGGCAGTTTGGCATTACCCTGGTGCAAGGCGAATTCGTGCGCGAGGAAGCCTCCGCCTGAATCACCGGCCAAACACCTTATCGCTCGCCGGTCAGTGCCCGTATCCGCTCTTCGATTGGCGGATGACTCATCAGCAGGCGGCGCAGGCCTATTCCAACCCGGCCACGAATCCCGAACGCCTCGACCGATTCTGGCAACCGGGATGGCTGGTTGACCTGGCCCAGCCGACGCAGTGCGGCGACCATATTGTCGCGCCCGGCCAGACCTGCGCCGCCGGAATCTGCGCGAAACTCGCGCCAGCGCGAGAAGGCCATGGTGATCATGCTTGCCAGCACGCCGAGAACGATCTGAAGCACGATCACGCTGAACAGATAGCCGGGACCGTAGCCACGCTCGCTCTTGAACACCGCCCGGTCAATGACCTGGCCGAGCACACGCGACAGCAGCAGAACAAAGGTATTGAGCACACCCTGCAGAAGCGTCATGGTTACCATATCGCCATTAGCCACGTGCGAGACCTCGTGCCCGAGTACGGCCTCGACCTCGTTGGGGCGCATGTGCTGCAGCAGCCCGCTGCTGACGGCGACCAGCGCCTTGTTGCGCGAGGCGCCGGTGGCAAACGCATTGGGCTCCGGCGAATCGTAAACGGCCACGTCCGGCCGGCCAATGCCGGCCTCGCGTGCCTGGCGGTCGACCGTTTCAACCAGCCATCGCTCCACGCTGCTGACGGGCTGTTCGATGATCCGTGCTCGCGTGCTCATCAGCGCAATGCGTTTGGACAGCAGCAGCGAGACGATCGCACCGCCCATGCCGAACAACAGGGCAAACACCAGAATCGTGGCATGATGAAGATCGATGCCCTGCCGGATTAGCCATGGCTCGAGCAGATTCATGACCACGCCGAGCACGACCAGCACCGCCAGGTTGGTGGCCAGAAACAGGACGATTCTGCGCATTTCGATGGTCCTCGCTACATCTGATTGATCGAAGCAATCCTGAAAATGGCTGCCCCGCCGGCAAAATACAAGATACAGCCCGGACAACCCGGATCGCTCTATGTCGGTCGTTTCGCGCCATCACCGACCGGACCACTGCATTTCGGTTCCCTGGTGGCTGCTGTGGGCAGCTACCTGCGGGCGCGCAGCAGAAACGGGCAGTGGCGGATTCGAATTGATGACATCGACCGACGGCGCGAAATCCCGGGAGCGGCCCGCGACCAGCTGCGTACCCTGGCTCGTTTCGGGCTTGGACCCGATGGCCCGGTCAGTTACCAGCATCGCAACGCGGCCCGGCACCGGCAGGCCTTGCACCGCCTGCTCGACGCCCGGCACGCCTTCTGGTGCGGCTGTACGCGGCGACAACTGCCGCCCGATGGCCGCTATCCCGGCACCTGCCGCAACGGACTGCCGGCGCAACGCAAACCACGCAGCGTGCGCGTCAATACGCAAGACGCGCCAACAATACGATTCGACGATGTGGTGCAGGGAGCGTGCGAGGAGCATCCGGGTCAGCGCAGCGGCGATTTCATCATTCTGCGTGGCGACGGGGTGATCGCCTATCAGCTTGCCGTCGTGGTCGACGACGCCTCCGAAGGCATCACCGAGGTGGTACGCGGCGCCGACCTGATCGATTCGACCGCTCGCCAGCTTTACCTCTACGAGAATCTCGGGCTGCCTGCGCCGGGCTGGATGCACCTGCCGGTGGTCACCGATGAGCACGGGCGAAAACTGAGCAAGTCCGACGGCGATGATCCGGTTGCTGCCCGACCCGAGGCCGAAGCCCTGCGCCTGGCGCTGCGCGCCCTCGGACACGAGCCGCCACCGGGCTGCCGATCACTCGACGCGCAGTGGCACTGGGCGCGAAGCCACTGGAGCCCGGCTGCAATCCCGCGCGGCCCGATTGCCGTTGGCGTGCATCCCGGTTGAGCGGAACGTTATACTGCGGTTTCAGTGGTCCAGCACGGTCAACCATGAACGCCAACTATCTCGATTTCGAACAGCCGATCGTCGAGCTCGAAGCCAAGATTCGCGAGCTGCGCAACGTCGGGTCCGGGGTTTCGATGAACCTCGAGGAGGAGATTCAGCGCCTGGAACATAAATGCCGTGAGCGGACCGAAACCATTTTCTCGGAGCTCAACGACTGGCAGATTTCTCAGCTGGCACGTCACCCGCAGCGCCCATACACCCTCGATTACGTGTCAATGATCTGCGACCGTTTCGAGGAACTGCACGGCGACCGCCTGTACGCTGACGACCATGCCATCGTCGGCGGGCTGGCCAGCATCGACGGGATGAGCGTGATGCTGATCGGGCATCAGAAGGGCCGGGATACAAAGGAAAAGGTCTACCGCAACTTTGGCATGCCGCGCCCGGAAGGCTATCGCAAGGCGCTGCGTCTGATGCAGATGGCCGCTCGGTTCAATCTGCCCATCGTCACGCTGATCGACACGCCCGGTGCCTACCCCGGAGTCGGCGCCGAAGAGCGTGGCCAGTCCGAGGCCATCGCCCGCAACCTGGCGGCCATGGCTCGCCTGCCGGTACCGATCGTGTGCTTCATTATCGGTGAAGGCGGATCCGGGGGCGCGCTGGCGATCGGCGTTGGCGACCGGATCAGCATGCTCCAGTACAGCATCTACTCGGTGATCTCACCGGAAGGCTGCGCCTCGATTCTGTGGAAAAGCGCCGACAAGGCCGCGGTCGCGGCCGAGGCCATGGGATTGACCGCCAGCCGCCTGAAGGCCCTCGAGCTGATTGACAAGGTCATCAAGGAGCCGCCCGGCGGTGCCCACCGCTCGCCTCATGAAGTGGCCGTGCGCATCAAGGAGACGCTGCACGCACAGATCGACTTTTTGCGCGACCAGCCGCCGGATGAGTTGCTGACCAGACGCCATCAGCGCCTGATGAGTTACGGCGCCTTCGAGCAGCGCTGAGCGCGGTCCGGATCATGCCCGACCTTGATCCGGCCATCGCGCAGCTTCCGGGAGATGGCCGGCTGCTGGTGGCTTTCAGCGGCGGACCGGACTCACTGTGTCTGCTTGACCAGCTCATCGCTGCCGGCAGTGACCGCGCCATCGTCTGCGTGCACGTCGATCATGGCCAGGACCACGACAGCCGCCAGCGGGCCGAACGGGCGGGACAGCTGGCAGACAGCCTGGGCGTGAACTGCCAGCAGATCGCAGTACGCGTGACGCCGGCCCAGGGTCCGGAAGCCGACGCGCGCAGCGCCCGCTACGAGGCGCTGCAGTCGCTCATGCAGCCCGGTGATGCCCTGTTGACCGCCCATCACCGCGATGACCAGGTCGAAACAGTGCTGCTGCGCATGCTGCGGGGCGCCGGCCCGGCCGGGCTGGCCGGCATTCCCAGACAGCGCCGCTTTGGGCCCGGCTGGCTGGTGCGCCCGCTGCTTGACTGGTCACGCAGCGATATCGACGCCTGCCTGGCGGCTCGCAGGCTGGCAGGGCTCGACGATCCGGCCAACGCCGATTCCACACTGGACCGCAACTTCCTGCGCCAGACGGTACTGCCGCAGCTGCGGCAGCGCTGGCCCGGCATCGACGGCGCGCTGCTGCGCACCGCGACCCTGTCCAGTGGTGCAGCCGCTCTGGTGGCGCAGGCGATTGATCAAACGCTCAACGCCGAGACGACCTGCAGAGACGGGTTATCGCTGGCCCCGGAGGTCACGCGAACGGTCTATGGTCTGGGCGAAACCATCCGCCACTGGTGCATGCAGCACCATGTTGCGCCGCCACCGGGAAAGCGCCTGGCCTGCTATGCCGAGCAGGTGCTGACCGCGCCGCGTGATCGTCAGCCCGAGCTGCGTTGGGGCGCCTGCGTCATGCGACGCTGGCGTGATCGGTTGTGGCTGGATCGGGCTGACAGCCCGGTGATCGACGCGCCGTTGCGCTGGGACGGGAGCTCACCCCTGCAGCTTCCGGCCGCCTCCGGCTGGCTGGAGCTGAGGCCACCACCGGCACGCGGCCTGGCGCTGACCGTAACCGGCCCTGACCCGGGTGAGCGAATCACACTTGCGGAACGAAGCGGCTCCCGGGCGGTCGGCCAGCTGCTGGCCGAGCACGGGGTGCCACCCTGGCGGCGCGCACTATGGCCCCGAATCTATCGGAATGACCAGCTCGTAGCCCTGGGCGACCGATTCATCGAGGCCGGCTTTGCCACGGCCCTGTCCGAGCGCGACTGCCGTTTGTGCTGGCACCGGTCGGCGCCTGGATCCGGTGCTGGTCCACACCCCTCATCAGGGAACCACTGAACAACCCTGCGTGGACGCGACGGCGGCTTTTCCGACTGAAACGCGCTCGGCGCAGGGTTATTCAGAAGTTTCCTGGGTTAGAATCAAACGCATGAGCACGGAAAATACGACGCCGCAGACCGACAACGACGGACAGCAGTCACCCGATTTCGAGACGGCACTGGCCGAACTCGAGCAGATCGTGGCCGAGCTGGAATCAGGCCAGTCGAGCCTGGCCGAATCGCTGGCGCAGTTCAGGCGCGGCGTCGAGCTGAGCAGACACTGTCATGGCCTGCTCGACAGCGCCCGCCAGTCGGTCGAACAGCTGCTTGATCCGGATGACGAAAACAGCGGCCAGCCCCTGACCCCGGATTCGTCGTGATCATGCTGCTGCGCGTACTGGCTTGCATGTCGGGCCTGGCCCTGATGCCCCCCGGTCTCGCCGGGGATGTGTACCGCTGCCAGGACGGCGACAGCACCGTCTTTTCCGACCGTCCCTGCGGTGCCGACGCTCGCCGGGTCAATGGCGCGACCATCAGCATCATCGAGCCGGCCGGGGATCTGTCGCAGATTGCCGAAGAGAATCGACGGTTCATCGAGCAGCGACGAGCCCGGTTATCGCTCAGATCCGAGCGCTGGATTACGCCTGCACCCTCGCAATCGACGCCTGTCGTGCAGCCGAGCCTGGTCGTGTTCGCGCTGCCCTGGACGCCTTACCATGATTGGCCGGAGCAGCGCCGGTCGGCCCGGCTGCCACCGAAGCTGCGACAACAGGATTACTCGGCACTCAATGGCCCGATTCTGGGCACGCGACGCGGCCCGAACTCGCCCTATGGTGAACGTCGGACCGGACCATGAACGCACGATACGCAGCGCGCCTTCTGCTTGTTCCGCTGCTGGTGCTGACAGCCTGGCTGGCCTGGTGGCCCGACAGCCACCCTCCCGACACGCCTGATTCACAGGGCAAAGGCGAATCTCTCTTGGTCTGGCAGATCAAGCCAACGGCTGCCGGCCCGCAGTCCGGCGACTTTCCCCGCGCCGGGCTGCCGGACGGCGCCGTGGCCGCACTACGGCCGGGCGAACGGATCGATCCGGACGCTTCGATGCTGACCCTGCCGCTGCCCGGCCGCAAGCCGATCAGTCTGCCGGTTGCCGGTCGATTCGACCATCCCAACGGTGACTTTACCCTGCATGCACGAGGCCGTGCGTCGAATCTGGAGCGGGCAGCGATCACCGTTGGCGACAGCGGAATTTATGCACGCATCACAACGCCCGCCGGCATCTACCAGGTCACCACGAACGCCCATGGCACATGGCTGATCGACCTCGCCGACGATCGCCTGGACGTCGACCCGCTGCACGACGACACGCTGGGCGGACCCATCCGTGATGCGGTGACGACGCACGCTGCAGGCGCCGACGCACAAACTGCCCAGGCTGCGGATGCGCCGACCACCGACGACACCGATCCTGCCCGGATCGATGTGATGTTCATCTACCCCGACAGCATGCAGGCCCGTTATCCGGGAAATCAGCTCGAAACCCGACTCAATCATCTGCTGGCCATCGCCAATCAGGCGCTGGTCGATTCACAGGTCCCGGCGGCCGTGCGCCTGGTGCACCACCAGCGCACCAGCTACAGCCGCAGCCAGAACAACCGGGAGGCGCTGCAGGATCTCGCCCGGGCACTGTCCGGAGAAAGCATCCCCGGGCTTTCCGGATTGGCCGGAACGCGTCAAAGCCAGGGTGCCGATCTCGTCGTGCTGACCTGGCCGCACGATATCGAGACACGCGGCAGCTGCGGCATTGCGTTCTTCCCTCAAACCAGCGGCAGCGGTCAGCTCGACCCCGCTTACGGCGTCCATATCGACAACGACGGCGCCAGCAACTGGTCGATCTGTTCGGACGCCGTCTTCACCCATGAGCTGGGCCACAATCTCGGCGCCGAACATCAGCGTGGCGCGGCCTCGACCGATGACCCGGCCGCCTCCAACTACGCCTTTGTCGAGCCTGCACGCTTTCATACCGTGATGGGCAGCTTTGGCAGCGGGCACATCGACCGCTATCACCGGCTCGACCTGTACTCCAACCCCGACATCCGGTGCGGCGGCGCCGCCTGCGGCTCGCGGACGTTTGGCGAAAAAGCGGCCAACGCCTGGCAGCTGGCGGCCACCGCGGCCAGCGTTGCCGCCTATGCCGACGGCGATGGCGCAAGCGTGGAGCGGCCCCCGCACTCGGAAGGCGACAGCGATGATGATGGCCGGCTCGACCGCGACGATCCCTACCCCTTTGATCCATTCGATGGTGAGCCGCCACCGGACACCGAGCCGCCGCTGGTATTCGATCAGCGCCGGCTGCGAACCGACACCGACACGATCGCGGCCTGGGAGCTGCTGGTCGTCGACAGTGATACCGATCAAGTGCTGTCCTACGCGCTCGACGGGCAGTTCCGGGGCGTGGTGGCGGCGCCGGAGGCCATCGATCCCGGGCCGATCCTGACCGGACATTCCGACCTCGACATTGACGGCCAGGGCCGACTGTATCTCCTTGCTTCAGGTGATGTGCGCCGCTATGACCGGCTCAGCGGACAGCTCATCGACGTCTTCCTGGACTCGCAGCTGCCTGAACCGCGCGAGCTGCAAAGCTCGTTTCCGCGTGCCATGGGCTGGCTGCCAAACAATCAGCTGGTTGTGCTCGGCGACGACGCCATCGAGCGCTACAGCGCCGACCGGCAACAGCTCAATGACCGACTCGGCGCCGACGAACCGACGCGCAACCCGCAGTCATGGAATTCGGTGATGGACCTGCCGCTGCGCAGTTTTGCCTACCGCAACCAGCGCCTCTATGTGGCCGAGGCCCGATCGAATCGCATCATGGCATTCAATGAGCTCAACGGCTGGCGCAACGTCGATGTGGCTGGCCCCGACAACGGCGTGATCTCCGACCCGCGCGACCTCGCCTTCGGCCCGGACGGTCTGCTTTATGTCGCCAACGGTAGCGGCAACAATGTCCTGCGCTTCGACGTCGACCAGCGCGCCTTCATCGACGAGTTCATCCCGGCCGGCCGGGGAGGACTGGACTATGCCCGGGCACTGGCCTTCGGGCCCGATGAACGACTCTACGTGGCCAGCCGCGACAGCGGCGAAATCCTTGCGTTCGACGCGGCAAGCGGCGCGTTCGAATCAGTGCTGACGGCGGCCGGGGACGGTGGACTGAGGCGACCGGAAGCATTGCGCCTGGCGCCGCGACTGAACCAGCTCCACGCCGGCCACAGCGGGCACTATTTCGTGCCGGACCGGCCCGGTGAAGGCTGGCTGCTCGAGATTCTCGACGAAACCCAGGCCGCTCTGGCCTGGTTCACCTACCCGCCCGCGGGCAGCGAACAAGCTCACCAGGCCTGGATTCTCGGCATCGGGGATATCGACGGCAGCCGGATCGTGTTCGAGGACGCCCTGACCACGCGGCTGATCGATGCCGGCGCGCCGATCGGAGAGGACAATCTGGTGATTCTTCCCTGGGGTGACCTGACGCTGGATTTCAGCCACTGCGATCATGGACGGGTCAGCTACAACAGCCAGCTGTTCGGGGCCAGCGGCAGCCTGGAGTTCGTGCGCCTGGCCAATATCAACGGCCTGCCCTGCGGCAGCCTGCCGCTGGCGCCCTCGTCGGCGGCACCGGGTATCAGCGGGCAGTGGTACGACCCGGACAGCAGCGGCCAGGGCTGGTACTTCGAGGAAGTCAGCGCCGGCCGCGTGTTCACTGCCTGGTTCACCTACGCCGGCGACGGCGAGCAGGCCTGGGTCGTCGGCGAAGGCAATGTCGAGGGCCGCACGATCCGCTTCGAGCATCTGGTGACCACTCGCGCAACGGGCTTCGGAGACGAATTCGATCCCGACGCGATCGAAACGCTGGAATGGGGCAGCATGAGCGTGCAGTTCCTGGACTGTGAGCGGGCAGCGCTGGAATACGATTCGGTTCTGCCGGGCGTGGGCAGCGGCAGTCTGGCGCCACGCCGCCTGACCTGGCTGAGCGGGCTGGACTGTCAGCTGCCGTCTCAGTAGCCCTCCAGCAGGTCGATCCCGTCGGGCACTTCGAAACTGAAGCGATCCGCCGGAAGTCCGGGGTTGCGCTGGAGCGAAAGCAGCTCGATGCGGGTTTGCTGGCCGAACGAGTCGGTGAACTCCAGGCGACCGGGCACGCCATCATCAAAATGCAGCCGGGCGCGCTCGAAGTCGGCTGATTCATCGAGCGGCACGAACTCCAGCACGGACCGTTCGTCATCGGCCGCAAGCCGATAGTAGCGTTCGAGCAGCTCCGGCTGCATCATCACCAACAGCGGCGACTGCTCGGGCGCGGGCTGGGGACGTACGGTCACCTGCTCGAGTGACTCATCGTAATGCCACAGACGTTCACCGTCAGCGACAATCTGCTGCGGAAACGGCACCTCGTAGTCCCAGCGAAAACGGTTCGGCGCCAGATACTCGAGCCGCCCCGACGCCTCCTCGACTACCCGGCCGGTCTCATCAACCGTGATCTGCTCGAACCGACCGGTCAGGCTGTCGAGCCCTTCTGCGAACGCCTCGAGCTGCGCCCGCACACCTGCAAGTGCGTCCGGCGCGGTGGTCAAAGTGAGCGCCAGCACACAACCGCCAAACCATCGAGCCAGGCCAGGCCATGATCGGCCATGCGAGCGTAAAGTCCGGTTCATGGAGTATTCCTAGTCGTTTCGGGGTGCCGGCGCCAGCACCTCGCGCTGGCCGTTGTGCTCCGGCGCGCTGACCACGCCCTGCGCTTCCATCTCTTCAATCAGCCGTGCGGCACGGTTGTAGCCAATGCGAAGCTGACGCTGCACGCCGGATATCGAGGCGCGGCGACTCTCCACTACATAGGCAACCGCCCGATCATAAAGTTCGTCGTCCGAATCAGAGTCAGTCGACTCCGGCAGGCCGGTAATACCGATCTGCTGGCCGTCGCTGGTGGTCTGGGTATCGGCCAGCACGTCTTCGAGGTAGTCCGGCTCGCCCTGGGCCTTGAGCGCTTCGGCCACGGCATGCACTTCGTGATCATCGACAAAGGCGCCGTGCACGCGCTCCGGCAGGCCGGAGCCCGGCGGTAGATACAGCATGTCACCGTGGCCCAGCAGCTGTTCGGCGCCCTGCTGATCCAGGATCGTGCGTGAATCGACCCGCGAGGAGACCTGAAACGCCATGCGGGTCGGAATGTTGGCCTTGATCAGCCCGGTAATGACATCAACCGACGGCCGCTGCGTGGCCAGGATCAGGTGGACGCCCGAAGCGCGCGCCTTCTGCGCCAGGCGCGCGATCAGCTGTTCCACCTTCTTGCCGACGATCATCATCATGTCGGCAAATTCGTCAACCACGACCACAATGTAAGGCAGCGGCTCCAGCGTCGGTGCCGCTTCACCCTCGGTCAGCAGCGAGGGATCGTGCAGCGGATCGACAATCGGCTTGCCCTTGTCGGCGGCGTCCTTCACCTTGCGGTTGTAGCCAGCCAGATTGCGCACACCGACGGCCGCCATCAGGCGGTAGCGGCGCTCCATCTCGGCCACGCACCAGCGCAAGGCGTTGGCAGCCTCTTTCATGTCGGTGACCACCGGCGTCAGCAAATGCGGAATGCCCTCATAGACCGACAGCTCAAGCATCTTCGGATCGACCATGATCAATCGGACCTGGTCGGGCGAAGCCTTGTAGAGCAAGCTGAGCACCATGGCGTTGATCGCGACCGACTTGCCGGAACCGGTGGTGCCAGCGACCAGCAAATGCGGCATGCGGGTGATATCGGCGACTACCGGTTTGCCGGAGATGCTCTTGCCCAGGCCCAGCGTCAGTGGCGAAGCCGAGCGCTCATAGGCCTCAGACGACAGAATCTCGCGTAAGTAGACAATCTCTCGGTTCTGATTGGGGATTTCCAGCCCGATGACGCTCTTGCCGGGAATGACGTCGACGACACGCACCGAGATCACGCTCAGCCCGCGCGCCAGGTCCTTGGCCAGATTGGAGATCTGCGACCCCTTGACTCCCGGTGCCGGCTGCAGCTCGAACCGCGTAATCACCGGCCCGGGGTGAACGGCCACCACCTCGACCTCGACGCCGAAATCGGCCAGCTTGAGTTCGACCTGCCGGCTCATCGCCTTGAGCGCCTCGGCCGAATAGCCGGCCCGCTGTTGCGGCGCTTCATCAAGCAGATCGAGCGGCGGCAGTTCTCCGGGCGACAGATTCTTGAACAGCGGCTGCTGCCGAAGCCTGGTTTCGGATTGTGCGCTGGTCTTCGGTTCCACCCGCGGCTCGATACGCACTTCGCTGCGGCTGCGCCGCCGCTGCGTGTCGCGCTTGCGAATCTCGTCGCGCTCGGCCCGGGCGCGTCGGCCGGCAATCCAGTCCCGGGCCTGGCCCAGGCGATCAACGCTCCAGCGCGCTGTGACCAGAACGAACTGACCGACCCGGTCGACGGCCCGTATCCAGGACAATCCGCTAAAAAGCGTGATCGCAGCGAGAAAGATCGTCAGGTTGATCAGTACCGCGCCGGTCAGGCCGAGGGCAGACTGCATCGGGCCGGAGAGCACCTCCCCGATGACGCCGCCTGGCTGGTCGAGGCGACCGCGGGACTGCATGGCCAGCAGCATGCAGCCTGACAGCACCGCCAACAGCAACCCGCTGGTGCGCACGCCCCACTCGGCCAGTCCGGCCGGCTCGATTCGCTCGCGCAGCACGCGCACGCCGGCAAATCCGATCAGAACCGGCGCGACGTAAGCCATATAGCCGAACAAGACCAGAAACAGGTCGGCCAGCCAGGCGCCGAATGCACCACCCAGGTTGCGCACATCGTCACTGCCTGCATCCCGTGACCAGCCCGGATCCAGCGGATGGTGGCTGAGCAGGCTGAGCAGCAGATAGACCGCCGCAACCAGCACCAGCAGGAACACAGCCTCTCCAAGCCGGCGCTTCATAGCAAGCGCAGCAGCCTCGGAGGCGGTGTTTTCATTGGCGCGCCGGGTCACTTCAAGTATGCACTTTAGATTTTGACCCTAACTCTATGATTGAAAAGATTATCACGACTTGATAGCCGGATGAACCAGCTCGCCGTCTCGCACATTCACACCACGTACAAGCGCGGCATGTCCGGACCAGTCCGGTCTTGCCATGCGCTGCACGTAGGGCAGAATGGCCGCCGACAGGGCCTGGCTGGCGGTACGTGGCACCGCCCCGGGCATATTGGTGACGGCGAAATGCGTCACGCCGTCGACCGTGTAGGTCGGATCGGCATAGGTGGTCGGCCGCGTGGTTTCTGCACAGCCCCCCTGATCGACGGAAATGTCGACCACAACACTGCCGGCATTCATGTCGGCGATCATCTCTCGGGTGAGCACGTGCGGTGCGCGGGCGCCGGGAATCAGCACGGCTCCAATGACCAGATCGGCCCGCGCCACTGCATCGGCGACCGCATCAACATAAGGATACAGGGCACTGACATTCGGGCCAATCGCCATCATTTCAGCCAGTCGGTCCTGGCGCTTGTCGAACACGGTCACCCGGGCTCCGGAGGCGGCAGCCAGGCGAGCCGAGTTGCCGCCGGCGGCGCCGGCACCGAGAACCACGACGTGACCCCGGTCCGCGGCGGGCAGACCGCCGAGCAGCACGCCGCGACCCCCCTGTGGCATATGGAGCAGATGGGTGCCGACCTGGACCCCGATGCGTCCGGCAATGTTGCTCATCGGCGCCAGCAGCGGAAGCGAGCCATCTGCCTCCTCGACGGTCTCGAAGGCCACGCCGGTCAGTCCTATGTCGAGCAGACGCTCGGTCAGCTCCGGTTCAGCAGCGAGGTGCAGATAGCAAAACAGCACATGCTCACGCCGCAGATGCTCCAGGTCGCCGGCAATCGGCTCCTTGACCTTGACCACCAGCTCGGCCTGTCCGTACAGTGCGGCGGCATCGGGCACCACCTGCATGCCGACTCGCTCGAAATCGGCGTCCGAAAAACCGCTGCTGTCCCCGGCTCCGGACTGGATGTAGACCTCATGACCGGCCCGGACCAGATCACCACCGGCCGCAGGCACAAGCGCAACGCGACCTTCCAGGGTCTTGGTCTCGGTCGGAATTCCGATACGCATGCTGTTCTCCTCGAAAACTGCGAAAATAGAAGACGCCGGTCACCGCGACCGGCACGCTTGGAAGGCCGGCGAACTGGCCACATGGTCCACGACTGGCGAATACACCGCTCGACTGGAGAAAATTATACATGTCTCAACCCCGCCATTTTCCGCTGCTGATTCTGGGCTCCGGCCCGGCCGGCTACACCGCCGCCATCTATGCCGCGCGCGCCAATCTCAAGCCGGCATTGATCACCGGCATTGAGCAGGGTGGCCAGCTGATGACCACGACGGATGTCGAAAACTGGCCAGGAAGTTACCCGGATCTGCAGGGACCGGCGCTGATGCAGCGGATGGGTGCGCATGCCGAGGCATTCGATACCGAACTCATCTTCGACCACATCCATTCGGCGGATCTGGAGCAGCGTCCGTTCCGGCTCGAGGGAGACAGTGGCGTCTACACCTGTGATGCCCTGATTATTGCCACCGGAGCTTCCGCCCGCTATCTCGGACTGCCGTCTGAAGAAACCTACAAGGGCCGGGGCGTGTCGGCATGCGCCACCTGCGACGGGTTTTTCTATCGCGACAAACCGGTCGCCGTCATCGGTGGCGGCAATACCGCCGTCGAGGAGGCACTCTATCTGGCCAATATCGCCAGCAAGGTCATGCTGGTGCATCGCCGCGATGAACTTCGCGCCGAGAAGATCCTGCAGCAACGCCTGTTCGACCGGCAGGCCGAAGGCAAGGTCGAGATCCGCTGGAGTCACGTGCTCGAGGAGGTCCTCGGCGACGACGACGGCGTGACCGGGATGCGCATCCGGCAGGTCGAGTCGGGGCAGACCGACCGGATCGACCTCGACGGGGTGTTCATTGCCATCGGCCACGATCCCAACACCGGCATTTTCGCCGGGCAACTGGACATGTCCAACGGTTACATCCACATCCGCAGCGGCCAGACTGGCATGGCCACCGCAACCAGCATTCCCGGCGTGTTTGCTGCCGGCGACGTCGCCGATCACGTCTACCGCCAGGCCGTCACCTCGGCCGGATTCGGCTGCATGGCCGCCCTGGATGCCGAACGCTACCTTGACGAGCTCGATCACTGAGGCCGGAACCGAGGGTCCGGGGCATTCCGCCACCCGCTGGAACGGTCTGTGCAAGGACCGCGGCCCGTTCGTCGACTGGCGCTTTCTGGCCAGCCTGATCGAAACCGGCTGCGTCGGGTCCGAAAACGGCTGGATACCGCACTTCGTCACCGCCGGCCCGGTCTCACAGCCGCGCTGCGCCGCGCCAGCCTGGCAAAAAAACCACTCGCACGGGGAATTCGTGTTTGACTGGAGCTGGGCCCACGCTGCCCGGACGGCTGGTGTTCACTGGTACCCGAAACTGCTGGTGGCCGTGCCCTTTACGCCGGTCACCGGCCCGCGACTGCTCGGCGCCCATCATCACGCCGAAGCTGCCCGGCAGGTCGTGACACAACTGGAAGCCGAAGTCGAAGCGCGGCAGTGGTCCAGCGCAGCCGTCAACTTCTGCGACACCGACGATGCCGGCGTTTTGCGCCAGGCCGGCTGGCTCGAGCGCGGCGGCTGGCAGTATCACTGGCACAATCCGGGCTATCGCGATTTCGACGATTTCCTGTCCGCACTCAGGCACAAGCCACGCAAGAACATCCGCGCCGAACGACGCCGGGTGCGGGCTGATGGCTGGCGCTTTCGCTGGCGCGACGGCAACACTCTGACCGCGGCTGAACTGGATCTTGTCGACACCTGCTACCAGTCGACCTTTGCGCTCTACGGCAATCTGCCATCGCTCAATCGCGCGTTTTTTGCCAGCTGCGCGCGTCGCTTCGGTCCGGACTTCCTGGCCTGTATCGCCGAGCGGGACCAGCAACCGCTGGCCGCTGCCGTGTTCTGGCGTGACCGGCAGCGGCTCTACGGACGCTACTGGGGCAGCCTGGTCGAGACCCGGGATGTTCACTTCGAGACCTGCTACTACCAGGGTATCGACTACTGCATTCGCCACGGACTGCACTGGTTCGAGCCGGGTGCCCAGGGCGAACACAAGATCCGGCGCGGCTTCCTGCCGCAACCAACACGCTCGTTTCACTACATTCGACACGCCGGGCTGCGTGCGGCCATTCGACGATGGCTGAATGAGGAAAGCGCCGCGCTCGACAGCTGGCGCCGCCAGCTCGATCGCCTGGATCCCTACGCCCGATGAGCCCGGCGCACATACCGACCCTGGGGCAGGCTCCGGACAGCCCGTTTCCCGACCCGCTCGCGACGCGCCGCAGCGACGGTCTGATCGCCTGCGGCGGCGATCTGCACCCGATTCGACTGCTCAACGCCTATCGGCAGGGCATTTTCCCGTGGTACGACTGGCGTGATCCGGTCCTGTGGTGGTCCCCGGCGCCACGCGCGGTCATGGTGCCAGCTCGAATGCACATCTCCCGACGACTGCGCCGCAGCCTCCGGCAGGGGCGTTTTGCAGTGACCGCCGACCGCGACTTTGCCGCCGTGGTGCGGGCCTGCGCCGGGCCGCGCCGACACCAGGGCGGCACCTGGATCAGCGCCGACATGCAGCACGCCTACACCCTGCTGCACCAGGCCGGCTACGCCCACAGCATCGAAGTCCGCAGCCCTGACGGCACACTGACCGGCGGCCTGTACGGCGTCGCGCTGGGGGGCGTCTTCTTCGCAGAGTCCAAGTTCTACCGCCAACGCGACGCCTCCAAGATCGCCCTGGCGGTGCTGATGCGGGCACTGTCGCAGTGGCACTTTCTGTTGTGTGATTGCCAGATCTGGAATCCTCACCTGGAACGGCTCGGCGTGGCGCTGCTGCCGGCCGTCGAGTTTCAGGCTGCCCTTGCGCTGGGCTTGCGCCAGCGCGACCGCCGCGGCTCCTGGGATCAGGCCCTGGCCGCGGTCAATCTGCGCGACTGGTAGCCGTGGCGCCGAACAGCCTCAACAGGTCTGCGTCACTGTCGCCCGGGCCGCGCCGTGCCACCGCCAGCGCCACCGTCGCCTGACCGAGCGCATTGAACGCCGCCTGCTCCGGCACACTCAGCGATCGCATGGCCGCATCCTGGAGCCGCCGACAGGCGGCCAGATCGCCCCGCTCGATCGGACCGGTCAGAGCGTCCTTCGGTGGCCGATCACGCAGGGTTTGCAGGGTGCCGCGCTGCAGATCGACCAACAGCTCCGCTGCCTGAGCGGGCTCGAGTCCGGCTGCTGTCGCCAGTCTCCGCGCCAGCGCCTGCACCGTCACCAGAAAATTGCTGGCAACGACCGTGGCCGCATGGTAGGCATGTTTGTCCCGCGCAGCGAATTCGAGCCAGCGACCCCCGGCACGTTCAAAAACCAGCCGCAGCGCAGACAGGGCCGTCGGTTCGCCCTCGGCCACGCACCAGGTCGACTCGAACTGCCGTACGGCAAGTTCCGGGTCGGCGAAGGCGCGAAGCGGGTGAACGGCGGCCGCCGACCCCAGCGGTGACAACAGCGCCGCCGGAGCGGAGCCGGACAGGTGAAAGGCCAGGGCCGGCAAGCCCGGCAGGCGTTCACGCAACTCATCGACGGCAGCCGCCAGCGCGCCGTCGGGCAACCCCAGCATCAACCACTGCCCATCGATTCCGGCAGTGAACTGTGCGCGTGGCTGGCCGGCACCGATAAATGCTGCCGCTTCCATGGCGCTGGCCGGGCTTCGGTTGACGATCTGGCCGACGGTCACCGCGCCGCACTGGTGCAGCCGACGGGCTATGGCGCGCCCAGCCCGTCCGCAGCCGTACACATGGAGCGTGGGAGCAGTCACGGTGCATCCGGCTCCCGCAGCCACTCGGTGGAGTCATCGCCCAATGAGGGCGGACCGCCGTTGTCGGCCGTCAGATAGCGCTCGAGTCGTTCCAGCCCCCTGGAGTAGTCGCGACCGACCAGACCCGGCAACATCAGGCCGACGTATCGACCGGTCAGGTCGAAGGCTCCGAACGACATTCTCATTCCCCACTGCACTTCGGTGCCAGCCTCGGCGGACTCCAGCTCAAACCAGCCATCGGCATCGCTGCGACCGAGCTCCAGCCGCATTTCAATCCGCTCCGGCCGGCGGGATTCGACGATCCACATGCGGCTGCCGCCATCACCGCGGGCCTCGTCCCAGACCAGCGTTGCCCCGACACCGGCCGGCGGTCCCTCCAGTCTGAAGTCACGGTTCGAACGATGCAGCAGCCAGGGCGACCAGCGCGCGAAATGCCGCAGGTCATTGAGCACCTCGAAGACCGTCTCCGGATCGGCATCCATGATCCGGCTGCGCTCCACCGTCACCTGGGCCGGCAGCAAAAATCCGATCACGGTCACCGCCACGACCAGGGCCAGTAGCACTCCAAACAGTTTTCTCGCCATCAGTCTCTCCGTCCCAAGTTCAGCGCACAGGCCAGTCGTCGGGCCCCTGCGGTTCATCGTCATCCAGAGACTCATCCTCCCAGGCATAGCGCTTGAGCGGAGGCTGGTCCCAGTGGCGGAATATCAGCGCCAGTATCACGCCAAGAAACAGGCCGCTGGCATGCAGTTCCCAGCTGGTTCGCTCCGCGACCGGCAGCACACCCCACAGCATCGAGCCGTACAGAAACCAGATGACCAGCGACACGCCCACGGAACGCAGATCGCGCCGCAGGATGCCGGACACAAAAACAAATGCCAGGATGCCGTAAACCAGCCCGCTGGCGCCGATATGCAGGTTCGGGCGGGCGATCATCCAGGCCAGTGCAGCGCTGCCGAGGTAGATCACAGGCAGCGCCCGCAGCGCCGAGTTCGGATACAGAAACAGCATCGCGACGCCGCCGACGAACAGCGGCAGGGTATTCGAGGCCACATGGCCCAGATTGGCGTGCAGCAGCGGCGTCGTCAGGAGTCCGAGCAGCCCGATTCCCTCGCGTGGCCTCAGCCCCAGCTCCTTCAGGCCGACATCGAACAGGACCTCGAACAGGAAGACCGACCACATGAGGATCACGAATCCGCCCGTGAGCTTGACCGCCAGGGCAAGATTGCGGCGCGCCCGGGGAGAGGCGGCATAGTCCGGGTCGGGCGATCGCAGATCCATCAGCCCGGATGTCGCTGAAGCCCGCGGGCAACCGCCTCGCGCGTCTGCTGGCGAAGTCCTTCGAGCTGCGCCAGCGTCATGCCGTCGGTGGCGATGGGCGGATGAAAAACGATTCTCGCACGCCCCGGTCGGATCCGTACCGAGCCCGGCGACAGAATGTCCCGGGTACCCGAGATGCTGACCGGCAGAATCGGCAGCTGCTGATCGATAGCGACCCGGAACGCCCCCTTCTTGAACGACTGCAGCCGACCGCTGCGGCTTCGTGTTCCTTCGGCAAAGAACATCAAACCGGTGCCGGTTCGCAGCCGTGAAAGCGCACGGTTAATCGCTGTACGCGCCTGATCCGCGTCAGACCGATCGATGAAAACATGGCCAATGGCCCGGCAGCCGGCCGACACAAACGGGATCTTTCCGACTTCCGACTTGGCCACCCAGCGCAAGTCAAGCCCGCAATAGCCGTAAACGACCGGCACATCGAACTGGCTCTGGTGGTTGGCAACCACGACATAGGATTGCGCCGCATCCACGTGCTCCCAACCTTCGATCTCGACGCGAACAGGAACCAGCAAGGTCAGCAGCCGACCCCAGGTGGCCGCGATGTAAAGATTGGCCAGGCGCGGGGAGACCAGCAGCGCCAGCGGCACCGCCAGTGTGGCCGAGATGACCGTGATCACCACCGCCAGCGGCACATAGACCAGCCACTGCCACAGGGGGTAAAGCGCCAGTAATGAGCCAGGCCGGGCCTGAGAGGAATCCATCATGGCGCCCTATGCTACACAAAAAGGGGCGTCCAAAGACGCCCCTGTCAGCTCGCATTGCCCTGATCCGGGCGGGCCTGGTTCGTTCAGGCAGCCTTCGATTTGCTGGAGCTGTCGCTGTCGATTGCACGGCTGTCGGCACGACCGATCTCGATCTTGCGCGGCTTCATCTGCTCGGGCAGCTCGCGCTTGAGATCCACATGCAGGAGACCGTTTCGCAGGTCCGCGCCTTCGACGCGCACATGATCGGCCAACTGGAAGCGACGTTCGAACGAGCGCGTGGCAATGCCACGGTACAGGTACTCGCTTCCGCTGTCGGAATCGTGCTGGTCATCGGCGTCCTCGGCCTTGCGGCCCGAGACCGTCAGCGTGTTCTGCTCTGAGACAATATCGAGCTCGTCCGGCGAGAACCCGGCCACCGCCATGGTGATGCGGTAGCGGTCTTCACCCAGCGATTCGATATTGTAGGGCGGATAACCATTGTTGCTGTCGACGCGCGACGCGTTCGAGAGCATGTCGGCCAGTCGATCAAAGCCAATGGCAGTGCGATACAGGGGTGAGAGATCAAATGTGTTCATAACCGTATCCTCCTTGAGAAGCAATCGGTGTTTTCAGGTTGATGCCCGCCTTTATCAGGCCGGGCGCGGTGAGATCCCTTGCGGCGATCTCGGTAGAAGAAATAGGTATCGGCGGGGGCGGTTTCAAGGGGGAACGAAGGCGAGTCGTCCGTCGGGGACGCGGCCCCGACCTACGCGGGCCCGGATCAGCCCTGCGGCTGTTCACCGTATTCGACATCCACGATCTCGAGTAGCCGATCGCCGGTCGGCGTGCGCACGCTTACCTCCTCGCCCACGGCCTTGCCCAGCAGCGCGCGCGCCACGGGAGAATCAACCGAGATCCAGCCGCGACCGGCATCGGTCTCGTCGGCGCCGACAATGCGGTAGCGGGTCTGACAACCGCCCGGTTCGGCCAGACTCACCGTGGCGCCAAAGAACACCCGGCCGGGATCATCGGCGCGCGTCGGCACCGGCCGCAGTTCGTCGAGCCGCTTGCGCAGATAGCGCACCCGGCGATCGATTTCGCGCAGCTGCTTCTTGCGGTAGATGTACTCGGCATTTTCCGATCGATCACCCTCGGCGGCTGCGGCCGAGAGCGCCCGGGTGACTTCCGGGCGCTTTTTTTCCCACAGGCATTTCAGCTCGTCCTGCAGCGCCCGGTGCCCGCGCTGCGTGATGTAGGGACTGCCGGTCAGGGCTACAGCCCGCCCTTGGTCAGCTTGACGGGATCCAGCAGCTTCTCAAGCTCTTCACGGGACAGTTCAGTCATCTCCGCGGCCACGTCAATGATCAGCCGACCTTCGGCATAGGCCCTCTTGGCCGCGGCCGCGCCTTTCTCGTAGCCGATAACCGGATTGAGCGCAGTCACCAGGATCGGGTTGCGCGACAGCGCCTGCTCGAGCTTCTCTTCGCGTACCCGGAAGGTCGCGATGGCGCGGTCGGCCAGCAGACGCGCGGCGTTGCCCAGGATGTCCAGGCTCTCGAGCAGGCTGGCGGCGACGACCGGCAGCATGACGTTGAGCTGGAAGTTGCCCGACTGGCCGGCAACCGTGATCGTGGCGTCGTTGCCGATCACGCGCGCGGCAACCATGCATACCGCCTCTGGAATCACCGGATTGACCTTGCCCGGCATGATCGAGGAACCGGGCTGCAGGGCCTCAAGCTTGATCTCGCCCAGGCCCGCCAGCGGCCCGGAGTTCATCCAGCGCAGATCGTTGGCGATTTTCATCAGCGACACGGCCAGGGTCTTGAGCTGGCCGGAGAGCTCGACGGCGGCATCCTGGCTGGCAATGCCCTCGAACTTGTTCTCCGCCGAGGCGAACTCGAAACCGGTCGCCCCGGCGAGATGGGCGGCAACGCGCTCGCCGAACTCGGGATGGGCATTGATGCCGGTGCCGACCGCCGTGCCGCCCTGGGGCAGGAAGCGAATCCGGGCCAGGGTATCCTCGATGCGACGGTAGGCGCTTTGGATCTGTGCCGCCCAAGCGCCAAGTTCCTGGCCGAGCGTGACCGGCATGGCATCCATCAGATGAGTACGACCGGTCTTGGCCACCCCGGCCAGGTCCCCGGCCCGGCGCATCAGCACCGTGTACAAGTGCTTCAGTGCCGGTAGCAGGTGCTCGGATGCCTGAAGGCAGGCGCTGACCTGGATTGCCGTCGGTACAACGTCGTTGGAGCTCTGCCCCATGTTGACATGGTCGTTCGGGTGAACCGTCCCCGAGCCTTCACGAGACGCCAGACGGGCAATAACTTCGTTGGCGTTCATGTTCGAGCTGGTGCCCGAACCGGTCTGGAACACATCGACCGGGAAATGCTCATCCACGCGGTTGCCGGCAACCTGATCCGCCGCAGCAATGATTGCTGCAGCGCGCTCATCGTCAAGCAGATCGAGGTCGCAGTTGGCCCTGGCGCAGGCCGCCTTGATCAGACCCAGCGCACGAATGAACGCCGCTGGCATGCGTTGTCCGCTGACCGGGAAATTGTTCACGGCGCGCTGCGTCTGGGCGCCCCAGAGGGCCTCGACGGGCACCTCGAGCTGGCCCATGGAGTCCTTTTCAATGCGGGTTTCGGTCATGGCGAAAGGTCCGGAATCTGCGAAAATGGGAGCGGGTAATTATACCGCTGCCAGACGATGGCCCGACCGACAACGCCCGGCGTGAGATAATGTTTCAATGACCTCGAAATGGATCGCCTGGCTGCGCATCGGCAGCGGCATGCTGTTGCTGGCCGTCAATTCCGTAGTACACATCCTGCCGCTGCTGGTCGTCGCCCTGGTCAAGATGACTGTTCGTATTGGCGTCGTGCGCCGCGGCTGCGACCGGATCCTGATGGCGATCGCCGCGGACTGGATTGCCGTCAACTCACGCATGATCGACGTGCTGACCGACACCCGCATCACGGTCGAAGGCCTGCCCGCGCCGGATTCAGGCGGCCAGATGCTGGTCGTGTGCAACCATCAGAGCTGGGTCGACATTCCCGTGCTGCAGAAACTGTTCAACCGCCGATTGCCGCTGCTACGCTTTTTTCTCAAGAGCCAGCTCATCTGGGTGCCGCTGCTGGGCCTGGCCTGGTGGGCGCTGGACTTCCCCTTCATGAAACGCTACACCCGCGCTCAGATCGAGCGCCGACCCGAACTGGCCGGTGCCGATATTGCCGCCACGCGCCGCGCCTGCCGGAAGTTTCGCGACCTCCCCGTCGCCATCGTCAATTTTGTCGAGGGCACACGCTTCACGCCGGCCAAGCACGCCGCCCAGAACTCACCCTATCGCCACCTCCTCAAGCCGCGCGCCGGCGGCGTGGCCTTTACGCTCGACGCCATGGGCGAGGCGCTGGATACCCTGATCGACGTGACCATCGCCTATCCGGAGGGTCGCCCGAGCCTGGCCGACCTGTTCGCCAATCGCATTGACACGATTCGCGTTCACGTCCGCCGGCTGCCGATTCCCGAGCCGCTGCGCAGCGGCGACTACCAGAAAGATCCCGAGTTCCGGCGCCACATTCAGGACTGGGTCAACCAGCTCTGGGCCGAAAAGGACCTTGCCCTGGACAGAATGCAGCCCACGCGTCCGACCGACTGAGGATCTGTACTTGCACGGCGAGTGCCCTGCGGCAAGAATGGTGGCCAGCCCGTCATTCGAGGATGTTCCATGCCCAGGCTCGTGATCATCGCCCTGCTGGCCATGCTGTTCGCCACGAACACGCCGGCCCAGCAATCCCTTCAAGACTGGCACGACTATATCGACGAACGCGCGGCCACGCTGCATACGCAGGTCGTCGGCTGGCGTCGACACTTCCATGCCCACCCGGAACTGTCCAACCGCGAATTCGACACCGCCGAGACCATCGCCTCTTTCCTGCACTCGCTGGATATGGACGTCACTACCGGCGTCGCTCACACCGGTGTGGTCGGCGTGCTGCGCGGCGGCCGTCCCGGACCGGTCGTGGGCCTGCGCGCCGACATGGACGCCCTCCCCGTGCCGGCGCGCGCAGGACTGCCCTTCTCGCCCGAGGTGACCAGCGAATACCTGGGCGAGGAAGTGCCGGTTTCACATGCCTGCGGCCATGACTCGCACATGGCCATGCTGATGGGCGTGGCGACCATGCTGGCCGAGCGCCGCGAAGCGCTGCCCGGAACGGTCAAGTTCATCTTCCAGCCGGCCGAGGAGGGCACGCCGCCGGGCGAGGAAGGCGGCGCGGAAATGATGGTGGCCGAAGGCGTGCTGACCGACCCGGACGTGGACGTAATCTTTGGGCAACATATCTGGACGCCGGCGCCGGCCGGCCAGATCGGCTACCGGCCGGCCGGCACCATGGCCGCCGCCGACCGCTTCGTCATCACCGTCCACGGAAAGCAGACCCACGGCTCCACACCCTGGACTGGCGTCGACCCGATCACCACCGCCGCCCAGATTGTCCTGGGCCTGAACACCGTGGTCAGCCGCCAGACCGAGCTGACCAAAGCAGCGGCCGTGATTTCCGTCGGCCGGGTCCGGGCCGGGGTGCGCAACAACATCATTCCAGAACAAGCAGAGCTGATCGGCACCATCCGCACGCTCGACCCGGCGATGCGCGACAAGATTCACGCCGACATCCGGCGCACGGCCGAGCATATCGCCGCCAGCCAGGGAGCGGAAGTCAATGTCGATATCCAGCGCGGCTACCCCGTGACCTTCAACGACCCGCAGCTGACCGATGCGATGGCGCCGAGCCTGCAGCGCGTGGCCGGCGACCGGACCGTGCGCATCGACGCGTTGACCGCAGCCGAGGACTTCTCATACTTCCAGCGCGAAGTGCCGGGCCTGTATTTCTTTCTCGGCGCGGCACCCGAAGACATTCCGCTCGAGCAAGTGGCGCCACACCACACGCCCGACTTTCGCATCAACGAATCGGCCATGCAGACCGGTGTGCGCGCCCTGGCCACCCTGACCATCGACTACATGCTGGCGAACCGCTAGTGAATTAGACTCTGATAATATAAAGGTATCCCCTAACCCTGAAGTCATCGCCATGTCGCGCGTGACCATCATCGGATCCGGATTTGCTGCCCTCACCGCGGTTCGCAAGCTGCGCAAATCCGATCCCGACATGCGCATCGACGTGGTCTCCCCGCGGGCCGAGCTGGTGTACTACCCCGGCACGATCTGGATTCCCACCGGCAAGCGTGAACCCGATGACCTGATCGTGCCGCTGGATCGCTTCTTCGAGCGCATGGACGTCACCCACCATGCCACGCGCGCAAACGGCCTGTCGGACGACGGGCGAACGCTACGCACCGAGGCCGGAGAAATCGCCAACGATGGGCTGATCATCGCCTGCGGTGGCCAGTTCCTGAAAACACTTCCCGGCATCGAACACAGCCTTCTGCCCTGCGGCGGGCCGCACGAGATGGCGCTCGCGCGCGATCGGTTGCAGGTTATGGACTCGGGCTCGATCGCCTTCGGCTTTGCCGGCAACCCGAAAGAACCTTCAGCCATGCGCGGCGGGCCGGTCTTCGAGTTCCTGTTCGGCATCGACACCTGGCTGCGCCGGCAGTCTCGGCGCGAGCGCTTCACCCTGCACTTTTTCAGCCCCGCGGAAAAACCGGGCCAGCGCCTGGGCGGTAAGGCGGTCGGGCGCCTGCTCAAGGAGATGCAACGACGCGACGTGCATACCCACCTGGGTCACAAGCCGAAGCGCTTTACCGCCACCAGCGTGGAAACAGAGGATGAGACCTTCGACGCCGACCTGATCCTGTTCATGCCCGGCATGACCGGCAACGACTGGTTCGACGACACTGCCCTGCCGCGCTCGGACGGCGGCATGATCCGTGCAGACGAGCACTGCCGGGTCGACGGCTTCGAGCGCGTCTACGTAGCCGGCGACGCTGGCTCTTTCCCCGGTCCGGGCTGGCTGCCCAAGCAGGCACACATGGCCGACCTGCAAGCCGCGGCCGCGGCAAAGAACCTAAGCGCGGAGCTGGCCGGGCAACCCGTCGATGCCGGCTTCAAGAGCGAGCTGATGTGCATCGTCGACCAGTACGACCGCGGCATCCTGGTCACGCGCAGCGAAAAGGCCAACCGCGCCCTGCCGCCGATGCGGGCCATGCACTGGGCCAAGCGCCTGTTCGAGTGGAAGTATCTGCGCCGCTATCGTCATTAAAGCGCAGAGCCCTCAATGAGGCGACGGCAGATGGGTGTTGCTGCGTTATCATGAACAATTGCTCCGGATTGAACGCCTGAACAACGATGGACAACCATGCCCTGACCGCCCTTTCGCCGCTCGACGGCCGCTATGCCGGCAAGCTGGCGGGGCTGCGATCACTCACTTCCGAAGCCGGCCTGATCCGCCAGCGCGTACGCGTCGAGATTGCCTGGTTCCGGGCGCTGGCGGCGCATCCGGGCTTTACCGCCCTGCCCGAGCTGCCGCGCGGCGATCGCGAGTTCCTCGACCGGCTCGCCGAAGGTTTCAGCGAGGCGGATGCGGCTGCCGTCAAGGCCATCGAGAAGACCACCAACCACGACGTCAAGGCCGTCGAGTACTGGCTCAAGCAGCAACTGGCCGGGCGTGAATCGCTCGGACCCTATACCGAATTCATTCACTTTGCCTGCACTTCGGAGGACATCAACAATCTCGCCTGGGCGTTGATCATCCGCCAGGTCGTGACCGAGGAACTCGATCCGCTGATCGCCGAGATCGACCGTCGCCTGGCCACCATGGCGAAGGAAACTGCCGGGCTTTCCATGCTCTCGCGAACGCACGGCCAGACCGCCTCGCCGACCACCCTGGGCAAGGAAATCGCGAACTTCGTTTTCCGACTGCGCCGCCAGCGGCGCGCGCTCAACCAGGTCGAGATCACCGGCAAGATCAATGGTGCCGTCGGCAACTTCAATGCCCACATCGCTGCCTGTCCGGATATCGACTGGCCGGCGCTGGCGCGCGATTTCGTGGAAGATCTCGGCCTGGTCTGGCACCCCTACACGACTCAGATCGAGCCACATGACATGATCGCCGAGATGGCTCACGCGCTGATTCGCATCAACTGCATACTGCTCGATTTTGCGCGCGATGCCTGGGGCTACGTATCGCTGGGCTACTTTCGCCAGAAGCTGGTCGAGGGCGAGGTGGGCTCGTCGACGATGCCGCACAAGGTCAACCCGATCGACTTCGAAAATGGCGAGGGCAATCTCGGCCTGGCCAATGCCGTGCTTGACCATCTGGCCACCAAGCTGCCGATCTCGCGCTTTCAGCGTGATCTGACCGATTCGACCGTGCAGCGCTCGCTGGGATCGGCTTTCGGTTACTGCTCGCTGGCCTGGCAGTCGATCCTCAAGGGTCTGGACCGCGTCGCACCTGACCAACAGCGCCTGGCCGCAGACCTCGACCAGGCCTGGGAAGTCCTGGCCGAGGCTGCGCAGACCGTCATGCGACTGCATGGCGTCGCTGAACCGTATGAACGGCTCAAGCAGCTGACCCGCGGTCACGCGATCGACCGTGAGCGCATGCAGGCCTTCCTTTCGGGGCTGGAGATTCCCGAGGCCGACCGCAAGCGACTGCTCGCACTGACGCCGGCTGACTACACCGGCAACGCCCAGGCCATGGCACGCGCCATCGATCGCTACGCCTGAGACCCGATTCGGCTGCGAGCGGCGTCCCATGCCTGAGCAGGCACCGTTATAATCACCGCTCTGCAAACGTCCACCCATTCACGCTGGCAGCTGCCCATGTCTGACTTTCTCGAGCAACAGTATCGGGCCTCCCCGTTTTCCGGCGGCAACGCCGACTGGGTTGAATCGCTCTACGAGGCCTGGCTGGATGACCCGGGGGCAGTTCCCGAACACTGGCACGATGCATTTCGCCGACTCGGTGGCGACGACGGCGACGACACCCGGCATCGGCTGCTCGAAGCCAGGTTTCGTGAACTGGCATTGAACGCCGGCAATCAGCAGGGCACGGGCTCGGCCGAGGACTTCAAGCAGGCCGGTGTCCTGCGCCTGATCAACGCTTACCGGGTGCGCGGTCACCAGCGCGCGCGGCTCGATCCGCTCGGTCTCAGCCACCGCCCCGACGTACCCGATCTCGATCTCGGCTTTCACAGCCTCGGCGATTCCGACCTCAACACCACCTTCCATACCGGATCGCTGGCGGCGCCGGATCACCTCACCCTGGGCGAGATCGTCGAGATCTGTCAGCAGACCTACTGCGGCAGTATCGGTGTCGAATACATGCATATCACCGATACCCGTCAGCGCCGCTGGCTGCAGCAGCGACTGGAAGGCGCACACGGCCAGTTCAAGCCGCAGGCTGACGAGCGATTGCGCCTGCTCGACAAGCTGTCGGCCGCAGAAGGCATGGAAAAGTACCTCCACTCCCGCTACGTCGGACAGAAACGCTTCTCGCTCGAAGGCGCCGAGAGCATGATCCCGCTGTTCGACACGCTGGTCCGGCACAGCGGAAGCCAGGGTGTACGCGAGATGGTCATCGGCATGGCCCACAGAGGTCGTCTGAACGTGCTGGTCAACATTCTCGGCAAAAGCCCGCGCGATCTGTTTGCCGAGTTCGAGGGCACCATTGCCGCTGACGATCCGTTTCGCACCGGTGACGTCAAGTATCACATGGGCTTCAGCTCGGACGTACCGACGCCAGGCGGGCCCATGCACCTGGCGCTGGCTTTCAATCCCTCGCACCTCGAAATCGTCAACCCGGTGGTGGCCGGCTCGGCCCGGGCGCGTCAGACAAGGCTCAAGGACGAGCGCCGTGAACGTGTGCTGCCGGTACTGGTGCACGGTGATGCCGCCCTGGCCGGTCAGGGCGTGGTCATGGAGCTGCTCAACATGTCGCAGGCACGCGGCTTCGCCGTTGGTGGCACCTTCCACGTGGTGGTCAACAACCAGATCGGTTTTACCACCTCCCATCCGCTGGACGCGCGCTCGACCCTGTACTGCACCGAAGTCGCCAAGATGGTCCAGGCACCGATTCTGCACGTCAACGGCGACGAACCCGAAGCGGTGCTGTTTGCCACCCGGGTGCTGGCCGACTTTCGGCGCGAGTTCAGCAAGGACGTGGTTCTGGATCTGGTTTGCTATCGGCGCCATGGCCATAATGAAGCCGACGAACCGGCCGCCACCCAGCCGAGCATGTATCAGATCATCCGGGAGCTTGACTCGGTTCGCAAGCAGTATGCCCGGCAGCTCGTTGAAGAAGGTCTGGTCAACGAGAAAGACATCGAGCGCAAGGCGGCCCAATACCGTGACCGGCTTGATGCCGGTGAGCCAGTCGTCGAGTTGCTCGACAAGGACCAGGCGCTGGAAACGGTCGACTGGACCCCCTACCTGGATGGGAACTGGCGTGAAGCGGTCGATACCGGCGTGCCGGCCGACCACGTCCGGGCCTTGTCGGACCGGCTGACAGAGTTGCCGGATGGTTTCAAGCTGCACAGACAGGTTGAGCGCATCATCGAGTCACGCCGCAAGATGGCGGCGAGAGAAATGCCGATGGACTGGGGATTTGCCGAAACGCTGGCCTATGCCACCCTGATCGAAACCGGCTTTGGCCTGCGCTTGGTCGGCCAGGACTCCGGCCGCGGCACCTTTTTCCACCGCCATGCCGTGCTGTACAACCAGACCGACGGTGAGCCCCTGCTGCCGCTGGGCCAACTGGCCGAAGATCCCAGGCGCGTGACCGTAATCGACTCGCTGTTGTCGGAAGAAGCCGTACTCGGGTTCGAGTATGGCTACGCTACGGCCGAACCGGGTACGCTGACCATCTGGGAGGCCCAGTTCGGCGATTTCGTCAATGGCGCACAGGTCGTCATCGACCAGTTCATTGCCTCCGGCGAGGCCAAGTGGGGACGCCTGTGCGGCCTGACCCTGTTCCTGCCGCACGGCTACGAAGGGCAGGGTCCGGAGCATTCGTCTGCGCGCCTGGAGCGCTTCCTGCAGCTGTGCTCCGGCGTCAACATGCAAGTCTGCATTCCGACCCTGCCCGCACAGATGTTCCACATGCTGCGCCGGCAGATGCTGCGACGCTTCCGCAAGCCGCTGATCGTATTGACGCCGAAGTCACTGCTGCGCCACAAGGCCGCGACCTCCACCCTGGACGACCTGGAGAACGGCCATTTTCGGCTGGTCATCGACGACCCGGCCGAGCCGTCCGTTGAGCAGGTCCGGCGGGTGGTGCTGTGTTCGGGCAAGGTCTACTTCGATCTGGCGCACCAGCGCGATGAAGAGAGCATCAGCGAAGTAGCCATCGTCCGGGTCGAACAGCTCTACCCCTTCCCCCGCGAGGAGGTCCAGCAGCTGCTGCAGCGATATCGCCAGGCCAGCGAGGTGGTCTGGTGCCAGGAAGAACCGCAGAATCAGGGAGCCTGGTTCCAGATCCGCCACCATCTGCAGGCCTGTATCGACGACCGTCAGCAGTTGCACTATGTCGGGCGCCGCGGATCAGCGTCTCCCGCCGTCGGCTATTACCAGATTCACCTCGAACAACAGAAGCGCCTGGTCGGCGTTGCGCTGACCCCCGGAAAAGAAATGGAGTAATCGAGTCATGAGTGTCGAAATCAAGGTTCCCAACCTGCCCGAGTCGGTCTCGGACGCAACCGTTGCCAAGTGGCACAAGAAGCCGGGCGATACCATCAGTCGCGACGAAAACCTGGTCGATCTGGAAACCGACAAGGTCGTGCTGGAGGTGCCGGCACCGGCCGACGGGGTGCTCGAGGACATCAGCGCCGAGGAAGGCGAGACGGTCACCGAAGGGCAGTTGTTGGGCAAGATGACTGAAGGCGAGGCGGCAAGCCAGGCGGGCGATGATGAGTCGGAAGACAATGATGGCGGCGCAGATGCGTCCGACGAAGCGCCCAAGGCCAAGGCGGGGAACGGGGACGAAGACGAGGACAAGCGCAAGGAGGATGACTCCGGGGACGACAAGCAATCCGGCCGCCAGGACGAACAGAAGTCCGGCCAGGTGAAAGACCCGGACAGGAATCTCCCCCCGTCCGCTCGTCGCATGGTGGCCGAGAATGACCTCGACGCGAGCGAGATCGAGGGCAGCGGCCGCGGCGGGCGCGTGACCAAGGGTGACGTGATGAGCCACATGGCCGGCGGCGCCACCGGCCCGCGCCCGGAAGAGCGAGTCAAGATGTCGCGCCTGCGCTCCCGCATCGCCGAGCGCATGAAGGAGGCCCAGAACACCGCCGCCATCCTGACCTCCTTCAACGAGGTCGACCTCAAGGCGGTGATGGACATCCGCAGCCGCTACAAGGAAGACTTCCAGAAGCGCCACGGCATCAAGCTCGGCTTCATGTCGTTTTTCGTCAAGGCCGCCTGCGAGGCACTGCAGAAGCACCCGGTGGTCAATGCCTCGGTCGACGGCGAAGAGATTATCTACCACGGCTACCAGGACATCGGCATTGCCGTGTCGACCGACCGCGGCCTGCTCGTGCCGGTGCTCAGGGACGCCCACCGCATGGGCCTGGCGGAGATCGAGCAGGGCATTGCCGACTACGCCGAGAAGGCGCGCAAGGGCACCATCCAGCTCGAGGACCTGCAGGGCGGCACGTTCACCATCACCAACGGCGGCGTGTTCGGCTCGCTGCTGTCGACCCCGCTTTTGAACATGCCGCAGTCGGCGATCCTCGGCATGCACGCCATCAAGGAACGCCCGATGGCCAGCAACGGCGAAATCGTCATCCGGCCGATGATGTACATCGCGCTGTCCTACGACCATCGCATCATTGACGGCAAGGATGCCGTGCAGTTCCTGGTGGCGATCAAGGAAGCACTGGAAGACCCCGCGCGCATGCTGCTGGGTCTTTGACGGAAAAATCTGCAAGGATTAAGGAAATGGCTGACAAGAAATTCGACCTCATCGTGATCGGCGGCGGCCCCGGGGGCTACGTGGCCGCCATTCGGGCCGCGCAGCTGGACATGAAGGTGCTGCTGGTCGACGACCGGCAGAACGACGACGGCAAGCCCGCGCCCGGCGGCACCTGCCTGAACATCGGCTGCATCCCGTCCAAGGCCCTGCTCGACTCGTCCAAGCATTTCGCCCATGTACGTGACGACTACGCAGATCACGGCATTCAGGTCAAGGACGTCAGCATCGACGTCGGCAAGATGATCGAGCGCAAGGACCAGGTGGTCAGGCAGCTGACCGGCGGCGTCAACCAGCTGCTCAAGGCCAACAAGGTCGAGTTCGTCAACGGCCGCGGCAAACTCAAGGCCGACCGCGAGGTGGAACTGTCCCCGCACGACGGCGACGCCTACACCGTCATGGGCAATCACGTCATTCTGGCCGCCGGCTCGGTGAGCTTCTCCATCCCCAACGTCGAAATCGACAACAAAACGGTCGTCGACAATATCGGTGCGCTCGAATTCCAGCAGGTGCCCGAACGCCTGGGCGTGATCGGCGCCGGCGTGATCGGCCTGGAGATGGGCAGCGTCTGGTCGCGCCTGGGAAGCGAGGTGATCCTGTTCGAGGCCCTGGACGAGTTCCTGCCGGCCATCGACAAGGACATGTCGCGGGTCGCGGCACGCGAATTCAAGAAGCAGGGCCTCGACATTCGGCTCGGAACGAAAGTCTCCGGCGCCGAAGTCTCCGAAGGCAAGGTCACCGTGACCTTCGAAGGCAAGGACGGCGAGCAAAGCGAAACCTTCGACAAGCTGCTTGTCGCCGTCGGCCGCAAGGCCGCCACCGACAGCCTGCTGGACGACGGTTCGGGCGTGAAGCTGACCGATCGCGGCCAGGTCGAAGTCGACGACCACTGCCGCACTTCGGCCGAGAACGTCTGGGCCGTAGGCGACCTGGTGCGCGGCCCGATGCTGGCCCACAAGGCGTCCGAGGAAGGCATCGCGGTGGTCGAAACGATTGCCGGCGGCCACGGTCACTTCGGCCATGACACCGTGCCCTGGGTGATCTACACCGACCCGGAAATCGCCTGGGTCGGCAAGACCGAGAAGCAGCTCGGGGAAGAAGGCGTCGAATACCACGCCGGCAGCTTCCCCTTCGCCGCCACCGGACGCGGGCTGGCCATGGGCCATGCGCCGGGCTCGGTCAAGGTCATTGCCGACGCCGAAACCGACCGCGTTCTGGGCGTGCAGATCGTCGGACCGAACGCCTCCGAGCTGATCGCCGAATGCGTCGTGACGATGGAGTTCGCCGGGGCAGCCGAGGACCTGGCGCGCATCATCCACGCCCACCCGACCCTGTCGGAAGCCGTCCACGAGGCTGCGCTGGCGGTCGACAAGCGCGCGATCCACAAGGCGAACTGAATCATGGCCAACGCGATCCCGGACACCTTCCGCGCCTTCCGCATCCACGACGACGAGGACGGCTACCGGGCCGAGCTGGTCGAGCAGTCGCTCGACGAGCAGTCCGACGGCGATGTGGCCATCCAGGTTGCCTATTCCAGCGTGAACTACAAGGATGCGCTGGCCGGCACCGGCAAAGGCAAGATTCTGCGACGGTTTCCGCTCAACGGCGGAATCGATGCAGCCGGTACGGTTGTCCACAGCGACAACAAACGTTTTCGTGAAGGAGACGAAGTCCTGATCACGGGCTGCGGCCTGTCCGAGACCCGTGACGGCGGCTACAGCGAGTACCTGCGCGTGCCGTCCGAATGGCTGGTGCCGCTGCCCGAAGGTCTGGATCTTGGCGAGGCGATGGCGCTCGGCACGGCCGGCTTCACCGCGGCGCTCGGGCTGTGGCGGATGGAGCAGAACGGCCAGACGCCTGACATGGGGCCAATTGCCATTACCGGCGCAACCGGTGGCGTCGGTTCACTGGCCATCGACATCTTCTCCAAAGCGGGCTACCAGGTCACGGCCATATCCGGCAAGGAGGCGGCCTTCGAGTGGCTGCACGAACTCGGTGCCGACCAGTGCATTTCGCGACACGAACTGTACTGGCCCGAGAGCCCGCTGGCCTCGGCCCGCTTTGCCGGCGCGCTTGACAGCGTCGGTGGCGACATGCTGGCCGGCCTGACCCGGGTCATTCATCCCTGGGGCAATCTTGCCGCTTGTGGCATGGCCGGCGGAATCGGCCTGCACACGACGGTGATGCCGTTTATCATCCGCGGCAATTGCCTGCTTGGCATCAATTCCGCAGGCTGCCCGTACCCGATCCGCGAACGGTTGTGGCAGCAACTGGCCGGAGACTGGAAACCCCGTCATCTCGACCGGATCGCCGGCGACCCGATCGGCCTGGCGGATCTGCCCGATGCCTTTGACCGATTGCTAGAGGGTCAGGGCCACGGCCGGATTCCGGTCCGGCTGGTTTGAGCATCCCGCACTCGCATCGGGTATGATGCACCTGATGTGCAACTGGTGCGTAAAGACTCCAAAAAGGGAAAGCTATGGCTAAGATTCTCATCGTAGACGACTCCGAAACCCACCTGTACGCGATCAAGAAGATCGTCGAGGGCGGCGGGCACGAAGCAGTCACTGCCAGCAGCGGTGAAGAAGGCGTCGAGCAGGCAAGAGCACACCTGCCTGACGTGATCCTGATGGATATCGTCATGCCGGGCGTCAACGGCTTTCAGGCGACGCGCAAGATCAGCAAGGACGAGAAAACGGCGAACATCCCAATCATTTTCGTGACCACCAAGGATCAGGAAACCGACCGGATCTGGGGCATGCGCCAGGGTGCCGCAGCCTACATCACCAAGCCGGTCGACAAGAAAGTGCTGCTCAACGCCATCAACGAAGCTTTGAAGTAAGGTGAACTGACATGACCATTGCCGTGGGTGAGCGTCTGCCCGAGGCCACACTGACCGTCATGACCGATAGCGGGCCTGCAACCCGCTCCAGCGTCGAGCTGCTGGGGATCGGTCGCTCGGTCCTGTTTGCCGTGCCCGGCGCGTTCACGCCCACCTGCTCGGCGCAGCACCTGCCGGGTTTCATCGAGCGGGCGGCCGAATTGCGTCAGGCGGGCGTCAATCGCATCGTGTGCGTTGCAGTCAACGACATTTTCGTCATGCAGGCCTGGGCCCAGGCCGTCGGGGTCGAAGACGAGATCACCATGGCCGCCGACGGCAACGGGGAATTCACGCGCGCCCTGGGACTGGAGATGGACGCCTCCGGATTCGGAATGGGTCAGCGGTCACAGCGCTTTGCCATGGTCATCGAGGACGGTGTCGTGCGCCACCTGCTCGTCGAACAGCCAGGCGAGTTTCGTGTCTCGAGCGCCGAATCGGTGCTTCAGCACCTGAAGGGCTGACCCCAGGCGCCAACGGACGTCTCAGTCGCCGGCGCCCGGTGTCGGGTAGCGCACCGGGTTGACACCCTGTGGCTCGATCCATCCGGCCTGGAATCCGACCCACATCAGTATGACCAGACCGAGCGACAGGCCGACCCGCCAGCTCAGTCGGCGCACCGTGCGCTCGCCTTCACCCGAGTCATGCACCAGAAAGTAGAAACTGGACGCCAGCGTATACAGGATGACGGCGAACGCCGCGAGTATCAGAACCTTGCTCAACAAGACTGCGTATTCCGAAATGATTTCGGCCCATTATAGGGGCACGGTGACATGAGCATGCGAACACGGCCGTCACTGCTGCCCCACGTCGCAGCCATCGGCGCGCTGGCGCTAACGGTATGGCTGGCGATGTGGCAGTTCGATCGGGCCGAATACAAGCGCGAACTCACCGCGGGCTGGAGCGAGGCACCCCTCCGGACACTTGATCGCGACCTGACGCATTCGCCGATCTTCACGCGCGTCACCGCCACCGGCCGTTTTGACCAGCAACGCCAGCTGCTGCTCGACAACCAGGTGCGCAACGGACAGGCCGGCGTACACGTGTTCACTCCGTTCCGGCCCGACAACCAGCCGTCGCTGTGGCTGGTCAACCGGGGCTGGCACTCCTTCAATCGCCTGGAACAGCGCCTGCCCAACCCTGACATCCCGACCGGAACGGTGACGATCAGCGGCCGCCTCGGCTATCCCCCCGAGCCGGGTCTTAAGCTCGGCGGGAACGCGGTTGTCAACCCCGACCAGTGGCCCAATCTGATGACTTACCTGGATCTCGGTCCTGTCGCAGAGGTGTTTCCCGGCCTGGTCAGTGAGCGAATCATCCTCCTTGACCCGGCGCATCCGGCGCATCTGACCGGCGATCCATGGCAACCGGTTGTCTTCGGCCCGGACCGCCACCGCGCCTACGCCTGGCAGTGGCTCACAATGGCCCTCGTCATCGCCCTGATCTGGATCACGCTGACCATCCGGAGCTTCAAGACCGCATGAATCGAACCACGCTCATTGCCCTGGCGGCTGTTTTCCTGACACCGGTCGTTCTGGCTGTCCTCCTGCACAGCCAGTGGCTGGAGTGGGAGCCGGCCCAAACCCGGAACCACGGCGAACTGCTCGAGCCGCCACCACGATTGCCCAAAATCGAGGCGCCCGAACAGGCGGATCGGCCAGGCCGTGATCATTTGATCAGCGTCGACTGGCAGCTGCTGCACTATCGCCGTAACGGCTGCGATCAGGACTGTCTCGAGTCGTTGTACTGGTTGCGTCAGGTGCGGCGGGCCCAGAACCGGCACCAGCCGGAAATCGGCCTGTTGCTGGTCACTCCGGTCGCCCTGGACAGCTCGACTCGGGCGCAGATCGAGGCACTGTCAGATCCTATCGCTATCATCGACGGTGCCGCCGGGCGCAGCCTCTCGTCCGGGCTGCCCGTCCAATCCGCGGATGTCGTCAGCTACATCATCGACCCGCGCCGGCATATAATATTGCGCTACCCTGCAGACACGGATTTCAACGGCATGCGGCGTGATCTTTCCCGGCTCCTGACCTGGACCCGGACCGACGCGCAGTGATCGACACGCGCCTGCCTGCATCATGACTCACTCAGTCCGGCTCAAAATCCGGCACTTCCTGGCGCTGTGCAAGCTGCGCGTTGTCGCGCTGATCGTGTTCACCGCCGTCGTAGGCATGGCGCTGGCCACACCCGGCATGATTCCCTTGCCGGCACTGGTCTGGGGCACCCTGGGCATCGGCCTGGCCGCGTGTTCGGCAGCGGCAATCAACCATCTGCTGGACGAACGCGCCGACCGAATCATGGCCCGCACCCGCAACCGGCCGCTACCGCAAAACCAGCTCGACCGCAGGCAGGTGCTGTCATTTGCGCTGGGTCTGGCCGTTGTATCGATGGCCGTCCTGGTGGTGCTGGTCAACCCGCTGACTGCATTGCTTACCTTTGCCAGCCTGATTGGCTATGCCGTCATCTACACCGCCTGGCTCAAGCGTGCCACCCCGCAGAACATCGTTATCGGAGGCGCCGCCGGGGCGGCACCCCCGGTGCTTGGATGGGCCGCCGTGACCGGCGAAGTGCATCCGTATGCCCTGGTTCTTTTCCTGATTGTATTCGTCTGGACACCGCCACATTTCTGGGCGCTGGCGATCTATCGGCGACACGATTACGCCGCTGCCGACGTGCCGATGTTACCGGTCACGCACGGCGTTGCGTTCACGCGCTGGCAGATTCTGTTCTATACCATCATGCTGCTGCTGGTCACCCTGCTACCCTGGCTGACCGGCATGAGTGGCCTGGCCTACCTGGCCGGCGTGCTCGTGCTCAATGCCGGATTCCTGGGCTACGCCATCGCCCTCATGCGCTCTCGCAACGAGCAGCTGGCCATGCACATGTTCAACTACTCGGTGATCTACCTGATGGCCCTGTTTGCCTTCCTGCTGATCGATCATCATTTTTTTCCGACAAGCGCTCAAGGACTGACCTGAATGACCGACCGTTCCGGACACCCATCACCGCTTCATCATTTTGAATCGCATGATGAATTTCTGACCCGGCATATCGGACCCCGCAGCAACGACACACGGGGCATGCTGGACACTGTCGGGGCGGCCTCGCTCGAGGCGCTGATGCACGAGACCATGCCGGGCAGCATCCGTCAGAGCCAGCCCCTGGATCTACCGCCCAGCGATAACGAGGAACGTGTGCTCGAGCAGATTCGCGAAATGGCTGAGGCCAACACCGTCAATCACAGCATGATCGGCCTCGGCTATCACCCGACCCTGGCGCCGCCGGTGATCCAGCGTAACGTTCTTGAAAACCCCGGCTGGTACACCGCCTATACGCCCTACCAGGCCGAGATTTCACAGGGGCGACTGGAAGGCTTGCTCAATTTCCAGCAGATGGTCATGGACCTGACCGGCATGGAGCTGGCCAACGCCTCCCTGCTCGACGAGGCCACCGCCGCGGCAGAAGCCATGGCCATGCTTCGCCGCGTCAATCACAAGCGGGACAATGATGTCTTTCTGGTCGACGCCGCATGCCTGCCACAGACCATCGACGTGGTCGTCAATCGAGGCCGCCATCTGGGCATCGACGTGCAGGTCTGTGAAGATATCGAAGACGCAGCGGCAGCCACGGACTGTTTTGGCGCACTGACCCAGTATCCTGCCGCCAACGGCGGTCTCAGGGCGCTCGACGGACTGGCGCAAACACTGCACGACCGCGGCGCGCTGCTGGCAGTGGCCGCTGACCTGATGGCTCTGGTCATGCTCAAGCCGCCGGGCGAGGCCGGCGCCGACTGCGTCATCGGCAGCGCTCAGCGCTTCGGCGTGCCGATGGCCTACGGCGGACCGCACGCGGCCTTCTTCGCCACCCGTGAGTCCTACCGCCGCAGTGTGCCTGGCCGCATCATCGGAGTATCCAGGGACCGCCACGGCAACCCGGCACTGCGCATGGCCCTGCAAACGCGCGAGCAGCATATCCGCCGCGAAAAGGCCATGAGCAACATCTGCACCGCCCAGGCACTGCTGGCAGTGATGGCCGGCTTCTACGCCGTCTGGCACGGCGCCAAGGGCCTGGAGAAAATTGCCCGCCGCATCCATCGCCAGACCTGTATTCTGGCCACGGCCATCCAGCAGCTGGGTTTCAGGCTGGAACACGATGTTTTTTTTGACACCCTGTCGGTTGAGGTCGGCGAACCAAAACGTCAGGCCCTGCTGCATCGCGCCCAGCGCGCCGGAATCAACCTGCGCGCCGACCGCGAAGGATACATCGGCATCAGCGTCAACGAGCGCACGCGTCGCTATCATCTGGCACGACTGCTCAAGATTTTCAGCGGCGGAGAACCAAGCAGTATCGCCGAACTCGACAACCAGCTGCCGGCCGACATGCAGGCCATACCGGAGTCCTTGCGCCGCAGTACAGCGTTTCTCGAGCATGAGGTATTCGGTCGCTATCACTCCGAAACCGAAATGCTGCGCTATCTCAAGCGGCTCGAGAACCGCGATCTCAGCCTGACTCACGCCATGATCCCGCTGGGGTCATGCACGATGAAGCTCAACGCAACGGCCGAGATGATTCCGATCACCTGGCCGGAGTTTGCCGAGCTGCATCCCTTCTGTCCCTGGGACCAGGCGCGCGGTTACCATAACCTGATCGACGACCTGGAGGGAATGCTGCGTGAAATCACGGGATTTGCCGCCGTTTCACTGCAGCCTAACGCCGGCTCCCAGGGCGAGTATGCCGGGCTGCTGACCATCAAGGCCTGGCACGAGCATAACGGCGAGGGACACCGAAACATCTGCCTGATTCCTGCCTCGGCGCACGGTACCAACCCAGCCAGCGCCCAGATGACCGGGATGGAGATTGTCGTCGTGGCGTGCGACCGTCAGGGCAATATCGATCTGGAGGACCTCGAGCGCCGCATCGAGGCGCATCGTGACCGGCTGGCGGCGCTGATGATCACCTATCCGTCGACACATGGCGTGTTCGAGGAAGACGTCGTCGATATCTGTCAGCGAGTGCGTAACGCCGGCGGCCTGGTCTACCTGGACGGAGCCAACCTCAACGCCCTGGTCGGCTGGTCGAAGATCGCCGAATACGCCGACGTCTGTCACCTGAACCTGCACAAGACCTTCTGCATCCCGCACGGTGGCGGCGGCCCCGGCATCGGCCCGGTTGGCGTACGCCGACACCTCGTGCCGTTTCTGCCGGGGCACGGCAGCGGTCTGCTTGGTCCCGAGTACGGCGCCAACCCGCCCGTGGCTGCCGCGCCCTGGGGCAGCGCAGGCATTCTGCCCATTCCCTGGATCTATATTCGTCTGATGGGCAGCGACGGACTCAAACAAGCCACCGAGGTGGCCATCCTCAATGCCAACTATCTCGCCACACGTCTGGCCAGTCACTACGATATTCTCTACACGGGGCGCAACGGACGTATCGCCCACGAGTGCATCGTGGATCTGCGTCCGTTCAAGGAGCAGGCCGGTATTACCGAAGAAGACGTCGCCAAGCGCCTGATCGACTATGGTTTTCACGCACCAACCATGTCCTGGCCGGTGCCCGGCACGCTGATGATTGAACCGACCGAAAGCGAATCGAAGCAGGAACTTGACCGTTTCATTGAGGCGATGATCGCCATCCGCGGAGAGATCGAGCGCGTGGCCAGCGGCGAGTGGGATGCCGAAGACAATCCCCTGCGGAACGCGCCGCACACGCTTCAGGAACTGAGCTCGGACGACTGGCCCCATGCCTACACTCGACAGGAGGCCGGCTGGCCGGTCAGGGAACTCAGGCTGGGCAAGTACTTCGCCCCGGTCGGGCGCGTCGACAATGTTTACGGCGACCGCAATCTGGTCTGCTCCTGCCCGCCGATGGAAGACTGGCTCGAGGCCGGTTGAGGGTGTTGGTCGGGGGCCGGCTCTCGGCGCTGGTTGACCTGCTTCGGTTCGACGCGGTGGCGAGGCCCTCAGCAGGCCAACCAGCGCCGAGAGCTGTCGTGGCAAGTGAAAAGAATGGGGTCGTAGACACAGAGCGGTTGCGGTGGACGGGTGATATTCGCTGAAGGCCTCGCCACCGCGTCGAACTGAAGCGAATATCACCCGTCCACCGCAGAAGCGGTTCAGCCCCAAGCCCGCCCCGCGCTTCGCAGAGCACTCGCTCCCCGGCCGGGGTGAACGCGGCTCCGACCGAAAGCCGTTAGTCAATCTTGACGGGCGGCTCGGGACGCTCCGGGAAACGCGGGGGATCGGCCTCGATCCGCTTCATGACTTCCTCGATGGCGCGCTCGAGCTGCGGATCCTCGCCGGCGATCACGCTGGCCGGATCGTTCTCGACCTCGATATCCGGCTCGACGCCCTCGCCCTCGATGACCCATTCACCCTCGGTGTTGAGAAACCCGAACTCGGGCACGTTGACCGAGCCGCCGTCGATGACCGGGCCGTGGCTGGTGATGCCGACCACCCCGCCCCAGCTCTTCTTGCCGATCAGCGGGCCGAGGCCGGCATTTCGGAATTGCCAGGGGAAGATGTCGCCATCAGACGCCGAGTTCTCGTCCAGGATGGCCGCCATGTGGCCGTTGAAGGCCTGGTTGGGATACGTGCCGACGTTCGGCTGGGTGCGCGAGTATCCCAGGGACAGCGGCTTGCGGGCCAGGCGCTCGATCAGCATTTGCGAGACGTTGCCACCGCCGTTGGAGCGAACGTCGACAACCAGGCCGTCCTTGCGAATCTGCCCGTAGAACCATTTGATGAACTCGCGGATGCCGTTGGGCCCCATGTCCGGAATATGCAGGTAACCGACGCGGCCGTTGCTGGCCTCGCTGACCCGACGATGGTTGTCGAGCACCCAGGCCAGGTAATGCAGCGAAGTCTCGTCATCGATCGGCTCGACCAGCACCTCGCGCGCGTCGCCACCATCGGCACTGGAGGCAACGGCCAGGGCCACGGCCTGACCGGCAGGCAGGGTCAGGCGACGATAGACGTTCTCGCCGGCGGTCAGCGCCTGGCCGTTGATAGAGAGGATGTAATCGCCCTCCGAAACGTCCACGCCGGCGACAGTCAGCGGCGATCGGTAGCGCGGCTCGTCGTTTTGTCCTGCCAGAATACGGGCAATGCGGTAGCGTTCTCCGTCCACCTCGAAGCGGGCACCCAGCAAGGCCACATGCGGCCGCTCGGGCAGACCCTCGTCGCCCCCGGAAACATACGCATGCGAGACGTTCAGCTCGGCGATCATCTCCCCCATCAGGTAATTGAGATCGCTGCGGTGGGCGACATGCTCGAGCAATGGCCGGTAACGCTCCCGCAGCTCCTCCCAGTCATAGCCGTGCATGTTCTCGACATAGAAGTGATCGCGGAATCGGCGCCAGACCTCGTCGAAGATGGTCGCCCACTCGGCCACCGGATCGACGCGCATCCGCAGACCAGCCGTGACCACGTCCTCGGGCTCGCGGCCTTCACTGGCGATCTCATGGACGCTCCAGGCGCCGCCCTTTCGAACCAGCACGCGCTTGCCGTCGAGGCTGGCATCGACGCTGTTGACGCCAGAGACGAAATCGACGACTTTCCGGTCCTCGAACTTGAACAGCTTCAGCCGCGGCGGGTTTTGTGGTGCACGGCCATAGTAGAACGCGTCGTACTCGCCGAACAGGATGCCGTTTTCGGCCACCACGAGGCCGGTGTAGTTGCCGGCATCGACCGGTACGCGCAGCAGGCGGTCGGCAAGTCCGTCGAACTCGATCATGACCGGTTTGCGCCTATCCTCACTGCTTCCCTTGTCGCCATTGGCCTTGTCGTTTTCGGACCCGGCGTCGAGGCCCTTTTCCTCGGCGTCTTCGGGCGCAAAGGGATTGTCCGTGTCCGGATCGAGCATGAAGGCATAGATGCCGGTCACCCGGTTGGTCGCGTAATTCCACTCGCGGCCGGAGATCTGCGGGGCAAACTCGCGGTCGGCCAAAAAGTAGAGAAACTTGCCGTCCGGCGAGAACGCCGGACCGTACTCGGCAAACAGGCCCTCGGTCAGCCGGCGGCTTTCGCCATCTTCGACACTGTACAGATGAAGCGCGCGCAGGCCAGAGGGCTCGGTCAGGCTGAACGCCAGCCAGGCGCCGTCCGGCGACCAGACATAGTCGCGGTTGCGCCAGCCTTCATCGCGGGCGACGCGGACAAGGTCGCCGCCGTCGGCCGGCAGGACGTAGATGATACCGTCCTTGTCGGAGATCGCGATGTGATCGCCGTCGGGTGAAAAGCGCGGGCGATAGAACCGGGTTTCAAGGCCTGCGGTCAGCTGCCTCGGCGCGGCGCTGCCGTCCGCCGGCACGCGGTAGAGTGCTTCCTCGCCGCCGGCATCGGAAACGAACACGATAGTCTGCCCGTCCGGCGACCAGTCGGCCTCACGGTCGTGGGCGCTCGAGCGCCCGGTCAGGTTGCGGGCGACGCCCTGGTCAACGGGGGCGTTGAACAGATCGCCGCGGGCCTCGAACAAGACGCGCTGGCCGGTCGGGCTCAGGCGCGCACCGTGTATCTGCCCCGACACGTCGACCACGCGCTCACGCCGGTTGATGCCATCGTCGGGTACGTGGATCCTGATCCCGCGGTCCTCGCCCGTACCCACATCGAATACGCGCAGCACTCCGCCGTGCTCGTAGACGATGCGACCTGCATCATCGGCACTGGCCCATCGAACGTCAAAATCATCGTGAAAGGTCAACTGCACGATCTCGCGGCTGTCGGGATCGACGCGGTAGAGGTTGAGCTTGCCGTCGCGGTCGGAAACAAAGTAGCCGCGCCCTTCGATCCACATCGGGTCTCTTTCGGTGCGTGGATGCTCGGTGAGCTGGCGCGCATTGTTACTGCCGGGGTCGAACAGCCACAGATCCTGTGCCCAGCCGCCCTGGTAGCGCTTCCAGGTGCGAAAATCACGGAACAGCGGTGAGTAGAAAATGCGGCCATCGTCGGTAAACGTCCCGGCGCCGGAGACAGGCATCGGCAGCGGCTCAGGCAGGCCGCCCTCGACGCCGACCGTAAAGAGCCGCGCGGACGACGAACCCCAGGCATCGCGCTGCGAACGATACACGATCGCATCGCCCGCAGGTGTCCAGCCGTGGACCTGGTTGTCGTAGCCCCAGCGCGGCGGCAGTGGCCCGGTCGCCGGATACCAGGTCAGCTGGCGCGGCTCGCCGCCATTGGCCGGCATGACATACACCTGCTCGTCGCCACCGTACTGCCCGGTAAACGCGATCCAGCGACCGTCCGGGGAGAACTTCGCGAACAACTCGAGGCCCGGATGGGACGTCAACCGCCAGGCCGTCCCGCCATCGACCGGGGCAGACCACAAGTCCCCGCCATGGCTGAACACGACCCGGTCGGCGTAAACGTCGGGGAATCTCAGCAACCGGGTTTCGGCCAGAGCCGGCAAGGCCAGCAAGGACACGGCAAACAGACAAAGAAGGCGCACGCAATCGGTTTTTTTCAAGGCTTTGGCTCCTGCACGGAAAACGCTTCGTTCAGCGGCCAAATATCATAGCCCGCCAACCCGCATCAAACCCGTGAACAAAGTCATGGTGTCATCAACTTGTGAATCAGATCACACAAGTCGGGATGAAATAAAGGCCGGGTTCCATTAACATCGGCCGTTATGCCAGCGGCGGCCGGGATCAAGCCGGACCGCCCAGACGATAACAGAACAACAGGAAAACGTCCCATGCAACGACCCCGCCCCGGCCGATCCGTGCCAGCCGCCCTGATGATCGCCCTCACGCTGCTTGCGCTGACGGCGCTGTCCCCGGTTCATGCTGACGAACGCCACTGGGCGCGCGTACATCACACGGCATCCGAAGTCGACCGCGTCGTCGCCGGCCTGAGTGACACCCTGATGGACTACGGCGCTTTTCAGTGGGGCCTGCTTGATACCGAGCAGATCAGTCTGCTCTCGACCCAGGGGCTGCGTCTGACCCTGGTTGACCGACCCTTCCATCTGACGCTGGGCGATGAGCACTTCGACCCCCTGGATCAGGCCGCGCTCGACTCGCTGTTCGGCGATTACCGCCCCGATCCGGCCGGCGACTTCCACCTCATCCAGTTCAGCGGCCCGATCCGGCCGGAGTGGCTGGCCGAGTTGCGCAACACCGGCCTGCAGCTGGTCCAGCCGCTACATCCGTTCAGCCATATCGTCTGGGCCAGCGCCGACCAGATGGGCCTGGCAGCAGGCAGATCCTCGGTCCGCTGGACCGGCCCGATGCTGCCGGACTGGCGGGTCCAGCCACGCTTTCGCGGCTTCGACCGGGCGCTGCGACCGACCATGGCGCTGGCCAGCCGGCACGTCGATCAGCGGACGCTCAGGTCAACGCTCGGACAGTTTGGCATCGTCCACGCCATCACGCCGCTCAACACGCACTTCCGGGTGGTACACATGGATCTGCCCGGTGATGCCTACATGGACCTGGCTCGGGAAGCGGCCGTCTTTACCGTGCAGTACGTCCAGCAGGACGCCGGCCCCCGGGGCGAGATGAGCAACCAGTCAGTGGTCGGCAACTACGATGGCTCGAACACGGTTTTCCCGGGCTACGCCACCTGGCTGAGCAACACCGGCTATGACGGCTCCGGCATCACCGTCGGCGTGGTCGACGGGCGGGTTCTGACCACCCATGTCGATCTTGCCGACCGCATGGCGCCGTGCAGCGGCACCAACGGCAGCTGTGGCGGCAGCGGATCAAACGCACACGGCACGCATGTCGCCGGCGCCATTGCCGGCACCGGCGCCACCGGCGCGCTGCTCCAGGGCTTTCTGCGCGGTCAGGGCGTGGCGCCGGGCGCCAGTATCGTCACCCAGGTCTACCAGCCGTTTCTCGGCTCCGGGCCCGGCGGCATGGTGCCCGAAGGCATGCTCAAGATCTACCAGGACTCGGCTAAAAGCGGTGCCCTGCTGACCAACAACTCCTGGGGGCCGACCGGCTCGCCGCAGGGCTACGACATTCCGACCATGGAAATCGACTTCATCAGCCGCGATGCCGATCCCGACACCGCCGGCGACCAGCCGGTACTGGCCGTGTGGTCGATCATGAACGGCAATGGTGACGGAAGCGGCGCCTGCGCACCCAGCTCGCTGGGCTCGCCCGACGAGGCCAAGAACCTGTTTGCGGTCGGTTCGACTTCGCTGCAGAATTCGGACGGCACGCAGGTCGCCAATATTTTCCGCGTTTCCGGAAACTCCGGGCACGGCAATGCCTGCGACGGCCGCCGCGTACCGCACATCGTCGCGCCGGGCTGCAGCACCGACAGCACCACCAATTCCTCCGATACCGCGCATTCGGCTAGTTTCTGCGGAACCTCGATGGCCTCGCCCGTGGTCTCCGGCAGCGTATCGGTCTGGGCCGAAAAATACCTTGACGAGACCGGCAATAATCCTTCACCGGCCCTGGTCAAGGCAGTCTTTACCGCCGCAGCCCAGAACCTGGTCGGCAACCCCAACGCCGACGGCGTCACCATGGGCCATCGTCCGGACCGCTTCCAGGGCTACGGACGTATCGACCTTGAACAGGTCATGAACCACGGCCTGGAAGTCTACATGACCGACCAGGAAACAGTCTTGACCAGCGCCGGCGAGCAGTGGTCGCTGGGCCTGAATGCCGTCAACCCGGCCGAGCCGATCCGCATCATGCTGGCCTGGACCGACGCACCCGGCGCCGGCCTCGGCGGCACGACGCCGGCCTGGGTCAACAACCTCGACCTGGTGGTCGAAGCCGACGGCAGCACCTATCTCGGCAACGTGATCGGCGGTGACGGCTGGTCGGCGACCGGCGGCAGCGCCGACGGTATGAACAACCTGGAAGGCGTTTTCCTGAGCCCCGGCCAGCACCAGGGCGCGGTCGCGATCACCGTCGAAGCCACTGATCTGGCCGGTGACGGCCTCGACCCGTGGAATCCCGGTTCGCCCCGCCAGGATTTCGCCCTGGCCTGCTATAACTGCATCGTCGGCGACCCGACCTTCACCCTCGGCCTCGACCCCGAGCAGGCCGGAATGTGCGTGCCCGACAGCGGCACGGACGTTACCGCCATCGCCGTCGATGTGGGCACGCTCGGCGCCTACAGCGGCACGGTCAGCCTGGCTTCCAGCGGCGAGCCGGCCGGCGTCGGCAGCGTGCTGACGCCGACCAGCGTCGCAGCACCGGGCGGCAGCAGCTGGCAGGTGACCGTGGATGACTCGGCCAGCACCGGCGAATACCCGCTCACGCTGACCGGCGATGACGGCAGCGATGTCCATCAGGTCGATTTCACCCTGACGCTCGACGAGCCCCTGGCCGCCGCCCCAAGCCAGCTCGCGCCAGCCGATGGCGCCAGCGACCTGGTGCTCAGGCCCGAGTTTTCATGGGATGGACTGACCGGTGTCAGCGATTACCGCCTCCAGGTGGCCACCGACGCCGGCTTCGGTACGGTCGTCATCGATGAAAACGTCACCGGAACCAGCTTTACGCCGGCCAGCGACCTGGCCCTGGATACCGAGTACTTCTGGCGCGTGGCCGGCAACAACCTCTGCGGTGATGGGGTCTGGAGCACCATCTTCAGCTTCACCACCCGCCAGGAGCCGGTCGCCGATCTGTCGGCCACCAGCTTCAGCTTCGCAGTCAACGCCGGCGGCAGCGCCGACCAGACGCTGCAGGTCGGCAATGTCGGTACCGGCAACCTGACCTGGTCGATGCTCACCGACGCGCTCGAAACCGCCGCCCTGCCCCGCGACAGCCATGACCCGGCCCTGGACGAGCCGCTGAACCTGGCCGGTTTTTCGCTGCCCGGCGGCAACAGTCACAGCGACAGCGCGAACGCCGGTCTGATCAGCCGCGGCCAGGTCGTCGGCTTCACCTTCGAGGGCACCGTCTCCGGCATATCCGGAACCGCCACCTGGGCCTCGGATCTGGCGCTGACGATCACCGGACCGGAAGGCGCCAGTTTCAGTGTCGGCGGTTATCAGACCGGCAATCCGCCGTGGGATTTCGACGGTGGCGGATCGACCGACGACGGCACCTACACCAGCACCCATATCGGCACCGACATCTTCGGGGCCGAGGGCGAGCTCGACGAGGGCCAGTGGCAGTTCCAGTTCGATCACACCTGGAACGACACCATGAACTGGACCGATGTCACGATCACGTTGCACAAGGCACCGCTGCCGGTCTGCGACGGCGAGTACACCAGCGTCGACTGGCTGTCGGCCACGCCCGACAGCAGCAGCGTGGCCGCCGGCAACAGCGAGACGGTCACCATCGGCGTGGACGCATCAGCCCTTGGCAACGGCAACTACCTGGGCTATCTGTGCCTGACGACCAACGACCCGGCCGCCGCCATGGTGCCGATCCCGGTCGACCTGGAAGTGACCGGCACCCTGCCGGATGCCACCCTGGAAGGCACGGTGACCTCGCTGGGGCATTGTCAGAACAACCCCGCTGCGCTGGCCAACGCAGCAGTCGACGTGATGGGTCAGCTGGGTGGCCCCTACGCCACCACCACCGACGCCGGCGGCTTCTATACGCTCGACATACCGGCCGATGAATCACCGGTCGACATCATGGTGAGCGAAGGCGGCCACGCGTCCGCGCAGATGCTGGGCGTCGGCCTGAGCGCCGGCAATACCGAAGTGGCGGACTTCGACCTGGTCGTACTCGACGCCTGCGCCCAGGTCAGCCCGGCCGCGCTCAACCCGGCCCTGGTCGTCGACACCGCGGCGGCCAGCGAACTGGTGCTCGACAACGGCGCCGGCGGCATCCAGATGTCCTGGTCACTGGACACGTCGCCCGGCTGTTACAACCCGGCCACAACCGACTGGCTGTCGCTGACCGATACCGGCGGCACGGTCGATGCCGGCGACCAGAACAGCATCTTCGCGCAGTTCGATGCCAGCGGGCTTGCTCCGGGCAGCTATACGACGGACCTGTGTCTGACGACCAACGACAGTCAGCAGCCAACCGTGACCGTACCCATTATGCTGGAGGTGCGAAACAACATGATCTTTGACGACCGCTTCGAAAATGCGAACTGAGCGGGCCGCGATTGCCATGACCCGGTCCAACCAGCCCCGCGGCCTGGTACGCCGGTTTGGTTGGTTGGCCGCCAGCGCCCTGCTACTGGCCGGCGCCAGCGTATCCGCCCAGAACGGTGAGGTGATTCGTGTCCACGATGTGGAGCGCGAAAGCTACCAACGGCTGGTCGAACTGGGCGATTTCTGGGGCGTCGATCGCGCCGGCGGCTATGTCAGCATGTACGTCGACGCCCGTCAGCGCGCCGCCATCGAGGCGCTGGGTTTTCGCACCAGCCTCGACGCCCGGCGCATGGCCTCGCTCAATTACGCGCGCTCGGTCGACGCGCGGGCCTGGCGTAACGCGGGTCTTGCCGGCATCCCCGGCTACGCCTGCTACCGCACGGTCGATGAAACCAAGGCGGACCTGTCGACCATGGCTGCATCGCGGCCGGACCTGGCGCGCTGGGAATCGATTGGCCAGACCTGGCTGGAAGCCAACGGCGAGCCCGGTGGCGACGAACTCCACGTACTGGTGCTGGGCAATCAGAACAGTCCCCACGACCAGGCGCCGTTCGTGCTGATGGCCGCCCAGCACGCGCGCGAGCTGACCACCGCCGAGACCGCCACCCGCTTTGCCGACTGGCTGTTCGACCACTACGACACCGATCCCACGGCTCGCTGGCTGCTCGACCATCGCGAGATTCACATCATCGCCCAGCAAAACCCGGACGGGCGGCGTGAAGTGGAAAACGGCGAAAGCATGTGGCGCAAGAACTCCAATCTGAACGCCTGCCCATCGGGCCCGACCGGCGTCGACCTCAACCGCAACAGCGACTATTTCTGGGGTACCTTCTCCAGCGCAAGCGCCTGCAACGAAACCTACCGCGGCAGCGCCGCCCACTCCGAGCCGGAGACCCAGGCCGTCCAGAACTACCTCCAGCAGGTCTTCGACGACCAGTGGCCGGTCGGCAGCAGTGAGCCGGTGCCCGCCGACGCCGAGGGCCTGTTCATCTCGCTGCATTCCTACGGCCAGATGGTCATGTTTGCCTGGGAAGGTGCCGGCTCGGGCGCGGCCAACCACGCGCCCAATCACGACCAGATGGCCTGGCTGGGCCGGCGATTCGGCTTCCACACCGGCTACGAAGTGGGCCGCGACATCCTCTATTCGGCCGGCGGCACCACGCCCGATTATGCCTACGGCGAATTCGGCGTACCCGCCTACACCTGGGAACTCGGCACGGATTTTCACCAGAGCTGCAGCGCCTTCGAGAGTGCCATGTGGGACGACCTGCTCGAGGCCCTGATCTATGCCGCCAAGGCCACCGCCCGCCCCTACCAGGCACCCTCCGGTCCGGACGTACGGGCGGCGCAGGCGGTCTGGAATGCCCAGACCGGCAGCCTGACGGTCAGCGGCATTGCCGACGACACCCGCTTTGACCGGAACGGCGTCACCGAAAGTCCGGCCAATGATCCAATCCACGACATTCAGGAGATACGGGCCAGTTTCGACCTGCCTCCGAATCTCGCCGCCCAGTCCTTCACCATCCTGCCGCTCGAAGCCGCCTCGGTCAGCGCCTTCGAGGCGTCTATCGATCCGCAGGAAACGCTCAGCCTGCCGCGCTTGCTCTTTTTCCAGGCAACCGACAGCCAGGGCAACACGGGCGTCCCCGAAGCAGTGTGGGTGCGCGAGCAGCGGGCCGCCGTCACACCAGCCAGCATGGCGGTCGTGCTTCCGGCCGGCCAGAACGTCCAGCAGACCCTCACCATCGCGCACATCGGCAGCTCAGGCTCACTGAACTGGTCGGTGCAGGCCGATCTGCCCGCTGCCGCCGGCGACGGTCACGACCCCTCCCTGGACGAGACCCTGAACATTGCCGACTTTGCGCTGCCCGGCGGCGGTAGCGCGAGTGAAACAGTTCCCGCCGGCATCGACACCCGCGGTCAGGTGATCGGCTTTACCTTCGAGGGCAGCGTCTCCAACCTCGGCAGCAGCGCCTGGGCCTCGGACATGGCCATGACCATCACCGCCCCGGACAGCAGCAATTACACGGTCGGTGGTTACAACACCGGCAACCCTGACTGGGATTTCCAGGGCAGCGGTTCGGGCAGCCCGGGCAGCTACTCCAGCAGCCACATTGGCACGGATGTTTTCGGCCAGGCGGGCGTCGGCGACGAGGGTGACTGGCAGTTCGTATTCGACGATACCTGGACCGGCGGCATGAACTGGTCCAACGTGTCGGTTACCCTGCACAAGCAGGAACCGCCGACCTGCGTCGATCCGGCCGGCGTGGCCTGGCTGGGAATCGATCAGACCAGCGGCAGCCTGGCGCCAGGCGAAGACGCCGATATCGTGGTCACGATCGATGCCTCAAGCCTGGACCAGGGCCAGTATGACGCTTTGCTGTGTGTCACCACCGACGACCCGTCGGCCGGGCTTGTCGAGGTCGGTGTCACGCTGGAAGTCGTCAACGGCGAGCCGCAGATCTTCCTCGACCGATTCGAGGACAACAGCGGCAACTGATCGATATGCTATCAACTGGGTCAATGATACCGTCAGTAAGTATCCCCCGGCAAAGCCGGGGGCTTTAGTTGTGAGCCGCTCACAGCGGTCTGTAGACGGAGCTTGCGTAAGGGGCCTTACATCAAGTTTAGCTGGTCCAGTCGGCGATCCTCAGCCTCCTGGTTGCGAATGTAGTCCCGGATTACCTGCTCGTCTCGCCCCACCGCCGATGCGAAGTAGCCCCGGGCCCAGAAATGCTGGCCCAGTAGTTCCTCTGGCGACCTGCGTGAACCCGGGCAATGTGGATCGCGCTTTTGCCTTTCATGAAGCCGACCACCTGTGAAACAGCGTACTTCGGAGAGATCGATATCAGCATGTGAACGTGATCCGGCATTAGGTGCCCCTCCTCAATATCACTTTCAAGTCAATACCACCCCAAAACGCTCGTAACATACTGATGAAATTATCTTTTCAAGCATCCTTTTCAAGTTCTACCGGACAGTAGTGTTCTGAGACATTTAATGACGGCCGGCGATGGGGCGATTTACCGAAGGCAAGAAGTCCCTGAGCGAAGCCGTCGCGCGTGGAGGCGCAGAAAGCCGTGCTCCAGTCGGCCGCATTGCAGGTAGCCGTCGAACGCCTGCCGCACATGACTGGGCAACTGATTGCCGGCATCAGCCAGGTGTTCGATAAAGGTCGGATACGCGCTTGACGGCTTCCGTTCAATGGCTTCTTTCGGCTTCGCCGAAAATCGCCATTGACTCAAGCCTGCGCTGCCGCTCGACGATCTGGTAGAGCCGCGTCTGCTCGGGCCGGTGGCGCTGGTAGCGGCTCGTCGCTGGGCTTGCAGCGGCAGATCTTGGCGCGGCTTGCGGGGGCACGTGCGTCCCGGAAATTTATATTTATATACGGTTTATCAGGCGTCATTGCTTTTGCTGCGTGGTCGACTGGCGTGCAGCACGGATTCGGGCCGGCGATTGCATTGAATGATGAACCGCTGATAACATGCAGTGCACATGAACCGGAGGCCGCCATGAGTCACATGATCCAGATCCGCAATGTGCCGACCCGTCTGCACCGCGCCCTGAAAGCGCGCGCGGCATTGGAGGGCAGGAGCATGAGCGATCTGTTGCTGGAACAGATCGAAGCGTCCCTGGCGCTGCCGTCGGAAGCCGAGTTGCGTGAGCGGCTCCGCACCGCAGAACCGTTCGGCATGGACGAGTCATCGGCCGGGCTGATCCGGCGGGAGCGGGATGCCGCGTGAGCCGGATTCTGGTGGTCGATGCCTCGATTGCCGTCGATCTGCTGGCGCGTTACCGGCCCGAACCGATCGAACAGACGCTATGGGAGCCCGGCACGCATCTGGCCGCACCCGAGTTGCTGGATATCGAGGCACTGCACGCGCTGCGCCGGCTGGACCGGGACGGCCGCATTCCCGCCTCGAGAATCGAAAACCTGGTCGTGGAACTACGCTCGCTGCCGATCCGCCGCTATCGGCATGCCAGTCTGGTGGCAGGTGTGTGGTCGCTACGAGGCCATCTGACCGCCTATGATGCGGCCTATGTGGCGCTCACCCGCCTATTGAACGCGACGCTGATTACCCGCGATGAACGCCTGGCACGCGCCAGCGGTTTGGGTGGCGGCGTCATGCTGGCCTGAGCCCGGGTTGCCCAGTAATGACTGCGCAACCGGGCCACTGTTCCGACATCGACGTGAGCGCCCCGCTGCACGCTTCCCTGTTCGGCAGTTTCAAGCCGTAGCCGGCACCTTCAGGCCGCTCACTACGAGCGTTTACATCGGCGCGTTTTTCTATGCCCTGGATTTCAGCCCCTTGCGAGAGGGGGCAGCAAAAAATGGGGAGATGCCAATACCGTCACTGAACCGGTCTCAGCCGGCTCCGTCGTCCCCGTCGCCTTCTTCGTCTTCGGAGGCCGCCACCCGCGCCATGCCGATGAGCTGCTCGTCATCACCCAGCCGGATCAGCGTCACCCCCTGCGTGTTGCGACCCAGGCGCGAGATTTCAGCAGCAGAGGTGCGCACCAGCGTGCCGGCATTGGAGGTCAACATGACGTCATCGTCCCCGGTCACCGCCAGCGCCGCCACCAGCGGGCCGTTGCGGCCTTCGGTCTGAATACCGATCACGCCCTGACCGCCTCGCTTGTGCACCGGGAACTCATCCAGGGCCGTGCGCTTGCCGTACCCGTGCGCCGTAGCGAGCAGGACATCGCCCTCATCAGCCACCAGCATGGAAACGACCTGCTGGCCATGCTTGAGCCGGATCCCGACAACGCCGCGCGTCTGACGGCCCATCGGGCGGACGTCAGACTCATGGAAGCGCACCGTCTTGCCTGACGACGAAAACAGCAGGATGTCGCGGCTGCCCTCGGTAAAGGCCACGTCGACGAGTTCGTCGCCATCTTCCAGCAAGACCGCCCAGATGCCATTGGAACGGATATTGGCAAAATCCGACAACGGCGTCTTCTTCACGCGGCCGGAACGGGTTGCGAAGAAAACGAACCAGTCGTCCGGAAACTCACGCGTGGGCAAGACCGCATTGATGCGCTCGCCCTCGTCGAGCGGCAGCAGGTTGACCATCGGTCGGCCGCGGCTGTGATGGCCGGCCTGCGGCAGCTCGTAGACCTTGGTCTTGTAGACCTTGCCGGCGGATGTGAACACCAGTAGGGTGTCGTGGGTGTTGGTCACCCAGAAGCGCTCGACGAAGTCCTCGTCCTTGGTTCGGGCCGCCGAGCGTCCGCGCCCGCCGCGCTTCTGCGCGCGGTAGCGGTCCAGCGGCTGGTACTTGGCATAGCCCGCGTGCGAGAGCGTGACGACTACGTCCTCGGGCGTGATCAGATCCTCCATGGTCAGATCGAGATGATCAGGCACGATCTCGGAGCGCCGCGGATCGGCAAACTGATCGCGCAGCGCGATCAGCTCGTCGCGAATGACGGCCATCAGCGCATCAGGCTCGGACAGAATGCGCATCAGTTCCCGGATGGTCTCGAGAATCTGACGATATTCATCAGCCAGCTTGTCCTGCTCCAGGCCGGTCAGTTTTTGCAGCCGTAAATCGAGAATCGCCTGCGCCTGCTGCGGCGAGAGCTGGTAGCCACCCTCGCCCAGGCCGTATTCAGGCAACAGGTCCTCCGGGCGCGACAGGTCCGCACCGGCCTGGCCGAGCAGCGCTTCGACCAGCCCCGCGTCCCAGCGCTTGGCCTGCAGGGCTTCGCGCGCATCGGCCGGGGTCTTGGATGCCTTGATCAGGGCAATCACCTCGTCAAGGTTGGCGATCGCGACGGTCAGACCTTCCAGGATGTGGGCACGGTCACGCGACTTGCGCAGCTCGAACAGACTGCGCCGGGTGACCACCTCGCGCCGGTGCGACAGAAACGCCAGCAGCATCTGGCGGATATTGAGCAGCCGCGGCTGCCCGTCAACCAGGGCGACCATATTGATACCGAACACGGTCTGCAGCTGAGTGAGCTGGAACAGATTGTTGAGCACGACCTCGGCCACTTCGCCACGCTTGAGCTCGATGACCATGCGCATGCCGTCCTTGTCGGACTCGTCGCGCAGTTCGGAAATGCCCTCGATGCGCCGGGTCTTGACCAGATCCGCGATCTTCTCCAGCAGCCTGGCCTTGTTAACCATGTAGGGCAGTTCATGGACGACAATGCGCGTCCGGCCGCTGCCTTCGTCGATCTCGATCTCGGTCCGGGCGCGCAGATAGATTCGCCCCCGTCCGGTTCGATAGGCCTCAGCGATACCATCGGCACCGTTGATGATGGCGGCTGTGGGAAAGTCCGGCCCGGGCATGTGCCTCATCAGCGCATCAATATCCAGCTCCGGATCCTCGATCAGCGCCAGCAGCGCCGACGTCACTTCACCGAGATTGTGCGGCGGAATGTTCGTGGCCATGCCAACGGCGATCCCGGACGAACCGTTGACCAGCAGATTGGGAACGCGCGTCGGCAGAACGGTGGGCTCGGATTCCGACTCGTCGTAGTTGGGAATAAAGTTGACGGTGCCCTTGTCGATATCCGCCAGCAGTTCGTGAGCGATACGCGCCATGCGGACTTCGGTATAGCGCATGGCCGCAGGTGAATCGCCGTCGATCGAGCCGAAGTTGCCCTGGCCATCGACCAGCATGTAGCGCATGGAAAAAGGCTGAGCCATGCGCACGATGGTGTCGTAGACGGCGCTGTCGCCGTGTGGATGGTACTTACCAATGACATCACCGACCACGCGGGCCGATTTCTTGTAGGGCTTGTTGTAGTCGTTGCCCAGTTCATGCATCGCAAACAGCACGCGCCGGTGAACCGGCTTGAGCCCGTCACGGACGTCCGGAAGCGCGCGCCCAACGATCACGCTCATGGCGTAATCGAGGTAGGACTGGCGCATTTCGTCTTCCAGGTTGACCTGGAGCACCTCGCGTGCCATTTCCACCATCGGCCGTTACCCCGTAATCACTTTAGTATGTTATTGCAAGTATTTGATAAAAATGAACTTGCGGGTTGTCTTCCCGGGCATGGAGACGGCTGCACGGGAACACACAACAAACGGGGAATTCTACCACAGACGCCTGATTTCAGGGCCTTTCGGCATCGGCTGCGGAAGAAAAGTCAAACGGTGGACGATGCACCCCATGTTCGGTCACGATACAGTCCAGCAGATCTGCTGGCGTGACGTCGAACACCGGGTTCCAGGCAGCGTATCCAGCCGGCGTCCCGGCCAGCCCCGCAGCCGACCAGATCTCGCCGGGATCACGCTGCTCGATGGCAATGCCAGACCCCGCAGGCATCACCGGATCGATAGTCGATGCCGGGGCCACGACCATCATTCGGACACCGTGATAACGCGCAAGGACCGCCAGGGAGTAGGTCCCGATCTTGTTGGCCACGTCACCGTTGGCAGCAATGCGATCGGCGCCGGTGATGACCCACTGCACCCGTCCCGAGTTCATCAGCGCAGCCGCAGCGCCCTCTGTGATGACCTCGAAAGGGATCTCCAAGCGCGCCAGTTCCCAGGCTGTCAGGCGTGAACCCTGCAGCCAGGGCCGGGTCTCGTCGGCATAGATGCGGCCGATGCGACCGAGACGGTAACCGGCGACAATCACGCCCAGCGCCGTACCGATACCACCGGTGGCCAGCGAGCCGGTATTGCAGTGAGTCAGAACCCCGGAGCCTGGCTCGATCCTGGCGCTGCCGGCCGCAGCCATCGCCCGGTTGGCGGCGATGTCATCACGATGAATGCGTTGCGCCTCATCGATCAGCGCACTCGGATCCAGGCCGGCGCTCCGCTGCGCCCGGTGCCGCATCCGCTCGACTGCCCAGCTCAGATTGACGGCCGTCGGCCGGGCCAGCTCAAGGCGTTCCAGATCCAGACGCCATCCGATCACGTCTGTGCCACGCCGCAGCGCCGCAAGCACTGCCGCATAGGCGGCGGTAATGCCAATCGCAGGCGCCCCCCGCACGACCAGCTCGCGAATGGCTGAAATCGCCTCGTCGACCGTTTCAAGCTGCAGCCACCGCTCCTCGGCCGGCAAACAGCGCTGGTCGAGCAGGTGCAGCCGCCGGCCATCGAAACGAATGGCCTGAAATCCATCCTCGTCCTGCTGCTTTTTGCGATTCATGCGGGCTCCAATTCGTGCGATCTCAGCCGGTGCCATCGGCTTCAGGCGCTGACATTTCGCCTTCAAAGCCGTATTATGACGCATCGGAACAACCACACCCCCTATGACTCCACCATGCGCATACTGACACTGCTGTTGCTGTTGCTACTGCCCCTGGCGCCAGCCGCCCAGGAAACCGATGAACCCGCCGAAGCGCAAGCCACGGAGAGCCCGGACGTGATCCTGCATACCAACTACGGCGCGATCAGCGTCGAACTGTTCGAATCCGAAGCGCCGGAAAGCGTGGCCAATTTTCTCCAGTACGCTCGCGACGGCCACTATGACGGCACGCTTTTTCACCGCGTGATCGATAACTTCATGATCCAGGGCGGCGGTTTCGACGTCGAGTTCGCGCAGAAGCCCGCGCGCGACCCGATCATCAACGAGGCCGACAACGGCCTGCAAAACACCCGCGGCACGCTGGCCATGGCGCGCACCAACGACCCGCACTCGGCCACCAGCCAGTTCTTCATCAACGTCGCCGACAACAGCTTCCTGGATCACCGCAACAAGATGTCCGGCCAGACCTGGGGCTACGCGGTGTTTGGTCGGGTCATCGACGGCATGGATGTTGTCGACGAGATTCGGAAGGTTGAAACGCACAGTCGCGGCATGCACCGTGACGTTCCGGTCGAACCGGTGGTCATCGAGCGGGTAGAGTTGCCCTGAGCGATGATGCGCTGACCTACCTGGCCTCCGATCTGCATCTGGAGGCCGACCGGCCGGAGACCATCCGGCTGTTTCTCGACTTCCTCGCCGGCCCGGCCCGAGAAGCCGGCAACCTGTACCTGCTGGGCGACGTGTTCGAGGCCTGGATCGGCGACGATGCTCCGGGCCGGCTCGGCCTGGAAATTGCCGAGGCGCTGCGCGCCGTGTCTGATGGCGGTACACGACTGTATTTCATGTGCGGCAATCGCGACTTTTTGCTGGGCGCCGATTTTTGCCGGCGAGCCGGAATGGTTCATCTCGAAGAACCGCATTTTATCGATACAGCTGACGGACCGGCCATGCTGCTCCATGGCGACACTCTGTGCACCGATGACGAGGCCTATCAGCGGTTCCGGCGCAAAGTGCGAAACCCGCGCTGGCAGCGCCGCATCCTGGCGCGCCCGGTGTGGTGGCGCGGCATCCTGGCGCGCCTGGCGCGGGTGATGAGCCGCCGCCATACCGGCAGCTCCGAGGCATTGATCATGGACGTGAACACGGATGCGGTCGAGAATGCGTTCAGACACAATCAGGTGCGCCGAATCATCCATGGCCATACCCATCGTCTCGCGATTCATGATCTGCAGGTCGACCAGAACCACTGCCAGCGTATCGTGCTGGGTGACTGGAACGAGGCCGGTTCGGTCCTGCGCAGCGACCACAGCGGGCTGGCGCTGATGTCCGTCGCCCGGGATGGCGGCGGACCCATCCGGTTGCGGCTGCACGAAACGGCCGCATCACTGCGCTGAGCGCGACCTCACCGCCCACAAGAACGCCGGGCCCGGTCATGACGCCCCTGACAAACGCTACAGCAAGCGCTCGAGCCTGCGGGCGGCTGCCACACCGCTGATCCAGGCACCCTCGATGCGCTCGCCGGCGCACCAGTCGCCGGCAACCACCAGGCGCTCCCTGGCCCGGCTCAACAGCGGCGGCGACAGCGACGACACGCCGCCGCGGGCATAGCGCCAGCGATGCGCCTTGAGCAGCCGCACGTCACGAGTGAACAACACATCCAGCTCTCCCAGTGCCGCAAGCAGCAGTGAAGCGACCCGTTCCGGTACTGCTTCAAGCTGGGTTCGCGACCAGGCCGGTCCGGCATGCGCAATCCAGGACGGGGCGCCCTGTCGCCCGGGCCGGGTATCCATCCGGGCCACCCAGGACAGCGGACCCTGATTGACGAAGGCCGCATCAAAGCCGATTTCCGGCGCACGCTCGTAACCGACCATGAGCGCCCAGCACGGCGCCATCTCGACGTCCGACAGCGAGCCGGCAAGGGGATGGTCGTCACCCAGCAGGCCCAGCGACTGGGCCGGGGGTGCAGTCAACAGCAGCGAACGCGCTTCCAGGCGCTCACCTTCGCCCGAGGTCACGGCCCAGCCGGTGCCGTCCCAGGCGAGCCGTTCTGCCCGCCACCGCCAGCGACAGTCCAGGCCTTCGGCCAGGCGCCGCGGAACGGCGTTCATCGACGGCGTGCCGACCCATCGCCGGGCTCCGGCGCCGGATGAAGACGCGTCGGGCGGCCGGCCGAAAACAGCGATCCCGGCGTCCCACGACGCCAGCAGCCCGGCGGCGGCCCAGGCCTTGACCTGCCGGGCAAAGGCGTCGCTGCTCGCAGTCAGATACTGGGCGCCGTGGTCGAACTCGAAGCGGCCGGCCCGGCGGGTGGCGCTGCGGCCGCCCGGGCCGCGCGACTTCTCGACCACCGTGACCGCGTAGCCCTTGGCGGCCAGGCGGGCTGCCGCGGTCAGGCCCGCCCAGCCGGCGCCGACGACGAGAACGTCTCTCACGGCGACTGCCGCGTCATGACCAGCTGCTCGAGTTCGAAGCCCTGCTGCCGGGCCCGGGCCAGCAATTCGTCGAGCGTCGCCCGTTCGAGCTCGGGGCGGCGCGACAGCACCCAGAGGAAATCCCGGTCCTCGCTGCCCACCAGGGCATGCCGATAGTCGTCGTCCAGCGCGATGACCCGGTAATCTCCCCAGACGAAGGGCAGGAAGGAAAGCCAGCGCGGGGCGAAGCGCACTTCCAGCGCCGCGGCCGGTCCGTCGGGCCTGGCCCGTCGGGCAACGCCCTCGGCTTCGACCCGACTGCCGTCGGCGCGGCGGCAGCGGTTGGTGACGGCAACCCGTCCGTCCTCGCGCAGCGCGTAATCGGCGGTCACGTCGCCTTCGCACTGCGCCTGGAAGCGGTTGGGCAGGCGCGCGATTTCGTACCATCGCCCCTGGTAGCGCTCGAGGTCGATCTCGTCGACCAGCTCGAGCGGCGGTTGGCTGGCCAGGCTCATGACCGGCAGCATGACGCCCAGCAGCGGCGCGATCAAGCGCGGCGTCACTCGCCGGCTTCCGGGCGCAGGTAGGGAAACAGCAGCACGTCGCGGATCGACGACGAGTCGGTCAGCAGCATGACCAGGCGGTCGATGCCGATGCCCTCCCCGGCCGCGGGCGGCATGCCGTATTCCAGCGCGCGGATGTAGTCGTGGTCGAAGTGCATCGCCTCGGCGTCGCCGGCGTCGCGCGCTTCGACCTGGGCGCGGAAGCGCGCGGCCTGGTCTTCCGGGTCGTTGAGCTCGGAGAAGCCGTTGGCGATCTCGCGCCCGGCCACGATCAGCTCGAAACGGTCGGCGAAGTCGGGGTCGTCGTCGTTGCGACGCGACAGCGGCGAGACCTCGATCGGGTACTGCGTGACGAAGGTCGGCTGGACCAGTGTGTGCTCGACGCCGTGCTCGAACAGCTCCATCAGCAGGCGGCCCCAGCCCCAGGTCTCCTCGACGTGCAGCTTGCAGCGGTGGCAGGCCGCGCGCAGCGCGCCGGCGTCCTTGACGTCGTCGCGCGACAGTTCGTCATAGTGCGCGACCACGGCATCGGCCACGGAGATGCGATCGAAATTGCCGCCGAAGTCGATCGTCTCGCCCTGGTAGTCGATCCGCCCGTCGGCCGTGCCCGGCAGGGAAGTCACCAAGCCGTTGAGCAGCTCCTGGGTCAGCCGGATCAGGTCGTTGTAGTCGGCGTGGGCCCAGTAGAACTCGAGCATGGTGAACTCGGGGTTGTGCCGGGTCGACACGCCCTCGTTGCGGAAGTTGCGGTTGATCTCGTAGACCTTCTCCAGGCCACCGACGAGCAGGCGCTTGAGGTGCAATTCGGGCGCGACCCGCAGGTAGAGATCGAGATCGAGGGCGTTGTGGTGGGTCACGAAGGGCCGGGCCGTGGCGCCGCCGGGGATGTGGTGCATCATCGGCGTCTCGACCTCGAGAAAGCCGTGCGCGTCGAAGAAGTGCCGGATGGCGCGGATGACCAGGCTGCGGCGCACGAAGGTGTCGCGCACCGCCGGGTTGACGATCAGGTCGACGTAGCGCTGCCGGTAGCGGGTTTCCTGGTCGCTCAGGCCGTGCCACTTTTCCGGCAGGGGCCGCAGCGACTTGCTCAGCAGCCGCAGGTCTTCGGCGTGGATCGACAACTCGCCGGTGCGGGTGCGCATCAGCTTGCCCGCCACGCCGACAATATCGCCGATATCCCAGTGCCTGAAGGCGGCGTAGACGCCCTCGGGCAGGTCGTCGCGGCGGAGGTAGAGCTGGATGCGCGCGCCCGAGCCGTCCTGGATGTGGACGAAGCTGGCCTTGCCCATGACCCGCCGCGACAGGATGCGGCCGGCCAGGCGGTAGGTCTCGCCGTGCCCGGCCAGCGTCTCCTGCGGCCAGGCCTCGGCATCGCCGAAGCGTTCGAGCAGCGTCGCCGCGTCGGCGTTGACCCGGAAGTCGTTCGGATACGCCTCACCGAACTCGCGCTGGGCCTTGAGCTTCTCGCGCCGCTCGGCGATCAGGCGGTTCTCATCGACCTCGGGCGGCTGATTGTGGTTCGCGTCGGTCATCTGCGGTTCCTTCACTCGAGCCCGGCCTGGAGCTGCGCGGCGGCGAATTCGTCGAGATCGCCGTCCAGCACCTTCTGGGTGTCGCTGCGCTCGATACCCGTGCGCAGATCCTTGATGCGCGACTGGTCGAGCACGTAGTTGCGAATCTGGCTGCCCCAGCCGATATCGGCCTTCTCTTCTTCAGCCGCCTGCGCTTTCTCGCGCTGCTTCTGCAGCTCCATTTCGTAGAGCTTGGCGCGGAGCTGCTTCATCGCCTGGTCCTTGTTGCTGTGCTGCGAGCGCCCGGACTGGCATTGGACGACGATACCGCTGGGCTCATGGGTGATGCGAACAGCCGATTCGGTCCGGTTGACGTGCTGGCCGCCGGCACCCGAGGCCCGGTAGACGTCGATACGCAGGTCGGAGGGATCGATCTCGACCTCGATCGATTCGTCGATTTCCGGCGAGACGAACACGCTGGCAAACGAGGTATGGCGACGGTTGCCCGAGTCGAACGGCGATTTGCGCACCAGGCGGTGCACGCCGGTCTCGGTGCGGCACCAGCCGAAGGCATGGTCGCCCTCGACCCGCACGGTCGCGCTCTTGATGCCGGCCACGTCGCCCGCGGACAACTCGACGATCTCGGTATTCCAGCCACGGTGCTCAGCCCATCGCAGATACATTCTCAACAGCATCTCGGCCCAGTCCTGGGCTTCCGTGCCGCCGGATCCGGCCTGGATGTCAATGAAGCAGGGCTTGTCGTCCATCTCACCGGAGAACATGCGCTGGAACTCCAGGTCTGCAACCCGGCGTTCGAGCCGTTCCAGATCGCCGGCAACGCTGGCCAGCGTGTCCTCGTCATCCTCTTCGAGCGCCAGCTCAAGCAGTTCACCGGCATCACGCACGCCCTCGATGACCTCGCGCTGCGCGCTGACCGAGCGGTCCAGATCCGAGCGTTCCTTGCCCAGCTTCTGGGCATGCTCCGGATCATCCCAGACGGTGGGATCCTCGAGCTCCCGAGTGACTTCCTCGAGGCGTTCTACCTTGCCATCGTAGTCAAAGGTACCCCCTCAGCGCCCGCACACGGCGCTCCAGGTCGTCCAGGAGATTCTTCAGGCCGGTCTGTTCCATCGAAGGTCGATCCTCAGGGTTTTTGTCTGTGAACTGGGCGAAGCCGGATATTCTAACGGCGTCGAGGCCTCGAGCACCAGAACAAGCCTCGAAAACCCGGGCAGAACTGGTACATTGATGCACACAATTCGCCAACCGAGGTACCGAACGAGATGAACGAGTACTGGATCGTAGTGGCCGATTCGGGCAAAGCCCGCATTTTCACCCGCGCCAGGAAATTCAGCGAGCTCACCGAGATCGAAACGCTCGTGCATCCGGAATCCCGCCTCAAGGGCAAGGATCTGGTCACCGACCGACCCGCGCAGGTGCATGAGTCCCACGCCCATGGCCAAAGCCCGAGTGAGGAAGCCGACCCGAAAGCCACCGAGGCTGAACGATTCGCCAAGGCGCTAGTGGTCCTTCAACCTGATAATTTAGGGTTCAGTTGGTCTGTCAGCGTTCAGGGCAAGGCGCGGCTCGCAGTGAATGGCCATCGCCCTTTGCAAGAGCCGGAACGCCGCCATGGACGCTGACAGGCCAACCCTTCGGGCGCTCCTGTGGCGCTCCGCTGCTGCGTTCCGCCGCTTGGCAAGGGCGATGGCCATTCCCGGCGCGGCGCGCCTTGCGGCGAAACGCCACAGGAACGCTGAACCCTAAATTATCAGGTTGAAGGACCACTAGTGGGCCATGCGGTTAATTAGGTAACGCTCAGAGCCGCTGTGCCGGTGCGAATCAAGGCGCGTTTCGCAGGGAATGGCCGCTCCCTTGCCAAGAAACGCAACGCCGAGTCGCGCCGGCACAGTGGCTCCCGGAGGGCCGCCGCACAAGCGACGTGGGCTGCGTTCCGCTCGCTCGACGGCCCGGCAAGGACGCCTTCGCTCGCGCGCCTTGCCCCCGACGCTTGTGCGGCGGCTGAGTGTTACCTAATTAGCCGCATGGCCCACTAGCCGACCGCCTTGAGCGCGGGCGAAAGGACGGGGACTACCGGCAGCTGGTACTGATCGCCGCCCCACGTTTTCTCGGCCGTTTGCGCAATCGACTGGACGCCGGCACGCGTGAATGCGTGACTGCCGAAGCGACCAAAGACCTGGTGCGAGCCGAAAGCTCGCGCATCGCCGCCACGGTCGACCAGGTCTACTGACTTGCCCGACCTTCGACCAGGTAACGAATCCTGAGCTGGGGCGTGACCCGTCCGCGCCAGCGATTGACCTCCAGACCGTAGATGACAGGCAGCGGCTCGGGCAATTCCTGGTGGCACAGACTGCCGGCGCCGAAGGCTATGGCATCAAGCACCGGTCCGCCACCTTCGGGCTGCAGACGAAGCCTGAGATGGCTGGCGCCGACAATGCGCCGTTCGAGCACGTGGAAGCGGCCGTCGAATAGCGGTTCGGGCCAGCCCTGGCCCCAGGGACCGGCCGCAGCCAGTGCATTGGCGGTTTCCAGCGTCAGCTCCTCGGCCGCCAGCGCACCGTCGGTCTCGACCCGGTCGGGTTTGAAGACGCGTTCGGCCAGCTGCTCGTGGAAGGCCTCCCGAAACGCGTCCAGACGGCCCGCAGCCAGCGACAGGCCGGCGGCGCGGGCGTGCCCTCCGAAGCGATCAATCAGTCCGGGACGGGCTGCATCGATAGCGACCAGCAGGTCGCGCATGTGGACCCCGGCAGGGCTGCGCCCCGAACCCTTGAGCTCGCGGCTCCCCGCTTCGGCCGGCGCGAAGGCGACCACGGGGCGCTGCAGATGCTCGACCAGGCGCCCGGCGACCAGGCCGACGACCCCCTGGTGCCAGTCCGCATCATAGACGCACAGCCCCGGAAGGTCGTCGGCTGCCTGCTCGGCCAGCGCCCTGGCCTGGGCCTCGGCCGTGGCCTGCATGTCGGCCTGCAGGGACTGACGCTCGCGGTTCAGGGCATCGAGTTGCCCGGCCAGTTCGGCCGCCTCGCGCTCGCTTTCGGCCAGCAGGCAGCGAATACCGATGCCCATGTCCTCGAGCCGCCCGGCCGCGTTGAGCCGGGGCCCGGCGACGAACCCCATATCGGCGGCATCGACATGGCGCAGATTGCGGCCGGCGACTTCCAGCAGCGCGCGGATGCCGGGCAAACAGCGCCCGGCACGAATGCGCAGCAGCCCCTGCTGGACCAGGCGACGATTGTTTTCATCCAGCGGCACCAGGTCGGCCACCGTACCGAGGGCAACCAGATCCAGCCAGCGATCCAGGCGCGGCTCGCGTCCGCGCTCGAAACGCCCCAGCTCGCGCAGATGCGAGCGCAGCGCCATGAGCAGGTAGAACATCACGCCCACGCCGGCCAGCGCCTTCGATCCGAAGGTCTCGCCCGGCAGGTTGGGGTTGACGATCGCGTCCGCCGCCGGCAGGGTCTCGCCCGGCAGATGATGGTCCGTGACAATCACCTGCATACCCCGCTCGCGCGCCAGCGCGATACCGTTGATCGAGCTCACCCCCTGGTCGACGGTCAGGACCAGATCAGGTTTCAGCGCACCCAGTTCCTCGACCAGGGCGACACCCAGGCCGTAACCGTGGCGAAAGCGGTCGGGGACTCGCCAGTGCAGGTTGGCCGCGCCCATGGCCCCGAGCCCGTGCACCGCCAGCGCTGTGCCGGTGGCGCCGTCGGCATCGAAGTCACCGACCACGACGATGCGCGCGTTTCGTGCGATCGCGTCCGCCAGCAGCCCGCAGGCGGCATCCAGCCCGCCCAGCATTGGCGGCAGCAGCCTGGCCAGACTGTAGTCGGGCACCTCGATCGCGCCGCGCGCCGCGAGCACGCGGCCGGCCACCGGATGCACACCCTCCAGTTGGCGTTCCAGGCCTTTGCGGCGACGAATGTAAACGCGCCGGATCATCGCCAGGCCCGCCAGGCATGGCCTGGCGTGAACGCTTTTGCCTCGCGCCATTCCGCGACTTCCAGGCTGCGCAAGCGCCCCAGCCGAAGCTGGCGCCAGGCTGGGCGCAGAAAGACTTGCAGCCGCTCGAGGTTGCGCTCGGCGGTCTCGGAAGGTTCGGGCAGCCACTCAAACAGGTCGCCGGCCCGGGCTGTCACACCCCCGGCACCTGGAGGGCTGCAGGGCAACCCGAGCCATTCGGCCAGGCCGGTCAACACCGGATCATCGGCCACGATACGCCTCACGCGCGGACGAACGTCGGCAAGGTCCGGCAACGCACCGCCGCCCCAGAACCACAGGCTGGCGGGAACCGCATCGGGATGATCGGCGCGGCGACGAAGCTGGTGCAGCAGCACCTGCGTTTCATTGAGCAGCCGGCGCCAGCGCCGGGCATCAGAGCCCTCGGGCAGGCAGTGGTCGAGGCTTTCCCCGGCCAGCGCCCAGGGCGGCGTGAAACGGCATTCGGGCACGGCCTCCAGGCGCAGGTAGCCGCGGCCGGAGGGCGCCATTTCCAGCACCATGCCCTCCTCGGCAAACAGCGCCTGCAACTCCGGCAGCCACTCGCCCGCTTCGAATCGGGCTTCGGCCCGGATCCAGACCGCGGCCAGGTCGGGCACCAGGTCCACCGGGTCGGCGCGTAACCAGGTCCCGTCACAGTCTTCCGGACAATCCAGCCGGCGGCTCAGGGCCGCTGCGGCCAGCGGGCGGCCGGTGGCCAGCACTGCCTGCGGGCATTCCGGATCCAGGGGAATCGTCCCGGACAGGCGCTGCATTGCCGCGATCAGCGGCGGCACGCTGAGGGCTTCCCGCAGCAGCGCCTCCAGCTCCGGGACGAATACGATCAGGCGCTGTTCAGGAGCCGTAGCGAACCTCGACGATCTCATAGGCTCGCCTGCCGTTGGGCGCCTGGAACTCGACCACGTCGCCCTCTTCCTGCCCGATCAGGGCGCGCGCCAGCGGCGCGGAAATGGCCAGGCGGCCCTTGCTGGAGTCGGCTTCGAGGTCACCGACGATCTGCCAGGTCACCTCCTCGGCATCGTCGGCATCTTCCATCAGTACGACCGTGGCGCCGAATACGACCTTGCTGCCGGCATTGAGCGCGTCGACATCGATGATGCGCGAGTTGCCCAACGCCGCTTCCAGCTCCTGGATTCGGCCTTCGATGAAACCCTGCTGCTCTCGGGCCGCATGGTATTCGGCATTCTCCTTGAGATCACCGTGCGCCCGGGCCTCTGCGATCGCCTCGATGATGGCCGGGCGCTCCTTCTTCTTGAGTCGCTCCAGTTCCGCGCGCAGCCGGTCAGCTCCCGCTCGGGTCATTGGCGTCTGGCTCATGAATGCTCCTTATGATTCGTGCAGCTCAGCAAGACTGCGGACACCACGCTCGTACCAGTGGTCCATGGCCTTGAGCGTGGCGCGGGCACCGGCAATGGTGGTGGAATAGTTCACCTTGCGCTGAAGCGCCTCACGCCGGATCGAAAACGAGTCGGCAATCGCCTGGCGCCCTTCGGTGGTGTTGACGATGTAGTCGATATCGTCGTTCTTGATCAGGTCGACAATATGCGGTCGGCCCTGTATCACCTTGTTGACGTAGTCACATTCAACACCGTTTTCAACCAGGAATGTCCAGGTTCCCTGGGTCGCGACCAGCCCGAACCCCCGCTCGGCCAGCTCGCGGGCGACCGGCAGCAGCCGTTCCTTGTCAGCATCGCGCACGCTCAGAAAGGCCCGACCGTTGTGCTTGAGGTTGATGCCGACACCCTGCTGAGCACGCGCCACCGCCGAACCGAACGTCCGGCCCACTCCCATGGCTTCACCGGTCGACCGCATTTCCGGGCCGAGAATGGGATCCACACCCAGAAATTTGATGAACGGGTAGATCGGCTCCTTGATCGAATAGAACGGACTTTCAAGATCACTTTCAAAGCCCTGTTCTGAAAGCATTTTTCCAACCATGCAGCAGGCGGCCACCTGGGCCAGCGCCACGCCGGTGGCCTTGGATACGAAGGGCACGGTGCGCGATGCACGCGGATTAACTTCGAGCACGAAGATCTCGCCGTTGCGCACCGCAAACTGCACATTCATGAGACCAACCACTTGCAGCGCCAGCGCCATCTGGCGCGTCTGCTGGCGAATCGACTCGACGGTCTCATCGGCCAGCGAAAACGGCGGCAGACTGCAGGAGGAGTCGCCGGAATGGACCCCGGCCTCCTCGATATGCTCCATGACGCCGCCGATGACCACCCGCTCACCGTCACAGACCGCGTCCACATCGACCTCGATGGCATGGTCGAGAAAATGATCGAGCAGAACCGGTGAATCATTGGACACCTTGACCGCTTCCCGCATGTAGCGCCTCAGCTCGTCTTCGCCGTGGACAATGTCCATGGCGCGGCCACCAAGCACGTAGGAGGGTCGCACGACCAGCGGATAACCCACTTCACGCGCAAGCACCAGCGCCTCTTCGGGGTTGCGCGCGGTACGGTTGGACGGCTGTTTGAGGCCCAGTTCGTTGAGCAGCGCCTGGAAGCGCTGGCGGTCTTCGGCCAAATCGATGCAGTCCGGGCTGGTGCCGATGATCGGAACCCCGGCGGCTTCCAGTGAGCGGGCGAGCTTGAGTGGCGTCTGACCACCGAACTGGATGATGACGCCTTCGGGCTGCTCGACCTCGACGATCGACAGCACATCCTCCAGGGTCAGCGGCTCGAAGTAGAGCCGATCGGAGGTATCGTAATCGGTCGACACGGTCTCCGGGTTGCAGTTAACCATGATGGTCTCGAAACCCAGCTTGCGCATGGCCACGGCGGCGTGCACACAGCAGTAATCGAACTCGATCCCCTGGCCAATGCGGTTGGGACCGCCGCCGAGCACCATGATCTTGCGACGCTGGCCGGGATTCGCCTCGCATTGCTCTCCCCAGGTCGAATACAGGTAGGCCGTTGAGGTGGCAAACTCGGCCGCACAGGTATCCACCCTGCGATAGGCCGGGCGCAGCCCGAAACCGCCGCGCAACTTGCGGATCGCGGCTTCGCCGACTTCGACCAGCGCTGCAATGCGCGCATCGGAAAAACCGTAGCGCTTGAGCTCGAGCAGGCGATGAGCGTCCAGACCTGCAATGCCATGGTCTATGACCTGCTGCTCGACCTCGATCAGTTCGGCCAGCTGGTCCAGGAACCAGGGGTCGATCCGCGACAGCGCATGAATCTCGTCGAACGCGAGTCCACGGCGCATGGCTTCGGCCACGAACAGCAGACGATCCGGCCCCGCCTGGCGCATCTCGCGGCGAATCAGGGTCAGCTCGTCGACATCGACTTCATCATCGAAAACAACCGGGTCCAGGCCAGTCAGCCCCGTCTCCAGGCTCCGCAGGGCCTTCTGCAGGGATTCCTGGAAGGTGCGACCGATGGCCATCGCCTCTCCGACCGACTTCATCTGCGTCGTCAGGCGGTCGTCGGCAGCCGGAAACTTCTCGAAGGCGAAACGCGGGATCTTGGTGACGACGTAGTCGATCGACGGCTCGAAGGATGCCGGTGTCGCGCCCCCGGTGATCTCGTTTTCCAGCTCGTCGAGGGTATAGCCCACCGCCAGCTTTGCGGCAACCTTGGCAATCGGGAAACCGGTCGCCTTGGACGCCAGCGCCGAGGAGCGCGACACGCGCGGGTTCATTTCGATCACGACCACTCGACCACTGTCCGGATCGATCGCGAACTGAACGTTGGAGCCCCCGGTATCGACTCCGATCTTCCTGAGGACCGCAATGGCGGCGTTCCTGAGAACCTGGTACTCCTTGTCGGTCAGCGTCTGCGCCGGCGCCACGGTAATCGAGTCACCGGTATGCACGCCCATCGGATCGAGATTCTCGATCGAACAGACGATGATGCAGTTGTCAGCCTTGTCGCGCACGACTTCCAGCTCGAATTCCTTCCACCCCAGCAGGGACTCGTCAAGCAGGACCTCGTTGGTCGGCGACAGGTCCAGGCCGTGCTCGACAATCTGCACGAACTCCTCGCGGTTATAGGCGACACCACCACCGGAGCCACCGAGCGTGAAAGACGGGCGAATGATGATCGGAAAGCCGATGCGCTGCTGAATCTCGATGGCCTGATCGAGCGAATGAGCCACCTCGGCTTCGGGCGATTCCAGGCCGATGTCGCGCATCGCCTCGCGGAAGGCTTCTCGGTCCTCGGCCATATCGATCGCTTCGCGCGAGGCACCGATCATCTCGACCCCAAACGCTTCGAGAACGCCTTCACGAACCAGATCCAGCGCACAATTCAGCGCGGTCTGCCCGCCCATGGTTGGCAGTAGCGCATCGGGCCGCTCCTTCTCGATGACGTCGCGCACCACGTCCCAGCGAATCGGCTCGATATAGACCACATCGGCGATTTCCGGATCGGTCATGATCGTGGCCGGATTCGAGTTGACCAGAATGACGCGGTAGCCTTCTTCCCTGAGTGCCTTGACAGCCTGTACGCCCGAGTAGTCGAATTCGCAGGCCTGACCAATCACGATCGGCCCGGCGCCGATGATCAGGATGGACTGGATGTCTGTTCGTTTGGGCATGAATATCTAACCGCAGATGATCGCGAATGAACGCGGATTGAAAATCACAATTGATGAACCGTTCGCATTATCTGCACCTTTGAGCGCCCGAGGTTCACGAGCAATCCCGACTGAAAACTCCCACAAGGCCCGTAGCTGAGCAACTGCGCCTGACGTTCGGAAAGAATGCCACTGGCCGCCTTCAGTTCCCGGACTTCGCGATACTCCGCGTTGAAGTTGGTCACCAAAAAACCGATCCTGTGGCCGTCGCCACGGACAGAATGGCTCACTGGGTAAGCACACCCGATGATTCGCTCTGAAATTTCGTTCAGATCTGCGTTCATCCGCGTTCATCCGCGGTTTCCATCAAGTCGGCAAAGCGATCAAACAACGGCCGCAGATCGTGTGGGCCAGGACTGGCTTCCGGATGCCCCTGAAAGCCCATCGCGGGCCGGCCCTCGATTCGAATACCCTGCAGAGTTCCATCGAACAGCGAACGGTGGGTTGCGATGACCGCGTCTGGCAGGCTGGCCTCATCAACGGCAAAGCCGTGGTTCTGGCTGGTGATCAGCACCTGGCCGGTGGCCAGGTCCTTGACCGGATGATTGGCGCCGTGGTGGCCGAACTTCAGCTTGACCGTTCGCGCCCCGGCCGCCAGCGCCATCAATTGATGGCCAAGGCAAATGCCGAACACGGGCACCCGGCGTTCGAGCAGGATCCGTATGGCGTCAATTGCATAGGAACAGGGTTGCGGATCCCCGGGGCCGTTCGACAGCATGACACCGTCCGGGGCAAGCGACAGGACCTCATCGCAGGGCGTGCGGGCCGGAACCACGGTCACCCGACAGCCCGCGTCGACCAGCAGCCGCAGGATATTGCGCTTGACGCCAAAATCGTAGCACACGACGTGAAACCGGCCACTGCCGGTCCGGTACCGACCGCTGCCAAGATCCCAGCTGCCTTCCCGCCATTGGTAAGAACGGTCGACGCTGACCTCGCGCGCCAGATCACGCCCGCTCATTGGCTCGCACTGGCGGGCACGTTCGACGGCTTCATTCGCGTCAACCGAGGCACCAACCATCAGGCAGCCATTCAGTGCACCGGCCTCGCGCAGGCGCATCGTCAGAGCACGTGTATCAACGCCGGCAATGCCGCAGCAGTTCTCGCCGAGCAGCCAGTCCGACAGGGACTGGCTGGCACGCCAGCTGCTGTGGCGTCGCGGGTAGTGCCGGATGATCAAGCCACGGGCGTGAATCCGCGACGACTCGACGTCCTGCACATTGACCCCGGTATTGCCAACATGCGCAGCAGTCAGCGTCACCAGCTGGCCAGCATAGCTCGGATCAGTCAGGATTTCCTGGTAGCCGGTCATCGCGGTATTGAAAACCACTTCGCCAATCCGGGCGCCGGACGCACCCAGGCCAATGCCGGAAAACGTGGTGCCGTCTTCCAGCCCGAGTACCGCCTGCATTGGAACCAATTCGAACCTCCAGCTACACGAAGCGGGCGAGACCGAGGCCGATCCGCCCGCTGACCGAATGCCGGCACAATCGTTACCCGGCTGCCGGAGGGCTATTGTAAACAACCCGGACCGACGGGGCCAGTGGGCGAGCAGTTTCAGTGGCGTTCAGGGGGCTCGGCAACAAGCCCGCAGCGATGCGGGTCGTTTGCGTCCGCCAGCGGACGCATGGTTTCCGGGCCGTGGCCCTGAGCGATCAGATAGTCCAGCCACTTCATCAAGGCCCGATTCAGGCGCCAGCTGCGAACCACCAGCGCGTTCATCGACAACTCGGGTCCGGCCAGGCGCTCGATCCCCTGCTGGGGGCTGAATGCAGTCGCCTCGGCCATGCCCGCGTCGTGGTAGATACGCACGTGGGCGTTTGGATTGTGCTGACGCTCCTCACCGATGACGTAGGACAACCGGATAAACGTGGTGTAGGCGTGGCGCTCAATGACTTCCAGCTGCAGCTCGGGACCCCCATCGACCCGCGAGGTCAGGCAATCGCTCCGTGCCAGACCGTCGGGCAGCAGCACGTTCAGCGCACGGTACACGGCGCTGTGCAGTTCGGGCAGCCGGCGGGCCAGAACGCGACTGGAGGGCTGTAATTGGCGCGACTTGGTCAGCATGGCGGGCGAGAATACCACACGCGTGCAGCAGCTCGCCGTCACCGGATCACGGCATGCCGGCACCGTCGGCTCAGTGCATCTCGCGCTCGAGCCCGAGCTCGAGCAGGATGCGGCTGGCCAGTTCCTCGATCGAGGAATCGGTCGACGAAAGCATCGGCACACCCTCGGCGCGCAGCATGGCCTCAGCCGCGTCAACCTCATAACGGCATTGACGCGGCGAAGCGTAGCGGCTACCCGGCCGGCGATTCTCTCGAATCTGGGCCAGGCGATCTGGATCGATCGTGAGGCCGAACAGCTTGGACTTGTGCTGACGCAGAAAAGACGGCAGCCTGTGCTGCTCCAGGTCTTCCTCGGTCAGCGGATAGTTGGCCGCCTTGAGACCGTAGTGCAGCGCCATGTACAGGCAGGTCGGTGTCTTGCCCGAACGCGACACGCCAATGAGGATGACATCAGCGTTGTCGAGCCGCTTGCTGATGCCGTCATCATGGGTCAAGGCGTAATTGGTCGCCTCCATCCGGTCCTCATAGCCCTGGCTGTCGCCCATGCCATGTGCCTGGCCGACACGCGGCGAGCGATCCACACCAAGGACTTGCTCGAGCTGGGTGACGAAGGTACCGAACAAATCGAACAGGTGACCGCTGCAGTCAGCCAGCACCTCGCCGACATCGATATCGACGATCGTGCTGAAAACCAGCGGGCGCACACCTTCCGCCTCGGCGGCGCGATCAATCAGGGCAGCGGCATCACGCGCCTTGCTCGGCGTGTCCACGAAGGGCAGCCTAACCTGCCGGAATTCCACGCCGGAGAACTGCGTCAGCAGGCTGTGGCCAAAGGTCTCGGCGGTGATCGCGGTTCCGTCGGAGACAAAGAATACGGTTCGTCGCATGGCGGTGCCGGTTACAATAGCGGGCTTTAACACCCTGCTTTCTCGGAGTATCTGTGGCGGAGTATATCCTTTGGCTTGACGAGCTTGGAATGGGCGACCTTGAAAAGGTCGGCGGGAAGAACGCCTCCCTCGGGGAAATGATCACCCACCTCAGCGATGCCGGCGTCAATGTTCCCGGCGGATTCGCCACGACGGCTGCGGCCTTTCGCGACTTTCTCGATCAGTCAGCGCTCAGTGAGCGAATTGGCGAAATCCTGGATTCGCTCGACGCCGATGACACGCGTGCGCTGGCGGCGGCCGGCAGCCGCATCCGCCAGTCGATCATGGATACGCCGCTGCCGGCCAGGCTTGAGCAGGCCGTGCGCGATGCCTACCAGCAGATGCAGACACGCCACGGTGCCGGCATGGCGGTGGCGGTGCGTTCCTCGGCGACTGCCGAGGATCTGCCCGACGCCTCCTTTGCCGGCCAGCAGGAGACGTTTCTAAACGTCTGCGGGATCGAGGCCGTCCTCGAACGAATCCACGCCGTTTTTGCCAGTCTCTACAACGATCGCGCAATCGCCTACCGGGTCCACCAGGGCTTTGCGCACGCCGATGTGGCCCTGTCGGCCGGTGTCCAGCTGATGGTGAGAGCCGGCTCGGGCGCGGCCGGCGTGATGTTTACGCTTGACACCGAATCCGGCTATGACGGCGTGGTCTTCATTACTTCCAGCTACGGGCTGGGCGAGTCGGTGGTGCAGGGAGCCGTCAACCCCGACGAGTTCTATCTTTTCAAGGCCAATCTGAAGGCGGGGAAACCGGCCGTGCTGCGTCGCACCCTCGGCTCCAAGGCCACGCGCATGGTCTACGCGGCCAACGACGCCGGCGGTGTGCTGACCGACGACACCCCCGAACAGGACCGCATGCGCTTTTCGCTCAGCGACGCCGACGCCACCCGCCTGGCCGAGATGGCGCTGACCATTGAAGATCACTATGGCCGCCCGATGGATATCGAGTGGGCCAGGGATGGCGAGACCGGCGAGCTGTTCATCCTCCAGGCGCGCCCGGAAACGGTCAAGAGCCGTTCGGGCCAGGCCATGGAGCGGTTTCGCCTCGACTCAACCGGCGCCGTTCTGGCCGAAGGCCGCGCCATCGGCCAGCGCATCGGCCAGGGCAAGGCGCGTGTGATCGAGTCGCTTGACCAGATTCACGAAGTCCGGGCCGGCGACGTGCTGGTCACGGACATGACCGACCCGGACTGGGAACCGGTCATGAAGCGGGCCGCGGCCATTGTCACCAATCGCGGCGGCCGGACCTGCCACGCAGCCATCATCGCGCGCGAACTCGGCATTCCCGCGGTCGTGGGTTGCGCCGACGCCACCGAGCGCATTGCCCACGGCCAGAGCGTCACAGTGTCTTGCAGCGAAGGCGATACGGGCCGGATCTATGCCGGTCAGCTGGCCTTCAGCGTCAGCGAGGATTCCCTTGAGGACATGCCTGAAGCACCGCTGAAGATCATGATGAACGTAGCCAATCCCGACCGGGCCTTTGACTTCGCGATGATCCCGAACCACGGTGTGGGCCTGGCCCGCCTGGAGTTCATCATCAACCGGCTGATCGGCATCCACCCGCTTGCGCTGCTCGCGCGCGATGAACAACCCGAAGAAGTCCGCGCCGAAATCGACCGCCGCACCGCCGGCTACGATGATCCGGTTCGGTTCTATGTCGACAAACTGGCCGAGGGCATCAGCACCATTGCCGCGCCATTCGCCCCCCACCCGGTCATCGTGCGGCTGTCTGATTTCAAGAGCAATGAATATGCCAACCTGATCGGCGGTGAACGCTATGAGCCGGATGAGGAGAACCCGATGATCGGCTGGCGTGGCGCGTCACGCTACGTCGACGAGCGCTTCAAGCCGGCCTTCGAGCTGGAGTGCCGGGCACTCAGGCAGGTGCGGGAAACCATGGGGCTCGATCATGTCTGGGTCATGATTCCATTTGTACGCACGGTCGATGAGGCGCGCGAGGTGGTCGACGTGATGGCCGAGTTCGGGCTCAGGCGTGGCGAGCAGGGCCTGAAAGTCATCATGATGTGCGAACTGCCCTCCAACGCCCTCAGTTCAGAGGCATTCCTGGAGTACTTTGACGGTTTCTCGATCGGATCCAACGACCTGACCCAGCTCACACTCGGACTCGACCGTGATTCCGGGCTGGTCGCCCACCGCTTCGACGAGCGCGACCCGGCGGTCAAGGCCATGCTGTCAATGGCCATCACCAGCTGCCGGAAGGCCGGCAAATATATTGGTATCTGCGGCCAGGGTCCGTCCGACTATCCTGATCTGGCCCAGTGGCTGATGGAGCAGGGTATCGAGAGCATGTCGCTCAACCCGGACACCGTGGTGGACACCTGGCGGCAGCTGGCGAAGCATCGGGATTGAAGCCGGTGGTGGTTGGTCTAGCCTCGTCCCTCGGGGACGCGGCCCCGGCCTACGACCCGCCCAGCTCCCCCATGAAGCGACGATAGTACCGAAGCTCCTCGAGCGAATCCCTGATATCCTCCAGTGCCTGGTGGCTGGAGTCCTTGCTGAAGCCTTCCGCCACCTTCGGCGCCCAGCGACGGGCCAGTTCCTTGACGGTGCTGACATCGAGATTGCGGTAGTGAAAATACGCCTCCAGTTCTGGCATCAGGCGAGCCAGGAAGCGACGGTCCTGGCAGATCGAGTTGCCGCACATCGGCGACACGCGGGCCGGTACATGCTGCTGCAGAAAAGCAATGGTCTGATGCTCTGCCGCAGCCAGGCTGGTGCCCGACTCCAGACAGCGCCTGACCAGCCCCGATCCGGTGTGCGTGCGGGTGTTCCACTCATCCATAGCCCCGAGCACAGCCCTGGGCGTCGCGATGGCCAGCTGGGGACCGACCGCCACCTCGTGCAAATCGCCATCGGTCAACAAAGTGGCAATCTCGATGATCGTATCAGAGGCCGGGTCCAGGCCGGTCATCTCCAGGTCAATCCAGATCAGATAGCTCTCGTTCATGATCGATCAGGAGCAGTAACAACGGGCTCCGCACTATACCAGCAAGGACTGCGTTCATGAGCAGCGAACCCCTGCTCATGGTACAGGCACATGCCAATCACGGCGTTGCCGCCGACGACCATGCGCTGCGGCCAGTTCACTTTCCGCGCCGCCTCCAGCGCCCCCTGCCAGGCGATCGGGTGCGCATCGATCCGTCCGGAACACTGCTCGAAGTCATCGAGCGACGCAACGTCTTCGGTCGCGGCGACGGACGCGGACGGTTCCGGCCGATTGCCGCCAATCTGGACCGCGCGGCCATTGTCATCGCGGCCAAACCGCCCCCCAGTCGCGACCTGCTGCACCGCTACCTCACAACCTGCCTGATCTGCGGCATCGAGCCGCTGATCGTGCTCAACAAGTCCGACCTGCCCTGCCCGGAACAGCCCCCGTTTGACGAACTCGAAGCGCTCGCCCGCCTTGGCTACACCACCCTGGAAACCCGCTGTCTTCCCGAAACCAGGGTCGATGCGCTGGCCTCACGCATCGCGACCGGTGTGACCCTCATCGCCGGCCAGTCCGGTGTCGGCAAGTCGTCCCTGCTCAACGCGCTCATACCCGACCTGGGCGCACAGGTCGGGAACTTGTCCCGTGTCACCGGCAAGGGTACGCATACGACCACCACGGCCACCGCCCATCGCTACGGCCAGGCCGGCTGGCTGATTGACATCCCGGGCGTGTGGGAATACGGCCTGTGGACAATGGAACCAACAACGCTGACGCGCGGCTTTCCGGAGTTTGCAGATCATGCGGCCAAATGCCGCTTCCGGGACTGCAGACACGACAGCGAACCCGGTTGCGCCGTGGTTGCGGCAGTTGATTCCGGCACCCTGCCTGCCTTCCGTCATCGTGCCTGGCGGCGACTACTGGCCGAGCAGGAGCGCCTGGGGCGGTAAGTAGGTGCGCCCCTGATCCAGCGGACTGACACGGCGGCGCATCGACAAACCGGCCCGCCCCTACCAGGGAAGCGCCTCTCCGTTGGCGTGCCGGAAACTGCCGGTCAGCTCCATACTCAGTTCCTCGATGCGTTCGACCAGACCGGCGGCCGCCTGCGAAGCCTCCACGTCACCCTGACGGCCGGTCATCTCGGTACGGACGAATCCCGGATGCAGCAGTCCGACCGCGATCCCGCGTGGCCTGAACTCGTGCGCGAGGCAGGCGGCCGCCATGTTGACCGCCGCCTTCGACATGCGGTAGGCGTAGTGGCCACCGGAGGTGTTGTCGCTGATCGACCCCATTCTCGAGGTGATGATGACGATCCGGCCCTGGTTGTTTAGATGGTTGCGCAGGGCGCTGACCACTCGCAGCGGCCCGAGCGTATTGACCTCGTACTGTGCTCTCCATTCGTCGAGTCCGGTCTCGATCGATGCCAGGCTGGATGGCGCCAGCAAACCCGCATTGTTGACCAGCAGGTCGATCCGTCGGCCGCGCAGCCGATCAGCCAGATCCGCCAGGCTGTCGCCATCGGTCACATCGACACCGGTCTCGACCTGGACCTCGTCCAGCGCGTTGAGCTCGGGTGAGGAATGGCGACACGCAGCCACGACCAGATAACCCCGCTGCTGGAGCTGACGCGCCAGCTCCAGGCCAATGCCCCGGTTTGCCCCGGTGATGAGCGTACTTTTCATCCTGTGTCCCATTGAGAGATAACTTTGAATCTGGCTGGTATGCTACTATTTTTGCGCTGCCTTGCCGTGAAGTATCGGCAGGCTGTTGTGGGCACAACCAGAGGAACTCGCCATGAAAGGATGGACCTTGGGCAAGCTGGTTGGGGGGACAGCGCTGGCTGGCATGCTCGGCACGGCGATTGCCGCCGATGTGCTGCTGATCGAGAAAGTGCGGGAGCGGATGATGCGAACGCTCCCGGAAAACGGCCTGACCACGACCGAAGTCGAGCGCGACTTCGGCCAGCCCCGGCAGCGTTACGGCCCGGTCGGCCAACCGCCCATCTCGCGCTGGGACTACGAAGACTTCAGCGTCTTCTTCGAATATGATCTGGTCATCGAAAGCGTGCTGCATCATGATGCAGTGGCGGACACGGTACAGGAGGATCCCGCGGAGCCCTGACCCATGGCGCATACCGATTGCCGGCTGCCGGCCGAATGGGAACGACAAAGCGCAACCCTGCTGGCCTGGCCGCCGGCAGAATCGGACTGGTCGGACCAGCTCGCGTCGATCCGGGATGAATATCGTGAGCTGATCGCCGCGATCGTCAAATACCAGCCGGTCGTATTGCTGGTCGCCCCGTCGGATGTCAACGACAGCGATCTGCCCAGGACCGGCAGCGGACTTCATACGATCAAAATGCCGTTCAACGACACCTGGTGTCGGGACTTTGGCCCGATCACGCTGGTCGGATCCGGACAACGTCTGGCACTCGATTTCCACTTCAACGGCTGGGGCGGCAAGCATCCAGCCGCGCTTGACAATCGAGTCAATACGCACCTGTCCAGGCATTCACTGTTCGCCCGCTTCCGGTTTCGGCAGTACCTGTTCGAGCTCGAAGGCGGCGCCATCGATACCGACGGACGGGGACGACTGCTGGTCAATCGACACTGCCTGCGCGCCCGACACCCCCACCTGAGCGACGGCGAAATCGATCACGAACTGCACAGCCTGCTCAACATCGACGAGATCGTTGCCGTTGACGTCGATCCCGCACCGGGCGATGATACCGACGGTCACATCGATACCCTCGCACGCTTCGTCAGCGAAGACACGCTGGTCTTCCAGCTGCAGCGCGACCCGGCGCAAACGCGCCGGTTACTGGGACAGCTCGAAGCCCAGCGCCGTGGCGACGGCAAACCCTACCGACTCGTCGCGCTGCCCTGCCCCGATGATCTCGACGTGGAGCGACCGGCCAGCTACACCAATTTTTTGTTCGTCAACGGTGCGTGCCTGGTGCCTGCCTATGGCAGCCGCCAGGACGCAGCCGCCCGGGCCGTGCTCGAGCCACTGCTGCCAAACCACGAGGTCATCGGCGTGCCGGCAGCCACCATGATCACCCAATCGGGTGGGCCACACTGCGCCACCATGCATATTCCGGGAGCACTTGGGTGAGTGCCGAACCACTGCTGGTTGCGCTGGTTCAACACGCAATGGGTCCCGATCCCGAAGACAACCGGATCACCACGGCCGAAGGCATCGCGCAGGCCGCCGACCTGGGCGCAGCACTGGTCGTGCTGCCGGAACTGCATGCCAGCGAATATTTCTGCAAGGTCCAGGATCCCGGGCTGTTCGATCTGGCCGAGCCACTCGACGGCCCCACCGCACGCATGCTTTCACACTGCGCCAGCCGCCACCAGCTGGTCGTAGTCGGCTCCATATTCGAGCAGCGTGCCCCCGGCCTGGCGCACAACACCGCCGTGGTCTTCGAGCGTGACGGCCAGCGCGCCGGTCTGTACCGCAAGATGCACATCCCGGACGATCCCGGCTACAACGAAAAGTTCTACTTCGCACCGGGCGATACGGGCTTCACGCCGATCGACACCTCAGTCGGCCGGCTCGGCGTGCTGGTGTGCTGGGATCAGTGGTACCCGGAAGCGGCCCGACTGATGGCGCTGGCCGGCGCCGACATCCTGGTCTACCCGACCGCCATCGGCCTGGCGCCGGAGGACGACGACGACGAGCAGCACCGGCAGCTCGAGGCCTGGCGCACGATCCAGCGTGCCCACGCCATCGCCAACGGGCTCCCCGTTGCAGCCTGCAACCGGGTCGGTTTCGAGCCCGACCGTTCAGGCGGGAACCGCGAAGCCGAGTTCTGGGGCCACAGCCTGATCGCCGGCCCGCAGGGAGAAATTCTGGCCGAGGCCGGCAGCGAGGCCGAGATCGTGCTGGCATCGGTGGACTTCAACCGCAGCCAGACGATACGCCGAATCTGGCCCTTCCTGCGCGACCGCCGTATCGACGCCTACGGCGATTTGCTCAAGCGCTGGCGCGACTGATGACGGAGACCGGCTCATCAGCAGCCTCGTGCACGCGCGGTGACCAAGCGCGGATCAGTTCGGCCAGTTCTGTGCTGATCGCGGCCAGGACGACCCCCCAGTCACCACGACGGACCAGCCGCTGATTGATCTCGACTTCCACGCTCAGCAGCCTGTCCGGCCCGTAGAGACGACGGTGCTGCTGGCCGATGCCGTTGGCGGTGCCGCGATAGGGCTGGTTCATGCGGACCCGGATGCCGGTCAATCGCGCCGACAGACGACCGGCCAGATCACGACAAAGCCGCCGTTCGGCCCAGCGACGAGAATCATAGAGCAGACCGATATCGAAGCGACGTCGTCGTCCGGCGAGCACGGGCGTGAAGCTGTGACAGCCGATATGGACAACCTGACCGGGATGGCTCCGGATGAACTGTCCAAACACCTGCCAGTGTGGCAACCACCAGGACCGCTCGATGCGCACCCGATCACTCTCTGGCAGGCCTCGGGTCCATTCCGAGAAGCGGCGGGGATGCCCGGAGGATCGGTTCAGGTCGATCAGGAGACGCGTGACCTGACCGGCCAGCAGCGGCGCATCCAGATGTCGGGCCAGCGCCTCGGCCAGGTCCAGCGAGCCGGGGTCCCAGGCACGATGGGACGCGAGCACCTCTGTCTGACCGCAGAAAAGGCGCTGCCAGTAGGCCGGCACCCGCGCGCTGGCATGTTCGCAAGTGATCAGGGCAGAAACAGGCGGTTTTGATCCAGGCATTCGCCCAGCTCCCGATAGACCTCGGCAATGGCGGCACGCGACGGCGTCTGGCCGAGCCGGACATGAAGCGCCTCGGCCAGCGTGCCGCGCTCGAGTAGGGTCGACAGCGTGGCGCTGGCCGATGGTGACAGGCTCAGGCCGGCAAGCAGTTCTCGCCAGAGCGTCCGACCGTCGACCACCCTGGGGCAATTGAACAATTCGAGCCAGGGCCGGTGGTCGTATCGGACTCGGCCACCGGCTCGGGCTGCAGCGAACAGCTGGTCGGCAAGCACCCGGGTCGACAGAGCCTGGCCAGTGTGCAGCCACGCTTCGGACTCGTAGCAGCGGCGGACCAACGCGGTGACCGCCTCGGCGATGGCGAGGTCGGCGGCCGGACACTCCTGGATATCGATCACCCGGATTTCGATCGTCTGGCGCTCGAAGCGTGCAATCGCACCGCGCGAATTGAGCCAGTCGTCGGTCAGAATACCGGCCGGGTCATGTGGCCGGATCGCGCGATACATAGGTTCGAGGATTCGGGTATGGTAGTCGGCGATCGAAGCAACGGCCTCCGGGACCACTGCGCCGGCAATCTGGGGAATCCGCCGTTGATTATCGCGGTAGAAACGCAGTCTGGTATCCATCCAGCCCGACCACGCCGACTCGATCAAGGGCGAGGCCGCCGCAATCGCTGGAATGAGCGGCAAGACCAGTCGGACAGCCGCGTGCAGCCGCTGAAACTCCTCGTCGTCGAAAAAGGGCAGATTGATATGCATCGACTGCAGGTTTGACCAACCGTGGCCGCGGCAGGCAAAGATCCGGTCATAGGCTTCGTAGATCTCGTTCTGACCGTGAGGCCAGAGCCGGGTCTCGGTGTCGGGCTCGAACAGAGGATGCATGGCGCCCGGCAGCAGCATGCCACCCATCGGCGAAAGCTGGATATTGATATCCCGAACCGCAGCGGAAAACAGACCCGGCAGCCCATGCAGGGCAGTGGCCGGACCGTTGGTCTTGAGTTCGATAACGTGCAGAACCAGCTCGTTGGACCAGGCCAGCGCACCCTTGTCGACCTCGTTGACCACCTCGCCGGCCTGCATCGCCAAGAGACGATCGGCCATCGGCAGCGCCGACAGATCCGCGTGATTGACGATCATGTACTCGAGCTCGATGCCGTACCCGGCAAAGGCACGCAGACACGCGGGTCTGGCCACCGGATCCAGAGTCGGCATCCTTCTACTCCTGACGCTGCCCGAGCTTGCGCTCGGTCACGCGCTTGAACATCACCCCCATGATTTCGCGATACAGCGCGTCGCGCAGCACCGCGTCCTCGCAGCCGGCATCGATCGACGGATTGTCGTTGATCTCGATCACCAGCACGCGGCCGTCGACTTCCTTGAGATCGACGCCATATAGCCCCTTACCGATCAGGCCGGCTGCCCGAACCGCAACCTGCACGACCGGCTCGGGCGCCTCGCCGACCGACAGCGTCTCCGCCAGACCTTCATCTCCTCCGGCGCGGTCGTGGTTGATGATCTGCCAGTGTCCGCGCGCCATATGGTAGCGGCACACGTACAGCGCCCGACCGTCCAGTACGCCGACCCGCCAATCGAACTCGGTAGGCAGATATTCCTGCGCCACGATCAGCTCGCTGTGGCGCAGCATCTTGCGCAGGGTCGGACCGAGCACCTCGCGCTCGGCAACCCGCACCACGCCCAGCGAGAAGGCGCTGTCGGGCTGCTTGAGCACAACCGGGAGCCCGAGACGTTGCTCGATCGAGTCGAGATTGTCGCGATGCACCAGCACAGTTCGGGGCGCGGCGATGTCGTGGCGCTGGAGCAACTCGGCAAGATAGACCTTGTTGGTGCATTTGAGGATCGAGTCCGGATCATCGATCACAACAAGCCCTTCGGCGGCCGCCTTGCGCGAAAAGCGGAAAGTGTGATGGTTGACCGCCGTGGTCTCGCGGATGAACAGCGCATCGAACTCGGCCAGTCGGCCGATGTCGTCGCGAACGATGCGCTCGACGTGGAACCCCACCGCTTCGCCGGCGCGCTCGAAACGCCTGAGCGCTTTTTCGTCGGACGGTGGGTGGCCTTCATCCGGATTGACCAGCATGGCCAGATCGAAGCGCGCCGGCCTGTGGCGCTCGGTGCGCGGTCGCTTGCCGGAGAAGTAACGGCCGGCCGCTTCCCGCACGAAGTCCAGATGCGCCTCCGGAATATCGCTGAACGACACCGGCGCGATTCGCCTGAGGCTCCAGCCTGTGTCCAGGCGCTCGAAACGCGCCCGCAGCAGCGGTGCCGAAAACACATTGAACAGGGCCCGTGCAAGCCGGTCGTGGCGGCGCGCCAGGTTGCGGCCGAAGTAGATCGAAAGCGTAAAATCGTCTGAATGCAGGGGACGAAGGCCGGACTCGATCAGCCGACCCAGCTCGGCACCGGTCAATCGGACGATGTCAGGCGCGCGAAAGTCCTGCAGGGTGGCGACCGAGGGTAACGGCTTGTGGCCGCGCGCAGCGGCCAGCAACGACACATAGTAGCCGTTGGACTGGTAGCCGTAGCTGCGGCAGAGATTGTAGACCCGGATCGAACGACGCTCCGACCAGGCCGGATCGGTCAGGTAATCGCGCGCCAGGACACGGTCGATGCCGGCAATTTCGAGCGGCCAGTCCTCGGTACGGCTGACGACGATCAGCTGTTGCACGGGCGAATGACCAGAAGGTTGGCGTCATAGGTCAGTGCGCCAAGCAGGATCGCACCGATCACCCGATCAATGTGCACGCCGTAGTTCTGGCTGCCCTGCGGGTTGGCGCTGGTCGGGTCGGCGATCAGGACCTCCCGGGTTTCACGTCGATAACCGGTCAGCACCACGAAATGGCCCACCGGCTCGCCGCGGACATCGTCATCCTCGTCGGCGGGCCCCCATTCGCGCGCACCGCGGTAGAGATAAGTCGCGCTCAGCCCGGTCAGCACCGGATGGCCGTCGGACAGCAGGCGACGAAGCAGCGCCCGGTTGAGGTCCCCGAACCGGATTCGCCCGCCGGAGGCCAGGAAGTCGAGATAGCCGGGCGTGGCCACCGACAGCTTTTCGCGCTGCTTGAAATCGGCCTGCTGGCGCAGTTTCACTGCCAGCTCACGCCGTCCAAGCGCGAACCAGGTCGGATCGAAGACTTCCAGATTCCAGCTGTGGATGGCCGCCCGATAGCCGCGGTACAGGGCGTGGTTGGCCAGAAAAACGTCAAGCGTGCCACCGTGATCGAGGCGGTGAATCTCGTCGATGACCTGCTCCAGCGAAATGTCATCGCCAAAATGCCGATACACGGCATGCAGACAGGTTGGCCCGCAAGTCGTCGTATCGGGCTGGGCTTCGATCACGACCGGGAAAGAGAATGCAAGGGGCATGGCAGGCCACCGGAAAGTGACGAACGCGGAATCGGATTATGGCGCGAAACCGTTGCGTCTGTCGGAAAAACTGTTGACTGATCGGCTAAACTGCCCAACTGCTTTTGCCCGACTGCCCTCGATGACCCCGGATCAGCAGAAACTCTTCGGCGACGAGCCCGTCCGCCATGTCCAGCGTCAAGGCGTGGACTACGCGCTGCTCGGCACCGCACATGTCTCGCGCACCAGCGCCGAGGCAGTCGAGCGTCTGATTGACAGCGGTCACTACGACGCCGTGGCCATTGAGCTTTGCGCGCCGCGCTATCAAACCCTGACCGAGCGCGATGCCTGGCGGGACATGGACCTGTTTCAGGTCATTCGCGAGGGCAAGGCCGGCATGTTGATGGCCTCCCTGGCTTTGGCGGCCTACCAGCGAAGAATCGCCGAGCAGTTCGGCATCGAACCCGGCGAGGAGATGAAGATGGCCATCGAGGCTGCACGGCGCACAGACGTTCCGGTGCAGCTCGTCGACCGCGACATCGGGATCACCCTGCGTCGTGCGTCGAGCCGCCTGTCCTGGTGGAAGCGCTGGCTGATGCTCAACGGCCTGATCATGTCGATGTTCTCACGCCAGGAAATCAGCGAGGAGGACATCGAGCGCCTCAAGCAAGGCGACCTGCTGACCGAGACCTTCAGCGAGTTCTCCGAAACCGCCCCCGAGCTTTACGACTCGCTGATCGCCGAGCGGGACCGCTTCATGGCCGCAAGACTGCGGCAGGAGAACGAAGGGCATGCCCCCCGCAAGGTACTCGCGGTACTTGGCGCCGGTCACCTGGAAGGCACGGCCCGGGCGCTTGCAAGTACTGACGAACCCGCCGGAACCGTTGCCTCGCTCAGCACCAGGCCCCCACGCTCGCGCATTCTGAAGATGTTGCCCTGGCTGATCCTGCTCCTGGTCGTGACCGGCTTTGTCGTCGGCTTTTCGCGTTCGCCCGAGCTGGGCTGGTCGCTGGTGGCGACCTGGGTCGTCATCAACGGCACGCTATCGGCACTCGGCGCCGTGATCGCCCGCGCCCATCCGGTCACTGTGCTATCGGCCCTGGTTGCCGCGCCGCTGACCTCACTCAACCCGACCATTGGGGCCGGCATGGTCGCCGGAGCGGTCGAAGCCGGACTGCGAAAGCCACGGGTTGCCGACTTCGAATCACTGCGCGAGGATGTCGTGCGGCTGACTGGCTGGTGGAAAAACCGGGTCTCCAGGGTACTGCTGGTGTTTTTCCTGTCCAACCTCGGCTCGGCCATTGGCACCTGGGTAGCCGGCCTGCGCATGATTCAGCAGTTGATCTGAACCTCGGCGGTGCCGACTGGCCGTCGGTCAAGCGAGCCTCCCCCTATAATACGGGGACTAGCGACGATGTGACACGGCCCATGAACCTGAAATCCCGAATCTTTGGGCAACCCTGGGAGCACCGCGACCCTCAGGTACGGGCGCAGGCTGTCCGGGAAGGCCACGATGACGCGCTGATTGAGCGCATCGGCCAGATTGCCGAGCATGACGAGTCGCCACTGGTGCGGCTGACTGCGCTGCAGCGGATCAACAACGAGGCGTTCTGGCTCGATGCTCGTCTGCGGGAGTCGGATCCCGACATTCTGGCGGCTGCTGACCAATTTCTGCGTCGATCCATCATGCGCAAAGCTGACCCCGAAATGATCAAGGAACGGCTGGAGTGGTTTCGCCGCATCGACGATCCCGATTGGATTCGGCAGGTGGCCAGGCATGCGCCCGACACCGCGTTGCGGGCCGCGGCGCTTGAGAGAATCGATGCACAGGGGTTCCTGGGCGACTGTTACGCGACCGAGCGGGACAACGATCTGGCGGCGGCAGTGCTGGCGCGCATTGAACAGGAATCAACCTTGGAGCGCATTGCCGCTTCGCTGCGCAAGAGCAACAAGGGACGCGCACGCGCCGTCGACGCGCGCCTGCGCGAGCTGCGCATTGCCAGCGGACAGCTGGACGCTCAAGTCGCGCCGGCCGAAGCCCTGGTCAAGCGGGCCGAAGCGCTCGCGCGCGGGGATTTCAGCGGTTCGCGCAAGCTCGAGCTGTCCGAGCTGCGAAGTGAATGGCAAGGACTCGAGCAAGCGCCCGAAGGCCTGGCCCGGCGCTTTCACGGCGCCATCGCCATTGCCCGGCGGGCGCTGGAGCGACCCGACAGTGATCCGACCATCCCCACCGCGGAAGCGCCGGCAGCCGATCCGCCCGACCAAGGCGCTGACCAGAAACTGCTGGCTGTAGCCACGCGGCTTGAAGGGCTTGATTCGACTGCCCAACTCGACCCCGGCGAAGCCGGCCAGCTGCTGGGTGACTGGGACCGTGCCTGGAGCCACATCTCGGCGCCGACCGAAGCCGATCGCCTGACCCGCGAGCGTGTTCTTCCGGTTCTCAAAGCGCTGCAAAGGCGCCGCGAAGCGCACCTTCAGACGCCTGATCGCCAGGCGCAGCAGGCCGTCGGGCCGGACTTTGTCGCCCGAGTCGACCAGATCGCCGAGCTGCTGGAAGCAGGCAATATGGCCGGGGCGCAGAAACACCTGCGCGAAACCCGCAGCGCATTCGATCGACTGCCCAGGCGCCAGCAGACCAGCGCTATCGGCGGCCGTCTTCATCGCCTGGAAGGCCGCCTGCACGAAATGCGCAACTGGGAACACTGGTCAAACAACAAGATTCGCGATGAGCTCATTGCCCAGGTCGAGGCCCTGGCCGGGTCCGAGCAGCACCCCGATGCGATCACCGCCGCGCTCAAATCAGCCCGGCGCGAATGGCAACGCCTCGAATCACTGGAAGTCCTGCCGGGTGACAAGCGCCAGCATGCGGCACCGGCCGGTCAGTGGCGACGGTTTCAATCCGCCTGCAAGGCCGCCTTCGAGCAGGCCAAGCCGTACTTCGAACAGCGAAGCGCCGTGCAGGAGGCCAACCTCGAACAGCTCAAGCGCTTCCTCGAGCAGGCACATCAGGCTGCCGATGATGAATCCAGCGCGACCGATCGGCTGCAGGAGCTGATGCACACCGCTCGCCAGGCCATTCGCCGGCTGGACGATCTGCCGCCGAAATCTCGCGGATCTTCGGCCGCCAGGCTGCGCGAACTGATGGATCATCTCTCGGCCCGGCTCGACTCTGAATTCGAGGCCGTGGAGAAGGTCAAGCGCCAGCTGGTTGCCGAGGCCCGCGGCCTGACCCACGTCAAGGATCTGTCGGAAGCGATAGAACAGGCCAAGGCCCTGCAGGCACGCTGGCAAGCCGCCGGCCGCGGCCGGCGTCGCATCGAGCAGAAACTCTGGAAAGCGTTCCGGGAGCCGATCGACCCGCTGTTCGAGCAGTTGCGTGGCAAGCAACAGGAAACGCAGGCCGAGCAACGCGAGCACAGCGATCAGCTGCGGGGGCTGTGCGAACAGGCCGAAACACTGGCCCAATGCGATACCGCGGAGCTCGAAGACGCGCGAGGTCGGATGCGGGGGCTGCGGGATGAGTGGAGCAGCGCCGGGCGCCGACCCAGATCGCTTGAACAGCGATTCGAGCGGGCCGAACAGCAACTCAGGCAGCGGCTCACCGAACAGCGCCGGGCTGCGCGCCAAGCCGCTCGGCAGCGCTTCGACCACATTGCCGAAACCATCCAGGCGATCTGGCAGCAGCGCCAGCGCGGTGCCGTCGATGAGGCCACCATCGAACAACTGCCCGATTGCGACGCGAAAGAAGACCCCCTGCTTGATGAACTGGCGGCAACCGCAAGGCGATTGGCTGACGAGGCGGTATCAATCGATGCCCTGGCAAAGCAGGTTGAGCAAAACGGCCAGGCCGCCCGCCAGATTGCCATTGAGATGGAGTTTCTCGCGGGTCTGGACTCGCCCAATGAGGACCGCGATGCGCGTATGGCCTATCAGGTTGACCGGCTCGCCAAACGCCTCGGCGATCGCGATCGTTCGACCTCGCTGGTCGACGAGCTCAACCTCCTGCGCAGGCGCTGGTACCAATCCTTCCCGCACCCCGTCGACCAGCATGAGTTGCTGGCAAAGCGCTTCGACAAGTGCCAAACTGTAGTGGATTCGATGACGGGAAAAGAATGAAGAACCGGAACCGATCCCGCCTGCAGTTCGGTATCGTCCTGTTTGCCCTGCTGATCAGCCCCACTCTGCTGGCCGCCGATGGCAATCATTTCGGCTGGATATCCGTGCTCCCGCCAGTGGTCGCCATTGCGCTGGCGCTGATACTGCGCCAGGTCATTCCGGCGCTGTTTCTCGGCATCTGGATCGGTGCCTGGGCGCTGAACGGCTTTTCCCTGATCGGGCTGTGGCTGGGATTGCTTGAAACATTCGAGACCCATATCGTCTCGGCTCTGGCTGACCGCGACCATGCCGCTGTCATCCTCTTTTCGATGATGATTGGCGGGATGGTTGGCATCATCTCCAGAAACGGAGGCCTGCAGGGCATCGTGGACCTCATCGTGCGCTTTGCCGCCAATGTGCGCCGGGCCAGTCTGGCCACCGTCGCGATGGGGCTGGCGATCTTTTTCGACGACTACGCCAACACGCTGGTCGTCGGCAACACCATGCGGCCGGTCACCGATCGCCTGGGGATTTCGCGTGAAAAACTGGCCTATCTGGTCGATTCGACCGCAGCGCCCGTCGCCTGCCTGGCGCTGGTCACGACCTGGATCGGTTACGAGGTGGGACTCATCCGAAGCGCGCTGGAAGACATTCCGGATCTCGAAGTCAACGCCTACTTCGTCTTTCTCAACTCCATTCCCTACAGCTTCTACCCGCTGTTTGCGCTGAGCCTTGTTTTCGCCGTGGTGATCAGCGGTCGGGATTTCGGTCCCATGCTGGCGGCCGAACGCAGGGCACGACAGCGCGGACAGGTGGCGCCAGACGCCGTGTCCACCTCGCTGGTCGACGACGACATGAAGCAGGTTCAGCCTGATCAATCCTGTCCCTGCCGCGCCCGAAATGCCCTGCTGCCGGTTGGCATACTGGTGGTCACCGTCGTCGGCGGGCTGTTCGCCAGCGGCAGCGGCGACTCGATCCAGGAGATCATCGGCAGCGCAGATCCCTATCAATCGCTGCTGTGGGGCTCGCTGCTGGGCGTGCTCAGTGCCGTCGTTCTGACCGTTTCCCAGCGCATCCTGGGGCTGGGCGATACACTGAGCGCCTGGTTTACCGGCATGCGTTCAATGCTGCTGGCGGTCGCGATACTGGTGCTCGCCTGGGCGCTGTCGGGCATGACCAGCGAGCTTGGAACGGCCGGCTTTCTGGCCGACCTGCTGGGTGAACGCCTGCACCCGGGCTGGCTTCCAACGCTGGTTTTCGTGCTGGCCGCGGCCACTGCCTTCGCAACCGGCTCAAGCTGGGGCACCATGGGTATTCTGCTGCCGCTGATGCTACCGCTGACCTGGGCCATGCTGATCAACCAGGGCATGGCCGACACCGAACATTTCGGCATTATCTACGCCAGCGTCGCTGCCGTGCTCGGCGGCGCCGTCTGGGGCGATCACTGCAGCCCGATCTCCGACACCACGATTCTGTCTTCGATGGCCAGTCAGTGCGATCACATCGAACATGTGCGCACTCAGATGCCTTATGCGATCCTGGCCGGACTGGTCACCCTTGCCATCGGCACGCTTCCGACCGGGTTCGGTGTCCCCTGGTGGATCTGTTTGCCGGCAGGCGTCCTTGTCCTGGCGGGGGGGCTGCGGTTGATCGGGAAAGCGGTTTAATCAGATTCGAGGGTTCGGGAAATCCGCTCCGAAGCCTGCCCTGAAACCTGAGCCCCTGGCCACGGCCTCGGCTCCGTCAACGATATAATCCCCGCATGGCCGACGAAGTCGTCTCATCCGCCGCCGCCACTCCTTTCGTCCACCTCCGGCTGCACACCGAGTATTCGATCGAAGACGGGACGGTTCGCATCGAGCAATTGATCGAACGGGCTGCTGCCTGCGGGATGCCCGCGGTCGCCGTGACTGACTGGCACAATCTGTTCGGCCTGGTCAAGTTCTATCGCGCAGCGGTTCGCGCCGGCGTCAAGCCGATTGCCGGTGCCGATGTGCGGATTCAGGATATTGCCCGACCCGAGCACTGTTCGACCGCTACCTTGCTGGTTCAGGACCGGCACGGATACCTCAATCTGTGTCGCCTTCTGTCGCGCAGCTTTCTGGAGGGTCGCTATCGCGGCCAGCCGCGACTGCACCCGGCCTGGCTGCGTGATCACACCCAGGGCCTGATCGTGTTGCTGGGGCGGGAGAGCGATGTCGGCGGCGCGCTGAGCAATGGCGATCTGACCCGTGCAGGGCAGCGCCTCGACGAATGGCGACAGCTGTTTCCGGAGCGGCTGTACCTGGCCCTGGAGCGGCACGGACGCGACGGCGAGCAGGCGTTGGAGCAAGGCCTGCTGGCGCTGGCGGTCGAGCGGGAAGTGCCAGTTGTCGCCAGCAACGACGTCCGCTTTCTGGACGCCGGAGACTTCTTTGCCCACGAAGCACGGGTCTGTATCCATCAGGGTCGTCTGCTCGACGACAAGCGACGGCCGCGCCCTTACGTCGACCAGCAGTATTTCAAGCGCAGCGATGAAATGATCGCGCTGTTCGACGACCTCCCGGTCGCCATCGAAAACACGCTCCACCTGGCGCGTCGCTGCAACCTGGAACTGACGCTCGGCGAGTATGCGCTGCCGGTATTCCCTCTGCCCGACGGAGAAAGCGAAGACGAGTATCTGCGTCGCAAGGCAACCGAGGGGCTGGCCGCCCGACTTGAGCGCCATGATCTGGCCGCCGGCCTGGCCCGAGCAGACTACGACCGGCGACTGGTCCGTGAGCTGGACGTCATCAGCTCCATGGGCTTTTCCGGCTACTTTCTCATCGTTGCCGACTTCATCGCCTGGGCGCGCAACAACGACGTCCCGGTCGGGCCGGGGCGCGGCTCGGGTGCCGGCTCAGTCGTGGGCTGGTCTCTTGGAATAACCGACTTGGATCCAATGCGTTATGATCTACTTTTCGAGCGATTTCTCAATCCTGAGCGTGTGTCGATGCCGGATTTCGACATCGACTTCTGCGTCGAGGGGCGGGACCGGGTCATCGAATACGTCGCTCAGCGCTATGGCCGCGAGCAGGTCTCACAGATCATCACGTTCGGCACCATGGCGGCCAAGGCCGTCGTCCGCGACTGCGGTCGCGTGCTCGGCTACAACTACGGCTTTGTCGACTCCATCGCCAAACTGATTCCAAACCGGCTCGAGATGACCCTCGACTCGGCCCTGGCAGAAGAACCCGAGCTCAGGGCGCGCTACGATCGCGAGGAAGATACGCGCACCATTTTCGATCTGGCCCGGTCGCTTGAGGGACTGGCGCGCAATGCCGGAAAGCATGCCGGCGGCCTGGTCATCGCGCCAGGTCCGCTGACCCGCTATACGCCGCTGTACACCGAACCGGACGGACATTCGGTACTGACCCAGTTCGACAAGAACGATGTTGAGGCAGTCGGCCTGGTCAAGTTCGATTTTCTCGGCCTGCGCAACCTGACCATCATCCACTGGACGCTGAAGGCGATCAACGCCGACCGGGCCGAACAGGGGCAGTCGCCGCTCGACCTCGACCAGCTACAGCTCGACGACAGCGACGCGTTTCGCCTGCTGCAGGCTGCCCATACCACCGCGGTTTTTCAGCTGGAATCGCCGGGAATGAAGGACCTGCTGCGCAAGCTTCGGCCGGACAGCTTCGATGATATCGTCGCCGCCGTTGCGCTGTTCCGCCCGGGTCCACTGGACGCCGGCATGGTTGATGAGTATATCAATCGCAAGCACGGCAAGGCGCCGGTCAGCTATCCGCACCCAGCCACCGAGCCGATCCTGAAACCGACCTACGGGGTGATCCTGTACCAGGAGCAGGTCATGCAGATCGCCCAGGAGCTGGCCGGCTACAGTCTCGGTGCCGCCGATCTGCTGCGCCGCGCCATGGGCAAGAAGAAACCGGAGGAGATGGCGCACCAGCGCGCCATTTTCATTGCCGGCGCCGGCGACAACGGAATCGATCAGGCCCAGGCCGAGTCTATTTTTTCCCTGATGGAAACCTTTGCCCGCTACGGCTTCAACAAATCACATTCAGTCGCCTATGCGCTAGTCGCCTATCAGACCGCCTGGCTCAAGGCCCACTACCCGGCCGAGTTCATGGCGGCAGTGCTGTCGGCCGACCTGGACAAAACCGACAAGATTGCCAACCTCATCGAGGACTGTCGCCTGATGTCGCTGAACATTCTGCCACCAGACCTCAACCGATCGGGCTACAGGTTCAAAGTGGAAGATGGCGCCATTCGTTACGGCCTCGGCGCGATCAAGGGCGTCGGCCATGCCGCAATTGATAGCCTGGTTGCTTTTAGAGAGCGGGTTGGCGGCTTTCAAAGCCTTTCCGAATTGTGCCGGGAGGTCGACCTGTCGCGTCTCAACCGGCGCACGCTCGAATCGCTGATTCGGTCGGGGGCAGCCGACTGCCTGCACGATAATCGCGCCGCGCAGATGCAGGCTCTGCCCGACATACTGGCGGAGGCGGAACGCTATCAGAGTGACCGCGAGGCCGGCCAGACCAGTCTGTTCGGCGGATCCGTTCAGCAGGCGTCCGCAGGCTTTTCCCGGGCACTCCCTCAGGTCAGCGACTGGACGATGCGCCAGAGGCTGCGCGCCGAGCGAGAAACGCTCGGGCTATACCTGTCCGGCCACCCGATGGACGAGTTACGCGACGAGCTGGCCGGAATCACCACGGCACCGCTTGAGCGTCTCGATCAGCTGATCAAGCCGGGCCCCGGTGGCAGGGGCCACAGACAGGCCGTGGAGATGACCCTGGCGGGTCTGATCATGGCGGTACGCAGACGACCCGGGAAAGGCGCTTTTGTTGCCCTTGACGACGGCACGGCACGTCTGGAGGTGGCCGTGTTCGATTCACTCTACCAGCAGGTTGCCGATCGCCTGATGCCCGACGAAATCGTGATCGCGCGCGGTCGCGTGGAGGCGGACGAATACCGCGGCGGGTACAGAATGGTGGCCGAAACTGTCATGGGGGTCGATGAAGCGCGCGCCGAGCTGGCGCGCAGCGTCGAGATCGATATCGGGGCACCGAACGACGAACTCGATCGCGATCTGGCAGCCGCGCTGCAGCCCTACCGGCAGGGCCGAACACCGATCCTGCTGCGCTACCGCAATCATGCGGCCGAAGCGCTGGTCAGACTGGGAAGTGACTGGCAAGTGGCGCCGTCGGCCGAGCTGCTGGCCGCGCTCGCCGGCATACCGGGCGTGGTCAGGGTGCGCCTGCTCTATGGCTCCAACCACAAACCCTGATCATATGGCAGTCGGTGAGCGCAAGACCCGGCTTCGCGACCGGACCGGTTGGCCATGAACCGAGGCCAGTCAGAAACCGGCAGCGCGCGCCGAACGGTTGAGCAACAGCCGGCCAGTGGTATAGCAGGCGTTGAGAAAGGTAGCGACGTTTTCCGCGGTCTCTCCGGACTGGTGATACAGTTCATCGATGGAAACCGGCGCCCGAATGAGAAGGCGAGCCAGTTGCGCAAAGCGCTCGTTATCCATCGCCTCGCCAGGCACCTGAGTGAGCATGAAGTCGACTTCACCGACAAGATCCGGATGGAGTCGGCCACGGGACTGCGCCAGGCCCGCATACCATTTCAGCTCGCTGAGCGGCCGGCGCCCCAGGCCCTCGACCAGGGTCACCAGGTCAGTGCTGGAAACCGGTCGACCGGCAGTTGAGGGCAAGACCTGGGCAAACATCTTCGGCCTGAGCGCGCGGATACTTCCGTCATAAAACCAGCTGCCCGAACCGGGATCAATCACCAGCTCAGGCCATTGGGGATACCTGAGGATCACCGGTCCGGTCCAGGTCTGGCGCCGCAGATGTTCGGCCAGCGTGGCTGAATCCGCATCTTCCGAGGCCGCCCAACTCTGCCACTCCACAGCCGCCTGGGAAGGATCTGCCTGCGATTTGCCCGATCCCCGGCCGATCAACTCGAGCAAATCAAGAAATTCGCGTGAACGCAGCGGCTTGTGCAGCACCAGTTCGCTGCCGAAATCGCGTCGCCGTGTCATGGCGACCGGACGGCGACCCTGCTCGCCAAGCGTGACCCACAGCTGTTCCCCCTCGGGCGTGTCGACGTCGACGATGATCAGGTCGCCGCCAGGCTGCTCCGAGACCACCCAGCCCCCACCTTTGTTGTCCCGACTGCCAGCCAGATTGAGCAAAGACCGCATGACCGTGCGTTCTCGGGCGCTGGCGTGGAGGACGGAAAGCGTGGCCTGGTCGGGCATCGGGCAATACCTGCGTGAGGATTCGCGTGCATATCAAGCATATCGCCGGACCCGCTAAAACCCAAGAAAAATCAGAGAGAAACAGTTCACATTTTCACAATTCTTTCACGCTGAGCGCTTCTAGCAGAGCATGAACGCGACGCATGGCGCCGGCCAGCACGGCGTGGATCGCAGCCTCGCTGATGGCCTCATCGCCCAGTCCCGCCGCTGGGTTGGCCACGATACACAGGCTGAGGTAATCCAGACCCGCTTCGCGTGCCAGCGCCGCCTCGGGCATGGCGGTCATGCCGACCAGCGTTGCTCCATCCCGGGCCAGGCGCCGGACTTCCGCCGCTGTTTCAAGCCGCGGACCCTGCGTAACGGCCAGACAACCGCCATCGTGTACCGCAATGTCCGCTTGACCGGCAGCCGCCAGCACGGCGCGTCGAAGCGGCCCGTCAAACGGGCTGGCAAATTCGATATGCTTCAGCGGCACGTGGGCGCCGTCGCTGAAGGTATGTGGGCGTCCCCAGGTGTAGTCAATAACCTGGTCGGGTATCACCAGCCCACCGGTACCCGGGCTGTCGGCGATCCCGCCGACGGCGTTCAGGGCCAGGACGCGACGCACACCAAGACTGCGCAGTGCCTCGATGTTGGCACGATAGTTGACGCAGTGCGGCGGAATCCGGTGGGGCCGGCCGTGCCGTGCAAGAAACCAGGCCGACAGCTGTCCGATGCGCACGCGACATGGCGCCGCCGAGGGCTGCCCATAAGTGGTCTCGATCCGGCGAATTTCACCCGGTTCAAACAGATCGACTGCTCCGGTCCCGCCGATGATCGCCAGGCTCATGAGGGGAGCGCCCAGATCTCGTCAAGCTGGCGCCACAGGCCCTGGTAGTCCATACCGCAGCCGAACACGTAGCGATCGGGCACCTCCAGGGCAAAATCATCAACCCAGTCACGAGCCAGCCCGCGGTCGTGCTGCTTGAGTGCCAGTACAGCGGTGGTCACCGACTCGACGCCCTCCGCCTGGAGACGGTCACGTACCGCCGCCATGGTATGCCCTTCGTCGAAGATATCGTCGACCAACAGTACAGGCCGCGCCGGCTGGTCAATCGCCGGCCAATGTCGCCACTCGATCCGCCCCCCGCGAGTCGTGTCCCGGTAGCGGGTTGCATGGACGTAGTCGACGGTCAGCGAACGGCCCAGGCGCCGCATTAGCTCGATGGCCGGATACATACCCCCTTTCATCAGCACAACCACGGATAGAATGGTCTCAGGCGGAAAGAGGGTATTGAGACGTCGCGCCTGGCGATCCAGCGCATCGGCTATCGTTACTGCATCGACAAGTCGCTCGGCGCCGGCCGGCCAGCTTGGGTTCTCGATCGGAGGCTGTCGCATCGGCTTCATGATGTCGTCTCTTGCTGCCCGTCGTGCTCCCGCGCCAGCCGTTCGACCATTTCCACCTTGAGCGTACGCGTCGGAAAGGCAATCTCGGCACCGTGTTCGGTAATGATCCGGCCAATATCCAGCAACACGCGCTCACGCACGCGATGGTACTCGGTCCAGACCACTGTGTGGGTGAAGCAGTAGATCATGATATCGATCGAACTGTCGCCAAACCGGTCCATGTGAACCATGGTGGTCTGGCTGGTATCGATATCGGCGTGGTTGAGCAGGTAGTCGCGAACCTTTTCAACCACGGACTCGACCCGGACGAAGTCGTCGTAGCGCACACCGACATGCTCGAAAATGCGACGATGAGTCATGCGCGAGGGGTTCTCGAGTGTGATGGTGGTGAATGTCGCATTGGGCACGTAGATGGGTCGCTTGTCGAACTTGCGGATGGTGGTCATGCGCCAGCCGATCTTCTCGACCGTACCCTCGATGTTCTGGTCCGGCGAACGCACCCAGTCACCGACCGAGAACGGCCGGTCCATGAACACCATGAACCCGCCGAAGAAGTTGGCCAGCAGATCACGCGCCGCCAGGCCGACGGCAATGCCACCGACACCACCGGCGGCCAAAAAGCCCGAAATCGGAATATCCAGTACGCTCAGCGCGGTCAATGCACCGGTCAGCAACACGGCAATGCGCACGATGCGTCCCAGCACCGTTACCGTGGTGATATCGACTTGCTGGTCGAGACGGCGACGCTTTTCGATGAAAGCGTTCTCGAAGCCGGTGCTCAGGCGAAAGAAGAACCAGGTTGCCGCAACCACCAACCCGAGCTGCTGAATCATGTTGACCAGGCCACTGTCAAAGGCGAACACCTGGGTGTGCGGCTCGATGACGCGCGCCGCCATGACCAGTCCCTGCCACCAGATCAGCAATGAGATCGGCCGACGGCCAGCGTAGACCACCGCGTCGTCCCACAGATGCGCCGTACGTTCCGCGAGCCGCTCCAGGCGACCGACAAAGGTTCGGTAAAGCAGCTCGAGCAGCAGCGCGGCAAGAATGATCAGGAATGCCTTGATCACCCAGGCTGGTATCCCAGCCACACCGTCCAGATTCTCCAGCAACTGTTCCATGATGCTCCTTTTAGCGAAGTGACTGCAGTGAATTGCGCCAGGCCAGGAACTCGGGCACCTGCGCCTGTTCAGCCAGGGTCGCAAGCGGGCGGCCGTAGAGCGTTTCCAGGCTGCGATGCAGCGCCGGCCAGTGCCACCTTGATGTCGACAACAGTTCGGCCACCGATTCCGGTCGGCACAGCAGGACGGCGTCACAACCGGCCGACAGCGCCGCACCGACCCGTTGGGACAGGGTACCAGCCGACGATGCACCGGCCATATCCAGATCGTCGGAGATCACGATCCCGCCAAAGTCCAGGTCTCCGCGCAACACCTGGCCGATCCAGACCCGCGAGTAGCCGGCCGGCGCCGCATCCACTGCCGGATAACAGACGTGCGCCATCATGACGCTGTCAATTCGTTTGGTCAGCCGTTGAAACGGCAGCAGGTCCATGCCAATTTCCGCGCGGCCGCGAGGGTCAGCGACCACGCTTTCATGTGAATCTTCAGCGACCGAGCCATGACCCGGAAAATGCTTGGCGCAGCAGCACATGCCCGCATCGTGCATCCCGGCCAGGTACCAGGCGCCGAGATCGGCAACCACGGCCGGATCGGAGGCCATGGCGCGATCGCCGATCACGCGGCTGCCGCGATCGAGATCGAGCACCGGCGCAAAACTCAGATCGACGCCGTGGCCGAGCACTTCGGCGGCCATCACCCGGCCGTGGCGGTAGGCCAGATCACGCGCCCGGTCGGGCTGCGAGGCGTGCCAGCGCCCCAGCACGCCCAGCGGCGGCAGCGGCGTGAAACCGTCGCGGAAGCGCTGCACCCGGCCGCCCTCCTGGTCGACCGCCAGCAGCAGTCGCGGTGAGCGCAGCGCGCGAATTTCTTCGCAAAGCGCGCGCAGTTGATCGGGCGAATCGTAATTGCGCGAAAACAGAATCACGCCGCCCACCGCCGGATGCCGCAGCATCCCGGCAGTGGCCTCGTCGAGCGATGTACCGTCGATGCCCACGATCAGCGGCCCGAGGGGCAGTGACTTGGTCATGTGCGCTCGAACAGGGCGATGGATTCGACGTGTGCGGTGTGCGGGAACATGTCGGCGATCCCTGCGCCGGCCAGCCGGAAGCCGTGCCGGGTCACGAGTTCACCGGCATCCCTGGCCAGCGTGCCCGGATTGCAGGAGACGTAGACCACGCGTCGGGCACCCGAGCCGGCAATCATTGGCAGGATCTCGAGGGCGCCGCTGCGCGGCGGATCGACCAGTACGCCGTCGAATCCCGCGCGGTACCAGGGCCGGGCCGAAACATTCTCGGTCAGGTCGGCGACTTCCAGCTCGACATTGTCGATGCCGTTGCGCCGGGCATTGGCCCCGGCCGCCTCAATCAGCTCGGTCGCACCCTCGATGCCGGTGACATGACCGGCGCGCGTGGCCAGCGGCAGGGTGAAGTTGCCCAGGCCGCAGAACAAATCGAGCACGCGATCATCGCGACCCGGGTCGAGCAGTTCGACAGACCGCTTGACCAGGGCCCGGTTGATGGCGGCGTTGACCTGGATGAAATGCTGGGGATGAAAGGCCAGATCGAGATCGAAGTCCTCGAGTCGATAGCTCAATTCGTGCGTCTCGGGCCAGAGGCGATGGACCGTATCCGGCCCCTTGGGCTGCAGATAAACTGCGATGGCGTTGTCGTCGGACCAGCGCTTGAGCTTCATGACGTCGTCGGAGGTCAGCTCGCGCAGATGGCGGACGACAATCGCTGACGCCCCGTCACCGCTGGCGGTCTCTATCTGCGGTACCGCGTCATGAACTGACAACTCACCGAGCAGATCCGACAGGCTCTCGAGCCGGTTGCTCAAATCCGGATGCAGCACACGACAGTCGCCGACATCGGCCACGAATCGTCCCTGCGGCTCGCGAAAACCGACCAGCACGCGGCCCTTTCCCTTCACCGAGCGCGCGCTCAGGCGGCTGCGGCGCCGGTAATGCCAGGGCTCGGCCGAGATCGGATCCCACCATTGGCCGGGACTGACCTGGCCGATGCGCTCGAGATTGTCGACCAGGCGCTTGTGCTTCCACTCAATCTGGGCGGTGTGGTCCAGATGCTGCAGCGCACAGCCGCCGCAGCGGTCGAACCAGGGACACGCGGGCTCGACCCGATCAGGCGATGCCGCAATCACTTCCTCGCAAAGCGCCTCGTCGAAACGGCGGTTACGTCCGACAATCTTCGCCGAGACGGTCTCGCCCGGCAGCGCGCCATGCACGAACACCGCCTTCTCGCCATGCCGCCCGACCCCGCGCCCGTCGTGCGAAAGATCCGATATTTCAACAATGACCGGTTCAGTCGGCAAACGCCGGCGTTTTCTTCCCATGGATACTGGCTTTTTGGTGTTTTGGTTTACGGGTTACGGGTTACGGTTTACGGCGGCATCTTCCACGGATTGCGGGGCGGCTCGGCCGCGTTGTCGGATCGAGGACCGCGTAGGTCGGCGTTACATCGCCGACGGACGACGTAGAAGGTCTGTACACACGTAGCTATGCGTGAACATGATTGAAAGGTCGTCCGTCGGGGATGAAACCCCGACCTACAATTTTGTTCGGAACCCGTAAACCGTAACCCGCAACCCGCTGCCCTCGCTATTTCTGCGTCCAACCCCCGTCCTCGGTCTGGTAATACCACCCCGACCGCGCATTGGCGATCCACTGCCGGGCGAATGTCTGGCGGATGTCATCCTCCCACTCCGGATGACCGTTGGCGATGGCAATCTCGCGGTAGACCGCGCTGCGGTCGGCGTTCTCTTCGCTGACGACGCGTTCAAGGTTGCGGCGTTCGGCAAGGCCCACGGCCGAGCGATCGCGAATCTCGATCAGCCCGTCGCGCGTGAAACCGATGGCGCCGTCATCGAACCAGCCGGCCAGATGCTCACGCTGGCGCTCGGCCATACGCTGCTTGATCGCCTCGATCTGCGGCGTATCAATATCGATATCGGGCGACTGCGCCCAGGCCACTGAAACCGGCATCAGGGCCTGCCAGCGCCACTCGCGCAGCGCCTGCGGTTCAGTGCTCGGGGCCGCGGGCGTCTCCTCGCCGAGCACGTCGCGGATAAAGCGATCGGCGGCCTGCTCTGCCGCCGCTTCGGGGAAATAGACATTGATCGTCACGCAGGCGGCCAGGGCCAGCGCTACGCCAATCGACAGGATGGACAGCAAACGATTCACGATGACTCACTCCTCAGGAAGTTGGTCCGCCGCAGTCAAGACTGCCTGCTGACGGTCGCACGTCCATTGTAAATCAGGGCTGAATGCGGTTTCAGACCTGATCCAGCGCGTCGGACAGGGTGCGGCAACCCCTGGCGGCGATTTTCGCCTTGACGCCCTTGAGATTGCCTTCCGGAACCAACGCACGGTCAAATCCCTGACCGGCTGCTTCACGCAGGCGCTCTTCTCCGTTATACACCGGGCGCAGCTCGCCGGCCAAACCGACCTCGCCGAAAGCCACCAGGCCCTTGGGCAGGGGTTTTTCGCGCAACGAGGATTTCAGCGCCAGGGCAATGGCCAGATCGCTGGCGGTCTCGCTGATGCGCATGCCGCCGGCGACATTGACGAACACGTCCTGATCCCCGACCACGATACCCGCATGGCGGTTCATCACCGCCAACAGCATGGCCAAACGGTTGGGGTCCACGCCCACGGCCACGCGGCGCGGGTTCGACAGGCTCGACGGTGCCACCAGCGCCTGCACCTCGACCATCAGCGGCCGCGTGCCTTCCCGGGTGACCAGCACGCAGCTGCCCGGCGCCGGGTCCTGCTGTCCGGACAGGAAGATGGCCGAAGGATTGGCAACGGCCTTGAGGCCCTTGTCGGTCATGGCGAACACGCCCAGCTCGTTGGCCGCACCGAAACGGTTCTTGACCGCCCGCACCAGCCGATAGCGGCTGCCCGAATCCGACTCGAAATACAGCACGGCATCGACCATGTGCTCGAGTACCCGGGGTCCTGCCAGGGCGCCTTCCTTGGTGACGTGGCCGACCAGCACCACCGCGCAGCCGGTCTTCTTGGCAAACTGCACCAGGCGCGCGGCGCACTCGCGTACCTGGGCCACCGCACCCGGCGCGGACTGCAGCGCCTCGGTCCATAAAGTCTGGATGGAATCGACCACCATAAAGGCCGGCCGACGCTCGGCGGCCGTGGCCAGAATGATCTCCAGGCTGGTCTCGGTCAGACAGTCCAGACGCGCCGGATCGAGGCCCAGCCGACGCGCGCGCATGGCCACCTGCGCGGCCGATTCCTCGCCGGTCACATACAGGCTGCCATGGCGCTGGGCCAGGGCATTCTGCGCCTGCAGCAGCAACGTCGACTTGCCGATACCGGGATCGCCGCCGAGCAGCACCACCGAGCCCGGCACCAGACCGCCGCCGAGCACCCGATCGAGCTCACTCAGCCCCGAAGGCAGGCGATCGGAGGCCGCCTCGGCCCGCACCTCGGCCAGGTTGCTGACCTCGACCGAAGCGGTCCCCGACCAGTTACCGCGCCCCTTCGGTCCCCTGGCGGCAGCCGTCGGCTCGGCCACCCCCTCTTCCATGGAATTCCACGCCTGACAGTCCGGGCATTGCCCCGACCACTTCGGAAAGCTCGCGCCGCATTCGCGGCAGGTATAAGTCGTCTTCGCCCTGGCCATCGGGGGGATTGTACGGCGACGGTTGGCAATGGTGTAGGTCGCGGTCGCATCCGCGACGGACAACTCGCGCCGCATTCGCGGCAGGTATAAGTCGTCTACGCCCTGGCCATCGGGGGGATTGTACGGCGACGGTTGGCAATGGTGTAGGTCGCGGTCGCATCCGCGACGGACAACCTCTCAACCCTGTTCACGCATAGCGACGCATTTCCAGGGTTGACCCCTCGTCCGTCAGGCACACGCGTGGCCGGTCGGCCACATGGCGCTTTTTGCACCGCAAACCGCGCCATGCGCCCGCCCTACGCTGCCCCAACCTGAACTCTGCGCAGACCGCCCGCCTGCGGTAACCTTCCGGAAGGCGCAAACGGCAACTGACCATGGACCGCACCGAACAACCCCTCATCGGCGAATCCCCGGCCTTCCTGGGCGTGCTCGAGGATGTCTCGCGCGCGGCCGAATTGAATCGACCGGTGCTGATCGTCGGGGAGCGCGGCACCGGCAAGGAGATGATTGCCGAGCGCCTGCATTTTCTCTCGCCGCGCTGGGATGGGCCGCTGGTCAAGCTCAACTGCGCGGCCATCAGCGAATCGCTGCTCGAATCCGAATTGTTCGGCCACGAAGCCGGTGCCTTCACCGACGCTTCGCGCCAGCGGGCCGGACGCTTCGAGCGCGCCGACGGCGGCACGCTGTTTCTCGACGAACTCGCCAGCACCTCCCTGGCGGTGCAGGAAAAGATCCTGCGGGTGATCGAGTACGGCCAGTTCGAGCGCCTGGGCTCGACCCAGCCGCTGGAGGTGGATGTGCGCCTGGTCAGCGCCAGCAACGTCGACCTGCCGGCACTGGCCGCCGACGGCCGCTTCCGCGCGCCGACCTGCTCGACCGGCTGGCGTTCGACGTCATTACCCTGCCACCGCTGCGCGCACGGCGCGAGGACATTCTGCCGCTGGCCGAGCATTTCGCCATGCGCATGACCCGGGAACTGGACCGGGAGCTGTTCGCGGGCTTCAGTCCGGCGGCCGTCGACGCGCTGCTCGACCATCCATGGCCGGGCAACGTGCGGGAACTCAGGAATGTGGTCGAGCGGGCCGTCTATCGCCTCGAGGACCCGTCGGACCCTTTGACGCGCCTGCAGTTCGACCCCTTCGCTTCGCCCTGGCGGCCCGACCCGGGCCACGGCAACACCGATGGCCAGGCTCCCCCGGATCCGGCACACGAAGCCCTCGATCTTAGAGCCTGGCTCAATGAGCAGGAAAAGCGGCTGGTCGAGCGGGCACTGAGCGCCAGCGGAGGTCACCAGCGCAAAGCGGCCCGGCAACTCGGGCTGACCTACGACCAGATGCGGGGCATACTGCGCAAACACCAGCTCAGCAGCCGCCGGGGCGGAAAGAAGAATGACGGAAACGACCAACGAACCGATGGCCAGTAAATCACCACATAACAAAGCCCCGGGGATTCCTGGAACCCGGGGCTTGCGCGCGAATAATTTGAGATTAGAGCGTCGGCGCTTGTCTCCTGATCATTAGCAGCTGGTTGCTGCCACCAAGTCTCCTCTGGAGAGAGCCTTCCGGCGCCGCTTCACCCTCGTGAGGCTTCCGCGCTGGGTACCCTTATACGCCTTGACGACGATCGACGTCAAGCGTTTTTTAGACTTTTTCTATATTTATCAGTAAATTAGATATATGCGCATGTTTTCTCCAATGACTTGCAGCTTTATCGATCAATCCCCTGAATACACGTCGTTATTCACGCGGCGGCCAACGTCGCCGCGGCAAGCAGAAGCTTGACCAACGACGTACAGCGACCGGCAACCAGCTATACCTTGCGAACTGATCGAGGCGCTCGATCCGTGCCAACTGGCGCAGTCCTTGGAGGCTGCACGCACAAGCCAGCTGCTGCTGATTGTCGGCACCTCCGGGGCAGTCCAGCCGGCAGCCAGCGTTCTGGTGGTCGCCCGTGAATCCGGCGCCAGGCTGATCGAAATCAATCCGCAAGTCAGTGCGCTCTCCGGGCTGGTTGACTGGCGTCTGCAGGGCCCGGCAGGTTGCTGCCTGCCTGCGCTCATCGCCCGGCTTGGCGCGACCGGACGAAGCACAACGGTATAATGCCGACTCTGACTCATTGCGGAGCCTGATCATGCCCCAGCACATGCGCGCCCTGGTCAAGCCGACCCCGGAACCTGGCCTGGAGCTGCGCGAGGTCCCGGTACCCAAACCCGGACCGAACGAGGTTCTGATCCAGATCGAGAAGACCGCCATCTGCGGGACGGATCTGCATATTTACCAGTGGGATGAGTGGTCGCAGCGCACGATCCGTCCGCCGCTGGTGCTCGGCCACGAGTTCGTCGGCTGCATTGCCGCACTGGGCTCCAGCGTACAGGGCTATGAACAGGGCCAGCGGGTCTCGGCCGAGGGCCACGTCGTCTGCGGCGTGTGCCGCAACTGCCGCGCCGGCAAACCGCACCTGTGCCCCAACACCGAGGGCATCGGGGTCAACCGCGACGGTGGCTTTGCCGAATACGTGGTGGTCCCGGCCACCAACCTGTGGCCGATTCCCGACGAGATCCCCTCGGAGCTGGCCGCCTTCTTCGACCCCTTCGGCAACGCTGCCCACTGCGCGCTGCAGTTCGACCTGGTCGGCGAGGACGTGCTGATCACCGGCGCGGGCCCGATCGGCATCATCGCCGCAGGTATCGCCAGGCACGTCGGTGCGCGCCACATCGTCGTCAGCGACGTCAACGACTATCGCCTGCAGCTGGCCCGCGACATGGGCGCGACGCGCACGGTCAACGTCGGCAAGGAAAACCTGCGCGACATCCGCGAGGAACTCGATATCGACGGTTTCGATATCGGCATGGAGATGTCGGGTAACCCGCAGGCCTTTCGCGATTTGCTCAATTTGATGTACAACGGTGGCAAGGTCGCCCTGCTCGGCCTGCTGCCGAAAGACGCCGGCGTCAACTGGGACCAGGTCATCTTCAAGGGCCTGGAAGTCCACGGCATCTACGGCCGGCGCATGTACGAAACCTGGTACAAGATGACCCAGATGGTGCTGACCGGCTTCCCGCTGCACAAGGTGCTCACCCACCAGATCGCCATCGATGATTTCGAAACCGGCTTCCAACTGATGGCCTCGGGCCAGTGCGGCAAGGTCGTCTGCGATTGGACGGGGAATATCGAATAGGCTTCTGGTTTACGGGTTCCGGGTTCCGGTTTCCGGAAAACCCATCCGAAGCCCGCCCGGAAACCGTAAACCGTAAACCTGAAACCTTCGAATCAACCGGAGCTAACAACACATGAGCGACCCCGCAACTTTCCGAAGACTTCAGGACGAACTCGCACAAATCGAAGCCGACGGGCTGTACAAGCGCGAGCGGCAGATCACCACGCCGCAGCGCGTCGAGATCGAAACGCTCGAGGGCGGCAGGGTGCTCAATTTCTGCGCTAACAACTACCTCGGCCTGGCTGACCACCCCGAGGTGATCGCCGCGGCCAAGGCCGCGCTCGACGATCACGGCTTCGGCCTGGCCTCGGTGCGCTTTATCTGCGGCACCCAGGATCTGCACAAGCAGCTCGAGAAGACCATTGCGGCGTTCTTCGGCAAGGACGACGCGATCCTGTATGCGGCCTGCTTCGATGCCAACGGCGGCCTGTTCGAACCACTGTTGGGGCCGGAGGACGCCATCATCTCCGACCAGCTCAACCACGCCTCGATCATCGACGGCGTGCGCCTGTGCAAGGCCGAGCGCCATCGCTACCCCAACTCCGACATGGACGCGCTCGAGGACATCCTCCAGGCCACGCAGAACAAGCGCACGCGCCTGATCGCCACCGACGGCGTGTTCTCCATGGACGGCTTTGTTGCCAAACTCGACGAGATCACCGCCCTGGCCGAAAAGTACGACGCCCTGGTGATGGTCGACGACTGTCACGCCACCGGCTTCTTCGGCCCGACCGGCCGCGGCTCGGCCGAGCACCACGGCGTGATGGACAAGGTCGACATCTTTACCTCCACCCTCGGCAAGGCACTGGGCGGCGGCATGGGCGGCTTCACCGTGGCCCGCCAGCCGGTCATCGACATGCTTCGGCAGCGCTCGCGGCCCTACCTGTTCTCGAATTCGCTCGCCCCGCACCTGGTCGCGGCCAGCCTCAAGGTGTTCGAAATGCTGACCAAATCGAGCGCGCTGCGCGACCGTGTCGCGGAAAACACGCGCTTTTTCCGCCAGGCCATGCACGAGGCCGGCTTCGATCTATTGCCGGGCGAGCACCCGATCGTGCCGGTGATGCTGCACGATGCCCCGCTGGCGCAGAAGATGGCCGATGAGCTGCTCGCCGAAGGGATCTACGTCATCGGCTTCTTCTACCCGGTCGTGCCGAAAGGCCAGGCGCGGATTCGCACGCAGATCTCGGCAGCGCACACGCGCGAGCACCTCGAGCAGGCCGTCGCGGCCTTCACCCGCGTGGGCAAGCGCCTGGGCGTGATCGATTGATGTGAACAGTATCGGCAGCGCGGAATGGACCGTCGTGCTGACCACGGGGTTGGTGGTCATGCTGGCGATCATACTGCACTTCGAAGTAATCGCCAGTCTCAACCGCTGGGGGGCCGGCAAGCGCCTAAGCCGCCGCGGGCGCAGCCATCATCACCACCGCCCGACCCTGCTGCTGGTGATGTTCGCGCTGCTGCTGGCGCATGTTGCCGAAATCTGGCTGTTCGGCCTGGCCTACTGGGGCCTGCTATCAGCCGCGGATCTTGGCGTCATCGAGGGTTACGAGGCGCTCAACTTTCTCGACTGCGTGTACTTTTCGGCCACCACCTACACCACCGTCGGCTGGGGCGACCTTTACGCCGTCGGACCAATCCGGTTCCTGGCGGGCACCGAAGCCCTGGTCGGCTTCATGCTGATCACCTGGTCAGCCAGCTTCGTCTACCTGATCATGGCTCGTACCTGGGGCGACGAAGAACCCAGGCTGTAGCTTACCGATGACTTCGCGCGAACTTACGCGCACCGCGCAGCATGATTCGGTAGTACAGCTCCGGCAGCAAGCGCTTGAGCCGCCACAGCCAGCGCGTGTCACCGTGGGTCAGCAACAGGAAGCGCGGCTTACGGACCGCCTTCCAGACGACTTCGGCGACGTCTTCGGCGCTGATGCGCGAGGAATCCATCCAGCGCTCTACGCGCCGGTGATAGCCGTCGTCCGGAGCACGCATGGTTTCGGTCAGCCGGGTGCGAACGAAAGCCGGGCACAGCACCGAGACCTCGATGCCGGCCGGGGCCAGCTCGACGCGCAGCATCTCCGACATGGCAATGACGCCGGCCTTGGCCGTGCCGTAGGCGTTGATCTGCGGTGCGCCGGCCAGGCCCGCGAACGAGGCCACGTTGATGATGTGACCGACGCCGCGCTCGCGCATGAGCGGCGCAAAGGCCTTGCAGCCTAACACCACACCCATCAGGTCGATCTCCATCACCCAGCGCCAGTCTTCCACTGAAGTTTCCTCCAGCGAACCGCCAACGGCGACCCCGGCGTTGTTGATCAGCACGTCCAGACTCCAGCCGCATTCAGTGATGTGATCAACAGCCCGTTGCCAGTCGTCGGGATCGGTCACATCCATGACCAGCGCCACTGCCCCCTCACCCAGCGCCTCGGCCATGGCCCGGGCGCCGGGCTCATCGCGGTCGGCCACGACCACGCGCCAGCCCTGATCGGCGAAACGGCGCGCCATGGCCGCCCCAAGGCCTGATGCGCCGCCGGTGATCAGCGCGGTATGATGCCTATTCATCGATTTGTCCATGGCGGCATTCTCGACCACGGTGACCATGAACTCAAGGGAAATCGCCGGATGAGCATCACCGACCAGCTCGCCCAGCTTCAGGATCTGAGCAAACGCTTCGTGCGCCAGCTCGTCGAACTGCCCGTCCAGCACCTACTCGGCGTGGGCCATTCGGGCGCACGCCGCCCACCGGGAACCGTACCCGGCACCCTGTTCATCGACCCCGACGCCACCCCGACCCGCCTGACCGCCGTCTGTTTCCGCGGCACGGAAGTCGAAACCCTGACCAACCCCGACCTGGCCGCCCTGCAGCAGGCACGAGCGCGGAGCGACCGCATATGGCTCGACGTCACCGGCTTTGGCAGCGACCGGATGCTCAAGGACATCGGCCGGGAGTTCGAGCTCCACCCGATGATGCTCGCCGACCTGGTCAACCGCGAACCGCAGACCAAGACCGACAGCGCCAACGGCGTGCACCTGGTCGTTACCCAGGTGCCCCTGCTCGACCCGGACAGCGGCCAGCCCGGCCTTGACACACTCGGCCTGGCCCTGGGCAAGAACTGGCTGCTGAGCTTTCGCGAGCGCCAAAGCGGGCTGTTCCTGCCCATCTACGAACGCATCGAAAACCCCGAAAGCCGTCTGCGAACCGATCCGCTCGACTACCTGACCTACGCGCTGCTCGACGTCGCCATCGACAGCCTGTTTCCGGTGCTGGAGACCATCGCCGCGCGCATCGACCAGTCCGAAGATCAGGTGCTCGAGGGTCGCGGCAGCGAAATCCTGCCCGAAATCCACGACCAGCGCCGGGCCCTCATTGCCCTGGGCAGGCTGTGCTGGCGCCAGCGCGATCTACTGTCCAGGCTATTGCGCGAAGAAACGATGTTTCGCGCACAATTGCGCATCTACCTGCAGGACGTTCACGACCGCACCACCCAGCTGCAGGACATGGTCGAGACCACGCGCGAGTTGGCAGGCAGCCTGATCGAGCTGCATATGTCGCTCAGCGCCCAGCGCAGCAACCAGGCCATGCAGACCCTGACCGTCATGGCCAGCATCTTCATCCCGCTGACCTTCATCGCCGGCATCTACGGCATGAACTTCGAAAACATGCCCGAACTGGGCTGGGAGTGGGGTTACTTCGCCGCGCTCGGCTTGATGAGCGTTATCGGCGTCGGTCTGTTTCTGTGGTTCCGGCGACGCTTCCTGTAATGATTCAGGCCTGCTCGCGTTCGCTGGCGCAATCGAGACACAGGGTCGCGGCCGGATCGGCGCGCAGGCGCGCCTCGGCAATCTTCTCGCCGCAATCCAGGCACGCTCCAAACTCATCCCGCTCGAAGCGGGCCAGGGCTGCCTTGAGCCGCTGCAACTGCAAACCCCGACGCCGCTCCGCATCCTTGGCCATGGCCTGACCCTGCAGCGCATCCATGCGACTCAATCGCCCCTGGCGGGTCTGATCGAGCTCCACGGTCGCCGTCGCCTCACGACTGGATTCGGCCAGATCCTCAAGTTCGGCAATGCGGTCATGAATGATTGACTTGAACTTGATCATCCGGGGATTGTAACTCCCGCGGCTGTGCCTGCTGAGTTACCCTCAACCCCAACCCCGAAGGAGCCCGACACGAGTGGTCACCCGCAAACGCGCCTCAGCGAGGGAAATCCTCGGCTGGGCAATGTTCGACTTCGCCAACCAGGCCTATACGCTGCTGATCATCACGGTGGTCTTCGGCGACCTGTTCACGCGCGTCATCGTCGGCGACGCACCCGACTATCGCCTGGGCAACCTGTTGTGGAGCATTGCGCTGGCCGTCTCCTACGCCCTGGTGGTCGTGGTCAACCCGGTCTGCGGGGCGATCATGGATCATGGCCGCAGACGCAAGGCCTTTCTGTTCGCCAGCTACCTGCTGACCGTCATCACCACCGCACTACTGTGGTTCGTCGAGCCCGGCTGGATCACAACGGCCATGATTCTGATCATCGTCTCCAACTTCGCCTACGCCATCGGCGAGGGCTTTATCGCCAGTTTTCTGCCCGGGCTGGGGCCGCGCAAGGATCTTGGCTGGATCTCGGGCCTGGGCTGGTCGCTGGGTTACATCGGCGGGCTCGTCTCAACCGCATTTGCCCTGGTGTTTCTCGGCGAGGTCACCCTGGCCAACTACCACAACGTCCGCTGGGTTGGTCCGTTCGCTGCCGGTTTCTTCCTGCTCACCGCCATTCCAACCTTTCTGTGGGTACGCGACCGCGGCCGCCGCAGGCAGCTCGCACCCGGCGACAGCGCGATCCGGGCGGGCTTCCGCCGGCTGGGCCAGACCTTCAGGCGCGTGCGCCACTTTCCCGACCTGCGCTGGCTGCTGGCCTCGGTCTTCTTCAAGATGGCCGGTATCTATATCGTGATCAGTTTCGCCTTCATCTACGGTGCCCAGGTGATCGGCTGGGACGAATCCGTACGCGTGGCGATGTTCGTTACGGTCCAGATCACGGCTGCGGCCGGTGCCGTGATCTTCGGCTTCGCCCAGCACCGCTTCGGCGCCCGCCGTACCTACCTGGTCACGCTGTTTCTGTGGCTGGCCGCCATTACCGCCATTTGGCAGACACCCAACGTGGCCGTGCTGGTGAAGTGGTGGCTGGGCAACGAACTCGAGGCGCAGCACGTCTTCCTCGGCGCTGGCGTGCTTGCGGGTCTGAGCCTGGGCTCCTCGCAGTCGGCTGGCCGTGCCCTGGTTGGCGCGCTCACACCACGCGGCAAGGCCGCCGAGTTCTTCGGCTTCTGGGGCACCGCCGGCAAGTCAGCCGCCATTTTCGGCATTCTCGGGCTGGGCCTGCTCCAGGCCTGGCTCGGACTGGCCACGGCCATCGTTTTCTGCCTGCTGCTCTTCGCTGCCGCCATCGCCTGTGCCTGGCCCATCAGTGAGTCCCGCGGCCATCGCGCTGCAGACACGTGGGAGGAATAGGGATTTCAGGTTTCGGGTTTCAGGTTTCGGGTTTCAGGTTTCAGGTTTCAGGTTTCAGGTTTCAGGTTTCAGACGATAGTATGCGGGCGACATCCATCGGGTTGACAGCTGCGATCCGGGCCTCAAACCGAAATCACCGATCCGGGAGCCGCAAGGGTGTTTTCGTGAAACCTGAACACTGAATCCTTCTGCATGCGAATCGTCAGCCACACTTGTTCGAACACCGAGATCATCTGCGCCCTGGGCCGGGCTGATTGGCTGGTGGGCGCAGACGATCATTCCGACCATCCGCCGGAGGTGACCGAGACGCTGCCGCGCATCGGTCCGGACCTGGGCGTGCATGTCGACCGCATCCGCGCGCTCGAGCCCGACCTGGTCGTCACCTCCCTGACCGTCCCCGGCCACGAGCGCTGCCTCGAACGCATGAAAGAGGCCGGACTCCCGCTACTGGTGACCCGCCCGCATACGCTGAGCGACGTCGCCGCCGATATCCGGCGCATCGGCCACGCCATCGACGCCGACGAGCGCGCGGACAACCTGGCGGCTCAATTCGAAGCCGCCCTTGCGGCCGGCCCGCCGGACCATGATCCGGTGCCGGTCCTGGTCGAGTGGTGGCCCAAGCCCGTAATCGTCCCCGGCCGGCATTCCTGGGTCAACGACATGCTCACTTTGGCCGGCGGCATCAATCCCTGGCGGGACCGCGACGCTGAGAGTCTGGAAGTCGACTCCGAGATGGTGCGCACGGCCGCGCCCGAAGCGGTCGTGATGAGCTGGTGCGGCGTCGACGAGACCAAGTACCATCCACACGTCGTCAGCCGTCGCGAGAGCTGGTCGGATATTCCCGCGATCGCAAACGAGCGCGTTTTTCCTGTCAGCGAGGCGTGGCTGGGGCGGCCAGGGCCGCGACTGCTCGACGGGATCGAAAAACTTCGAGCAGTGGTGGAACGCGTGAGGCGTGCGTTCTGAAGTTCACATTGCCGCGCAGATCTCCGATCCCGTCTCGGCAGCGGGGTATCGTGCTCTAACCGCGACCGGGATCGACGGACGACTCAGCGCCACCTGTACTCGCCGGACCCGGCGGCAGCCCGTGCATTTCGGCTGCATCTGAAAGCCTCCGCGGCCAGACCGGGCCAGAGCTTCCCTGACCCGACTCCAGGGCATGCGTTACGGCACCACCCAGTGCCGGCATCCGGCCCTGAGCGGGGGTAGAATACGCCCCCATGACAGGCCCGCAATCCTCAAACTGTCCGGCAGTCGGTCTGGTCTCCCTGGGCTGCCCCAAGGCCCTGGTCGACTCCGAAGCCATCGTTTCACGGCTGCGCGCCGAAGGCTATCGGATTGCGCCGAACTACGAAGAGGCCGACGTGGTGGTGGTCAACACCTGCGGGTTTATCGACGAGGCAAAGACCGAATCGTTACAGGCCATCGGCGAGGCACTTCAGGCCAACGGCAGGGTCCTGGTGACCGGCTGCATGGGCGCACGACCCGAGGACATTACCCGTATCCACCCCAGAGTGCTGAACGTGACAGGGCCACAGCAAGCTGAGGCGGTGATGCAGTCCATCCATCGCCATATGCCGCGCCCGCACGATCCGCGCCTCGACCTGGTGCCACCGGGCGGACTCAAACTGACGCCACCTCACTACGCCTATCTGAAGATATCCGAAGGCTGCAACAATCGCTGCACGTTTTGCATCATTCCATCCATGCGTGGTCGTCTTGCAAGCCGGCCGCTCGGGCTGGTCCTGCGTGAGGCCGAGCAACTCGTCGCACGCGGTGTTCGCGAGCTCATGGTCATTTCACAGGACACCAGCGCTTACGGCGTCGACCTGCGCTACCAGACCGACTACTGGCAAGATCGGGCTGTCGAAACCCGACTTTACGATCTGGCCCGCGAGCTGGGTCAGCTCGACGCCTGGATCCGCCTGCACTATGTCTATCCGTATCCACACGTTGACCGGTTGGTCGAACTGATGGCAGATGGCCATATTCTGCCGTACCTCGATGTCCCGTTTCAGCATGCCAGCCCGAGGATTCTGAAGCGCATGCGTCGCCCGGCCGCCAGTGACGACACACTGGCGCGCATCCATCGCTGGCGTAAGACCTGCCCTGAGCTGATCATTCGCTCGACGTTCATCGTCGGCTTCCCCGGAGAAACCGATGCGGACTTCGAATACCTGCTGAACTGGCTCGAACAGGCCCAGCTCGACCGGGTCGGCTGCTTTCGCTACTCTCCGGTCGACGGGGCGGCCGCCAACGAGCTGCCCGAACCGGTTGCGCCGGACGTGGCTGAAACACGCTGGCAGCGGTTCATGCAGCACCAGGCCGCCATCAGCAATCGAAGACTGCAGGCCCGGATCGGGCGTCGCGAACGTGTACTGGTCGACCAGGTCGAGCACAACCGTGCAGTTGCCCGCAGCTATGCCGACGCCCCGGAAGTCGACGGCCAGGTGTTTGTCGACGGCATCGAAAACGCGCGCAGCGGTGACTGGCTCGATGTCCGTATCACGGACGCCAGCGGCCATGACCTGCACGCGCGCCCGGTCCGAGCATCGGAACTGAACGAACCCGTTTCCATCTAAGGAAGCGTCGCCATAAACCCCGAACCCATGGAGCACACTGTGAAAAAGAGCATTGCCGCAACCTGCGCCGTAATCTGTACTGCCCTGGTCCTGTCCGCCTGCAGCAAGGACCAGGAACCGGAAGAGACCGCAGCGACGGAACAGCCGTCAGAGCAGACTGCCGAAAACCAGCGCGAAGTCAGGCGCTCGACCGAGCGTGAATCGCAACCCTCCCGCCCACCGTTCAGGCGGGATCAGGATCCGGCCGAGGTGATTCCGGCGATGGACGGCGAAGCGGAAGCCGAAGGCTACGGCCTGACCATGCTGATCGACGGCAGCAGTCCGCAAGCGTTCAAGGAAAGCCTGGAGCTGATCGCGATGGACACGACCAGCGAACAGTACCAGCAGCTCGATGCGGCCCTGCGCTACCTGCAGGTGTATTCAACCGACGGCTGGGGCAGTCTGGAGGAGTTCTACCAGACGCTCGACGGCATGACCGGCGAGGAAATCATCGAGCGGGCGAACCGGCACAGCTCAGATCGCGGCCGCTGAGGCCAGCAGATTGATCGGACTGACTGACCCGGCCGGCACGGGCCGGCCGGGCAGGGCTTCAGCGACAGTACCAGCCCAGGCGGTGCCCCAGGGCATGAACCCGGTTCATCGTCTCTTCAACCCAGGCATCCCCGCCTTCCCGCTCAAAGAACAGCGGATCACGCTCGACGCGCTCCGGCAGGATCTGATTCATTGTCGATGAATCGTACAGTCGGCCGTTGAGCATCGTGTAGACCACGTTCTGGCTCTGCTCGATATCATCGAGGACATCACCTTCGATAACGAACAGGTCGGCCAGCTTGCCGGCCTCGATCGAACCGATATCGGCATCCATGCCGAAATAACGTGCGCCGTCGATGGTGGCGCCGCGCAGCGCCTCCCAAGGGGTGAATCCACCCTGTACCATGGACCACATCTCCCAGTGCGCCGCCAGTCCAGCGAGCTGACCGTGCGCACCGATCACAACCGGAACACCCAGCTCGTTGAAGGCCCTGGCCTGTTCGGAGACGAAAATGTGGTTGTAGTGCTCGTCGGGCGCGGTCTGGCGCCGTATCGAGCGCGGGTAGACAATGAACTTCGGCACGAAGCCGAGCAGTCGCTCATTCTTCCAGACCTCGTAGCGGTCATAGAAGTACTCCTCGCCCATCAGACCACCATAGGCCACAACGAAGGTCGGTGAGTAGACGACCTCGGTCTGACTCCAGAGCTGACGGATGTCATCGTAGGCGGTCTTGATCGACAGGCTGTGCTCGATCCCGGTATGGCCGTCGACAATCTGGTTGAGGTTCTGCTCCAGGCGCATCCCCCCTTCAGGCACGACCATGATGTCCAGATTGCGGCCGGCCTCGAGTACCTGCTGGCGCTGATCCCGCCTGAGGTAGTTGTAGCTCTTGACCGAAATCGCACCCAGCTCTTTCTGCCGGAGAACGTGGAACTCGGCGTCCTCGTAGGAATCGACCTTCGCAGTCGCCCCGGGGGAAATAGCGCCGTAGAGAATCCGCCCGGTCGACCAGATACGCGGCGCCAGAACCCTCCCGGCGCGCTGTAGCTCGGCCATCGAGAAGATCGCCGCGTTGTCGTTGGACGGATCGTGAATCGAAGTCACACCGAAGGCCAGGTTGGCCAGCTGCGCCCAGTTCTGTTGCGGCGTAATCTGGCTCGAGCTCATCGGCCCGTGGGCGTGCGCGTCGAACAGGCCCGGCACAATGGTCTTGCCGGACACATCGATTATCTCGAAACCCGATGGAATGTCGACATCGTCGCGGCTGCCGACAGCCCGGATGCGATGGCCTTCGACCAGCACGACGCCGTCTTCGATGATGTCCTGCTCCTCTTGCGCATTGCGCATGGTCACGACGCGGCCACCAACCAGGGCGATCCGGCCGTCGTGGCGGTCGGCTTCGACCGTGAAGCTCAGGTCCACGCCCGCGGTGACCGGCTCGGGCAGCGCCTCGGGTGCGCCCGCCAGGAAGGCAAAGGCATCACTCAGGTCGCGGCGGTAGAGCTTCGAACCGTGCGACCAGCCGATGGTGCGGCTATCGGCAGAGAAATGCAGGTGATCACCGGCCCGCGCCGAGAGCTGACGTACCGGAAACGACTTGACATCGCCACCCAGCGTGACTGTGCGCCCGGCCGGGAAAAACGGCGCGACATAGGCCTTGTAGTGTTCGGTAAAGGCGACCCAGCGGCCATCCGGGGAAACGCGATACTCGGTGACCCACTTGCCATTGAGATGCTCGCGCTCGTCATTGCCGTCAAGGTTGACGCTTTTGAGCGACAGGCCCTCATCGCTGCCGGACGAGAACAGGATGCGCTCACCGTCAGCGGCAAACTGCGGACTGCCGCCGGAATCATGGACGCGGCGCATGCCGTCGCCGTCTGAATCGGCCACATACAGACCGGTGCGCTCGGACCAGGCCGGCGAGGTCAGGTAACCGCCGGTGGTTCGCACGAACACCACGCGCGCGCCGTCGGGCGAGAACGAGGGCTCGATATAGTGACCCGGCTCGTCGCTGATCACGCGCGCGCGGCCACGGCCGATCGGCGCAATTCGCACCGAGCCCAGTTCCTCATCGTGCCAGGACGTATAGACCACCGAGCGGCTGTCCGGCGAGAAGCGCGGGTGGAACTCCCAGTGAGCGTCCTGTCGGGTCAGGCGGCGGCGCGAGTCGTCCTCGAGGTCGTGCAACCACAGATAACCCAGCGCCTGGTAGATGGCCCAGCGCCCGTCCGGGCTGCGCTGGGTCCAGCGCGCCATGCGTACCGGAAAGGTCTCGGGCGAGACCTCGACCGCGCGCCGGAGCGCCGGGTGAATCCGCTTCTCGGCGACCACCCGCACTTCGATCGGCTGGTGCGAGCCGTCGAGCCCGATGCGGTGGAACTTGCCGCCGGTCCAGACCACGATCGATTCGCCGTCCGGCGTGAATGAATACCCGGGGAAGTTGCCCATGTCGCCGGAGGTTTCCTGCTTGTCGCGCTCGAGCTCGGTAAACAGAGTGCGCTCGATCCCTGACTCAAGATCCTTGACCATCAGCCGCGAGCTCAGCTCGGTCGGATTGCGGCGCACGAATGCGAGCTGCCTGCCGTCCGGCGAGAGCACCGGACGAATGGCGCCGCCGGGTCCGGAGACAAGCGTCTCGGTTTCGCCGCTTTCACGATCCAGCCGGCGAATGGCGAAGATGCCTTCATTGGCGTCCTTGTTGTACTCCCAGACCGTGCCCGGAGTCATGTCCTGACTGAAGTAGACAAAACGCCCGTCAGGCGAGAATTCGGGTTCGGCAATGTTCTTTTGCGACTGCTCACCGTGCAGGCGATCAACCAGGCTCACGCCGCCGCCGCCACCACGGTGATAGATCCAGATCGAGCCGGCCGGAATCGAGCGCCGCGATACGTAGCCCTTGCGCGCGGCGATATAGTCGCCATCCGGCGACCAGGCTGGATTGTGCAGCAGATGCTCGCGCTCCTCGGTGACCTGCTCGAGGTTCGTACCGTCGGCGTCCATGATCCAGATATTCTCCGCCCCGGCGCGGTCGGAGACGAAGGCGATCTTCTCGCCGTCGGGGCTGTAGCGCGGCTGGAAGTTCCAGGCCAGATCGCCGGTGAGCGCGGTGGCCTCACCGCCGGAAATCGGTACCGTGTAGATGTCGCCTAGCATGTGGAAGACCAGGGTCTGGCCGTCGGGATGGACGTCGACGTCCGACCAGGTGACTTCGTCGGTGTCGATCGTGATCGTTTGCCAGCTGCCAGGCGGCTCGGTCACCGACCAGTCAGCGTAAGGACTGTCCTCGGTGCCTTCGCCGTCGGCGTTTTCCTGGGCTGCGATGGGCATGGCCAGGGTAAACAGGGGCAGTGTGGCGAGCAGTATCCAATGCATGGGGGTTCGCATTCGGTTGCTTCTCCTGTTGGGGTTACGGGTTACGGGTTACCGGTTACGCGCGGGCTTTGATCAGGTTTTCCGGGCACCGGACTTTCAATCCTCATCCGGTCCGTTCGGCGCCGCTTCATTCGCAACCCCGTGCGGCACGTGACCGGTAGCGACTTCGCGCGCGGCCAGCGAGCAGTGTACTGTCTGGTCGTCGAAGAAGATATCGGCGCCGAAGGAGCGCAAGAATGGCGCCTTTTCCCGGCCCCCCAGAAACATCGCCTCATCGACCCGAATGCCCCAGGCCCTGAGCGTGAGTATCACTCGCTTGTGGGCGGGCGCGGAGCGAGCCGTGATCAGCGCGGTGCGGATCGGGTTCTCCTCAGCCGGATAGGCCGCCTGAATTCGCTGTATACCCTCCAGTACGGGCTTGAATGGACCTGCGGCCAGCGGATAGCCCGCACGATCACGTTCGCTGCTCGAAAAGGCTTCCAGGCCCTGTTCCTTGTAGACGCGCTCGGCTTCGTCGGAAAAGATCACTGCGTCACCATCAAACGCCAGCCTCAGCTGACTCGAACGATTCTCCCGAATGGCCGAGGGCAGAATGGTAGCGGCGGCATATCCTGCCATCAGCACCCTGCGCACATCATCGTCATTGGCCGAAAGAAACAGGTGGGCACCCGAAGCCTCGATGTAGTCGGCCGGACTGGCGCCATTTGTAAACACCGCTCGCTGTATATCCAGACCGTAATGCTCGATCGTATTGAAGATACGCAGGCCCGTATCAGCGCTATTGCGCGACAGCAGCACCACCTCGACACCGGGGTGTTCCATACCATCATCGTTGAGAGCGAGCAGTTTGCGGACCAGACCGAAGGCAACGCCCTTGCCGATGATCCGGTCCTCGCGCTCTCGCTGCACCGCCATGTAGCGCTCAAGGCCCTCGGCCTCGAACACCTGGTGCTCTTCGTCCAGGTCAAACAGGGCGCGCGATGAAATACCGATGGTCAGGGGGCCAGGTTGACCAGCCTCGGTTGCTTTTTTGGCTTCTTCGGACATTGGGGGGATTATAACGGGCGGGGAGAACGGCTTACGGGTTACGGCCGGCATTTGCTACGCAGTGGTGGGCGGCTCCGCCGCGATTTGTATATGCCGAACGAAAGAATGGCATGCCTTGGAGGAGACGAGGGAGCGTCGCAGCAAAGCCGCCCCGCAATGCCCCCGTTTGCCCCCGTAAACCGTGCACCGCAAACCGGAAACCGTTTCTTTACTGAAAAAACTGCTCAGACAAAATCCGCTCCTCGAGCGAGTGCTCCGGATCGAAAAGCAGGCGATGGGTAATCGAGTCACTGCGGGCAACTTCCACCGAAAGCACGTCGCGCACTTCATCGTAGTCGGCTGTCGCACTCACCGGACGACGCTCAGCGTTCAGAATCTCGAATCGCACCTCGACCGAGGCCGGCAGAATGGCCCCTTGCCAGCGCCGCGGCCGGAAGGGGCTGATCGGCGTAAGCACCACCGCATCGGTGCCCAGCGGCAAAATCGGGCCATGCGCGGACAGATTGTAGGCGGTGGAGCCGGCCGCCGTGGCCAGCAGAACGCCATCGGCAACCAGCCGTTCCACGCGCTCGCGATCGTTGACCAGAATTCGCACGTGGGCCGCCTGATTGGTCTGCCGCAGCAATGCCACCTCATTGATTGCCACCGCCTGGCGGACCGTTCCGTTCGCGCGGCGCGCGACCATGCGCAGGGGATTGAGTACGACCTCGCGCGCCCCCGCGATGCGGCCGGGCAGATCATCCTCGGCGAAACGATTCATCAGAAAGCCGACCTCTCCGAGCCGCATGCCGAAAACCGGCAGGTCACGATCGACGTGTTCATGCAGGGTATGCAGCATGAAGCCGTCGCCGCCCAGCGCCACCAGCACTTCGGCTTCGTCCAGCCCGAAATCGCCATAGCGCTTGCGCAGCACGGCCGCGGCCTTGCGTGAGCCCGGATGATCGCTGGCCAGAAAAGCCATTCGCGGAGAGGTGCCCATGCAGTCGCATCATACTACGCCCGAAGCGCACCCGACCATTCTGGCGCCACCCAGGAGACGACCGCCGGTTATCCCGAAGTCGCGTGAATCAGCTGGCCCAGACCGTTGACGGCTACCTGCAGTGCCGCAAAGTCCTGTGATGACGTGTTGCGCATCTCCTCGAGCATGATGCTGACCCGCTCGGCCTCCGCGCCGTGCTGCTCGAACCAGGCGGCCACCGGCTGATCGGCATCACCACACTCCTGCAGAATGCGCCGGGTCAGCTGTCGGTGGTGGCGATAGAGATCGTCGCGCAGGTGGCCACGTGCATGGGCATGCCACTGACGCTCGACCGGCAACTCCTCGATTCGGGCGCGAAGCCATTTCAGGCACAGGTGGTCGAACAGCCGAAAATAGACCAATGCAACGCGCTCGACTTCCAGCTCCTGCATGCGTGCCTCGTCGACAATATCCAGCGCCGAGTAGACGTAGCGCAAGGCGGCGACTTCCGTCGCCAGATCCGGCGGAAACCCGGACCCGATCAAGGCATCGCGGCGCGCCTTCAGTGCTTCACCCAACTCGCCGTCGAGCAACTCGGGCAGAATGTCACGATAACGGCGAATGCCTGGCGCGAAGCGCTCGACCTTGCTTGAAATGTCGATTGCGTAGCCGCCAGGCAGAGTGATCAACCGGCGAGTGACCTGGCGCAGCAGATTCCACATTTCAAGCAAGGCTTCGAGCTGGCGTTCCGCCGGCACCTGATTGTCGAGGGCCTCGATGTGTTGCCAGAATGCGCGCGCCTCGAAGATCTCGCGCGCGACCGTATAGGCCTTGGCCACGGTCGCGGAGTTGGCACCGGTGTCTTCCCTGATTCGGGTGACAAAGGGAGCACCCATACGGTTGACGATGCTGTTGGTCACGCGCGTGGCAATGATCTCCCGGCGCAGCCGATGCTCCGGCATGCGCCCGGCAAAACGCTCGCGTAGCGGCCGCGGAAAGTAGTCCTCCAGCTCCCGCGACAGGTAAGGGTCTTCGGGCACGCTGGAGGCCAGCAAGTCCTGGTAGAGGGTAATCTTGGCATAGGACAGCAGTAGCGAGAGCTCGGGGCGGGTCAGTCCCTGCCCACGCGCTACGCGCTCGCGCAACTCCTCGTCGTCGGGCAGGTGTTCGAGATCGCGGTCGAAGACCCCTTGCCGCTCGAGCATGGTGATGAAATGCGCTTCAGCGCCAAGGCGGTCGCTGGTAATCGCCTCCATCATGCTCAACGCCTGATTCTGCAGGTAGTTCGAGCGCAGCACCAGCTCACTGACCTCGTCGGTCATCTGCTCGAGCAGGGTATTGCGGTCGTCCATGCTCATTTCGCCGCACTCGACGACATCGTTGAGCAGTATCTTGATATTGACTTCGTGGTCGGAGCAGTCAACTCCAGCCGAGTTATCAATGAAATCGGTATTGATCCGACCGCCGCTCATGGCAAACTCGATACGGCCGGGCTGGGTCAGACCGAGGTTACCGCCTTCTCCGACAACCCGGGCACCGAGTTCGCTGCCATTGACCCGGACCAGGTTGTTGGCCAGGTCACCCACATCGGCATGGGATTCGCCTTCTGACTTGACGTAGGTGCCGATGCCACCATTCCACAGCAGGTCGACAGGCGCCCGCAGCAGCACTCGAATCAACTCGTGCGGAGCCAGGGATTCAGCCTCCATCCCCAGCCACTCACGCAGCTCACCGGACAACTCGATCGACTTGGCCTGACGGGAATACACGCCCCCGCCGCTGGAGATCAGGCTGCGGTCATAGTCGGCCCAGGTCGAGCGTTCCATTCTGAACAGGCGTTGTCTTTCACGAAAACCGGCCTCGGGATCGGGGTCGGGATCGAGAAAGATGTGCATGTGATTGAATGCCGCCCTGAGGCGAATGTGGCGGGACAACAACATGCCGTTACCGAAGACGTCTCCGGCCATGTCGCCAATACCGACGACAGTGAAATCCTCGTTTTGTGTATCCAGCCCGAGCTCACGGAAGTGACGCCTGACCGACTCCCAGGCGCCGCGGGCAGTGATGCCCATTTTCTTGTGATCATATCCGTGCGAACCGCCCGAGGCGAACGCATCACCAAGCCAGAAGCCGTGCTCGGCCGAAATGGCATTGGCAATATCGGAAAAAGTGGCCGTGCCCTTGTCGGCCGCAACCACCAGGTAAGGATCATCGTCATCGGCGCTGCGAACCACGTTGCCCGGCGGCACGACCTCGTCGCCGTCCAGGTTGTCGGTAATGTCCAGCAGTCCGTGGATGAAACTGCGATAGCAATACACAACTTCGGCCATCACCGCGTCACGGTTGTCACCTTCGGGCAACTGCTTGGCGACAAACCCACCCTTGGCGCCGACCGGGACGATCATGGTGTTCTTGACGTTCTGGGCGCGCAACAGGCCGAGCACTTCGGTGCGGAAGTCCTCGCGGCGGTCCGACCAGCGCAGACCGCCGCGAGCCACCTTGCCGCCACGCAGGTGAATGCCCTCGACTCTCGGCGAATAGACCCAGATTTCGCGGTACGGGCGCGGCTGCGGCAACTCCGGTACCCGCGTCGAGTCCAGTTTGAAACTCAGGTACTCGTGGCGTTCACCCCGCACATCCTGCTGGTACGCGTTGGTGCGCAGCATGGCCCGGATCAGGTCGCAGAAACTGCGCAGAATGCGGTCCTGGTCGGCTGAGCCGACCGAATTGAGCGCGCGCAGTATGGCGCGACGCAACACCTGGCCATCGCTCTCGACCTCTGACTCGCGCGCGCGGCAGACGTCTTCAAGATACTCCTCCAGCACATCATCATCGAACGCCGACCTCAGGTCGCGACACTGGATTTCCAGCTGCTTGCGGGCGCTGACGCGCTGCTTGCGGCTTTCCCTTCGCCGGGCCGGATCGAAGCGGGTTTCGAAATACTCGACCAGCAGGCGGGCAACCAGCGGCCAGCCAGCCAGCGTCTGCTCCATGTAGGCCTGGGAGAACGGCAGGCCGGTCTGCAACAGGTACTTGCAGCAGGCCCGCAACACGTTGACCTGGATCCAGTTCAGCCCGGCCAGCACGACCAGGCGGTTGAATCCATCGCTTTCGCAGCGCCCTCGCCAGATCTGTTCGAACGTTTCCTGGAAGTTGTCCCGAAGCCGATCCAGGTTGACCTCCGTCCTGGTCGGCGGCTCCATGTCGAAATCCTGGATCCAGACGCGATGACCGTTGGTCAGGTTGAGTTCGTAGGGCCGCTCCGACACCATGCGCATGCCGAGATTCTCGAGCATTGGCAATACGTCGCTCAACGGCAACGGATCACCGTGCTTGAACAGCTTGAAACGTAAAATATTGGTGTCGCGGCGGCGCGGCTTGTACAGGCTCATGCGCAGATCGTCCAGGTCGCGCAGCCTGGAGACGTTGACCACATCGTAGCTGGCCACGTTCGGCGAGACATCGTCCATATAGGAAACCGGAAAAGCGCGCCCGAAACGACGTGCCAGCTCGAGCCCGTGTTCCTCCCCGTGCTCGCGAACCAGATAATCGGTCAATTCATCGGTCCACGATCGAATCGCCTGCTTGATGCGTTTTTCGATTGCCGCGATATCGTATTCAACCCGCTCTTCCTTGCGCGGACGCACTACCAGGTGAACACGCGCAAGCTTCGATTCCCCAACCTGGATGGCGAAGTCCAGACGATCTCCCTTCAAGGCGCGTTTGAGGATGTTCTGGATCTTCTCTCGATTTTCGGTATTGAAACGGTCGCGCGGAATGAACACCAGACAGGAAAAGAACCGTCCGAAGCGTTCGCGCCGAATGAACAGGCGTGTCTGGCTGCGCTCCTGCAGATCGAGAATACCCGTTCCCAGTTCGAGCAACTCATCGCTAGAGGCCTGAAACAGCTCATCGCGCGGCAGCGTTTCGAGAATATGCAGCAGGGCCTTGCCGGCATGGCTTCCGGGGCGCAGACCCGAAGTGCGCAGCACGTCTTCGACCTTGCGGCGCACCAACGGGGTATCCTGACAGCGACGAATATAGGCGCCTGAAGTAAACAGGCCGATCAGGCGCTTCTCGCCGCTGACCTGGCCGTGCTGATCGAAATAAAGCACCGAGATGTAATCCATGTAACCGCCGCGATGCACGGTGGACGTTGCGTTGGTCTTCGTGATGATGATCGGGTCTTCCGGTACACTGCTTTCAGCCCCGCCTCCCAGATCCTCAAGTCGGCGAACCGGCGCTTCCCGGTGTTCCGGGTGCATGATTCCGAGCCCACTGTCATCGACTGCACGCAGCACCCGACCCTCATCAGAATCATCGATGACGTACTCGCGGTAGCCCAGGAAGGTGAAATGATCGTCGGCCAGCCAGCGAAAGAAGTCCTGCGCTTCTTCGAGCGCCGTTGACGGCATCGACGGATGGGTTTGCGGCAGCTCGTCGGCTATCCGGCAGACCTGCGACAGCATCGGCTTCCAGTCGCCGACCGCGCAGCGAACATCGGCCAGCGCTCCCCGGATACGACGCTCTATCCGGGCCAGCATCTCAGGGTAGGTCTGACGATCGACCTGGAGATGCATCATTGATTCGACCTGGCCGGCGCTGTCCTCTCCCTCGTCGACCAGCCTGAGCAGATGTCCCCCGGGATCTCGCTCAATCCGCATGACCGGGTGAATGATCAGATGGGCCGCAATACCAAGCTCTGAAATCGCCAGCACCACCGAGTCGACCAGAAACGGCATATCGTCGTTGACGATTTCGATGATGGTATGGCCCGACTCCCAGCCGTGCGTGTCCGACTGCGGATTGTAGATGCGCAGATTGATCTCGCCAGTGGTCCGCTGGCGCGCAAACTCCAGAAACTCGGCGGCCAGACGGGCGAGATCGTCAATCGGCATCTCGGCCAGTTCAGCCAGCGGTACGCGCTGAAAGAAGCGGCGCGCAAACTTTCCGCTCCGGTCGATTCCGACCAGCTTGCCGAACCGTTCCCCTACCTGATCGAGCAGCGCTGACTTTTCTTGCCCGTTGTGCGACATCCGCTGTGCCTCCCTCAGCTGTGGTCAGCGCAAACCCGTTTCCGATCGGGCAATGACCAGGCGCTGGATTTCGCTCGTGCCCTCGTAAATTTCCGTGATCTTGGCGTCCCGGAAGTAACGCTCGACCGGCATCTCTTTGCTGTAGCCCATGCCACCGTGAATCTGGACCGCCTGGTGGGCAATCCACATCGCCGATTCCGAAGCGAACAGCTTGGCCATCGAGCCTTCGCTGGTAAACCGGGCCCCCGTCTGCTGCGCCTGCATCTTCACCCAGGCCGCTCTGAGCGTCAGCAGACGCGCGGCGTCCAGCCGGGTCTTCATGTCGGCAATCTTGGCCTGAATCATCTGGAAGGTGCCGATTTCCTGGCCGAACGCCTTGCGTTCGCGCGCATACTCGACGCTGGCCTCGAACGCCGCCTCGGCAATACCCACCGCCTGCGCGGCGATACCGATCCGACCGGCGTCGAGCACACCCATGGCAATCTTGAACCCGTCCCCCTCTTCGCCCAGGCGATCCCCGATCGGACAACGGTAATCAGTCAGCTCCACCTCGCAGGTCGCGGATGCACGAATGCCCAGCTTCGGCTCGGTCTTGCCCCGGTGGAATCCCTCTTGCTCCGTATCGATCAGAAATGCCGTCACGCCGCGCGATCCGGCCTCCGGATCGGTCATTGCAAACAACACCAGGTAACGCGCCACCGGCCCGGATGTGATCCATGACTTGCGCGCGTTGATCAGGTAGTGGCTGCCATCCTCGCTCAGGACAGCCCGGGACTTCATGTTGGCCGCATCGGAGCCCGACTGCGGCTCGGTCAGGGCATAGGCGCCGATTGCTTCGCCCGAGGCAATGGCCCGCACGTACTTCTGTTTTTGCTGCTCGCTGCCATGTTTCAGAATGCCGTTACAAAACAGCGAGTTATTCACCGACATGATCGTGCCATGCGCGGCATCCGCAGCCGAAATCTCGATCATCGCCAGAACGTATCCAATGGTATCCAGGCCGGCCCCACCGTAGGCTTCGGGCACCTCGATACCCATCAGCCCCAGCTCTCCCATGCGCGTGATCGTGTCCAGGGGAAACTCGCCACTGGCGTCGAGCTCGGCGGCAATCGGGGCAATCTCGGTACGCGCGAAATCGCGCGCGGCAGCCTGAATCATCTGCTGCTCGTCAGTCAGCTTGAAGTCCATGAAAAACGGTGTCCTGTGGCGATCCTGAAAGATCCGGATTATAACGCCGACCCGTCTGCAGCAGGCATTCAACGGCCGCCGTCCGCTAGCCGATCATGCCAAACAGTCGCGCGAACCAGTTCACATTTTAGAAAAACGCCACTTGACAGCGCGCAGGCGACCCGTACAATCAGAAGTCCGGACCGGGGTTCCCCCCTTCCCCATCCGGACCGTGGCCCAGGTTCCCCCCTTGCCTGGGCCACACCTTATTAGAGCGGTCGAAGCCACACGCTTCGGCCGCTTTTTTTGAAATCTTGCTGAAATTCCGGCCGGCTTTGTCTATAATGCCGCGCCTGCCCCAGCCCAGGTGGCGGAATTGGTAGACGCGCTAGCTTCAGGTGCTAGTATCCGAAAGGATGTGGGAGTTCGAGTCTCCCCCTGGGCACCACTTAGACCCCCACGACCCTTAGAATCGTTCCAAACCTCGTCCGTCGCGGATGCGACCGCGACCTACAACATCCCGCATCGGTTGCCGGGGCTATGAAATCCTGGCGTAGGTCGGGGCCACGTCCCCGACGAACCGGTCCAAACCTCGTCCGTCGCGGATGCGACCGCGACCTACAACATCCCGCATCGGTTGCCGGGGCTATGAAATCCTGGCGTAGGTCGGGGCCACGTCCCCGACGAACCGGTCCAAACCTCGTCCGTCGCGGATGCGACCGCGACCTACAACATCCCGCATCGGTTGCCGGGGCTATGAAATCCTGGGGTAGGTCGGGGCCGCGTCCCAAAGGCTATTGGCGCTGCAGATACCGCATGATGCGCCATGCCCGTACGGAACACAGATAGTGGGCGCCGAACACAGGAATCAGCCCGGCAAACAGCCAGTATTCGGGCCATTGCTGGCGCCAGCCGACCAGACCCAAGGCACCGAACAGGGCCATGACCCCAAGCAGCCCCCAGACCGTCTTGGTGACCGAGAAGCCCGATCGCAGCAGCACATGGTGAAGGTGCTCCCGATCGGCGGCAAACGGACTGCGGCCTTTCATTAAACGGCGGAAGTACAGCGAGACGACATCGAGAACTGGCAGGACCAGGATCCAGGCAATCGCGACCGGGTATATGTCCACCGATTCGACCTGGCTCAGGTACACCGCCATCCAGGCGAGCGCGAAACCGAGCATCATGCTTCCCGAGTCGCCCATGAATACAGTCGCATAGCGACGCCCCGGCACCCGGATGTTGTAGCACAGGAATCCAATCACCGCCGCCAGCATGACGGCATTGACAGCAACAAATGAGCGATGGGCACCACCCATCACTGCCGCGACCAGCAGCATGACCAGGGCAACGGCAGTCATACCGCCGGCCAGTCCATCGGTCCCGTCGGCCATATTGATGCCGTTGATCAGCAGCAGAGTCGCCAGAACGGTGAACGGAATGGCCCATTCACCGAGCATGATCGGATGGACCCCAAACAGATTTCCGAGGGAGTGAACCTGCACCTCGCCCCAGGAGACCATCAGCACGGCCACCACGATCTGCGCGAACAGTTTGGCTCCGGCAGTCATGTCGATCAGATCGTCGATCACGCCTATGGCCAGCAGGATGCCCATGCCAGCCACAAGGCTGGCGAATGGCCGCAATGGCGCATCGATCAGCATCATGGCAATGCCAATGGCTGCGAACATGGCCAGACCGCCAATCAGCGGGACATCACAGGCATGATTCTTGCGCCCACCGGCCCGATCGACCAGATCGATATGGTGGGCTGGCGCGCGCAGCAGCGGAACGGCAACCAGTACCAGCAGGAACCCCGCCGTCATGGCTGCAATCGTGTTGTAGCTCAAAGCGCCCATTAGGGAATCTCCCAGGCCGAACCGAATTCCCCCTCTTGGAGTCGACGAACCAGAAACCGCAGCGATGTGTCGTGCGGACGCAATACTATCAGATCGCTGCTGTGCCGAACCGGCAGCAGCCGGGCGACACGAACCTCGACCCCATCGACACCAAGGGTTCTGAAGCGAAAGCGGTAACGCCCGGCCTCGGACATCGGGAACGGCAACACCAGCGTACGTTCGCCTTCTCCCTCCAGATAGAACTCCCGCAACGCGTGAGGCCGGACCGACCCGTCCGCGCCCTGGCTCAGCACTTCAAGCCGCGACCAGCCGGTGCTGCCGGCGCTGACCACCAACTCGACCTTTGCCAGCTGATCCGGGCCACCCCCGAACCAGGGCGAGACCGCCAGCCAGGGCGCAGGCGCTTGCAGGTCTTCCGACAACCAGTGCGACGAGACCACTTCGGGCAAAGCTCCTGCACCGGGATCGATCTCGTGCAGCTCGGCCAGATCGGACCGATCGAACACCAGCAGGACCTCACCGGGCCGCATGCGCGCCACCCAGCGTGGGTCCAGGCCACGCTTGCCAATCACGGGATGAGGTATGGCGTAGTACATCGCGCGGCGGAAAATGAACTCGGTGGCGGCAAAGACCACCATCCGGCGTCCGGGATCCGCCAGCTGATCTTTCAGATCGTGCACAAAGCGGTACAGACCGGCGTCGACGCCATGCTCCCGGCGCTCGACGGGTGACTGGCCGGAATAGCGCGCCAGGGCATCGGCATGACGCGTCCAGAGCGACAGTTGCCAGCCGAGGTCGAGCAATCCCATCGCGCCCAGCACCATCAGCCCGAAAGTGACTGACAGCGAACGATTCGGTGCGACCGTCCCGATGCGCAGCCCGAGCCAACCAAGCGCTGCGGCAATCATCAGCCAGACCAGCACCACGACAACGGGCGACAGTCTGAGCGGAGCCGTCCCGGACTGCGCATGGTTGATACTGCGCTGAGTCCATTCACTCCCGTCGACCAGGCTGTCGAACAGCATTGACTGCAACCCCGTCCAATCGGGTCGGGCGCGATGCAGCTCGACCGAACCGACAACGAAGCCTGGCGACACGTTACCGCGAATGCCAAGGCTGACCAGTCGTATCGGCTCTGAATCGAGCCGCAGATCCTGCTCCAGCACTTCCACGCTGCGCTCATCCAGCCAGCGGCCGGTGGCCCGATGCACGGCGGACAAAGCCATTGCGGGAGACAGCCCGATACCCACCATATGATAGTCACCGGTTTGCTCAAACCTCACAATCACGCGCTCGATATCGCTGCCGGGCAGCGGCCCAATAACCGGCCCGGCCGCCAGAACCTCACCACGGGGGCCGGGCGCTTCCAGCCGCAGCACCCCGTCTTCGACCTGCCCCTGCCCGGCCAGCACCTGCCAGCCCGACAGCGGCACGTTGACCGGCCGCAGGGCCAGGCGATAGTGATCGCCCCAGAAAAACCAGGCGCAATAGCCGAGCCACAGCAACAACGCCGCCAGCAGTCCCGCCAGGGCCGGAATGCAAAGCTTGAGCGGTTTCACGACCATTCCGGCGCCACCCGTCGGTCAAACCAGAGCGTCAGGGCAAGTCCGAGCACCGGTGCTGCGGGCAGGAGCATGCGATTGACGCTGGTTCCGTCACTGACCGCCGAACCGAGCTCCGAGAACGCAAACAAACCGGCCAGTCCGACGACGGCCAGACCACCGACCACGGCCACGATGCGCAGCGCCGGGTCGCTGCGACCGGCCAGCAGCGCCATTGGCCAGGCCGCGATGACCAGATACCAGAACAGGTGCCAGTTCGGTATGACCAGCAAATGCGTCAGCAGCTCGCCCCACATCGCGGTGTAGCCCGGAAAGACCCACTGCCCGCCATCAAACCCGTACTGCCCGAGCACGCTGAGTTCCACGGTTGAGCCGGTCCACCAGAGTCCGGCCATGACCAGCAGCACGCCGGTTCCCGCGCCGATGGCCAGCTGCAAGAGCGAAAACTTCAGCGACAGCAACCCGATCGCCACGATCAGGGACCAGTACAGACCCACCTCCTTGATCATCAGCAGACCAAGCAGGGCGGCAAGTGCCAGGACCCCCAGCCCGGGCGAAGGCCCGCGGCACAGCAGCGCGGCGCTGCCGACAGCGATCAGCAGGTAGGCCGTAATCCACAGATCACCGTATCCGGCGAGCACGACCTGGGTATTGAGCATGGGCAGGCTCATGATCAGCCACACACCCAGCGCGGCCGGCACCAGCCCCGCACCCATCACTCGGGCCAGCCCGAACAAGACGAGAGCCAGCGACAGGCCGGCAACCGGCCACGGGAGGTTCATCCAGGCATCGTCCCAGCGGCCGAGGGCCTGCACCATCCACAGCTGGAACAGTCCGATTCCCGGCGGATGGCGGACACCGCCGATCGCCCACGCCGGTTCGCCGGTCTCGAACCAGTGATTGCCGTCGGCAAACACGTTGAGCGCCTGGGTGTAGAACCAGACCTTGGCCTGGGCACCGTAGGCATACCAGGCATCCCAGGGAAACAGCGGACGATGCACGACCTCGATCAGCAGCCCCAGCCAGCGCAGCAGCAGCCAGGCGGCCACCAGGCCGATCAGCCAGCGCGCGCCGGGGCGCAACTGCTGCCAGTCCGGGCGGCCTGCCTCCATTTGCAATGCCCTGATTGGCCGCGTCCGGCGCATCAACAGCCAGCACGCCAGCACGCCAGCCATCATCATCTGCAGCCCGGCATTCAGGCCAAACTGCAAGCCGATCCCCAGCGCATCGAGTATCCGGTACCCGACAATCACGCCAAGCATCCCAAGCGGAAAGCCCATGCCGAGGACAAGGAACGGATGGCCGGGCTGGCGACTGCGCCAGCAGACCGAAACGAAAAGGGCCCCCGTCAACCACGGGAGCCCCACCGCAAAAGCGATCCAAGCCGTATCAGCCAACATTCCGACCGAAGTCAGGGAGTCAATGCAGTATACCTTTTTCTTTCAGGTAATCGAGAATCCGGTCAACGGACTCCTCGACCGACAGAGTCTCGGTATCAATCACCATTTCCGGCCGCTGCGGTGGTTCGTAGGGTGAGTCGATCCCGGTGAAATGCCTGATGGTTCCAGCCCGGGCCTTGGCGTAGAGGCCCTTGGGATCGCGCTTCTCACAGGTCTCCAGGCTGGCCTTGACATACACTTCGATGAACTCCCCCGGCTCCATCAGCTCGCGCACCATGGCGCGATCCGAGCGGAATGGAGAAATGAACGCCGTCAGCACGACCAGCCCGGCATCGGCCATCAGGCAGGCAACCTCGCCGATGCGCCGGATGTTCTCGACCCGGTCCTGATCACTGAAGCCCAGATCCCGATTGAGACCATGACGGACATTGTCACCGTCGAGCAGGTAGCTGTGATGACCGCGCTGAAACAACGCCTGCTCAAGCGCGTTGGCCAGCGATGATTTGCCTGCGCCCGACAGCCCGGTCAGCCACAATACCACCGGCCTTTGTGCCTTCTGCCCGGCACGCTGAACCTTGGTAATACGGTGTTCGTGCCAGACCACGTTGCTGGACTTGTCGGCCAGGGTGTCCGTTACCGGCCGCACGATCATGCCGGCACCAACGGTCAGGTTCGTGATCCGGTCGATTATGATGAAGGCACCGGTCACCGGGTTGCGCTGATAGCTGTCGAACGGAACGGGCGCGTTCAGCCGCCATCGCACCAGGCCGATGTCATTGAGCCCCAGCTGGTCTGCGTGCTCGTGAGTCAGCGTGTTGACGTCGACACGATAATGGACCAGCTCCGGAATGGCCGATGTCGTTTTCGGGCCCATCTTGAGATCATACTGGCGACCGGGCATCAACGAAGTATCGGCCATCCACACAACGCGGGCATCCAGCGCATCGCCGACTCGTGGTCTGTGGCCGGGGTGAACCAGCTGGTCGCCGCGGCTGACATCGATTTCATCGCTCAGCGTCAGCGTCACCGCCTGATCGGCACTGGCACTTTCGAGATCGCCGTCGAAGGTCACGATGCGCGCCACCGTCGACCGCCGGCCCGATGGCATCACCATCACGGGATCGCCCACCGCAACCTGGCCACCGGCAACCGTACCGGAAAACCCCCGGAATTCGGCGCTGTGCCGATTGACGTACTGCACGGGAAAGCGCAAATCGCCACGCTGCCTGTTCTCGTCGAGCGGCGCATTCTCCAGGGCCTCAAGCAGCGTCGGACCATCGAACCACTGCAGCACGTCCGACCGCTCGCTGACGTTGGCACCACTCAGCGCGGCAACCGGCAGGCACTGGACACGCTCGAAGTCGAGCTTGCCGGCAAACGCATGGAATTCCGTGCAGATGCTTTCGAAACGGCTTGGGTCATATTCGATCAGATCCATTTTATTGACTGCCACGATCACCTGGCGGATACCCAGCAGCGAAACGATGAACGCATGCCGTCTCGTCTGGGTCTGAATGCCCTTGCGCCCGTCGACCAGGATCACCGCCAGCTGGGCCGTCGATGCTCCGGTTGCCATATTGCGCGTGTATTGCTCATGACCCGGCGTATCGGCAATAATGAACTTGCGGCGGGCGGTGGCAAAGTAGCGATAGGCCACGTCAATGGTGATGCCCTGTTCACGCTCGGACTGCAGGCCGTCGACCAGCAGGGCAAGATCCGCCTCGTCACCCGTTGTACCCCACTTTCTCGAGTCCTGTCGGACGGCCGCCAGCTGGTCTTCATAGACCTGCTTGGAATCGAATAGCAGTCGGCCGATCAGGGTCGACTTGCCGTCATCAACCGATCCGCAGGTAATGAAACGCAGCAGGTCCTTGCTGGCATCCTCGGCCAGCACACGCTTGATATCCATGTCAGTCAGTCTACCCGGTCAATACAATAAATCGCGTGGTCAGCGCACTGTAGGCATGAAACGGTATGCGGCGCTGCAGCAGCAGGTCCTCGAGATCCCGATAATCAAAGCCGAAGTGCGTGCTCCAGCTGTTTTTCTTTCTGCGAAAGTGACCCAGGCGCCGCCCCAGCAAGACGCTGTTGCGGTATGCGCTCTGAGTGTCCGGATCGCTGCTGAGCTCGTCGAGGGAATCTCCAAAAACGACCCGCTTGACGAGATATTTCGCGGCGCCACGCCATCCGCACTCGATGGGCACGGTCAGCAGACCGACGCCATCGATGGCAAGGCAGTCATGAATCGTGTCGATCGCGTTTTCAAGGTGGCCGACGTGCTCCAGCGTTTCGAAACAGGTCACCAGACCGGCGCCGCGGCAACCCTCTGGCAATGCCCCGCGCAGGTTCAGATCGAAGCAGTGATACTCGAAACCCGACCCCTGCTCGCACGCGCGGGCCAGACTGGCCGCGTTGCGATCCAGGCCGAAGGTGCGGCGGGGGGCTACCAGCTGGTGCACGTAACGCGTCAAGAAACCGGTGCTGCAGCCAAAATCAACGTACTTGTCGACCCCCCGGGCAGGCAAACCATTCGCGATCAGACACCTGCGAATGTCTCGCAAACGCCGGCGATGCGGAATATTGCGCAGTGATCGCCTGGTGTAGGTCCTGGAATGGTCGATCACTGCCATCATGGGACGCTCTGAAACTGCATCAGTCAGAAATATCCGTCGATCTTCTTCTGTTCCATTGACGCTCCGGCATCCTGGTCAATCGCCCGCCCCTGGCGCTCTGAGTGCCTGACCGAAATCGTTTCCTGGATTACTTCCAGCAGCGTGGTGGCCGTCGACTCCACCGCTCCGGTCAGCGGCCAGCAGCCCAGGGTGCGAAAGCGGACGCTGCGCAGTTCGGGCTGTTCGCCCGGCTTCAGCGGCATGCGATCATCATCCACCATGATCAACTGGCCATCGCGCTCGATGACCGGCCGTTGCGCCGCAAAATACAGTGGAACCATCGGGATGGACTCGGCGTGAATGTACTGCCAGATATCCAGTTCGGTCCAGTTTGACAGCGGGAAGACGCGAATCGACTCGCCGGAATGAACCCGACCGTTGTAAATGCTCCACAACTCGGGCCGCTGATTCTTCGGATCCCAGCGATGATTCCGGTCACGAAACGAAAACACCCGCTCCTTGGCGCGTGAACGCTCCTCGTCACGACGCGCACCACCAAATGCGGCATCAAACCCGTGCCGGTCCAGCGCCTGTTTGAGCGCCTGGGTTTTCATTACATCTGTGTGCACTTTTGAGCCATGCGTAAACGGCCCGACCCCCTGTTCGACGCCGGCCTGGTTGATGTGAACCAGCAGCTCCATTCCGGCCTCTCTGGCAACGCGATCACGAAACTCGTACATCGCCCTGAACTTCCAGGTGGTATCGACGTGCAGCAGCGGAAACGGCGGTGGCGCGGGGAAGAACGCCTTGCGCGCCAGATGCAGCATCACTGAAGAATCCTTGCCAATCGAATAGAGCATGACCGGCCGCGAAAACTCGGCAACCACCTCGCGGATGATGTGGATCGACTCGGCCTCGAGTCGGCGTAAATGACCAGATGCAGATGAAGCCATCATGAATTACCGGAATGAATTGACAATGTGTCGAATCAATAAATACGCGCTCCGGACAACGCCAATCTTCTCCTGACGGCGGTAGATCCGGTAGATATCAATCGTCTTGCGCAACTTGCGGCCAGACAAGGATCCACGCCGCACGTGATACACGGCATGTGTGCCCGGGTACTTGCAGGCGCGGGTACCGTCCCGGGTCAGGCGCAGCCACAGCCCCCAGTCATGTCCACGACCGACTTCGGGCATCAGCACGCGCCCCAGGGTCTCACGATCATAGGCGACCGTGAGACAACCGATCGGGCAACCGTGAAGGAAATCCCTGTACAACAGCGACGCCGGACATTGTACCGTCCCCAGCGGTTTGCCGGTGGCCGAATCCAGTCGCTGGTAGTCGCCGTAGGAAAACGCCACCTGGTGCTGCTGCATGAAGGCCAGCTGAGCGGCGAGCTTGCCGGGCAACCACTCATCGTCGCTGTCCAGGAAAGCAATATAGCGCCCCCGCGCCAGCCGAATGCCGTGGTTGCGGGCCTGCGCTGCACCGGATCGCTGCCGAGAGACGATTCGCAGGTGTTTCATGCGCAGGGCCAGATCGGCAGCGATTGTTGCGGTGGCATCCGTCGAACCGTCATCGATGACGACGTGTTCCAGCACCGGCAGTGTCTGCCTACTCACCGCGCGTATGCACCGCTCGATGACCCCGGCCGCATTATGCGCCGGCGTAATCACCGACACGGCAGGCAAATCGGCCGGGTTCCCCTCATTCATCCCCGGCACGCCCGTTTGCGTCCAGTCTGCAGAGCAACTGTTCGACCTGGCCAAGCGCGGCGCGCAACCTGCGGGACCGGACAAGCTGCTCCAGACGCGAAGCTTCGCCGACCAGCCGGATCTGATCGCAGGTCAGAGCCGCACCGGGGTCCATATCGGGCTGCCGCGCCGCACGGTCAAGCAAGCGGGCAAGCTCGGCATCGTCGGCTATCCATTCAGGCAGCAGGAAACCGATCGGCTCAACCGACCAGGCCGACCAGCTCATCAGCACCGGATCGTCATTGACAACGGCCATGTTCCAGCGATAGAAACCCGAATTGTGCAGCCGAAGCGGAACCGCTTTGAGCCTGGCGCGAAGAAGCGGCAGACTGTGTCCGAATCGCTGGACGAGCGCCACCTCACGGGCGGATGCTGCGGCCAGCAGCAGATCGTCAATCCAGTCCGACGACAACCGGTCGGCCAGCGTCTGGCTGGATGTCGCGTAGGCCCGAATCATGCGCTGAGGCAGCACCAGCGACCACAGGCGCACCTGAATCGCTTCACGGGCCGACACAAGCGCCTCACCGACCAGGGCGGCCGGATCCCCGAACCTGCAAAGCTGGCATTCGAACTGCCCCTCGCGGAATCGACTGCTGCGCTCGGGTGCCCCGGCCTGTTCGCGACTGACGTAGGAAAACAGCAAATCCTCATGATCGATCCGATAGCTGTGCCTGGGAAAATAGGCCTGAAGCTGCCAGTGCGAGATCTCCTCACGGCCCGCCGAACGCACATGAAACACGGTCGCGCCCGGCATGGGCGAATCCATCCAGGAAACCGTCAATGCGTTGGTCGGGCAACCGCTCATGGCCAGCCTGTCGGCCACGAGCCGATTGCGGCGATCAAGCGCGAACCGCTGCCGGAAAACCTGGTCCGTCGTCGATGCCGCATCACCCTGAACACGGCTTCTGAAAACCAGCGGGTTGCTCCGGTCGCGATCGAGCCACAGCCGCCTGAACCAGATCAGTGCTTCGGTCAGGGCGTTGAACGCCTGCCTGAGAATGAGCACGGCGAGTATGGCCAGCAGGATATTCGGGCCATTACCGAGCAGAAAGGGCATGAGAATGACGCCGAAGCCGAGCAGGAAGGCCAGCGACGCAACCAGGCGGACATAGTCTTCGGTCTTGTCCAGCACATAGCGTGTTACGGCCGGCGCGAGGCGTCGACCCGAGGGGCCAACGGCCGCGGCCGTCAGCATCCCGCAGCCGGCCATGTAGAGCACGATGGCAAGCAGGAGAAACAGGTTGATCGTGCCGACGACCATCATGCTGGCGGCGAAGAAAACCAGCCCGGAGCCAACTTCCGCCATTCGATAGTAAAAATGAGTGACATACTGGCGATCGCGCTCGGTCACGCCAATCTCGTTGGCATTGGCGACCACCTGTCCGCTGGCAGCACTCGCCAGCCGATTGGCAATCGAGTCAAGCCACAGCGTGAGCCCGTAGGCAACGACCGACAAAACGGCCAGCCCGAGAATCCAGACGCTCTTGGTTTCAGGACTGATCAGCAACCGCGAATAGCTCGGTACCCCGTCAGAGCCGGCCAGGAGAATGACTTTGAGCGGCAGAAAGAACGCAAGCAGGCTGAGAATACGGGCCAGGCCAAGCGCGCTGACCACGATCACCAGGGAGGCCGGGCTGGCTCGCCCCAGATTGCGCATGACGGCCCACAGCCATCGCAACCCGGTCAAGGCACCGCGCATCAGGCCAACGTGCCGACTCACCGCTGCCGCCTCACTGCACAAACCGCTGCAGCAGCCACAGGACTGCCGCCACCGACGGCGACCATCCTTGAAAGACCCGGAACACACCAAGGGCACGGTGGCATCTGGACCGCCAGGCGCGCTATCCGGACCCGGTCGGTCACTTGAGAGGCTGTCCACGTGACCTGTCGACCCGGCGCGACAGCGCCTGCATGACCGGGTCGTACAGCGCCTGCGCGGCGCTGACGTGCAGGTAGGGCGAGATGTAGGCGGAATGACTGGTGACGGTCAGCCCACTCGGCCGGGAAAGGCTGACGAAATCACCGGTGAACCGATTGAGCAGCCGATTGCGCGCACCCTTGTCGTCGTGCGCATAGACCACTGCATCAAAATGCGGCGCCAGCTGCTCCAGCATCTCCTCGGTCACCATGTGAGGATGCGCGCCGACCAGAAACCGGCCCGGCGCAACCTTGCTCTTGAGCCCGGGCTTGATCGGCACATTGGTGCCGACATACAGCAAAATCTTCGGACAACTGATCTGTCGGGACAGCTGTATATTCTGCTCGACATAGTGTTCCTGTGTCTCATGGATCAGCCGGATGAATGAGCTCGTGTCGAGCTCTTTCTCGAGTTCCTTGTAGGCGATATGCCCGAGCAGGGTTTCGCCCTTCAAGCGTCCCTGTTTTATCCTGACGCTGGTCAGCCCGCCGACTGACTCCATGAATGCATTATTGACCGAAGAGCGCGCGGACATGACCTGCACCACGCAGCAGTCGGTGCGATTGACGTAGTCAAGCACGGCCTGTTGTTCCAGATAGAACCCGGGACCAGCGCCACCTCGGCCAAAATTGAGCACCCGTGCCGAACACATGTCGCCGAGCAGGTTGGGATATGGATACTTGACGAAGGCACCAAAGGTCTGGGCTGCTCCCAGAAAACTCAGAACCGGCGAATTGCCCCGCAGCGGTGGCTGGGGGCCGCGCAGCGTGAACGAGACGTCCGATAGCGAGTAGAGCTGATAGTCAGCCACATGGCTGCTTTCCAACTGGTAATTCAAGGTCATGGTCCGGGTTCCAGCGTGAGTTCTCGGTCCAGGTCAGCGACATCGTCGTAATTGACAACCAGCGCTTCATTGCGCTCGCGCTTTTGCTTTTTCAGGGCGATCTTCGGTTGCTCCGGCGGCTGCCCGGAACCGAAAATTGCGCACACCCTGCGGGCGCAGGCATCGATGGAGTCCTCGATATCCTCGTAAAAAACCTCATGATAATCTGCATCGGCATACCGGGTCCGCACCGCAGCAACGCGCTGTTGATGAAGCGACATGAACGCCTCGAGTTCGCCCCGCCCGATATGCACCCGTCTGTTGCCCCTGCGTGACGGCATCTCGTGACGAAACACCTGCCACTGACCTGTTTTTCTCGCGATCTCTCGCGACAGAAAGATGTTGAACGCGTTGCGCCGAATCAGGTGAACGATCCGGGCCCGTCTCCTGAACAGCATCCAGAGCGGGTCGTCGGCCGCGACGTGGTAGTAGAAGATCTTGGCAATCACGCCCACACCGGATCGGCCCGCATGCTGCATCAGCAGCCGCCAGAGCGCAGATGGCTGTGTGCGCACCATTGCGAGGATTCGATCTTCGGACAGCCCGAGAGCCCGCTTGAGTTGCGGCAGACTGTCGCCCTGCTCTCGAAAGATCTCCTTGACGACCAGGTCCCGCGGAAAACACTGCTGGTAGACGCTGAGAAAGTAATTGGTGCCCGAACGCGCCGACGATATCAGAATGCTGCAACGCATGGCTGACGGTTCACCGGACGCCATCGGAAGACTCCGGTACCGCCTGGGCATTTTCGGCATCACCGCGCAGCGCGGCCAGGCCGTCAGCAAGTCGCTTGCTGAACGGAAACGCTGCCGGACCCTGCCACTGCTGTTTGAACGGTGTCGCCGCCCAGACCCGGTCAATGTAGTCGCGATCAGCAGCCTGCATGCGCGCCATGTTGGCCTGAGTCCGGCCGAAATACTGGTCCACGCGCTCGAATGCATCCGCGCCTTCCCGGCGGGGACGAAACAGACGGGCCATTTTGTAATGTCGCAGGGGATAGAGCGGTTGATCGGGCTGCAGCAGATCGGCGGCAGAAATCTGGCGCCCTTCACGCTCAAGCGCGTGCAGCCCCTGGTTGAGAATGACCGATGGTTCAAACCTGAACAACGGCACCTTGCGCAGGCAGTCAATGGTGCCGAACAGTCTGAAGCGAACATCCAGCGCCAGCGATACCGGCCAGTATTGATCAAAGCCCCACTGAACCGGCCCCAGTTCCCCGTACGGGCAGCGTGTCATCAACGGGCGCCAGTAATGCCAATCCATCGTATCGATCACGCCGTCCCGGGACACACTGTGTACACCGGGTGGCGGCATCATGTCGACCAGCACGCCGGGGCATTCGCTTCCCCCCGCGCACTCGGCGCGCTCGATCGCCGCAGCGAGCCGGGAGTCGCCCGCCTGAGGATTGTCGACGGGCGGCAAATCCAGAAACTCGTCGATGTCGCTGGTCAGCACCCAGCTGCCCGGTTCCTGAAAACCCATCATCAGCGCCTTGAGCCAGAACACCTTCGAGGTTCGAAACTGGCCGAATTCCGGCCGAACAACGAACACGTCGTCACCGCTCATCGCCGTTTCAAGCGGCGGGTCGGAGCCATCGTCGACGACAATGAATCGCTCCACGCCGAGGCGGCGATAGTGATCCAGCCAGGGCCCGAGCAGCTCGAAATGGTTGCGATTGACGGCGTAGAGCGTGATGTCCGCCGTCCGTCTCAAGCGCGCCATTCCGCTGCCACCGAACATCACTTCCAGCACATCGGCACAGGCCGAATGACAGGACAACTCGTCTTGCCAGGCCTTGAGTTGCACGCCGAACCACTCGCGCGCCGCTTCGTCAACCGAACGCTTGTAGCCGGTGTAGGACGCATTGATGTTCTGGAAATAGTAAAGCCGTCGGTCGCTTTCCACATAGCCGGCGCCACGCGGGTTGGCCGGGCTGCGCGCTTCGCCAAAATCAAGCTCCCGGTGCCGAACGCGCAGCTGGTTGCGGGCGATGAACTCACGCGACCAGTTGGACAGCTCAAAAATTCGCACGCCCGGGCGGGACACGAACAGCAGATCCGGATAACGCGCCAGCAAACCGAGAATGACACCCATCTCATCGAACTGGCGCGGAAAAATCTCTTCCAGATAACCGTGCCGCACATAGAGTTCACCCGGCAGGGTAATGCGCCCGGAGGTGCCATCGCCCCAGCGGCCGGAAAAATGGTGAATGACAAAGTCCTGGCTGTCGTCGGCAATCAGCGCCAGTTCAGCGGCGACCGCCGCCCGCGAGAGATAGTTATCGCCGTCCAGACTGGCGTAGTAGCGCGCCGGAAAGTCCTGCCGGAAGGCGTTCTTGGCCCGGCCAAAATGCCAGAACTCCAGATGAGCCGGCTGCCTGAGCTCGAGATGCCCCACATCGATCGCTGAAGAAAACTCCTTCCGGATCCAGTCGACACATTCCGGGGAACGATCAAAGCAGGCGACGATCATGCGGACCCGGGGCCAGAATTCAGAAATCTGCTCAAGGTTGTGGCCGAGCGTCGCCTTGAGGTCGGCCAGTCGGTTCATGACCGGAACGCAGTAAGCGATCTCGGGGCGCTCGATCCCGGGTGCGCTCATGACCGTTTACCGTCCTTTGATCGCATGAGAAAGAGCAGTTCTTCCGTGAGCTGCACCCACTGAAGCTGCCAGTAGCCCGGCTGACCATCCAGCTGGAGCGACTCCGGCTCTGCCCTGCCCGAACGCATCAGGGCATTCGGCTGTCCCTGGCAGTATCGCTCGAGCCGCTCGAGCTGAGCCAGTGCCCGTGTCCTGTAGGCCACCTCGTCATCGCGCATCGTCGGCATGCGCGGGTCATCCGGCAGGCCGGAACCAGGTTGCGAGCCTGCCGCCACCTTCGGTCCGGTGGTCGACAGATCGCGCCCCAGGCGTGCCAGCGTCCACTTGATCGGCTGCTTTATGCCTGCTGGCAGTCTCCGCCCCAGGCGGCGCAGCCAGCCGACCCGATGGTTCCGGACCGATACGCTGTCCTCCCCGGAGGCTGGTAAGGGCTCCGGGCGTGGGCGCAGACGGTAGGGCGCAGCCGATCGTCCCGCCAGGCGCCGCCACTGCCTGCCGACCAGGCGCAGCGGAGTGGTCAGTCGCCACGAGCGGCTATGCACAAGATCCAGAATATCGCGCTCCAGGCGCTCGATGTGCCCCATGGCCAGGCGCAGCTGCTGCCGCTGCTCATCCCCACGCCGACGCTCTGCCCCCAGCCGGGACTCAAGCTGACTGAGCCGGATCGACCCGGCCGCATCCAGATCACGTTGCGCCGTCTCAAGCTCCTGCTGCAAACGGCGTCGCGTTCCTTCCTCCCAGGTCACCTTGCCCTTGAGCTGACCGATTCGCTTCGAGCGTTCGGCCAGGCGCGACTCAAGCGCTGCGACGGATTTCTTATGCTGCGCCGCCTGTCCGGACAGACGCTCCTCGAGCGCACCGATACGGGACCGGTACTGAGACTCTTGCCCGGACAGACGCTCCTCGAGCGCACCGATACGGGACCGGTACTGCGCCTCTTGCTCGGCCAGGCGGACAGTCAGCGCATCGCGCTCTTCCTGCAGCGACTTGCGCTTGCTGCGTTCCCAGTCGAGCGAATCCTGCAGGCGATGTATGCGCTTGCGGTGCCGTGCCAGAGACTGCTGGTAGTACGCTTCGCGCTGCTCACCGTAGGCAACGCCGGTCCCGACCCAGTCACCGAGCGCCGCGATACCCGATGCCGGCGGCGCACTTCGCCCCGACAGCAATCTGCCGCCGGCCAGCGCGGCCAGGTCGTTGGCGCGCTGCTCGAAGGTGAACTGATCGCCGTGTGCCTGCCAGAACGCAGCTGCGCTCTCCAGCCGTTCCGGTAGCCGTTGCCGACACTGCGCCACCGCGTGCCTGAACTCCTCGGCATTGCCGGCGCACAGAACGGCGTCGCCAAAAATCTCCCGCAAGGCCGGAGATTCATCGGAGATGACCGGCGCGTGGCAGGCCAGCGCATCCAGCACGCGATTGCTGACATACCCGTAAAGCTTCATGTCCAGCCAGTGGTCATTGAGCACTGCCGCCGCCGAACGGTAGCAATCGCCCAGCCTGGCGTTATCGATATACTCATACCGGACCTGGTCCGCCACGCCGCTGTGCTCCCAGCCGCGACCAATGATGTCGATAGCCGTCGAGGACTGCTCGGCCCACTGGGCGATATCACGAATCACGCCACGGCTGTTGGCGACGTAGACCAGTCCGCTGCGCTGCCTGGCCTGCTCATCGATCGGAACGGCCGGCGCGTGAAATCGCTCCGGATCAGTGCATTGCGGCAAATATTCCACCGTCACGCCAAGTTCCTGAGCGAGCATCCGGGCGTGCAGCTTGGACGCCGAAGCGATGAACTGGAACTGGCGACACTCCTCACGGCTGACCAGCTGTGGATGGCTGATAATCCACAGCAGCGCCGTCTCACCCGGTGCCGGCTGATAGCGCTTCAGGCCACGTAGCACGACGCACAGATCGGCAGGCTTGGGTGTCGGCCAGTCATCATGGAATTGCTGGGTTACCACGTGCCCCGTGCGTTCGAACGCGGCCTGCAAGGCCAGGCCAAAATGGTAGTCCCCCCAGCGCAACTGGGTCTCGTCGGCCGGCGCCGGGTTCTTGATGACGATCTTCATGCCGCTCCCCGCTTGCGCCAGCCAACCAGCCGGCGCAGCGCACCAGTCCAGCGCCAGGAGCGCGACCGGGCGACTGCGGCCAGGCGCCAATCGGACTCGTCCAGGCACTCACGAAACCGCTCGATCAGCAGCGCCTGCTGGCGGTTGTGCGCCATCCTGGGTGGATTGGGGCGCGCCAGAATCCTCCGCATTCTCTCGGCGTCACGTGCCTCGAAGCGACGCAGCGTCGAATTGAGCTCAGCCGTATCGACCCGCCCTGGCGCGCCGGCGCCAAGGAGACGCCGCCACAGCGACAGCTCGTCCGGGCGACACCAGAATTCGGCCGCCTGCACAGTCTGGCGGTCCAATCCGGACAATATGGTTTCGGCACCGGCTGCGGCATTCAGGCTGCCAATCCCGGCAGCCCCGAGCCCGCTGACCAGGCGTTGCAAGGTGGCTTCCGGCTCGGCAACCAGCGCTTCATAGCTGACCACCAGCGTTGGTCGATCAGGACTGGATTGCCGGGCATCAAGCACGTAGCGCTTCCAGAGCGCCAGACCGACACGTATCGGCAGGCCATTGCGCCGCCGCAGTGAACGCGCCACTGCCAGCGGATGGCGCAGCATGTGAACAACGATATCGTCATCCCGGAGCCAGGGCCTGAACAGCGGCATCAGCAGGCACAGCCGCGGTTCCTTCAGCGCCCACAGGCGATGACTTCGCAGGCGTTCGAACAGCGCTGCGAACTGTGGCTGGAGGGCGTCGATCCGTTCGCGCGGGACGGCCCGGCAGCTGAAGTCGGAAACCTTCCACCAGTCGGCCGCTGCGGCATACAGCAGCTCATCGCAAAGTGCGCGCGCGTCCCTGCGCTCGAAAAAACCGCGCGGGTTCTCGCTGTTGGCGCGGGTCAGCTCTGGCTCATCGCCGACAAACACGCCCATCGCCGCCAGTGCACCGGTCAGTGCTGACGTGCCTGAGCGGTGCATTCCCAGTATGATGACGCCGCGCGACATCGCGTCACTGTCCCGATCGAGAGTGAATCGAGTGGCCCGTTTTCAGCGCTTCCATCATTTCCACAAACCACAAGCGATGCTGCACGATAACGGCAATCAGACGATAACGCAGCGGCCAGCGACGGTTGGCCGCAAGGCGCGCGAACACCCACAGTGGTGGCACGAACGATCGCAGACGCCAGTGTAGCCGCTGCCGGCGGCTGCCGTGGCGCAGCTGTGCGTGCTTGATGCGCAGTGCCTTGCCGGCAATTTCCGGCCAGCCCTGGCGCGCCGGGTGGGCAACGCGTGCCGCCGGCAGGTACTCGATACGGGCTCCGGCATGCCGGGCCCGACGACAGAATTCGGCGTCACCACCCGAGCGCCGCCGGCCGTCAAAGCCCTGCAGTCGCGCGGCCAGCCGCGCCGAAACGGCCAGATTGGCGGTGGCTGCGTATCCTCGCGACACGTACCAGCGCTGCGGAATACCGCGCACAAGATCGTGGATTTCACTCCAGCCCGGACTTCGGTTGCAGCTGAACATCTCGACTGCGCCAGCGAGGATTGTGTCCGGACCCGTATCCTGTGCGCGCCGCATCATACACTGCAGCCAGTCGGGCCTGGGGCGGCAGTCAGCGTCGGTAAACGCCAGCCAGGACCCGCGCGCAATCGAGATACCGAAATTCCTGGCCGCATAGGCGCCGCCGTCCTGATGGCAATGAACCTGAGCATTGACGGGCAGCGCCGCTGGCGGATCGAAATGAGCCGAGCCATTGTCGATCAGCAGCAATTCATGGCACTCCCGCGGGTAAGTCTGGTGCTGCATGGCCTCGATCAGCTGCGGGACCAAGTGCCAGTGCTCGTAGACCGGCACGATCACCGAGCAGAACGGTTCATTCACGGGCACGGCGCACTGCCGTGAGCGGTGTCTGCCGAACGGCCGGAGTCACAATGGCCGACTGCGGCAATTCCGCTGCCAGGGTCTGTGTCGATTTGCCTGCGCCTCATCCGCCAGCGCTCTCGCCGCTCAGGTAGCCCAGGTGCTCGAGCTTAAGCAGAATCTGCTGCACGGCATGGTCGGGACTGATATGGCTGGTGTCGATCCGCAGATCCGGGGCTTCCGGCTCCTCGTAAGGGTCTGAGATGCCTGTAAATTCCTTGATGATGCCCTGGCGGGCCTTGGCGTAAAGGCCCTTTCGATCGCGCTGTTCGCAGACCTCCAGCGGGGTCGAGACGTGGATCTCGATGAATCCGCCCAGCGGGGCGATCAGGTCGCGCACCTCGCGGCGCGTGGCCGCATAGGGAGCAATGGGCGCGCAGATGGCAATGCCGCCGTTCTTGGTGATTTCAGAGGCAACGTAGCCGATGCGCAGGATGTTGAGATTGCGATGCGCCTTCGAGAAGCCCAGCTCGCTCGACAGGTGCTTGCGAACGATGTCACCGTCGAGCAACGTGATGCGCCGCCCGCCCTGCTCCATCAGCTTGGCCTGCAGGGCGTTGGCCAGCGTCGACTTGCCCGAGCCCGACAAACCGGTAAAAAAGACGGTAAAGCCCTGGCGGGCACGCGGCGGGTGAGCGTAGCGCAGCTCGCGCACCACTTCCGGGTAGGAGAACCAGTCCGGTATGTCCAGGCCCTCGCTGAGCCGACGCCGCACCTCGGTACCGGAGATTTCGCGCACGACATCACCAGGACCGATCTCGTCGACCGGCACGTACTGGGCGCGCGATTCAGCGTACTTCATCTCCTTGAACGGCACCATGGCAATACCGGTCTCGGCCTCGTACTCGCCAATCAGCTCCTGGGCTGCGTAGGGTTCGTAATAACCTTCTCCGGTGCGTGGATTGCGCGGGCCGGCGTGATCACGGCCGACGATAAAGTGGGTGCAGCCGTGGTTTCGCCGGATGAGCGCGTGCCACAGGGCCTCGCGCGGGCCGGCCATGCGCATGGCGAGATTCAGCAGCGAAAGCGCTGTGGTCTGCTCGGGGTAGCGCTGAAGAATATGCTCGTAGCAGCGCACCCGTGTGTAGTGGTTGACGTCGCCGGGCTGGGTCAGGCCGACGACCGGATGAACAAGCAGGTTGGCCTCGACTTCGCGCGCGGCCCGAAACGTCAGTTCCTGGTGAACCCGATGCATGGGATTGCGCGTCTGAAAAGCGACCACGCGCTCCCAGCGACGCTTTTCGAACAGTGCCCTGAGCTCGGTCGGGCTGTGACGAAGATGCGGAAAGTCGTAGTGGATGGGCGGCTGGATCAGCTCAATCCGGCCACCGATGTAGTAAGGGTGACTGCGCTCGAGCAGCTGCGCCACACCGGGATGGTTGGGGTCGGTGGTTGCGTAGACGGCCCGGGCCTCGGCTTCACGATCGGGGCGCCAGATATCCCCGACTTCCAGTGTGGCCAGTAGCACGCCCTCGTGGTCGCGCAGGCCGATGGTCTCACCACTGTCAATCGACTTTGCGAAGGTCTCGGATACATCAAGCGTGATCGGCATCGGCCACAGCATGCCGTCGACCAGGCGCATGTCGGCAACCACGGACTCGTAGTCGGCCCGGTTCAGGAAGCCCGCGAGCGGCGCGAAACCGCCGTTGGCCAGCAGCTCCAGGTCGCACAGCTGACGTGGCGCGAGATCCCAGTCCTTGTCGGGCTGGTTGGTGGGTTCGATGATGTTCTGGGGATTCGAAGCGTTCAATGCGGTCTTCCGGTTTGTAGGTCTCCCGGCACGCCGGTTGGCAGCCCGTCACCAGGCAACGACAAATTGGATCAGCGTCAGATGATGCCTTGAGTGTCTGGTGCCGAGGAGAGGACTCGAACCTCCACGGGTTGCCCCACCAGGACCTAAACCTGGCGCGTCTACCAATTCCGCCACCTCGGCGCCGACCCGTATTGTAGCGGCCCCGGCACCCGGCCGGGGCCATACTGACAATCAGTCCTCCCCGTCGATCACCAGCCCGCGGCGTTCGAGCAGCGGTTCGATCGAGGGCTCGCGGCCGGCGAAGTCCATGTAGAGTTCCATGGCTTCCTTGCTGCCGCCCTTCGACAGGATGGTGTCGCGGTAGTGCTGGCCGGTTTCGCGGTCGAGGCCGCCGTTTTCCTTGATCCACAGCACGCTGTCGGCATCCAGCACTTCGCTCCAGATGTAGGAGTAGTAGCCGGCGTCGTAGCCGCCCATGGCGTGCGAGAAGTACGGCGTGCGGTAGCGCGGCGGCACCGGTTCGTAGTCCAGGCCGTGGTCGGCGAGCACCCGGGCCTCGAAGTCCATGACTTCGTCGGCGGTCGGCGTGTCTTCCGGCGCGAGCTGGTGCAGGGCCTGGTCGATGATGGCCGCGCCCAGGTACTCGGTGGTAGCAAAGCCTTCGTTGAACGTCTGCGCCTCGATCACCTTGTCGAGCAGCTCCTGCGGGATCTGTTCGCCGGTTTCATGATGCTTGGCGTAGTTGGCCAGCACTTCCGGCCAGGACGCCCACATTTCGTAGACCTGCGAGGGGTACTCGACGAAGTCGCGCGGCACGCTGGTGCCGGCAAAGGTCGGGTAATCGACATCCGAGAACAGGCCGTGGACGACGTGACCGAACTCGTGGAACATGGTGGTGGTCTCGTCCCAGGTCAGCAGGGTTGGCTCGCCTTCGGGCGGCTGGGGCACGTTCAGATGCATGCCGATGACCGGATGGCCGCCGAGCAGTTCGGATTCGAGCTGGTAGCTGTTCATCCAGGCGCCGCCGCGCTTGTTGCCGCGGGCGTAGAAATCCATGATGACGATGCCCAGCGGCGTGCCGTCGGCCTCGAACACTTCCCAGGCGGTGGCGGTCTCATGCTGGGTCGGCAGGTCGTCGCGCTTTTCGAAGGTGATGCCGAACAGCTTCTCGGCCGAGAAGAACACGCCGTCTTCGAGCACGGTGTTCATCTCGAAATACGGCTTGATCTGTTCCTCGTCGAAGGCGTAGCGGTCCTGGCGGACCTTTTCGGCGTAGTAGAACCAGTCCCAGGACTTGAGCTCGAACGGCTCGTCTTCGGTTTCGTTGATCATCTCCTGGATGTCCTGACCTTCCAGGCGGGCATTGGCCACGGCGATCGGCGCGAGCTTGCCGAGCATGCCGTTGACCGCTTCGACGGTCTGGGCGGTGCGGTCTTCGAGGATGTAGTCGGCGTGGGTGTCGTAGCCGAGCAGGCGGGCACGCTCGGCGCGCAGCTTGACGATGTCGGCGACCACGCCGGTGTTGTCGTACTCGTTGCCGCGGGCGCCGCGGGCCAGCGAGGCCTTCTTGATCTTCTCGCGGGCGGCGCGGTTTTCCATGCTCGCCAGCGGCGGCTGGATCGAGGTGTTGACCAGGGTGATGACGTAGCTGCCCTCTTCCAGGTCGCGGTCGGCGGCTTCCCGGGCGGCGGCCTCGATGCGGGCGTCGCTGAGGCCTTCGAGCGCTTCGCGGCTGTCAAACACGACCGCCGAGTCATTGACTTCCTTGAGCACGTTCTGGCTGAACTGCGTGGTCAACTCGGCCAGCTCGGCGTTCATCGCCTTGAGCGTTTCCTTGTCCTCGTCGCCCAGCTGCGCGCCGGCGCGCACGAAGTCCTTGTAGTAGTCCTCGACCAGGCGCAGGCCTTCGGCGCCCAGGTCCAGCTCGTCGCGCTGGTTGTAGACCGCCTTGATGCGGGCGAACAGCTCGGCGTTGAGGTTGATCGCGTCACTGTGGGCCGAGAACTTCGGCGCCATCTCGCGCTGGGTTTCCTGCAGCACATCGTCGGTGACGGTGCTGGTCAGGTTGGAGAACACGCGGCCGATGTACTGCAGCCGCTGGCCGGATCGCTCCAGCGCCAGGATGGTGTTGTCGAAGGTCGGCTCGGCGTCGTTGCCGGCGATCGCCTCGATTTCGGCCCTATGTGCTTCCATGGCGGCCTCGAAGGCCGGCAGGAAGTGCTCGGACTCGATCTTGTCGAACGGCGGCATGCCGTAGGGCAGTTCGCTGTCGGCCAGCAGGGGGTTGGCGGTTGATTCTTCGGCTTCCGATACCGCTTCGTCGGCGGCTTGCGCATCAGCTTCGACGGCAGCTTCCGGCGCCTCGGGCGCTTCGGGGGGCGGCGGTGCCTGCTCCGAGCAGGCGGCCAGCAGGCTGGCGGCGACCGCCAGCGTCAAAAGACTCAGTGATTTGTTCACGTCTTTCCTCGTTCTTGAGTTGAACAGAACCCGAAATGGTAGCACCGATGCCGGACACGGGCACGGTGACTGTGCCATGCCTCACGGGGAGATATTGGCTCATTGATTGGCTCCCCCATCCTCCCTCAACGCCGGCTGCGAAAAAAGTGGCGCAGCATCTCGGCCGAGTCTTCGGCCAGGATGCCGCCGGTGACCTCGCAGCGGTGATTGAGCACCGGGCTGGTCAGGACTTCGAAGACGGAATGATGTGCCCCCGCGCGCAGATCGTCAGCTGCGTAGACCACGCGCTTCACGCGGGCGTTAACCAGAGCGCCGGCGCACATGCTGCACGGCTCGAGGGTGACATACAGGGTGGTGTCGGGCAGGCGGTAGTTGTTCTCGCGTTCGGCGGCCTGGCGCAGGGCGATGATTTCGGCGTGCGCGGTCGGGTCGGCGTCGGTGAGGACGCGATTGAAGCCTTCTCCGAGTACTTGCCCTTCGACGTCGACCAGCAGCGCGCCGATTGGCACTTCGCCGGCCGCTTCGGCGCGCTCGGCCAGGACCAGGGCCTGGCGCATCCAGCGGATATCGGATTCAGAGGCCATCGGCAGTACTCCCGCCCGGGGGGCATCAAGCCCGGCTCAGTGTACCTTCCAGTAGAACTTGTAGCCGAGCGAGACGATGACGACGACGACCAGATATACGAACAGCCAGCTTCGCGCCCAGCCGGGACCGAAGGGCAGCATGTCGTGTGTCGGCAGGTCCATCCGAATGGATTCGACCGGATTGCCTGCCGCCAGGTAGCCGGCCGGATTGCCGATGAGCAGATTCCACCACTTGCGCTTGTGCAGGATCGGCGCAGGCTCATCCGGTGGCAAGGCAACCGCGGTCTGTCCGTCTGCGGTTGTCAGCCGGGCCGTCTGTTCAGGCCAGCCGATCCGCCAGCGCAGCGGCTCGTCGACGGCCGATGGCAGGTGCTTCGCCTCGGTGTCGTGCCAGCGCCAGTTGTCGGCGTCTCGTTCGACCTGGTCGCTGACGACTTCAACATTGACCGGGGCCCCGGTTTCGGGGAAGTAGGTACCGTATTCGTTCGAGGCCCACACCAGCACGAACAGCACCGGGATGCCGGCGACAATGGCGGGGCCGATGGCCAGGCCAATGTGCCGTCCGGAGAGCCGGAAATTCTCGCTGATCAGCGGGATCAGGCCGGAAAATTCGCCGTCGTAGCGCCTGAGCTTGTTCTGCACGACCTTGACCTGGGGTTTCAGCGCGGCCAGCTTGTCCTGGTTGGACACCGCGCGGTAGACCCACATCGTCGCCCAGCCCGACACGAAGGCCCAGAAGATCAGGGTCACGGGCAAGGGGAGCACGAACAGAAGCAACTCGTTGATCCAGCCAAAAACGATTCCGGGCCAGTCGAGAATGCCGAGACGACTCACGATTCATCCCCCCGGATCTGGCGTCGGGTCAGCTGCCACACGTCACGAATCGAGCTGACCTCGACCTCGGGCTGGAAGTTGGCGAACAGCACGCCCGGCACCAGTGCCGGATCAATGCAGTGATCCCCGCTCCATTTCTGGCGGTTGGGCTCCAACAGCGGCTTGGGAATGGCGCCCAGCGTGGTCTGCCAGGAGGCCCGGTAGCCGCGGTGATAGCCCACCACCAGGTCCGGCGCGTCGCCCCGTTCGGGCCCGCGATAGGCCTCCTCGCCGTCGAACACGCGACGCACGACCGGCTCGCCGGTCTCCTCGTCGACCCAATCGAGCAGTCCGGCAGTGATGTCTGCCTTCAGTGCCTCGATCTCACGGGCCTCGACAATGCCCTGCCCTTCGCGGCCGGCCAGGTTGAGAAACAGGCCGTTGAGGCCCAGCGCATAGGCGCGCGATTCGCTCCAGTCGACGCTGGAGAAGATCACGTCGGATTGTGTCGCGCCGTCCTCAAGCACCAGAAAGCCGTGATCGACCAGCCAGCGGTTGAGGTGCACGGCTGTACGAAACGGCGCGAAGCCGTGATCGGAGATAACGATCAGGCGGTCGTCCGGGCCAAGCCGGTCGATGGTCTCGCCGAGAATGCGGTCGGCCTCGCGGTAGATCCACTCGACCGCATCGCGATGCTCCGGCGCGGTGTCTTCATGGCGCGGGTGCTGCTCATCGAGGCCGCGGTAGAACATGTGGGTGACCCGGTCGGTCTGCACGAAAGCGCCGACCACCAGTTCGCTGTCGTTTTTCTCCAGCGTGTCATACCACATGGCCTCGCGCTCGGCCAGGATGGTTTTCTCCATCTCCAGCCAGGCAGTATCGGAGATGTGTTCTTCGTTGAGCGACCAGGTCTCTTCCGGCATGCCGATGGTGTGGAACAGGCCGATATTCCTGACCAGCTCGGCCGCGTAGCCGGCCGGCGAGGCCATTTCAACGGCCGGGTTCTCCGGATCGATCTGGATGGGCGAAACGTACAGGCGCGGCTGAGGATAGCCCTGGACCAGCAGCAAGCGCACGGTACCGGTGACCGTAACCGGGCCGGTCACGTCGAATTCGACCCGGATCCAGTCCGACCACTCGCCTTGATCCAGCTCAACCTCGTCGTCACCCAGCCGGATAACAGCACCGTTTTCGGCCGGCGCAAGAACCAGCGGCACGGTCATCACCTCGGCCGACTGCAGGAGCGGGTCAGGTGGGCCTTCGAACACCGTTTCGATGCGGCCATGCCGGTCGGGGCGCACGCGCACGGTGCGCGTGCTCGAGCCGGTATCGCCCAGGCGCGTCGTGGTGTAGTAGGTATAGGTGCCCTGGGTGCCCAGCAGGTCGGGCACGCCCATGCCCGAGAGCATGCGGTGGATATCGTCGGGCGGATAGGTGACGGGAATGCGCAGCACCGAGGCGCGCGCGCCCTCGTCTCGCTCGGCCTTGACCCAGAAGGCCTCGCCCTGGCGTCGATTGATCACCTCACCGCCACCCAGCGGCACCTGCAGTCCGAACAGTTTGATGAAGCGATCCGGCGGAATGTTCTCGGAAATCGAGAAGTTCGGCGTGTAGTTTTCCGGATCACGCCGGAGGAAATCGAAAATGCCGTGATCGCCGGGGCCCTTGCCGGTCGCGAAGCTCGACCAGGCCACCGGCGACTGCGGCGGATTGCTGGTTCCCAGCCCCTGAAAATGGCCTTCCTCGGCCAGGCGGCTGAAATGGGGCAGTTTGCCCTCGTCCATCCACTGGCGGGCCAGCACGGGGTCCATGCCGTCGAAGCCCAACACCACGACACGCGATTCGACCGGCTGGCTGTCACCGCCGCAGCTGATCAGCGCGAGGGCGATCAGCAGCGCCGCCAGGCACCGCACAGCATTACGCCTATTCATGGGTCAGTCAGATCGACCAGGGGCGTGTTCGGTTTCAGCCGGTTCGACGGCGTCGGTCGATTCAGCCGGGACCGCACGGCCGCGCTTGCGCCGCAGGCGCCGGAACATGTAGCGAATCGGCCAGATAAGCACCGCGCCAATGGCCAGCACGATCGCCACCAGCACCCCCCACAGGCCGCCCAGCAGGCTGATGCCCGAGCCGGGGCCGATGTAGGCCATGGCTGGGGCCGAAAGCAGCAGTCCGGAAGCCACAATTATGCGAAGAATCATCTTGAATCCGAAAATGCGAAAATCAATCGTCAATTATACATTCCAGAGACTGATCAAAAAAAACCGGATCAAAGTTCATTGCCCTCATCTTCGTCCGACTCCTCGATCTTCCCGGGCTGCTCCGCTTCACTGGACTCAACGCCCTGCAGATAGCCCACGCCCTTGAGACGCTCGACCACCTCATCGCTGAGGCTCGGCGGCAGATAATCCTGCGAGCTGAACCAGTCGAAATAATCGCCCAGTTCCGCGTCGAGCTCATCAGCCACGGCAACGGCCGCCCCAGGCAGCTGTTCCTTTTCAAGTGGGTCCTCGGACAGGTTGTAGAACTCGCGCACGTTGTCGGCTTCATGCCAGATCAGCTTGAAGCCCTCCGCGATTAAGGCCATCTGCTCTGGGCCGTAGGCGATACCGGAGGCGAACAAGCGGCGGTCACTGGAGCCGGGAAAGCGGCGCGAATCATCACTCCAGCTGAAAGCGACCGGCCGTACTTTTTCAACCAGGCCGGCAAACGACTCTCCCGGGTAATCGACCTGTTCAGGTGGCGATATGCCCATCCAGTCCAGAACGCTGGGCACGATATCGACCAGACTCACGGGCTTGGGCATGTCCAGGCCCTCGAGCATTGGGTGCCAAATCATCAGCGGCACATGAAGCTGTTCCTGGTAGAGGCTGTTGCCATGACCGAAGCCGTAGAATCCGCGGGGATCTACAGCGCGGGACTCGCCAATCTCGTAATGGTCGTGGAATTCCTCACCATGATCCGAATACAGTACGACCAGGGAATCGTCAAGCACGCCGCGGGCACGGAGCTCGTTGAGCAGATGCGCGATCGATTCACGCATGAAAAGCGTCGCAAGCGCGTAGCGCAGATAGCGGACACACATGGTGCCATCCGGATTCCTGCAGGCGGACGCTGGGGCAGTGGCCTCAAGCAGCGCGCGCTGTTGGGCACTCATGTTCGCGACATGTTCACGCGCCTCGGTCAGATTCAGGTGCGGGTCGTGGACATCCATGTAATGAAGGTAGAGAAAATACGGCCCGGCATCGGCCGCCAAATGCTCATCGAGCCATTCCAGACCCTGGTGTGTGACCGCTGCGGCGCCGCTTTTAAGGCGGAGTGTCTCGAATCCCCGCTCTAGGCCGTAATTGGCGTCAAACCAGGGGTGGGCGGAAACGGCCGTCGTGCGCAGGCCAACTGAACCCAGGATCTCGGCCAGTGTCGGCACGCCGGCATTGAGCGCCGAGGGGATCTCTTTGTCCAGGTTGGCAACCGCGGAATCGAAAAGTCCGGCGCCGTGCTGACTGGGATAGAGCCCGGTCAGGACGGTCGCGACCGACGGCACGGTCCAGGGGGCGGCCGAAACGCTGCGTGACAGCACCTGGCTGGACTGCGCCCACTCGGAGAACCTGTCGTACGAGCCGGTGCGCTCAGGGATCCACCAGGTATCCCAGCGCACGGTATCCACGGCGATCATGACCAGGTTGGACACAGCCGTCTGACCCGACAGAGTCCCCTGCCCAGACGCTCCCCGCGCATCGAGCGAACGGTCACTTTCGTCGGACCCTCCGCAGCCGGCCACGGCCAACAGGATGCCAGCAGTGGCGAGCACGGCGAGCCGTCCAGCCCTGGATTGACTGGCGTGCTGGAAGGAGATCATCAGGCTTGTTCCTCCATATACTTGTGTTCAGTCGACATTATCTTGAGTCAATCATATTTCAATCGCGAAGCCGACGATGGTATCTTGAAATGTTTACTGACATGTACACGGCGCGCTGCATCCGATGCGCTACTCTTTTCGTTGATTGTCTAATTCCTTTAGCGAATCAGTTACCTGGGACAAACGAATGAATGATGCCAGCCGCTCTAGTAACAGGCATGTGCCTACAGGATTGTACCTCCGAACCCGGTTTTTTTCGGCGAGCGCCCCTCTCTGGCTGAAGGCAAGCAGGCTGGAATCGGCGGTCTTGCGAGACGAGATTGAACAGCTGAAGATCGATCGGCCGATTTATGTTGCAGGCGTGCCGCGCGCCGGCACCACGATTGTCACCGAAATGCTGGCCCGGCATACCGATGTCACCAGTCACCGCTACAGTGACTTTCCCAATGTCTACACGCCCTATTGGCGCAACTGGCTGGCCGAACGCAGCCGCCGGCGGCCAGCCAAAGCGGTCGAACGGGCGCATCGAGACCGGATCATGATCAGCACCGAAAGTCCCGAGGCAGTCGAAGAAGTCATTTGGATGCATTATTTTGATCATCTGCACAACCCGTCAACTAATCAGGTGCTGGGTCCCGGCACGACCAACCCGGGCTTCGAGCACTACTATCGCGACCATATCCGCAAGCTGTTGCTGGTGCGCGGACGAACCCGCTACCTGGCCAAGGGCAACTACAACGCCACGCGCCTTGGCTACATTCGTCAACTTTTTCCGGACGCCCGTTTCATCGTACCAGTGCGCCACCCGGTCAACCAGGTCGCCTCGTTGGTCAAACAGGACCGGCTGTTTGAGCGAGCGAACACGGAGGATTCGAGGGTCGAGCGGCAACTTGGTCTGTCGGGCCACTTCGAGTTTGGCCCCGGTCGCCAACCGGTATGCATCGGAGACGGGAAGCACGCCCGGATGATCAACGAGCACTGGCAAGCAAGCCGCCGTGTCGCGGGCTGGGCGCTTTACTGGCACTCGATCTACAGCCATGTTCTGGATACCCTGGAGCAGGATTCGGAACTGGCATCCGCGGTGTTCCTGCTGCGCTACGAAGACCTCTGTCGCGAGCCTGCGCCCGTCCTGAGCCGCCTGTTCGAACATGCCAGGCTCGATGCGGCAGGCGCTGACCCCTTGGTGGCAGAATACGCCGATCGCATCAGCGAGCCCGACTACTATCGGGCTGATTTCTCCGCCGCGGAATTAAAGCAGATCAGCGAAATCTGCCATCTTACCGCAGGCCGGCTTGGCTATAATCTGGAGCCGGAAACGGATCAATAGACATGCCTGAAGCGACGACCAAAATCAACGCCGGACCATCGAGCTACACAGCGCTGCTGGCCAGGGCGGCCGAATGGAGGAAATGCCTGGATGCCGCCAAGTCCGAGCCGCCAGCCCCCCAGCGCACATGGTATGCCTACGATATCCTTGCCAACCTCTGGCATATCGAGAACCTCATGCAACAACTTCCGGCGGAAACCTTCGAATTGTTCAACGCGGGCCATGTCGCCGATATCGGGGCAGCCGACGGCGACCTTTCATACTTTCTTGAAGACATGGGCCTATCCGTCGACCTGCTCGACTGGCCAAAGACCAACTGGAACGGACTGGAAGGTGCCCGGACTCTGGGCAAGCGGCTGGGTTCGAAGCACGTCTCCATCCACGAAGTGGATCTTGACGCCCAGTTCAGCCTGCCTTCACCACGCTATGAACTGGTGTTCTTCCTTGGCATCCTCTACCATCTGAAGAACCCGTTTTATATTCTTGAAACATTGGCAAAGCACTGCCGCTTCTGCTTCCTGAGCACGCGGATTGCTCGCCGTTCGTCGGATCGCCGAATCGATCTGGAGTCTATCCCTGTGGCTTACCTGCTCGACCCCAGTGAGTGCAACAACGATACGACCAACTACTGGATTTTCTCCGCGCCGGGCCTGATCCGCCTGGCCGAGCGCAGCGGCTGGGACGTTCGCGCAACCTATCGAGTCGGCGACACCGACGACTCCGATCCAAGCTCGACCGATCACGACGAGCGCATGTTTCTGGCCCTGGAGAGCCGGGGCCGATGCTGACCAATCAGTCATGGAGACTGTCTCGATGAAGCAAGCCAAGACCCGCTGTCGAGTCCTGTTGCTCGCTGTGGTGGCCTTCAGCGTCACGATCTCGGGCTGCAGCACGGGCGACATTGAGCGGCCGAATATCGTCTTGATTACAATCGACACATTGCGTGCTGATCGGCTCGGCGCGTATGGCTACGACCGGAATCTCACGCCCAATCTTGATCAATTGGCCTCTGGCAGCGTGGTTTTCGAGCGCGCAGTATCGACCGCGGGAACCACATGGCCGGCGCATGCATCCATGCTGACAGGCCTCTATCCGCGCTATCACGGGCTGCGCCGCAATGGCTTGGAGCTGGCCGATGACGTTCCTCTGGTCACTGAATTGCTGGCGGAATCGGGCTACTCGACCGGGTCTTTCGTCAGTTTCAGGGCCATGCACTTTCGCGGCCGGCTCGACCGTGGATTTCAGGTGGCAAGCGACCGCAACATGATCGCCGACGACGAAGCCCCCATTAGAAGTGGAGACGAGACCATCTCCATGACCATCGACTGGCTGCAGGGACAGTCCGCAGCAGATTCCCCGATCTTTCTCTGGGTTCATCTGTTCGAGCCACATGGACCGTACGACCTGACGGACTATTCCCGGCAATGGATTGAAGAAACCGGCTACGACGGGTTCCTGGCCGACGGGGCCAGCAATGACGAGCTGCACAACCGAATCCAGGATATCGTTTCATCACCTGAAAACGTCGCTGCAATGAACGCGCTCTACGACGGGGAAATCAAGCTTGCCGATTCGCTGGTCGGGCGGGTGCTGGATCAGCTCGAGGCCGACGATCGCCTGGAAAACTCCATCGTGATCGTGGCCTCGGACCACGGCCAGGGCCTGGGTGAGAACGGCAACATGGGCCACGGTGCAACCCTGCGTGAAGACGTGATTCATATCCCGCTGATCATTCGCGATTTTCGTGCGCAAGGCGGCCACCGGGTCAGCGAAACGGTCAGCGCGGTCGATTTTGCCCCAACCATTGCCGAGGCTGCCCTGGGACTCAACTTGCCGGGCGTCCAGGGCCGCTCCCTGTTGCCTTATTTGAAAAGCGCGGCCGATGAAACCGAGGAACGCGAAGTGTTCGCGGAAGTTGAACTCAGACCCGACCTGGACGAAGCACCGAAGTGGTACGACGCCGACGCAACCGCGCTGTATGCCGACGATCTGAAATTTGTCATGCAGCACGGCGAAACCGAGGTCTTCGATCCCGGCCGCCGGCCGTCTGCTGAGACCCGGCTGGAGTCGCCGGGGGTCAACCAGGCGTTCATCGCCTACCTGAAGTCACAGCGAACCGATTTTCTGGCAGGCGAGATCAAGCCCAAGGAAGTCGAGCTGACCGACAGGGAAATCGAGGTGCTGAAATCGCTGGGTTACATCCAGTAGCCCATCACTCCCACTCGATCGTCGCCGGCGGCTTGCCGGAGATATCGTAGACCACGCGGGACACACCGTCGCATTCATTGATGATGCGGCGCGAGACGTGGTCGAGGAAGTCGTGGTCGAGGTAAGCCCAGCGGGCGGTCATGAAGTCGATGGTCTCGACCGCGCGGAGCGCGATGACGTACTCGTAGCGGCGGGCGTCGCCGACCACGCCGACCGACTTGACCGGCAGGAACACGGCGAAGGCCTGGCTGACCTGATCGTAGAGGCCGGCGGAGCGTAGTTCCGAGATAAAGATATGGTCGGCCTTCTGCAGCGGCTCGACGTATTCCGGTTTGACCTCGCCGAGGATGCGTACGCCCAGCCCAGGCCCCGGGAAGGGATGGCGCATGACCAGCGACTTGGGCAGGCCCAGCTCGATACCGATCTTGCGCACCTCATCCTTGAACAATTCGCGCAGCGGCTCGACCAGCTTCAGGTGCATGTCCTCAGGTAAACCACCGACGTTGTGGTGCGACTTGATTACTTTGGCCTTGCCGGTCCTGGCACCCGCCGATTCGATCACGTCGGGGTAGATCGTGCCCTGCGCCAGCCAGCCGGCCTCTTTGTGGCCCTTGGCGGCGGCGTTAAAGACCTTGATGAACTCGCCGCCGATGATCTTGCGCTTTTCTTCCGGGTCGGACACGCCGGCCAGCGCATCCATGAACTGATCCCGGGCGTCGACGCGCTCGACGCGCACGCCCAGGTGCTCGGCGAAGATGGCCATGACCTCGTCGCCTTCGGCGTAGCGCAGCAGGCCGGTGTCGACGAAGATGCACAGCAACTGATCGCCGATGGCCTGGTGCAGCAGCGCGGCGACCACCGACGAATCCACACCGCCGGACAGGCCCAGCAGCACGGTGTCGTCGCCGACCTGCTCGCGCACGCGCTCGATCTGGTCGTCGATGATCGCCTCGGTGGTCCAGGTGGCCTCGCAGCCGCAGATGTCGAGCACGAAGCGCTCGAGGATGCGCCGGCCCTGGCTGGTGTGGGTCACTTCCGGGTGGAACTGCAGGCCGTAGAGGCGCTGGTCCTCATGGGCCATGCCGGCGATCGGCGCCGACGGGGTGGTGCAGCTGGTCACGAAGCCCTCGGGCAGGCCGCTGACCTTGTCGCCGTGACTCATCCAGACCTCGAGCAGGCCCTGGCCGTCTTCGACGCGATCCTCGATGCCCTCGAACAGCCGGCCGGGATTGGCCAGCGCGACCTCGGCGTAGCCGAACTCCTTCTCGTCGGAAGGACTGACCGCGCCGCCGAAGTGCGTCGCCATGGCCTGCATGCCGTAGCAGATGCCGAGCACCGGCACGCCCAGCTCGAACACCAGCGGCGGAATGCGCGGACTGTCGTCGAAAGCCACCGACTCCGGCCCGCCGGAGAGGATGATCCCGCTGGCGCCGAAATCGCGAATCACGGCGTCGCCGACGTCGAAGGGCATGATCTCGGAAAACACCCCGATCTCGCGCACCCGCCGGGCGATCAGCTGCGTGTACTGCGAGCCGAAGTCGAGAATCAGGATGCGGTGAGAGTGAATGTCCATTTAAAGGAGTGCCTTGAGCTCCTCGACCGTCAATCGAGCCTGCTTGAGAATATGAGACAACGTGGATCGCTTGACCGGATGGTGCGCCGGAACCGTCAGTTTAAGAACTTCTGATCGGGTGTGTTTCTGGAGACGAATATGACTTCCCCGCTGGCGAACAACAATCCATCCGTCCCGCTTGAGTGCCGCGACAATCTTGTAACCCGGGAGGCTCGGAACCTTGCTCATAGCGCAAGTTCTTCAACCTCTGTGCCTGGCTCGATAAGGAAATCATCCTCGACTGGCTCAAGATAAAGCTCGATAGCTTCGCGAATGTTGGCCAAGGCTTCCTCACGGCTATCGCCTTCGCTGATACAACCTGGCAACGAAGGAACGTAGACGGTATACCCACCCTCTTCACTAGGCTGCAATACCACCCTTAATTTCATGATACTTCTCCTTTCGCCTCGGCAGCCATGTCGTCCAGCCGGCCAGCTTCGACACCAGCCCGAATCTGGCGATCCCAGCAACCTTCATCGTATTCGAGATACCACGCTCTGAATTCGGCCAGTTCGGACGAAGTGAGCTTCTTCTCCTCTTCTTCAAGCAGCGTCACCTTGCTCATCCCGGCGCCTCCATATTCCGTCACACTGAAACCGATTGCGTAGAGCTGATCGTAAACCGCATCCGTCGGGGATGTTACCCCGACCTACGCCCATCCATCGCGAAAACCGGAATCCGGAACCCGTTAACCGTAAACCGCTAACCGAGCTTGTAATTCGGCGCTTCCTTGGTAATCGAAACGTCGTGGGCATGGGATTCGCGCACCCCGGCCACCGAAATCCGGACGAACCGCGGCCGACTGCGCATCTCGTCGATGCTGACACAGCCCACATACCCCATGGCCGAGCGCAATCCACCCATGAGCTGGTGAATCACGCCCGAAAGCGGCCCCTTGTAGGGCACGCGCCCCTCGATGCCCTCCGGCACCAGCTTGTCGGCCTCGGTCTCTGCCTGGAAGTAGCGATCCTTGGAGCCCTTCTCCATGGCGCCCAGCGAGCCCATGCCGCGATAGCTCTTGTAGGAACGGCCCTGATACAGCTCGACCTCGCCCGGCGCTTCCTCGGTGCCTGCAAACAGGCTGCCGATCATGACCACCGAGGCGCCGGCGGCCACGGCCTTGGCCACGTCACCGGAAAACCGCACCCCACCGTCGGCAATGACCGGCACATCGTGCTTGCGCAGCGCCTCGGCGGCCGCCGCCACGGCACTGACCTGTGGCACGCCCACCCCGGCGACCACGCGCGTGGTGCAGATCGATCCGGGCCCCTGCCCGATCTTCACCGCATCGGCACCGGCCTCGACCAGTGCCCGAGCACCGTCCGATGTCGATACATTGCCGCCGATTACCTGCACCTGCGGAAAATGATGCTTGACCCAGCGAATGCGCTCGAGCACGCCAGCCGAATGGCCGTGCGCGGTGTCGACCACGACGATGTCGGTACCCGCCTCGACCAGTGCGGTAATGCGTTCCTCGGTATCGCCACCGGTACCGACGGCAGCAGCGACCAGCAAGCGTTCGGCGCTATCCTTGGCGGCATTGGGAAAATCGCGCGACTTCTGGATATCCTTGACGGTGATCAGCCCGCGCAGCTGAAAGCGGTTGTTGACGACCAGCACTTTCTCGATGCGGTGCCGGTGGAGCAGTTCGAGCACCTCATCCTGGCTGGCACCCTCCCGCACGGTGACCAGTTTTTCCTTGCGCGTCATGATGTTGCGCACCGGATCGTCAAGCTTTTTCTCAAACCGCATATCGCGGCTCGTGACGATGCCGACCAGCTCGTCGTCATCGACGACCGGCACGCCGGAGATGTTGTGACGACGGGTCAGTTCCAGTACTTCCCGGATGGTGGTGAAAGGGCTGACCGTAAAGGGATCCTTGATCACCCCGGCCTCGTACTTCTTGACCACCCGAACCTGCCTGGCCTGCCGCTCGATCGGCATGTTCTTGTGAATCACGCCGACGCCACCGGCCTGTGCCATGGCGATCGCCAGTCGCGCTTCGGTCACGGTGTCCATGGCCGCCGAGGCCAGCGGGATATTGAGCCGCAACTCGCGGCTGATGCGCGTAGACAGCTCGACATCCCGCGGCAGCACCTCGGAGTAATCCGGCACCAGGGACACATCGTCAAAGGTCAGTGCTTCGTCGATCAGGCGCATGGATACACTCCCGCAGGTAAATCCCGCTATTTTACACCCGACGCCCGGGGCATTGAACGATTGTGCCGCAACAATCCCCGGTCTGGCCCGGTCGAGTTGAATCGCGGTGCAATACCGCTTACTCAGGACGAAGCCACAGCTCACTGCCCGTCACCGTCTCGGGCGAGGGATAAAGATCGAAAGTCCGGCCGGCCAGCCAGGCGGGGAGTTGATCGTCGTAGTGATGGCTGAGCGGATGCCCTGACTGCCCGCCGGGCATGACCGCACGCCCTCGTGGGGGCTCGCCCATCTCCAGTACGACTCGTACCGTGGCTGCCTGGCTGACGGCGAACGGCTGCCGGTAGCGAAAGCCGGCGCGGCCCACCGTGGCGTGTCCGCCGCCAAGGGCAAACGGGCCCCGATTGAACAGCGGCGCCAGCACCGGCGCAGCCTCGGTCAGCGCGTGCTCGAGCGTCAGCGACTGGCGCCGATCCAGCCGCCAGTCGGCGGGCCCACCGCCCAGCTGCGCTTCCAGTCCAGCCACGGCATCAGCCAGTGCCCGGGCCGCCAGCGCCGGCGCATCACCCTGCCACCAGAGTGATGTCCAGTCTTCAAGCAATCGGTCGACGGCATGGTTGATCAGGTAGTTGTGCGCGAGCAGTTCCTGATAGAGCGTGTCGCCCAGAACCGGCCTGAACAGGCGCTCGACCAGCGCCAGGTACCAGCTCTCGAAGACCACGGCGGCGACCGAATCGGCCCGGTTGACCGGCGCTTCCAGCCAGGCCTCGATCTGCCTGCGCACCACCTCGATCCGGCGGTCACCGCTGATCGACCCGTTTGCATCGAGCAGCGACAGCAGACGCGGCCCGTCGCGTTCGGCCTGCACGTTGTAGTGGTCGTTTTGCAGCGCCACCATGCTGTCGAGATCGTGCCGATGGCTGGCGCCGAGAACGCGGGTGATCCGGCGCATTCGCCAGCCCGGTGCGTTGTCGTTGGATACCAGAAAGGGCCAGCGCTCGTCATGCACCCGGGCGTTGGCGGCGGCAGCAAAACCCTCGGGCGGATCGTTGCGCTGCGGCATCTCGGCTGCCGGCACATGACCGTCCCAGATATCGGCACCATCATCCGCGACCGGCAGTAGCCCCGTTCCGCGCCGGCGGATCGGCAGGCGGCCAATGGTGCGAAAACCGATATGGCCATCCCGGTCGGCCCAGGTGATATTGGCCGCCGGCGCGGGAAACGCCGCCAGCGCGTCTTGGAATTCGCTTGTCTGTTCTGCCAGGTTGATTCCCAGCAACGCATCCAGCCCGGCACCGTCCAAGTCCTGCGCAACCCAGCGCAGGGCCAGCGGCGGGTGGTCGCTGATCACCGGGCCGTTCGGGGTCACCCAGCGCGTCGCGGTGACGGGGTCACCGTCGGCTACGGCGAACTGCCGCTGTTCGGCCACCGCCTGATAACCGCCCCGGCCATCTTCGAACCGCCCTTCCGCGCCTGGCATCGGCACCAGCGATACAAGATCCTGCGTGTCGCCGATATTGGTAAAACCCCAGGCACGGTGCTCGTTGAAACCGTTGATGACCCCCGGCAGGCCGGGCACGGACCAGCCGCGCACCGAGCGGTCATTGGCGAAAAACAAGTGCACTTCATAGAACAGGTTCGGCAAGCTGAGCGCATCGTGGGAATCAAAGGCAAACAGCGCATGACCATCCGCGGCCCGCTGCGGCGCCACCACCCAGCCATTGCTGCCAAAGCGGATCGACGCACCCGGCGGGCGGGCTTTCGGCGCCGCCGCGCGGGCGAACGCCGCCACCGATATCAGCGCGTCTTCAGGCTGCCAGGGATACGGAAAATCGGGGTCCGGCTCATGCTCGGTCAGAAACGGCGCCATATGCACGGCATCCAGGCGCGCGGCCAGCGCATGGCGAAGCATCTCGCGCTGGTGATTGCCGGCTGAATCGAACGCCATGATCGCGCCGAGCGCAAAACTGTCGGCCGGTCGCCACGGTTCAGGGACGACGCCGGCCAACAGGTACTCCGGCGGACGGCGCTTCAGGCTGTCCATGCCGGCATTGACGCCGGCGGTGTAGGCAACGACCCAGTTGACGACCTGGCGGCTGCTGCCGGAAGCCAGACGCTCGGCAAACGCCGGCACACCGGCGCGCCACAGCGCGATATCGCTATCCAGCAGGTCGGGACCCAGCAGCTCGGCCAGGCGCGCCGAACCGGCCCGCCGAAGCAGATCCATCTGCCACAGCCGCTCGCGCGCGTGCAGAAACCCCTGGGTGAACAGAGCGTCCCGCACGCTGGCTGCCCGCACATAGGGACGCGCCTGCGCATCGAACACGATGCGGGCCGGAGCATCCAGACCGGCCACGACCTGCTCGCCGTGATACACCGGGCGCGAGCCGGCCAGCAGCCAGCAGGCCAGCAGCACGACAATCACCGGCAAGGCCAGTAACACGGCTGCCAGCATCCACCACCCGCGCCGAATGGATCGCCTCGCCATCGACTCAGGCCGCGCCCGAATCGGTTAGGTGACCACCGCCCAGCGTAGACCAGCGCGAAACCACCTGCTCACCGTCTACCAGCACGACCTCGCCCGGCCACAGCATCACCTGCTCGCTTTGCAGCGGGCGGAAAAACACGAAGTCATCGACGGCGACGGATGATCGGCGCGGCACGCTCAGAAACTGCTGGTTGAAGCTCGGGCCGTACAGCGCACTGTCGCGCAGTCCCTGCGGCCAGCACGGTCGCGCCGGCCAGCGGCCGCCGTAGATGAACAGGGTGTCGCGCCGGCTCAGCCGTGACAGCGCTTCCAGAAACGGAATACGCACCCCCCGCAGCCGCTTGAGCACCGGCGCCGCCAGCCAGGCGGCGGGCCTGAATCCGGACAGCTGCGGCAGGTCGAACTCCGCCGGCTTGAGGACAATCGAGCCCACGGCCAGCTCGGTCAGCGGTGAGTCGCTGGTGTGGTATACGCAGGTCGGACTTCCCGCGCCGTTGATCAGCGGATCGGCCGGAACCAGGCCCGGATGGGACGCTTGCGCCGCGCTGACGAGCTTCAGGCAATGTTGGTTGGCCTGTGCCAACGCGCGCCGGCGTGAACACCACGGCGCACCCTTTCCGGCGTGCGCATCATAGGCCATGAACCCGTCGAGCCGCAGTACACCGACCTCGGCAGCAACGGCATCGAGCAGGGTCCTCAGCGGCCCGACGGCGTCGATCCCGCCGCGATGCATGCCGACATCCAGCTCGATGACAACATGAGCCTCGATATCATGCTGCCGCGCCATGGCGGCGTGCATGCGCGCGCGATCCGGCGTATCGATCAACCAGCGGGGGCGGCACATGGCATCAGGCCGCGCGCTTGTCGCCAGCGCCTGATAGAAAGCGCCGACCGCAGCGGCCGGCAGCGGCTTGCCCAGCATGATATCGGCCTGCGGCCAGCGCTCGATCGCGTCGATGAGAAACGGCAGATGAAACAGCATCAGCCGCTGCGTATCCAGCGCCGCCATCAGCCGCTCGAGCAGTGCCGGGCACGGCAGTGACTTGACGACCAGCCGCAAACGCGCGCCGCGGGCCAGCTGGCCGAGCCGTTCGACATTGGCGTCCAGTCGGCTGCGGTCAATGACAAACAGCGGCCATCCCAGACCGTGCGCGCACAGCGCCTGCGAGCACGCGGCAAAATCCACCGGGCTCAGCTCACCAGCTTGAGCAGGCGCATCTTCAGCGCGCTGTAGGGCGGAAAGCGGATGGTCACTTCCGGAAACCGGCTGCGCTTCATCACGGCCTTGAGATGCGAGAAGCGCTCGAAACCGGCCCGACCGTGATACTGGCCCATGCCGCTCATGCCAACACCCCCGAACGGCAGGTCGGGAACCGACATGAACATCAGCGTATCGTTGATGCACAGATTGCCGGTCGATACCTGATCGGCGAAGCGCCGTTCGCTCTCGCGCGAGCGGGTGAACAGATAAGCGGCCAGTGGCTTGTCGCGCTGTCCAATGAAGGCGATGGCCTCGTCCAGACCGCTGATCTTGAGAACCGGCAGTACAGGGCCGAAAATCTCCTCGCTCATGACCGGCGCGTCGACATCAACCCCGGTCAATACGGTCGGCTCGATCCGGCAGCCGGCCTCGTCAATGCGCCCGCCGATGGCGATCCGGCCATTGTCCAGATACCCGCACAGACGGTCGAAGTGGCGCCGGTTGATGATCTTGCAATAGTCGGCGCTGCTCAGGCGGTCGCTGCCATACATGGCATCCAGCTCTTGGTCGATGGCGGCAATCAGCTTGTCGTGGTCATCCGGCGTGACCAGCACGTAGTCCGGCGCAATGCAGGTTTGTCCGGCATTGAGACACTTACCCCAGATCAGCCGGCGGGCGGCTGATTCAAGGTCGGCCCCCTGATCGATCACGCAGGGACTCTTGCCGCCCAGCTCCAGTGTCACTGGCGTGAGATGCTCGGCGGCGGCACGCATGACGATGCGGCCCACGGCCGCGCCGCCGGTGTAGAGAATGTGATCAAAGCGCTGCTTGAGCAGCGCGGTTGTCTCCTCGACCGCGCCTTCGACCACCTGGACGGCGCGACGGTCGAGGTATCGTGGCAGCAATTCGGCCATCAGTTCGGAGCATGCAGCCGCGATCTCGGACGGCTTGAGCACCACGCAGTTGCCGGCTGCCAGCGCCGGAATCAGCGGGCTCAGGATCAGCTGCACCGGGTAGTTCCACGCACCCATGATCAATACCACACCCAGCGGTTCAGCCTGAACCCAGCTTCGGCCGGGCTGGCCGACCATCGGTGTATGGACCCGTCGGGGTCGCGTCCAGCGCTTGAGCCGCCGCCTGGCATGGCGTACCTCGCTGTAAATCAGCGCCGTCTCTCCCAGCAGCACCTCCTGGGGCGGCTTTCCCAGATCAGCGGCCAGCGCCTCGGCAATACGCGTCTCGTTCTCATCGAGCATGCGCGCGATCGCCGCCAGCTGCTCGTCTCGCCAGTTCAGGGATCGGGTCACGTCGCTGTCAAACGTGGCCCGCAGTTCCTCCATCATGGCCGGGTACTGGCCTGGGTCAATGCTCATGGTCGTCATCCTGTGCGTGAGGGTCGAAGGGCTCATTGAGACCCATGATCCAGCCAATCACCCGACCCAGCATGGCCTCCATCCTGTGCCGGTCGATCGCATCCGGGGGCTCGAGCAGTGCATTATGTTCGATCTTGAGGATCGTGCCCGTGAGTATTTCGGCATCGAGCTCCGGGCTGGTCCGATTGAACAGCGCGGCAAACTCCGTCATGGCCGCCAGAACAGGCTGGCGCGAGGTGCCGTAGAGCGCGCGCAGCCGCTGGTCGTTGAGCGCTTCGAAGTAGAAGTGATGCTCGACCGCCAGACCGGCGCGATGGGTGTGCATCTTCTCAAGCAGGTAGTCCACGCCGATCCGCGTCAATCGTTGCCGGATGCGCTCGCGGACCGCCTTCCGGCGCCGCTGTGCGGCACTGTAGCGATGAACCAGGGCAAACACCTCGTTCCAGGTCTGCTCCACGCGCGGCTTCTCGCGTTCGACGAAATCATTGAAGGCGCTCGAGACCAGATCGAAGATGTCGCTGAAGTAGTACGTGGTCAACGACAGATTGACTCCGGCCCTGGCAGCCACGGCACGGTGCGTCACGGCCCGCACGCCGCCCTCGGCGATCACTTCCAGCGTGGCGTCCAGTATTGCCTGCCGGGTCCGTTCGCCACGTCCCCGGCGCGGGCGCCTGGCCGATTTAGCAAGGCTCGTCATTGCTTGGTTTCCATATCGAAGAAAATTGTACACTCATGCAAAATATATTGCACATACGTGCAATTTATGTCATCTTTCCTGATGCCGGATGGCGACCCAGCAATCGCCGCCGCAACCACACAACGCTTTCGAGGGTAGCCAAAATGCTCGCTAACTGTCCAACCATCCGCATGCTCTGCCTGCTTGCCTGCAGCGCAGTGAGCCTGAGTGTCGCGGCGCAGGAAGACGACCGCGAAGACACCGCCGAACTGGCCGACATCGAAGTCACCGCGCAGAAACGGCCCCAGTCAGCCCAGGATGTCCCGATCAGCATCACCGCGTTCAGCGAGCGCGAGCTGGATCGCCTCGGCATCGACGAGTTTCTCGACTATGCCACACGCTCGCCCAACCTGGGCTTTGCCCAGCAGGGCAACCGCGCATTCACCAAGATCGGCATCCGTGGCGTGACCAATGTCGGCGGTCGCGCCAATGCCGTCGGCATCTATCTCGATGAATTCAACATCGCACCGAATATCCTGGTCGCCGGCTGGTCACGTACGCTCGATACGCCGCTCTACGACATTGCCCGAATTGAAGTCCTGCGCGGCCCGCAGGGCACCTATTTCGGGCGCAACACGCTCGGTGGTGCCATCAACATCACCACCGTCAAGCCCGATCCTCTGATGCGCTTCGGGCAGATTCGGGGGCAGATCGACGAGCACGGAACCTGGCTTGCCCGCATTTCCGGCAACCTGCCGACTTCAGCGCAGTCGGCGCTGCGCTTTACCGGCTACTACCGTGACGCCGGTGACTGGCTGGACAACCGCTCGACCGGCGGCACCAACGACGGCCGTGACCAGGGCGGACGGGCTGCTTTCCGTTACGATTCCGGCGCGACCTCGATCGACCTGGCGCTGTCGCGCACCGAGGAGCGCCAGAACCAGCTCGAGTTCGTCCCGACCGGCGTATTGGCGCCGATCCCGCAGCAGCTCGTGGGTGTGGTCGAAAACTTCCATCTGCTGTTCGCCCCCTTCGGCACACCACCGATCGACACCAGCCGGTTTCCGCAATGGCCATTGCCGGCCACGCGGGCACCCCTGTGGCCGGATAACTTCGACACCATCGACAACGACACCCCGCGCCGCTCCGACAGTGAAACGGACATGTTCATCGGCAACGTCGGCCACCGTTTCGCCAACGGCATCGAGCTGACATCGGTCACCGGTATCCTGAACAACACCTTCAGCCAGTCGGGAGATGGCGATGCGTCGCCCTACCCGGCCTTCCGGGTCGATCGGGACAGTGACTCGGAGGGCTGGAGCCAGGAGCTGCGCCTGAGCTCGTTCGGTCGTGGCCGCCTGGACTGGACGATTGGCGCGCTGTATGCCGAAGACGAGATCACCGAAACCGATCTGTCGGCGCACCTGGCCACTGACCCCTACCTGCCGGCCTGGGGTGCCCTGCTGTTCGCGCTGGCGGTCGAGGGCGGCGAGGTCGATCTGAGCGACCCGGAGATCCAGTTCGCGCTCGCCAACGGACTGATCCCCGACATTTTCGCGCCGCTGACGGTCGCCAACTTCGAGGACGTCGACCGCGGCATCGATACCGACAGCATGGCCGTATTCGGTGATTTGACCTACGCGATCACTGACACCGTCGATCTCTCGCTCGGCCTGCGCTGGACCCACGATGACGTCACGTTCAGTGAAGTGACACGGCCAACCGTGACCATTCCGGTCGGAAGCGACGTGACCAGCGAAAGTTTTTCGAACCTGTCGCCCCGGCTTGCCCTGAACTGGCGTCCCAACGACCGCATCGCCACCTATTTCACCGCCTCGCGCGGCTACAAGGTCGGCGGCATCAATTCGGATGTCACGCTGACCGACGACGGCGCGGTCGAGAAAATCTACGATGAGGAAACGGCCTGGAACTACGAGATCGGGTTCAAGGGCGTGCTGGCCGACAATCGCGTCCAGCTCAACGCCGCACTGTTCTACATTGACTGGGACGATATTCAGGTTCGCGGCCAGGACGTGCTGACTCAGCGCCAGTTCGTGCAGAACGCGACCACCGCCACCAGCAAGGGTGGCGAGCTCGAACTGCTTGTGCGCGTGGCCAAACCGGTGACCTGGAACCTGGCCTACGGCTACACCGACGCCAGCTTCGGGCGTTTTCCCAATGCCATCCCCATCGATCAGATCGGTGCCGACGTTGTCGATGCCAGCGGCAACACGCTGCCCTTTGCGCCCCAAAACACCCTGACCAGCGGCATTGAATATCGCTTCACGGGTTTTGGCAACAGCGATGGCTGGCTGCGTCTCGACTACCGTTACGTCGATGACCAGCAGACCGAGGCGACCAATGACCCTAACCGGCATTTGCCGGCATTCGACCTGTTCAATGCCCGCATCGGTTTTGAAAGCGAGCGCTACAGCGTGGCGTTGTTCGTCAACAACCTGTTTGACGAGCAGTATGTCGTTGGCACGCAGAACCTCGAAACGTATTATTCGGGTCTCCAGCTTGCCGTCGGTCAGCCGCGCACCTTCGGCACGGTATTCAGCTTTTTCTTCTGATCGAAGGCTGACACCACGCTGCGGTGAAACGGGGCCGCCCGGCGGCCCCTTTCCTTTTTCCAATCGAGCCCGACCATGCCTGACGCCCTCAACGCCAATTCCTTTCCCACCGCCGGCACACCTCACCAGGAGCTGATGACCGCCCTGAAACGCCTCAAGGACGACGATGTCCCATGGGCCGAGGGCCGGGTTTTTGCCTACGTCTATGACCCCGGGCCGGAAGCCATGCGCCTGGTTCATGAAGCCTACGATCTGTATCTGACCGAAAACGGGCTCGACCCGACCGCTTTCCCCTCAGCCATGCAGCTCGAGCGTGACATCATTGCCATGGCCTGCGACCTGGTCCATGCCCCTGGCGGCGCGGTCGGCAGTTTCACCTCCGGCGGCACTGAGTCGATTCTGCTGTCGGTCAAGACCGCCCGGGATCGCGCCCGCGCGCTCCAGCCGCAGATCACGCGCCCCGAAGTGATTCTGCCCGAAACCGCGCATGCGGCATTTTTCAAGGCCTGTCAGTATTTCGACCTGACGCCGGTCGTCGTTCCGGTCGATCCGAACAGCTTCCGGGCGCAGCCTGAAGCCATGGCCCGGGCGGTGACGCCCAATACCGTCCTGCTGGTGGCCTCGGCACCATCCTATGCGCACGGCGTGGTCGACCCGATTGCCGCCATCGGCCAGATCGCTGCCGCCCACGATCTGCTGTTTCATGTCGATGCCTGCATGGGCGGCATGTACCTGCCGTTTGCCGGAGAGGCCATCGAGCCTTTTGACTTTCGCGTGCCCGGCGTCACTCAGCTATCGATGGACTTCCACAAGTGGGGCTATGCCGCCAAGGGCGCCTCCGGCATTCTCTATCGCTCGCCGGATATCCGCCGCTATCAGATTTTCGCCTGGTCGGGCTGGACCGGCTACTCAGTGGTCAATCCGACCCTGCTGTCGACGCGCGGCGCGGGACCACTGGCGGCCTGCTGGGCGGTCATGAATTTCTTCGGCCGCAGCGGCTATGAGGCGCTGGTCAGCGACTGCCAGCGTGCCGCCGGGCAGATTCGACAGGCCATCGACCGGATCGAAGGCCTGTACTGCCTGGGTGAATCAGTCTGCAACCTGTTCAGCTTCGCCTCCGACCGGCTCAATGTCTTCTCCCTGGCCGAAAACATGCGCGCGAAGGGCTGGTACATACAGCCCCAATTCGGCTTCGGTCCGTCACCGGCCAACATTCACCTTTCGGTCGGCCACGGCAACGTGGCCCACGTTGACGCATTCATCGCCGATCTCACCGCGGCTGCCGCCGCTATCGAACACGCCGGGCCCGTTCCCGATCATGGCACCACATCGTCGGAAATGGCGGACATGCCGCCCGAGATCCTGTTCGAGTACATTGGCCAGATCGCCGATACCGATGGCAGCACGCTGCCCGAGCGCATGGACCGCATCAATAGCCTCCTGAACAGTCTGCCTCATCAGCGCCGCGACGGTCTGCTGGCAGAATTCATCAACCGCCTCTACACGCCGGCGCGTTAGACCCGTCAGCTCATGAACGGCCGGACACGCTGGAAGACGGTCCTTACCCTGATGATCACACTGCTGGTCGGGTACTACGACCGGCTCAACGTATCGCTTGCCCTGCCGCTGATCGCCGCCGACTTCGGCTGGAGCGCCGCCGAAACGCGCCACCATGGCGCAGTGTTGATGAGCATTTTCTATGTCGGCTACGGGCTGGGAAACATCTTTCTCAGCCCGCTCGCCACGCGTTTCGGCCTGCGCCGTTCACTGCTGGTACTGATCGCGCTGTGGTCGCTGTTTACTGCAATGGGTGCCTGGGCCAGCAGCATGCTGATGCTATTCATTGCCTCGCGCCTGATGCTGGGCCTGTCCGAAGGCGTTCATTTCCCGGTCATGAGCCAGCTCACCAAAAACTGGTTTCCGCCCGAGGAGCGCTCGCGCGGCAACGGCACCTGGATTGCCGGCCTGTTTCTTGCTTTTCTGACCGCCCCGCTATTCCTGGTACCGCTGATGCACGCGCTCGGCTGGCGCGGCGGCTTTTACGTCCTGGCCGTGATCGGCCTGCTGATCAGCCTGCCGCTGGTGCTGCGGCACGTGCACGACTGCCCGGCCGATCATCCGCGGGTAGCGGCGCGCGAACGGGCCTGGATCGAGGCCGCCGTGGCCGAAGAACAGCGGCAGTTCCACGGACCCGATCAGTCCCTTACGGCGGCGCTGTGCACGCCTTCGTTCGGTCTTTTGCTGATTGTCGGCATCTGCAACAACATGGTCGCGCTCGGCATTGCCGGCTGGCTGCCGACCTATCTGTCCGGACGCGAAGGCGTCCTCTATCATCAGCTGACCTGGCTGACCGCCCTGCCCTATGCGTTCTCGATTCTCGGGATCATGCTTTGGGCAACCCTCGGGGACAAGACCAATACGCGCGCCGCGCTGGCCGGCGTCGCCTACTTCAGTGCCGGCGGCATGATCTGGCTGGCGCTGGACGCTTCGGGGGTGTGGACAACAGTCGCGCTGTTTTCGGTTGCGGTCTTGCTGATCGCCGCCTGGAGCGCGTCCGAATTTGCGCTGCTGCAGCGCATTCTGCCCCGGCCCCATGTCGCTGCCGGAAGCGGCATCTACAACGGCTTGTCAACCATGATCGGCGGTGGTACCGGGCCTTTCGTGGTCGGGGGCATCATCGGCGGCAGCACCCACCTGGCCGCCATTGCGCCAATCGTGGCCATCACCACGCTCAATGCGATCCTGCTGCTGCTACTCTACCGGCGCATTCGCTACTGACAGCACCATCCGACCAGGCTGTGCGGGGGCACGAAAAGGCCCGCACGATGGCGGGCCGATTCGCTCTGTCCAAAACGTCCGGCGATATTGGACATATTTTGGACATTTTCAAGGGAGATGCTGCTAAACCCTTGTTTTTATTGGCGTCCCCACGGGGATTCGAACCCCGGTCGCCGCCGTGAAAGGGCGGTGTCCTAGGCCTCTAGACGATGGGGACTGAAAACAAGTACCGGACTGTCCTCAGAAACCTTGGTTGGTGGAGCCAGGCGGGATCGAACCGCCGACCTCTACAATGCCATTGTAGCGCTCTCCCAGCTGAGCTATGGCCCCACGACAAGCCGCGCATTTTAGCCAAGGTTCATAAGGGTGTCAAACGCTTTTCGCCCGCCGCAGTCAGCGCGGCTGCAGCACCAGCTCGGCAAAATCGACCAGCCCGGGCGGCCGCCCGGGCAAGCGGCGCGCGGCCAGTAGCGCGCCCCGAGCAAACACCTGCCGATTGGTCGAACGATGCGTCAGCTCTACACGTTCACCCTCGCCCAGGAAGTAGACGGTGTGTTCGCCGGCCACGTCACCGCCGCGCACGGCATGCAGGCCGATCTCGGCATCACGGCGCGCCTGCCGGCTTGAGCTGCGGTCATGCACGACGCTGGGTGCAAAATCCAGGCCGCGCGCCGCCGCCACGGCCTGCCCCAGCCAAAGCGCGGTGCCGGACGGCGCGTCGATCTTGCGTCGGTGGTGAATGTCAAGAATCTCAACGTCATAGGCCTCGCCCAGCGCGGCGGCTGCGCGCCGAGCCAGCTCGACCAGGAGGTTCATGCCCAGGCTGAAATTAGCCGCCTGACAAACGGGAATGAAGTCAGAGGCCTCGACCAGACGTGCCTGCAGGGCATCTCCCAGCGCCGTGGTGCCGGTCACCAGCGGGATGCGGTGACGCGTCGCGAAGCGCAGGACCTGTTCAAGCAGATCGGGATGGGAGAAGTCAATGATGACATCGGCCTCGAGATCGGGCTCGAAGAACTGCTCCCGACTGGCTCGGCCCGAAAGGATGGCATGCTCATCGGCGGCGATGAGATCGGCAATAATCTGCCCGACCGCACCGGTCGCGCCACTGAGAAGAATCTGCAGACTCATGCGGAAAGATTACCGCATTCAATCGGGCGCAACCAGCCAGCGAGGTCAGAATCCCATCCGGTCGAAGAATGACTTGACCTTGTCTGTCCAGTGACTTGACTGCGGGTTCTGCGCGTTCTCGTCCCCGATCGATTCCTGGAACTGGCGCAGCAGCTCCTTTTGCTCGCGCGTGAGATTGACCGGTGTTTCCACCTCGACCCGGCACAGCAAGTCGCCGGGATTCCGGCTGCGCACGGACTGAACGCCCTTCCCGCGCAGACGAAACACCTTGCCCGGCTGGGTTTCGGGCGGAATCTTGAGCATGACCGAGCCATTGAGCGTAGGCACCTTGAGCTGTCCGCCAAGCGCCGCCGTCGTGATCGTGATCGGCACGGCGCAGAACAGATCGTCACCTTCGCGCTGAAACAACGGATGCGCTCTGACCTGGATGTCGACATAGAGGTCACCGGCCCGTCCTCCCTGCGCACCGGCGCTGCCTTCACCGCTGAGCCGAATCCGGTCGCCCGTATCGACACCAGCCGGAATCTTGATCTGCAGCGTGCGCGTTTCGCGGACCTGTCCGGATCCACTGCACGAGCTGCAGGGATCCTTGATCGCGCGTCCACTGCCGCGGCAGCTCGGGCAGGTCTGCTGCACCGAGAAGAAACCCTGCTGCATGCGAACCTGGCCCTGGCCACCACAAGTCGTGCACACGTCCAGCTTGCCGCTTTGCGAACCGGTGCCTTTGCAGGCCTGACACTCGCCGAGCATCGGCAGGTTGACTTCCTTCTCAACCCCGGCGACCGCCTCCTCGAGATCCAGCTCGAGCGTGTAGCGCAGATCCTGCCCGCGGCGCGACTGGCTCTGACGACGACGCCCGCCCCCGAAAATATCACCGAAGATATCGCCAAAGATATCGTTGATGTCGCCGAATCCGCCGCCCGCCCCGGCGGACTGGCCACCCATGCCATTGACGCCCTGGTGCCCGAAGCGGTCATAGGCCGCCCGCTTGTCGGCATCCTTGAGCACATCATGCGCCTCGCGGACTTCCTTGAAGCGTTCCTCGGCGTCGGGATTGTCGGGATTCCGATCGGGGTGGTACTTGCGCGCCAGCCGCCGATAGGCCTTGCGGATCTCGTCGCCAGACGCCTCGCGCGATACACCCAGGATTTCGTAGTAGTCTGCCGGCATTCAGTGTCGTCGTTTCGTCAGCTCGTCGGCTCGACGTCTTGAAAATACGTCGCCCCGGAAACCGCAAATGCGATTATCCGGGACCCATCGTTTGTCCAGTGAGATCCCGGATCAGCGCTGCGCGCTGTCCGGGATAACCGTCGCGGCCCGCGGCCGTGACGATCATTTCCTGTTGTCGTCGTCGACTTCGGTGAACTCCGCGTCGACCACTTCCTCGTCACCGGAAGCGGATTCGCCGCCGCGCTCGGCACCCTCGGCACCGCCCTCGTCGGCCTGAGCCTGCTCGGCCGCGGCCTTGTAGAGTTCGGCACCCGCCTGCTGCAGTTCGTTGACGGCGCTATCAATGGCTTCCTTGTCGTCACCCTTGATGGCCTCATCCACCTTCGTGAGCGCAGTCTCGATGCGCTCCTTGATGGCATCATCGAGCTGGTCGCCGTGCTCCTTCAAGCTGCTGCGCGTGGCGTGGGCAACGCTGTCGGCGTTGTTGCGCGCGCTGACCAGCTCCTGGAACTTCTTGTCTTCCTCACGATGCACCTCGGCGTCCCGGACCATCTGCTCGATTTCTTCCTCGCTCAGGCCCGAACCGGCCTTGACCTCGACGCGCTGCTCCTTGCCGGTGGCCTTGTCCTTGGCCGAGACGTGCAGGATGCCGTTGGCGTCGATATCGAAGGTGACCTCGATCTGGGGCATGCCGCGCGGCGCAGCCGGGATGCCGGCAAGATCGAAGCGCGCCAGCGATTTGTTGGCCACTGCCTGCTCGCGCTCGCCCTGAAGAACGTGCACGGTCACCGCCGACTGATTGTCCTCGGCGGTTGAAAACACCTGGGAGGCGCGCGTCGGGATCGTCGTGTTCTTCTCGATCAGCTTGGTGAACACGCCGCCCAGGGTCTCGATGCCGAGCGACAGCGGCGTGACATCCAGCAGCAGCACATCCTTGACGTCACCGGACAGCACACCGCCCTGGATGGCCGCTCCAACCGCCACCGCCTCGTCTGGATTGACGTCCTTGCGCGGCTCCTTGCCGAAGAAGTCCGAAACCGACTTCTGGACTGCCGGCATGCGGGTCTGACCGCCGACCAGAATGACCTCGTCGATATCGGCAACCTTGAGGCCGGCATCGTTGAGCGCGGTGCGGCACGGATCAATCGAACGCTTGATGAGATCCTCGACCAGGGACTCCAGCTTAGAACGGGTCACCTTGATATTGAGGTGCTTCGGGCCGGACTGATCCGCCGTGATGTAGGGCAGATTGACCTCGGTCTGCTGACTCGAGGACAGCTCGATCTTGGCCCGTTCGGCGGCCTCACGCAGACGCTGCAGGGCAAGCGGGTCGTTGTGCAGATCCACGCCCTGTTCTTTCTTGAACTCTCCGGCGAGGTAGTCAATCAGGCGCTTGTCGAAGTCTTCACCGCCGAGAAAGGTGTCACCGTTCGTGGCCAGCACCTCGAACTGCTTTTCACCGTCGACATCGGCAATCTCGATGATCGAGATATCGAAGGTGCCACCACCCAGGTCATAGACCGCCACCTTGCGGTCAGCGCCTTCCTTGTCGAGCCCGTAGGCCAGCGAAGCCGCCGTCGGCTCGTTGATGATCCGGCGCACGTTCAGCCCGGCGATCTTGCCGGCATCCTTGGTGGCCTGCCGCTGCGAGTCATTGAAGTAGGCCGGCACCGTAATCACCGCCTCGGTGACGTTCTCGCCAAGATAGTCCTCGGCCGTCTTCTTCATTTTCATCAGCACCCGCGCGGAGATCTCCGGCGGCGCCATCTTCTTGTCGCCCACCTGCACCCAGGCGTCACCGTTGTCGGCCTCGATGATCTTGTAGGGCACCAGCTTGATGTCCTTCTGGACGACCTTCTCGGAGAACTTTCGGCCGATCAGGCGCTTGACCGCATACAGCGTGCGGTCGGGATTGGTCACCGCCTGGCGCTTGGCCGGCTGCCCGACCAGCACCTCGTCATCCTTGGTAAAGGCAACCACCGACGGGGTGGTTCGATCACCCTCGGCATTCTCGATAACACGCGTCTTGCCGCCTTCCATGACCGCGACGCAGGAGTTGGTCGTTCCCAGGTCAATTCCGATTATCTTGCTCATGGTATTGATATCTGCCTCGAATTCGTTTTTGAAAACCGATGATGCAATGGCACTCTGCCCCGTTTAGTGGGGCCCGGAGGCCCTCATTTCAATCGCCGGCCTCGCCCGCCTCCGGCGCTTTGGCAACGATCACGCGCGCCGCCCGCAGCAAACGGTCGTGCAGCCGATAGCCCTTTTGCAGCACCATCAGAACCGTATCGGGCTCGGCCTGGTCGCTCGGCTGCAAGCTCATCGCTTCGTGCCAGTCAGGATCGAATCGTTCGCCGGCCGGATCGATGACCTCGAGCCCATGGCTGCCGAGCGATTTCAGCAGCAATCGATGGGTCAGCTCGAGCCCTTCGCGGGCCGAGTCTCCTTCAGCGGCGTTCTCCAACCCCTGCTCCAGCCCGTCAATGACCGGCAGGAGGTCGCGCATCAGGGCCTCGAGCTGGAAGCGACGGGCCCGCTCCAGCTCGCGTTCGCTGCGCTTCTGGACATTCTCCATCTCGGCACGGGTTCGCAGCAGCGCTTCGCGCAGGCGGGCCACCTCCAGCCCGTTCTGAGCACTTTCGGATGCCGTTTCGCTGCTCGCCTCCGGTTCATCCGCCGTTGCGCCAGCCGAGCCGGCAGCATCTTGCTCCTGTTCCTCGGCAGCCGCCCGGGCAGCCTGCTCCTGGGTTTTGTGCTTGTCTGTGGCCATCTATCGGTACAGTCCGTTGATCCTGCGCGCAACAATGGGGTTGAATCAGGCGCTTTGCAACCGGAGTTGTCGGGCGCGCGGTCCGGTGCTAGTTTGATGCGTCCGTCATGATCTGAACGTGTCCCGCCGATGCTTCGCCACTTGGTCATTCGCCGATTTGCCGTCATTGACGATCTCGAAATCGACTTTTCCCCCGGTTTCACCGCGATCACGGGCGAAACGGGGGCCGGCAAGTCAATCCTGATCGACGCGCTCGGCCTGCTGCTCGGCGATCGCGCCGAGCCGGGTTTGATCGCCGATGACAGCGAGCAGGCCGAACTGGAGGCCGTTTTTCGTCTTGACGATGCGCATCCGGCCAGCGACTGGCTGCGCCAGCAAGCGCTGGCCGAAGATGAGGAGCTGATCCTGCGACGGATCCTGAGCCGATCCAGCAGTTCCCGGGCCTGGATCAACGGCCGCAGCGCCACGATTGGACAGCTCGCCGAGCTTGGCGAGCTGCTGGTCGAAATCCACGGCCAGCACGAGCATCAGCAGCTCGGCCGCAGCGCGACTCAGCGCCAACTGCTCGACCGCCAGGTCGACACCGCCATCACCACCGCGGTCGCACAGGCCTACGACCGCTGGCTGGCGGCCCGCGACGAACTGGCCGCTTTCGAAGCCGACAGCAGCGACCCGGAACAGCTCGAGCTGCTGCGATACCAGCATCGCGAGCTTCAGGCACTCAACCTGCGCGCGGGCGAGTACGGTGAACTGGAAGCCGAGCAGGAACGCCTGTCCCGCATTGATGAGATTCGCCAGGCCGCGAGCACCGCGGCCGCGGCACTCGATCAGATTGACGACCCGGCAGCCCGCACCATGATCCAGCAGGCGCTGTCCAGCCTGTCGGGCACCCGTTCGCTCGACCGCCGCATCGAGGAGGCGGCCGGAATGATCGAGCAGGCGCGTATTTACGTCGATGAAGCCCATGCTGCACTGGAGCGCATCGCCAGTGAAGAAACGGGCGACCCGGAACGCCTGGCTGCTGTCAACCAACGACTTGAGCTCGCGCTCGATCTGGCGCGCAAGCACCGGGTTGCACCCGATGAACTGGTCGCGCTGACCGCGCGTCTGGGCGTGCGCCTCGACACCCTGGAACACCAGGGCGAACGGCGCGACGAGCTTGAACTGGCCGTGCAGCAAGCCGCAGACCAGTGGCTCGAGGCAGCGGGGCTTCTGGGCACGCAGCGTCGCCAGGCGGCCAGCAGACTTGCGCAGCGCGCCGTCGAATGCCTGGCCGAGCTGGGCATGCCGCAGGCACGCTTGATGTTCGAAGTCACCGCCGTCGATCCGGCACAACCCAGCCGCCATGGCGGCGATCAGGTTGCCATCACGTTCAGCGCCAATCCCGGACAGTCACCCAAACCGCTGGCCAGGGTCGCCTCCGGCGGCGAACTGTCGCGCGTGGCCCTGGCCCTGATGATCGCCACCGGGGTTGATGATCAGCCGCTGACGCGGGTTTTCGACGAAGTCGACGCCGGCGTCGGCGGACCCACGGCGCAGGCTGTCGGTCGCTTTCTGCACCAGGTTGCTGAAGGCGGACAGGCCTTCTGCGTTACTCATCTGCCCCAGGTCGCCGCCCGCGCCGACCACCAGATTCGGGTCATCAAGCGGATCGACGGCGAGCGCACCCGCACCGAAGCCGAGCGCCTGGATGCTCAACAGCGGCAGCGTGAAATCGCGCGCATGCTTGGCGGGGTGGAGTCGGAAGCGAGCCTGGCGCACGCCAGCGAGATGCTGCAGTCTCCCTGACTGTTCCGGCCTCAGGAGGCGGTCTCAGGACGTCTTTTTCCTGCGCCTGCCCTCGATCGGGCGCACGTAGAGCACCATGGAGTGGTCAACAATCTCGTAGCCCCGATCACGGGCGATTTTTTCCTGGCGACGCTCCAGTTCCGCGTCATAGAACTCGACCACCTCGCCGGTTTCCAGGCACACCATATGATCATGATGTTCACCCTCGTCCAGCTCGTAACAGGCTTGCTGGGCGCGACCGGAGCCGTCATCGAATACATGCTTGCGAACCAGCTGCGCCGCCTCGAATTGGGCGAGCACCCGGTAGACCGTTGCCAGGCCGATGTCTTCCCCCTGTTCGACCAGCGCCCGATAGATCTCATCGGCCGTCATGTGCTTCTGATCGGTGGTTTCAAGCAGCCGCAGGATCTGCAGCCGCGGGTGCGTCACTTTGAGCCCAACCTTTCTCAATTCGCTGGTTTCTTCAGACATCCGCTACCTCAGGCTGTAATTCCCCGGCAACCGCGAGGATATTGTATCATCGCCGACCATGCTGAAATCACTATCCAAGTTCGTTGCCGTCGTGCTGTGCCTGGCCTTCCTCGGCGCCTGCGGGGGCCTGGTCTACAAACAGGATATCCAGCAGGGTAACGTGCTCGACCGCGATGATGTCGCCGAGCTGCGCGAAGGGATGACCAAACAACAGGTTCGCGTACTGCTCGGGTCACCGTCGATCACCAGCCCGTTTCACGCCGATCGCTGGGACTACATGAATACCTACGCACGGCGCAGCGGAAAGCCCAGAAAGCGGGTCCTGACCTTGCACTTCGAGAATGATCGCCTGGTGGCGATGCAGGGCAATTACCTCGACGAGGAAAACCTGGCCACAGAAGCGCTCGACGAGCTGCAGGAACCGGGCGACCAGCCGATTCAGGATCTCGAAACAATCAGGCGTCGTGACGGCCCCTGACCGATTCCGACTCGGCCAGGCGTCGACGGATTTCCTTGGGATCGGCGCTCAGCGGACGGTAGGCCTCGGCCCGGTCACCGGCCTGCAATACCCACTCCGGCGGCCGCAGCTGTCCGAATACACCGAGACGATCCGCGCTGACATGGAAGCCCGGCAGCCGCCCGGGCAGGTCCGCTTGCCTGACGGCCTCGATCAATGTCGTTCCCGCCGGCACGGTCAGGCGCACCACAATCTGACGGCGCGGTGACGCCGCGGCAACCTCGATTTCAATGCGGGTCGCCATAGACCCTCCCGGCGCGGCGCGAAAAGTCATCGACCATGCGGTCGGCCATGCGCGAAAAACTGCGCTGAAACGGTTTGAGCAAAATCGATCCGCTGGCGCGAAAGACCAGATCCAGGCTCACGTGGCATCCATGCCCGAGCGGCGCAAAGGACCAGCGTCCAGACAGTTCGTCGAACGGCCCGCGGGCCAGCCGCATGGCCAGCGACTGCCCCGGCGAAAGCGAGTTGCGCGTGGTGAAGCGCTGCACCAGGCCGCCCAGTTGAACTTCCAGCGTTGCCAGCTGCTGCGACCCGTCGTCTTCATGCACCTCCGCTGCGCGTACCCACTCCAGAAACTCGGGGTAGCGCGCAACGTCGCGAACCAGCTCGTACATCTGCAGCGGCGAGTAGGGCACCAGGGCAAAGCGATTGATTTCGGGCACGCGGCAGTTTTTTCTGGTCTGGGGGTTTGCTGGTTCGACCATGATAGTACTATCAAGGAGCCTCTGAAACCGCAAGTTTGCCCCCTGCGCTATCATTGCCGTCCATTTCCGGGAAGCGATTCAATCGCATGGCCAAGCAGCCGTCTTCCACCATCGCCGTCAACAAGCGGGCGCGCTTCGAATACCACCTTGATGAGCGGATTGAGGCCGGTATCGCACTGCAGGGCTGGGAGGTCAAGGCCCTGCGCGCCGGCAAGATCCAGTTCGGCGACAGTTACGTGCTGCTCAAGAACGGCGAGGCCTTTCTGTTTGGATGCCTGATCACGCCGCTGCCGTCGGTTTCGACCCATTTCCGACCGGACCCGACCCGGACCCGGCGTCTGCTGCTGCACCGGCGCGAAATCGACCGGCTGATCGGCCTGGTTGAACGCCAGGGCCAGACCGTGATCCCGACCGCCATGTACTGGAAACAGGGCAAGGTCAAGGTCGAAATTGCCGTTGCCCGGGGCAAGAAGCAGCACGACAAGCGCCGAACCGAAAAAGAGCGCGAATGGGCGCGACAGAAAGGACGAATTCTCAAGCAGGGCTGACAGGCCCCGGTCGGGCCAGGACGCCTGCTGCCCTGCATGCGGGACTCAAACCGTCACTTCGAGCAAGGACTGCAGTTCAGACGAAGCCTGCTCGAGGCGGGCCAGCACATCGTGCACGCCTGCCTGATCGTCCGCGGCAATCAGGTTGGGCAGCCTGGCGGCGATCTCAACCATGGCGGCATGCCGACTGCGTGCCGGCCCGAGCACCTGAGACCAGAGCGCATCCGAAGCGGACAGCCGGTCCAGCGCCTGCTCGAAGCGTGCCGCGCGCAGATCCGGTGCCGCACAAGTCGGGTTACCGGCCCGCGCGCAGCGGCACAGTTCAGCCATCCAGGCCCGGTGCTCAACCAGCGCAAACAGCATCGGCAGATGCTGCCGGTCGAGCGCGTCGGCCTGCTGCCACGATGACGGCGGCCGCCACGACTCCATCCACTGCGCCAGATCCCCGGCCGGCATCGGGCGGGCGATGGCGAAGCCCTGACCGAACTCGCAGCCGAGCCGAAGCAGTGCCCGCCCCTGGGCAATCGTCTCCACGCCCTCGGCAACCACCCGACGCCTGACCGACGACGCCAGGCGCAGAATCCCGTCCAGAATGGCCAGGTCCTCCGGGTCGTCGAGCAGATCGCGCACGAAGCTGCGATCGATCTTCAGCGTGCTCGCCGGCAGTTTCTTCAGGTACGACAGCGATGAGTATCCGGTACCGAAATCATCGACGGCAAAACGCACCCCCATGTCGCAACAGGTCGCCATCACGCGTGAGAATCGCTCGAAGTCATCAAAAGCGCTGGTTTCGGTCACTTCCAGTTCCAGATCCGGCGCATCAAGCTCGGGGTGATCGGACAGGAGCCGCTTCAGCATATCGGCAAAGCCGCGCTGGCCCAGTTGTGCAGCGCTGATATTGACGCTGACCGGCATGCGCTGACCCTCGCTGCTCCACTTCCCGGCCTGGGCAACGGCCTGCGCAAGGACCTTCTGACCCACGACAATTCCCAGGGGATGCTGCTCGATCATCGGCAAGAAGCTTTCAGGCAACAGCAAACCCCGCTCCGGATGCTGCCAGCGAAGCAGCGCCTCAACGCCGATCCACCGCCCGGATTGCATGTTGACCTTGGGCTGGTAATGCAGCACGAACTCGTCGTTGGCCAGCGCCTGGTCGATGCGGTTGAGAGAGTCGTAACGTCCGCGCATTGCGCGCTCATGCTCAGCGTCGAACGCCTGATACCGGTTCTTTCCGGCCTGCTTGGCCTGATACATCGCCTGGTCAGCCTGCCGGATCAGCTGATCCGGTTCGACGGACGTATCCTGTTGCGGGTAGTAAGTCACCCCGATGCTCGCCGAAACACTCAACGACTCCGATCTGACTTCGAGAGGCTGAGCGATCACCTGAAGCAGCCGATCAAGCACCGGCCCACTCTGCTCGCGTCGGGTCAGCTCCGGCAGCACCAACACAAACTCGTCACCGCCAAGCCGAGCCAGGGTGTCGCATTCACGCAGTGTTGCACGCACGCGTTCGACCAGAGTCACCAGGAAGAGGTCACCGACTTCATGGCCATGCCGATCGTTGATCTCCTTGAAACCGTCCAGATCGACATACGCAACCGCCACCACGCCCTGGTGACGTCTTGCCCGCCTGATGGCCTGTTGCAGGCGATCGGCCAGGAGCGCCCGATTGGGCAGCTCCGTCAGCGGATCGTGCAGCGCCCGGTGCTCCAACCGCTGCTCGTGTTCCTTGAGCGCGGTGATGTCGGAAAACAGCGACACATAGTGGCGCACCTGCCGGTGCTCGTCGAGCACAACACTGATCGTCTGCATGGCCGGGAATACCTCGCCATGTTTGCGCTGTCCCCAGATTTCCCCGCGCCAGCTCCCAGTATCGAGCAGTTCGTGCTGCATCGATTCGTAGAAGGAGCGCGGATGCCGGTCCGACCGCAACAACCGGGCATCCCGCCCGAGCACCTCGCTGCGACGATATCCGGTAATGCGCGAAAACGCCCGATTGACCTCGATGATCACACCACCCGGATTGGTCACCATGATCGCTTCATCGGCGTGCTCGAATACGCTTGATGCCAGACGCAGACGCTCGTCGGCCCGCTTGCGCTCGGTGATGTCGCGAGCCAGCGCGAATACGACCCGACGACCAAACCAGGTGCCGGCCGCCAGGCGAACGTCCTTGGGGAATATCGACCCGTCGGCGCGCTGTCCCCAGAATTCGATCGATTGGGGAGTGCCGGCCAGCGCACGGGCATGGGCGCGCCTGACGGCATCCAGATCGTTATGGCCCGGCGCGGAAAGCACCTCCGGCGACTTGCCGGCAAACCAGTCCCGAGGATAGCCATACATGCGTTCGGCGCCGGCATTGACCGTCAGAAACCGCCCCTCCCCATCCTGCACATACACCGTCTCCTGCACGTTGTCGAACAAGGACCGAAAGCTGGCCTCGCTTTGCAGCAGTTTCTCTTCGGCCTGCCGTCGCTCGGTCACGTCCGCCAGCATGCCCTGCAGATACTGCAGGCGACCGCCCGAGTCGAAAACCCCGACCCCGCTTTCTTCAACCCAGCGCCAGTCGCCTTTGCGATGGCGCAACCGATACACCAGATCGAATCGCTCTCGCCTGGCAATCGCCTGATCAACTTCGCAAGGAATACGCCTGGCGTCTTCAGGATGGTACAAATCGACGAAACTGATTCGGTCGGCCAGGAAGTCGGCCGGCGAATAGCCGGTCAAATCGGCGACCGGGCTGTTGATGAACAGCATCCGGTAGCGCTCATCATTCCGGCACAGGTAGATTACGTTCGGCGCGTTTTCGGCCAGAACCCGAAAGATTTCGCCGGCGTCAAGCGCTAGCCGTGGCAGGCCATCGCCATCGTCGACGACCTCCTTGGCCGCGCCTGGGGTTCCCGGATCTCTTGTAGACATCAGACTCAAATCAGGCATCCGGGGTGAATCATAACCGCTGGCAGCGATTCCCGCACACTGACACAATCAGGCCGCGGTCGTCCTTGCGGAACATCGGGTCGACCGCATGGTCTATACTGTCGACTCTTCGGGGGCGTTCTGGCTTCGACGCGGATTGGACGTACCCTGGGGCATGCCGAGGTCTCAACTCACCTCGTAAAACCAGTTGAACCAAAGTTAGTTGCCAACGACGACAACTACGCACTGGCTGCCTAAAAACCAGCCTGCTCCCGACCGGTTGAGCCTGCGCTTCCGACTCGGGATCATCTAGCAGGATCGCGTCATGTCGCGTTTCAGGGCATGGCGTTAAATCAAACTGGAACTGGTCGTTGCATATGCCCTGCCCCTCGGGCGTTGTAACGACGAGAAATAATCGAGCGGGCTAAGCATGTAGAACCAGGATCAGATGGTTCGCGGACGCGGGTTCGACTCCCGCCGCCTCCACCATTTAGAAAAGACAAACCCGTCTCTCTGGGGTCATTCTCCGGGGTGACGGGTTTTCTTTTTTCCCTTGTTTCTAAAGGGTTTGCGCCCGTTTCACATCTTTCCAAAGCACCTCTCCGCACCATCGATTCTCCCCATCCTCCAGCCTTTCTTTCTCTGTTTGGCCCCTGATTCTCTGTTTTCTCCGGACGAAGTCCGAAGCGCGTCCGGAAAGCTACATCCTTGATTGATATGGGTTTGTGGCTGATTGCCGTTTTTGGCGGTTGTCTTAGGTTATCGTTCGATGCCGCAACCGGACGTTTTTTTCGAAATCACCCGCTTTGCCCATGAAAAGAAGCGTGGTCAACTCCGGTTTCCTGACCCCAAAGTAGAAAAGCCGACGCTGATGGTCGGCTCTCTGGGGTGGTCTCCGGTCCGGTCGTCAGTCGGTGGCAAAGCCGAACTGGCGGCGCTGCTCGGTCCAGTCCTCGGGAAAGGTCTGGGTCAGTTTGGCCAGCGAGAGCCCGTTGGGTTCCTCACCGTTGATCAGGGCTTCGACGATGTCGGGGGCCAGGGTCGTCAGCTTGAGAATGCGGGCCACATACGAGCCATCGACGTCGAGGGTACGGGCAAGCTCGCTGATGGACTTGATCTGGCCAGATTCGAGGATGTCGGCCCAGGAAAAGCCCCTTGCCAGCGCCTGGAGGATGGCGGACTGCACCGGTTCCTGCGCTCCGGTGATTTCTCCATCGAGGGCCTGGGGAGCGATGACCGTCTTGCGGCCGCGCATGCGCCGGATCAGCATCGGGATGTGGATCTGCAGATTGCCGTTGTCTGCAACGGTAATGGTCGGCTTCATTTTCATCGGCTTGCCCTCCGTTCAGTGACTTCGCATGCCAGACCGGCCAGCTCGGCGATGAGCGTTGTCAGCCCGTTGGTGCGCAGCTCCATGTCGATTCCGGTCTCGCGGATCTCGACCTTATCCACCAGGAGGCGGATGAGCCGGTTTCGCTCCACCGGGAAAAGGTCTTCCCAGAAGCCCTCGACATTCTGAAAGGCCTCCGACACATCCTGTTCCGTGATGCTGTTCCCCCGGTAGGCTCTGCATCGCTCGCTCACGTGCGTCAGTTGTTTCGAGAGCTCGACCGCCTGGCGGTTGACGGTCGTCAGCATCTCGGCCTTGCCCGGCTGATCGCTGCCGGGTTTCATCAGTTCGATGGCTTGCTCCCTCGCCTGCGACAGCTCCATCTCGAGTTGGGCTTTCTGTTTGAACAGCCGCTCCCGCTCCGTCTGCTCGATGTCCCGGGCCGCGAAGTAGGTCTTGGCCACCAGCGTCGGCGTGCGAAACACCGCGCTCAACTGCTCGACCACGGCCTGCTCGATGTCCCCGGCGGGAATCCGTTTGAGCGGGCACCGGCTCACGGTCCGCTTGCTGTCCTTCTGGCAGATGTAATAGGTGTAGTGGCGGCCGTTCTTGCGGGCGTAGGTCGGTCCCATCGCGCATCCGCAGTGGCCGCAGCGGATGACGCCTTTCAGCGGGGCGACCATTTTGGTTCTTGCCATGGAAACCTTGACCGGTTTGTTGTCCTCCAGGATGGCCTGCACCTTGTCCCAGGTCGTCCGGTCGATGATTCCTTCGTGCTCACCGGGGTAGCTGCGATCCTTGTGGGCAATCTCGCCGATATAGACCCGGTTGTTCAGCAGCCGGTAGATGTGGCCTGTATTCCATTCTGAGCCCTCGCGAACCTTGCCTTTCTTGGTGGTCCAGGCTTTTGTGCGGTATCCCTGTTCGTTCAATTCCTGGCCCAGCTTCTTGGCCGAGCCGATCTGGATGAATCGGCGGAAGATGTACTGTACCGTCCTGGCTTCATCCGGGTTGACCAGCAGCTTCTTGTTATCCCGGTCGACGTCGTATCCGAGGATGGGCACGCCACCGCAGTATTTTCCCCGGCGCTTGGCTGCCGCCACCTTGTCCCGGATACGCTCGGCGATGACCTCCCGCTCGTACTGGACGAAGGTGATCAGGATGCCGAGAAACATCCGGCTGGTGGGGTCGGTGGTGCTGAGATTTTCAGGCCTGAAATAATCGTCGTTGCAGCAGTGTCTGCATATCCCGGCGACCGTCAACAATCACCATGACATAAATATTTTCGGCCATGACTCGATAGATGATGCGGTAGGGTTTGAAAAATATCTCACGGTACTCGCGCAGCCCGACGGCCAGAAGTTCCTTTGGATAGGCTCCTCGCTCCGGGCTCTCGGAGAGACTCGAAAAGGCCTTCTCTATTTGATCAAGAACGTAATCCGCTTTTCCCGGCGCGTCGTGGGATGCAATGTAGTCGTACAACTCCTCCAAATCCCGTGACGCATCGTCGGTCAGAAATATCTGGAAGGTCATCAGCGATTCTTGCTCCGGCCTCGAAGCCGCTGAATGGCATCACCGGCGGGCTGGACTTTGCCATCCTCGATCTGACGCGAGCCGAGCGCGAGAATCTTCAGAAGGGCCATGGTCTCCTGGGTTTGCTCATAACTTTCGATGTCCTGCATCACGACCTTGGCTTCGCCATTCTGAGTGATGACCAGGGGTTCACCTTGCCCCGACAGGTTACGCACGATTTCTGCGGCATGTGCCTTCAGGTAACTGATCGGTTTGATCTGACTTGATAGTTTCATATTTACCCTCCTATATACGACCAAATATAGACCAAAAACAGGTCAAACATCAATTAAAAATCATCCGCCGCGCCCTTCGACGGCAGGCACCTGGGTAACCTGGCCAAGATCATCTACAAGCAGGAGCCGCTTATCCTCCACGCCCTCGGCATCAGCCGCGACCGGCTCAATCGCTACACCCGGCCGGTCAGCGACGAGCTGATCCAGCGCATCGAACAGCATCGCCCCCGCACCAAGGACCAGCTCAACCGCATCTGGTACGGCTACCACAACCGCCAGCCCCAGCACTACGACAACAGCCGCTACCACGGGGTCAACCTGCACAACGTCTGGTACCGGGGCACGGTGGAGTTCCGCTGGTTCGAGGCGACCCTTCACGCGGGGCGGATCAAGGCCTACCTGCAATTCTGCCTCGCCGTCGCCGCCAAGGCGCTCAACGGCCGGGCCGCCTCCAGCCGCAAGCGGGACTTCGACCCCCAGAGCGCCAAGTACGACTTCCGGGTCTTCCTGCTCCACCTCGGCCTGATCGGCGACGAGTTCAAGACCGCCCGCAAACATCTGATGGCCAACATGCCCGGCGACGCAGCCTTCAAGAACGGACGGCCCAAACCGGAGGACGTCCTTTCGGACGAAACCGAAACCACCACTCTCACCAACGAGGCCGGGCAAGTTCCCGGCCTCACTGTTTAAGGAGGTGCCCAATGAAGATTCTGATCCGCTCCACCACGCTGGACGGCGAGCCAATCCCCGGCAGCGGGGAAACCCTGCAGGCCGCCGACTGCCTCGAAGTTGTCGAGTTGATGCGCGGCCAGACACCGTTTACCGCCAGCCGAGCGCCCCGGGACTACATGACCGAGGTGCTCTCCGGCATCGAAGGCGGGCCGACCCAGCCGTTGCCGGAGGCCGCCGCCGCTGCGGCCGCTGAGTTTCTCACCCGCCTGGCCCGGCACGGCCTGATCGAGTTTCTGCCCGACGACAAGGCCAGCGATCCCTGGCCGGAACGCTTCCTCGAAGCTCTGGAGACGGTGCGGCTCTCCGGGCGCACCAACATGCTCGACCACCCGGAGGTGACCCGGCTGACCGCCGAGATGGGTTACCCGGAGGTGGCCGAGTGGCTGGCGGACCACCGGCGGGAATACGCAGCCTTCGTTCTCGAAGGGACGAGACCGCTCGGCAAGAACTTCGGCGGCAAGGAGGACCCGGCACCATGTGCGGACAAGTAGGCATCATCTTCGGCCGCAAGCGCAGACGGCCCGACGAGCGGGATTACCTGCGCGAGGTCTTCGTCCGCATGCTGCTGCACAGCGAGGAGCGCGGCCCGCACGCCTCCGGTCTGGCCTGGCTCAAGACCGACGGCAGTCACCGCATCTTCAAGCGGCCGATGCGGGCGCACGAGCTGGTCTACGAGAAGACGTTCCAGGAACTGCTCGGGCAGGTCGACAACGAGACCACCATCCTCATGGGGCATACCCGCTGGCGCACCCGGGGCAACGAGTTCAACAACCGCAACAACCATCCCATCCGGGCCGGAATCGTCATCGGCACCCACAACGGCACCATCTACAACGCCGATTATCTGTTCCGCCGCCTCGGGCTGCCGCGCTACGCCGAGGTGGACAGCGAGCTGATCTTCCGCCTGGCCGACCGCTTCGCGCCCGAAGGCCCCATCGACCAGGACGGCCTGAAGAAGGCGCTTGCCCTTTGTCGCGGCCAGATGAGCGCCGTGCTGGCCTCGCGGCTCGACCCCGGCACCATCACCGTGCTCAAGGGCAACAAGCCGCTTTGCCTGCGCATCCACCGCCAGCACCGAGTGGTGCTCTACGCCTCGGACGACACCTTCATCGACTTCGCCGTGGACAACGAGAAGGGCTGGCGCGAGCTGGAGGTGCCGCCCATGACCATGCTCACCATCCGCCACGAGGATGTGCGGGCCATCGAAAACAGCGAATTCCGCTTCATACCCCAGGAGCGCAAAGGGACACTGCCCGAAGGAGTGAATGCATGAACATTGGAGACACCGCGAACCTGAACACAAACCCGGAAGACACTCCCGAGACCATCCTCCGGCTCTTCGTCTACGGCACCCTGAAACGGGGCTACTGGAACCATCAACGCTTCTGCGCCCAGGCCCGCAACATCGAACCGGCCGTGGTCTGGGGCAGGCTCTACCACCTCCACGCCGGTTTCCCGGCCCTCGAAGTGCCGGAGGGTCTGATCCTGGCCCGAGGCACCTCCGATCCACTGACCGACGCCCGCAGGCAGCAGGAGATTGGCACACCGCGCTTCGGTCGCCCGACCGGTGACTGGGATCTGATCCATGGGGAACTGGTGACCTTCACCGACCCACAACGCGACCTGCCGCCCATCGACCGGCTGGAAGGCTTCCGGCCCGGCGGACATAGCATGTACCAGCGGGTGATGGTGGCGGTGCTGTGCGGGCGCACCCCGATTCCAGCCTGGACCTACTGGATGTCATACCCTCCATACACGGAAAGAGTCGCCAGCGGCCAGTGGTTACGTCCGTGAGCCGACGTTTGCGGCCTTATCCGGACGAAAGCGTTTGACAATCGGCCCCTGCCTAAATATATTAGAGGATGTTTTAAGTTGGGGAAGCTGCGCCCAGCATCCCCGTTACCGCCTCTGGCGTGGCAAGAAAACCAATCGCCCACGAGGAGCTTGAGAAATGGCCGAGATGGAAGACCGCTGGTTATCAGTAGACGAGATAGGCAAGTACCTCGGTGTCAGCAGTGACACCGTTTACCGCTGGATCGACAAGCATGCGATGCCCGCCCATCGCATGGGCCGTCTTTGGAAGTTCAAGAAAGACGAGGTTGACGAGTGGGTGAAGGCTGGCGGCGCGGCGGACAAGAGCAAACAGGATCAAGCTGAATGAGCAGGAAGAACGGAAATAACAATTCAGTCGATCTGGATATCGGGACCCTCTCCGGACATCTCTGGGAGGCGGCCAATATCCTGCGTGGTCCTGTCGACGCGGCCGATTTCAAGACCTACATCTTCCCGCTGCTGTTCTTCAAGCGGCTCTCCGACGTCTATGACGAGGAGTATGCCGTGGCCCTGGAAGAGTCCGACGGCGACGTGGAATTTGCCCAGTTCCCCGAGAACCACCGGTTCCAGGTTCCGGAAGGCTGCCACTGGAAAGATGTCCGGGCTAAGAGCGCCAATATCGGCCATGCGCTCCAGAAGGCCATGCGCTGCATCGAGCAGGCTAACCCGGACACCCTGCACGGTATCTTCGGCGACGCTCAGTGGACCAATAAGGACCGCCTTTCGGACGCGCTGCTCAAGGACCTGATCGAACACTTCTCGTCGCTTAACCTGGACAATGAGCACTGCAAGGCGGACATTCTCGGCCAGGCCTATGAATACCTGATCAAGAAATTTGCCGACCTGACCAACAAGAAGGCCGGTGAATTCTATACCCCGCGTTCTGTGGTCGCGCTGATGGTTCGCATCCTTGCGCCCAAGGCCGGGGAAACCATCTATGACCCGGCCTGCGGGACCGGCGGCATGCTCCTCGAGGCGCTGCACCATGTCAAAGAGCATGGCGGCGACGAGAACCTCATGCTGGGCAAGCTCTACGGCCAGGAAAAAAACCTGACCACATCCTCCATCGCCCGGATGAACCTCTTTCTCCACGGCGCGGAAGATTTCCATATCGAACGTGGCGACACCCTGCGCTTGCCCGCCTTTTATTCAGGCGACAGCCTCGCCACCTTTGACTGCGTCATCGCCAATCCTCCCTTCTCCCTGGAAAAGTGGGGGGACGACGTCTGGATCAACGACCCCTACGGCCGCAACTTTGCCGGGCTGCCGCCAGCCAAGTCCGGCGACTTCGCCTGGGTCCAGCACATGATCAAGTCCATGGCCCGCAAGACCGGTCGCATGGCCGTGGTGCTTCCCCATGGTGTGTTGTTCCGCATGTCCAAGGAGGGAGAGATCCGGCGCAAGCTGCTGGAGATGGACATGCTCGAAGCGGTGATCGGTCTCGGCCAGAACATTTTCTACGGCACCGGTCTCGCGCCCTGCGTCCTGGTTTTCCGTGACAGCAAGCCCAAGGCCCACCGCCAGAAGGTGCTTTTCATCGACGCATCGAAGGAGTTCAAGACCGGCCGCGCCCAGAACGAGCTGCTGCCGGAACACGTGGACAACATCCATCGCTGGTACGAGGGCTATCAGGATGTGGAAGGGATCTGCCGGGTGGTCACGCTCGACGAGATCCGCGAGAACGATTTCAACCTGAACATCCCCCGCTACGTGGAGCCGGTGATCGAGGAAGAATCCATAACCATCGATCAGGCCATCGCCAATCTCAAGGAATCGCTGCAGGCGGCATATGCAGCCGAGGATCGGTTGAAGGCCTTGCTCGAAAAAGAAGGGTTGATGGCATGAGTAACACATCAACCAGAGTCGAACGTGCGCAGAAACCACGGAAATGTCCCGAATGTGGGCAGGCCCCTCTGGCCAGCATCCTCTATGGCATGCCCGCTTTCGATGAGGAGCTAGAACGAAAAATGAATGAAGGCCGGATCACGCTTGGCGGCTGCTGTGTCAGCGATGACGATCCAGCGTGGGAATGCACCCACTGCGGGCTCAAGATTTTCCGGAGGCAGGTGCAATGATTTCCCAATCTCAACTCGAATCCTACCTCTGGGGCGCGGCCACCTTGCTGCGCGGCTACATTGATGCCGGGGACTACAAGCAGTTCATCTTCCCGCTGCTGTTCTACAAGCGCCTGTGCGACGTCTATGACGAGGAACTGGCCGATGCGTTGGAGGAGTCTGGCGGCGATCAGGAATACGCCGCGCTTCCCGAACAGCACCGCTTCCAGATCCCGGAAGACGCTCACTGGAAGGCCACCCGAACCAAGGTCAAGAACGTGGGCAAGGCCATTCAGGATGCCCTGCGGGCCATTGAGACGGCGAACCCAGACACCCTGTACGGGGTTTTCGGCGATGCCCAGTGGACCAACAAGGACCGCCTGCCGGACCGCATGCTGCGCGAGTTGATCGAGCATTTCAGCTCGCAGACGCTTTCACTCTCCAACTGCCCGGAGGATGAGCTGGGCGTGGGCTACGAGTTTCTGATCAAGAAGTTCGCCGACGATTCCGGCCATACCGCTGCGGAGTTCTATACCAACCGCACAGTGGTCCACCTGATGACCGAGATGCTCGAACCCAAACCGGGCGAGTCGATCTATGACCCCACCTGCGGGTCAGCGGGCATGTTGCTCTCCGCCGTCGCCCATCTGAAGCGGCAGAACAAGGAGTGGCGGAACCTGCGGCTGTTCGGCCAGGAGCGCAACCTGCTCACCTCGGCCATCGGCCGGATGAACCTGTTCCTGCACGGCATCGAGGACTTCCGCATCGTCCGGGGCGATACCCTGGCCAATCCAGCCTTTGTCGAAGGCGACCGGCTCATGCAGTTCGATGTGGTGCTGGCCAATCCGCCGTACTCCATCAAACAGTGGGACCGCGATGCCTGGTCCGCCGATCCATGGGGCCGGAACCTCTACGGCACCCCGCCCCAGGGCCGCGCCGACTATGCCTTCTGGCAGCACATCATCAAGAGCATGAAGGCCAAGAGCGGCCGTTGCGCCATCCTGTTTCCGCATGGTGTCCTCTTCCGCAATGAAGAACTGGCCATGCGCGAGAAGCTGGTCGCACACGACGTGGTGGAATGTGTGCTGGGCCTCGGTCCCAATCTCTTTTACAACTCGCCCATGGAAGCCTGCGTCGTCATCTGCCGCATGAACAAGCCAAAGGAGCGCAGGAACAAGGTGCTCTTCATCAACGCGGTGAACGAGGTGACCCGCGAGCGGGCACAGAGCTTCCTCACCGACGATCACATCCAGCGCATTGTCGCCGCCTACCAGGCTTTCGGTGACGAGGATGGCTTTGCCCGGGTGGTCGGCAATGACGAGATCCGGGAGAAAAACAGCAACCTCAGTATCCCACTTTATGTCCGGTCTGAAAACGGAAACGGAAACGGCAATGGCAAACAAGCGGCCGAAGAAGTCAGCCTCAAACAAACCATTGCGAACTGGCAACAAAGCTCGATGGCATTGCGAGCGTCAATGGACGAATTGTTTTCAACTCTAGAGAAAGCGGAAAATGATTAAGCGCATAAATGTACTAAAGGGAGTTGGTCGTTTCTCCGCATTGAATTCAACACCGGGTTCGGAAGGTGACTTTTCTGAACTGAACATCATTTACGCGAGCAATTCATGCGGGAAGAGTACCCTGTGCGATGTGTTCCGCTCTCTTGATACTGGCAATTCTGCTTACGTAATCGGTCGAAAGCAACTTGGCTCCAATACGCAGCAAGAGATTGTCGTTTTATTGGAACAGGGGCAGACAACCCGTTTTCAAAACGCTCAATGGCATGAGCGCGAGAATTGTCCGCCAATTCATGTCTACGATGACCGGTTTGTGGCGGAGAATGTATTCATTGGACATCACATCAGTCTTGATCAGCGACGAAATCTGTATGGCCTTGTAATCGGTGATCAGGCTATCACCTTGAAACAGGCTGTTGATGACGCAGAACAACAACTAAGCAGTGCTACCTCTGCATTGAATACAGCACAGACAAACCTTACCCGATTGATTCCCACAGGATACACAGCAGACTCTTTCAGAAACCTAGACGCTGTTGAGGATGTAGATAATAAAATCACTGAGGCGGCCAGTGGGCTCAAATCCGCCGAGCAGACAAAAGCGAAGGCTGAAGCCATACAAGCGCGTAGCCTGTTGGGTGCAGTTCCAATAGCCGAAGTGCCAGAGATATTGGAAAGTGTCTTGAACGCTACACTGGATGCCGCTGCCTTAGCTGCTGAAGCCAAAATTAGGGATCACCTCGCAGCAACCTCACAAGGGCTTCCTATAGGCTGGGTTAAACAAGGTTTCGATTCACAAACCAGCACGGCTTGTCCTCACTGTGGGCAGGAGATGCAGGGTCTCGAAATTCTTGAGGCATATCGATCTTTCTTCTCTGGTGAGCTTCAAGAACAAGAACGCCTTCGTGAATCCACGAGAAGTACTGTGAGAGCTACTTTCGGGGAAACCGCGCAAAATCAGCTTCGACAGGTTCTAGCCTCTCACGGAACGGAGAGAGATTGGTGGAGGGATGCTGCAGGTTACGAATTCACGCTCCCGGAAATTGGCGATATCGCAAGTGTATTGGCTTTGCTTCAAGAAGCCTATCAGGCGGTAGGTTCTGCGTTAGATCGAAAGAGAGCCAACCCGGCTAGTGCTATTTCCCTCACCGGTGAAGAGTCTGCAGCAATAACTACCTGGAGTGAGAAGGCTGCGGAATTGGGTGCGTACAATCAAGCGCTTGAAGCAATAAATACGGAATTGCGAGATCGCCAGGCAAACGCTGGGGTGATTGATCTCGTGCCATTGCAGCAGCGACTTTCCAGTTTGAATGCGGCCAAGAAAAGACATGAGCAAGAGACCATAAACGCTTACGCTGCATACGGTACCGCTACTAACCAGAAAAATTTAGCGCAACAGGAGAAGCAACGAGCTAATGAAGCGCTTCGCGAGCAATCAAACCAACTGTTTGAACGTTATGGTTCTCGAATCAATGATTTGTTGACTCTATTCGGAGCGGATTTTCGAATTGTCAACGATGGGGTGACCTTCAGAGGTGGGCCGTCGGGTCAACTTGCGATCGAACTAAGCGGGGTAAGGATTGCTGCCACGCCAGAGGCTGCTTCTGATCCCTCGCAAATTTCTCTCGCGAATACGCTCAGTGGCGGCGACCGAAGCGCATTGGCTCTTGCGTTTTTCTTGGCAAAGGTGGAAATGGCACCCGATGTCGGTAGATCAATAGTGGTTTTTGACGATCCTTACCATAATCAAGATCGCAGCCGAAGACAGTGCACTATTGAGCAAATTCATCATCTGACTGGTATTGCAAAACAGTGTTTTGTGCTCTCGCATGATCTTGAATTCGCGCGTGCAGTCGAAAGACGGCCCGGCACACAGGCAAAGACCTTTGTCGTAAATCCGCTTATCAACCCAGCAACATTAGAGGCGCGGTCCTTACCGCCTCTGCCGAGTCAAGCCTATCTGAAGAATTATCACCTTCTTCACCACTACTCCGAAAACCCTGCCGACCATCTTGGTCATCTCAAACAAGTTGCGGACACTCTTCGCGTGATTCTAGAAGAGTACTTTCGACTCAAATTCCCAAAAGCCTGGGCTGAGAATGATTGGCTAGGGGACATGATTCGGAAGATCCGTGAAGCACAGATTGGGACGCCTCTATCCCTTTGCCATCCATTGGTAGAAGAGCTTGGATATATCAATACGTATAGCCAACGCTTTCATCACGGTGGAACTGGTGAGGTGGCCGACGAACCAGAAGCCAGAGAGCTTAAGACTTATGTAGATAGAGCTCTGAAAGTAATTCATGCCGGAGGCAACATATGAGTGCACTGAAACCCGGCTGGAAGATGGTGAAGTTCGGTGAGGTAGTGAAACACGCCAATCTTGTGGAGCGTGAGCCTGAGGCCAATAGCATAGAAAGAATTGTTGGACTGGAACACATTGATCCTGAGAACTTGCACATCAGGCGCTGGAACTCCGTTGCGGATGGCACCTCGTTCAGCCGCAAATTTGTGCCGGGTCAGACGCTGTTTGGTAAGCGCCGAGCCTATCAACGCAAGGTTGCCTATGCGGAGTTTGAAGGCATTTGTTCCGGAGACATCCTGACTTTTGAGACGAAAGACAGAAAGGCTCTGCTACCGGAACTTCTGCCGTTTATCTGCCAGAGCGATGCCTTCTTTGATCATGCTCTTGGTACGTCAGCCGGTTCGCTTTCACCAAGGACCAGTTGGAAGGCTTTGAAAGACTTTGAATTCCAGCTGCCACCGATCGATGAACAAAAACGCATTGTCGAGATACTTTGGGCGGCAGATGAAACCACGGAATGCTATGCGGACAGTGCATTGCGGATCGTAGACATAGCCGATGCTGCTCTTTCTAAGTTTTTTGAGAAACACAAGGAAGTCTTGTCCTGGACTCCAGCTATAGATGTTTGCGAAAAGATTTCAGTAGGCATCGTGATCAAGCCAGCTTCCTACTATGTTGACAAAGGCGGGCACGCAGCGTTGCGTTCTTTAAATGTAATGCCTGGAAGGTTTGTATTGGATGAGTTGGTTTATATTTCCGAAGAGGGGCAGAAGAAGAATAAAAAATCCATTCTGCAAGAAGGTGACGTCGTAGTTGTTAGAACTGGACGACCAGGAGATGCCTGCGTCATAGGAACTGAACAGGCTGGTTTTAACGCAATCGACCTTATCATCGCCAGGCCCAGCAAGGGATTGCTTCCCGAGTATCTCTCTTCATTTGTTAATTCCGGGCTCGCCAAGCAACAGATGCGCAAAGGAATCGCAGGGACAGCCCAGACTCACTTCAATATTGGTGAATTCAAAAAGTTGCTCATACCAATGATGCCATTGGAAGATCAACAAGAGGCTCTGTCTTTACTGGAACAAGTTAGGGCAAAGCAAGCTGCCTTAACTGATCATCTCGCAACGGCGGTAAAGGTAAGGAAAGCCCTCCTCAATAAATTCACTACGGTGGCCGCCCATGTTTAACGAAGAAAACACTGTCGAACAGATGGTTCTCGACACGCTCTGCGAGGGCGTATCTTCGAACATGGTTGCCGAAGAGCGTGCCTGTTACGGTGGTGAGGTCAAGAGTTGGCGCTTTATCGCTGCAGAAGAGTTACCGCGTCAGCACTCCGATGTGCTGGTGGAGTCGGTGGTACGCGATGCCCTCATTCGCCTGAACCCGGAAATCAAGGCCCAGCCCGACCGCGCCGACGAGGTGCTCTATCGCCTGCGAACCATCCCATTGTCAGTGCAGAGCGAAGGCCTCGTGCGGGCCAACGAGCTGTTTGCCGAATGGCTGCGGGGCGAGAAGTCCATGCCCTTCGGTGAACGCGGCGAACATACGCCCGTGCGCCTGATCGACTTCGAGAATCTCAGCAACAACGATTACGTGGTCACCAACCAGTGGGTCTATCCGGTCAAGGAGGGTGGCCGGCGCTTTGACATCATCATGCTGGTCAATGGTATCCCGCTGGTGATCGGTGAAGCCAAAACACCGGTGCGCCCGGCGGTGACCTGGGTGGATGGGGCCAGCGACATCCACAACGGCTACGAACAGAGCGTACCGCAGATGTTCGTGCCTAACGTCCTCTCTTTTGCTACCGAGGGTAAGTGCTATCGCTATGGTTCGGTGCGCATGCCTATCGATATCTGGGGGCCGTGGCACGAGGGCGAGAACAAGGCCGAGGGAACGCTTACAGATGTACAGCGCTCCATCCGCTCCATGCTGCGCCCTCATGTGGTGCTGGACATCCTGCAGAACTTCACCCTGTTCGCCACCGACAAGAAACACCGGCGCATCAAGATCATCTCCCGCTATCAGCAGTACGAGGCCGCCAATCTGATGGTGGCCCGCGTGGTGAAGGGTTATCCCAAGAAGGGCCTGATCTGGCATTTCCAGGGCTCGGGCAAGTCGCTGCTGATGGTGTTCGCGGCGCAGAAGCTGCGGATGCACCGCAAGCTCGGCAACCCCACGGTGATGATCGTGGTGGACCGCATCGACCTGGACACCCAGATCACCGCCACCTTCAACGCCGCCGATATCCCGAACATGATCGGAGCCGCCACCCGGCAGGAACTGCAAAGCCTGCTGGCGGCCGATACCCGCAAGATCATCATCACCACCATTCACAAGTTCGGCGAGGCGGACGGCCGCCTGAACGAGCGCTCGAACATCATCGTGATGGTGGACGAGGCGCACCGCACCCAGGAAGGCGACTTGGGCCGCAAGATGCGCGACGCGCTGCCCAATGCCTTTCTCTTTGGCCTGACCGGCACGCCGATCAACAAGCGGGACCGCAACACCTTCTGGGCCTTCGGCGCGGACGAGGATGAGCAGGGCTATATGAGCCGCTACTCGTTCCAGGACTCGATCCGGGACAAGGCCACGCTGCCACTGCATTTCGAGGCGGTGGACGTGAAGCTGCACATCAACAAGGACGCCATCGACGAAGCCTACTCGCAGATGACCGATGAGCTGAGCGAGTTGGATCGTGACGACCTGGCCAAGCGGGCCGCCAAGATGGCGGTGCTGATCAAGGCCCCGGCACGGGTGAACGCCATCTGCCAGCACATCGTCAAGCACTTCCAGGAGAAGGTGGAGCCGAACGGCTTCAAGGCCCAAGTGGTGACCTTCGACCGTGAGTGTTGCGTGCTCTACAAGAAGGCCATGGACGAATTGGTCGGTCCGGAGGCCAGCGCCATCGTCATGCACACCCAGGGCGGGAAGTCCGACGAGTACGCGGAATGGAAGCTGGCCAAGGACGAGGAGGAAAAGCTACTCGACCGCTTCCGCGATCCGAACGACCCGCTCAAGTTCCTGATCGTCACTTCCAAGCTGCTGACCGGCTTCGATGCCCCCATTCTGCAGGTGATGTATCTCGACAAGCCGATGAAGGATCACAACCTGCTGCAGGCCATCTGCCGCACCAACCGTGTGTACCCCGGCAAGACCCACGGCCTGATCGTGGATTACCTCGGCATCTTCGATGACGTGGCCACGGCCCTCGATTTCGATGAAAAGGCGGTGCAGAAGGTCATCACCAATCTGGACGAGCTCAAGAAGGAGCTGCCCGGCGTGGTGGCGAGATGCCTGGCGTTCTTCCCTGGCGTGGACCGCACCGTTGGCGGCTACGAGGGGCTGATCGCGGCGCAGGATTGCCTGCCGGATAACGAGACCCGGGACAAATTCGCGGCGGAATACTCGGTGCTCTCCCGTCTGTGGGAGGCGCTGTCTCCCGACCCCTGTCTCGGCCTATATGAAAAGGACTACAAGTGGCTGACCCAGGTGTATGAATCGGTAAAGCCGCCGAGCGGCAACGGCAAGCTGCTCTGGCACGCCCTGGGGGCCAAGACCATCGAGCTGGTGCATGAGAACGTGCATTTGGAAACGGTGCGTGACGATCTGGACACCCTGGTAATGGACGCCGAGGTCCTCGAAGGGCTGCTCGATGCCAAGGACCCGGACAAGAAATCCAAGGAAATCGAGATCAAGCTCATCGCCCGCCTGCGCAAGCACAAGGACAATCCGAAGTTCGTCGCCTTGGGCGAACGCCTCGAAAAGCTCAAGGAGAGGCACGAACAGGGCCTGCTCCACAGCCTCGACTTCCTCAAGGAGTTGCTGACCCTGGCCAGGGAGGTCGTCCAGGCCGAGAAGCAGGTGGACCCGGTCGATGAACAGGCCAAGGCCAAAGCGGCCCTAACCGAACTGTTCGCCGAGGTGAAGAACGGCAAGACGCCGATGGTGATCGAGCGGATCGTGACCGACATCGACGAGATCGTGCGCCTGGTCCGGTTCCCCGGCTGGCAAAACACCAAGGCCGGAGAGCGCGAGGTCCAGAAGGCCCTGCGCAAAGTGATTTACGTGAAGTACCAGGTCAAGGACCAGGATCTGTTCGACAAGGCGTTCGGATATATCCGGCAGTACTATTGAGAATTTTCAAAGGATACGGAGAAAAATATGGCGGACTCTGAGCAAACCACAACGACCCCCGAGGCTATGCGGGAAGCGGTGATCAGTATGGCGGTTGAGTCCTGGCGCTTTGGCCGGGTGTTTGACCGTCTGCTGCTGAAACTCGATGCCGGAGAGCAGAACCGGTACAAGAGCCAGTTCCGCTGGTTCATCAAAAAGGTCGAAGAGGCCCTTGAGCAAGCGGATCTGCGGATCGTCAACGTCGAGGGGCATCCCTTCGACCCCGGAATGGCCGCCACCCCGCTGAATATCGAAGAGTTCGATGCGAAGGATGCCTTGATGGTCGATCAGATGCTCGAGCCGATCATTATGGGGAAAGAAGGTTTGGTTAAGACAGGAACCGTCACTTTGAGGAAGGTGGAACTATGAAAAATTTCGTCGGCATTGACCTGGGTACAACAAACAGCGCGATCTGTTCCTATGACGGTTCCGAAACCCGCATCTGGAAGAGCCCTGAACAGAATGATGTGACTCCATCGGCGATCTATATCGACCGACGCGGCAACAAATACGTGGGCAAGCGGGCCTACGATTCGGCTCCGCACAGCCCTGATAACTCCGCGATGCTGTTCAAGAGGCTTATGGGAACGAGCACGCCCGTTCAGCTTTCTGCGGTGAACCTCACCAAGACCCCCGAGGAATGCTCTGCAGAGGTATTGAAGGTTCTGTTCGGCTACATGCCGGAAGAAATCCGAAACGATCCCGATACCGGAACCGTCATCACCGTACCTGCGGCGTTTAACCAGATGCAGAAGGACGCCACCATGCAGGCCGCCAGCATGGCAGGTCTAGGCAAGGTTGCGCTTATGCAGGAGCCGGTCGCAGCGGTCATGAGCGTCATGCGTGCCCGCAACACCGACGGTATGTTCCTGATCTACGACTTGGGTGGCGGCACCTTGGATATCGCCATTGCCGAAAGCCTTGGTGGGCGGGTCAACCTGCTCGCCCACGGCGGTATCGCAATGTGTGGCGGCCGGGATTTCGACCGCGTGCTTGTCGATAACGTTGTCCGCCCCTGGTTGCTGGAAAACTTCGACCTGCCAGAAGACTTTTCCGTAAATCCGAGCTTCAAGTCGCTCATCCGGCTGGCCACCTGGGCCACCGAACGCGCCAAGATCGAACTCTCGGCCCGCGAGGATTCAGTTATCAGCCTCTCGGAAACCGAAGCCCGGGTAAGGGATCTCAACGGCAATGAAATCTATCTTGATATTCCCCTGCAGCGTGACACCTACGACAAGCTGATTGCCGAGCGCGTCGGTGAATCAATCGACTCTGCCCGGGAGACGCTCAACAAGGCCGGTCTCTCTCCGCATGACCTGGAGCGTATTGTGTTCGTCGGCGGGCCGACCAATTACAAACCCCTGCGCGACAAAGTAGCTTTTGAGCTGGGGATTCCTGGCAACACCGATGTAAACCCCATGACGGCCGTGGCCGAAGGGGCGAGCCTTTTTGCAGAGTCCATCGACTGGAGCTCCCAGAACCGGTCTCGCAAAAACACCCGTGGGCAGATTTCATCTGGCGGTGGGTTGGCGCTGTCTTTCAACTACATTGCCCGCACCCCGGATGTGAAGGCCAAGATCGCTGTTCAGTTAGCGGGCCAGGCTGCATCAGGGTCAGAGTTCCAGGTCGACAGCGTCGATACGGGTTGGACCTCCGGCCGCCTGCCGCTTAAGCATGGCGCAACCATCGACGTCACTCTGACAAAAACCGGCGACAACATCTTCAAGGTGTTTGTGTTCGACTCTGTCGGCGGCCCCATCGCCCTGGAACAAGACAAGATCGTCATTACCCGAACCGCAGCCACCGTCGATGCCATCCCGGCCTCTCACTCGGTTGGTATCGAGGTCTTGGAGAAACTCGGCGGCCGTCCCGTACTCGACTATCTGGTTCGTTCGGGCGACTCGCTTCCAAAGAAGGGGAAAAAGGTATTCAAGGCTGCTGAGTCGCTCAAGTCCGGTGCCTCGGGATCGCTCAACCTGAAACTTTGGGAGGGCGAGATCGAAGATCCCATTACCGACAACCGCCCCATCGGTGTCCTGAAAATTTCCGGCTCCGACTTCGATGACGGTGTGATCCCGGCCGGTGCCGATCTGGAATGCGAATTCGAGATCCTGGACTCCGGGAACATCATCATCGAAGTCTCCGTGCCCTGCATCGGCGGCACCTTCCACTCCGGAAAGAACTTCTACTCTCGCCAAGAGGGACAGCTCGACTACACCGCAGCCGCCGTCATGGTTGTCGAGGAAGGCGAAAGAACGTTGAACCGCATCGACGAGATCAACGAGGTGGTGGACAACCCGAAACTGGAACAAGCGCGGCAGAAGCTTGAATCCGCTGTCTCGCTCGATCCAGAGGAAGCAGAAACCGAGAAGTCCCAAGAGGCCATGGAAAAGGTGCTCGAGGCTCGGAAACTCCTTGCCCAGGTCCGAAAGGAACACCTCAAGGAGATTCGTCAGATTGACCTCGACGGTGTGGTGTCCTTCTTCGACGAACATATCCGGCAGCATGCTCGTCCATCCGAGGCGTCGGCGTTCGACAACCTGGCAAAAACGGCTCAACGCTCAATCGACCGAAACGACAAGGATTTCGAGCACCACCTTGATGAGTTGAAAGGCAAAAACTTCGAAATCCTCTGGCGGCAGGATTGGTTCGTGGTCGAGCGGTTCAAATGGATGGTCAGCTCGCCCCATCAGTTTGCCGATAAGCACCGTTTCGAGGAGCTCGCCCAGATCGGAACGCAGCTCATGCGCTCCGATGACATAGAAAAACTTCGCGCCGTTGTCGCCCAGCTTTCGATGATTCAGATCGGCGGCGGCCCCGACAACGAGATGTTCGATGTAGCCAACATTATCAGGGGATGATTTATGGCGAAGGATTTATGGCTGCCTAAAGGCTTTGAGTTGCCGGACGGATCGAAAATCCGGTCGCTACTCTATTCAGGAGACGAGTGGCAGATTTTCGATACCAATGGCTCGAACAATATCCTGCTCACGCGTCCGGAACTGGCGCAAAAGTGGGATGAATTCGGCTTCCTCGACGAATCCCTGTTCGGGGATGTCGCCTTCGGGACTGAATCATTCCGAAGCCTGAGCAGCCATAAGAAGTACACCCTGACGGCGGTTGAGAATGGGAAATCCCCGGAAAGCAAGGTCGATGCACTGGCTTTTGCCTTCGCCCTCAAAGAGTCTCGAAAACTGTCGGAGGATGCCTCTTTCCATGATGCCGTTTATGTCGAGCAGTACTCCAGATTGCTCCCGGCCTGGACGCTGACACCTCACGTCGATGATGAGGTCGTCTTGGGAACCTGGATCACCGGTGGGGTCATCATCTCCACGGAATCGTTCCGGCGTTTGACCAACCTGACCGGCTGGATGCCCGTTGGCGATCTTGCGGAGATCGTAAAGGCTGCCGGGTTTAGCGTACCTGCGGATGCGGGCCTACTGGCCAAGCGCAAGCCCGCCTCTCAGGCCAAGAGCGACGCGAAGGCCGCCATTGCCAAGGAGGCTGTTGTCGAACCTGACCAGCCGCAAACGCCTGAAGAACCAGCCGAGGCCAAGGTTTTCAAACTTCCAGGACGGCCGCAGCTCGAGGAGTTTTTCAACGAACACGTCATCGACATCATATTCAATGCCGAGAAATATCAGGCTTTGGGCATCGATTTCCCTTCCGCTATTGTCCTGCACGGGCCGCCGGGCTGTGGCAAGACCTATGCCGTGGAGCGGCTTGTCGAGTTTATCGATTGGCCCAGCTACTCGATTGATTCCAACAGCGTCGGCAGCCCCTACATTCACGAAACCAGCAAGAAGATCTCCGAGGTTTTTGACAAGGCGATTGATGGGGCTCCATCCGTTGTCGTGATCGACGAGATGGAATCTTTCCTGTCGGATAGGCGCTCCGGCAGCTCGTCCGGTTTGCATCACGTCGAAGAGGTAGCGGAATTCCTTCGGCGGATTCCGGAAGCCATCAAGAACAAGGTGCTGATTATCGCCATGACGAACCTGATCGAGATGATCGATCCGGCCATTCTTCGGCGCGGACGTTTCGACCACATCATCGCGGTCGGCATGCCGTCGAGGGAAGAAGTGGCTTCGCTGGTGGATTCACTCTTGAGCAAACTGCCGAAAGCCGACGACCTTAACGTGGACAAGATCCTCGATGCGCTCACGGGCAAGGCCCTCTCAGATTCGGCTTTTGTCATACGCGAGGCCGCACGGCTCGCTGCCAAGGCAGGGAAGACAGAACTCGATCAACAGAGCATTGAGGCCGCGTTGAACAGCCTTCCTAAAGACCAAGAGAAAAAAAGCAGACGCATCGGATTCGTCTGGGACGACAAGTAACCGGAGGGGAGCATGGACCTTTTACAAAATCCTTTTCACATTCTAAATGCCAGCCCCCGCGATAACCGTCGACGGATCATGGAGCTGGCTGATGAACGCAGCCTTTTGCTCGACTCAAGTGAGTGCATGGAGGCACGTTCGGAGTTGACCAACCCCCGGAAAAGGCTCTCCGCTGAAGTCGCGTGGCTGCCAGGCATCGGGCCAAAGCGTGTGGGAGAAGTGTTGTCTCTTCTCGAGTCTTCGCCAGCGGATTTGCTCGCCGTCGATAACCTGTCGTCAATTGCTCGGGCGAATCTGCTTGCAGCAGGCCTCGCTCGTTTGCCTGACCACAATGCCGATGACGTGGCGGAATGGATTCTCGAAATCTCATGGGCTTTTGAGGACCTCGATGCCGATGAGCTGAGCGTGATCATCAACGAGGAAAGGGTTGTTTCTGGTTTTCCGGAAGTGTCGGATCTATCTGCCGTCGAAGCTGAAATCCAGGAACGGCGGAGACACTATCGCCAGGTCATCAAGTCGGCCCTTGACAATCTTTCCCCAAAAGAACTCGTGGAGGCAGTCACCGTTGCCGTCGAGTCCGCGACTGATGATGGCGAAAAACATGGCCCTATTATGATAGCCGACCTCATTGATTCGTATGAGGTTGAAGCACAGGGCTTCCTTGATAAGGAAGAAGGAAACATAAGAGCCCTCGTGGAAAAATTGCGAGCCGCCGTCGATGCGGAACGGCCCGATTCCACCTTGGCCCCCATGGTGAACCAGTTGATTCAGGTTGTGAAGAACTGGGATACCGTCGCTCAGCCGATTCAGGTCAGCACGAAGAGCCGAGGGCTCGATCACGACGCCAGCCACCGAGTTGCCGGTTTGGTTCGCGGCCTGGCGATTCATATGTTCAATGAGCACGGCAAGCTCGATTTCTCGCAGCAACTCACGAATATGCTGCAGGAAGTGTTTGCGGAGGTTGGTGAGGTTGCTGAACGCACCGCTGAGGATGCAGATGCGCTTGGTGAGATAGCGGAACAGCGGGTTCTTCATTCAGAAGTTTCAAAAGTCGAGGAGCTCACCACCCAGATTAAAGCCGACGTCGATGGTGGCCGACCGGATACATATTTATCACCAAAAGTTAATCAGCTTTGCCAGCTCGTCATGAATTGGGAAATTGATCCCGAGCATGATGCTAGTCAACACGCAGCTTGGATCGTTCGAGATTTAGCGATTCATATGTTCAACAAGCATGACAAGCTGGATTTTGCGCAACAGCTCACAAAGGCACTTCTTGGAGTATTTGATGATGCAGGTGAAATTTCTGATCGCATTGCCGATGATGCCAAGGCTCTTAAAGAAATAGCAGCAAGCCGAAGCAAGTTAATTTCTCAATTCCGGGAATTTAACCTAAACGGCAACTCATTTTCATTTAAGGGTAGAACATATAGCACGAAAGATATTCGCCATATTGGATTCTATCGAGCTGTTACAACTCACAAGACCAACTTTATCGAAACGGGAAAGACTGAGCAGGCCAATATTTACCTTACGATGTCCGGAGGGCAAGAGGTTAAAATCTCCGTAGATGAACAGGGTTTTTTCTTCAATAAAGACAAATCAGCGCAAATCAAAACGGTCGTCGAGTTCTACTCATACTTGTCTCACGTTACCTTTGATCACCGGGTTGAATTCTACGAGTCGCAAATAAAACGAAACGGCTATTTTGAGTATGACAAGTGTCATTTTTATCCGCGTAAAAAAGTAATATTCCGTGGACGGGATTTCGACCTGTCGTCAACTTCATTTTTTCGTGGGTATGGCTACGTTGAGATGAGAAAAAAGGACTTTGGGATTCTCGACAAAATAAAGAGAGAAGTATCCCTAACCAAGATTCCGCAGTTCAGCACCATAATAGACACTGATGTGATTTTCCATTTATTGGATAAACATTTCTCATTGAGGTGGAACTCATAGTCAAGGACCAGGCTTTCATAGCGTAAGCGCCTACGAACCGACACTCTTCTCAACGACGCATAGATCACTATGCTGATTCCATCGATTTTCAGGATGGAGCAAGCAAGTGAGCAGACGTTACCTCAAAGCCGATCAGTGGCGAGAGCTGATCGCGCAGCAGGCTGCCGGCGCAGAGTCGGTGGCTGAGTTCTGTCAGCGCCATGGCCTGACACCGAAGTCCTTCTACCGGCGCCGCAAGGCGCTGCGCGAGGCGGATACGCATCAGGGCCTGGTCGCGGTCGCGCCGCCGATGCCGTCTCAGCTCACCGGCCAGATAGCGGTGTCGTGGCGCGGTGTCGCGCTGGAGCTTCCAAGCTCGGCTTGTCCGGCCTGGGTCGCCCAACTGATGCGGGAGCTGGCCGATGCGTCTGTTTCGTGACCTGCCCAAGGTTTACCTGCACCGCGACGTGGTGGACTTTCGCAAGTCCATTGACGGCCTGGCGGCCATCGTCGAGCAGCAGATGGCCCTGGATCCGTTCGCCGATGCGCTGTACGTGTTCTGCAACCGCCACCGCGACCGGCTCAAGGTGCTCTACTGGGACCAGACCGGCTTTTGCCTCTGGTACAAGCGCCTGGAGAAGGCGAAGTTCCAGTGGCCGCGCAAGCATGCCGACGGCGTGATCCGCTGGGGCGAGCGTGAGTTCAACTGGCTGCTCGAGGGTTTTGATGTGATGCGCATGCAGGGCCATCAACAACTGCACTTTTCGGCCACTAATTCGTTGATTGGTGGTGCTTCATGCTATTGATTATGCTATACTTTCTGCATGTCGTCGGCCGTCAACAAAGCCTCTGTTGCAGATCCCTCAACGGCCGATCAGATCGCCGCTCTCCAGGCGCAGCTGGCCAGCCAGCAGGCAACCCTCGAGGCGCGCGAAGCGCGCATTCATCAGCTCGAAGAGATCATCCGCACTTTCCAGCGCAAGACCTTTGCCGGCACCAGCGAGCAGGCCAGTGCAGATCAGCTGGGCCTGTTCAACGAAGCCGAGGAGATCGCGGCAAGCGAGCCCCCCGAGGTCGCTGTCAAGCCGCACTCTCGCCAGCGTCGGGGCCGGCCGGCCCTGCCGCCGGAGCTGCCGCGCGAGGAAGTCATTCACGACCTGCCCGAGGCCGACAAGGTCTGTCCGCACGATGGTGCGGTTCTGGAGCGCATCGGCGAGGAGACCTCCGAGCAGCTCGATATCATTCCGGCGAGCGTCAAGGTCATCCGCCACGTCCGGCTGAAGTACGCCTGCCCCTGCTGCGAAGGGCATGTGGCCACCGCCACCAAGCCCGCCCAGCCGCTGGGCAAGTCGATGGCCGCACCGGGCCTGCTGGCCTACATCGCCACGGCCAAGTACGTCGACGCCCTGCCGCTGTACCGACAGATTCAGCAGTTCGCGCGGCTGGGCGTCGAGCTCGACCGCACCACCCTGGCCAACTGGATGATCCGCTGCGGCAAGCTGGTCCAGCCCCTGATCAATCGTCTGACCGAGCAGATCCTCGAAGCCCCGGTCATCGGCATGGACGAGACCACCGTCCAGGTCCTCGACGAACCCGGCAAGCCGGCACGAAGCAACAGCTACATGTGGGTCATGGGATCTGGCCCACCAGGGCAGCGGCTGCGGGTCTATCACTACGAAGCCAGTCGTGCCGGCGATGTGCCCGTGGCGCGCCTGGAAGGCTTCTCCGGTGCCCTGATGGCCGACGCCTATTCCGGCTATGGCGCGGCCTGTCGAGACCATGGCATCACCCGTCTGGGCTGCTGGGCCCATGCCCGGCGCAAGTTCTTCGATGCCGCCAAGCTCCAGCCAAAGGGCAAGATCGGACGCCCGGATCAGGCCCTGGCGCTGATCGGCAAGCTCTACCGGATCGAGCGCGAAGCCCAGGCGCTGAACCCGACCGAGCGCCACCGCTTGCGCCAGGACAAGTCACAGCCCGTCATCGACCAGCTGAACGCCTGGTTGACCACGACACTGCCGCGTGTCGCCCCAAAGACCAAGCTGGGCGAAGCGCTTCAGTACCTGCACAACCAATGGCCAGCGCTGGTGCGCTACCTCGACGATGGCCGCTACCCGATCGACAACAACGCCATCGAAAACGCCATCCGGCCGTTCGCCATCGGCCGCAAGAACTGGCTGTTCTCCAAGTCACCAGCGGGCGCTCGCGCCAGCGCCAACCTCTACAGCCTGATCGAAACCGCCAAGGGCCACGCCATCGAGCCCTATGCCTACCTGCGTCAGGTTTTTCAAGAGCTGCCACTGGCCGAAACCATCGACGATATTGACGCATTACTGCCGGGCAACGTCAAGGGTGGGGATTTGTAGGCGCTTACTTCATAGCGGATTTCGAAGGGCATATATGGATAACAAAGACAACAAACGCGGATTTTCTGGGCTCTCCGATCTGACCTCGGACACCCGAACTGTCCCACAGGCTCAACGCCAAACCAGCCCACAGCCATCAGCGCCACAAAAACCAGTGTTCGCCTTGCTGGAGCTGACCAAATGGCCGACCCTTCCTGCCCCATGGTCGAGCGTTGATAGCGGCGAGACCTGGATCTGGGGAGATTTCTTCCTGACCTTCCAGAAGAAACCGAAGAACGTTCTTGACCTCACCATGGAAATGCAGGGGAAGAAGGCCGAGTACCGGGGGATGACCTATCACTACGCCATTTCGGTTTTCTACCGCATCGACAGGAATCCTCACGGACCATCGCACCGGCCGATCATGACCATTGCCCTCGAGCAGGCCGATATGGGCATGCTGGCCAAAATGCTCGGCAGCGAAGCTGGCGAGCTCCTCCAAGCCGAGGGTGGCAGCAAAATGGGACCGCTGATGATTGGTCTCTTTACCGGCGAGACACGATTGAACCTTGGTGATTATGAAGGCGACACAAGCCCACAGGCGGTCAAACGGAGGTTTTTCGAAATCCTGGGTCGGCAGTTGGGAGTAAGCGGCCAGCCAAAGATGATAGGCGACCTGGCGCAGGCGCATGGGCATCCGGAAACGGGACTGCCCGCCAAAAAGAAAAACTCTGGATGCGCCCCGGTGATTCTTTTGTGCATTGGCATTGGTGGCCTGGGCGCTTGGGGGCTGACGTTCATATGAGGGAGCTTGGCATGAGATTGGTTTGCGATACGGAAGGGGTTAGTGCCCATGGCTGGTGATAACGACAAGGACAAAAAGGGCTTCTCCGGGCTTTCAGACTTGGCGTCCGAGGTCAGTGACATCAATGAGCCAATAAAGCCTGAGCCAAAAGCAGAGGCTAAGCCCTCAAGGCCTAAGCAACCACCCCAGCCTCAGCGGGAAATGGCCCCTTCCGAACCCGAGCGGAAAAATACAAGCTCTCCTCCGCCTATTGAATCCGTGAGCTCTGGCAAAAGCGGCGGTGGCTCGGGCGGCAAATGGGTTCTTGGCATTATCGGCGTCATTTTCGTGATCTGGCTGATTAATAACGGCGGGCAAAGTAACAAAAAACCCTCATACACTCCGCCATCATCGTCGCAAAACTACAGCTACCCGCAGAGCACTCCGGCTCCGGCAGTTCAAACGCCAAGCACAACCCAAAGCGCCGGGCTGCAATATACAAAACCTTCGGTCGGCACCAACAACGTGCTGTCCGTGCCGGAAATTCGCTGGTGCATCCGGGAGGGCATTCGCATTGAAGCGATGCGGGACGTCATCGATAACAATGCGGGAATCGATGAGTTCAACCGGATTGTCAACGATTACAACAGCCGTTGCGGGAGCTACCGGTATCGCGAGGGTTCCCAGTCTCGAGCTGAACGTGATGTGGAAGCCTACAGAAGCCAGATTGTCTCGGAAGCCATTCGCGAGGCCAGACAGTTGGGGCATTCGTATCAACCCTCCTATCCATCGGTTTCGCCAGGCGTATCGACCAGCGCCGCTCCCAAGAAGCCTAATGCCCAATACACGAGGGAAGCTCAACAGATTCTGGCCGACCTCGGTTACGATCCCGGACCAGTGGATGGCGATTACGGCCGCAGGACTGCCGACGCCGTGAAGGCCTTTCAGCGTGATGTTGGTATCACGCAAGATGGCTGGATTGACGAAGACTTGCTGAGCACGCTCCGGAGAGCAAAGGCCGCTTATAAACAGCCTGTCGTCTCGCAACCCAAGCCTCAAACCCAGGCAAGTGTACAGCCGCGTTCCAGCACTCCTTCGGCGACCACTACAGCGACGGCAGGCTACTTTACTCGCGGATCACATCAGGATGAGGTGCTTCGGATTCAGGGAACCCCGTCCAGAGTTAACAAATATAGTGACCATGAGGTGTGGAACTATGGTTTGAGTTCGGTTGATATCTCTTTGAGAGATCGCCGTGTCACCGAATGGAACAATATCAGTGGCAATTTAAAGGTTCGACTGGCCCCAGGAGGTAATGTTACCAGCAGCCCATATTTTACGCGAGGATCACACCAAGATGATGTTCTAAGGGTGCAAGGAACGCCTTCTTCCATAAACCGTTACTCGGATCATGAAGTATGGAACTATGGGCTCAGTTCAGTGGATATCTCCTCACGTGACAGGCGCGTCACAGAATGGAACAACATTAGCGGAAATCTTAAAGCTCGAATGTCTCCCGGCTCGAATGTCACTAATAACCCTTATTTTACTCGTGGCTCACATCAGGATGATGTTCTCCGTGTTCAGGGTACGCCATCCTCAATTAACCGATACTCCGACCACGAAGTTTGGAATTATGGACTTAGCTCGGTAGATATATCTGCGCGGGACAGAAGGGTCACTGAGTGGAACAACATAAGCGGGAATTTGAAAGTGCGATTGAGCCCTGGGGGAAATGTCACAAGCAACACTTATTTCGGTCGTGGATCACATCAAGATGATGTGCTTCGGATTCAAGGCACTCCAACATCAATTAGCAGATACTCCGATCATGAGGTTTGGAGCTTCGGTTTGAGTTCGGTTGATATATCAACGCGCTCTCGGCAAGTAACTGACTGGAATAATATCAGCGGAAATCTAAAGGTAAGATGATTTTCAAATGCCCTGGACTTCGGAACACACTAAATGGCTCGTCGATACTGGCGAACGACTGAAGACTGCCGACGGCAAGGAAGTCGAAGTCTGGGAGTTCCGTCATGAGAAAGATGAGGCAGTGCTCTCCGCATGGGCGAAACACTTCCGCAATCATTATTGCCTGGATGCTGAAATCGATTTCCTGCGGGGCAAACGCCCGCGACCGGATTATCTGACCAATATCAAGTTCCCGTGCAAAACATCCAAACTCGGTCCAGGAATCCGAGCGGGAGATTTTGGGGAAATCCTGGTTTCCGATTACCTGCAATGGCTTCTCGGTTACTGGGTGCCCAGGGTGCGGTGGTCATCGAAGGTTGTTCGAGATGAATCGCCCAAGGGCAGCGATGTCATTGGATTTCGATTTCATAAAAAAGACGGCGACGCCTCCACCAAGGACGTGTTGTTTGTCTTTGAATCCAAGACAAAATTCTCCGCCTCTAAGATCAACCGCCTGCAGGATGCCATCAACGATTCTGCCAAAGATCATATTCGAATCGATGAATCGCTGAACTTCATCAAACAAAAGCTCTTTGAAAAAAAGGAAATTGAACAGGCTCAAAGGATCGAGAGATTTCAAAGCCCCGTAGATATGCCTTATAAGGAAACCTACGGCGCTGCGGCTATCATTTCTGATGAGTGTTTCGACGCCGATGAATTGGCTTCGGCAGACTGCCAAAAAATTCCCAAGTCAGCGAAATCCAAGGAGGTCTTTCCTCATCCAAATGGTGACAGCCTAGTCCTCTTGGTTATCAAGGGACCCGGCATGATGGACCTTGTCCACGAGCTCTACAGGAGGGCTGCGGATGAGGCCTGATAGAAAATCCAATCGTCTTTTGGGTGTTACTCGATCAAAAGCTAAGATGATTGAGTACCATGTACCTGAAGAATATCAGGAGATAGATTTATCACTACATCCAAATAAGCTCTTCACTATCTCGATTGGCCTGCTGGGTGACCTCGCCGCCGCCATCAACCGGGAGGAGCCAGATCCCGATTCCCTCTCGGAGCTGAAAACCAATCTGCTATTTTCCGCCCGCTTTTTCGACTCCTATCTCCAGTCAAAGCTGAACGAGACACTTGATCCATACCTCGTGCTTTTGGGCTCCGCCTCCTATTACCTGTGCGATCTTCCCGGAAGCGCGTCGGTATTGGCGAAGCGCATCGATGGCGACTGCCCGGACTTGGATGGCGATAGTTTGGAGGACCTGTTGCTCTGGTTGCTGCAGGCCGATCTGGAAACCTATTTTGATGGAGCTGAGGGGCCGTTCGGCGGATTCATCGACGGGATTTCAAAGCGGATTCTCCAGTTTTTCGAGGATGGGAACGGCGAAGAAAATCTCCTCGATTTGGCCACGAAGCTGCGGGACGCCGTCTATGAATTCGGCACTCCCAGGCAGCTTCTGTTTGGTGATGTGATCGCGGCCGTTCTGAGGAAAAAACTGGAAAATTCCGCCTGGAAGGCTTTGCCGTCATATTCGGGGCTGCCCCGAGACAAATGGCTCCACGCGCTGCAAAAGGATTCGTTCATCAAGGAGCTCTGGCCTGCACAACACCTTTTGGGCCAGGCGGATGTTCTCAAAGGCGAGTCTGCCATCGTTCAAATGCCCACCAGCGCTGGTAAAACGAAGGCAACGGAGCTGATCCTTCGAAGCGCGTTCCTGGCTGAGCGCGTGTCACTGGCCATCATCATCGCCCCGTTCAGGGCACTGTGCCATGAGATCAAGAACAGCCTTGTCGAGGCGTTCCACAACGAAACCACCAAGGTGGATGAATTATCCGATGCCCTACAGACCGACTTCGAGATTGCCGAACTTCTGGGGCACCAACAGATCCTGGTCGTAACCCCCGAGAAGCTGCTCTACGTCCTTCGGCACGCTCCGGAACTGGCTGCCCACGTTGGCCTGCTGGTTTTTGATGAAGGCCACCAGTTCGACAGTGGCACCCGAGGCATCACATACGAGCTGCTTCTGACGTCGTTGCGCTCCATGATTCCCGAAGCAACTCAGAAGGTGCTGATCTCAGCGGTCATCAGCAACGCCGAGGCTGTCGGAGAATGGCTGAACGGCGAGCCCAATGTTGTCGAAGGCACAACCCTGATCCCGACTTTCAGATCGGTCGGGTTTGCGAGCTGGCTCGATCAGTTGGGAAGAATCGAGTACGTCGACAGCCGTGATGCCGAACAAGGCGAGTTTTTCGTTCCGAGGGTGATTGAAAGATTCAATCTCGGGAGGAAGAAGCGGGAAAGAACTGACCGTTTTTTTCCTGAAAAGACGGACGGGCAGGCTATCGCACTATACCTTGGTCTTAAACTGGTCCCAAATGGCAGTATCGCTGTTTTCTGCGGAAGAAAGTCGACAGCGGCCAGCGTCTGCGAAAAGGCCGTCGATATTATCGAGCGTGGCGCACCCCTGGCCTTGCCGTCAGATTTTTCAGACGCACAGGAAGTTGAGCGGCTGAGACATTTGCATGTCGAGAACCTCGGCGCTGACGCCCCGGCGTCTCAGAGTGCGGCACACGGCATTTTCTCCCATCATGGCAATACGCCGCATGGTATCCGGCTGGCGGTGGAGCATGCCATGCGCGACGACCTTGTGCGATTCGTTGTTTGCACATCCACCTTGGCGCAGGGCGTAAACCTTCCGATTCGATACCTCATCGTGACCAGTGTCTACCAGGGCATGGAGCGCATCAAGGTTCGCGATTTCCACAACCTCATTGGCCGAGCGGGTCGAGCCGGGATGCATACCGAAGGCAGCATCCTGTTTGCCGATCCGGTGATCTTTGACAAGCGGAAGGCCCGTAACGACAAATGGCGCTGGGACCAGGTGAAAGAGCTTCTGGAACCGCGCAATTCTGAGCCATGCATCAGCAATCTTCTATCGATCTTCGATCCCATCAAGAGCGATGACGAGAAATACACCATCACCATGGAGGCACTGGATTTTGCCAAGGCCTATATCGACGATCCTGATGAAATTGCCAAGCTGGCTGCGGGGATAGCCGCACGACATGGAGACAAAAATTTCTCCCGAGACGGTGTCGAGCGGCAAATTGCCTGGAGAATCAGCCTAATCTGTGCAGTCGAGAGCTTCCTGTTATCTCATTGGGATGAATCTGATGATGGTCTTTCGGAAGCTGATGTGACCCGCCTGGCCGAAGGGACGCTGGCTTTCTTCCTGGCTGATGATCAGAAAAAGGAGCATATCCGCGAGTTGTTTCAGCTTCTCGGTGGGAACATCTCTGCAAACATCACAGATCCGGCTCGCCGTAAAATCTATGGCCGGACGCTTTACGGTATTCAAGATGCCCAAGCCATCGAGGGATGGGTCCAAACCAACGCCGACAGTCTGCTTTCGATTGTTGATGAAACAGACGCGCTCGATCTTGCCTGGCCATTGCTTACCCGGCATATCAACAGTGGAGTATTCACCAAGTTCGATAAGCCGGAGGTGCTAAAAGAAATCGCGCATGGGTGGATCAGTGGAAAACCCTTCAGCGATCTCCTGAAAATCATCCGTAAGCGAAAAGCCAAGATGATATGGGGCACCCGCCGGAGAGAGTTCAAAATCGATCATGTCGTCGATGTCTGCGAAGGGACGCTCGCTTATGACGGAGCGCTCGTTGTAGGCGCTGTGTGTGAATTCATCGAAACCCTCGACCAAGATGGCACTGGAGACCTGATCAATCGTCTGCAGCTTTTTCAAAAGCGCCTGAAATATGGTCTTCCGACCGAAACCACCATAGCCCTTTACGAGCTTGGCTTTTCGGACCGCGTCATCGCTCAGGATCTTGCCGCATCCCTAAACCTGGCAGCGACCCAGAAGAAGGATCTCGTGAAGGCGCTGAAAAAAGATCAGGCCGGAGCCAGGGCGGTAATGGAGAAATACCCAAGCTATTTCCAGGAGCGAATGAATGAACTCCTGCAATAGAAATCCAGATCATCGATCCAATCTATCTCGCGCTCTACAGTTGGCCAGATTGTTAGGGGACCGCAGAGCCTACGGCAGTTCTATGGGAAAGCACGCATTTCCCCAGGAGTGGGCATGAATCAGCAGACGCAGCCATCACCAAGAGAGCATCATTTCTACGTTGCGATAGCCAAGTTCCTTTTCCACCATCCGGAGCATGGCATTGTGTCTGTGGGGGACCCGATCAAGATCAAGGACGCAGAGCGGTACGGGCTCAGCCCCCTCATACTATATGGAATCACCGTTGCCGGGTTGCCCATCCGGTGGATGACCTTCACCCCAGTCGATCAGCTCAGGTCCTTCCGGGATGTTCTTCTGGAGGCGTGGTGTAACGCCGAGGGCTTGCGTGGCCGACCGGACATCCTGCGGATCAACCGCCACCTCGCGACTGCCAGCCCTGAACTGGTAGAGGAAATGGCAAAAATTGGTGTTCGGGTCGAGGTCGCCGATGCCAAGGAGAAATCCCTTCCAGCTTCCCTGCGCTCAGCCCAGGATTCAAGCCGGTGGCTACTGAGGAAGCGAGACGGAAATGACCGGTCTCTTCCCGGGTCCATCCAGGCCCTTTGCCGGTACGCTCAAGTTGACCACGATTTTCGTGTCAGGGATGGCCACAGAGGCGTGAATAGCCGCGAGGTTGAAGACAGAATCCAGCAGTGGCTGACCTTACCGACACAATTGCCGGTGTTAACGGTGACCGGTGGACTCGATTGGGAACCCGGTCCATGGCTGTCATCCTGGGAGACATCTCTGCCGCCAGACCAGCCCCGTTATTTCAACCACGATGGGTTTGATGGCAGTACCTGGCTGCTGACAGGGGAGAAGGCACCGGAGGATATCGTCGAGGATGATGATTTCTGGGCCGACAGTGACTATGACAACGCGGCCGAGATCGCCAAGAACCTCGTGGCGTGCTGGCCCAATCCGCCTGCAGAGATTGCCAGGTGTGCCGGGATCACCCTGCGGGAACTTCAATGGTTCACCTCGGGGAAGGCGTCCCTTGACCGGCATGCGCGTTTTGGCCTGGAGGCCTTGCTCGGTATCGAATACGACGAAAGCGTGGGTAGATATGTAGAGGCCGGACCTTACGTCCTGGTGGCCCACAAACCACTGGCCCTCAAGGAAGTCTATGAAGGCATTTCCGGCGGTGGAGATGCATGTCCCTGTGAGATTGTCCCTCGTCAGGGAGCCGCCGATCCAAGCTGGCGATACGTGTTGATCAACACTTATGGAGAGCCCCCGAGCATTGTGATGGCACCTCGCGGAGCAAAAATCACAGAGCGCCTTCCTGAGTTGCTTATGAATTATGGCGGCATCAAGACTGTCGCCCCGGAGTTCTACCGGGATGTCGTTTCTACCTGCGCCCGGGCCTGCCGCGAACCTGCTGCCAACATCCGGGAGATGAAAGACTTTGTGAAACGCTACGAAGCGCACTGGGCAGATTGCGCTTGGCAGCCGGAGTGAACCTGTCTGGTTGAGCCAAAGCGCGGAGATTGATCAATGGAAACGGCAGATATGCCATTCGAGCAGAAAAAATTGGGTCGCAAGCATATCAAGAGCTTCGCCAGTGGCATCGCTCATATGTTTGCCTGCTCGGCCCAGCATTATGCCTGGCTGGCGTACCAGCACCGGTTGCCGACGGTGACAATTGACCTCCTGGAACTGCGAATCGAACCATCGGAATTCGACATTGAGAGGAACCGGACTCTTGCCGGGATGTGTCAGAGAACACTCCTCCGCAACGCCGGGCAACTGGCACCACCTGGCGCTGTGGTTACGGCGTCTCTCTCTGCCCACTTCGGAATCGATGACTATTCGGAGGACGGCCGTTCTGCCTCGATTGGCAGGTCCGTTTTCACGGTGATCCTGACCGATGACCGAGGCAAAGAGTGGCGCGTTGACCATGCTGAGGAGAGGATGCTGATTCAATCGTAGCCGGTGGGTGTTTGGGACCTTACAGTTCAGCCCATTTCAACCGAAACCAAGTAAAGAGGAGGCGACCATGCCAAAGAAACCAGGATCACATCATGTAGTCCCGAACGCCGATGGTGGCTGGGACGTCAAGAAAGACGGCGCGACCCGTAGCAGCGGCCACTTCGACAAGAAGCAGGATGCCGTCGATGCCGGGCGCAAGATCAGCCAGAACCAAGGCACCGAGTTTTACATTCACGGCAAGGACGGAAAGATCCAGAACAAGGACAGCCACGGGAACGATCCGTATCCGCCGAAGGGCTGATGCTCTGGCCAATTCGATTCCCGTTTTGGGAACCGAACCGGCGTCCGAAAACCGGATTCGAAGTTGTTGAGGCTCAGCGCCAGGTATCCGGTTTTACTGCAAACCCGTCACCCTCGTCCGGTGCCGGGAAATCAGGGGAGAAAATCATTTCTCTGGTCAGGTTGTTGGGAAGTGGTTGTGTGAGATGACTTCGGCGTTTATTATCAAGGAGTTACGAGGAGCGCGGGCTTTGAGACTGTTTTGCGGTAGGTCGTCGTTCCCTCCACCAAATCCAGATCCCCGACGAGCGAGCCGGCCACCGTGCCGGCTTTTTCGTGTCGAGTGACGGGGTACACTAGAATGACCCGGTCGATATTGCGACCGCAGCGATGCGGCGATCGGGGACACCACCATGCACATCGCCACCCTGCTTCTGATCATCCTGGCCGCCGGGCTGGCCAGCCAGTGGTTGGCCTGGACGATTCGCCTGCCGGCGATCGTCATCCTGATCGCCACGGGACTGATGCTCGGCCCGGTCACGGGGCTGATGGATTTCACCATGGCGCCGGCGGAGCTGGCCGAACTGATCGGCCTGGGCGTGGCCATCATCCTGTTCGAGGGTGGCATGGATCTCAGGCTCGGCGAGTTCCGCCGGGTCGGCCACGGCATCACACGCCTGACCACCATCGGGCCGCCGCTGGCCTGGCTGTTCGGGGCGCTCGCGGCACACTACGTGGCGGGCCTGAACTGGCCGGTAGCAGTCGTAATTGGAGCGATCCTGGTCGTGACCGGTCCGACCGTGATCGGCCCGCTGCTCAGGCAGGCACGGCTGAACAAGGAGTCGGCCTCACTGCTCAAGTGGGAGGGCATCGTCAACGACCCGGTCGGCGTGCTCCTGGCCGTGCTGTCCTTCCAGTTCTTCACGCTCTACGGCGAGGACTGGAGCGACGTCTTCCTCGGGCTGGGCAAGGCGATTGCCGTTGCGGCAGTACTTGGCGGCGCCGGCGGCTGGCTGACCGGCTGGTTCTACCGCCGCGGCGCGGTGCCGGCCCACCTCAAACCGCCCATGCTGATGGTGCTGGTACTGGCCGCTTTCTGGGCCAGCAACCAGGTCCAGCACGAGGCTGGGCTGCTGACCGTCACGGTCATGGGCCTGGTGCTCGGCAACATGCAACTGGTCGAACGCGAGCCCCTGCGCCGCTTCAAGGAAAACCTCACCGTTGTCCTGGTGTCGGTGCTGTTCATCGTCATTCCCACCCAGCTCGAGCCCGGGCAGCTGGCGCTGATCGACGCCCGCGCGGTGGCCTTCGTGCTCGTCGTGGTGCTGCTGGTCAGGCCGCTGACCATCGTTCTGGCCACGCTCGGTGCTCCGATGCGCGCAGCCGACAAACTGCTGCTGGCCTGGATCGCGCCGCGCGGCATCGTGGCCGCCGCCACCGCCAGCATCTTCGGCCCGGCCCTGGTCGAAGCCGGCTACCCGCAGGCCGAGATCCTGATGCCGCTGGTTTTTCTGATCATCCTGGTGACCGTGATCCTCCACGGCGTGACCCTCGGGCCGCTGGCCCGACGCATGAAACTGGCGGCGGACAATGAAAACGGCCTGCTGATCGTCGGCGCCAACGACTGGACGCGCGCGCTGGCCGCCGAGCTGGGCGCCCACGCCATCGACGTGGTCATCGCCGACGGCTCATGGCGCCGGCTCCAGCCAGCCCGCATGGCCGGTATTCGCACCTACTACGGTGAACTGCTGTCCGAACACGCCGAACACGAGCTCGAGGACGAACACCTGAGCTACCTGCTTGCGGCGACCGGCAACGACTACTACAACGCGCTGGTGTGCAAGGCGCTCGGCGGTGAGTTCGGTCATCACCGCAGCTTCCAGCTGGCCCCGCCGCGCGAGGCGCGCGACGAGCAGCGCCGACTGACCCTGCAGCAGCGCGGCTATTTCGCGTTCGAGCCGCCAACCGACCTACAGCGCCTGCGGCAACGCCTGGATGAAGACTGGTCGATCCAGGCCACCCGTCTGAGTGACAGCTTCGACCGCAAGATGCTCGAGGAGCGTCTCGGCGAGCCAGGCGAGAACTGGATACTGCTCGGCGGCATTACGCCGGAAGGTCGCTTGCGGCTTTCATCGCCCGAGCACTCGTTCAGTCCCGATGCCGGATGGCTGCTGATCTACTTCGCGCCTGACGGGGCAATGTCGGAGACCAACCAACGCACCGAACCATCCGCATCCGGAGACTGAAGCGCTGGCGCGGCTGCGCGCCAGCACAAAGCCGGCGCGCGGACATGGCCGCAGGAATCAGGGGCATGGCTGCACCAAAGTGCCGTCAGCGCCCGGCCTTGCGGATGATGCGGCGACAGCGCCAGTCGAAATAATTGATCAGAACCCAGAAGTGCCTGAAGGCCGGATTGCGCGTTTGGCGGTGGTGGTAGCGGTAGTAGATCTGCTGGGCGATGCCGGCCAGCCGGAACAGACCGAACACCTCGTAGAACGGCCAGTTGTCGCAACGCAGTCCGGTCTTTCCAAGGTAGTAGTCGACGACCTCCCTGCGGCGGAGCATGCCGGGCAGATGGGTGGGCTGGCGGCGCGTGGCGCGCATCAGAAAATTGTCGCCGGACTCGACCCAGTAGGCCAGCATGCTGCCCAGCTCCATCAGCGGATCACCGACAGTAGCCAGCTCCCAGTCGAGCACGCCGAGAATGCAAGTTGGATCATCGGCAGCCAGCACCAGGTTGTCGAACCGCCAGTCGTTGTGGATCACGCAGGCCGTAACATCTTCGGGCGTGTGATCTTTCAGCCAGGCACGCACGCGCCTGAAGCTCGGCACGTTGCGGGTGCGCGCGTTGCAGTATCGGCGCTCCCAGCCGGTGACCTGCCGCATGCAGTAGCCCTGACCCTTCCCGAACCGGTCCAGGCCGGTGGCCTGCGGATCGACCGCATGCAGATCGATCAGTGCATCCAGCATGGATTGGCACAGTTGCCGGACGCGGTGCTGATCCAGGTCGACCCCGCGCGGCAGGTTGGCGCGCGGGATGATGCCCTCGATGCGCTCCATGACGTAGAAATCACAGCCAAGTACCGATGGGTCCTGGCAGGCCGCCACCATCCGCGGAACCAGCGGGAAGGCCGGCTTGAGCAGCCACTGTATGGTGAACTCGCGCATCATGTCGTGCGCCGAGGCAGCCTTGGTACCGGCCGGCGGCCGTCTGAGCACGAAGTCACGTTCCGGGTACTTGAGTCGATACGTCCAGTTGGACGCACCGCCCGAATACTGGCTCACCGCCGGCCTTCCGGTCAGGCTGGGCACCTGCCCCTTGAGCCAGGCATCCACTGCATCGGTATCCAGCGATTCACCCTCGCGAACCGCTCCTGCATTGTCAATCACGCCCATGTTTGCAACCTGCTGGCACCTGCCATCATGTGCGCGTGTAGCCGCGCCGCGCCAGCTCAAGGCGTGCCACCATGCCCTTGTGCACTTCATCGGGCCCGTCAGCAATTCGCAGCGCACGGGCCTGGGCAAAGAACGCCGCCAGCGGCAGATCGCGCGTCACGCCCGCGCCACCGTGCAGCTGTATGGCCATGTCGACGACGTCCTGAAGCATCCGGGGCGCGACAACCTTGATGGCCGAAATCTCCGACATCGCCGCCATCGTGCCCACGGTATCCATCTTCCAGGCGGCGTAGAGCGTCAGCAATCGTGCCTGATCGATCGCCACCCGCGCTTCGGCGATACGCTCGCGGTTGCCGCCAAGATTGATGATGGGTTTGCCAAAAGCCTGGCGCGACATACCGCGGTTAACGGCCAGCTCAAGTGCTTTTTCAGCCGCACCGATACAGCGCATGCAATGGTGGACGCGACCCGGGCCAAGTCGCCCCTGCGCAATCTCGAAACCCATGCCGGGCCCGGCGATGAAATGATCGACCGGCACGCGCACATTCTCGAATGTAACCTCGCCGTGACCGTGCGGTGCATCCATCTCGCCGAAGACCGGCAGCATGCGCTCGACCCGGATACCGGGTGCGTCCAGTGGCACCAGCACCATGGAGTGCTGGTGATGACGGTCCTGATCGGGATTGGGCGTACGGGCCATGAATATCGCAACCCGGGCCTCGGGATCGCCAAGTCCGCTGGACCACCACTTGCGGCCGTTGAGCACGATCTCGTCACCCTCAACGACGGCGGTCGCTTCCATGTTGGTCGCATCCGACGAGGCCACATCCGGCTCGGTCATGCAGAACACCGAGCGAATCTCGCCGGCTAGCAGCGGTTCGAGCCAGCGCCGCTGCTGCGCCTTCGAGCCGTAACGCCACAGGACCTCCATGTTGCCCGAATCCGGCGCGTTACAGTTGAATACCGTCGCCGCGAGCACGCTGCGCCCGGTGGCCTCGGCAATCGGCGCATACTCCTGAATGCTCAGCCCGGCACCAAGCGCCTCATCGGGCAGAAACAGATTCCACAGACCTTCTGCGCGGGCCCGTGCTCGGAGTTCGCCGAGCACGGCCGGTACCCGCCACTGTCGCCAGTCGTCATCCGGGCAAGCGGCACGCACCTCTTTCCAGAATTCTGCTTCGACCGGTTCGATCTCCTGCTCGATGAATCGTCTGGCCCGTTCAAGATACTGACGCGCGCGCGGGCTGTGCTCGAAATCCATGATGTCTGACTCCTCAACAGATCGGCTGGGCGCAGAGTAGCACCGGTGGCGGTACCAGCCAACGTGGCCATGCGCCCGTTTGCGCCCCGCACTCCCCGGATCCTTTCTTAAGGCCCGGCTTCAGGGCCGGATGAACCAGCAACGGTGAATCCGGCGATTGCGCCGGAAATCCGGCGGAATCGACCAGGCGCTGCAATCCTCGACGCGGTAGTCCTCAGCCAGCCCCGCATCCAGCCGGAACCCGCGCAGGTTGGTTGAAAACACCAGCACCCCGCTGTCACCCAGGCCGCTCATTGCCGCACGGACCAGCGCAGAATGATCACGCTGGATATCCAGACTGCCGTCCATGCGCTTTGAGTTGGAAAAGCTCGGCGGGTCGAGAAAGATCAGGTCGAATGACTCGCGGCACGTCGCCAGCCATTCGCGCACATCGGCATGGACGGTCCGATGACGCCGCTCGTCAAGTGCATTGAGCGCCAGGTTGCGGCGCAGCCAGGCCAGGTAGGTTTTCGACAGATCCACGCTGGTGGTCGATGCCGCGCCACCCACGGCTGCATGAACCGTTGCGGCACCGGTGTAGCAAAACAGGTTGAGCACCCGTTTGCCGCGGGCGTTCTCGCCCAGCCAGCGCCTGACCGGTCGATGGTCCAGGAACAGGCCGGTATCGAGGTAGTCGGTCAGGTTGACCTCCAGCCGGCACGGGCCCTCGCGCACCACCAGGGGGCGAGACTGGTCACCCATGCGCCCGTACTGTTCGCTGCCGCGCTGACGCCGGCGCACCTTGAATACCATTCGCTCCGGCACCACTCCTGCAGCCGGGGGGATGGCGGTCAGTGCGGCCTGCAGCCGACCCAGGGCGCGCCCGGGATCGACGCTGGCCGGGGGCTCATATTCCTGTACGTGCAGCCAGTCGCCCGACTCGCTGCCGTAGACGTCAATGGCCAGGGCGTACTCGGGAATGTCGGCATCGTAGAGCCGGTAGCAGCTGACGTCCTCACGGGCCCGCCATTTCCTGAGCTGACGTTCGTTTTTTTGCAGGCGATTGGCCAGGTCCGCGGCCCGCAGCGGCGACCCGTGGGTGTCTTCGGCGCCGATTTCGAACCGCTCCAAACGGCACTCAAGCGGCCCGTTGAACAGCTGCCAGGTCCGGTCCGGCTTCAGGCCGATCTGGCAGCCGGCGCCGTTGAGCACGATCGCGCGCCAGCCCGGGAACCGGGTCCGAAGCACCCCACCCAGGCGCAGGTAGAGCGGCAGTAGCTCGTGCTGGTCACCGATGCGCTCCCCGTAGGGCGGATTGGTGGCGACCAGGCCGGTTGCAACACCGGATGGGGGCACAGCCGAGCCCATTTCCCGGCGCTCCACATGAATCTGGCCGCGCATCCCCGCACGCTCGACGTTGGCCACCGCCAGTCGAACGGCCTGCCGGTCATGATCCAGTGCCACGATTGGCGGCAGTCGGGCCAAACCCGCTTCCTGTCGCTCCAGCGCTTCATCAACCAGTTCCTTCCAGGTCGGGTCGTCGTGTCCGACCCAGCGCTGGAAGCCGAAGCGGGTGCGCAGCAGGCCCGGTGCGGTGTCCGAGGCCATCCAGGCTGCCTCGATCGCCAGGGTGGCCGAGCCACACAGGGGGTCGATGAAGCCACCGCCAGCGGCGGCAATCGCCGGCCAGTCGCCCCGGTAGAGCATGGCTGCGGCCAGGTTCTCTTTGAGCGGCGCGCTCAGGCCGGTCTCGCGGTAACCACGCTTGTGCAGGCTTTCTCCGGACAGGTCGATGGACACGGTTACTCGGGTCGCGTGCATGTGCACGTTGATGCGGACATCCGGCTGGCGAACATCCACCGAAGGCCGATCGCCGGTCGCCACCCGCAGTTGATCGACGATGGCATCCTTGACGCGCTGAGCCGCGAAGCGGCTGTGCAAGATCGCCGCCCTGATGCCGGTGAAGTCAACCGCCAGGGTGTGGCCCGGGCTCAGGTTGGCCAACCAATCAACTGTTCCCGTCCCACGATAAAGCCCTTCGTCATCTGTCGCCTCGAACTGCGCGATGGGCAGCAGGATTCGGTTGGCGATGCGCGACCACAGGCAGGCGCGATAACCACCCGCAAGATCCGACTCGAACACCGCGCCGCCGCGTTGCGGATGCGCCTGTACCAGCCCGAGCGCGCGCAGCTCTTCAGCCAGCAAATCCTGCAGTCCCGTCGGGGCAGTGGCAAAGAAACGCATGGTCATCGTCGCCCTGCCCGCGGCAAGCAGCGGCGGCAACGGTCACTTCGACAGGCAAACAGGCGGCAATCCATGGGAATGACAAATCGTGGTCTTCACTTCAGACTAAGATAACGCTTTGATCCACCGTCAGGTGAGTCAACCGGCACAAGACCGGCTGATTCATCGCCCGATGCGAGGGAATAGAATAGGGCCGCTGTCCGTCATGAGGGGTAAGCATTGAACCTGGCCGAGGAGCAGCTCAAGCAGGCCATTGCCGAGCATCTGGAGCCACTGCGGCGTTTTTCCTTCGCCTTGACCGGCAATGCCGCTGACGGCGACGACCTGGCCCAGGGCACAATTGAGCGGTTGCTCGACAAGGGCGTGCCCGCAAACGCGACATTTGCGGCCTGGATGTACCGGGTATGCCGAAATCTATGGATCGACGAGATTCGCAAGAACGGCCGAATGACGACGCCAGGCCAAGACAGGCTCGAAAGTCGGATGGAAAGCCTGGATGGCGAGAACGCGGCGATGACCATGATGAGAATGGACGAAGTGGAAACAGCCATGCAGCGTCTCGAAATCGATCAGCGGGAAGTGCTCGCGCTGGTTGCCATAGAGGAGTACAGCTATCGGGAAGCGGCCGAGATCCTGGATATACCGATTGGCACCGTGATGAGCCGCGTGGCAAGAGCGCGCAAGCGGCTTCTGGAAATGACCTGAGTAGCGCAAGGTGAGCAACATCAAACCGGCAGTCACAGACGAAATGCTTTCAGCCTATCTCGACGGCATGCTGGATGGCGACGATATGCGTGCTGTGGAACACGCCATGGAGAAAGATCCGCAGTCGACGAGGCGGCTGGCGCGCATGATTCGCAACGACCGCTTGCTCAGAGCGCGCTTTCATGCAGTTTCCAGACGGCCGGTGCCCGAACCCATCAGCGCATTGCTCGAACCAGCGGCCGAGCCCGACCATTCCTGGTGGACGAGCCTGGTCGGCGACGTTTTCAGGGGGGGTGCCCTGCCGGGATTGGCGCGGCTGGCGGGGATAACGGCTGTGGTGGCCGTCCTGGGCATTGGCGTAATGACGTTGCCTGATCGGGGCACCGGGCCGAACGAGGGCCGGACCGATACGAGCGTGGCTGATGCGCTGCCCTCGACGAATCCGGAGCTCTCGCGGCTTCTCGACCGTCAGCCATCGGGAGAACTTGTGACCTTCGGCAACGGGACGCTGGCCAGGATCGAGTTGAGCTTCGAGCATGCCGAAGGCCGGTATTGCCGGCAATACCGCGTGGCACACCAGGGGGAGTCAACATCCTTTGCCGTCGTCGCATGCCGACTCGGAACTGACTGGCAGGAAGTGCTCCTGCAAAGAATCGACGCGCCACTGGCCGACTCCGGGCAGTTTCATGCGGCCAGCGGGCCGGACTCTTCGGTACTCGACAGCTATATCGTGGAACACATGGCCGGCGATATCATGGTCGGCGACTCTGAAGTCGAGCTGATCCGGCGGGATTGGTCAAAACCCTGACCGGCCACTGTATCGCTCAGGAAAGGACAAGGCAATGATGACAACAATGCAGCAGCCCGGACGCTGTCCGGGCGCCTGGACTGCCTCGATGGCGCGAATCATGCGCCTGATCTGCCTGGCCGGCCTTGTCGGCACGGCGACGGCGACCGCGGCACCGAATGAAACAGACGATGACGAGACAGCCGCTGAGGAGGCCGCGCCCTCGCGAGAAGTCGGGAAAGCAGACGAGTGGCCCATTGAAGTCACGCTGGCTGCGGGCCTCCAGTACGACGACCTGGTTACGGTCGACGAGCTCGACCAGAGTCTCGACGAGGGCGATATGGCGGCGGTGCTCGACTTGGATATCGAATACGGGAAGCGATTCAGCCAGGGCACGGATCTCGATCTCGGATACAGCCTGTCGCAGAAATCCTACTTCGACCAATCCGAGTTCGATCTTCAGATCCACAATCTGAGCCTGGGCGTGAAGCAGAACTTCGAAGAATTCGATGTCGGTGTCAGGAGCTATGCTGTGCACGCCCGACTGGACAACGACGAATTGCTGAACTTCCAGCATGTTTCGCCCTATTTCACGACCTTCCTTACCGATCGCGTCTATCTGCGCGCAGGGTACTACTACCGCAACAAGGCGTTTCCCGGCAATCCAGCCAGGGACGGCAACGTCAATGCCGGCGACGCGGACTTCTATTTCTTTCTCGATGGCACGAGAAACTACTTCGTCGTGGGTTACGCATTCGAACGTGAAGACACCGCGGCGGACGAGTTCGATTTTGACGCACACCGGATTGACCTGCGTTGGTCACGCCGATTTCATTGGTACGGCGAACGTCCGGTGCGCATTCGCCTGGATTGGAGCCTGGAACAACGAGACTATGCCGCCGTCACGCCATCGATCGGAGTCCGGCGGGATGACGACCGTCAACGCTGGCGAGGGCGGTTCGACTTTCCGATCACACAGGCTCTCACCGGCCTGGTGACCATCCAGCACCGCTCGCACGACTCCAATCTTCCTTCGGCCGACTACAACGACAATCGCGTTGAGGCCCAGCTCGAAATGAGCTTCTAGTCCGCATTATTCATGAATCGCCGCGATGATTGCGCAGGGGATTGTTCGCACAGCGGATTTTCCGACCGAGCGGAATACCAGGCTGTATTTCCGAGGGAGGAACATCCGCTGTGCGGACAAGGCGCAAGCAAGGGCGCGAGTGAATTCATGAATAATGCGGGCTAGGGGAGCACTGAAACAAGTCTGCACTGAGCGCTTTCGGTCGGAGAAGGCGCCGTCTGGCCTGCGCAGTGGTTCTGAGTGTTACCTACCTTGTCGCATGGCCAACCAGCAGGCTGGCGCCGATGAGGCCGCGGCCGAAAACGGGGTCCGGACCGGGCTCCCCGAGGTCGACGACATCTGCGTCCAGCAGTGACTGCAACTCGACCGCTTCAAGCGGCATTCGCGACAAGTGGTGGATGATCAGCCCAGTCACGAAAGGCGTCGCGTAAGACGTACCTGTTGCACGGCGGTAGCCGTTTGCCGACGAAGGGTCCGCAACCACCAGGTCCACACCGGGGGCGGCATAATCAAGGTGGTCACCTCGACCGGCTCTCAGATAAGGGCGATTCAGGGAGTCGATGGCGGTTACAGCCAGGACAGTTTCATACGCAGCAGGAAATCTGGGTGGGGCGGCAGGTCCATCGTTGCCAGCCGCCGCCACGATGAAGACGCCTTTTTCCCGGGCCAGGCGCAATGACTGCTCCAGCACTCGATTATCGGGGCCGGCCAGGGCAAGATTGACGACGCGAACCTGGCCTTCCATCAGCCAGTTCAGAGCCTGGATGAGGCTGTGGCTGGTGCCAATCAACCCGAAGCCCGGCTCCATGAAGAATACCTCTGCAGCGTGCAGCCGGACCGCCGGGGCGATACCCCTGACTTCGGGCGAGTTGCCCACAAGTAGCGAGGCCACCGCCGTGCCGTGACCCGGAACAGATGACTGATTGCGGGCAAGGAACGAGCGCGTTGTGATGCTTGCCTCGCGCAGCGAAACGTGATCAACCATCACGCCGCTATCGATCATGCCGATAGCGTATTGCTGAGCATCATCAATGCTGGCGGGTCTGTAGCGCGCGCCCGCCAGGGCGGGATTCCGGGATGTCGGCGTGACCGGCCTGCTCCGGCTGACCTCGTAACTGTGGTTGTAATCGACGGCCGCATTCGGCAACAGCGCTCGCAAACTGGCCAGGGCATGCTCCAGCCCAACCGACTCCGGCACCAGGAGACGGACGAGGTGGCTGTTCAGGCCGGGCAGCGCTTCGCTGGCCAACTGCCTGTAGCCGGTGAAGCGCTCCAGCTGCTCCAGCTCATCTTGCGGCATCAGCACGATCAGTTCGCTTCTGCTGATCAGATCGCCCGCTTCATTGAACACAATATCGACGGTGTCATCGACCGCTGCGTCGATGATCGCATCGCTCAGATCATCGCCAAGCTCTTCCCTGTCGCCGTCGCGGTCATCGTCGACATCGACATCATCATCGTCGAAATCGTCTTCCGAGTCGTCTCCGGGGTCGTCCTCGGCGTCGTCCTCGGCGTCGTCCTCGGCGTCGTCCTCGGCGTCGTCCTCGGCGTCATCCTCGGCGTCATCCTCGGCGTCATCCTCGGCGTCATCCTCGGCATCGTCCTCGGCGTCGTCCTCGGCGTCGTCCTCGGCGTCATCCTCGGCGTCATCCTCGGCGTCATCCTCGGCATCGTCCTCGGCATCGTCCTCGGCATCGTCCTCGGCGTCATCCTCGGCGTCATCCTCGGCGTCATCCTCGGCGTCATCCTCGGCGTCGTCCTCGGCATCGTCCTCGGCATCGTCCTCGGCGTCATCCTCGGCATCGTCCTCGGCGTCGTCCTCGGCGTCATCCTCGGCATCGTCCTCGGCATCGTCCTCGGCGTCGTCCTCGGCGTCATCCTCGGCGTCGTCCTCGGCGTCATCCTCGGCGTCATCCTCGGCATCGTCCTCGGCGTCATCCTCGGCGTCATCCTCGGCGTCATCCTCGGCATCGTCCTCGGCGTCATCCTCGGCGTCATCCTCGGCATCGTCCTCGGCGTCGTCCTCGGCGTCGTCCTCGGCGTCATCCTCGGCATCGTCCTCGGCGTCGTCCTCGGCGTCATCCTCGGCGTCGTCCTCGGCATCGTCCTCGGCGTCATCCTCGGCGTCATCCTCGGCATCGTCCTCGGCGTCGTCCTCGGCGTCGTCCTCGGCGTCATCCTCGGCGTCGTCCTCGGCGTCGTCCTCGGCGTCATCCTCGGCGTCGTCCTCGGCATCGTCCTCGGCGTCATCCTCGGCATCGTCCTCGGCGTCATCCTCGGCGTCGTCCTCGGCGTCATCCTCGGCGTCATCCTCGGCATCGTCCTCGGCGTCGTCCTCAGCGTCGTCCTCGGCGTCGTCCTCTGTTTGGCGAATGATGCGGTCGGTCGAAATCATCATGCTAACTGTTCCGGACGCCGGCAGGCGGGACGCGGCGATCAGGTCTGTTGGCTGACCCGCAGCCAGAGCCAGGCCGGCGAGCACTACCAGAATGAGGCAGACGGGTGCCTGGCGTTGATCTGACATATCCGAACTCGATTCATTTCAAGTGGCGCCAATACTACTGGAAAACCCGCCCGGACTGCCGGGCGGGCACGTGGACAACCGCTGTTGCCTGTGTTGGTGTGGCGCTTGCGCGCCTATCCCTTCCAGACACCCGTCGGCCGGCTACGACCAGGGGTAGCGATCAGTCGTCGCCGTCCTCATCGTCGTCATCATCATCATCGTCGTCATCATCATCATCGTCGTCATCGTCATCGTCATCGTCATCGTCGTCGTCGTCATCGTTGCCGTCGTCGTCATTGTCTCCCCCGCCAAGTTCGGTGGGAAACTGGACTTCAAGAAAGACGCTGCCAGCTTGTTCGATCGTGATCATCTCTCCGATCGGGTTGAAGTCCAGGGGCAGTTTTCCCGTCTCGACCGGGTTGCGGAACTCCAGCTCGCCTTCGGTACCGTCAGCGGTCACGAACACCTCGATCTGGCCTCGCAGCGCTCCACCGACCCAGAGCTCGTAGGTTCCGGTATCCAGGTCCTCGATCTCTACGTCGAACTCGACGCGATCGGAGCGCTGCTCCAGCTCCACGTCGCCGCTGGCGTCGGGGTCCAGGCCCGTATTGATCAGGTCGACCTCGGTTTCGGTATTGCCGAACGGAGGCGCGTTGTCGCTTCCGCCACCGTTGTCGTCACCGCCATCATCACCGCCATTACCCGGTTCCAATACGGCGCTGAAGAGCACGTTGCTGCCCTCCGCCACTTCGATCAGGGCACCCAGCGGGTCGAAATCGAGAAGCAGATCGTCTCCGTCCTGCGGGCTGGAATACTCGATTTCGCCCTCGGTGCCGTCGTCGACATTGACCACCTGGATCGTGCCGCGAGCGATGCCGTCAACCAGAAGCGTGTAGTCTCCGACCGGGACGTCTTCGATTTCAACGTCGAAATCGATGTTGCCAGGACGCGACTCGTAGTCGGCATGCCCGGAACCGAGCGGGAATGTCCCCTCATTGAGCAGCGGAACCCGGAAGTCGATAAGCTCCGAAAACCCGCTGTTGTTGTCGGCAAGCGAACCCGTGCATCGGACGCCCGCGGAGCTGCTCAGTCTTTGCAGGGACATCTGGCCGGAACCGAAATCAGGATTGCTGCTCGCCCAGGTGGCCATGCCGCTGTTGCAGTCACCGAACGTCAGGGTGAGTGTGCCGAAGGGAACCAGCTCGACGTCTTCGGGATCAAAGCCCGGCCCGAACGTGGCGCCGACGGGCTGTGACATTTGCATTTCCAGGGTGTTGCCCTGAATCTGCGAGTCGCCGATCAGCCAGACCTGATTGCCATTGGCATCATAGGTAAACCAGAAGGCAACGGCCCGGCCATCAGGGAGAACCTGTAGCTGGAAACCCTGGCCGCTGGTTTCTGGGTTGAACCAGTTTCCGGTAAACCCTCCTGAAATCATGATTGCGTAGCCGCTGCTTACCCAAACCAGTGATGCAAGTGTTGCTGTCACAATCTGCTTGAAGAACTTCATGCTTTGATCCTTTTTTTTGGAGTCATTTCGCCTCTTGGAGACGCTGCAGGCGTCAGTTTCGGCGCCTTCGATAAGGACTGACGGTTGTGCAAGGTAATTTATTCCCTCGACGTTTCCGACCGCCCGGGCCAGACCATACTCTCGGTCGTAGCGATCGGCTCTGCTCAAGTGCCGGGGGAAGATTGCCTTCATCACGACAATGGTGTCCGTGCCGAGGCAATCGCGCTATAATATCGATGATCGACGATAGACGAATCTGTGGATGCCCATCGATAACAGGATTGCCGAAGTCGCCCGCGCGCTGGCCCACCCGGCGCGGGTGAGAATCGTGCGCCTGCTGCTCGACCGCGAGCAATGCATTGGCGGAGATATCGTCGACGAGGTCGGTCTGGCCCAGTCGACCGTTTCCGAGCATATGCGCATCCTCAAGCAGGCGGGCATCGTCGTCGCCCAGTTCGAACGCCCGCGGGTGCGCTATGCACTGTCGTCGGAGCACATGGGTGAGCTGGCCGAACTGCTTGGTCGGGTACGCGACTGCTGCTGAATCCATCCCGTGGAATTTACATGAGCCATTCGCCACGCAAGCGGCTGTCTGTTCTCGACCGCTACCTGACGCTGTGGATCTTTGCCGCCATGGCCATCGGCACCGTGCTGGGCAGCGTCCTCGACGGCTTACCGGCAGCTTTGGACGAGCTGTCGATCGGCCACACCAACCTGCTCATTGCCGCCGGGCTGATCCTGATGATGTACCCGCCGCTGGCGCGCGTGAAGTACGAGGAGCTGCCGCTGGTTTTTCGCGACAAGCGTGTGCTGGCGCTGTCGCTGGTGCAAAACTGGCTGATTGGCCCGGTGCTGATGTTCGCCCTGGCGGTGCTGTTTCTGCGCGACCATCCCGAGTACATGACCGGCGTGATCCTGATCGGCCTGGCGCGCTGCATCGCCATGGTGATTGTCTGGAACCAGCTCGCCGGCGGTAACAACCAGTACGTAGCTGCCCTGGTCGCCTTCAATTCGATTTTCCAGCTCATCTTCTTCAGCCTCTACGCCTGGCTCTTCCTGGCCGTGCTGCCGCCGCTGTTCGGCCTGGCTGGCAGCGTGATTGATGTTGGCTTCGGAACCATCGCCCAGGCCGTCCTCGTTTATCTGGGCATCCCGTTTGCCGCTGGCTACTTCAGCCGTCGCATCCTGATCAGGCGCCGCGGCACCGACTGGTACGAGAACGTATTTGTGACCGCAACAGGGCCGATCACGCTGTTCGCGCTGCTGTTTACTGTCGCGGTGATGTTCGCGTTCAAGGGATCGGCCGTGCTGGGGCTGCCGCTCGATGCGCTGCGCATCGCCGTGCCGCTGGTGATCTACTTTGTCTTGATGTTCATCATCAGCTTCTGGATGGGCAAGCTGATCGAGGCCGACTACCCGCGCACAACCGCCATCGCCTTCACCGCGGCGAGCAACAATTTCGAGCTGGCCATCGCCGTGGCCATTGCCGCCTTCGGCCTGTCCTCCCCGGTGGCGTTCGCCACCGTCATCGGCCCGCTGGTCGAGGTGCCGGTGTTGATCGGCCTGGTCACCGTGGCGCTGTGGCTCAAGCGCCGGTGGTTCGACGATGCCGCGAAACAGGCACGGGACGCCGGCCAATGAACAGGCAGCGCATTCTGTTTCTCTGCGTGGCCAACTCGGCGCGCAGCCAGATGGCCGAGGGCCTCGCCCGCGACACGCTCGGCGACCGGGCCGAGGTAATGAGCGCCGGCTCGCGGCCGGCCACAGTCAACCCCTGGGCAGTGAAGGCCATGGCCGAGATCGGCATCGACATCTCGCATCACCGCTCGAAATCCGTCGAGGTTTTCGATCCGGCCAGCCTGGACCTGGTCATCACGCTATGTGCCGATGAAGTGTGCCCTGCCCTGCCGCCGGGCGTCGAGCACCTGCATTGGCCGATTCCGGACCCGGCGACCGACGACGCTGCGCTGTCTGGCGAAGACATGCTGGCGCGTTTCCGCAGCACCCGGGAACGGATTCGATCGCTGTTGCGCTCGCAATTCGGCTAGTGGATTGACTATGATGTGGCGGCGTTTTTCACCCTTGGAGCCCGACCCATGAACCTGCGAACCCTGTCGCTGTTCGCGATAGCAAGCCTGGCGCCCGCAATCGGGACCCAAGCCGCCGAAGTGCTGCTTGCACCCGGCGTAACCAGCGAGGGACAGAACACGGCCAGTATCGCACTGGGTCTCGACTGGGAGCAGCGCTGGTTCGAGCGCGACGCCGGCCATCTGACCGGCTACTGGAGTTTCGCGTATACCTGGTGGGAGGCGGGCGACCTGAGCGGCGATCAGCAGACCGTGTCGGTCTCACCGGTTTTCGTCTACCAGTTCGGCGGCCGCTGGAAGCCGTTTCTGGAAATCGGGTTGGGTGCCGCTTACTTTACCGACGATCGTGTCGGCGACAAGAAACTGGGCTCACGGCTGCACTTCGAGGACCGATTTGGCGCAGGTATTCGATTCAGCGACCGCGACAGCCTGCGTGTGCGGGTGATTCACTACTCCAATGCCGGCCTGGAGGACCCCAATCAGGGCATCGAGTCCTGGTCGCTCGTCTACGCACGGCGGTTCTGACCTAATCGTCCCTGTCGGCCGGCGCGCCGATGTGTTTGAGGCGCACTTCCCGACCGCTGACCTGCGGCATGCGCTCGCGTACTGCGTCCTTGTCGACAAGTCGATCAGCACCATCGCTCAGGTGGTCGAATACCGCCTTGTAGCTGTCGGTGAGCTGATTGATCAGCGCGGCGGTCTGCACGAAGTGCGCGTTGACCTCCTCGCGGAATCGTTCGTTTTCTGCCTTGAGCTCAGTGACCGAAGGCGATTGCGCGCGGCGCGCGACCAGCAGCCAGACTGCACCCGCACCCGCCGCAAGCCCCGCGACCAGGCCAATGATTCCCCAGGTGATACCGCTCATTGTTTCGCTCCTGCTCGAGTGGTCCACCAATGATAACAGCGCCCCCTTTAACCCATTCCCATTTTCGCCTATAGCCCTTAGACGAGATATCCGAACCCCCGGCGTCCACGGTTGCGCGGGTTTCCCGAAAGGTCGATGGATGTCCCGCCATGCGTGCCGACCCCGGGGCTCGTCCGTCGGGGACGCGGCCCCGACCTGCGTGCGGACCGTGTTCGTAGGTCGCGGTCGCATCCGCGACAGGTCGGGCTACCGTTCTCCGCCCCCATCCTTCCAGCGCAGTTCGTACAGGTCAAGTCGCCGGTCGGCCAGATTGCGCACCGAGCCATGCGAGCGAATCTCGCGCAGGTTGTCAAGGTCGAGGTCGGCGATCAGCATCGTTTCGGTGTTAGCCGTCGCCTCATGTGCGACCGCGTCGTGCGGGAAAGCGAAGTCCGAGGGCGTGAACACCGCCGCTTGAGAATACTGCATGTCCATATTCTCGACCCGCGGCAGGTTGCCGACCGAACCGGTAATGACGACATAGCACTCGTTCTCGATTGCGCGTGCCTGGGCACAGCGTCGCACCCGCAGATAGGCGTTCTTGGTGTCGGTCCAATAGGGCACGAACAGAATGTTCATGCCCGAATCGGCCATCAGCCGCGGCAGCTCGGGAAACTCGACGTCGTAGCAGATCAGGATTCCGATGCGCCCGAAGTCGGTATCGAACACCTGTACCTTGTCGCCGCCTTTCAGTCCCCAGTAGGCAACCTCGTCGGGCGTGACGTGGACCTTGTACTGCCGATCCCAGGTGCCGTCGCGCCGGAGCAGGTAGCACACGTTCCGAAGCCGCTCGCCGTCGTATTCCGGCATCGATCCGGCGATGATATTGATGTTGTAAGACACCGCCAGCTTGAGCATCTGGTCACGAATCGCTTCGGTATAGCCGGCCAGCTGGCGCACGGCTTCGGCCGGTCCCTGGTCGTTCCAGGGCGCCATCAGCGGGCCATTGAAGAACTCGGGAAACAGCACGACATCAGCCTGATAGCCGGATACCGCATCGACGAAATACTCGATCTGGCTGTAGAGGTCCTCCAGGGTCTTCATCGACCGCATCTGCCACTGCACGGCACCGACCCGAACGTCGGACGGCCGGCCACCGATCATTTTCTGCTCGCCCTCGTCATAGTAGATGTTGACCCACTCGAGCAACACCGCGTAACCGGCCGAGTCGCGATCATCCGGCAGATAGCCCTTGACAATGCGCCGGACCTGAAAGTCATTGGCCAGCTGGAAGGTCAGGATCGGGTCGACCAGCTCGCGCGCGCGTACCTGCGCCACGTATTGCTGGGGCGTCAATTCCTCCGCGTAGCGCTTGTAGCCCGGAATGCGGCCGCCAACAACAATGCCGCGCAAGTTGAGAGTCTCGCACAGCGCCTTGCGCGCATCGTACAGGCGCCGGCCCAGGCGCAGGTCGCGGTAGTCCGGGTGAACGAAGACATCCACGCCGTAGAGCACGTCGCCCTTGGGATCGTGGGTGGTCAGGTAACCATTGCCGACGATGTCCCAGTAGCGGTGATCCTGGCCCCAGCGACTGTACTTGACGATCAGTGAAATGGCCGCGGCGACCACCTTGCCGTTGTCCTCGATGCAGATCTGGCCTTCGGGGAAGCGCGTGACCTGGGACTCGTACTGCTCCCGCGTCCAGGCGCCATCCAGGCCCTTGTAGACCCGATCCATGATCTCGGCGATATCATCGTAGTCCTCGACACGCGACTGGCGCAGAATCAGGCGATGTCCATCGCGACGACTGTCTTGACTGCCCATGACTCTCCTGCTTGAACTGTGGCGACCACGCCCTGGGGCAAAGCATAGCGTATGCAGACATGAATTGACCGCTGACGGGCCCTCGGCTATGTTGATCAGCACGAATTCCGGCCGGGAGGCAGTGTGCCCATCCGCAGGGTCAGTGATACAGAGTCGATGCCGTGATCAGGTGGACCGCGTTCGGCCTGTTGCTGGCACACCTCGTTGCTTCAGGCGCCCAGGCGGCCGACTCCCGGCCCTCGCTCGATGTCTGGATACTGGAAGACCCGGACAACCTGCTGACCATCGAACAGGTCGCCGGTCTGTCACCGGCATCGCGTTTCAGGCCGGTCGATACCTCTGAGATCAACCTTGGCTACACCTCATCGACCTGGTGGTTCCGGGTTATGCCGGCTGACGGTCGCAGCGTCAACCGTCTGATCGAGGTCGCCTACACCCAGAACGATCGCATTGATATCTATCTGCCGACCAGCAGAGGATGGCGACACATCGCAGCCGGCGACACGCGCCCGCGCTCGCCGGACCTCAAGCGCTACCCGACTCCGCTGCTTGAGCTCCCCGACCGGCTCGAGCGGCCGGTTTACATGAGCGTGGCCTCGAATGGCTCGACCGTTGTGCCACTCCTGCTGCACGACGGCGAGACGCTGATCGAACATGTCGCGCTGTCACAGTTCGGCTTCGGCGTGTACTACGCCTTCCTGCTGGCCATGGCGGTGTATAACTTCTTTCTGCTGCTGGCCGTCCGCGATCTGGCCTACGGCTACTACGTGCTGTACCTGATCGGCCTGCTGATCTTTCAGTCCAGCCTGTTCGGCCATGCCAGCCTGTGGCTGTGGCCACAGTGGACCGCCTGGAGCAATCTGGCCGCGGTAACCGGTGTCGCCGTGATGATCGCAGCGGGGGCCTGTTTCGTGTCCCGCCTGGCGCAGACACGAACCTACGTACCCGCCGGCCATTTGGCCCTGATTGGCCTGGCCGCTACTGCGCTGGCCATCCTGCCGCTGATGTTTATTGACTACCGCAGTGCCGTGATGGCCGTTACGGTCCTGGGCGCCCTGGCCGTTGTGTTGATCTACCCGATTCCGGTCGTATTGTCCTATATCAGGGGTTGTCGTCAGTCTCGGTTTGTGGTCCTGGCGCTGGTGTTGTTTCTTCCTGGCGTGGTGTTGCTCGCTTTGCGCACAATGGGGCTGGTGACGCCGAGCTGGTGGAGCGAACACGGTTTGCAGCTCGGTACGGCTGCCGAAGTCATGCTGTTTTCCTTTGCCCTGGCCGATCGAATCAATACGCTCAACAGCGAAAAGCTGGCCGCCAGACAAGCGCTGGTCAACGCGCATGACAGCGAGCGACGACGCATCGCGCGCGAGCTGCACGACGGACTGGGTCAGAACCTGCTGCTGCTTGCAAGCCGTCTGCGGCGCCACGAGGACGATATTCCGCAGGCCCGGACCCTGCGTGAAATGTCCGACGATTGCCTCAGTGAGTTGCGGGTCTCGGTCAGTCACTTGCACCCGCACCAGCTCGACCGCCTCGGACTGAAACGCGCCCTGGAATCAATGCTGGACAACGTCTTCGAATCCACGTCGGTTGATCTGGAATGCGAGATCAATCCCCCCTCCGTGACCGACGAGCAGGCACTGCAGCTCTACCGCATCGTCCAGGAAGGGATATCCAATATCCTGCGTCACGCCAATGCCAGCGAGGCCAAGCTGCGACTGCGCGGCAATCGGCACCGGGTCGAGCTGGAGATCATCGACAACGGCCGCGGTATCAGCCCTGATGATCGTGGGCACGGGCATGGTCTCGACGGCATCCGCTCCAGAGCCCGAATGCTCGGCGGGCGAATCCACATCGGCAATGTCAACCCGCAAGGCACCCGAATCCATCTGATCGTGCCGCACCACCATGCCTGAGTCGATTCTCATCGCAGACGACCACCCGATCTTCCGCCACGGCTTGCGCGAGGTGATTCAGTCCAGCGGTCAGTTCGAGGTGGTCGCCGAGGCTGGAGACGGGGCGCAGGCCCTGCGCCTGCTGAGGTTGCATCGCCCCTCAATGGCCGTACTCGATATCGCCATGCCCGAAGCCGACGGGCTCGATGTGCTGGCGCAGGTCATGCGCTGGCCGGACGCGCCGCGCGTGGTCATGCTGACGATGTACGACGACACCGGCTACCTGCGCGCGGCCGTCGAATTGGGTGCATTCGGCTATCTGCTCAAGGAACATGTCGAATCGGAGGTCATCCGCTGTCTGCTCACCGTGCGGCGCGGCCGCCGATACCTCGGGTCCGGGCTACCGGGACGAATCGACGAGCACGGCGATCCCAGCCTGACCTCCCCCGTCGAGCTGCTCTCGCCGGCCGAGCGGCGGGTGCTGCATCTGGTGGCCGAGTACAAGTCCAGCCGGGAGATCGCGGAGCTGCTGTCGATCAGTCCCAAGACGGTCGAAAACCACCGCGCGAACATGGTCCGAAAGCTGGAGATCAGAGGCGCCAACGCACTGCTCCGCTTCGCGCTCGAACACTACAGAAGCGGTCATGACAACTGATCGGCACTGGTTTGCAATTGGCCGGATTTGAGTAGACCTGCCTATTCCGGCCAGCTGCGAGGCTCGCCTACATTGGGCGGGTGAACGAGCGCCATAACCGATTGACGGCGCGCCAGCGCCATATCGTCCGCCTGATCGGCGATGGACTGACGAGCCGGGAAATAGCCGAGCGACTCGGGCTGAGCATCCGCACGGTCGAGAACCACCGCGCCCGCATCTGCGACCGCCTTGAGCTGTCGGGGCAGAATGCCCTGCTGCGCGCCATTCTCCAGGGCCACATCGAATGAGTAGACCTACTCATAGTGCCCGCGCATCTGTCGCGATAGCCTTGAGGTCAGGCCAATCACGGCAGCCACCCGCCATGAAACAACTCGCTATCGCCACTGCTCTTGCCGCAATGCTGGCTGGCTGTGCCAGCCCGTCCGGCACCGGCGTCTACAACGCTCCTGGTCGACCAACCCAGTACATCGATCCGGCCACCACCGGCGTAGTCTCCGGCGTCGGCATCGAGTCGCAGGACATCGTCTCGATGTCCGAGGAGATGATGCGCAGCCTCATCAGCAGCGGCGCGCTTGGCAACCACACGACGCCGCCGCGGGTGATCGTCGACGCAGCCTACTTCCACAACGAAAGCTCGCAATTCCTCAACAAGCGGCTGATTGTCGACCGCTTGCGTACCGGCTTGATCCAGGCCAGCCAGGGCCGGGTCATCTTCGTGGCGCGCGAATACGCCGGCATGGTTGAAAAGGAGCGCGACCTGAAACGGCAGGGCGTCGTCGACACCGGCACCCGGGGGATGACGCGCGCACCGGCAGGCGCCGACTATCGGTTGGCCGGCCGCATCAAGACGCTCGACGCCACCGACCGGCGCACCGGAGTCATTCAGCGCTACAACCAGATTACTTTCGAGATGGTGGATCTCGAGTACGGCACCATCGTCTGGTCGGATCAGTTCGAATTCTCCAAGTTTGCCCAGGACGACGCGATCTACCGCTAGGGAGAGCCATGAACATTCGCCATGTAATTTGCATACTTGCCGTTCTTGGCCTGGCTGCATGCGCCACCGGGGGCGGTGGCGCTGGAGGCAATCCGGCTATACGCGACCATCCGGTTGACGAGGAACGGCTGCTTGCATTCACCCGGGGTCGCCCTGCTGACTTTCACAGCTACTACGCCACCGTTCTCAAGCAGGGTGAGCGCAATGCGGTACTCAATTTCCTGCGCCTCGGGCTGGAATTGCTCAAACACGGCGAATTTGCGCACGCCGGAGATGCGCTCGATCAGGCCATTCGCCGCATTGAAACCATTTACGCCGACAATGATCAGGCACGCAAGGCGCGCAGCAAGTTCACCGCCGAATATGTCAAGGATTTCAAGGGCGATCCGTACGAACGGGCGATGGCCTATTTCTACCGCGGGCTGGTCTTCCTGGAGCACGACGACTATGAAAACGCGCGTGCGGCCATGCTCGGCGGCCTGGAACAGGACGCCATGGCCGAGGATGCCGATTACGCCAAGGACTTCTCCCTGTTCTACTACCTGGCTGGCTGGGCATCGCAGTGCAATGGCGACACCGATCTTGCCCGGGATCTGTACGAGCAAGCCTACCTGCTCAACGATCAACTCAGTCCTCCGTCGGCAGACGCCAACCTGCTCTACCTGGCCTTTGTCAACTCCGGTCCGGTCAAGATGCGAACCGGCGAGCACAAGGAAAAACTCTACTACGTGCGCTCCTGGGCGCCAGGCCGGACCGAAGCGACCCGCGATCGTTCCATTGCCCTGGCCGCCAACGACCGTCCGGTGCCCCTGGTGCCGGCCGAGAATATCTATTTCCAGGCAGCCACGCGCGGTGGCCGCGCCGTGGACGTCATCAACGCCGGCAAGGCGGAGTTCAAGGACTCCACCGAGGCCCTCGGTCAGGCCCTGACCACCAGCGGCATCGCCACGATGGCCAGCGCGCGGCGCTCGAACAACACCTTTGATCGCGGCACGGCCAATGTCGGTGCCGGCCTGGCGCTGCTCGGGCTGGTCAGCACCATCGCCTCGAAGCGCACCAAGCCTGCCGCAGATATCCGCTACTGGGACAATCTGCCGGAATTCATTCATGTCGGCACGACCATCAAACAGCCTGACGATGCCGGCCTGGATCGATCCGATCTGCGCATCGCTCTGTTCGACGCACAGGACAACCCGGTCGAGGCCTACACCAACGTCGCGCCATTCACCTACTCCAATCACGTGGGCGACGGCTCCGACTGCGACTGGATCGGTATCGAACCCTACAAGCGCCCACTCCCGACCGAACACGTCAACCGCTGAGGAGATGACGATGAACTGCGCTTTGCTGAGAATTGCCTCACTGCTCCGCGCACTGGCCGCGATCGCGATCGTCGGCCTGATCGCGGCCTGCGCCTCACCCGGAATACCTCACTCCACCCACCCCGAGTGCAACTTCCGCGGCGCGCCGGACGGCGTCACGCCGCGTGGCGACGGCAGCTATCTGTTTCCGCCGGACGGCCGGTCCATGGTGCCACTGCCCCTGTCGACCGTCAGCCTGACCGACTACACGCTGCGCAATCGCATGCTGGTGCAGCAGGTCCAGGGGCGTCGCGACACCAGCGGCAATCTCAGCGTTTTCGTCCGTTACGTCAACTGCACCGACTATCCGATGATCGTGGAGTCGCGCACTCAGTTCCTCGACGCCCAGCAGGCCCCGTCGGAACCCGTGACCGGCTGGAAGCGAACGGTGATGCCGCCCAAATCACTGGGAAACTATCAGGAAGTGTCCGTGCGCCAGCCGCCGCCACACAACTTCATCGTCGAGGTCCGGGAACAGTCATGAACAGGCCCACCACTGTCTGCCTGTTTGGACTGTTGCTCGTACTGGCCGACCCGGCCTCGGCGCAGCACTACCGCGATGGCTACCCAGAGACCCTCAGCAGCGATCAGCCCACGGCCACCTCGGCAGCGGCTGTTTACGATACGGCTGGAATCCAGCGCAACTATGAGGCCAGTGGTCAACCCTCCGTGCTGGTGATGCTCGGGCGCACCCTGGGCTCGGCCACCTCGGAGTGGCAGGCCGATCAGCGCGATGTGACCAGCAACCTCCAGCAGTCCTTTCAGGGGGGCGCATCCAGCACGACACGGCAAACCGGAGTTCGCCAGAGTGAAGACCGTCAGGCGATCAGCGTCAATCTGACCGACGCGCTGCAGCGCTTTCACACCGGCTTCGAGTGGCTGTTCGGCCGGGTCGGCATCCACACGCTGCACTACGACACGGCCGTACGCCGCGCCCAGCAGGAAAACGAGCTGCAGGGCCGGCTCAGCCGAGAAGGCGATCTGCGCAAGAATGAAGCCGATGCCGTACTGAGCTACGCCGAGCTGATGCTCGAGATCGTCTCACTGGGAACGACAAGCATCGAGGGCGTTCCGGTCGAGTCCTTCCAGGCACGCCTGACGCGCATCGACACCAACGAGATCATCGCCCAGTACACCACCCAGCCGCATGAAGCCGCGATTGTCGAGGACAGCTGGCAGGGCGGTGACAACGGCTACGAGCAGGTCACGGAGGTCCACCTGCGCTACCGCGAGCTGGGCCAGGAGGTGGCGTATCGGATGTTCTCGCAGACTTTTGGTCAGCCGCTCAACGTCACACCAGGCAGCCGGCGCATGCAGCCAGCCCAGCCGGCAGCCAACCCGAACCGGCCGCGGCCGCCGCGCCGAAACGGCGGCGGTCAGTGAAGGGTCTGGCCCTCAGTGGCGGCCAGTGGTGGGCCGCCCTGTGGCTGCTGGCGGCCTGCTGCACGGCTCTGGCGCCGGATTCTGCCGGCGCCGACAACCAGCAAGCCGAGCTGACGATCCGGGTGATCGACCGGCAGAACGCTCAACCTGTTGCCCACGCCGATGTCATGGTCGCCGGCAATATGGCGCGCAGCGATGACGACGGGCTGGCCCGTTTCACGGTACCCGCCCAGGCCGACGCACTGAAGCTCAGCGTAGATGCACCGGATTATTTCGTTTATCGGACCACGCTGCCTGCCGCACGGCGATCCACTGCCCTGCCCACTGAAGTGATTGTCAAGCTGCTGCGTTTCGAGCAGGTCCGTTTTCGTTTCCTGTTCTACGACAAGGCCCAATCCTATTTCAGCGGCCTCCCCGTCGCCGCCGACGGCCGGCTGACGCTGGCCGACCATGAGTTTCCGGTGACCCGGGGCCAGGCCCGGGTCGATCTGGATCTCGACAGCTTGCGTTTGCACTCGGCGCTGACCGGAGGCGCAACGCCAATAGCGCAGGTCGAGCTTTCGGGATACCGGCCGAAATCCACGCCGGCACCTATGCTCAGGCCGGACTCCATTGAGATCATGCGCACGATCAGCATACCCGCCAGTGGCGACGCACCCAGGATATGGAACTTTCCGATCGTGCTCGACGCGGATGCGCGCAAAAATGCGCTGCGCCTGATCCTCGAACTGCACGACACCCGCGCCGGTAGCGCCGTGGGACGAACGGCCCAGGTGCGACTGTCCGGTTTCGGACAGCAGACGACCGCTTCGGGTCAGGTGCTTTTCACGCTCAAGCGCGAAGACCTTGTGCGTTTCGCTGATCGTTTCGGTGACCGCATCACCATCGAGGCCAGCGCCTCGGAGTATCGGGATGGCCGCCTCGAACTGCCCATCACCCAACTGCTCGAAGCGCTCGATCGCGGGGAAACGGAACGGTCCGAAATCGTCCCGATGGAACCGGCGCCGACCCGCCCGGCCATGACGCTGCAAGTGCATCCGGCGGTGCAGACTGCAGCCAGAGACCAGGCCATTGCCTGGCAGTATGAATTGACCAACGTCGGCGATGCCGTACTCGAAAACATCGCGCTGGCCGATCCCAACTGCGCCCCGGTCGATGCGATCGCCGGCGATGTCAACGGCAATGACCGACTTGATATCGGTGAGACCTGGTGGCTGGAGTGCGCCAGCGTGGCGCGCCGGAGCTTCTCCGGTGCTGTCCAGGCCGCGGCAACAAGCGATGCCGGTCAGACCATTTCGACTGCCGCGACAGCCAGCCTGGCCGTCAACGACTGCCCGGCCGGTCAGCAAGCGATGCCGGATTTGAAGGGACTGAGCGCGACAGCCGCCATTGCGGCACTCGACAGCCTCGGCGCCAGTGCCCCGATACGCTCTGAAGCAGAAGCCGACGACGTCGCGCCCGATACCGTTATCGGGCAGCAGCCACAGCCCGGAGACTGCATCGATGTTGCCGATGCAAGTATCTGGTTGACCCTGGCCATCGCGCCCGAATCAACCGAGCCGGTCCAGGTTGGGCCGCTGGAAGCCGAGCTCGAGTGTGCCGAGGGCCTGGAGATCACCGCCGGCGCACGCCCGTCGCGCACCTGCTGGCTGAAGGTCCGGAACTGGGCCTTGACGAATGAACACGTCCGGGTTGCAGTAACCCTTCCGGGCGGCACATCGCTGGATGTCTGGCCGATGAACGATGCGGCCTGGCCGCCGAACATGCACAACCCCGGCGTGGCGGATATGCGCTTCAAGGAGCGCTATATCTTTACCCTGTTCTTCAGCGCGCCTGTCACCGCCACGCCCGCCATCGTACCGGTGGATATCAGCGTCAGTCAGGCCGGTCACGGCAGCGTGAATCTGACTCTGGATGTCAGCATTTTGCCGCCGGGCCGCATCCCCAGCCAGGGCTGGGGCATCCGGCCACCGGTGGAGATCGCGGATGGCTCAGGCAGTTTCTGCGTCTGGCGTGCAAAGGCTTTCGGAGACCCGCCGCCCTGTTTTCTGTTCAATATCGCCGCCTGCGGCACAGCAGCCTACGACGGCAATGCGCGCTATGAACGGGTCGGACAAAGCATGACCAAACTCGAAGCCTCGGTGCTGATGAGCCGCCTCAGCCGCTACGGCGGTGATGCCTACGGCTGCCTGGCGGCGCTCGCCGAGCCGGAACCCGAACCTGGACCCGAACCCGAACCCGAGCCCGAACCCGAGCCGGACCCCGAACCCGAAACCGAGCCTGAGCCGGAAACACAGCAAACCTGCCCGGACGGCAGCGTGATCGATGCCGACCAGTCCTGCCCCGAACCGGATGAAGGACCCGGGCTGGACTGCGGCGATTATGGCCCACAGGCCGAACGCTACTGGGACGATAGCGCCCAGGAGTATTTATGCCGCTGCCGGCCGGGCTATTCGTTTCACAGCAGCGACCGCTGTGTGCCTGACGCCGATATCGGACAATGCCTGGACTACCCTGGCACCTATCCCGACAACGGCGTGTGCCAGTGTCTTGAGCCGGACGCGTTCTGGTCGAAGTCGCTGGGCCGCTGCGCCGGCATCGAGGACTGGCCCGAGGAAGAACTGGCCGACTGCAGTCGCTGGCCCGGCACCCTGCCGCTGCCGGACCCGGCCAGCGGCGAACTGGTCTGCACCTGCCCGATTGGTACGGAATGGTCGGACGAGCTGCAGCGATGCGCCACCGCGCCCGAGCGCGATATCGCCGATACCGATTGCTCTCACCGCCCCGGCACCGTGGCCCAGATGGACTATTTCAACAACCGGGTCGTATGCACTTGTCCGGACACCGATGCAAGCTGGGACGCGGATGCCGGAGGCTGCGTTGCCGGAGGCGGCACCGGCCCCGACGGTGGTGGCGCTGTGCCGGTCGGCGATGATCCCGATCCACCGCCGCCCGACGACGTCCAGCCCGGTCAGTGCAACGACCAGGCCAAGAGCGGACACGACAACCCGGTCCGGGTGGAAATACCCATCCGCGGTGAACCATCAGTCGAACTCGTCTACCAGACCTATGGCATCAAGGATCGAGTGCGCGCCTTCATCGACGGCCAGCTCGCCTTCGACAGCGGCTGTGTGGGAACAGGAGGCAATGTCAGCGAGCAGATCAGCCTGCCCGTCAACGCGCAGACCCTCATCATCGATGTCTACCCCAACTGTGAGGGCACCAGCGGTACCGACTGGAACTTCACCGTCAAGTGCGGTGGGTCGTCACCCTGATCGCCGCGCCATTATGGATGGCAGGGCGGTGTACGCTCGCCTCGACCAGCCGAGCGGGTTCGATCAATGGGCCTCATAGACCGTCTGACCGCCCACCACGGTCTGTTCGACCTGGACTCCGGCCAGCTCGTCGGGATCGAGACCAATCGGGTCGCGATCAACGACGATGAAGTCGGCTTGCTTGCCCACTTTCAGGCTGCCCACCTCGGCTTCGGCAAAGCCGGCCCAGGCTGCGTCGAGGGTGAATCCGCGCAGTGCCTGATCGAGCGTCAGCGCCTCCTGCGGCCGCCAGCCACCCGGCGGCAGGCCGTCGCGCTGGCGCGTGACCGCGGCGTGGATGCCCAGCCAGGGGTTGACCGGCTCGACCGGAAAGTCCGAGCCCAGCGCCAGGCGGGTGCCGTGCTCGAGCAGGGTCGCCCAGGCATACGCGCCCTCGAGCCGCGCTTCGCCCAGGCGCTCGCCGGCCCAGCGCATGTCCGAAGTGGCGTGGATCGGCTGCATGCTGGCGATGATGGCATGCTCTGCCAGGCGCGGAATGTCGTCGAGGTGGATGATCTGCGCGTGTTCGATGCGGTGTCGGCCCGGGTTGTCTTCGTGCCGTGCCCGAGCCCGCCCGATGGCGTTGAGGACCTGGCGATTGGCCGCATCGCCAATGGCATGAATGCCAAGCTGCAGGCCGCAGGTCATGGCGCGCTCGACCAGCGCCAGCAGCTCATCATTGGCATGAAACAACAGCCCGCTGTTGCCCGGGTCATCGTCGTAATCGGCAAGCAGTGCGGCACCCCGGCTGCCCAGCGCCCCGTCGGCATAGAGCTTGACCGAGCGAACCGTAAGCCGGTCACCTGCGTGAATGCCGTTGGCGCACAGCCAATCCAGCAGCGCCGCATCACCGTCAGCGAAAGCAGTAATGCGGACAGGCAGTTCACCACGCTCATCCAGACGGCGGTAGAGCCGGTAATCATCAAGGCTGGCGCCCATGTCGTGCACGCCGGTCAGCCCGTGGCGCACCATCTCCCCGAACGCCAGCGCCAGCGCGCGCTCGCGCGTTGCGCGCCCCGGCGCCGGAACCTCGTCCTCAATAAAGCGCATGGCCGTATCGATCAGGATTCCGCTGGGCTGATCGCTGTCATCCCGATGAATGGCTCCACCCTGGGGCTGCCAATCGCCTGAAAGATCGCGGGCTGCCTGCGACAGCGCCGCCGAGTTGGCCCAGCCGGCATGGCCGTCAACACGCACCAGCCAGACCGGTCGATCAGGAAAGGCGGCATCCAGATCGGACGCGGTCGGGAATGCACCGTTCGACCAGCGGGTCTGGTCCCAACCGCGGCCGGTCAGCCAGTCGTCGCCGGACAATGCGGCAGCGTGCTCGCGCAAAATGGCAATGACCGCGTCCACGCTTTCGGCCGGGGTGAGATCGGCCTGCAGGCGCGCCAGACCCAAACCCATCACGTGCCCATGCGCGTCGATCAGCCCGGGCAGCACGCGGCGTCCTCCAACATCGTGCAGCAGTATGTCCGGATCACCGGCCTTGAGGCCTTCGGCATCACCCAGATAAACGATCCGGCCTTGCCCGTCCCAGGCCATGGCAGTGGCCTGCGGTTGCTCGGGATCGAGCGTGAGGATACGGGCATTGACAATACCCTGGACCTCGGCCAGCAGCGGCAGCGGCGCCAGAAGACCGACCAGAAACAGCACGCGAGACGTCCAATGCATCACACAGATTCCCTTAAAAAAGGCGGGCTGACAGTCTCCATGCCTGTCATCGAGTCGTCAAGTATCCGCAACTGCGCTGCAACCGCGGCGACTTACGGTGTGACCAGTCCACTCGAGGATGCCTGGCATGACCGACCGCACCCCGTTCGCCTTCAAGCGCAGTGTACGAACGATCTGGATCTCCGATGTCCACCTCGGATTTCCGGGCTGCAGCGCCGACTACCTGCTCGACTTCATTCGCCAGATGCGCTGCGAAACGCTGTACCTGGTCGGCGATATCGTCGATTTCTGGTACCTCAAGAAAAAGCGCTACTGGCCGCAAAGCCACAGCAACGTCATTCGCTCGATTCTCGGCAAGGCCAAGCATGACACACGCGTCGTTTTCGTGCCCGGCAACCACGACGAGGTCATGCGTCAATACGACGGCATGACCATTGGCAATATCGAGATCATCAACGAAGTCATTCACGAAACGGCCGATGGCCGACGATTCCTGATTCTCCACGGCGACCAATTCGATGCCGCCGTGCTCAACTCGCGCTTTCTGGGCCTGATCGGCTCCAAACTGTACGACGGACTGCTCAAGCTCAACCGACTGGTCAACTGGGTCCGGGCCAGGATGGGGCGCGATCACTGGTCCCTGGCCGCCTATCTCAAGCACCGCGTCAAGAACGCGGTCAAGTTTATTTCCAACTTCGAGGAGGCAGTCAGCCGGGAAGCCAGGGCCAACCACGTTGACGGCTTGATCTGCGGCCACATTCACCGCCCCCAGATCACGATGAACAACGATGCCATCTATCTTAACTGCGGCGACTGGGTCGAAAGCTGTACCGCGCTGATCGAGCATCACGACGGCACCATCGAGCTGGTCCGCTCCAGCGACATGCAGGCGGTCATCAAGCGGCTGCCTGCGCGCCATACCGACACGCTGCCGCCACTCACGGAGCAGGCGGCATGAAGATTCTGCTGGTCACCGACGCCTGGTCGCCCCAGATCAATGGCGTAGTGCGAACACTGGAAAAGACCCGCGACACGCTGCAATCAATGGGCCACGACGTCAGCGTATTATCTCCGGGCGGGCGGACGCTGCCGTGTCCCGGGTATCCCGAAATTCGACTAACGCTGCGTCCGATGAAGCTGGTGCGCGCGGTCTTCCGCCATGGCCCATTCGACGCCATCCACATCGCCACTGAAGGCCCCCTGGGCCTGGCCACCAGGCGCTGGTGCCGAAGACGCGGGCTGCCGTTCACGACCTCCTATCACACCCGCTTTCCGGAATACCTGCGCATGCGCCTGCCGATACCACTGCCGTGGACCTACGCGCTGCTGCGCTGGTTCCACGCTGGCGCCATTCGCACCATGGTGCGCACGCCCACCCAGAAACGACTGCTGCGTGAGCGGGGCTTCGACAATCTGGCCGTCTGGCCGGGCGGCGTGGACACCAGTCTGTTCTGCCCAGGCCCGCGCGATCAGTTCGACCTGCCAAGACCGATCAGCCTGTACATGGGACGCGTCGCACCGGAAAAGAACATCGAGCACTTTCTGGCGCTGGATCTGCCCGGCAGCAAGGTCGTCATCGGCGGCGGCCCGGCCCTGGAACGCCTCAGGCGCCAGTACCCGGACGCGCATTTTCTCGGTTATCTGCACGGCGAGGAGCTGGTAAGTCACGTGCGCTCGGCCGACGTATTCGTTTTTCCCAGCCGCACCGACACGCTCGGACTGGTCATTCTCGAAGCCATGGCCTGTGGCGTGCCGGTCGCGGCCTATCCGGTGCCGGGGCCGCAGGATCTGATCACTGACGGCGGCAACGGCGCCCTCGACGACGATCTGCGCGAAGCGGTGTTTCGTGCGCTGTCTGTGGATGAGTCCAGCTGCATCGAGTTTGCCGCAGGCTTCTCCTGGCACAGCTGCACGCAACGCTTCGTCTCGCTTCTGCAGCCGCTCGACAGCACAATCGGGGAAGGGGGAGATGGCGAACCGGAAGGTACGGCGCCGTATAATGGCGCCCTATGCAGACTGCCCCGCCCGGACCCGAAACCCACGTCTATCGCCCTGCAGAACTGAATCGGGAAGTCCGCCTGCACCTGGAGGCCGGCTTCTCGCGGCTGTGGGTACGCGGCGAGGTCTCGAATCTCGCCCGACCGGCTTCAGGACATCTCTATTTCACGCTCAAGGATGCCCGCGCGCAGCTGCGCTGCGCCCTGTTTCGAAGCCAGGCATCCGGCCTGGCGTTTCAACCGGGCAACGGCAGCGAAATTCTGGTTCGCGGCCGCCTGAGCCTGTATGAACCGCGCGGCGACTATCAGCTGATCGCCGATACGGTGCTCGAGGCCGGAGCAGGTGCCCTGGCTCTGGCATTCGAGGCGCTCAAGCAGAAACTGGCCGCCGAAGGTCTGTTCGATGAAGCAGCCAAGCGGGCGCTGCCGCGCTGGCCGCGCCGCATCAGCGTGGTGACCTCGCCGTCCGGCGCGGCCATCCGCGATATCCTGCAGACGCTGGCACGACGCTGGCCGCACGCGCAGGTCCGCATCTACCCCAGTGCCGTTCAGGGCGAGCAGGCCCCGGCCGAACTGGTTCGCGCCGTCAGGGCCGCCGACCGGCACGCCTTTGGCGAAGTCATCATCCTGGCGCGTGGTGGAGGCTCTCTCGAAGACCTGTGGGCGTTCAACGACGAGGCCCTGGCGCGCACCCTGCACGACCTGGATACACCGGTGGTCACCGGTATCGGCCACGAAACCGACTTCAGCATTGCCGATTTCGTTGCCGATCTGCGCGCACCGACCCCAACCGGCGCAGCGGTGGCAGCCACGCCCGACGGCCCGGGCTTGCGCGAGCAACTGCATCGCACCGACCAGCGCCTGGCCAATGCGGCCCGGCACCAGCTCAGACAAGCCATGCAGCAGCTCGACCACCTTCAGCAACGGCTGTCGGCCCATCATCCGAAGCGGCGTCTGGCTCAGCTCGACGAGCGCTTCGAGACATCACTGCGCCGCGGCCGCGACGCCATGCGCAGGGTTCTGCAGCAAGCCGCCCAGCGCCTGACGGCAACCCGTTCGCGTCTTGAAACCACGCAACCGGCTCGTCGCATCGACCACCTGGAGGACCGGGTTGGCCAGGCCCGGCAGCGGCTGCAGCAGACCATGCGAATCCGGCTTGAACGGGATCTGCAGCGCCTCGATGCGACAACACGGACCCTGCACGGCGTCGGTCCACTGGCGGTTCTGCAGCGAGGCTACGCGGTCGTGCGCGATCCCGACGGACACCCACTGACCCGACCCGATCAGTTCTCGGCCGGCCAGCCCGTCAATCTGCTGATGCACCGATTCGAGATCTCGGCGGAGATTACCGGCGATCCTCAGCCAGGCAAGTTTGAATGAGCCGCACGCTGGCCGGTCCCGTTCGTCATGAGGCAATCATCAAGCGCAGCCGCTTCATCGCCCGGGCCGCACCCTGCCTCGACGAAACCGACGCCCGGACCTTCATCAACCAGGCCAGCGATGTCTCGGCCAGCCATAACTGCTGGGCCTGGAAGGTCGGCCAGCGCTATCGCTTCGACGACGACGGCGAGCCTGGTGGTACCGCCGGCCGGCCGATCCTGCAGGCCATCGATGGCCAGGACATGGACCGTGTTGTTGTCGTGGTGACGCGCCATTTTGGCGGCATCAAGCTCGGCGCCGGCGGTCTGGCGCGGGCCTATGGCGGCACCGCCGCTGAAGTGCTTCGCGCAGCCGACAGCCGAACGCTCGTTCGCCATGTTAGGCTGCGCCTGACGCTGCCGTTCGACTGCGTCGACGCGACACACCAGGCGATGACAGTCCACGGCGCCAGGAAAATAGACGAGACCTACGATGCCGACGGCGCCATCCTGATCATAAGCCTGCCCGAATCGCAGCGCCGCGCCTTCGCCGAGACCGTTCGGGACCACGCCCGCGGACGCGCCCGAATTGCGCGGATCTGACACGGGCGCCCGGACGGCACCATCGAAAACGGAAGAAACGAGACAACCCTGCCGGCCATGACAGTGACGCCCCTGCCCCGCAGCAAGCACCGTCTGCCGATCATGGCCGATATCAGGCGCCTGATTCTTGCCGGCATGCTGCTGTTGTCCGCTTTGCCGGCCTGGACGCAGGGCCCCGAGCGCTTGCTTCGACATTTCATTCATTCAAGCTGGAACAGCCAGGATGGCCTGCCGCAGAATTCGATCAACGGCATGGTTCAGGGTCCGCAAGGCTATCTGTGGCTGGCCACCTTCGACGGGCTGGTGCGCTTTGACGGTACCCGGTTCGAGCGCATGCCGGACACGCACCTTCCAGGCCGCCGGCTGCGCATCGTCGGTCACGGCAGCGACGGCTTCTGGATCAGTGGTGAATTCGGCGGCCTGAGCTGGTCGGACGGACGCATCATCAAGCGGGTGCCGATCGAGACCCACGGCATCACCAGCAGAGTGGCCGCGGCAACCGCCAGCGACGACGGACTCTGGGTAGGCGCCCTCGACGGCCTCTACCACATCGATGACTCTGGCCGCGTAAGCAGTTGGCGTGCAGAAGACGGGCTCCCTGCAGAGGCGGTATGGACCTTGAGTCATCTACCAGATGGACGCCTGTTTATCGGCACCGTGAGGGGGCTGGTTGTGGCCAGGCAGGGCGATCCCGATGACGGGCTGACCCGTATCGAGCATTTCATTGCCCGGGACATGATTTATGCACTCGAACCCGATGGCGCCGGTGGCATTTACGCCGCCGGAGAACGGGGATTGCTCCATATCGATTCCAGCAACCGGCCGCGGGCAATCCCGGTCTCCCGCCACGCCGACAGTTCGGTACGCAGCGTGATGGTAGACCAGGACAGGGCAATCTGGGCCGGAGTGGTGGGCGAAGGTCTGGTACGCATCACCGGCAGCACCCGGGAGACGTTCGGAGCGGAGCATGGACTGCTGGGCGACCGCTTTACCTCGCTCTACGAGGATCGGGAGAGAAACCTCTGGTACGGCACGAACGGCGACGGTCTCGGCCAGCTGCGTCGGGGCAAGGTCGTTGCCTTCGGTGACCGCCAGTGGGGCATGAGCACGCGGGCAGTGACCAGCATCATCGCGGATCCAGGCGATGACGGTTTGTGGCTGGGATTCAACTGCGAGGGACTGGGTCACTTTGATGAGCAACGGCTGCAGCGCATCTACGATCACCGGGATGGCCTGGCCAACCAGTGTGTGTACAGCCTGCTGGCAACCCGTTCGGGCCAGCTGCTCGTTGGCACCCACGGTGGGGGCATCTTCCGCCTCGATGGCGGGCAGTTCAAGCCCGTCGCGCTGCCCAGAGAGCATCAAACCGTGCTGGCGCTGTACCAGCAGTCCGACGACACCATCTGGGCCGGCGGCGACAGGGGATTGTTGCGCTACGATCAGCTGCAGGGACAGTTTGTCGCTGTTGACGACACCGCCGACTGGCATGTTCAGTTCATTACCGAGGACGAACACGGGCTGCTTTGGATCGGGACCATACAGGGCGTTTTCCACGGGCTGCCAGAACACGGATTCCGGCAACGGTTTGGCGGCCGGGTCGGGCATGTGCGGGCGGTTTATCCCGATGGTGACGGACATATCTGGATCGGTTCCTATGGCCGTGGTCTGTTTCGTTTCGACGGCCGGAAGCTGTTCCGGTTCGGACCGGAACACGGATTCGGGGACTCTGTCGTCTCCCGCATCATCGCCGATGACAGCGGTCACTTCTGGCTGACCGGCAACCGCGGCATTCACGGCCTGGTCGTCGAACAGCTGCACGCCGTCGCCGAAGGTCGCCGGCAGCACCTTGACGTTGTGTCCATGGATACCCGTGACGGCATGCTCAGCGCCGAGACCAGCGGCGGCGGTCAGCCGGCCGGGATGCGCGGCACCGACGGCCACATCTGGGTTCCGACCATCAACGGAATCGTCCGCTTTCATCCCGAGGAAATCAATCGCAATCCGGTCAAGCCACCGGTCGTGATCGAACGGGTGGTCATTGACGGCCATTCCATGCCGCCCGACGAATTACCCGTTCTGCCAGCCGATGCGCGCAACATCGAGATCCACTACACCGGCCTGAGCCTTGCGGTGCCCGAGCGGGTCCGTTTCCGGTATCGCCTGGGCAAAGCCGCCCCATGGACCGATGCCGGCAATCGGCGCGTCGCCTATTTCACCGCGATTCCGGGCGGTGAACACGTCTTCCAGGTCATCGCCGCCAACAATGACGGGCTCTGGAACGAACAGGGTGCCAGCATACAACTGCGCGCTGCTGCACCATTCCACCAGACCATCTGGTTTCCGTTTTCTGTCGCCGCAGCAGCCACACTCTTTGCGTCCCTGCTCTGGGGTATTCGGATGCGGGCCGCACACCGGCGGGAAAGTGAGCTGGCCAGGGTGGTGCACCAGCGAACCGAAGCGCTTGAAGAAGCGAACCGAAAGCTGCATTCGCAGGCCCGAATGGACGGTTTGACCGGTATTGCCAACCGGCGCTACCTCGAAGAGACCCTCCAGCGCGAATGGGGCCGGGCCCGGCGGCACAGCGAGCCCCTCTCCCTGATCGTCATTGATATCGATCACTTCAAGGAATACAACGACGTTCATGGCCATCTCAAAGGCGACGACTGCCTGCGTCAGGTGGTCGAGGTGATCGCCGGATGCCTGGCGCGGGCGACCGACTTTGTCGCGCGCTATGGCGGCGAGGAATTCGTCGCGGTGCTTCCCAATACCGAAACGGCTGGCGCCCGAATCGTGGCCGGACAGATGATCAACGCCGTCGTGGCGAGCGCCATTGCGCATGGGGCCTCAAAAGTCTGCCAACACGTAACCGTTTCGGCCGGCGTGGCAGGGACCGACACCTTTGACAGCGCCAACGCCGCGACCGAATTGCTCAACGCCGCCGATACCGCGCTTTTCCAGGCCAAGAGGTCCGGCCGCAATGCGGTGTGCGTGGCTGACCACGACGTGCCTGATTCCAGCTGATATCTTCCGCGCCGGAACCGGTCTGGCTACCTGACTTCAGGCGGCCGGACGACGCAAGCCGGGTTGAAGATCAGTGCAGCGCCAGTGCCGATTTGACCCGGCCGGCCAGCTGCTCGGCCAATTGCCGCACCTGCGCGGCATCCGCGCCCTCAACCGTGACCCGGACCACCGGTTCGGTGCCCGATGGGCGAAGAATGACGCGACCGTGTCCGTCCAGCTCGGCTTCGATCTCGCTGACTGCCGCGGCGACCGCGGGGTTGTCATCCAGGTCAATGCAGGTCCGTCCGTCGACCGGTACGTTGATCATCACTTGCGGGCACTTTGTCATACCTTCGGTCAGGCTGGCCAGCGGGCGGCCGCTGCGGGCGACCGCCTCAAGCACCTGCAGCGCGCTGACGATGCCGCAGCCGGTGCTGGCTCGATCCAGGCACAGGATATGTCCGGAAGACTCGCCGCCAAGCAGCCAGCCACGCTCGGACAGCGCCCTGTGCACATGCCGATCGCCGACAGGGCTGCGCACGAACTCGATACCCCGTTCGTTCAAAGCCTGTTCCAGTCCGAGATTGCTCATGACGGTGCCGACAACTCCCCCCCGCAGCCCGCCATTGGTGCACCGTGTCTCGGCCAGCACATAGAGAATCTGATCACCGTCAACCAGCTCGCCGCGGTGGTCAACCATCACTACCCGGTCACCGTCACCGTCAAACGCCACGCCGAGATCAGCCCGCTCGGCAGTCACCATGCGCGCCAGGTTGCCGGGGTGGGTCGAGCCGCATTCACGGTTGATGTTAAGCCCGTCCGGCCGGTCGAAGATGCTGACGACCTCCGCCCCCAGCTCCCTGAACACTTCCGGCGCGATGCGGTAAGTCGCCCCATTGGCACAATCAACCACGAGCTTGAGGTTGTCCAGCCGGGTGCCCCAGGTCACCGTGCCCTTGCAGTACTCGACGTAGCGGCCGACGGCATCATCAATTCGCCTGGCCTTGCCCAGATGCTCCGGGGCAACCTGGACAATCGCATCGTCCATCTTTGCCTCGATGGCGGCCTGCAGCGCATCATCGAGCTTCTGGCCCTCGCGCGAGAAGAACTTGATTCCGTTATCCCCGAACGGGTTGTGAGAAGCCGAGATCACGATACCGGCCGCAGCATGCATGCTGCGGGTCAGATGCGCAATGGCCGGCGTAGGCATCGGACCCAGCAACAGGATATTCACTCCGGCCGCCGAGAAACCCGCCTCCAGCGCCGACTCAAGCAGGTAGCCCGAAATACGCGTGTCCTTGCCGATCACCACGCTTGCGTCTTCACCGAAAGTTTCGGCCAGCACGCGGCCGGCCGCCCATCCCAGCTTGAGCACCACATCGGCGGTGATCGGCGGCTCGCCAACGCGCCCGCGAATGCCGTCTGTTCCAAAGTACTTCATTGCTTCAGGCTCTCTTCCCGGCGTGAATCGGACAACCGCTGCCAGTCAAACGCGCAGCGAACAGTGACCCGGCCATTGTAGATTGAAAGCACCTGTGACGACACAAACAGGCGGTGTCACGGAAAACGCCGCCGCCCGGCACCCGCACTCGGCCGGATCGCTCAAGCCGCCCCTGACTCTTTCCGCTGACGATCGAGCGCCTCCAGCATCCGGAGACCGTCCACGGTTTCGGCCACATCGTGAACGCGCACGATCGACGCGCCCTTCTGTACTGCCAGCACGTGGGCGATGACCGATGCAACCACCCGATCAGCCGGTTTTTCCCGGCCCGTGATCGCGCCGAGCATCGACTTGCGCGACAGGCCGGCCAGCACCGGGATGCCCAGCGACACGATCTCGTCGAACCGGGCCAGTAACTCGAGATTGTGTTCAAGCGTCTTGCCGAACCCGAAACCGGGGTCGATCACAATACGTGACGGGTCGATACCGGCCGCGCGGCAGGCCTCCACACGCTCGTGCAGGAATGCCCGGATATCGTCGACAACCGAAGCGTAGACCGGATTGCCCTGCATGGTGCGCGGCTCGCCGAGCATGTGCATGATGCACACCGGTACGTTCAGTTCGGCCACCGCATCGATTGCCCCTGGCGCACGCAGGCCATTGACATCGTTGATCATTGCCGCGCCAGCGGCGACGGCGCGACGCATGACGCCCGGCTTGACGGTGTCGATGGAAACCGGCACTCCGGTGCGGTTTACGACACCCTCGATCACTGGCAGTACGCGCTCAAGCTCGGCGGCTTCATTGACCGGCTCGGCGCCCGGGCGCGTGGACTCTCCGCCGATATCGAGAATGTCCGCGCCCTCGGCGGCCAGTCTGAGCGCATGCTCGACCGCTCGCTCGGGCGCCAGGAACTGCCCACCGTCCGAAAACGAATCGGGCGTGACATTGACCACGCCCATGACCAGTGGACGAGCGCCATCAGCAGCCGCGCGGATACGCTGGCTCAGTCCTTGGGTGACAACCGCCGGCATGGCCGGTGTCGCTCAGCCGGTTGCCGGCTGACCTGACGGCGCCTCATCGGAGTCGTCTTCGCCGGCCGGTGCGGCAGGCGGCTGTTCGTCATCGTTCCAGCCCTGGGGAGGATCCGGCTCGCGCCCATCCATGATCTGGTCGATCTGGTGGGAGTCGATGGTCTCGTAGCGCATCAGTGCTTCAGCCATCAGCTCGAGCCGGGTACGATTATCGGTCAGCAGCGCCATCGCCTTGCCATAGGCAGCATCGATGATGCGTCGCACCTCCTTGTCCATCTGCCGGTGGGTCTCATCGGAGATGTGCTTGTGCTGGGTGACTGAACGCCCGAGGAACACCTCGTCCTCGTTTTCATCGTAGGCCAGCGGACCCATGCTCTCGGACAGTCCCCACTTGGCAACCATGTTGCGGGCAATCTGCGAGGCACGCTCGATATCGTTGGATGCACCGGTGGTGACCTTGTCCTTTCCGTAAACGATCTCCTCGGCCGCGCGCCCGCCAAACAGGCTGGCCAGCTGCGACTCGAGCTGCCGCCGCGTCAGCGAGTACTTGTCCTGTTCAGGCAGAAACATCGTGATGCCAAGCGCACGGCCGCGCGGGATGATGCTGACCTTGTAGACCGGATCATGATCCGGCACCAGGCGACCGACGATCGCGTGGCCGGCTTCGTGGTAGGCCGTCAGGCGCTTGTCGTCCTCGGACATGACCATCGATTTACGCTCGGCGCCCATCATGATCTTGTCCTTGGCCAGCTCAAAGTGCTGTTGACCAACCTTGGGCGAGTCCTGGCGGGCTGCAAACAGCGCCGCCTCATTGACCAGGTTGGCCAGATCAGCACCGGAAAAACCCGGGGTGCCGCGCGCGATCACCCGCGCGTCCACATCGTCGTCAAGCGGCACCTTGCGCATGTGGACCTTCAGAATCTGCTCGCGGCCCTTGAGGTCGGGCAAGGGCACCACAACCTGGCGGTCGAAGCGCCCCGGTCGCAGCAGCGCCGGATCGAGCACGTCTGGGCGGTTGGTCGCGGCGATCAGGATGATACCCTCGTTGCCCTCGAAACCGTCCATTTCGACCAGCAGCTGGTTGAGCGTCTGCTCGCGTTCGTCATGACCGCCGCCGAGACCGGCACCGCGGTGCCGTCCGACTGCGTCGATTTCGTCGATGAAGATGATGCAGGGCGCGTGCTTCTTCGCCGTTTCGAACATGTCGCGCACGCGCGATGCTCCGACACCGACGAACATTTCCACAAAATCGGATCCGGAGATCGAGAAGAAGGGCACCCTGGCCTCACCGGCGATGGCGCGGGCAAGCAGCGTCTTGCCGGTACCCGGCGGACCCACCATGAGAATGCCCTTGGGGATATGCCCGCCGAGCCGCTGGAACTTTCCGGGATCGCGCAGGAAATCGACCAGCTCGGTCACCTCGTCCTTGGCCTCTTCACAGCCCGCCACATCGCTGAAGGTCACCTTGACCTGGTCCTCGCCCTGCAGTTTGGCGCGCGACTTGCCGAAGCTCATCGCGCCGCCCCGGCCACCGGCCCCGCCCTGCATCTGACGCATGAAGTAGACCCATAGTCCGACCAGGACCAGCACCGGCAGCAGACTGATGAGAATATCGATGACAATCGACCGCTGCTCGGGTGGCTTGGCCTCGATTTCCACCGAGTTGTCGAGCAGGTCCTTGATCAGTCCGTCGTCGCGCGGCGCCAGCACTCGAAACTCGTCGCCGCCGCGCGTCTGGCCGGTGATCGTCTTGCCACCCGTGGTTTCCTGGATCTCGACCCGTTCGACGTTGCCGCGCCTGACCTCGTCCAGAAATACCGAATAGGTCATCTCACGCGGCTGCATGTCGGTTTGAGAGTAGTGGTTGAACACACTCATCAGAACCATCGCAATGATGATCCACATCAGCAGGTTTTTCACAAAATCACTCAAGTTGCTCGCTCCGTTGACCGGGTCATGGTGCCGGGTGGATTTTACGCCAACGATGTCAATGCTGCTGCCTGGTTCCGCCGCCCCTCGGCGACCAGGTAAATCTCACGGCTCTCCGGCCTCGAAGCCGGAGGCTTGCGCACCCGCACTGTCCGGTAGCAGCCGCGGAGTTCGGTCAGCAGCGCGTCAAAACCCTCACCCTGAAACGCTTTGACCACCAGATGACCGCTTTGATCCAGCCATTGCCCGGCGAATGCAGTCGCCAGCTCGGCCAGGTAAATGCTGCGTGCCTGGTCGGCGGGCCCGATACCGGAGATATTGGGCGCCATATCCGACAGCACAAGGTCAACAGTATCCCCTTCCAGGGCCATTTCAAGTGCCGCCAGTGGCTCGTCTTCCCGAAAATCGCCCTGGATGAAGGTCACGCCCTTGATCGGTTCCATAGGCAGGATGTCCAGCGCAATCACGCGCCCTTTCGCGCCGACTTTCTCCAGCGCCACCTGACTCCAGCTGCCGGGCGCCGCGCCCAGGTCGACAACCCGCTGGCCCGGCCGAAACAGCCGATCCCTGGCATCGAGCTCAAGCAGCTTGAACGCCGCCCGCGCCCGATACCCCGCCGCGCGCGCGCTTGACGTAAGGGTCGGCCTGTTGGCGTTTTCTCCAATCCACGATAATTCGTTGGTTCGTTGCTTCGGGATGGTAACGGTTTCCGGTTTACGGGTTCCGGTTTCCGAAAAACGTTCGCGCTGAATCCTGAACCCGGAACCCGATCCAAGTTACCATTGCCACCTTAATCGGAGCAGCACCTGTCATGCCTCTGACCAACACCCAGAAAAAACATCTGCGCGGCCTCAGTCACGACCTCGATCCCGTGGTGATCGTAGCCGACAAGGGCCTGACCGACAACGTCATGGACGAAGTTGAGCAGGCGCTGGCGCACCATGAACTGATCAAGGTCAGGCTGCGCGCCGATCGCGAGCGACGGCGCAGCTGGATCGACCGGCTGCTCGACCAGACCCATGCCGAGCTTGTGCAGCGTATTGGCCAGATCGTCTGCCTGTATCGGCGCAATCCCGAAAAGCCGCGCATCGCACTGCCCCGCTGAACATGGAGCTGACCGAGCACACCGCCGGCAATCACTACCTTATCGGCCGGATCGAGGATCGCGGAATCTGCATCGGCGACCGCTGGTACCGCCGCAGCCTGGTCGTCGGCGCACGCTATCTGGATCCAGAGTGGCCGGTCTCGGCACTCGAACAGCTTGATGAAAACGCCGCCGAGCCGCTGATCGCGCTGCAGCCCGAACTGGTCATCATCGGTATCGGGCAGCGCCAGCAGATTCTGCCGCACGCCTTGCAGCTGCAGTTCATTCGTCACGGCATCGGGATCGAGTGCATGACCCTGCACGCAGCGTCGCGCACGTTCAACGTACTCATGAGCGAGAATCGCCGGGCCCTGGCCGCGCTCATCTTTTCGGCAGGTAATCAAGCGGATTGACCGGCTCGCCGTTGCGGCGGATTTCAAAGTGCAGCACGTCCTCGCGCCGGTCGTCGGTGCCCATCTCCGCGATCTGCTGACCCCGCTCGATGCGATCCCCCTCGTTGACCAGGCGACGCCGGTTGTGGCCATAGGCCGACAGCAACTCGTCGGAATGCTTGATGATGATCAGCTCGCCGTAGCCGATCAGCGCGGTTCCGCTGTAGACCACTCGACCATCGGCTGCCGCCCAAACCGGCTGGCCGGCCGTCCCCGCAATTCCGATGCCCTTGCGGGTGGCGGCCGCATCAAAAGGCCGGCTGACCCGCCCGCGTGTCGGCCACTGCCAGGCCAGCCCGGCCACCGACCGCGGGCGCTCGCTGCGATGACTGTCGGCCGGCAGCGGCGGATTGCTTGCGGCAGGCGCCGGGGTTGCCGGCGCTTCGACGGTGCCGTCGACTTCCTGCGGACGGCCGGGAGCCGGAGCCGGAGCGGGGGCCGGCCCGGCAGCGGGTACAGCCCGCCGCGGCGGTGCGGACAGGCGCAGTTCCTGACCCGGACGAATAATGTAGGGCGCATCGATGCCGTTCCAGCGCGCCACCCGGCGCCAGTCCAGCCCGTAGCGAAACGCGATCGAATACAGCGTATCGCCGCGCGCTACCTCGTGGAACAGTGGCGCCGGATCGATCACGCGCGGCCGGGCCGGGGATTCACCCGGTCGCTCGGCCGGCTGCCACGGCGCGCACGCGCCCAGCAGGCCGATACAGACTGCTGCAATGGCGACCGCGCGCAGCGCTACCACAGCCACCACAGCAACAGCGCCAGCCCGACAACAGCAACGACCACCCAGCCGATGGCATCCACCCACTCGCGCAGGTGATCGGCAGCACGTTCACCACCCAGCCAGACCAGGCCGGCAACCAGGAAAAAGCGCGCGCCTCGTCCGATCACCGAGCCCAGCACGAATCCCCACAGCGGCATGACCAGCGCGCCGCCGGCAATCGTGATGATCTTGAACGGGATTGGCGTGAAGCCGGCGACAATGACGAACCACACGCCGTATTGGCGAAACGCCTCGACCGCTGCTTCATAGGCCTGCTCATAGCCGGTTCGCTCGATCAGCGGCGCCACGGCGTCGATGGCCAGCCAACCGATGAGATAGCCGATCAGACCGCCGACAACCGATGCAACGGTCGTCAGCAGCGCCAGCTGCCAGGCAGCCGACCGATTGGCCAGCACCATCGGACCCAGCATGACATCGGGGGGCACCGGAAAGACCGTGGCTTCGGCCAGGCTCAGCGCGGCCAGGTAACGCCGGGCGTGGGGATGTCGCGACAGCACCAACACCCGATCGTAAAGCCCCCGGAACATGCTCAGATCGCCTGCGCCGTCATTCCAGCCCCTCGCGCAGCGGCACGAAGCTGACCGCCCCGAGCGATTCACGCTCGTAGCCCGATCCGGTGCGGGTCACGCTGATGAGATCCTGACAAACGCCGGCCTCCTCGGGCGCAACCAGCACGCCGCCGACGACCAGCTGCTCATAGAGGGCATCAGGTACCCGTCCTCCCGCGGTCACGACGATCGCGTCGAACGGCGCCTGGCCCGGCCAGCCGCCCATGCCGTCGACGTGACGGGTGTAGATATTGTGCAGCCCGAGCCGGTGAAAGCGCTGGCGGGCGCTGCGCTGCAGCTCCCCGATCCGCTCGGTGGTGAACACCTTGCGCGCGACCCGCGCGAGTATCGCCGCCTGATAGCCTGAGCCGGTGCCGACTTCCAGCACCGTGTCGAGCTGCTCGCGACCGGCCAGCGCAGCCTGGGTCATCATCGCCACGACGAACGGCTGCGATATGGTCTGACCCCGGCCGATTGGGAGCGCGGTATCCTCATAGGCACGCGAGGACAACGCTTCGTCGACAAACAGGTGACGCGGCGTGGCCCGGATCGCATCGAGCACGCGTTGATCCGAAATGCCCTTGTCACGCAGCCTTCGCACCAGACGTTGGCGTGTGCCCTCCGAGGTCATGCCGATACCGCTCTTGGCCATGTCGGTCATCATCGCTGACGACGATAGCGGCCGCTGTTGAGCTGCTCGATCCACTGGCTGACCTGGTCCAGCGCCTGGTAACGGGTCAGGTCGACGTGAATCGGCGACACCGACACGTAGTGCTTGCGCACCGCGTGAAAATCAGTGCCAGGACCGTTGTCCTGCTCGCTGCCGGCCGGGCCAATCCAGAAGAACCGTCGGCCGCGCGGGTCTTCAAGTGGAATCACGTCTTCTGAGCGGTGCCGGTGGCCCAGTCGCGTGGTCTCGAAGCCCCGCACCTCCTGCCACGGTATATCCGGCACGTTGACATTGAGGATGGTATCGGCCGGGAGCGGCTCATCGTTGAGCTGGGCCATCAGCATGCAGGCCGCCTCGGCGGCCGTCTCGTAGTAGTGTGGACCCGTCTCGCCATAAACCAGCGACACGGCCATGGCCGGCAGACCGAGGAAGCGGCCTTCCATGGCGGCGGCGACCGTGCCCGAATACAGCACGTCATCGCCCAGGTTGGCACCGGCGTTGATGCCCGATACCACCATGTCGGGCTCATCACCAAGCAGGCCGGTTATGGCAATGTGGACGCAATCGGTCGGGGTACCATAGACCCGGTAGACGTTCTCGGCCTGCTGTTCAACGCGAATCGGGCGATCGAGCGTCAGTGAATTGCTGGCACCGGAGCGGTCCCGGTCGGGGGCCACCACCGTGACCTGGTCGCAGTGATCCGCGAGCCGCTCGGCCAGCAGCCGGATGCCGCGCGCGTGCAGCCCGTCGTCGTTGGCAATGAGAATGTGCATGGTGTTGGAACCGAACGGCCAAAAGGGTAACTATAAATGAAGATTCACCGGCGCGGGATTCAGACATGAGTGATCACGATGACAATGACCTGTTTCGCAGCGCCGTAGGCCCGGTGCGCCGTGTGCGCAGTCAGCGCGACCGCAGTCGGCCGGCAGCACCCGAGGCCGAGGCCCGGCAGCGCCGACGCGACGAAGATGCCGTGATGCAGGAACTCTCGACCGGGCCGGTCGACTGGTCCGCCGTAGAGACGGGCGAGGAGATCAGCCACCACAAGCCCGGAGTGCAGCGGCGCGTGCTCGGGCGCCTGCGGCGAGGGCACTGGCGCATTGAAGACGAGATTGACCTGCACCAGATGAATCTCGAGGCGGCCCGCAACACCATTCGTGAATTCCTGCAGCAGGCCTGGCGCGAACGCCTGTCCTGTATCAAGATCATTCACGGCAAGGGGTTGCGCTCGGGCCCGTCGGGGCCGCAGCTCAAGCGCCTGACGGCCAGCCTGCTGGCACGCGACCGCAGAGTGGCCGCGTTCATGTCGGCACCGCCACACGACGGCGGCACCGGCGCGGTCTACGTGCTGCTGCAGGCGCGTCGATGACCGGGCTGGACGGCGCGATCGGCGGACTGCTCGGGCTGGCGCTGCTTGGCCTGTTCTGGGCCTCGGCCGTCACCGCTCGAGAACGCGCCCGCGCTGCCGCCCGGGCGTTCTGCGAGCGCAACGACTGGCAGCTGCTCGACGAAACGGTCGCGCTGCGGCCACTGCGGCCGACCCGCGCTGCACGAGGGCTGGAATGGTGCCGGATCTATCGCTTTGAATTCAGCCCGGACGGCGGCGGAAGGCGGTCCGGCGAGCTGACGTTGCAGGGACGGCGGTTGATGCGGGTCTGGGGAGAGCGTGACGACGGCTCGCGGCTGATCGAGCCGGATTGAAACCCGGCCCAGGGTCTGCGGATCGATGCGCGGAAACGGCCGGTTGCTTTCCGGTTGCCGGAAACCGTTACTTGATGACCTTCAGGTTGGGCCGGGACTTGCGGTCAGGCAAGTCCTTGCCGTCGTCGGCGCCGGCCTTGTCCGAACCGGTCGCACCTGTTTCGCCCTCTTCGTCTTCTGGAAACATCATGCCGCGGCCATTTTCACGCGCGTAGACCGCCTGTACCGCTTCAACCGGAACATAGACGGCATGCGATATGCCCCCGAAGCGGGCAACGAAAGACACTGACTCGTTGTCCATGAGCAGGTCACGCACCGCGCTCGGACTGACGTTGAGGACGACCCGGCCATCGTGGATGCTGGACGGCGGGACCTCGACCCCGGGATGCTCGGCCGAGACCAGCAGATGCGGCGTCAATCCGCTGTCGACGATCCACTCATGCAGGGCACGCAGCAGGTACGGACGCGAGGAGCGCACGAGCGCTACTCTCCCTCGCGCAGGATGCGTTCGGCCTCGGTCAGACTGCGCTTGAAAGAGTCACGCGCAAACATGCGTTCCATGTAGCGCACGGCGTTGGGTGCCTTGCCGGCCGGTATGTCGACATCATAAGCCGGCAGGCGCCAAAGCAAGGGCACCAGCGCGCAGTCAACCAGCGACAGCTCATCGCTGAGCAGATAGGTCTTCAGTCCGAACAGCTCATCGGAGGCGATGATGCCTTCCCGCAACGTCTTGCGTGCCGCGGCAATCTTTTTCTGACCGCCCGAGGTTTCGATGATCTTGGCCGACTCGACCCAGTCGCGCTGGATGCGATACATCGCCAGACGCAGGTAGGCCCGCGACAGGGGATCGACCGGCATCAGCGGCGGATGCGGGTAGCGTTCGTCGAGATACTCGGTCACGACCCAGGTGCCGTAGAGCTTGAGGTCCTTGTCGACCAGGGTCGGCGTCTCGCCATAGGGATTGAGCTCGGCCAGATCGGCACTGGCGGCACGGTCCTGCTCGACGTGGATGATTTCGACGTTGATGCCCTTCTCGGCAAGCACGAAGCGCACGCGGTGACAGTCAAGACAGTTCTCCGAGGAGTAAAGGGCCATCATAGGGTGACATCTCCCGGCGACACTGTTGGGCGGATTCGAATCGGAGTCAGGGGCATCACTTCACGTCCTTCCAGTACTCGTGGTAGAGCAGCCAGGCCAGGAACGTGAACACGGCCAGGAACAGCAGCACCCAGATGCCAAGCGACTCGCGCTTGAGTCGGGCGGGCTCGGCGGCGTATTCCATGAATGCGACCAGGTCGCGAGCCACGCCCTCGTAGTCCTCCGGAGAAAGCTGCCCCGGCTCGTCGAGTTCCAGACCGACCATTTCGACATGCTCGACACCCTCTTCATCGGTATGGGTTTCGGTCACGGCACGCTGCACGCCCTGCAGTTCCCACAGCACGTGCGGCATGGCCGCGTTGGGCAGCACCGTGTTGTTCCAGCCGTCCTCGGTCAGGTAGAAGCTCTTGAGGAAGGTGTAGACCCAGTCGGGGCCGCGCGAGCGTGCCGTCAGCGTCAGATCCGGCGGCGTAATGCCAAACCATTCCTCAGCCTGATCGGCATCCATCGCGGTCAGCATGTAATCGCTGATTTCCCGGTCACCGAACAGAAGGTGGGACTCGACTTGTTCTTCGGTCAGGTCCAGATCCTGTGCCAGTCGGTTGTAGCGAAGGTACTGAGCCGAGTGACAACCCATGCAGTAGTTGATAAACAGCGCCGCACCACGCTGCAGCGATGCCGTGTCGGTCAGGTTGATGTTGGCTTGCTCGAGCTCGCCTCCACCGCCGGCAGCTCGAGCACCCAGGCAAACAAACAGGCCTGCAGCGAGAATGATCGTCCGTAGTTTCATCACTTGGTCACCCGTTCCGGTACCGGCTTGGTCTTTTCATGCTTCGTGACCCACGGCATCGTGAAGAAAAACGCGAAGTAGTAGACGGTCCACAGTCGCGATTCCAGCGTCTGTGCCGGTGTGCCTTCGCCCAGGGCCAGCATGCCGAGACGAATGAACCCGACCACAAACAGCGCCAGCATGATCTTGCTCGGCCAGCCCTTGTAGCGAATTGACCTGACTCGCGAGCGATCCAGCCACGGCAGGAAGAACAGCACGAAAACCGCCGCACCCATCACGATCACGCCGAACAGCTTGTCAGGGACCGCACGCAGCATGGCGTAGTAAGGCGTGAAGTACCAGACCGGCACGATATGCTCAGGGGTTACCAGCGGGTCAGCCGGCACGAAGTTGTCGGGCTCCAGAAACAACCCGCCCATCTCCGGCGCGTAGAACAGCACGAAAGCGAACAGAATCAGGAACACCCCGACGCCGAACAGATCCTTGACGGTGTAATAGGGATGAAACGGCACGCCGTCGAGCGGGCGACCCGCTGCATCCTTCTTCTGCTTGATTTCGATACCGTCGGGATTGTTCGACCCGACCTCGTGCAGCGCGGCCAGGTGCAGCACGACCAGCATCAGCAGCGCCAGCGGCAAAGCGACCACGTGCAGCGCGAAAAAGCGCGTCAGCGTCGCGTCGGAGATCATGTAGTCGCCGCGTATCCACTCGACCAGACCGTCGCCGACCACCGGAATCGCGCCGAACAGCGAGATGATGACCTGGGCACCCCAGTAGGACATCTGGCCCCAGGGCAGCACATAGCCCATGAAGGCCTCGGCCATCAATACCAGATAAATGAATACGCCCAGCACCCAGATCAGCTCGCGCGGCTTGCGGTAGGAACCGTAAAGCAGCGCCCGGAACATGTGCAGATAGACAACAATGAAGAACGCCGATGCGCCGGTTGAATGCATGTAGCGGATCAGCCAGCCCCATTCGACGTCGCGCATGATGTACTCGACCGAGGCAAAGGCCAGATCCGCCTCGGGCGTGTAGAACATGGTCAGGAAGATGCCGGTGACCAGCTGGTTGACCAGCACCAGAACGGCCAGGGAACCGAAGAAATACCACAGGTTGAAGTTTTTCGGCGCGTAGTATTCGCTCAGATGCTGCTTCCAGAACGAACTGACCGGCAGTCGCTCGTCGACCCAGGCACCGATGGCCCGGACGTTCTTGCTCAAGGCACTGGCAGGCTTGGCCATGGTCATGCGGCTCCTTGGGGATCGACACCGATGATGACATGGTCATCGTCAATGAAACTGTAGGGCGGAATGAGCAGATTGAGCTGCGCCGGCACGCCGCGGTAGACGCGGCCGGCCAGATCGAACTTGGAACGGTGACAGGGGCAGAAAAAGCCGCCACGCCAGTCAGCGTCGAAGGGCTGCGCTTCGACCTCGGGCAGGACCTGTGGCACGCAGCCCAGATGCGTGCAGTGGATATTGGCCACCAGAATCTCCGGACGCAGCGAGCGGTGGATGTTCTGGGCGTAACCGGGCTGCTGCGAACTGACCTCCGAATTCGGGTCGGCAAGCCGCTCATTGAGCACCTGAAGGTCCTCGAGCATGCGCTCGGTGCGCCGCATCAGGCCGATCGTCTGGCCGCGCCACTGAACGCGCAGGATCTGCCCGGGTTCGAGATTGCCGATGAACACCTCGACCGGCGCTCCGATAAGGCGCGCCTTGGCGCTCGGCTTCCAGGAGGCGACGAACGGCCACGCCGCCAGACCGGCCCCGGCGGCACCGACCACTCCGGTCGTCCAGGTCAGCAGGCGACGTCGACCCGGATTCTCCGGCGGCTGCAGGGAAGCAAGAGTTTCAGTATCCGACATGCAAGTCTCCGATTCATTGATAATGGCCGCCGATGACCGGCAACTTGGCGATTCCGATTCACATTCAAGTCTGGCTGATCGCGCGCAAGCGCACGCGCGCACCCCGGGCCGGCTGACTCTGATGGAATCCTGACGCTGATCAGCCCCTTATTTTAGCGAAAAATTAATCAAATACTCAATTCCCCGCCGCTTCGGGTGTTTCAGACGACCGGTTTCGGACTGATCGCGACCGTTATAATGCAATGGCCGCGCTATCCTACTACAGGCCCGTCGAGACCCGCATGACCCGTATCATTCAATTTGCTGTCCAGTTCGTGGTGCTGGGTCTGGCCATCGCGTTCATCATCGTGTGGTTCCGACCGCAGCTGCTGCCGGCGTTCAACCAGGGCGCCGCATCACCGTCAACACAATCCTATGCCGATGCAGTCAACCGTACCGCACCGGCAGTGGTCAGCATCTACACCCGCACGCTGGTCAGCGAGCCGCTCGGTGGCGACTTTTCCGATCCGCTGTTCAACGCGATCTACGGGGGACGGATGATCACGCGCCCCCGGCGCGGGCTGGGATCAGGCGTCATCATCTCCAGCGATGGGCTGATTCTGACCACCCTCCACGTGATCTCGCGCGTCGACGACATACTGGTTGCGCTGTGGGACGGACGCGTCGCCGAGGCCACCGTGGTCGGTCGCGATCCGGGCACCGACCTGGCCGTGTTGCGCATTGATCTTGACAATCTGCCCGTCGCCAGCCTGGCCGAATCGGACAGCGTGCGGGCCGGCGATGTCGTGCTGGCGATCGGCAATGCCTTTGGACTGAGCCATACCGTCACCATGGGCATCGTCAGCGCCACCGGCCGCGGCGACCTCAGTCTGGCCAGCTTCGAGGACTTCATCCAGACCGACGCGGCCATCAATGCCGGTAATTCCGGCGGCGCGCTGATCAACCCGGCAGGCGAGGTGGTCGGCATCAACAGCGCATCGCTGGGCCAGTCCACCGGTGCCCAGGGGATTTCCTTTGCCATACCCGCAGACGTCGTCCGACGCGTCACCGAGCAGATCATCGAGTACGGCCGCGTCAAGCGCGGCTGGGCCGGTATCGAGCTGGCCGACGTCACCCTTCGCCTGACCGATGCATCGGTCCAGAGCGGCGCGCGCATCACCCGGGTTCACAGCGGCAGTCCGGCCTGGGAAGCCGGCCTCAAACCCGGCGATATCCTGGTCAGCGCTGCTGGCCTGGCCGTCAACAGCGCGCGCGAGGTGATGCAGCTAATCGCCAATTCCGAGCCCGGCCGCGAAATGGAGCTGGAAGTGCTGCGCGGCAACGAGCTGTTCACGACCAGCGTCAGCCTGATCCAGCAGCCTCCGCTGCGTGACTGACCGATAAGCTAGAATCGGGCCTTCGCATTTGCCAACCTGTCCAGGTATCTCATGACCATCAAGTCCGACCGCTGGATTCGCCGCATGGCCGCCGAACACGGCATGATCGAGCCGTTCGAGCCCAGCCAGGTCCGGCAAACCGGTGACGGACGCAAGCGGGTCTCTCACGGCACCTCCAGCTACGGCTACGACGGGCGCTGCGCCGACGAATTCAAGATCTTCACCAACATCAACACCGCCATCGTCGACCCCAAGAACTTCGACGAAAAGAGCTTTGTCGATTTCACCGGCGATGTCTGCATCATCCCGCCAAACTCCTTTGCCCTGGCGCGCACCGTGGAATACTTTCGAATTCCGCGCAACGTGCTCACCATCTGCCTGGGCAAGTCGACCTATGCGCGCTGCGGCATCATCGTCAACGTCACGCCGCTCGAGCCGGAGTGGGAAGGCCATGTCACCCTGGAGTTCTCCAACACCACCCCTCTGCCGGCCAAGGTCTACGCCAACGAAGGCATCGCCCAGTTCCTGTTCCTGGAGTCCGACGAGGAGTGCGAGACCAGCTACGCCGACCGCGCCGGCAAATACATGGGGCAGCGCGGCGTCACCTTGCCAAAAACCTGAAACAACAAGAGCTTTGGAACCACGGAAGACACGAAACTCACGGCGGAGATTCGATCAGCAAGTTCGAACCAGGCCTGCTTCCATATTCCGTGTATGCCGTGATTTCTGTGGTTAGCCGGTTTTTCTGATCCCGGGAAATCCTAATCCGTGATCTTGATCTTCGGCATCCTGATCTTCGCCTCGCGCGACTGAGTCGAGAGGCGGCCGGCAACGCGCCGTCCAATTTCGCGAAAGCGCCGCGCCGAAGGGTGTTCGGGATCGGCCACCACGATCGGCGCACCCTCATCAGTGCTGCGGCCGATTGGCGCGTCGAGCGGTAGCTGACCAAGCAGCGGCAAGCCCGCCTCGCGGGCGATGAACTCCCCGCCTCCGGTTCCGAAGATCGCATCCTCGTGGCCGCAGTTCGAGCAGACATGCGTGCTCATGTTCTCGATGACCCCAAGTACCGGCACCTTGACCTTGGCAAACATCGCAACGGCACGGCGCACGTCATCGACGGCCACCTGCTGCGGCGTGGTGACCGTCACCGCTGCCGAAACGGGAATGCGCTGCGCCAGAGTCAGCTGGATATCGCCGGTGCCGGGGGGCAGGTCAACAATCAGGTAATCCAGCCCGTCCCAGCGGGTTTCCGATACCATCTGCTGCAGCGCCTGGGTGGCCATCGGCCCGCGCCAGATCATGGCCTGGTCGGTGCCCACCAGCACGCCGATACTCATGCACTGCAGCCCGTGAGCGCTCATCGGCACAATACGCTTGTCCGGCGTGGTCTGCGGCTTCCCTTGCAGGCCGAGCATGCGCGGCTGGCTGGGACCATAGATGTCGGCGTCGAGAATGCCCACGCGCGCACCTTCGGCCAGCAGCGCCAGCGCCAGATTGGCACTGACCGTTGACTTGCCGACCCCGCCCTTTCCCGAGGCTACGGCGATGACGTTGCGCACGCCTTCGATCGGGTCCAGTCCGCCCTGGACAGCATGCTGGGGGATCTGCCAATCGATGTCGACGGTCACCTCCTCAACCTCGCCGCTGGCCCGCAGCCGCTCGGTCACGATCTCCGACAGCGTGTTGCGCCAGCCGGCCGCCGGATAGGCCAGCCGGATATCCACCGCCGCGCGCCGCTTGTCGAGCGCCACCGCGCGCACCGCATCGCCCAGTGGACGTCCCGTGTTCGGATCCTCGATCGCGGCGACAACCGTCTTGCAGTCCTCGTTGTTCATGCCCTCAATGCTCTTCTTGAATCCGGACCGATATTGTACCGGTTTAAACGACCTCATCGAACATCCTTCGGGCAGGTCGGGCCGCGTCCCCGGCCAACCCGTCGCGGATGCGACCGCGACCGACAAATCCAGCGCCACCCCCACAAGCGATGCCCACGGGTAGGTCGGGGCCGCGTCCCCGACGCACGAGATCCCGAACCGGCAAGCACAACGGAACATCCCCCAACCCGTCGCAGATGCGACCGCGACCGACAAATCCAGCGCCACCCCCACGGGCGATGCCCACGAGTAGGTCGGGGCCGCGTCCCCGACGCACGAGATCCGGAACCGGCAAGCACAACGGAACATCCCCCAACCCGTCGCAGATGCGACCGCGACCTCCGGCGCCCGACCCGATTCCCCAGCCATGCGATAATCGACGGCCGCCGCCAAACACAAGCCCATTGCCTGAAACATGACCGACAAGCGCCGCATCCTGGTCACCGCCGCCCTGCCCTATGCCAACGGCTCGATCCACATGGGGCACATGCTCGAGTACATCCAGACCGACATCTGGGCGCGCTTCCAGCGGGCGATGGGCCACGAGGTGGTGTTCGCCTGGGCCGACGACGCCCACGGCACGCCGATCATGCTGCGCGCCGAAAAGGAAGGCGTCGAACCGGAAGCGCTGATCGAGCGCATGCACGCCGAGCACCTCGAGGATTTCCAGGATTTCGCGCTCAGCTTCGACAACTTTTCATCGACCCACACCGACACCAACCGGGCGCTGGTCGAGCGCATCTGGGCCGCGCTCAAGGACCGCGGCGCGGTGCGCACCGAGACCATCGAGCAGTACTTCGACACCGAGCGCGAGATGTTTTTGCCCGACCGCTTCATCAAGGGCAGCTGCCCGCGCTGCGGCGCCGAAGACCAGTACGGCGATTCCTGCGAGGCCTGCGGGGCGACCTACGACCCGACCGAGCTGGTCGACCCGCGCTCGGTCGTCTCCGGCACGACGCCGGTGATGAAGGACACCGAGCATTATTTCGTCACGCTGTCGGATTTCAGCGACAGCCTGAAGGAATGGATCCGCTCCGGCGCCCTGCAGGCCGAAGTCGCCAACAAGCTCGAGGAGTGGTTCGCCGACGGCCTGCGCGACTGGGACGTGACCCGTGACAAGCCCTATTTCGGTTTTCGCATCCCCGACACCGACGACAAGTTCTTCTACGTCTGGGTGGACGCGCCGGTCGGTTATCTCGCCAGCTTCATGGAGCTGTGCGAGAAAAACGGCTGGGACTTCGAGGACTGGCTTCGCCCGCACTCAAACGCCGAGATGCACCACTTCATCGGCAAGGACATCATCTACTTCCACTGCCTGTTCTGGCCGGCCATGCTCGAGGGCGCGGGGCTCAAGCGGCCCACCGGCGTCTACGCCCACGGTTTCCTGACCGTCAACGGCACCAAGATGTCGAAGTCGCGCGGCACCTTCATCATGGCGCGCACCTGGCTCGATCACCTGCATCCGGACCTCCTGAGATACTACTTCGCCGCCAAGCTCGGCTCGGGTCTGGTCGACATCGATCTCAACTTCGAGGACTTCCGCTACCGGGTCAACGCCGACCTGGTCGGCAAGCTGGTCAACATCGCCAGCCGCTCGGCCGGCTTCATCCACAAGCTCGGCGACGGCCGGCTGGCCGCCAAACTGCCCGACCCGGCGCTGCACCAGCGCTTCGTCGGCGAGCACCTGGCCATCATCGAGGACTTCGAGAAGCGCAACTACCACGCCGCGATCCGCCGCATCATGGCCCTGGCCGACGAGGCCAACGTCTACATCAACGAGCACGCGCCCTGGAAGCTGGCCAAGGAAGCCGGACGCGAAGACGAGGTCGTGGCCATCTGCACCCAGGCGCTCAACCTGTTCAGGCTGCTGATGACCTGGCTCTCGCCGGTCATACCGGTCACCGCCGCAAAAGCGGCCGAGTTTCTCGCGACCCGGCTCGACGATTTCAGCACCGTCGGCGAGCCCCTGCTCGACCACCAGATCAACACGTTCGAGCCGTTGCTCACGCGCGTCGAGGAAGAGCAGACCGAGGCCCTGATCGAGGCGAGCAAGGCGTCGCTCGAGGCGCCGGCAGGCCAGGCCAGGAACGCCGACAAGGAAGACGACGACATGATCCAGTTCGACGATTTCATCAAGGTTGACCTGCGCGTGGCGCGGATCGACTCGGCCGAGGAAGTCCAGGGCGCCGACAAGCTGCTGCGCCTGTCGCTCGATGTGGGCGAGCTCGGCCAACGCCAGGTCCTGGCCGGCATCCGCGGTCACTACGAGCCGGACGAACTCAACGGCCGGCTGACCGTGGTGGTGGCCAACCTCGAGCCGCGCAAGATGCGCTTCGGCGTTTCCGAAGGCATGGTGCTCGCGGCCAGCGGCGAAGACGGCCGGCCATGGCTCCTGTCCCCCGACAGCGGCGCCGAGCCCGGCATGCGCATCAAGTAATCAATTCCTCGGAGGCGCGGGTGCGACCCGTATGTCGCCCGTCGGGGACGCGGCCCCGACCTACTTCGGGGCGGGGCGGATTCGTGTTCGAATCACCGTTCGTTGTGTGTCGGGTTCGTAGGTCGCGGTCGCATCCGCGACGGACGGGGTTCGAATCGGCAACCCTGAACCCCGCAGCGGTTAAACTTCTGAAATCATGGATCTGGTGCTGATCGTCATTTCGGCCGCCCTGGTCAACAACTTCGTGCTGGTCCAGTTCCTTGGACTGTGCCCGTTCATGGGCGTGTCGAACAGCGTTTCATCGGCAGTCGGTCTGTCAGTCGCCACAGCCTTCGTGCTGACCCTGGCATCCGTGGCCAGCTACGTGCTCACCGCCTGGGTGCTCGAACCACTGGGCCTGGAGTACCTGCGCATTGTCATGTTCATTCTGGTCATTGCCGCGCTGGTGCAGGCCACCGAACTGTACCTGCGCCACAGCGCGCCGCTGCTGCACCGGGTGCTGGGGGTCTACCTGCCGCTGATTACCAGCAACTGTGCCGTGCTCGGCGTCGCCCTGCTCAACGTGCGCGAGCAACACAGCCTGCTCGAGTCGGCCTTCTACGGGCTTGGCGCTGCCCTCGGGTTCGGTCTGGTCGTGGTCATGCTGGCAGCCGCGCGCCGGAATCTGGCCATGGCTGACGTGCCAGCCAGCTTCCGGGGCGCGCCAATCGGCCTGATTACTGCCGGACTGATGGCGCTGGCATTCATGGGCTTTACCGGATTCGCGCGCCTGTAACCATGACCGGTCAATCTTGTTCACCGCCAAGACGTTAAAATATCGAATGGCCGGCGGCTGCCGCCAACAGGCCCGGCCCGTGGGCCTTGATCCAGACACGAGGAGTTCTGTCATGCGCATCACCTCACTGATTGTCACGCTTCTGCTGCTGGCCGGGTGCAACGCCGCCCAGACCGGTTCTGAACCGGCCGGAAGCACCGTAGCGGAAGCCGAAGCCAGCACCAACGGCACCGACGCCGCCAGTGCCGACGAGACCACCGACCGTCCGCCTGCGAACGAGACCCAGACAGGCAGCGACACCAGTGGCGAGGACAGTGCCCGGGAAACGGAAGAAACCGCACCCCCGGAAACCGATTACGCGCCGGCTTTCCCCGGGCAGACGCGCGCTCCGAAACCGGCCGATACCGAAGACTGGGTGACCGAGACTCTTGCCCGCGGGCTGGAGCATCCATGGGCCATCGAGTTCCTTCCGGATGGTTCGATGCTGGTCACCGAACGACCGGGACGCCTGCGCCACATCGCCGCTGACGGCGTCGTATCCGATCCCCTCTCCGGGGTTCCGGAAGTCGACGCGCGCAACCAGGGCGGCCTGCTCGATATCGCGATCGCGCCCGACTTCGAGTCCAGCCGCACCGTTTTCTTCACTTTCTCCGAACCGCACGACGGTGGCACCAACAACACCGCCGTCGCCCGCGCCCGCCTGAGCAATGACCATCGCGCCGTCGATAACGTGGAAGTCATCTTCAGCCAGTACCCCAGCGTCGGGTCGACCGGTCACTACGGCTCGCGCATCGTGTTCGAAAACGAGAACACCATCTGGGTCAGTCTGGGCGACCGTCAGGGCGACCCGGTACGCAAGAATGCCCAGGACCCGACCAACACCATCGGCACAGTCGTCCGGATTCATACCGACGGCAGCATCCCGCAAGACAACCCGTTCGTCGATCACGTCGAAAACGCCCCGGAGATCTGGTCGTACGGACACCGCAACGTCCAGGCGGCAGCGAAGCACCCCGAAACCGGCGAACTGTGGACCGTCGAACATGGTCCGCGCGGAGGCGACGAGCTCAACCAACCCCAGGCCGGCAAGAACTACGGCTGGCCGACGGTCTCCTACGGCATCGAGTACCGGGGCGATGCCGTCTATGACGGCATGACCGAGGCCGAGGGCATGGAGCAGCCGGTCTACTACTGGGACCCGGTCATCGCTCCGTCGGGCATGACCTTCTACACCGGCGAGGCCTTCCCGGCCTGGCAGGGCGATGTGTTCGTGGGCGGTTTGCGGACCCAGCGCCTGTCACGCCTGGTGATGAAAGACGGCCGCGTGATCGGTGAAGAATGGCTGGAGATCGGCCATCGCGTGCGCGATGTGGTCGAGGGCCCGGATGGCGCACTTTACCTGGTCACCGACGAACCTGACGGGCGCGTGATGCGCGTCGTGCCAGCCGAGTCCTGATTCGGCTCCATTAACTGGGCCAGCGTCCGGATCACCCTGACAGGAGGGAAGACATGAAGAACCGAACCGCGGTGCTTCGCCAGGCCAACATCAAGCCGGAGGTCATTCGCTATCATCTCTGGGGAGTGGCCATCACCTGCACGCTGCTCGTGGTGACCATTCCTCTCCTGCCAATCATCCTGGCGCTGGCCTACTGGCTGATGAAACGCTACTACGCCCGCCTCGAAGTCGTCCTGACAAGGCGCGACCTGAAGGTGCGCCGGGGCATATGGAACGTCGAGGAAAAGAGCGTGCCGCTGGAGAAAATCACCGACCTGGCACTCAGGCAAGGGCCCTTGATGCGCCTGTTCAGCATCAAGGGTATGAGCGTGGAGACCGCAGGGCAATCGTCCGCCGGCGCACTGGTCAGCATCACAGGCATCGAGGATGTCGACGAGTTCCGCGACGCCGTGCTCGATCAGCGCGACCGCGTCAGCGACTGGCAGGAACAGGAAACGCAGCCTTCTTCCGCGGCGCCACTACCGGCGGAAACGGGCAACACGCTCCAGGTACTGGGCGAAATCCGCGACAGCCTGGCCCGCATCGAAACACACCTAGGGAGCCTCTAAACAACTCTGCGCGTGAGCGACTCGCACCGGCATGCATCACCACCGGAGCAACTGCTTTGGGCCGGCCGGCTGGTGCCGCTGCCTGGTCATGCCGCCTGGCTCGCCTGTCGCGACGCAATTGGCGCCGATCAGTGGCCGGTACTCGACGATGACGAGCGCTGAGCGTCAGCCGTCGGCCTCGTCCCGGGTCTCGTGCTCGGTGCCCGGCTCATGCTCCGGCGGCGAGTAGGTCGTGTAGAGCTTGAGCATGCCGCTGCCGGTGTTCTTGAAATTGTGCCAGGTGCCCGACGGTACGATACTGACATCACCCGCGGCCACCGGCTCTTCGCGCTCGCCGATCTTCGCCACGCCGCTGCCCTCGACGAAATAGAGCAGCTGATCATGGCCTTCGTGGACCTCACCGCCGATCTCGTCACCTTCGGCAATGGCCATCAATACCAGCTGGCACTGCTCGCCGGTCCAGATCACCTTGCGGAACTCGTCGTTATCCCGAGCCAGCTGCACAACCGGCAGCGTGGTCTGGTTGGTCTCACTCATCACGCTTCTCCAATGGTTGCGGTGGTTACTGATCAGATTGACATCAATTACATGCGGCACGTTTGCGCTGGATCAAGCCATCGTCGATACCTGACGTCGCTATTCTGAAGGCACCCCCGGCAATTATACAGATCGCATTCAGGGCTTCAGGAACGGCTCGAATCAAGGCGTCGCTCGCCGGGAAGGGGGATTCCCCTTTGCAAGAGCGACAACGCCGAGTGCGGCCATTCCTGGAGCCCCTGGCTGGTTGATATCATGACCACATGCTGACCGCAACAGCCACCATGCTCGGGTTGATCGTCGCCATTGCCGTCGTCCTGCTCTGGCTGGGGCGTCGATTTCGGCCGGACGAGGACAGCCTGGTCGAGCGGGTCAACGAGATCCTGCCGCAAACCCAGTGCGCGCAGTGCGGTTACCCCGGCTGCCGGCCCTATGCGCAGGCCATCGTCAACGGCGAGGCCGATATCAACCAGTGCCCGCCCGGCGGCGAAGAAGGCGTGAAGCGGCTGGCCGAACTGCTTTGCGTCGAGCCCCGGCCGCTCGATCAAACCCGCGGCCAGCACAAGCCACCAATGGTCGCCGTTATCGACGAAGAGCGCTGCATCGGCTGCACGCTGTGCATCCAGGCCTGCCCCGTCGACGCCATCATCGGCGCCCAGCGCCAGATGCACACGGTCATCGAGCAAGAATGCACCGGCTGCGAGCTGTGTATCGCACCCTGCCCGGTCGACTGCATCGATCTGGTTGAGCGCGGCGAGGCCTGGCGCTGGCCGGCGCCCGAACCCGTTGCCGCCCGGTCCGGGCAGTCGACGCCTGTCTGAACCCAGGCCCGGTCTGGCCAGTTGATATACTTCATCGCCCAGCCGGAGAGTTCGCGATGGTTCTGGATCAGCTGCTAAGACGCAACCCTGGGATCGATCAACCGTGGCAGCGGCGCGGCGCCGTGATCGAGCCGGAGGCCGCCCGGCACGGTCCCGGCGCCCAACTGCGCGAACTGGCGCGGAACGTTTGACACGTGTCGGACGAGCGAGACCGGATCAGCCGATGACCGAGACCCTCCCTGGCGACCGGATCTACAGCTTCCCGGGCGGACTGAAGCTGCGCCACAACAAGCAGGTCGCCTGCAGGCAGCCAATTGCCGAACCGGACCTGCCCGAGCGGCTCTACGTGCAGGTGGTTCAGCATCAGGGCAGCGCCGGCGACATCTGCGTCGAGCCGGGCGACCGGGTCGCCAAGGGACAGCGCCTGACCGCCGCCGGCGACGACCTGACCGTCCCCGAGCATGCGCCGACCTCGGGCCGGGTGGTGGCGATTGCCGACCACCCGGCGGCATTCCCCCCGGCACCAGCCAGCGCTGCATCATCATCGAATCCGACGGCAAGGACAGCTGGTGCGAGCGGCAGCCGCTCGAAGATCATCGCCGCTGCAGCGCCGATGACATCGTCAACCATCTGCATGCGTACGGCCTGGCCGGCCTTGGCGGCGCAATGTTTCCAACCGCGGCCAAGCTCAGGGGTGACTGGCCCGGTATCCACACCGTGATCCTCAACGGCGCCGAATGCGAACCCTGGATTGCCTGCGACGAAATGCTGATGCGCGAGCGCCCGAAGGCGGTCATCGAAGGCGGGCTGCTGCTGGCCCGCGCGACCGGCGCCGAGCGCGTGGTCATCGCCATTGAAGACCGCATGGGCGCGGTGCGCGCGGGCCTGGAAGCCGCCTGTCGCGAACTCGACTGCGGCCAGATCCTGCGCATCATCCAGGTACTCACCATCTACCCGGAAGGCGGCGAACGCCAGATCATCCAGACGCTGACCGGGCAGGAGGTGCCGCACGATGGCCTGCCGCAGGACCTGGGCGTGGTCGTCCACAACGTCGCCACGGCCGCGGCCGCGCGCGACGCGGTCTTCGAGGGCCGTCCGCTGATCGACCGCATCGTGACCGTCACCGGCCCCGGCATCGCGAAACCGCGCAACTACCGCGCTCTGCTCGGCACGCCGCTGGCCCATCTCGTTGCTGCCGCCGGCGGCTACAGCGGCGAGGTGACCCGGCTGATTCTCGGTGGACCGATGTCGGGCTCAGCGCTGACCACCGACTCGATCCCCGTGACCAAGGGCGCCAACTGTGTCCTGGCGCTGACCCGGAACGAAACCGGGCGTATCCAGCCGACCATGCCATGCATCAACTGCGGCGAGTGCGTGCGCGTCTGTCCCGCCCGGCTGCTGCCGCAGACGCTCTTTCGTCTGATCGAGGCCGGCCAGTACGAATCGGCCAACGACTACGATGTCTTCGACTGCATCGACTGCGGCTGCTGCGCGGCAGTCTGTCCCAGCCACATTCCGCTGGTCGACTTCTACCGTCACGCCAAACACGAGCTGACCCGGCGCGAGCTCGACCGGCGCCGTGCGGCCCTGGCCCGGCGGCGATACGAGGCGCGCGAAGCGCGGCTGCAGCAAGAGAAGGAAACGCGCCAGAACCGGCGTAAAGAGCGCGAGGAAAAGCTCCAACGCTCGGAGACGGAAGCCCAAAGCGAGATCCAGGCCGCCATCGAGCGGGCGACGCACAAAAGGAATGCTGCCGATGACTGAGCGGCCGCGGCGCTTGAGGTCCGTGATGCCCGGCATCGACGAGGTTCCGGGAGCCAGGTTTCGCGCGCACCGCCTCCCGGCCGGCGGAGTCCCCCGTGAAGTTTAGCGTCTCGGGTGCCCCCTTCCAGCCGCCTGCGGCGACCGTCGGCGGCGTCATGCGCCAGGTGCTCTATGCGCTCATTCCCGCCATTTTTGCCCACGTTTACTACTTCGGCTTCGGCATTCTGTTCCAGATCGCGCTGGCCGTCGGATTTGCCGTGGGCTTCGAGGCGATCATGCTCCGGCTGCGACGACGCCCCCTTGGCCTGTTTCTGTCGGACTGCAGCGCCATTGTCACCGGCGTGCTGTTCGCGCTGTGCATGCCGCCGCTGGCGCCGTGGTGGATCGCCGCGATCGGCATGCTGATGGCCATCGTGGTGGCCAAGCATCTGTATGGCGGACTGGGCTACAACCTGTTCAACCCCGCCATGGTCGGCGTGGCCGCGGTCATCATCGCCTTCCCGATGGAGCTCAGCCAGTGGCTGACGCCGCGCCAGCTGACCCCCGACCTGCCTGGCCTGCTCGAGACCGCGCGCGCCATCTTCAGCGGCGCGCTGCCGGCCGGTCTCGAATGGGACACCATCACCGCCGCAACGCCGCTCGAGCAACTCAGAACAGGGGTGCTCGACAATCTGGTCATCGACGAGATTCGCAGCCACCCGGCCTTCGGCGACTTCGGGGGCCTGGGCTGGGAGTGGATCGCCAACCTCTATGCCCTGGGTGGTCTATACCTGATCTGGAAGCGCGTCATTTCCTGGCATGTGCCGGTCGCCGTGGTTGTCACCACCATTGCCGTCACCACGCCGCTGTGGCTGTTCGGCCCCGACACCAACCCCTCACCGCCCCAGCACATCTTCTCCGGCGCCCTGGTACTGGCGGCCTTCTTCATCGCCACCGACCCGGTCTCGGGCTGCAGCACGACGCGCGGCAAACTGCTGTTCGGCGCCGGCGTGGCCATCCTGACCCTGGCCATCCGCCGCTTCGGCGGCTACCCCGACGGCGTGGCCTTCGCCATCCTGCTGATGAACATGGCGGCACCGCTCATCGACCGCCTGACCCGGCCCAGAACCTACGGCCATTGACGCTTCAGCGCGTTACGGCGCCCGACGACCCGTCATGATTCAGGCGACAAGGCGCCGGGATAGATCAACCAGATTGTCCTGTGCGAGCCGGTCCAGGTGCTCGAAAGCGCCTATCGTTGCTCCCAAAGGGAAGTTTCCGGCACTCTGCGCACACTGCTGCAAACGGTCAAGATGAAAACCGAAGATCCGGCTCGCCCCAAAACGCCTTTCCCGGTGCAGTGAACAAACGGCCAATCTTGGTGGCAACCGGCCAAAGTACTTGTCGTTCAATACTTCCTCTACACCATCCCCAACACCGCTTTGAGTCTACTCTCGATGACGGCCATTTCCGATTCATCGAGACTGCCCAGGGGCCCGTGCCGGAGACGGCCGGCATCCAGCGCCTGGATCTTGTCGACCATCACCCAGGTGGATTGGCGCAAGCGCCCGCGGGCCGGGATTTCCACTCGAAGGGCGTCGGCGCCGTCCCGGAGCTGAGAGGTCAACGGAAGCACAATGACCGTGCCGGGGGACTTGGAGGTCAACCAGTCCGCCTGAAGTATCACGCAAGGGCGCGCCGTGCCGACTTAGCGACCGCGAAAAGGTTTGAAACTGGCCACCCAGAGCTGCCCGCGCCGCATCAATCCCACCATCTTTTGGCAGCATCGATCCCGGCGGCACGTTCCTCACGCTCAATGCTTTCGAGCCAGTCTTCCAGGCCCTCCTCAGCGATTTCGACGCCCTCTCGGATCGCTTCCGGATTCGAGTACAGCGCGCGGGCGGCTGCCTTCATTTCGTTGATCAGGCGTTCCCGCTCCTTGCGCGTGAGGTATTCGCCGACGGCCTCTCGCACCAGATCCGAGCGGTTGCGCTCCGTCCGGCGGGCTTCTTCTTCGAGGCCGCGCTCGATAGCGGCCGGCAGACGGACGCTGATGTTTGACATACGTGATTACACTGTGTTGCACGTTTCGTATTCCAATTGTATTTCATCCCGGTGGCCGCAGCAGTTCACCACTCGGCATGAGCCGGCGCAATGAGTGACGCACAGTACGGGCCCGACGGCAAACAGCCGGAGCCCTGCTAACGCTGAGGCGCTCAGTGGAGCCCGGAATGGTTTTCACGAGGCCTGCCGTTCTATAGATGTATATGATATGCTTTTATTTCAAACCGTCCGGCGTCGCTGCGGCGATTGCCCCACTGGACGCCGCAAGCCGCGACGCCATCAATCCGGACACAGGAACCCGACAATGACCGAGCAGACTCCTCTCGATGCGCCGATTCAGGCCGGTGGCACCTTTGATGCACGCGGACTCGACCGACGCTTCCGCCATCCGGCCATTTTTGCTGCCCTGCAAACGCTTCAGCCGGGCGAGACCATGCGCTTCGTCAACGATCACGATCCGCTGCCGCTGCTCAATCAGCTCAACGGCCATTTCGGCGACGCGCTGAGCATCGAATACCGCCTGAACGAACCCGGCGTGGTCGTGCTGGACATGCAGAGAGTCTCCTGACCGCATGGATCGTTTAGGCGAGCCACTGCTCAGGTGCGATCCGGCCACCGGCTTCCCGGCCTTCTTCGATCGGGCGCCGGTCATCCGGGTTCAGGACCCGCTGTCGGCATTTCTCGGGGTGAATGCCGATGGCGTGATCGACTATCACTACGTCGACGCCGTTCGCCTGGCGGGGCACTCCTGCCCGACCGTTGCCGGCGCTTTTCTGCTGGCGCGCTCGGCGCTGAAATCGCTCTATCCCGACAGCCTGCCGCAGCGCGGGGGCGTGCGCATCGCCATGCCGGCGCCCGAAGACGAAGGCACCACCGGGGTGGTCGCGCAGGTGCTGACCCTGGTCACAGGCGCGGCCGGCAGGGGCGGGTTTTTCGGCATCGGCGGCCGGTACTCACGCAGGCAGTTGCTTGTTTTCGCCCCCGGCGCGCAGGCCGACGAACGCATCCGGTTTACCCGCACCGATTCCAGCCGCACGGTTGCCGGCCGCATTGATCTCAGCACCCTGCCGGTCTCGGCCGCACAGCGCGAACGCATGCCGGCCGTCATCCGGGGCCAGGCCGACCCGTCGCAGCAGGTTGCCTTCGGCGAGGCCTGGCAGGAGCGGGTATGCTGGCTGCTGCTCGATCATGCCGACGATCCGGCCGTCATTCAGATCGATCATGCGCCCGAAGAGCCGCCCACCAGGGCATCGGGCACATCTGCCCGGGATTGTTCGTAGGAGCAAGGGCGCAGCGCCTGTTTCGGATGTGCCGCGCGCAGGTTCTCCGCGCAATGTTGCTTCCACTCGCCGGCCCGGCCAATGCCGAACTGCAGCGGGCGTTTGAACGGATTGGCAGCCGGGTCTATCCAATCCCGAAGCCGGTCTGTCGGCAATCGATGCCGATCCCCTACAATGCAGGCTCATGGGCAATCAGGTGCCGAAGGCATGGCCGATCGATCGCTGTTGCAACCCGCCATGATGCTGGTCGCTGCCGGCCTGGCGGCGGCGGTGATCCTGGCCGGGCTCAATGAGCTGACCGACGATCGCATCGAGCGCGAGCAGCAGCGCCGGGCGCTGGCGGCGGTATCTGCCATGCTCGAGGCAGACAGCTATGACAACGATCTGGCTGCCGACACCGCCCGGCTGCGCGTTCCCGGCCTGGCCCATCCGGCGACTGTCCACCTGGCCCGCAGCGGCGGTGTTCCGGCCTCGGCGGTCATCGATGTGGTCACATCCAGGGGCTACAGCGGCGACATCCGCCTGCTGCTGGCTGTCGATATGGACGGCACGGTACTTGGAGTGCGCGTCATCGAGCATCGTGAAACCCCCGGACTCGGCGACAGGATCGAGCGGGGCAAGTCCGACTGGATCGAGCAGTTTGCCGGTCGTTCGCTGGGCGATCCGCCGGACGAGAGCTGGGCGCCGGACCGCCGCGGCGGGACATTCGATACCCTGTCAAGCGCCACGATCACCTCGGCGGCGGTCATTGACGCGATCAAACGGGCGCTGCAAGCCTTCGAGGCCGACAAGGATGCACTGTTCGAACGGGCAGTGACCGGGAATCCCGAAGACTCATGACCGAACCAAACCCGAAAGCAATCTGGCGTGACGGACTGTGGGATAACAACCCGGGGCTGGTCCAGTTGCTCGGGCTGTGCCCGCTGTTGGCGGTATCGAACACGGCAATCAACGGGCTTGGTCTCGGTCTGGCGACGATACTGGTGCTGGTGGTCACCGGACTGACGGTCTCGCTGTTGCGAGGATGGCTGCGCCCGGAAATCCGCATCCCGGTGTTCGTGCTGGTTATCGCCACCGCGGTCACGGCCATTGACCTGGTCATGCAGGCCTGGCTGCACGACCTGAGCCGCACCCTGGGTATTTTTGTGCCATTGATCGTCACCAACTGTACGATTCTGGCGCGCGCCGAGTCGTTTGCCTCGAAGCAGCCGCTGCGCCCCACCCTGCACGATGCACTGGCCCAGGGCGCCGGCTTCACCGCCGTGCTGATGGTGCTCGGCGCCGGGCGCGAAGTAGTCGGCAATGGCACACTGTTTTCAGGCGCCGACATGCTGTTCGGGCCGGCCGGCACCGGCCTGACCTTGCGCGTGCTGCCGTTCGATGACGGTTTTCTGCTTGCAATGCTGCCGCCGGGGGCGTTTATCGGTCTGGGACTGCTCGTTGCGCTGCGTCAGTTCATCGTCAATCGCCCGCGCGCGGCCGCTGCATCGGCGCAAGCAGCGGATACGCCGGTCAGGGACTCTGCCCAATGAACGCCGCCGACCGGGAGACCTTCTTTCGGCGACTGGCCGAAATCAATCCGTCACCGACCACGGAACTCGAATTCTCCAGCCCGTTCGAGCTCCTGATCGCGGTGATCCTGTCGGCCCAGGCCACTGATGTGGGCGTCAACAAGGCCACCCGGCGCCTGTTCAAAGTGGCCCGCACACCCGACCAGATCCTGGCGCTGGGCGAAGACAGCCTCAGGGAATACATCAAGACCATCGGGCTGTACAACTCAAAAGCCCGCAACGTCATGCGCACCTGCCGCGACCTGGTCGAGCGCCACGCCGGCCAGGTGCCCGGCAGTCGGGCCGAACTCGAGGCGCTGGCCGGGGTGGGCAGAAAAACGGCGAACGTCGTCCTCAATACCGCCTTCGGCCAGCCGACCATGGCGGTCGACACCCACATCTTCCGGGTGGCCAACCGCACCGGCCTGGCCCCCGGCAAGACGCCGCTGGCCGTCGAGAAGGGACTGCTCAAGCGGGTCCCGGCGCACTATGTGAAAAACGCCCATCACTGGCTGATCCTGCACGGCCGCTACACCTGCAAGGCCAGAAAACCGCTGTGCGGCCAGTGCCCGGTCCATGACCTGTGCCGCTGGCCCGACAAGAAGATCCACGCCGAGCCACCCGGTTGAACCCGGGCGGCGTGTTACGGTCAATCATGAGCATTCGCCGCCATTGCCCCGAGACGGCAGCCGGCGGCAAGCCCGGAGGATCCCGATCATGACTGCCGAGAAGAAGCCGCCCCGCTCGCTTGCAGACGCGCAGAAGCGGTTCGCTGACCACATCCGCAATCCCGAGGCGGTCGAGCCGCCCGAGGGTATCGAGGAACGACGCATGGCGATCTATCGCCGGCTGTTCTTCGGCAACCTGCGTAACCTGTTTGCAAAGAACTTCCCGGTCATGCGGCGCCTGCTCGACGACCCGGACTGGGACGCGTTGATCCGCGATTTCATGGCCCGGCATCAAGCCATCACGCCCATGTTTACCGAAATCGGCCGGGAATTCGTGCGCTTCATCGAGGAGCAGTCGCCGGCCGGACTGCCGCCGTTCGCCTTCGAGCTGGCCCACTGGGAGTATCTGGAAACCGTGGTCCGGCTCCACCATGCCGATCCCACCAGCGCCGGCGCGGTGATCGACGGCGACCTGCTCGAACGCCCCCCGCTCCTCAATCCGACGCTGCAGGTGGCGCAGTACCGCTGGCCGGTGCACGAGATCGGACCGGCGTTCCGGCCCGAAGCACCGCTCGACGCGCCGCTGATTCTGGCGGCGTTCCGCCGCACGAACGATCGGGTCGGCTTCATGCGGCTCAATGCAGTCACGGCCCGGCTGCTCGGACTGGCGCAGGAATCACCCCGCCGCAGCGGCCGGGCGCTGCTCAAACAGATCGCCGACGAGCTTCAGGCCGCTGACGGAGACGCAGTCGTGCGCTCCGGCGCGGCCATGCTCGAACGGCTGCGCGACGAACAGGTGATCCTCGGTACCCGTCAGTAAATGGCTGTGACTCGATAGCCGGCCGCGCGCAGCAGTTCGAGCAGGCCGTCCTCGCCGCTCAGGTGCAGCGCACCGACCGCGATGATCAGCCCGCCTTCCTGCAGGAACGGCTCGGCCCGTTCGAGCATGCGGTGATTGCGCTCGGCCAGACCGGCCTGCATGAAGTGGCTGACGATCGACTCGTCGAGCCCCTCGAGCTGGGCTCGGGCCATCGCCCGCAAGCGATCCAGATCACCCGACTGGTAGGCGCCGATCAGTGCTTCGGTCTGCTCGGGCAGCGCCGGGTAGTGTTCGACCGCCTGCCGCAGCAGCGCGACCTGCTGTGCTTCTTCGATTTCCTGGAAAAAGCCGAGCTGTTCCTCCACCGTTTCCAGGGCGAACACTTCAAGACCAGCTGCGCCCGCGCGCATGGACAGCATCAGGTCCATGAACAGCCCGGTTTCCGGCGGTGGCAACGACAGCGTCATGGCAGCCGCCCAGGGCCGCATGCGGCTGGCTGCGGCCTCGTCGACCCCGTAGTGCTCATCCAGCAGGCCGACGACACGCTCGTGCAGCTGCGCTCCGATGACCGCCTCAAGACGGGGCTCCGGGTAGCGCATGGCCCGCTCAACGCGTTCCAGCAGGCCGGCATCGGGCACCAGCTCCAGCGTCAGTCGCTCCGCCTCGCCGATGGCCTCGATCAGGGCATCGGGAAACTCCAGCAATCGCGGATCATCACTGTGTACCGTTCCCAGCAGCCAGTTTTGCGCGCCGTTATCGCCGGTCACTGACCAGAACACCTGCGCCGGGGCCGGCGCGGACAGCATGGCCAGCATCAGCGCCAGGCACCGCCACATACCCATGACATGCTCCCGGTGGTCAAATGAGCCGGCCTGCATTATGCTGGACTTTTGGTCAAATTCAATTCAATGTCTCCGATCGCCGGCCGTTTCCGCGGCTTCCTTCCGGTTGTGGTCGATGTCGAAACCGGCGGATTCAATGCCCGTACCGACGCCCTGCTTGAGCTGGCCGTGTGCATCATCGACATGGACGACGACGGCTGGCTGGCCCCCGACGAGGTCATGATGCGTCATATCGAACCGTTCGAAGGTGCCAATATCGAACAAGCCGCGCTCGAATTCAACGGGATCCGTCCTGACCATCCGCTGCGCCCGGCTGTACCCGAACAGCGTGCCCTGAAGGAACTGTTCTTGCCGGTCCGCCAGCGTTTGCGTTCGTCCGGGTGCAAGCGGGCGATTCTGGTCGGGCACAACGCTCACTTCGACCTCGGCTTCTTGAACGCGGCCATTGCGCGCTGCAGCTACAAGCGCAATCCGTTTCATCCCTTCAGCTGCTTCGATACCGCCACCCTCGGCGGCATGGCCTACGGCCAGACCGTATTGGCCCGGGCCGTGACCGCTGCCGGCCTGGCCTGGGACAAGAACCAGGCCCACTCGGCCGCCTACGATACCGAACGCACGGCGGCGCTGTTCTGCGCCATCGCCAATCGCTGGCGGCAGCTCGAAGCGCTCGAGCAGGAAATGGATGAGCATCCTTGAACATCTCGTCATCGGGGTCATATTAGAATTGATCCCCATCAAAACAAGCGAGGAGAGACCCAATGGCATTCACCCTTCCCGAGTTGCCCTACGCCAAGGACGCGCTGGAGCCGCATATCTCGGCCGAGACCCTCGAATATCACTACGGCAAGCACCACCAGACTTACGTCGACAAGCTCAACGGCATGATCGAGGGCACCGAACACGAAAACCGGTCACTCGAGGACATCATTCGCAGCGCCTCCGGCGGGCTGTTCAACAATGCCGCCCAGGTGTGGAACCACACCTTCTACTGGAACTGCCTCAGCCCCAACGGCGGTGGCCGTCCCGACGGCAAGCTGGCCGAGCTGATCGAGCGCGACTTCGGCTCGTTCGACGAGTTCAAGCAGACCTTCTCCGACAGTGCGGTCGGCAATTTCGGATCGGGCTGGACCTGGCTGGTGCAGCATCCCGACGGCAAGCTGGCGGTGGTCAACACCGACGATGCCGAAACGCCCCTGACCGGCGATGCCACGCCGCTGCTGACCTGCGATGTCTGGGAGCACGCTTACTACATCGACTATCGCAACGCGCGACCGAAGTATGTCGACAATTTCTGGCAGCTGGTCAACTGGGACTTTGCCGCCAGACAGCTGCGCCAGTAATCGCGCTGCCGGACATCCGTCTGAACCGGCGTCCCGATACGGTGCCGGTTGACGGGCCGGTCGCATAGAATAGGCCGGCCATGTCCTCGCTGTTCGACACCTATGTCCGCATGCCCGTGCGCGCCGTTCGCGGCGAGGGCGCGTGGCTGATCGATGACCAGGGCGTTCGCTACCTCGATGCCATCAGCGGGATCGGCGTATGCGCCATCGGTCACGCCCACCCGCGCCTGGCCCGTGCAATCGCCGAGCAGGCGGCAACCCTGCTGCATACCGCCAATATCGTCGAGCTGCCGCTGCAGGAGCGCCTGGGCGCCGAGCTGGCTGCCATCAGCGGCATGGACCGCGCCTTCATCGCCAATTCCGGCGCCGAGGCGGTCGAGTGCGCACTCAAGCTGGCCCGCCTGCACGGCCACGCCCGGGGCATTGCCCTGCCCCGCGTCATCGTCGCCGAGAACGGCTTTCACGGCCGCACCCTGGCCGCACTGAGCGCCTCGGGCAACCGCGCCATCCAGGCCGGGTACGAGCCGCTGGTCGACGGCTTTGTGCGCGTGCCCTTCGGCCAGGCCCGTCCCGTTGAAGAGGCGCTGGCGGCCACACCGGATGCCGCGGCCGTCCTGATCGAACCGGTCCAGGGTGAAGGGGGTGTGCGACCGTTTCCCGATGGCGAACTGGCGCGCCTGGCCGAAGCCTGCCGCCGCCATGGCGTGCTGCTGATCCTCGACGAAATCCAGTGCGGCATGAACCGCACCGGACGCTGGTTTGCACATCACCACGTTGACGGCCTGAAACCGGACGTCATGACGGTCGCCAAGGCGCTCGGCAACGGGATGCCGGTCGCCGCCTGCATGGCCAGCGAATCGGTCGCCGGCCTGATGAAGCCGGGCAGCCACGGCACCACGTTCGGCGGCAATCCGCTCGCCTGCCGGGCAGCGCTGGAGGTGATTGCGATCATGCGCGATGAGGCCATCGGCGCGCGTGCCGAAGCCGCTGGCACACGCCTGGTCGACACGCTGCGTGACGGACTCGCCCGGCATCCCGCCGTAACGGAGATCCGCGGTCGCGGTCTGATGGTCGGAATCGAGCTCGATCGGGAATGCGCCGCGCTGAAGGCCGATGCGCTGGAGCGCGGCGTGATCATCAACGTCACCCGCGGCAACACCGTACGCCTGCTGCCGCCGCTGATCGTCGATGACGCCCAGGTCGACCGAATCGCTGAAACGGTCATCGACATCATCAAGGCGCGTTATCGGCCATGATCCTCGAGGTCGACAAGATTGAGCTGGGCTACGCCCGGGAACTCGTCATTCGGGGCCTGAGTTTCAGCCTGGATGCCGGGGAGATCGGCTGCCTGCTGGGCGCGTCGGGCTGCGGCAAGACCACCGTGCTGCGCGCGATTGCCGGTTTCGAGCCACTGCGCGCCGGCGAGATTCGCATTGGCGATCAGTTGGCCAGCACGCCAGCCGGGCGCTTGCCGCCCGAGCAGCGCAGTGTGGGGATGGTCTTCCAGGACCATGCCCTGTTTCCGCATCTCGATGTGGCCGGCAACGTCGGCTTTGGCCTGCGCCGGCTCAGCCGCGCCGAACGCACCTCACGGGTCACGGAACTGCTCGGCATGACCGGCCTGGGCGGACTGGGCCATCGCTACCCGCACGAGCTGTCCGGCGGCCAGCAGCAGCGCGTGGCCCTGGCGCGGGCGCTGGCTCCCGAACCCAACGTGCTGCTGATGGACGAGCCGTTTTCAAATCTCGACGCCCGCCTGCGGCGCCGGGTCGGCGAGGAGGTACGCGCCATCCTCAAGGCGCGCGGCACCGCAACCCTGATGGTCACTCACGACCAGCAGGAGGCCTTTGCCCTGGCCGACCGGGTCGGCCTGCTCAGGCGCGGGCGCATGCTGCAGTGGGATAGCCCCTATCAGCTCTACCACCGACCGGCCAACCACTACGTGGCGGCATTCACCGGTCGCGGCAGCTACCTCGATGCACGGGTCGACGGCGATCAGCTCCTGCACGGCCTGGGCCGATCACCGCTGCCGGCCGACCGGCCCAGTGGCGATCGGCTGGCGCTGTTGATTCGGCCCGACGACCTGCGCCCCGATCCCGCCGGCCCCCGTGCCCGGGTCATCTCCCGCCAGTTTCAGGGTGCACAGATTCTCTACCGGCTGCAGCTCGACAGTGGTGAAGAAGTCGCCGCACTGTTTCCCAGCCACGAGGACTTCGCTGTCGGCGAATGTATTGGCGTGGCGCTCGATGCGCGCCACCTGGTGCTGTTTCCGACGGCTCAGACCGAGACCTTCATCAGCCCGTTGAGCAACGAGGCGGTGTAAGAAGCCAGCTGCGGGCCGAGCTGGCCGGCCCGTGCCCTGAGGTCGTCGAGATCATGCCCGAGCAGCGTGGCGTGACCGACCTTGCGACCCGGGCGGGCCGATTTGCCGTAATTGTGCCAGCACAGACCGTCGATGCCGAGCAGGCGCACGGGTTCGGGGATCGCGCCGATCCAGTTGACCATCAATGCCGCGCCGCGGGCAGCGGGGTCGCCCAGCGGTAAATCGCAAACCGCACGCAGGTGGTTTTCGAACTGCGAGCAGAACGTGCCCTCGATGGTCCAGTGCGCCGAGTTGTGCACGCGCGGAGCGAACTCGTTGGCCAGCAGACGATCACCGACAGCAAACAGCTCCAGGGTCAGACAGCCAACGTATTCGAGATGCGTGGCCAGCCTGCGGGCAGCCTCGGCCGCCGCAGCAGCCATGGCCGCATCAACCCCGGCCGGGCAGCGCGCCAGGGCCAGCATGCCGTTGTCGTGGACGGTGCGGGTAAGGGGATAGCAGCGCAGGTTGCCGGCCGCATCGCGCGCGACCGTAATGGCACATTCGAAATCAAACGGAACCCAGCCTTCGAGGATCAGCGGGTCATCGCCGAGCGCAGCCCAGGCCGGCTCCAGATCCTCGCGCTGGCGCAGCAGGTACTGCCCCTTGCCGTCATAGCCCATGCGCCGCGTCTTGAGTACGGCCGGATAGCCGACCCGGTCCAGCGCCTCGAGCAGCTCGATTCGGCTGGCCACCGGCGCGAACGGGGCCACTTCGAGGCCAATCGACTCAAACAGACGCTTTTCGGCCAGCCGGTCCTGCGCCGCCGCAAAGGCAGCGGCACCCGGCCGAACCGGCCGGATCTCCGCCAGGCGCTCGAGCACGCCGGCTGGCACGTTCTCGAAGTCACAGGTGATGCGGTCGCATTCTGCCAGCGTCTCCAGCGCCCCGGCATCATCCCAGTCGGCGACAAGCAGCCGGCCCAGGGCCGCAGCACACGCATCCGGCTTGGGGTCAAGAAAGGTGAACTGCAGGCCCATGGGAATGCCTGCCTGGGCCATCATGCGGGCCAGCTGTCCGCCTCCCAGAATGCCGATGTTCATGTGCGCTGCGGGTCGGGATCGGCCTGCACATCATCGGTCTGACGCTGACGCCAGCGGCGGTAGCGCTCGCGAATGTCGGGATGGCGGCTGCCCAGCATGGCGGCGGCCAGCAGAGCGGCGTTGATGGCTCCGGCACGGCCAATGGCCAGCGTACCGACTGGCACCCCGCCCGGCATCTGCGCGATTGACAGCAGCGAATCCAGTCCGTTGAGGGTGCGCGATTGTACCGGCACTCCGAGCACCGGCAGCACGGTCTTGGCCGCAACCATGCCCGGCAGATGGGCGGCACCACCGGCACCGGCAATGATCACCTCGATGCCGCGCTGTTCGGCCGCTTCGGCCCATTCGAACATGGCATCGGGCGTACGGTGCGCCGAAACAACCCGGGCTTCGAACGCGACGTCCAGCGCGTCGAGCGTATGGGCCGCGTGCTGCATGGTCTCCCAGTCACTGCGCGAGCCCATGATCAGACCGACCAGCGGCGCAGTTGCCATGGCTTGTCTCCGGAAGTGGAAAACCCTGCATACTAGCAGCGCCTCAATCCGGAGTAAATGAAGGCGCGGTTCGCGCTACAATCCGATGCATGAACCTGCCATCACACCTGCTCGACATTCTGTGCTGCCCGGTCAGCCACCAGCCGCTGCGCCCGCTGGAGAAATCGCGCCTCAAGACGCTCAACCAGCGCATCCGGGATGGCGGCGTGGTCTACGTCGACCACAGCAGCGTCACCGAGCCCGTTTCAGCGGCGCTGATCACCCGCGACGACAAGGTCATCTACGCTATCGAAGATGACATCCCGGTGCTGCTGCCCGATCGCGGTATTGCCCTGGCCCAGTTCACCGATCCCCTGTAGTCGCGACCCGACTGCAGCCGCTCGGCCTGTTGCCTGATCCACCGCGCACGCTGCCTGAAGGCTGGGCGCCGCAAGTCAGGCCGATACGAATACCCATCGACGTGAATTCCACTCGAATGGCACAAGACGCTATCATGGCCACATCACCGGCTGGTGATGAAAAGCGCCCTCTTCTGATTCCAAGGCTAAGGCTATGGGCCCGGCGACCCACTACTTCGACCACGACAAGCCGTTCACGCTTTATCGCGGAGGCCAGTTGCCCGGTCTGCGTCTGGCCTGGGAATCATGGGGTGAGCTCAATGCGCAAGCCAGCAATGCGGTACTGATCTTTACCGGCCTGTCGCCAGGCGCCCACGCGGCTTCCTCCAGCCAGGACCCGAAACCGGGCTGGTGGGAAGACATGATCGGGCCGGATAAACCGATCGATACCAGGCGCTTGTTCGTGCTGTGCGTCAACTCCCTGGGTTCATGCATGGGCTCGACCGGGCCGGCCAGCATCAACCCGGCTAGCGGCGAGCCCTGGCGACTCACTTTTCCGGAACTGGCCATCGAAGATATCGCGCGCTCAACCCGACTGGTTGTGGACGCGCTTGGCATCCGTCACCTGCATGCCATCATCGGCCCGTCAATGGGCGGGCTGACAACAATGGCCTGGCTCAAGCTGTTTCCCATGACCACCGACCGTGTGGCCCTGATCTCGACGGCCTGCTCGGCCACACCGATGGCCATTGCGATCCGCTCACTTCAGCGCGAGGCCATTGTGACCGACCGCAACTTCCGCGACGGCCACTACACCGACGACGCCTGGCCGGAGGTCGGCATGCGCCTGGCGCGCAAACTGGGCATGATTTCCTATCGCTCGGCAACCGAGTGGCAGCAGCGCTTCGGCCGTCAGACCCAGGACTACTTCCCGCCGACCCTGTTCGGGATGCGCTTTGCGGTGGAATCCTATCTTGAAACCCATGCCCGCAAGTTTGTCGGCCAGTTCGATCCCTGCTGCTATCTGTACCTGTCACGCGCCATGGACATGTTCGACGCCTGCGATGCCGGCGGCACCTTGAAAGAGATGTTCAGGCAGAGCTTTGCCGGTCGCGCGCTGGTGCTCGGAGTCAGGACCGACATTCTGTTTCCGCTTTATCAGCAAAAAGAACTGGCGGCGGCCCTGGATGGCAGCGACAGCGACGTGACATACCATGCCCTGCAGTCCGTGCAGGGGCATGACGCCTTTCTGGTCGACATCGACACCTTCGGCAAGCCGATCCGCCGCTGGCTGGAAGCGGGCTGACAGGCCACGGTCGGACGGCGCTGCGGGTCTTTACTTCCAAGGCGACGATACGGACAATAGGCGCCTGCCCGCCGGGGTGGCGGAACTGGTAGACGCGCCGGACTCAAAATCCGGTTCTGGCAACAGAGTGCGGGTTCGATTCCCGCCCCCGGCACCACCACCGCTCGATCATTCCCTCACCCGGCAAACCCGGGTGATTCGTCCGCCCCGCACATGGATCTGCAGGGTCTGGCCGCGCCGGTAAAAGTCGTAGCGGATTCCTGCGGCACCACCCGCCCTGGTTTCGAGCTGCACCACGCGATCCGGCTCGGACTGAATCACGCGGCGGTCGGAGTCGCCCACCTTGACCAGCCCGGCTGACAGACGGGCCGAAGACAGATTGCATGAGGCCTCGACAGTCAGGCCGAAAATCATTGCCGCCACGAAAACGATGGTTCGCACAGGCTTGAGCTCCAGTGACGCGATCAGGCGATCAGGCTATCACGCAGCGCTGACTGGAAACTGAACGACAGGGGCAGCCGGAACCGCCCGGCTGGACACCGGACCGGGGACCCGGCCCGATTGGTATCCCGTCCGGCGCGAAAACCCTTACCCCGCCTTATTCACCACCCGCACGTCGCGAGACGTCGCCAGGACGTGTAGATGGGGCGTTTCGCGACCGAGCGCTCCGGAAACGTACTCACCTGTACGGTGAGGATGCGCGACCGAGCGAAACGGCGCAGATGCGTGCTCTGGCGCCGTCGCAGTAGCGCGGGTGGTGAATACGGCGGACTACAGGTCGCGCGCCACGCGGAAGCCGACACGCATGTCCGTGCTGTTCGACGAGCTCGAAATGCGGAATGCCGAACGTGACATGGCCGGCGTGCTCGACCAGGACGCACCCCTGATCACCCGTCGCTCGCAGCCGGGGTTGACCCAGGCCGAGCCGTCTTCGGGGGCACGCACGTAGCTGTCGTGCCAGCAGTCCTCGACCCATTCCATGACGTTTCCACCCATGTCGTAGAGACCAAACGGGTTGGGCTGCAGGCTGCCGACCGGCGCCGGGCCCCAAAACCCATCACCGTAGCGGCTAAAGGCCACGTTCCAGCGGGCGTTGCTCGGCGAGATATCGTCATCACCGGTGACGTTCTCGAGCGGACTGTCCGGGGCACGGTCACCCCACCAGTAGGGCGTCTGGCTGCCGGCACGCAGCGCGTACTCGAACTCCGCTTCCGAGGGCAGCCGATAATTACGTCCGGTCTGCTGTGCCAGCCAGGCTGCGTAAGCGCTGGCATCATTCCAGGAAACATGCAGCACCGGCATGTTCTCGTCGGCCCGATTGCCGGCGTAGTCGTGTCGCCAGTTGATGCGGTTTTCCCGATCCATGCGGCCGGTGCTGACGTCGTAAACGCGCGAGCCACCGGAGCGTTCGGCGTCGGTACGGTAACCGGTATCGTCTACGAACATCGCAAACTCCCCGACCGTGATCTCGGTTTGCGCCAGCGCGAATCCACGCTCGAAGGTCACCCGGTGGCGCGGCCCTTCATTGCTCATGCGGTCATCCTCGTTGTCGGGGGACCCCATCATGAAGCTGCCGGCCGGTATCACCACCATGTCCGGTCCGTCGCGATCGAACCGATCAATGCCGTCGGCAAACACCTGGCCGGGCTCGAATCGGCCATACAAGCGCGCATCCTCCAGCGATCTCCGCAGCGCTTCGATCCGGCTACGATCATCTCCGAGCGCAACCAGCTGGGTGATGCGCTCCTCGGCCGCATCGAGTTCTCCGGCGTCAATGGCGCTGATCGCCTCATCGCGCAGCGTTTCCACATAGCGCTGGCGGAATTCGGCGATGCTGGCGCGGGTCTCCTCGATGGCCTCGGGCGCGCTGTGTACGGCCTCGGCTTCCTCTATACGCTCTTCGGCCCCCTCGAAATCCAGTTCCCGGGCCCGCTCAATGGCGCTGGCCAGCAGTGCCTGGTGGGTTTCGACCAGGCCCGACTGCGCCGCCTGATTACCGGGTTCGGCCTGAAGCAGTTCGGCGAACAGCTCCGCGGCATTGTCTCCGGGCGGCGCCGTCAGGCGGCCGGCATCGAGCGCGGCCCGGGCCGCGGCCTGCAGCGACTGCACGCGCTGGCGACTGTCGATTTCAGCCTGGACCTGGGCGATCACTTCACGCTCCGGCGCGATCTCCTCCAGAACGCCGGCCAGCTGCCGAGCCGTTTCCAGATCTCCTGCAGCCAGCGCCTCGCGAGCATTGGCTTCGACCTCGTCGAGCAGATCGCTCAAGGCCTGCTGGACGTCGGGATCATCGGGCACAAAGGCACGCGTGGTCAAAAGGGACTGAAGGCGCGCGTCCTGTTCGGGATCGGGCAGACTGACGTCCGGCAGGTCCTCAACCGGCTCATCCGGGACCTCGAGGTCGAGTACGCCCAGTGAGAACTCTTCTGCGCCTTCGCCCACCACGTCACTGAGCCGGCGAACGCGCCGATTTTCGTCTTCGGCTGCTTCCTCCTGCGCCGCGGATTCGACTTCCCCCTCCGCATCCTGTGCGTGGGCAGCTATGCCAACCGACATGAGAACGATGCTTGTGCCTAGCAGTAGATACTTCATCAAAACCTCGATTGCTTGTCGCTGGTTGTTCGAATTGGGCGACCGCTCAGCCAGAAAACCGATTCAGGCAAACCGGACACAATTATTGAGTATGAGAAAATAGCCGATCATGGCGCTGGCGACAACTCCCAAATGACAACACCATTTCATGCCCAGATCCTCATTATCAACCGCTCCGCCCCCGCATTCAGCGGCCGAATCAACCGCCACTGTCGAGGCCGCAGCCCTCGTCGACTCACTCCAGGGGCTGCAGTCGGCCGCCGGCGCCTGGCGCGACCGGGCTGTTGTCGGCGTCGACACCGAGTTCGTGCGTGAGCGCACGTTTTTCGCCCGGCCCGGCCTGATCCAGCTCAGCGACGGCGGCAGCGCGTGGCTGCTTGACGCAGTCGCGCTGCCGAACATGCCGGCGCTGGCCGATCTGTTATCCAACCGGCAATGCACCAAGATACTGCACAGCGTTGGTGAGGATCTGGACGTTCTGCACCGGGTCAGCGGCCAGTGGCCGGAGCCGCTGTTCGATACCCAGATCGCCGCTGCCATGCTGGGCATGCCGCTGCAGTGTCGCTACGAACACCTGGTGGCAGAATGTTTCGACGTCAAGCTCGCCGGCGGACAGGCACGCAGTAACTGGTGCAAGCGGCCATTGCCCGAGCGACTGCTGCGCTATGCGGCTGAAGACGTGGTCTGGCTGCCCCGCCTGCACCAGCACCTGACAGCCGAGCTTGAACGGCGAGACCGGCTCGGCTGGCTGGAAGAAGACTGCCAGCGTCTGGTTGACGATGCACGCAGCGCCGGCACGGTTTCACCGCTGGAGCGAGTGCGCGGCGCCGGGCGGCTCGACACCGGGACGCTGGCCTGGCTGGACGCCCTGGCGCAATGGCGGGAGTCAGCCGCAATCGAGCACGATCTGCCCCGGCGCTTCGTGATCAGCGACGAGCATCTGATCGAGCTGGCCGAGGCCGCGCGCGCCGGCCGTGCCACAGCGGCCATTCGGGCGCTGCCCGACAAGCTGCGCCAGCGTCATGGTGAGGCGCTGCGGCAATGTCTGGCGTCGGTCAAGCCCGACGACTTCGAACGACCGGTCGCGATGACCGCCCTGAACGCTGAACAGCGCCAACTCGTCAGCGCCGCCCAGCAGGCAGTGCGGGACCTGGCAGGCGAGCTGGATGTCGACCCGGCCCTGATTGCCAGCAAGAAGGAACTGACCCGCCTGGTTCGCGGTGAACGCCCGGCCTGGCTTGCCGGCTGGCGCGGCGCTGTGCTTGCCGATCGCCTGCCTTCTGGTACCATTCACACGGCCTCATGCCCCGGTAGCTCAGCAGGATAGAGCAGCCGCCTCCTAAGCGGCAGGTCACAGGTTCGACTCCTGTCCGGGGCGCCATTTTCGGTGGACCGGTGCGCCGGTGCGTCCGTTCACGCATTCAGCCGTATGAATGGCACGCGCCACAACGAACGGTTCGAACGCGAAACCGTCGGGTAGGTCGGGGCCGCGTCCCCGACGGGCGAGGTCCGGAATCGGTACACGTGGCGGGACAGCCCCCAACCCTTCTGAGCGCGGGGCATGCATGAGATCCGTGTGGTGGTTGACGCGATGTCGTCCGTCGCGGATGTGACCGCGACCTACAAATCCGGTACGCGCCACAACGAACGGTTCGAACGCGAAACCGTCAGGAATTTCCGCCAAACCCGTGGCGGATGTGACCGCGACCTACAAATCCGGTACGCGCCACAACGAACGGTCCGAACGCGAAACCGTCGGGTAGGTCGGGGCCGCGTCCCCGACGGACGAGGTCCGGAATCGGTACACGTGGCGGGACAACCCCCAACCCTTCTGAGCGCGGGGCACGCATGAGATCCGTGTGGTGGTTGACGCGATGTCGTCCGTCGCGGATGTGACCGCGACCTACAAATCCGGTACGCGCCACAACGAACGGTCCGAACGCGAAACCGTCAGGAATTTCCGCCAAACCCGTGGCGGATGTGACCGCGACCTACAAATCCGGTACGCGCCATAACGAACGGTCCGAACGCGAAACCGTCGGGTAGATCGGGGCCGCGTCCCCGACGGACGAGGTTTGGACCCGGGATACACCGAGGCACCGACGTAACGGTACGCGGCCTCGATCACGCACCGCCGGCAAAGCCGACAAAACCCTGCAGCCACCCCGCGGCCTGCTCGACGAGCTGGTCATCGGCGGCATCGCCGTTGAAACGATCACCGGCGTTCGAGATGCGCAGGTAGTCCGGGAACAGGTGACAGCCGAGCTGGCGCAGGTTGATCAGCGCACCGGCCTGGGCAAAAGCCGTGCCCCAGGCGCCCGGCGTTGCGCCGGCCAGGGCCGTCGGCCGACCGCCGAAGGTGGGCTTCATTTCCGAGCCCGGGCGCGTGAGCCAGTCGAGCGCGTTTTTGAACACGCCGGGCATGCCGGCGTTGTACTCGGGCGTGACCAGCACCAGGCCGTCAGCGGCCTTGATTTTCCCGCGCAGGCTCTCGACCGCCTCGGGAATGCCGCTGGCGGCCTCGTCATCGCCGTTGTAGAGCGGGATGCCGTGCAGGGTGACGGCTTCCGCTTTCACGCCTTCGCCGGCCACGCCGGCCAGCAGCCGGGCCAGCCGGGTGTTGTAGGAGGCGGCCCGCAGGCTGCCCGAGACGATGATCAAGCGCATTTTCAGTTCTCCGTTGTCGTCGCTTCCAGGGTTCGGGCGTGGCCGAAGCGGCGCTCGATCAGTGAGTAGGCTGCCGGCACGACCACCAGGGTGAGCAGTGTCGAGCTGAGCATGCCACCGATGACGGCCACGGCCAGCGGCCCGTTGGTATCGGCTCCGGCGCCAAGCCCGAGCGCCGGCGGCGTCAGCGCCAGGATGACCGTCAACGAGGTCATCAGCACCGGGCGCAGCCGGATCGGGCAGGCGTTCCGGAGGGCCTCGTCGACGTCCTGACCCTGCTCGCGGAACTGGTTGGTCAGGTCCACCAGAAGAATCGAGTTCTTCGCCACCAGGCCCACGAGTAGCACCATGCCAATCATCGAGTAGATATTGAGTGAATGGCCGGTCAGCCACAGCAGCAGAATGCCTCCGATGACCGCCAGCGGCTGCGCGGTCATCACGACCAGCGGCTGAATGAATGAGTTGAACTGGCTGGCCAGCACGATGAAGACCAGGATGATCGCCAGCACGAAGGCGAAAAGCACCGACTGTACCGTTTGCTGGAACTCCCGTGCCTGCGCCTTGTAGGCCACGGTATAGCCCAGCGGCAAAATGTCGGTGGCGGCCCGGTCAATGGCGTCGACCGCCTCGCCCAGGGGTATCTCGGGGTTGCCGAAGAAGTTCGCCGAGTATTTGAGATCAAAGCGCGTGATCACCGCAGGGCCGACGGTTTCGACGGCCGTGGCCAGGGCGTCGAAACGCACGAGCTCGCCCGAGTTCGAGCGCAGGTAGATGCGATTGAGGCCGGCCGGCCGCGTGATCTGACCGTCTGCGGCCTTGACCCGGATATCGTAGCGTTCGCCGTCGCCCGGCTCATCGTTGTAGCGGGCGATATCCACGCCGCCGACGAGCATATTGACGGCAAAGGCGACGTCGGCCGAGCTCAGCCCGGCCTCGGCAACGCGCACCCGGTCGACCTCGATATCGAGCTGTGGCAGGTTAAGCTGAAGGTCCAGGTCCAGGCGGCCCATGCCGTCGACCTCCTCCAGCCGTGCGCGCATGTCTTCGGCCAGGCCGGCGACGCGCTCGAGATCCGGGCCGGTGACGACGAACTGCAGCGGGTCGCCGCGCTGGCCTCCGACGATCGACGGCGGCGCGGCGAAAGCCAGTACGCCGGGAATACCGGCCAGCTCACCGCGGATGCGGTCGAGAAAGACCTGCTGGGAGAGGTCGCGCTTGTCGCGCTCGACCATGCGCACGAAGGCGATGCCGCGATTGACCTCGCCGGCCGAACCCAGGCCGATGGCGGTGAAGTAGGTGCGGATCTCCTCGTGCGAGCCGAGCACCGCCTCGATCTGGCGCAGGTAGTCATTGGTCGCCTCGATCCCCGTGCCCAGCGGTGCCCGAAACGACACCACGAAACGGCCCTCGTCTTCCTCAGGGACAAATTCCTTGTCGATGTCGACCAGGAAGTAGCCGGAACTGAGCACGATCAGGCCGGCAATGCCGAGCACGCCCCAGCGGTGGCCGAGCGTCCAGTCGAGCACCCGGTGATAGAAATCGTTCATGCCCTCGAAGAGCCGATCGAAGGCGTGATAGACGCGCCCGTGCGCCTCGCCGGCCCGGCGCACGCGCAAAAAGCGGGAGCTGAGCATGGGCGTGAGCGTCAGGGCGACCACGGCCGAGGCCAGCACGCCGACGGTAACGGTCACGGCAAAGGACTCGAAGAAGCGACCAATGATGCCGCCCAGAAAGATCACCGAGGCGAAGATCGACACCAGCGTGAGCGTCGTGGCGATGATGGCGAAAAAGACCTGGTTGGAGCCGCCGATTGCCGCCTCGATGGGGTCGGGGGTGACCTCTTCGCGGAAGCGATAGATGTTCTCGAGCACGACGATGGCGTCGTCGACGACCACCCCGATCAGCAACAGCAGCCCAAGCAGGGTCATGGTGTTGAATGTGTAGCCGAGCATATAGATGGCGGCCACGGCGGCCAGCAGCGAAACCGGAATGGCCAGGGCGATGATGATCGTGCCGCGCCAGGTTCGCAGGAAGAACAGAACCACCAGGGCGGCCAGCAGCGTGCCTTCAAGCAAATGCTCCTCCAGCGCCTGGACAATTTCCTTGATCAGCTCCGAGTCATCGGAGGCGATCTTGATCGTCATGCCCGGCGGCAGCTGCGGGATGATCTCCTCGTCGAGTCGCCGCTTGACCTCCTCGACGATGGCCACCGTGTTGGTGCCGGCGATCTTGACGATGCCCAGCCCGACCGTCGGGTCGCCCATGAACCGGGCAATGGAACGGTAATCGGCCAGGCCGTCAACAACCTCGGCGAAGTCGGACAGCTGTATCGGCGCACCATTGACGTGGCGCACAACCATGTCCTCGAGCGCAAGCGGCGAGTGGTACTCGAGGTCGAGCTTGACCAGCGACTCGGTCTCGCCCGAGACCAGGAAGCCGCCCGGAAACTGCACGTGCTCGGTGGCGAAGGCCGTGCGCACGTCCTGGGCGGTCACGCCCAGCGCCGCCATCCGGTCGAGATCGATCTCGACCCGAATGGTACGGGCGCGCCGGCCGCCGATCTGCACCTCGCCGACACCGTCAATGGTCTCGAGGCGCTTGCGGATGGTGTTATTGGCGTACTGGTTGAGCTGCTGCAGGGTGCGATCCCCCTGCAGCGCGATCCACATGATGGCGCTGGCGCCGGCCTCGACCTTGGCCACGACCGGCGGATCGGCATCGTCGGGTAGCTCGCGCAGCACCTGGTTGACTTTGGCCTGGACCTCGTTGAAGGCCACGTCGATGTCCTTGGCCAGATTGAAGGTCACCAGCACCTGGGAAACGCCGGGCGCGGAGTTCGACTGGATGAAATCGATGCCGGGCACGCTGTTGACCGAACTCTCGATGATGTTGGTGATGCTTGAGTCGACGATTTCAGGGCTGGCGCCGGGCAGCACGGTCGTCACCGAGACCAGCGGAAACTCGATTTCGGGAAAACGGTCGACGCCAATGTCGCGGAAGCCGATCAGGCCGAACAGCACCATCACCGCCGAGATCATGTAGGCCAGCACATGCCGGCGAATCGATAGCTCCGGCAGGGTCATGACGATTCACCGTCCGACTGCACGGTCACTTTCGCGCCGTCGGTCAGGAAACCGGCGCCGTCGACCGCCACCCGCTCGCCGCCCTCGATACCCTCGACGATTTCCATCCAGCCATCACCGCGCAGTCCGACGCTCACTGATCGCTCAATGACGCGCTCGCCGTCGAGCACGTAGACCACCTGACCGGACGGACGGTGCACGACGCTGGTCGGCGGCACGACCACACCTTCGTGCTGCTCCAGGATGACATCGGCGGTCACAGAACCGCCGGGACGCCAGCTGCCCGGGTTGTCGATATCGACGATCAGTTCGATTGCGCGCGAGCCTTCGCCGACCGCCGGACGCAGATCCGTAACCGTGGCCATGACCTTGTTGTCCGGTTGGGCCGGAACCCACAGCCGCACCGGCTGGCCAAGCCCGACCTGGTCCTGGAGATGCTCGGGCAGCGGCACGAAGGCCTGCAGCGCAGCGGACGAAACCAGCTCGAAGACCCTGACGCCGGGGCTGACGAAATCGCCCTCGCTGATCAGGCGTGCCTGGACACTGCCGTTGACCGGGCTGGTGATCTGCGTGCGCTGCAGGTTGTATTCGGCGTCTTCCAGACGCGAGCGGGCGGATTCGAGCTGGGCTTCGAGCGATTCGACGCCGGTGCGGGCCTCGTCGAGCTGGTCCTGGGCCACCGACTGCTGTTCGGCCAGGTCGCTGAGGCGGCGCACGCGCCGGCGTTCATTGTCCAGCATGGCCTCGAGGCGGCGAATTTCCGCCCGCGCAACGCTGGCAGCAATGCGCTGAACCTGGGCATCGATCTCGGCGAGCGGGTCGCCGGCCGCGACGCTATCGCCGGCATCGGCATGAATGGCAATGATCCGACCGCCGGTTTCAGCCGCCACTGCCGGAGCAGTGTTGGCACGCAGGCGCCCGATGGCACGTTCGATGCGCTCGACCTGGCGCTCCGTGGCCGCGGTGGCCGTGATCGGCGTCGCACGCTCGCTCGACGATGATTGTTCGGATTCACTGCAGGCCGCCAGGAACAGGGCGAGCAGCAGGACAATGGGCAGTCTCAAGTTCATGCGTTATCTCCGTCGGGGGCGTTTGGCGCGAGGCCGTTGTAGAGAATATCGATCACGGCACTGGAAAACGCCCGGCCATCGCCGCGGAAACCCTGCTCGGGCAGCTGGGCCAGGTCATCGGCGTGCTGAAAATAAAAGGCGTTGGCCGCGAACATGATCAGTGCCGCGACCTGACAGTCGATATCGGCTCTAAGCCTGCCACCGCCCTGCTGCTGCTCCAGGTGGCGGACCAGGCGCGCGAAATTTCTCGAAAGCAGCTCCATGATCAGCGGCTTGCGCCCTTCCAGCGCCGGGTCCTGTAGCTCGCGCAGGATCAGACGAGCCACCTGGCGGTGATTCTCGAGGTGCTTGAGGTGCTCAAGCTGGAAGCGCTTCAGCGCCGACTGGCCAGTGGGCTCCTCGGTCAGGGCCTGGTCGATGCGCTGGCCGAAGTCGTCCACGGCATTGCCGATCACCGCGATGTAGAGCTCTTCTTTGGAGGCAAAATGATGAAACACCGTGGATTTGCTCACGCAGGCACGCGCGGCAATGACCGCGATCGAGCTGCCCGCGTAGCCGCTTTCGGCAAACTCGGCCGCGGCCGCTTCGAGCAGTCGATCCCGCCCGGAGGCGGGCACGCTGGCAGGGTTTTCACTGGCAGACATCGGTTTCAGGCGCTCCGCAGGTTGATCATTGCCGACCGACCGGTCGGTTGGTGCAGTTTATCACGCCTGAGTGAACGACAGGCGACAGACCCGAAGCGGACCGTTACAATCAGCGGGGTTTCTTGAACAACGATCAGAGGACACTCGAATCATGGGCATGCTCGAAGGCAAGAAAGCCTTGATCGTCGGCGTCGCCAGCCCCCGCTCCATCGCCTGGGGCATCGCCGAAGCCATGCACCGCGAAGGTGCGGAGCTGACTTTTACCTACCAGAACGACAAGCTGCTGTCGCGCGTCCGGAAAATCGCCGACCAGACGGGCTCAGAGCTGGTACTGCCGCTGGATGTCGCCAGCGACGAACAGATCGACGAGGTCTTTGCCGCGATCGGGCAGCATTGGGGTGGACTCGATATCATCGTGCATGCTGTCGGCTTCGCGCCACGCGAACAGCTCGAAGGCGAATTCGCCGACGTCATCGACCGCGAGGGATTCCGGGTAGCTCACGACATTTCAGCCTACAGCTTCCCGGCACTTGCCCGCGCCGGCCGCCACCTGATGAAGGACCGCAGGGCCGCCATGCTCACTCTGAGTTATCTGGGCGCGGTTCGCGCCATGCCCAGCTACAACGTCATGGGCCTGGCAAAAGCCTCGCTGGAAGCCTCGGTGCGCTACCTCGCCCATGGACTGGGCAGCGACGGCATTCGCGTCAACGGCATTTCGGCCGGACCGATCAAGACCCTGGCGGCATCGGGTGTGTCGAAACTGCGCGCCATGCTCGATCACGTCCAGCAAACCGCGCCATTGAGGCGCAACGTCACGACCGAGGATGTCGGCAACGCTGCCGCCTTCCTGTGCTCTGATCTGGCTGCCGGCATCACCGGCGAGATGACCTACGTCGACTGTGGCTACAACATCGTCGGCATGGCTGGACTGGACTGAGCCCTTGTCACGGCGGCTTCAACCGCGCCCGAGCCGCCACCTGCGGCCCGAAATTGCCAGTCCCTGACGCTCAGAGTCGATCTTCGATCACGCTGATTTCGGTGTTGTCGCGCAGCCAGTCCAGCAGTCCCGTGCGCTCATAGGTAGCCCGGCCGAACTGGATCTGGCGGCGCACCAGATCGCGCTCGGAATCGCTGGCTTCGGCCGGGTTGCCCGGCTGCACGGCCTCCAGCCGGACCAGCGCGTAGCCATCCTGCTTTTCGAGCACGTGCAGCGTCGGAGCCTCACCCGGATCCGGCAGCCGGAACAGCGCCTGGATGAACTGAGGGCCGTGCTCGAACGCATTGCGGCCGACCGCGTCAAGCTCGATGAGCTCCAGACTCTCGGCCTCGGCCAGGGCCTCGAGCCCTTCAAACTCGCCGGCGCTGAGCCGTTCGAGCAGAGTCTCTGCCTGCGCCTTTGCGGCCTGGGAGGCACGTTCGGCCAACAGGCGCTCGCGAATGCTGTCGCTGACCTCCTCGAGCGGCCGGGGCTCGGCCGGTTCGTGCTCGATGACCTTGATAGCCACCATGTGGTTGCGGTCGATGTCGATCGGATCGGAAACGGCACCATCCAGCAACACCAGATCTGAAAACGCCGCCTCGACCACTTCCATATGCGACGCCACACCCTGTTCATGGCCGGCTCGCGTCAGCCAGTCGGTCTCGCGGATCTCAAGACCAAGCGCTTCGGCCAGGGGTTCCAGACTGGTGTCATCAGCGTAGACCAGATCGACCATGCGCTCGGACATTTCGATGAACAGCTCGTCGCGCTGCCGCTCCAGGTATTCCTGCAGAATCTCCGGGCGCGCTTCCTCGAAGCTCATTCCCTGCGGCGGCCGAATCTCTTCGAGGCGAATCAGATGCCAGCCAAAGCGCGTCTCGACCGGTTCACTGATCGCACCGGGCTCCTCGAGCGCATAAAGGGCGTCCTCGAACGGCTCGACCATGTCGTCCGGTTCGATCCAGCCCAGTGCACCACCGTCTTCGGCCGACACGAAATCATCGGAATACTCGGCGGCCAGATCGGCAAACGACTCGCCTTCGCGCACGCGCTCGCGCAGTGCGTCAGCCAGCGCCCGCGCCTCCTCCGCGCTGCGCTCGTCACCGGCCGCGAGCAAAATATGCGACGCGCGACGTGCCTCGGGCGTCAGGTAACGCTGCCGCGCGGCCTCATAACGCTGACGCAGCTCTTCCTCGCCAAGCGTGGCATCCTCAAGCAGTTCGTCTGCCTGGAGCGAGACATAGCCCAGGCGGACACGTTCCTCGCTGGTAAACGAATCAAGATGGCCCTGGTAGTACTCGGCAATATCCTCTTGCCCGATTTCGATTTCACTACGAAATGGCTCGGCGGAGACCTCAACCAGGGTGGCGCTGCGCTTTTGTTGCTGCAGGCTGATGAGCCGGTCGACTTCCGTTTCGGTCACGATAGCCGTATCAGTCAGCGCCATCGGCAGGAGCTGGGTGAGCAGGTCATCGCGCAGATCGAGCTCGAAACTGCGGGGCGTCTCGCCGATCGCACCGAGGGCCTGGCGATAGGCGTCTGCATTGAACTGGCCATCGATCTGAAAGGCCTCGATATCGGCCAGGATATCAGCAATCGCACGATCTGAGATGCGCATGCCCAGGTCGCGGGCGTGCTGGCGCAACAGCAGTTGATCGATCATGCTTTCCAGATGTTCCCGGCGTGCAGCCGGCTGATTGGCCGCCACGTCGTTGTACTGGTCGCCCAGACGCTGGCGAAGCTGCGCGCGGTAGCGCGCAAAGCTGGTCTGGAACTCCGACGTGCTGATTTCCTCGTCACCGACAACGGCCACGGCGTCCTGCGGCACTGCCTGCATGTAGCTCTCGAGGCCGAAGAACAGGAAAGGTACGGCCAGTAGCCCCAGCACAAAAATGGCTACGATTCCGGTAACGCGCTCGCGAATGGCCTGAAGCATGATGTTCGGTCAACCCCGGTCTGTAATCGTTGGTCAGAAACAAACAGGGCGCCGAAAGGCGCCCCGTGTATCAGTGGCGGAGTGGACGGGACTCGAACCCGCGACCCCCGGCGTGACAGGCCGGTATTCTAACCAACTGAACTACCACTCCGTATCCTGGTGGGTGCTGGAGGGCTCGAACCTCCGACCCTCGCCTTGTAAGGGCGATGCTCTCCCAGCTGAGCTAAGCACCCCGGGCACAAGCCCGCTATTTTATCGCGTCTTTGAAACCTTTGCCAGCCTTGAATGAAGGCGTCTTCGAGGCCTTGATCTTGATCGCTTCGCCGGTCGCCGGGTTACGGCCGGTACGTGCAGCGCGGTTCTTGACCGAGAAGGTGCCAAAACCGACCAGGGAAACGGTGTCGTTTTTCTTCAGTGCCTTGGTGATCGATTCGATGGTGGCGTCCAGGGCGCGCTGGGCATCAGCTTTCGACAGGCCTGCGTTGTTGGCAATGCTATCAACCAGTTCAGATTTATTCATGTTTATTTCGCTCCGAAATTCATCTGCGATTGTGGGTGGCAGCGGCCAGTTCCCCCTGTGCCTGCAAGTCCGAATCCCCCGGGGCAGCAACCAACCGTCTGTTGACCATCGATGGTATATCAGGGACCGCCCCCCATCAATAGGAAACGCCCCTTAAATAAAGCGCTGGCGCCCTTTTTTCCGATTTTTCGGCCCGCTCAGTGCGCGCGCACGCCCGATTCACTGGTTTTCTGATTGCCGGCCGGCGATTCTACATCCACCGCCACATCGCTTTGCGGCGACTGGACCAGCGCCAGGTCCAGCACCTCATCGATCCAGGTGACCGGCCGAATGTCGAGGTCTTTCTTGATGCGCTGGGGAATCTCGACGAGATCCTTCTCGTTCTCTTCGGGAATCAGTACCAGGCGAATCCCGCCGCGCAGCGCGGCCAGCAGTTTTTCCTTGAGCCCGCCGATCGGCAGCACCTTGCCGCGCAGCGTGATTTCACCGGTCATGGCCACGTCGGCCCGGACCGGAACACCAGTCAACACCGACACCAGCGCGGTGACCATCGCAATACCGGCGCTCGGCCCGTCCTTGGGCGTGGCACCTTCGGGTACGTGAATGTGGATGTCCCGGTTCTGGTGGAAGTCTTCCGGAATGCCAAGGGCACGGGCCCGCGAACGAACAACCGACAGTGCCGCCTGGGTGGATTCCTGCATGACTTCGCCCAGCTGGCCGGTCTGGGTTAGCTTGCCCTTGCCGGGCACGGCAGCCGCCTCGATCTGCAGCAGTTCCCCGCCAACCTCCGTCCAGGCCAGGCCGGTGACCTGCCCGATCTCGTTTTGCTCCTCGGCGCGACCGTAGCGATGGCGACGCACGCCCAGGTACTTGTCCAGGTTCTGAACGGTCACCTGGCGTTTGTTCAGTGCGTCGTCCAGGCTGAGCTCCTTGACCACCTTCCGGCAGATCTTGGCAATCTCGCGCTCCAGGTTGCGCACCCCGGCCTCGCGCGTGTAGTGCCGGATGATATCGATGATCGCCGCCTGGCTCAGCGTCAGTTCGCCAGCCTCCAGGCCGTGCTGCTCGAGCTGCTTGGGAAGCAGGTAGCGCCGGGCAATATTGAGCTTTTCGTCTTCGGTGTAGCCGGGAATTCGAATGATTTCCATCCGATCCAGCAGCGGCGGCGGAATGTTGAGCGAGTTTGCCGTGGCCACGAACATCACCTCCGACAGGTCGAAGTCGACCTCCAGGTAATGATCACTGAAGGTGTTGTTCTGCTCGGGATCGAGCACCTCAAGCAGCGCCGACGAGGGGTCGCCGCGAAAATCCATCGACATCTTGTCAAGCTCGTCGAGCATGAACAGCGGATTGCGTGTACCCGCCTTGCCCAGGTTCTGCAGGATCCGGCCCGGCATCGAACCGATATAGGTGCGCCGGTGGCCGCGGATTTCGGCCTCATCGCGCACGCCACCGAGGCTCATCCGGATGAACTTGCGGCCGGTGGCCCGGGCAATCGAGCGGCCCAGTGAGGTCTTGCCCACGCCCGGCGGCCCGACCAGGCACAGGATCGGCCCCTTGAGTTTCTTGACCCGCTTCTGCACGGCCAGGTACTCGAGAATGCGCTCCTTGACCCGCTCCAGGCCATAGTGATCGGCTTCGAGAATTTCCTCTGCGGCTTTGATGTCATGACTGATCTTGCTGCGTTTTTTCCACGGCAGCATCAGCATCCAATCCAGGTAGTTGCGCACCACTGTGGCCTCGGCTGACATCGGCGACATCATCTTGAGCTTGTTGAACTCGCTTCTGGCCTTCTCCAGCGCCTCCTTGGGCATGCCGGATTTTTCGATCTTGGCTTCGAGATCGCCCAGATCGTTGCCGGACTCGTCCAGGTCGCCAAGCTCCTTCTGGATCGCCTTCATCTGCTCGTTGAGGTAATACTCGCGCTGGCTCTTCTCCATTTGGGTCTTGACCCGTCCACGAATCCGCTTTTCGAGCTTGAGCACTTCGATCTCGGACTCGATCAGCCCCATGAGATGCTCCATGCGCTTGCGCACCGAGGCGATCTCCAGAACCTGCTGCTTGTCTTCGATTCGTACCGACAGGTGGGCCGCAATGGTGTCAGCCAGCCGGCTCGGGTCCTCGATGCCCGACAGCGTGGTCAGCAGCTCTGGCGGCACCTTGCGGCTGAGCTTGACGTACTGCTCGAACAGCCCGACCAGGCTGCGCGTGGTCACCTCCAGGGCGCGCGGATCGTCTTCCTCGGCCGCATCGAGAGGCTGCCAGCGTGCCGCCAGGTAATCCTGGCTGTCGTCGAGCTCGAGTACACGTACCCGCTCGACCCCCTCGACCAGCACCTTGGTGGTGCCGTCGGGCAGACGCAGCATCTGCAGGATCGTGGCCATGGTCCCGCACCCGAACAGATCGTCGGGGGCCGGCGATTCGACCTCCGGATTCTTCTGCGTGATCAGCAGGATACGCTTGTCGACATTCATGCACTCCTCGAGCGCGCGCACGGAGCGGTCACGCCCGACAAACAGCGGGATGACCATGTGCGGATAGACCACGACATCGCGCAGGCTCAGCACCGGCGTGGGCTGCCGTGCTTCGGCGGGTTCGGAACCGGGTTCGTAAGTGGCCATTCAACCTCTCGCGCAGCACGACCTCGCGGCCGCCTGCTTTATCCATCAACTGGTGTGTGTATATTGGCGCCGGTGAGGGCCGATTCAACCGGCCGCACGGCGATCCGGCGGCTTCAGGACTCTGCGCCGGCCCGCTGGGGCGTGCTCTCGTAGATCACGTAGGGAGCGGACTCGCCGTTGATGACCGCCTCGTCAATGACGACCTTGGAGACGTTATCGGTCGAAGGCAAGTCATACATGATGTCGAGCAGGACATTCTCGATGATCGTGCGCAGGCCGCGCGCACCGGTCTTTCGGGCCATCGCCTTGCGCGCGATGGCGTGCAGTGCGTCTTCACGCACCTCGAGCTCGCAGTGATCCATCTCGAACAGTTTTCTGAACTGCTTGACCACCGCATTCTTGGGCTCGATCAGAATGCGCACCAGCGCTTCCTCGTCAAGCTCGGCCAGCGTTGCCACAACCGGCAGGCGGCCGACGAATTCCGGTATCAGTCCGTAGCGGATCAGATCTTCGGGCTCGACATCGGCCAGCAGCGCCGAGACGTCTTCGGAATCGGCGCTGCGCACCTCGGCACGAAAACCGATGCCCGCCGATCGCGAGCGAGCCTGGATGACCTTGTCCAGCCCGGCGAAGGCGCCACCGACAACAAACAGGATATTGCGGGTATCGACCTGAAGGAACTCCTGCTGCGGATGCTTGCGTCCGCCCTGCGGCGGCACCGATGCCATGGTGCCCTCGATCAGTTTGAGCAGGGCCTGCTGGACGCCCTCGCCCGACACATCGCGGGTAATCGAAGGGTTCTCCGCCTTGCGCGAAATCTTGTCGATCTCGTCAATGTAGACAATGCCCTGCTGGGCCTTCTCGACGTCGTAATCGCATTTCTGCAGAAGCTTCTGGATGATGTTCTCGACGTCTTCACCGACGTAGCCCGCCTCGGTCAGGGTGGTAGCGTCGGCAATCGTGAACGGCACGTTGAGCATGCGCGCCAGCGTTTCGGCAAGCAGGGTCTTGCCCGAACCGGTCGGCCCGATCAGCAGAATATTCGACTTGGCCAGCTCGACATCGTCGCGATGGCGACTCGACTCCAGCCGCTTGTAGTGGTTGTAGACCGCCACCGACAGCACCTTCTTGGCGGCCTGCTGCCCAATCACGTAGTTATCGAGAAACTCGTGGATTTCGTGCGGCGTCGGCAGATTCTCGCGCTCACTGTCTCCGGAGCCGTCGAGCTCCTCGCGAATGATGTCGTTGCACAGCTCGACACACTCGTCGCAGATATAGACACTGGGGCCGGCAATCAGCTTGCGCACCTCATGCTGGCTCTTGCCGCAGAAGGAACAGTACAGAATCTTGCCGTCGGTGCTTGATTCGCTCATGCCGTTTCCGTCAATCGGGGCGATGCGATCTGACCAAGAGTTTAACCGAAATCGGCGCTCGTCATGGTGAATGTCTCGCGCTGAGAACCTCATCGACCAGCCCGTAGTCGCGCGCGTCACTGGCCGACATAAACTTGTCGCGGTCGGTGTCCTGTTCAATCGTTGCCAGCGGCTGGTGGGTGTGCTCGTGGAGAATCCGGTTGAGCGTTTCCTTCATCTTCAGGATCTCGCGGGCGTGTATATCGATATCCGAGGCCTGGCCCTGAAAACCGCCCAGGGGCTGATGGATCATCACCCGCGAGTGGGGCAGCGCGTAGCGCTTGCCCTGGGCGCCGGCGGCCAGCAGGAGCGCGCCCATGCTCGCGGCCTGGCCCACGCACATCGTCGCCACATCGGGCTTGATGAACTGCATGGTGTCGTAGATGGCCATACCGGCCGTCACCGAGCCGCCCGGCGAGTTGATGTAGATGTTGACGTCCTTCTCGGGGTTTTCCGACTCCAGGTAGAGCAGCTGGGCCACGATCAGGTTGGCGGCGTAGTCCTCGATCGGTCCAACAATGAAGACCACCCGCTCCTTGAGCAGGCGGGAGTAAATGTCATAGGCCCGTTCGCCGCGAGCGGACTGCTCGACAACCATCGGCACCAGATTAAGCGCGCGTTCGTTCATTGCTGTCCCATTAGTTCGCTGAATGACATCTTCTTGCTGCTGACCTCGGCATTTTCGAGAACGAAGTCGACGACCTGGTCCTCCAGGACCATGTTCTCGACCTGCTCCATCAGACGCTGCTCGGACCGGTAGAGTTCGATCACCTCGGCCGGCTGGTCATAGGTCTCGGCAATTTCCTCGATGCGGGCCTGCACGCGCTGAGGGTCGATACTGATCTCGTTCTGGCGCGCCAGCTCTGCCAGCAACAGCCCCAGACGCACGCGCTTCTCGGCGCCAGCCCGCAGCTGTTCGGCCGGCGGCGGCTGCTGGCCGGACTGCTGCTGAATCTGGGACTGCATCTGGCGCACTTCCTGCTCGATGCTGCTTTCGGGCAGCTTGAGGTCGCTGAAACGCGCGGCCAACCCATCGGTGACGGCCAGCTTGAGACGATTGCTGATCGCCTGGCGCATCTCGCGCTCCAGATTACGCCGCACGTCGGCACGCAGCTGATCGACGCCGCCCTTGACGCCAAAGGACTCCGCGAATGCCTCGTCCACCTCCGGCAGCTCGGACTCCTCGACCGCCTCGACGGTCAGCGTGACGCTGGCTGTGCGGCCGGCCAGCGAGGCGTGCCGATAGCTTTCGGGGAAGGTCAGCTCGGTCGTCTGCTCATCACCCGCGCTGCTGCCTTCCAGCAGCGCTTCGAGCTCCGGAAACGAGGTCAGCTGGCCAATGACCGGCGCAATCTCGTGCTTGCCCATCTCCGGGATGCGCTCGCCGTCGACTTCCGCCACGTAGCCGGCGCGCACCCGATCGCCGTTGGCCGCTGGCCGTTCGACCGGCTTCCAGCTGCGGCGCTGTTCGCGCAGCGTGGCAATCATGTCATCGATGTCGGCGTCCGCGACCTCGCACTCCGGCCGCTCGATCCGCATGTCGCCGATCTCGAGCTGCGGCACATCCGGAAACACCTCCAGTTCGGCCGTGAACTCGAAATCACCCTGACCGGGCGCGGGCGACGGCGTCACGCTGGATACCCCGGCGACACGCATGTTCTGCTCGCCGATCGCCTCCTGCAGGCTCGATTGCATCACCGCCTGGACGACTTCCTCGCGCACCTGATCGCCGTAGCGCTGCCTGATGATGTTCATCGGCACCCGGCCCGGCCGGAATCCCTTCAGCCGGACCTGCTTGCGCAACTGGTTGAGTCGCCCTGATACCTGGCTGTCTATCTGTTCGCCGGGCACCTGGACGGTCAACCGCCGCCCGAGATCACCGGTCTTTTCAACGGATACCTGCATGGTTCTTGGAAATCGCCTGTGTCTGCTGTCAGGAACGCCCGGCATACTGCCGGGCAGCGAAAAATGGTGGGCCGTCAGGGACTCGAACCCCGAACCTACTGATTAAGAGTCAGCTGCTCTACCAATTGAGCTAACGGCCCTCGGGTGGGGTGAGCGACGGGGCTTGAACCCGCGACCTCTGGAGCCACAATCCAGTGCTCTACCAGCTGAGCTACGCCCACCATCTAACAAATTGTCCGCGACCTCGCGGCCACAACCGCGTATTGTAACCGGTCAGCACGAAAATGGCGCGCCCGGCAGGACTCGAACCTGCAACCGTCGGCTTAGCATACCAACTACCGCTTTCGCGGCCTCCGGTATACGGAGTTTGTGGTCTGGACTATCTCTTCGCCATCTCAGGCGCCGCACGTATAGTCTCTACGGAACCCGGCGAAAGTCAGAAGCGAACCGTACTCCGGTTCTCTGACTGTTCTTGGGCGTTTCTACCCTCAGACTGGCGCTCGAGCCGAATTCCAGCGGATCCAGATAGTAGCAGTCATCGGTGTCAGGACAATAGACACAAAAAAGATCGACCTCCGACTTGTCCACGGGCACTGTGTGGGTTCCGTTTCGGTCCACCCAGCACGTGGAGAATTTAATCTCGATCTTGCCGTAGCGGTCGACTTTCCTGTGCTTTACCTGCACTCGATGGAACTTACCATCCCGATAAGCCACCAAGTCGAACGGAGCATGCTCCGTCAGAGGATTCAAGATCACGAATCCTTGCTCAAACAAATCCAGCTGAGCCTTCAAAACTCCCAGGTCGCCCTTTTGTTTCGACTGGTGCACATCTCAAGCCAATTAAAGCCGGCTTGTATCCTACACCATCGTACGGGTCAACCGCTGGTTTCCACGGGATTGCCATCGGCCAGGCTTCCCTGCCGTTAAGGTTTCCCCGTTACAGTGCAGTCCACCCTGCCGGTTCCGTTTCCCGACAGGGGCTCCAAACAGCGGACAATCCGCTGTGCCAAAAGGCCGATGCTCTATCCAGTTGAGCTACGGGCGCTTTTTCTGGTCGGGGTGACAGGATTCGAACCTGTGACCTACTGCTCCCAAAGCAGTTGCGCTACCAGGCTGCGCTACACCCCGAATCTCAAGCCGATCAATTCTACGGACGACACCCTGGCAGGTCAACCACTCAAGCGGCTGTGCGCTGACCAAACCCCAATCCTTGATACGGGTCATTGCTTTTGACGATCTGCTGCCGGAAAGTCAAATGTTGCATTTGCATCCTATAATCATGTTTGCGTCGTCGTGCCGCTGGCACCGACCCGCTCCATGCGCCAATTGACCGAGGAAATGACATGCTGCAAAACACCGTCTGGCTGATGACGCTCATCGGCATGGGCTTCGTCACTGCCGTCTACCTGTATGTCTTCATGCGCTCGACCCAGCCGGCCGACAGCGATGCCGTCAAGAAACGCCTGTACGGCATCCGGCCGTGGTGGTTCGTGCTGCTGGTCGGCATCATCATCGTTGCCTTGTCCATTACGCTGGGCCGGCTGCCTTACGCCGATACCCACGCGCGTGCCGCCACCGCGCCCGACATGACCGTCGAGGTGACCGGCTACCAGTGGTACTGGATCGTCAGCGAAAGCACGCTGCCGGTCGGCACGGACATTGCCTTCCAGGTCCGGGCCGAGGACGTCAATCACAGCTTCGCGCTGTATGACGACAACGATCAGCTGCTGGTTCAGACCCAGGCGATGCCGGGCTACACCAACATTGTCCGCCACACCTTCGAACAGCCTGGCACCTATCGAATCATGTGTCTGGAATACTGTGGTCTGGCGCATCACGCCATGGTCACCGAACTGACCGTCACCGGCACCGATAACGAGCAAGGAGAACGCCGATGAGCACGCCGAACCCCTACCAGCCTGACACCAGTATCAGCCGGCCACAGCGCCAGGTGGTGCTCGCTTACATGGCCGTCACCGGACTGGTCCTTTTGCTCATGATGGTCGCCGGCCTGCTGATGCGCATGAGCCAGGGCGAATGGCTCAACCTGTCACCGGACTGGTTCTACAAGCTCCTGACCCTGCACGGCACCGGCATGGTCGGAATCGCGGGCGTGGCCGGGGCCGGCATCATGTGGTACTTCCTGCGCCAGTACGTCGAGCTGTCGCTGGCCATCGCCTGGACCACGCTGATACTGGTTCTGATCGGCGTCGTGCTGATTCTCGGCAGCATTTTCATCGGCAACTTCGCCAGCGCCTGGACGTTTCTCTACCCGCTGCCGGCCAGACCGATGGGGGCCTGGGGCAACGGCGCGGCTACCGCATTCCTCGGCGGTCTGCTCTTGGTCGGTGTCGGCTTCCTGCTGTTCTACCTTGACTCCGCGCGGGCCATCATCAAGCGCTACGGTGGACTCGGAAAGGGTCTGGGCTGGCCGCAGCTGTTTGGACACAACGACGGCAACGCACCCCCGCCGGCCGTTATCGCCTCGACCATGGTCACGATCGTCAACTCGCTGGGCGTGACCGGCGGCGCCATCATCCTGGTCATGAGCCTGATCAACCTGCACGTGCCGTCGTTCACCGTCGATCCGCTCTATGCCAAGAACCTGATCTACTTCTTCGGCCATGTGTTCATCAATGCCACCATCTACATGGCCGTGATTGCCGTCTATCACCTGCTGCCGCGCTACACCGGCCGCCCGTGGCCCTCGAGCAACAAAGCCTTCCTGGCGGCCTGGACCGCCTCGACCATCATGGTTGTGATTGTCTACCCGCATCACCTGCTGATGGATTTCGCCCAGCCGGTCTGGCTGCACGTCACCGGTCAGGTCATCTCCTACACCAGCGGCCTGCCGGTATTGGCAGTGACCGCCTACGGGGCGATCGTCAACGTGCATCGCTCGGGCATTCGCTGGGACCTGGCTGCCGGCCTGCTGTTCTTGGGCACTTTTGGCTGGGCGGCCGGCATCATTCCGGCCATGATTGATGCAACCGTGGTCGTCAACCTGATCATGCACAACACCCTGTGGGTCCCCGGCCACTTCCACTTCTACCTGCTCCTCGGGATGATGGCCATGGCCCTGGGCTTCATGACCTGGCTGGTACGCACCTATGGCGGACTCGCCGACGGGGCGCTGGCGCGCGCGGCGGGCTGGCTGTACGTGCTGGGCGGTATCGGCTTTGTCGGCATGTTCCTGGTCAGCGGACGCGACAGCGTGCCGCGCCGCTATGCCGAGCACCTCGAGAGCTGGGTCTCGCACGGGCAGATCGCGTCGGTCTTTGCGCTGCTGGTCATTCTGGCCACGACCGTTTTCGTGGTGCGCTTCCTGGCCGGACTGGGCAGGGCTGCCCGGGCCGTCTGATGGCGCGGACCCTGGCAACGGCCAGCCTCGTGCTGGTCGTCGGCCTGTGGGTGCTGTTCGAAACCACCCTGGAACTCAGGGCATTGACCCAGGAAACGGCCCGCCGGGTCGCTATCCGCGACCAGCCACGTCCCGTGCCCGCGTTCTCCGTCCAGCTCCAGGACGGGCGAACGGCCTCGCTGGACGAGCTGCGCGGCCAGCTGGTCGTGGCAACCTTCATGTACACCAGCTGCCACGATGTCTGCCCGGTAGTCGGCGCGCGCATGGGCGAGATCCGCTCGGACCTGAGCGCAGCAGTCAGCAGCGGCGATATCCAGTTCGTCAGTCTCAGCTTCGACCCCGGGGTCGATGAACCCGAGCGGCTGCGCGGCTATGCCGACAACTTTCGTGCTGCAATCGATCACTGGTGGGTCGCCAGACCAATCGATGATCTCGAGGCCATGCTGCGATTTTTCGGCGTCACGGTCATTCCGGCCGGCAACGGCATGTACGTACACAACGCCGCCTACTACCTGATCGACCGCGACATGCAGTTGGTCGATATCCTCGACGAAGACCGGCCCGAAGCGGTGCGCACCGCCCTGATCGACCGGCTGTGATGTCGTCTCGCACTATCCCGCTCATGGCCGCCCTGTTTGTCTGGGGCGTTCTCGCATCGCCGCCGGTCAGGCTGGCGATGGAGTCGATCATGGTCACCCACGCCTTGCAGATCGGGTTGCTGGCCGGCATCGGCGGGCTGCTTGCGCGCAGCATGGGCCCAGTCCGGGCCGGCAAGCTGTGGGGCTGCAATCGCTATGGCATCACCGGAACCGTTCTGGCGTTCCTGACCCTGGCGTTCTGGCTGCTGCCGGTGTCGCTTGATCGTGCGCTCGACCATTGGAGCTGGGAAGTCGGCAAGTTCCTCAGCCTGCCGCTGCTGCTGGGCCTGCCGCTGGCGCGCAGCTGGTCTCGGCTCTCGCCAATCGCCCGCGGCGTGCTGTGGGCCAATGCCATCCCGATGGCGGTGGTCATGGGCTGGCTCTACCGTGAAGCACCGGTCCGCCTGTGCAATAACTACCTGTCCGACGACCAGCAGCTGCTGGGTCTGGCGCTGTGGATGCTGGCTGCGCTGATCGCCGGCTACTGGGCCGTCAGGGCATTCATCGGCTTCCAGCCTGCAGACAGCGGTCAATAGCGACTGGCGCGCCCGGAAGGATGGCTGCGCGGCCTCGCGGCCGCCTGCCCTTCGGGCTGTCGCTGCGCTCCAGCGATTGCTCGGCAAGCCTCGCAATTCGAACCGATTGTTCATGGGTCGGAGGTTCGAATCGAAACTCCGGATACGAAAAAGCCCCATCCGGATATGGGGCCTTTTCAGATTTGGCGCGCCCGGAAGGATGGCTGCGCGGCCTCGCGGCCGCTTGCCCTTCGGGCTGTCGCTGCGCTCCAGCGATTGCTCGGCAAGCCTCGCAATTCGAACCGATTGTTCATGGGTCGGAGGTTCGAATCGAAACTCCGGATACGAAAAAGCCCCATCCGGATATGGGGCCTTTTCAGATTTGGCGCGCCCGGAAGGATGGCTGCGCGGCCTCGCGGCCGCTTGCCCTTCGGGCTGTCGCTGCGCTCCAGCGATTGCTCGGCAAGCCTCGCAATTCGAACCGATTGTTCATGGGTCGGAGGTTCGAATCGAAACTCCGGATACGAAAAAGCCCCATCCGGATATGGGGCCTTTTCAGATTTGGCGCGCCCGGAAGGATTCGAACCTCCGACCGCCTGGTTCGTAGCCAGGTACTCTATCCAGCTGAGCTACGGGCGCGTTGTGAAGCGGCGAATTATCTCGAAACCGAACCCCGGGTGTCAAGCGCTGGTGGCCGAAGCGGCTCCGCAAGGGCCAGGCACCTGGCCCCGATTGCCTGAAATCGCTCCCACCAGGCGCCTGGCCCGCGCCTCGATCCCGGCATAATCCGCCGCAGCCATCAGCGCGGGATCGAACAGTGGCGCGACGAAGCCAACAGCCAGCGCACCGGCCTGCAGCCAGGCCTGCGCGTTATCGGCATCGACACCGTTGGTCGGCACGATATTGAGAAACGGCATCGGGCCGAGACAGGCCTTGACGTAGGCCGGGCCACCAGCCGGCGCTGGAAACAGCTTCTGCAAGACGGCACCGGCGCGATGGGCGCGCAGCATTTCAGTCGGGGTATGCGTTCCGGGCATGGCCGCGACCCTGCGTTCGACGGCGGCCTGAATGACGGCTTCGTCGACGACCGGCGAGACCAGGAATCGCGCACCGGCCGCCACGGCCCGATCGGCCTCGTCCGGCTCAAGCACCGTACCCGCCCCGAAGACAACATCGCGATGGCGCCGGGAGAAGTCACGAATCAGCTCGAACGCGTCCGGGACCGTCAGCGTGAATTCACAGACCGAAAAGCCGCCACGAATCGCCGCCTCCATGGCCGCTGCGGCCGTATCGGCCGAATCGGTGCGCAGAATGGCCGAAGCGCGCTCAGCGCGCAGTCGGCCCACGAAATCATCAGGGCTCATCGTGGTCATCTCCGTTTGCGTGGACTGCTGCCAACACGCAGTCGGCAATCCGCTGCACGTGCTCGTCGCTCAGTTCCGGATACATCGGCAGCGACAGGCAGCGGCGACTGACCGCCTCGGCGACCGGCAGGGCCTCATAGCGGGCATCGGCAAAGGCCGGCTGGCGATGCAGCGGCATCGGATAGTAGATCGCGCTGGCGATGCCGGCCGCCCGCAGACGGGCCATGATGCTCTCGCGGGCGTGTTCCGGCACCAGAATGGTGTACTGATGGTAGACGTGGCTCGACGACGGCGCACAGCCGGGCCGCTCGATGTGTGGGTCGCTCAGCCAGCGGCGATAGGCCTCGGCGACCCGCTGCCGCCCGCGGTTGAAGTCGTCAACATGCCGAAGCTTGACGCGCAACACCGCTGCCTGAAGTTCGTCGAGGCGGCTGTTGTAGCCAATCACCTCGTGCTGGTAACCGTCGATCCGCCGGCCGTGGTTGCGCAGCATTCGCACCGTCTCGGCCAGATCGTCATCGTCGGTCGTGATCAGGCCACCGTCACCGCAGCCGCCGAGATTCTTGCTCGGGAAGAAACTGAAGGCACCGGCCAGCCCCAGGCTGCCGGTCATCCGCCCGTCGTATCGGGCGCCAAACGACTGCGCGCAGTCTTCGATCACGGCCAGGCGGTGCCGGGTCGCGAACTGTCTGATCGCAGCCATGTCCGCCGGCCGGCCGAACAAATGGACCGGCAGAACGGCCCGGGTCCGCTCGGTCAGGGCATCTTCCAGCCCGGCCGGGTCGATGTTGAAGCTGTCGGGCGCGATGTCGACAAACACCGGCCGCGCACCAACGTACCGAATCGCTTCGGCGGTGGCAATAAAGGTAAACGGCGTGGTGATGACCTCGTCACCGGCGCCGATGCCGGCAGCCTTGAGCGCCAGATGGAGCGCGTCGGTTCCAGAGGCGCAGCCGAGCGCGTGGCGAACGCCCAGGTAGCCGGCCGCCTCGTTCTCGAACGCTTCGACGTTGGGGCCCAGGATATACCGTGTACTGGCCAGCACGTCCGTCACGGCCGCCTCGATCGCATCGCCGAGACGCCGGTACTGTGCCGCCAGATCGACCATGGGGATGGCTTCGGGCATGTGCTCAGCCGGCATGGCGCAGGCGTTCGGCATCGATCAGCGCACTGATGCGCACGGCCGTCTCCAGCGCCCGCAAGCCGTCCTCGCCGCTGACCACCACCGGCTTGTGCTGCCGAACGGAGCCGAGAAAGGCATCGATTTCACTGTGTATCGAGTCGTTGCTGTCGAAGGTGCTTTCTTCGCGCAGGATCTCGGGCACGCCGGGCATCATTTCACCCGCACCAATTCGATGAACGGCAACGCTGGCATTCTGGAAATCAATCGAGATGTAGGCCTCCGGCTGAAAGATGCGCATGCGCCGCTCCGACTTGACGCTGACCCGGCTGGCCGTGACGTTGGCCACGCAGCCGCTCTCGAATTCGAGTCGGGCATTGACGATATCGAGATCATCGGACAGCACCGGCGTACCGCTGGCCGAAAGCGTGCGGATCGGGCTGTCGACCAGGCCCAGGATCAGATCGATATCGTGGATCATCAGATCGAGCACCACGCTGACATCCGTACCGCGCGGCTTGAAGGGCGCGACGCGGTGGGACTCGATAAACAGTGGACGTGGCCGGATCCCGGCGATGTCGCGGAATGCGGCGTTGAACCGCTCGAGATGGCCGATCTGCAGCGCCGCACCGGTGTCGCGGGCCAGACGATTCAGCTCGCGCGCTTCCTCGATGGTGCTGGTCATCGGCTTTTCCAGCAGCACGTGAATGCCGCGCGCCAGGAATTCCCGCGCGATTGCGAAATGACGCACGGTCGGCACGGCAATGCTGACAGCCTCGACCCGGTCGAGCAGGCCGCGGTAGTCCGTCAATGCCTCACAGCCGCACTCGGAGGCCACGCGCTCGGCGGTGGCCGGGTCGATATCGACCACAGCAACCAGCTCGGCGTGCTCATGAGCAGCGTATTTCTGGGCGTGGAAGCGGCCGACGTAGCCGACCCCCACCACGGCGCAGGGCGTGCGTTGCATGTCAGATGGCACGGATCAGCCTGTCGGTCAGCGTGCAATCCCTCATCGGGAAGTCATGATGCCACAAAAACACAAAGTCCCGCCGATGGCGGGACAGCGCAAAAACCCCTGCTCTTCGGCGGGGCTTATGATCGATGGCGGAGAGGGAGGGATTCGAACCCTCGAGGGGGCGCAAACCCCCTAACGGTTTTCGAGACCGCCGCATTCGACCACTCTGCCACCTCTCCACATTGTTCGACCCGCCCAATCGCGAGTCGCCTTCAAACTGGCTGCCCCGGGGCGGTCCTGCGGACCGCACGAGGGAGGGATTGACTGCGCGCCTGTCGGCGCTTGCCCTCCGCTTCGCTCCGGGTTGCTCCGCCCGCTTCGCGGACTGCGCATCGAGCTCGCTGGCGCTCGGTTCGAACCCTCGAGGGGGCGCAAACCCCCTAACGGTTTTCGAGACCGCCGCATTCGACCACTCTGCCACCTCTCCACATTGTTCGACCCGCCCAATCGCGAGTCGCCTTCAAACTGGCTGCCCCGGGGCGGTCCTGCGGACCGCACGAGGGAGGGATTGACTGCGCGCCTGTCGGCGCTTGCCCTCCGCTTCGCTCCGGGTTGCTCCGCCCGCTTCGCGGACTGCGCATCGAGCTCGCTGGCGCTCGGTTCGAACCCTCGAGGGGGCGCAAACCCCCTAACGGTTTTCGAGACCGCCGCATTCGACCACTCTGCCACCTCTCCACATTGTTCGACCCGCCCAATCGCGAGTCGCCTTCAAACTGGCTGCCCCGGGGCGGTCCTGCGGACCGCACGAGGGAGGGATTGACTGCGCGCCTGTCGGCGCTTGCCCTCCGCTTCGCTCCGGGTTTTTCGCATCGCTGCGTTCGGGACGACCAACAGGGCCGCTCAACCCGGTTTCGCTGGCGGGCGCATTATACCGAAGCCTGCCGGCCTTCGCACTGGCGTTGCAACGGTGTCTACGGCCTCGCCCTGTGCAGAGCGGACCCGCGGGGCGCGGGATAGACGTCAGGGAATTCCGGGGGCGATCGAAACAGCCACCCTTCATGCCCGGCCTGCCAACAGCCCCTGAGCTACAATCGCTCGCGCAACCAGTCAGCGACCGAGCCCAGTGCGCTTGGCAGAGCCGCAGCATCACGACCTCCAGCCTGGGCAAAATCCGGGCGGCCACCCCCCTTTCCGCCCACCTGGGCGGCCACGAAATTGACCAGTTCTCCAGCCTTGATGCGGTCGGTGAGGTCCTTCGTGACGCCGGCCACCAGACGCACGCCACCGTCTGTCGCGGTGCCCAGTACGATGGCGCCCGAGCCGATCTTGTTTTTCAGCTGGTCAACCGTTTCACGCAGCCCGTTCGGGTCGGCGCCATCCATGTCGGCAGCAATGACCTTGACACCCCCGACATCGACGGCCTGTGAGACCAGGTCGGTGCCGGCCGCCGAGGCCAGCCTGCCCTTGAGTCGTTCGAGTTCCTTTTCCAGCTCGCGCGAGCGCCGGAGCAGCTGTTCGACGCGCTCGCCAAGCTGCTGGGGACTGACCTTGAGTTGGCCGGCGGCCTCCCGAACAGTGCGATCGAGATCCTGGAGCCACGCCACTGCCACCCGTCCGGCCACGGCATCGATGCGACGCACGCCGGCGGAAATGCCCGACTCGGAAATGATCTTGAACAGCCCGATATCGCCGACCCGGTCAACGTGGGTGCCACCACACAACTCCATCGAGAAGTCCCCGAAGCGCAGCACGCGCACCTGGTCGCCGTACTTTTCGTCGAAGAAAGCGAGCGCGCCGGCTGCCATGGCCTCATCGAACGACATCTCGCGCGCCTCGGCCTCGGCATTGGCCTGAATCTCCTCATTGACCAGGCGCTCGATCTTCAGCAGATCATCCTCGCTGACCGGTTCATTGTGGGAGAAATCAAAGCGCAGCCGATCCGGCGCAACCAGCGAGCCCTTCTGCTGGACATGCTCGCCCAGCACGGTGCGCAACGCGGCATGCAGCAGATGGGTGGCCGAGTGATGGCGAACGATGTCGGCTCTCCGTCGGGAATCGATAATGCCCGACACACGCTCTCCCGTCTCCAGGGTTCCCGATTTGAGCTGGCCGATATGACCGTGAAAGGCGCCGGCCAGCTTGCGTGTATCGGTCACGGCAAAGCGGGCACCGTCAGTCTTCAGCATTCCCGTATCGCCGACCTGTCCTCCCGATTCAGCGTAAAACGGGGTGCGATCCAGAACAATTACCGCCTGCTGACCGGCAACCACACGCCCGGTCGGCTGGCCGTCAACCAGCACGGCCAGCACTTCAGCATCGTCGATCGAGTGCCGCTCGTAGCCCAGGAACCGGGTTGCCGGCAGCGCGGCAACCAGCTCGGCCGGCAGACCCTCAGCCGAGGCGAACTTGCCGGCTGCCCGGGCGCGTTCACGCTGGGCCTGCATGGCCCGTTCGAATCCCGCTTCGTCGACGGTCAGGTCGCGCTCGCGCGCCACATCACGGGTCAGGTCCAGCGGAAAACCGTAGGTGTCATACAGCTTGAATGCCACCTCACCGGGAATGGCGGTTTCTTCAAGCTCGTCAATCACCGCTTCGAGCAGTTTCATGCCCAGATCGAGCGTCTCGCCGAAGCGCTCTTCCTCGCGCTCCAGAACCGCCGTGACATGCTGCTGCTTGTCGCGCAGCTCCGGGTAGGCCTCGCCCATGGTTTCGGTCAGCGGCTCGACCATGCCGGCAAAAAACGGCGTCTCGCAGCCAAGCTTGTAGCCATGACGGATGGCGCGACGAATGATCCGCCTGAGCACATAACCGCGCCCCTCGTTGGACGGCAGCACGCCGTCGACGATCAGAAAGGCGCAGGCGCGAATATGGTCGGCAATGACTTTCAGGGAAGCGGCACTGCGGTCGTCACAGCCGGTCAGCCGCGCGGCCGCATCGATCAGCCGGGCAAACAGGTCGATATCGTAGTTGCTGTGGACCCCCTGCAGGATTGCCGCCAGCCGCTCCAGGCCCATGCCGGTATCGACGCAGGGCTTGGGCAGCGGCGTCATGCTGCCGTCGCCGGCGCGATCAAACTGCATGAACACCAGGTTCCAGATTTCGATGTAGCGATCGCCGTCTTCTTGCGGGCTGCCCGGCGGGCCCCCGGGCACGTCCGGCCCGTGATCATAGAAAATTTCGGTGCACGGCCCACAGGGACCGGTATCGCCCATGGCCCAGAAGTTGTCGCTGTCGTAGCGCTTGCCCGGCTTGTCGCCGATACGTGACAAGCGTCCGGGATCGACGCCGATTTCCCGGAGCCAGATTTCGGCCGCCTCTTCATCCTCGGCGTAGACCGTTACCCATAGCCTTTCAGGTGGCAGACCGCAAATGCTGGTGAGAAAGTCCCAGGCATACCCGATAGCCTCGCGCTTGAAGTAGTCGCCGAAACTGAAATTGCCCAGCATCTCGAAGAAGGTGTGATGGCGGGCGGTGTAGCCGACATTCTCCAGATCATTGTGCTTGCCCCCGGCACGCACGCAGCGCTGGGAACTGGCTGCACGGCTGTAAGCGCGCTGCTCGGAGCCGAGAAATACGTCCTTGAACTGGACCATGCCGGCGTTGGTGAACAGGAGCGTCGGATCGTTGGCCGGCACCAGCGGGCTCGACGGCACGATCCGGTGATTGCGCTCGGCGAAGAAGTCCAGGAAGGCCTGGCGGATTTCGGCTGTCTCTTTCATGCCGATATTCTATCGCGCTGACCGCCAGTACGACGCGCCAAACACTTTCAGCCGTTCGATGCCAAGGATTGCGGTGGCGGGTTCACAGACCGGTTCGAGTCGTTTTTTGACCAAGCGGGCCGCTGACGGCGCACTGCGAAACCACAATGTCATTGCAACGCCATGGCTTTGACACGAATTATGTCAAGCATTGCAGGCTATCCGACCCAGCCAGCCAGGAGAGCCTTCCATGAACATTCGCTCGCACGTTTCCAGGGGTGCCCCACGGGCGCTTGCAGCAGCCATTGCGCTGTGCCTGGGCGGCCCGGTTCTGGCGCAGGAAACAAGCGCCAGCGACGAAGCACAACCGGAGCTGGAACGGTTGACCGTGTTCGGCGAAGCCATCTACCGGAATCGCACCGACGCTGCCAACCCGGTGCTGTCCTACGGTCAGGAGTTTTTCCAGCGCTACGAGCCCGAGTCGGTCGGCGACATGCTCAAGCGTGTTCCGGGCGTCGCATTCAGCGGCGATGTCGGCGAATTCGACGCGCCGCAGCTGCGCGGTCTGCCGTCGGGCTACACGCAGGTGCTGGTCAACGGCAAGCGCATCCCCGGCGCCGCCGCCGACCGCAGCATCTTCGTCGACCGCATCCCGGCCGAGCTGGTCGAGCGCATCGAGATCGTGCGCTCTCCCAGCGCCCGGGCCGACTCACAGGGCGTCGGGGGTACGATCAATATCATCCTGAAGGACTCGATGAGCTACCAGGGTCTGTTCGCATCGGCCGGTATCAGCTACTTCGAGGGCGACGAGCTCGGCGGACACTCGGGCAAGACGCGCGGGCGCGGTTCTCTGACCTGGGGTGAGAGCACCGGCGAGCTGTCGTGGTTGCTGTCGGCCAGCTTCACCGAGCGCTACACGCCCAAAACCAAGGAATCAACCGTGCTCGACGGCGACTTCTCGAGCAATGAACTGGCCGAGTTCGTGACCGAACGCGATGTTCGCGACAGCGACGATACAGCGCTCAACTGGGACGTCGATTACCGCATCGGCAGCCGCGGGCGCTGGACCCTGGACGGATTCATCATCCAGACCCGGCGCACCGAAGCCGAGTTTGTCGAGGCCTTCGAGCCGGAGGTCGGCGATCTCGGCCGCTTCCTCGACGACGACATCAACGTCCGCACCGATGATTTTGATCCGCTGGAGCGCGAGACCCAGCTCGAAGACATCGACCAGCTGCAGTGGAAGTTCGGGGCCGGCACCGAATGGATGCTGAGCGACCGGCTGGACTTCTCCGCTGGCGCCTCATTCGCCCGCTTCGACAACGATATCCGCACCGACGAGACCGAATTCGATCTGGAGGACGACGAATCCGGAGAGGCGCTTGAAATCGAGGACTCCCGCGACGATGAATGGCAGTTCGACACCGATTTTACCTGGATACCCACAGGTGACCAGAGCCTGGACTTCGGGGCCACGCTGCAACTGCGCGAGCGGCGCCAATCACTGCGCGAGTTCGAACTCGACGACGGTGAGTTCGAAGAGGAGACCGGCCCGGACGGGGTCTTCGACATCGACGAGGATATCCTGGCCGGTTACGTGGTGCATACCTGGCGACCACAGGGCAACGGCAGCATCGTCCTGGAGCACGGCCTGCGTTTCGAGCACACCAGCCTGGATGCGCGCAACCCGGCCGCTTTGCAGCCCGAGTCCAGCCAGGACTACACCGACGTCAATCCCTCCTTGAACTACCGCTGGGACCTGACCGGCTCGGACCGGGTTCGTTTTTCCATTGCCCGGACGGTGCGTCGGCCAGCATTCGACCAGCTCACGCCTTTCATCATCGACGAGGCGCCGACCGACGACGAGGCCACGCAGGGTAATCCGGACCTCGAGCCGGAGACTGCCTGGGGCGCAGACCTCGGCTACGAGCGCCAGTTTGCCGGCGGCCGCGGCATTGCCGGGATCAACGTTTTCTACCGCGACATCGACGATCTCATTGAATTGACCGATAGCGGTGAGGTGTACGATGAGGAATTTGACCTGTTCCGGTACGAGAACGTCGGCTCGGGCGAGCTGTACGGCATCGAGTTCGATTTCAGCGCACCGCTGACCGCCATCGGGCTGCCCAACACCGCCGCGTTCGGCAACTACGTTCATCTCGAATCCAAGGTTGCCGACCCGTTCACGGGCGAAAGCCGCGACTTCAACGAGCTCCCCGAGTACGTCTACAACATCGGTTTCAACCACGGCTTCCCCGGCATCGGCCTGACCTTCGGCGCCAGCCTGCAGAAACGCGGCAAAAGCCTGGAGTTCGCCGCCGACGAAATCGAGGAACTCAGCTATGATGGCTTCCTGGAAGCCTTCATCGAGCAGCGCTTCAGCGATCGCTGGGTGCTGCGCTTGACCGGCAGCAACCTGCTCGACCAGGTCAAGATCGAGCGCAAGACGGTCTTCGACAGCCTGAGTGATTTCCGGGCCGGCGCGATCGAGGAAAGCGAGCTGGAACTGGAAAAGACCGGGCCCTGGTTCCGGCTGGTGCTGCGCGGCGCATTCTGAACCCAGGGAGTCAGTCGCATGTCCGGATTCGATTATCGCCCGTTCGCCGTCGTCACGCTGCTCGCGCTGGCTGCCTGCAGCGAGGCCCCGCCACCGGCTGAAGACACAGCATCGCCACCCAAACCGGTCGCGGTCGCGGAACGCTGGCTGACCCATCACGACGATACCGCCAATATCGACTCAGTGGCCGTTTGGAGCGACGGTAGCGACCGGCACTGGTTGATCGCCACGGCCAAGTCCACGCATGAGCTGATCATCTACGACGCCGTCACCGGCGAGCGCATCGATTCCGTTGGCGGCGCCGGCGATGCACCGGGTCGCCTGCTCCGGCCCAACGGTATCAGCGTGGTCGACGATCTCGCCTGGGTGGTCGAACGCGACAACCGGCGCATCCAGGTGCTCTCCTTGCCCGGGTTCACGCCGGTGGCCGAATTCGGCCGAAACGTCCTCGAAAAACCCTACGGCCTCTGGGTCATGCCCACCGGCACCGGCTACCGGGTTTTCGTCACCGATGCTTACATGGCCACCGCCGATGCCATTCCGGCCGATGCGCAACTCGACCGCCGGCTGCAGCGCTTCGACGTCCGTCGCGACGGCGGTCGCCTGGTGATCGAATATGCCGGCGCCCTCGGTCCAACCATGGGTGACGGGCGCCTGACCAAGGTCGAGTCGCTGTTCGGCGACATCGAGCATGATCGGCTGTTGGTCGCCGATGAGCATATGTCGCGCCTGGATGTGAAGGTGTTCGACCTGGCCGGACACTACACCGGTCAACGTCTGGCCGAGGGCATTCTCCAATATGAACCGGAAGGCATTGCACTGTATCCGTGCAGCGACGGCAGCGGCATGTGGATCATCACCGATCAGGAAGACGTCGACAATCGCTTTTTGGCCTTCGACCGCGAAACGCTGGCGCTACTCGGCGCTTTCACCGGCGAGACCACAGCCAACACCGACGGCGTGTGGCTGCACGCCAACGCCGTGCCCGGTTTTCCCGAAGGGGCCTTCTACGCGGTGCATGATGACGGCAGCGTCGGTGCCTTTGACCTGGCCGAGATCCTGGCGGCCGTCGACCGGCAACCCTGCCGCACCGACTAAACCCGAATCATGGTCGATCGAAGGACCTTTCTGACCACCTCGGTCGCCGGACTGGCCTTTCTCGGGCTGCAGCGCGCCGGACTGGCCGCGTCGCTGGAGCCGCTGGCGGGCACGCCGCCGTTCGCGCCGCTGGCGCCCGATCCCGCCCGGCACTTCGATCTCGCCGGCGGATTCAGCTACCGCATCATCGCCCGCAGCGGCCAGACCATGACCGACGGTTGGCGACTGCCCGGCGACCCAGACGGCATGGCCGCCTTTGCCGGACGGCACGGGCGGGTCATCCTGGTCTGCAACCACGAGCTCGATCTCGACGAATTTGCCGCCGGCCCATTCGCGGATCATCCCGCCCTGGTCGAAAACCTGGGCGCCAAGACCCTGTTCGACCGGGGCTACGAACACCCCTGCCCGGGCGGGACCACCACCCATCAATACAACCCTGAAGACGGGCGGATTGAACGTTCCTTTTTGAGCCTGGCCGGCACGGAGCGCAACTGCGCCGGCGGTCCGACGCCCTGGGGGAGCTGGCTGAGCTGCGAGGAAACCTGCGTCCGGGCCGGCACGCGCTACCGGCGCGATCACGGCTGGGTTTTTGAGGTGCCAGCCACTGCCAAAACCCTGGTCGAGCCGGTCGCGCTGACCGCCATGGGACGGTTCAACCATGAAGCCTGCGCCGTTGATCCGGCCACCGGCATCGTCTACATGACCGAAGACCAGAGCGATGGATTGTTCTACCGCTATATGCCCGAGCGGCCGGGCCATCTGGCCGCCGGCGGACGGCTGCAGGCGCTCACTTTTCGCGATCCCGGATCGGCCGATACCCGCAACTGGTCTCAACCGACCCTTGCCGAGCATCGGCCACGGATCGTCGACTGGATCGACCTTGACGATGCGGAATCACCCAACGACGATCTGCGACAGCGCGGCCATGCCGCCGGAGCGGCGCTGTTTGCTCGTGGTGAAGGCCTGTGGTGGGGCAACGGCGAAGTCTACCTGGCCGCGACCACCGGCGGTCCCGACCGGCTCGGACAGATCTTTCGGCTGATTCCCGGTTTCGGCGGTGACCGTCTGGAGCTGTTCTACGAGTCGCGCCACCCGCGCCTGATGAAGCACTGCGACAATCTGACAGTCACGCCCTGGGGCGACCTGCTGGTCTGCGAGGATCGCGATGAGTCGGCTTCATTGCTCGGTGTCACACCGCGGGGCCGGGTCTACGAATTCGCCCGCAACGTCGGTTCGCAGTCCGAACTGGCCGGTGTGTGTTTCGCCCCGGACGGCCGCACGCTTTTCGTCAATCTCCAGGACGACGGACTGATGCTCGCCATCACCGGTCCCTTTCCGTCTGCCTGAAAGTTTCAGCTGAACAAATCCCGGAAGTGTTCGCTGGCAAAGCCCCGGCGGGCCAGAGCCTGCTGACGGCGAGACTTCTCCTTCAGGTCTGCTGGCGGCTCTGAACCATAGCGGCGCTCATACCAGGTCGCCGCGATCGCGAACCAGTCAGGCGCCTCTGCCTCCAGGGCGCGGGCAATCAGCGCCCGGTTGATGCCTCGCTCGCCCAGCTCGGCGCGGATCCGAACGGGTCCGTAGGCCCTGGCCGCGCGCTGGCGCACGTAGCTTTCGGCAAAGCGCTGGTCGGACTGCAGGTCTTGCCCGGCCAGTTCATCGACGACCGGTTCAGTGGCCAGCGCAGCGAAGCCGCGCTGGTGCAGCTTGCGCAGCAGCTCCTGTCGCGAGTGCTCGCGCCGTGCCAGCAGGCGCAGCGCGACTTCGCGAATCGCGGCCGGATCGGACGGGCTGTCGCGGTTCAAACTGCCTGCCGCCCCGGCTCAGCCGGCCTGTGACCTTGCCTCTTCCCCGGCTTCAGCGACATCGGCAGCCGTTCCCGATGGTCCGACCGACTTGGGCAAGAGCGTCTCACGCAGCTGCCTCTCGATATCAGCGGCCATGTCAGGATTGTCCTTGAGGAACTGGCGGACGTTGTCCTTGCCCTGGCCAATGCGATCATCACCGTAGCTGTACCAGGCGCCGGACTTCTTGACCAGGCCATGCTCGACGCCGAGCTCGATCAGCTCGCCCTCGCGCGAAATGCCCTCGCCATAGAGAATCTCGAAGACGGCCTGCCTGAACGGCGGCGCCATCTTGTTCTTGACGACCTTCACGCGGGTCTCGTTGCCCACGGCTTCATCGCCGCGTTTGATCGCGCCTATGCGCCGGATATCCAGACGAACCGACGAGTAAAACTTGAGCGCATTGCCGCCGGTCGTGGTCTCGGGCGAGCCGAACATCACGCCGATCTTCATGCGGATCTGGTTGATAAAAATGACCAGACAGTTGGTACGCTTGATGTTGGCGGTCAGCTTTCTGAGCGCCTGGCTCATCAGCCGCGCCTGCAGGCCGACGTGGGAGTCGCCCATCTCGCCTTCGATCTCGGCTTTCGGCGTGAGTGCGGCCACCGAATCGACCACCACAATATCGACGGCACCGGAACGGACCAGCATGTCGGTGATTTCCAGTGCCTGCTCTCCAGTGTCGGGCTGGGACACTAACAGATCGTCGACATTGACCCCCAGTTTCTCGGCGTAGGTTGGATCGAGCGCGTGCTCGGCATCGACAAAGGCTGCCGTCCCCCCCAGCTTCTGCGCCTCGGCAACGGCATGCAGCGTCAGTGTGGTCTTGCCAGATGACTCCGGGCCGTAGACCTCGACGACCCGGCCGCGCGGCAGGCCGCCCACACCCAGTGCAACGTCCAGCGCCAGCGACCCGGTCGAGACCACCGGCACGTCCTTGCGCGCCGCGTCGTCACCCATGCGCATGATCGCGCCCTTGCCATACTGCTTTTCGATCTGGCCCAGTGCCGCGGCCAGTGCTCTCTTGCGATTGTCGTCCACGATTCAGTCCTCTCCATTCATTCGTTTGCTGCTAGAGCCGCGATCGACTCGATTATCGCACAGCACCCTCGCCTGCCAAGGTCGTTTGGGGCAATCACTGCAATCTCCTACAGCCAATTCAGTCGATTTCCGACAAGACGCCATTGTAGACAGGCGGTTCTCAAACCCTGAGAAACTGCGTTGACCGGTTTTGGGATAGAATCCGCCCCACTATGTGCTGCCTGAATGTCCCCTCACGATTGAGCGGAGCGCTGCTGATTGCCGTCGCGGCATTCGCCACCATTGGCTGTGACAACAACCGGACCCACGACCCGGGCCTCGTCCAGGCACCCCGTTTTGTCGACGAAAAGGGGGAGCGCGACCGCGCCTGGCTGATGAGCCACCACGCCAACCGGGGCTCGTACGCGCTAACTATCGACGACGGCACCGCCATCATCGAGCGGACCGGGCCCGAGCCCTGGGGGCTGCTCTCGCAGTTCTTTCCGCGTGAAGTGGTCGAAGAACTGGCCGGGCGCACCCTGGCGTTTTCGGCCGACCTGAAGCTCGATCTGGAAGACGACACCTGGGGCACACCGATCGAACCGGTCGGTTTCCGCGTCAAGGTCTTCAAGGCCCGCGACCCGCGCGGCAATCCGCTCCATGCCATGCTCGGAGTGCGTCCCCAGGAGAACTTCGTGCTGAACGTACCCAACGACGTCACCCAGCGCGACTGGCAGCGCTACACGCTGGAATTTCGCCTGCCCGACGACGCCTGGGAAATTGAAGCCGCCGTGTTCATGAGCCGCGGTGGCCGGCTCTACGTCCGAAACCCCTCACTGACCGTGGTCGACTGACAGCGGCCGCCACGATCCGGTCTACCCGCCCGACTGGCTGGTCGCCCAGAAACAGCAGGGTCAGGTGGAGATTGTGATCCGGCACCCGGCGCCCGAAGAAAACTTACCGACCCGGCAACAACAGAGGCCGCGTTCAGCCAGCCAATCGTCGCAACAGGCCTTCGAAGGCAATCGCCACAGTGGCCCGGCGCACTGCGTCGCGTTCTCCGGGCAGCTGGCGGATTTCCGTTTCGACCACGCCGCCGGGCAACGCCCAGCCGAAACACACCGTGCCGACCGGCTTTTCCGGCGAACCGCCGTCCGGACCGGCAATGCCGGTGACCGAAACGGCCACGTCGGCCCTGCTGTTGTCCACCGCCCCACGCGCCATGGCCGCGGCCACTTCCTCGCTAACGGCACCGAATCGGTAGAGGTCGCCGGGCTTTACGTCCAGAAGGTCAGCCTTGGCCTCGTTGGAATAGGCCACAAGGCCGCGTTCAAACCATTTCGAGCTACCGGGCAGATCCGTGCAGATCTTGGCGATCCAGCCACCGGTGCATGACTCGGCCGTCACCAGTCGGCGCCCCAGCATCTTCATCTCCGCCGCCAGGGCGGTGGCCAGCATCGAGAGCGCTTTGTCGTCGTGTCGCATTGCCATGGCTCCTATAATGCCTTGGATGGAGGTTTCAGGGCGGGCGCCGGTGTCCGTGCGGCGCGGCTGCGCCGCGATGTGAGATCGAAATCCGCGTAGGTCGCGGTCGCATCCGCGACGGACGACCCATGAGCCTGTCCACGCATAGCTACGCGTGTACAGATCGCCGACGTCGTCCGTCGGCGATGTGACGCCGACCTACGCGGTCTTCGGTCACCCGCGCAGCCCACGCGGCGAAGCCGCCCGCCATTCCGGTACGATGCCGCATCAAATCTCAAACCTGAAACCTTTTCCACCGCTATCGCCCGAAGCCCGAAGCCAGAAGCCAGAAGCCCAAACCGATTCCACCATTAATGTCAGACACCACGCCCCAACACACCCCGCTCATGCAGCAATACCTCCGGATCAAGGCCGATTATCCGGACATCCTGCTGTTCTTCCGTATGGGTGACTTCTACGAACTGTTCTACGACGACGCGAAACGCGCCGCCGGCCTGCTCGACATCACGCTCACCCACCGCGGCAAGTCCGCCGGCGAGCCCATTCCGATGGCCGGCGTGCCCTACCACAGCGTCGACGGCTACCTCGCGCGGCTGCTGAAGAAGGGCGAATCCGTAGCCATCTGCGAGCAGATCGGCGACCCCGACACGGCCAAGGGGCCGGTCGAGCGCAAGGTCGTTCGGATCGTCACGCCGGGCACGGTGACCGAGGAATCGCTGCTCGAGGAACGCGCCGAGCGCCTGCTGGCGGCGATCCTGCCCGACAAGCACGGTTTCGGTCTGGCCTGGCTGGACCTGGCCGGCGGACGGCTACGCTGCTGCGCGCTGGCCTCGACGGCCGAACTGACCGCCGAGCTGGAGCGCCTGCGCCCGGCCGAGCTGCTGCTGCCCGAAGACGCCGCCCTGCCCTTCACCCGCGAAGGGGCGGCCGTGCGTGAGCATCCGCCCTGGGCCTTCGATGCCGAATCGGCCGAGCGCGAGCTGTGCCGGCAGTTCCGGGTGCAGGATCTCTCGGGATTCGGCATCGAAGGTCGCGGCCCGGAAGTCGGCGCCGCCGGCGCCCTGCTTGGCTATGCCCGCGACATGCTCGCCGGCGAGCTGCCGCATCTTTCCGGCATGCGCGCCGTGCACCCGGCCGAACACCTGGTGCTCGATGCCGCCACCCGCCGCCACCTGGAGATCGACGTCCATCCCGACGGGCGCTTTGAACACACCCTGGTCGGCCTGATGGACACGGCGGCAACGCCGATGGGCAGCCGCAAGCTCAAGCGCTGGATCACCCATCCCCTGCGCGACCGCCAGGCCCTGGGCGAGCGCCACAACGCCGTCGCCGCCCTGCTCGAGACCCATGCCCATTCCGGTCTCCACGATCTGCTGTCGGGCCTGGGCGATATCGAGCGCGTGCTCACGCGTATCGCGCTGAAAACCGCCCGACCGCGCGACCTGGCCACACTGCGCGAGGGCCTCGGCCGGCTGCCGGCGCTCAATGACGCCCTGGAAAACGTCTCGGTGCCCCTGCTCGATGAGCTGCGCGGTCAACTCGCGCCCTGCCCCGATCTGCACGATCGACTCGAAACCGCCATCGTCGAGCAGCCGCCAATGGTCATCAGAGACGGCGGCGTGATCGCCGAAGGCTACGACCCGGAGCTCGATGAGCTGCGCGATCTGAGCCGCAACGCCGGCGAATTCCTGGTGCGCTATGAGATACAGGAACGGGAGCGCACCGGCATCCAGACGCTCAAGGTCGGCTACAACCGCGTCCACGGCTACTACATCGAGATCGGCAAGTCCCACGCCGAGAAGGTGCCGACCGAATACGCGCGCCGCCAGACGCTCAAGAACGCCGAGCGCTACATCACCGAGGAACTCAAGGCCTTTGAAGACAAGGTGCTGTCGGCCCGCGAGCGTGCCCTGGCGCGCGAAAAGGCGCTGTATGAAGAACTGATCGAGCGCCTGGCCGGCGAGCACGGCCGCCTTGCAATCATCGCTGCTGCCCTGGCCAGCCTCGATGTGCTCGTGGCCTTTGCCGAGCGCGCCGAGACCCTGCGACTCAGCGCACCCGAGCTCGTCGCCGAGCCCGGCGTGGACATCGTCGAGGGGCGTCATCCAGTCGTCGAGCGCGTCCAGGACGAAGCTTTCGTGCCCAACGACTGCCGGCTCGACCCGGAGCGGCGCATGCTGGTGATCACCGGCCCCAACATGGGCGGCAAGTCGACCTACATGCGCCAGGTCGCGCTGATCGCCATTCTGGCCCACGCCGGCAGCTTCGTGCCCGCCGGGTCTGCCCGCATCGGACCGGTCGACCGCATTTTTTCTCGCATCGGTGCCGGCGACGACCTCACCCGCGGCCGCTCGACCTTCATGGTGGAAATGGTCGAGACCGCCAACATCCTGCACAACGCCAGCAAGCATTCGCTGGTGCTGATGGACGAGATCGGCCGCGGCACCTCGACCTTCGACGGCCTGGCCCTGGCCTGGGCGGTGGCCACCGAGCTCGCCCTGAACGTGCGCGCCTTCACCCTGTTTGCCACCCACTACTTCGAGCTGACCCGGCTGGCCGACGACCACCCGGGTATCGCCAACGTGCACCTGGACGCGCGCGAGCACGGCGAGGAGATCGTTTTTCTGCATTCGGTGCGCGAAGGCCCGGCCAGCCAGAGCTACGGCATCCAGGTCGCGCGCCTGGCCGGCGTACCGAAGCCGGTGATCGCCCAGGCCAGAACGCACCTGAACCGACTGGAGAACGAGGCCGCAACGGCGGCCAGTCCCCAGCTGGGCCTGTTCGGCCAGTCGTCCTCGAAATCGAAAACGGTCCCGGCACCGGACCCGTTGCACGATATGCTCGAAGACATCAACCCCGACGAGCTGACGCCCCGCGAAGCACTGGAGTGGCTCTACCGGCTCAAGAAGCAATCCGGGGCAGATTGATCGACAGACATCCCCTGGATGTGGGCACACGCTTGACACAAGCAGTCGCACTTTCCCAGCCGGACCGGAACAACATCGTACGGGCGACCAAAGACGCCGAATGGGTTGCCGCGGAATGGCCGACCTGTGAGATTGGAAACGCGCGCCCGGCCGGTATTGACGGCGACTTGATATGCTATGGCAATTCTCACCGCACTGATCGGGGAGTCCGACATGAACGCTGTTCGCCGAATCGTCATTGCCCTGGCCATCCTCGCTGCCTTGCTGTTGCTGATCGCCGGTCCCGGTACCCGTCTGGGGCTGTGGGAGTTCGGGTTCGGCTTCACCCTGATGCGCTGGGCGCTGTATGGCGGGATCGCGGCCGCTGTCCTGGCGCTGCTGCTGCTTGTCATGCCGGCCGGGCGGCGCGGTGGCATGTCGGGCCTGATTGTCGCCTTCGCCCTCGGTCTGGGAACCGCCGCCGTGCCCTGGGCGCTGGTCCAGAAAGCCCAGTCGCTGCCCCGTATCCACGATATTTCCACCGACACGGTCAACCCGCCCGATTTCGTGGCCGTCGTACCGCTTCGCGCCGATGCGCCGAATCCACCTGACTACGCCGGCCAGGAGACCGCCGAACAGCAGCGCGAGGCCTATCCCGACATCCGGCCGCTGGAAGTCGAGACCTGGCCGGCCATCGTCTTCGAGCGTGCCCTGGAATCCGCCCGCGCCCAGGGCTGGGACATCGTCGAGGCCGACGAGGAAAGTGGTCGGATCGAGGCCACTGATACGACCTTGTGGTTTGGCTTCAAGGACGACGTGGTCATTCGCATTCGCGGCGACGGCCGCGGCAGCATCGTCGACGTGCGCTCGAAATCGCGCGTGGGCCTGAGCGATGTGGGCGCCAACGCCGAGCGCATTCGCGGCTACCTGCGGGATCTGGCGGCACGCATTGAATCCTGATTCAGCCCTGACCGTGGCGCGCCAGCGCCCAGGCGACGTGCTCGCGAACCCGTTCTGATGGGTGATGGCGGCGCGCCTTCAGCGCGGTGATCACCCGGTCTGCGGTCGGGGCATTGCCCAACGCCACCGCCAGGTTCCTCAGCCAGGACTCGTAGCCGGTGCGCCGGATCGGATTGCCCTCCGTACGACGCAGGAAGGTGGACTCGTCCCAGCCGAACAGCTCGACCAGATCGCCGGCGTCCAGGTCCTTGCGCGGCGCGAAATCCGCTTCGCCGGTGGTGCTGGCATAACGATTCCACGGGCAGACCATCTGGCAGTCGTCGCAGCCGAAAACCCGGTTGCCAATCAGCGGCCGCAGCGGCTCGGGAATCGACCCCTTCAGCTCGATGGTCAGGTACGAAATGCAGCGCCGCGCATCCAACTGGAACGGACCGGTGATGGCCTGCGTCGGACACACGTCGATGCACTTGCGGCAGCTGCCGCAGTGCGGCGTGGCCGGGGGGTCGGCCGGCAGCGCCAGGTCGGTATAGATCTCGCCCAGGAAGAACCAGGATCCGGCCTGCCGGCTGAGCACGATGGTGTGCTTGCCGATCCAGCCCAGGCCGGCCTTTTCGGCCAGCGGTTTTTCCATGACCGGCGCCGAGTCGGTAAACACCCGGTGTCCGAATGGTCCGATGACCTGTTCGATCCGCTGCCCGAGCTGCTTGAGCCGCTTGCGGATCAGCTTGTGGTAGTCGCGCCCGAGCGCGTAGCGTGAGACGGCCGCGCGTCCGGGCTGCGCCAGCACGTCCTGGTAGCGCCGGGCCGAGGCATGCAGGTAGTCCATGCGGGCAACGATGACCGAGCGTGTGCCGGGCACCAGTTGGTCCGGGCGCGTGCGCTTGCGCCCGTGCCGGGCCATCCATTCCATGTCGCCGTGATAGCCCTGCGCCAGCCACTCATCCAGGCGCCGCTCGTAGAGCGAGAGGTTGGTATCGGCGATTCCGATCGCCGCAAACCCCAGCGCCCTGCCCCACTCGCGAATGTCATCAACCAGGGCAACGGGGTCCGGCCCGCTTTGCCTATAATCAGGATCATGACTCATGTCCGGCATTATCCCATCTGTCCGCTGTATCGTGCCGCCGAGGTGCGTGAACTTGACCGTCGCGCCATCGAGGAGCACGGCATCGCCGGCTACACGCTGATGCAGCGGGCCGGGACGCGCGCCTTCGCCGTCCTGCGCGCGCGCTGGCCCGAGGCGCGCGCAGTGACCATCTGCTGCGGCGGGGGCAACAACGGCGGCGACGGTTACGTGCTGGCCAACCTGGCACAGACAGCCGGCCTGGCGGTCCAGCTGATCGCGATGAAGTCACCGGAGGAGCTGACCGGTGAAGCTCGGAAGGCCGCCGGGGACTGGCTGGCCCTGGGCAGTCAGCCGGAATCGCCCGAAGAGCGTCTGCGCGGCGATGTCATCGTCGACGCCCTGCTCGGAACCGGGCTTGAGCGTGTGGTGCGCGACGACTATGCCAGGCTGATCGTGCGGATCAACGACAGCGCGCGCCCGGTGCTGGCCATCGACCTGCCCTCCGGACTCGCCGCCGACACCGGCATGCCGCTGGGTCATTGCGTCAAGGCCAGCGCCACCGTGACCTTCATCGGCCGCAAGCGCGGGCTCTACACCGGCCGGGCCGGCCGCTACTGCGGCGAGCTGGTCTACGACGATCTGGGCACACCGCCGGAGATTCACCGGGACATGGGCGTGCGCGATCACCTGCTGGCGCCGGGACAGCTCGGCGACTGGCTCCGGCCGCGTCCGGCCGACACGCACAAGGGCATGCTCGGGCGCCTGTTGGTCATCGGCGGCAATCACGGCATGGGCGGCGCCGCCGTGCTCGCCGCCCGCGCTGCGCTGTATGGCGGCAGTGGCCTGGTCAGCATCGCCACGCGCGCCGCGCACGCCGGCCTGGCCCCGGCCGTGCAGCCCGAAATCATGAGCCACGGCGTGGAGTCGATGGAAGCGCTCGATTCGCTGCTCGAAGCGACCGACGTGGTCACCATCGGTCCCGGCCTGGGTCGCGACGACTGGGCGCGCGCCCTGTGGCGCCGGGCGATCGAGCAGGGTCGACCGCTGGTTGTCGACGCCGATGCACTCAATCTGCTGGCCGAAGCGCCAACCCGGCGCGAGCGCTGGATCCTGACGCCTCACCCCGGCGAAGCCGCGCGCCTGCTCGATACAGGCGTTGCCGATATCCAGGCCGACCGCTTTGCCGCCGCAAGCCGGCTGGCCGAGCGTTTTGACGCCGTTGTCGTTCTCAAGGGCCACGGCAGTCTGATCGCCGACACCGACGGCACCGTCGCACTGTGCCCCTGCGGCAATCCGGCCATGGCGACCGCCGGCATGGGCGATGCCCTGACCGGCCTGATCGCCGCCCTGCTCGGCCAGGGTCTGACACCCTTTGACGCCGCCTGCTGCGGCGTCCTGGCCCATGCCCTGGCTGGTGACCGTGCCGCTCGTGGCCGGCGCCAGATCCTGGCCAGCGACCTGATCAACCAGCTGCCGGCCATTCTGCCGGCATGAATCCGGAGCGGGAGTTCACCGCGGCCCGCGAATCCGACACCCTGGCGCTGGGCCGCGAGCTTGCGAGGCTGTTTGCCGGCGGCGGAATCGTCTATCTGAGCGGCGATCTCGGCGTTGGCAAGACCACGCTGGTGCGCGGACTGCTGCGCGCCCTGGGCTACGCGGGCCGGGTCAAGAGCCCGAGCTACGGCCTGATCGAAAGCTACACCGTCGACGGACGCCACATTCATCATCTCGACCTGTACCGGCTCAGCCACGGCGAGGAGATTGTCTACCTGGGCCTGGAGGATCTGCTCGATGAGGGCAGTCTGCTGCTGGTGGAGTGGCCCGAGCGCGGCCCGGGCTGGCTGCCCGCGCCGGACTGGACGATCAGCATCAGCGACGACGACAGCGGGACGCGGCACATCCGGCTGGCCCCGGCTACGCAACCGGATGGGGGCGATTGATCAGGATGCCAGGCGCTGGCCGAGGATCTGCCCGGCTTCAGGCCGGCGGCTGCCAGCGACCGCTGTCAGCCCATTGGCCGAGCGCGCGCAGCCACGGCGCAATATCGAGCCCTTGCCGCCTGAGCCAGTCGTCGCTGTAGTAGGTTTCACGATAGCGCTCGCCGTCATCGCACAGCAGGGTCGCCACGCTGCCCTGCTCTCCGGCCGCGCGCATCTCCGAGAGCAGCTCGATCGCACCGATCAGGTTGGTTCCGGTCGAACCGCCGCAGCGACGCCCAAGCCAGTCCTCGAGAAAACGCAGCGCCGCCATACTGGCCGCATCGGGAACCGACAGCATGCGATCGATCACCTCGGGCACGAAACTCGGCTCGACCCGCGGCCGGCCAATACCCTCGATGCGCGAGCTGGCTTCGATGGTCAAGCCGGGGTCGCGGCTGCGAAAGTACTCGTGAAAGACCGAGTGTTCCGGATCGACCACGCACAGCTGCGTTGGACCACCAGCGAAACAGCGAAACCGCATGAATCGGCCCATGGTCGCTGCCGTGCCACCGGTGCCGGCCGAGACCACCACCCAGCGCGGACGCGGGTGGGGTTCCTGTGCCATCTGCGCAAACAGGCTCTCGGCGATGTTGTTGTTGCCGCGCCAGTCGGTCGCGCGCTCGGCGTAGGTGAACTGGTCCATGAAATGCCCGCCGAGTTCGCGCGCCAGGCGCTCGGACTCGGCGTAGATCGCCCCCGGTTCGACGAGATGGGATTCGCCCCCGTAGAACTCGATCTGGGCAATCTTCTCGCGCGAGACGCTGTCGGGCATGACCGCGATAAAGCGCAGACCCAGCAGGCGGGCAAAATAGGCTTCCGAGACCGCAGTCGAACCGGAGCTGGCCTCGATAACGGGCGTATCCGGGCCAATCCAGCCATTGCACAGGCCGTACAGGAACAGCGAGCGGGCCAGCCGATGCTTGAGGCTCCCGGTCGGGTGGATGGATTCGTCCTTGAGGTAGAGCTGCCAGCCTTGCCAGGCCACCGGCATATCCATGCGAATGAGATGGGTGTCGGCCGAGCGATTGAAGTCGGCCTCGATGGAGCGAATGGCCTCGCACACCCAGCGGCAGCGTTGAGTTTGCATGTCGTGACCCGTCGATGAATTCAGCACAGCATCATACCGCGTCACGGAATCGGCCAGTGCCCGCGGCGCCGGGGGAAGGACAGCGCGGCTCAGGTTGTCAACGCGACGATGAACGGATTCACGACCGGTTCACGCAAGCTCTGGAAACCTTCCTGCTAAAATCATGGTCTGATGATCTAACCGACTTTTACCAGAGGATCAAGGCAAACATGAGCGATCAACTTCGCGCGACCACGATCAGCAGCGCCCAGACCGACCAGCGCATCGACGACGATGCCCGGCGAGTCCTGCGCAACACCTGGAACCTGCTGGCCATGACGCTGCTGTTCAGCGCCGGCACAGCGGGTCTGGCCATGGTCAACAACTGGCCGCCGCTCAATATCTGGCTGGTGCTGGGCGGCTATTTCGGACTGCTGTTTCTGACCTACGCCACGCGCAACTCCGGCTGGGGCATTCTCAGCGTATTCGCCCTGACCGGTTTCATGGGCGCAACCATCGGCCCGATCGTCAATCTCTACACCGCCATGTTCAGCAACGGCAACGAGCTGGTCATCGCGGCCCTTGGATCGACTGCGGTCGCCTTCATCGGTCTGTCGGGCTTTGCCATGGTCACTCGCAAGGACTTCAGCTTCCTTGGTCCGATGCTGTTCGTGGGTATCCTGGTTGCTTTCATCGCCGGCCTGGTATCGATCATCTTCGGCATGAGCGCGCTCGGGCTGGCCGTCAGCGCCATGTTTGCTGTCCTGATGTGCGGCCTGATTCTATTCCAGACTCAGCAGATCATCCGCGGCGGCGAGCGCAACTACATCATGGCCACGGTGACCCTGTTCGTATCGATCTATAACCTGTTCACCAGCCTGCTGCACCTGCTCGGCTTCTTCTTCGGCGAAGAGTAAGCCACAAGTCGTACGTCGGGGACGTGGCCCCGACCCACGGGCGGGCATCGCCCTTGGTGGTGGCGCCGGATCCGGACGTCGGGGACGCGGCCCCGACCCACGGGCGGGCATCACCGCTGGTGGTGGCGCCAGGTTCGTAGGTCGCGGTCGCATCCGCGACGGTCGAGGATTCGGGTCTGTACACGCACAACCACACGGGCCGATCCCGCACCTCGTCCGTCGGGGACGCGGCCCCGACCTACAGGCGGGCATCGCCCTTGGTGGTGGCGCCGGATCCGGACGTCGGGGACGCGGCCCCGACCCACGGGCGGGCATCACCGCTGGTGGTGGCGCCAGGTTCGTAGGTCGCGGTCGCATCCGCGACGGTCGAGGATTCGGGTCTGTACACGCACAGCCACACGGGCCGATCCCGCACCTCGTCCGTCGGGGACGCGGCCCCGACCTACAGGCGGGCATCGCCCGTGGTGGTGGCGCCGGATCCGGACGTCGGGGACGCGGCCCCGACCGACTCCAGGCGGTCAGGCGTGATGCTGGCGGCGATCGGGGATCAGGCTGTCGAGCAGCAGCAGCACGACGCCGAGGACGATGGCCGAGTCGGCGATATTGAATGCCGGCCAGTGCCAGTCGTTGTAGTGCCAGTCGATGAAATCGACCACGTAGCCGAAACGAAGGCGGTCGATCAGGTTACCCAGCGCTCCGCCGATGACCAATGCCAGCGCCGTCGGCAACAGCCGCGCCCGGTGCGGCAGTCGCCACAGCCACACCAGCATGGCGACCACAATGACCACTGCCACCGCCGACAGGAACCAGCGCTGCCAGCCGCTGCCGCCGGCCAGAAAGCTGAAGGCCGCCCCGGTATTGTGGGCCAGGGTCAGGTTGAACCAGGACAGCACCTCCACCGGCCGATAGAGCTCGAGCTGGGCGATGGCCAGATGCTTGGTGGCCTGGTCGACCAGCACGATCACGCCGGCCAGTCCCAGCCACATCGCATATCGTCCAGGACGCATCGGCAGCACGGTCAGCCCCAGCGCCGGGTCTCGCCCGGACCTTCGACGTTTTCGACGCAGCGCTCGCAGATGTCCGGGTGATCCGGATTGCTGCCGACGCTGTCGCGGTGGTGCCAGCAGCGCACGCACTTGGTGTGCTCGCTCGGTTTCACCGCCACCTTGAGCGAATCGCCGTCGATCCCGGCGGTCTCCATCGGCTCGGCCACCGGCGCCAGGTGCACGTCGGAGGAGATGAAGAAAAACCGCAGCTCGTCGCCGACGGCGGCGAGTTCCCCGGCCAGTGTGCCGGTCGCCTCCAGGGTGATCTCGGCCGCCAGCGAGGCGCCGATGGTCTTGTCGCGCCTGAGCTGCTCGAGCCAGGGGCCGACCACTTCGCGCACCTTGCGCAATCGCTCCATCGACTGCCGGGCCGCGGCACCGCCGGCGGCCAGGCCCTCGTACCAGGTCGCCAGCATGACCGAGTCGTCGCGTTCGCCGGGCATTTCGGCCCAGATTTCCTCCGCGGTGAAGCAGCACACGGGGGCCAGCCAGCGCACCAGGGCCTCGAGGATGTGGTGCATGGCCGTCTGCGCCGAGCGCCGCGCCGGGTGATCGGCCGGCAGCGTGTAGAGGCGGTCCTTGATGATGTCGAGGTAGAACGCGCCCATGTCGACCGAGCAGAAGTGGTGCACGCCCTGGTAGATGCTGAGGTAGCGGTAGTTGCGATAGGCTTCGACCACCTCGTCGTGCAGGCGCGCGGCCATGTCGACGGCATAGCGATCCAGCGGCAGCAGCTCGTCGAGCGGGAGGGCATGACCGGCCGGGTCGAAACCGTGCAGGTTGCCGAGCAAAAAGCGCGCGGTGTTGCGGATGCGCCGGTAGGCGTCGGCGACGCGCTTGAGGATCTCGTCGGAGACGCTCATTTCCTGGCGGTAGTCGGCGGCGGCCACCCACAGGCGAAGGATGTCGGCGCCGAGGGTCTTCATGACCTGCTGCGGGGCAATGACGTTGCCCTGCGACTTCGACATCTTCTTGCCCTCGGCGTCGACGGTGAAGCCGTGGGTGAGCACCTGCTCGTAGGGCGCGATGCCGTGCATGGCCACCGAGGTCAGCAGCGAGGAGTGGAACCAGCCGCGGTGCTGGTCGGAGCCTTCCAGGTAGATGTCGGCCGGGCGCTTGAGTTCGGGGCGCTGGTCGAGCACGCAGTGGTGGCTCACGCCGGAGTCGAACCAGACGTCGAGGATGTCGGGCACCGGCTCGTATTTTTCCGCGTCCACGCCCAGGCGCCCGGCGATGTCGTCGGCGTACCAGGCATCGACGCCTTCGGCCTCGACGATGTCGGCGAACTGGTGCAGCAATGCGGGCGTGTCGGGGTGCGGCTGCTGGCTGTCGCGGTCGATGAAGAAGCCCAGCGGTACGCCCCAGGTGCGCTGGCGCGAGATGCACCAGTCCGGGCGGGCCTCGATCATCGAGCGAATGCGCGCCTGGCCCCACTCGGGCACCCAGCGCACGTTGTCGATGGCTTTCAGCGCGTCGGCGCGCAGGCCGGCCTGGTCCATGGCGATAAACCACTGCGGCGTGGTGCGAAAGGCGGTCGGCGACTTGTGGCGCCAGCAGTGCGGGTAGCTGTGGCCGAAGTCCTCGGCGGCCAGCAGGGTGCCGTTGCCGCGCATGTGCTCGACCAGCATCGAGTTGGCCTTCCAGACGTGCTCGCCGCCGACCACGGGCGTGTCGTCGACGAACACGCCGCGCCCGTCGATCGGGTTGACCACGGCCAGGCCGTAGCGCTGGCCGATCTCGAAGTCCTCCTGGCCGTGCCCGGGCGCGGTGTGCACCGCGCCGGTGCCGGTCTCGGTGGTGACGTGCTCGCCGAGGATGACCGGCACCCGCTCATCGTTGAAGGGATGGGAGAGCGCCAGGTGCTCGAGCTCGGCGCCCTTGACCGTGCCCAGCACCTCGACCTGCGCCAGGCCGATGCGCTTGCAGACATCCTCGCGCAGCTCGCTGGCCACCACCAGCTCGCGCTGCGCGCCCCTCGCGCTGGCCGCGCAACAGGTCGTAGTCGAGTTCGGCGTTGAGGCACACCGCCTGGTTGGCCGGAATGGTCCAGGGCGTGGTCGTCCAGATGACGACGCCGGCATCATGGGCCAGGCCGTCGACGCCGAAGCGCCGGCCCAGCTCGGCCGCGTCGACCGCGGCGAACAGCACGTCAACGGCGATCGAGGTCTTGTCCTGGTACTCGATCTCGGCCTCGGCCAGGGCCGAGGAGCAGTCGAAGCACCAGTGCACCGGCTTGACGCCGCGCTTGAGATGGCCGCGCTCGACAATTTTCGCCAGCGCGCGCAGCATGTCGGCCTCGTAGCTGAAGTCCTTGGTGGCGTAGGGGTTGTCCCAGTCGCCCAGCCCGCCCAGGCGCTTGAAGTCGTTGCGCTGGTTGTCGATCTGCTTTTCTGCGTACTCGCGGCACTTCTGGCGAAACGTGGCGGCATCCACTTTCTGTCCGACCTTGCCGACCTTCTTTTCGACCTGCAGCTCGATCGGCAGCCCGTGGCAGTCCCAGCCCGGCACGTAGGGCGCCCGGTAGCCGGCCATCAGGGCAGAGCGCACCACGAAGTCCTTGAGGATCTTGTTGACCGCGTGCCCGATGTGGATGTCGCCGTTGGCGTAAGGCGGGCCGTCGTGCAGCACGAAGGTCTCGCGCCCCCCGGTGGACTGCTGGATGCGCTCGTAGAGGCCGTGGGCGTACCACTGCTCGAGCATGGCCGGCTCGCGCTGGGCCAGCGAGGCCTTCATCGGGAAGGCGGTTTTGGGCAGGTTGATGGTGTCTTTGTAGTCCATGATCAGCGTTTCGGTCAGTCGATGCCGAGGGCGCGTCTGGCCACCTCGGCATCGACCGCCATCTGTTCCTTCATTTCTTGCAGGTTGTCGAAGCGCTCTTCGGGCCGGAGGTAATCCGTGAACTCGACGGTCAGATGCCGACCGTAGAGTGCGCCATCGTAGTCGAACAGATGCACCTCGAGCAGCCACTCGCGCCCATCCACGGTGGGACGCCGGCCGAGGCTGGCCACTCCGGGATGCCCGTCCAGTCCGGCACCCGACACCCGCACCGCCAGCACGCCGCTCAACGCAGGCGGACGCGGCGGCCGGATATTGACAGTCGGAAAACCCAGGCCGCGACCGATGGCCCGGCCACGCAGCACCCGGCCCGAAATCGTGTAGCGCCGCCCCAGCAGGCGCTCGACCATGATCAGATCGCCCTCGCCCAGCGCGTGGCGCACGGCGGTAGACGAGATCCGCTGTTCACCGTCGCAGACCGGGTCAACGCACACCACCTCGAAGCCATAACGGCGGCCGAGCTTGTGCAGCATGGGCAGGTCACCCAGCGCGCGGGCACCAAAACGAAAATCATGGCCGACTACGACACGCTGCGCCTTGGCCCCCTGCACCAGCACCTCGCGCACGAAACGCTCCGGGCTCTGGCGGGCAAACGCCCGATTGAATCGCAACATGAACATCAGATCCAGTCCCATATCGCGGCACAACTCGAACCGGTCGCGAATGGTCAGCAGTCGCGGCTGCGGCCGATCCGGGCGGAACACAACCGCCGGGGGTGGTTCGAAGCACATGATGGCGGACTCCAGTTTGCGCCCGCCATCGAGGGCCGCACGGATCAGCGCCTGGTGCCCACGATGCAGTCCGTCGAAATTGCCCACCGCCACCGAAGTCGGTGCGTGCTGGGCAGGATCGGGGTTGAGGTCTCGGATCAGTCGCATGAAGCGATGAATTCTACCCGTTTTTTGACTGCCGGCGCTGCATCCGGCCGCGACAGCGCCGCACGCGCAGCTCCACACGCTTCCCCGGCGCTGCCTGTCTGCGCACAGGCGCCGTCTCGACCCAGCGTTCTGCCGGCCGAAACTTGCTATTGGCCCGGCAGCACGGTAGATTGCGACCAGGGCTCCAGGTATGACTCGAATCACGGCGTCGGCGGCCGGGAAAGATTGGTTTCCCGTGCAGGAGCGACAACGCCGGGTCGCGCCATCCCCGGAGCCCTGAATGTCATCTGCATTGCTGCCGGACTGAAAGAAATGACGCGATGATCGAGGGGCTGCTGCTTGTCTTGCTGGTCGCGCTGCTGATCTGGGGCATCGTGATCTTCAACCGTCTGGTGCGCGTCCGCAACCTGGTCAGGAACGGCTTTGCCGATATTGACGTGCAGCTGCAGCGTCGCCACGACCTGGTGCCCCAGCTGGTGACGGCCGTGCGCGCCTATGCCAATTTCGAGCGGCGCGTGCTCGAGGACGTCACGGCCCTGCGCAGCCGGGCACAGACCGCCGAGCAGTCCGGCGAGGCCCGGGCCATGGCCGGCGCCGAGGTGGCGCTGGCCGCCGCACTGGGACGCCTGCTGGTGCTGGCCGAAGACTACCCGGCGCTGCGCGCCAGCGAAAACTTCCAGCAGCTCACGACTCAGCTCGTTGAAACCGAGGATCTGCTGTCGCACGCGCGGCGCTTCTACAATGGTGCGGTGCGCGAGCTCAACACCCGGATTCAGCAGTTCCCGGACCTGCTGATCGCGCGCCCGCTGGGCTTTTCCGAGGCGTCGTACTTCAGCGCCGACATAGAAACCCGCGCCACGCCGCAGGTCGCCGAACTGCTGCAGCGCCACTCGCGAGAGACTGCCGCATGAAACGCCTGCTCCTTGCATTTTGCCTGCTGCCGATGCTGGCCGCGGCCGATGAACGCATTGTCGAATTTGCCGCCGACATCACGATCGATGCATCCGGCGAAATGGTCGTGACCGAGCACATCACGGTCGTCGCCGAAGGCCGCCAGATTCGACGTGGCATCTACCGCGATTTTCCGACCCGCTACCACGATCGCTCCGGCCGGCGCGTGGTCGTGCCGCTCGAAATCGTCGGTGTGCGCCGCAACGGCCAGCCCGAGGACTGGCATACCGAATCGATCAGCAACGGTACGCGCATCTACTTCGGCAGCGCCGACCGGCTGCTCGATCACGGCCGCCACAGCTACGAGCTGACCTACCGCACCAACCGCCAGATCGGTTTCTTCGACGAATTCGACGAGCTCTACTGGAACGTGACCGGCAATGCCTGGGATTTTCGTATCGAACAGGCCGGCGCCGTGGTGCGCCTGCCCGGCTCGGTGGCAACAGACCAACTGCGTCTGGACGCCTACACCGGCAGCGAAGGCGAGCAGGGTCAGGACTACCGGGCCGAGACAACTGGCGGCAGTCAGGTCCGCTTTGAAACCACCCGGGCACTGGCCCCACGCGAGGGTTTGACCATTGCCGTCGGTTTCCCCAAGGGTCTCGTGAACGAGCCGACGGCGGCCGAGAAGCGCGCCTACGTGGTGCAGGACAACCGCGTGTTCTTCAGTGGCCTGGCCGGCATTGCCCTGGTGCTGGCCTGGTTCCTGTTCGCCTGGTATCGGGTCGGGCGTGACCCCGACGCCGGCGCCATCTACCCGCGCTACGATCCGCCGGAAGGTTACTCGCCCGGCATGCTGCGCTACGTCTGGAAGATGGGCTATGACCGCACTTGCACCGCCGCCGCACTGGTCAGCCTTGCGGTCAAGGGCGCACTGAAGCTCGACAAGCGCAAGAAGGACTATGTGGTCGAAAACGCCGAAGGCGACACCGACTCGCTGACCGAGCGCCGCCTGCTCGAACAGCTGTTCGACGGGCGCAGCAGCCTGGTATTCAAGCAAAGCAATCACGCCGAGATTCGGGAGGCGCTCAAGGCCCACGAGAAATCGCTGTCGGGCCGCATGGAGGGCCGCTATTTTCACCGCAACCGGTGGTGGCTGGTGCCGGGAGTGCTGCTGTCGATCCTGGCCCTGCTGAGCATGGTGCTGCAGCTGCCCGGCGAGCAGAAGTTCATCGCGATATTCCTGATCGCGCACCAAAGCATCTGGAACCTGGGCACCGCCGTTCTGGTCATGCGCGTCTACCGAAGCTGGCGCGATCTCCAGGGCGTCACCGACTTCTTTGGCGCGCTGTTGCTGACCGCGTTCTCGTTGCCCTTCGCCGCCGCCAGCGTGGTCGTGCTGGGCTTGTTCGGCTTCATGATCGGCTGGCTGCCGGCGCTCGTCGTCCTCGCGCTCGGGGTGGTCAACGGCCTGTTCTGGCATCTGCTGCGGGCCCCGACCCTGCGCGGTCGCAAACTGCTGGACCAGGTCGAGGGTCTGAAGCTGTATCTCCAGGTAGCCGAGCGCGACGACTTCGAGCAGCGCCACGCTGATGCCCCTCCGCAGACTTTCGAAGAGTTCGAGCGCCTGCTGCCCTACGCCGTGGCGCTGGACTGCGCCGACACCTGGGCCGAACGCTTCGCCGCCCAGATCGAGTCGGCCATACAGGCGGGCACGGCCCAGTCGCGGAACTGGTACCCGGCCACCACCAGCCGCAGCGGTGCGTTCTCTGCGGCCAGCCTCGGCTCGGCGCTGGGCAGCGGCCTGGCCAGCGCCACGGCATCGGCGGCGACCGCACCGGGCTCGAGTTCCGGCGGCGGCGGGGGCGGTTTTTCCGGCGGCGGCGGTGGCGGTGGTGGTGGCGGCGGCTGGTAGCCATTCCAGCTTGCGGTAGACTGCCGCCATGAAGTTTGTTGATGAAGCCACAATCCGGGTAGCGGCCGGAAACGGCGGCAGCGGCTGCGTCAGTTTCCGTCGCGAGAAGTACATCCCGAAAGGCGGGCCGGACGGCGGCGATGGCGGCGACGGCGGAGATGTCTGGCTGGAAGGCGATTCCGGCCTCAATACCCTGGCCGATTTTCGCCATGCCCGGCAGTTTCGCGCCCGCAACGGTCAGCCCGGTCAGGGCCGCCAGCGAACCGGCCGGTCGGCCGAGGACATTGTCATTCGCGTGCCGCTGGGCACGATCGTGGGCAATGTCGAAACTGATGAGCGCATCGGCGAAGTGCTCGAGCACGGTCAGCGTCTGCTGGTTGCCCGCGGCGGACGCGGCGGCAGGGGCAATGTCCACTTCAAGTCCTCGACCAACCGCACTCCGCGCCAGTCCACGCCGGGTACGCCGGGTGAGGAACGCGAGCTGAGGCTCGAACTGAAAGTGCTGGCCGACGTCGGCCTGCTGGGCTTTCCCAATGCCGGGAAATCGACCCTGATCAGCGCGGTCTCGGCCGCGCGGCCCAAGGTCGCCGACTATCCCTTTACCACCCTGCACCCGAATCTCGGGGTGGTCAGTCTCGAGCCCGGTCGCTCGTTTGTCATCGCAGACATTCCCGGCCTGATCGAGGGCGCCGCCGAAGGCGCGGGATTGGGCATCCGGTTTCTCAAGCACCTGCAGCGGACCGGTCTGCTGCTTCAGCTTGTCGACATCGCGCCGATCGACGGCAGCGATCCAGCCGACCAGGTGCGCTCACTCGAGCGGGAGCTGGGACGCTTCGATCAGGAGCTGGCCAAGCGCGAGCGCTGGCTGGTGCTGACCAAGACCGATCAGCTCGACGCAGCGCAGCGACAGGACACGGCCGCGGGAATCGTAGCCAGGCTCGACTGGCAGGCGCCCTGGTACGCCATCTCCGCGGTTGCTCGCGATGGTCTGGAACGGCTGGTGGGTGATGTCATGAACCATCTCGAACGCCAGCCAGCGAACGATCGCGAAACGGTGAGCGGCTGAACCGCCCGGCCGGGACTTCGTCAAACCCGATCAGCATTCAAGGAGAAAACCCATGTTAGTAAGAGTTCTGCTCAGCATCCTTGTTCTTGCCTCGGCACTGCCGGCCGCGGCAGCCGTGGAATCGGTGACTGTCTTCCCCGATCGCGCCACCGTCACCCGCATTGTCGCGACCGGCATCAGCGCCGGCAGCGGCGAACTGGTCCAGTCCGACCTGCCGACGGGAATCGCGCGCGACAGCCTGCGCATTTCCGCCAGCGGGCCAGCGGGCCTGCGGCTGGGCGCGTACCGGCTCGAGACCCTGCGCGGAAGCGAGCGGGTCAGCCAAAGGGCCCGCGAACTGGAGAGTCGGCTGCAGCAGCTGCGCGACGAGCGAGCCGCAATCGAAGACGCCGTCGAGGCGCGAAATCTGCAGATCGAGCTTGTCCGCTCGCTGGCGACTGGCGCCGGCCAGGGCGACGAGAAACTGGCCGTCGAAGGCTGGCGCAGCGCGATCGAAACCGTTGGCACCGGTGCCGAGGATGTGCTGGCCGAACGGCGCCGGCTGAACCTCGACAAGCGCGAACTCGACGAGCAGATCGAGCGGCTCGAGCGCGAGCTGGCCGATCTCGGCCAGCAGCAGCGTGACACGCTTGAGCTGCGGCTGGCCTGGACCAGCGAAACGTCCGGGCCGGCCCGGTTCACGATTGAATACACCGTCTCCGGCGCGGCCTGGCGACCGGTCTACGAATGGCGCCTGGACACTGGCGAAGGCCGGCTCGAGATCGTTCAGTTCGCCGAGGTTCGCCAGCGCACGGGCGAGGACTGGACCGACGCCGAGCTGAACCTGTCCCTGGCCCGTCCGTCGAGCGGTGGCCGCCTGCCCGAACCATCGCCCTGGTGGATCGATGTCCTCAGGCCGGAGAAACAGGCTCCTGCGGGCCAGGCCGAGGTCAGCGCGCTGCGCGCCCCGACCAGCATGATGGATCAGGCCGGAGCGCCGGCAGCCGAAGCCCAATGGGACGGGGCCGAACTGGTCGGCAGCGACTACACCCAGGCCTACCGCGTCGCCGGCCGCTCCAGCGTGGCGGCCGACAACCAGGCCCACCGCTTTCGCCTTGACACGCATCGCCTGCCGGTCAGCTTGAGCGCACGAACCCTACCGCGTCGACAGCCCACCGCCTGGCTGTACGCCGAGGGCCTGTTCGAGGGCGACAGCGCACTGCCCCCGGGAGCGGCCACGCTCTACCAGGACCATACCCTGGTCGGTCAGCTGCGCTTTGCCGGCATAGCGCCCGGCGACACGCTGGCATCGAGCTTCGGCGTTGACGATCGCATCCGCATCGAGCGGGAGCTGCTGGCAGACGAACGCGCCACCGAAGGCATGCTTCGCAAGTCAACGCGCCTGCGCCGCATCCACCGCATCACCCTGCACAACGGTCACAGCCGGCCGATCGATGTGACCGTGCTCGATTCGATGCCGGTCGCGCGGGATGAGCGCATTGAAGTCAGCCTGACCGAGAACACCACCCCGCCCGACGAACGCAACGTCGATGACAAGCCCGGTGTGCTGGCCTGGCAGCGCCGGCTCGACGCCGGTGCCGAAGCGCGCCTGACCGTCGGCTACACGCTGAGTTTCCCCGAGGATCTGCCGGGGATTCAGGGCTGGTAACGCGTCCTTGCCGTGCCCAAACCACGAAAAAGCCGCGCTCGGTGGCGCGGCTTTCTCGCGTTCAGCGCTGGCCGGCAGGACGCTCAGCCCATTTCGCGCAGATGCTGGTTGAGCCGGGACTTGTGACGCGCCGCCTTGTTGGCGTGCATGATGCCTTTCGAAACCGACTTGTCGATGGCCGGAACGGCTGCGTTGTAGGCCGCCTCGGCAGCCGCCTTGTCGCCGGCATCAATCGCACGCAACACTTTCTTGATCTTGGTGCGCACGTGCGAGCGAAGCGCCGCATTGTGACGGCGATGATGTTCGTTCTGGCGGGCGCGCTTGCGAGCGGATACGCTGTTGGCCACGAAGCTACTCCTGGAATTCGTCGCTTGAATAAAACAAGCCGGGAATTATCGGATGAATGACATCCTGAGTCAAGGGCGCGGGCGCTGGATATCGGCGCGGCACGGCGCGGCGCTGGCCGGCAAGGCCCAGCGGAACGGCACCGTGTCATGAGTCTGCTTCGCAGCACCTTCAGTTTCGGCTCGATGACGCTGATCTCGCGCATCCTCGGCTTTGTGCGCGACGTGGTGCTGGCGCGGTGGTTCGGCGCCGGCGCGGCGATGGAAGCGTTCGTGTTCGCGTTCAAGATTCCCAATTTCCTGCGCCGCATGTTTGCCGAAGGCTCCTTTTCGCTGGCCTTTGTGCCGGTGCTCAACGAGTACCGGGAAAAGCACGACCAGGCGGCGCTGAAGTCGCTGATTGACGCGGTTGCCGGCAGCCTGGCCGCGGTGCTGCTGATCATTACGGCCATCGGCGTGCTCACCGCCCCGGCCCTGGTGACGGTGTTTGCGCCCGGCTTTCGCAGTGATCCGGCCCAGTTTGCGCTGGCCGCCGACATGCTGCAGGTGACGTTCCCCTATCTGCTGTTCATTGCCCTGGTTGCGCTGGCCGGCGGTATTCTCAACACGCTCGGGCGGTTTGCCCTGCCGGCGCTGACCCCGGCCTTGCTCAACCTGTCGCTGATCACCGCGGCAGTGGCAATCAGCCCGATGTTCGAGCAGCCCATCAAGGCCCTGGCCTGGGGCGTTCTGGTTGCCGGGCTGTTACAGCTTGCGGCATTGCTGCCCGCCCTGGCCCGGCACGGCGTGCTGCCGGTCCCGCGTCCGGACTTTGGCCATCCCGGAGTGCGTCGCATCATGCGGCTGATGGTGCCGACCCTGTTCGGGTCGTCGGTGGCGCAGATCGGTCTGCTGTTCGACGTGCTGTTCGCCTCGCTGCTGGCCTCCGGCTCGCTGGCATGGCTGTACTACGGTGACCGCCTGATGGAGTTTCCGCTCGGGCTGTTCGGTGTGGCGCTGTCGATGGTGATTCTGCCAACGCTGTCATCGCTGCACGCCCGCGCCGACAACGGTCGCTTTCGCGCCACGCTCGACTGGGCCGTGCTGCTGGGCGTGGTGATCGCGATCCCCGCCGCCGCCGGACTGGCGGTTATCGCCGGGCCGCTGGTGGTCACGCTGTTCCACTACGGCGCCTTTACCGCCCTGGACGCCGAGATGGCGGCACTGGCGCTGCTCGCCTACTGCCTCGGGCTGCCCGCGTTCATCGGCGTCAAGATCCTGGCGCCGGCCTACTTCTCACGCCAGGACACGCGCACGCCGGTGGTGATCGCCGTCATTGCGCTGGTCGCCAACATGCTGTTCAACGTGCTGTTTGTCGCCGCCATCGTCATCTACCTGGCCGGGGGACAGTTTGGGGACGGGCTTTGGACCACCCTGGCCGCCCATCCCGGCGCCCATGCCGGACTGGCGCTGGCATCGAGCACCTCGGGCTGGATCAATGCCGCCCTGCTGTGGCGCGGACTGCAACGGACGAATCTGGCACCCCGGCTGCCGTGGCGCCATATCGCACAGGTGGTGGCGGCAGTGCTGCTGATGGTGCTGGCGGTCACCGCGGTCGTTCCGGACACTGCTCAGTGGCTGGGGGCCGGCCTGGGCTGGCGGGCCGGGCATATGACCCTGGCCGTGCTCGTCGGCGCGGGGATCTATGCGCTGGCGCTGCTGGCCACCGGGCTGCGGCCCCGTCACCTGGCGCGACCGGTCAGGTCGAATACCGATCCCTGATCCTTATCGGCGCCTGACATTCAGTGCCGATAGAATAGTGCTCATGTCAGCGGCTACCGTCATCTTCAGCCACGGCCACCTCTCCGGCCCGGACAGCCGCAAGATCAGTGCGCTGGCGCCGATCGCCGGCCAGTGCGGCTACGACATCCTGGCCATCGACTACCGCGACCTGCGCGATGACCCGGTCGGGCGGCTCGAGCGCCTGCTCGACTGCATCGGGCAGCAAGCCCTGCCGCCGGTGCTGGTGGGCTCGTCGCTGGGCGGCTGGGTTTCAACCGCGGCAGCCGAACGCCAGCCGGTGGCCGGACTGTTTTTGATGGCCCCGGCACTGTTTCTTGAAGACCGCGTGGCCGGTGGCGTCGTGCCGGAGCAGTACCACCCGCAATGCGCGCGCGTTACCGTGATCCACGGCTGGGGCGACGACATCATTCCCTGGCGCAACAGCCTGCGCTTCGCCGAGGGCAGCCGCGCAACGCTGCACCTGGTCGACAGCGACCATCGCTTAGAAAGCGCCCTGCCCCTGCTGCAATCGACGTTCCGGGCGTTCCTCGCGCCGGCCGACCAGACCGAAGTTACCTCCGCTGCCGGCCGGTTGACTCAGGACTGCAGTTCCTCAAGCCCGCGATAATGATCGAGCGCCTCGGGGTTGGCCAGGGCCGAGGTGTTCTTGACCTCACGCCCGTGGATGACGTCACGTACGGCCAGCTCGGTAATCTTGCCGGATACCGTGCGCGGAATGTCGGGCACGTCAATGATCTTCGCCGGCACGTGCCGCGGCGTGGTGTTCTCGCGAATGGTCTTTCGGATGCGATCACGCAACCCGTCGTCGAGCTCGACGCCGTCTCGCAGGCGCACGAACAGCACCACGCGCATGTCGTCCTCCCAGCTCTGGCCGACGCAGATTGACTCGAGAATCTCGTCGAGCTTTTCGACCTGGCGGTAAATCTCGGCGGTGCCGATGCGCACCCCGCCGGGGTTGAGCGTGGCATCCGAGCGGCCATAGATCACCAGCCCGCCGCGCGGCGTCAGGCGCGCATAGTCGCCGTGCGCCCAGACCCCCGGGTGCTTGTCGAAATAGGCTTTTTGATACTTCGAGCCATCCGGGTCGTTCCAGAACCTGACCGGCATCGACGGAAACGGCTGCGAGCAGGTCAGTTCGCCGGTTTCATCCTCCACCACCCGGCCGTCATCGGCCCGGATCTCGACTTTCATGCCCAGTCCGCGACACTGCAACTCGCCCGGATAGACCGGCAGCAGCGGATTGCCCAGGGCGAAGCAGGACACGATATCGGTGCCGCCGGAAATCGAACTGAGTTGCACGTCCGCGGCGACGTCGCGATAGACATAGTCGAAAGACTCCGGCAGCAGCGGCGATCCGGTCGACAGGACCGTCTTGAGGCCGATCAGTTGATGCGACTTACGAGGCTTGATGCCGGCCTTGTCGCAGGCCGCGATCCATTTCGCCGAGGTACCGAAGACCGAAATTCCGACCTCGTCGGCCAGGTCCCACAGCACGTTGCCGCCGGGGTGAAACGGCGAGCCGTCGTAGAGCACGATGGTCGAGCCCACCGCCAGTCCCGAAACGAGCCAGTTCCACATCATCCAGCCGCAGGTGGTGAAGTAGAACAGGCGGTCATCGCGTCTGAGATCGGTGTGGAGCTGTAGCTCCTTGAGGTGCTGCAGGAGCGTACCGCCGGCGCCGTGGACGATGCATTTGGGCACGCCGGTCGTGCCGGAGGAATACAGAATGTAGACCGGGTGATCAAACGGCAGCTGCGCGAAATCGACTGTCTCGGCCGCATGATCGGCAAACTCGTCCCAAAGCACCGCGTTGTCCAGCCCGGAGAGGTCCGGCGTTTCGGCCACGTACGGCGTGACCACGACACGCTCGATCGAGGGCATCCGGGCAAGCAGTTTACCCACCCGACCCAGACAGTCGAAGGTCTTGCCGTTGTAGCGATAGGCTGCGGCCACGAACAGCACCTTCGGTTCGATCTGCCCAAAACGATCGAGCACCCCCTGGACACCGAAATCCGGCGAGCATGAAGACCAGACCGCGCCGATCGATGTCGCCGCCAGCATGGCAATCACCGTCTCGGGCAAGTTGGGCAGATAGCCGGCCACGCGGTCGCCTTCGACCACGCCCATCCGGCGCAGGGCCTGTGCCACCCGGGCCACCTCGCGGTGGAGTTCGGCAAAGGTCAGCTCGCGGCGCGAGCCATCCTCCCCGGCAAAGATGATCGCCTGGCGGTCGTCGCGGTGCCTGAGCAGATTCTCGGCGAAATTCAGTCGTGCGTCCGGAAACCAGCGCGTGCCCGGCATGGCCGGCCAGTTCTCGGTCACCCGCTTCCCGCGCGCGCTGGCAACGACACCGCCAAACTCCCACACAGCAATCCAGAAGTCCTCGGGGTGCGTGATCGACCAGCGGTACAGCGAGGACCAGCCGCGCACCGTCGGGTCCAGTTCGGTGCTGATCAGCTGAATGAATCGGGACAGATTGGCACGCGCACGGCGCTCGGCCGAGGGCTGCCACAGAGGCTCAGTCATGATCAATTCGCCTGGGGCTCGAAATCAGAAATCAAGGGTACAGAATTCACCCTCCCAAAGTCACCTGTACTTTCGGGATGACGACTCAAGCCCTTTCGCAGGCCGGCAAACCGGAACAGGCGAGCCCGGTCAGCCCGTCTCTGTCATCGATTATTCATCCGAATGTAAACGGAGTATACTAATTGCACCTTTTGAGTGAGCCGCCTGTGCAAGAGAAGGTGCACCAAGGCTCGTTGCATTCATTCCGGGGAGTCCTGCCATGCCGTCGCTTTGCCGACACCAATCGTTCATTCTGGCCACATTTCTGGCGCTGTTCACCGCTGGGCTGGCATCGGCCACGGTACCGACCACCATGCCCTATCAGGGCTTTCTGACCGACGGCAGCGGCGACCCGATATCGGGTACCGTCAATTTGCATTTTTCGCTCTACACGCAAGACACCGGCGGCACGCCCGTCTGGCAGGAACAGCACGCTTCCGTTGCCGTGACTGCCGGCTTTTTTCAGGTTGAACTCGGCGACCAGACACTCCTGGCTGATCAGCTTTTCGAGGCACCGCTCTACCTGGGTATCGCCGTGGATGGCGACCCGGAGATGACGCCGCGCATGCGCGTCGGCAGCGTCCCCTTCGCGCGTGCTTCAGGTGCTCTGGCCTGCAACGTCGGTGAGACCAACTGCGGCGGCGGTATCTGTGCCGACCTGCAAACTGACCCCAACCACTGCGGCAGCTGTGGCACGGCCTGCGGACCGGGAATGGTCTGCGTGCAGGGTGCGTGTGCCGGCTGCAGTCCGGGGTGGATCCTGTGTAGCGGTATTTGCGTTGATCCGAGTAGCGATATCTACAACTGTGGTGGTTGCGGCAGCGTCTGCGGCGCAACCCAGTGCGCAGCACCCATCTGCCAGAGCGGATCCTGCGGACTGGACGGCTCGGGCCTGGGCGGCGCAACTTGTGACGACAGCAACGCCTGTACGGTTAGCGACACTTGCGACGGCAACGGCAACTGCGTCGGCACTCCGGTTGCCGACGGCACACCATGCCCCGGCGGCACCTGCACTGGCGGTCAGTGCCTGTGATCACGACCGCGCTCACCGTCGCTGCCACCTTGCTGGCCGGCACAGCAACACCGCAGCCGCTGGGCACGGGCTACCAGCTGGCCTGCGGCCAGTTGGCCGGCGGAGTGGTCACTGCCCAGTCAACGCAATACCGTCTTCATGCAAGTCTGCCGTATGCGGCCAGCAATGATCTGCCGCGCTCGGAGTCCAATCGGCTGTTCAGCGGTTGCCTGGCCGGCTTTTACAACAAGGAGCTTTTCGACCAGCTGTTCGCTGATCGCCTGGAAGATGCCTGACGCCGGCAGCACAACCAAGTATTGTTACGCCAGGCGCTCCAGCGCGTCCCTGTCAAGCCGGAATACAGTCCACTCATCCATCGGCACCGCGCCCAGGGCCCGGTAAAACCTGATCGCTGACTCGTTCCAGTCCAGCACGCTCCACTCCATGCGGCCGTAGTTGCGCTGGCGCGCGATCGCCGCCAGGTGCAGCAGCAGCGCCTTGCCGATACCACGGCCGCGATAGGCCTCGCGCACGTAGAGATCCTCCAGATAAAGCCCCGGCCGCCCGACAAACGTCGAGAAGTTCCGGAAAAACAGCGCAAACCCCGCCGCCTGACCATCCCACTCGGCCATCACGGCTTCGGCTGCCGGCGACGGGCCGAACAGCGACCCGGCAATGCGCTCGGGCGTCGCCTCAACCTGGCCGGCCAGGCGCTCGTAGGCGGCCAGCTCGCGGATCAGCACAACAATCCGTTCGGCATCGTCCGGGCGGGCCGCACGCAGTTCAAGCGCGGAATTCATAGGCAGAACCTATCGCTGGATTCAATACAATCAATTGCAAACGCAAGTGAGAACCATTATTATTTAAGCAACTCTGGATTCAGGATGACGACATGACCACCCGAAAAACCCTGACGTTCGCCATTATGCACATGAGCGTTGCCTTTGCGGTGGTCTATTTGATGACCGGCAGCCTGGCCATTGGCGGCGCGGTGGCGCTGGTCGAACCGGCCTGCAACACCGTCGCCTACTTTTTCCACGAACAGGTCTGGGAGCGGTTCCGGTCCGGACGCCCGGCCGGCGCGCCGCCGGAACACACGCCCGTCAACTGCCCCTACTGGACCACCCACCCGATGAACCCGGACGCCTGACGGCTCGCTACTCGACCAGCTCCGGGCGGCCGAAGAACCAGCCCTGGGCACAGTCGCAGCCGACCTCACGCACGAATTCGGCTTCGGCAGCCGTCTCCACGCCTTCGGCGGTCACCTGCATGCCGAGATCGCGCGCCAGGGTGCTGACGGCGCGAACGATGGCCGCGCTGGCCGGATCATCCTCGACATGGCGCACGAAGGAGCGGTCGATCTTGAGGCGCTGGACCGGCAAACGCCGCAGATAGCCCAGCGAGGAAAAGCCGGTGCCGAAATCGTCGATGGTCACGCTCACACCCGCCTCGCGCAACTGGTGAATCTGCCGCAATGGCTCGGCGGCATGCTGCACAAAGGCGCGCTCGGTCAGTTCGACTTCCAGCCGGGCCGGATCCAGTCCGCAGGCTTCGGCCAGGCTGATCAGACGCATGCCGAACGACGGGTCCTGTAGCTGTGCGGGCGCTACGTTGATGGCCAGATTGGGGCCGTCCAGGGTTGCCACCCGGGTCATGGCACGACGGTAAACCAGTTCGCCAAGCGCGGCAATCATGCCGCGCTTTTCGGCCATGGCGACAAAGCGATCCGGGCTCAGCCAGCCATCTTCCCAGTGGTGCCAGCGCGCCAGAGCTTCAAGCGCCACCAGGCGGCCGTCGGCCAGCGTCCGGATCGGCTGCAGGGCCAGCTGGATCTGCTCGCGCTCGATGGCCGTGCGCAACTCGGTTTCCAGATAGCGGCGCGCGCGTGCCGCCTCGGTGAGCTCCGGCGTGTAGCGCGCCCAGTGCCCGGGGCCTAAGGACTTGGCCTTGTAGACGGCTGCATCGGCATGGCGAATCAGATCCTCGGCCGTCTGCGCATCGTCGGGACATACCGAGATGCCGGTCGAAATCGTCATGCGAACCTGCCGATCCTCCAGCCGCATCGGCGCCGCCATCACTTCCCGGATTTCGCCGGCCAGGGTCTCGGCCCGGGCCCCTGCATTGACCGCCCGCAGCACCACCAGAAACTCATCGCCGCCGACGCGACCGACCAGCGCATCGCCGCCGGCGTGCTCGACCAGACGCGTGGCCACGCGCCGCAGCAGGCGGTCGCCGGCTGCGTGGCTCCAGGCATCGTTGATGTCGTTGAAGTTGTCGAGATCGAGATACAGCACCGCCAGCCCGTGACGATCCTGCCAGGCCCGCTCGATTTCATCCTTGAGCGACGACTGCAGATGAGCCCGATTGGGCAAACCGGTCAGGTCATCCAGATAAGCCAGCCGGGTCAGCTTCTGCTCGAGCCGCCGGCGATGCGAGACCAGGCGCGCAAATCCGTGCCAGAGAACGCTGCCGTCCGTAAGCCGCTCCGGCGCAGAGTCGATTTCCACCCATTCGATGCCCTCGCCACACCGCCCGCCGGCGGGGTGCATGCGGAACTGCTCGTAGAGCGGCGTCAGGCCCTCTGCGCTGGCGTCGATGGCCCGATTGAGTCGATCCTGGTCATCAACGTGGATCCGTTCGAACAGAGCATCGACATTCTCGGTCACCGAGGCGTGTTCGACCCCGAATACCTCGTGAAACTTCTCGCTGGCATAGGGAATGCTCAGCCCGCCGCCGTTGGCACAGCGCTTGAGCTGATAGACCACGCCGGGGACGTGGCGGGCCAGGTGCTGCAGCTGCTCGCGCTGGAGGGCATGATCGGCCTCGACCGCCTTGAGGCGCGAGACATCCAGCGCCACACCGGCGACCAGCGCCTGTCCATTCAGGCTGACCCGACGGCCGTGGAAATGGTGCGGCCGATGCTGCGCATCGGAGGTCTTCAGTCGGGCCTCGATGACGGCATGGCCGGCCTCCAGGCACTGGCGCAGCCCTGCCATCACCTCCGCGTGTTCGGATTCATCGAAAAACGCCAGCGCGTTCATGCTGGCGATCGCGTCGCTCGACAGCCCCGTGACCTCCTCCAGGCGAGCATTCCACAACCGCAGCCGTGCCTGCTCATCGACCAGGTAAAAAATGCCCGGAATCACATCGAGCAGCATCAGGGCCAGATCCGCTGGCGTCACTTGCGACAGCGTCTGGTCCAGCCGGTCGGTACGAGGCGCCTCTGGCAACATGGCCTGATCTTCCCTCCTCAGGCTTTCCGGAAAGCCTACCACGCAACGGGATGGAACGGTATTTCTGCCGCCGGACCGCCCTCACCCCGACTGCCCGGTTCGATGCGCAGTCCGAGGATCGAATCGAGACCAGAAGCGCTATCACCTTACTGACTCCACTGCGCGCTTTCTGTCATACTCTCGACTCGACCAGACGTGCCGCAGCTCGGCCGGAAGGGATATCATCGGCGGGCGCAGAGTATGGAACGGGGTTCGATGGAGTCCAGTAGCAGCGTTTCGGTGATCATCCCGGCCAGGGACGAAGGCGCAAGTATCGGCGAGGTGGTCAGCCGGGTGCGCCAGCAAGTGCCCGACGCCGAGATCCTGGTCGTCGACGATGGCTCCAGCGACCAAACGGCCCGCCTGGCGAGCGACGCCGGTGCGACCGTCATCAGCCACCCGCGCGCGCTGGGCAATGGCGCGGCCGTCAAGCGTGGCGCACGCGAGGCTGGCGGAGACATCCTGGTCTTTCTTGACGGCGACGGCCAGCACGACCCGGCCGATATCCCGCGCCTGCTCGAACGGCTCGAGGCGGGTTTCGACATGGTCGTCGGCGCCCGCGCCAGCGCCCGCTCGCACGCCAACACCGGACGATTGATCGCGAACGGCATCTACAACCTGGTCGCCTCGATCGTCACCGGCCACCCGATTCCGGACCTGACATCCGGATTCCGCGCTGCCCGCGCCGACAAGTTCTGCAAATTCCTCTACCTGCTGCCGAACGGCTTTTCCTATCCGACCACCATCACCATGGCGTTCATGCGTTCCGGCTACCCGGTGGAGTTCATCGATATCCAGGCGGCAAAGCGGAGCGGAAAAAGCCACATCCGCCCTGTTCGGGACGGCATTCGCTTCTTGATGATCATCTTCAAGATTGCAACGCTCTATGCGCCGCTGAAGCTCTTCCTGCCGGCAAGCACCATGTTCTTTCTCACCGGCATCGGCTACTACGCCTACACCTTCGTCTCGCAGGGCCGGTTTACCAACATGACCCTGCTGCTGCTCAGCGCCGCCGTCATCATCTTTCTGATCGGCCTGATCTCCGAGCAGATCACGGCGCTGAACTACAAGGACAGCGGTCGCTGATCAATGCTTTCCCCAAGGCTGAGAAGATGGGCTTCACTATTGGCAGCAACGCCCTTTCACCCGCAATGGCTGCTGCGATCCGGCCCGAACAGGGAACAACTGCTGACGCATGCCCGGGGGCGAGTGCTGGATGTGGGCTGCGCGAATCGCTGGCCTGAGCGAATCCTGCCCGAGGGCTGTCAATACCTTGCGCTGGACTACCCGGCAACCGGTAGCGATCTGTATGACTCTCGCCCCGATGTTTTCGCAGATGCAGCCTGTCTACCGTTTGCCGACAACAGCATCGACACCGTCCTGTTCTTCGAGGTGCTCGAGCACGTCGCCAATCCCCAGCGAACCCTGTCGGAGATCACACGCGTCCTGAAACCGGGCGGAATGCTGGTCATGAGCATGCCGTTTCTCTACCCCATGCACGACGAACCGCATGATTACCAGCGCTACACGCGACATGGCCTGATGCGTGAACTCCAGGCCGCAAAGCTCGACGTGTCGGACGTAGAACCAAATCTCAGCTCGGCAGCAACCGCCGGGCTGATGGCGAATCTTGCACTCAGTGGAATGGCACTGGAAGCGCTGCGCCGCCGTCGGCCGGCCGTCATTCTGATTCCGCTTGTTGTGTTGAGCATACCGCTCATCAATCTGTGCACGTGGGTATTGAGCAAACTGTTCCCCGGCTGGACAGCAATGACAGCCGGACACAATGCGATAGCCTCCAAACCGTGAAGACGCCGGGCGCCCTGGTGCTGATCACCACCTCGTTCCCGATCCGGGCCGCCGGGAGTGAAACCGCCGGCTCCTTCGCATCTGATCTGGCCGAGGAATTAGCCGGGCAGGTGCCGGTGCGAGTCGTCACGTAAGCTGCCTCGTCGAATTCCAGGTCAGCAATAAACCACGGCGGCATCAGACCAAGAACGGCTTCGAAGATCTGGGCACTCATCATTCCGGCTCCAACCAGGGGTACGGAGCGATGATACCCACTCAAAATTCAACAGAGGCCGAAATCAAGACATTTGCCTTGGATCGTGTTTGAATATTTCGCGCCACTGCGATGCGAGACTGCTTCTTGAAAAGTAGTCTTTCGCAGTATTTCTGTTGTGCCGAGCGATCTCTGGATCGATAGGCTCTAGATCGAATGCCGAGAGATCATAGGTAACGATATCCAGAGCATTCATTTGGTCCCGCACGCTGGACACGGGGCTCAGGTATACCTTTTTTCCGAAGCCAACCAGGGTATTGATTGTCCCCACGGCCTGCTGACGTTCGTGTGCAAAAACGCCTATATCAACTCTTTCCAGAAGGGCAAGGTACTCATCCATCGGTATCAGGTCCAGGAGCGGGCGGAATTTTCGTCCAAAAATCTTTTCTCCCAGCTTAATTACTTGCTTCGAATACGTCTGGTTACCGTACGCGAGTGGAACCACAAGCTCCACGTTTTTTTCTGAAAACGCTTTCAGTATCTCGAAAATTCTGGCGTGGTGATTGCTTGGATCTGCCGAATTGCCAATCAGCAGTAAGGTCTTATCTGTTCGTAGGCGCGGCAGGTATCTTGGCTCCTTGAAAAGATTACTTGGATAGGAAAACGACGGAAAAGCATGCGCATCGAGTCCGTACCACTGACTGGCATACGCAAGGTCTCCCTCATTGTTTGATACAACATAAGGAATGCGGAATATAACCCGCTTCCGAAAAAACTCAAACAAATAGTGGTAGAGACGCTTGTTCTTCTCAAAGTGAAAAAGATAGAGATCCTTACCCCAGATAACCCAGTAGCACTTCCGACATAGAGACGGAAAAAGAAACAGGTAGAAAACCAGCGCTGGTGCTGCCAAGCAATGAATGATAATCTTGTCGGCTTTAAACAACAACGGAAGCAGGCGAAGGTTCGGAAGCAGCGAGAAAAAAGACGGAGAGTGAGAACTCTTCAACGGGAACCTCTGACTATCCCTTGCTCTAGTTCTATAATGAAACAAGCAATGAGAGCTCAGATCAAAACCCTGCTCAATAAGGAACTCGAAGTAATCCTCGGAGAACTTCGGATCATTGAAGATATGCAGAGTATTCATACTGGTAGACCGAGATTGAGCGCCTGAACACGATCACCCTCTTACTCGCTCGGGGGTTCCAGTTCTTCGAGCATAACTGGACTTCCTTTTGATCTACTAATTGCCTCCAGGACCTTCAGCCCCTCGAACGATATATCGACACCCGCTGTGTACTCATTCTGAGCATCGGTACCTTCCTTGACGTGCTGAATTGATGAATAAATATCTTCATAGTAATTTGCCAGGGCCTCGATGAAGCCCGCAGGGTGCCCCGCCTTGAAACGCTGGTAACGGTCCTCCATAGCAACAAGAACTTCCCCGGATCGATCAATCGAGACAGATTCTCCGAACTTGTCAGTCATTCTGATCAACTCTGGATTCATCTGACTCCATTCAGCTGCGCCTTCTGTTCCGAAAACCCGGATCTTAAGTCCATTTCGGTAGCCGAGGGCTGCTTTCCCGAACCAGACGTTGCAGGACAGGTCGTCCCCGTAATCCACGAGCGCATCAACACTATCAATCAGCGGCGCAAATGCACCGTAGGAGTGCTGAGTGCCCACCACTCTTTTTGGCCGGGCTCCAGTCAGGAACGTAATCATCTGCAGTAAATGCACACCGAGATCCAAGGACACGGTTGGAATTTCATTGTCTTGCAGTCGCCAGTCTTGTGGCACGGGAACCTCTCCGCTGTCGGGTTTCGCCCGAATGAAACCTTCTTGTGGCATTTCTGCGCGAACATGGACCAACTTTCCAAGTCTCCCAGCGGCAATCTGCGCTCGAAGCTCCCTTACCATTGGGTAACCGGTATAGTTATAGATGACAGCCAGATAACCATTGTTGCTGACCTGTGAAGCTTTGATTTCTGCAGCTTCAGCCGAAGACAGGCACAGAGGTTTCTCGGATATAACTCGAATTCCCAGCGTGAACGCCTTAAGTATAATCGGCATGTGCATGGAAGGCGGCGTCAGGACCACGAGCGCATCAATCCTGTCATGCTCATCGTCAAGCATGGTCTGCCAGTCCTGGTAAAGCCTGCATTTAGGTAGGTGCCATTGACCGGCCGTCGCTTGTGTGATCTCAAAGTCCTGACTGAAGCAGGCGGCGCTGATCCTAAATCGACCATCCATGATCAATGCAGTTCTGTGAGCCCTGCCCACGGCAGAGTCAAGCGAACCACCAACTATCCCGACATCCAATGTAGACATCATCTTTCAATACCTTTTCTGTGCTGATTAAGCATCCTTCCAGTCATCCGCCATCTCCACGATGACTTCTTCATGCAACGAAGGGGTTCTTTTCACCATGGTTTCCGCGTCGGCATTCTCGATAAAGAATATCCCAGTCTTATCGAAGGGCGAAGGCGCCAGCTTCTGCCCCATCATTTTCAGAGGCACCACCGAGACGCTCGCGTTCTCGAGATTGGCTTGAGAACTGAGAAAAATCCCGGCGCGCGAGACGCTGGCGGTGTGCCGTGAGATGTACTTAACTCGCTTCGCGGCCTTCTCTGGTACTTCCAGTGGTCGACCACAGAGCGGCATACAGTAGAGAGAAGCGTAATCAATTCCAGTCGATTTTCTGATCAGCTCAGCATAGAGGTCGCCAGGGCATCGACGGGTCACCTCGATCAGCCAATACTCATGGTTCTTGTCGACAATAAACTGCGTATGCAAAAGGCCGTCACAAAGATCGAGGTCCTCTGCAAATGAGTGAGTCCAGTCACGAAGGCCCTCGGAAACAACGGAGTCAAGGTCATGGCTCAAATGTGAGCTATTGACCTGAAACGGATAGACGGTGCAGTACTCCGTTACAAAGAAATCCAAGACAATTTCCTTGTTATTGAGAAACGCGGAGTGGCTATACAGCTGGCCTTCAATGAACTCTTCAGCAAGAGCCCTTCCCGTAGGAGAAGTCATTTCTGCATAATCCCATGCCCGCTCCATTGCACCGAGATCTTCAACCAAAGTCATTCCCTTCCCTCCAGAAACATCAGCCGGCTTCACCAGTATGGGCGGGTTCAGCGATTGTGCAGATTCCATGGAGAGAGCGGCGCTTGGAACGCGATACCCCTTCTTCCTGGCATGCTCTCGAAAGGCATCCTTGAAGATGAATTTAGAAACCACCTCTTTGGGATCAAACCCAGGAAAACCGCGATCCTCGGCGATCAACACCGCACACCAATAGGACACGTCATTGCATCCAGGAACCAGAAATCGGATGTCGCGCCCAACGATAGCCTCATCGACTGCATCATGATCAGAGTAGTCGATCAACTCGGACCTGTCTGCAATGCCATGAAGCGGATCGTCGGCCAGATTTCCAATCACCATGACCTGATGCCCGACGGCCCTCATTGCGTAGAAGAGAGGAACGCTGCTGAAACCTGCTTCGCAGAGAAGAACATCCGGCGTGGGTTTTCGCATCTTTTTTTCCCGGCTATATTGTTCAGGATACTTACGCAAGTGCCGAACAAAACGTTTCTGAACTCACATGAATTTAGCGCTGTCTGGTACGCTGTCTGCTTGGGCTGATGAATTGAGCAAGCCCGATCGCAGTCGCTTCAATCACAATTTGGAGCGCTCTTAACAAGACAACGAGCGCCGCTAGTTCCTCAAGCGTCAATTCTAAGGGTAATAGCTTGGAGAGCGCAAAAAAGAGAATCTCTCTTACACCGACCCCTGCGGGGACAAGAAAGACCAGACTGCTGGCAACAACGGAAAACGAATGAATCGCGATAACGACTAGCATATCATTAACGCTCAGCTCGAAAACACTGTGGATGGCAAAGACGAGGCTAAAGAAATACAGCGCAGATTGACCCATGAACAGCATTACGGACACTTTCCACGTCGAGCGATTTCGAGCGGCGGCCTGCCCCGAGAGCCCGAAAAGCCGAACGACGATACCCTGAATGAACGCCCTCACCATAAAACTACTGCTCAAACTAGCAAAAACGACCGCACCAAGCCCAACCACGAGCAGACTGTAAATGGGTGAGACAATCCAAGCCACAGCTGCCAGCGCAGTGAATAAGGTAAACACAATGGCACCCAGCACAAACTCGACGTTCGCCTGAACAACAGCGAACGAGACGGACGCCATTGACTGCTTGTTCGCGCCGAGGTGTGCAATTTGATACGCAACGCCCCAGACTTTTCCCGGGATATACTTTGCTGCTTGCGAAGTGACGAATGCCTTGACCCCATCCGAAGCATGGGCCTCACAGCCATGCTTGAGTAGAAGCGTCTGAAAATACACGCCGTTGATGAAAAGACCTGAGATGGCCAGTACGACACTTGAGATCAGAAAAAACGTATTGGCACGTTGGATATTGGCAAGGAGAACATCCCAACTTGTGTAAGCCAAAATGCCAATGAACGCGATACCTATTATCAAAAGGCTGCGTTTGATGGTCTTCTTGACTGATGCCTTGTGGAGATCAAACACTGGCGATAACTTTGAATTCAGGCAGAATGAGCATTCGTATCCTTGATGCGCTTGTAAACAAGGTCACATTGGTTGAGCGCATAAGACTTATTGTACGTCAGTCCAAACGCTGTATACATCTGATAACGATTCGATAGAAGCGCCTGTAGCTGATTGAAGCTTTGAGCTTCGACATACGGACCGTCAAACGAGACTTCAACGACAATCCAGGCAAACCTGCCCTGATCGATCGCTGAGGAGAAACCTTCGAACACTTGCAACTCCGCCCCCTGAACATCTACCTTTAGCAAACCGATATCATCAATGCCTGCGGTCTCGAGAAAATCATCCCCCGTTAATGTTTGGACATTGATGACATCTTTCGCTCGGCCGAACCTTCCGACCGATGACGCCCTGAGCTGAAAAAGGGAGTTTAAATCGGATCGAACGTTCCGGTAGAACCGAGCTTTTCCGATGCTGTTGGACAAAGCTATGGGGTGAATATCAATACCGACCTCATGAGTGTACTTATCGTCAAGGAGCAGACTCAGATCTGGGTCCGGCTCAAAGCTATGAACTCGCGCGTCCGGATAAACGCTCCGAACTGCGTCTATAGTCTGCCCTGTATTCGCACCAACGTCCAAAACCAGTGGCTTCAAGCCAAGATCAAGCTCACTGAGCAAGTCTTGAAGGTGGTTCGGAGCACCACGATCTATCTTGCTCAGCCTGTAGCCAAACTGCTGAAGCAACAGATTGATTAGCCGTCCAAGCACGGTGCCACCGATTTCAGTATATCCTTGCATCCGGCCACGGCCCAATCGTCCTTAGCCAGCCAAAGTGCTGTTGATTGCGGTTATGACTCGAGATAGCTCTCCCTCGTCCAATGACGGAGACAGTGGCAGGCTGACGGTCTTTCGGCCGATATCCATAGCAATTGGCCATCGCTTTGGTGTCCAGCCGAAGTGCTGCTGATAGTAAGGATGCTCGGGAATAGACCTGTAGTGAACGCCTGTACCTACTCCATGTTTGTTCATTGCTTCAACAAAGCCGTCTCGAGAGATCCCAGCCGATACCTCATCGACAAGAACCGTAAACAAGTGGTACCCATGTCTATCTGAGTCATCAGTATCGTTCGGGAGGGCCAAGTCTGTAGACCTTAGCTGCTTCTCATAGAACCGCCAGATTCTCTGTCGACGTTTCCAATTATCTTCGACCCTTGCCAGTTGATGCAGGCCCAATGCGGCCTGCAGATCCATCATGTTGAATTTGAAGCCACACTCAACGACCTGATAGTGCTTATAGCCCTTGTCACCGAAGCGGTGCCAGGCATCCTTGCTCATTCCATGCAAGGCCAACACCTTGGCCCTTGCAATGTGTTCCTCACTACGGCCAACGATCATACCGCCCTCGCCGGTGACCACGTTCTTGGTGACGTAGAAACTGAAGCAGCCAAAGTCGCCGAAGGTTCCTACTTTCCTACCCTTGTATTCGGTTTCGATAGCATGGGCGCAGTCCTCGATCACAATCAGGCCATGCTTGTCCGCAATTCGCATGATTTCATCCATCTCACACGGCCTGCCAGCGAAGTGAACCGGAACGATAGCCTGGGTGCGCGGTGTGATGGCGGCCTCAATGGCTGCCGGTGAGATGCACTGCGTAACGGGATCGACATCGGCAAGCACTGGAGTTAGACCGGCGTGAATGATGGAATTGACCGTCGCGCAGAAGGTCAATGGCGTGGTGATGACCTCGGCCCCCGGATCCAGATCGGCCGCGATCATGCTGACCTGCAGGGCCGCAGTGCAGGAATTCACTGCAGCAGCCTGTTGAGGACTGACACCCTTGTAGGCCGCGAAATCACGCTCGAACCGCGCCACACGCGGACCCGTACCCAGCCATCCGGAACGGAGGCACGCCTCGACTTCGGCAATTTCTTCTTCACCGATCTGCGGGCTGCCAAAAATCAGAAAGTCGTCGGGCAAGTCGAGCGTCTCCAGCCAGTCAGGCCATTGAACGGTTGTCTGAACCTACGGTGTTAGTGTACCCAAATGCCCGGGCCGGGGCAGCACACCAGAAATGGCTCGTCCAGGCGCTCACGCAGATCGACGCTTGGCGGCTTTTGCCGATGGATTCAGGGATCTGGTTCCTTGTTAAAACTCATGCTGGATTCGCACTGACAAGCAACACGGGATGGGCTTTCAGGACTCCAGATCAACACCCACCGGGGACTCGAGGTTCTTGTCCTGCAGGGCATTTCTGAAGGTCTCCACGGCCTGATCGAACCGCAGGTCGCCGGCACCCTCGGACCGCTCGAGTCGGCGCAGAACCTCTGCGCATCGCGCCCAGTTCTCCAGCGTGGCGTTGATCTGGAAGACAAATACGCCAATACCGCGATTGTAGGCGGAGTCGACCCAGGCCTTTTCACCTTCCTTTCGCGACCGCTCATAGCGGGCCAGCGCTGCCAGGAGCCGCGCGCGGTAGTAACGAGTCCGCCACACCTGATGCATGCTGTCTGGCAGTGAGGTACGCTCGAGCCAGCGCCCGCTCAAGGCCACCAGCCGGGCCACATCCAGGCCCGGGCAGTCGCCGGCCTCGATCGCCTCGGAAAGCTCCTGCCAGGCGACCATGTCGTAGGTAAAGATCTTGCCGCTGGCCCTGGACTCGAATTGCGTGTACAAATCGTCTGGCGGCGACTGGTCCACCGCGCAATAGGCCAGAAAACGCCATAAGGTCGGTGCCATTCGTTTCTCACCGCCGGGCCTGCTGGTGTCCATTTGTTCGATATGATCAAGCGCGCCATCCAGGTCGCCAGCGTTCATGGCAAAGCCCAGCAGGTAGGAGTTCAGCCGTACCGATTCCGGATAGACCTCGTATTGCGACGAGTAGAACATTCTGCTGTCCGACCAGACGAAGGCGCGGCCATAGGTCGTGCCCAGATAGACGAGGGGCAACACAACCAGCAAAGACAGACCGGTAACCCGGAAACCCGCTGTTGGCACTGACATCCTGGACGCAACGCATTCGACGATTCCCACTACTGCCAGCAGCAGACCGATACTCGGCAAGTAATTGCGGTGCTCGAAGTAGATTTCCAGTGGCCAAATCGATGACTCCATCACATGTCCGACCAGAAACAATGCCATACCGCCGGCGAACAGCGGCGATTTGCGTCGCAACAACCAGACAGCAACGATAACGCCGAGCCACGCCAACAAGGCCGGTAGTGTAGTCAGCGGCGACCAGAGGTTATGTGACACTGGAAAATGATCGTGGAAGATCCCGAGCCTCGGCCCGTTGGGCAGCAGGATGCTGGATACGTAGTCCCACAGCACCCGGGGCTGGGTGAGCAAGCGTTCCCACAGGCTGAAATCCCGTAACAAGTAACCACCGGTCAGACGGTCCGGATTGCTCAACAGCCAGATCACTGCAAGCAAACCGGGCATCAGCAGGAAGGCCACGAAGAACCCGTCAATCCATCGCCGACCGCGGGAAGCGGGGGGTTGAAACCAGTTCCCCCGCCGAAACCAGAACAACTCGATCGCCGCAGCCAGCGCGGGCACCAGTAGCCCGTTTTCCTTCGACAGCGCCGCCAACACCGTCAGAACAGGCACTCCGGCCCATATGAGCAGCAGGCCTGAATACCGACCACGCTCGAGCAGCACTCGACCGCCGACATACGCACACAATCCGGCAACCATGAACAGGGCACTCAACTGGGCCATTCGCTGGACCAGGTAGAGTACGGTGCTGGCATGGATTGGCAGCGCCAGCCAGATTATCGCAATGAGGGCAGCTCGCCAGGCTGCCGAGCTGTCCTGATGTGTTGTGCGCAGCAGCAGGCTGGCAAGCAGATAGACCATCAGGCCAGTCACCAGATGAATGACCAGATTGGTGTGCTTGAAATACCAGACGCTCTCACCCCACAGGCTGGCATCAAGCACAAACGTTGCCATGGCGACCGGGCGCCCGAGGGGGCCGGAGCGGTTGTCGAAGATCACCGCCCGGGCAGTCTTTTCACCTTCCAGGAAAGCATTGACCTCAGCCAGGTTGGCCTGGTCGTCCAGCAGCAACGGCCCGTGCAGGCCGGGCAGGTAGACCAGATAGCACATCACCAGGCCCAGCAGCACTGCAAGTGCGGGGACGATGTTGGTCCGAGTCCTGGTTTGGAGCAGGCTGCTCAAGTGGAACACCTGTTTACGATCGTCAAAGCACGTTTTGTCAGAAGTCCGCTCAAAAAAAACCCCGGCGCAAGGCCGGGGTTTTCGTCAGAACGGAATGCCAGGATCAGCGGCACTCGGCCGGCACGAATTTGTCTTCGATCGTACCTGTAGCACACGACCAAATCACTGCCGTACCCGAGAATGTCGGAGTCAATGTAAGGGTGTCTCCAGCCGCATCACCGAGCGTGGCAATACTGGAATAAGTGACCGTGATCACACCATTGCCACCGACCACGATCGAGGCCACCAGCGAACTCACGCCCGTCTCGTAGCCGGCAGTCGCATTGTCACCCGGGAAGGTGCCCTCGCTGAGCCGGTGCTCACTGACGGCCATCTTGGCCGAGGACGCCATATTGAGGCCTTCCGAAACGCGGGCGCGGATCGAGTAGTCCTGATAGGCCGGAATCGCGATAGCCAGCAGAATGGCCAGGATGGCGATAACGATCATCAGTTCGATGAGCGTAAAACCGGATTGCTTGCGAATTGTATTCATCTTGATCTCCATTGGATTGGGTTTGAAAACCTGCCCTCGTCCCTGGCCCAGCGCAAGGGTGACAGAAGCAAGTATAGAGCTGCACAAAGCGTGCCAACAGAACTTTGCAACCTAGGTGTCAGCCTCGACGCTGATTCTCGCCCGGAACCGCATCACAGTTCAAGCCCCAAAAACGCAGGCACACGGCGCGCTTGAATGACAAAATTTGTCACCTTATGACAGTTTGCGGCAAAACCCAGCCTTTCCGAAACGAGTCACCCAATGCAAGGCTTACCTGTCCGCGCCCGCATTCGGCCCATCGAGCATCCGAATCGCCTCGGCACCATGTTCGCGGACAAAACTGTCGCGCAGATGCTGGCTGTCACGAAAAACGACTTGGCCATCAGGCCACACCGCACTGCACTGCCGTCGCGGGCAGACCAGCGTGGACAAATCGACCAGCCGTGCATTTTCAACCGTCAGCACGGCCGCCTGCAGAGCAGCCTTTACCTGATCAAAGGTCCGCCAGTCGTAGTCTGCCGCGCAGAACTGAAGCGCCAGCCGGGTCTCGGACTGTCGGCTGCGGGCGACACAACCCGGCCCGTCAAAACCCAGCCCAGGTGTCCCCATCAGCAGCGTGATGCGACCGACACTGGGCGCCAGTGCCTGCAGCAGCCGCCGGGTGGCTCTCGTCCAGGTGTCCCTCGAAAGCGGGTAGTCCAGAGAACTGCCCAGCACCAGCCACGCGGGCTCTTGTTTTGCAATCCACTCAATCGCAGCCTGCCGCCATTGCTCGCAAACCCGGAAACGCCGGCGAATACGATCGTAGTAATACGGCGCATCGACCATCGGACAGGCGGACTTGGTCAGAACGACCAGTCGCCAGCCTTTGTCTGCGTACGCCTTGTCAAAAAGCGAAAACCACTGTACGCCGATACTGTCGCCAAGCAAGACGATTGTTCGCTCCGGACTTGCCTCCTTGCGCCCGAATATGCACGGCTCAAGATCCGCGCTCCGATACCAGCTGTCACAGAAGTGCAGAGGCGGTACGTCGCTGCGCCAGGCCGCTTCCCGTTGTGCCAATTCGGTGCCGAGGATCGCCCTCTGGGCCAGCGTTGCTGATCCGGTGGACGCAGCCAACCCCAGCGCGATGACACCCAGGAGCGCCGGTCTTGGCGCCAGTTCCCTGTATCGACCTCTCCAGAACGGCAGCTCGACCAACGAATAAGACAGATGCGCCAGCAACAGGGTCAACAAGATCAGGCCAAACGCGTCAATCAGACGAGTCTCCGGCACCAGCAGGTTCACGATCCCGATCAGTGGAAAGTGCCACAGATAAATCGCATAAGAGCGGTCACCGAGCCAGACCAGGGCAGATTGACCCAGGAGGCCAAGTCGCCGGCGCGGCTGGCTGTGATCCCCGAGAATGACCGCGACGGCACCCAGCGAGGGCAACAGACTCCAGAATCCCGGATAGATTGCATCGCGCGGAATCAGAAATGCTGACGCCAGGATCAGCATCAAGCCGCCGCCGCGAAGCGCGATAGCCCCCATTTCGCCTGCCTGCCTGCGCAACTGGCAGCGCGCCAAAAAAACAACCAGTGCGCCCAGACCAAACTGCCAGGCACGCGTCGGCAACAGATAAAACGACATCAGGGGCCTGTCATCGCTCGCAGCACCGCTGAGCAAGAGACTCCAGCCGACAACTACTGACAGGCCGACAACCGGAAACCACGACCTGCCGAGGCGCTGCGATAAGAACAGAAGGAGCAGCAAGAACCATGGCCAGACCAGGTAGAATTGCTCTTCGAGCCCTAAAGACCAGGTATGCAGGAATAAATCCTGGGTGCCGAGTTCATTGAAGTACTCGGCGGCCTGAAACGTGAAATAGAAGTTGCTGACCCAGAACGCAGCGAAGGGTGTCGACTTGACCACCTGCGCATATTCGCCCGGCGACAACACCAGCCAGGCGATTGCGTTTCCCGCAAACAGCACCAGGATCAGCGCAGGAAAGAGTCTTTTGAGACGACGCAGGTAGAAGGCACCGAAGTGAATCCGGCCGCTACGCCGATAGTCACGCAGCAGCAGGCCGGTAATCAGGTAACCCGACAATACAAAAAATACATCAACCCCGATATAGCCCGCAGGCACCCCTTCAGGCAGCACATGGAAGGCCACCACCAGCATGACTGCCCACGCTCGCAGCCCCTGCAATTCGGGGCGAAAACCCTGCTCGCGATCGGGATGGACCAGCAACACGTCCTCTAGAGAGTCGATACCAGCCACGCATTATCCGCCAGTCACCCGTTTTCTGCTACTCTGACTGGACTGGAATTCTTTGCAAAATCAACCTCTGAGCGCTAGCATTCAAGTATCGCTTCAAGGAGAGCCGGTCCATGCCCGCCCAACCCGCTGCTGTTATGCGATTGCCCACGCTCGCCCGCAAGCTGGTCGATGCCGGGCTGCTCAGCGAGGAAAAGGCGCTTGATGCAGCCGCCAAGGCCGCCGAGAAAGGCCGTACCTTCACCAGTCACATGGTGCGCGACAAAGTGGTCGACGCGCTGGGCTTTGCCCACATTGCCGCCGAGGATTTCGGTCTGCCGGTGGTCGATCTGGCCGCGGTTGACCTCAAGCATGCCCCGCACAACCTGATCCGCGAGGAGCTGCTGCGCAAGCATCTCATTCTGCCCATTGCCCGGCGCGGCAAGCGCCTGTTCGTGGCCGTGGCCGATCCCGGCAACAAGGCCGGCATCGACGAGATCGCCTTTTCCACCGGCCTGGCCGTCGAGGCCATCCTGGCCCCCTTCACCGCCATCGAACCCGCGCTCGACCGCGCCCTGGCCGGCTCTGCGCAGGCCTTCAACGAGCTGACCGAGGACGAAGACGACCTCGAAAACCTGAGGTTTGACGCCGGCGACCAGGACGAGGAAAGCGCCGAGGAGGCCGCAACGGCCGGTGCCGACGATGCTCCGGTGGTGCGTTTCGTCAACAAGGTGCTGGTCGACGCCATTCGCAAGGGCGCCTCGGACATCCACTTCGAACCCTACGAAGAGGACTACCGGGTGCGCTTCCGCATCGACGGCGTGCTGGTCACCCAGGTGCGCCCGCCCAAACGTATGGCCCCCCGCCTGTCGGCCCGGCTGAAGGTCATGTCCAGCCTCGACATTGCCGAGCGCCGGGTGCCGCAGGACGGTCGCATCAAGCTCAATGTCTCGAAGAAACAGGCCTACGATTTTCGTGTGTCGACCTGCCCGACCCTGTGGGGCGAGAAGATCGTGCTGCGTATTCTCGATTCTTCCGGCGCCTACCTGGGCCCGGAGAAGCTCGGATTTGAGGAAAAGCAGAAGGACGACTACCTGTCCGCGATCAACAAGCCCTACGGCATGGTGCTGGTCACCGGGCCAACCGGGTCAGGCAAGACGGTGACCCTCTATACCGCGCTCGGAATTCTCAACGACGACGGGCGCAATATTTCGACCGTCGAAGATCCGGTCGAGATTCGCATGAAGGGCGTCAACCAGGTCCAGCAGAACGTCAAGCAGGGCCTGACCTTCGCCGCCGCCCTGCGCTCGTTCCTGCGCCAGGACCCCGACATCATCATGGTCGGGGAAATCCGCGATCTGGAAACGGCCGAAATCGCCATCAAGGCTGCCCAGACCGGCCACCTGGTGCTCTCGACCCTGCATACCAACGATGCGCCGGCTTCGATCGCGCGCCTGGCCAACATGGGCGTACCCAGCTACAACATCGTCTCGACCGTCCACCTGGTGCTGGCCCAGCGCCTGGCCCGTACGCTGCACACCTGCAAGAAGCGCGAGGACGTGCCCGACGACGCGCTGCTGCGCATCGGCTATACCGAGGAGGAAATCGCCGAGGGCCTGACGATCTACGAGGCCGGCGGCTGCGACCAGTGTACCGGCGGCTACAAGGGCCGCATCGGCGTCTTTCAGGTCATGCCGATTACCGAGGCCATGGAGCAGATCATTCTCGAAGGCGGGTCGGCGCTGGATCTCGAAAAACAGTCGAATAAGGAAGGCATCATCGACCTGCGACGTGCCGCGCTGAACAAGGTCAAGCTGGGTCGCACCAGCCTGATGGAAATGAACCGCGTGACCAAGGATTGACCCACGCCCGGCGAATTGCCGGCCGTATCGGCTAACCGGGGCCGGTGCGCTGGGCTACAGAATGCGTGCCAGACCTCGACGGTTGGTCTTGCAATTACCGCGGATTCTGCGCAAAATCACGGTATTAGAATCACTAGTGCAGGCGGGGCGGCAAGTTCCGCCAGGCCGGCAGAACTCAGGAGCGGCGTCTGATGGCAACCACCCAGGAACAGATGGAAACCTTCCTCTGGGAAGGCAAGGACAAGCGCGGCAAGCGGATCAAGGGCGAACGACTCGGCCGCACCGAGACCATCGTCAAGGCCGAGCTGCGCCAGCAGGGCATCATCCCCGGGCGCGTGCGCAAGAAGCCCAAGCCGTTGTTTGGCTCAGCAGGCAGCCGCGTCAAGCCCAGGGATATCGCGATCTTCACCCGCCAGCTGGCCACCATGCTGCACTCGGGCATCCCGCTGGTCCAGGCGTTTTCGATTATCGGTCAGGCCGCCGAGAACCCGCGCCTGAAGAAGCTGATTTCGGATATCCGCAACGACGTCGAATCCGGCTCGACCTTGAGCGAGTCACTGGGCAAGTTCCCGGTGTATTTCGACGAGCTCTACATCAACCTGGTTCACGCCGGCGAGGATGCCGGCGTGCTCGACCAGGTGCTCGACTCGATCGCCAGCTACAAGGAACGCATCGAGTCGATCAAGGGCAAGATCAAGAAGGCCATGTTCTACCCGGCCGCCGTTCTGGCGGTTGCCGTCGGCGTGACCGCGCTGCTGCTGATCGTCGTCATTCCGCAGTTCGAAGGCATCTTCCAGAGCTTCGGCGCCGACCTTCCCGCGTTCACGCGCCTGGTCGTCGACATGTCAGAGTTCATGCAGTCAAAAGGCTGGCTGGTACTGCTGGGTTTGATCGGGGCGATCGTTGGCCTGATCCAGCTGCGCAAACGCAACAAGCGCTTTGCCCACCTGATTGACCGGATATCGCTCAAGCTGCCCATTATTGGCGGCGTGCTCGAAAAGTCGGCCCTGGCGCGCTTTGCCTCCACTCTGTCGATCACGTTCGCTGCCGGCGTGCCGCTGGTCGATGCGCTCAAGACGGTAGCCGGCGCGACCGGCAACGTGGTTTTCGAGGATGCCGTCCACCAGATTCGCGAGGATGTGGCCACCGGCCACCAGCTACAGCTGGCCATGCAGCAGACCCGCTTGTTCCCGCCGATGGTCGTGCAGATGACCGCGATTGGCGAGGAGGCCGGCTCGCTCGACGACATGCTCAACAAGGTGGCCAACTTCTACGAAGAGGAAGTCAACAACACGGTAGACGCGCTCTCCAGCCTGCTCGAGCCGATCATTATCGTGCTCATTGGCGGCATCGTTGGTGGTCTGGTCGTAGCCATGTATCTGCCGATATTCCAAATGGCGGCGGTGATGTGAGGCTGGAAGGCGAAAGGCGAAAGGTGAAAGGGGAGAGAGGACGGGTGAAGTTGAGAGGCGGGGGCCGGAGGTGGTCGCCGGGCTTTTTGGCCGGGATTGGCTTGAAGGGAGTGTATCTTGAGCTATGTTGACGCGCTGAATGCGCTGCATCCGGCGGTCCTGGGGGCCGCCGTTTTTCTTTTCGGGCTGCTGGTGGGCAGTTTTCTCAACGTGGTGATCCTGCGCCTGCCGGCGCGACTGCTGCACGACTGGCGCTGCCAGTGCCGCGAGCTGCTGGAGATCGAGGCATCCGAGCCGGCGCCGCCGGGGCTGGTGCTCAAGCGCTCCCACTGCCCGAAGTGCCGTCAGGCCATTGCCTGGTACGACAATATCCCGCTGGTCAGCTGGCTGCTGCTCAGACGCAAGTGCCGGCACTGCGGCCAGCCGATTTCCTGGCGCTATCCGCTGGTGGAACTGGCCACCGCGCTGCTGTCAGCGGCGGTGGTGGTGCACTTCGGGCCAGGCCCGGAGGCGGTCGGCGCGCTGGTGCTGACCTGGGCGCTGATCGCCGCGACGGGAATCGATATCGACCACCAGCTCCTGCCTGACCAGATCACGCTGCCGCTGCTGTGGCTGGGGCTGGGCCTGAATCTGTGGCTGGGACTGTTCTCCAGCCTCGAGGACGCGGTCATTGGCGCCATCGCTGGCTACGGCGTGCTGTGGGCGGTGTTTCACCTGTTCCGGCTGTTGACCGGCAAGGAAGGCATGGGCTACGGCGACTTCAAACTGCTGGCCGCGCTGGGGGCCTGGCTGGGCTGGCAGGCGCTGCCGATCATCGTGCTGCTCGGCTCGCTGCTTGGAGCGGTGATCGGTATTGCGCTGATGATTGCCCTGCGGCGCGGCCGGGAAGTGCCGATTGCCTTCGGCCCCTATCTTGCCCTGGCCGGCTGGATTGCAATGATCTGGGGCGATCACATCGTCGATTTCTGGCTGTACGTCTGAGCGGGTAGGCCAGGTCGTCCGTCGGGGACGCGGCCCCGACCTACGGGTGGTTGTCCGATCCTGGTGGTGCCGGGTTCGTAGGTCGCGGTCGCATCCGCGACGGTTCGGAGGATTGTCCAGACACGTGTGCCGGTTGCGCACCTCGTCCGTCGGGGACGCGGCCCCGACCTACACACGGGCATCGTCCGTGGTTGTGGCGAATGAGTAGGTCGCGGTCGCATCCGCGACGGTTCGGAGGATTGTCCCGACACGTGTGCCCGTTCCGTCTCTCGTCCGTCGGGGACGCGGCCCCGACCTACACACGGGCATCGTCCGTGGCTGTGGCGAATGAGTAGGTCGCGGTCGCATCCGCGACGGTTCGGAGGATTGTCCCGACACGTGTGCCGGTTGCGCACCTCGTCTGGTGGCGGCGGGTTCGTGGGTCGTCGGGGACGCGGCCCCGACCTACGGGTGGTTGTCCGATCCTGGTGGTGCCGGGTTCGTAGGTCGCGGTCGCATCCTCGACGGTTCGGGGGGTGTCCAGACACGTGTGCCGGTTGCGCACCTCGTCCGTCGGGGACGCGGCCCCGACCTACACACGGGCATCGTCCGTGGTTGTGGCGAATAAGTAGGTCGCGGTCGCATCCGCGACGGTTCGGAGGATTGTCCCGACACGTGTGCCGGTTGCGCACCTCGTCTGGTGGCGGCGGGTTCGTGGGTCGTCGGGGACGCGGCCCCGACCTACGGGTGGTTGTCCGATCCTGGTGGTGCCGGGTCCGTAGGTCGTCGGGGACGTGGCCCCGACCTACACACGGGCATCGTCCGTGGCTGTGGCGCCGGATGGGTCGGTCGCGGTCGCATCCGCGACGGTTCGGAGGATTGTCCCGACACGTGTGCCGGTTCCGTCTCTCGTCCGTCGGGGACGCGGCCCCGACCTACGGGTGGTTGTCCGATCCTGGTGGTGCCGGGTTCGTAGGTCGCGGTCGCATCCGCGACGGTTCGGAGGATTGTCCCGACACGTGTGCCGGTTGCGCACCTCGTCCGTCGGGGACGCGGCCCCGACCTACACACGGGCATCGTCCGTGGTTGTGGCGAATGAGTAGGTCGCGGTCGCATCCGCGACGGTTCGGAGGATTGTCCAGACACGTGTGCCGGTTGCGCACCTCGTCCGTTGGGGACGCGGCCCCGACCTACACACGGGCATCGTCCGTGGTTGTGGCGAATGAGTAGGTCGCGGTCGCATCCGCGACGGTTCGGAGGATTGTCCCGACACGTGTGCCCGTTCCTTCTCTCGTCCGTCGGGGACGCGGCCCCGACCTACACACGGGCATCGTCCGTGGTTGTGGCGAATGAGTAGGTCGCGGTCGCATCCGCGACGGTTCGGAGGATTGTCCCGACACGTGTGCCGGTTGCGCACCTCGTCCGTCGGGGACGCGGCCCCGACCTACGGGTGGTTGTCCGATCCTGGTGGTGCCGGGTTCGTAGGTCGCGGTCGCATCCGCGACGGACGACGGTCATCCGATTCAGACGTTAAAACGAAAGTGCATGACATCGCCCTCGGCAACGACGTATTCCTTCCCTTCCAGCCTGAGCTTGCCGGCGGCCTTGGCGCCGGCTTCGCCACCGCAGGCGATATAGTCGTCGTAGGCGGTGACCTCGGCGCGAATGAAACCTTTCTCGAAATCGGTGTGGATACGGCCGGCCGCCTGCGGTGCGGTGGCGCCGCTGCGCACCGTCCAGGCACGGACTTCCTTCGGACCGGCGGTGAAAAAGGTCAGCAGGTCGAGCAACCCGTAGCCGGCGCGGATAAGCCGGTTCAGGCCCGGCTCGTCCTGCCCCAGATCGGCCAGGAACTCGGCCTGCTCCTCGTCGTCGAGCTCGGCCAGCTCGGCTTCCATGGCCGCACACAGCACGACCACCTCGGCACCCTCGGCCGCGGCTCGCCCGCGCACGGCGCGCACCTGTTCATTGTCCGCGCCGGCCTTGTCGTCGACATTGGCCACGTAGAGCACGGGCTTGCGGGTGATGAACTGCCAGGCCCTGAGCATCCTGCGCTCTTCGTCATCGACCTCGAAAGTGCGCAGCGGCTGGCCCTCGCCCAGGTGGGCGACGACTCGCTCGAGCAGCTTCACCTGGCGGATGGCTTCCTTGTCGCCAGACCTGGTTTGGCGGCCGACCTTGTCAAGCGCCTTCTCGGCCACTTCCAGGTCGGCCAGGCACAGCTCGGTGTCGATGGTCTCGATGTCGGAGACCGGGTCGACGCGGCCGGAGACATGCGTGACGTCGTCATCCTCGAAACAGCGCACGATGTGGGCAATGGCGTCGGTCTCGCGGATATGCGCCAGAAACTTGTTGCCCAGGCCCTCGCCTTTCGAGGCACCGGCAACCAGGCCGGCAATGTCGACGAACTGCATCATCGTCGGCACGACCTTCTCGGGCCTGACGATCGTCGCGAGCCGGTCAAGGCGCGCGTCGGGCACCGGCACCATGCCGACATTCGGCTCGATCGTGCAGAACGGATAGTTTTCGGCCTGAATGCCGGCCCGGGTCAGGCAGTTGAAAAGCGTCGACTTGCCGACATTGGGCAGACCGACGATACCGCATTTGAAGCCCATGATGATTGGCTCGCTGGTTGATTGCTGTATTCGATGGCGCTCGTCTTGATCTTCACGCCCTGGTATGCAGCCGCTTCATGGCTTCGCCCGGATGGCCCTTCAACAGGTCCGGCAAAGCCGCGGCGGCCTGGTCCACGGCATCGAGAATGGCCTTTTCATCCTCGGCGCTGGCGCGACCCAGCACCCAGGGCGTCACGGCTTCCCTGATGCCGGGATGACCGATACCGACCCGAACGCGCCAGAAGTCCTGGCTGCCAAGGTGACCAAAGATGCTTCTCAGACCATTATGGCCGCCGTGGCCGCCGCCCTGCCGCAGCCTGACCGTGCCCGGCGGCAGATCGAGATCGTCGTAGGCGACCACCACCTGCTCGGGCAGGATATCGAAATAATCGGTCGCCGCGCGCACTGCCTGGCCCGAGTGGTTCATGAAGGTATCGGGCCGGAGGAACACGCAGTCCTGCCCGGCGAATTCAAGCTTTGCGGACTCGCCGTGGACCTTGCGACTGGGCTTGAGGCCCAGCGGCTGCCGCCGATCGAGAGCGTCGACAAACCAGAACCCGGCGTTGTGCCGGGTTCGTTCGTACTTCGGTCCGGGATTGCCCAGACCGCAGATCAGCCAGCGACTGCCCATCGGGCCGCTCAGCTGGCCTTGCGATCGTCGCCTTCGCTGTCGTCTTCGTCGGCGGCCGCTTCGCCGTCGCCCTCTTCGGCGGCCTCGGCCTCCTCGGCTTCGGCCAGGGTCTCGACTTCGGCTGCTTCGGTCAGGGCCGCATCGGCCTCGGCGGCAAGCTCACCGGTGCCCTGGCCCTCGCGGATGTAGAGGGCGTTGACCACGGCCACATCGTCATGCTCGTCGCCATACTCCAGGGCCGGGATCTTGACGCCTTCCGGCAGCGGGATCTGGCTGAGCATGACGCTGTCGCCCGGCTCGAGCGCGGCAAGGTCCACCTCCAGGTATTCGGGCAGGTCCCTGGGCAGGGCCTCGACTTCGACTTCGACCACCTGGTGCGAAATGACCACGCCGGCCATGCGCCCGGCCGGCGAGCGCTCTTCGTTGACGAAGTGAATCGGCACGTTGATGCGCAGTTCATGATCGTCGGAGATGCGCTGGAAGTCGGCATGCGTCAGCAGCGGCTTGAACGGATGACGCTGCAAATCACGCAAGATGACCTTCTGTTTGAGCTTGTCGCCAACGGTCAGTTCGAGAATGGAGACGTGGAATGCCTCTTCGTCGGCGCTGTGCAGCAGAAAGTCGTGGTCGATGGTGATGCTGGCCGGTTCACGGTCACCGCCGTAAACCACGGCCGGCACGCGACCGGCACGGCGCAGGCGGCGGCTCGCACCTTTCCCTACGTCCGTGCGGATTTCCGCCGGAATCTTGTATTCTTTCGACATGGCTCGATGCTCTTTAAATGTGTGATGAAACCGGCCGCCCGCGACCAGGCGCGCCGGAGCAAGCCCGGCATTATAACCCGCGTGCGGCATGCAAGGAAGAGCGAGCCTTATCCAATGAGCAATCAGCGGCCCTGGAGCCGCCCGGCGTCCAAACCACGCCAGGAGCGAGCACCCTCGAACCAGCAATCAGTCCCGAAATCCCGCTGCCCGGGAACGCCACTGACTGCGATGCTTGCTGGCTCGTATCTGGATCGGGAAGGACTCATCCACAATCCAGCAAAACAAACGCCAGCGAGCATGCCCCGCATGGGCCGAAGCAAGCCGCGGCTTGGTACAATATGCGGTTTACATCGTGCCAGGAGAATCGCGTGAGCATCGTTGCCAAACTCGACCGCCTTCGTCACATTGGGGGTGTGCCGCTGACTGAAGGTCTCGACGACCCGGTTATCGAATCCTTTGCCGGCCGCGATCCGCGCCTCGAGCAGGCCGTCGACGCGGCCCTGGCCGCCGTTGAGCGCTGGCGAGCGATCTACCCCGACCTGGTCACCGCCGACGAGGACGAACAGAAACAGGCCCTGCAGTCCGGTTACGTCAATTTCTATCCCGACGACTGCGTCAACCCCTACGTGGCACTGGCCGCATGCGGCCCCTGGATCGTCACCTCCAAGGGCGCCGTGCTGCATGATTCCGGGGGCTACGGCATGCTGGGTCTCGGCCACGCACCGGAAACGGTGCTAGCGGCCATGCACCAGCCGCACGTCATGGCCAACGTGATGACCCCGAGCTTTTCGCACCAGCGCTTCAACACGGCGCTGCGCGCCGAGATCGGCCACTGCCGCCCTGACGGGTTTCCGTTCGACCGCATCCTGTGCATGAACTCCGGCTCCGAGGCGGTGACAGTGGCCGGACGCATTGCCGACATCAACGCCAAGCTGATGACTGACCCGGGCGGCAAGCGCGCCGGCCACAAGCTACACCGGCTGTCGCTGAGCGGCGGTTTTCACGGCCGCACCGACCGGCCGGCGCGCTACTCGGACTCGACCCGCAAGACCTACCTGCAGCACCTGGCGTCGTTTCGCGACGAGGACACCCTGATCACGGTCGAGCCCAACAACACCGAGCAGATCAATCAGGTGTTCGAATGGGCTGATCGCAACCGTGTGTTCATCGAGGCCCTCTTCATGGAGCCGGTCATGGGCGAGGGCAATCCGGGCGCGGCCATCGAGCCGGCGTTCTACGCCGAGGCGCGACGCCTGACCCGTGAACACGGCACCTTGCTGCTGATGGACTCCATCCAGGCGGGTCTGCGCAGCCAGGGTGTGCTGTCGATCGTCGACTATCCGGGCTTCGAGCAGCTTGAGGCGCCCGACATGGAAACCTACTCCAAGGCACTCAACGCCGGCCAGTATCCGCTGTCGGTGCTGGCCATGAACGCGCGTGCCGCCGGCCTGTATCGCAAGGGCGTCTACGGCAACACCATGACGGCCAATCCGCGCGCCCTGGACGTCGGCACTGCCGTACTCGAGCAGATCACGCCCGAGCTGCGCGCCAATATCGTCGAGCGCGGTCGCGAGTTCCTTGACAAGTTCACCCGGCTCGGCGCAGAACTGGACGGCCGCATTACCCGTGTCCAGGGCACCGGCCTGCTGTTCTCGGTGGAGCTCGACCGGCACCGCTACAAGGCCTATGGTGAGGGTTCGACCGAGGAATACCTGCGCCGCCGCGGCATCAACGTCATCCACGGGGGCGCCAACTCGCTGCGATACACCCCGCCGTTCGGCACGACGTCCGCGGAGGTTGACCTGATTGTCGAGGCCACCCGCGACGCCCTGCTCAACGGACCGGTGCGCGAGTCCAGCCAGGCGGCCTGAAAGCCGGCCTGCCTATAGCAGCCAGGACAGAAGGGTCAGCCCGGCACACAGGCTGACGACCAGGCTGGCCAGGGCCAGGGTTTCGGTGGCCAGGCGGCCCAGCCGCCTGAGCTGATCGGCCGTCAGCTGGGCCGGGGCGCGGCGCGAGCTGGCCTGGACCGGCCGGGAAGCGGACGGGACGATCCACTGCATGGGAATTCTCCGTGCATCGTTTCAGGGATCGTCATTGCAGCAGCCGGCGTTCTCAAAACGCGAGAATTCGCGGGTCGACTATTCGCGCTCGCGCTTTTCGATCACGCGCTCCATTTCTTCCGGGGAGGCGTGGCGCAGATCCTTGCCCTCGACCAGGTAGACGATGTACTCGCCGATGTTCTTGGCGTGGTCGCCGATCCGCTCGATCGAGCGGGCCACCCAGATCGCGTCGATAATGCGGCGCGTGGTGCGCGGGTCTTCGGCAATGTAGGTGTAGTACTGGCGCAGGGCCGCCTCGTACCCGGCATCGACCCGCTCGTCCTCACGCACCAGCTTCACCGCGACCTCCGGTGCCAGGCGCACGAATCCATCGAGGGCATCATGCAGCATGGCGCGCACCGTCTGCGCCATCGCCTCGAGTTCCTGATACTGATTGCGCGGCCGGTCAGCCTCAGCCAGGCGAATCGCCATACGCGCGATCTTCTCGGCCTCGTCACCGATGCGCTCGAGGTCGTTGATGGTCTTGATGATGGCCACGACCAGGCGCAGGTCGCTGGCCGTCGGCTGGCGGCGGGCCAGAATCATGGTGCAGCGCCCGTCGATCGTCTTTTCCATCTCGTTGACCTGATCGTCGCTGTCGACCACTTTCTGTCCCAGCTCGATGTCGCCTCCGACCAGCGCCCGGGTCGCGTCGGCCAGCATTTCCTCGACCAGCCCACCCATGTTCAGAACGCTCTGGCGCAGCGCCTCGAGTTCCTCGTTGAACTGGCGGGAGATGTGCTTGTCCAGATGCAGTTTGTCCATAGCTCAATGTTCCAGTTGCTCGTAACGGCCACCGATGGCCGGACTATCCGTAGCGGCCGGTGATGTAGTCTTCGGTGGCGCGTTCCGACGGATTAGTAAACAGGCGGGCAGTGTCGTCGAACTCGATCAGCTCGCCCATGTAGAGATAGGCGGTGAAATCGGACACGCGGGCGGCCTGCTGCATGTTGTGCGTCACGATCACTAATGTATAGCGATCCTTGAGCTCGATGATCAGCTCTTCAACCTTGGCGGTGGAAATCGGATCGAGCGCCGAGCAAGGCTCGTCGAGCAGCACGACTTCAGGCTCGATGGCAATCGCACGCGCGATCACCAGCCGCTGCTGCTGACCGCCGGAAAGCCCGAAGGCGTTGTCGTCGAGACGGTCCTTGACTTCGTCCCACAGCGCCGCTGCACGCAACGAGCGTTCAACCACCTCGGCCAGCCTGCGCCGGTCGTTGACGCCCTGCAAACGCAGGCCGTAGGCGACGTTTTCGAAGATGGACTTCGGGAAAGGGTTGGGCTTCTGAAAAACCATGCCGACCCGGCGCCGGTGCTCGGCCACATCCACGTCGCGGTCGTGGATGTTCTTGCCGTCGATCATGATCTCACCCTCGATCCGGCAGATGTCGATCAGATCATTCATGCGGTTGAAGCAGCGCAGAAGCGTCGACTTGCCGCAGCCGCTGGGACCAATGAAGGCCGTCACCCGGTTGCGGGGAATGCGCAGATCGATATTCTTCAGCGCCTGGTCCTCGCCGTAGTAGAGGTTCAGGTCGCGCGTTTCGATGCAGATGTCCTCGCGCTCGATATCGAGCACAAGGCGATCCTCCTCGATCGACACTCCGGGAGAGACTCTTGATGCCTGCTGATTGTGTTCCATGGCCTGTTCGTGTTTTCGCGGTTGGTCGATCATCTCAGTCGCTTTCCGAGCGGTATTTTTCGCGCAGGCGGTTGCGGATGGCGATCGCGGTCAGGTTGAGCACCAGGATCAGAGCCACCAGGGTCAGCGCCGTGGCATAGACCAGCGGTCGCGCCGCCTCGACGTTCGGGCTCTGAAAGCCGACATCATAGATATGAAAGCCCAGGTGCATGATCTTGCGTTCAAGATGGACGAAAGGAAACTCGCCGTCAACCGGCAGGCTGGGAGCGAGCTTGACCACGCCGACCAGCATCAGCGGCGCGACTTCTCCAGCCGCGCGTGCCACCGCCAGGATCAGCCCGGTCATCATGGCTGGTGCCGACAGCGGCACCACCACCTTCCACAGGGTTTCCCACTTGGTCGCCCCCAGCGCCAGAGAGCCCTCGCGCACGGTACGCGGAATGCGCGCCAGCCCCTCCTCGGTCGATACAATCACGACCGGCAGCGTCAGCAGCGCAAGCGTCAGCGAGGCCCAGAACAGGCCCGGGGTGCCGAAGGTGGGCGCCGGCAGCCGTTCGGGGAAAAACAGATTGTCGATGCTGCCGCCGAGCAGGTAGACGAAAAATCCCAGTCCGAACACACCGAACACAATCGACGGAACGCCGGCCAGGTTGTAGACCGAAACCCGGATGACGCGCAGCACCGGACCCTGGCGCGCGTACTCGCGCAGATAGATCGCGGCCAGCACCCCGAACGGCGTCACCAGCACCGACATGATCAGCACCATCACGACAGTGCCGAAAATGGCCGGAAAAATCCCGCCCTCGGTATTGGCCTCGCGCGGAAAACCGGTAATGAAGTCGCTGATCCGATGCCAGTAGAAAGCGAGTTTTCCGCCCAATCCAAGGGCATTGTTTTGCGAGACCATCACAATGTCGTCCAAGGCAATGGCCGTCTCCTGTCCATCAGCCGTGCGTGCGTGCAGCACGTCGCGCTCGGCTTGAGCCTGCAGCGCGTTGCGCTCGGCCCGCAGATCCTCGTATTCGGCCTCGAGCACAGTGCGGCGGGCGGCCAGATCAGCCATTGCCGCTTCGCGCTCGGCACCGGTGACGCCGCGATGGTCCAGGCCGCGTTCGGCCAGGCGGATATCTTCGAGCTGCTTGTTGAGGCGCCCGATCTCGTGTCGCTCGATCTGCTCGATTCGCGCGTGCAGTTCATTGGCGCGCTCAATCCGGTCCTGGAGTTCGGCCCACAGCCGCTGTCCGCCGGCCACGACCCGGCCATCCTCCTCGATGCGCAGCGGGAAACCGTAGAAATTGCCCCATTCGCGTCGCTCGACCATCATTGCGTCGTCGGGGTAGCGCCAGTCGCTGAGCTGTTCATCGAGGTACCAGACAAAATCGCGCCCGGTCAGGTCGCGATTGCCGACCTTGAACAGGTGGCGCGTGACAACCAGGGTATCGTCATCGACAAACCGCCCGGCCTCGCGAATGCGGTCGGCCGGGAGGGTTTCGCTTTCGACCCGTTCGCACAGCAGCACCGACTGGCTGCCGTCGGTCTCAGTGACGGTAATCTCGACCAGGGCAGCCGGCCAGAAGTGACCGAAACCGCGCACCGCAATCAGCAGCAACAGCCCGGCAACCATGATGACCGAGACGCTGAGCGCGCCGCCGATCATCCAGATCCACGGATCACCCGACTTGAACCATTGACGGAATTTCATGCCCGCAGCCTCACAGATTGCTGTAGCGCGCCCGCAGCCGCTGGCGCACGATCTCGGCAATGGTGTTGACAATGAACGTCATGGCAAACAGCACCAGCCCGGCCAGAAACAGGATGCGAAAATGAGTTGAGTTAACCGCTGTCTCAGGCAACTCGACGGCGATATTGGCCGACAGCGTGCGCATGCCCTCGAAGATATTGAAGTTGACCACCGGGCTGTTGCCGGTGGCCATCAGGACGATCATGGTCTCGCCAACGGCTCGGCCAAAGCCGATCATGACCGCCGAGAAAATGCCGGGGCTGGCGGTGAGCAGAACGACCCGCGTGACCGTCTGCCACGGCGTGGCGCCAAGCGCCAGCGAACCCTGCGTGAGGTGTTTCGGCACCGTGAATACCGCATCCTCGGCAATCGAGAAGATCGTCGGTATCACGGCAAAGCCCATCGCGATGCCGACGACCAGGGCATTGCGTTGATCGTAGTTGAGTCCCTGGTCGGTAAACCACTGACGCATCGAACCGTCGAAAAACCAGATTTCGATGAGCGGCGAGAGCTCGACCAACCCCCACACCAGCAGGCAAATGACCGGCATCAGGATAACCGCTTCCCAGCCACCCGGGACACGGTTGCGCCAGGCGCGCGGCAGCTGTGCCCAGGCCAGCGCCATCAGCAAGAACGACAGCGGCACTCCGATCAGTACCGTAAATACGACCGGGATGTGGTTTTCGAGAAACGGCGCCAGCCACAGACCGGCCAGAAAGCCAAGGATGACGGTCGGCAGCGCCTCCATCACCTCGATGGTCGGCTTGACCAGCCCGCGCAGGCGCGGCGACATGAAATAGGCGGTGTAGATCGCACCGGCAATGGCCAGCGGCATGGCAAACAGCATGGCGAAAAAAGCCGCCTTGAGCGTACCGACGGTCAGCGGCACCATTGAGTATTTGGGCTCGAAGCTGTCGGTGCCCGACGAGGCCTGCCACACATATTCCGGCGCAGAACGACCCTCATACCAGACCCGCTGCCAAAGTGCCCCGAACGACGCCTCGGGATGCTCGTTCCACAGCTCTAGCTGCCTAATCCGCCCCTGGTCATTTTCGACCAGCAGACGATTGTTGACCGGGGATACGGCCACCGCCATCAGCGGCCGATCGGCAACGCGCTCCAGGAAAAGCGTACGCGCCGAGGTGCCGTAATGAATGCCTAGATGACCCTGGTCATCGACCGCGACGAAACCCTTTCGGGTGTATTCAGGCTGAATCGCCGTAATCGCACCCGGATGGGACTCGAAGTCGCGGGCCCGGGCCAGGTAAAAAACATTGTCCCCGGCACCTTCCGATTCGTCGCGCACCAGGAACCACTGCGACAGTGCCCCGGTGGAAGTGCCGACCACCAGCGAAAAGGTGCCGTTGAGAAACTGCATACTGGTGATACGCTCACCGGCCGCAGCAACCACCCGTCGCCGGTCGCGCTCTACGGCCTCGGCCGGTCGCGTGATGTCCCAGTACACCAGCCGACCGCTCTCATCGGCCGCGATCAGATTCCACAGATTGGCGCTGAGCTGCAGATGAGTGGTTGTGCCGCCGGTTGCCGGCAGCGCATGACTTTCGCGTCGGATCTCGCGCTCACCGGTGAGAAACGCCGTGCGCACCCGGTATCGCACAAACAGCATCCGGCCGTCGTCGGTTTGCGCGGCCACGCCGGTGTCATCGCGCGAGCGCTGCACGGCGATGGTGTTCAGGGGCGCGCGGCGCTCGTCAACCACGACCGGTTCCGGTCCGAGGGGAAAGGCGGGCGCCGGCACCACGTTGCGCACCCCGGCTTCGGGAAACTCCAGTTCGATGCCGTGCTCAACCACGATGGCGGTGCCATCGCTCAGACCGAAAGCGACGAGGCGTGCCCGTGGCTCGCCGTTACCGACGCTCGTCACGCTCACGCCGTCCGGCACGGCCAGCCTGACCCGCCGAATCACTTCGCCGTCGTCCAGGCGAAAGTAGACCAGCTCACCGCTGTCACGATAGCGCATGCCGACCTCGCCGTAGCGCTCCAGTGCCAGGTAAACGGGCCTGGAGTCGGGCGAACCGATGGTCACGTAGTTCGACTCGGGCGTGACCGAGGCGCCCTTGAGCAGCGGAAACACCTCGCTGAACAGATAGACGAAAATCAGCGCCAGGGCCAGAACGACCCCGCCACCGCCGGCCCGCACCATCCAGCGCGCCGCCCCATCGGCCAGGTAGCGGCGACGCCGGCGGCGCGCCATCTCCCCGGCGCTGGGCAGGTATGACGATGCGTGCGGGTCGGAATGGTCCGTGCTGCTCATCAACGTCTCACTGGTGAATTCGAAATACAGCGATCAGCGCGACCCCGAGCCTGCGCGGGATCGCGATGACGCTCCGGTATCCGGGCGACTCAGAGTCCGAGTTCGTTGCGAATGCGGGCGGCCGCAACCTCCGGGAGAGGAATATACCCGTCGCGCACGACAACTTCTTGACCCTGACGTGACAGCACCAGCCGGAAAAACTCGCGTTCGAGCGGCGGCAGCTCGCGGTTCGGGTTCTTATTGACGTAGACCAGCAGCAAACGCGACAGTGGGTAGGCACCGGTCGCGCCGCTTTCGGCCGTCGGCGCAACGCAGCGATCATCGCCCGGCGCGGTCAGCTCCACCGTCTTGACCCCCGAGGTCCGGTAGCCAATTCCGGAATACCCGATCCCGTTGAGCGACTCGCTGACACCCTGCACGACCGAGGCCGAGCCGGGCTGTTCGTTGATGGTCGGCTTGAAATCACCGCCGCAAAGGGCGTTGTCCTTGAAAAAGCCGTAGGTGCCAGACACGGCATTGCGGCTGTAAAGCGTGAAATCACGCGCCTGCCAGGCCCCTTCCAGGCCCAGATCACCCCAGCGCGTTATATCGTCTGCTCCGCCGCAGCGGCGACCGACCGAGAAGATGGCGTCGACCTGCTCCATGGTCAGGCACTCGATCGGGTTGTCCTTGTTGACATAAACGGCCAGCACATCGATGGCGGTACCGACCGCCGTGGGCGGATAGCCGTGCTTGTCCTCGAACGCCTGGACCTCGGAAGAACGCATCGGTCGGCTCATGGGGCCGAAATTGGCCGTACCCTCGGTCAGCGCCGGCGGCGCGGTCGACGAGCCGGCACCCTGGATCTGGATATTCACGTTGGGATAGTAGTTCTGGAATTCCTCGGCCCAGAGCGTCATCAGGTTGTTCAACGTGTCCGAGCCGATCGACGACAGGTTGCCCGAAATGCCGGATACCGGCTCGTAATCGGGCAGATCCGGATCGACTTCGCCCTGCGAAAAGGCGAGCGGGCTGGCCAGCAGCGCCGCCATCGTGGTCAGCTTGAGCAGATGTTTGATCATGGCAATCGATTTCCTTCAGAGATGGTTCGTGATTCTATGACCGAATCGTGACATTCCGGTTACACCGAGCCGCTGCGGCGCAGACTGGCTGCATCGCACAGGCGCTCGGCCGGGAAGACGCAGGCAAAGCGACTGCCCTGGCCCGGCTCGGATTCCACGTCCAGGTGCGCTCCGTGGCGCTTGAGCACATGCTTGACGATGGCCAGACCCAGGCCGGTTCCGCCATGCGCCCGGCTGTGCGCGCTGTTGACCCGGTAGAACCGCTGGGTAATGAACGGCAGGTGGCGGTGATCGATACCGATACCGCTGTCAGTGACCGTGAATACCGCGCCCCCGTCAGCGGTGTTGCGCCAGCTCACCTGCACCGGCCGTCCTTCATTGCTGTAGCGGAAGGCGTTGGATACCAGATTGGACAAGGCGCTATAGAGCTCGTTTTCTACGCCCTTCAGACCTGGCCTGCCGTCGATTTCAAGGTTCAGCGGGTGCGCGCCAGCGTCGGCGAGCTCGGCATCGCTGCACAGGCGACGAATCAGCGCCGGCATATCAACGATCTGATCGGTTGGCGCGTCGACCTCCTCGGTTTCAAGGCGCGACAGTTCCAGCAGATCGTTGACCAGGTTGTTCATGCGCTGACACTGCGCCCGCATCTGCCGGACCGGCTGACGCCATCCGGCATCCAGGTCGCGATCCTCCGCCATCGAGTCAAGATAGCCACCGAGCACGGTCAGGGGCGAACGCAGCTCGTGTGATGCGTTGGCCACGAAATCGCGGCGCATGGCCTGCAGGCGGTGCAGCCGGGTCACGTCCCGGATCAGCAGCAGGTACTGCTGTCGGCCGTAGGGCACCATCCTGAGCAGCAGCCGGCGCGTCTCGTCGACCGGCGAACGAATCTCGATGACGGCGTCGAAGTCACCGGCCTGGATGAAGCCGAGAAAACGCGGGCTGCGGATGAGGTTGGTGACCGGCTGCCCAAGATCCCGACGTGGCTCGAGCCGCACCAGTCGGCAGGCCGCCTGGTTGCACCACAGGATCCGGTACTCCTGATCGAGCACCAGGGTGCCGTCGGGCATCGCGGCAGTCGCCTCGCGAAACTCGCGCAGAACCGCGGTCAGCCGCTGCTTGCTGCGATGCTGGCGCTGCCGCAGCCGGTAGTAGTCGTCGAAGATATATCCCCAGATGCCCGAGGCGGTGGGCGGGCTGCGGCGGCGGCTGCGCAACCAGACGTTGAGTCGATAGAGCTGGTAGGTCCAGCGGGCCAGAAACACGGCCAGGGCCAGCAGCATGAACCAGGCCAGATGACCGAACCACGCACCCAGCAGGAGCGCAGCCAGCAGCCCGGCGCCGAAAACGCCGAGCTCGCCGAGCCAGGCCCGCGATAGCATCAGCCGCTCGCGCTGACCGAGAACCGGTAGCCGGCGCCGCGCACGGTCTGGATGTAGCGGTCGAAACCGAACGGCGCCAGCGCCTTGCGCAGACGCAGGATGTGCACGTCGACCGTGCGTTCCTCGATATAGACGCCGCCACCCCAGACGTAGTCGAGCAGCCGGTTGCGGGAATACACGCGGTCCTGGTGGGTCATGAAGAACTTGAGCATGCGGAACTCGGTCGGTCCGAGCTCGATCGGCCGGCCGTTGCCGGTGACGCGATGGCTGGCGGTATTGAGCACCAGCCCGTCGGCCTCGATTTCCTCATCGGCCCCGCCCGGCGCGGCCCGGCGCAGTAGCGCGTTGATCCGGGCAATCAGCTCGCGCGCACCGAACGGCTTGGTGATGTAGTCGTCAACGCCGCTGTCAAGCCCGCGCACCTTGTCGTCCTCCATGGTGCGCGCGGTCAGCATGATGATCGGCAAATCGCGGGTGACTTCATCGCGCCGCAGGCTGCGTGCCAGCTCGATTCCGCTGGTATCGGGCAACATCCAGTCGAGCAGCAGCAAGTCCGGCCGGTCTTCAGCAATCCTGACCCGCGCACTCTGGCAGTCACCCGCCTCGATCACCCGGAATCCGGCACGATCGAGGTTGAACGCGATCATGTCGCGAATGGCTTCGTCATCTTCGACCGCCAGAATGGTCTGCATGTTCATGGCACCGGTCCCGCTGGTTGGCTGCCATCATTGCAGCAGCGTCATGTGACATTTACATGACACCTCAATGACAGACCGTTGACGCCAGCCAATCCATTATACCGGTCTAACCGCCGATCCGCGCGCCAGTCAACGTCCTGACCGGTAGTGCTCGAGGGCGCCTTCAAGCTGCTCACGCACCAGCTGACGCAGGGACGCCGGCTCAAGCAGTTCGACATCGGCGCCATAGCGCAGAATCTCCATGACCAGCTCGCGCGGACTGCCGAACGGCACGCTGAGCTCGAAGCGGCCGTCGTCCAGCCACTGGCCCTGCTGCTGCGGGTGCCACATCTCGTCGGCGGCCCAGCGGGCCGCCTCGGCGCTGAAACGCAATGTTGCGACTTCTCGCGCCGGGCCGGAAAAAATCCCGAATGATTCGTCGAAGTGCTGCGCCATCGCTGTGTCCGGGATCTCCCGGGCAGCCTCCTCGAGCAGACGCATGTCCCGGATGCGCTCGAGCGCGAAGCTGCGCAGTCCCTCGGCCTGGTGACACCAGGCCTCGAGGTACCAGCGGTCGCGGTAGGCGGTCAGGCGCTGCGGCGAGACAATTCGTTCGCTGAGGTTGTCGCGTCGCCGACCGTGATAGCTCATCGCCAGGCGACGGCGCTGGAACAGGGCCTGAAACACCGTTTCAAACAGCGCCGCGGGCACCGGCCGACCGGCATCGTGCCGGATGTTGATACGCTCGGGATGGGCGGAAACATTCAGACCCTGCTGATCGAGCAACTGGTTGATGCGCGACTGCACGCCATCGAGCTCGTCTTCGAGCAGGCCGGGCTGAACATTGCCGAGAATATGGCGCGCGGTCAGTAGCGCCTGCAGCTCCTCGGGACTGATCCACAAGCCGGGCAGCTCGAAATGGCCGGCCAGGCTGCGATCGTAGTAGTAGCCGCGACTGTCCGGATCCTGCTCCAGCGGAGCCCCGAGGTGATCCCGCAGCTCACCGATCAGCCGGTACAGAGTTGCCTGACTGCAGCCGAGCTCGTCCATCAGCACCTGGCGCGTGATTGGGGTGCGCCGCTGGCGCAGGATGGCATGCAGATGATAGAGGCGCTCCCGCCGGCTCACCTGCAACCGGCCTCGCGGCAGGCCTGGCACAGCCCATAGATTTCGAGGACCTGGCGACTGGGGCGGAAGTGCTGATGTTCGGCGGCGTCACGCAGTTTGTGGGCCAGACCGGCATCGTGAATCTCGGTCACCGACTGGCAGGCGTCGCAGATCAGGAACTGGCCCTGATGAGACTCGGCCGGATGAAAGCAGCTGACGAAGGCGTTGAGTGACTCCAGCCGGTGGATAAAGTGATTGGCAAGCAGGAAATCCAGCGCGCGGTAGATCGTCGGTGGCGCGGCTTTGGGCTGCTCGTGCTTGAGCTCGTCGAGCAGATCATAGGCCTTGACCGGCCCTTCAGCGGCCAGGACCAGCTCCAGCACCCGGCGGCGCGTTGGCGTCAAACGCAGGCCGCGCTGCCTGCAGCGCTGCTCGACCTCTCGAATGACCTGGCCGGAATCCATGGGCGTCATTTTAGCAGGCGGGTGCCAGAGCCGGAGGAATGCAGGTCGCGGCCGCGCCATAACCGCGCTTCCGGCCTGTCTCAGTCACCAACCAGCGGAGCGCCGCTCAATCCCGGGCCGCCGCGCGGTCGGCGATGTAGGTCAATGCGCGATCGATACGCTTAAGCGTGCGCTCGCGGCCCACCAGCCACAGTGTCTTGTCGATTGACGGTGATTCGCCGTGGCCCATCAGGGCGACTCGCAGCGGCATGCCAATCTTGCCGAAGCCGATTTCCAGCTCATCGACGGTGGCCTGGACCGCGCCCTGGAGGTTTTCCGGCGACCAGTGCAGCAGTTCGGCCAGACGGCCACGCAGCACTTCCAGCGGTCGGCCGGCGACGGGGCGCAGATGTTTCTTTGCCGCACCGGCCTGGTAGTCGGCAAAGTCCTCGAAAAACGGCCGGCTCCGCTCGACCAGTTCGGTCAGGGTTTCGACCCGCTCGACCTGCACCGACAACAGGTCGGCCAGCGGCGGGCCATTCTCGGCGCGCAGACCGGCTCGCTGCAGGTGCCAGACCAGCTCCGAGTGCACCTGGTCACGGTCACCCTCGCGCAGGTAGTGCTGGTTGAGCCAGTTGAGTTTCGCGGTGTCGAAGCGCGAGGCCTTGTGATTGACCTCGGCGATATCGAACAGCTCGATCAATTCGTCCCGGGAGAACACTTCCTGGTCGCCGTGCGACCAGCCCAGGCGCGCCAGGTAGTTGATCATGGCGTCAGGCACGTAGCCCTGGTCACGGTAGCTCATCACGCTGACCGCACCGTGGCGCTTGGAAAGCCGCGCCCCGTCATCGCCCAGAATCATCGGCACATGGGCAAACGCCGGCGGCTCGATATCGAGCGCCCGGTACAGGTTGATCTGGCGCGGGGTGTTGTTGATATGGTCGTCACCCCGGATCACCAGGTTGATCGCCATGTCGGCGTCGTCGACCACAACCGCGAAATTGTAGGTCGGTGTGCCGTCAGCGCGCATGATGACCAGGTCATCGAGTTCGCTGTTGGCCACCTCGATGCGGCCACGCACGCGATCATCGAAGGCGACCGTGCCGCTGCCGGGATTGCGAAAGCGAATGACCGGATCGATGCCTTCGGGCACCTGGTCCAGATCGCGGCAGCGGCCATCGTAGCGCGGCTTCGCGCCCGCTGCCATGGCCCGTTCACGCAGCCGGTCCAGGCGCTCCCTGGAGCAGTAGCAGCGGTAGGCGTGACCGGATTGAAGCAGGCGATCGGCCTGTTCGCGATAACGTGGCATGCGCTCGCTCTGAAACAGCGGGCCCTCATCAGCATCCAGCCCGAGCCAGGCCATCCCGTCGATAATGGCCTGCACCGACGCGGCCGTCGAGCGCTCCCGGTCGGTATCCTCGATGCGCAGCACGAAGCTGCCGCCGGTCGCGCGTGCTTCCAGCCAGCAAAACAGGGCGGTGCGTGCGCCGCCGATATGCAGATATCCGGTCGGAGAGGGTGCAAACCGGGTACGAACGGGATCTCGCTTGCGCGCCATGACGCCGACCATCGGGAAAAGCGCATTAGTTTAGCAGAGCCTGACGGATGAGACGGCGCCCGAAATTCGCTATAAGGGGCGGACTGAACATCGTGGCGCAAGCAGATCGAAATGCCTTCAAACCGGATTGTTCACGACCCGACGGTGCCCGAATCCGGATGGCGTCGCCTGCGCCTGCTTGGCCGCTGGCTGCTGATCGCCGCGGTCATTGCACTGACCAGCACCTCGGGCGAGGAATCGCTGACTGATCTCGAGAAGATCCGCGCTCGCGGCAGCCTGGTCATGCTCACCGTCAACGGCGCATCAACCTATTACCTGGGCGCGGAAGGCGAAACCGGCTTCGAGTACGACATGGCGCTGGAATTCGCGCGCTACCTGGGAATTCCGCTGGAAGTGCGCACGGTCGCGACCATTGCCGACCTGATTCCGGCGTTGGCCGCCCACGAGGGCGATTTCATCGGCGCCAATCTGAGCGTGACGCCGAGGCGCCAGCAGCAGCTGCGTTTTGCCCCACCCTACCAGCGGGTGGTTCCCACCGTGGTCTATCGGCGCGACACGCCGCGCCCGGGCTCGCTCGAGGACCTGGCCGGCGGGCGTTTGGTCCTGCTTGATGGCACGGTCTACCCCTCGCTGCTGGCCGCGTCCAGTGTCGAAATCGAGCCCGACATCCTGCCCCACGCCAGTATCGAGGACATCTTCGAGGGGATTTCGGCCGAGGAATACGACTACACCATCATCGACTCGAACATTCTCGAGCTCAATCGTCGCTTTTTCCCGGCAATCCGGCCCGCATTCGAGGTCGGTCAGCCCTACCCGCTGGCCTGGGCCACGCTGCGCAGCGACGACGACAGCCTGGTGCAGCGCATGCGCGAGTTCTTCGCCATGACGCGGGAAAACAAGCTGATTGACCGGCTCGATGAACGCTACTACGGCCACATTGATCACTACGAGCCGGTCGGCACCTTCACCTTCATGCGCCAGGTACGCGAGCGCCTGCCCGGTCTTCGTCCGATGTTCGAGGATGCTGCGCGCCGTAACGGGCTCGACTGGCGCCTGCTTGCCGCGGTTGGCTACCAGGAGTCGCACTGGGATCCGGCAGCCGTCTCGCGAACGGGCGTGCGCGGCATCATGATGCTCACCCAGCGCACGGCGCGGCAGCTGGGCGTGGAAGACCGTACCGACCCAGAGCAAAGTATCGATGGCGGCGCGCGCTACCTGGCCTCGATGCTCGAGCGCGTTCCCGAGCGGATCGACTATCCCGACCGTCTCTGGCTGGCGCTGGCCGCCTACAACATCGGATTCGGTCATCTCGAGGACGCACGCGTGCTGACCGAGCGCCGGGGCGGCAACCCCGATCGCTGGGTCGATGTGCGCGAGGCCCTGCCGCTGCTGACCCAGGAGCGCTGGTACCGGCAGACCCGGTTCGGCTACGCGCGCGGCTACGAGCCGGTGCAGTATGTCGAGAACGTGCGCACCTTCTACGAGATCCTGCTGTGGCTGGAAAGCCGCGAGCACCCGGTGCTGGTCCAGTTCTGATGCAACTAGATGCAACTATTAAGGGGCTGTCCTAAGGCGGCAGCTGGTCAAGCCAGATACAGCAGCCGGCCGACTCGCGGATGGCATCAAGGCGCTGGCGATGTGCTGCCCGCTCGCTTTCGCTCGGGCGCTGGATGATCAGGCGCGCCGGATCGATCCCGCCGATATCACAGGCCGGGCCGGCCTCTGGCGCATCCGCTTCCAGCACCAGATCAACCTGGCCACCGGTCATGGCCAGATAGACCTCGGCGAGCAGCTCGGCGTCGAGCAGCGCGCCATGCAGATCGCGCCCTGAATTGTCGACATCGTAACGCTTGCACAATGCGTCCAGGCTCACGCGTTGCCCCGGGTGGAGTTCGCGGGCGAGCGCCAGCGTATCGAGGATGCGGACATGGTTTTCCAGGCGCCGATCCGGGCCGATCCGCGCCAGCTCGGCGTTAACGAAGCCGACGTCGAAGGCGGCGTTATGAATGACCAGCTCGGCGCCGTGGACGAAGTCGAGAAAATCATCGACGATATCGGCAAACCGCGGCTTGTCGGCCAGGAATGCGTTGGTGATGCCGTGAACCTCCAGGGCGCCTTCGTCGACCTCCCGCTCGGGATTGAGATAGACGTGATAATCGCGGCCGGTCAGACGGCGTTCATTCATCTCCAGGCAACCGATCTCGATGATGCGATGCCCTTCCTCGGGTTCCAGGCCGGTCGTTTCGGTATCAAGGATGATCTGGCGCATGGGTTCGGTTTTATCGCGCATGACGCCTGGCGGCCTCGCTGGCCAGCTGGTCGGCACGTTCGTTTTCCGGGTGGCCTGAATGACCCTTGACCCAGTCCCAGGCCACCTGGTGACGCTGCCGCGCCCGATCCAGACGTTGCCAGAGCCCGGCGTTCTTGACCGGCTTTTTTGAAGCCGTCTTCCAGCCGTTGCGCTTCCAGTTGACCATCCACTCGGTGATGCCCTTGCGGACGTACTGGGAGTCGGTGGTCAGAATCACCCGGCAGGGGCGTTTGAGGGATTCCAGCCCCTGGATTGCAGCCATCAGTTCCATGCGATTGTTGGTGGTCTCCGCCTCGCCGCCGGACAGTTCGCGCTCCTGGCCGTTCCAGCGAAGCAGCACACCCCAGCCACCCGGTCCTGGATTGCCCAGGCAGGCACCATCGGTCCAGATGTGCACCGTCTGGCTCACGCCGCCCGGCACTGGCTGAGCGCCGGGGTCCCGCGCACCATGCGCGGCTGACGAAAGCGAATCGGCTCGACTCGAGCCGGCTCGGAGGGCTTGCGCGCAACCAGCACCAGCACCGGCGTCAGACCGGGCACGAATCCGCGCAGCTGGCTTGCAGCCGGAACCGCCAGCTCGAAATGTCGACGCGCATGCATGACCTGGAGCTGCGGCCAGCTCGGCAAACCCAGCGCGTGCCGCCCGAGCTCGCGCCAGGCCAGGCGATGCCACGGATTGGCAGTTACCGAGACCAGTATCCCGCCGGGCCGCAACACACGGGCGATCTCGTCGAGCGGGTTGATGCGAATGCCCGGCTGCCAGACATGGCGCAGCAGCGCCGCCGGCACCGAGTTGTTCTCAAGCGGCAGTTCACCAAGCCCGGCGACAAACGGCCAGCGGCATCGACTGGCGTCGACCAGAATGCGGCAGCGCTCCAGCGGCAGTTCGGGGGAGGCACTCGCCGTTGGCGCCATTTCAAGCAGCCAGGGCACCCTGAAGGCGCCGAATCCGGCCTGCACCAGCCCGGTTTCAAGGCGCTGCAGGGCGGCGAAGCCGGCCGGCATGACAACAGCGTTAGAATGCAGCTCAGACACGTGCTGAAGGATACCAGAAGGAGGCCCAATTGCCGCCTGCCATCGAAGCCATTCCCGTCCTGGACACCAACTATGTCTGGGCGCTGCACGACCACGAACACGCCTTGCTGGTCGATCCCGGCGAGGCTGACGCCCCGCTGCAGTGGCTTTCGGACCGGAACCTGCAGCTCACGGCCGTGCTGATCACCCACCACCACTGGGATCACACCGGCGGCATCGACGGGATTGTCGGCGCACACCCGGTGCCCGTCTACGGGCCCGAAGACGGGCGCATCCCGCAGATCGACCGTGTCGTGGCCGAAGGCGATCGCGTCCGGCTCGCCGCGCCCGCCGTCGACTTCCAGGTGCTCAGCGTGCCCGGCCACACCAGCATTCACCTCGCCTTTTACGGCCACCGTCTGCTGTTGTGTGGCGATACGCTGTTCTCGGCCGGGTGCGGTCGACTGTTCGAGGGTACGGCCGAACAGATGCTGGAATCACTCGACCAGCTGGCTGCCCTGCCCGGTGACACCCGGGTGTGTTGCGCCCACGAATACACGCTGGATAACTGCCGCTTCGCGCTGAATGTCGAACCCGAAAACGAACGCCTGCGCCAGCGGGCCGAGGAAGCCCGCCGGCTGCGCGCGGCCCGGCGCATCACGCTGCCCTCGACGATCGAACAGGAAAACGCCATCAACCCCTTTCTGCGAGTGCGCGAAGCGACGGTCATCACTGCCGCCAACCAGCGCGAGCCGGGCACCGGGGATGATCCGGCGGCGGTTTTCGCCGCCATTCGCCGCTGGAAGGACTCCACCTGAACGACGGGCCGGGCGGCCCGGCCTGCGGCCAGTCGCACGGTCTCTCTGCCCCGGCGGGTCGGAACCAGGACGCCGGCATCGCTTGAAAGCCGCTTCGAAAGCCGCTAGGCTATACAATATCTTTCAATCGCGATAAAAGGATATAGCTATCGATCTGGACCTTGTCGGTCGCCACTGCAGCCTGCTTGGCGATGCCACGCGACTGCGGCTGCTGGCGCTGCTCGAGCAGGAAGAGCTGACCGTGGCCGAGCTGGCGCAGATCACGCGCCTGGCGCAGCCGCGTGTGTCCACGCACCTGGCGCGACTGCGGGAGGCCGGATTGGTCGTCGACCGGCGCGACGGCGTTTCAGTCTACTATCGCCTCGGCAATCCCGACGAGCAGCCCGAACTGCATCGCCTTTGGGCATTGCTGCGCGAAAGCCTGGATGACGGCCTGGTCGCGACCGATGCCGAGGCCCTACCCGGCGTCCTGGCCGAACGGGCCACCGGCCGCAACTGGCCCGACTCGGTGGCGGGCGACATGGAACGGCACTATTCCCCGGGTCGCACCTGGGAGGCCACGACACGGGCCCTGGTGCAGCTGTTGTCGCTGGGTCGGGTGCTTGATATCGCTTCCGGCGATGGCGTGATGGGCGAACTGCTGGCGCGCCGGGCCAGCCGCATTGACTGTATCGACCTGTCCGAAAAGGTCGTTGTTGCCGGTCGCGAGCGCGTAGCCGCCCACGAGCACGTGCACTTTCACCGCGGCGACATGCATGCCCTGCCCTTTGCCGACGGCAGTTTCGACACCGTGCTCATGATGCACGCGCTGACCTACAGCGACCGTCCCCAGCAGGCCCTGGGCGAGGCGGCGCGGGTGCTGGCGCCGGGCGGCCAGCTGGTTGGCGCGACCCTGCACCGGCATCGCCACACCAGCCAGGTCCGCACCTTCGGCCACGCCAACAACGGTTTCGCGCCGGCCCGGCTGGCCGAGCTCTGTGCCACGGCCGGACTGACCGTGGCCTTCTGCAAAGTCACCTCGATCGAAAGAAAAACGCCGAATTTCAGAATCATCACGCTACTGGCAGGAAAACCATGACCGCAATGAAATGGCACGATCCCGAGCGCGTTGACGCCCTCTGCGATGCGCTCGAACAGCGCATTCTCCTGCTCGACGGCGCCATGGGCACCATGATCCAGGCGGCCGGACTCGACGAGTCGGACTTCCGCGCCGAGCGGTTTGCCGGACACACCCACGACCTCAAGGGCAACAATGACCTGCTGACCCTGACCCGCCCGGAGCTGATCGTCGAGCTGCACAAGCAGTTCCTGGCCGTCGGCTGTGATCTGGTCGAGACCAACACCTTCAATGCCAACCGCATCAGCCAGGCCGACTATGCGCTGGAGAATCTGTCCGGGGAAATCAACCACGAAGCCGCCAAACTGGCCCGCCAGGCCTGCGACGAGGTAGCCGAACAAACGGGCCGCCCGCGCTATGTTGTCGGCGTTGTCGGGCCAACCAACCGGACCGCGTCGATCTCACCAGACGTGAGCAATCCCGGTTACCGCAACATCGATTTCGAAACGCTTGTCGAGGCCTATGCCGAGGCTGTACGCGGGCTGCTCGACGGCGGCGCCGACCTGATCATGATCGAAACGATTTTCGACACCCTCAACGCCAAGGCCGCCATCTATGCCGTATACGAGGAATTCGAGCGACGCCAGGCACGCTGGCCGCTGATGATTTCGGGCACGATCACCGACGCCTCGGGCCGCACGCTGTCCGGCCAGACACCGGAGGCCTTTTACTATTCGATTGTCCACGCCGAGCCGTTTTCGGTCGGATTCAACTGCGCGCTGGGCGCCGATCAGCTCAAGCCGCACGTCAAGGCACTGTCACGCGTGGCCGAGTGCCTGGTCAGTGCCCACCCCAACGCCGGCTTGCCCAACGAATTCGGCGAGTACGATCAAAGCCCGGAAGAGATGGCCGGAATCGTCAGTACCTATGCCGCCGATGGTCTGGTCAACATCATCGGTGGCTGCTGCGGCACCACACCGGATCACCTGAAAGCCATCAGACAGGCAGTTGATGGCCAGTCCCCCCGTCCCGTCCAGAAGCAGAAAGCGGCATGAACGAAGAAAGCAACCAGCATTCGCGCCACACCCGGTTGAGCGGCCTGGAGCCGCTGGTCATTACGCCGGAAATCAACTTCGTCAATGTCGGCGAACGCACCAACGTGACCGGCTCGGCCAGGTTCAAGCGCCTGATTGCCGAGGAGCGCTACGAGGAGGCGATCGAAGTCGCCCAGCAGCAGGTCGAGAACGGCGCCCAGATCATCGACATCAACATGGACGAAGGGCTGCTCGAGTCAAAGCAGGCCATGGTCGAATTCCTGCGGCTGATTGCCGCCGAGCCCGAAATCGCCCGCGTGCCTGTCATGATCGATTCTTCCAAGTGGGACATCATCGAGGCCGGTCTGCGCTGCCTGCAGGGCAAGGGCATTGTCAACTCGATCAGCCTCAAGGAAGGCGAGGAACAGTTTTTGCAACAGGCGCGCAGGATTCGCCGCTACGGCGCAGCCGTGGTGGTGATGGCATTCGACGAAAACGGCCAGGCCGACAACGCCGAACACATGGTGGACTGCCTGGCGCGGGCCTACCGGCTGCTGACCGAAAAAGCCGGCTACCCGCCTGAAGACATCATCTTCGACCCGAACATCTTTCCGGTCGCCACCGGCATCGAGGAGCATAACAACTACGGCGTCGAATTCATCGAGGCGACCCGACAGCTCAAGCAGCGCTTCCCGCACTGCCATGTCTCCGGCGGCGTGTCGAACCTCTCGTTCTCTTTTCGCGGCAACAGTCCGGTGCGCGAAGCGATGCACTCGGTGTTTCTCTACCATGCCACGAAGGCCGGTATGGACATGGGTATCGTCAACGCCGGCCAGCTGGAGGTCTACGACGACATCGACCCGGAACTGCGCGAGCTGGTCGAGGACGTCGTGCTCAATCGCCGTGATGATGCCACCGAGCGTTTGCTGGAGGCAGCCGAACGCTACAAGGGTGAGGGGAAACAGCAGGAAAAGGACGAGGCGTGGCGTGACCGGCCGGTGGCCGAGCGCCTCAAGTACTCGCTGGTCAAGGGCATCGACAAGTACGTCATCGAGGACACCGAAGAAGCCCGCCAGGAGCAGTCCAGCTCGCTGGAAGTGATCGAAGGGCCGCTGATGGACGGCATGAACCATGTCGGCGACCTGTTTGGCGACGGCAAGATGTTTCTGCCGCAGGTGGTCAAGTCGGCGCGCGTGATGAAAAAGGCAGTGGCCTATCTGGTGCCCTACCTGGAGGCCGAACAGACCACGCGCGAGAAGAAGGGCAAGGTGCTGCTGGCCACGGTCAAGGGCGACGTTCACGATATTGGCAAGAACATTGTCGGCGTGGTTCTGGCCTGCAACGGATTCGACGTGCACGACCTCGGCGTGATGGTCCCGGCCGAGAAGATTCTCGAGGAGGCGAAAAAGGAAGCGGTCGACATGATCGGCCTGTCCGGGCTGATCACGCCGTCGCTCGACGAAATGGTCAACGTAGCCGAAGCCATGAACGAGGCCAGGTTCGAGCTGCCCCTGCTGATCGGTGGCGCAACCACTTCGCGCGCTCACACCGCCCTGAAGATCGATCCCAGCTACGACGGCCCGGTCTGCTGGGTCAAGGATGCATCACGATCGGTCGACGTCGTGCGCAAGCTGTCGAGCAGGCAGCACCGCGACGGCTATGCAGCCGAGATCCGCTCCGACTACGAAAACTACCGGGAGCGCAGCAACAAGGGCAGGCAGCGCAAGCGACTGATTGACATTGACAAGGCACGCAGAAACGCGTTCCAGCCGGACTTCGATGCGTCCGCGCCGCAGCGTCCACGCCAGCCGGGCGTCCACGTGTTCGACGACTGGCCACTCGACGATCTGGTTCGCTACATCGACTGGACGCCCTTTTTCCAGACCTGGGAAATCAAGGGCCGTTACCCCGACATCCTGAACGACGAGCAAGCCGGGGAGGCAGCGCGCACGCTCTACGCCGATGGCCGGCAAATGCTCGAGCAAATTGTAGAAAACAGATGGCTGACAGCGCGCGCCATGTGCGCGCTTTGGCCGGCCGCCCGTGACGGCGACGACGTGTTGTTCTATACCGACGAGTCGCGTAATGCGGTGCTAGAACGCATGGTCATGCTGCGTCAGCAAGCCGACAAGCCGCGCGCCAACCTGTGCCTGGCCGACTTCGTGGCGCCGGCCGATAGCGGCATCGAGGACTGGGCCGGGCTGTTTGCGGTGACCACCGGTCTTGGCCTGGAGGACGCGCTCGAACAGTTTCCGAAAACCGACGACTACAGTCGCATTCTGCTGCAGTCGATGGCCGATCGCCTGGCCGAAGCGCTGGCCGAAGCCTTCCACGCCAGGGTGCGCCGGGTGCTGTGGGGTTACGCCGCCGATGAGGCGCTCGATAACGACGACCTGATCGCCGAACGCTATCACGGCATTCGCCCGGCGCCCGGATATCCAGCATGCCCGGACCACAGCGAAAAGGAAAAGCTGTTCCGTCTGCTCGATGTCACCGACAGGATCGGCGTGTCGCTGACCGAGGGATTTGCCATGAAACCGATGGCCGCGGTCAGCGGCTATTATTTCGCGCATCCCGAAAGCCGCTACTTCGTGGTCGGCAAGCTGGGACGCGACCAGGTCGAGGACTACGCCAGGCGCAAGGGCATTAGCATGGAACAGGCCGAAAAGTTCCTGCGGCCGAATCTGGATTACTGAGGTCGTTTGTCGCGGATGCGACCGCGACCGGTTGGGTGGCGGGACCGAATCATGGGTTCGTCGCGGATGCGACCGCGACCTACGGATCCGGGGCCCGTCCGGGCGAGCGTTTCGACCACCAATCCCACCCCACGCGCAGGTCGGGGCCGCGTCCCCGACGGACGAGATCTGGGGCCCGTCCCGACGCGCGATTTGACCACCAGTCCCACTCCGCGCGTAGGTCGGGGCCGCGTCCCCGACGGACGAGATCAGGGGCCCGTCCCGACGCGCGATTTGACCACCAGTCCCACCACGCGCGTAGGTCGGGGCCGCGTCCCCGACGGACGAGATCTCTGCCCCCCCCCTACCAGACCAGATCGTCGGGCACGGGCGGATAGTGACTGCCGTCGTCTTCCGGTTCCTCGCGGCCTTCCAGCCCGGGCACCAGATCCGGGGCGATGGCGCGATATTGCTCGAGCGTTTCAGGGGAGACGAGCAGGTAGGAACCGCGCAGGTTGACCACGCCGATCTGACCGTTGTTGAGCTGCTCGCGCTGTTCCGGCGTGCACATCACCCGACGAATGCGGCCAAGGTGTTCGAAGTACCGCGGCACTTCGGCATCCTTGCGATTGAGCGTGTTGCCACGGATGATTTCGTCGAGCTGCAGATTGCGCTTGCGCCGCGCTTCCTGCTCGGCCACGCGGCGCTGCTTGAGCTGCTCCTTTTCGCGGACCTCGGCCTGCCGTCGAGCGGCGTAGGCGCGCGCCAGGTCGGAAGACTCGCCGCCTGGACGGCCTGCACGCTTGCGACCTTTCGACGGCCTGCCGTGGGAAACCGAACGTTCCGGAGATCCACCCGAACGCCGGGGAGCGCCGGAGACGGCGCTCCGGCGCTGCTTTTTCCCGACCGATTCGGATTTCTCGGCCAGCCCCGCCTTGAGCAGGGCGTCCTGCAATGATCCCATGACTAAAAGCTCAAGGCACTGGCCAGGCGGGCCGGTTATTCGCCGTTGATTTCCAGCAACTCGACTTCGAACACGAGCGTGGAGTTCGGACCGATCGGACCGGGCCGGCCCTGCTCGCCGTAGGCCAGGTCTGCCGGGATGACGAACTCGTACTTGGCGCCTTCCTTCATCAGCTGAACGCCTTCCGTCCAGCCGGGGATGACCTGGTTGAGGGCAAAGGTTGCCGGCTCGCCCCGGTCATAGGAACTGTCGAACGGCGTGCCGTCGATCAGCGTCCCCTTGTAGTGAACCGTGACCCGATCGGTTTCTGCCGGGCTGGCACCGTCACCTTCCTCGATCACGCGATACTGCAGACCCGACTCGGTCTCGACCACGCCTTCGCGCTCACGATTCTGCGCCAGAAAGGCCTGACCCGCTTCGAGATTTCGTGCCGCATCTTCCTGACGCTGTTCTTCGAGCTGCTGCTGACGGCGCTGCATGAACGCGTCGCGCTCGGCCAGCGCCTGTTCTTCGGTCAGGAGGGTTTCCTCGCCAAGGTAGCTGGCGCGCAGCGCCTCGATGAGCAGGTCCAGGTCGAGCTCCAGGCCCTGATCGGCCAGCGAACTGCCAATATCCATGCCGATTGTGTAGCTCAAGCGCTCTTCCGGGGTTTCCAGATCATCGGCCAGCGCGGTCGTTGCAATGGCGGCCGTCAACAGCCCGCCCGCAAGAAATCGAACAATATTCATTGAATGCTCCATCCAGAGTGATTGAATCGCGAGTTGTCGACCACAGCAGTCGACCAGGAGTTCCAGAAACGTGCAGTCTAACAGATGCTTCACCGGCCCCCAACCAATCAGCGGGTAGACTGCCGGCCGAATTCGGGAGGGTTGACTCTGTCGTGGTGTTGTACTAGACTAATACACCAAGACGACAGACTATTCGAGGAGCACGCCATGTTGCCAATCGTCAAACACCGCACAATGCACATCCCGCACCGGGTTGCCCTTGTTGCCGCCTCGATTTGTCTGATCCTGTCGTTCACCGTCGAGCAGGTCGAGCGTGAAGACCGACTGAGCACCGGGCATGATGCGGCACCGTCAGTGGAACAATCCGTGCCGGCAGTCGATCCAGGCCCGATGGCCGAGAAGCCGGACATCCCGCCCGACAAACGGGGCCAACCCGATTATTCGCTGTCGCTGCTGCCCTGGTTTGCCGGGCCGGGGCGCCAATGATTGAGGCGCGCTGGGACGATAACCAGCCGATATACTGGCAGTTGCGTGAGCGCACCGTAGCCGCCATTCTCGATGGCACGCTGCCGGAAGGCCAGCCGTTGCCTTCGGTGCGACAGGTTGCCGTCGACTTCCAGATCAACCCGCTGACCGTCTCGAAGGCCTATCAGTCCCTGGTCGATGACAACCTGGTCGAGAAGCGTCGCGGCGTCGGCATGTTCGTGCGAAGTGGAGCGCGGCGGCAGCTGCTTGAAAGCGAACGCGCGCGTTTTCTCGAAGAGGAGTGGCCGCGACTGGCCGAGCGCATCGAGCAGCTGGGCCTGAGTCTCGATGATCTGATCAAACGCAGCAAGAACAGGGAGAAACCGCAATGATGCCAACCATTCGAGCGCGAAACCTGGTACGGCATTTTGGCCGCAATCGCGCCGTCGACGGCATTGACCTCGACATTCCGGCCGGACGCATCGTCGGCCTGATCGGGCCGAACGGCGCCGGCAAGACCACGGCGCTCAAGGCCATACTCGGACTGAGCCGCTTCCAGGGCGAACTGGAGGTGCTCGGGCTGCGCCCCGACCGGCAGCGGGACCGATTGATGCATGATGTGTGCTTTATCGCCGACGTAGCGGTTCTGCCGCGCTGGGCGCGGGTATGGCAAGTCATCGAGCTGACCGAGAAACTGCATCCCCGATTCTCCCGCGAGCAGTGCATGCATTACCTGGAGAACACCAAAATCCAGCTCAAAAGCCGCGTCAAGGCGCTTTCCAAAGGCATGGTCGTGCAGCTACACCTGGCCCTGGTCATGGCGATCGACGCCAAACTGCTGGTGCTTGACGAACCCACCCTGGGGCTCGACATCCTGTTCAGAAAACGTTTTTATTCGAACCTGCTCAACGAATACTTCGACGAGGAGCGCACCATTCTGATCACCACTCACCAGGTCGAGGAGGTCGAGCATATCCTGACCGATCTGCTGTTCATCAAGGACGGCAAGCTGGTGCTCAATGCCACCATGGATGATGTCTACGAGCGCTATACCGAAGTGATGGTCAAGCCTGGCCAGGTCGAGCAGGCACGTCAGCTCGGCCCGCTGCACGAACGAATCCTGTTCGGCCGCCATATCTTTCTGTATGACGAAGCCGATCGGTCGAAGCTCGCGGAGCTCGGGGAAATCCACCGACCCAGCGTGGCCGACCTGTTCGTTGCGCTGATGGGTGATGAAGCAAGCGGCAATCCCGCCGCGGAGGCCGCGGCATGAACGCGCGCTGGCCTGTCGTGCTGTGGTCGCTGCTGCGCCGGGAGTTCTGGGAAGGCCCGGGCGCATTCAAGTGGACGCCGATCGTGATTTTTGCGCTGACGCTGTTCTTCGTGCTGTTTGCTCTGGCGCTCGGGTCGAAGTTCGACAACGAAATGACCTACACCCTCGATGCCATTCGCCTGTTTGCCGACAGCCCGATTGACCAGCGCAGAATGGTTGTCAGTGGTTCGCTGTTTGCCTCGTCGGTGATTTATTTCCAGCTGATGGTGCTGATTCTGCTGTTTTATCTGTCCAGCTGTCTCTACGACGACCGCAAGGACCGCTCCATCCTGTTCTGGAAGTCACTGCCCGTATCCGACACCCTGACCGTTACCTCGAAGATCCTGACGGCCTGTCTGCTCGCCCCGGCGATCTACCTGGCCGCGGTTATCGCCACCCAACTGGCGTTGCTGATCATTGCCAGCCTGTTTGGCCTGGCGGCAGGCATCAATCCGTTCAGCGCCTTCTGGCTGCCGGCATCCCTGCCAAAGATGTGGTTCGTGATGGCCGTTGGACTGATCGTCCAGGCGCTGTGGCTGCTGCCCATCTATGCCTGGCTGGTGTTCTGTTCATCCTGGGCGCCCCGTGTGCCAATCCTGGTTGCGGTGACCATTCCGGCCACGATCGCTCTCGTCCAGCATGTCTGGAGCCTGCTGAGCGTGTTCAAACTGCCCGATTTCAATATCGGCTACATCATCCTCAAGCGTCTCGGCACCGGCATCATGCCGAACAGCATCGAGGGCCGGGTGGTGGGCACTCAAAGCGACTTCAGCGATTTTCAGTTCGGTGAGGAGGTGTTCATGAGTCTGCCGAACGTTCTCAGCTATCTGGCTCGGGTCGAGATGTGGATCGGCATCGGGATCGCGCTGATCCTGCTCGCCGGCGCAGTCTGGTTTCGCGGACGCGCAACCGATAGCTGAACAAGCGGTGACCCTGCTCGCCTGCCTGATACTGGCCGCGACGGCCTTGAGCGGATTCGCCGTCCTGGTCGCAGGTACCATGCCGGCCCTCACTGGTACCGGACTGCTGATCGCAGGCCTGGCGCCGCTCGCGTTCATCGTCACTGCAGCCTGTCATCGGATCGGGCTGCCGCGCCGCCACCCGCTGCTGATCTCGTGCGCCAGCGGTCTGGGCTGCGTGCTGGTGCTGGTCGGCAGCTACCGCTTCGGTGACGTCCGGCAGTGGGCGCCGGGGCTCGCCGTGCTCGCGCTGGCGACCTGGATGGCCTGGCAGCGCCGGGTCTGGCGGCGCTCGGACCACCATTGATCCGGCTGAAGGTCCGCTACGATGTCGCCGGATTGATCGTCACGCGCCCTTCTGCCGCGCGTAGCGCTTGAGCTCGCTGATAATCGCCGCCAGACCGTCGCCACGGGCCGGCGACAGGTGACGATCCAGTCCGGTTCGTTCGATAAAGAAAAAATCGGCTTCGGCGACACGCTTCGGCGACTGACCGTTGACGATACGCAAAAGCAGGGCGATCAGCCCACGCGTGATCTGGGCGTCGCTGTCGGCCATATAGCGCATCGCCCCGTCGCGGCACTCGGCGCGAATCCAGACCTGGCTCTGACAGCCTGCCAGCGCATACTGGTCGCTGCGGATCGCTTCATCGGCACAGCGCAAATCGCGCCCCTGGGCAATGATGTAGTCGTACTTGTCCATCCAGTCATCAAGCGCGTTCATCTCCTCGACGATCGTATTCTGGATCGCTTTCATGCTCAGGCCATCGCTTCGGGAATACCGGTTTCGACCGGATTGGACGGGTCACTGCTCCACTCGAACCAGCCACCATCAAATACTGCAATTTGATTCCAACCCAGCAGCCAGGCGTTGAAGAACGCTTCGCTGCCGCGCCAGCCGGTGCCGCAGTAAAAGGCGTTGTGCCGGTCGGGCGTGATGCCCAGACGCCGCCATTCCGCCTCGACTTCGGCGTATTCGCGCGTCGTGTGGTCCAGGTTGCGGTAGTTTTCCATGTGATAGGCGTCGCTGCCGCAGTTGGCGAACACCGCGCCCGGGATGCGCCCCTTCTTTTCGATGTAGTTGTAGCCGCTGACCTCGCCGATCAGCTCGGGATAGCTGCGCACGCAGACCAGATTGGCATCATCGGCCGCCAGCATCAGCCTGGCCTCGGGCACATCAACGGCCAGTTCCGGCCGGCCCGGAATCTCGGCGCCAAAGTCGACCGCCTGCTCAGGTTCGACCGCATCGGTGCTGACCGGCATACCGGCATCCTGCCAGCCCTGCATGCCGCCGTTGAGCATGCGCACGTCGCGCACCCCGGCATACATCAGGATGAAGGCACAGCGAAAGGCGCCAAGATGGCCGGCACTGCTGCCCGGGAACGGATCGCTGTTGCGCGGATGCGAAAACCGGCCGTAGAGCACCACGGTCGAGTCGACCCTGATTCCGAGGCGCTCCAGCACGGCGCGCAGTTCCGTCGGGTTGCGCCGATTCCAGGTCTCAGCGGACTCCAGCCAGTTGGTGTCGAGCGCGAGCGCTCCGGGCACATGACCCTGGTCGTAGTCGCCGGGATTGCGATAGTGGCAATGGCAGACGACGACGCTTCGATCATCTGCCTGCTGGCGGTCGGCCAGCCAGTGGGGCGAGACCAGATAGCGATACCGGGGCATCGTCGCCAACGGCAACTCGTCTCGCTCACACCACTGGTCGGCGAAGTGCCGGTAGACAGACACGCGATCGAATCCGGCGCGGCGAAACTGGCTGGCGACCCGGTCGACATCACCATCGTCGGCGCCATAAATAATCAGCGGTTGCTCCGGCGCCAGACCCTTGTCACGCACGATCTCGATCCAGTCGATGTAGTCAGCCCAGTGCGCTGGCAGCGTGCGCGCCCCGGGCAGATGACCGCCCCGCCGCTGTCCGGGTTGCGGCCAGCCGTTATAGGCGTCGATCGGGCGCACGTCAATCAGGGTAGCCTCGCCTTGATCGACGCAGTCGACCATCTGCGCGGTTGAAACGCTCTCGAACGCGGTACTCATCAGGTCAGTCTGCCTTTACGGGCCCAGCCCGGCCCGGGTTGGAAATCAGAGTGCGGACTGTACCAGACCGCCGTTTCGAGATGAAGGCAGCGAAGAACTCGACCGGCTCGTTGCGCGCGGCTGCAAAACGTACTTCAAATACGAATCATTGCGGTTTACAATGATGGGCTTTCGACCCATTCAAACTTCATCAACAGGGAAACACTCCATGAAATCTGTCATTGCGATAGCCGTTTCGCTGGCGCTTGCCGGCGGCGTGGTCGCACAGGAAAACCAAACTGACGCGAAAGAAGAGCAGTCGCTCGAATCAGCCGGGGAAACGCGCGATAGGTGGATGACGATACTCCAAAGCCTGCGCATTATCGGCAGCAGCGAGGACGCCCGCCGGGTCTCGGGGACCGGTGCCGTTATCGATCCTGAGCGCATGCGGATCGAGGCCCAGCCCGACATCAATCAGCTGCTCAAGACCGTGCCGGGGGTCTACATTCGAGAGGAAGAAGGTCAGGGTCTGCGACCCAACATCGGCATCCGGGCCGCTGCCGGCGGGCGCTCGAGCAAGGTCACGCTGATGGAGGACGGTGTGCTGATCGCTCCGGCGCCGTATTCCAATCCGGCCGCCTATTACTTTCCCGAGGCCTTCCAGATGCATGCCATCGAAGTGCTCAAGGGCGCGCCACTTCTGCGCTACGGCCCGCAGACGACCGGCGGTGTCATCAACCTGGTGACCACCCCCATCCCGGCCGAAAACAGCGGTCGTGTCATCACCACACTTGGCGAACACAGCGAGCACAACACGCACGCCTGGTACGGTGGCCGCAGCGGCAACTTCGGCTGGCTGGTCGATGCGGTTCGCCGCCACAGCGCCGGCTTCAAGGACATCGATCGAAGCAATCGTGACGCCGGCTTCGACATCGAGAGCTACATCGCCAAGTTCGGCTGGACCGGCGAACGTCAGAGCCTGCTGTTCAAGGCGCAGTATTCCGACCAGGTCTCCAACGAGACCTATGCCGGCCTGACCGACGCCGACTTCGAACGCGACCCGAACCGGCGCTACGGTTTGTCAGAGATCGACCAGATGCGCAACGACCACCAGGGTTACTTGGCAACCTGGGATTTCGACCTGACCGATACGGTTTCCATGACGGCACTGGGCTACCGCAACGAGTTCGATCGTGACTGGTTCAAGACCAGCCTCAATTCACTGATCAACGCAGCCAATGCCGGCGATACCGATGCACTGGCCATCCTGCACGGGCAACAGGATCTTGACGATCTCGGCTATACGCACGGCAATCGTGCCTACACCTCCGAAGGCATCGAGCTCAACCTCAGCGCCGCCATCGGCAAGCACCGCTTCCAGATCGGCGGGCGCAGCCACAGTGACGACATGGACCGATTCCAGGAGGTCGAGGTCTACGATCAGATCAACGGCAGCCTGGTGTTCCAGGAGATCATTCCGCCCACCGGCGGCAACAACCGCCTGGAAGGTGCCGATGCCGTCTCGTTCTGGGCCCTGGACCAGTGGCAGGTGACGCCGGATTTCCGCCTTGATCTGGCGCTGCGCTACGAGAATGCCGACACCTTCCGCAAGCAGTTCGACACACCGGACCGTTCCGACGAACCCTCACGGCGCTCGAGCTCGGCCAGTGAGCTGTTGCCGGGCGCTTCCCTGACCTGGGATATCAACCGCAGCTACCAGCTGCTCGCCGGCGTGCATCACGGCTTTTCGCCGCTTGGTGGTGGCGCCAGGGAAACCGACAAGCCCGAAACCAGCACTAACTATGAGCTTGGCTTTCGCTACGGTCGCGATGCGCTGTTTGTCGAGCTGGTTGGCTTCTTCAGCGACTTCGACAACCAGGCCGAGGTTTGCTCGATCGCCAAGCCCTGCAGCAACGGCGCTACTTCAGGTTCATTCGTGACCGGTGAAGCGCAAGTCGGCGGGCTCGAATTCCAGCTCGCCAATGAGTGGCGTACCGATACCCTGCGCATTCCGCTGCACTTCAACTACACCTGGACCCAGGCCGAAATCAGCGACGACAACCCGGTTACCGGCGTCATCGATGGCGATGATCTGGCCGATATCCCGGAAAACCTGTTCAGTATGCGCCTGGCCTTCGAGCACGCCAGCGGCTGGGACAACCACTTCATTGCCAAATACATGGGCTCGACCTGTGTTCAGGTCGGCTGCAACCGCGGTGACAATCCGTTCTCGAGCACCGAATCGCTGTTCACCATGGACTGGATCTCTCGCTATGCGATCAGTCAATCAGCCAGTCTATTCGTCAAGGTCGACAACATCTTCGATCGCCAGGTCATCATCGCGCGGTCGCCACACGGCGCCCGCCCGAACAAGCCCCGCACGGCGATGCTCGGAATCGACTACAGTTTCTGACCCCGCAGACGGGCTCGACGCGGGCCGGTCACGCACCGGCCCGCGCTGACCGTTGACGGCAGCCGGCAGGCCTTCTATTGTGATCCGGGCATGAGCCCGAACCCGGCCTGAAGGAGAGTCGACACCATGAAAACCGGACTGCCCGTTCTCGGCCTTGCCGTCATACTGGCCGCTGCCTGCAGTATTCCGGACCTGCGCCACGGCGAGAGGAATGTCCGCCTCGTCGACCCGACCCAGACGCGCCACTGCCAGCGGCTGGACACGACACAGGCGACGCTGCCGGTCAACGCCAAGCCGGATAACGATCCCGAGCGCCTGGCCCGGCTACTGGCCGATCGCGCGCGCAGCAGCGCTTACGATATCGGTGGCGACACGCTCGTCGCCGACGGCCCGATCGTCGAGGGCAGCCAAATGTTTATCATCTACCGCTGCCGCAGTCGCTAACAGTGAACGAAACCGCAGCCTGGACCGGCCCCGGCGAGGTCTGTCGGCAGATCCTCGACGGCACGGCAACCGTTGTGGTCAAAGTCGGCTCGTCGCTGCTCATTGACCGCGATGGTCAAGCACGAACCGGGTGGATGGCGACGCTTGCCGGTTCGCTCAGCCGGCGCGCCGGGCCGGTCATCGTGGTCTCGTCCGGCGCCATCGCGCTCGGTCGTGCCGCGATCGGCCTTGGCTGTCGCCCGGCCAGCCTCGCGGCAGCCCAGGCCGCTGCGGCGATCGGCCAGATTCGCCTCGCACAGATCTGGACCGAAGCGTTCGCACGATATCGGCGTGACGCCGCGCAGATCCTGCTGACGCTGGGCGACCTGGAAGATCGCGCCCGCTACCTCAACGCGCGCAATACCCTGGAAACCCTGCTCGCCCATGCCGTGGTGCCGATCATCAACGAGAACGATACCGTCGCCACCGGCGAGATCCGGTTTGGCGACAACGACCGGCTGGCCGCGCGCGTGGCGCAGCTGGCCGGCGCCGAACTGCTGGTCCTGCTCAGCGATGTCGACGGCCTCTACGAGGCCAATCCAGCAACTCATCCCGACGCCCGGCTGGTCACCACCGTCGAGGAGGTATCGGCCAAGATCGAGGCGCTGGCCGACGGCACCACCGCCACCGAGTTCGGCACCGGCGGCATGCCCAGCAAGCTGGCCGCAGCCCGGACCGCAACGGCCGCCGGCTGCCAGGTGCTGCTGACCAGCGGCCGTGGTGATTGCGATCCGCTGACGCGCTACCTCGACACGGGGCGCGGCACCGTATTCAGCGCAGCGCAACGCCCGCTGGTGCGGCGCAAACAATGGCTGCGCAGCCTGCAGCAACACGCGGGTCGGCTGCTCATCGATGCCGGCGCGGCCAGCGCGCTGCGGCGGGGCGCCAGCCTGCTGCCGGCCGGCGTTCAGACCATCGAAGGTCAGTTCGAGCGTGGCGCACTGCTTCGCATCGCCGGTCCAGACGGCGACATCGGCCAGGGGCTGAGCGGCTACGATGCCCACGAGGCCAGCTGCCTGGCCGGCGCGCAGAGTAGTGACATTCCCGCCCGTCTGGGCTACGCCGGTCGCGGGCCGATGATCCACCGCGACGACCTGGTCCTGTTCTGATCATGACCGGGCTGATCGAACAGCTTGGCGCAAGCGCCCGGGAGGCAGCCACGACGCTGGCCACGCTTTCGGGTGAAGCGCGCAAGCACGCACTGGATGCCATGGCGGCAGCCATCGAGCAGCATGGCGAACGCATCCTGGCTGCCAACGCCTTCGACCTCGAACAGGCCGAAAAACGCGCCCTGAACGCCGCCATGATCGACCGCTTGCGGCTCGATCGAGCTCGCGTTTGTGCAATCGCCGACGCCATTGCACGCGTTGCGGCACTGGCCGATCCGGTTGGCCGCGAGCTGGCCGCCTGGAAGCGCCCCAACGGGCTTGACATCCGCCGGGTGGCCGTGCCCATTGGCGTGATCGGCGTCATCTACGAGAGCCGGCCGAACGTCACGGCCGACGCCGCTGCCCTGTGCCTCAGGGCCGGCAACGCGGTCATTCTGCGCGGCGGCAGCGAGGCAGTCGAGAGCAACCGGGCCATCTACCGTGCCCTGATTGCCGGCCTGGCGGCCGGGCCGGTGCCGCAAACAGCGGTGCAGATCGTGCCCGACCAGGACCGCGCGCTGGTCGGCGAGATGCTGCGCGCCAGCCGGCACATCGACGTGGTGGTGCCGCGCGGGGGGCGATCCCTGGTCGAGCGCGTTCGCAATGACGCCCGTGTTCCGGTGTTCGCCCACCTTGACGGCAACAATCATCTCTATGTCCACGCCGCGGCCGAACACGCCATGGCCATCGACGTCGTGGTCAACGCCAAGATGCGCAGGCCCGGCATCTGCGGTGCCGTCGAAACAGTGCTGATCGACCGCCAGCGCCTGGATATGGTGCCGGCCCTGGTCGAGGCCCTGACTGCAGCCGGATGCCGCATTCGAGGCGACAGCGACATTCAGGCCTGCGATCAGCGCGTCGAGCCGGCCACCGACGCCGACTGGACAACCGAATACCTCGACGCCATCATTGCAATGGCCGTGGTCGACGACCTCGAAGCAGCGCTGGACCATATCACGCGCTTTTCCTCCGGTCACACCGACGGCATCATCACGGCCGATCGCGCCGCCGCCGGGCAGTTCATCGAACGCGTCGACAGCGCCATCGTCATGCACAATGCCTCGACCCAGTTTGCCGACGGCGGGGAATTCGGTTTCGGCGCCGAGATCGGCATTGCCACCGGCCGTTTGCACGCCCGCGGGCCTGTCGGGCCCGAGCAGCTGACCACCTTCAAGTACGTGGTCCGCGGCAGTGGACAGAGCCGCCCACCGGCCTGAAACGCCCCGCGACCGGACCGCGGGCGCATGCGGGCCCGGCGATTACCGTTCCCGCTGACCGTCACCTGCGGTGCAGGCCAGCCCGGCGAGCGCGGTCAGACGCAGCAGCTCAAACTGGCCGCTGCCGAAAGACGGCAGAATCGACTGGTAGCTCGCCGAGCCGGTATCGCAGCCCAGCTGCATCTGCAGCGCGCCCCACTCGATCGGCTCGAGATCATCGGCATCGAAGGACCGGCCGAAACGCGGCCCCCTCGCCGCGGTCAACCCGCCCAGGTCGATCGATTCCGCCTGGCCATCGCCAAGACCCAGCAGCCAGAACTGGCGCCCCGTCGGATCGTAGGTAAACCACATCACCAGCACCTGACCATCGGCCAGTCGCTGCAGCGTGAAGCCCTCGCCATCATGGGCGGGATCGAACCATGTGCCGCTTTGCAGGGCAGTTCCGGGGGGCTCGCCGGCAGGCGGGTCGCAGGACAGGCCCAGAGTGCGGGTCAGCCGGGTCAGCGCAATGCGCTGGGACTGACCAAAGGCCTGGTAATCCAGCCAGCCGTTATCACAGTCCAGCACAACCAACCGGGCGGAGCCGGCCGGTACCGGATCGACATCCGCCGGATCGAAATCGGGACCAAAGCGTCCGCCCTCCGGCGCCAGCAGGAGATCGAACCGGATCTGGTTGGCGACCACACTGCCCTGCCCGATCAGCCAGCGCGGTTCGCCTTCCTCGTCGTAGGTAAACCAGTAGCCCAGCGCCTGTCCGCCGGGCAGGATTTCGACCACCCAGCCCTCGCCGGACCGTCCGGGGTTGAACCACATCGCACTATGGGCGGCGCGGACCAGTTCAGGCTCATCGGCACTCGGTCGAACGTCGACCTTCAGCGTTCGATCGGCGCCGCCGGAATCCGGCCGACCGCTGGCCGCGTCATAATTCAGCCATGCCCCGTCGCCCCAGTCAACCGGGGTGGCCGGGTCGGCATCGAGCAGTTGCCCGGTCAGATCGCTGGCCAGCACGCCCAGGCTGATGACGGCATCGGCGCTGTTGAGCTCATTGATCAGCGCGCGATTGCCCGCCTCATCGACGATGACGAAGTCCACTTCGAAGGCATCGTCGCGGTAGCGCTGAAAACCGCGGCCCGGCCCACCAGGCTGATCGAGCCACTGTGGCTCGTCGAAATCCACCGCGACAAACTGATCGCCCGACTCCAGCCACAAGGTGACGTTGACCGAACCCGACGGACGACCGGGAAATGGCACCACCTGACCATCTTCACGCCATCGCATGGGCTTGCTGAAGGCCACCCACAGGGTGTAATCACGCCCGGGCTCGAGCGCAGCGGGCTGATGTGCAAGCAGCTGACGCGAACCTTCACCTGCATCGTCCCAATATGCCGACCAGACCACCGCCCCGCTGTCGCGATCCCGGATTTCCGCAGCCACCACATGCGGCGGACCGGCCATGTGGTAGGCGGCCACGAGCATGGTTTCGGCCAGATTTTCCCGCACCCGGCGAATCTCGCTTTCGGGCAAAATGAATCCGTCGTGACTGTTGCTTCGAAAACCGCCGTACTGGGCACCACCGTCCTGTCCGGGCTCGATCTCCCAGGTCGCCGAGGGAATGTCGTAGACGTGGCCGAAGAACTCGGAGGTGGTGCCGATACCCGTATTGATGGCGGCGCGTGAATCCACATAGACCTGGTCACCCGGCAGCGCCGCATGATGGCTCGACAGGGCACTGAACAGCCGGCTCTGAATGGCGTTGCGCCGTTCGTTGTCGGTATGCACGCTGAAGAACACGCGGGTATAGGAATGCATGTCGGCATAGAACCGCAGGCGGCTGGCCGGCGCCAGGTCGGTGGCGGCCTGCAGCGCGGCGATCTCCGGTTCGGACTGGACTCTGGGGCCGCGCCAGGTCAGATCGTCGGGAATACCTGTTTCCGGCGGACCGGGCCAGAACGGCGAATTGTTGCGGTTCAGGTCGACGCCGGCCAGATGATCGTCGGTGCTAAAGAAGTCCTCATCAGCATCGCGCAGGTTCTTGCGTCGCATGCGCCCGTCGCGCGGCCAGAAATCCGGGTTGCGGTTGTCGGTGCCCAGCCAGTTGCGGGTCGGATTGGCCTGGGTCTGCAGGAACCCATCGATATTGAGGACCGGCACGACCACGATATTGACGTGCTCGGCGACGTAATCGGTCAGGGAATCATCATGACTGCCCGCCACAGCCCGTTCCATCAGCCCGGTGACGACTTCCGGCGACTGCCATTCGCGCGCGTGCAGGGTTCCGGCGTACATGATCGCCGCGCGCGCTCGCCCCGCCGGCGTGCGGTCTCCGGGCGCGGCCAGGCGATAGGCCCAGATCGGTCGCCCGTAACGGGTCTCGCCGACCACCTGACCGGTCACCCGCGCGCTGTCTTCGAGCAGCTGCTGGTGGCGTGCGTGCAGCCCGGCATGGCTGCGGAACCCATCGAACGGCATTGCCGTATCGACCGGTATCGGCACCGGATAGCCCAGTCCGAGCTCACCCCTGGACTCGGTCCACTCAACCAGGCGTTGGGCATCGGCCGTGGTGGCGGTCAGCCCGAGCAGCAGCAGCGGCCATGTAAACCCGATTCGCATCAGCGCTGCCGCTTTCCGCCAGCGCCGCCCGAACGGCTGACCCCGGCCAGGGCTTCGATGCGAGCCAGATGGGGTGACTGCAAAGCCCCGGGAGGCGCCAGTGCGGGCTTTGCCCGCCAGCGTGCCGGCGCATCCAGTCGGGCCAGTTGCAGCGCCGCCGTCGCTGCCAGGTCCCGGTCGTCGATATGCGCCCACAGACGCCGGGACCAGCCTTGCGGCCAGCCGGGCCGACTCATCCAGGCATCGGTCTGATAGGCCATGGCCAGTGCGCGCAGTCCCGGTTCGGGGTGGTTCAGTGCCGCCTCCCCCAGCGGCAGAAAACCTTCGGCTGACAGGTCCGATGCAGCCCGGCCCAGAACCGGCGCAGCACGTGGTACCGGCGCAGTCCGCAGCCAGGTGGCCAGTTCGTCCCAGGCGCCCCGGGCCAGCCAAAGCTCGGGCAGCAGGGTATCGCTCAGGGCAGGCCGCTGGCGACTGAGCGCAATCACCTGATCGAGGCGCGCGCCGCTCAGCCCGGACAGGGCTTTGCGGACACCTCGCGCATATGGCGCGTCCGGTCGAGCCGCCACCCGATCCAGCACCGCGTCGAGCGGGGGTCCGCCCGTGCCGGCGATATCGGCTGCGCCCGCCTGCCAGTCCCATTGGTTGATCAGCCCGCGAGTCGCTGCCGCCACGTTGAACAGCGGCACTTGAAGTGAAGCGGATTCCTCGTGCCGACGCCAGGCCCGGGGCGTCCATTCGGCCAGGTGATCAACGACGGTGCGATCGATCCGGCCTGGCGGCATCTGGCGCAGTCGACGCACCAGCGCCATCGCCACCGCATCTCGCTGCGCGGCGGTCAGCTGAGGATCATCGCCGAGCCGGTCCAGCAACTGCCCGGCCTGCTGCGCGTCAACCCGCTGCAGCTCCTCAAGCAGGGAAGCAGCGCGTTCGCGTACAACCGGCTCGTGCAATACCGCCTGGCCGGCCAAAGCCGCCCCGAACAGCAGCACGCTCAGGCCGCCAGGCAGCCAGCTCCACCGGGACGGTCCACGATCGGTCAAACGGTCTCTCCAGGTCGCCTGGCACCAATTGTACCCGGTCACACCCGGCTTGCAGCCCGGCGGCGCCTGCCCCCGACATTGTGATAAAGTGATGCGAACCTGTTCAATCTCTTCAGGCAAGGGGGGACGAAGACGGGAGCCTATAGTCAATGACCAGCCCGAACACGGGACGGTGTCGTTACCACGAAGACCAACCGGCACGATGGTACTGCGCACGCTGCGACCTGCCGCTGTGTGGCGACTGCAAGCCGTTCGCGGAACAACTGCCCGCCGATCCGGTCTGTCCGCTTTGCCGCAAGCCAATGGACGATACCAGGCTCGGCACCTCGCTCTGGCGACAGCCTCTGCCTGCACTCGCCTACGCCACCAACTACACTGCAGCGGCCACGCTCGCGTTACTGACGATCATGCTGGCGCTGACTCCCTCGGGCGCGGCCGGCCTGATCGCAGCCGGTCTCGCCGGGCTGGTCCTTGTGCGCTACGCCTATGTGATCATTGATCGTTCCAGCCGGGGGCACGTGCGCCCGCCGCGCCCGGGCCAGCTGATTGCGCCCGAGGACCTGCCCCGTACCGGCCCCATGCTGGTGGTGACCGCGGCAGCCGCGCTGACGGTGGTGCTTGCGGCCATGACAGGCAGCATCGTGCTGACCCTGGCCGTCTCGGTCGTGGCTGCGGGCCTGCTGCCGCTGATGGTCATGAGCGTTTTCGTCACTCCAACCGTCAGCGCCGGCTTTGACTATCGCCGTGTACAGCAGGTCGTTCAGGCGGCACGCCGGCCCTGCATCGTGCTCTCGACTGCGTTTGTCCTGTTCGGGCTTGCACCCTGGTGGCTGATGCGGCTGGCCTCGCCGGTCCTGCCGCTTTGGCTGGAGACCGGATTGCTGGGCCTCGTATACGGCTACCTTTCGATGCTGGCAGCGCGCATGATCGGCCTGGTGCTCTACCAGTATCGCCGCCAGTTCGACTACCAGCCGGCGCTGGCCCGGGTCAGGCAACACGACCGACCCGCCCCGGGGGTCTACGAACCGGCACAGGCACTGGCCGACGCCGATATCCTGACCGCCGAACAGCGCGAGGACCGGGCTCGGCTGACCATCAGCGCCGCGCTGGTCCGGCACGGCGACCATCCCGGTCTCAACCAGCGCTTCGACCGGATGCTGCTTCAGGCCGGTAACCGCAAGGAGTTTCGCAATCACATCGAACGCCGACTGCACCGGCTGGTCACCAGCGGCCAGGCTGAGGCCGCGGCCGGGCTGTGGATTGAGCATCGTCAGGCGCTCGGCAACTGGCTGCCGCGAGTCGCGGAGACGCGTCACTACATGGCGCTGGCCCTCGAACAGCGTGGCTACCATCATATCGCTGTCAAGCTGCTGCTCCGGCTGCCCCGGACCAGCCCCAAGTATGCTCAGCTGCCGGAAGCCTGTCTGGAGGCGGCCCGCCTGCTCGAGCACAACCTCGGCGACCCTGAGCAGGCGCACACCCTGCGCCGCTGGGTCGAGGAGCGCTTTCCCAGGCGCGTTGAGCGATGGCAGCAGCAGCGCCAGTCGACTGAACCGCTCGCGGGCCATACGGCTCGATCGGTAACGCACTGACGCTGCCTGGAATGCCAGCCGCGCGGTTCACCGCTGGGCGGCGAGACCCATGCAACCAGGCCCGGCCTGCGTTCAGATGGAACTCAGGCTAAACTACCGGGCTAATACTTACTTGCGATGGACTCGTTCCGGACAGACATGCATCGGTTGACCATGACCACCGGCGCCGGCTATTGGCGCCTGCTCGCCGCCGCCTGGTCCGGCCTGCTATTGCACTCGATGGTCCTGGCGTCTGCCGATTCGGCCACGCCGACCCGGCTGCGCGTTGAGCCGGACGGCCAGAGCGAGGAGGTCGTCGTTTACGGCCCGGATTTTTTTGCCGTCTACAATCCGGTCAACGCACGAGACATGATCGACCAGCTGCCGGGTTTTCAGCTGGTCAACGGCGGCGGTGGACGGGGTTTTGGCGGGTCGGCCGGCAACCTGCTCATCAACGGTGAACGGCCGAGCAGCAAACAGGATCGCCCGTCCGAAATCCTGGCTCGCATCCCGGTCGCGCGCGTCGAGCGCATCGAGCTGATCCGGGGCGATACCGGCTCGCTCTCGGCCGGCGGTCAAACGGTGGTGGCCAACGTCGTGTTGCGCGACTCCGGGCCGCCGAGCTGGACCTGGACCACCGAACTCGAGCAGGATACCGACAGCGGCGGGCCGGAGCCAGGCGGCAGCCTGTCGGTTCTCGGCACTGCCGGCGATACACGCTACGCGGCCGGCATCGAGGCCCGCCACTTCTTCTTCGGCAATTCCGCCACCGAGGGACTGACCGCAGATCAACGCCTGGTTGAACTGCGCGACATGACCGACGCCAGCCAGGGCAATGAATACGCCGCCAGCCTCAACACCGAGACCCGATTCGGCGAGCGGGTAGCGCGCTTCAATGCCAAACTCGAATACCTGGGCTCGGGCTTCCGCGAACGCTCTGTGGGCGTGCGGGCGAACCCCTCGATCTCACCGTTCCGGGTTGATCGCGACCAGACCCGGCGCGACTACGAGCTGGAGCTGGGCGGCGACCTGCAGTGGCAGACCGACAGCCAGACGGATTTCAAGGCAATCGTGGTGATCAATCGTCAGTGGCGGGATCGCGCTGCCGGACTGCGCAGCGAGGATCCCGACGAACCGGTCATGCGCCAGCGTGCAGTCACCGACAGCCGCTCGGCGGAATCCATTGCCCGGCTGGAGCTCGACTGGTTCGGCTGGGACCGGCATTACCTCGAGGCCAATCTGGAAACAGCCCTGAACGTGCTCGACAATCAGCTCGCCCTGCATGTCGACAGCGGCGACGGCTTCCGGCCCGTGCTCGTACCCGGTGGCACTGCGCGGGTCGAGGAATGGCGCAGCGAGCTGCAGCTGACCGATTCCTGGCAGATTGACCAGTGGACGCTCGAGCCGGGCCTGGGCAGCGAGTTCTCACAAATCAGCCAGACCGGCCCGGGCGGTCAGGCGCGTTCGTTCTTTTTCTTCAAACCGTCACTGGCCGTGATTCACGCACCGAGCAACGCGCATCAGACCCGCATCAACCTGCGGCGCGATGTCGCCCAGCTGAATTTCGGCGACTTCGTCAGCGCCACGGATTTCGGCGATGAGGAAATTGACCTGGGCAATCCGGATCTTGTGCCCCAGAACACCTGGGTCGCCGAACTGGCCCATGAGCGCCGGTTTGGCCGGATCGGCAACGCCACACTGCGTGTTTTCTTCAACAGGATCAGCGATCTTCAGGACATCCTGCCCGTTACGGCCGATCAGGGAGTGCCGGGCAATATCGGCGACGGACGACGCTGGGGCATTGCGCTGGAAACGACCCTGCCGATGGAACCACTGGGTTTCCGTAACGCGCGGATGGACATGGACCTGCGCTGGCAGGACTCGCGTGTCGAGGACCCGGTCACCGGCGTGGATCGTCCGTTTTCGGGCGAATCGGCATTCCGCGTGAACACGGAGCTTCGCCAGGAGCTCACGGCCATCCAGTCTGCCTGGGGACTGAGCGCGTCATACCGCGATGAAACCATTCGCTACGATGTCGACGAACTGGACATCCGCAGCGACGGCGTCGATCTGGAGCTGTTCATCGAGACGACCCGGTTCCGGCGCATCAAGATGCGACTGGAGGCTGAAAACCTGCTTGATCGCCGGTTCGAGCGCGACCGCCGCCTGTTCGATATCAGCCGCATCGATCCCCGTCCGGCCTTCCGCGAGCTGCGGGACTTTCGGCGCGGCCGCTCGCTGATCCTGTCGCTGAGCGGCGGGTTCTGATCCGGCTCGCCGCGCGGGCGACCGGCACCGGCGTGCCAGATCCAGGCCTCCGGCTTGCCGGCGTCGTGGATCGCGCGAACCAGCTCGACCATCGCCCTGTGCCGGCGCATCCTGTCGGGCGCCATGCCGCCGGGGATGACGACCGCATCGAAATCTCCGGCGCTCACATCGGATGCGTTGGCATCAACCTGAACGGCGTAGCCCTTGCCGCTGCGGTACTCGTCCTTGCCGGCGCCCTCAGGTCGCGACCTTGAAGCCCTGCTCGCGGATCCGGTGGATACGATCGCGGATCTCGGCGGCCTTTTCGAACTCGAGATCCTCGGCGGCAGCGAACATCTCCTTCTCCAGCCGGGCGATTTCCTTCGCCGCGTTCTCCGGGGCGACGGGTTCGGGAACACCGTAGTCGGCCTGCGCTTCGGCCACCTTGCGCCCTGACTGTCTGCGCCCGGGAGTCGACTGCGCATCCGACATGATATCGGCGATGTTCTTGACGATGGTCTGCGGCGTGATGCCGTGCTTCTCGTTATGGGTAATCTGCTTGGCGCGCCGCCGTTCCGTTTCCTCGATGGCGCGCTTCATCGAGTCGGTCACCTTGTCGGCGTAGAGAATGGCCTTGCCGCGCACGTTGCGCGCCGCCCGTCCAATGGTCTGGATGAGCGAGCCCTCCGAACGCAGAAAGCCTTCCTTGTCGGCGTCGAGAATGGCCACCAGGGATACCTCCGGCAGATCCAGCCCCTCGCGCAGCAGGTTGATGCCGACCAGCACGTCAAAAGCCCCCAGCCTGAGATCACGAATGATTTCGACGCGCTCGACCGTGTCGATGTCGGAGTGCAGATAGCGCACGCGCACGTCGTGCTCGGCCAGGTATTCGGTCAGATTCTCGGCCATGCGCTTGGTCAGGGTCGTCACCAGGATGCGATCGCCCTTAACCACCCGCAGGCGAATCTCCGAGAGCAGGTCGTCGACCTGGCTGGACACCGGCCGGACTTCCACTTCGGGGTCGACCAGGCCGGTCGGTCGCACCACCTGTTCGGCGACCGTCTGCGAGTGATCGAACTCCCACTGCCGCGGCGTGGCCGAAACCAGCAGCATTTGCGGGGCGCGCTCCGCGAACTCCTCGAAGGTCAGCGGCCGGTTGTCCATCGCCGAGGGCAGGCGAAAGCCGTATTCGACCAGGGTTTCCTTGCGGGAGCGGTCGCCACGGTACATGCCGCCGATCTGCGGAATGGTCACGTGCGACTCGTCGACGATGAGCATGGCATCGCGCGGCAGGTAGTCGAACAGGGTCGGCGGCGGATCGCCGGGCTGGCGGCCGGTCAGGTGGCGCGAGTAGTTCTCGATGCCCTGGCAATAGCCGAGCTCGAGCATCATTTCGATATCGAACTGGGTGCGCTGGCTCAGGCGCTGGGCCTCGAGCAGCTTACCGGCCTGTTCCAGTTGCTCGAGCCGTTCCCTGAGTTCGGCCTTGATCGCCTCGATGGCATCCAGCACCACCTGACGTGGCGTGACGTAGTGCGTCTTGGGAAAGACGGTCAGCGCGTCGACCTTGTCGCGCACCTCGCCGGTAAGCGGGTCGAAGAAGCTGATGCGCTCGATCTCGTCGTCGAACAACTCGATACGCACCGCCTCGATTTCCGAATCGCCGGGAAACAGGTCGATCACCTCACCGCGCACCCGGTAGGTGCCGCGCCGAAGCTCGAAATCGTTGCGCGAGTACTGCATCTCGGCCAGGCGCCTGAGAATCTCGCGCTGGTGCATGCGCTCGCCCACTTTCAGCGGCAGGGTCATCTTCAGAAAGGAGCTGGGATCACCCAGGCCATAGATCGACGAGACCGTTGCGACGATCAGCGCGTCGGGACGCTCGAGCAAGGCCTTGGTCGCCGACAGGCGCATCTGCTCGATGTGCTCGTTGATCGACGCATCCTTCTCGATGAAGGTGTCCGACGAGGGCACATAGGCCTCGGGCTGGTAGTAATCGTAGTAGCTGACGAAGTACTCGACCGCGTTATCCGGGAAAAAGGCCTTGAACTCGCCGTAGAGCTGGGCGGCCAGGGTCTTGTTGGGCGCCATCACCAGCGCCGGGCGCTGGGCGCGCTCGATCACGTTGGCCATGGTGAAGGTCTTGCCCGAACCGGTCACCCCGAGCAGCGTCTGGTGCGACTGTCCGGCCCCGAGACCGGCGACCAGTGCATCGATCGCGGTCGGCTGGTCGCCGGCCGGTTCGTAGCTGGAGGCCATGCGGAATGGCCGGCTCATGGGAGTGCGTCACTCGTCAACATTGCAGCAGCGATTATAATCGGGACGTCCACCGGGGCCGTGATCGGCGCCGGTCCGATTTCACTTCAGTAGGGAGCACGCAGTGACATTTCGATTCGCCGCACGGGTCAGCCAGGTCAAGCCTTCGGCCACGATCGCCATGGCGGCCAGGGCTGCCGAGCTCAAGGCATCTGGCAAGGACATCATCTCGCTGAGCATGGGCGAGCCAGACTTCGACACGCCGGCGCCAATCCGCCAGGCGGCTGCGGCTGCAATCGAAGCCGGCGAGACGCGCTACACGGCCGTCGACGGCACACCGGCGCTCAAGCAGGCGGTGATTGCGAAAATGGCCCGCGACCACGGCCTGGACTACACCGCCGAGGAGATCCTGGTCTCCAGCGGCGCCAAGCAAAGCATCTACAATCTGCTGCAGGCACTGATCGGGGACGGCGACGAAGTCCTGATACCGTCGCCGTACTGGGTGTCGTATCCCGACATGGTGCGCCTGGCCGGCGGCGCACCGGTCACTCTCAGCACCACTCGCGGCAGTGATTTCCTGATCACGCCGGGTCAGCTGGCATCGGCCATCAACGACTCGACCCGGCTGTTGATGCTCAACTCGCCCGGAAATCCCTCGGGCCGCGCCTACAGCCGTCAGCAGCTGGCCGAACTGGGCGAAGTACTGCTTGAGTATCCGCGCCTGCTCATCTGCAGCGACGACATCTATGAGCACATTTGGTGGGCCGACGAGCCATTTGCGACGCTTGCCCAAGTCGTTCCGGCGCTCAGGGAGCGCACGGTCGTGGTCAATGGTGTCTCCAAGGCCTACGCGATGACCGGCTGGCGGATCGGCTATGCCGCCGGTCCGGCGGCCCTGATTCGCGAAATGAAAAAGATCCAGAGCCAGTCGACGTCCAACCCCTGTTCCATTGCCCAGGCCGCCGCGGTCGCCGCACTCAACGGTGACCAGCGCTGCGTGACCGAGATGTGTCGCGCCTTCAAGGCACGGCACGACTGGCTGGTACCGGCGCTCAACGAATTGCCCGGCGTGAGCTGTACGCCCGGCGAGGGCGCCTTCTACGCGTTCGCGGATTTCAGTGAAGCGATCGAACGGATGGGCCTCAACGACGATATCGAGATGGCCGAACACCTGCTGGAACAGGGTGGAATTGCCACGGTGCCGGGCAGCGCATTCGGTACCTCGGGTCACCTGCGGTTATCGTTTGCCTGTAATCTGGATACACTGCACAAGGCGGTTGAACGGATGGCCCGGGTACTCGAGAATTGAAACCGATGAACCAGACCGACGACCAGACGCCTGGCGACCCAGGCGAACGCAACGAGGCAATGCGCCTGAGCGCCATCGAGGCTCGCGTACTCGGCAGCCTGATTGAAAAAGCCTCGACCACGCCCGACGCCTACCCGCTGACGCTCAACGCCACGACCACGGCCTGCAACCAGAAGAGCGCCCGCGACCCGGTCATGAAGCTCGATCCCGGCCGCGTTGGACAGGCGCTGCGGGAGCTCGAGCGCAAGGGGCTGGTTCGACACCGCTACTCCGCTCGCGCCGAACGCTACGTGCATACGGCCGAGGCCGGACTGGAGCTGACGGCCGGCCAGCTGGCGCTGATCGCCCTGCTGCTGCTGCGCGGCCCGCAGACCATCGGTGAACTGCTCACGCGCAGCGAGCGCCTGCATCGCTTCGACGACGCAGAAGATGTCGCTTTTGCCCTTGAGCGTCTGATGCACAAGACACCGCCTGTGGTGGTGCAACTGCCGCGCCAGGCGGGTCAGCGCGAGGACCGCTACATGCATCTTCTGTGCGGGCCGGTCGAGCATTCGCAGCCGGCCCGAGGGCCGGCATCGGCCACGGCCGAAGAGTCATCCGAAAACGCGTCGACTCTGATTGACCGAATTGCCGCCCTGGAGGCACGAGTCGCCGAGCTCGAACAGCGCCTCGAGGACTGAGACCCGGGCGTCCCGACCCGTCTGTCGTCGGGATTACAGCCAGTCGGGGCGAATTCCTACCATCTGCATCGGCAAGCGCCGATTTCCCTGTCGGGATGCGGTGTCCGAAGATAGCCACCGTCACTTCAACGACGGATGCCATCATGACTGACACGCAACGCGGACTGACCTTCATCGAACTGATCATCGGCCTGTCCGTTCTGGCGGTCATCGTGACCGCCGCAATCCCGGCCTTCGGACAATTCCTCGAGCGGCAGCGTGTGACCAGCCACGCCAACAGCCTCGTGGCGCATCTGCAGTTTGCCCGTCACGAGGCCATTGTGCGTAATGCCCCGGTGACCGCCTGCCCCAGCGCCGATGGCCGTCACTGTAGCGACGACAACCGCTGGGATGCCGGCTGGATTGTCTACCTCGACCCCGACACGGACAGCCAACCCGCCTCGGCCGACCGGGTGCTGCGCGTCGTCGCCGCCACGAACGAACTGGTGTTGCACTCCGGCGGTCGTCTGCGGGTTCGCTTCCGGCCTGATGGCGCAGCCTACGGCACGAACCTCACGATTCGCGTCTGCCCGCCAGGCGACCCGGATAACGCCCGTGCCGTGATCGTCTCGAACCCCGGGCGGGTCCGCGCGACTGGCGACGTACGCCCGGCCGAGTGCCAGCTCGACGGCTGAGTGTTACCTAATTAGCCGCATGGCCCACTAGTCACCCGGCACGCAGACCGGGCCAGGCCAGCACCCGATCGCAGCACGGCAATGCGTGGATACCGACCGCTTTTTCGGTGCTGCGCTTGCGTCCGGACGGGTAAGCGATTAGTATTGAAACGTTTGTTTAAATCAGGCGTTTCAATTGTCCGTTTCAACCCGTGACCGAATCCTGGACGCCGCCGAACAGCTGTTTGCCGAGCAGGGTTTTCATCCGACAACGCTGCGCCAGATCACCCAGGACGCCGGGGCCAATCTGGCCGCCGTCAACTATCACTTCGGCTCCAAGCAAGCGCTGATGCTGGCCCTTTTCCGGCGCCGCCTCGATGCCCTCAACGCGGCCCGGCTCGAACGCCTTGACGCCCTGGAAAACGACCGGGGCCGCCCGAACCTGGAGGCCGTGCTCGATGCGTTCGTGCAACCGGCCCTTGAGTTCACGCGCGGCGGCGATGCCGAAGGGCAGCGTTTCATGCAGCTGCTGCTGCGCGCCTTCGCCGACCGCGATACGGCCCTGCAGGCCGCCATGCGGCAGGAATACGCCCACGTTATGCGCCGCTTCGCCGAAGCGGTCGGCCAGGCGCTGCCGGGGGGCGGAACGAAGCCGGCTGAGGCAGCAGCTTGATTTCATTGTCGCGGCATTGACGCTGACCATGGCCGAATCAGCACTGAAAGACACCCGAATCATCGCCGCCGAGCTGGTGCAGTTTGCCGCTGCCGGCCTGCGCGGCAGTCTCGAAAACCAACATTCCGAAAGTGCCCGCCGCACTCTGGAGGCAACATCATGACCTGGTTGTTGATCATCGCCCTTATCGTCGGTCTGCTTGCGCTGGCCTGGTATCGCAGCCCGTCCTGGCTGGCCGCTCTGCTGGCGATTGCCGCGCTGACCGGAATCATCTGGCTGGCGTCCCCGTGGCCGGTCATCACGCTCTACGCGATAGCGACGGTCGGGCTGACCGTGGTCGCGATCACGCCGCTGCGCCGGGCGCTCCTATCCAATCGTCTGTTCGGCTGGTTCAAGTCGGTGCTGCCGCCGATCTCAGACACCGAGCGCGAAGCGCTGGACGCCGGCACGGTCTGGTGGGACGCCGAACTGTTTTCCGGCCGGCCGCGCTGGAAGAAGTTGTTCGGGATCGACAAGCCGACGCTCTCTCCCGACGAACAGGCGTTTCTCGACAACGAGGTCGAGGAGTTGTGCGCCATGCTCGACGAGTGGCAGATCAACCACGAGCTCAAGGATCTGCCCGAAGAAGCCTGGCGCTACATTCGCGAGAAACGCTTCCTGAGCATGATCATTCCGGAGGAATACGGCGGGCTGGGTTTTTCCGCCCAGGGCAACGGCGCGGTGGTGACCAAGATCGCCACGCGCAGCCTTTCGGCAGCCGTATCGGTGATGGTGCCCAACTCGCTCGGCCCCGGCGAGTTGCTGATGCACTTTGGCACCGACGCCCAGAAAAACCACTACCTGCCCCGCCTGGCCAGGGGTGAGGACATCCCCTGTTTCGCTCTGACCTCGCCGCTGGCGGGATCGGATGCCGCCTCCATGCCCGACGAGGGCATTGTCTGCAAGGGCCGGCACAACGGCGAGGACGTGCTGGGCCTGCGCGTGAGCTGGGACAAACGTTACATCACACTTGCACCGATCGCCACGGTACTTGGCCTGGCGTTCAAGGCGCGGGATCCCGACGGACTGCTGGGCGGTCCGGAACACCTCGGCATCACCTGCGCCCTGATCCCGACCCAAACGCCAGGCGTGGAGATCGGCGACCGGCACCTGCCCGGCGGCAGCATCTTCCTCAACGGGCCGACCCGCGGCAAGGACGTGTTCATTCCACTCGACTGGATCATTGGCGGCGCCGAACGCATTGGCCAGGGCTGGCGCATGCTGATGCACTGCCTGGCCGCCGGCCGCGCCATCTCGCTGCCGGCCCAGAGCGTGGCCAACGGAAAACTGGCCAGCATGACGACCGGCGCCTATGCGCGCGTGCGCTATCAGTTCAAGCAGCCGATCGGCCAGTTCGAGGGCATCGAGGAGCCGCTGGCCCGCATCGGCGGTGAGACCTACCGAATGGAAGCGGCCCACAAGCTGACCCTGAGTGCGCTCGATCACGGCGAGAAGCCGGTGGTACTCTCGGCCATCCTCAAGGCCTACCTGACCGAGGGCAACCGCCGGGTGCTCAACGACGCCATGGACGTCCACGGCGGCAAGGCCGTGGTCGAAGGCCCCAACAACTACCTCTCGATTCCATGGCAATCGATCCCGGTGGCGATCACGGTCGAGGGTGCCAATATCCTGACCCGCTCGATGATCGTGTTCGGACAGGGCGCGATCCGCTGCCATCCCTGGCTGATCAAGGAAATGGAATCAGCCGCCGATGATGACCCCAAGGCCTTCGATCGCGCCCTGTTTGGCCATATCGGTTTCCTGCTGTCCAACTTCGTGCGCGCCCCGCTGCTGGCCCTGACCGGCGGCTGGCTCAGTCGCAGCCCCGTGTCCGGCGCGACCGCCCGGCACTATCGACAGATCAACCGGCTCAGCGCTGCCTTTACGCTGATCGCCGATCTTTGTCTGCTGATTCTCGGCGGCAAGTTCAAATTCAAGGAAACGCTGTCCGGTCGCCTGGCCGACGCCCTGGCGCACCTGTACATGGCCTCGGCGGCACTGCGACGCTACGAGGACGACGGCCGCCCGGAAGAAGACCTGCCTCTGGTTCAATGGTCGGTCTGCGACAGCCTCCACCAGGTTGAAAACGCCCTGCTGGCCGTGCTGCGCAACTTTCCGATTCCCGCGCTCGGCAGGCTGCTGCGGCTCAAGCTCTTCCCCTGGGGCCGCAGGCAACATCCGGTCGACGACCGGACCGGCCAGGCCATCGCCCGCCTGATGCAGGAACACTCGCCGGCGCGCGAGCGGCTGATCGACGGCGCCTACCAGTCGAATGCCGACGATGGAACCGGCCTTCTTCTCAAGGCCTTTGCCGCCGTACTCAGGGCCGCGCCGGCAGAAACTGCCCTGCGCAACGCGCTCAAGATGGTGCCCAGCCCCCTCAGCGTTGACGCGCTGGTCGCCAAGGCCGTCGCCGCCGGCGTCATCACCGAGGAGCAGGGCGCTGACCTTCGGCGCGCCCAGGAACTGACGGCGAAAGTCATCGCCGTCGACGAATTCACGCCCGAGGAAATCGGTGGCCGGCAAGCCATGCAGCCGCCGGTCGCCAAGGCCAGCTGAGTATCCTCAATAGACCTTTCAATCGCGAAGACGCAAAGCAGCGAAGAAGGCAGAGAAACCGCCCGATGACAGACTTCGCGACCTTTGCTGCTTTGCGTTTCAGAGATTTTCAAAACGAACCTGATGGAAGAGACACGAAATGACTGATCACAAGCTCAAAGTACGACGCGCCGCGGTGCTGGGCGCCGGCGTGATGGGCGCGCAGATCGCCGCGCACCTGACCGCCGCCGGCATCCCGGTCGATCTCTACGACCTTCCCTCCGACGGCGGGCCGCGCAGCAAGCTGGCCGAGCAGGGCCGGCAGAGACTGCTCAAGCTCAAGCCCGCGCCGCTGGCCAGCGAGGACCTGGTCGAGTTCATCCGTCCGCTGAACTTCGCCGACGATCTCGACCAGCTGGCCGACTGTGACTTCATCATCGAGGCCGTGGCCGAGCGCATGGACATCAAGCGCGACCTCTACGGCAAGCTCGCCCCGCACGTCAGGAACGGCGCGATCTTTGCGACCAACACCTCGGGGCTGTCGATCACCGACCTGGCCGAAGTGCTGCCGGAAAACCTGCGCGGCCGCTTCTGCGGCGTGCACTTCTTCAACCCACCGCGCTACATGCACTTGGTCGAGCTGATTCCGCATGCCGGCACCGACAAGAAGGTCATGGACCTGCTCGAGGACTTCCTGACCCGCAACCTGGGCAAGGGCGTGGTGCGCGCCCGCGACACCGCCAACTTCATCGGCAACCGCGTCGGCATGTTCACCATGCTGTCGGTCATGCACCACGCCGAGCGCCTGGGGCTCGGTTTCGACACCGTCGACGCGCTGACCGGCCCGGCCATCGGCCGGCCCAAGAGCGCCACCTTCCGCCTGGCCGACGTGGTCGGGCTCGACACCATGGCCAATGTCATTGGCACCATGAAAAACCAGCTCGAAGACGACCCCTGGCACGACTGGTTCCGGGTGCCCGGCTGGCTGTCGACCCTGGTCGACAACGGCGCGCTCGGCCAGAAGGCCGGCGCCGGCGTATTCCGCAAGGAAGGCAAGGCCATCCGCGTGTTCGACCCGAAGGCGGGCGATTACCGCGACAGCGACTACACGCTGCCCGAGGCGGTGCAGAAGGTGCTGGCGATCCGCGACCCCGGCGAGAAGCTGGCCGAGCTGGCCAAGTGCGAGAACGCGCACAGCGAATTCCTGTGGTTGATCCACCGCGACCTGTTCCACTACTGCGCCTATTTCCTCGGCGAGATCGCCGACAGCGCCCGCGAAGTGGATCTCGCCATTCGCTGGGGCTACGGCTGGAAGCTCGGGCCCTTCGAGGTCTGGCAGTCGGCCGGTTGGCAGCAGATGGCCGAGCTGGTCGAACGCGACATCGAAGCCGGCAAGACCGGCGTCGACGCGAAACTGCCCGGCTGGGTCACCGAGATCGAGGGCGCGCATTCGCCGCAGGGCTCCTGGTCGGCCGACCAGGGCCGCTACCTGCCGCGCCCCGACCTGCCGGTGTTCCAGCGACAGTACCAGCCGGTGCGCCTGCTCGGCGAAAAGACCGAGTCCGGCACCACCGTGCACGAGGACGACTCGATCCGCCTGTGGACGCTGCACGACGACGTGCTCATCGCCAGCCTGAAGTCGAAGATGGCGGTCATCGACCACGGCGTGGTTGCCGGACTCAACGAAGCCGTTGACCGGGCCGAAGCCGGCTTCGAGGGCCTGGTCATCTGGCAGCCCAACGGACCGTTCTCGGCCGGCGCCAATCTCAAGGCCGCCGCCGAAGCCATCCAGAAGGGCGATTACGACAGCGTGCGCGAACTGGTCGCCGGCTTCCAGGCGGCCAACCTGCGCCTGCGCTACGCCAACGTGCCCACGGTCGCGGCGGTGCGCGGCCTGGCCCTGGGCGGCGGGCTGGAGCTGGCCATGCATACCGCCACCCGAGTGGCCCACCTGGAAAGCTACATGGGCCTGGTCGAGGCCGGCGTCGGCCTGCTGCCGGCCGGCGGCGGACTCGGCACACTGGCCATGCAGATCGTCGACGACGTCAAGGCCGGCGACACCTATCCCCTGCTCGAGAAGCGCTACAAGCAGATCGCCATGGGCCAGGTGGCCGGCTCGGCCATGGAAGCGCGCGAGATGGGCTATTTGCGCGAGCACGATCGCATCGTGCTGCACGAGCACGAGCTGCTGCACGCCGCCCACCACGAGGTGCGCGCCCTGGCCGCCGCCGGCTACCGCCCGCCGCTGGCCGGCCGCAAGTTCCCGGCCGCCGGCGATGTCGGCATCGCCACGCTCAAGATGCTGCTGGTCAACATGCTCGAGGGCCGCTTCATCTCCGAGCACGACTACGAGATCGGCTCGCGCATCGCCACCGTCATCTGCGGCGGCGAGATCGATCGCGGATCGACGGTCGACGAGGCATGGATCCACCGCCTCGAACGCGATCACTTCCTGGAACTGGCCGCGATGGAGAAAACCCAGGAACGCGTGGCCCACATGCTCAAGACCGGCAAGCCGTTGAGGAATTGAACGGGTTCCGGGTTCCGGGTTCCGGTTTCCGGAGCCCGCCCGGAACCCGGAACCCGGAAACCGGAACCCGAATCAATCAGATATCCAAGGACTCAAAACCATGAGCAACGCATACGTAGTCTCTGCCGTCCGCACCCCCGTCGCCCGGGCGTTCAAGGGCGCTTTCAGGAATTACCGCCCGGACGACATGCTGGCGCACGTCATCCGCGAATCGCTGGCCGAAGTGCCCGAGCTCGACCCGGCCCGGGTCGAGGACGTGATCGTCGGCTGCGCCATGCCGGAGGCCGAACAGGGCATGAACGTCGCGCGCATCGGCACCCTGCTCGCCGGCCTGCCCGACACCGTGCCGGGCGTGACCGTCAACCGCTTCTGCTCCTCGGGCCTGCAGACCATTGCCATGGCCGCCGACCGCATTCGCCTGGGCGAGGCCGACGTGATGATCGCCGGCGGCACCGAGACCATGACCATGGTGCCGATGATGGGCCACAAGGTGGCCATGAACCCGAAGGTGTTCGAAGACGACAACGTCGCGATTGCCTACGGCATGGGCATCACAGCCGAGAAGGTGGCCCGGAAGTGGGAGGTCTCGCGCGAGGACCAGGACCAGTTTGGCTATCAATCGCACCAGAAGGCGATTGCCGCCATCGACGGCGGCGAGTTCACCGAAATCCGCCCGGTCACGGTGACCAACCGCGTGCCCGGCCCCGACGGCACCGTGCGGGAAATCGAAACGGTGGTCGACACCGACGAGGGTCCGCGCCGCGATACCACGCCGGAAGCGCTGGGCAAGCTCAGGACGGTGTTCGACGCCAGGGGCACGGTCACCGCCGGTACCAGCTCGCAGATGTCCGACGGCGCCGGGGCGCTGATCCTGGTCTCCGAGCGGGTTCTCAAGGAACTCAACCTCAAGCCCCTGGCCGTGTTCCGCGGCTTCTCGGTCGCCGGCGTGCCGCCGGAGGTCATGGGCATCGGCCCGATCGAGGCCATCCCGAAGGTGCTCAAGCAGACCGGCATCGGCATGGACGAGCTCGACTGGATCGAGCTCAACGAGGCCTTCGCCGCCCAGGCCCTGGCGGTGATCCGCACCACCGGGCTCGACCCCGACAAGGTCAACCCGCTCGGCGGCGCCATCGCCCTGGGCCACCCGCTGGGCGCGACCGGCGCGATCCTGTCGGCCAAGGCGATCCACGGCCTGCAGCGCCGCAACCAGCGCTACGCCATGGTCACCATGTGCATCGGCACCGGCATGGGCGCGGCCGGCATCTTCGAGCGCGTATAAGCGCCGCTGCCTGCGGCCTTGAAAAAGGCGCGGCCTCCGTTCATTGGGTGCCGCGCCCTCGGGGCTGATTCCCGCCTGCCGCTTTTATCTTCCAGCCCGATTTTTGCCGACGGGTTGATGGCGTACGCCTGCCAGCTCGAAATGGTCGGCAAAAACAATGTCGACCGAAGTCAACCCGGCATCGCGACTCAGGTCGACGGTTCCACTGGTGTAGGTAAACGCATCGGTACGGTCGATTAGCGTGACGTCGCTATCGATCTCGTCGTCGGTACCCGTGTCTGGGGTGGAAAAGTCGGTCGCCTCGAACTCCAGCTGATCAGTAAGCGCCTAAGAACCAGCGTCCTTGACCGCCTGCGGCAGTAAAGGCGAAATCAGGGACACACATTATTTGAACGCCCCGCTTGACCGATCGATCGCCCTTCGAAACTAATTTCCCCTGTCGTTTGCCCCGTCCAGTCCGATTGCTGCCCGAGCGTCATGACCTCGTTGAGCAGCAGTCCCGGCGCTTCACACATGCCGTCAATCCCTTTGTCAGCGGGCAGTTCAAATATCCAGTCAAGAGCGCTGTCCGCTAATTGACAGGTCATCAAATATGCCCTTTCCTCTGTGGCGTCGACCAAATTCGACCTGCAACCGGAGTCAAAAGTCGGTGGGGAACGGCTTCGGATACCGCTGGAAATCAAGCAATCGGAGGCGCATACTTCCTATGCGCGGCGCTGAAGAAGTCGACAAGCTTTGACGGAGACTCGCCCAAGCGTCCGCGCCCGGCACAGGGTCGCAGCCGGTACGTCGAGCGGCTTTTCGGCAGGTTGCATACAAGTGCCAAATTCTGATGCAGACTCGAGAATCATCTTATCCCCGGTCCGTTCACGAGGGCCCTCCATGCGCCCTAGTCATCTCATCACCGGACTCGTGCTCGCGGCTCTCTCCAGCTCCGCTGAGTCCAGCCCAGCCGAGCGCTACCTGCTGCACCGGGCTCCCGACGACGGCGATCGCCTTCTTGAATTGACGACCAGGATCGAGCACTACGGTGCCTTTCAGGTTGTCGAACTCAGCATCGAACAGGCGCGCGAGCTTTCCGCGAGCGGGGGATCGCTACAGGATCTCCGCACCCACCGTCTGCGCCTGGGCAGCGGGTGGTCCTGGGATACCAGGGGCATCGAACCGGCGATCCCGCCCGAGCTGAGCACACCCTGGGGCCGCCCGGGACTCTACCTCGTCCAGCTCCGGGGGCCGGTGCGGCGCGCGGACCTCGAGGAGATCGAAAGCCTGGGCGCCCGGCGCCTCCTTTCCGCCTACTTCCCCAACTTCGGGTTCCTCTTCTGGTTCAACGATGCGGCAACTCTTGATACCGCGACCTCACTGTCTTTCGTACAGTGGATCGGGGTCTACCAGCCGGCCTACAAGATGGTGGCCGAGAAAAAGGAGCGCCCTCCCCGTAAAGGGCGTTACCGCCTGCGGGTGAAGATCGTGGACTCCGAACGGCTACCCTCGGTCCTTGCCGGTCTGAACGCGCTGGGCCTCGACGTCGGCGCAACAATTCCGGCCCATCACTACCTCGACACCCCAACGATCGAGCTGGAGATTCCTGCCGATCGGCTACCCGATCTCCTCAGTCTTCCGGAGGTCTGGTGGGTGGAGCAGATCGTGCCGCCTGTGCTGCTTTCGGAGACGGCGCGGGAGATCCACCAGGCCGGCGTCGGAAACGGCTGCTCGGGAAGCCTCGCGGAGGTGCCGGTCTGGGCAGACGGGATCACGGCCGCCGGCCCAGCGCCCCGTTCAGACGCCACCCCCGGATCGGAGCAACTGGTGGGCGTACTCGATACCACCTTCAACAGCCCGGACTTCTCCTGTAGTTCCGGGATTCCCAACGACACGATCTTCAAGTACGTCGACGGCTCCAGCTGCGACATCTCCAACACCGTGACCAGCTGCGTCGCCGGCCACGCACACGGCAGCGGCTCGGCCGGGGTGATACTGGGCAACGGTGCCCAGAGTGGGGGCGAGACCCCGACCGAGGCCTGTGCCATCAAAGGCGGGGCCTTCGGAGCCCGCCTCTGGGCGCTGCGATGCGACTCCAGCCCCGGCAGCCTGGATTGCCTGAACAGCTGCTCGAGCGTAACGACCCTCGCAGACTTTTTCCAGGCCAGCTATGCCGACGGCTCCCGGATATCGAACCACAGTTGGGGCACCCCGGTGGGCGGAAGCTACACCACCGACTCGGAGCAGCTCGACATCTGGGCCTACGATAACGATAATACTACTGGCAACGGCTTGGTCCAGGAATACCTCTGGATCACCTCCGCCGGCAACACCGGCAGTGGCGCGAGCTCCATCTACTCCCCCTCGACCGCCAAGAATGACATCTCCGCCGCCGCCTTCTACAACGGAGTCGACGGGTCCTGCTGGCCGGGGGACTCGGCCCCCTGCGACGCAAGCAAGATCGTGATCTACAGCAGTCGCGGCCCCACCTCTGACGGACGTCATGGCCCCGACGTAGCCGGCGCCTCGCATTACGTGCAGACCCCGAACGACACCTCCGGCTACCAGAACTTCCCCGGCACCAGCAGCTCCGCACCCTCGCTGACCGCGCTCGTCGCCCTGATCCGCGACTGGCTGCAGAACGTCCACGGCCTGCCCGCCCCGAGCGGCAGCCTGATGAAGGCGCTGCTCCTGAACTCGGGGGAGTACCTTCCTCACAGCTTCCCAACCTCCGGGGAGGACCTCCCGGGCACCGCGCAAGGCTGGGGGCGCCCCAACCTGCAGCGGATCTGCAACGACTGGACGAACCCGTGGTGTTCCACTGTACGCAGCGTCTGGACGGAAGGCGCCTTCGGGGGAACGGGCGAGAGCAACGCGATCCCGATCTCGGTCGACTCGTCCGGAGCCGGCCTGCGATGTCTGCTGGCCTGGATGGATCCACCCAATCTCGCCGGCGGCGGCGCCCTGATCAACGACCTGAACCTCCGGGTCACCTCCCCGGCAGATGTCGTTTATCTGGGCAACGACTTCAGTGGTGCCTGGAGCAACTCCGCGGGCATCGCCTTCGATAACAGGAATAACACGGAAGGGATCCGAGTCCAGAGCCCGGAAACCGGCATCTGGACGGTGGAGGTACTGGCCGGAAACGTTGCAATCGAGGATCAGCCCTGGTCGCTCGTCTGCAGCGGCAACGTCGCCCTAACTTCCGGCTACTTCCTCAACGCAGAGCCCGATGAGCTCGCCGCCTGCGCATCCACCGATGCCCTCTATACGGTGCAGGTCGATTCTCTCTTCGGCTATGCCGAGCCGGTGGCGCTCTCGCTCTCGGGCCACCCGGGGGTCGAAGGATTCAGCGTCAATCCCGTCACGCCTTCGAGCTCGAGTACGCTGACCATCTCGGGGCTGTCCGCCGGCGACGCTGGGCCGCACACCCTCACCGTCTCCGGCGAAGGGAACGACCCTGAGAATCCCGGCAACCCGATCCTTCGGACTGACGACGTTGCCCTGACTGTCTACGCCGGCCAGCCCGGCGGCGCCATCCTCGACCAGCCTGCGAACGGAGCCACCGACGTGGCCTTTTCACCCACCTACCATTGGTCCGCGGCCACGGAAGCCGCCGAGTATCTGGTGGAGGTCGCCGAGGACTCCGCTTTCAATGTCCTTGTCGACTCGGCCACCGTCACCACTACCAGCTACCATGGCATCCCGCTGGCTGGAGGTGGAGATTACTGGTGGCGGGTGACTCCTTCGAACACTTGCGGGGAAGGCATCACCTCGTCCGTCTTCAGCTTCACCGTCCAGACCTCCACCTTGGTCTGCAACGGAGCGCCTGTGACCTTCGAAGACGGCATCCCGCTCGATTGGACTGTGGTGGACCATACCGGGGGTGACGGCGTCGTCTGGGCGACGACGGCCAGCAGCAACTGCGGCATCCCCAACAACACCAACGGAAGTGGTGAGGCGGCTTGCGCTGACAGCGACGCCGCCGGCTCGGGGGCACCGCCCTTCGATACCGAGCTTGTCTCCCCGCCCTTCGACCTCGAAGCTTCCACCGGGCGTGCGACCCTGAAGACCGCCGCCTACTACCGCGACCTCAACATCGGCAGCAACGACCGCTTCGAGGTCGACATCTGGAACGGCGCATCGTGGAACAACCTCCTGACCTGGGACGAGAGCCACCAGCCAGGAGACCTTTCCCTCGAGCTGAGCAGCTACGCCGGTACGAGCGGTCTCAAGCTCCGCTTCCGCTATTCAGGAAACGGATTCGACTGGTACGCACAGGTCGACGACGTCACCCTGACGTGTCTCAGAACCGGCGTCTTCGAGGACCGGTTCGAGAGCGGGGAAGAAAAACCAGGACACCGTGAATTCACACAATAACGAAATAAAAACAAGGACATATATGGACGCCTCCCCACTGTCAAGCGGTTTTTCACCAGTTTGCAGTTTCTCTGGCGTGATCATCTCTATCCCTCCTCAAAAGGGCCTTCGTCGTTGACTTGTTGCGATAAATCAATGGTCTGCTGACATATATCCGGGCTCTGGATGGGGGCTTTGATTGCTCTTGCCCCCGGCCCACCATGAGTTTCGAGATGACCCCGAGACCTAAACACACAAGCGGTTTTTCACCATGTCTTGGACCAGGCTCCCTCGGGGTCGGGTCAACCTATTGCTTCATCGACTTGCTGCAGACTCAACCGGCAGGATGGGCAGACCCAAATGCCTTGTTGACGTCGTAATGCTCGCCCCGGGCGACGATCCGCCAGCCGATACGAGCAATCTTGTGACCATTGCCAATCGAGGCCAGGTAGGCTGAACCCACGACCGGACCAACACCCGGCAGCTCCAGCAGCCGGCTGTAAGGCCGGGTCCTGGCTGGCCAGTTCGATCATGTGTGCGTGCAGGGCTTGACTGCGCAGGCGGAGTCGGCGAAGGTGATCAAGTTGTTCGAACAGGAGCTGCCGAACGACCGAAGTCAGTTCGTTCTCACCATCTTCGAGCACTTCAGGGAGCTGCTTGACCAGGGCATGAATCCCCGACTTGAACTCCACCCCGTACTCGCGCGCAATGCCCCGGATCTGGTTGCCGACGGCAGTGACCTGGCCGATGCACTGACTCCGGACCCGATGAATGCTCTGCAGGTCCTGCTGTAAGGCCGACTTGATCGGCACCGAATGAAGCTTCGGACGCTGGGCTGCCTCGACAATGGCCAGTGCATCGCGGGCATCGCTCTTGCCACCGCGAACGAAGGGCTGCACATGCTGCGGCGGAATGAGGATCACATGATGACCCATGCGCTCGAACTTGCGCCCCCAGTAGTGAGCGCTGGCGCAGGCCTCCATGGCGACCTGGGTGGGGTTCTGTGATGTCATCACCTCGGCCAGCCGGGCACGGCCCACCTTATGGTTGAAAACCAGCTTTCCTGCATGGTTGACGGCACAGACCTGAAAAACGTTCTTTGCCAAGTCGATTCCAATCAGTTTATGCTTCATGTGGACGCCTCCTACGTGATCGACTGTGTGGAATACCAGTCTGGCGCAAATTGACGCCGCTGCGAATGACGGAGGCGTCCATCTCATCACACATTATTTGAAAGCCCCGCTTGACCGATCGGTTGCCCTCCAAAACTGATTTCCCCCTGCCGTTTTCCCCTTCCAGTCCGATTCTTGCCCGACCCGGCCGCTGTTTTCAGGCCGCTGTTTCCATTTTCCAAGTCGCGCGCACGCCAACCCCCGGTCAGTGCCGGTACGTTCGTAGTTGCATTGCTTCAGTCGTTCAGGTCGGTCGTTGCTTGAGGATCTTGCGGGCCGTTTCTGCCGCCGCACCCTTCATCCACACCTGGCCCAGCGCTTCGGCCTTGGCCATCAGGGCTTCGGCCGAGCCGACGGCGCGGTAGTAGAGGCTCTCGGTGCCCCGGACCTGGCGCAGCCACTCCCGGGGATGGCTGGCGACCTGCCAGATGCCGGCCGGGGCTGAAGTACCTGCATCACCCAGTGGCCTGAGCTTGCCGCGCTTGTCCGAGCGAGCCTGTTCGCCGGTCCACTGCACGAGCGCGATGTAGCTCGATTCGGTCAGGTCCGCCAGCGCATCGGCGTCCAGGCCGGCGACGGGCTGGAGCGGCTGATCGAGTGGGTTGTCGGCGCGCAGTCGTCGCTGGATGGTGGTGTGATGGGAGTCTTTCAGGGTGTCGCACATGGCGGCGCGAGCGGGGTTGAGATCGACGTAGGCCATGCACGAGAGCACGGCTCGCTCTTCCAGTAGCGCCTGGCACTTGTAGCGGCTTTCCCAGAATTTTCCTTTACAGCCGTCTTCGCGGTTGGCCCGGCGGGCAATGGGCTCGTTGAGGGCCTTCATGAACCAGCTCAGGCTGCCCAGGCGCTTTCTCAGTTCAACCAGCCGCTCCGGGTTGCCGGTGATGGCCCGCTTCAGGCGTTCGGCGGTCTCGGGGCTGTTGTCGACCTTGATCGGCCCTGGAAACGCGGTCAGCCAGCGGCGCGCGACCTCCTCGTCGGACAGCTCCCGGGAGGCGTGGGGGCCGACGCGCAACACGACATGGAAATGATTGCTCATTACCGCGTAGGCATATACCGACACCGCGAAGCAATCCGCCAGCTCGAGGATGCGCATCTCGATCCACGCATGACGGCATTCCGCACTCGCTTCTTCCACGTGCCGTGGAAACCGCAACTGCTCCATTGCCTATGCTGTCGTCGGTGTTCGAAGCACTGGCCGGTGAGCTTGTCGCGACCGCACAGGAAGGCGCGCCGGACACATCGGGAAACGACGTGGTAAAAACCGGGATCATCCTCAGAAACAATCTGGCTGCGCGGGTAAGTCATGGCGGCATTTTCGCCGCGCCCTGGCCGCGCTGCATCGGGAGATTTCTGAAATCATTGAAGGAAAAACGCCACTCGAGGGTTTTGCAGCGAGGTCAGGAATCCGGATCCTGCGTGTGCGCCCCCGCAGCGTTCAGGACGTCAACAGTGAAATCGAGCAACGCGTGGAGCCGGTTTTCGATCACATCGATCATGATGCCGAGGTCGAGTTCCCGGTATTCGTGGACGAGGACATTTCGAAACCCCACCATCCTCTTCAATTGACCAGCCAGATCAGCCCCGATGAACCCTTCTTGTTCAAGCAGGGCGAAACTGTCCCTGCTGCCCTGCGGTAGTCCGAGTTTCCGGGTCCTGATGAGGTGGTTGGCCATATCGATACACAATTTGATCGCCCGCTGCAGGTTCATGGCGATGGCATCCTGCCGAAGGTGATCACGCTCGAAAGGCAGTTCGCCGCGGTGCTCGTAATAGGATCGGATCTGACGAATACAGCGCTCGACACTGACCTTCTTGTTGACCAGGGTGTCGCTCATACCCGGTAGAAGCGTCCGCTGCCAAGCCCCTCGGACAGAATGCCGGCACGCTCGGCGTTGAGCTTCTGGTACATCGACATGACCAGCATTTCAAATTCATCGGCGGCGTCCGGGTGGGCACAATGGATCCGCTGGCCGCTGGCAATGATCTCGTTCTGGAATACCGTGGAGACCTCCCTGAGATTGATCAGGTCCACGCTGCGGCCCAGCAAAGACTCAAGCTGCTCGTGCAGCGCGCCCATCAGCAGCGAGCCGACACGTCGTGCGTCCTCCGGGGGCAGCAGCACGGCAACATCGATATCGCTGTCCCCGCGCTGCTCGCCGTCCACCGTGGATCCAAACAAATAGACGGCCTGAACGCGTGGATAAGCGTCGAGCACTTCCGCAATGATCGTGCCGTTCAAGTTCATGTGAAGAAGTATAACTGACCGTGGATGTTACCCGGCAGCACGGGGCTTTATCCGGGGGTGCGAGGGTGAACCCGAGGGTGAACCGGGACAGGCATGCACGAACCGTGCACGAACCGCAGCGATGGGCGACTAGGCCCAGGCGATTGCGCAGCTCCACAGCGGCACGTCGTTGAGAATTAAGGTATTGGGCGTGCCGCCACGGCCACAAAAAAAAGGGCGGCACCAGGGAAGCGGTGCCGCCCAACCCCCGAATGGGCCGCTTGGGGCCCGGGGTGCGCCCGTACCAGCGAACGGGCGAACCAGCCATGATCCAGGTCGATTGTGCGCCGTACCCGCTGCCAGGGGAAATGGACAAGTGGCGCGATCTGCTGTAGGAAAACCACCCGTCGCTGTGTAGGAAAATGGCTACAGTCGTCGAAGCCGGCGCGTACGCAGTTGATCACCTGCCTGCAGGCCCCAGTACACGCACTGGACGGCCGCGCGACCGCCGAGCCCGCCGGCCCAACTCGGCGGCCAGTCGGCAAAGGCCGCAAGCCGCTCCCGTTCGCCGGTCAGTGCTTCGGCAAGCACTTCACCGGCCAGCGTTGTGGTCGCCATGCCGTGGCCGCCAAAGGCCAGGGCGTACCACAGGCTCCCCGCGGTCCGGCCCAGCAAGGGCATCTGATGCCGGGCGTAGCTCATCCAGCCACCCCAGGCATATTCAAAGCGGACGCGATCAAGCACCGGAAAGACACGCACGATGTCGCGCCTGAGCAGGCGGCGAATCGCCTTCGGCGAACGACGCGCCATGGTGATCCGGCCGCCCCACAGCAGCCGCGTGTCGGGCAGCGGTCGGTAGTAGTCGAACGCGAAGCGGGTATCATAGACCGCCACCGGGGCAGGCAACAGTGCCTGCAGCTGCTCGCCCAGCGGTTCAGTCACTGCAATGTAGGTCGCCACAGGCAGCACCGCGCGCTGCAGTCGTGGCCACAGCCGTCGATCGTAGCCACCGGTTGCCAGCACCACCTGGTCGGCCTGCAGTTCTCCCTCCGGGGTGCGCAGCCGCCAGGCGCCGGCGTGACGATCCAGCGATCGGACCGGGCTGGAACCGTACACCCGCCCACTGCCCGCGATCGTGGCATCGGCCAGCCCGCGAGCGTGACGCAGCGGATGAAAATGGAAACTGCCCGGCTCAAGCAGCCCGGCACCGTAGCGAGTCGAGGTCACGTAGTCCGCCATCCGATCACGCCCAACGGGTTCGAGCCCGAAGCCGAGCTGGTTGTCCAGCCACTCAGCCTGGTTGAGCAAGACGCGATCATCACCAAACCAGTCGGCCAGCAACACGCCGGCGTCGCTGGCCTGACAGGCAATCCCGTAGCGATCGATGCGTTTGCGGATCAGGCGCACGGCATCGCGCGTCCAGCCATGCAGGACCCGGGCGCGGTGGCGTCCGATCTGCGCGATCAATCGCTCATTGGACAGCGAATAGCCGGCAAACACAAAGCCCCCGTTGCGCCCGGAGGCGCCCGTGCCGGGCTGACCGGACTCGAGCACGGCCACGGCATCCACACCGCGCTCGATCAGGCTAATGGCCGTGGACAGTCCGGCCAGCCCGCCCCCGATGATTGCCACATCGACTCTGGCCTTGCCGGTCAGGGACGGCAGCGGCCGCGGACGGAATTCATCCTCATACCAGCTGCGACCCGGCCAGGAATCCTGAAGTCTGTTGACGGTCTCAATCACGGTCAGTGGTAAACTTGATAAAGAACAGGTTCATCGGAGGCGCATATGGGCAAGTCGACCAAGTACGAAGCCAGGGTACCCGACGAAAACGGCATTATCCCGTATACCGACGAGGAACACAGCGTCTGGCGCGACCTCTACGCGCGCCAGATCGAGGTCATCCAGGGACGTGTGTGCCAGGAATTCCTCGACGGGCTGGAAATCCTGAATCTGCCAACCGAGCGCATCCCGCAACCGGAGGACGTTTCCAGCGTACTGCGCCAGCGCACCGGTTGGGAAGTCGCGCCGGTGCCGGCCCTGATCAATTTCGACCGCTTCTTCAAGCTGCTGTCGGAGAGGAAGTTTCCGGCGGCCTCGTTCATCCGCTCGCGCGAGGACATGGATTACCTGCAGGAACCGGACATCTTTCATGAGATCTTCGGTCACGCCACCATGCTGACCCACCAGGGCTTCGCCGATTTCACTGAGGCGTACGGCAAAGCCGGAGTAAAGGCATCGACGCGCGAACGCGTCTATCTGGCGCGGCTGTACTGGTTCACGGTCGAGTTCGGCTTGCTCAGCACCCCTGACGGAGCCCGGATCTACGGCGGCGGCATTGCCTCGTCTCCGGGTGAAAGCGTCTACGCGCTGGAAAGTGACGAGCCGATTCGGCGGCCGTTTGATCCAATCGAGGCCCTGCGCACACCCTATCGCATCGATATCTACCAGAGCGTGTACTACATTCTGGACCGCATGGACGACTTGTTCGGTCTGGCGCGGCAGGATCTGCTCGGCTTGATCCGCAAGGCCCGCGCGCTTGGAGAATTCGAGCCCACATTCCCGCCCAAAGAAGAGGAAGCAGCCTGACCATGAGCGACGAGCTGACGACCAAGAAATGCACACCCTGCGAGGGTGGCACACCGCCGCTTGAACGCGATCGCATCGAGGAACTGCTGCCGGCAACTCCTGGCTGGCAAGTTGCCGGGGACGGCAAGTCGATCTATCGGCGTTTCGAATTCAAGGGCTTCTACAAGACCATGGCATTCATCAACGCCATGGCCTGGGTTGCCAACCAGGAAGGGCACCACCCGGATTTCGAGGCCGGCTACAACTTCTGCCTGATTCACTTCAGTACGCATGCAATCGACGGTCTGAGCGAGAACGACTTCATTTGTGCAGCCAAGATCAACGCACTGCTCGATGAATGATGCAGCGCCGCAAGCGCCCGGTGGCGATCCCCTGACCGCGGCCCTCGACGATGCACGCCGCAGCGTCAACGCCGTCATCGTTGACAAGCCCGGAGTGATCGAACTCGCGTTTTCTGCGCTGCTTGCCGGCGGCCATTTGCTGATCGAAGACCTGCCCGGGGTCGGAAAGACAACGCTGGCGCGGGCACTCGCACTGGCCGTGGGCGGCAGCTGGCAGCGCATCCAGTTCACCAGCGACATGCTGCCCGCCGACATTCTGGGGGTGTCGATCTTTCGGCGCGCCGACGAACGCTTCGAGTTTCGCCCGGGACCGATCTTTGCCAATGTCGTGCTGGCCGACGAGATCAACCGGGCCACGCCTCGCACCCAGTCGGCCCTGCTTGAGGCGATGTCGGAAAACCAGGTCACGATCGACGGCCACACCCATCGGCTGCCGCAGCCTTTCTACGTGATTGCCACCCAGAATCCGTTGGATCTGACCGGCACCTATCCGCTGCCGGACTCGCAGCTTGACCGGTTCCTGCTGCGCACGCGCATCGGCTACCCCACCGAGCGCGAGGAACGGCGATTGCTAACCGAGCCGGATCGCCAGAGCCTGCTGAAGCGCATGCAGCCGGCGCTGGATCCACAGCGCGTCATGGCGCTGATCGAGGCGGCTGCGACACTACACGTTTCCGAACCGGTACTTGACTACATCCAGGCCCTGGTGAGGGCCACCCGGACTCACGCAGCGGCCCAGGCCGGGCTCTCGCCGCGCGCGGCACTGGCGCTGATCCAGACCGCACGGGCTCATGCACTGGTCAAACACCAGGATTTCTGTCTGCCCGACAATGTCCGGCAAATCTTCCCGGCACTGGCAGCGCATCGGCTGCAGCCGATCGCCGAGTCGGGATTGACCAGCGATGAAATCGTTGCGGAAATCCTGGAGTCCACACCGGTGCCCTGAAGCCGTGGGCGCGGCCCGCCTGTCCACACCCGGCGACCGTCACCACGCCCTGTGGCGCCGAGTGCTGGACCACTGGGTGCGTCGGCGCGCGCCAGCGCATCCACCGATCTCGCTGTCTTACCGCCAGGTCTTCATCCTGCCGACGCGCTTTGGCTGGACCCTGGGCGCGCTGATGCTGGCCATGCTGATCGGCAGCCTGAACTTCAACAACAACCTTGGCCTGTTCACTGCCTTTATCGTTGGTGGGCTGGCCATCAATACCACGCTGCTGGCCTACCGAAACCTGCGCCACCTGCACATCAGACATGGGCTGGCGGCACCGGTCTTCGCCGGTCAGACTGCCACGTTTCAGCTCACGGTCGCCAACACCGAACATCGCCTGCGCCCGGGACTGGAACTGGTGCAGGGCTCGCGCCGCACGCGCTTCGAGGTCGCACCGGACAGCACCACCGAAGTGTCACTGGCCATGCCGACCCGGCGCCGGGGCTGGCAGGCGGTTGGCCGTCTGCGGGTCGAAACGCGCCATCCCCTGGGCCTGTTCGTTGCCTGGTCCTGGTTCTGGCCGGAGCAGCCGCTGCTGGTCTGGCCGCGCCCGGCCGATCCGGCACCACCCCTGCCTGACGGTGGTCGCGGCGAATTCGGACAGGCCGTCCACCACGACAATGACGGTGACGAGTTCCACAGCCTGAGGCGCTGGCGGGAGAGCGACCCGCTGCACCAGATCGCCTGGAAGGCGAGCCAGCGCCACCGCACATTGCTGTCGCGTGAATACCGGCGCGAACGATCGCCCCACGTGGTGCTCGAATTCGAACGCGCGCCCGGTCGGGACATCGAGGAACGCATCAGCAGCCTGACCGCCTGGGTGCTCAAGGCCGACCAAACCCGGCGACAGTACACGCTGGCGCTGCCCGACTGCCTCGTCGGACCTGGCAGAGGCCGCACCCATCGCGACCGCTGCCTGCGTGCCCTCGCCGAGTTCGGTAACCGCTGATGGCCCGGGCACGCGCGCACGTCTCTACCCCACCGCTGGCCGCGGTCGCCTGGACAATTGGGGCATTCCTGATCGCCGCAGCGCCGCATCTGCTGGCCATGCCGGCCTGGCTGGCGTCGGCCATCGTGGTGGTGTGCTGCTGGCGCCTGCTCGGCGTCCACCGGGGCTGGCCACTGCCGCCGGCCTGGCCCAGGATACTGCTGACGCTGCTCGCCGTCGCACTGGTCGGTATCGCCTTTGGCGGTCTGTGGGGACGCCGGGCGGCGACCAGCCTGTTATGCGTGATGCTGGCGGCCAAGATGCTCGAACTGCGCACGCTGCGCGATCTGCGGGCCGTCGCCTCGGTCAGTTTCTTCCTGATCGCCGCCCAGTTCCTGTTTGACGAGCGTCTGGCCTTGCTGACCTACCTGCTGGCTGGCTGCCTGAGTGCCGTGGCGGCACTCGTCGTCATCGAACAGACCGAATCCGCCCCGGCCGGACGCGAACCCGATCGCAACCACCCCGCCCGCATCCTGTCGGACGCCGCTGTCTTGCTGCTCCTGGCCGTTCCGGTGGCGCTGGTCCTGTTCGTGACCTTTCCGCGCCTGGCCCAGCCGCTGTGGGGGCTGCCCGACAACGTCATGGATGCCAAGACCGGCCTGTCCGACGAGATGTCGCCGGGCAGCATTTCCAGCCTGTACGCTGATGATTCTCCCGCCTTTCGGGTGGAATTCGAGGGCTCACCACCCTCGAACAGCGAGCTGTACTGGCGTGGCCCGGTCCTGTGGCACTTCGACGGCGATACCTGGAGCCAGGCCTATCTCACCAACCGAATGCCGGCGGCGGTGGTGCCCATCGGCCCTCAGGCGCGGCGCTACAGCGTTCAGCTCGAGCCACACGAACGTCACTGGCTGTTTGCCCTGGACTACGCGATCAACGCACCGGACGGTGCCCGCAAGACCCTCGATCACCAGATGGTCAGCCGCCACCCGATCACGACCCTGACCCAGTACCAGGTGATCAGCAACCCCGAATTCGAAGACATGCCGGTGCTGCCGCATACGCTCAGGCGCATGGCGCTGCATCTGCCAGACGACCGCAATCCCAGGACGCTGGCCATGGCCGAGAGGCTGCGCCAGGCGCACGATGACGATCTCGAGCTGGCCCGAGCCGTGCTGCAGTGGTTTCGCGACGAGCCCTTCTTTTACAGTCTCGACAGCCCGCTGCTGGGTCGCCACAGCGCGGACGAATTCCTGTTCGATCTGCGCACGGGCTACTGCGAGTACTATGCCTCGGCCTTCGCGATTCTGATGCGGGCAGCGGGTATACCCACACGGATCGTCACCGGTTACCAGGGCGGATTCCTGCAGCCCGGGGGGAGCTATCTGCTGGTGCGCCACTCCGATGCCCATGCCTGGGTCGAGATCTGGCTGGCCGATCGCGGCTGGACCCGAATCGACCCAACGGCCGCGGTTTCCCCCGAGCGCATCAGCCAGGGATCGCGCAGCGCGGTCGACCGGCCGCGCCATTGGTTCGACAGCGACCTGCTGCGCGACCTGCTCAATCGCTACGATCGCCTGCAGCACCTGTGGAATCGATGGGTGCTCGGCTTCGATGCCGATCGCCAGCAGCAGTTTTTCGAGCGTCTCGGATTCCCGGATCTCTCCGCCACCCGGCTGGGCCTGTTGATGGGCGTGTTGACCGCGGTCACGGCTGTGCTGGTGGCGTTGGTCTGGCTGTGGCAGCTACCGCGGGACGACCGGACCCAGCGCGCCTGGCGGAGACTGCTTGCCCGTTTGCGCCGGGCCGGTCTGCCCAAGCGGCCCGGCGAAACACCGCTGCAGTATGCCGCGCGCATCCGGCCTGCGCTGGCCAACGAGGGCGAGCTGCTGGCGCTCGTCAGCGATTACTGCCGACTGCGCTACGGGCCCTCGGGCGCCGACATCGATGCCGAGGCCTTCGCCAGCCGGATACGCCGCTTTCGAGCGCAGGGCCGTGAACCTCGCACGGCCGGCGGCGTCTAACTTTAACAGTGACATTCAGGGCAAGGCACATGACACTGACAATCTCCCATGATTCGGTACGCACCATCATCACGCTCGGGGCAACCCTGCTGCTGGCGGCCGGCTGTGCAACCGTGCCGGAACCGCTGGCCGGCGATTTCACTGATCTGTACCCCGAGCAGGCCGGCGAAAAATCCATCGGTACCGTGGTGCGCTGGGGCGGAACAATCGTCGACGCCAGGCCCGGCCGCCAGGAGACCTGTATCGAGGTGCTGGCCCGGGAGCTGGACCACCAGTCTCGCCCCGTCGACGAGGATCGTGCAAAGGGCCGCTTCCTTGCCTGCCGCGACGGACTGCAGGACCCGGTCGTGTTCGCAAGCGGAAGGGATCTCACCGTCGTCGGCCGGCTGGCAGGATTTGTTGACGGTCGTATCGGCGAATTCGAGTACACCTACCCCCGGATCGATGCCGATACGCTCTTCCTGTGGGCCGAACGACCCGATTTCGTCTACTACGCCGACCCGTGGTTGTACGATCCATGGTGGCACTATGGGCGATATCCGCGCTTCTTTCCCCGAAGCCGCTTCCATGGACATCTCATCATCCGGCCCTAATGGCAACGCGGACTGTCTTTTGATACAGTTTCCGGATGGAGTTGACTGATCGGCAGCGCGAAATCCTGGCCTTTATCGAGGAGCAGCTGGAGCGCAACGGCATGCCGCCAACGCGCTCCGAAATCGTCGAGCACTTCGGTTTCGCCTCGCCCAACGCCGCGCAGTGCCACCTGCGTGCGCTGGCCGGTCGCGGCGCGATCGAACTGCGCCCCGGCATCGCCCGGGGCATCATTCCCAAACACGCCAGCCGAGGAGGCGACAGGAGGTCGGTTGCCGGTGCGCAACTGCCGATCATCGGCCGCGTCGCCGCCGGATCACCGATACTTGCCGTTGAGAACCGGGACAGCGAGATAGCGCTCAGCGTTGAGCTGTTCAAGCCAAGGCCAGACTACGCCCTCCGCGTCCGCGGAGACAGCATGACCGGCGCCGGCATCGAGGACGGCGATTTGCTGCTGGTCCATCGAACGCCGGAGGCACGGCACGGACAAATCGTGGTGGCGCGCATCAATGATGAAGTCACGGTCAAACGGCTGCGCCGGCGCGGACCGGCGCTGAGCCTGGAGCCCGAGCATCCGGGCTACCAGCCGATCCCGATCGCTGCCGGCGACGAGTTCGCGATCGAGGGAATCGGCGTTGGAATCCTGCGCGTCGGCCTGGGCGCGCGCAGGCCCAGCCGGTTACCAGGAAAGCCGTGAATCGCGCCTTACTAATACAATCAGAAGTATTAACCCGGCAGCAGAATATCGCCGGCTATCAGTCAAGAGCAAAACGATCGGCGTCATCCAGGAACGGAAGTTCGTCCCTGAATTCACGCAGGCGCTCCAGGGACAGGTCGACGGCGGCCACCCCTTCACGCGCTCCGAGCTCCAGCAGACGCTCGCCGCTGCCGTCGCGCACGACCGAACAGCCGGGATAATCGACACCGTTGCCGTCACTGCCCACCCGATTGACGGCCACGACGATGGCCTGGTTTTCGATCGCGCGGGCCCGCAGCAGCGCTCGCCAGTGACTGACCCGCGGTGCCGGCCAGTTGGCGACGAACAGCTGCAGGTCAAACGCGCGGCTGTTACGGCACCACACCGGAAAACGCAGGTCGTAGCAGATCTGAAGGTCGATGCGCCAGCCGAGCCACTCCACGACCGTGTGCGATCGACCGGCGACGTAGCGCTCATCCTCCCCGCCGTAGCCGAAACGGTGGCGCTTGTCGTAATGTCGGACCGTCCCGTCGGGCATGACGAACAGGAGGCGGTTGCAGCGCTGTCCGGCCGCGTTATCAAGAGCAACGCTGCCGGCAACTGCGGCGTTACGCGCGGCCGACTGCTCGCGCAGCCACGCCACCGTCGGCCCGTTCATCGTCTCGGCGGCTGTTCCGGCATCGCCGAGAAAGCCGGTGGTAAAGGTCTCGGGCAGGACGTAGAGATGGCAGCCCGGAACGCGATCCATCAGATCCGCGAGATGTTCGCGGTTGGCGGCGGGATCCTGCCAGCGCAGGTCGGCCTGAACCAGGCCGACCGTCAGCCGTTCCGGAACAGCATCCACCGCGAATCAGTCCTGTGCGATGGCCTCGACCAGGGCATCGGCAAAACCGCTGGTGCTGACCTGGGTGGCGCCATCAAGCAAGCGGGCAAAGTCATAGGTCACGATACCCTGCCCGACCACGCGCTCGAAGGCCTGCTCGATGAGCTGGCCGACTTCAGGCCAGCCGATGTGGTCGAACATCATGCAGCCGGAAAACAGCAGTGACGAGGGGTTGACCTTGTCCTGACCGGCATATTTCGGCGCGGTGCCGTGGGTGGCCTCGAACACGGCGACGTCGTCAGACATATTGGCCCCGGCCGCAATTCCCATGCCGCCAACCTCGGCCGCCAGGGCATCCGAAAGGTAGTCGCCGTTGAGATTCATGGTCGCCAGCACGTCGAATTCGGCCGGCCTGAGCAGCATCAGCTGGAACATGATGTCGGCGATGCGATCCTTGATGACGATCTTGTCATCGGGCTGCCTGCCGTCGTACTTGTCCCACAGTTCATCCTCGGTGATGATGATTTCACCGAATTCCTCGGCGGCCAGTTCGTAGCCCCACTTGCGGAATGCACCTTCGGTGAACTTCATGATGTTGCCCTTGTGCACGAGGGTGACGTTGCGGCGATTGTTGTCGATCGCGAACTGGATGGCCTTGCGCACCAGGCGCTTGGAACCATACTCGGAGATTGGCTTGATGCCCAGACCGGCATCCTCGAAAAACTCCGCACCCATTTCCTCGCGCAAGAACTTCGCCAGCTTGCGATTCTGTTCGGTGCCGGACTGGTATTCGAGTCCGGCATAGACGTCTTCGGTGTTCTCGCGAAAGATCACGGCATCGACATCACCGGGATTTTTCAGCGGCGAAGGGACGCCCTGATACCACTTGACCGGCCGGACGCAGGCGAACAGGTCCAGCGTCTGGCGCAACGAGACATTGAGCGAGCGAAAGCCTTCGCCGACCGGCGTGGTCAGCGGCCCCTTGATGGCCACCGACAAATCCCGGATCGCCTCCAGGGTCTCATCCGGAAAATAGTCACCGTCATAGATGCCCGCCGCCTTCTCACCCAGGTACAGCTCGGCCCAGTGCACCTTGCGCTTGCCGCCGTAGGCCTTGTCCACAGCGGCGTTCCAGACCTTCATGCAGGCCGGTGTAATGTCGACGCCAATGCCGTCGCCTTCGATGTATCCCAGAATCGGTTCGTCGCTGGCCACCGCACGACCGTTCTCGACACGCACCCTGTCGCCCGATCCGGGCATCCTGACGTGCTGGTAAGTCATCTTGCATCCTCTTAACGCGAAAGCCGCTAGTCTAGCATCGCTGGAATATGACTCACCGCCGGACATGGACTCGAACGGGAGGAAAAGACGCCTCTGGCCGGCGACTGCCGCACTGGGCCTGTCGCTGCTTTTGCACGCGATGTTTCTGCTGCTCCTCTGGCACGTACCGCGCGACGATCCGCCTCGACGTGATTCCCGGACGATGATCGTCGAACTCGCCTCAAGGCCCAACGAGCCGGCGCCCGAAAGCCCGGACCTGGCCCCCGAATCACAGGAATCCGCGCCGGAACAGGAGGCGCCAAATGAGCCCGCGCTTGCGGCGCAGGCGCCTTCGGAGCCATTCGAACCCGCGGATAACGCATCCACACCCGCCCCTCCCGACGCGCCGCCGCCGGCGGATCGAATCCGCGCCCAGCTCCTGAGCGCAGCCCGCGCGCTCGGACGCGAAAGCGAGGAGGTCGAGGTCGAGGACGGCCTCGGCTACAAAAAGGCGCCCGTCCTGCCCTCGCAACCGGGCTGGCTGCACCACTACACCGGTCGGGTCACCGCATCGATCGATCGCTGGAATGGCAATGACGGAACCCGGAATGCCCGCATCGTGACCGCCAGCGGTCTGGTGCTGTGCATACGCACCCGCGCTCTGACCGCGACCGAGTTCTACAACCGGTGGGCATCGGTGGCCGTGCCGATGATATCGGACTGCGGCCGGGAACGGCCGCAACCGGTCGACCGGTCCGATCCCTGGGTGCGGGCTCCGGGTCCGGCCTCGTCCGTCGGGGACGCGGCCCCGACCTACCCGTGATTCGGGCAGGGCCGAGTCAAGCGTTGGGGGCGCGGCCCCGGCCCCGGCGTGTGCCGATTCCGGGCCTCATCTCCGGGTCCGGCCTCGTCCGTCGGGGACGCGGCCCCGACCTACGGTATTGCGGGGGTAGGTCGCGGTCGCAGCCGCGACAAACCCGGGGGCATCCGCGACGGGTCGGAGGGTGTCCCGACACATGGGCCGATTCCGGGCCTCGTCCGTCGGGGACGCGGCCCCGACCTACGGTATTGCGAGGGTAGGTCGCGGTCGCAGCCGCGACAAACCCGGGGGCATCCGCGACGGGTCGGAGGGTGTCCCGACACATGGGCCGATTCCGGGCCTCGTCCGTCGGGGACGCGGCCCCGACCTACGGTATTGCGAGGGTAGGTCGCGGTCGCATCCGCGACAAACCCGGGGGCATCCGCGACGGGTCGGAGGGTGTCCCGACACATGGGCCGATTCCGGGCCTCGTCCGTCGGGGACGCGGCCCCGACCTACGGTATTGCGAGGGTAGGTCGCGGTCGCAGCCGCGACGGTCTTCTCAACGATCGACTTGAGCGACAATCTCACCGCAGGCTTCGAGCAGTTTTTCTTCTGTCGCCAGAATCAGATTTGCCGCATCCCCCAGGGGAATGTAGCAATCGGCCCCGGTCAGCCGGCGCACGGGCCGGTCGGCCAGACCGGCTTCGACCAGGGCGGTGACGACCGCCTCGCCGATACCGCCATCGGGACGCCCCTCGTCGAAAACCACGACGCCGGCGCATTCGGACGCATGCCGGGCCAAGGCCTCGATATCCAGCGGCTTGAGCCAGCGCAGGTCCACGACACGCACGGGAACCTGGCGGGATCGCTCGATCTCGCGCGCGCAGCGCAGCGCCATGGGAACGCCATTGCCGAAAGTGACGATCAGCAAACCATCGGCGGATTCGTTGTAGACCCGGACAGACCAGGGCTCCAGAAACTCGCCGGGCTTCGGGTAGGGAAAACACCACAGCCCATCATCCTTCTCGTGGAGATCTCGGGTCATGTACAGGGCAATCGGCTCGAGAAAGGCCGACACGCGACCGTCAACCCGGGCCAGGGCCATCATGGTGCGAAGCATGTTGACCGCATCATCGCCACGCGACGGGCAGCCGATAACCAGCCCGGGAATATCGCGCAGGGCGGCGATCGAGTTGTCGTTGTGGAAATGCCCCCCAAAACCCTTCTGGTAGCCAAGGCTGGCAATGCGCATCACCATCGGGTTGCGATAGCGATTGTTGGAGAAATACTGCAGCGAGCAGGCCTCGCCGCGGATCTGGTCGCAGGCGTTGTGGAAATAGGCCAGATACTGGATTTCGGGGATCGGCAGAAAACCCATGGCGCCATAGCCCTGGGCCAGGCCCAGGATGGTCGTCTCATCGAGCAGGGTATTGAAGACCCGGCGCGGGCCAAAGCGCGACGCCAGGCCTTTTGTGACGGTGTAGACGCCGCCCTTGCGACCGACATCCTCTCCGAAAACCAGGGCCTGCGGGTACTTGACCAGCAGGTCGGTCAGCGCGCGATTGATCTGCACCGCCATATGCCTGGCCGGCTGCTGCTCCGGCAGCAGGCGCTCATTGCCGAATGCCCGCAGCCGCTGTTCAGCCGATGGCGCGCGGGCCGCGTCTTGAGCCACGGCGACTGGCGTGAACGGCGCGAGCGGCTGCATGACCTCTTCACGCGTCGTGATGCGCCCTGCGCCGTCGGCCCGGTCCGCCTCGGCCAGGCAGCGCTCGGCCAGCGCTGCGTAGCGCTCCCGGATCCGGGCCGGCGTCATCAGGCCGCGCCCGATAACCGCCTCGGCCGAGGTCTTGAGCGGGTCGCGTGACTCAGCAGCTTCGAGTGCTTCGCTTGAACGGTATTCGATCTCGAAGTCAGTGCCTGCATGACCCATCAGGCGCGTGGTTTTCAGATGCAGAAAGACCGGCCGGCGGCGCGTGCGACACTCGTCAACGGCGCCCGCGACTGCCCCGTAGCCCTCGACCAGGTCGAGGCCATTGGCCCGGTGATAGCTGATGCCGTGGCGGGCGCGCATGCTGTCGGCGACCCAGCCGGTCGGCGTCGGAACGGAAATACCGATGTCATTGTCCTCGCAGACCAGCAACAGCGGCACCGGCAGGCTCTGGTGACGCGACCAGGCGCAGGCGTTGATCGCAGCCTGGGCGGCAGCGTGGTTGAGGCTCGCGTCACCGAAGCTGGCCACGACGATTGAATCGTCGGGCACGGGCAGTTCATGGCGGCCACGGCCACCATGGGCAATGGCCAGCGCGGTGCCAACCGCTTTGGGCAGATGGCTGGCGATGGTCGAGGTCTGCGGCAGCACCCACAGGTCCGGGTGCCCCCAGACCTTGTGACGCCCGCCCGAGGCCGCGTCCTCACGCGCCGCGGCAAAGGACAGACAGGCGTCGCGGATAAAGTCCAGTCCTGGCTTCTTGCGGTAGCGCTCGGCCATGAAGGCACCCGAGCGATAGTGCAGGAAGGCCGGATCGGTGGCGCGCGTGAGCCGACCAACCAGGGCATTGCCCTCATGTCCTGAAGAGCCAATGGTGTAGAAGACCTTGTTTTCGAGCCGCTTGATGCGCGCCATCAGGTCGAGCTGGCGCGAGGTCATCTGGCTGTCGAACAGTTCGAGCAGGTCGGCGTTGGCCGGTCCGGACCGATCGAGAATGGCCACGCGCCCCGCCTCGATTGCCGCCAGGTGGTCGAGGAAGTTTTCGTCGACGATTTCAGCTCGGTTGATGTTGCGGTTCGACTTTGGCTTCGACATCGGGGATCGCCTGCTTCGGACGAAGGGGCTTGATCTGGCTATGAGGTTTCAGGGTTCAGGCCAGACTTCATTGGTCTTGCAGAACACGCTGCCTGGCTCAAAGGCTTCGACACCCCGAAGCGCCATTGGCGCCAATGGCCGTCCACCCTGAACCCGGCTTTAAAAAGCGTTATGGCCCGTGAGTTCGCGTCCGACCACAAGCTGATGGACCGTTTCGGTCCCCTCGTAGGTGATGACCGACTCGAGGTTGAGCATGTGCCGGATCGGCACGTACTCAAGCGTGATGCCGGCGCCGCCAAGCAGATCCCGGCAGTCGCGGGCGATATCGAGCGCCATGCGCACGTTGTTCCACTTGGCCAGCGAAATCTGGGTCGGGTGGACACGCCCTTCGTCCTTGAGACGCCCCAGCCGCCACGACAGCATCTGGGCGGCAGTGATGCGCCGGGCCATGTCGGCAAGCCTGAGTTGAACCGACTGCGTTGCCGACAGCGGCCGTCCAAACAGCTCGCGTTCAGCGCAGTAATCAAGCGCCTCGCGCAGGCAGGCGATGGCCGCTCCGATCGGCCCCCAGGTGATTCCGTAGCGGGCCTGGCTCAGGCACGACAGAGGGCCTTTCAGGCCCCTGACGCCAGGTAATCGGTTCGCCTCCGGCACGCGCACGTTGTCGAAGTACAACTCCGATGTCACCGAGGCACGCAGCGACATCTTGGCGTGAATATCGCGCGCCACGAAGCCATCAAATTCCTTCTCGACGATGAAGCCCTGAATGCCCTCATCGGTTCGCGCCCAGACGATGGCGATATCGGCGATGGTGCCGTTGGTAATCCACATCTTGGCGCCATTGAGAATCCAGTCGTCACCCTCACGCCGGGCGTGGGTCTTCATGTTGCCCGGATCAGAGCCGCCTTGTGGCTCGGTCAGGCCGAAGCAGCCAATGACGCGCCCGACGGCCATTTCGGGCAACCAGCGCTCTTTCTGCTCATCCGATCCGAACGCGTGGATCGGATACATGCACAGCGAAGACTGAACGGAAACGAAGCTGCGAAGCCCTGAATCACCGCGCTCAAGTTCCTGGCAGATCAGTCCGTAGCTGACGGCATTGAGCCCGGCACACCCGTAACCTTCGAGGCTTGAGCCCAGCAGGCCAAGATCGGCAATATCGGGAATCAGCTCGGCCGGAAAGCGCCCTTCATCAAAGCACTTCGGAATCAGCGGCAGCGCCTTCTGGTCAACGAATCGCGCCACGCTGTCGCGTATCATGCGCTCCTCGTCGCTGAGCAGATCGTTGATTTCGTAGAGGTCGGCAGAATCCAGAGAACGCATGGGCATGAATCGTCAGATGGAGTCGGGGCGGACATTATACGGACTCACCATGCGCAGGCGAGGTTTGTCCAACATAATCTTTCTCCCGCCCCGGCAGCCGGGTATACTATGATCGAGATCAACAATCAGCTTGACCGGATCCCATGAAGCGACTCTTCTTCGCCGCGCTGGCACTGGCGCTGAGCGGCCCGATTGCGGCCCAGTCGGGTGAGGGCGACCCCGAGCACGGGCGGGAAATCGCCTACACCTGTTTTGGCTGTCACGGCGTGCCGTTCCAGCAGAACGCTTACCCAACCTACCCCGTTCCCAAGATCGGCGGACAGACTTACGGATACCTGGTGTCTGCGCTCAAGGCCTACCGGTCAGGCGAACGCAAGCATGCCACGATGCAGGCTCAGGCCAGTACGCTCAGCGATCAGGATATTCGCGATATTGCCGCATACTTCGTCAGCCTTGACGATGGAGGGGAGTCATGAGGCGGATGGGTGCGGGAATCGCTTTCCTGGCCGTGCTGACGGCAAGCGCTTCGGTCTCGGCCGCCGGGAACCCCAGCCGGGGGCTCGAGTTATCGCAAGCCTGTCAGGCCTGCCACGGCCCGGAGGGCAATCTGGCGGTTGACGAGAATACCCCGATCATTGCCGGTCAGCACGCCGGCTACCTGGTCCACGCGCTCCAGGCGTATCGATCCGGCGACCGTCAGAACGCCATCATGGCGGGGTTCGCCTCGCAGCTCAGTGACCAGGACATCCGCGATCTCGCGGCCTGGTACGCCAGCCAGGACGGCTTGACCACGCCAAGCCTGGACAAGTAGGACAACGGCCGCAGCCGGCCTGCCGGCTGACTGGACGCCGGGTTAATAATACGGATTCTCGCCGCCGGCGTGATCCGTGGCATCGATCACTTCCCGTACTTCGGGCACTTCGCCACGCAAGGTGGTCTCGATACCGTGCTTGAGGGTGACGTCGACCATGCCGCAGCCGTGACAGCCACCGCCAAACTGCAGAATCACATCGCCGTCGTCGGTTACGTCAACCAGCGCCACGCGCCCGCCGTGAGCGGCGACCATCGGATTGACCCGCGTCTCGAGCACCCAGCGCACCCGATCCTCGATCGGAGCGTTGTCGTCAGGGGCCCTGCCCTTGAGGCCGGGCGCGCGAATGCACAGCTCGCCCCCCATGCGATCGGTCTCGAAATCGATGGTGGCACCTTCCAGGGTCTCGGCACTGGCCGATTCAACAAACAGGGTAAAGGCCTGGCAGTCGACCGCCACATCCGATGGCCGTTCATCACCGCGGCCACAGAAGGCCAGTTCGACGTCGGCCGAGGGCGTGCCGGGATGGGTCACACGCAGCCGCAGATTGGTCTGGTCCGGCTGCTGCTCGAGCAGATTGCAAAAGTAGTCCCGCGCACCAGGCGTAACAGTCAGCATCGACATCGACCTCCTTGTTCCGGTTGAACACAGCCAAAAACCACGGCGGATTCAGAACAGCGGAACCGTTGGCCTGCGCAAGGCACGGGCCCGCAGCTGTCCGTGTGGTCATCCACCGGTCAGTATATCCGTTCGACAAGCCACGGCAGCGAATGATCCAGACGCCAGTCGATGCCCGAGTGGCTGCCGTCAAATTCCTCGTAGTGGTGTCCGATATCCAGCGCCGACAGGCGGTCGTGCAGCTCCCGGGTACCGTACTGGATGAAATACTGGTCGCGATTGCCAGCGTCGATCCACAAACCCTTGAGGGACCGCAAATCCCCGGCAGCATCAGCCACTCGGTTGAGTGGATCAAAGGCCAGCCAGCGCGCCCAGACCGTCTCGTCGAGCCGGCAGGTACGCAGGTCAAACGGCAGCGCCATTCCAAGCGGCGCGTCCGGCTGCGGTGAGTAGCTGGCCGCCAGGCACAGGGTCATCAATGCGTGAAACCAGTTGCCCGGCGGGCGATTCTCCCGCCAGAAGGCCTGCACGAATGCTGCCGGATCGCCGTAAAAACGCTCGAGCACACCGCAGCACAGCGGAAAATCGCGCAGGTAGACACGCTCGAAGCCGCAATCGGCCGCATGACTGGCAATACCGGCAAAGTGACCCGGCCGGGTCATTGCCAGATGCAGCGCGCCAAATCCACCGGAAGACTTGCCGAACAGGGCCCGATGCGCGGGCTCGGCCAACGTCCGAAATGCCGCGTCGACGGCAGGCACCAGCTCATCGACCAGATAGCTGGCATAGTCGCCAATGGCCAGGCTGTCGACGTACTGGTTACCACCAAGGCTCGTGTAGCAGTCAGGAAACACGGCAATCACCGGCGCCATGCGCCCGGTCGCGATCAGACGGTCGATGCGCTGGGCAACGTTTTCACCGTGATTGCGCCAGGCTACCTGACCGGGGCCGGCGTTGGTATAGGGCGCCAGGCACCACACAACGGGGTAACGGCGCTGGTCTTGATCATAGCCGGGCGGCAGGTAAACCGGGTGGCGACGTGCGACCGGATCGCCCAGCGGGTTGCCTGCCAGCCGACTGGCCTGATGGGAAAACAGGGCCACCCGGCCACTGCAGCGCGGGGGGATCGGGCGCAGCGGGGGATTGGAAGCGGACGCGTCAACCACGTGCCAGCGGCAGTGACTCGCTCATCGGTACCACCTTGCGCTCGCGCCCGGGCAGCTTGCCCAGTTCCGGTACCAGCTCGCACAGCAGTTGCCGCAGTGCCTGGTTGTCGTACTGAAGTACGGCTGCTTCTGCACGCTTGAGACGTTCGTCGATCCGCGCAATGGTCTGGGTCGCACCACGCGACAGGAAAATCTTCTCGTGCGCAGTCTTGGCGTAGCTCTCGTCCTCGTGGAAGAGCTCCTCAAACAGCTTCTCTCCGGGGCGCAGGCCGGTATAGACAATCTCGATATCGCGCCCGGGCTCCTTGCCGGCCAGGCGAATGAGTTGCTCGGCAAGATAGCTGATGCGCACGGGTTCGCCCATATCGAGCACGAACACCTCGCCACCCTGCCCCAGAACTCCGGCCTGGAGAATCAGCTGGCCGGCCTCGGCAATGGTCATGAAATAGCGGGTGATCTCGGGATGGGTCACCGTGACCGGACCGCCGCGACGGATCTGCTCGTTGAACAACGGCACGACCGACCCGGTGGAATTGAGCACGTTGCCAAAGCGAACGGTGATGAAACGCGTATCGGCCGCCTGGTTGAGATGCTGCACGTACAGCTCGGCGACGCGCTTGGTCGCGCCCATCACGTTACAGGGATTGACCGCCTTGTCGGTGGAAATCAGCACAAAGGTGCCCACACCGTAGCGCACTGCAGCGTCGGCCAGACGGCGCGTGCCCAGCACATTGTTGCGAAACGCCTCGCGGACCTGGTTTTGCAGCATGGGCAGGTGCTTGTAGGCGGCGGCGTGAAAAACCACCTCGGGACGCGCGCGTTTCATGACCGTCTCGACGGTGGCGGAATCGCACACATCGCCCAGGATGGTTTCGATCATGACGTCGCGAAACTCGCCCTTGAGCCGATAATCAACCCGATAGAGGTTGAATTCGCTGTTGTCGAGCACTACGAGCCCGGCCGGGTTGAGGCGCGCGATCTGCCGACACAACTCGGCACCGATCGAACCGCCGCCGCCGGTGACCAGAACACGCTTGCCGGCCAGCCCGGCACGAATCGACTCCCAGTCCAGCGACACCGGTTCGCGCCCAAGCAGGTCATCGATCGCCACCGGCTTGAGATCATCGAAGCGCGTGACGCTGGCGCCCAGTTCCTTGAGCGTGGGCACGGTGCGAAACTCGACGCCGGCACGTTCGCAAACCTCGACCACGCGCTGCATCTGATAATTGGTGGCGGAGGGAATGGCGATCACCGCCATATCGATATCGGCCTCGCGCGCGACCCTCGGCAGGCTGCCGATATCGCCAAGCACCGGCACGCCCTCGATCTCGGTGTGACGCAAGCGCTTGTTGTCGTCGAGAAACCCGACGATGTCGTAGCCGCCGCGACGGCGCAGCTCGGGCAGCAACAGCCGGCCCGAGCGACCGGCCCCCAGGATCACGGTCCGATGCGTGTGCCGGCGACGATGAACTTCCAGGCGCATGTCCTTGAAGACCCGGTAGACCAGCCGCGGAACGCCCAGGTTGAACAACAGCAGCGCCGGGAACAGCCAGACCATCAGGACGGTCAGCTCCAGCACGGCGTCCATCAGCACCAGCACGACGCCGCTCGACACGGCAGCGAGCAGGGCAGCGCGGACCAGGTTGCCAAGATCAGGCAGGCTGGCAAACCGCCAGACCCCGCGATACAGTCCGGCGCGCCAGTGCAGGAATCCCTGGAGAATGAGAATCAGGTTGACCTCGATGGCCAGCTGCTTGAGATCAATATTCCCTGATTCAAGCAGCCAGAAGGTAGCCAGCCGCGCTACAAGCCAGGCCACCGCGATCATGATCAGGTCATGAGCGATGACCAGAGCGCGCAAGTTGAGAACGGTCCCTCGTTTCTCAAGCTGATCAGTCACTCTTCTACCTTGGTCTTTTTGTTTGTTGTAGCCGACCGAACGACGATACACCCTAAGGCGATCAGGACCGTCAGTCCAGCAGCCAGCATGGCCTGCAGCTGAGGTCGAGCAGCGCCTAACGCAACACAGGGCAGCACGACGCAAATATTGACCAGCGCATAGAGCCCAAGCACCTGTCCGTGGCTCCACCCCGAGGCGATCAGCCGCTGATAGGCATGCTGCCGATGCGCAGTATACCACCGCTCTCCCCGCACGGCTCGCGACAGTAAGGTGACAGTGGCATCGGCAACAAACACCGCCGATACCATCGCGCTCAGCCACACGCTGACCGAACCCGACGCCGCTCCGAGCACTGCCAGGCCGGCGACGGCCGCACCCAGCGGCAGAGAGCCAACATCGCCCATGAACACCGTCGCCGGTGGGCGGTTCCAGACCAGAAACCCGCCATAGGCTCCGGCCAGCGCGATGGCGAACAGGGCCGTGCCGACCTGCTCCGCGCGCAAGAACAGCACGCCCATGACCAGACCCGTCCATATCGCCTGCATGGCCGCCAGCCCGTCGGATCCATCCATGAAATTGTGCAGATTGATCATCCAGATGCCGGCAACGACAGCGAGCACGGACCACAGCAACGGCTGTTCGAGCCGGCCAACCCCCGGCAAGATGATGGCCTCGATGCCGCCGATCAGCCCGACAAAGGCGGTCATGACCAGCAGCTGAACGAGCAGTCGCCAGCCCGGTGCCAGGTCATGACAGTCGTCGAACCAGCCGAGCACGGCCATCGACATGACCAGTGCCATGACCGGCCACCAGCTGATGGCAGCCATCGGCCAGACCAGCATGACCAGCGCAAGCGCAGCCATGACGGCCAGCCCACCGCCGCGCGGTGTCGGGCGGCGGTGGCTTCGCCTCGAGCCGGGCTGATCCAGCAGGCGGCGAAGTTCCAGCCAGCGACGCAGTGGCGGTGTGCAGGCTGCGCTGATCGCCGCCGCCAGCAGCCCGACACCGAGTGCACTGGCGACGCTTGCATTCACTCGCCAAGAACTCCCGCAATCGCGCGCGTCGTGTTCCAGCGCCGACAGCTTGGACACAACCAGTGCCAAGCGTTGCCGCTAAAGCCACAGTGCTGGCAGCGAAAACGGGGCTGGCCCTCGATCAATCGCCGCATGAGATCCTGGATCAGCTCCGGGCCGACGCGGTCCAGGCTGACTCCCTGCTTGTAGACCAGCTCGATGAGGTACTCCAGCCCCCGTACGGTGGGCCGCCGGGACAGATGATCGAGCAGAAACTCAACGGCCCGCTCCGGACTGTGCTCGGCTTTCATCCGGGCCAGCGCCAGAATGCTGGTTGTCATCGGTCGCCGCTCGACCAGCGTTTCCAGCCAGGATTCCAGGTCTTTACGCCGGGCCAGCCGATGACTCTCGAGCAGATCGTCCAGCGCAAAGACCAGGCAGTCCGGATCCAGCTCGCAGGCGGCCCGGTAGTTCAATGCCGCCTCGCTCCAGCGCCGCTCGCGCTTGTCGAGCTCGGCTTCGATCAGACGCGCACGCGCACTGCCTGAATCGTAGCGCCGAGCCTGGCGCAGTGCCTGCAGAACCTGATCGACCGACTCACCATCGGCCATGCGCTGCCGGGCCTGCTCGCAGTACAAATGCGCGATCAGGCTGGCGCTGCCATCAGCGTCGATCTGATGAAGCCGCCGCGCCTGCTCGATCGCCTGCTCCCAGTCCTTTTCTTGCTGGTAGATATCCAGCAGCAGGCGTGCTGGTCGGGCATCGTGCTCGTCATGGACGACCAGGTCATTGAACAGGCGCTCGGCGCGGTCAAGCAGACCGGCCTGCATGTAGTCCTGGCCGAGCTCCATCAGCGCCTGTGTCCTCTGCTCGTCGGTCAGGCCCGGTCGGGTAATGATGTGCTTGTGAAAGCGAATGGCCTTGTCCATCTCGCCGCGCCGCCGAAACAGATTGCCGAGCGCAAGATGGGTCTCCACGGTGTCCTGGTTGACGTCGACCAGCTTGAGGAAGACCTCGATGGCCTTGTCCGGCTGCTCGTTGAGCAGGTAATTCAGGCCGCGGAAATAGTTGCTGGACAGCGCGTGGGTCCGACTGCGGCTGCGTCCGGCGCTCTGGCGCCGCGCCAGCCACCAGCCCGTGGCGGCCGCCACCGGCAGCAGCAAGAACAGAACCGTCAGTTCAAGCATTCGGATCGGCGGGCAGCGCCGACTCCTTGTCTGCTCTCCGCCGTCGGGCCGCCTTCAGTTTTCCCGGAATGACAAACAGCAGCCAGGCCAGCACCAGTCCGCACACCGTCCCGACCGCCAGCGCACACAGCACCAGCGCGCCCAGCGGCAGCGCAATCCGTGCAACCGCCAGATCAAGGGTCACCGAATCGGGATTGAGCGCACCGACCGCCAGACCCGCGGCAACTGCGACGACAAAGAGCAGCAGCAAGATCCAGCGAAACATGTGAGTTCAGCCCGAGACCGCTTCGTTGACCCGTTCCCGCAGGGCCTTTCCGGGCTTGAAATGGGGAACGTACTTGCCGGGCAGCGCAACGGTTTCCCCGGTGCGTGGATTGCGGCCCATGCGAGGCGGGCGGTAGTGCAGCGAAAAACTGCCAAACCCGCGAATCTCGACCCGCTTGCCTTCGGCCAGCGCGTTACTGAGCTGTTCGAGAATGCAGCGTACCGCCAGCTCCACATCAGCCTGACTCAGGTGAGTTTGCTCACTGGCCAGGCGCTCGATCAGTTCGGATTTGGTCATAGCGCAATGTCCCCAATCCGCAGGCCCGGTGCCGCCTCCCGGCGGCACTGGCCGCGGTTGATCGTCGTTCAGTCCTTGTTCTCCAGCTGCTCTTTGAGCAGATCCCCGAGCGTCGTGCTGCCCGAACTCCCGGAGCGCTTGTACTGATCGACCACATCGGCCAACTCGTCGTCATCCTTGGCACGAATCGACAGCGTGAGGTTGCGGGTCTTGCGATCCAACGCAACGAACTTGGCTTCGACTTCATCGCCTTCCGACAAATGCTTGGTGGCATCGTCAACTCGTTCCTTGGCGATATCCGAAGCCTTGATGTAACCCTCGACACCCTCGGCCACATCAATTACCGCACCCCTGGCGTCCACCGAGCGGACCGTGCCCGTGACGATCGAACCACGCGGATGTTCGGCCATGAAGGTGGCGAACGGATCCTGCTCGAGCTGCTTGATGCCCAGTGAGATGCGCTCGCGCTCCGGATCGACGGCGAGTACGACGGCCTCGACTTCTTCACCCTTGCGGTAGTTGCGGATGGCGTCCTCGCCCGGGCTCATCCAGGAGATGTCGGACAGGTGGACCAGGCCGTCGATACCACCGTCCAGACCGATGAAAATACCGAAGTCGGTAATCGACTTGATCGCACCCGACACTTTGTCGCCCTTGTTGTGGGTGGCGGCAAAGGCCTCCCAGGGATTGGGCGTGCACTGCTTCATGCCCAGAGAAATACGGCGTCGCTCCTCGTCCACGTCGAGCACCATGACCTCGACTTCCTGACCGATATGCACCATCTTGGCCGGGTTGACGTTCTTGTTGGTCCAGTCCATTTCGGAGACGTGAACCAGGCCCTCGACGCCGTCCTCGATCTCGACGAAGCAGCCGTAATCGGTGATATTGGTGACCTTGCCGAACAAGCGCGAGGTTGGGGGGTAGCGGCGGTCGATGTCTTCCCAGGGATCATCGCCAAGCTGCTTGAGACCCAGCGAGACGCGCATGCGCTCGCGATCAAAGCGCAGCACCCGAACTTCCAGCTCGTCGCCGACTTCGACCACCTCGGAGGGGTGGCGTACGCGTTTCCAGGCCATGTCGGTAATATGCAGAAGCCCGTCGATACCGCCGAGATCCAGAAAGGCGCCGTAGTCGGTCAGGTTCTTGACAACACCCTTGACGACCGCGCCCTCGGTCAGGCGCTCGATCAGGTCTTCACGTTCGGCAGCGTACTCATGTTCGACCACGGCGCGGCGGCTGACCACCAGGTTGTTGCGGCGGCGATCGAGCTTGATGATCTTGAACTCGAGATCCTTGCCCTCGAGGTAGGCGGGGTCACGTACCGGCCGAACGTCGACCAGAGAACCGGGCAGAAACGCCCGAATGCCGTCGATGTTCACGGTGAATCCGCCCTTGACCTTGCCGGAAATCTGGCCGATGACGTTGTCTTCGTTCTCGTAGACCTGCTCGAGCTTGGACCAGACCCGTGAACGCTTGGCCTTCTCACGCGACAGGCGCGTCTCGCCAAAGCCGTCCTCGACCGTGTCGAGTGCCACTTCAACTTCATCGCCGATTTCGACTTCCAGCTCGCCGTCGGGCTTCTGGAACTGATGGATCGGGACAATACCCTCGGACTTGAGCCCGGCGTTGACGACGACTGCATCGTCACGAATGTCCACCACCTTGCCGGTGACGATCGCACCGGGACGAAGGTCTTTCTCGGCCAGGCTCTGTTCAAATAGTTCTGCAAAAGATTCGGTCATTGCGCTTGGTTCATCCTGCAAGATCTGCGCGGCATGTGCATTCAAGGTCCGCATTCTCTCTGGTTTCCGCACCCGCTTTGCCGGGCGCTCGTGAATAACGCCGAACACCCCGCGCGGGGTGTCGGCACCTCAATCCTCCATTTTCAAGACGGTCCGAGCCGATCTGCAACCAGACCGATCACACGATCAATCACCGCTTCCAGCGTCAGTCCGGTCGAATCAACGACAACCGCATCGTCGGCCGGAAGCGTCGGCGAAACCGATCGCTCACGGTCTCTGCGGTCGCGCTCCTCAAGGTCGTGAAAAAGACGGGAGAATTTAACATTTTCTCCTTTTTGTTTCAACTGTTTATATCGACGACGCGCGCGTTCCTCGACGCTGGCGTCCAGAAACACCTTCAGCGGCGCGTCCGGAAACACCACGCTGCCCATATCGCGGCCGTCAGCGACCAGTCCCGGCGGGCGCCGAAAAGCGCGCTGCAGCTCGAGCAGCGCGCGTCGCACTGCCGGCTGTGCGGCGACTCGAGACGCCATGCGGCTGACCGGCTCGCTGCGCAGCCGTCCATCGACAGACTCGCCGGCAAGCAGCACTTCGATCCCGTCGTGTCCGGGCCGAAAGGCAAGCGGCAGATCGCCGCACAAGGCCACCAGGCCCGTTTGGTCTTCGGCATTCACGCCCGCGTCAAGGGCTGCCAGGGCCACGGCCCGGTAAACCGCGCCGGAGTCAAGCACATGCCAGCCGAGCCGATCTGCGACGTTTGCCGACACCGCTCCCTTGCCGGCACCGGAAGGACCATCGATGGTGAGGACGGGGGCCGAGTTGTCTGGTGCGTCGGTCATATGCCTGGTTCGATTCTCCAGCTTCGTCCGTCGGGGATGGGGCCTCGAGCCTCGTCCGTCGGGGACGCGGCCCCGACCTACATCCTTCGCCGGGGATGGGCCCCGAGCTTCGTCCGTCGGGGACGCGGCCCCGACCGGCATCCTTCGCCGGGGATGGGCCCCGAGCTTCGTCCGTCGGGGACGCGGCCCCGACCTACATCCTTCGCCGGGGATGGGCCCCGAGCTTCGTCCGTCGGGGACGCGGCCCCGACCGGCATCCTTCGCCGGGGATGGGCCCCGAGCTTCGTCCGTCGGGGACGCGGCCCCGACCTACATCCTTCGCCGGGGATGGGCCCCGAGCTTCGTCCGTCGGGGACGCGGCCCCGACCGGCATCCTTCGCCGGGGATGGGCCCCGAGCTTCGTCCGTCGGGGACGCGGCCCCGACCTGCCCGTGATTCGGGCACGCCACCGTATTTGTTGGTCGCGGTCGCATCCGCGACGGTCGAGTCCCGGCCAGAACACGGCGACGATTTCGATCGCCGCTCAGCTCCACTCCATGTGCGCGCCGAGCGCCCTCATATCGTCGACAAACCCCGGATAACTCGTCCCGATCCACTCGGCATTGTCGATGATGATCGGCGCCTCGGCGACCAGGCCAAGCACGGCCAGACTCATGGCAATGCGATGATCGCCGGCGCAGTCGACCGCACCGCCGCGAATCCGCCCGCCCTCGATGACGGCACCATCAGGCCGCTCGTCCACGACAACGCCCAGGCGTCTGAGCTGTTCACTCATCACCGCCAGTCGATCCGACTCCTTGACCCGCAGCTCAGCGGCGCCTCGAATGACGGTGCGCCCATCCGCCGCGGCGGCCAGCGCCATGACGACCGGAAACTCGTCGATCGCCAGCGGCACCATATCCGGGGCAATATCGATGCCCGCGAGTTCTGCAGATTGAACGACCAGCTCACCGACCGGCTCGGCGATGGCTTCTGAAGACCCTACCACGATCGACGCACCCATGCCCTCGAGGATCCTGAGCACGCCGTCACGCGTCGGATTGAGGCCGACCTGGACCAGGTCAACCCGAGACCCCGGTACCAGACTGGCCGCCGCCAGTATGAATGCGGCCGAACTGAGGTCACCGGGCACCCTGCACTCGGCGCCCACGAGCGGCTGAGGACCTGCAATGCCGATACCCGGGCATGCATCGTGCAGCCTGGCGCCGAACAGGGGCAGCATGCGCTCGGTATGATCGCGGCTCAGGCCCGGCTCGATGACGACGGTTTCACCCTCGGCTTGCAGGGCGGCCAGCAGCAGCGCCGACTTGACCTGAGCGCTGGCCACCTTGAGCACGTGGCGCTGGCCGGACAGCGATACGGGCGCCACGGTCAGCGGCGACCGGCCAGCGCGGCTGTCGATCCGCGCGCCCATGCGCTCGAGGGGTTCAATAATTCGCCCCATCGGCCGGGCCGAAAGGGACGCGTCGCCGAACAGTTGCACGGTGCCGCCCTGCAGCCGCCTGCAGCCGGCCAGCGCGCCGCACAGAAGGCGCATGCCGGTCCCGGAATTGCCCAGATCCAGCGGCGCATCAGGCACGCGCAGGCGCCCGCCATCGATGATGACGACATCGTCTTCACGGCTGATTTCGGCGCCCAGGGCCGCCATTGCAGCCAGCGTTGCACGCGTGTCGGCCGAGTCCAGCGCGCTCTCGACTCGCGTTCGTCCTTCGGCCAACCCGCCCAGCAGGAAGGCACGATGAGTCACCGACTTGTCGCCGGGCGGACGGTAGCGACCGGCCAGCGGCGCCATGGCCGGCTGCACGATCAGACGCACAGGTCGGCCAGCGCATCAAGCAATCGCCGGTTCTGGTCAGGGGTACCGACGGTAACGCGCAGGTAGTCGTCCAGACCGTAGTTGCCCACCGGCCTCACGATGATCCCGCGGCGCAAGAGCGGCTCGTTGTAGTCGATTCCAGGCCGGTCAAAACCGACCAGCAGAAAATTGCCGGCCGAGGGAATGACGCGCAGACCGAGCTGCTCGAAACCGTCGCGCAACTGAGACAGACCGGCCCGGTTGGTGGCGCGACTGCGCGTGATGAATTCGGCGTCATCCAGCGCTGCGCGGGCTGCGACCAGGCCAAGCGAATTCACGTTGAATGTCGGACGTACCCGGTTGAGCAAGTCGGCCACCCCAGGGTTGCTCAATGCATAGCCAATACGCAGCCCGGCCAGGCCATAGGCCTTCGAGAAGGTGCGCGTCACGACCAGGTTGGGGAACTCCTCCAGCCAGCGCGAGGCATCACCCAGCGTGTCGGACTCCGCGTACTCGGTATAGGCTTCGTCGACCACACACAGCACATCAGGCGGCAGGGCGCCGATAAAATCCTTCAGGCGGCGCCCCTCAACCCAGGTGCCAGTCGGATTATTCGGATTGGCGATGAAAACAATCCGGGTCTCCGGCCCCACCTGCTCGTAGAGCGCGCGCAGATCGTGCCCGAGCGGCATCGGATGATCGTCCGGCAGCGCTTTCGCCACTCTTGCTGTCGCCCCGACCATCTGGGTGACGATGGGATAGACGGCAAAACAGTACTGCGAAAAGACCGCTTCCAGCCCGGGGCGCAAAAAGGCCTGTGCGAGAAAGACCAGCACCTCGTTGGAGCCGTTGCCCAGCGTGATTGCGGCCGGATCGACGCCATGGCGCTCGGCCAGGCGTTGCTTGAGATAGTAGCCGTTGGCGTCCGGGTAGAGCCATAGCGCGTCGAGTTCACCGCGAATCGCTTCCAGTGCCTTCGGGCTGACGCCCAGCGGGTTTTCGTTCGAGGCCAGCTTGATCGAATCCGATATGCCGTACTCGCGTTCAAGTTCCGACAGGGGCTTGCCGGGCGTATAGGGCGTCAATTCGCGTACGCCCGGGACCGCCAGTTCGCTGTAGTCGCATGTTTTCATGATGATTCCTCCTGGTCAGATTCGCCGGACGGTGCGTCGGTCTCGCCAGGCAGACGTGCGACGATCGCCCGGGGATAGGAACCGAGTACCCGGACTTCGCCACCGCCCTGCTCGAGCTCGGCCAGGGCATCCTTGAGGCCGGGCTCGCTGACATGCGCCTCGACATCGATGAAGAAGACATACTCCCAGCGGCCATGTGGCGAGGGCCTTGACTCGATACGAGTCATGTTGATGCAGTGCTGCGCGAGTGGTTCGAGCAGGCGGAACAGCGCCCCGGGACCATCGAGTCCGGCAATCATCAGCGTGCTCTTGTCGTCGCCGGACGGGGGCAGCAGCTCGCGCCCCAGCACCAAGAAACGCGTGGTGTTGTCCACATGGTCCTCGATGTTGGCAAACAGCACCGGCAGGCCATAGACCTCGGCGGCATGGCGGCCGGCAATTGCCGCCGAGTCCGGGGCATGACGCACCCGCCTGGCGGCCTCGGCGTTGCTCGAAACGGGCATCAGCTCGGCGTGGCGCAGATGGCGGTCGATCCAGCGCTTGCACTGCGACAGTGATTGCTGATGCCCGTAGACGCGCTCGATCTCGTCGAGTCGCCGGGCCCGGGTCAGCAGGTGCTGGTGGATGCGCAGCTCGACCTCGGCGGCAATGCAGACCTCGGTGTGCAGAAACATGTCAAGCGTGTGGGTGACGATGCCCTGCGAGGAGTTTTCGATCGGCACCACGCCGAAATCGGCCTCTCCACCCTGGACCAGCTGGAAGACTTCCTCGATTCCGGCCTGGGCGATCGCATTGACCGAATGCCCGAACTGGCGGTAGACGGCCTGCTGGGTAAACGTGCCTTCGGGTCCCAGGTAGGCCACCCTGAGCGGCTCCTGCTGGGCCAGACAGGCCGACATGATCTCCCGAAACAGCGCCAGCATCATGGTATCGCTCAGTGGCCCGCGGTTACGCTCGATGACCCTGCGCAGCACCTGCGCTTCGCGATCGGGCCGGTAGTAGGCCGCCGGGTCGGCCAGATCGCCCTTGATCGAACGGACCTGACGAGCCAGTTGGGCGCGCTCGGCAATCAGCGCCTGAATGTGTGCATCGAGGCCGTCGATGCGATGCCGGATCTGATCGAGATCCGCGTCAGCCGCGCCGCCGTTCGAAGGTGTGCATGAAGTCAACCAGGGTCTCCACAGCATCCATGGACTGGGCATTGTACAGGCTGGCGCGCAGTCCGCCGAGCGCCCGATGCCCCTTGAGTCCCTGCAGCCCGGCTGCCTCGGCTTCGCCGACAAACACAGAAACCAGAGCCTCGTCTGGCGGCCAGAACGGCACGTTCATGACTGATCGGCCGTCGACGGCCACCGGGTTGTGCCAGAAGTCCGAGTCATCGATGGCGCGGTAGAGCGTGCCGGCCTTTCGCTGGTTGCGCTCGGAGATGACTTCCAGGCCACCGGCTCTCTCGATCCAGCGAAGCACCTCCAGAGCCGTGTACCAGGCCAGGCTGGCCGGCGTGTTGTAAAGACTCAGGTCATGCGCCCAGGTGCGGTAGTCCATGAAACGGGGCAGCGTGTCGGGCACGTGCTCAAGCAGGTCGCGTCGCACGAGCACCACGGTCAGCCCTGCAATGCCGAGGTTCTTCTGAGCGCCCGCATAGCCAACGGCGATGTCCCGATAGGGATACGGCCGCGACAGGAACTCCGAGGACAGGTCAGCGGCCAGCGGCACACCAACCCGGGGCGGCTGCTGGAACTGCAGGCCGTGGATGGTTTCGTTGCCGGTGTAGTGCAGGTAGGCACAGTCACCCGGCAGATGCCCCATTTCGGGCAGGTCGGTAAACCCGCTCTCCTCGCTGCTGCCGACCACCTGTGTCCGCGTGACGCGTTCAGCCTCGGCCAGGGCCTTCTTGCTCCAGTGACCGGAGATCAGGAAGGCGGCGGTACGATCGGCAGCCAGGTTCATCGGCAGCTGCGCGAACTGGCAATTCGCCCCGCCGTGCAGCAGCAGCACGGCGTGCTCCTCGCCGATGCCGGTCAGGTCGCGCAGGCGCTGGTGCAGCTCCTCGGCCACCGCGGTGAAGCGCGGACCGCGATGCGAGACTTCGGCAATCGAGGGAGCCCCGTCGGGCGACGGCGCCAGCGCCTCGGCCAGGCGCTCGCGCACCTCGGTCGGGAGCATGGCGGGGCCGGCGGAGAAGTTGTGGATTGGCATTTCGGTTTACGGTTTACGGTTTACGGCTTACGGTTTACGGGTTCCGGGCGGGCCTCGATCCGACATGAGCGAAACCATGGGCGCTCAGACCATGGGAAACAGTGGAGAGCCTGAACGTCGATTGCGGAGGCACGCCGGAAACCGGAACCCGCCCATCACCGAAGCTCGAGTCGTTCCAGGCCGCCCATGTAGGAGCGCAAGACCTCGGGCACCACGACCGAGCCGTCGCGCTGCTGGTAGTTCTCCAGCACCGCGACCAGGGCACGGCCGACGGCCAGCCCCGACCCATTCAGGCTGTGGACCAGCTCGGGCCTGCCGGTGTCGGGGTTGCGCCAGCGTGCCTGCATGCGGCGCGCCTGGAAGTCGCCGAAATTCGAGCACGAGGAGATCTCGCGGTAGGCCTGCTGGCCGGGCAGCCAGACTTCCAGGTCGTAGGTCTTGCGCGCCGAAAAGCCCATGTCGCCGGCGCACAGGATCATGACCCGGTAGGGCAGCTCAAGCGCCTGCAGTACGGCCTCGGCATGGCCGGTCAGTTCTTCCAGTCCGGCATCGGAGTCGTCGGGTCGCACGATCTGGACCAGTTCCACCTTGTCGAACTGGTGCTGGCGGATCATGCCTCGGGTGTCCTTGCCGTAAGCACCGGCCTCGCGCCGGAAGCAGGGCGTGTGGGCAACGAACTTCAGTGGCAGGCTGTTAGCATCGACAATCTCGCCGGCCACCAGGTTGGTCAGCGGCACCTCGGCGGTGGGGATCAAGTAGCGCACCGGATCGTCTTCGATGGTGAAGGCGTCATCGGCGAATTTTGGCAGCTGGCCGGTGCCCTGCATGGCGTTGTCGAGCACCAGGTAGGGCACGTACATCTCGCGGTAGCCGTGTTCGCCGGTATGCAGGTCAAGCATGAACTGGGCCAGGGCGCGGTGCAGTCGGGCAACCGGACCGCCAAGGACGACGAAACGGCTGCCCGAGAGCTTCGCGGCGCGCTCGAAGTCAATCCCGTTTAGCTGCTCGCCGATCTCGACGTGGTCGCGCGGATTGAAGTCCAGCCCGGTCGGCTCGCCGAAGCGCCGCTGTTCGACGTTGCCGGAATCGTCATCCCCATCAGGCACGTCCTCGTCCGGCAGATTGGGCATGTCAAGACCGACTCGCTCGATCTCGTGGCGCAGCTGCTCAAGCTCCTCGCTGGCCGCCTTGAGGTCGTCACCGAGCTGACCGACCTCGGCCAGCAGCGGCCCGATGTCCTCGCCCTCGGCCTTGGCCTGCCCAATCGATCTGGAACGGCGGTTGCGCTCGGCCTGCAGCTCCTCGGTCTTCGTCTGCAGCGATTTGCGCCGTGCCTCCAGCGAGGCGTAGTTTTCGATATCGAGATGGTAGCCGCGCCGGGCAAGGCATGCGGCCACCGATTCAAGGTCGTTTCTCAGCAAATGTGGATCAAGCATGACCTACCCTACCCGTGCCTCTGCGGTCTGTGCATCCATCGATTACCCGACCACCGGACTATCGATTCTCGCCCCATCATGTCGCAAATGGATGCCTCAGAATGACGTTGGCATCCCGCTCGGGGCCGGTGGAGAGCATATGCACCGGCGCCTCGATCAGCTCCTCGAGGCGATCGAGGTAGGCGCGGGCCGCGGCCGGCAGCTTTCCCTGGTCGGTCAGGCCCTGGGTTGAACCCGCCCAGCCCGGCATGTCCTCATAGACCGGCGCAGAACGCTCCCATTCCTCGGCGCCGACCGGAAAACTGTCGACCCCATCGTAGTCGACGCAGATACGCACCCGCTCGAAGGCATCGAGCACGTCGAGCTTGGTGATGCACAGACCCGTCACGCCGTTGATGCGCACCATGCGCTTGAGCGCAACGGCATCGAGCCAGCCACAGCGGCGCGGTCGGCCGGTGGTGGCCCCGAACTCGACGCCGCGCTCGGCCATCATTCGGCCATCGTCATCATGCAGTTCGGTCGGAAAGGGACCGGAACCGACGCGTGTGGTATAGGCCTTGGTGATACCCAGCACATAGTCGATGTCTGCCGGACCGATGCCGGTACCGGTCATCACGCCGCCGACCGTCGTATTCGAGGAGGTGACAAATGGATAGGTGCCGTGATCGATGTCGAGCAGGCTGCCTTGCGCGCCCTCGAACAGCAGCGCTTTGCCGGCCCGGCGCATCTCGTGCAGCTCGCCGGTGACGTCGGCGAACATCGGCCTGAGCTCCTCGCCCATGGCCGCGGCTTCTTCGGCAATCTGGCGAACGTCGACCGGATCGGCGCTGTAGTGATTCTGGAGCAGGAAATTATGGTAATCGATCACGCCGCCCAGCTTGTCGTCAAGGCGCGCCGGATCGGCCAGGTCGGCCAGGCGCAATCCATGCCGCGAGGCCTTGTCCTCGTAAGCCGGGCCGATACCACGACCAGTGGTGCCGATGGCCTTTTTGCCCCGGGCCCGCTCTCGGGCCCGATCCAGGGCCTCATGGCAGCCGAGAATGGCCGGGCAAGCCGGCGAAATGCCGAGCCGTGACCGCACTTCAATACCGGCCGACTCCAGACCTTCGATCTCCTTCACCAGAGCCGATGGCGCCACGACCACACCGTTACCGATCAGGCACCGGGCCCGATCGGTGAGCACACCGGAGGGAATGACATGCAGCACGGTCTTGCGGCCATCCACGACCAGCGTATGGCCGGCATTGTGACCACCCTGAAAGCGCACCACGGCATCAGCATCGTGCGCCAGCAGATCGACAATCTTGCCCTTGCCCTCGTCACCCCACTGGGTTCCGAGAATCACAACCGATCGAGACATCATTCTTTCCTGAACGGACGCCTAACGCGCGAGATGAAACAGCAGCGCACCGAGCACGATCAGCGTGATCCCGCCGGCCCGCAGCGCATTATCCTGCAGTCTTGCGGCCTGCCCCACCATGCCTTTCCAGCCACGCGGGCTCAAGGCCGGCATCAGTCCTTCAATCATCAGCACCAGGCCACTGGCCATCAGCAGATCTGCAAACATGGATGCTTCAGTCCGGGTCGCGTTCGTCGAAATAGCGGAAAAACTCCGACCGGGTATCCATCAGCATGACGTCATTGCGCGTACCGAAGCTGCGCTCATAGGCGTTGAGGCTGCGCCAGAACGAATAGAATTCGCGATCCTGGTTGAACGCCTCGGCATAGATCTCGGTTGCACGCGCATCACCCTCACCGCGCAGTCGCTGCGCATCGCGCTCGGCGTCGGCCAGCAGAACCCGCACCTGGCGGTCGGCATCGGCACGAATCCGCTCGGCGCGCTCACGACCCAGGGAGCGCAGCTCGTTGGCAAACTCGGTACGCTGGGTTTTCATGCGGTCGAACACCGAACTGAGCACCTCTTCGGTCAGCTCGATTTTCTTGATTCTAACGTCGATCACATCAAGGCCGAAGTCCTCAAATCGTCGATCGGCACGCACGACCAGCTGCTCCATCATTTCACGCCGCTGCTCGGAAACAACCTCACTGAGCGTGCGCTGCGCGAACTCGTCGCGCAGATCGTTGCGGATCAGCTCCGACAGACGCGCGCGGGTGAATTCCTGGTCACCCCGGGTAGCAACGTAGTAGTCGCGCGGATCCTCAATTCGCCACTTGACGTAGTAGTCCACCTCGACGAACTTCTGCTCGGCAGTATTCATCTGCTCAGGCCGCATATCCATGGTGATTATGCGGCGCTCGAACTTGCGCACGTTGTTTATGAACGGGGCTTTGACGTGCAATCCCGGTTCGTAATCAGTCCGTACGACCTCGCCAAGCCTGAACTTGATCGCGTACTCGGTTTCATTAACCACGAACAAGCTGTTGAAGCCGACCACGATGGCGGCGATCAAAACGACCAATAGAATAATTCGCATGTCAGCGTCCCTCCCTGCCGCTGCGGTCACGCGCACTGTCGGACTGGCTGCTGCGCTGTTGTTCCTGTGGCGTCATCAGCGGCGGTGGCGCGGCCAGCGCAGGGCTGCCGTCGCGTATCCGGTCAAGTGGCAGATAGATCATGTTGTTGCTCGAAGAAACGTCCATCAGCACCTTCGACGAACGTCCGTAGACGGTCTCGAGTGTCTCCAGGTACAGCCGCTGGCGAGTCACTTCCGGCGCGAGGCGGTACTCTTCGAGTATGGCCAGAAAGCGATCCGCCTCACCGGTGGCCTGGGCAATCTTGGCTTCGCGGTAGCCTTCAGCTTCTTCAAGAATACGCGCTGCGCGACCGCGTGCCTCGGGCACTTCCTGATTGGCGTAGGCCTGGGCCTCGTTGGCGAACCGGATCTGGTCCTCGCGCGCACGCACGACATCGTCGAAGGCCTGGCGCACCTGAGAGGGCGGACGGACCTCCTGCAGGTTCAGAGAGGTGATCTCGATACCGGGATCGTAGCGCTCGATGATTTCGATCAGCAGAGCCTGGGTGTCCAGCGCAATCTGGCCGCGGCCGATTTCAAGCAGGAAATCCATGTTGTTGGTGCCGACGATCTCGCGAATCGCGCTGTCAGCCGCCTGCGCCAGGGAGTTCTCCGGCTCGCGCACGTTGAACAGGAACTTCTCGGGCTCGATGATCCGGTACTGCACCGCATAGGCCAGATCAATGAGGTTCTCGTCGCCGGTCAGAATGCGGTTGCTGTTTTCCAGCGACCGCACCCGGCTGACATTGACCGTCAATACCTCCTCGACCGGACTGGGAAAGGTCAGATTGAAGCCGGGGTTGAGCGTGCGATTGTATTCGCCGAAGCGCAGCACCACACCACGCTCTGCCTCATCGATGATATGGATGGAATTCCACACCACCCAGATGACCAACAGCAGCGCCACGATGGCGAATACACCGGCAAACGAGGATCCGCCACTCCCACCGCCGGTGCCGTCATCCTTGCCGTCACCGCCGCCGATGATCTTCTTGAGCCGGCGCTGAACGTTGGCAAAGACCTCATCGAGGTCGGGCGGCTGCTGGCCGTTGCCACCCTTCCACGGATCTCGGTCGCCACCGCCGCTGCCGCGACCAGGTTCATTCCAGGGCATTTTTCGGGATCTCCATTACTTGCTTGAACAAGCGCACATCGACCACGGCAGTCTCAAACACCGGGCCGGCATCGACATATTGATCATCGCTGGGGCGGATCCACCTTGTCATCGACGCCGCAAAGCGTCTCGTCCGACGATCCCGCAAGGCATTGTTCGCAAAGGCGATTGTTCTGGTTGAGCCTGGTAACGGACGACAGGCTCGACCGAGAACAATCCCGTGGGCGGACAACAGGCAAGCGAGGGCGCGTGAATTCCATTCAACATGCGCTCTAGTTTAACAGCAGTTGTTCAGCAAGTTGTCCATCGGCGCCGCCCAGGCGAGTGAGTCGACGAGCGTCACGCTGGTCCATATCCACGTCCAGGCGGCTCGATCCATCGTTCTCGATCTGCTCTGCACGCACGACGCCAAGCTCGAACAGCAGCGCGCGAAGGCGCTGCCGCTGCACCGGCACGTGTATCTGGCGACAAATCCGCCCCTCGGCCAGGCGCTCGTTGAACGCCGAAAGCAGGGCGTCCATTCCGTCGCCGGTAGCGGCCGAAATCCACACCGACTCGACTTCACCGTCGGCCCCTCGCTCGATACCAGCCTCGCGCCCGGTCAGGTCAGTCTTGTTCAACACCCGCAGCTTCGGCAGCGCCCCGGCACCAATATCGTCAAGCACCGATTCGACCACGTCCTGCTGCTGCAGGCGATCCGGATCGGCGGCATCGATAACATGCACAACCAGACTGGCCGAGAGGGTTTCTTCGAGCGTCGAGCGGAACGCGGCAATGAGTTCATGCGGCAGGTCCCGGATAAAGCCAACAGTATCGGACAGCAGCGCCGGCGCCCCGGCCAGTCCCTGGATTTGACGCACCGTCGGATCCAGGGTGGCAAACAGCTGGTCGCGCGCCTCGACTTCACCCGTGGTGAGCCGGTTGAACAGTGTCGACTTGCCGGCATTGGTGTAACCCACCAGGGCAACAAGCGGCACGTCGCTGCGCTTGCGTGCCCGGCGCCCCTGCGCACGGCGCCGCTTCACCTTGTCCAGGCCGGCGGTCAGCTGGCGAATGCGCACGGCCAGCAGGCGACGGTCTGTCTCGAGCTGGGTTTCCCCGGGCCCGCGCAGGCCGATGCCCCCGCGCTGCCGCTCCAGGTGAGTCCAGCCGCGCACCAGACGCGTCGACAAGTGCCTGAGCTGGGCAAGCTCGACCTGAAGCTTGCCCTCGTGAGATCGGGCGCGCTGGGCGAATATGTCAAGAATCAGCGTCGTCCGATCGAGCACGCCGCAGCCCAGCGCCCGGGCCAGGTTGCGTTCCTGGACCGGACTGAGTCGGGCATTGACCAGAACCAGGCCGGCGCCGGTCTCGACAACACGCTGGCGCAGTTGCTCGACCTTGCCCGATCCAATGAAGTAGGCTGGATCCGGTGTCCGACGCGGCGCCTGCACCTCGTCGATGACGCTCAGCCCGGCCGAACGGGCCAGCAGCGCGAACTCGCTCCGCATCGCATCATCGATCGATGCGCCGATCACGGGGTGCAGCAGCACGGCCCGAGTGCGGTCGGTTCTTGCAGGAGAATGGTCCTCGATCAGGGCTGCGGATCCTCCTCATCGTCGCCGATGCGCACATTGCGTGCCGGCACGACCGTTGATATGGCGTGCTTATAGATCATCTGACTGACAGAATTCTTCAGCAGGACGACGAAATTGTCGAACGACTCGATCTGCCCCTGGAGCTTGATACCATTGACCAGGAAGATGGACACCGGTACACGCTCCCGGCGCAATGCGTTGAGAAACGGATCCTGCAGCGACTGACCCTTGGACATTATCATTCTCCTTGGATTGTTTGCCTATCATTGTTCTGGGTCAAGGTTCAACAAAACGGCAAGGTTCCGGTGCGGACGCAAGGTCAGCATGTCTGCCCCTTGTTGATTCGTGCACAAAACTCACCTACCTGCCTGAAAATCAAGTTAATTGTACGCGGTCGTGTCGCATCATGCCAGAGCGAACCCGCCGTTTGCCGCAGTGCCGTCAGCTGGCGCTTGGCCAGCTGGCGCGTGGCCGCAACCGCACGCCGGCGCGCCGTGTCGAGATCACAATCGCCGTCCAGGAAGCGCCACAGCTGACGGTAGCCGACGCTTTTCATCGACGGATGGTCTGCCGTCAGATCCGGCCGCCGCCGCAAGTTGGCCACTTCCTCGATCAGCCCTGCCGACAGCATGCTGTCGAAACGATTCTCGATGTTGCGGTGAAGAATATGGCGATCCGACGGCGCCACCACAAGGCGCAGCGTCGCCAGGAGCGGCACGCGACGGTGGCGATGGCGCTCGCCTGGCCCCTTGCCGGTCAGGCGCACGATCTCCAGCGCGCGCTGAATCCGCTGGCGATCAGCGGGGGCGATGGCCGCGGCCGCCGCCGGATCGTGACGGGCCAGCTCCGCGTGCAACGCCGCCCAGCCCCGACGCCTGGCTTCTGCGGCCAGGTCTGCACGCAGGGCCGGGTCGGCCGGCGGCAGCTCATCGAGCCCGTAGAGCAGCGCCCGAAAGTAGAGCACGGTGCCACCGACCAGCACCGGCAGATGTCCGGCGCGATGGGCCGCGGCAATGGCCAGGCGCGCATCGTGCGCGAAATCGGCGGCCGAATAGGTCTGCTCCGGCTCGCGAACGTCGATCAGCGCGTGCGGGTATTCAGCCAGGGTCGCGGCATCCGGCTTGGCCGACCCGATGTCCAGGCCACGGTAGACCTGGGCCGAGTCCACGCTGATCAGGTCGACCTTGAAGCGGCCGGCCAGAGCCAGCGCCACACCGGTCTTGCCGGCAGCGGTTGGCCCCATCAGGAAGACGGCCGGGCCAGACTCATGGTTGCCTGGACTACTGGCCACGCAGAAACAGCCGGTCGAGCGCCCGCCGGTCGAGCTGGACCCAGGTCGGGCGCCCGTGATTGCACTGGTCGGCTCGCTCGGTCCGTTCCATCTCCCGCAGCAGGGCGTTCATTTCATCGATGCTCAGGCGCCGGTTGGCCCGCACCGAGCCGTGACAGGCAATCGTGGCCAGGAGTTCATCAATAATGGTGTCAACCCGGTTGCTGGCGCCCAGCTCGACCAGATCGGCCAGCAGATCTCGCACCAGCTGCTGACTGTCGGCCCGGGCCAGCAGAGCCGGCACACTGCGAATCACAATCGACTCCGGGCCGGCCAGGTCGAGCTCGAATCCGAGCTGCCGCAGTCCCTCAAGATGTCGCTCCAGCGCGCGAACCTCACGCTCGGTCACGGCAATACGCTCGGGTACCAACAAGCGCTGGGCGCGCACGCGATCTTCGTGCCAGGCCTGCTTGAGCTGCTCATAGATGACGCGTTCATGCGCGGCATGCATATCAACAACAACCAGCCCGTCGGCGTTTTCAGCCAGCACGAAAATACCGTGGATCTGGGCGACAGCAAAGCCGAGCGGCGGCAGTTCTCCCCGACCGTCCTCACCGGTCGTCGGCCCGGCGGCCAGCTGCGCATAGCGCGCCACTGATTCGGCCACACCCAGGCCAAGCGAGGACTGGCCGGCACGCGGACCGGCACCTCCCCCCGGCCGCGCGGTCTCCGGGGTCCGATCGGAGGCAGTCTGCGCCTGACCGGGCCGCGTGCCGGACAGGGACCGATGGATGGTCGAGAACAGGAAATCGTGCACCAGCCGTCCGTCTCGAAAACGCACCTCGTGTTTCTGCGGATGGACATTAACGTCAACACGCTGCGGATCGATGGCCAGCATCAGCACGAAGGCCGGATGACGTCCGTGAAACAGAACGTCGCGAAAGCCCTGCCGCACCGCATGTGCCGCGAGACGGTCCCGCACCAGGCGACCGTTGACAAAGAAAAACTGCAGATCAGGCTGGCTGCGCGAGAAGGCCGGTCGGGCAATCCAGCCGGCAAGCTGCATGCCGGCATGATGCTCATCCAGCTCGATGGTCGCTTCACAGAAGGTCTCGCCGCACACGGCCGCCACACGGCGCACTCGTGCCTGCGAATCGCCGGCGCGTTCCAGGCGACGTAGCGCACGACCGTTGTGCACCAGCTCCAGGGACACCTCCATGCGCGCCAGCGCCAGGCGCTTGACCAGGTCGTCGATGTGGCCAAACTCGGTGCGCTCGGTGCGCAGAAACTTGCGCCGGGCGGGCGTGTTGTAGAACAAGTCGCGCACTTCAACCACCGTGCCCTGCGGCAATCCGGCCGGCCGCAGCTGCCCCTGTCGCCCGCCCTCACAGTCGATCTCGTAGCCGCTGTCTGCACCGCTGATGCGCGAGGCCAGCCGCAGCCGGGAAACCGACGCGATCGACGGCAGCGCTTCACCGCGAAAGCCGAGCGTGGCCACGCCCTCGAGGTCGTCCAGCGAGCCAATCTTGCTGGTTGCGTGTGCGCTCAGGGCCAGCGTCAGCTCGTCCCGCTCAATGCCGCAACCATCGTCGCTGACGCGAATGCGCCGCACACCACCCTGCTCAACCTCGATCCGGATGCTTCGGGCGCCCGCATCGAGACTGTTTTCCACCAGCTCCTTGACAATCGACGCCGGGCGCTCGATGACCTCACCGGCGGCAATCTGGTTGACGAGATGGTCGGGCAGCTGACGGATCGGCATGGCGTAGAGTTTACCGGAGCCGGCAGACAGCGCGGGCAAAGCCGCGCGCTTCTGCGTCAGGGGAAAGGACTGCCGCCAGGCGCCACGCCATTACGAAGCAAATGGCTTGAAACTGGCCTGTGGAAACTCGACGCGAATCTCGGTACCGGCACCCAGTTCGCTGTCGGCGTGAAGCTTCCAGCCAAAGCGATCGCACAGGCGACGCACGATGGACAGGCCCAGTCCGTAGCCTTCGTTGGAGCGATCGTGGCCGCGGTAGAAGGGTTCGAACATGCGCTCGAGGTCAGCTTCGCTCATGCCGCAGCCGGAATCCTGCACCGTCACACCGTTGCGGTCGATCAGCACATGCACATGCCCCTGTTCGGTGTAGCTCAAGGCATTGCGCAACAGGTTGGTGAAGATGATCGCCAACACCCGCTCGGGCGCTTTGACCTCGAGCAGGCCGTTGGCCCGCATGGCGGTAGCGACCTGCGGCCGATCGATGGCGCGGCTGACCTGCTCAAGCCATTCGGCCAGTGAATCGTTGAGCACCACCGATGACCAGTTCAGGCGCGATTCGCTCTCGCGCGCCAGGATCAGCAGGGTTTCGACCAGCGATTCCATGTCGCGCACCGTGCGCTCCATGCGCGCCAGAGTCTGTTCACGCGCCCCGGGGTCTGACTGCTTGTTCAGCAGGCTCAGATTGGAGCGCAGCACGGCCAGCGGCGTGCGCAGCTCATGGCTGGCGTTGCGTGTGAAATTGCGCTCGCGCTGTATGAACGACTCCAGTCTGTGAATGAACTGGTTGAAGGCGTTGACCAGTGCCAGGGATTCAGTGTCGGTGGTCTCGCCGAACGTCTCCGGGCTCAGCTCCTCGAGCTTGCCCGAGCGGAAATCGTAGTTGCGCACGGCCTCGGCGAGCTGGACCACGGTGGACACGGCCCGCCGCGACATGATGTAGCCAATCCAGGTCAGCAAGTAGATCAGCAGCAGCACGGCGGTCAGCGGCGCAATACCGAAATACCAGGCCAGCGCGGAGACCTGCATCTCGTCGAAAACCAGGTAAAGCCGGTCGCCGCCGCGCTCCGAGACGTGGATCAGTGGCTGTGATTCGGGGCTGCGCTCGGCGCGGCGGAATCCGGGTGGCTCGTCGCGCAGCCACGCCGGCACCTGCGATCCGTCACCAGCGACCGACATATAGGCCGTGAGGTTGTTGGTGTCGGGCAGCGGAAAACCGGGATTGTCCGCGTAATTCTGCCAGAAATGCTGTGCTTCGCCATTGAGCGCTTCCTGCACGAGCACCCGCTCGACCACCCAGGCGGCCGCATAGACGCCCAGAACGGTGGCCATACTGATCGCCAGCGCCTGCAGCAGGAAAACCCGCACCAGCCGGGTGCGCAATCCGCCGGAGAGCAGGCGGTTAAGCGGCATCATTCAGCCTTGCGAAAACGGAAATGCCCAACCAGCCACTGGCGTCCACCGGCATAGGCAAACAGTTCCTCGCAGGCCATGAAGAAGATCCGCCAGCGCTGCCGCCACAGTCCGGCGCGATCGCCGTAGCCTGACTGCAGCACCGCATCAACGGCCGGCCTGCGCGCGTCCAGGTTATCCAGCCAGGCCCGTGCGGTGCGGGCATAGTGCCGGCCCGAATAGAGCCAGCGGCGCTCGATGACAACATCATCGGCAAAGTGTAACAGGGTGTCGATTGACGGCATCAGGCCACCGGTAAAGAAGTGGCGCCCCATCCAGTTGCCCTGCCCTTCGGTCTCGAAGGGATAGGCCAAATAGCGATGGCAGAAGATGTGAACGAACAGCCGCGCATCAGGCTTCATCCAGCCGGCAATGCGCGCGAGCAGCTGACGGTAGTTGCGCACGTGCTCGAACATCTCGACCGAGACCACACGATCGAACTGATCGTCGAGCTCGAGCGCGTTGACGTCGCGGGTGAGCACGCGCACGTTATCCAGGCCCAGATCGAGCAGGCGCGACTCGATATGTTGCCGCTGCGAGGCCGAATTCGATACCGCCGTGATCCGGCTGTTCGGAAACTGCTCGGCCATCCACAGCGTCAGTGAACCCCAGCCGCAGCCGAGCTCCAGAATATCCTGGCCATCAGCCAGCTCGGCGTTGCGGCAGGTCTGCCTGAGCATCGCCGACTCGGCCTGATCGAGATGCTCAACGCCGGCCGGCCAGAGCCCGCTCGAGTACTTGAGTCGTGCGCCGAGCACCTGCTCGAAGAAGACAGCCGGGACTTCATAGTGCTGTTCGTTGGCCGCATCAGTTTCGATGGCAATGGCCGATCGGGCCAGCGTGTCCATCAGGGCCTGGTAACGCACCGACTGCGCTTCGGGATCGCCGGCGCACTCTTCGACCAGACGTCGTCTGAGCAGGCTGCGGATGCCTCGGCGGATCAGCCAGTCCGGCACCAGACCTTTTTCGGCAAGCTCGATCGGCGTCATGGCGCACTCCCGCTCGGTTTTTCCGCTGCCCCGAAGCCCGATACCGATGGCTGATCCAGACGATCGGACAGCCAGAACAGCAGCGGCAGGAGCAGCGCCCAACTCAGACCAACGGCCAGAACGACTTGCCAGGCGGGAGCCAGCCATTCGACCGCACCAAAACGCGCACCCGCCCAATAAGACATCGGCGAGCCGATGCCTCCGAGGACAGCGATCAGCCTCAGTCGATGTCTGAACAATCGCATCGAGTGATTAATGACCAGCGCCAAAGCCACCCACAACAACAGAATCCAGAACGGCGCGAACGAATCCGACGGCCAGGGCATGGCGTAAGCCAAAAGGCCCGATCGAACCCAGATCGAGTCGATCAGAAAGCCAAGCAGCAGGCAGATCAGCACCATCTTCAAATCCCCGTCATGGCGCCGCTTGGGCTGGAGTTGCCACAGCGCCATGGCGCCGACGACAAGCGGCCCGGTCCAGCCGGCCACGCCCCATGCCGCGCCAATCACGCAGGCCGGCCAGGCCGCCTGGAAGAAACCCTGGTTCATCCAGAAAGCGCGGCTCATGGTTGCAGCACCGTTTCCGGCCCGGCGCTCAGCCCGGTTTCCTGTTGCGGTCGCCATTGCTCACCGGCAAGCAACAGATGGACGTCACTGATAGCGCGCTCGCGAAATCCGCCCTCGCAATAGGCCAGGTACCAGATCCAGCGGCGCCTGAAAGTCTCGTCGAAGCCCATCGCCCGAATGTCGTGCCATGCCGCCTCGAACCGCTGCCGCCAGGCCCTGAGCGTCAGCGCATAGCTGGCGCCGAAGTCAACCAGCTCGACCAGCCCCAGACGAGTGGCCCGACCCATGGCCGCAGTGATCGCGCTGACCGACGGAATGAAGGTGCCGGGGAAAACGTAGCGCTTGATGAAGTCGACGGACTTCAAGGCCGTCCGGTAGCGATGGTCCTCGATCGTGATCGCCTGAATCAGCGCCAGTCCGTCCGCCTCCAGCAACGCGTCGATTCGCGCCAGGTAGGTCTCGAGGTAGTGATGGCCGACCGCCTCGATCATCTCGACCGATACGATGCGATCGAAGCGACCTTCCAGTTCGCGGTAATCGCACATCAACACTGTGACACGGTCATCCAGACCGGCCTGACTGACTTTCTGCCGCGCCAGTTCATACTGCTCGCGCGAGATGGTCGTCGTGGTCACCCGACAGCCGTAGCGGCTGGCAGCGTAGACGGCCAGTCCACCCCAGCCGGTTCCGATCTCGAGCAGATGGTGATGCGGCTTAAGCTGCAGGCGCGAGCCGATCCGTTCAAGCTTGTTGATCTGGGCCTGCTCGAGCGTCTCGTCGACGTCCAGGAACAGCGCGCTGGAGTACATCATGCGCTCGTCGAGCCAGGCGGCGAAAAAATCATTGCCCAGATCGTAATGCGCCGCGATATTGCGTCGACTGCCTTTGAGGCTGTTGCGGTTGAACGCATGCCAGAAACCAAGACCAAAGTTGACCAGGCGTGCGGCGACGCTGTCCATTGTTGCCAGTACCCGCCGGTTGCGCGCCAGCACGCGCACGACAGCCACCGGGTCCGGGCTGTCCCACCACTGAGCCATCCAGGCTTCGGCGGCACCAACACTGCCACCGCTGGCCATCAGGCGCCAGAAACGCAGATCGCGAACGATAACGGTCGCCTGCAGGGCATCTCCCGTCCGGCCAAGCATGTACTTGCCGTCGGCATCATGCACGGTCAATCCGCCGTGGTCGATCGATTCGAGCCGCGCCAGCACCCGCCCACGCAGCCAGCGATCCATACCGCCACCCGAGCCGGTCCGGGAACCATCCAGTGTTCTGTCCGTATGCGTCATTGCTTCACCTTGTCGGGGTGGGCGTAGAAAGGTATTCGCTTCAGCCATAGCCGCAGCGCCTGCCAGTAAATGGCGCCGACAACCTTCAGGGTCATCAGCGGAAAGCGCAGCGGCATCCGGCGCATGCTCGATGTCGTCATTGGTTCGAGCGCCAGGCGCATGCCTGCGGTGAAACATTTTCGATTGGAGCGCTTCAGGTGCATGTGAACGTCAAGGTGATCCGGCTCGATCCTGAAACGCCAGTCGTAGCCGATATCCATCGGCATGAAGGGCGAGACGTGAAAAGCCTTGTCGAACTTGAAACGATAGTCTGGACCCGCCTGGTCGCGACAGTCGAGCACGTAGGCGTGACGCTGATTCCAGGGCGTGTTGTGAACTTCCGCGACGATGGATTCCAGCCAGCCGCTGCTGTCGTGACAGAAATAGAAGCTGACCGGATTGAAACAGACGCCCCACTGGCGCAGATGGGTCAGCAGGAAGATCGAGCCGCCCGGGTGGCGCCCGGTCACGGCGGCCACGCGCTCGATAACGGCCTGGCGAAGCAAGCGGTCCGTGGGGTCGAGGCAGTCCTTGCGGCGATAACTGACCAGGTTGAAGCGCTCGACCGACCACAGCCGGCTGCGCGCAGAGAGCTCGCGCACCCGATCGATATCGAATAGCGCATAGCTGGTGCGATAGGAAAACCGATGACGGCGCGGCTCAAAGCGCTGATGATGCCATACCCTGCCGGTAGCGATGGCGCTATGCATGGCGCAGACCGATATCCTCAATGACTCGCCAGGCACTGCGTACGCCGTCCTCGTGAAAGCCCCAGCCCCACCAAGCGCCGCAGAACCAGGTTCGCCTGAGGCCGTTAATGTCGTTCCAGCGCGCCTGGGCGGCCACGGCCCCGGGCGTGAATACGGGATGGGAATAATGACGTCGAACGATAATGCGCTCCGGATCGATACGTTCAGTCTGGTTGAGCGAGACGATGAAATGCGTCCGGCTGCCGATGTTCTGCAACCGGTTCATGTAATACGAAACCCGGCATCTGGACTGCGCCTCATCGTCCAGGAGCACGTTCCAGGCCGCGCGGGCTGCCGGCCGGACCGGCAACAGCGAGACGTCGGTGTGCAGTACCGCCTCGTTGGGCTGGTATTCGATGGCCGACAGCACGCAGCGCTCGACCGGGCTGGCGTCGACCAGGAGCGCCAGCGCCTGGTCGCAATGGCAGGCCAGCACCACGGCGTCGAAATCAGTCTCGTCTGCGTCGGTGCGGATCCGCACACCGGAATCGAGGCGCTCGACTGCGCGAACGCGTGTAGCCATCCTGAAACGGGCCGCGCAGCCGGATACCGCCTCGACATAACGCCGGCTGCCGCCGTGCACCGTCTGCCAGGGCGGCCGCTGACCGACCGTGAGCATGCCATGATTGTCCATGAATGCCAGCAGATGCTTCATGGGAAACTGCCTGACATCGCCGATCGGTGCCGACCACAGCGCCGAGGCCATGGGCAGCAGATGTTTCTCGGCAAACAGCTGGCCCATGGCGCTTGCGCCCAGGTAGTCGGCCAGCGTGACCGTCTCATCGAGCGTTCTCAGCAGGCCGGGCGCCTGCCGGTAGAAGCGCATGATATCGGCCACCATGCGGTGAAACGCGGGACGCAGCAGATTGCGACGCTGGCAGTAAAGTCGGTTGAGCGTGCTGGCGTTGTACTGCAGTCCGCTGCCCAGATCGTGAACGCCAAAGCTCATGTCCGAACGTTTGGCGACCACACCCAGCTCATTGAACCAGTTCGAGAGCAGCGGGTAGTGTGTTCGATTGAAAACGATGAAGCCGGTATCGATGGCGCGTTCGATGCCATCGTCGTCAACGACCTGGGTGTCGGCATGACCGCCGAGGCGATTCTCACTTTCGAATACAGTGACTTCATGTTCGCGGGACAGGTGCCAGGCCGCATAGAGCCCCGACACGCCGGCGCCGACGATGGCGATCTTCATGAGCGGATCCTGCGCGCGTCTCGCACCCGCTGCGGCACCGGCTTGAGATCATGGACCAGTCCGCACCAGCTCATCATCTTCAGCACGTACCAGCTGATGTCAATCTCCCACCAGTAGAAGCCTTGCCGTGCCGCCCCCGGAAAATGATGGTGATTGTTGTGCCAGCCCTCACCCAGGGTCAGCAAGGCGAGCAAGGCATTGTTGCGGCTGTCGTCGCGCGTGTCGTAGCGGCGACTGCCCCACAGGTGCGCCAGTGAATTGATGGTCAGCGTGACGTGGATCAACGCCACGGTCGAAATGAAATACCCCCAGACCACCAGCTGCCAGCCATTCGTTCCCAGGCCCGGCGCCCAGCGCTCCAGCGCCACGCCCAGCGCAAACAGGCCGGCGGCGTAGGCGACCGGCACGACCAGGTCGAAGCGATCCAGCCAGCGCAGCTCCGGGTAGCGCATCAGATCGGGAACCTGCTCGCTGCGGGTGGCGAAGTGTTTGCGGCTGAGAAACCAGCCCATGTGGCTCCACAGAAAACCGTGCCGGGGCGCATGCGGATCATCGCCGGTATCAGCATGCTTGTGGTGATGACGGTGATGAGCCGCCCACCACAGCGGGCCGCGCTGCGTTGCAGCGGCTCCGATCAGCGCAAATATGAACTGGACGGGCCGGCTGGCGCGAAACGTCCGGTGCGAAAAATAGCGGTGATAAAAAGCGGTAACGGCAAACATTCGTAGCAGGTAGCTAAGTAGACACACAACGATCGCCGTGCCTGAAACACCAACCCACAACACCGACAAACAGGCCAGGTGCAGCGCGACGAACGGCAAGATACGGAGCCAGTCGATCGCGCTGTCGTCTTCGCCACAGGCGCGATATCGCTCGGAATCCAGCCAGGCCAGTAAGGGATTCACTTTATTTGAGATTCCTGTCGATCGGTTGGGAGTGGCCAAATTAGAGTCCTGCGTCCATCAATCTGGCGTGAAAGGCGTGTTCACCGTGCCTCCACGGTTCCTGGTCCACACTTCCGGCCATGAACAAATCCACACTGCTCCAGATGATCCTGCTGGCGTTTTTGGCCGCGCTGCTGACGGCTGCGTGCACCGGCACCGGCAAACGGTCCAGTGACAACACCGTGGCGGCCTACGAGGCCGCGCTTGACACGCATGCCGGTCAAACAGCCGCTATCGATTCGGGGTTGGAGGCATTCCGTCGCACCTACGCCGACTTCACCGCCGAGCGCTTCATCGACCGTGTTGGTGACCTCTACGCCGAGCGCTTTTACTTCAACGACACCTTGCACACCTTTACCCGCCGGGCCGAGCTGGTCGACTACATGCGTCGAACTGCTGCCGGGCTTTCAAGCAGCCGGATTACCGTTCACCAGGTGATCACTGAAAAGACCGATGTATTCGTCCGCTGGACCATGCAGTTCACGACACGGGTCGCCGGGCGCGATATCACCTCGGACTCGATCGGCATGAGTCACCTGCGTTTCGACGAGCACGGCCGGATTGTGCTGCACCAGGACTACTGGGACAGCGGTCACGCGCTGTACGCGCACCTGCCGATCGTCGGCTTTTTCGTGCGCCGCGCGCGATCGTCCATGTAGGCGGCATCTCCCATGATCAGCGCCATTGTGAAACGCCTATGCCTACTGTCCTTGCTCGCCAGCATGACCGTCTGCGCGGACGAGACCCTCGAGCGTTGCGCCGAGGTCGAACTCAAGGTGATTGGCCTGTTCAATGTCGGCACAGCCAGCCTGCACCTGGCCGACTGCGCCGACGCCCGCCGGTTGCTGGCACCTGTACCCAAGATGTTTTCGCTCGAGCTCAATCGTGACATTTCCGGTGATGACCTGATCGAGAGCGCGAACCAGTTGCTGATCGAGAATCTCGATTTACCCGCTCGCTCGGCCCTGCCCGAGGAACTGGCCTGTCTGGCCGATGCCTACGTGGATGCGCAGGCTGGTGAACGCTTCGATGTAGTCTACGAGCCCGGCCGGCGATTGGCGCTCTACGGCAACGGCGCGCTGATCAGGGAATGCCCCGACCGTGGCCGGGCTTCTGACTATTTTCTCATCTGGTTCGGCGATGAGCCGTTCAATACCCGCATGCGTGACCGCCTGATCGACCGCGCGCTGCGTCGCGCCAAGGACAACACCTGAGCAGCCATCCGTAGCTCTGGAGCCGACCGCCGGCCATGCGCCATGTGGTAGATTACCGCCGTTTACCCGTACGACAAGGCAGCACGGCAAGACCATGCGCATCGGTACCACCCTGACTCGCTACATCCTGCGCAACCAGCGCGACATCGAGGGCGCCAGCGGCACCTTCACCGGCCTACTCAACGATATCTGCGTGGCCTGCAAGAAGATTTCCGACCTGGTCAACAAGGGCGCGCTGGTCAATGTGCTCGGCAGCGCCGAGAGCGAGAACGTCCAGGGTGAGCAGCAGAAAAAGCTTGATGTGATTTCCAACGAGATCATGATCGAGGCGCTTGAGCACAACGGGCATATCGCCGCCCTGGCCTCCGAAGAGATGGAGAGCATCCACCGCATGCACGGCGAACGCCGCGGGCGCTACCTGCTGCTGTGCGACCCGCTGGACGGCTCGTCCAATATCGATGTCAATGTTTCTGTGGGCACCATCTTCTCCATTCTGCGCGCGCCCGAGGATGCGCGGGAACCGACCGAGACCGATTTTCTCCGCCCCGGCACTGAACAAGTCGCTGCCGGTTACTGCCTTTACGGTCCCTCGACCATGATGGTGCTGACCACCGGCCAGGGCGTCAGCATGTTCACCCTCGACCGCGACTTCGGCGAGTTCCTGCTGACGCGCGAGCACGTGGCCATCCCCTCAGAGACCAGGGAGTTCGCGATCAATGCGTCCTACCAGCGCCACTGGGATACACCGATCAGGCGCTATATCGACGAATGCCTGGCTGGAGAAGACGGCCCACGCGGCAAGAACTTCAACATGCGCTGGGTTGCCTCGATGGTTGCCGAGGTCCATCGAATCCTCACCCGTGGCGGCGTGTTCCTCTATCCCTGCGATCGCCGAATACGCGCCGAGGGCAAGGCCGGCAAACTGCGGCTGATGTACGAGGCCAACCCGATGGCCATGATCGTCGAACAGGCCGGTGGTGCGGCCACCGACGGCCAGCAGCGCCTACTCGAAATCAAGCCGCAAGCGCTGCACCAGCGCGTGGGGGTAATCCTTGGCTCGCGCAACGAGGTCACTCGCCTGATCGACTATCACGGCTGACCGGCGGCTCGGCCCGGCCGGCCGCATCCGTGACCAGCCCCATCAGGGATGTTCTGTCCGCCCGTGGTCGGTGTCAGCGGCAGCGCCGGCCGGCCGGGCCGGAGCCAACAGCACCAGCAGCATGGCGACAACGCCGACCAGAAGCCCGAAGGCTCCGATCAGTTCGACCGATTCCTCGTAGACATGGTCCATCACCACAAACTGGACCGGCGTGCCGTAGATGAGGTCAGGATCTTTCTCCAGGATCTCCCGGTAACCCGGCGCCAGCCAATAGACCGCCTTCAGAACATAGGTTCCGACGAGGGTGTAGAGGTCCGGGTACTCTTCGAATCGTCCGCGCAGCGCATGCCCCAGCCACGAGGAGCCGGTCGCCAGGGCGTAGCAGCCTATACCGGTCAGGAAACCGATTCTTGCCGCCACATGCGGCCACCAGACTCGCCAGAATCGCCCCAATGCGTAGAGCATCACAGCTGCGATCGCGGCGAAATAGGCCAGTTCGATCATGATAATCAGCGGCGAGAAATCTCCGAGATCGGCAAGCAGCGCGCGATTGACATAGATGCGAATGAGATGGCGCACGTCGCCGGCATCCTCGACCAGCATCAGCACCATGCCCGCCCCGAGGACGAGATGCATCAATCTGGCGCGCTGGCGTCCGGCCTGCCAGGCCAGACCGGCATTGATGCCGCACAGCAAAATGACGACACCGCCAACCGGCCACTGCAGAACTTGCAGCCAGTGGAACAGGGAAAACCACAAGAACGGAAACAGCGAGCGGTCGGCGACCACTTCACGCAGACCGAACACATTGTACAGATCAACCGCAGCAGTCAGCGCCAGCGACAGCCCGATCAGGACCAGCGGCACGAGCAGCAGCCAGACCGGTGAGCGCGTCCTCGCGGGTAGTGGGTGCACGGCAAGCGCCGCTCAGCCGCCGAGCGACCAGAGCGAGGCAAACGCGGACACCGGCATGCACCTGAGATCTTCGAACCGGCCGGTCGCCTCAAGGATGGTGTGCGCGCTTCGGGCCGAGAGCTGGCCCCTTACGGCACGCCTGAACTTGTCCTCGAGCAGCGGAATGCCCTCGTCGCGACGGCGACGGTGGCCGACCGGATAATCGATTGATACCTTCTCAGTGCTCGAACCGTCGGTGAAGAACACCTGCACCGAGTTACCGATGGCGCGCTTGTCGGGATCGAAGTACGCTTCGGTAAAGCGTGGATTCTCCCTGACCGTCATTTTCTCCCGAAGCGCATCGATACGCGGATCGGCGGCGACTTCGTCGGTGTAGGAATCGGCGGTCAGCTCGCCGAAGATCAGCGGCACGGCAACCATGTACTGAATGCAGTGATCGCGATCGGCATAATTGCTCAGGGGACCGGTCTTGTCAATGATCCGCACACCCGCTTCCTGCGTCTCGATCTCGATGCGCTCGATCTCGTCAATCCGTGCCTTGACCGCTGCGTGCAGCTTGTAGGCGCACTCGACGGCCGTCTGGGCGTGGAACTCGGCCGGGAAGGAGATCTTGAACAACACCTGCTCCATCACGTAGCTGCCCAATTCTCGTTCGAGCACCAGGTCCCGGCCCTTGAACAGCACGTCCTGAAAACCCCAGCCTTTCGCGGTCAGCGCAGAGGGATAACCGATCTCGCCGGACAGCGTAATCAGCGCCAGCTGCACGGCGCGCCGGCAGGCGTCTCCCGCAGCCCAGCTCTTGCGCGGGCCGGTGTTTGGGGCGTGACGGTAGGTTCTGAGCGCACCGCCGTCGATCCAGGCCTGACTGACGGCATTGACCACGTCGTCACGGTCACCGCCCAGCATCTTCGTGACCACGGCCGTTGAGGCAACGCGCACCAGCAATACATGATCAAGACCGACCCGGTTGAAGCTGTTCTTCAGCGCCAGCACGCCCTGGATTTCATGGGCCTTGATCATGGCCTCGAAGATGGCTTCAACCTTCAGCGACTCACCCCCTTCGGCAATTCTCTGACGCGACAAGTAGTCGGACACCGCCAGGATGGCGCCCAGGTTATCGGACGGATGCCCCCACTCGGCCGCCAGCCAGGTGTCATTGAAGTCGAGATAGCGCACCAGCACGCCGATGTTGAAGGCAGCCTGTACGGGATCGAGCCGGTAAGGCGTGCCGGGCACCCGAGCGCCCGTATCGAGCTCCATGCCCGGCACAACCGGGCCGAGCAGCTTGACGCACTCGGGAAACTTCAGCGCCAGCATCGCACAGGCCAGCGAATCCTTCAGGCAATAATGGGCAGTCTCCCAGGCTTCGGTCGATTTGATCTCGTAGTCGCAGACGTAGTCGGCGATATCCTGAATGAGCTGATCCGGGTCCGGGCGGCTCGCCGAACGGTGGTCGATCTCGCCACTCATGGGGTGGACTCCTGATGCGGTTGGGCCAGGCGGCGTATTCTAACCGACGCCGCCACGCTCAGTGCGTGGCTGAATCCAGCGCCTTCATCCTCGCTGCCGCGTCGCCCACTCGGCGAGCTGGTTGCGGCGGATCTTGGCGTTGTGGCGTATATCGACCGGAAAACGCCTGCGAAAAAAAATATGCTTGACGGCCGCAGTGTCCGGGCGGCGATCCAGAACGATGCGGACATCGCGTGCCAGCCGCCGACGATCGACACCGCGCTCCGGTTCGACGATGATGACCGGCTGTTGTTCACCCGGCTGCCCAATGCCCACCAGTGCCGAGCGATACACGCCCTCAACGGCGTTGACCGGACCTTCGACGCATTCGGTATACAGCGTCCCGTCAGCGGTCTGTACACGCTCGGACTTGCGCCCGCAAAACCACAAACGGCCGTCACCGTCAATCCAGCCCAGATCGCCCATGCGGTGCCAGGTGCAACCTTCGTCGTCGACCATCTTGGCCGCGCGAGTCTGCGCCAGGCGGCACCAGTAGCTGTCGGTCACCGTCGGACCACTGACGCAAATCTCGCCGATTTCGCCATCCGCGACCTGCCCGGCATGCTCGACCAGACCGATCGGCTCGTCGCTGACCGGAATGATACGCACCCGGTTGGCCTTAAGCGGCCGGCCAACGCAAATACCACGACCCGAGCGATTGCCTTCCGACAGCGGACCGACCAGCTCGCGGCCCGCCACCGTCGCGACCGGCAGCGCCTCGGTTGCACCGTAAGGCGTATGGATATCGGCCATCGCATCCAGCGCGCGGTGCATGCGCTCTATCACCACCGGCGAAACCGGCGCGCCGGCCGACAGCGCACGCCGAATGCCCGGCAGCCGAATCGCCTGCCGATCCAGGTACCGGCCAAGCGTGTTCATCAGCGCCGGCGATCCAAACAGGTTGGTTACACCGTAGTGTTCAATCAGGCTGACCAGCATGGCCGGATCGGCATTTGCCGGACGGGTGAAGTCCATGCGCGGCACAACGGTGGTCATGCCCAGGGCCGGATCGAACAGCGCGAAGGGCGGGAAGGTTGGCAAGTCGACCTCGCCAGGCTGCATGCCGAAGGCCTCGCGCATCAGCCCGACCTGCGCCACGAACATGCGGTGCCGGTAAACCACGCCTTTCGGAATTCCGGTCGATCCCGACGTGAACAGGATGGCGGCTTCGTCGTCTCCTTCGGTTATCGGCGCCTCGAAACGACCACCATCAACGCCAAGCAGATCGCCATAACGCAGGCCCTGCCAGAGCGGGCGCGGTCCAACGCTGATCACGGTCCGAATGCTGTCACGCGCCCAGCCCAGAAGGTGACGCGCGATCTGGGCGCGCGTGACGCCAATGAAGGCTTCCGGCTCGGCCTCGTCCAGACACGTCTTGAGCGGCTTCAGACCAATGCCCGGATCAATCAGCACCGGCACGGCACCGGCCTTGAACAGGGCAAAGAACAGGGCAAAGAACTCCAGCGACGGCGGCACCATGAATGCCACCCGGGTGCCCGGCTCGATCCCTTGCGCCTGCAGGCCGGCCGCCAGTCGGTCGGTCAGCGCGTTGAGCTCACGGTAGGTCCAGCGCCGGTCGGTCCATCCCGTTCCGGAGCGGCGCTGCGGCACAATCAGCGCGACGGCCTCCGGCCGGGACTCGGCTTGTCGTGTCAGGGCATGGGCGATGTTGATCAGATCGGAAGGCATGGAATCTCAGCTTTCCGGGCTCCAGAACCAGAACAGGATCTCACCGCGGCACGGTACCGGCAAGTCTGGCCGTAACCGGCTCATTTCAAACTTTCTCTCTCTCATGAAACCCGAACGTTGAAACCTTCAAGCCATCAACCGACTTCACGCAGGAACGCAACGATGCCGTTGACGACCCGTTCCGGGGCATCTTCCAGCACGTAGTGGCCGGCATCTTCGATATAGTCGAGCCCGGCCTGTGGCAAGGTGTCACGCCACAGGTCAAGCACGCGGTCGTTGAACACGAAATCCTTGCCGCCCCAGATCAAATGCACCGGCTTGTCCAAAAGGCGATCGAGCCGTGCTTCGGTTGCCGCCAGCACCGGCCAGGAGTGATCGTGCTCGCTAAGCGGTATGTCCTGCACGAAGCGCAGGGTCGCCAGTCGTTGCTGCGCGCTGCCGCGATACGGGGCGGTCAGACCCCGCGCGACCGACGGATCCAGCCGCCGTTCGGTTGCCAGCCGCACCGCCAGCCCGGAAAAGGCGTTGAACCGCTGGATCAGAAAAGCGCCAGGCGCGGTGCGGGCGAACCTGAGCGCCAGCGGCAGGCTTTCGTCGGGCGGAATGGTAAAGGCCCAGGTATTGAGCAGCACGATCCGCCGCACGCGCGCGGGATAGGACACAGCCCAGGCCAGCGCAATGGCGCCGCCCCAGTCGTGCACGACCAGATCGACCGGACGTTCGGGCTCGACTGCATCAAGCCAGTGCCCCAGGTCTTCAACCCGGCTTTGCATCGTGTAGGAGTAGGAGACCTCACTCGGCCGGTCGGACAGTCCCATACCGACATGGTCGGGCACCAGGCAGCGGAAGTCCTCCTGCAGCGCAAGGACGACATTGCGATAGTAGAAAGACCAGGTAGGATTGCCGTGCACCATGACGACTGGCTGACCCCCGGACGGACCCTGATCCAGATAATGCATGCGATGGCCGCCCGACTGGATATGGAAGTGGCGCTCGAAGGGGAAAAGATTCTCCGGAAAATCAGTCATGCCGGTCCGACCATCGGGTTGTGCAGGGCCGCTCCGATGCGCCGCATCATTGAAATGCAGCTCGCCGGCCAAGAAAAGAACGCATCAAAACAGGCGCTTACCAGACGACTTCGGTCATGCAGCAGTTCAGGCCTGAGCCGATGCCCATCAATGCAACCTTGTCGCCGCGACGAACCCGGCCCTCATCGACGATCTTGCTGAGCACGGTGGGAATGGACGCCGGACCGATATTGCCGAGTTTCGGAAAGATGCGGTAGACCTTCTCGGGATCGACTCCGAAGGCGCGAATGAAGGCTTCGGTGTGCACCTGGGAGACCTGGTGGATCACGACATGGTCGAGTTCGTTGGCTACCCAGCCCAGTACCTGGCGAGCGGTCGCGTAGGTCGCTCCGGCAAGCTTCATGCCTTCGCGCAACAGACTCCTGGTATCGGTCCACATCTGGTGGTTCCAGCCGCGGCACAGATTATTGAACTCGGTGGCCGCACGCGACACCCCGCCCTTGTACTGATGACCATCGGGCTCGAGATCGCCGCGCGACATGATCATGGCAGCCGCGCCGCAACCCAGGGTCAGGCTGGCGAACTCCCGCTTGAACTGCTTGCGCGTCACTTTCGGCCCGAGCAGTCGGTTAATCGTGGTCTCATTGATTTCGCGGCTGTTTTCAGCGTTGACAATCAGCGCATAGTCAATCTCGCCGCGGTCGAGCATCCGGGCAGCGATGTTCATGCCGTTGATGAACGCCAGGCAGGCGTTGCCGACGTCGAAGCTCTCGCAGGTATTGGACAGCCTGAGATTGCCGTGGACCATGCAGGCGGTCGACGGTTCAAGGAAGTCCCGCGACACCGAAGTGTTGATCAGAATACCGACTCTCGCCGGGTCGATATCGGCCCGACGCAGCGCCTCGTGCGCGGCCAGCGTGGCTGCCTGGGATGGCAGCATGCCGTCGTCCCAGAAACGACGCTCCTCGATGCCGGCCAGATCGATCAGCGGATTCCCCCGTAGCCGGAGCTTACGAAAGGTCGGCGCGAGACGTTCACAGGTCTCGGCACTGGTAACCGGATGTGGAGCATCGACCGAAGCGACCGACTTGATGACCACGTTATCAAACAGCATTGACTCTACCTTGTCGCACGGCGACCGGAAAAAAGAGGGGCGGTTGTAGATACATAACCGCGTATCATACCGCGTATTGTATACCCGATCGATGCAGCCACAGCATGAAAGCGCCGCACGCTCGCCAGACAATCGCCTGCATCACCCACGCCGCCGGTGCCTTGCGCGAAGCGGAAAGACCGCTTCGCATCCTGGGTCTGCTGGCGTGGCCGCTGTCGGTACGCGAGCGCTTCCTCGCCAGCGACGGTGCCAAGCTGCCAGAGGTCGACTACCCGGCCGTGGATGTCAAGCCGGTGCGGCAGGCGCTGGCCGAGGCGCGGCCGCTGATTGCCCGCTGCGGTCCGGCTCGGGAGTGGCTAGAGCGGGTTTCCAACCACCTGGCTACCGCTGCCGACATGTTGACCCAACTGGGTCGACCGGGTTTCTTCACCGCCTCGATCACCCTTTACGGCGCGCCAACCAAGGCACTGCCTGATTCAGACGCCAGTCCACTCCAGCTGGCCCGACGCCTGCGGCGCATCATCGACGGACTGACCCATCTCGACCTGGGCGCCCCCCCTCGTGCCACGGCCAGCGCTGAAGAGGTGGCGGCGAGAATGCGTGCAGCAGTCTCACGTTTTTTCGGCGACCAGGCCCCTTTGGTCGAAGTGACTCAAACCCTATCGGCCAATGCCACCGCCGGCCCCGACCGTATTCGCATCCGTGCTGATGCCCATTTCACCGACCGAGACGTGGACCAGCTTGTTCATCATGAAGCCGGCATACACGTCACCACGGCACTGAACGGACGGGCCCAGACCGCTCTGCCCATCCTCGCGGCGAGTCACCCGGGCACGACCCGCACGCAGGAAGGCCTGGCGGTGTTTTCGGAGTTCATGACCGGCTGCATGGACATCGACCGGCTTGGTCGTCTCGCCGACCGAGTGCTGGCCATCCAATTGGCCATCGATGGCGCTGATTTTTGCGAAGTCTATCGTTACTTCCGCGACCAGGGCGTGGTTGACACGATGGCTTTCGAACAAACGCGCCGGGTGTTTCGCGGCGGTGTACTGACCGGCGGTGCACCGTATACCAAGGATGTGGTCTACCTTGACGGACTGTTGCGGGTCCATGACTTCCTGCGTTCGCTGGTTGCCGCCGGTCGCGCCGACGTATTGCAGCTGCTTTTCTGCGGCAAGCTGGCACTCGCCGACATACCGGTTCTGTGTTCACTGGCCGAGCTGGGGCTGCTGCGAGCCCCACGTTATCTTCCAGCCTGGGCCGCCGACCGCCGATTTCTGGTCAGTTACCTGGCCTACTCGGGTTTTCTTGATCGCGTTGGGCTTGGTCAGGCTCATCAGCGCCACGCCGATATCCTGCGCTCAGCGCCGCGCATCCAGTTTTGCAGTTGACTCGGCTGGCGTCGATCCCAGCAGGCGATTGAGCATCGAGCGCAGCGCGAGGGGACGAATCGGCTTGTGCAGCAGCTCACAACCAGCGGCGCGGGCGGCATCGCGCAGCTGCGCGCCGTGATCAGCGCTGATCAGCAGCGCCGCCGTACCGTGGCCAGCCCGTCTGAGTCGCTCAAGCACCGCCAGACCGGTCATGCCGGCATCAAGGTGAAAATCGATGATCAAAAGCGCCGGCGAATACCGGTCGCAGGCCGCCATTGCGCTGTCACCGTCTGCGGCCCCATGAACGGCAAAGCCCCATCCGCCAAGCAGCGTTTCCAGCGAACCGAGCATGCCCGGATCGTTGTCGACGATCAGCAGCGGCAGGCCAGGCGAAGCGCCGGAGCGACGGGCCGGCTGCTCGCTCACCGCTCGTTCATCGCTGCGCGGTACGACAACGCCGAACAACGTGCCACGACCGAGCCGGCTTTGCAACACGATGCGGTGGCCGAGAAGCCGCGCCATGCGCTCGGCGATCGCCAGTCCAAGGCCAAGTCCGGGCGCCCGTTCGGTCTTGTCGAGTCGGCGGAATTCCTCGAAGATGACGGTCTGGTCCGCTTCGCCGATGCCCGGCCCGGTGTCCCACACGCCAATCTGCAGGCATGCGCCGCGGCGACGGCAGCCGAGGAGAATGCGGCCCGATCCGGTGTAGCGCACGGCATTGGAAAGAAAATTCTGCAAAATGCGCCGCAGCAGCTGGGGGTCGGACTCGACCCATGCGCCCGTCGGCCGCTTGTCGAGCACCAGTCCTCGCTGCTCGGCCAGAACGGAAAACTCGCCGTGCAATTGATCAAACAGCTCGCCCAGCGGAAACCGGGTGCGCCGGACCTGAATACCCCCAGCGTCCAGGCGTGAGATATCGAGCAGCCCCTCCAGCAGGTTCTCGGTCGCCTTGAGCGCACCCGAAATTTGCTCAAGTGATTGTCCGGCCCGTGGCTCTTCGATGCGCCCCAACAGCGCATGGGTGAGCAACTGCGCGGCGTTGAGGGGTTGCACGAGATCGTGACTGACGGCCGCCAAAAAGCGCGTCTTGGCCTCGCTGGCACGCTCGGCCTGGGTCTTGGCCTGCTCGAGTTCGGCTGTGCGCGCAACGACGCGCTGTTCGAGCGTCTCATTGATGCGTTTGAGTTCATGTTCGGCATACCGGAAAGCGGTCACATCACTGAAGGTGGCCACAAAACCGCCGCCAGGCATGGGATTGCCGCGGATTTCGATGATCCGGCCGTCCGGCCAGGAGCGTTCGACATGGTGAGGCGTTCCGGCACGCTTGTGCGTCAGACGGCGCTGGATCTTGCGCTCGGTATCGCCTCCCTCCCCCATCAGCCCCCGATGGGCATTGTGGCGCAGCAGGTCGGCCACCGGCCGCCCGACCCGGATAAGCGCATCCGGATAGTCGAACAGCTCGAGGTAGGCGCTGTTCCACGCAACCAGACGCATATCCTCATCGACAACGCAGACGCCCTGACTCATGTTTTCCAGCGCGCCGGAGAGCACCTCCCGGCTGAACCGGGCCTGCTCTGCCGCTTGCCCGACCAGATCGGCGACGGTATCAAGCGGTGCCGGGGTCCGTCGACGCGCGGCGTCGAGCAGCAGCCGGGCCGATGCCGAACCCACCACTGCCGCCAGTTCATGCTCGAGCCGGTCGGCCAGGTCCTCTGCGTCTGACGGTGCGGCGAACAGGGGTTCGATCTGGTCCTCGGGCAGAAAGCGCTCGGCCAGACGGTAGAGCGTGTCCGCGCCCACCGGATCGCGGAGGCGGGGTTCTCCGCCCGGACCAGCATGCAGGCGCGAACCGACCAGTGTCACCGCGAGATTGACCAGCAGGCTGGCCGCGACCGCCCGGGTCAGCGGCGCAACCTGGTCGAGTCCAAACAGCTGATCCGGCGCCAGCCAGCTCAGCCCCAGCGGACCGCTGCTCACCCAGTCGACGTCTACTGCGAAACCGGACAGCAGCAGCGGCAGAAACAGCACATAGGCCCACACCACCACGCCACTGACAATGCCGGCCAGGACGGCCAGTGCCGACAGTCCCGGGCGATAGACCGCCAGCAGCACCGCGGGTCCCAGCTGGGCTAGACCGGAAAACGACAGCGCACCGATATCGGCCAGGGCATCGGCTGCACCGATGAGGCGGCTGTACACATAGGCCAGCAACAGCACCGCAACGATGCCGATTCGCCGCTGCTGGCGCACCGGTATGCCGAGCTCGCTGACCCGGCCCCAGTGCCGATTGAGCAATGCCGGTGTCAGCCAGTGGTTGCCGATCATGATTGACAGCGTCAGGCTGGCCAGAATGACCATTGAGGTCGCCGCACTCAGGCCACCGAGAAAGGCGATCAGCGCCAGCGCATGATGGCTCTCGCTCAACGGCAGCATCAGCACGTAGAGATCGGGCGCGACCCGGCCGCCGAGCAGGGCATTGCCGGCACGGGCCAGCGGCAGGATCGGCAGACTGATCAGAATGAGAAACAGCGGAAAGAGCCAGCGGGCAGTGTGCAAGTGACGCTCCTGACGGCACTCGACGACGCCGATATGGAACTGGTGCGGCAAGGTGAACATCGCCAGTGCGCCGAGCAGCATCAGGGTCACGAACGAATCCTGACCGGAGAAGGCCGGTGCCGGAGCCTGAACGGCCAGATCCTCAAGCCCGGAAAACAGCACGAAGATCACGTAGCCGCCCAGAGCCAGCATCGCGGTCAGCTTGAGCAACGACTCGAAACCCATCGCCAATACCAGCCCGCGGTTGTGTTCGGTTGCCGCGGCCCGACGCGTTCCGAACAGCATGGCAAACACGGCCATGGTGGCGGCGGCATACAGGGCAAGATCCTGCCAGGCCGCCGACTCTCCGCCGGGGCGACCGCCGTGAACCGCCTCGAAGCTCATCGCCACGGCCTGCAGCTGGAGGGAAATATAGGGCACGATGCCCAGGACGGCCACACCGGTGACGGCCGCAGCAAGCATGGATGACTTACCGAAACGAGTGGCGATGAAATCGGCGATGCTGGTGGCGTTAGTGGCCTTGCTCAGCGTGACCAGGCGGCGCAGGAACGGAAAGAAGAACACAAACAGCACGATCGTGCCGACGAAGGTCGGGGGTATCGGCCAGCCGAACCGCGCGGCCTGGGTGGTCGTGCCGTAAAACGTCCAGGCCGTGCAGTAGACGGCCAGCGAAAGCGAGTAGACCACCGGCCACAGACCGCGCCAGCGCTCGCCTGAGCGTTCGCCGACCAGGGCCACGGCAAACAGCAGGCCAAGCCAGGTCAGGCCGGCACCGATCAGAATCAGCGTCGACAAGGCCGTTGAGAGGTGCTTGCACCGGTCATCATGCCCGACAGTTTAGCCCCAAAAAAAAAGGGTCGGACCCGATACTGCGGTCCGACCCCGAGGTGGAGAGCCATGCCCGGCTCAGAAGTTGATCGTGCCGGTCAGTGTGATCGTGCGCGGCGGACCATAGAACGCATTCAATACGCCTTCCAGTCCGAGCGTAGAGGCGCTGCCATCCGGCGTCGCGAAGACGTACCCGGCCGTCTTGTACTCCTCGTCGCCGAGATTGCGGCCGTGCAGCCCGATTTCGTAGCGGCCATCGTAACGTTTCCACAACAGGTGCAGATCATAGAGCCTGTAGGCCGGCTGATCCAGAAACGGCGAGGGAATCTCGAACTGGTGAGTCTCGGCACGGAACGACCACGCCCCGATCAGCGACAGTTCACCATCAGCCCCGAACAGGCTCAGGGGCCGGTCATAGCGAATGTTCCAGTGCGCGGTCGTATCGGGCGTGTTCTGGAACACGCGCTCATCGGCGACGTTTTCAAGTGACTGCGCGCCGGTTGCCGGATCACTAACCGCAGTAATGAACTCCTTGTAGGCGGCGTCGATGTAGCCGACGTTGAGGCTGGTCGTGAGTGCGTCGCCTCGACTCCAGAGATGACGCGCCAGCAACGCGCTCATTTCGAACTCCAGCCCCTTGACCGTGGCTTCCCCGGCATTGGTCGTCACACCGGTAAATGTATCGGACACGCCGTCACCATCGGTATCAACGCCGATCGAGCCGGGCACCTGGATATCGGTGTAGTCGCTGTAGAACAGGGCGAAGCTGGTGCTGACGCGGCCGTTTGCGAACTGCGACTTGACCCCGACCTCCCAGGTATCGACCTGCTCGGGATCAAACTTCATGAACTCGAAGATCTCAGCATCGCTGACTGTGCCGTCACCATCAAGATCCGGTGCCGCCGTCGTCGCACCCCGCGGATCAAAACTGCCGCCCTTGAACCCCTGGCTGAAGGATACATAGGCATTGTGGTCGGCGGTCGGCTGCCAGGCCAGGCTCACGCGCGGAGAGAAGTCAGTAAACGTCTCGGATCCCTCGAAATCCGAGGTGGTACCGATGACCGTCGGATCACCGCCAAAAAACGAAGATTCTCCAAGCATGGTTTGCCGCAGGATCTGCGAGGAGCGCTTGTCGCTGGTGTAGCGGGCACCGATGGACAACTCCATGCCGGTTTCCAGATCAAGAAACGCTGCCAGGTCGAAACTGGCGTCGGCAAACAGCGACCAGGTCTCGGTATCGACATCACCCAGCGTGAATGCGTTGAGGCCGGGCAGGCCGATGAGATCCCCCGTCTGGAACAGGCGCACATCAAAGGCGTTGAAGGCATTGGCGTCAAGATAGTAGAAGCCGGTGACTCCGCTGATGCGTTCACTGACGTAATTGAGCTGGAATTCCTGGCTGAACTGTTCGTTGTCATAGATGACCGGCACATCGACATCGACCGCCGGCAGCGCCTCGAAGTCGATCTGCTGGGTATTCTCGTCATCGCGCCAGGCCGTGATCGACTTGAACTGCCAATCGGGATTGATATCGTACTCGGCCAGCAGGCTGACGCCCAGCTGCTCGGTTTCATTGGCGCCCTGGATGCCGCTACGCGAATCGAACACGTCATCAAGCACCGGGGCACCCGAGAACAGGCCCGGGATCAGACGATGTCCTCCCACCGGGTTGGAATCATCCTTGTAGTAGTCGACCGCAAGGCGAACGAACCAGCTGTGCGTCGGTGACCATTCCGTACTGACGCGTCCGGCCAGAACCTCCTTGTTGTAATTGTCCTCGCCGAGATTCAGATTCGTGCCGAAACCGTCGCGATTGAGGGTGGCCAGGCTGGCGCCGATGGCGGCGTTCGAGCCAACTGGCGTCTCACCGCTGACCACCAGGTCGCGCTGGGAAAAATTACCCAGGCTGGCACGCGCACTGACGGCGGGCTGGCGACCCAGTCGCCGGGTCACGTACTTGACCGCCCCGCCGATGGTGTTGCGCCCGTATAGCGTGCCCTGCGGGCCGCGGAGCACTTCGATGCGCTCGACGTCAAATATGTCGAGCACTGCCGCCTGCGGGCGGTTCAGATAGACGTCATCGACATAGATACCGACCCCAGCTTCGAAGCCGGCAACCGGATCCTGCTGGCCGATGCCGCGGATGAAGGCAGTCAGGGTGTTGCTGGTGCCGCGCGAAACTTCGAGGGTGGTATTGGGCACGACCTGATTGAGGTAGGTGATGTCCTGGGCGCCGCTATCCGACAATCCCTCACCGGAGATGGCGGTCACCGAGATGGGCACGTCGCGCAGGTTTTCCGTGCGGCGCCGGGCGGTCACCTCGATCGAGCCAAGATCCGCCTGCGTTTCGGTGTCGGTCTCGTTCGACTCGTCACCCGCCGTCTCCACGTCCTGCGCCGGGACCGCGAACGACACGACCAGCCCGAGCGCTACCGCCAGGCCGAGTATGGATCGATTGTTTTTCATCTTGACTCCCTTCGCTTGCTGGCAAGAACGGACGCCGCGTGCCGAAACCGCGGCGATTGACCCAGGTCGCAGACTAGTCCACCAGGCCCGGGCTGTAACCTGTACCTTGGTCCAATTCCCCGCAAGTGCCGGTGCTTGCCAACATGCCCGGCATACCCAAGCCGGGATGCTCCCGATGCTCAGTCTGATCGGCCTGCTTGGCAGCCTCGCGCTGCTCATCGTGCTCGTTATGCGCGGAATGAGCCTGTTCGTGGCCACGCCGCTGTGCGCGCTGCTGGTGGCACTGACCTCGAACATTGCCCTGCTGCCGCCGCTGGCCAATGCCGGACAGGCCGATCTGATCACCCAGTACATGGACGGCTTTACCGGTTTCATAGCATCCTGGTTCTTCGTCTTTCTGCTCGGCTCGCTGTTCGGCAAGCTGATGGAGTCCTCCGGTGGTGCCGAATCGGTCGCCCACTGGATCGTGCGCCGGCTGGGCACCAGGCAGGCCGCGCTAGCCGTGGTGCTGGCCTGCGCCGTGCTGACCTATGGCGGGGTGAGCCTGTTCGTGGTCGCGTTCTCGGTCTACCCAATGGCGCTGGCCCTGTTCCGAGATGCCGATCTGCCGCGGCGCTTCATTCCCGCCACCCTGGCCTTCGGCTCGGTGACCTTCACCATGACCTCGGCCGGATCGCCCGAGATCCAGAACTGGATCCCGATCGAGCACCTCGGTACCGGCCCGCTGGCCGCCTGGCAGGCCAGCCTCGTGGTCGCGATCTTCATGGCCACCACCGGCTATGTCTGGCTGCAGTGGATGCTCAGGCGCGCCGTCGAGCGCGGTGAGCGTTTCGAGGAACGCGAGGTCGATCCGGCCAGCGGCCGCACCCATCTGCCCCATCCGATCCTGTCGCTGGTCCCGCTCGCGCTGGTGCTGGGCTTTTCGTTCACCCTGCATGACCGCCTCGGCATTTCCGCCCTGATCGTCGCCCTGCTGGCGGGCTGCTTCGGCGCGGCCGCGATCAACCTGCGCCACCTGCGCGAGCCTGGCGCCGCGCCGACTGAAGGCGGTGTCGGCGCGCTGGTCGCCATCGGCAACACGGCCGCGGTGGTCGGTTTCGGAACGGTCGCAAAGGTTTCGCCGGCCTTCGATGCCGCCGTTGTCTGGGTCACCGGCCTGCCCGGCAGTGGCCTGGTCAGCGCCGCGATTGCCGTTTCGGCCATCGCCGCCATGACCGGCTCGGCCTCCGGCGGTCAGGCCATCGCGCTGCCGATCCTTGGCCCGCACTATGTCGATGCCGGCGTCGACCCTGAACAGCTCCACCGAATCGTCTCGATCTCTTCCGGCGCGCTCGACTCGCTACCGCACAACGGCTATGTGGTCACCACCATCCGCGCCATCTGCAACGAGTCGCACCGCGCCGCCTACCCGGCCATGGGCGCGCTGACCGTGCTCATCCCGCTGGCCGGACTGATTCTCTGCCTGGGGCTGTTCGCGCTCGGCCTTTGACGTCGCCCCGCGGGCCGTCTGCAGTGCGATGATCCGCCGAAGGCCTCGCCACGCGTCGAACTGAGGCGGATCCGCCCCGGCCCAGCCGCCCCCTGCCCCCCCAAGGCAACCGCCCACCCGGCCCGTCGACTGCACCCGCCGCGACCTTGCGCTATCATGCCGGCTCGCCGCCGCCGCGGCTTTCGGGCTCAAACGCTGGAATTTCATCCGTGAGCAACAACGACAACGCCGCGACTGCCGTCGCCGATCGCAACTGGTTTACCCGCTTCCTCGACATCGTCGAGTGGCTCGGCAATCTCCTGCCCCACCCGGTCACGCTGTTCGCCCTGCTGGCGACCCTGATGGTGTTCCTGTCCGGCCTGTTCGGCTGGCTGGGCGTGAGCGTGGCAGACCCGCGGCCCAGCGCGGCGGCAGGCGCCACCATCGAGGCAGTCAGCCTTCTCAATGCAGAGGGACTGCGCCGGATTCTCAGCGGCCTGGTCGACAACTTCGTCAACTTCGCGCCGCTCGGCGTGGTGCTGGTGGCCATGCTCGGCGTCGGCGTGGCCGAAAAATCCGGCCTGATCTCGGCGCTGGTGCGCGGCATCGTCCTCAGCGCCCCGAAGCACGTGGTGACCGTTGCCCTGGTCTTCGCCGGGGTGCTCTCGAACACCGCATCCGAGATGGGCTACGTGGTGCTGGTGCCGCTGGGCGGTGCCATTTTCCTGGCCCTGGGCCGGCATCCACTGGCCGGCATGGCCGCGGCCTTCGCCGGGGTCTCCGGCGGCTACTCGGCCAACCTGCTGCTGGGCACTATCGATCCGCTTCTGGCCGGCATCACCGAGGAGGCCGCGCAGCTGATCGACCCGAGCTACGAGGTCTACGCCACGGCCAACTGGTATTTCATGATCGTGTCGACCTTCCTGATCACCGCCATCGGCTCGCTGGTGACCATCTTCATCGTCGAACCCAAGCTGGGACGCTACGACGACTCCAATGCCGAGCCGGAAGTGCTCGACGACAGCCAGATGAAACCGCTGGACGGCAAGGAGAAGAAGGGGCTGGTCGTCGCCGGCCTGGCCACGCTGGGCGTGCTCGGGCTGATCGCGCTGCTGGTCCTGCCCGAAGGCGGCCTGCTGCGCGACCCGGCGGCTGACGCCAGCGACTTCCTGGAAAGCTCGAAGCCCTTCTTCCGTTCGGTGGTGGCCTGGATCTTCATCTTCTTCCTGGTCACCGGTTTTGCCTACGGGCGGGTGGTGGGCACGGTGCGCAACGACCGCGACGTCATCGACGGCATGGCCTCGGCCATCTCGACGCTGGGGCTTTACGTCGTGCTGGTGTTCTTCGCCGCCCAGTTCGTGGCCTTTTTCGGCTGGTCGAATCTCGGCCTGATCCTGGCGGTGACCGGCGCCGATTTCCTGCAGAACATCGGCCTGACCGGGCCGCTGGTGTTCGTGCTGTTCATCATCATGTGCGGCATCGTCAACCTGTCGCTGGGCTCGGCCTCGGCGCAGTGGGCCGTGACCGCGCCAATCTTCGTGCCGATGCTGATGTTCATCGGTTACTCGCCCGAGGTCATCCAGGCCGCCTACCGCATCGGTGATTCGACCACCAACATCATCACGCCGATGATGAGCTACTTCGGGCTGATCCTGGCCTGGGCGGCACGCTACGACCGCAACTTCGGCATCGGCACCCTGATCGCCACCATGCTGCCCTACTCGATCTGCTATTTCATCGGCTGGTCGCTGCTGTTCTTGCTGTGGGTATTTGGCCTGGGCATGCCGGTCGGGCCGGGATCGCCCACCTACTACTCCGCACCATGAGCATGCCCGAGCCGACCGAAATCGAGCTGGAACGATCCCGCAGGGTGCTGCGCGTGATCTTCGACAACGGCGAGCGTTTCGAGCTGCCATGTGCCTATCTGCGGACCCATTCGCCGTCGGCCGAAGTCCGCGGCCACGGCCTGTCCGAGCCAAAGCTGCTGACCGGCAAGGACGAGGTCAACATCAGCGCCATTGCGCCGGTGGGACGCTATGCCATTCAGCTGATCTTCGATGATGGCCACGATTCCGGCATCTATTCATGGTCTTTCCTTTATGATCTCGGAAAGAACATGGCCGCCAACCTGGCCCGCTACCGGCAGCGGCTCGAGGAAGCGGGAATGGAATAGACTCAAGGGATGCGGTGTTCCGGTTTACGGTTTCCGGTTTCCGGTTTCCGGTTTCCGGTTTCCGGTTTCCGGAGCGTATGGTGAAGACGGACGATTTCGTACCGAAAAGCATTGCACATTGCCAGCCGAGCGCCCCGGCCACACCGCAGATGATCGAAGGCCCGAAACCGGAAACCGGAAACCGGAAACCGGAAACCGGAAACCGGAAACCGGAAACCGGAAACCGTTTTTACCTGAACCTGAAACCTGAAGAAATGACCGATTTCGGCTACCGCGAAGTAAGTCCCGAAGAAAAGACCCGGCTGGTCGGCCGCGTCTTTTCGTCCGTAGCGACCCGCTACGACCTGATGAACGACGACCTGATGAGCCTGGGCGTTCATCGTCTGTGGAAGCGGCACTTTGTGGCCAGCTGCGGCATTCGGTCCGGCCAGCGGCAGCTCGATCTGGCCGGTGGCACCGGCGATATCGCCTGCCTGTCACGCGGGCGCGGCGCCGAAGTGTGCGTCGCCGACATCAATTACGACATGCTGACGGTGGGGCGTTCGCGCATGGACGCCATCGGCCTGGTACAGGGACTGGAGTGGCTGCAGGTCAACGCCGAGACGCTGCCGTTCTCCGACAACCAATTCGATCACGTCACGATCGCCTTCGGTCTGCGCAACGTCACGTTTCGCGATCGCGCGCTGGCCGAGATGTACCGGGTGCTCAAGCCGGGCGGCCGGGTCCACGTCCTCGAGTTCTCCACGGTCAGGCTGCCCGGCCTGTCCAGGCTTTACGACAGCTGGTCGTTCAAGGTGCTGCCGCGCCTTGGGGCCCAGGTTGCCGGCGATGCGGAGAGCTATCAGTACCTGGCCGAGTCAATTCGTCGTTTTCCGGACCAGGAAACCCTGGCCGGGCACATGCGCGAAGCCGGATTCGAGCGGGTCAAGTGGTCCAATCTCTCCGGCGGCATCTGCGCCATTCACCATGGTGCGAAGGTGTGACGTGGGCCGCTACCTGACACCCCTGCCCGGCCTGCTGGCCGGTATCATCGACCAGGCCCTGAAACGCGCCCTGGCCCTGGATGCGGCCGGCGGCGAGCGCTGTCGACCGCTGGCAGGTCGCTGCGTTCGGCTCGAACTCAAGGGCCTGGGCATCGATCTGTTCTTCTCGGGACAGGATCAGACGATGAGCGTCAGCGCCGAATGCGAAACCCAGCCCGATACCACCGTCTGCGGTACGCCAACTGCCCTGCTGGTAATGGCCGTGCCCGACTGGCGGGCGCCGGGAAGCGGCGTGCGCATTGAGGGCGACCTGACCACAGCCCAGGCCTTCGAGAAGCTGCTCAGAACGCTTGACCCCGACTGGGAAGCGGCGTTCGTCGAGCGCTTTGGGCCGGTCATCGGTCATCAGCTCTGGCGCGTGCTGCTCGACACGCGGGCTGGGGCCCGGCGCGCGGCCGGCAAGGCGGCAGTTCGTGCTGAACAGTTCCTGAAGGAACGTACCGATCTGCTCGTCAGCCGCGATGAGTTCGATGCTTTTGGCGAGGCGGTTGACGAATTGCGTGAGGCAGTCGATCGACTGGAAGGCCGCTGGCGCAGCCGGAACCGCCCGTGATCAGGCGCACCCTTCGCCTGACCAGCATTGCCCTGACGCTGGCACGATACCGCCTCGACGAACTGCTTGTGGCTTTGCCGCCGTTGAAGTTCGCCCGTGCCGTGCGCCTGCTGCCCTGGGGTCGCCGGCGAGTGCGCGAGCTGCCGCGCGGTGCCCGGTTGCGACTTGCGCTACAGGAGCTCGGACCGATCTATGTCAAATTCGGCCAGATCCTCTCGACCCGACGCGACCTGCTGCCATCTGATATTGCCGACGAGCTGGCCGCACTGCAGGATGCCGTTCCGGCCTTCCCGGCACATCAGGCACGGGCCATCATCGAATCCCAGCTGGCACGACCGATTGACAGGCTGTTCAGCGAGTTCGACGACCGACCGCTGGCCTCGGCCTCGATCGCACAGGTCCACGGTGCCGTGCTTGAGCAGGGCCAGCGCGTGGTGGTCAAGGTCGTGCGGCCCGGCATTCAGCGTCAGATTGGTCGCGACCTGGAGCTGCTGCGAGCGCTGGCGCGCCTGGTTCGGCGCTACCACCCCGAGGGGGATCGCATTCGGCCCGACGATATCGTCAGCGAATTCCAGCGGGTGATCGAGCGCGAACTGGACATGAAGGCCGAGGCCGCCAGTGCCTCGCTGCTGCGACGCAATTTCGAGGGATCAAACGATCTCTACATCCCGGTGATTCACTGGCGGCTGACCGCTTCCCAGGTGCTGGTCATGGAGCGCGTCGAGGGTGTGCCGGTCAAGGATCTGGCAGAACTCAAGCGCCGCGGGGTCGATCTGGAGCGACTGGCTCGCCGCGGCATCCGCATCTTTTACTCGCAGGTGTTCCGCGACAATCTGTTTCATGCCGACATGCACCCGGGCAACATCCTGATCGACACCAGCGATCCGGCCGATCCGACCTATATTGCCCTGGACTTCGGCATCGTCGAAAGCCTCACGCCGGAGGATCTCTACTACATCGGTGAGAACTTCCTGGCGATTTTCAATCGCGACTACCGGCGGGTTGCCGAACTGCATGTCGAAGCCGGCTGGGTACCCGCCGACACCCGGATCGACGAGTTGGCGGCCGCCGCGCGCACCGTCGGTGAGCCCAATTTCACCCGCCCCCTCGAGGACGTGTCCTTTGCCGAAATGGTGATTGCGCTGTTTTCGGTGGCGCGCCGCTTCAAGCTGACCCTGCAGCCCCAGCTGATCATGCTGCAGAAAACCCTGCTCAATATCGAGGGCATGGCACGTGAGCTGTTCCCGCAGCTCGATATCTGGGCCGTTGCCAAGCCCGAGCTCGAGGCCATATTCGCCGAGCGCTACGGTCTGCCGCGCACGGCCCGTCGACTGGCAAGGGAACTGCCAGGCTGGCTGGCACGCTCCCCGGAACTGCCCGGACTGGTCCATGACTATCTGAAAATGGCTCGCACGGGTCAGCTGCGCACTCGCATCGATTCCCACGACCTCGAGCAGCTGACCGCGCAGATGCAGCGGCACAACCGGCGCTTGCCGGGCGCCATACTGGCCTCGGGGCTGCTGGTCGCGGCGGCCGTGCTGGCCGGCTATCAGGTGGCGCCGCTGTGGCAGGGCTATTCACTGCCGGCGGTCTTCGTCGCCGGCGCCGGGATCATCACCGGCTGGCGCGCCTGGCGGTATTATTAACCCGGCAGCAATGTAGATTGCATTCAGCCGCGCTGTGCATCTCGACAGCAAGGCAGCGAAGCGCCACAGGAACGCTGAATCCTCAATGATCAGGTTGAAGGACCACTAGCCCGCATTATTCATGAATTCACTCGCGCCCTTGCTTGCGCCTTGCCCGCACAGCGGATTTTCCTCCCTCGGAAATACAGCCTGGTATTCCGCTCGGTCGGAAAATCCGCTGTGCGAACAATCCCCTGCGCAATCATCGCGGCGATTCATGAATAATGCGGGCTAGTGATGATCCTCGATAAATCGCCGATAGTCGTCCAGGGCGTCGGCTAGACCCGCCTCGTAGAAGCGTTTGCCGTGCGCGGGCGTGGCCCGGTGCGGTTCCGAGCCAATGCGGCCGTCGGGAAAACGCTTCCTGTAGTCATCCGCGTCACGGATGGGGCCCTGTGGAGCGCGAACCGGATCGAGCGTGTCGCTGCGAACCTGCTCGGGATGCGCATACCAGGTCAGAGCAATCTCCGAGGCCGTGGCGTGGCTGCCGTCGGCATCGCCGTAGAGCTCCCGCGCCAGGGCCTGGACCCGGCGGCCGGCGAACCAGTTGCCCAGCCTCATGCGCAAACCGGAAGCGCTGCCTGACAGGCTCGCGTCAGCCCAGATCTCGGAAAAGGCGGCATGAACGGTGGCGGTGTTTCCGCCATGGCCGTTGAGAAAATAGAAGTGGGTGAAGCCGTGAACGGCCAGTGAAGTGACCACATCACGAACGACCGCCAGCAGGGTGGCGGGCCGAAGCGTGATCGAACCGGGGAAACCGAGGTGATGCTGGGCCATCCCGACACTCAGCGTCGGCGCCACCAGGATACCTTCCGCGGCCAGGCCCCTGGCGATCACTTCGGGACAGATCGCGTCGGTGCCGATCAGGCCGGTCGGTCCGTGCTGCTCGGTCGAACCAATGGGAATCACCAGCCCGGTTGATCGTTCAAGATAGGTCGCCACCTCTGGCCAGGTTGCTTGCTGCAGCAGCATGTTCAGTCTCCGGTGTCCGGGTATCGACAGGTTCGCGGCATGGTCATCGTGTCCTCCAGTCTGGTCTCAAGCGGCGCAGCATCCGCACATGCTACCTGACCGGCGCCGGAAGCCGAACCGGCGACCAACCCGGATGGACGATTTCACGCGACTGCACGAAGCGGTACCGGGACCGCGGGTCAGGCGTCGGCGGGGCCACCACAAGCAGCAACGCAATGCTCGACACCAACCGCTGCTGAGAACTCGCGTTCAGTCACGCCCGAGGTCAACGGTCAACCACAGCAGCTCGGCCCGGTGGTCGGGTTGATCGAGGGCCAGGCTGCCGATCAGTCTGGCCGGCAGCAACAGCGGCGAGAGCGTCCAGCGCCCGGTCCCGGGCCAGTCCGGCGGCAATCGTCTGATTCGAGCCGGCTGCCAGTCCAGCTCGAGCGCGCCCAGCGAAACCGCCAGCGCGCTGCCCCGGGCCTTGACCAGCGCTTCGCGTGCGGTCCACTGACGCAGGAACTGCCGCGAGCGCAGCGGCTCATCGAGCGTGTTCAGCCACTCGGCCTCCGGCACCGACAGGAATCGCCGCGCCAGACGCACTGCGCGCGGCAGTGGTCGTTGAATCTCGATATCAACGCCAACGGCGGCACCGCGCGCAACCGCCACCGCAAGCCACTCATCAGCGTTCGACACACTGAACGCCAGTGGGCTGTTGGCCCACCGCCCGGCAAGCACCGGCTTACCGCGCGCAGTGCGCACCAGCTCGACATCCTTGCCCGGGCAGCCCAGGTAGGCGCCGAGCAGCAGGCGCAGGATGAACTGCTGGCGCAAGCGGCGCCGGGCAAGGGCCTGGCGTCGCGTGTGCCGCGGCTCACTGAAATCAATCGGCAGAGCGGTCAGGTCGGTCAGCCAGACTTCCGCGTGTCCCGGACCGGGCAGGGAGCGCGCCTTCAGCGGCAGGGCAATGCGCTTCACGACGCCTCCGACGGCGACAGGCCGAAGCAACCGGCCACCCCGAATGCGCCCAGGCGGCGTGCTCGTCTCAGGGCGGCTGGCGTGACGGCATCAAGCACGTAAACGGGACACATCGAATGTCGGCACAACCACGCCAGTCTCCGCCAGCCAGAGGAGCCAGAGGAGGAACGCGCCTTGCCCGGCGGCACCGCTGGCACAGTAACGAAATCCGCCCCGACCTCACCGGCCCGTTGCAGGTCACCGGGGTCACGGCATGAGGCGGTCACAAGACGATCGTCAGGCAGGACGCGCGAGTTCACTCGGCGCAGGCAGGCGGTCGACAGATGCACCCCATCGGCACCGAAGGCCTCGGCCTGAGCGGGCTTGCCGTAAAGCAGCCAGCGCGCGCCGGCATGCGACCGAACCAGGCGGTTGAACGCGCCGGCCAGGCGCTCCAGTTCGACCGTATCCAGCGCGGGCGCGCGCAGCTGCAGCAGCCCGATGCCCTCGTCCAGGCGTGCGCGCGTCCAGGCGAGTAGCCGCCGGTCGTCGCCGCCATCCATCAGCGGCGGCGTGATGGCGTAGCGGCCGTCGCACTGCAGGGTCCGAACGATCGGCCGATCGGCCTCGGGCATCGCAAGGGCGGTCATGTCTTCGGGCTTGCGCCAGCGCAGCGCCTGACCTTCGCAGCCACGCGGCGCGCCGGCCCAGTGGGGCACCTCGTAGAGCATCAGGCGTACGCTGCGGTCTGGATAATGATGGGTCAGGGTCAACCAGGGACGGACCGATCGGGCCTCGATGCCCAGTTCCTCGTGCAGCTCGCGGACCAGGCAGGCGCGCGGGGTCTCACCGGCCTCGCACTTGCCGCCCGGAAACTCCCAGGTACCCCCGAGATGCCGGCCGGGCAGTCGCTGCGACAGGAGCACGCGGCCGTTGGTGTCCCGCAGGATGCCGGCAGCGACCCGCACGCAGGTTTCGGGCATTTCCCGCGGGCTAGGCAAGCTTGCCGTGACAGTGCTTGTATTTCTTGCCTGATCCGCAGGGGCACGGCTCGTTGCGGCCCACCTTGCGACCCTCCCGAACGAAGGTCTCCGGCTGCGGTGCTGCGGGCTGAGCCGGTCCGTGGCCGCCCGAGGCACCGCCGGCGGTTGCCGACTGCGCCTCGGCGTGCCGGAACTGCATCGGCGTTTCGCGCTGGCGCTGTTCGTCGACGGCCTGAACATCACCCTGGCTTCGAATCTGCACCCGCGCCAGCGCCTTCATCACCTCATGCTTCATCGTATCGAGCATGGCGGTGAACATCTCGAACCCTTCGCGCTTGAATTCCTGCTGCGGCTTCTTCTGCGCGAAGCTGCGCAGGTTGATGCCGCGCCGCAGGTAGTCCATGCTCGCCAGATGCTCTTTCCACTGTTGGTCGAGAATCGACAGCATCAGGGCTTTTTCGAACCGCCGCATGATCGACGATCCGGTCATTTCTTCCTTGGCCTGATAGTGCGCCTCGACTCGCTCCATGATCCGATTGCGCAGCGCGGCCTCGTTCAGATCTTCGTCCTCGTCCAGCCAGCGCTGGACCGGCACACTGATACCGAACTCGCCTTCCAGGGCCTTTTCCAGCCCCTCCGGATCCCACATTTCGTCGATCGACTCGGGCGGGATGAACTGGCTGATCAGGCTATCGAAAACTTCGGCACGAATGGCGTCGATTGTGTCCTTGATGTCCTCGGCCTCCATCAGCTCGTTGCGCTGGGCGTAAATCACGCGCCGCTGATCGTTGGCCACGTCATCGAAATCCAGCAGGTGCTTTCTGAGGTCGAAATTGTGCGCCTCGACCTTGCGCTGAGCATTCTCGATCGCCCGGGTCACCCACGGATGCTCGATCGCCTCGCCGTCTCTCATGCCGAGCTTCTGCATCATCGAACCCATGCGCTCGGAGGCGAAGATCCGCATCAGGTTGTCTTCAAGCGACAGGTAAAAGCGGCTCGACCCCGGGTCGCCCTGACGGCCGGCACGGCCCCTGAGCTGGTTGTCGATACGTCGCGATTCGTGTCGCTCGGTGCCGATGATGTGCAACCCGCCGGCCGCCACGACTTCATCATGCCGCTTCTGCCACTCCTCGCGCACCTTGAGGCGCTGCGCCTCGCTGGCGTCCTCGCCCAGCTCGGCCAGCTCGGCATCGAGGTTGCCGCCGAGCACGATGTCGGTGCCGCGCCCGGCCATGTTGGTGGCAATGGTGACCGCCCCCGGACGCCCGGCCTGCGCGATAATGTGCGCCTCGCGCTCGTGTTGCTTGGCATTGAGCACTTCGTGCCGGATTTTTGCCTTCTTCAGCTGGCGTGAAATCAGCTCCGAGTTCTCGATCGAGGTCGTCCCCACCAGAACCGGCTGACCCTGGGCCACACGCTCGCGGATGTCTTCGACGATGGCGGCGAACTTCTCCTCCTTGGTCAGGAATACCAGGTCTGCGCGATCATCCCGGATCATCGGCTTGTGCGTCGGTATGACGACCACTTCCAGGCCGTAGATGGTCTGGAACTCGTAGGCCTCGGTGTCGGCCGTGCCGGTCATGCCGGAGAGCTTGTCGTAGAGCCGGAAATAATTCTGGAAGGTGATCGAGGCCAGCGTCTGGTTCTCGCGCTGGATCGGCACGCCCTCCTTGGCCTCGACTGCCTGGTGCAGACCCTCCGACCAGCGCCGCCCCGGCAGCGTGCGGCCGGTGAACTCGTCGACGATGACAATCTCCCCGTCACGCACGATGTAGTCAACGTCCTTCTGGTACAGGTGATGGGCGCGCAGAGAGGCATTGAGCGTATGCATCAAGCCGAGATTGTGGGCGTTGTACAGGCTGTCTTCGGCTTCGATCATGCCGGCATCGGCAAGCAGGCGCTCGACCTTGGCCATGCCGTCTTCAGTCAGGTAGACCTGTTTGGTCTTCTCGTCGATGGTGAAATCACCCGGACCGTCCTCTTCGCGCTGTGGCTCCAGCTGGGGCACGATGCGATTCATCCTGACGTAGATGTCCGGGCCCTCGTCGGTCGGTCCCGAAATGATCAACGGCGTTCTGGCCTCATCGATCAGAATCGAGTCGACCTCGTCGACGATGGCGAAGCTGCGGCCGCGCTGCACCCGCTGTTCGAGCGAGAAGGCCATGTTGTCACGGAGGTAGTCGAAACCGAACTCGTTGTTGGTGCCGTAGGTGACATCGGCGGCATAGGCTTGACGCTTGTCGTCCGGCGCCATGCCCGGCACCGAGACGCCGACCGTCAAACCGAGCGCCGAATAAATCGGCCTCATCCAGTCGGCATCGCGCCGGGCCAGATAATCGTTGACGGTGACCACATGCACACCCTTGTCGGCGATGGCGTTGAGATAAACGGCCAGGGTCGCCATCAGGGTCTTGCCCTCACCGGTCTTCATTTCGGCAATCTTGCCCTGGTGCAGCACCATGCCGCCGATCAGCTGAACGTCGAAGTGGCGCATTCCGAGCATCCTCACCGAGGCCTCGCGGACCGCGGCAAAGGCCTCGGGCAGCAGCTCGTCGAGACTGGCACCGTCAGCATGTCGCCGCCGCAATTCGGCGGTCCTGGCCTTCAGCGCTTCGTCGCTGAGCTTCTTGAACTCGGATTCGAGTGCGTTGATCGCCTCGACATCCTTGTAGAGCCGCTTGATCAGCCGCTCATTGCGGCTGCCCACGACCTTGGTGATCAGGGATTTGAGCATGGGTAATCCGTTGGTCGAAGATTCGGGTTCGGGCTTGGGTCAAGTTGGGGGCGGCAACCGGAGCCTGCAAGCACAGCCTGCCATTTTACTGCACCCCGCCCCGTCGCAACCAGCGTCGGGCCCGGTGCCGGCCGCGATGCGCTACAGTAGAGTCCGAACCATGCCGAGAGTCATGATGAAGGGCCGTGCCGAACGCGACATTCAGCAGATTGTCGGAACCAACCGCCCGCTGCGGCGGCTGCTGGCTGCCGCGAGCGCCTTCGGGCAACTCGACGAGCGCCTGCAGCAGTCACTGCCGGCATCCATGCGCGGCCATATTCGACTCGCCTGTATCGAAGAAGACACGCTGGTGCTGGCTGCTGCCAGCCCGGCCTGGGCGAGCCGGGCACGGGTGCTGGCCGATCAGCTGCGCACAGTCGTGGGGCAAGAGCTCGAACGGGATCCGGTGCGCACGCGCGTGGTCGTCATGCCATTGCCCTGATCAAGCCGGTGATGGCGGATCGCTGACCAACCGCAACGCGATACGCGCGGCAGGTGCACGCGCCGCGTGCAGCCACCAGGCCAAGCGCGGGCGATCAGATCGCCTGGGCAGGCTGCACGTAGGAGATCGGCGCCAGATCAGCCTCTTCGTAGGTCACTTCTTCCCAGGCCTTTTCATCGGCCAGCAGCTCGCGCACGAGCAGATTGTTCAGCTCATGGCCGGACTTGTGTCCGATGAAGCGACCGATGGGGTTGCGGCCAAGCAGGTAAAGGTCGCCGATCGCGTCGAGCACCTTGTGCTTGACGAACTCGTCCTCGTAGCGCAGGCCGTGCTCATTGAGAATCCGGAAATCGTCCAGCACGACCGCGTTGTCGAGACTGCCGCCCAGAGCCAGGTTGCGCCCGCGCAGGAACTCGATATCGCGCATGAAACCGAAGGTTCGCGCTCGCGCCACCTCCTTGAGATAGGAGGTGGTCGAAAAATCCAGATCGGCGCTGCACGAGTGCGAGCGGATGACCGGATGGTCGAACTCGATCGTGAACCTGACCTGAAAGCCTTCATGTGGCTCGAAGCGCACCCAGCGATCCTCGTCGCGCACCTCGACTGCCTTGCGAATACGGATGAAGCGTTTGGGCAGATTCTGCTCTGCGATTCCGGCGGACTGGACCAGAAACGCAAACGGACCGGCACTGCCGTCCATGATCGGCACTTCCGATGCGCTGAGGTCGACATAGAGATTGTCGATACCCAGGCCGGCCAGCGCCGACATCAGATGTTCGATCGTCGCCACACGAACCCCGTCATCATTGACCAGCGTGGTTGACAGGGCGGTATCCCGAACCAGTTGCGGGTCGGCGGCAATCTCAACGACCGGATCGAGATCGACGCGACGAAACACGATGCCGCGATTGGCTGGTGCCGGCCGCAAGGTCATCAGCACCTTGTCGCCCGTATGCAAACCGACGCCGGTGGCCCGAATGACGTTCTTGAGTGTTCTTTGTCTGATCACTGGTGGTGGCCATTTGCTGGTTAACGCCGCGGAGCATAGCACACCCAGGCGTGGCAAAAAAGCAATTTTTCAACAAAATGACCACATATGTTGCTCAGAAGCAACAGTCGGCGTCACGGACCGGTCATGCTCCTGCCGGCACAGCCCCCGGGCGAGTCGGGGGCTGTGGATGCCCCGCTGACGGGCTGATCGAGCCCCGTCACCGGTCCGCCGCCAAACGCTCAGTCGGCCTGGTTGCGCAGAAACGCCGGGATGTCGAGGTAGTCGAGCTCCTTCTGTTCGCCGAACAATTTGCGGCTTTCGCCGCCATTACCGGCGTCACGATCGCCCCGTTCTCGCGCGGCGGATTCGTCCTCCGTCGCCCGGAAAGCGGGCCGATTGTCGGTGCCCGTGCGCACGATCTTCATCGGCTTGTCCTGGCTTTTCGCCTGCCGGGTCCCGAGACCGGTGGCCACCACCGTCACCCGAAGATCATCGGTCATGTCGGGATCGATGACCGTGCCGACCACCACCGTGGCGTCTTCACTGGCCAGGTCGGCAACGGTCGTGCCGACTTCCTCGAATTCCTTCATGCTCAGGTTCATGCCAGCGGTGACATTGACCAGAATGCCACAGGCACCGTTGAGGTCGACATCCTCGAGCAGCGGCGACCCGATCGCCGACTGCGCGGCCATCAGTGCGCGATCTTCTCCGCGCGAAGTCCCCGAACCCATCATCGCCATACCCATTTCGCTCATGACGGTACGCACGTCGGCAAAGTCGACGTTAATCAGCCCGGGCCGGGTGATCAGCTCGGCGATGCCCTGAACGGCTCCCGACAACACCTGGTTGGCCGACTTGAACGCATCAAGCAGCGTGATCTCGGAACCCAGAACGCTGAGCAACTTGGCGTTGGGAATCGTGATCAGCGAATCGACGTGGTGGGCAAGCTCATCAATGCCCTGCTGAGCCACGCCCATTCTTCGCTGCCCCTCGAACGGGAACGGTTTGGTGACCACCGCAACCGTGAGGATGCCCATTTCCTTGGCCGTCTGGGCCACAACGGGCGCAGCGCCGGTGCCGGTACCACCACCCATGCCGGCGGTGATGAACACCATGTCGCAGCCGTCGAGCATTTCGCTGATTCGATCGCGGTCTTCCAGCGCCGCCTGACGGCCGACCTCCGGATTGGCTCCGGCGCCCAGGCCCTTGGTCACGCTGCCGCCAATCTGCAGCGTGGTCTTGCCGGCAAAATTGCGCAGCGCCTGTGAATCGGTATTGATACAGACAAATTCGACGCCTTCGATGGCCGACTGGACCATCTGGCTGACGGCATTGCCGCCACCGCCGCCGATCCCGACAACCTTGATGGTTGCGCCGGGCGTGTAGTTTTCGATCAGTTCAAAAGGCATAACAGTCTCTCCTTTCGCTCGCCATGACGATCAACAATGTCCCGCCAGAGACGGGATGCTCTTCTTACCTTACCAAGGGATGGCGGCACGCGCCTTCTTGACGGACGCTTTGTGCCGCTCCCGCGCCTTGCCCGAGGTACATCGGACGGGGCAAAACCCACTGGAGCGGCGACCTGCCGCAACCTGATCCGGTCTTTCGAATCGCGGGTCCTTTCATCAAAACTCTCCCTGAAACCAGTGCTTGAGACGATTCCAGAGGCTTTCGCCGCCGCGGCCCAGTCCGGACCGGCGTGGCGACTCCATGCGGCTGCCATAGATCAGCAGGCCAACACCGGTGGCATGAATCTGGTTGTTGACCACTTCTGACAGTCCACTGACATGCTGCGGCGCACCCAGGCGCACCGGCATGTGCATGATTTCTTCTGCCAGCTCAGTCACCCCCTCCATCTTCGATCCGCCGCCGGTGAGTACCAGCCCGGCCGGAATCATCGATTCGAAGCCCGACTGACGCAGCTGCTTGTGGACGTGGCTGAACAGCTCGCGGTAGCGCGCCTCGACCACCTGTGCCAGGGTCTGTCGCTCCAGGCGCCGCGGCGGGCGATCGCCCACGCTGGGTACCTGGATGGTCTCATCGGAGCTGGCCATCTGCTCCAGGGCACAGGCGTACTTGATCTTGATTTCCTCGGCATGCACCGTCGGCGTGCGCAGCGCGACGGCAATATCATTGGTGACCAGGTCACCGGCGATCGGGATACAGGTGGTGTAGCGAATCGCCCCCTCGGTGAACACGGCAATATCGGTGGTGCCGGCACCAATGTCGACCAGGGCAATACCCAGGTCCTTTTCGTCGTCGCTGAGCACCGCGTAGCTCGAGGCCAGCTGCTGCAGGATCAGATCGTCGACCTGCAGCCCGCAACGGGCGACGCACTTGGTGACGTTCTGCACCGCGCTGACCGCCGCCGTGACCAGATGCACGCGCGCCTCCAGGCGCACGCCCGACATGCCGATCGGCTGACGAATGCCGTCGGTCGAGTCGATGACATACTCCTGGGGCAGCACGTGCAGAATGCGCTGATCGGCCGGCACCGCCACGGCGCGCGCCGACTCAAGCACCCGCTCGACATCGGCGTCAGTCACTTCCTTGTCGCGAATCGCCACCGCGCCATGCGAATTCAGCGAGCTGATGTGGCTGCCGGCGATGCCGGCAAATACCGAGTGAATCTGGCAGTCGGCCATCAACTCGGCTTCCTCGATGGCCCGCTGGATTGACTGCTCGGTCGATTCAATATCGACCACCACGCCACGCTTGAGGCCGCGGGAGGCATGCGAGCCCAGGCCAACCACCTCGACCTGACCGTCACCATGCAACTCACCGACAATGGCGACAATCTTGCTGGTCCCGATATCCAGGCCGACCACCAGCGATTTGTCCGGACGCTTAACCATGCTGTTCGCTGACTCCACTCGAAGACTGCCGCCAGCGCACGGCCAGTCCGTTGGTGTAGCGCATATCGATGCGCTCGGGCCGCCGCTCGTCACGCTGAAGTGCCGGGTAGACCGAGAGAAAACGCGCCAAGCGTTCATGGATGTTCTCGCGCCCGAAAATCACCGTCAGGCCGGTATCGAGACGGGCCTGCCAGGCGCCTCGCGCATCGACCTCCAGCCGCACGATATCGAGCCCGGCGCCAGCCAGCCGCCGGCGCATCTGCTGCCAGGTCTCGAACACCTCGCTGCGCAACGCCTGTGGGCCATGAAGACGCGCCAGACCCTGCATCCCGTCGCTGCCGTCGACATCGAACTCCTCGCCCTGATCGCTCAGCAAACGACGATCGTTCCAGCGCGCCACCGGCCGATGCTCGGTGACGCGGACAAGCAGCGCATCCGGCCAGTGACGACTGACTTCGGCGCGCGCCACCCAGGGCAGGCCCTCGACAGCGGCCCGGACCTCGCCCAGATCCGCACCGAAGAAGCCGCGCTGAGCCGGCCTGGCAACGGCGGCCCGTATCTGGCTGGCGCTTGCGCGGCGCAGCTCGCCGTCGATATCCAGCCAGCGAATCGGCCACTGTTCGGCCCCGATCAGTCCCGAACGCAGCCACAGTGCCAGCAGGCCGATCGTGCCGACCAGAACCAGGGTGGCCAGCCAGGCTGGCCGGATCAGTCGTGCTGACTCGTTTCCAGTATTCGCCATACCAGCTCCTCGAATTCAATGCCGGCCGTACTTGCGGCCATCGGCAGCAAAGAGTGATCGGTCATGCCCGGCGTGGTATTGACCTCCAGCAGCCAGGGTCGATCCTGTTCGTCGACCATCAGATCAACGCGCCCCCAGCCACTTGCGCCGAGCACGTCAAAGGCCTGTCGGCACAATGCAGCCAGCTCGGCCTCGCGCGACGGCGGCAACCCGCACGGGCAGTGATACCGCGTGTCAGCGGCTTCGTACTTGGCCTGATAGTCGTAGAATGCGCGCGGTGTCTCCAGGCGGATCAGGGGCAGGATGCGATCGCCCAGCACGCCCGCCGTGTACTCGCGGCCGGTGATCATCCGCTCGACCAGGACCTGTCCGTCGAAGGCCAGCGCCTGGTCGAGCGCCGGGGCCAGCTGTTCGGCCGACGTCACCCGACTCATGCCGATGCTCGAGCCTTCATGAACCGGCTTGACGAACAGTGGCGCCGACATCTCGGCAACGATTTCTTCGGCCTGCTCGGCCGAGTGCGCGACTTTCCAAGGCGGCGTTGGCAGACCGCAGGACCGCCAGACCCGTTTGCTTTGCAGTTTGTCCATGGTCAGGGCCGATCCGAGCACGCCCGATCCAGTAACCGGCACGCCGTAGATGCGCAGTGCGCCCTGCAGCGCACCATCCTCGCCGCCGCGACCGTGCAGCAGGTTAAAGACCCGGTCGAAATGCCCCGCAGCGATCTGCTCGAGCAGGCGGCGCGGGCCGTCAACCACGCTGAACTGCACACCCAGCGACTCCAGCGCGGCGGCCACGGCTCGTCCGCCGCGCAGCGACACCTCACGCTCGGCACTGTCGCCGCCGACAACCAGCGCAACCTGTCCAAAGCGACGCGGATCATCCGGCTTCATGCCAGACCTCCGCTGTAGCGCTCGCGCAAAAGTGCGCCCAGATGGCCGACGTCACCGGCACCCATGACGAGCAGCAGATCGTTGTCCCGGCAGATCCCGGGCAGCACGTCGACCGCTTCGGTAACGGCGGCGATTCGCTTGACCGTCAGATCGCGGCGACGGCTGACCGCGCGCCCCAGCGCATCAGCATCAATCCCGGCCAGCGGCGATTCACCGGCCGGGTAGATATCGGCCAGCACCAGGGCGTCAACGGTGGCCAGCACGCGCGCGAAATCCTCGAACTGATCGCGGGTGCGAGTAAAGCGGTGGGGCTGAAAGACCATGACCAGCCGGCGGTCCGGCCAGCCGCTGCGCGCGGCCTGCAACACGGCGTCGAGTTCCGTCGGATGATGCCCGTAGTCCTCGAACGCAAGCACCTGCCGCCCGCCCAGATCAAGCTGTCCGATTTCGGCAAAGCGCCGCCCGATACCGGCAAAGCGCTCCAGACCGCGAGCGATGGTTTTGGCGTCGACACCGACCTCCGCAGCGACAGCGGCCGCGCCGATGGCATTGAGCACGTTGTGACGCCCCGGCTGTGCCAGATGCACCGGCTGGCATTCGCTGTCCGGCAGCCACAAACGAAACTGCATCGCGCGGCCGGTCTGCTCAAGGTCTGTGGCACGCACATCAGCACCTTCGTCAAAACCGTAGGTGACAACCGCACGACCCACCTCCGGAACCAGTTCAGCCACGTGGGGATCATCCGTGCACATCACCGCCACGCCGAAAAACGGCAGGTGATGCAGAAACTCCAGGAATGCGCGCTGGAGCTGATCGAAACTCCCCTGATAGGCATCGAGGTGATCGCGGTCGATATTGGTCACCACCGAGATCACCGGCTGCAGCTTGAGAAACGAGCCGTCGGACTCGTCGGCCTCGGCCACCAGGTAGCGACCATCGCCGAGGCGCGCGCCGGAACCGAAGGCATTGACCAGGCCGCCGACAATGAAGGTTGGATCCAGTCCCGCTTCGGCAAGCAGACTGGCAATCATCGAAGTCGTGGTGGTCTTGCCATGAGTGCCGGCAACGGCAATGCCGCGCCGGAACCGCATCAGCTCACCCAGCATCTCGGCGCGCGCCACGACCGGCACGCGCCGGCGACGCGCCGCGGCCACTTCGGGGTTGTCTTCAGGCACAGCGCCCGAGACAACCAGCACGTCGGCCGCCGCCAGGTGGCTTGCATCGTGCCCGATACGAATCTCCGCACCGAGCCCCTGCAGACGCTGCACGGCGCCTGAGGCCTGAAGGTCGGAGCCGCTGACCCCGAAGCCCAGATTAAGCAGAACTTCGGCAATCCCGCTCATGCCGGCTCCGCCAATGCCGACCATGTGAATATGCCGGGTGCGATGCATCAGGTTGTCAATGGCGGGCGTTCGATTCATGCTGCCACCTCCAGACAACCTTCGGCCACCCGGCGCGCCGAGTCGGTCCGCGCCAGGGCGCGCGCTTTTTGTGCCATGGCAAGCAGCTGTTCACGGTCGACCTGACCCAGTCGATCAACCAGCCACTGATCATCGAAGCACGACTCGTCAACCACCCAGGCGGCGTCGGCATCGGCCAGAAAGGCGGCATTTCGGGTCTGATGGTCATCGACCGCATGCGGAAACGGCACCAGAACGGCCGGCAAGCCGGCGGCGGCCAGCTCGGCGATGGTCAGGGCACCGGCACGGCAGATGGCCAGATCGGCCTGGGACCAGGCCCTGGCCATGTCGTCGATGAACGCCACGATGTCTCCGTCCACCCCGGCGTCACGGTAGGCGCTGCGCGTGACCTCGAGCTGACGCCCGGCCTGATGCACGACCCGCGGGCGGCGGTCCGCCGGCAAACGCGCGAGGGCGCGCGGCACCACTTCGGCAAAAGCGCGGGCACCGAGACTGCCGCCGATGACCAGCAGGCGCAGCCGGCCCTGACGGGCGCGAAAGCGCTCATCGGGCGGCGGCAGGGCGGCGATATCGGCGCGCACCGGGTTGCCGACGACCTCGCCACCCGACAGGGTGTCCGGAAAGGCGGTATAGATTCGGCGCGCAAGCGGCCGCAGCAGGCGATTGGTCAGGCCGGCAATCGAATTCTGTTCGTGGATCACCAGCGGAATACCGAGCAGACGGGCGGCCAGCGCACCGGGACCGGCGATGTAACCACCCATGCTCAAGACGCAGTCCGGACGACGGCCGCGAAGAATGCCGCGGGCCTGGACCATCGCACGCAAGACCCGCCACGGGGCTGCCAGCCAGCCAGCCCAGCCACGTCCGCGCAGGCCGGTGATCTGGATGGCATCGAGCTCGATACCGGCTGGCGGCACCAGTTGCTGTTCGAGTCCCCCGGGCGTACCGAGCCAGGACACCGAAACCCGGCGCGCGCGCAGTTGCTCGGCGACCGCCAGCCCCGGAAAAATGTGTCCGCCGGTGCCGGCGGCCATGATCAGGACACGGGTATCGGGCGCGTTCATACCTGCCAGCTCCTGCGCCGCCGCGGTGTTTGGCGCGCCTCGATGACCAGCTCGCGCTGGACACCCAGCACCAGTCCAATGGCGACCAGCGTCATGATCAGGCTGCTGCCGCCAGCCGAGATCAGCGGCAGCGTCAGACCCTTGGTGGGCAAGACACCCAGGTTGACCCCGATGCTCACCAGCGCCTGCAGCCCGATCCAAAGGGCCACGCCCCAGACCAGGTAGGCGGCGAAGGGGCGCTGCCGACTGCGCGCCTGCACCCCGATCATCAGGAGTCGCCCGACCAGCAGCGCGAACAGGGCCACCACGCCGAGGATTCCAAGCAGACCAAACTCCTCGGCCAGCACCGCAAAGATGAAATCGGTGTGCGCCTCGGGCAGGTAGTAGAGTTTCTGAACACTGGCGCCAAGACCAACGCCGGTGATTTCGCCACGGCCGACGGCGATCAGCGCCTGGGTCAGCTGGAAACCGCTGTTGAATGGATCAGCCCAGGGATCGACAAAGGTCATCACCCGACGCAGCCGGTAAGGCTCCAGGGCGGCAAAGGTCAGCAACGGCAGGCTCGACAACCCGAGCACAAACAGGTGTTTCCAGGCCGCTCCGGCGAGCCAGATCATACCACCAACGATTGCCGCAAGCACCACCGCCGAACCCATGTCCGGCTGCTTGAGCAGGATGGCCGCCAGCAGGGCGACCGCCAGCAGCGGCTTGACGGTATCAATGAATCGTCCTTGCCTGAGCTCCGGCCGGCGGGCAAGGTAACCGGCCACGAACACGATCAGGAGCAGCTTGGCCGCTTCCACGACCTGGAAACGCGCCACGCCCAGATCGATCCATCGTGTTGATCCGTTGACCTCATACCCGAGACCGGGCACGAATGGCAGCAGCAGCACCGCCACGGCCAGCGGCAGCGCCACCGGGGCCAGGCGCTCGACCAGACGCAGGCTGACCAGACCCGCCAGGGCCGCAAGCCCGACGCCCAGGGCAATGTAGACAAGATGGCGGACCAGAAAGTACCAAACCGAAACCGCATAGCCTTCGGCAACAGCCACCGACGTGGAGGTCACCATCACCACACCGATCGACAGCAGGCCGAGCGTTGCCAGCACGATAACGGGGTCCGGCGCTGCGGTCTGCGGCGCTTCCGATCGGCGATAGGCTTGGCGCGACTGGGCCATGGCGGTCACCGGATCTTCATGGTTGCAAGGCTGGCCAGCACCAGCATCACGGCGATGATCCAGAAGCGCACGATCACCTTCGGTTCCGGCCAGCCCTTGAGCTCGAAATGATGATGGATCGGTGCCATGCGAAAAATGCGCCGACCGGTCAGTTTGAATGAAGCGACCTGGAGAATGACCGACAGGGTCTCGATGACGAAGATCCCCGCCATGACCATGAACACGATTTCCTGGCGCACGGCGACGGCCACAACGCCCAGCGCCGCACCGACGGCCAGCGCACCGACATCGCCCATGAACACCTGCGCGGGATAGGTATTGAACCACAGGAACCCGAGCCCGGCACCGGCCAGCGCGGCGCAGAAGATGGCCAGCTCGCCAACCCCGGGAATGTAGGGCATGGCCAGGTAATCGGCAAACACGGTATGCCCGGTGGCGTAGGCAAAAATCCCGAGCCCGGCGGCAACGAACACGGCCGGCATGATCGCCAGCCCATCCAGGCCGTCGGTCAGGTTGACGGCATTCGATGAGCCCACCACCACAAAGTAGGCCAGCACCACGAAACCCGTCCCGAGTGGAATGGCCACATCCTTGAAAAACGGCACAAACAGCTGGGTATTGGCCGGCACATCGGCACTGAGGTAGAGAAACAGTCCAACGGCCAGCGCCGCCAGCGACTGCAGCAGGTACTTCCAGCGCGCCGGCAGTCCGCGGCTGTCGCGGTACTTCAGCTTGCGCCAGTCATCGACAAAACCGATGGCACCGAAGGCCATCGTCACAAACAGCACGGTCCAGATATAGCGGTTGGTCAGGTCGGCCCACAGCAGCGTGCCCAGGATCAGCGAGATCAGGATCAGCGTCCCGCCCATGGTCGGTGTGCCGGCCTTGGTCAGGTGTGATTCCGGCCCGAGCTTGCGAATCGGCTGGCCAATCTGGCGCTCGGTCATGTGGCGAATGAAAAACGGGCCGATGACCAGCGATACGATCATGGCGCTGAGCGCGGCCATGACGGTGCGGAACGTGATATAGCCGAACAGGGCCACATCCCCGGCCAGCCAATGTTCGAACATCCAGGTCAGCATGTCCGCGGCTCCCGCATCAGTGCCTCGACGACCCGTTCCATGCCCATGCTGCGCGAGCCCTTGACCAGGCAGGTCACCCCGGCGTGCAGCTCGCCATGGAGCCATGCGACCAGCGAGTCAATATCCTCGAAATGCCGCCCGCCCCGACCGAAGGTCGTGCTGGCCGACTGGCTGTGCTCACCGACCGTGACCAGACGTGACACCCCCCAGTCGAGCGCTGCCTGACCGATTTCGGCGTGCAGCTTGGCGCTGCCCCCTCCAAGCTCGGCCATGTCGCCCAGCACCAGCCAGCACTCGCCGCCGTGCCCGGCCAGCACCTGCAGCGCAGCATAGAGCGAGGCGGGATTGGCGTTATAGGTGTCATCGATCAAGCACCACCCCTCGGCGTGGTGATGCGCCTGCAATCGCCCGGGCAGGCTGCGCATTCCCGCCAGGGCCTCGCCAATGACAGGCAGAGGCACCTCCAGCGCCACCGCGGCGGCAGTGGCAGCCAGCGCGTTGCAGAGGTTGTGCCGGCCGGGCAGCGCCGGGGTAAAGGAAAACGAACCGATCGGCGTGTCGATCTCGGCCTGGCCGCCGGTGAAACGCCCGCGCACCATGGCCTCCGGCCCCAGGCCGAAAGTCATCGTGCGACAGTGATCGGCCAGATCGAGCCACAAATCGCTGTAGTCGTCATCGGCATTGATCACTGCCAGGCCGGAAGCGGGCAGGGCCGAAAACAACTCACCCTTGGTGCGGGCGACACCTTCAACGCTCCCGAGTCGTTCAAGGTGTGCCGGTCCGGCATTGGTGACGATGCCAATCTCCGGGCGGGCCATGTCGGCCAGATAGTGAATGTCGCCGGGCTGACCGCAGCCCATTTCGACAACCGCATAGTCGTGTTCACGCTGCAGCCGCACCAGCGTGAGCGGCACACCGATCTCGTTGTTGTAGTTGCCCTGGGTGGCCAGCGTCGGCCCTTGCGTGGCCAGAACGGCCGCCAGCATCTCCTTGACCGTGGTCTTGCCGTTGCTGCCGGTCACACCCACCACGGTAGCCGGCATCTGCTCACGCCAGGCGCGAGCGATCACCCCCATGGCCTGGAGCACGTCGGCCACGATCAGCTGCGGCAACGCATCGTTGACCGGGCGCGCGACCAGGGCGGCGGCCGCCCCGGAAGCGCGCGCCTGGGCGATGAACTCGTGCCCATCCCGGTGATGACCGGGCAAGGCACAAAACAGATTGCCCGGCTCGATTCGGCGCGCATCGTGACTCATGCCGACAACCTCCGGATTGCCGTCACGCAGATCGCCGTTGGTCAGTACGCCCAGACGCTTCAGCGACGTGCGCATCATGCCGCCACCTCCAGCGCCTCGCGCGCGACACAGACATCGTCAAACGGCAGCCGGGCATCACCCGCGATCTGCTCGTTTTCGTGTCCCTTGCCGGCAATCAGCACGACATCTTCGGGCTGGCAGGCTGCTATGGCGTGGCGGATCGCGCGCGCGCGGTCGCGAATGACGAGCGCGCGCTGCGGTCGCTGCATACCCGACTGGATGTCGCGCACGATTGCGGTACCGTCTTCGTGGCGCGGATTGTCGTCGGTCAGAATCACCCGATCGGCGGCCCGCTCGGCAATTCGCCCCATCATCGCCCGCTTGCCGCGGTCACGCTCACCGCCGCAGCCAAACACGCACCATAGCTCGTTAGCCGCAAGCTGGCGCACGCTGGCCAGCGCGCTCTCAAGCGCGTCGGGCGTATGGGCATAATCGATGATCGCCAGCCGGCCGTCCGGCCCGCGCACCGGCTGCATGCGCCCCGGCACCGGACGCAGGCGGGTCAGGCGCTCACCGATTTGAGCCGGGCTGAAACCGCGCGCTTCGAGTTCGGCGGCGACCACCAGCACGTTCCAGGCATTGACCTGCCCGACCAGCTCAGTGTCGGCCTGCAGGCTGCCGTCCTGAAGTTCCAGAGCCACCTTGAGCCCGCCCGGAGCCGTGGCAACGGTTCGGCCGCGAACCCGCGCCTCGGCGTGGCCGGACAGACTGTAGCCGATCAGGCCGTCTGCATCCGGCAAGCGCCTGGCCAGCTCCTGGCCAAAGGCATCGTCCAGGTTGATCAGCTGGCGCCGGCTTGGATGCTCGAAAAACAGTCGCGCCTTGGCTTCACCGTACGCGGCACGATCGGCATGGTAGTCCAGGTGGTCGTGACCCAGCGTGGTGAAAATGACGCTGCTGAACACCAACCCGTCAAGCCGGCCCTGCGCCAACGCATGCGACGAGGCCTCCATGACCACGGTCTGAATGCCCTGCCGGCGAAAGTCATCGAGCAAGCGATAGACGCTGAAGATATCCGGTGTGGTGTGGGTGGCCGGCATGAGTCCGCCGGGACGACCACAGCCGAGGGTGCCGATCATGGCGCCTTCGAGTGCCTGCGCCAGCAGCCAGGCAATCGACGTCTTGCCGTTGGTCCCGGTCACGGCAATCAGGTCAAGCGCAGCGCCCGGGTCAGACCACATGCGTCGGGCCAGGTTCGGCAGGTGCTGCGCCAGTTGCGGTATCGCCACGGACGGGACAGGCAGCGCTGCCGGCGGCGGATCGGCGCTATCGTGCAGCACTGCCAGCGCCCCGGCAGCAGCGGCACGATCAGCAAACGACAGACCGTGCGTCATCTGCCCGGCTACCGCGACAAAGGCATCACCCGGCGCCAGGCGTCTCGAATCCAGCGCCAGTCCCTGGATGGGGATTTCAGGCGCTGACACACCGATGCCGGCAAGCAAGCGATCCAGCGTTATAGCAGGCCTATTCATGCTCATCCTCGAGCCGGGCCATCAGCAGGCCGGGATCGTCCGGCGGTACATCGAACAGTCGCAGCCCGGCGGCCATGACGCGGGCAAACAGCGGTGCGGCAACCTGGCCCCCGTAGTAGGCCTCGCCGGCCGGATCGTTGACCACCACCACCGCTGCCAGGCGCGGGCGCGAGGCCGGCGCGAAACCGGCAAAGCTGGCCACGTAGCGATCACTGTAACCGCCGACGCCGACCTTGCGCGACGTACCGGTCTTGCCGGCCACGCGATAGCCGTCCACCCGGGCGGCCTGGCCGGTCCCTTCCGGTCCGGTCACGGTCTCGAGCATCGCCATCAGTTTGGCGGCCAGATCCGGATCGAGCACGGAGTGCGGCGGATTGTCGCTGTCGGCGATAAACGTGGCCTGATGCAGCTTGCCGCCGCTGGCGATCGCCGCCATCGCGCGCGCCAGCTGCAGCGGCGTAACCGACAGCCCGTAGCCATAGGCCAGGGTGGCCTGCTCCAGCTTGCGCCAGCGATCGTAGTCACGCAGCACGCCGGCCGACTCGCCGGGGAACCCCGTGCCGGTCACCGAACCGAATCCGAAGCGCGTGTAGACACCCCAGAGATGGCGGGCATCCATCGACAGCACCAGCTGAACCACGCCGACATTGGACGACTTGGTCAGAATCTGCTCGAGGGTCAATTCACCAAAATCGCGCACGTCGCGCACGTCATGACCCGAGACCGTCATCACGCCGGGCGAGGTGTCAATGCGCATGTCCGGGTGCGCGATACCGGCCTCCATGGCTGCGGCAACCGCAAACGGCTTGATCACCGAACCGGGCTCGAGCACGTCGGTCAAAGCGCGGTTGCGCAATCCATCCGACGCAGCGCGGGTCGGGGCGTTCGGATTGTAGGAGGGATAGTTGACCATGGCGAGAATCTCGCCACTGGTCACGTCAAGCACGACCACCGAGCCCGAGCGTGCACCGAACTCCAGAATGGTCGCCTTGAGGTCGCGAAAAGCCTGGTACTGCAGGCGCCGATCCAGCGTCAACCGAAGATCACGCCCAGGTCTGGCCTCGCGAATCAGCTCGACGTTCTGGACGACCCGCCCGAAGCGATCCTTGATGACCCGCTTCGCACCGGCCTCGCCCTGCAGCCAGTTGTTGTAGGCCAGCTCCAGACCCTCCTGACCGACATCGTCGATATTGGTAAAGCCGAGCACCTGTGCACTGACTTCGCCGGTCGGATAGAACCGCCGGTACTCGCGCTCTAGAAAGACACCCGGAATCTCGAGCTGGCGGATGCGTTCGGCCAGATCCGGATTGATCTGCCGACGCAACCAGACGAACTCGCGCCCGGCACGCTGGGTCAGACGACGCTGCAGGTTTTCGGCATCGGTCTCGAGCAGCCCGGCCAGCATCGGGATACGATCAGCCGCCTGCAGCAGCTCACCCGGGTGCGCCCAGACTGATTCGACCGGAGTCGATACCGCCAGCGGCTCACCGTTGCGGTCCAGGATATTGCCGCGCACGGTCGGAATGGCGACGTCCCGCAGGAAACGTGCTTCTCCCTGGCTTTGCAGAAACTCCGCCTCCATGACCTGCAGATTGACCGCCTGCGCGGTCAGCATGAGGGCCGCAAGCAGCATGACTCCGGCAGTCAGCCAAACCCTGATGTTGCCGCCACTGCTTGCCGGATCGCGACTCATGGCGCTTCCACCAGCAGGCGAATCTGCTCGGGCACGCGCATATCCAGCGCCTCCCGGGCCTCCCGCTCGACCCGACCGGCCTCGGCCAGCCAGGCCTGCTCGAGCTGAAGCCGGCTCCACTCGACGCGGGCGGCATCGCGCTGCTGTTCGGCCTCCTGCAGGGCAACGAAGAGCAGACGGGATTCGTGCCTGAGCACGATCACTGCAACGGCACTGGCCAGCACCGCCGCGAGCAACAGCAAGGCGGCAAGCCAGCGCATCATGATGCAGCCCCGGGCAGTTTCTCGGCCACCCGCATGCGGGCGCTGCGGGCACGCGGGTTGCTTTCGATCTCGGCCGGGTCGGGCCTAAGCAGCCGGCCCACCAGACGCAATCGCGGCCGGAACGCGGAGGCCACCGGCAAGCGTCGACTGGCCGGCGGTGGGCTGGAGGCACGAACCAGCGCCTGCTTGACCAGCCGGTCCTCCAGCGAATGGAAGCTGATGACCACCAGTCGACCGGCCACAGCCAGCAGGTCGATGGCCGCTTCGAGCGCGCGCTCAAGTGCGCTCAACTCTTCGTTGACCTGAATACGCAGTGCCTGGAAGGTTCGCGTGGCCGGATGGATATCGCGGCTGCCCGATTTCACCGCGCCGGCCACCAGGCTTGCCAGTTCAGCGGTGCGCGTGATCGGGCGCTCGGCTCGCCTGGCGACAATGCGCCGGGCAATACGCCGCGCCTGGCGTTCCTCGCCGTAGTCGCGAATCACCCGCGCGATCTCCTCCTGATCGGCTCGGGCCAGCCAATCAGCTGCCGACTCACCGCTGCCCGGATCCATGCGCATGTCGAGCGGGCCGTCACTGGAAAAGCTGAATCCGCGTGCCGGATCGTCGAGCTGCGGGGAGGAGACTCCGACGTCGAGCAGCACGCCGTTGACGCGACCAAAAATGCCGAGCCGTCGGGTGAGGGGCTCCAGCGCGGCGAAATCATCATGGCAGACCGTCACGCGGCTGTCGTCGTCAAACCGTGCGTGTGCATCGGCGATCGCTTGCGGATCTCGGTCCATTACCACCAGCTGCCCTTCCTTGCCCAGGCGTGCCAGAATCGCTTCACTGTGCCCGCCCCGACCGTAAGTGCCATCGACATAAATGCCATCGGCACGAATATTCAATGCGTCAACCGCCGGCCCGAGCAGCACCGGCACATGCCCTGGTTTCCTCAACATGGCCGCTACAGGACCAGTTGCGCCATTTCGGCGGACGCCTGCTCCTGGATCTCACGCTGCTCGACGGCACGACGCTCGTTGAGGACGCTTTCGTCCCAGATTTCGAAGCGCTGGCCCATACCCATGAAAACCACGCGCTTTTCCAGTCCGGCCACCTGGCGGAGCGTCGCCGGCAACAGCAAACGGGAACTGCCGTCCAGCTCGAGCAGGGTGGCCGAGCCCACCAGGCGACGCTGCAGGCTGCGGTGACTGGCATTGAAGGTCGACAGGCCCATGACCTGCTCGCGGACCCGCTCCCATTCAGGCTGCGGATACAGCCACAGACAGCCGTCGTCGAACGCCGAGTAGGTGAGCACCAGCCGGTTTCCGCAGGCGGCCTGGAGATCCTCCCGGTAGCGGGTCGGAATCGCCAGTCGTCCCTTGGCATCCAGATTGATGGCGGTTTCACCAAAAAACACGGCTCGACACTCGTTTTCCACTAAGGACCCACAATTTCCCACAAATTCCCACTTCGTGCCACCTTAGACCTGAATGTGACGAGTGTCAAGTGGTTACGGGCGCCTGATCGGCGCCGATGCGCCGGAGTTCGGAGCTGCAGAGAGGGACAAGGCTTGCGGAATCGCGGGCGAAGGCAACGACCTGAGCGGGAGGTCTGCGTCTCCGGCCGTTAGGGAGCCTCTAATAACTCTGCGCGGAGCGCAGAGTTATTAGAGGCTCCTTAGCCGGCGATGCGGTAGCAGGGCTCGTAGGGCTTGTCGCCGGGCAGCTTCATGCGCTGCTGTTTGACGAACCGCGCCAGCAGCTGGTCCAGGGCACGCATGATCGCGCGATCGCCTTCGATCTCGAACGGACCGTGACGACGGATGGCCTGGATACCCTGCGGCTTGACGTTGCCGGTCACGATTCCGGAGAACACGCGGCGCAGGTTGGCCGCCAGCTCATGCACCGGCAACTCCGGCGAGATCGGCAGCTGTCGCATGGCCTCGTGGGTGGCCTCGAACGGCTGCTGGAAGCCGTGATCGATGTTCAGCAGCCAGTTGAAATAGAACGCGTCGTTGCTCTCTACCCGCCAGTCGCGCACGCGCGCCATACCGGCGGCCATGGTGCGCGCGACTTCGGGCGGATCGGCAATGATGATGCGATAGCGCGCCTGTGCGGCGCGCCCGAGCGTCAGGCCGATGAACTGGTCGATCTCGGCAAAGTAGTCGCGCGCCGACTCCGGTCCGGAAAACACCAGCGGAAACGGCATGTCGGCGTTGGAAGGATGCAGCAACACGCCCAGCAGAAACAGGATCTCTTCGGCGGTACCGACACCGCCCGGAAAGACCACGATACCGTGCCCCAGCCGGACGAACGCCTCGAGACGCTTTTCGATATCCGGCAGAATGACCAGCTGGTTCACGATCGGGTTGGGTGATTCGGCCGCGATAATGCCGGGCTCGGATACGCCGACGTAGCGACCGGGCAGCGTCCGCTGCTTGGCATGCCCGATGGTGGCCCCTTTCATCGGTCCCTTCATCGCCCCCGGTCCGCAGCCCGTGCAGATATCCATGCCGCGCAGCCCGAGCTGATAGCCGACCTCCTTGGTGTAGTCGTATTCCTCCGAGCTGATCGAGTGTCCGCCCCAGCACACCACCAGCCCGGGCTCGAGTTCGGTATCGAGCAGGTGGGCATTGCGCAGAATCTCGAAGACCGTGTTGGTGATGCCTTCGGAGCTGTCGAGATCGAAGTAGGGGCTGGGATGGATCTCGGTGTGGAAGTAGACAATGTCTCGCACCACCGAAGACAGCAGTTCGCGTATGCCGCGTATCATCTTGCCGTCGACAAAGGCACAGCCCGGCGCGTCCTCCAGATCGATACGCATGCCCCGATTGACCTGGTGAACCTGGATGCGAAAGTCCCTGAAAGTCTCGAACATGTGCTCGGCATCGTCACCCTGCTCGCCCGAATTGAGTACCGCAAGCGCCACCTGCCGCAGCAGTTCACCGACCTCCTCGGAGGCATCGGACAGTCGGGCGACCTCCTCGCGGGAGAGCACGTTGAGACTGCCGGCCGGGTAGACGCGGGTCGATACCTTGTCCAGGCCCGCACAGCCAGCCACTGCAGGTGAAGCGTCAGTCATCGTGTTCCTCGACCGGCATACTCGTGAAAACGGAATAGTCACTATTATGACGGCCACAAACGCAGACGGCCAGCACCGTGGCTGGCCGTCTGTTTGCCGGTCTGCCGCCCGGGCGGGTCGCTGACCCGCACCAGGGCGCGGTCAGAAGTCGTAGCGCAGGGTCAGGCGGATTTCGTAGACCGACTGCGACGAGCTGACGAAACTGGTCGGGTCGTCGTCGAAATCCGTGTAGCGGTACAGACAGTCGCTGGCCTGCCGGCAGACCTGGCGCGGCGCATCGCCGGTAAGCGCAGTGGCCCCGTCAATGCCGTTTTCGGCCACGTCGGCAGCTGAGACCAGGTCCGCCTGAACGATTCCGGCCTGGCCGAAGAACGGACCGTTCTCGAAGGTCCCCCAGTCACTGTCGATCAGGTTGAGCACGTTGCGGATGTCGAGGATGAGGCTGAACTTGTTGTCGCCGACCCAGCGGTCCACGCCCGGGATGCCCGGAATCTGCTGCTGGAAACGCAGATCCCAGCGCTGGTTCCAGTTCGACTGCTGCGAGTACGGCGCGTGAATCTCGCCAAACGGGATGTCGTTCTCCTCGAGATAGCGGAAGAAGCCGTTGACGTCAAAGCCCGAACCGTAGACGACGCGCGGATCGTTGCCCGGATTGGGAATGTAGAGCGGGTTGTTGTCGAACGGTCCTTCACCCTGCCCGGCGCGGCCGAACAGCGCATTGGAGTTGGTCACGTCGAATGCCGTACTCCACTGATCGCCGCTGAAAATCTGGCCGAACACGTCGACCCGGGTCAGATTGTTGCCGAAGAAGGCGCGTTCATAGCCGAAGTTGATCTTGAACGCTTCTTCGATCTGATACGGCGAGGTGCGTGCCGAAGGATCGTTGCGATCCTCATCGAAAATGCCGAGCCAGTTGGAAATACCCCGAGACGACCCGCCCTCGGTCACCGCCTCGATATCCTGCAAGGCGTAGCTGATCTGGTAGTCGAACCCGTTTTCGAAGGCCTTGGCCAGGGTCAGCGTGATGACATGGCTTTCGCCATCGCTGAAGTTGCCCAGCTCGGTCAGGTTGTTGATGCCCAGGGCATCGAGATCGGCGTAGATAACGCGGCCATCCGGCGCGGTACCGGTCGGCAGCGCCTCGGCCAGCTGGGTCTGGGCAATATTGCGCCACAGGAAGCCGTCGCGGGTATTGGTGTAAAGGTATTGCGCAGTAAAGCGGTAGTCCTGACCCAGGCTGAACTGGTCGAAGTCCAGGTCGAAGCGCTGGTCATAGCGCAGCGAGGCCTTCCAGTCCGACGGCGTTTCGAAATCATCGGCGATGTAATCGATGACCGAGCCGCTCTGGCCGGCCACCGCGTCCAGGGCTTCCTGTGGCACGCTGAAGATGTCGGCATTCTCGAGCCCGAACACGCGCGCAAAACCGGTCGGAGACTGGAACGAGTTGGAAATCCACACCTGAGGCTCGCCGCCGGCGAACAGGCCGAAGCCCCCGCTGATGCTGCCGCGATCGAACGGCGTCCACAGGAAGCCGACGCGCGGCATCAGCAGGTCGTTGCCGTCGAGGTTGTTATCGGTGCGCACACCGAAGCGCTCGAGAATGTCCTGGTCAAGCGCCGGCTTGTCGCTCTGCGAGAAACGCTCGTAGCGCAGTCCGTAGCTCAGCTCGAAGGTATCGGTCACCTGCCACTTGTCCTGAATGAACAGCGCCCACTTGTCGTAGCCCCATTCGGCAGCACCATCACGCGCATTGTTGGACGGCACGTTGACATAATCGACGTTGCCCGGGGTGCGATTGATGATTTCGTCGAAGTCGTTGAACACGAAACGGCCGTTCGAAGCGGGGACGAACAGGTTGAACAGATTGAACTGCTCGAGCTCGGCGCCGAAGGTGAGCACATGATCGCCGAAGTAGTAATCGCCCTTGGCAAACAGCTGCAGACGATCATCGTTGTACTCGTTGGCGTGGCGGAAACGATCGCAGCCGGCCACGATGGTGTTGCGATCGGTAATCAGTCCTTCCAGCGGAGTACCCGCGACGTCGTTCTCATCAAGGCGGAACTCGAAATGACCCAGGTCGTTGCCGCCGCGGCAGATCTGGCCGCGCACGAATTCCTTGTAGTTGATGCGCAGCTGGGTCGAGAAGTTGTAGCTCCAGTCGGAAAACAGCTGCAGGGTATAGGCGTCGAGATCAACCGGAATGTCGTACCAGGCCGACTGGAAATTGGCTGCATTAATGCTGACTCCGGACTCTTCGGTCTTCTGGTAGGTGAACGAGGCCCGGTGATCGTAGTTGATGTTCCAGTCCAGCTTGACCAGCGTGCGCTCCGAGGCCTCCGGCAGCGAGGCCACCGCCGGGCGGCCCAGCGGGTCGAAACCGTAGATATCCTGAAGAATGCTGCCCAGCGTGCTGTAGAGCGCCGGATCACGGCCGTTGACCGCATCGGAGTTGGCGAAATCGACCGGACTGCTGGCCTCGTACTCGTCATAGGACACGAAGAAGAACAGCTTGTCCTTGATGATGGGCCCGCTGAAGGTAAAGCCGTACTCCTCTTCCTCGAAGTCGCCGGCGTCGAAACGACGATCGCCGTCGAACTTGCTGCCGACGAAGCCATCGTCCTTGTAGGCGTAATAGAGCGAGCCGTCGAACTCGTTGCCGCCGGACTTGGTCACGATGTTGACCAGACCGCCTGTAAAGTTGGTCGCCTCGACGCCATAATCGGCGGCCACCAGCGTGACCGACTCGACCGCATCCAGATTGATCGGTGAACGTTCCGTGGCATAGGTATTGCTGCCCAGGCCGAAATCGTCCTGCTGGCGGGCACCGTCAATGGCCAGACCGTTGAAACGCGGATTCACGCCGGCGACCGACAGGTTGCCGACGCCATCGGACTGGGCCAGCGGATCGCGCAGCAGCGTCGAGATCACGTCACGATCAGTCGAGGGCTGATTGCGGATATCGCGATCGGAATAGGTCGAACCGACACCGTTGTTGAGCTCGACGGCCGTCGACAGCGACTGACCGACCACTTCCAGCGCGTCGAGCTGCATGCCAGCCGACACCAGCATGAAGCGGAAGGGATCCTGGGGGCCGGGTTCCAGATAGACATCGGTCTCTTCGGCCGCCTGGTAGCCTTCGGCACGAACCTCGATCTCGTAAGGTCCCCCGACGCGCAGCCCGGCCTGGAAGAAAGCGCCGGTATCGCCGGTCTGGGCCTGGGACCGGGTCCCGGAGGGCAGATGCGTGATCTCTACCGCCGCACCGACAATCCCGTCACCGTCTTCGGTGACGACACGGCCGCGCACTTCGGCCGAGGTGGCCTGCGCGAAAACGGACGGGGCCTGCACGACCGCCAACAGCAATACGGTCAGCAGGAACACGCTCCAGCCAGCGCCTGCTGGCCGCGCAAAAACTGAACATTTCATGAAATTACTCCGCTAGGGTGGACACAACGAAACTCACAGACCTGAAACCGGAGGATTCACGCCCGATCGACAGTGCGGCATTCTAGAGTCCTCAGGTGACAGTGAAATTACACGATTTTAACGTTTTTCGCTACACTCGGGCCGCGCCGGGCGCACCAGATCCTGAGCGCGCAAATGATAGCGCCGAATCATGCCCGCCGTCTTGTCAATGCCGCGACAACCGGCCCTGGCCCTCACGCAACAGCACTCCGAAATCCGCCATTTTTTTGAGCGCGCATCGGTTGTTATCGTCCCCGGCTTGCATTAAACTACCCGGCTTCGTCGGGGTGTAGCTCAGCCTGGTAGAGCACTGTCTTCGGGAGGCAGGAGTCGCTGGTTCGAATCCAGTCACCCCGACCAGCCGAATCCCGCAAGAACGCCGGCCCTCGAGCCGGCGTTTTTCTTTCCGGATCATAAAGATACAGCCTAAGCCCCTGAACTCCTGGCGCCCTCCCCGGCCGACCGGGATCCCTCTTCCTGCAGCGCCGGATCGATCTTGTGCCCATTCTGTGCCCAAATCGTGCCCGGCTCGTGACAGCAACGGGGCGAATTCGACACCTGCCCGGCCGTGCCCGGAGTCGGGCCGCCCATGAAATATTGGCTGGTCTGTCCGGAACGAACAGGCGGATGGGACAAACCACTCGTTTTACCCCTCATCTCGGCAATCTTCCTGCGCCAACTCGCACTGCTGAAGCGCAGCACTTTTTCCGGCAGTGAGGGAATCGAGACCTGTGAAGCAGCCGATGATTGTCTCGGCGAATGGCTAATCGATTTCCTTACCGTCCTCGATTTTTCGGGCCGACCGCAACTCACTGACCGTGACGATGCCATCGCCGACATGACCCTCCCAGCTTCTTGCATCAGACAGGATCAGCTCGACGATCGCGTCGACGCGATCGGCTTCGGCATTGACTTCGAGCTTGATCATCTTGGCTCTGACGAGCCCGTCGCCCTCGTCGGCCGCATGGCCATACTCCTGGACGGGCACCACGGCAATACCGTGATGCCCGCCCACCTGACCCAACGCATCGATGACTCGGTCGAGCAATGCAGGTCGGATGTAGGCTTTGATTTCGAACATGGTTGCATCTCTCCTTCAGCTGAAGTCGACTTCGCTGCGCGGTTCGGCGAACCAGCGATAGACCGCGGGCAGCACCAGTAGCGTCAGCGCCGTGGAGGTGACCAGGCCGCCGACGACCACCGTGGCCAGCGGGCGTTGCACATTGGCGCCGATGCCGTTGGCCAGTAGCAGCGGGATGAGGCCCAGAATGGCGACAGAGGCGGTCATGAGCACGGGCCTAAGGCGCCGCTCGGCACCCAGGCGCACGGCTTCTTCCAGCGAGCGACCGCGCTCGCGCAGTTCATTGATGTAGGACACCATGACCACGCCGTTGAGCACGGCCACACCGAATACGGCGATGAACCCGACCGCGCCGGGAACCGACAGGTATTGCCCGGAAACCCACAGCGAAAACAGGCCGCCGGTAACCGCGAAAGGCACGTTGAGAAAGATCAAAGCCGCGTAGCGCACGCTGGAGAAGGCCATGAACAGCAGCAGGAAGATCAGGCCGAGCGTAATGGGTACGACCACGTAGAGCCGGGCCATGGCACGCTCCTGATTCTCGAACTGACCGCCGTACTCGACGAAGTATCCGGCCGGCATCTCCACTTTCTCGGCGATGCGCTGGCGGATGTCGCTGACTACGCTGCCCATGTCGCGGCCGCGCACGTTGAGCTGCACGAACAGTCGACGACTGGCCTTGGAGCGCGAGATCTTCTTGGGCCCGCGGTAGACCTCGATATCGGCGATCTGCGACAGCGGGATGAGCGCCCCGGCGGAAGTGCGGAAGTTGAGGCTGCGAATATCGTCGACGCTGGTCCGCGCCGGCTCTTCCATGCGCACGAAGATGTCGAAGCGGCGGATGCTTTCGAAGACCTGCCCGGCCTTTGCCCCGCCGATGCCGGTCTCGACCACACCAAAGATCTCGTCGAGGGAGATACCGTGGCGCGCCAGCGCCTGACGGTCGGGCCGGACAACGATCTGGGGCTTGCCGCCCTGTTGCTGCATGCGCACGTCGGCCGAACCAGGCACCTCGCGGGCGATGGCGGTTACTTCCTCGCCGATGCGCGCCAGTTCGTCGAGGTCCTCGCCATAGATGCTGATGACGACCTCGGCCATGATCCCCGACAGCAGCTCGTCGGTACGAAGCTGGATCGGCTGCGAGAAGTTGTTGGCCAGCCCCGGCACCTCATCGGACAGGCGCTCGGCCATGGCAGTCTGCAGTTCCTCGTAGTCGCGGCCGCTCTTCCACTCATCGAGCGGCTTGAGCGCAACGAGTGAGGCGACGACGTTGACCGGCTCCGGATCGCCGCCGACTTCGGCCCGGCCGACGCGGGCATAGACGCCGGTGACTTCCGGGTACTCCCGCATCACGTCGGCGACCCGCCCGGCATACTCGTTGGCGGTATCCAGATTGGCGCCGGGCGGCAGGGTTGATCGCACCAGGAACGTACCTTCCCGCAGGGTGGGAACAAACTCTGTGCCCAGCATGGGAAACAGGGCCAGTCCGCCGGCGAACAGCACCAGGGCGGCGGCCACGGTGCGCTTTGGATACGCCACCACCGCATCGAGGAGCGGTCGATAGCCCTTTCTCAGCCAGCCGACCAGGCGAGGCTCGCCGTGCACGCTGTCCTTCTTGAACAACAGCGTGGTCAGCACCGGAACCAGGACCAGCGCGACGATCAATGACCCGGCCAGCGCAAAGCTGATGGTGTAGGCCATCGGCGAGAACATCTTGCCTTCCACGCCCTCGAGCGTGAACAGCGGCAGAAAGACGATGATGATGATGGCAATGGCGAAGGCGATCGGCTTGGCGACTTCGCGGGCGGCCTCGCCCACAAGCCTTGGTAGCGTCACATCTTCGTCTTGCCGCTCCTCCATGTGTCGGAAGATGTTTTCGATCATCACCACGGAGCCATCCACCATCATGCCGATCCCGATGGCCAGTCCGCCCAGGCTCATCAGGTTGGCCGACATGCCGACGTATCGCATGGCGATGAAGGCCACCAGCGCCGACAAGGGCAGGCTGATGATCACGATCAGAGTCGATCGCACATTGCCCAGGAACAGCCATAGCAGGGCGAGGACCAGCACGGCCGCTTCCAGCAAGGCCTTCTCGACCGTGCCGACGGCCTTGCCGACCAGGTCGGCCTGCGAGTAGTAGGGTTCCAGCCGCATACCCTCCGGCAAGGCGTCGTTGATGGTCGCAACCTTGGCCTCGATGGCCGTCAACAGATCCTGGGTGTTGGTTCCGATCAGCTTGAGGACAAAGCCGCCCACGCCCTCTTCGCCGTTTTTCATCAGGGTGCCGCGACGAATGGCCGGCCCGAATTCGATCTCGGCGATGTCGCCGAGATAAACGGGCGTGCCCTGCGCTTCGCTGACCATGATGTTGCGCAGATCGTCGAGTCCCTTCTCGCCGGAATCGATCCAGCCATAGCCGCGCACGATGTACTCCTCGCCGCTGCGCTGGATGAAGGAGGCACCGACGTTTCGATTGTTGGCGGCCAACGCGGCGCGAATGTCGCCCACGGTCAGGTTGCGCGCCGCCAGTGCCTTGGGGGCAAGATTGACCTGGTACTGCTTTTCGAAACCGCCGATCGAGAGAACACCCGTCACGCCCGGAACCGTGCGGAGCTGGGGCTTGACGATCCAGTCCTGCGCCTCGCGCAGTTCGGTGGGGGTGTAGTCGGCCCCGTCGACGCTCTCGACGGTGTACATGAATACGCGCCCCAGGCCGGTGGTCAGCGGCCCGAGCTGCGGATTGCCCATGCCTTCGGGAATCTCCTGGCGCGCCTGGGCCAGCCGCTCGTTGACCAGCCGGCGGGCGAAGTAGATATCCGTGCCGTCCTCGAAGTAGATATTGACGCGCGACAGGCCAAAGATGGACGTGCTCTGGACGCGCTCGAGGCCAGGCAGGCCGTACATCGCAATCGACACCGGATAGCTGATCTGGGTTTCGACGTCCTCCGGCGACAAGCCGGGGCTGGCGGTAAAGACCTGCACCATCGTGGGCGTGACGTCCGGAAAGGAATCGATCGGGACACTGCGAAAGGCGAAGATCCCGGCGATCAGCACCGCCGCGGCGAACACCAGCACCAGCAGGCGGTTGGACAGCGCCGTTCGAATCATTGCATCGATCATGAAACGCTCCTAGTGCGAGTGGGCGGCGCTGCGGGTGGCAGCGGTCAGCGCGGACTTCAGATCGAAGGCGCCGGAAACCACGACCGGGTCACCGGGTGCAAGGCCTTCGAGGATCTCGACGACACGGTCGTTCTCGGCACCGACGGAGACGGAAACGGCTCGAAAGTGGCCGGACTTGTCGCCGGGCACGAAAACGATGTCTTCGCCTTCGAGCTCCTGCACCGCATCGAGCGGCACCAGCGTGCGGTTGGCGGCTTCGCCGACCTCGATGCGGGCGGTGCCGAACATGCCGTCGCGCAGCAAGCCATCCGGGTTGGCGATTGCGGCGCGTGCGGTGAGCGTGCGGGATGCTCGATCCAGGCTGCTGGAAACCCAGTCCAGCTCGCCTTCGAAGCGCGTTGCCGGCAAGCTGCGCACCGTCAGATCCACGGGCTGACCCGGGCGGAGCGCCCCGGCATCGGATTCGCTGGCCTCGATCATCAGCCACATGTTCGAGGTGTCCACGATCGTCACCGGCGTTTCATTGGCGCCGACGGTCTGACCGGGCACGACGTCACGGTGCTGAACGGCTCCGTCGATGGGACTGGTCAGGACATAGCGAGACAGCGGTACATCGGCATCGGGCTGGACCGAGTCGATTTCCTCCGGCGACAGGCCGTAGAGCCTGAGCTCCTCGTCGGCCGCGTCGTGCTCGGCCCGCGCCTCGGCGAGGAGCGCGCGCGCCTCCTGAAGCTCGGCGTCGCTGGTGATGTCCTTCTCGTTGAGTTCGCGCTCGCGCTCGTACTGGGCACGAACCGTCTCGAGACGCGCGAGCGTGGTCAGGTGCCGCGCCTTGGCCTTGCCCAGCGCCACGCTGTCGAGTTCGACCAACGGGTCGCCGGCTTCGACACGAACGCCGAGATCGGCGATGACACGCACGACCTTGGCGTCCAGGCGCGGCCCGACCCGCGCAATTCGATCCTTGTCATAGGTCAGGGTGGCGGGCGCAGAAACCGCGTCGCTCGCGGATCCCGATGTCGCTTCCTCGACCTGGATCGACAGTCGACGCTGCTGGGCAGCGGTGAGTTCGAGATTGCGGGACCGTTCGTCCTCGCCGTGTGCCGCTTCGTCTTCGTGCCCCGATTCTTCGTCTTCATGCGCTTCGGTCTCATCATCGTGCCCCTCGTGGCTTTCGGCAGCCGGCGCATCGTGGGACTGGTGTTCGTCTTCCCGGCCCGTTTCGCTGTCGCCGCAACCGCTCAAAGCGGCGACGAGCATCAGGCCCAACAGCATCTTCAGTGGTCGCATGATCAGGATTCCTTCTCGTTGATTTCGTCTTCCGGGCTCGTTTCCGCTTCGGCCGGGCGGCCGTGAACGACGAGCAGGCCGCCGCTGGTGCGCTCGAGATCGGTGGCCGCCCGAATGAAGGCGCGGCGGGCCTCCAGATAGGCACGGCGCGCCTGCAGCAGCGCTTCCTGTGCCGAGGAGACGGCCGTGATGCCGACTTCGCCCGCGCGGAAGGCCTCGTAGGTCAGCCGCACGTTGTCTTCGGCCGACGCCAGCACCTGTTCGGAAACGGCTTCGATTCTCGATTTGGCAACCCGGTAGTCCTCGATGGCCCGGTCGAGACCAATTCGGACTTCCAGCAGCAGGGCGTCGCGCTCGATCTGGGCCTTTCTCAGATCCGCTTGCGCCTCCTTGCGCTCACCGCCGTAGCGATGCAGCACCGGCAGCGGCATGGACACGCCCACGCCCGTGATGTCCTCTTCTTCCTCCTGTTCGTAGAACCCGAAAACCGTCAGGTTCGGGATCAACTGGCGCTTCGACAGGGCGAGATCGCTTTCCGCCGCAGCGATATCGGCGGCCGCCGCGGCCAGGTCGCCACGATGGCCCACGACCCGATTGAGCAGCTCACTCCGGGGTGGCAGGTCCAGCGCCCGCAGATTGAAGTCACCCGAGAGCTCAATGTCTTCCGGGACCTTGTCGGCCATCAGCTCGCGTAAGCGCGCTCGTGCGCCGTTCGCGTCGGCCCGGGCCTCCGCCAGCGCCGATCTTGCGCGGCCGACGCCGATGGCGGCGGAGTTGACCTCGATTCGCGTGGCTTCGCCGGCTTCCTTGCGCGAGAGCGTGGTCTGCTGGATCTCTTCGGTCACGGTCACGGCGCGTTGCGCGGTCTCAACTGACTCACGCGCCACGATCAGGTCGAGAAAGGCTCGTCGCGTTCGCGCCGCGACCGTCAGTTCGAGGAACTGGATCATCGCCCGAGCGCTCTCGACCTCCGACTGGCGGCCGCTTCGATTGAGGCCACGCTGGCCGCCGATCCACAGCTCCTGGGAGAGCTCGACGCCGAAGTCGGTACTGGTCCCGCCCGGCCCGGGCGGGTTGCGCCGGCGCTGCTTGACCGAGATCCGGGGATTAGAGGGCGCCCAGCGACTGGCGTGTTCGAGCCGGGCGCGCGCGGTCAGGATTTCCTGCCGGGCGGCGTGCAGCTCGAGATTGTTCTGCATGGCCGTGGCAACGGCCTCGTCGAGGGTCAGTGTGCCTTCCGGAGAAGATTGCCCGGATTGGGCCGCCACCCACAGCGGCACCATCAGGGCAATGGCTACAGTCATTGCAGCCACTGCCGCACGCCCGCTCATGCGGGCACGATTCGCAGATTGCATGGATACGATTTCCTTTCGTTCAGCGTACGGTTGCGATCAACGACGACCGGGATCGGGCCGCCATCGCACGGTGCTTGGTACGGAACTCAGGAAATAGGGGGTCTGAAGGGGGAGTCTCGACCGTTGGAAGTCGGAAGCCGGAGCGCGTCCGTCAGCGAGGCCGCACGGTTTCGCGGGGGCAGCAGGCCGTGCAGAACGGGTACGGCAACAAGATGCGATCCGGCGTGGCAGTGATGGTCACATAGCTCACCGCCCGGCTGATCACCTTGATGATCGTCGTGTTCGGCCTGGCTCGGAATCTCCTCATGAGCTTCGGCGAAGACCGCGTGACCATCCATACTCCAGCCGAGTCCGGCAAGAAGTATGCTCAAAGCCAATAATTTGCAGATCGCTTGCTGCATAGCGATTCGATATTAACATGCAAGCAACCGCGACCCAATTGTTGGCTACTGCGGAGACCATCGGCCCTATGCCAACGGGGGGGGGTCGGCAACCTCGCCCTCCGCCCGTTCCTGCCTCCGGGGGCTACCGCATTTCGTCTTCGGGAGGCAGGAGTCGCTGGTTCGAATCCAGTCACCCCGACCAGCCGAATCCCGCAAGAACGCCGGCCCTCGCGCCGGCGTTTTTCGTTTCAGATCAGCCAGATACACCCCAAGACGCCGAACTCCTGACGCCCTCCCCGGCCGACTGGGAGCCCTCTCCCTGGCGCGTCAGATCGATCTTGCGCCCATTCTGTACCCAATTCGTGCCCGGTTCGTGACACCAACGGGCGGGATTCGACTCCTGCCCCACTGTGCCCGACGCCCTCCGCTCCCCAGCCCCCTATTTCCTGTCAGGACATAGCCGCTAAAATCATGGCCCAACCTCGGGGGAACAAGGTCAGGAGCAGAAATGATTACCGGCGAGATCAAATCGAAGGTCGACAAGATCTGGGACACGATGTGGGCCGGGGGGATTTCCAACCCCCTGTCGGTGGTCGAGCAGCTCACTTATCTGCTGTTCATCAAGCGCCTGGACGAGATCGAGAAGCGCGAGGAAAACAAGGCCCGCCGCACCGGGAAATACTCGCGGGCGCGCCTTTTCGGGGAGGGCCAGCAGCATCTGCGCTGGTCGCATTTCCGCGAAATGGCGCCGGAGCGGCTGTTCGAGGTCGTGCGTGACGAGGTCTTTCCGTTCATGAAATCGCTCGGCGAGCGGGTCGGCGAGGCTGGCGAGGGCGGCAGCACCTACAGCCACCACATGAAGGACGCCCTGTTCATGATGCCCACGCCCCGGGTGCTGGCCAACGTGGTTGACCAGCTCGACGACATCGACATGGCCGACCGCGACACCAAGGGCGACTTGTACGAATACATGCTGGGCAAGATCGCCAGCGCCGGCCAGAACGGCCAGTTCCGTACCCCGCGCCACATCATCAAGCTGATGGTGGAAATGACCGCGCCGACGCCGGCCGACATCATCTGCGACCCGGCCTGCGGCAGCGCCGGCTATCTCGTCGGCGCCGCCGAATACCTGCATGACCACCACGGCGACGAGATCTACCGCTCCAAAGCCAGCCGCCGCCGCTACAACGAGGGCACCTTCCACGGCTACGACTTCGATACGACGATGTTGCGGATCGGCTCGATGAACATGCTGCTGCACGGCGTCGAGAACCCCGATATTCGCTACAAGGACTCCCTGGCCGAATCGACCGAGGACGACGCCGGGCGCTACACGCTGATCCTGGCCAATCCGCCCTTCGCCGGTAGCCTCGATTATGAATCTACCGCGCGCGACCTGCAGCAGATCGTCAAGACAAAAAAGACCGAACTGCTGTTCCTCGCCCTGTTCCTGCGCCTGCTCAAGACCGGCGGCCGGGCTGCCGTCATCGTGCCCGATGGCGTGCTGTTCGGCTCCAGCAAGGCCCACAAGACCATCCGCAAGCTCCTGGTCGAAGATCAGAAGCTTGATGCGGTCATCTCCATGCCCTCGGGCGTGTTCAAGCCCTACGCCGGCGTCAGCACCGCCATCCTGCTATTCACCAAGACAAACTCCGGCGGTACAGATAGCGTCTGGTTCTACGACATGCGCGCCGACGGCTTCTCCCTGGACGACAAGCGCACACCGCAGCCCGACAGGACCGACCTACCCGACATCCTCAAGCGCTGGCAGAACCTGGAAGCCGAGGCCAAGCGTCAGCGCACCGAGCAGAGTTTCCTGGTGCCGAAGGACGAGATCGCCGGCAACGACTACGACCTGTCCATCAACCGCTACAAGGAAGTGGAATACGAGACGGTTGAGTACGATCCACCGGAAGTGATCCTGGAGCGACTGGCGGAGTTGGAAGAAGAAATTGTGCAGGGAAAACAGGAGCTGGAGGGCCTCCTCAAGTGACCTGGAAATCAGTCGAGCTCGGGGATTTAGCCGTACGACGTGGCGGCTCCGTCAATCCAAAAAAGCATCCTGACGAGACTTTCGAGCTATTCAGCATCCCCGCTTTTGATACTGGCCAGCCAGATATCGTGCAAGGGTCCGAGATTGGCTCTTCGAAAAAAGCTGTACAGCCGAACGATGTCCTGATTTCGAGAATTGTCCCGCACATTCGCCGCTCCTGGGTGGTGGGCCCGGCTAATGGCCATCGTCAGATTGCCTCTGGTGAATGGATCATTTTCCGCAGTGAAGAAGTTTGGCCAAATTATCTACGCCACTTCCTTGTCTGCGACGGATTCCATAAGGCATTCATGCGCACTGTCTCGGGCGTGGGAGGGTCGCTGCTTCGCGCCAGGCCACCTGAAGTTTATAAGATCAAGGTGCCAATACCTCCACTTCCCGAGCAGAAACGCATCGCCGCCATCCTGGATACTGCCGATGCCTTGCGCGCCAAACGCCGTGAAACCCTCGCCGAGCTCGACACCCTGCTGCAATCGACCTTTCTGGAGATGTTCGGGGACCCGGCAGCGAACCCCAGGAAGTGGGAAACAAGTTCGCTGGGTGATGTCACGTCAATCGAGGCGCCCATGGTCGATCCCAGACAGGCTGAATTCCAAGGGCTACTTCACTATGGCCCAGATCGAATCAAGAAAGACTCAGGCGAATTACTCCCAGCACAGACGGCGTTTGAGGAACAACTGAAGAGCGGGAAGTTTCTTTGCTCGCCGGGAGAAATCCTATATTCAAAGATCCGACCCTACCTAAACAAGGTTGCTCTTGTGAAGGAAAAATGCCTTTGCAGTGCCGACGTTTACCCTGTGCGCCCTGACGAGAGTGTGATTACCAAGGAGTACCTTTGGCTCTTGCTTCGGAGCAAGGCTTTTCTCGACTACGTAGCCAGTTTCTCGAGGCGTGCGAATATACCGAAGTTGAATCGGAAACAATTTGCCGGCTATGAAGCCCCGATTCCACCAATGGCCACCCAGAAGCACTTCAAAGCAATAGCCCAATCCGTTGAACAACAACAATCCCGCCTGCGCGCCCACCTGGACGAACTCGACACCCTGTTCGCCGCCCTGCAGGCGCGCGCGTTCGCCGGGGAGCTTTAGAACCACTTCTCTCGCACGGGGCCGTGCCCACACCGGCCAAGAATCAAAGTGCAACTTTAATATTAAAGTGCATGTTTGATGTTAAAGTGCAAGTTTAAGGTATACTAAATCGGCGCTGTCCACCACTGGAGGAGATAGCCATTCGCAGCAGCCACTCCAATCTGGTCACCTGGCTGGATCTTGCCGTGCTGCCTGTCCTCAGGCCTCACGCCGTGCGGGATTTGCGTGCGGCGCTGATGGAACTGGCCGGGTGGCTGGCCGACCATCCAGAGCACCGCGGGTTCCTATTGCTCCTGGACAACCGGCTCAGCGCCCAGCGCCTGGAGGAGGAAGCGTCGAGCGCCGGGAAAGCCCTGAAGCCCGCAGTGTACGAACGCCTGCGGATTCTCGAGCTTCCAGAACACGATTCCCTGCGCGCGGCCCTACGAGAGGCGGGGCTGAGCGAGGAAGAAGTCAACGGCCTGGACCAGGCGCTACCGGGGAACTTCACAAAGAAATCCGCCACTCGGTCCCCCCGCCCCGCTGCCCAGGACCTGGTCTTCGAGCACCTGGTCAATGCCTACCTGCTCGGCACGGGGCCGATGACCACCAAATCGATCGGTGCGGCCACCGGCCTCACCTACCCCACGGTGGCCGATGCTCTGGACAAGCTGGGCCGGAGCATCCAGCGCCACTCGGATCGACGGGTCGAGCTGAAGCATTTCCCGCGACAGGAGTGGAGCCGCTTCGTCAGCGCGTACGAGCGCGGCCAGTTCTGCCGAAAGTTCACCGTGGCGACGGAACTGGCCCGGACGCCGGAAAGCCTGCTGAAGCGCCTTCGGAAGCTCGCTCTGCCCGAGACCGCGATCGGAGGTATTCATGCCGCACATCACTATGATCCCGAATTCGACCTCGTAGGGTATTCGCGCCTGGATATCTGCGTGAGCGGCAAACTGCTGGATCAGTCAAAGGAACTGGCCCGGCAGATCGATCCGGCGCTGGAACCCGCACCGTTCAGCACTGCCAACCCGGCTCTGGTGATCTGGCCGGTCCACCGCGCCGAACCCCTTTTCCAGCACGACCCGCAAGCCGACACGCGCTGGGCCGATCCGGTCACTTGCCTGCTGGCCCTGCACGATGCCCGACTGGAAGCCCAAACCGAAGAGCTGATCAAGGCCTTCGAGCAGGGTAGAACCCGCCACACGGCGAGAGCGTGAATCCATGCTGACCTCACCCCACGGGACGCTCCGACAACTGGCCGCCGCTCTGCCGGAAGAGGTTCGGGACGATGTCATCATCATCGGCAGCCTCGCGGCCGCGGCTCGTTTCGTCTCTCCGGACGACGAGGAACCGGTCAGAACCAAAGACATCGACTGCCTGCTTTCGCCCCACTTGCGCGCGCAGGCCTCGGGACGGAAGACTGCCGAAGCGCTGCTGAAGAATGGCTGGCGAATGAGGGAAGGCACAGAGTGGTCGCAACCGGGAGACGCCAGCGACCCAACCGAGCAATTGCCGGTCGTTCGCCTTGTGCCGCCCGAGGAGGATCAGTGGTTTCTGGAACTACTTTCATCCCCTGAAGAAGGTCAGCAGGAGGGCCGGCAATTTCAGCGCCTGGAGACTGACTTCGGGCACTTCGCCTTGTGCAGCTTCCACTTTCTGGCATTAGCAGAGCTCGATCCGCTTCCGACTGATTCCGGCCTGAAGATCGCCAGGCCGGAAATGATGGCCCTGGCCAACCTGCTCCACCACCCGAAACTCGGAACCGAAACCATGTCCGGCCTGATTGCCGGGCGGCGCATTCGCCGCTCCAGCAAGGATCTGGGCAGGGTGCTCGCGCTGGCATTTCTGGCAGAAAAAGAGGATGAAGACGCGATTGGGTCATGGCCCGAAGCCTGGGGAACTGCGCTGAACACCAGATTCCCCGATGACTGCGGTCCCTGGCTTGCAACCATAGGAAGCGGCCTGGAACAAATGCTCCAGCCCAAGCATTCGGAGGATCTCGAAGAAGCCCACCATACCTGCATCACCGGCTTGCTTGCCCGCCATCGCCCTAGCCTCGAGACCTTTGAGGCAGTGGGACGACGCGTGATGGGGGAGCTGATCCAGCCGGCCCGACGTCTGCCCCGATGAGGCTGCAAGATGCCCAAAGACCGAGTTTCGAGGAGCTCGATGCGTCGATAGAATCGGCTTATTTCGACAGTTTCGGGGGGAAATGTCGATGACTTCTACCTGTCTCGTTGAGCTCGAGCTTGTTGCTCACTCCTGCGCAACAAGATCCGTTGTTGCTCAAATCCGGCCAGATTTGATCAACAAACCGCTTCCTCCATGCCTCCGCACGAGCCTTTATTTCGCGGTACACGCCCGGTAAGCTGCCGAAGCTATGAGTAATTTCGCCTTCCTACCCGACCGCTTCAGCGCCATTGGCGAGGCGGCCCGGCGGGCGGAAGGTCATGTGTTCGGCGACCCGCGTGCGGCATGCTTCCACGCCCGCTTCGGCCTGGAGGCCTTGGTCCACTGGCTGTATCGCCACGATCCGGCGCTGCGCATGCCCTACGACCAGAAGCTCGGCGCACTGATTCACGAGCCCAGCTTCCAGAATTTACTGCCGCCGCCGCTGTTTCAGAAGGCACGGCTGGTGCTCAAGGTCGGCAACCTGGCCGTGCACCAGCAGCGCAAGATCCATCAATCCGAGGCGCTGCAGGTCGTCAAGGAACTGCACCACCTGTGCTACTGGTTGGTGCGCACCTACACGCCGGACGTCTCGCGCGCGGGGGCGGCCTTCAGCGACGAGCGCGTGCCGCGCCCGATCAAACCCGAAGAAGCAGTGCCACGCGCCGAGCTGGAGGCCCTGGAACAGCAACTCGCTGAACAGAACGAGACCGCGCTCCGCCGCCAGCGCGAGCGCGACGCGCTCGATGCCGAGCTGCAGGAGCTGCGCGCGCAGATCGCCGAGATCCGTGCCGAGAGCGAATCGAAGCCGCTGGACATCGACCTGTCGGAAGCCGACACCCGCAGGCTGCACATCGACACCAGCCTGCGCCTGGCTGGCTGGACGCTGGACGCCCCACACGATCGGGAGTACGAAGTCACCGGCATGCCCAACGAAAAGGGCACCGGCTACGTCGACTACGTGCTGTGGGGCGACGACGGCAAGCCGCTGGGCGTCGTCGAGGCCAAACGTTCAACCATCGACCCAACCACCGGCCGCCAACAGGCCAAGCTCTATGCCGACTGTCTGGAGGCCATGCACGGGCAACGTCCGATCATCTTCTACACCAACGGCTACCAGACCTGGCTGTGGGACGACCAGGCCTATCCGCCGCGCGAGATTGCCGGCTTCTACAAGAAAACCGAGCTCGAACGCCTGATCCTGCGCCGCCAGCAGCGTCAGAGCCTGGCCGTGGCCGAAGTCAACGACGAAATTGCCGGGCGCTACTACCAGAAACGCGCCATCGCCCAGATTTTCGAGCAGTTCGCCAGCGCGCGCCGCAAGGCCCTGCTGGTCATGGCCACCGGAACCGGCAAGACGCGCACCGCCATCGCCCTGGTCGATGCCCTGCAGCGCGCCGGCTGGGTCAAGCGCGCACTGTTTCTGGCCGACCGCGTCTCGCTGGTCAACCAGGCCGTCGGCGCGTTCAAGGCCCACCTGCCCGAGTCCAGCCCGGTCAACCTGGTCACCGAGAAAGACCAACAGGGCCGGGTGTACGCATGTACTTACCCGACAATGATGAACCTGATCGACGCGAGCGACGGCGGCGAGGCCCACTTCGGCGTCGGCCATTTCGATCTGGTCATCATCGACGAGGCCCACCGCTCGGTCTACCAGAAGTTCGGCGCCATTTTCCGCTACTTCGACTCCCTGCTGGTTGGCCTGACCGCCACTCCGCGCGAGGAAGTGGATCGAAACACCTACGAGCTGTTCGACCTCGAACCCGGCGTGCCCACCGACGCCTACGAACTCGACCAGGCCGTGCGAGACGGCTTCCTGGTGCCGCCGAGGGTGCAGCAGGTGGATCTCAAGTTCCCACGCGAGGGCATTCACTACGACGAGCTCAGCGACGAGGAAAAGGCCGAATGGGAAAGCCTGGATTGGGGTGACGATGTCGACGAGGCCGGCCTGCCCCGCCAGGTCAACGCCGGCGCCGTCAACCAGTGGCTGTTCAACCAGGACACCGTCGACAAGGTGCTCCAGCACCTGATGGAACACGGCCACCACGTCGAGGGCGGCGACCGCCTGGCCAAGACCATCATCTTCGCGCGCAACCACGACCATGCCGAGTTCATCGAGAAGCGCTTTGACCACCACTACCCGCACCTCCAGGGCTCATTTGCGCGCGTGATCGACAACCGCGTCAAGTACGCCCAGAGCCTGATCGACGACTTCTCCGACCCAGACAAGCCGCCGCACATCGCCATCTCGGTCGATATGCTCGATACCGGCATCGATGTGCCCGACGTCGCCAACCTGGTGTTCTTCAAGCCGGTGTATTCCAAGATCAAGTTCTGGCAGATGATCGGCCGGGGCACCCGTCTGCGACCGGACCTGTTCGGCCCCGGCGAGGATAAACAAGACTTCCGCGTGTTCGATTTCTGCTTCAACTTCGATTTCTTCCGCGAGAACCCGAAAGGCATCGAGGCCCACCCCAGCGCGCCCTTGGGCGAGCGCCTATTCCGCGCCCGAGTCGACCTCCTCACCCACCTGCAGACCGCGCCTGATTTTGACCCCGACCAGCACCTGCACAATCGCCTGGTCGACACCCTGCACGGCCAGGTACGGGCCATGAATCACGACAATTTCATCGTCCGAATGCACCTGGAGGCGATCGAGCGATTCAACGACTTGGGCGCCTGGCAGCGGATCAACGACACCGACCGGCAAGTACTGCACGACGAGGTGGCCGGACTGCCCAGCGAGCAACCCAACGACGACATCGAATCGCGCCTGTTCGACCTGACTGCCCTGCGCCTGCAACTGGCGCTAATTGAGGCTGACACCGGCACATTCGAGCGCCACAGAAAGCGCGTCGTCGAGCTGGCCGGCCTTTTGGAAGACAAGACCAACATTCCCGCCGTCAAGGAGCAACTCGGCCTTCTCGCGGCCGTTCAGGAAGCCCAGTGGTGGGAAGGCACGAACCTGGAGCTGCTCGAAGACCTGCGCTTGCGCCTGCGCGGCCTGGTGCCGCTACTCGAGCGCAAGGAACGCACGGTCATCTACACCAACTTCCAGGACGAGGTCCGCGACATCCGGGACGAGGATGTTGTCCCCATGCCCCAGATGACGGGAGCGCAGTACGAGAAGAAGGTCCGCGAATACCTGAAAAATCACCAGGACCACCTGGTCATCCACCGCCTGCGCACCAACCAGCCGCTGACCGAGACTGACTTAGAGGGGCTGGAACAGACGTTGAGCGAGATCGGCGACGAAGACGGGCCCCGCTTGCTCAACGACCTGCTCGAACGAAACGGCGCCCCTTCACTGGCTTGGTTCGTCAGAAGCCTGGTCGGTATGGACCGATCTGCAGCCCAGGAAGCATTCGCCGAGTTCCTGAACGACCGCAGCCTCAGCCCAGACCAGATCCGCTTCGTCGAGATGATCGTCGACCAACTCACCACCCGCGGTGTCATGCCTCCGGAGGCGCTCTACGAACCTCCTTTTACCCGTCTTCACCACGCCGGCCCAGATGAGCTATTCACTGGCAAGGAAGATGTCGTAGAAGCTGTTTTCCAGCAGATCGAAACCATGCACGAAGGCATTCAGACTCGAGCGGGTTGAAAGTTGGCCACTTGGACGCAAGCGTAGCGTGCGGAAACACCTGTTAGTTTTGATCAGATTCCCCGTTTCGCATTTGGCCGCAAGGCCCTCAGCGACAATTTCGATCGGCTTTATTAAATCGCTGCCAGCCGAAAAACCACCAACCCGAGCGCACGAACTCATTCCGGTAGCCTGAGACAGCGAAAATAAGCCTTGAATTGTAAGCGCCTACAAATCCCCACCCTTGACGTTGCCCGGCAGTAATGCGTCAATATCGTCGATGGTTTCGGCCAGTGGCAGCTCTTGAAAAACCTGACGCAGGTAGGCATAGGGCTCGATGGCGTGGCCCTTGGCGGTTTCGATCAGGCTGTAGAGGTTGGCGCTGGCGCGAGCGCCCGCTGGTGACTTGGAGAACAGCCAGTTCTTGCGGCCGATGGCGAACGGCCGGATGGCGTTTTCGATGGCGTTGTTGTCGATCGGGTAGCGGCCATCGTCGAGGTAGCGCACCAGCGCTGGCCATTGGTTGTGCAGGTACTGAAGCGCTTCGCCCAGCTTGGTCTTTGGCGCGACACGCGGCAGTGTCGTGGTCAACCAGGCGTTCAGCTGGTCGATGACGGGCTGTGACTTGTCCTGGCGCAAGCGGTGGCGCTCGGTCGGGTTCAGCGCCTGGGCTTCGCGCTCGATCCGGTAGAGCTTGCCGATCAGCGCCAGGGCCTGATCCGGGCGTCCGATCTTGCCCTTTGGCTGGAGCTTGGCGGCATCGAAGAACTTGCGCCGGGCATGGGCCCAGCAGCCCAGACGGGTGATGCCATGGTCTCGACAGGCCGCGCCATAGCCGGAATAGGCGTCGGCCATCAGGGCACCGGAGAAGCCTTCCAGGCGCGCCACGGGCACATCGCCGGCACGACTGGCTTCGTAGTGATAGACCCGCAGCCGCTGCCCTGGTGGGCCAGATCCCATGACCCACATGTAGCTGTTGCTTCGTGCCGGCTTGCCGGGTTCGTCGAGGACCTGGACGGTGGTCTCGTCCATGCCGATGACCGGGGCTTCGAGGATCTGCTCGGTCAGACGATTGATCAGGGGCTGGACCAGCTTGCCGCAGCGGATCATCCAGTTGGCCAGGGTGGTGCGGTCGAGCTCGACGCCCAGCCGCGCGAACTGCTGAATCTGTCGGTACAGCGGCAGGGCGTCGACGTACTTGGCCGTGGCGATGTAGGCCAGCAGGCCCGGTGCGGCCATCGACTTGCCCAGCGGCTGGGCGGGCTTGGTGGCGGTGGCCACATGCCCTTCGCAGCAGGGGCAGGCGTACTTCAGCCGGACGTGGCGGATGACCTTGACGCTCGCCGGAATGATATCGAGCTGCTCGGAGGTCTCCTCGCCGATGCGCTCCAGAACCGCACCATCGTGCGGACAGACCTTGTCGGCCTCGGGCAGGTCGTGAATGACTTCCTCGCGCGGCAGCTCCGGCGGCAGGGCCGGCCGGCCCCGACGCTGGCGAGAGTGCGGCTTGACAGCGACCTCGGGGGGCTCGCTTGCCGCGATCTCCTCGGCTTCGTTGAACAGGCCCAGCTGATCTGCACTGGCCTGCTCGCTGGTGCCGGCAAAGGTCTTGCGCTGGAAAGTGCGGATGATCTCTTCGAGCTGATGAATGCGCGCTTCGCGCGCCTCGAGGGTTGCCTGCTGGCTGGCCAGCTGCGCCTGGAGAGCGGCGATCTGATCGGCCGTTGAGGGATCTGCAACAGAGGCTTTGTTGACGGCCGACGACATGCAGAAAGTATAGCATAATCAATAGCATGAAGCACCACCAATCAACGAATTAGTGGCCGAAAAGTGCAGTTGTTGATGGCCCTGCATGCGCATCACATCAAAACCCTCGAGCAGCCAGTTGAACTCACGCTCGCCCCAGCGGATCACGCCGTCGGCATGCTTGCGCGGCCACTGGAACTTCGCCTTCTCCAGGCGCTTGTACCAGAGGCAAAAGCCGGTCTGGTCCCAGTAGAGCACCTTGAGCCGGTCGCGGTGGCGGTTGCAGAACACGTACAGCGCATCGGCGAACGGATCCAGGGCCATCTGCTGCTCGACGATGGCCGCCAGGCCGTCAATGGACTTGCGAAAGTCCACCACGTCGCGGTGCAGGTAAACCTTGGGCAGGTCACGAAACAGACGCATCGGCCAGCTCCCGCATCAGTTGGGCGACCCAGGCCGGACAAGCCGAGCTTGGAAGCTCCAGCGCGACACCGCGCCACGACACCGCTATCTGGCCGGTGAGCTGAGACGGCATCGGCGGCGCGACCGCGACCAGGCCCTGATGCGTATCCGCCTCGCGCAGCGCCTTGCGGCGCCGGTAGAAGGACTTCGGTGTCAGGCCATGGCGCTGACAGAACTCAGCCACCGACTCTGCGCCGGCAGCCTGCTGCGCGATCAGCTCTCGCCACTGATCGGCTTTGAGGTAACGTCTGCTCACTTGCTTGCTCCATCCTGAAAATCGATGGAATCAGCATAGTGATCTATGCGTCGTTGAGAAGAGTGTCGGTTCGTAGGCGCTTACCTTGAATTGAGCCGGCCGAGCCACTTGCTCAAATGAAACGTATCGTCAGTTCGGGTGCCAGGAAGAGCACCTTCAATGCTTGCCTCATGAATAAGTTCATTTCTTACATTTACGATGCTTTTGATCGTGCGGGCATCCTGAGGAACCTCAAACTGCTCACACATCTGAATTATGCGGTCCCTGTGTTTAACCTCATTCTTCAGTATCCCGCGTTGCACCGAAAATCTATGGATGGCGTCCAGAACCATGTATTCCGTTAGAAACCGATACCATGACCATTCGCAGCTTTTGGCACGCGCGTGCATGTATAGAATCTTTATAAAGAAGTTTCGGTGCGACTCTGACCAGAGGCGCCAATTTTGATATATGGCGCAGAGGGAGTCTTCAAGCGCGCCGCGAAGCAAGAGGATTGAGCTTTTATCAGGAATCGGCACCTTGCCGTCAAACCTCCAGCCATCAAACTGCAGCCGTGTATCGAATAGGAGCGCTAGCAGGTGAACGATGAGAGCGGCATCGCCGCGCCTGATATCGCCGTCGTCAGCTGGAATCGAAATAAAAATTTTATGTGACAAAGGTGGTGGAAAGACGCGAGCGGGGCGTTCCGTATTTTCCAGCGGATCTCCATGTTCTCCGGTCTGCCAGTCGATCGGAACGGTTCGCTGAATTGGCGGATATAGATTCCCGTCGCGATGACGATACTTATCTATTTCTTCGCATGCCGCAGCGTATTGCTCCCCGACCTCGACGCTACCGCCTTCGAATTGAATGGAGTGGGGATACCTAAGGAAGCCAAAATCCCACGAAACCTCAGCACAATTCTGGCGGGTCGAGTTCATGTGGCGGCTAGCTTTGAATCCTCAATACCCAATCCAGGCCAACATCAGGATTCCGGCTAAGGACTTCCTACTTGTTGGTATCCGGGACATATTCCACCAGTTCCTCGATCCGGCAGTCGAAATAGGCGCAAAGCCTATCCAGATATTCGGTCCGGGTGCTCCATCCTGGCTGATTGAGGATTCTTGACAAGGTGGTTCGTGCAATTCCGGTTGCTTCGGAGATTTCGTGCACGGTCACCCGCCTCCCCTCCTGAAATTCCTTCTCCGCTATTAGCTCTTTCAGCCTAAAACGTATCACTTTTGGGCCATCCGTCCACAAAAAGAAAATTTTGCACCAATACTTGACATCCTGCAAACAGCGGTTATATTTTGGCCTGAAAGTTTCAAAAATGAAACATTTGAGCCAAAAGGCTATGGAGGCCGCTATGGATAAGACCTATCTGACCACTGAACAGCTCGCTGAGCGCATCCACTACAACCCGCGCACCATCCGCAACCGCCTCAAGGACTCCGTTCTCCTGGAGGGAATCCACTATATCAGGCCGTTCGGGGGCCGGAAGCTGCTGTTCATCTGGGAAGCCATCGAGGAGGACATGAGCAACTTCTCGATGGACAGCGCGCCGCTGGTGCCGATGGCGAACGGGGCCGTGAGCCATGGGTAAGGTCCGGGCCCGTTCGGACAACGGCAAGCTGTTTCTGGATTTCTACTATCAGGGCGAGCGCTGCCGGGAGCAAACGGCATTGGCAAACACGCCCGCCAACCGGCGCAAGGTGCAAAAGCTCCTCGACCGGATCGAAGCGGAGATTCTGGCGGGTTCCTTTGACTACGGCGCCACCTTCCCCGGTAGCGCACGCGCCCTGCAGTTCTCAGGAGTCGGGCCTTCTGGCGGGGCCGCTCATCGCGCTTCAGTGCCCGCTCGGGCCGGAGCTGCCCGGGAAGTCGATCGCACGCCTCGATTCCGGGAGTTCGCTGAGACCTGGATGGTAAGCGCCTACGAACCGACACTCTTCTCAACGACGCATAGATCACTATGCTGATTCCATCGATTTTCAGGATGGAGCAAGCAAGTGAGCAGACGTTACCTCAAAGCCGATCAGTGGCGAGAGCTGATCGCGCAGCAGGCTGCCGGCGCAGAGTCGGTGGCTGAGTTCTGTCAGCGCCATGGCCTGACACCGAAGTCCTTCTACCGGCGCCGCAAGGCGCTGCGCGAGGCGGATACGCATCAGGGCCTGGTCGCGGTCGCGCCGCCGATGCCGTCTCAGCTCACCGGCCAGATAGCGGTGTCGTGGCGCGGTGTCGCGCTGGAGCTTCCAAGCTCGGCTTGTCCGGCCTGGGTCGCCCAACTGATGCGGGAGCTGGCCGATGCGTCTGTTTCGTGACCTGCCCAAGGTTTACCTGCACCGCGACGTGGTGGACTTTCGCAAGTCCATTGACGGCCTGGCGGCCATCGTCGAGCAGCAGATGGCCCTGGATCCGTTCGCCGATGCGCTGTACGTGTTCTGCAACCGCCACCGCGACCGGCTCAAGGTGCTCTACTGGGACCAGACCGGCTTTTGCCTCTGGTACAAGCGCCTGGAGAAGGCGAAGTTCCAGTGGCCGCGCAAGCATGCCGACGGCGTGATCCGCTGGGGCGAGCGTGAGTTCAACTGGCTGCTCGAGGGTTTTGATGTGATGCGCATGCAGGGCCATCAACAACTGCACTTTTCGGCCACTAATTCGTTGATTGGTGGTGCTTCATGCTATTGATTATGCTATACTTTCTGCATGTCGTCGGCCGTCAACAAAGCCTCTGTTGCAGATCCCTCAACGGCCGATCAGATCGCCGCTCTCCAGGCGCAGCTGGCCAGCCAGCAGGCAACCCTCGAGGCGCGCGAAGCGCGCATTCATCAGCTCGAAGAGATCATCCGCACTTTCCAGCGCAAGACCTTTGCCGGCACCAGCGAGCAGGCCAGTGCAGATCAGCTGGGCCTGTTCAACGAAGCCGAGGAGATCGCGGCAAGCGAGCCCCCCGAGGTCGCTGTCAAGCCGCACTCTCGCCAGCGTCGGGGCCGGCCGGCCCTGCCGCCGGAGCTGCCGCGCGAGGAAGTCATTCACGACCTGCCCGAGGCCGACAAGGTCTGTCCGCACGATGGTGCGGTTCTGGAGCGCATCGGCGAGGAGACCTCCGAGCAGCTCGATATCATTCCGGCGAGCGTCAAGGTCATCCGCCACGTCCGGCTGAAGTACGCCTGCCCCTGCTGCGAAGGGCATGTGGCCACCGCCACCAAGCCCGCCCAGCCGCTGGGCAAGTCGATGGCCGCACCGGGCCTGCTGGCCTACATCGCCACGGCCAAGTACGTCGACGCCCTGCCGCTGTACCGACAGATTCAGCAGTTCGCGCGGCTGGGCGTCGAGCTCGACCGCACCACCCTGGCCAACTGGATGATCCGCTGCGGCAAGCTGGTCCAGCCCCTGATCAATCGTCTGACCGAGCAGATCCTCGAAGCCCCGGTCATCGGCATGGACGAGACCACCGTCCAGGTCCTCGACGAACCCGGCAAGCCGGCACGAAGCAACAGCTACATGTGGGTCATGGGATCTGGCCCACCAGGGCAGCGGCTGCGGGTCTATCACTACGAAGCCAGTCGTGCCGGCGATGTGCCCGTGGCGCGCCTGGAAGGCTTCTCCGGTGCCCTGATGGCCGACGCCTATTCCGGCTATGGCGCGGCCTGTCGAGACCATGGCATCACCCGTCTGGGCTGCTGGGCCCATGCCCGGCGCAAGTTCTTCGATGCCGCCAAGCTCCAGCCAAAGGGCAAGATCGGACGCCCGGATCAGGCCCTGGCGCTGATCGGCAAGCTCTACCGGATCGAGCGCGAAGCCCAGGCGCTGAACCCGACCGAGCGCCACCGCTTGCGCCAGGACAAGTCACAGCCCGTCATCGACCAGCTGAACGCCTGGTTGACCACGACACTGCCGCGTGTCGCCCCAAAGACCAAGCTGGGCGAAGCGCTTCAGTACCTGCACAACCAATGGCCAGCGCTGGTGCGCTACCTCGACGATGGCCGCTACCCGATCGACAACAACGCCATCGAAAACGCCATCCGGCCGTTCGCCATCGGCCGCAAGAACTGGCTGTTCTCCAAGTCACCAGCGGGCGCTCGCGCCAGCGCCAACCTCTACAGCCTGATCGAAACCGCCAAGGGCCACGCCATCGAGCCCTATGCCTACCTGCGTCAGGTTTTTCAAGAGCTGCCACTGGCCGAAACCATCGACGATATTGACGCATTACTGCCGGGCAACGTCAAGGGTGGGGATTTGTAGGCGCTTACCCTGGATGCGGGAGAAGGAGCCGGAATGGCGGCCTAGCTACCGGGAAACCGTCACCGTCACGCTCAACCGCCACCTGCTGCCCGCATTCGGAAACCGGCGGGTCGGCTCGATCACCCGTGCGGACCTGCTGGATTTTCGCGCGCAGATTGCTGGAAATCACCGGCCGAACGGCCGGAAGCTGAGCAATGCCCGAATCAACAAGATCATGGGCTTTGCGCGCCAGATCGTCGACGAGGCCGCCGACCGCTACGAGTTTCCTTCGCCCTACCGGGGCATCAAGACCCTGCGCTCAAGGAAGCCGGACATTCACCCGTTCTCGCTCGAGGAGGTCCACCGGATTCTCGAGCGGGTACGCCCGGACTATCGCCACTACCTGGCCGTACGGTTCTACACGGGCATGCGCAGCGGCGAAATCAACGGTCTGCGCTGGCACAACGTGGATTTCTCCAACAACCTGATCCTGGTACGCGAAACCCTGGTCCAGGGCCGACTCCAGGAAGGCTCGAAGACCTACGACTCCAACCGGGACATTCCGATGCTCCAGCCAGTCCGCGAGGCGCTGGAGGCGCAGCGGAAGATCGTTCCGAAAGGGATCGAATGGGTCTTCTGCACCCCCAGAGGCGCACCGATCGAAAACCGCAATTTCACCAACCGGGTCTGGAAACCGGTGCTTTCCAACCTGGGCCTGGCCTATCGACGGCCATACCAGACTCGCCACACGGCGGCGACGCTGATGCTCGCAGCCGGTGAGTCACCCGAATGGGTCGCCCGCGTACTCGGACACACCACGACCCAGATGCTCTTTACAACCTATTCGCGCTATGTCCCGAACCTGACCCGCCAGGACGGTTCGGCGATGGCGCGCCTGCTGGCCTCCCAGGCCGGCACTTCCACCCATAACGACAACAACAAAAAGGAGGACGACTGATGAACCAGTCCATTCCCCGTCTCCGCCCGCAGGCTCTTGCGGACTACCTTTGGCACCGCTACCAGATTCAGCCGGGACAGGCCATGTGCCTCGCCCTGGGCCAGCCCGAAACTCGCGACAACCACGAAGCGCTGGTCGCCTGGGCGCGCGAGGCCATTGAACGCTACCGCATCAAGGGCCCGGAGGACCTGGTCAACCTGATCGAGGGCGACCTGTTCGAGCAGATGTTCGACGCCGGCCTGGTCGGCGGCATGGTCGAGATGCAGCCGGTTCCCGACACGGTTGCCACTCGCCTGTTCGGAGCGCCGGAAAGCCGGCATGCGGAGCGAACAGGCATCCGTGCTCAACACCCGGCTTCCCATAGCCATTCCAACAACGTGATCGACTTTGCCGGGAGGACCCGCCATGAATGAGCATCGCAAGCACCATTTCCACTCCAAGGCATTCAGGGCCGGCAACTTCAAGCGCATGCTGGATTTTGCAGTCCGCGGTCTTCCGCGCCACGTCCTGCGAGGCGAGCAGTATGTCGACTGCGAATGGGCGTTTCGGATCTACGAGCGCGAGATCCGCCAGCTCGATGAGTTCAACATCCACCCAAAGTGGTTCTCCTCCGGCGTGTTGGGGGCGGCCCTCATCAGCCTGGCGCTCTATCCTGAGACGCTGGAGCTTTGGCGCCGCCTTGCTCGCAACGAGGTCTTCCGTGACGAGCGCGGCTCGGACGCACCGGGATTCCTGCGCGAGCTGATCGAGCGCCACCAGAACGACCGGCGCTTGACCCGTAACCAGTTCTACCAGCTGTTCCTGTTCCAGGCGACACTGGCCATGGCGAAAGCGTGGGTGCACCACGAAGACCCGGACCACCACTCTCTCCAGCTCCCGCCGACCCCGGATGCAGCGGAGATGATTGCCGCCGTACGCCGCCTGAAAGGCGCACGCTACTCGATGACCGGATTTCGGCCGCCGGAGATCACGCGCGACCGCTGGGTCGTGCTGGACAAGCCCCAGGTCATTCATGAGCCCGATCTCAGGAAGGTACTGATCCTGGCCAAGCGAGCCTCGAGCCTGGAAGGCTCGCCACTGGCCGATGAGGCCCTGAATGACGCGCTGGAATGGCTCATCAAACCGCACCCGCCGGTCGAGCTGGCGCACCCGGCCGCCTTGGCTGCCGCTGTGGTCAGCATCGCCCGGGCCCCGGATTCTCAGGGCCTGTGGGACCGGGTATTTGCCTTTATCGGCAGGCGCAAGCCCAATGAGGGCCGCAAGCCCTACGCTGACTTGTCAGCCTGCATGCTTGACTGCATCACACTGGCCAATCGCAGCAATAACCCGCACCGGGCGGCCACTGCACTCTACTACTGCGGCCAAGTGCTCGTCGACCTCTGGCTCGAGCAGCCGGACCAGTTTCGGATGGCGCTGCCGCGCGCGCCGAAGGAGCGGCCACTGGACGAGCTCTGGGCCGATCTCGATGTCAATTTCACGCCACGGATCATTTTCGAGTCCAATCAACCTGCGCTGGCGCCGCCTCCCGAACCTGCCGGATTCGGCGGCCAGGAGGGCGGCGGGAAAGGCTCGACCCGAAGAAGGCTCGGCTCGAACGCTCACGCGGATTCACCAGGGCAACTCAATCAGCCGCCCAACCAGACATCGAGGAACATCATGATCACGAGCCCGATGGCGAGGCCGAGAGTTGCCCTGTTTTGATGGCCGGATCGGTGGGTTTCTGGGATGATTTCGTGGCTGATGACGTAAAGCATGGCGCCGGCGGCGAAAGCCAGGCCCCAAGGAAGCAGCGACTGAGAAAGAGTGATGACACTCGCGCCGAGAAGCCCGCCAATTGGCTCCACGAGCCCGGTTAGCGCCGAGACGTAGCAAGCTCGTATTTTCGAGTAGCCCACGCCTACTAGCGAGACCGCAACTGCTAGACCTTCCGGAGCGTTCTGCAGTCCGATACCGATCGCCAGCGGCAGACCGCCAGAAAGGCCGTCAGCTCCGAACCCAACGCCTACGGCAAGTCCTTCGGGAAAGTTGTGGATTGCAATCGCGATAATGAATAACCAGATACGCCGCAAAGAAGCCACATCCGGTCCTTCGCGGCCAGTGTCGAAATGCTCGTGTGGGAGCTTCTCATTGATCAAGGCGATCGCACCCATCCCGAGCAATATCGCAAGGCAGACAATGGCCGCTGGGGCGGGACCACCCTCAAACCAATTTTCAGCGACATCGAGTGCCGGAATGATCAACGAGAAAAACGAGGCTGCAAGCATCACGCCCGCCGCGAAGCCAAGTGCAAGATCGCGCGTGGCTCGTGAGGGGATGTTCATGAAGAGCACGGGCAAGGCGCCGATCGCGGTCAGCGAGCCCGCTGCCAAGCTTCCAAGGAAGCCCAGGGTTATTGGGGAAGGCAAGTCCATTTCATAAGTCCTGCCTGGAGGCTGAGAGACGAGCCAGAGTAACGCCTGAGAGACATCGTTGCCCCACATCCGCGGGTCAGTAAGGTGCTGTGAACCATACGTTCAGTGTCCAAATGCCTTACGAACAAACCAAACGGCGCGCCCTAGACCGATTGGCAGGCGACATTGGGATGCAGCTCGAGTCCGCTTCGGAGAAACCTCGTCGGCCGAAAGCCGCCGCCCCCTCAACCTTTGACCTCGTCGAGCAGGGTCAGGAATTCTTCCGGCCCCAGAAATCCGAACATCCGGTACTGGGGCAGCTCCTCGCCACCGATGAAGAACAGATAAGCAGGCGGTCCAATCAGCTCGAAGTGCCGGAGCATGGCCTGATGCTCGTCATTGTAGTCAGTGATATCGGCTTTGAGCAGCGTGAAATCGGCCATGCGGTCGGCAACAGCCGGGTCGGAAAAGGTGCGCTGCTCCATCCGCACACAATCCACGCACCAGTCGGCGTAGAAGTCCAGGAAGATAGGACGATCGGATTCCGCGATCGCCGCGCGAAGCTGGCTAAGCGTGTCGACCTCGTGAAATACTGGAGCTTCTATCGCTGCCATGCCGCCAGGGCCACCGGCATCGATGAGGTGATCGAGCGGGCGTATCCAGTCCCTTCCGCCCGAAAGCGCGCCAACGAACTGTGCGGTGCCCATAATCAGCAGCATCACGCCCAGAGCCTGCCGGATTTTACGCCAGCCGCCCAGATCGGGATCCATCTGCGTAAGCGCGCCCAGGTAGACCCCGCTTCCGATGCTAAGCGCGCCCCAAAGCAACATAATCACTGCGCCCGGCACTACGCGCTGAAGCATCCAGATCGCCAGCGCGAGCAGTCCAACACCGAAAACCGATTTGACTGCATCCATCCAGCCCCCAGCACGTGGCAGCCAATGGCCCAGACCTACGCCGATAGCCAGCAACGGTAAGCCCATGCCAATGCTCAGTGAAAACAGCACGCCGCCGCCCAGCGCGGCGTCTCCAGTCTGAGATATAAAAATCAGGATTCCGATCAGTGGGGCGGTTACGCAGGGACCTACGATCAGCGCCGACAGGAAGCCCATGATGCCCGCACCGATGAAGTTGCCGCCGGACTGGCGACTACTAATCTGGCTCAGGCGCGACTGCCACGAGGTGGGCATCTGCAGATTGTAGAAGCCAAACATGGCCATAGCCAGCACAACGAAAATTGCGGCGAAGGAGCCGATCACCCGGGGATTCTGGAAAACCGCCTGCAGGTTGTAACCGGCCAGCGCCGCGATCACACCCACAGCTGTATAGGTCAGCGACATGGCGAGAACGAAAATGAACGAGAGACCGAATGCACGGCCACGCGTGATCTCGCCGCCCTCGCCGGCAATGATGCCCGAAAGAATCGGAATCATGGGAAACACGCATGGCGTAAAAGCCAGCCCGATCCCCAGCAACACGAACAGGCCCATAGCCAGCGGCAAGGGTTGTTGCTCGATAAATCGAGCGAGCCCATCCGGCTTGCCAGCCGGTGGAACGGTCTTGGCCATGTCCGGGTGTGACCGTTCTGGTTCGACGCGTGAGCCCGCTGCTTCCATTGACGCCGTCGCGGTTCCGCCGGGCATGGCCGGCAGGCTCACGACCAAGTTGCGCTCCATCGGTGGATAGCAGATGCCATCTTCGAGGCAGCCCTGAAACTCCGCGACCAGGGTGATCTCTTGAGGACGACCGTCATCGTGACGCTGCAGGCTCAACGGGAACTCGACCTCGCCGAAGAACACGCGGGTCCGGCCGAAGTACTCGTCGGTCTTTTCCTCTCCGGGGGGCAAGTCGAATCCGGCGACGAGCATATCGTCCGTTTCGATCCGAAAATCGAATGATTCGCGATAGAGATAATAGCCCGAACGCGCAGTCGCGCGCACCAAGATGGACGAGGGGCCGCCGGCAATCGCCTCGACCTGGAAAGCTTCCACGGCCGGAAGGGCTTCTTCGCGCTGGTGTCCCAGCAGCTCGCTCAGGGCGTTGCCCTCGGGTGCGCTCACGCCCAGTATGTTCTCGCCGTTAGGCCGCCCTTCGCGTTCGACATCGGTGGCAGCCACCTTCACTCGAACCGTCTTGCGATGAGGTGGGTAACACACGCCCAGGTCGGCGCAGCCCTGGAAGTCAACGCGCGAGATAACCCAACCGCTATCGGGAATCGTCTCCAACGGCACTCGCACGGTCACCGATTCGCGGAAGGTTTCGGTCTGGCCAAAGAACTCGTCGACCGTTTCTTTGCCCGGTGGAATTACGGGCTGGCCCAAGATCATGCTTTCGTCGGCCGAATCAACCGAGAAAGCGTGGCGGTAGAGATAATAGCCGTCGGCGATCTCCCAGTGCAGCACCAGATCGCGGCCCTCGGCGCTCGCTTCGAGAACAAAGGCCTCCTCGAGCGGCAATAAATCTCCGGGGTTGATCTGGGACAGGACAACAGCGGGCCACAGGCAGGCGGCTAGCGCGATAATGCGCGTGAGTCGTAACGTCATTGAATTCGGCCCCGAAGCCTTCGAGTGTATTTTTCCCGACTGCCCGTGGCCGGCACAATCAGCCGTGCGGACAGATCTTCTGAGTTTTGCGACACCTGAACCGGCTTGGGGTCGATCCAGTACGCCCTGGCGGAGTTGATAGTCAGTCGAATCGCGATTTCTGCTTCAACAGTCGTTGCAAGTGCGCCGTGGATCCCCGGTTTCCTTATGCAACCACTCTAAAGGAGTAAGAGCCATCGATCCTTCTAGCCTACTCCGAGGCTGGCAAAGAATGTACGTCAATTCTAGAGCTGGTCATAACCGGTTCAGTGGAATTTTCAGGTACGACACCCCGTTGTCTTCCGGATCAGGTGGATGGCCTGCACGGATATTGATCTGGATCGCCGGCAGGATCAGCCTTGGCATGCCGAGCCCCGCATCTCGTTTGGTACGCATCGCCACGAATTCGTCCTCGCTACGGCCACCGCCGACATGGATATTGAAATTCTTCTGCTCGCCTACCGTGGTTTCAAAGCGCACCTCGCGGCCGCCCGGCCCATAGTCATGACATACAAACATCCGCGTTACGTCGGGCAGCTCGAACAGCCGGCGCGTGGATTGCCACAGCAGGCGGGCATCGCCGCCGGGAAAGTCACAGCGGGCGGTGCCGGCATCAGGCATGAACAGCGAATCACCGACAAAAACTGCGTCGCCGACAAGGTAGCTCACGCTATCAGGGGTGTGTCCGGGCGTGGGGATAACGCGAGTCTTCATAGTGCCGATGTCGAATGTCTCGCCGGCGTCAAACAGCCGGTCAAATTGCGAGCCGTCGGTGGGCAATGCGGCGCCAAGGTTCAGTTCGTCTCGGAACTTGGCTTGTACCTTGGCGATGCCAGAACCGATTCCGATCAATCCGCCCAGGCGCTTTTGGAGATAGGGAGCCGCGGTGACGTGGTCCGCATGGGCGTGTGTTTCGAGGATCCAGAGCACGTCGAGCTTCCGTGCGCTCACGAAGGCAGCGATTTGGTCGGCCGATTCAGTGTTGGTGCTTGCTGCCGCAGGGTCGTAGTCCAAGACCGGGTCGATGATCGCAGCAGCACGCCCGTCAGGCTCGTGGACAACGTAGCTGAACGTGCCGGTGTCGGCGTGGTGGAATACCTCGACTTCTGGTTTCAGCATGTAAATCTCCGACAGCTCATTGCATCAACACCCATAAATGACGGCGCCGCACTCGATTCAGGCCAAGAACTGCCTCCCTTTTCCCGGCTATTTCGAGGATCGCAGCATCCAGTCCTTTATGTTGAGGACGGCCTTTATTTGTATTATAGTGCAACTATGCAAGTGGTGCAAATTGAACCTTCCACCCTCTTCCAGGCCCTGGCCGACGACACCCGGCTGCGCGTTATCCGTCTGCTGGCGACAGCGGACGAAGAAGCCTGTTTGTGTGAACTGGTCGACAGCCTCCAGGAACCGGCCTACAAGCTCTCACGCCATCTGAAAATCTTGCGCCTAGCAGGCCTGTTGTCCGCGCACAAGGACGGGCGCTGGGTCTATCACCGCCTAGTTAAAGAGCCTGCCCATCTGGACAAGCTAACGGCTTCGGTGAATGCGTTGCCAGATCCCGATGAGCAGTTCAGAAGAGACCTAATGCGCTTCGTGCAACGCATGCGTCTGCGTAAAGACGGGCGTTGCCGCGTTGGCACCCAACCCGAAGGCCTGGAAACGGAAGCTTGATGATGACATGCCCGAGTTGCACCGGATCGGAAATCGAGCGGACCACACTGCTACCCCGCATGAGCCACTCCGAAGGTCGTGAGCTCGGCGCAACAGCCGCTATAGCCGGGGCGATCGGCTTTTGCGCTGGCACGCTCAAGAACGTGTCACCACCCCGGTTCGAGCAGCAGTCCGAAACCAAGTCACTTGATTCCGAAACCTAATCAATCCACTGAACCTGGCCAAAGAACATCATGACCGAATCCCATAAGGACGCCCACGGCGTTGATTCAGCAGACGCTGCAGACACTGTTCAGGTCCGAACCGGGGCTAACAACAAGCGGGTCAGCACCTATTCCGTTCCGAAGATGGATTGTCCCTCAGAGGAGCGAATGATCCGTCTCGCCCTTGACGGGTTCAATCAGATCGAGACGCTGTCTTTCGATTTGTCGGAACGCTGTTTAGCGGTCGTCCATGAAGGCGAAGTGGAACCGATCACTGCCAAGCTGGCCAGCTTGGGGCTGGGCGCCTCGCTTCAGAATACCGTCGCTGCGGATCCCAAGACCATCGAGGCCACCGAGTCGTCGGCGCGCGCTGCAGAACAGGAATCCGGCACCTTGCGTTGGTTGCTCGGCATCAACGCAATTCTATTCGTGGTGGAAATGACTGCCGGCCTAATCGCCCAATCCACTGGCCTCATTGGCGAATCCCTGGACAATTTTGCCGATGCGGCGGTGTATGGACTTGCGCTCTTTGCGGTTGGGCACAGCGCGATGATGCAGCTACGGGCAGCGCGTTTGGCCGGCATACTCCAACTGATCTTGGCTTTGGGCGTCCTCGCCGAAGTGGCAAGACGCTTTGTATTCGGAAGTGAGCCCGAATCACTGGTGATGATGGCAATCGCGTTCGTCGCGCTGATTGCCAATACAATTTGCCTGCTAATGATATTCAAGCATCGAAAAGGACCAGCGCATATGAAAGCAAGCTGGATATTTTCGGCCAATGACGTGGTGATCAATTTGGGCGTGATATCAGCCGGCGCCCTCGTTGCGTGGACCGGCTCGAACTATCCAGACCTTGTTATTGGATCCATCGCGGGCGTCATTGTGCTCAACGGCGCTAGGCGCATACTTGCGATAAGGAGCTAGTTCATGTTCAGCCACGACACGAAGTTTTCCCCGTTTATCGCCTTCTTGATATCAGCCGTAGTGGCATCATTCGACCAAGCTGTTAAATGGATGGTGCAACAGTCAATGACTTATGGCGAATCCATCCTAGTGACCCCGTTTTTTGGCTGGTTGAACACATGGAACACTGGCGCAGCATTCGGCCTTCTCGCGAACGCTGGAGGCTGGCAGCGCTACTTCCTGTCCGCTGTCGCAATTGCTGTCTCAATCATCCTGACCAGACTGATTTACGACACCCGATCCAGAGGAGAAAGCATCGCCTACAGTCTTGTTCTTGGGGGCGCGGCCAGCAATGTAGTCGACCGAATCTTCCGCGGCCATGTTATCGATTATCTTGATTTCTTTTGGCGATCCTGGCATTGGCCAGCCTTCAATCTTGCCGATGTCGCGATCGTGTGCGGTGTACTATCTATCATTTCGTTGGGCTTACTGCGCGGGACAACACACGGGGCGTCGAAGCCAGTGGAACGAATTGATACTGAATAAGGCGCCCCACCATTGCCAGGTTTCCCACCATTTGAGCGGATGCGGCAACGAGAACAGAATTTGAACATTTCCCCTGACCCCACCCCGCACTTCGGGCAAGCCATATCCGTGCCGAAGTGGCGAACGTGGACGGTCACGCTGGTGCCCGGCAGGTCGGCATTCACCTCGGATACATCCCAGGACGCCTGAATGCCGAGAATCTGGCGCTAGAGCTCGCAGTCGCGCATGAAACTGGGCTCGAATCGGAGCCAGCCGGTAGCCTATCCGAACCGGTCAGCCCACACGAAGTCGGGAAGAGCCAAGAATACAGCAGGCACTCTCCGGGCAACCCCTTTTAGGGCACATGGAACTATTCTGGAGCGAGTGAGGTCTATTGTTTGGTATTCATAGTAGCAAGAGCGAAAACCGGTCTGAGCTGGCCCCATTGAGGCGCCCAGCCGGCAGACGCTCGCGGCTTGGCACTTTTCATTCGAATTGGATTCTGATAAGCTCGAATCATGCATGTTGCGTTCACCATATTGCTCCGCTACGCGCTAGTCATCGCTCTGGTGGCCAGCAGCGTTGCGCCATGGGCATCAGATATGACGCATGGATCCGCCAGCAGCATGTCCTCCCCAGTTGCCTCAGTTGTATCCGATTCGTCCGAAGAAACTGCTTCAGATGTTTGCCACAACCCGCTTGAAGCAGCGTCCGACGACAATAGCTCAAGCATGAATCACCGCAATTGCTGCGTGGACGATCAGGAATGCCAACACGACGACTGCGATTGCGCATGTCCAGCCCTGACGCTTGTTGTGCCCAATCGGCTGTCCACATCCCGGCACGTGCCGGCTGATGTAGCGACGACCAGCATCAATTCCCGCGCGCCTCGCAATACCATCGACACCCTCCTGCGCCCTCCCCAGGCGTAATCTCTTCGAGTTTTTTACGGCGGTTTGATCCTGCCTCAGTGACCGGCAGGGATCGCTGATCGCCAGTTGATTCCTTAATACGCTCCATACAACCCGAAGAGAGGTTCCCCATGTCCAATGGCACCCTCGCGATGTCGATGCCGCGGGTCCGCTGGCCCTGGCTATTGAGCTGCGCACTTCTTCTGCTAATGATGTCAGCTGCGGCCACGCCGGCCGCCCCTGCCGACGAACAGCCCGCGCAGGATTCCGCCGCAAAAGAGTCAGCGGAGAACGGCCTGACGATTGAAGCTGCCGTGTCCCTGGCCACCAGCGCCGCCGATCCTTCGGTGACGCGATTCTCCGTTCGCGCCCAAGCCCTCGACAGTGAGGCCGTGGCCGACTCCCAGCTACCTGATCCCATGGTTTCGGCCCAGGTAATGAATGTCCCTGTAGACACATTCAGCCTCGACCAGGAAGGAATGACCCAGGCTCTACGACTTGGATTACGCCAGGAGTTTCCCGCTGGCCGGACGCTGGATGTTCGGGGCCGCCAACGCAATGCCGAAGCTGAAGCCGAACGAGCCCGCCGCGACGAAGCTCTGCGCCGCATCGCCCTGGAAACGCGAACGGCCTGGCTGGAACTGGCGTGGCAGCGACGGGCCGTCGATGTCCTGCAGCAGAGCCGCGGCCGCATCGAACAGCAGATCGAATCACTGCAATCACGCTTCGCGACCGGGGGGCTGAACGCCCAGAGCCTATTGCGCTCGGAACTCGAACTCTCATTGCTCGACGATCGGATCGCGGAGCACCGTCGCATGGCCGAAAACGCCCGCGCCGCCTTGGCGCGCTATATCGGCAGCGAGGCCTATCGCCGTGTTCCAGACGGCCTACCAGAATTCGAGCTTGGTTCAACTCAACTCGATCAACTCGAACGTCATCTGGTCGATCACCCGGAGATTACGGCCCGACAATCCCTGGCGGAAGCCGCCGACCAAGGCATCGAGCTGGCCCGGCAGGCCTACAAGCCGAAGCTTGCCGTCGAAGCGGGGTATGGCTTTCGTTCCGAACGGCCGGACCTTGCCAGCATCGGCGTGAGCCTGACAGTGCCGCTGTTTACCGGCCAGCGGCAAGACAAGCGGCACGAAGCGGCCGTCCAACGCAGCCGCGCTGCGCAGTTTGAGCTCGACAATCGTCTACGTGATTTGCGCAGGCAATTGGACGAGGCCCTGAGCGACTGGCTGCGCTATCAGGAACGGATAGCCCTTTACGAGCAAGTGGTGAACCAGCGCGCCGAACAGACCGTTGAAGCCTCCATCACGACCTACGCCAACGGACAGACCGACTTCGCTGAGCTCATTCGCAGCCAGCTGGCCGCTCTGGACGTGCAGATCAAACAGGCCGAACTGGCCGCCCGGGCCGGCAAGGCCTGGGCCCGTATCACCTACCTGGTAGGAGAACAGTCTTGAACAAGCTACAAATCATCATGATAACCCTTATGGCTGCTGCAGTCGGCTTCACGGCCGCCTGGTTCCTTGCCGGAACCACGACCGGCGACTCGGAGCAAGCGGAGAAGGCCGAGCGCGAGATCCTCTACTGGGTCGCCCCGATGGATGCCAATTACCGGCGCGATGAGCCCGGCAAATCCCCGATGGGCATGGACCTGGTCCCCGTTTATGCCGATGAAGCCGGGCAAGACAGCGGGCAGGAACCCTCGATCCGGATCAATCCGACGGTCATCAACAACATTGGCGTCAAGGTGGCGCCCGTTGAACGCCGTGACATGAATCGCGAGATCGAGACTGTCGGCCTTGTCACACCCGACGAGGGGCGCATCTCCCATGTGCACGTTCGCACCGACGGCTGGATCGAAGAACTGCACGTCGAAACCCGGGGAGACCAGGTAGCAGCCGGTCAAGCCCTGTTCGAGATCTACTCTCCGGCGCTGGTGAGCGCGCAGGAGGAGTACCTCCAGGCTAGCCGGACTGGCAACCAGTCCTTGCTTCGGGCCGCCCGCATTCGCCTGCACGCCCTGGGCATGTCCGACGAGCAGGTTGAATCACTCCGGCAGCGAGGCAGTTCTTCGCGGCTATTCACGGTGAAGGCGGCGCGGAACGGGTACATCACCGATCTCAACGTGCGCCAAGGCATGTATGTCCAGCCTGGCGCGACCATCATGAGCATCGCCGACCTGTCCCGAGTTTGGGTGGTAGTCGATCTGTTCGAAGGCCAGATTGCCTGGGTCAAGACTGGGCAACACGCTTCGATGAATCTGCCATTCTCCGCCACGGATCGCGAGTGGGTCGGAGAAGTCGACTATGTCTATCCGAGCATGCGTGCTGAGACGCGAACCGGCCAGGTTCGCCTGGCCTACGACAATCCGGACCTCGCGCTGAAGCCCAATATGTACGCCAGCGTGGAAATCGCAGCCGACCCGCACCGCGAAGCGCTCGCCGTTCCCACCCAGTCGATCATCCGCACCGGCAGGGGCAAACGCGTCATTCTGGCGTTGCCCGATGGGCGATTCCGGCCGGCACAGGTTGAAACCGGCCTCGAGGCGGACGGCATGACCGAAATTCTTACGGGACTGAAAGAAGGAGAACGCATCGTCGTTTCCGGCCAGTTCCTGATCGATTCCGAGGCCAGCGTGGACGCCAGCCTGATCCGAATGGCGGACGAGGCGGCAGAAACCCCGGCCATGGATCACGGTGAGATGGACCACGTCGAGATGGACCACGTCGAGATGGACCACGGCGAGATGGACCACGGCGAGATGGACCACGGCGAGATGGACCACGGCGAGATGGACCACGGCGAGATGGACCACGGCGAGATGGACCACGGCGAGATGGACCACGCTGAAATGGACCACAGTGAGATGGATCGCGGCGGCGAGGACAATGGCCCCATGAAGCATGAAGGCATGAATCATGAAGAAGTACACCAAGAGTCCGGTAGCAACGGCGATACCCAAACCTCGGCGGGCGATGAAACCGACTCCAAGGGAGGCCGGTCATGATCGGAGCCATCATTCGCTGGTCCATCAGGAACCGCTTTCTCGTCCTGATGCTCGCGGGCCTGCTCGCCGCCTGGGGCACGATTGCCATGTTCCGCACGCCGCTAGACGCCATTCCCGACCTCTCCGACGTCCAGGTAATCGTCAAGACCACCTACCCCGGACAGGCACCGCAGGTGGTCGAGGACCAAGTCACCTACCCGCTGACCACGGCAATGCTGTCGGTTCCGGGGGCCACCACGGTACGCGGGTACTCGTTCTTCAACGATTCCTTCGTCTACGTCATCTTCGAGGATGGCACGGACCTTTACTGGGCGCGCTCGCGGGTTCTCGAGTACCTGAGCCAAGTGGCGCCTACCCTGCCCCCGGACGCCCGTCCGGCACTCGGGCCGGATGCAACCGGCGTGGGCTGGGTCTATCAGTATGCGCTGGTGGACCGTACCGGACAACACGATCTTGCCGACCTTAGATCCCTGCAGGACTGGTTTCTGAAATACGAACTCCAGACTGTCGAAGGCGTTTCCGAGGTGGCGTCAATCGGCGGCATGGTCCGTCAGTACCAGGTCGTCGTCGATCCCGACAAACTGCAGGCGTACAACATTCCCTTGTCGAATGTTCGCGAAGCGATCCAGAACGGCAACATGGAAACCGGCGGGCGAGTCATCGAGATGGCCGAGGCCGAGTACATGATTCGTGCGACCGGCTACGTGGACTCGCTCGAAGATCTCGAGGCGATTCCGGTTCGCACGACTGAAGACGGCGTGCCCATTCGCATCCGCGATATCGCCCGCGTCCAGTTCGGGCCAGAGCTCAGGCGCGGTGTCGGTGAACTCAATGGCCAGGGCGAAGCCGTCGGCGGCGTGATCGTGATGCGTTTCGGAGAAAACGCCATGGCAACCATCGAGCGAGTCAAGGACAAACTCGAAGAGCTCAAGGAGGGCCTACCTGAAGGCGTCGAAGTCGTCGAGACTTACGACCGCTCTTCGCTGATCGGCCGAGCGGTCGATACGCTTCGCGAGAAGCTGCTTGAGGAATTCATCGTAGTCGCGCTGGTCTGCCTGCTCTTTCTATTCCACTTCCGTTCGTCGCTGGTCATCGTGCTCAGCCTGCCGCTGGGCATCCTTTCGGCCTTCATCATCATGCAGCTCCAGGGCATCAACGCCAATATCATGTCCCTGGGCGGGATTGCCATCGCCATCGGCGCGATGGTGGATGCGGCCATCGTGATGATCGAAAACTACCACAAGCACCTGGAACACCACGGCGATTCCCTGGAGGGCGAAGCGCGCTGGAACGCGCTGGCCGACGCGGCCGTAGAGGTCGGCCCCGCGCTGTTCTTCTCGCTTTTGATCATCGCGCTGAGCTTCGTCCCGATCTTCGCGCTCGAGGCGCAGGAAGGGCGGATGTTCAAACCGCTGGCCTTCACCAAGACCTACGCCATGGCCGCTGCCGCCGGCCTCGCCATCACGCTTGTGCCAGTGCTGATGGGCTACCTCATCCGGGGCCGGATCACGCCCGAGCACAGGAACCCGATCAACCGATTCCTGACCTGGATCTACCGTCCAGTGCTGGCTACAGCACTGCGGTTTCCGATCGCCACTGTTGTGGTCACCTTGGCTATCCTGGCCAGCGCCTGGCTGCCTTACAGCCGGATCGGCAGCGAATTCATGCCTGAGCTCGACGAAGGCGACCTGCTCTATATGCCCAGCGCCTATCCCGCCGCGTCTGCCGGCAAGATGGCGGAGATCCTCGGCCAGACCAATCGCCTGATCATGTCCGTGCCCGAGGTCGAGACGGCCTACGCAAAGGCGGGGAGAGCCGACACTCCCACCGATCCGGCCCCGTTGACCATGGTCGAGACAACAATCCGGCTCAAACCCCGTTCGGAATGGCGGGAAGGCATGACCATGGACAAGCTCAAGGCCGAGCTTGACAGCCTGGTCCAGGTTCCTAGCCTGACCAACGCCTGGATCATGCCGATCAAGAACCGCATCGACATGCTGGCGACCGGCATCAAAACGCCGGTGGGCGTGAAGGTGGCCGGACCGGATCTGGAAGTGATTAACGAGATCGGCTCGGAAATCGAGCGTGTCATCGAAGACGTACCGGGGACGGCGTCAGTCTATGCCGACCGCGTCACTGGCGGGCGCTACGTCACCGTTGACGTCAAGCGCGAGGAAGCAGCGCGCTTCGGCCTCAACATCCGCGACGTGCACGAAATCGTGCGTTCGGCCGTGGGCGGCATGACCATCAGCCAGAGCGTCGAAGGCCTCGAGCGCTATCCGATCAATATCCGCTATCCGCGCCACAAGCGCGAGTCAGTCGACGAACTGCGTGATCTGACTATCGTCACGCAGCGTGGGGAGCAGATCCCCCTGTCGGCCGTGGCGGATCTCCAGGTCGAGACCGGACCGGGCGTGATTCGCACTGAGAATGCACGGCTCAACGGCTGGATTTATATTGACGTCAACAACCCGGATCTCGGCGGCTACGTACAGCGAGCTAAAGAGGCTGTCTCCGAACAAGTCGACCTGCCTCCAGGGTATTCCCTGGGTTGGTCGGGGCAATACGAGTTCATGCAGCGCGCTGCCGACAAGCTCAAGCTGGTCGTGCCCGCAGCCATCGGCATCATCGTGTTGCTGCTGTTCATGAACTTCCGCAACCCCGTCTCCGTACTCATCATTCTAGGCACTCTGCCCCTTTCATTGGTCGGGAGCTATTGGCTTTTGTATCTGCTGGGCTACAACATGTCGGTTGCCGTCGGCGCCGGAATGATCGCACTAGCCGGCGTGGCTGTGGAGATTGGTGTTCTGATGATCGTCTATCTCGATCAGGCCCTGGCGCTAAAACGTAGCCAGATTGCCGAGGAAAGTCGGTCGCTTCGCAAAGCCGATGTCATGCACGCGGTTACCGACGGCGCACTACTTCGCGTTCGCCCGATCATGATGACTGTTGCGGTGATCATCGCCGGTTTACTTCCGATCATGCTCGGCCACGGCACCGGATCGGAGATCATGCGTCGCATCGCCGCACCCATGGTCGGCGGCATGGTCAGTGTCACGGTGCTCACCCTTTTGGTCGTTCCGGTGATTTACTACCTCTGGAAATCTATCTCGGTCAGACGGGCTTAAATCGGACCTCAACTTCTCAAGGAGAACGCCATGAAGCGCTTTGAAGAAACGTCTCGAACATCGCTCAAGGATCAGCTTGTTGCCACCGCCCATGCACTGTCGCTGTTCCTGCTAGTGAGCTACTTGTTGTGCATCGGATTTGGCCTTATCACGCCCAGTGTTTTTCACATGCACGAAGCCTGGGCGCCGCTTCTGCCCGGCTTCGAATGGCTGACGCTCAAGGGCTTCGTCGCCGGCGCAATCGGCGCCTACCTTTATGGGTGGTATATCGCCGGCGTCTATGTGCCTCTGAAATTCTGGACGACGTCTCGGCACAATTCTTCGTCAGAATAGAACTCATGACTTCACCAAAGAAGGAAACCAGGACATGAAAAACCTGACAACCGTGATCAAGACCCTGGTCGCCGTCGGAATTCTGGCGGGACTGGGCGTACTCGCCTTCGCCTGGAGCGGCCTCTATCCAGTGTCCGTCGGCTCCGGTCATACTGCCCCGGTAGCGTGGGTGCTCGAAACCGTTCGCGAGCGTTCCGTAGCGGTCCGCGCGGCCGACCTGGTGGTGCCCAGTGATCTCGAATCGCCCGAACGGATTGCTGCCGGTGCCGGCCACTACAAGAGCATGTGCGTTGATTGTCACGGCAAGCCCGGTGAGGAACCGGCCGATGTGTTCGACCCCGCTCCGCCAGCGCTTTACCGCCACCGAGTGGATCCGGCCGAGGCCTTCTGGACTATCAAGAACGGCCTGAAGATGACCGCCATGCCCAGTCACTTGGATCACAGTGACCAGGAGAACTGGGATGCCGTCGCCTTCGTTCGGGCGCTGCCGGACATGGATGTCGCCGAATACGAAGCACTGACCGCCGATGCCTCGCACGATCACGGCAACGACGGGGGTCACGATCATGGCGAGGACTCGGACGATCACCATGATGACGCCGCCAGCGAAGACACTGGTCACCACGATGACTCGGACATGATTTCGAAAGCGTCCGAAGCCATGTCGGGCGAAGGCGACCATCGGCACGAAATGGGCGCCGACAGCCCCGAGTCCGCGATCGAGGGCTTTCACCACGCCCTTGCCGAGGGTCGCGCCGAAGCCGCGCTTGCCTACCTGCACCCCCGGGTGACCATCGTGGAAGGCGGTCACATCCAGACCATCGACGAATACCGTGCCGGCCACCTTGCAAGTGATATGGCATTTCTGGGTCAGATCGAGATCGAGCAATTATCGCGCACCGTCCAGTCTGCCGGCGGCCAGGCAACGGTCGAAACGCGCTCGCGCTTCACCGGGACAATCGACGGTCAACCCCTCGACTTGGAAAGTTCGGAATTCGCGACGCTGATCGAAACCGAGAAAGGCTGGCGAATCAGCCAAATCGCTTGGAACAGTCGCCCGTACGGCAAGAACGACGTTACCGATCAACCCGAAGCCCCCGACCACCAGCACGCCTCCGGAGAAAATGACCATGACCACTGAACGCATAGTACGCGCCGGGCTGCTTCTTGCGGCGGCGGCCCTGATCGCCGCCTGTCAGGCCCAGTCGCCCGAGGAAATGGCGCCGACCGAGAGCACCTCGTCAGCCCCGAATATGACCGTTTACCACGACCCCGATTGCGGCTGCTGCAGTAAATGGATTGACCATATGCGTGTCAATGGATTCGCCGTGGAAGCCGTCCCGACGCGCGACATGAATCGTATGAAACGGGATCTGGGCGTACCGCGCAACCTGCCCTCCTGCCATACAGCGGTGGTTGGCGACTATGTGATCGAGGGCCACGTTCCGGCCGGGGACGTGAAGCGTTTGCTGGCGGAACAGCCTGATGCCCGGGGCCTGAGCGTGCCCGGCATGCCCCTGGGCTCTCCCGGGATGGAGATGGGCGACCGCCGTATGGCCTACGACGTCATCCAGTTTCACGAAGACGGCGACACCTCAGTGTTCACTCATTACGAAGCCATAGAGCGGGAGTGACCAATGACCACGCAAAAGATCGAAGCCATCATTCGCGTCAGCGCCCTGGAGCCGGTGGAAGAGGCGCTTAAGAATGCCGGCGTCAGCGGCCTCACCATCAGCCGCGTGAGGGGCTACGGCGCTTACCGGAATTACTTCCGCGACGACTGGACGCATCGCTACGCACGCCTGGAGATATTCACCTCAAGGGCAAGAGAGATCGCGGATCTGATCGTCGACTCGGCTCACACCGGGCAGGCCGGCGATGGCATCGTAGCCATCGAGCCCGTCGATGAGGTCATCCGAATCAAGACCCGGGATGGTTTCCAGAGCGGTGAGGACTGACTCTTGAACCTCGGAACGAGCTTGCAATTCGGCATACGCTACCTGGCAGTACTGACATCGGCGAGCCTGCTGTGGGAATTTGCCCACATGCCTTTCTACACGCTGTGGCAGACCGGCACGGCAGGCCATATTGCTTTTGCAGCGATACATTGCACGATCGGCGATGCGCTCATCGGCATGGCCACCCTGGCGCTCGCCGTTGTCTTCGCCGGCGGCGCCCATTGGCCGCACAAGCGGCGCGTCCGAGTGGCTGTTGTCATGATACTCCTGGGGCTGATCTACACCGTGTTCAGCGAATGGCTCAACGTGGAATTGAGACAGTCCTGGGCCTACCGCGACATCATGCCGACAGTGCCGCCGATTGGCACGGGCCTGACCCCGCTCCTCCAGTGGATTGTCATACCGCTCGTCGCCTACCGATATTCGCTGGGAGCCGTTCGCACAAACGTGCGGAATCGGCCCAAGGCTTCGGTTGAATCATGAAGCAGTCCTCCAATTCCCGTCTGTACCTCATCTGCCAGAGGCTCGCTGATCGGGACGACATTGACTCGTAAGGATCAAGGAAGATGAAAAAAGAACGCTCACACTCACACGACCATTCCGGGCACGAACACGGGGCCCATGGAAATACTTCAGGCCATGAGTCGCACGACAAGCATTCGGGGCACTCCCCAGCCATGTTCCGCGACAAGTTCTGGCTTTCATTCGCCCTGACACTGCCGGTGGTGTATTGGTCCGATCACATCGAGGGATTGCTGGGTTATACCGCAGTAACATTCCCGGGATCGATCTGGATCCCCCCGCTACTGGCCACGTTCGTGTTTCTCTATGGGGGCTGGGTCTTCATACAGGGGGCCATTAGAGAGCTGCGCGCTGGTCTGCCCGGCATGATGGCCTTGATTTCGCTGGCCATCGTAGTGGCTTTTCTCTTTTCCTGGGTGGTCCAGCTCAACATCATTCCCGCAGAGGCGCTCTGGTGGGAACTCGCGACACTGGTCACCATCATGCTGCTGGGCCACTGGATCGAAATGCGCTCGATTTCACAGGCGAGCGGTGCGCTACGGGAACTGGCGAAGCTTCTGCCCGACGAGGCGACGCGGATCACGGGGTCGGGTGAGGAGCGTGTTGCGGTTTCCGACCTTGAAGAAGGTGACCTGGTGCTCATCCGGCCCGGCGAAAAGGTCCCTGCAGACGGGGTGGTCAAGAAAGGCGAATCCTCGGTGAATGAATCGATGGTAACCGGGGAGTCTCGACCGCTCAAGAAGGCCGCAGAATCGGAGGTCATCGCCGGAACGATCAACGGCGAGGGCTCCCTGCAAGTCAATGTGACCGGAACCGGCGACAAAACAAAACTCTCCGGGATCATGCGCCTGGTCGCCGATGCCCAGAAATCTCGTTCCCGGATGCAGAACCTTGCTGACCGCGCCGCCCAGTTTCTCACCTATGCCGCGATTGCCGCCGCGACCCTCACACTGCTGGTCTGGTTCGCTCTTGGCGCGCCTGTCGACTTTACGGTCATCCGCGTCGTGACGGTGCTGGTCATCGCCTGCCCGCATGCGCTCGGTCTGGCAGTGCCATTGGTAGTGGCTATTTCAACCACCCTAGGTGCCCGCGGAGGGCTTCTCATCCGCGATCGGCGGGGGCTGGAGGAAGCACGTAATCTCGACGTAGTCGTGTTTGACAAGACCGGAACGCTGACGCTCGGCGAATTTCGTGTTGTGGACATGGCAACAGCTGACGAACTTTCCGACGACGAAGCGCTTCGAATCGCTGCCTCCATTGAATCGGAATCCGAGCATCCAATTGCCCGCGGCATCGTCAAGACCGCCGACGACAAGGCAATTCGCTACGACTCACCCGACAGCTTCCGAAACATCACGGGCCGAGGCGTTGCCGCGAGTCTTCAGGGGAAGGACTACCTCATGGGTGGAGCAGCCCTACTCCGCTCCGAAGAGGCCACTATCCCGGAAGCCCTTAGCAAGACAGCCGATGCCAGTGCCGAACGCGGTCAGGCCGCCATCTTTCTCGTGACAGAGGGCCAGGCCATCGCCGTATTTGCCGTTGCCGACGCCATTCGAGAAGAGAGTCGCGAGGCCGTCGACGATCTGCATGCCCGCGGCATCGAGGTGGCCATGCTGACCGGAGATTCGCAGGCTGTTGCCGATGCCGTCGGCCAAGCGCTGGGCATCGACACCGTCTTCGCCGAGGTCTTGCCTGAAGACAAGGCAACCAAGGTACGCGAGCTGCAGGCGCAGGGAAAGCGCGTGGCCATGGTGGGTGACGGCGTCAACGACGCCCCGGCTCTGGCCACTTCCGACATTGGAATCGCCATTGGCGCCGGGACGGATGTGGCTGTCGAAGCCGGGCACATCGTGCTGGTGCGCTCCGACCCCCGTGACATCCCACGCATTGTTTCGCTCTCGCGCGCAACCTACAACAAGATGATCCAGAACCTCTGGTGGGCAGCGGGATACAACATCTTTGCCATACCGCTGGCTGCCGGCGTGCTCGCAGCGTGGGGCATCCTGCTGACACCTGCGCTGGGCGCCGTGCTCATGTCCGCCAGCACAATCATAGTCGCGATCAACGCGCAACTGCTCAAACGGGCGCAACTATAGCAACGAGGAAGAGCTCATGGACCACAACCACCGAGACAATCATTCCGATCATGGGCAGCCGAATCGCTCCGTGAACTGGACATACTGGATCGTGCTCTGCGGATTCGGAGCCTTCGCGTTGCTGCTGCTGCTAGGGGAGCACCGCACACACCTGCTTGGACTGCTGCCCTTTCTGATCTTGCTGGCGTGTCCCTTCCTGCATATTTTCATGCACAAGGGCCACGGCAGCCATTCGGGACACCAACCGCACGGTGATGCGGATCAGCGTGGAGGCAACCGTCATGAACCATGAAACCATTCAGGCGTACGGTCTATGGGGTCTTGTTGTCCTCAATTCCGCAGTTTTCATACTCTTCGCCCTGAGCTTCTTCAAACCACAGTCGAAGCGGGACTGGCGGAGTTTCAGCGCCTTCAGTGCCTTTCTCGTGGCTCTTTTTGCGGAAATGTACGGCTTTCCGCTGACTATCTATCTCCTATCAGGATGGCTACAGTCACGGTTTCCAGGAATCGACTGGTTGTCACACGACGCCGGGCACCTGCTCGAAATGTTGTTCGGTTGGCAGGGCAATCCACATTTCGGGCCCTTCCACCTGGCCAGCTTTGCCTTCATCGGTCTCGGATTCTGGTTGATTGCCGCTGGCTGGCGGGAACTCTATCGAGCACAGCGAGAAGGTCGCCTGGCAACCGAAGGCCTCTACCGGCATGTGCGCCATCCGCAGTATGTCGGCTTCATTTCAATCATGTTCGGCTTTCTGTTGCAGTGGCCGACGCTGCTCACGCTGGTCATGTTTCCGGTGTTGACCTGGATGTACCTGCATTTGGCGATCAGCGAGGAGAGGGAGAGCGAAGCACGTTTCGGGAATGACTGGCGACGCTACGCGAGTGCCACGCCACGCTTCATCCCTTCTCTCCGCGGAAAATTCGGTGAGGAGGATGGGAAGTCGTGAACGTATCCTTCTACAGCGCGAACGACACCATGACGGGCTTGATTTCGCCGTTTCGTCATCCCGTCTGCGGCTGGCTGCTCGGTGGCGACTTATGCGAATTCAATGGATATGATTGCGATCAGGATGACTCCCGGTATCAGACATGACGGGTTGCCGGCTTTCCATCTTTGTGTGGGCGCCGGTCGTTGCGCTGCTGTGGGCAATTTGCTTTCCCTTCATCACCGTCGGACTGGCCGATGCGCCGCCGCTCCTTTTCGCCGCGCTGCGAGCGCTTTTCGCCGGGCTGCTCTTGTTGGCGATTCCGACCATTCTCCGGCGACCTCCCCAACCCAAAACAACGGCCAATCCGAGCAATTTGCTCCATCTGGCTGGTATAGGCCTTACCTTCACCGCGATGGGTTTCGGCGGAATGTTCTTGGGCGGCGGCAGCGTATCACCGGGACTTGCAACGGTGCTCGCGGGAAGCCAACCGCTTGTGGCTGCGCTGATGGCAGCCATCTGGCTGGAAGAGCCGCTGACGCGAAGGGTTCAGATCGGGATGATTCTCGGCTTTATCGGCGTCACAATGGTCGGGAGCGAGGCTCTTTGGTTCAGCGGGCATCGATACCTGGCCGGCATGGCATGGATCCTCGTCGGAGTCTTGGGCACCGCATCCGGCAACATACTGCTGAAACGCTTCGCAGGCACAGAAATCCTCAGACCGATGGGCCTTCAGTTGCTGTTCGGCAGTGCATTTCTGCTCGCCCTGTCCCTACTCCGTCAGGAGACCTGGCACATACAGTGGAGCCTCGGCTTGGTGGTGTCGCTGACGGTGCTCTCGTCGCTCGCCACGGCAATGATGGTGCTTTTGTGGTACGCGCTCTTGCAGCGCTATCCCCTGAACCGGCTCAACATCTTCAGCTTCTTGACACCGGCTTTCGGTTTACTGATCGGAAAGACCTTCTTCGAAGAAGCATTGTCCCTCCTGCAGCTCGCCGGGATTGCGGTAATCCTGCTTGGCATCGCGGTCATGCAATGGTGGGGCGCGAAGGGAACACGGGCCGATGAGATTCGAGACAGTGGCGATGGTTGACATCTTAGCTATCAACTTCAGTCAGATGAGAGGACGCAAATATGGATAGTCATTCAGGCTCCGCACACGCAGGCCACATGCCAACCAGTGGTCGCGGCATGACAATTGCCGCGTGGTTGACCGGCATCTATTTCATCATCGAGATGGCCATCGGTGTTTGGACCGGCTCGATTGCCGTCATATCCGACGCCTTTCACACCTTCTCGGCCGTGGGTGGCGTGTTGGTCGCCATCGTCGCGGCCCGCCTGGCTCACCGCCCCGCCGACGAGGACCGTAGCTTCGGCTGGTACCGCGCGGAACTGATCGGCGCGCTGGTCAACGGCGGCTTTCTACTGGCCATGGCCGTGTTCGTGATCGGCATGGGTGCCATGCGCCTGGCCGAACCCATCGACCTGCCCCCGGCGCCGATGCTTTGGGCCGCCGCCGGCGGTCTGGTCACCGAAGTCATCTCCCTGGCCCTGATCTGGAAGCAGAGCCGCAGCGATCTCAATGTCAAGGGCGCCCTCTGGCACATTATCCAGACTTTCATCGGCAGCCTACTGATCATCGTAACTGCACTAGTCATCCACTTCACCGGCTTCCTACTGATCGATCCGCTGCTGGGCATGGCATTCGGCTTCGTGCTGCTGTGGGCGAGCTGGGGCATCCTCAGGGATTCGATGCATCTCCTGATGGAGGGCACACCGGCCGATGTGGACCTTGCCGAAATCACCGAGGCGCTCAAGCGACTGGAACACGTCAAGGATGTGCACCATGTCCACGCCTGGGCCTTGACTAGCGGACGCTACATATTCTCGGCGCACCTTAAGGCGCGGGAGGCAGCCGATCCGCACTTGATTCTTAAGGCGGCCCACCGAACGCTCAAGTCGGATTATGGCTTCTTCTTCTCCACACTGCAGATCGAGACTCAATGCCTGGATGAATCCGGTGCCGAAGACATAGACATCACTTCGCCGGACACACAAGGAGAGTCACATTGAAGACGCTCTTGCTTTTGGCACTGATCACGGTTTCGGAGGCCACAATCGGTGTGTTCGTCAAGCTTACCGACGGAAGAATTCCGATTCACACGCTGACCTTCTATGCCATGGGCTTTGCCGCGATTTTCCTTTTCGCCGCGCGCTGGCTGGCAACACGAGAACCCCCTCGCTTTCCCTTTGGCAACGTCAAGGATACGTTCATCATTGGGGTGCTGATCGCAGCACAGGGTGGCTTCTTCAATTTCGCCATGTCCCTTGTCCCAATCGCCAACGCCGTTATCTTCTGGAGCATTGCGCCATTTTTCGTATTCATATTCTCCTGGGCCTTCCTGGGCGAGAAGGCTAGACCGTAAGCGCCTACAAATCCCCACCCTTGACGTTGCCCGGCAGTAATGCGTCAATATCGTCGATGGTTTCGGCCAGTGGCAGCTCTTGAAAAACATGACGCAGGTAGGCATAGGGCTCGATGGCGTGGCCCTTGGCGGTTTCGATCAGGCTGTAGAGGTTGGCGCTGGCGCGAGCGCCCGCTGGTGACTTGGAGAACAGCCAGTTCTTGCGGCCGATGGCGAACGGCCGGATGGCGTTTTCGATGGCGTTGTTGTCGATCGGGTAGCGGCCATCGTCGAGGTAGCGCACCAGCGCTGGCCATTGGTTGTGCAGGTACTGAAGCGCTTCGCCCAGCTTGGTCTTTGGGGCGACACGCGGCAGTGTCGTGGTCAACCAGGCGTTCAGCTGGTCGATGACGGGCTGTGACTTGTCCTGGCGCAAGCGGTGGCGCTCGGTCGGGTTCAGCGCCTGGGCTTCGCGCTCGATCCGGTAGAGCTTGCCGATCAGCGCCAGGGCCTGATCCGGGCGTCCGATCTTGCCCTTTGGCTGGAGCTTGGCGGCATCGAAGAACTTGCGCCGGGCATGGGCCCAGCAGCCCAGACGGGTGATGCCATGGTCTCGACAGGCCGCGCCATAGCCGGAATAGGCGTCGGCCATCAGGGCACCGGAGAAGCCTTCCAGGCGCGCCACGGGCACATCGCCGGCACGACTGGCTTCGTAGTGATAGACCCGCAGCCGCTGCCCTGGTGGGCCAGATCCCATGACCCACATGTAGCTGTTGCTTCGTGCCGGCTTGCCGGGTTCGTCGAGGACCTGGACGGTGGTCTCGTCCATGCCGATGACCGGGGCTTCGAGGATCTGCTCGGTCAGACGATTGATCAGGGGCTGGACCAGCTTGCCGCAGCGGATCATCCAGTTGGCCAGGGTGGTGCGGTCGAGCTCGACGCCCAGCCGCGCGAACTGCTGAATCTGTCGGTACAGCGGCAGGGCGTCGACGTACTTGGCCGTGGCGATGTAGGCCAGCAGGCCCGGTGCGGCCATCGACTTGCCCAGCGGCTGGGCGGGCTTGGTGGCGGTGGCCACATGCCCTTCGCAGCAGGGGCAGGCGTACTTCAGCCGGACGTGGCGGATGACCTTGACGCTCGCCGGAATGATATCGAGCTGCTCGGAGGTCTCCTCGCCGATGCGCTCCAGAACCGCACCATCGTGCGGACAGACCTTGTCGGCCTCGGGCAGGTCGTGAATGACTTCCTCGCGCGGCAGCTCCGGCGGCAGGGCCGGCCGGCCCCGACGCTGGCGAGAGTGCGGCTTGACAGCGACCTCGGGGGGCTCGCTTGCCGCGATCTCCTCGGCTTCGTTGAACAGGCCCAGCTGATCTGCACTGGCCTGCTCGCTGGTGCCGGCAAAGGTCTTGCGCTGGAAAGTGCGGATGATCTCTTCGAGCTGATGAATGCGCGCTTCGCGCGCCTCGAGGGTTGCCTGCTGGCTGGCCAGCTGCGCCTGGAGAGCGGCGATCTGATCGGCCGTTGAGGGATCTGCAACAGAGGCTTTGTTGACGGCCGACGACATGCAGAAAGTATAGCATAATCAATAGCATGAAGCACCACCAATCAACGAATTAGTGGCCGAAAAGTGCAGTTGTTGATGGCCCTGCATGCGCATCACATCAAAACCCTCGAGCAGCCAGTTGAACTCACGCTCGCCCCAGCGGATCACGCCGTCGGCATGCTTGCGCGGCCACTGGAACTTCGCCTTCTCCAGGCGCTTGTACCAGAGGCAAAAGCCGGTCTGGTCCCAGTAGAGCACCTTGAGCCGGTCGCGGTGGCGGTTGCAGAACACGTACAGCGCATCGGCGAACGGATCCAGGGCCATCTGCTGCTCGACGATGGCCGCCAGGCCGTCAATGGACTTGCGAAAGTCCACCACGTCGCGGTGCAGGTAAACCTTGGGCAGGTCACGAAACAGACGCATCGGCCAGCTCCCGCATCAGTTGGGCGACCCAGGCCGGACAAGCCGAGCTTGGAAGCTCCAGCGCGACACCGCGCCACGACACCGCTATCTGGCCGGTGAGCTGAGACGGCATCGGCGGCGCGACCGCGACCAGGCCCTGATGCGTATCCGCCTCGCGCAGCGCCTTGCGGCGCCGGTAGAAGGACTTCGGTGTCAGGCCATGGCGCTGACAGAACTCAGCCACCGACTCTGCGCCGGCAGCCTGCTGCGCGATCAGCTCTCGCCACTGATCGGCTTTGAGGTAACGTCTGCTCACTTGCTTGCTCCATCCTGAAAATCGATGGAATCAGCATAGTGATCTATGCGTCGTTGAGAAGAGTGTCGGTTCGTAGGCGCTTACGCTAGACCGGCCTACATCGTCATTTTTGGCCTGGCCATGGTGGGTATCGTGCTGGCCAATCCGCTCGGGGATGGCTACACCCTGGGGAATCTCGTGGCTTTGTCGACCGGCGCCATCTACGCAGCGATGGTCACCTACATGCGCTACGAGGGCATGACCGAGACGGGCAACGACATTGCCTGGTCGTTGCTGGCTGCAGCGCTGGTGCTTTCACCGTCAGTGCTGCTATTCGGCTCCGGCACGCCACTCGAAACCATTCAGTATCCGGCCCTGGGCGATATCACGCTGCCCGCGATCACCTGGGCCGTGGGACTCGGCGTGATATCCACCGGCTTCGCCTATTTCGGGATCTCGATCGTGCTCAAGTCGATCAGTGCCAATGTCTATGCGCTGGTTGACATCATCGTCTCTCCCGTTGTCGCTGCGACCTTCGGCTGGCTGATCTTCTCGGAGACACCCGGAGAGCGAACGATCTACGGCGGTGCATTGCTCCTGGTCGCCGGCTTCTGGCTGACCCGGAGAATGAGCAAGGGCAAGGAACACGCACCCGCCCACCCTTGTCATACTCAACAGGGTGTCAACACATGCTGAAACCCACAGGTCAGTATCCCACAACTCACGCTCGATCAATAGGAGAGCAATCATGAAAAATGTGATTACGACCACAATCCTCGCAATGAGCTTCACCCTGCCGCTCGCTATGGCCGATGAACAACATCACGACGATACTGGCGACAAAACGCACACGATGGAAATGCAGAGCGAGTCCATGACTGAAGGCGGCATGATGGATCATGCCGCGATGCAGGAACGCATGGAGGCTATGCGCCAGACCATGCAGAGAATTCGTAATTCAGAAGACCCAGACACCAGAAAGCGACTGATGCAGGACCACATGCGCCAGATGCATGCCGCCATGGGCGCAATGAAAGGCATGGGCGATCGCCACAGCGGAATGCACGAAAACATGAAGCAATCGGACGGTCAGCGCTGTCGGCAGATGATGGAAATGCACTCGCAGATGATGCAAGGCATGATGGAGCAGATGGAAGCCCGTATGCAGATGGAGAAAGGGCAATCTGAGAGCACGAACTGAGTGATTGGCCGGTGCGCAGGCCGCGCATCACGTAGGGCTGGATGCGCGGCCTGCGCCCCCACTTAATGACGTGCGGAGCTTCCCACTTACCCTCTGGAGAAATAAACGGCTCTTCACTGAATCGTGTGGGTAGCATTCATTTTCGCACCGCCTCCGGGTAGAGATCGAGGCCACCGAGGTGGAAGTAGATCGCAGCCTTGAAGCGCTCCTTGTTTCTGAACCCTCGGGCGTCGCGCTTGATCTTCTGGATCATGGTGTTGAAGCCTTCGGCGCGGGCATTGGTCGCGCCTGTGACCACGGCCGTCAGGACGCCTTCGAGATGAGCCTTGATCGTTCGCGCGACCTTCTTGACCGGCTCCAGGCGCGAGCGGATCGCCCAGTTGTACCAGTCCATCCAGGCCCGACGCGCCCAGCCTCTGACCTGGTAGTCCCACAGGCACATCGCGTGGGTCTTGATTGCCCAGGCCCGGGCGGTTTTGAGGTTGGCGGATTTGAGCGCCTGGAGACGGCCCCAGTTGTTGTCGGTCATGTTGTCGGGATGCTGCAGCCAGAGATAGCGGCTTTTGATCAGGACCGACTCGCCTTCGGCCAGCAAGGCCTTGTGCTCGGCCCGGCGAACCTTGTCGACGGCATCGCCGAGATGCATGGCGACGTGGAACTTGTCGAAGGCGATCTTGTGCACCGCCCCCGGAACATGGGCCAGCGTCGAATCGATGAAAGGGCGCCACATGTCCATCGCTACCGTTCGCAAGCCTGCCAGCGCCTCGGCCGGCTGCGCCGCGTACCAGGCGTCCAGGCTCGCACGCTTGCGGTCGTCGGCGATGTGCAGCACCCGATCGCCGCTGCTGATCACCGTCACATACTGGTGCCGGCGCTGAAACGCCGTCTCGTCGATGCCGATCGCGTCCGGAAAGTCCTGCGTCCGCCGCGCCAGACCCCGCGCCACCGCGCGCTCCTGCACGCCGCTGACCGCCGACCAGCTCAAACCGAGTCGCTCGGCAACCTCCGAGATCGTGCCGATCTTGAGCCAATCGATCACCAGCGCCTCGAAAAGCGCCGTCAGTCGAGAGTTGTTCTCCGCCCACGGCACCGGCAGCTGATGAACGCCGTGCTCGGGACACCGAAGCCTCGGCACCTGCGCGACCAGCCAGGTCTTGTACTGGCAGGTGTCGAGATGCCGCCACTTGCGCTCGCGGGTGTCGTAGCCCGAACAGGCCGCACCGCACTGCGGGCACGCCAGATCCGAGCCGGAGTGCCGAATATGGACCGTCACGCCGGTGCCGGGCAGGTCGACTTCCACCTCGGACACCTCCCAGGGCGCCTGAACGCCGAGAATCTGGCGGTAAAGCTCGCGGTCGTGCATGAAACTGGACTCGAATCGGGGCCAGCCGGTAGCCTATCCGAACCGGTCAACCCACACAAAACCGGGAAGAGCCAAATAAACAATGGACTGGACGGGATCACATGGATGGATGGGTATCGGATGGTTTTTTATGCTGCTCTTTTGGGGGCTGCTCATCATCGGGCTTTTTGCGATCATTCGTTGGCAGTCGACAAGTGCCCGCCAGAACCACCGCGACCCAACAAAGCAAGCGCTCGAAACGCTCAAGGATCGCTACGCCAGAGGCGAAATCGATCGTGAAGAGTACGAACAAAAGCGACATGATATTGATCGATAACAGGCCGGCCCATGACGCAACAGGATTGGATCCATGTAGGCTCGCGGGTGACAGCATCAGCGACCTCTCCAGGGCGCCATGAAATCGGAGTCAAACACATTGGAATCAAGAACCCAGAAATCCGAACCCACCCACCGTCGGTTTATTGGCAGTGCCCTGGGGCTGATACTCGCCACCCGCGTCACTCTGTCTGCCATTCCGTTCGTGCGCTTGGGCTTCCCACGGTCTCGTGGGCACTTCTGACCTATGATTGAGCGTAGGAGGAAGTGACATGAGCAGTCAAAGATATACCCCTGAATTCAATGACGAGGCAGTGCGCTAGGTCGTTGATCGCGGCTAGTCAGTGCGCTTCTCCTTCAACAGTGCGGAGATAGCCGCAATGCCATAGAAGCAGCCTACCCGCCATCCAGAACCTGCACGGTTGGCTACGTTTGCCCGTGACGGGCGGCGCAGCTCCCCCACTTCAAGTGCCGCAAGCGCGAGGACGCGGATTTTTACGATGCCAAATTCGGGATGGGCCTGAGACCGGCGAGTGACCGCGTGGCTGGCCTCGTTGACGCGCAATTTTCGGCTTCTGGCTAGCCTTCTGAGCCGCTTACTCCACTCGCCTGGTGTTGGTTCGTCTACGCGCGGAAGTGCTTCAATTTCAACTTCTATTCGCTCCGGCGGGATCCGGAGACTCCTGATCGTCTGAATTGCACCTGCGAACCCATCGGTGCTGACTGCCCTGATGACCGCTTCGCTGCCGGAGTGTGCCAGAAGGAGATCCCGGACGGGCTTGATGATCTCCTCGATGACTCGTGTATGTTCCAGATTCATTTCACGCGCCCGCCGGGCCAGCAGCCGATAGATTCGATTTGCCTCACCCATCTCCTCTCGCGAGTGATGAGGCGGTGCGGGTCCGAAATCGCCGGGTTGGGCGCGACGGTAAAGGTCAGGCAGACGCTTTGGCTTCTTATTAGGCTTCAAGTTCCGGAGATTCCTTATGCCCGACGTTGACTCGGTGCGGTAGCCGGCCAGACGGAGGCACATGTCCTTGAAGTTCTGGATCTGCGCTTCGGGCAAGTTGAAGAGACGCGCTCGGGCTTCCGGTGTGTGGTTCCGTTGGAGCGAGAAGAGCAGCGCATGAATCGTCTCCAGATCGAGATCCAACAAGGTCGGCTCTTCAACCTGGAACCTTGGCAAGCGCACCTTGTGCCCGGCCCTTGCCTTGGGTGTAGCTGGATCCAGTTGCTTGATCAGTCTTTTGGTCGAATCGTGCATCTGGTCAAATTCGGCGTCTTCGCTGGCTTCCGAAGCGCCGACCGCGTGTCTCGCGCGCCGCTGATGCAGGGAAGTTTCCTTTCGTCCTTCCAGAGCGGCCCATAATCCTAGCGGTAGATTTCTGAGTTGTTCCCGGAGATGAAGGTGGCACACGATATCCTGGGTGTGGACGTAGGACTGCAGCGTAATATCCGGGTCAAGGTGGCCGGCGAGCGTACTCAGGGCGTAAATTGCTTCTCGTGGCATGAGGCCATTCCTGGAGAACGGATTTTGGTGCCTGCGACGCGGCTCGAGCACGTTGCGGAAGATCTTCGAAAAGCAGCCGTGGCGGAGTGTGTAAGCCACAACCGCCGGGTCACCCGTGATCTCCCGCAACAGTTCCGTTAGCGTTCCGAAATACTCCCTGGAGGATATTCGCGTGTTGACGCCCTGGCTGGGCGTAAGAATGATGGCGCTCCGCAGGTTCGAGTCCCTGTATACGGACAACCTGGCGTAGAGGAACGCTTGAAATTCCTCCATTTCTTTGGGCGTCAGAAACCAAGACAGGGGAATTTGGCGCACGCCGGAGGGTGTTTTCAAGACTTCGCTGGATGTCGCGTGCAAATAGAGGATCGGCTCCGCTAATCCTTGCTTGAGCCGGTCGCGTGCCGCCCCCTGAATATGGCGATACTCCAGCCCGATCAGTTCATTGGGCCTGAGACCAGCCCGAAACATCAGCATGGAGATGATCCTCAGCACTTGCGTCTGGTGACCGGGCTTTCCGTCCCCGGAAAGGGCCTGCATCAGCCGCCTGTAGTCATCCCTCGATATCAGCGTAGAACGGGTGCGGGCGGCGGCATCGACCTCGCCGTCTATAGCGGCCGGCGGAGCATCGAAAGTGATCATCAGGAAGCGGTGAAAGTCTCTCAGGTTGCCAATTGCCTTGGTTCGATCAATTGCGGAATCGAGGCTTTCGATAACCTCGTCATAGAAGCTCTCCCAGTCCGCGGGGCCCATGCCTTCCATGGACAATTCGGCCCCCAGGGCAATCAGCGCCTGGCCGAGTCGGCTGGTGTACCGGCGAGCGGACGAGCACCGAATGCGTCCCTGCTTTTTGGATGGTTGCTTCAGCTTCCAGAGGATCCAGCTGTAGAAAGCGCATAGCAGGGGCGCCATATCCTCTTCCCGCTTCTCGAGCACCGCCTCTATGCGCTTTACGGCCGGGCCGTTCTTGTCCGCCTTTTTCAGGTTTCCCGGCTCACCGAGCGTTTGGTTCAAAACCTTGATGAGGTCTTCCTGACGCTGGAAGAAAGCCGGCTTGTCGCCCTTGAACTCGGGCTCTTTGGGTTCGGTTGTCGCCAAACCGGCTGTGGCGTCCGAGACTTCCTCCACTGGATCGGGCGTATCGACGATCAAATCGAACTGGTAACGCCACCAGGTTCGCTCGCTCATGGACTGGCCACTGGTGGTGGATCTGAGGAAATTGACCAGGACGGGGGGCAAATATAGCGACGTTCTTGCAGTAGCTGCCCTGAAGAGCTCTGTGGGGTTGGTTACAGCCGCAGTTCGCAGTTCCGCGCCTGTTATCGGGAGCGTTCTGAGATACTTCACATAGTGACCGAGCGCGTTCTGTACTTTGGTGCGCTCGATGACTTCGCGCCGCTCATCCCCGGAATATGCGGAATGCCAGCGAGTGACGAGCCCCAGCGTCACGGGGTCCAGAAACCAGCGCCGGACCGGCGCATCAAAGTCGATGCCCTCCCCGGCTGGCTCCTCGTCATCATCGTCATGGTCATCCGGATCACGGTCATCGAGCGGAAACGAAACCCAGGCCAGCTCCTTATGCGCGTGAAGTCCGTCACAGAGTTCGGGGAGGAGTTTTCGGTAGAGGCTCTGGTTCAGGAGACCTCCATTGACGATCGCCGAGAATACAATCCGCCCCAGAGTGCGCAAGCGATGATTGTGCTCTCTCTTGGCCTTCTGCTTCTCGGCTTTCTTCCGCTCAGCTTCCTTTTGCTCCTCAGATTTCTTTTGCTCCTTAGCTCTCTTTTTATCCTTCTTCTTGGACTCCTTTTCAGTCAGCTTCCGTTCGATAATCACCGGGTGTATGGGCGCATCCAGGTTTTCCCTCACATCGACCAGGAATCGTTCGATCAACAATTCCAGCTCACTGACCAGGGTCATTGCATTGCCCGCGAGCGGGGACTTGTCGCGTTTGATGTAGGTAGCCGGCGGCGGCAGACAGACGGAGCCGCCCGTGGCGGCCTCAAGATCCTTAAGACGTTTTCTCAGGTGCTTGCGGGCGGCCTTCCAGTGCCGCGGCTCGATGGCCGGCTCGACTTGTTTCACCAAGGATTCGGAATCCTTTCTCGACAGTCCCGCCCCTGCCCGTTTGGCGACGAGATCCGGGGCAACCTTCCCCAGTAAATGCTCTACTGTCGAAAGGGCGCGCTGCTCGTCCTGTAGACGCGCCTGCCGGCGCTCCTCAGAGGTTCTTTTCAATGCTGGCTCCCCGGCAACACTTCCCATCCGAGCTCTTCCCAAATCGAGTTGAGGGCTGCCTCGGCCCCCTCCCGCATCACCATTGGTGACATTGCACTGTGCCGGGCGTAGGGTTCAGCGCCAATGCCCCCATGCCCCATCCAGGCGTCGACAACCCCACCATCGACTTCCTTCTCACGAAGCCGGGTTCTCAGATAGTGACGGTGGGAGTTCGCCGCGAACGGGTAGTCGGGCAAGTGCTGCTCGAGCCGCCGCTGATTGACTTGCAGAATCGCCGGCCCCTCGCCAATGAAGCGGAATGCGGCCTCACGATTCACCTCCCCGAAGATGGAGCGCGTCGCGGAGTCGACGTATTGCAGGTAGGTTTCAATCTGCTGCTGGACCGGCTCAATCAGCCAGACGACACGGGCGCCGTATTCGTCGTTGGAATCCTTGTCGATCACGCCCAGGAATCCTGAGCGCGCGGCGTACAGCGGCAGCTCGATCGGGTCGCGGACCGCGCGAATTCCCGTCATCCACTGAATCTGGCGTATGACGTAGGCAGTCATCGCATTGTGTACTTCGATCCAGCGAGAGGCTGTGCGCCGCCCGCGCCCCGCCATGAGGACGGAAATGCGCTCCTTCATCGACCGTACGAGGTCGCTGATGCTGTCGCGATACGGAACCGCTGCCGAACCGACGTCCGGGTTTATAACCTTCAGCACGGCATGCCGCCTATCGTTCGACGACGGCCGTTTTAATTTGGCGCCCCAAACTCTCGCATATTGGTTTCGTAGATGGTCGCTCTGAGTCGAGTAGTAATAGAGCCGGGAATCGTTCGAGCGGCGATGACGGTTGCTGAGCAACAGCGCCTCGGCCATATCGCCATCGAGCGCGTAGATCGCGCCCCAGAGGAACAGACTGATCCGATTGAGCGTCAGATGGGTGTGGTGGATATCGTTGAGCTTGGAGACCCGGTCCTTCAGCTTCTTGGGCAGTTCATCAGCCGGCCCAAGGGCGTCCCCGCATAACAGGCCGCCATCGGGAACCCGACTGGCCAACTTCACAATCCGCTCTCCAATAGGCAGGTGGGTGGGAATCTTCAGATAGAAGCGATTGGCGGGCCGTCTGAAATGGTGTCGATACTCCGAATCGGGTCGCCAGGAGTCGGGTAAGCGTGCAACAGGCACCATAAACTCCGCATATTCCTCCACATATTCCAGTACCACCCCCAGCGCCGTTGGCTGGGGCGGCACCTGTGAATGCTTGCTCCAGACCCGTACATGGTGCAGATCCTTTTCCTCGCAGCCCGTCAGAAGCATGAAACCAAGCAGTGTGTCGAGCATCCAGTCCAGATCAGCACCCTTTGGAGGCGACACAGGGCCCTTAGGGTGCAGCAAAGGAGCCAGCGCCGGCTCGTGGAGCATTTCACGCCGATTGGGAACTTGTTGCTGGTTCGTCTTGTACGCGCGAGCCCTCAGAATCAAGCGCTGCTGGGCCTGGTTCTCGCTTAGCTGCCGAGCCGGGAAGTTCTCGTTGCGCGACGGGGGCACCTCGGCATAGAGGGTCTCCCGGGTCGTTTCGTACTCAGTAGGGAGCCCCTCCGACTGCAGCTCGGCGCGCGTTTCTTCGTCCGGACGCTCTTGTATCAGCGCTGGCTTTCGGGAGGTAGGATCATCATCGGCAGCATCAAGAACTGTGGTCTCGATTTCGCGCTTTCTGTGTCCACCACCACCCTGCCTTGTGCGGGGAACCCGGTCCTCCCGGACGTCACGCAGGAGGGGTAACAGCCCACTCACCACCCTCCAGTCAATTTCCGAAAGCGGGCGCCTGGATTGCTGAAGCTTCTCCAGTTGATTGCACAATGAGCTCGGACTCGAAGAACGACGGATGATCGCGCCGATACGCTCATCCGAATACCGGCCCCGCGCAATTTGCCTGCATGAGAGCCCGGCACTGCGCACCGGAGGCCCATGCCCTTTCTGGACAATGTGGTACTCACGCAATGCTACTGAAACCAGATACAGCGCCTGCAGTTTTCGAGCGACATCCGCCAGCGGCACGATCGGCTGTATGGCCAGAGCGGCAAAAACCGGGTAGTGGGTGATGAAACCGTGGGTAGGCAGGGCGCCAAGGGGCTCGCTGGCGCTGGCCGGTACCGGAGCTGCCATCTGCCTAAGGGGCGCCACAATCCAGTGGGCCGCCGTCTCCCGGGACGTGATGGTCTCGACATCGCTGAGAATCTGGGACATGGTGTGGCGCACCTGAGGCCAGTCCGGATGAGAGTCGTCCGGCGCCCCCATGAGGACCATTAGGCGAGCTACGGCATCAGACACGCGGGCTCCGGAACCTGATTGCCCCGAAACACCCTGAAACTAGCAAAAAAACTCGGGCAGGAGTCAAAATTTAAATACTTTTCAATCTATACATATTGGGCACAACTGTGCCTCAATTTACATCGTTTTTCAAGCCGACGAACCCCTGAAAACGCCATTTGACAGCACTTAGCGCCCACTGGTAGACTTCAACATACTTACATAGTACTTGGCTTCGGGAGGCAGGGGCCGGAGGTTCAAATCCTCTCACCCCGACCACAATCATTTTCCCGCAAAAAGGCCGGCCGGTGCGCCGGCTTTTTTACTCATCAAATCGCGTAGTTTTAGACACCGGCCCTGCGCCCGGCATCCTCCGTTTCCGTGTTTTTCTGTGGAGCAGTTCCGTGCCAGAATCCGGACAGCTGTCGCTTGCCTGAAAGTCAAGGTATAGTCTGGACACTGGTTTGAAGGGAGCTGCGCATGAAACGACGCCGGCTTTTGCAGGGACTGCTGGCCGCTCCGCTGGTGTGGCCGCTGACCGGCCTGCGGGCGGCCGGGTTGAGGCCGGAATCCGGCCGTCAGGTGGTTGTCGTCGGCGCCGGCGCCTTTGGCGGCTGGACGGCACTGCGCCTGGCCCAGGCCGGGGCGCGGGTCACCCTGATCGAACGCTGGACACCGGGACACCTGCTGTCGAGCTCGGGCGGGGATACTCGGGTGATCCGGCACATGTATGCCAATCCACTCTATGTTCGCATGGCTGCCCGTTCGCTGGCGATGTATCAGCAAGCCGACGAACAGTGGCGCCAGCGCCTGCTGCATCGCATCGGCGTGCTGTTTCTTGGCCAGTCAACCGGAGCAGCTTTCTTCGAGGCCGGTCAAGCCGCTCTCGACGCGGTCGGGATCGCCCACCACAAGCTCAGCGCAACCGGAGTCGCCGAGCGCTGGTCGCAGCTTGGCATGGAGGGTATCGAACAGGCCGTGTTCGAGCCGCAGGCCGGCTACCTGGAAGCTCGACGCGCCTGCCAGGCCGTGCACGCCGCCTTTCAGGCGGCCGGTGGCCGGTATATCCAGGCGCAAGCTGTCCCAGGCCCGTTGCGCGCGCAGCGGCTGGGCTCGATCCGGCTGGACGACAACACCGCCATCGAGGCCGACGACTTCGTGTTCGCATGCGGCCCCTGGCTGCCGAAGCTGTTTCCCGAGGTATTCGGCGCGGCATCGGACGCGCCGCTGAGCGTCACTCGACAGGATGTCTATTACTTCGATACACCGCCCGGGGAATCCAGCCACACAGAAACGGCGCTGCCGGTCTGGGCGGATTTCGGCGAGCGACTCTGGTACGGCATACCCGGCACAGGGACGCGCGGTTTCAAGGTCGCAGACGACACGCACGGCGACATCATCGAGCCGGAATCGACGCCCCGCAGCGTGCGCCCGGAACACGTTGAACTGGCCCGTGACACCCTCAGACGGCGCTTTCCGGCGCTCGCCGATGCCCCGCTGCAGGGCGTCCAGCTGTGTCAGTACACGAACAGTCCGGACGGCGACTTCATTGTCGACCAGCATCCGGAAGCAAGCAATCTCTGGCTGGTCGGGGGCGGGTCGGGCCACGGCTTCAAGCATGGCCCGGCACTCGGCGAACTGGTGGCCGAAAGCGTCCTCGAAGGTGTCCCGGCAGAGCCGGCCTTTGCCTTGTCCCGGTCAGGGAACCCGCGATCCGGCTTCCGGGTAACGCAAGTGGCCGCGCCCCTCGGGGACGCGGCCACTCGCTATCTGACGGGGGTCAGAACCGGGCGCGCAGATTGATTCCGTATGTGCGCGGCTGGTTGGTGCGAAACGCCAGGCGCGCGCGGCCACCGCGCTCGCGGTCGAACGACAGCAGTGCATTCTCGTCGAATACGTTGTCGACGAACAACGTCACGACATAGGTGCCGAAATCAATACCGCCGCTGAGGTAGGCAATATTGTAGGACGGCAGCTCGAGATTGAGCATGGTGACCTCGGCGCCGGTCATGCCGCCAAAAGGCAGACCATGGGCAAAGTTGCCGGCACCGGGAACCTGGTCACCGGGCTGCGTGAAGCGCGAACCCACATACTGCCAGGAGGCCGTTACGAAACCCTCTGCATCGGCCCAGGCGAGCGGGAAGTAGTACGCGCCGCTGAGCGAGAACTGTGATTCAGGCACCGAAGGCAAGCGATTGCCGGTCTCGACGCCACCGAGCACGTTGCCCTCGGCATCGAACACGGTCGAATCGAACTCCGCGTCCACCATGCTGCCTGCAAAGGTCAGCGAGAGCCGGTCGATCGGCCGCCAGGCCAGCTCGGCCTCCAGCCCAGTCGATGAGGCACTGGGCACGTTAAAGGAGATACGCGAGGAGCACGAGCCGGCATCCAGCGTCACCTGCAGGTCATCGATATCGGCGTGGAACAGCGCCGCGGTAAAACTAAGAGTTCGCGTCTGAGCTTTGAGGCCCAACTCGTAGTTCCAGAGCGTTTCGTCGTCATAGTCCTGAAAATCACCGAAGATCTCGAGATCCTCCGGCGTGCACAGGGTGATATTGAGCGGGTCGTTGACGCCGCCGAGGCGGAAACCCTGTGAGACCTGCGCGTTGACCGAAATGGTGTCGTTGACCCGGTAGTTGGCCAGAAGACGGGGCGTAAAACCGTCCGACGAGGTTTCATCGACCACACCGCTGTCGCCGGCGGCGAACAGCCCACCGGTGGTGATCGTGCGCACTTCATCGAAGTCGTAGTAACGGCCACCGAGCGTCAGCGTGAGCTGTTCGGTCGCATACCAGCTGGCTTCTCCGAATATCGCGAGCTGTTCGATGTTGTAGGGCAGATCGGAATTGAAGGGTGAATCGGGCCCAAAGCCGTTGGCAACCGCTGCAGAGGTACCCTCGCCCAGCACCGCGTCAGTGAAGGCGTCGTAGCCCGGCGTCGGCAATCGCTGGGCATAGATCCGGTCGGTGTCGGAATAGAAAGCGCCCACCAGCCAGTCGAACGTGCCCTCGGTGTTGGAAGCCAGGCGGATCTCCTGGGTGAACTGCTCGACGTCAGTGGTATCGCGCAGGTTCGACGGCAGCAGCACCGCCTCGTCCGGATAGCCCAGATCGACCGACACGCTGCCGGTCAGTGCGCTGGCATCGCGGCTGACCAGAATATCCCGTTCCGTAAAGCTTGTCACCGAAGTCAGGTCAAAGCGATCAAAGCTGAACTCCGCGGTCAGGTCGGCGAGCAGAAACTCATCGTTAAACTCCTCGTCGAGCAGCAGAAACTGCTGGCGCTCGTCGAAGTCGATGGCAGGCCGCTCGGTGGTAAACGGGTTGGCGAACAGGTTGAACACTTCCTGCCGGTTCAGCCCGTCGGCGTCAATCTCCTGATAGATGATGCGGGGCGTGATCGAAAGGCGATAGGTGGGCTCGAAAGTCGCCGCCGCGCGAATGCCGCTGCGGCTGCCGCTGTTGACGTCCTTGGTGACTCCGCCGCCTTCGCGCAGCGCATCAATATAACCGCCGAACTCGGTGTAGTAGCCAACCAGGCGCAGAGCCCCGCTGCCGTTGCCGAACGGCGCGTTGACCATGCCCTTGAAGTGACCACCTTCGCCTCCGTCGTCGATGCTGTTGAGCTCGGTTTCAAAGCTCGACTCGAACTGGGCCAGGTTGGGCTGATTAGTGATGTAGCGGATGGTCCCGCCGATCGATCCCGAACCGAACAGCGTGCCTTGCGGGCCACGCAGGGTCTCGACACGGTTGAGATCGTAGAGGTCGAGATCGGGCGTGAACAGCGACAGCGAGATCACCGATTCGTCCAGGTACACACCCACCTGCTCCTTGACGCCGGGCTGGTCACGCACGATCTGCCCGGCTGAAACGCCGCGAATGGCAACCTGGCTCTGGCCCGGACCGAGATTCTGGATGGTCAGTCCGGCGACATTGCGCGACAGGTCCTCGATCGTCTCGGCACCGATGCGCAGAATATCCTCGCTGGTCTGGGCGTTGATCGAGAACGGCACGTTCTGGATGGTCTGTTCGCGCTTGGTGGCGGTCACCACAAGCTTGGACAGGTCGGCATCGTCGTCGTCCGACTCCTCGTCCGGTGACTGTGGGGCCGGTGGCGCCTGGGCATCCTGGGTTTCGGCGCTGGCCACTGCGTCAGTCTCTGAGCTCACCGCCACACTCGCGCCTGGTTCCGGCTCGGCGGAGTCGACCGCGGCGCTCAGCGAACCGGCCAGCATCAGTCCCAGCGAAAACACACCCATACAAATACGGGAAACATAATGGGTTTGGAAACAGCAGTTCATCGTTAAAACCTCCCTATATGGCCGCTTGAGTATATGTCGTTTCGCACGCAAAATATAGACTGACACCACAACGCCAGACCCGGGCCGGCTCCCAGGTCCGCGCCTTCCCGATCATGAACCCGGCAGCAATGTGGATTGCATTCAGCCGTACTGTTCAAGTGGAAGCAAGGCATCGAAACGCCACGGCTGCAGTGGGGCTGCAGCACGTTTCGCTAACGCCGCCTACCGGGTCAACAATAACGGTTTTTCCGGCGAGCACAGGCATCGGGCTGGCAGAGACGGCGAACCGCCGTACAATGGGCGGGCCTACACAAGGGAGAGTCGCGATGTCACTGCTTGTCATCGGCCTGGTGCTGTTTCTGGCCGTGCATTCGATCAGTATCATTTCCTGGCGCTGGCGCGACCGCATGGCCGCGGCCATGGGCGAGATGCCGTTCAAGGGCCTGTACGGCCTGATTTCGATCCTTGGCCTGGTGCTGATCGTGATCGGCTACGGCCAGGCCCGGATGCAGCCGGTCGTGCTGTATCAGCCACCCGAGTTTCTGCGCCACCTGACCATGCTGCTGATGCTGATCGCCTTTCCGGCCCTGCTGGCAGCCTACTTGCCCGGCCGGATCCAGGGCCTGCTCAAGCATCCCATGCTGGTGGCCGTCAAGGCCTGGGCGCTTGCCCATCTGCTGTCCAACGGCATGCTGGCCGATGTGCTGCTGTTCGGCGGTTTTCTGGTCTGGGCCGTCGCCAATCGCATTTCCCTGGGACGCAGACCGGACCGCGACGTGCCACAGCTGCCGGCAGGCGCGTTCAACGATGTCATCGTCATCGCCGGGGGACTGGGGCTGTACGTCGCTTTCGCCTTCTGGCTCCATCCGCTGTTGTTCGGGGTGCCAGTCGTGAGATGATCAGGCGTAACCGTCATGCCTGCTGCCGATCCGCCCAAGCCGCCGACTGTCTGTTCCCGGTCCATGACCGGCCAGCCGGCACGGATCGTCGCGTTGGGCGCGGCGGTCGGCATAGGCGCAGCCCTGATTGCCAACGTGTTCGTGTTCGGCATCGGCTGGCTCAACGATCTGCTGCTGATTTCGCCGCGCAGCCGCATGATGGAAACCCGGACCGATCTGTTGGCCACTGCTACCGTTGTGGTGCCGGCCATCGGCGGCCTGGCTGGTGGACTGATTCACTGCCTGATCGGGGAACGGCGCCCGCAGGCACCCGCCGACCTCATCGCTGCGGTACAGAGCCGTAGCGGACACGCGCCGTTCAAGGACGGACTGCTGTCAGGCGTTTCGGCCTGGATATCGCTGGGCTTCGGCGCCTCGGTCGGGCTCTACGGTCCTATAGTTCACCTTGGCGGCACCATCGGATCGGGTCTGGCACGCGTCTTTCGTACGGACGTAACCGGGGGCAACACCGCCATTGCCTGCGGCGTGGCCGCCGCCATCTCGACCGTTTTCAATGCACCGATCGCCGGCATTCTGTTTGCCCATGAAGTGATCCTGCGCCACTTTGCGCTGCGCGCGTTTGCGCCGGTGGCAGTCGCTTCGGTGCTGGGTTTTGTGACCGCCAACGCCGTCCTGCCGCAGCCCCCGCTGTTTCAGGTCGGTACCGTCGAAATCAGGCACCTGTGGGAGTTCGGCTGGTTCGTGGTCCTCGGCGTCGCCAGCGCAGCCGTGGCCATGGCCTATATGAAGGCCATTCTCACCATGACTGAGTATGCCGGTCGCCTGCCCGTCCCTGCCATTCTGCGGCCGGCACTCGCTGGTGCCGGGCTTGGTCTAGCGGCGCTGTGGTTTCCCGAAATTCTGGGAATCGGCGCTGAAACGCTCAGGCTCGCTTTCATCCCGGGCGCATTCACCCAGTGGGAACTGTTGCTGGTGCTGACCCTCAAGCTGCTGGCTACGGCCTGGTGTCTGGGCATGGGATTTGCCGGCGGCGTCTTCAGTCCCGCCCTGGTGATCGGCAGCCTGTTCGGCGCACTGTTCGGCAGCGTGCTTGGAAGCGCCCTGGGCGCTGAGCTGTCAGCGCTGGTGGTCTACGCTGTTTGCGGAATGGTCGCCGTGACTGCACCGGTGATCGGTGCGCCGCTGACGGCGGTCATCATCATCTTCGAGATGACCGGCAGCTACGAGCTGACCATCGCGGCGCTGGCCAGCGTCTCCCTGGCCAACCTGCTGGCTTCACGCTATTACGGTCGCTCGTTGTTCGACCGCCAGCTGGCTGACCGCGGTCTGGATCTCTCCGGGGGCCGCAGCACGATCATTCTCGACAGCCGCAGCATTCGCGACCTGGTCTCCGATCGCTGCGTCCGGATTCATCCGGAAACACCGGTCGAGGCCGCGCGCAGGTCCATGGGGCGGGCAGGCTCCGCCGATGCCTGCCTGGTCAGCGACGATGGTCGCTACTGCGGGACCGTGCGACTTCAGGACCTGGTTGCGGTCGACGCGAAGGAACCGGTCGGGCACTGGCGTGATCCCGAAGCCATCAGCATGTCCGCCGAAACCAGCATCTGGGAGGCCATGAACCAACTGCGCGAATTTGTCGGCGAGGGTGTACCGGTACTCGACGATGACTCGAGACTACTTGGCACCGTCTTTGAATCGGACCTGATCGATGCCTATCTCGAGCTGCTCGAAAGCACGCGGCGAGAGGAACATGCGGCCGCGTGACGGCCTGCTGGCGCTTGCCGTCCTGACGTCGCCGCTGACAGCAGTGGCCGCCGACACATTAACCGTGGCGACCTGGGGCGGTGCCTACGAGGCCGTGCAGCGCCAGGTGCTGTTCGACCCGTTCGAGGCCGACACCGGTGTGAGCATCGAGACCGTGCCCTATTCGGGCGGTTCAGAAATCCTCGACGATCCACCGGACGTGGTCGATATGGCCATGAGCGAGGCCATTGCCGCCTGCCGCATGCAGCGTCTGCGCCCGCTAGCTCACGGAACACTTCCCGACGGCATCGATGGCACCCCGGCCAGCGATGACTTCATCGGCGGCGCCATGCAGCGTTGCGCATTGACTCACACGATCTACGCCACGGTCATCGCCTACGATATCCGGGCCTACCCGGGCCGAAGACCGTCTCGCATCGCGGATCTGTTCGATCTGGAGAATTTCCCGGGAGCGCGCGCATTGCGGCGCACGCCGAGCGACAACCTGGAATGGGCGCTGATGTCCAGCGGCGTGCCGAGGCGCGAGATCTATTCGCTGCTCAGCACGGCCCGTGGCCTGGACCTTGCCTTCTCGCGTCTCGACGAAATCCGTCATGCGCTGGTCTGGTGGGATAAAGGCGAGGAGCCAGTCGAGCTGCTCGAATCCGGAACAGTGGCCATGGCATCCGGCTACAACGGGCGGTTCTTCAGTGCCCGCTTGGACGACGATAGCCCGATCGAGATCATCTGGGACGGGCAGATCCAGGAATACCAGACCTGGGTTATTCCAGCGCATGCAGCCCGACCGAACCTGGCCTGGCAGTTCATCCGTCACGCAACGCGCAGCAGGCCGCTGGCCGAGCTTGCCGAACGAATCGCCTACGGACCGGCACGCCGTTCGGCGGCCGAGCGCGTCCTGCGACATCCCGATCGCGGCATCGACATGCGTCCGCACATACCGACCCACCCCTACAACAGCGCCAACGCAATCAGCAAGGATGTGACGTGGTACGCCAACACCCTAGATCGCATTCGCGATCGTTTCGAACGCTGGCTGGAGGCGGAATCGGGTTCTTCTGCGACCGCGCGATGAGGAGCCCCTATACTCTCGGTCTGCGATCGTGATGCATCAATATGCGCGGATATCTTTCGCCGACTGAATTCCGGACCCGGGGTCGGATTCCGGCCCAGCTGGCTACGCTGCTTGGCACGGCAGTGCTCGCCGTTTTTCTGATGCTGTCGGTACTGCCCGACGAGCCGCTGGTCGATGAACACTACCATCTGGCCCAGATCCGCTCGATCAACAGCGATGAGTTCGCCCGCGTGCCGTATCTCACAACGCCTCTTGGCTACCACTTTTCAGTCGCGCTCCCGGCGCGTCTTCTCGGCGTGGAGTCGCTGCGCGGCCTGCGTGCGATCAGCGCCACGTGGGCGCTGCTGTCGCTCGTGCTGGCCTGGTTTTTTCTGCTCAGGCACGGCGCTTCACGGCCGCTGCTGCGATCGCTGCAGGTGCTGCTCTGCCCGCTGGTGTGGCCATTCTGTTTTCTGCTCTATACCGACCTCGGCGCGCTGACCCTGGTACTTGCCGCCCTGGTCGCATTCGGCTCACGGTCCTTCTGGACGGCGGCAGCCATCGGCACTCTGGCCCTGGCCTGGCGCCAGACCAACGTGTTCTGGTCCGGCCTGCTGTGGCTGATGGCGCTGCATCAGGCCGGTGTCTGGCAAACGCCGGGCGCCCTGAACTGGCGTTCGCTGTTGCACCGGGTTCGCGTCCGGGCCGTCCCGGCGCTGCAATCGTCCTGGATGCTGATGCTGCCTCTGGTCGTTTTCGTCGCATTCGTGATCCTCAACCAGGGCGTTGCCCTCGGGGATCGGGAGGCGCACCGATTCGGGCAGGCCGTTTATCCCGGGCAGGTGTTCTTCATGCTGCTGGTCGTCTGGCTGGTCCTGTTGCCCCTGCACGCCGCCAACCTCGCGCGAATCGCGGAACTTCTCGGCCGCCGTCCCTGGGTCGGACTGCTCATTGCTGCGCTGGGCGTGCTGTATCTGACCACCTTCAGCGTGACGCATTTCTACAATCTGGGCTTGCCCGAATTCCACCTGAGAAACCGCGTGCTCGGCTGGATGGTCGATCACCACTGGTTCAGGCTGCTGGCCTTTGCCGGCATGGCCTGGGCGCTGCTGTCGATCGCGGTCACGCGACTCAAAGACCCGGCCGGTTATTGGCTCTATCCCGTCACGATACTGGCGCTCTTGCCGGTCGAATTGATCGAGCAGCGCTACTATATCGTGCCGGCCATCCTGTTCCTGCTGTTCCGGCAGCCCCGCGGCGCGACCGTGGAATGGTCCGTGCTGGCGTGGTTCGCCGGACTCAGCGCCGCGGTGACCGCGGCGATCGCATCACAGGACTACTTTCTGTAGCCTGCGGACCGTCGCTCAGTAGCGCAGGCGCAGACCGGCATACAGCCAGCGCCCTGGCAGCGGCGCGAAACCGGCCTCGACCACGGTGTCGTCACGCAGGTTGGTGCCCTCGACAAGCCACTGCATCGGCCCGCGCTGCCAGTCCAGCCGCGCCGAGATCAGGAAAGCCTCACGACCGGCCGGCCGCGCCGGATCACTGCTGCGTTGCTGATAACGCGCCTGCACAGACAACCCGAGGCCGCCTCGGAGTCTGACGCGCGCCGCAGCGCTGGCCGCGAAACGGGCGAAATCGAGCGCATACTTGATTTGCGAGTCGCCGTGGTCAAGGCGGGTATCCAGCCAGGTCGACGACAACCTGAGATGCTCGAGCAGACCCGTGCCCTGTGACCGCCACAGCCACTCAAGCTCCGCGCCGCGGCTGCGATGGCCGTCGAAGTTGCCGGCCTGCCAGGCAAGCTCACCCGGCGCGCGGGCCCAGTCGATCAGATCGCGCGTGCGCCGCTCGAAAACCGTCAGCGACAGACGCCGTGGTCCGACCCGGTAACGGACCCCAAGCTCGTGGAAACCCGAGCGCTCCGGGACCAGTACGGCGCTACCGCGATTGCCGGACGTCTGCAGGAACAGTTCGGTATAGGAAGGAATTCGGCTGGTAGCGGCAGTGGCTGCGTGAACGCTCCAGTCTCGGCCGACGGCATACTCGAGCCCCAGTGATGGCAGCGTCTGCGTGCCATGGTCACTGTAATCGACCACACCCAGGCTGGCTTCGATCTGCAGCCGATCGCCCAGGGCGTGACGATGCGCCAGCCACATCGTCGACTCATCGCGGCGGTGGTCATCCAATGCATTGCTTTCGATCCGCTGTTCGACATGGCCACCACCGATGGCAGTGACACCCCCGGCCCAGGGCCGGCGCGCGCTCAGGCGCAGGCCGTAGACGTCGGTATCGTGGCGATTGATGAAGTCGCGCTGGCCGACACGGGTGCGAAACCAGTCCCCGTGACCGCGCCACCAGATGCGCGAGGACACCATCCAGGACTGCGCTGCAGCCTCGCCGCCCAGCCAGCCCAGACGCGTGTCTGTGCGCTCGCGCTGGTCCGGAAAATCAGCGGTATAGAACTTCCAGGCGCCAAAGTGCTTTTCATCCGCCGCCAGTCCCCAGCGCAGTCGGGCATGACCGAGCTCGGCCTGGCCGGTATACGCTGCCTGCATCAACTCGGCGTCGGCCCGGCGCTCGGGTTCGTGCCCGTCAGTGCGGAAATGCGCCGCCGAGAACAGGTGACCGGTTGTGCCCGCCCTGACGGCGCCGAAGACCTCGCCCTCGCGCGCACGATGGCTACCCGCGCGCAGACCCAGCCCGGATTCGCGACGGGTCGGCGACCGTGTGACGATATTGATCAGCCCACCGGTCGCACTGCCGCCGTAGGCAATGCCTCCGGGGCCCTTGATGATCTCGATGCGTTCGATGTGCTCAACCGGCACCGGCACGTTGAAATTGTGGTGGCCGGTCTGCGGATCGCCCAGCGGCACGCCGTCGACCAGAACCAGCGTCTGTTCATAGGCCGTGCCGCGGATACCGATGTCGGCCTGAACACCCGGTCCGCCGCGCCGACGGACCTCTACGCCGCTGATCCGGGCCAGCAGCTCCCCGAGCGTGGCCGCAGGCACGGTCTCGATCTCTTCACGAGTCATTACCGAAACGGACTGCATGACATCGTCAAGCGTGTTCACCAGCGGGCTGGCGGTCACCAGCACCGGATCGAGGGGCGCTGCCTGGCTCAGCCCCGGCTGCTGACCAGCCGCCGTGCAAACAGGAGCGACGGTCACCAGCAGCCCTGCGGCGAACACGCAAAGTGCAGTTTTCACGCTTTTACCTCCGTCGGGTCAAAGCGCGACAGTTTACCTTACTTGTTTGTGTATGGTTTACAGTATCCGGCAGGATTCACTCGCCCTGGGCCAGAGAAAACCCGGGGACGCCATCGAATTGATAAAGATGCTCGGTCTTGATGAAGTCGAGACCGGCCGCATCGATGCGCCTGAGCAAGTCGAGGATGTCGCCGTGGACCGGATGCTGACCCTCACTCGCCCGGAAGCGGCAACGCCAGTGGTCGGTGCAGCGGGTCTCGGGCAGACCGTCGGGCCAGACCTTGACGCCGCGATTGGTGATCAGCCTGAGTGTCAGCGGCAGCCCTTCACTGGCGGCATTCAGACGCCCGGCCAGGCGCGCTGCCTCACGCCCGTCCTCGTCGTAGTCGAGGAAGACATCCACCCCGTCGAGTGTTTTCCCGGGCCGTGGCCGGGTCGGCTGCCAGGCCTGGTTGAAGCGCGGCAGCTCGCCCGGGGCGAATGCGGTTTGCAACTGCGGCTGACGCCCGAGGTTGGCGCAAATGCGGGCGGCAAACTCGCGCGTCCCCACCGGCGCTCGGCTCCAGCCGGGCCGATGGATATCAGTCGTGTGCACGCCGTCTTCAAGCGTCACCAGCCAGGCGTTGTGAATGCGCTGCGCGCTGTCGACATCGCCGAGATAGCGCAGCATCTCGCAGGCGGCCAGCAGCAGGCCGGACGGGTTGGCCCGATCCTGGCCGGCGATGTCGGGTGCCGAACCGTGCACGGCCTCGAACATGGCGCAGCCCTCGCCGATGTTGGCCGAACCGCCCAGCCCCACTGAACCGGTGATCTGGGCGGCTACGTCGGAGAGGATGTCGCCGTAAAGGTTCGGAGCCAGGATCACATCGAAGCGCTCCGGCCGGTCGGCCAGCAGGGCCGTTCCGATATCAATGATCAGGTGCTCGGCCTCGATGTCGGGATAGTTCTCGGCGATTTCGTCGAAGACCCGGTGAAAGAGACCGTCGGTGACCTTCATGATGTTGTCCTTGGTCATGCAGGTCACTTTCCTGCGCCCCTGCAGCCGGGCCAGCTCGAAGGCGTAGTGGGCGATGCGCTCGCAGGCCGGGCGCGAGATCAGCTTCAGGCACTGGGTGACTTCCGCGGTCTGCCGATGCTCGATGCCGGCGTAGGTGTCTTCCTCGTTTTCGCGCACGATCAGCACATCCATGCCGGGATGACGCGACGGCAGCACCGGATGCAGGGACCGGCAGGGGCGAACATTGGCAAACAGGCCCAGGGTCTTGCGCAGCGTGACGTTGAGACTCTTGTAGCCACCGCCCTGCGGGGTGGTGATCGGCCCCTTGAGCAGCACGCGATGCCTGCGAATGAGCTCCCAGGCTTCGGCGGGAATGCCCGAGCTCACGCCCTGCCGATAGCAGGCCTCGCCGATGTTCACGGGCACCAGCTCCACGGCCGCGCCGGCGGCCTCGAGGACACGGCAGGTCGCCTCGGTAATCTCCGGGCCGATACCGTCGCCCTCGGCCAGCACTACAGGCGTCGGCGCGCTCAAGCGCTGAGGGTCGTCAGTCAGACGGGAGCTCTGGTGAATCACAGCGGACATGGGGGCACTCCGGTTTCAACGACAGCGCAAGTCTATCCGGCCAATTACGTTGATAACAGTTAATATTATTTGACTTTTAATTAGATTTATATCTATTCTTTGCCGATGCACCTGACGCTGCATCAGTTGCGCGTTTTTCGCGCCGTTGCCGAGGCCGGCTCGATCACGAAGGCAGCCGAGCAGCTCCACCTGACCCCACCCACGCTGTCAATTCAGATCAGGCAGCTGGCCGAAGCGGCCGGCATGCCGCTCCACGAGGTCGTCGGTCGTCGGCTGCGCCTCACGGAGGCGGGCCAGGACATGCTGGCAGCCGCTCGCGCCGTTCGCGAACCGCTGCGGCGCCTCGAGCAACAGCTGGCCGCGCGCCAGGGCATCGAGCGCGGCCGCCTCAGTATTGCGGCCGTATCGACGGCTGAATACTTCATGCCGCGCGTGATTGGCAGCTTTCGTCAGCGCCACCCCGGCATCGAGGCCTCACTGCGTATCCTGCCGCGGTCGGCGCTGATTGAACGGCTCGACGAGGGCCTGGACGACTGGTATCTGATGACCCGCCCGCCGGACGGCCGGCTGATTCAATCCGAGCAGGTGGGCATCAATCCGCTGGTCATGATCGCCGCGCCAGATCACCCGTGGACACGCTCACCCAAGCTGGATTTCAAGCAGGTCGCCTGCGCCGGCTTTGTGGTACGGGAGGAGGGTTCCGGGACGCGCATGTGGACAGCGGACTGGCTGCGCCGCTTCGATGCCGAACTGAGGCCGGAACTGGAGCTGGGCAGCAACGAGGCGATCAAGCAGGCAGTCAGCGGCGGTCACGGCCTGGCCGTCATCTCGCTGCATGCAGTCGGGCAGGAGCTCGACAGCGGCCGCCTGGTCTTACTCAGCGTCCCGCATTTTCCGGCACCGGTCCACTGGCACCTGCTGCAGAAGGCGGGCCGGGCGGTCACGCCCGCCGCCGAGGCCTTTCGCGACCACCTGCTCGAGTCGATGCCGGCGCTCGATCAGGCGCTGATGGAGCGCCTGGCCAACGCCGGCTTGGCCTGGCCTCAGAACCGTCCGCGCAGCCCGAAGCGGTAATTGCGACCGGGCAGCGGCGCGAAATTCTTCAGGAACGAGGTGTGTACGCGCGCCTCCTCGTCGAACAGGTTAGCCACACCCGCGAAGGCCTCCAGCCCGGCAGCGCCGAGATCGAAGCGGTAGCCCAGGTTGATATCGAGCATGTCGTAGCCGTCGGTCGGGGCTTCCTCGGGGGCAACGTCGCTCTGGCGGGATACGCGCTGATAGTCCAGGCTGGCGCGCGCCGCGCCCAGGTGCCAGTCGACGCCCGCCGAGAAGCGACTCGGCGAGATGCGCGGCAGGTTTTCACCGCGGCCGAGACGGCCGCGAACCCAGTCGTAGCCCAGATTCAGGTCAAAGTCGCCGAACGCAGTATCCCGCCACTGCCAAACGGCGCCGGCTTCGACGCCGTAGAACGCTGCGTCGGCCTGATTGGCCTGGCGTACCGGCAGCCCATCGGCGAATTCACCGGTCTCGGCCAGAAAGATGAAATCGTCGATATCATTGTAAAAGGCGCTGATCTCGAAATCGAAGAAATCGCCGTGCCGATGCACAATCACATCGAGCCCGTTGGTCGTCTCGGTATCGAGCGTGGAGTCGCCCTGCTCGAACGTAAAGGTGGCCAGATGCGGGCCGTCGGCAAACAATTCGGTCTGTGACGGTGCACGCTCGGCGTGCGCGTAGTTCAGCGACGCCTGCCAGGCGCCATTGATCCGCCACAGTGCACCGGCGCTGGCCGAGACGCTGGTGAAACTTCGGGACTCGGGCGGGTCATCGTGATCACCGTCGTGATCGTGGTCATTGTCCGTTTCAGCGCGAACACGGGTATCCTCGACGCGCGCACCCAGCGTCCAGGTGAAGGCGCCGACCTGGCGTTCCTGCAGCGTAAACAGCGCCCAGGACTCGGTATTACCCGACGGAATGAACGCCTCCTCGCCTTCGGCCCCCAGATCTTCGTCGTCGTACTGCAGCCCGACGGCACCGGTCCAGCCGGCAATCGGTTCGTGCTGCATCTCCAGGCGAAGGTTGAAGGTATCGACCTCGAAGACGGTCCCCTCGTGGTCATGGTCTTGATCGTGTTCGTCGTCCTCGTCGAGCAGAAAGCCGGCCATTTCATGCGCCTCGGCCGACTCATGCGCCTGCTCGATTTCCCTGTGGATATAGTCGTTGTAGCTGATCCGCAGCAGCGCCCGGGAAAAACCGGGCAACGGTCGCTCCAGAGCACCCTTGATGTCGAAGCGATCCTGCTCCAGGTCGATGGACACGTCTTCCTCGCCTTCCTCGTCCGCGCCCTCTTCGGCCAGCAGCCGGTTGCCTGAAAACCGCATACCCCCAACAGGGGCCTGCTCGTGCTCATCACCATGACCGTGGGGTGCGGGAATACCGTATTCGGTCCCGAATCGCTTGTAGGATGCGCCGATGAAGCCGCGCTCACCAATCCAGCTCAGCCCCACCGAGCCCGAATTCGACTCGACAAAGCTGTTGTCGAGCCGGCGCGAGCCGCCCCCTTCTTCATCGCCTTCACCGTGATCATCGTCATGCTCATCCAGCTCGGCCGGGCCGGGAATGCGATAGTCCCCGGAATCGCGCCAGGAGCCGTCGACATGCCAGGCCCAGCTGCCGCCGCCACCGTCCAGGCGCAATACGCCAGTGCGCTCGTCGGCAACACTGCTGCCACGCCACTCGAAGCGCCCTTCCAGGGGCGCGGTCGGCACGCGTTCGGGGATGCGGTAGTCAATCACGTTGACCACCCCGCCAACCGCACCCGAACCATACAGCAGCGTTGCCGGACCGCGCAGGATCTCGATGCGGTCGATCAACATGGGCTCGACGCTGACGGCGTGATCGTCGGACTGGGCCGACGCATCAACGGCCGGTATCGAGTCTTCGAGCACCTGCACACGCGGCCCACCCAGACCCCGGATGATCGGCCGTCCGGCACCCTGACCGTAGAACGTCGAATGCACGCCAGGCTGACGACTCAGCGTTTCGCCTATGGTTGTTCCGCGCCGGTCGTCAAGCCGCTCGCCAGCGAGCACATCGACCGGCTGTGCCGAATCAAGCTTGCTGCGCTCGAACGGCAATGCACTGACGGTGATGGTCTCCAGGTCGGCACGTTCGGTGTGCCCGGCACTGCCGTGCTCCTGTTCGTGTTCATGCGGGTTCTCACGCGCTTCGGTATCGCGATCCTGGGCCAGCGCCTGATGACTGGCCAGCGCGAGGGTGATGGCGGTAAACAGCGCACACTTGCGCATTGCACACTCTCCCGATCAGTGATGGTGTGATAGATGTAATGTTATATTCTAACACCAACATCGCGTAAAGCAAACCCTGCCTGGCGGCTCCGCCGCCGATTTACTGTTCGCGCCGGTTACCCTCAAGCTGCCCGATCAATCTGAACCGGGCAGATGATCTGCCGGGCTGGGTCATGACGGTCTTCCGGATGCAGAACGCCCGACAATTCCGGCCCGAACAGAGCATGTCATTGCGCGCAGCACCGGCGCCCCCATCAACCGTCGCCGCCATCTCCGCGCCGAAGGCCGGTCACGCTGACGCTGCCGCTGCCGTCCTCAAGCAGCCGGAAATCCTCGGCACCGTCCACCTCGATACTGCCGCTGCCGTCGCTGACAGTAACGGTGCCAGCGGTGCGCTGGACCGTGATGCTGCCGGAGCCATCGTCGATGTGCACATCGCCGCCGGTGCCTTGAATGCCGATGCTGCCCGAGCCATCATCGATGCTGAGGTTGCCGGCGATGTTGTCGGTACGCAGCGAACCCGACCCGTCTTCAATCGTCACGTTGCCGCCAATCGATTCGACACGGATGCTTCCTGATCCATCGCGGATATCCAGGTCTCCGGTCAGTGAACGAACCGCCATGCTGCCCGAGCCATCGTCTATTCGGACGCGCAGCGATTCAGGCGCATGAACGACCAGGTCAATCCGATCGTTGCCGCTTCCGAATCCTGACCCGGTATGCGCCTCCAGGCGGGCGCCGTTTTCGCCATGCCGCTCCAGTGCAAGCGTGTAGTCGTCATTGGCACTGACCTGCCAGATTTCGGCGATCACCCGAACCGTCCCGGTCTGGCTGTCGCCCTCAACGGACAGCGAACCCGCACCGACATCGATAATCAGCTCGCTACCCGCCGACACGGTCAGCTCCATCTCACGCGTTTCCTGCAGTTCTGGCGTTCCCGCCATACAACCGCTCAGCGCCAGAATCCCGGCCATGAGCCCCAACAATCCTGTCGGTGTCCGATACGTGTCCATCTCCAACCTCCTGATGAGCGCAAAAACGCCCGATTGAGCCATGCAGACCACCGGCCATCGCCCGGGAGGCGTTGCTCGATGGTTCGTCATGACTGATTAATAGCAACTGGGCGTTCGCGCTTCAATAGCCCATTGGTCACCTGTGCTGTGTTGCGTGACCCGCCCGGGCAGCATCGAAGCCATGGCCAGCGCCGCCACTGACCATGCGGTTACAGAAACACGCTATCGACCAACGGCCTTCACCGAAGGACGCGAGGCCACTTCTTCATACCAGCGGCGAACGTGGTCCAGTGACCCGGGGATTGCGAGCTTGATGCCGCGAACCGCGAAGTCGATCGTTACCAGCGCGGTCAGATCGGCCTGGCTGAAGTCATCGCCGGCGATGTATTCACTCGCCGCCAGAAAGCCGTCGAGGTCTTCGAGGAACCACTCGTAGCGCCGCCGGCCGCGCTCGGCCAGTGCAGCGATCTGAGGCACCGGACGCCGCCCGGGCAAGGCGTGATCGGCCATACCGGGCAGCGTGTTGCGAAAGGCCTCCATGACCGCCAGCAGGCCGTTCATCTCGACCCAGTGCTCGCGATCGGCGATGATTCCCTGCGCCTCGGGAGAGCGGCCGAACAGCGGTGGCTCGGGTTCAATGGCTTCGAGATAGCGACAGATCGCGCCGCACTCGCTCAGGCAACGGCCATCGTCAAGCTCGAGCACCGGAACCGTATGGCACGGGCTCTTGCGGCCGAACTCGTCTGACAGGTGTGCGCCGGCACGCAGGTCAACAACGATCTGCTCGATCTGCCGAGAGAGCGCATCACCTTTTTCGGCCAGAAACAGGTGCACCCGCCGCGGGCTCGGTGCCTGGGGATAGGTATATAGCTTCATGGGCTCGATTGTCCGGTGCCATCGGCTTCCGGTCAAGCCACGCGGCCCTGGCAGCTCGGGCAGTAATAGAGGCGGCGACCCGCGACCGCGACCCGATGGATCGGGGTGTCACATGCGTGACAGACCTGACCGTCGCGATCGAACACGAAATGACGGTAGTCGCGCCAGGCCCAGCCGGCGCTCCTGAGGGCCTTTGCGCGCTCCGGCCGGTTGGTCATTCCGCCAGTCTCGACCGATCGCCACATCAATGTATGCGCGGCCCCGGCCAGGCGAGCAAAGGCGCTTTCGTCCAGATCGCGTGGCCGATCAGTCCAGTGCAGACCGGCGGCGAACAGGATCTCGGAACGCAGATAATTCCCCACGCCAGCCAGAAACGACTGGTCAAGCAGCAGGTGGCCAAGCTGACGACCAGCAAAGCGGTCGCGGCGCATCCATTGTGCAATGGCGGCGACATCGGCACCGCTTGACAGCACATCGAGGCCGGCCCGGGCCACGAAGGGATGCGCCCGCAGCGAAGCGGCGTCGATCAATTCGATATCCGAGGCGCTGTAGAGCAGCGCCGAACGCGCCCGGGTCGTCAACGCCAGTCGCAGCTGACGATTCGTGTCTGGCCGGCGACCGGCTTCAGCAAACAGCCAGCGCCCGTAGAGCTGACTGTGGGTATAAACGACCCGGTCGTTGTCGAAATGCAGCAACAGCGCCTTACCCAGGGTTGTGGCCGCCATCAGCCGTCGACCGGTCAGCTCACGCTGACCCGCGCGCAGGTGCTCGAAGGCAAACCAGACCTCAGTCAAAGGCTGCGCACCCACTGCAGCGACGATCTGCCGGGCTACGCGGAACATCTCGGGCCCTTCCGGCATGACGAGTCTAGGCGACCGACCCGGTGAGCAAGCCGGCCGACCAGCCAGCGCAGGCAAGCGCTGCCGACCGACGGAACCGGCGGTCAGAGATCTGCGGAGTGACTGAAGCGCAGCTTGTCATGATCACGATACACCCGCCATTTGCGGCGCTCGAACAGCCCCAGGTGTGGGGGCCGCATGGTCTCCTCACCCAGACATGACTCGAGCTGAATGCGGCTTTCGTGCTCCTTGAGCAGCGCGGACCGGAACAACTCACACAGTTCAGCCCGGCCTTTGTCGTTCGCTCTGGTGGGCATTTCCGCAGCCGCGGCCTGCACCTGTTCAAGCGCATCGAGCACGGTCCCGCCCCACTGCCGCGCGCTCAGCCAGCTCCGGGTGAATTCATTCAGGGCCCGGCGCGGATCGGGGATTCGATTGACCAGCGCGGCAAACGCCTCGAGCTGGCGGGGAAGATCAGCCAGGCCCAGCAGTCCACAATCGGGATTGAAGTGAAGACGATGCTTCCGCATGTAGGAGACCATTCTCTGTCGCCGGCCGGCCGCAATGCGCTGGTCAGCCCGTTCAAGTCGCCCCGCTTCGGCCCGCAGCAGGGCCTCGGCAGTCCGATACAGCTTGGCAACATGTTCCCGGCTCATGTCGCGGTGCCTGAAATCACAGGCCAGGTGATCAAGCATGTCGATGACGCGGGGGTCAAGCCATACGGTCAAGCCGTGCCGGTTGTCGGCCGCGTGCTGAAACAGGGGAGTGATTCGGGACTTGTTGTCGATCGTCTCGGAGCGCAGACTGACCACATCAAGCAGTCGCCGGTCACATTCGCGCATTGCCTTCTCGAGCCGGGTCAGCTGCTCCGCATCTTCTCGCCCCTCGCGCCTGGCGCGAATCACCTGCGCAAGATGAACGGCCGCGCGCTGCTGGGCCGTGCGACGCGCCTCCATGCGGCGCGCCTCCTCTGTCGGCGGAAAGCAATCGAGCAGGGAACCGTAGACGATTTCCCAGGCGGCCGTGCCGCGATTGGCGATGTCCTGTTCCAGCAGCAGGGCATCGATACCGGGCAGCGCTCCACCCCGGACGCGCAGCACGGTCGGCCGGATACCCTCACTGAGCCCGAGACTGGCGAATTTCCAGCTCGAATAGTGAAGCGAAGTTGGCAGCCCTTCGCCCCGAGACAGGTTGTCAACAGCCCCCTCACGCCCAAAGTAGATCCCGGAAAAATCGCCTTCGAACGTCGGTTCACCGGCCATCAGCCGTTCGAGCTCGCTGTCGCTGAGGCGGCCCCAGCCTTGTTTGCGCGCCTTTTGCTGGGCACTGAAAGCCGCACCGGGCAGATTGAGGATATTCTCGGCCTTCAGGTCGGTGTGCGTGACGTCGTCCTCAAGCATCTGGTGGCCGTTGCGGAACAGGTTTGCGGCCATGCGCAGCCGATGACTGAGCGAACAATCCTCCAGCAGGCGCTTGCGAGCGTGGAAATCCGACAGCATGCCCTCGGCACTCCAGTCGAGGACGGCCAGCAGCAGCCGGTGATCGTAGTCGACCGTGACCTGGTGCAGCAGTGGGCCCAGGTTGCGCTTGAACAGTCCGCTCCAGTCCTCGTCAAGCGCCCTGCGGGCTTGCGCAGTATCGTCAAAACGCGGGTTGCGCGGTGCACTGAGCAAACCGGTTGCTGCGCGCAGAATCTCGCCGGCGAGCTGCGGATAGGCCTGCGCCTGTGCCAGCAGGGCAGGCGCCTGGACGCCGTGAACGTACTGATGAGCCTGAGTCAGACGGACCAGGTCGCCAACGGACTCGAACGGCACCGCCTTGACCGCGACCCGGTGCTTGCCGCTGCGAAAGACAGCCACGTTGTGGTGCGCCCCCAGCACCTTGGGTGCCTGGTCGTCGCTGCGTTCGAGCGTCCACTTGACCCCCTTCATGACAAAGGTGTCGTGGTTGTGGAAATAGGCTTCACACTCGCCGCGCCCACCCCAGATCCGCTCTTCAGCGCTTGTGCGCCAGGAACGCCCGCGGAGTCGTTCCAGCCGGTCAGCACTGGCCTGCTCGACAAAACGCCTGAAGCGCCTTTCAAACGCATCACCGGGCAGACTAAACGTCACTTTGCCCTGATCGTCGCGAAACGCCGGACCCCGATTGGTGCCGGCCAGAACAGTGGTGACTGACTGGGCATAGGCGCCATCTGGTCGCCGGTGCGGCCGCACCGACAGGCGAAGGGCGACCGGACCCCGGCCGGGCGTCTCTCGGCCGAAGTCGAGCTGCTGCATTGCCAACTGGAAGTGTCTGCGGCTGGCCGGCGACTGCCGTTGCCCGGTGACGATATTGTGGTTGAAGTTCTGCAGCGTGGCCAGCAGGTCATGATCGCTGCTGCCGGTCTCTGGCAGGAGAAAGGCGCGCATCCAGTCACTGAGCTCGCGCTGGCAGTCACTTTGCGCCGCCATCAGGGCAAAGACTTTCCGAAAATACGCCTCGCGCAAGCCCCGGTCGGCCCGAATCTGTTCAACGCTGTACCGACGCCTGCCCAGAAACAGCGGATCCTCGATGCGTGCATAGACGCGCGCCGGACCGAGGTTGAGCTCATAGACGGCATCCTGCTCGGTGATATAGCGAAACGTCAGCTCGACGTAGGTCACGCCGGGGCTGGCAGTGGGAATCAAGCGCCGCGGGCGTGCCAGAAGGTCGCCAAAACGCGCGGTTCCCAACGCCGAATCGTCCTGCCCCGTGCGGTCCTGTACCAGCGGGATATGCGGCATCCTGCGCGCAAATTCCTCGACCAGGGCATGCTCGCGTCTCTGCAACCGGTGTACGGCTGTTTCGCCCAGGCGACGGTCAGGTCGGGCATGCGAGAACAAACGGGCCAGCGTGCGAACGGTCAAGGGACCCCTTGGCTTCTGATTGGACCGGAATCAGTCCACCACTCTACTGCAGCAATTAAGCCACAGCAAGCCGGGCCCCGCCCGGCCAAACGATCAGGGCGGCAACTCGCCCAGGTACGCCGTTTCAAGCAGCTCGGTGCGCCAGGACAAGACATCGTCATCGAGGCGCCATACGGCCAGGGCAGGTCCGGACTCGACCCACTGGCCGGACTTGTCAAGCTGGCCGTGTGCCGGAACCAGCAGCGCAATCTGCCGCTCAACCACGACGAACGGGGCATAGGAATAAAAGCGCTGCAGGCTGCCCAGCGCCGATCCCGAATCACGGTCCAGAAGAATCCATTCGTGGCGCAGCCACTCGGTCGGGTCATCGACCGTGCGCGTTGCCAGCACATGACGGCCGTCACCTGACCGGAACTGGCGGCCCTGGATCTCGCCAAGCCATTCGTCCGGCGCCAGATCCGGTGACAATTCAACCGGCAGGCGATCGACAAACGCCGACGGCAGCGGCAAGGCCTGTTCACTGCTGCGGTCGAGCTGGACCAGCCCGCCCACCCGCTGCTGCCAGGCGCCTGCTTCCGCTTCGGCTTCAGTCTCGGATTCGGTCGGACTGGACCCTTCCGTACTGATTCTCGGCATCTTGCGCCCGCGGTTCAAACCGGATACCGCCGGTGCGCCGCGCAGCGGCCGTCTGGCATGGGTCCAGGAGAGGATCTCCCCCTCGTCGCCGGCGTAGTAGCGCAACCGAAACCGCTGGTCAGGGCGATCCTGGAGCAGGAAATTGATCCCGTCAGGCAACGGCACTTCGATCGATGCCTGCACTGCACCGGTGGCCGGAGCCAGATAGTGCACCTCGAAGCCCGCCTCTGTCGCGGACTGCCCCAGGGCAACCAGTGACCCCGCGTGCAGGCCCAGCGGGCGGGCCGATGGTTCATGGCGCCAGACGCGCTCGCCATCCTGCAGCCGACGGGCCGTCAGGCCCTCGGGTTCAGCCACGTAAAGTATGGTGCCGGTCGGATCCACCAACACGCCGCTGCCAAGCGACACACCGTCTCCGGCTCCTGTCAGCTCGCCGGCGGCGGTCGGGCCAGCCAGTAGGGTGCCGGCCGTGATGATTGCCATCACAGTCGGCATACCCAACCACCCGCGTTGCCAGCTGCCGCACTCGCGTGCGTCAGCGTTTCGGGGCTCGGTCGCAATTGCTGTCTTGTCAGTCATGGGTCTGTCCAGTTGCTCGCGCTGCCGCGCGCTTGTCAGCATGCCCTGCGGCATCAATCGAACCGGTCGGCGAAGATCACGTCGCCAGCCTGCTCCAGTATCCACGCGCCCCGCCCCAGCAGCCCGGCAACCAGCACGCCGTCCTGGGCGCTGTAGTCGAGCTCGAAAACCGGCGCGTTGGGCAAGCCGGTACCGCCCAGCTTGGACCAGATTGCAAACCCGTCACTCTGGTAGGCGACGTAAATGCCGCGGTCAGCGCCGACAACCAGCGCCGCATCGGCACCGGGCACAAACTGCAGCGCGCGCAATCGTCCGGGATCAAGCGAGCTCAGATTGCCGGTGACGGTCGACCAGGAGCTGGCCGCGTTGGTGGATCGATAAACGCCACCTGTGTCCACCGCAAACAGGTTGTCAGGACTGGCGCCCTCGATCGCCAGATCATTGATCACCAGACTGGTCGGCGAGGTCACCAGCGTCAGGCCAGCGCCCGGCGCGGCGGTTCGCCGGTAGAGCGAACCGTCATCGGCGACATAGATCAGATCGGCATTGCCAGGCACACCATAGATGATGGGATCCCCGACAAAGGCGTTGACCTTGATTCCCGCACCGATCCGGGTGATTGTATCGCCGCGATCAAGCGACTCGTAGAGACCGTTATCGGCACCGATCAGGAGGCGATCCCCGGACACTGTGTTGACCATGATCGGCGTATAGAACTGCGCATCAAGAGCCGGGCTGCCGCCGATAGGCGTCAGAGTAGGGAATGCCGTGCCCGTGACCACGTTGGACGCATTGACGATGCGCCGCCGGAAAGCGCTCAGAAACTGAAAACTGGTGTAGCGCGTCGACTGGCTGGCCGAGGAATGATCATCGACGGCCACGTCGCCGCCGTCTGCCGTCGAGATGCTGCGGAACGTCTTGCTGCCAGTGGCTACCTGCTCGGTCGATCCGGTGTCCTGCGCGCCGCCAAAAACAATTCCGGATACCTGGTCGTAGGCAATCCCGTGGTATTCGGTCGACTGCAGATCACCATTGATCGAAAACCAGTCTCCGCTACCCAGCTGCGGCGAGGTGCGCTTGTAGATACCGCCATCGTCTACCTCGATGAGGTTGCCGGCAGCATCGAAAGTCATTTCGCGGGAATCGGCATGCGGCGAGGAGTTGCTGGCCGTACCCGAGTGGGTCAGCGGCGTCCACTGCGAGCCGCCCGGCTGCGAGGCATCGCCACGGAACAGCCGCCCGGAGAAATCGTTGGCACCGATCGAGTTCGGCCAGAAACCGGCTCCGCCCCCTTCACTGAAAAACGGCTGACGGTCACCGCCGATGTAGACGATGTCGGCATTGCCCGGGTCGGCCAGAATCGAGAAGTGGATGGCGCCCTGCCCGCCGGGATGGACGCCGAAAATGGCCCCGCCTCCTTCGGTGGTCTCGGGCAGGTCCATGGCCGTCCAGCTGCTGCCGCCGTTGCCGGATCGAAACACGCCGTCAAGCTCACCGTCACTGCCGACAATGCCCACGTAGACGTTGCTGCTGCTGCCCACCGAAATCTCGATATTCGCCAGGCCGTCGACGATCAGCGCATCCATGGCGGCATCGGATACCTTGGACCAGGTCGCACCGGTATCGTCGCTGCGATACACGCCATTGCTGCCACCAACACCACCGGCAAACGTCACGCTGGTGTAGAAACGGGCAGTGTTGGACGGATCGCCGGCCAGATCATGGGTCACGCCCCCGGGCAGGCCCGTGGCCGTGCCGTCACCGGAGGAAATCTGCGTGAAGCTGCTGCCGCCATCGGTGGAGCGGAAGATGCCGATATTGGAATAGGTAAAACTGTCGGCAACATTGACTGCCGCCAGCAAGGTGCTGCCTCGCGCAGCCACCGCCGCGATGTTCTTGCCGGTGAGGGTGCCGCCGCCGTCAAGCAAGGTCCAGCTCGACCCGCCATCGGTGGTGCGCAACAGACCGATGCGCTCACCACCGGTGCGGCCCAGGCTGGAGAAGCGGCCAATCCCGGCCAGCAGGGTCTGGTGACTGGCGTCGGTAGGATCGAGATCCAGGCCACCGATCGACAGCGATGACTTGTCATCGGTCAGATGAACCCAGTTCGGACTGCTTGCCGTTGCATTGGTGGTCTTCCAGATACCGGCGTTCACGCCGCCAATCCACAGGGTGTCCGCGTCGGCCGGATGAGCGACGACGGCCTCCACGGCGCCGACCACTTCGTCGTTTGGCGTGACGTTTTCGACCTGACCATCCGTTGCCGGACCGGGGCCCTGGTCGGCCCAGCTGCCCGACAGTTGAGCGACGGCACTGGCCGGCTTCCAGACCGTGCTGGCGGCGTCGGCCTGTGTCTGAGCGGACGCCGGCTGCGCCATCGCGCCGACAGAACAAAGCAAAAGTGCGGCAGGACACGCCGCGAACCAACGATGCCAGTGCATGGGCAGATCCTCGGACCATCGATCGAGTCGGGTTCACTGTATGCCTTTTTCATGGCGGTATCAAGACAAGGCCACCGGACCTCGGGCACAGCGCCCGGCACTGACCCTGACCGGGCGCGGCACCCCCTGGCCGGACGCGACGACTCCGGACCGGGCCCGGTGGCCGTCATCAACCGCGATCGCGAACCGCGCCGCGCCGGCCTGACCCGATACGCTCGCGCAGGCCTTCAACGACATAGAGACTCCAGGTAACCGCAACAAGCTGGCCGATCATGCGCATGCGCAGCCGGACTCCGCGCCAGAGACCCAGCTTGCGTTCCTTGGTGCGATGGGTCAGTCCTTCGATCAGCGCGAAGTCCATGCCGTTGCCGCGCCGCTTCGCGGTGTGGTTCAGGGCAATCTCGATGCGGAAGCCGCGCTTGTGCCGCTCGGGCACCATTTGCCACAACTGGCGCGTCAGCGCGCGCTCGCCGCCGATGATCGGGAACACGTGCAGCAGGCGATTGAGCCACAACGTCTTGCGTGCCCGGATGCCGACGTGCAGATCGACTTCACCGGCCAGCACCGGATGAAGGATGCGGGATACGGCGGCCGGCGTGAGCCCGGTCACGTCGGCATCCAGAAACAGCAGGATACTACCCTGCGCAGCTGCCACGCCTGCATCCAGCGCCGCGGCCTTGCCGCGGTTGCCCGACAGCCGGACGACGGTCGCGCCGGCATCCTGCGCGCGGGCCGAGGTCGCATCACTCGAACCGTCATCGACCACGACCACCTCGTTGACTTGCGGGTGCCCGATCACCGAGCGCACGCATTCGGCAACAGTCGCCGCCTCGTTGTAGGCCGCGATGACTACCGAAACCATCGCTGCCTCACCCATTGCCCGAAAGTCAGGTAAGCCGACGCCGCGGCCAGCAGCAACAGCAGGAAGGCAAGCTCGATGTGCTGCAGCAGTTCTTCCAGCTGTCGCGCCGATCCGACCACCGCCCACGACAGGCCGGCCAGGCACAACACCACCGTGACCACGCCGAGCAGGTTGACCGATATGTAGAGGCCGAAGCGCATATTGAGCGCGCCAGCCAGCACCTGGGCAACGATGCGGGTGCCATAGACAAACTTTGACAGGTAGAGCAACCTGGGGCCCTGGCGCCGGAACAGCACTTCGAGACGCTCGACGCGATCCGGCGGCTGCCGCTCACGCAGGCGATCAAGCATTCGCGCCGGGTACCAACGGCCGAGCAGGTACCAGGCCAGATCGGATAGCACCGTTGCGACAATCGCGACCAGGATCACCCACAACCAGTCCAGCCGCCCCGTCGACGCCAGGAAAAGTGCCGGCAGCAGCACCACCTCCCCGACCAGCAGCAGGCCCACAAACAAGACCAGATACGGATAGCCGGTGACCAGTGCTGCCGCAGGCTGCAACCAGCCAGCTGCCTGTTCCATGCAATCGCAACTCCCTCCATTGTCACGAAATTGTAACTTGCTTTCCGGCGGCGTGAAGCGCTTGCCTGAGCGCGGTCGATCTGCTGTATCCTGACCAACCGGCGGCGGTCCCTGCCTTGTGGGCGGAGCGCGCCCGGTCAATCCATCGTTCGCGAATCCAATGAAGTCCAGACCAATCACGATCGTTCTGATGCTCCTGGCGCCGCTGTCGGCGATTGCCCAGACTCCCTCGCTGAAACAGATCATGGCCGACCCGCAGTGGATCGGGCCGCCGGTCGAACAGACCTGGTGGCAGCTCGATGGTGAAGCGATCTACTATCTCGTCGAGCGCAAAGACAGCGAACTTCGAGACATCCGTCGTATCGACCTGGCCAGCGGTGAGGATCATCTGGTCGATTACGCCGAACAGGCCGGCATCGACGGTGCCAACCCGGTCTACCACCCGCAGACCGGGCGCTTCGTGTTCGTGCGCAACGGCAACCTGTTTGTCCGTCAGCCCGGCGACGGGAATCTGGTGCAGCTCACCCGTGACAGCGCAACCGACAGCGCGCCGGTTTTCAGCCCCGAAGGTGAACGAGTTGTCTTTCTCCGCGGCAGCCAGTGGTGGGTCCACGACCTGGTCGATCGCCTGAGCTGGCCGGTGACCGACCTGCGCTTCGAAGACGAGCCGGATGCCGAGCCCGACGACAACCTGGCCCGAATGCAGCTGCGTCTGTTTGAAAGCCTGCGCGACCAGGTCGAAGACAAGCGGGAAGCGCGCAGCGAGGCCGAGAAGGCAGCAGCCGAAGACACCAGTCGCTCGGTTGCTCCCTGGTACCTGGGCGCGGACATGGAACCCGGCGCCTCGGCCCTGTCGCCAAACGGCCGCTGGCTGTTGCTGGCCGTTCAGACGGCCGGCCATGACGAGGGCAAGGACGGCCGAATGCCCCACTACGTCACGCAGTCAGGCTATATCGACGTCGAGGACGTGCGCACGCGCGTGGGCCGCAATCCGCCGGCGCCCGGCCAGCTCTGGCTGCTTGATCTGGACAACCGGGCAAAACACGAACTGGACTTCGGGCATCTGCCGGGCATCGACAGCGATCCGCTGGCCGAACTCAAACAGGAACAGGGTATCGACCCAATCGGCGAAGACGAGCTGCGCGAGATCAACATCGACAGTATCGAATGGCACGCCGAAGGCAAGTTGGCGGCCGTGCAGCTGCGCGCGATCGACAACAAGGATCGCTGGCTGGCCGTGGTCGACGTCAGTGCCGAAGTACCGGTTCTGGAGCATCGCCATCGCTTGACCGACGCGGCATGGATCAACTGGTCGTTCAACCAGTTCGGCTGGCTGCCGGACTCAGAAACGCTGTGGTTCTTGTCGGAGGAATCCGGCTACAGTCATTTCTACACGGTGGGCGCACGCAGCGGTTCACCTCGACAGCACACGCACGGAGCGTTCGAGGTCGACTCCCCGGTCATCAACGCGGACGGGGCGGCAGTGCTGATGCTGGCCAACCGTTCCCATCCGACCGCATACGACCTCTACCGCCTGGACCTGGTTGGCGACGAGCTCGAGCGCATCACTGAACACAAGGGCATCGAGTCCTTCACCGTCATGCCGGGCGCGAGCGAGCAGGCGCTGGTGCGCTATTCCGAGGCCTACCTGCCCCCACAGGCCGCCCTGGTGGATCTCCACACCGGCGAGCTCGATCCCCTGACCGACACGCGCGGCGAGCGGTTCAAGGCGATCGAGTGGCAGCAGCCCGAGATCGTTGGCGTGCCCTCGAGCCACGTCGACCGCCCGGTCTGGTCGAAGTTCTACCCGGCGCGCGGCGAACCCGCCCACGGGGGCGAGCAATACCCGGTCGTGCTGTTCGTCCACGGCGCCGGCTATCTGCAGAACACCTGGTCGCGCTATCCGAACTACTTTCGCGAGCAGATGTTTCACAATCTGCTCACCGAGCGCGGCTACCACGTGCTCGACATGGATTTCCGCGCCAGCGCCGGCTACGGGCGCGACTGGCGCACGGCAATCTATCGCCAGATGGGCACGCCCGAGCTCGAGGACTTGATCGACGGCGTCGACTGGCTGGTCGACAACCACGACGCCGACCGCGAACGCATCGGCGTCTACGGCGGCTCCTACGGCGGCTTCATGGCCTTCATGGCGATGTTCAAGGCGCCCGAGGTCTTCCAGGCGGGTGCCGCACTCAGGCCGGTGACCGACTGGGCGCACTACAACCACTTCTACACCTCGAACATCCTCAACACACCCGCGATCGACCCGGAGGCCTACCGGCGCAGCTCGCCGATCGAGTTTGCCGAGGGCCTGGACGGCCACCTGCTGATCGCCCACGGCATGCTCGATTCAAATGTTTTCTATCAGGACTCGGTCAGGCTGGCGCAGCGTCTGATCGAACTCGAGAAAGACCACTGGGAACTGGCGTCGTATCCAATGGAGGGGCACGGTTTCGCCCGTCCGGATAGCTGGCGCGACGAGTATTGGCGTATCCTGAATCTGTTCGAACGCACCATCGGGAGAGAGTAAGCAACAATGAATGTGTTCATTACGGGCAACAGCAGCGGCCTGGGCCTGGGGCTGACCGAAGCGCTGCTCGACCGTGACGCCATTGTCTGGGGCATGAGCCGGCGCGGCTGCCCCCTGGCGGCCCACGACGAAGAAGGTATCCGTGACCGCAAACAGGACATCGGCAACCTCAACCATCTCGAGGAAGGGCTTGAACGCCTGCTGTCGGACTGCCTGCGGCTTGACCTGGTGGTCCTCAACGCCGGCATCCTGGGCCGGATTCAGGAGATTTCCCACACCGACGTGCACGACCTCGAACACCTCATGCGCGTTAACGTGTGGGCCAACAAGATGATCCTCGACTGGCTGATCGAACGCCAGATCCCGGTCGACCAGGTCGTGGCGGTCTCCTCCGGTGCTGCGGTCAACATGCACTATGGCTGGGGTGGCTACTCGCTGTCGAAAGCCGCGCTCAACAACCTCATCAAACTGTATGCGCCCGAAATGCCGGACACACACTTGATCAGTCTCGCGCCAGGCCTGATCGATACCGGCATGCAGGACTACCTGTGCCAGGAAGTCGACAGCAGCGAGTTCCCATCGGTGCAGAAACTCAAGGATGCTCGCGGCACGGAGAACATGCCCAGCCCCCGGGAAGCCGCCGACCGCATCCTCGATTTGCTCGACCGCCTCAAGCGCGATCATGATTCCGGCGATTTCGCGGACCTGCGCAACCTCTAGCCCGCATTATTCATGAGTCGCCGCGATGATTGCGCAGGGGTTTGTTCGCACAGCGGATTTTCCGACCGAGCGGAATACCAGGCTGTATTTCCGAGGGAGAAAAATCCGCTGTGCGGACAAGGCGCAAGCAAGGGCGCGAGTGAATTCATGAATAATGCGGGCCAGTGTCCCACGCCCTTTTCCAGGCCCGGTCCTCGCAATACCGGTCTGGAAGATGTAAAATTCAGGCCACTTTACGGCCGCTCCCAAAGCCCTGCAATTACCGTTGAATTCACCCGGCAAACAAACGCGTACGCACACCGCGACCGAGTGGCGCTCGCCCCTGAGCGTGACGACTGCCGGCATTCTGGTTTTCCTGGCCGCGAGCGGGCTGATCATCTACTTCTGGCCGTTCGGGGCGCTGCCCCAGACCGCGCTGATCATCCACACGCTTGTTGGAGTGCTGACCCTAGCGCCCGTGCTGGCCTACCTGTGGATCCACTGGCGCAACCGCCGCGGCGGCAATCTCAGCCACTACCAGCTCATCGGCTATGCAGCAGCACTCCTGACCCTCCTCTGTCTGATTTCGGGTCTTGCCGTCACTGCCCAGGCCCTGTTTGGCGATGCGCTGGGGGCTTTTTGGGACATGACCCATCTGCTCGCCGGCATGGCCGTGCCGGTTCTGTTCGTGGTGCACCTGGTCTCGATCCTGCTCAGGCCGCTCGGCCGCGGCGCTGCACGACAACCGGTCGTGCGTGCCCGGCGCGTATTCTGGGTTGGTTGCGGTGCCTTGAGCATCGTATTGCTTGCCGCAGCCGCTGTCTGGGCTGCCCGCCACCCGTCAGCCGAGCTGCAAACGGCCTTTCCCGACGACTACAACTGGCGCTTCGGCCCGGATCGGCCGTTTGCGCCCAGCCTCGCCAGGATTGACTACGGCGACTGGCAGGACGGACTCACGGCTCGCTTGGCCGGGCTGCTCGACGAGCCGGAGCGATCGGCATACCGGGCTGCATTGGAAAACCCCGAGGCGGAATCGGTTCGACTGCAGCACTATGCCGGCCATGACTCGGGGCTGTTTGCCCATCACCGCCGCGCCCTGCAGCAAGCCGGCGTGAGCAAAACCGAGACTCTCGCGGCGAGCGAGCGAATCCTGCGCGAGGCCGCCGAGTGGATTCAGCGCAATGGCGCGCTTGAGGCCCGTGCAATGGCCGGCTCGGAACGCTGCGGCAGCTGCCATGATCAGATCTACCGGGAATGGCTGCCCAGCGCCCATCGCTACGCCGCCATGGATGACCTGTTTCAGGTGGTACAGGAAGTCATGGCCGAGGAAACCTCGCCGGAGCACACTCGCTACTGTGCCGGCTGCCACGACCCGATTTCTTTGTTCAGCGGAGCCAAGAACAGCGGCAACCTCACGCTGAGCGCAACCGGGTTCGAGGAAGGCATTTCCTGTGTCTCCTGCCACAGCATCGTCAACGCTGATATTCAGGGCAATGCCGACTTCACGATTCGCCTGCCGCAGCCCTACCTGCATGAAGGCGCCGAAGGCACGCTGGCCGAACTGACCGCTGATTTTCTGATCCGCGCCTACCCGCGCCACCACATCGAGAGCTACTCGCGGCCACTCTACAAGACGCCTGAGTTCTGCGCGGCCTGCCACAAGCAGTACATGGACATCGATCTCAACACCGATATTGGCCGCGTACAGGGTCAGAACCAGTACGATAGCTGGGCACGCAGCCGATGGCATGACGAAGCCGATCCCGACAAGACCATTCACTGTCGCGAATGCCACATGCCGTTGAACGACAGTCGCGACCCGGCCGCGGGAGACGGCCATGACGTCTATCGCGCTGCAGACGACGGCAAGCACCGGAATCACCGTTTTCTCGGCGGCAACCAGTACCTGCCGACACTGCACGATCTCGAGGGGGCAGCCGAGCATGTTCGCCTGACCGAGCAGTGGCTGCGCGGTGAAATCGAGATCCCGGAAATCGCCGACAAGTGGACCGAAGGACCGGTGGTGCGCATGACCATTGACGCGCCAGAGACCATCGCCCGCGGTGAACGTACCCGTTTCCAGGTCATCCTGACCAACAACAAGACGGGTCACGATTTCCCGACCGGACCGCTGGACATGATCGAAAGCTGGCTGGAAGTGCGGGTTACCGACGACCTCGGTCGAGTCCTCTACCACAGCGGCCATCTCGACGAGCGCGGCGCGGTCGTCGATCCGGTCGCCTGGTTCAAGGCGGATGCATTTGACCGTGAAGGTGAACTGATCGACCGGCACAACCTCTGGGACCTGGTCGGCAAGAGCTATTCGCGCTCGGTCTACCCCGGCATGACCGACCGGGTCGAACTGCCGCTCGAGTGCCCGTCGGTGACGCTGCGGCGCATGGCCGCCGAGGTCCGCGACGATCGCGGCCGGCCGCCCGAATTCGATGCGGAAGGTCGCCCACGCCGCAGCGAGACCATTGCTTTCGACATGCCGGACGGGGAGGAAGACGGGGCCAGCCGGCTGCACATCGAGTCCATCCTCTGGTACCGGAAAGCCAACCCCGACTTTCTCGATCGCATGTACGGCCCGGAAGCCGACATGCGCGCACCCATCACCGAGATGAATCGCGCCACGGCCACCGTGATGATCAGCGACGATGCCTGAGCTGACCAGGCGTCACCGGCTGATGCTGCGCTGGGGCCTGATCACGACCGGTCTGGTCATCGTCCTCTCCCTGATTGTCTGGCAGCTGACCGGCCCGGTCGACCCCTACAGCAGCGACGATGATCCGACCCGTGGCGTCACCCACGCCCTCGAACGCCAGGCCAGCGCCGAGATGGCCGGTTTTCGCTTCGAGGCAGTCTCCGACATCGCCGGAATCGATTTTGACCATTTCCCCGCCATACGCCAGTCGCTGCTGCCCGAGGATATGGGATCAGGCGCGGCCTGGGGCGACTACGACAATGATGGCGACCCGGATCTGTTTCTGGTCAACTTCCGCGGCAACCTCGTGACCGGCGGCGACGGACGCTGTGCGCTTTACCGCAACAACGGCGACGGCACGTTCAGCGATATCTCGGCCGAGGCGGGAGTCGATATCGCGATCAACGGCCTCGGCGCGTCCTGGGGTGACTACGACAATGACGGCTTTCTGGACCTCTACATCAGCGCCTACGGTGAAAACGTGCTGCTGCGCAACAACGCTGGCCGCGGCTTCAGCGACGTGACCGCCCAGGCCGGCGTCGGTGATCCGGGCTTCGGCGCCGGCGTCGCCTGGGCCGACTATAACGGCAACGGCTGGCTTGATCTGTACGTCACCAACTACGTCGAATTCGACTACCGGCCAGAGGATCTCGACCGCACCGACCAGCAGTACGACACCGAGGTGCCTTACACACTCAATCCGTCCTCCTATTCGCCTGCCGCCAACCGTTTCTACCGCAACAACGGCGACGGCACATTCACCGAGATCGCCACGCAGGCCGGTGTCGCCAACCCGGATGGCCGCTCGCTGCAGCCGGTCTGGTTCGACTTTGACAATGACGGCCGTCTTGACCTGTACGTGGCCAACGACGTCTCGTCAAACGCAGTGTTTCACAATCGTCCGGAAGGCTTGCTCGACATCGGCGCCAGCTCCCTGGCTGCCGACTACCGCGGCGCCATGGGGCTGGCAGTCGGCGACTACAACAGCGACGGTCTGCTTGATTTGTTCATCACCCACTGGGTGGCCCAGGAAAACGTCTTGTTCGAGAACATGACGCGTCTGGATACAGCACAAACACCACGCGTTCTGTTCATGGAGGTCGGCGAGATGCTCGGACTCGGCTATTCCTCACTGCGCCAGGTGGGGTGGGCCACCGGTTTTGCCGACTTCGACAACGACGGCCAACTCGACCTGTGGGCCGCCAACGGTCATACCCTGCAGGATCGTAACGATCCGAGCCGGCTCATTGCCCAGCCGCTGTTGCTGTACCGCAACGTCGGTCAGCGCGGCTATGTCGACGTCACCGAGTACGCATGGCCCGACGCGCGGCCGCTGGTTGCCCGCGGCGGCGCCCAGGCGGACTACGACGGTGACGGCCGACTCGACCTGGTCATCATGATCCACGGCAGCCAGCCGGTGCTGCTGCGCAACATCACCGAACCGATCGGCCACTGGATCACGCTGCGGCTGCGCCAGAAACACCGGAACACCCACGCGGTCGGGGCCCGCGTACAGCTGCGCACCGGCCCGAAGGTACAGACTGCCCAGGTGCTTGCCGGCGACTCCTACCTGTCACAGCACCATGGCGACCTGCACTTCGGTCTCGGCACACATGACCGGATCGACGAGATCATCATCGACTGGCCCGATGGCCAGCGCCAGGTACTGACCGATCTGCCCGGCAACGAACGGCTGACCCTGACGCATACACCCGACTACTGAGCTCCGGCAAAGCCGGTAACCCGGCAGCCTCCAGGCCGGAACAGGCCGGCGCATCGCCCGGTTGGCAGAACGGGGGCGTTTTTCTCGTATGATGTGGGACTCTGGATCCGTCTCCAACGGAGGGCATAGCCATGATGGATTTCAAAATCGGCGAAGTTATCGGCCTGATGATGCGCACGATGCCGTTTCTGGTGTTTCGTTTTCTGATTTATTTCGGCATCACCCTTGCCTACGTGCTGGTGACCGGCGTTGGTGCAGGAATCGGCTATTTCGTCGGTCATATCGGCGACGATCCGGGCGCGTTCAGCGTCTGGGGCGGCCTGGTGGGCTTCGGCATCACCTCGGCCATCCTCTACTTCCTGCGCGAGTACCTGCTCTACATGGTCAAGGCCGGCCACATCGCCGTGCTCGTCGAACTGCTCGAAGGCCGTGAATTGCCGGGCGGCAAGGGCCAGATCGACTACGCCCAGGGCATCGTACGGGAGCGTTTCGTGGAATCCTCGGTGCTGTTCGGCATCGACCAGCTCATCAAGGCCGTGCTCAAGGCCTTCAACCGGGCGTTTTTCACCATCACCTCGTTCCTGCCGATTCCCGGCATCCAGGGCCTGGTGAACTTCATCAACACCATCATCAATCTGTCGCTGACCTACCTCGACGAAGTCATTCTGGCCCATAACATGCGCACCCGGTCCGACAACCCGTGGCGCTCGGGGCAGACCGCACTGGTCCTCTATGCCCAGAACTACAAGACCTTCCTGAAGAACGCCTTCTGGCTGGCCTTTTTCATCTGGGGCCTGACCTTCATCGTGTTTCTGGTGGTGCTGCTGCCGGTCGCCGGCCTGGTCTCGCTGTTTCCCGGCTCTGCCGGCATCCTGACGCTCGTGATCGCCCTGGTGTTCGCCTGGGGCATCAAGCAGGCGGTGATCGAGCCGATCGGAATGACCGCCCTGATGCAGGTGTTCTTCAAGGTCACCGAAGGCCAGCAGCCCAACCCGGAGTGGGACGCCAAGTTGAGCAAGGTCTCGAAGAAGTTCGGCGAGTTCAAGACCAAGGCCATGGACTGGGACCGCGAAAAGGGCAGCCAGGCCAAGCCCGGCGACGAACCGCCGCAGGGCGGCGCGCCGGAGGCCGGCACGCCCTGAAACAGCCTCCACGATCAGGGGGTTGCAGGCTCCCCGTCCGCTAAGCGGGCGGGGGCTTCTCCCCGCTTGCTGCTGGCACGTCAAGCGCTCGCACCGCCGTGTGCCACGGCAGAACTGCATTGCGAACGCGGGCCGGAAAACCACTGACCGCACGCAGACAATTGATTTCTCCCAGCACCGGATCGTCCGCCAGGGCAGTATTGGCCAGCAGCTCCCGGAACCGCTGGCAGGCACGCTGCAGCTCGGTTACGCTGCGCCCGCGCAGCCACTGAGTCAGCATCGAAGCGCTCGCCGTGGTGATCGCGCAGGCCTCGCCGGAAAACGCGGCTTCCACGATTCGGCCATCTATGACGCGCAGCTCAACAAGGATATCGTCGCCGCACAGGGCGTCCTGGCCGCGTGCGCTGTGGGTTGCGCCCTGCAGACGGCCGCAGTGATGGGGGCGGCGGTTGTGGTCGAGGATGACCTGCTGGTAAAGCGCCTCGAGTGCCATGGCCGTTAGTGTACCCCGTCACTTTATGGTGTGCGGCTGAGCCAGGGGCAGGCCGGCACCGGGTAGGCCACGGGTCAGACCAGCATTTGCCGGGCCTCCTCCAGTGCGTCGAGAAAAACGTCGATTTCGGTGCGCAGGTTATAGGCGGCAAACGATACCCGGGCCGTTGCCGGCAGGTCGAAAAACTGCATCACCGGCATGGCGCAGTGGTGTCCGGTACGGATGGCAACACCATGGTGATCGATGATGGTGCCGATATCGTGTGGATGGACCCCATCGAGCGTGAAGGAAATCACCGGCCCCTTTTCGGCAGCCTCACCGATGATACGCAGTCCCTTGACGTCCTGCATGCGTTCAGTGGCGTAATCGAGTAGGCGCTGTTCCTGCCAGGCGATCGCATCAATGCTGACCGCTTCCAGAAAGCGCACGGCCGCGCCGAATCCAATGGCGCCGGCAATATTCGGCGTGCCGGCCTCAAACTTGTGCGGCAACTCGTTGTAGGTCGTGCCCTCGAAGCTGACTCGACTGATCATCTCGCCGCCACCCTGCCAGGGCGGCATGTCCTCGAGCAGCGCTTCACGCGCCCACAGGGCCCCGATACCGGTCGGCCCGTACATCTTGTGCGCTGAAATGCAGTAGAAATCACAGTCCAGCGCCTGCACGTCGACGGTCATGTGCGGCGTGGCCTGGGCACCGTCGACCAGCACCTTCACATTGTGCTGCCTGGCAATCCGGCACACCGCTCTGACCGGGTTGATCGTGCCAAGCGCATTGGATACATGCACGATGCCGATCAGCCGGGTTCGCTCATTGATCAGCGCAGCCAGCTCATCGACGATCAGTTCGCCCCTGTTGTTGATGGGGGCAACCTTGAGCACCGCGCCGGTCTGCTCGCACAACAGCTGCCAGGGCACGATGTTGGAGTGATGCTCCATGTGCGTCACCACGATCTCGTCACCGGGCTCCAGGCGAGGGCGCAAGTAGCTTTGCGCCACCAGGTTGACCGCTTCGGTGGTGCCGCGGGTAAAGACCACTTCACGCGTGGACGCTGCGTTGAGCAGGCGGCGTACGTCTTCGCGCGCACCCTCGAAGGCGTCTGAAGCTTCGACCGAAAGCTGATGCACGCCGCGATGCACATTGGCGTTGTAGCGCCGGTAGAATGCGTCGACCGCCTCGATGACCTTCAGCGGGCGCTGCGCGGTGGCAGCGTTATCGAGATACACCAGCGGCTTGCCGTGAACCGTCCGGGCAAGCACGGGAAACTGATCGCGCAAGGCGAATACGTCGAGCTGGTCTCTTACTTTCGATTCAACGGTTGCCATGTCTTCTCGTCCGTGCTTCGGTACGGAAAGGTTAACGGTTTCAGGGTTCAGGTTTCAGCAATGACCGGATCGGTATCGGTTTGAGACCTGAACCCAGATACCGTCACGACTCACAAGTGTCTGTGCAGCTCAGCCAGCAGCCAATCGCGAATCGACTCATCCGTCACGCCTTCCAGCGGTGCGGCGGCAAAGCCGTACTTCAGGAGGGTGTTGGCGTCATCGGCCGGCAGGCCGCGTGAGCGCAGGTAGAACACGGCATTGTCATCGATCTGACCGATCGTCGCGCCATGACTGGCGGTGACTTCCTCGGCATGGATCTCCAGTTCCGGCTTGACGTTGAGTCGCGCGGCCTGACCCAGCAGCAGATTGCCGGTGTTGAGGTCCGAATGACTGTCATCAGCGCCGGGATGGATATGGATGCGCCCGTTGAACACCCCGACGCCGCTGCCATCGGCCAGCAGGCGAAACGATTCACGGCTGTTGGTATGACCAACGCAATGATCGATCGATGTGTGATAGTCAACATGCTGCTTGGAATCCACGACCACCGTTCCGTCGATTTCGCCGACCGCGCCGGCGTCACTCAGAAGCAGGTTCAAATCCTGCCGTCCCAGACGCACACCGGTGTCGAGCACGTAGCCGCGATACCCGGCACCACACGACAGCTCGACGCGAGTGCGCACGACGCGCAGGAGTTCGCCACCGGAACGCCGCATGATGTGCCTCAGCGCTGCGCCCTGCTCCAGGCGGACGTCCATCACCGCATTGACCATGCCTTCGCCGCCGCCGAAATGCAGCTCGATCAGCGTCGCTTGAGCGTTTTCTCCCAGATCGATGAACAGCCGCGGGTGTATCGCCGCTGCGAAATCCTCGGCGGTCGTGAAGGCAAGCGCCAGCGGACGATCCAGCTCGCCGTCGATGCGCAGTCGCCAGGCTTCGCCTAAACAGGCCAGGTTGAGCCAGGCAAAGGCGTCCTCGCGCCCACCGTATTCGATGCCCTGAAAATCATCGACCGTGGCCCGCTCGAGCCTGACCCCGTCAGGAAGCTGCAGGCCGTCCACAACCAGCAATCCGTTGCAGAAATGCAGCAGGTCTACGTCGAAGGGCAGCGCCGGCGCGTACGATCGTGATGCAGCGGCAGATGAAAAACTCCGCTGTTCGAGCAGCCGCAGCGATGTGTACTTCCAGGCCTCGGTTTTTAGATCGGGAAAACCGTGCTGCATCAACGCACGACGGCCACGCTGACGCAGCTCGGCGTAACTGTCGGTCCGTTCAGGCGCTGCGGCCAGTTTTTCGGCGAGCTTGTTCATCCTTCACGCTCCGGCCGGTTCCAGATGGGCATAGCCCTGCGCTTCCAGCCGTTCGGCCAGTTCCTGTCCGCCGGATTCGACAATGCGACCGTCAGACAGCACGTGCACCCGGTCAGGAGTGAGGTGGTTCAGCAGACGCTGATAGTGCGTGATCACAACGAAGGAACGCGCATCATCGCGCAGCCGGTTGATGCCCCCGGCTACCAGCTTGAGCGCGTCGATATCAAGGCCTGAGTCGGTTTCGTCCAGCACGGCCAGCTTCGGCTGCAGCACGGCCATCTGCACGATTTCGTTGCGTTTCTTCTCGCCGCCGGAGAAGCCCTCATTGACGGCGCGCTTGAGCAGCGCATCATCCATTTTCAGCTGGCCGAGCGACTCACGCACCATCTTGAGAAAAGTCATTGAATCGATCTCGTCCTCGCCACGCGCCTTGCGCTGGGCATTGAGGGCGGCACGCAGGAAATAGGCGTTGTTGACGCCGGGAATCTCGACCGGGTACTGGAAGGCCAGGAACAGCCCCGCCGCGGCGCGCTCCTCAGGCGCCATGTCCGACAGATCCCGGCCCTCGAAGCTGATTGAGCCTTGCGTGACCTCGTAGCCTTCACGGCCGGCGAGCACATAACCCAGCGTCGACTTGCCCGAGCCGTTCGGGCCCATGATGGCATGCAGCTCACCCGGACCAACTTCGAGGTCGAGCCCCTTGAGTATCTCTTTACCACTGACGTTTACGTGCAGGTTTTTGATATTAAGCATGATCTTGCGTTCTCGTCTCTATCTCGCCGCAGGTCGGGATCGCATCCCCGGCACCCGGCGTTTGGGTTGTCTTTACGCGCCGGCCGTGGCCGCATCCCCGACACTCTGCTATCCGACGGCACCTTCCAGGCTGATCTCGAGCAAGGCCTTGGCCTCGACCGCAAATTCCATCGGCAGCTCCTTGAAGACTTCCTTGCAGAAGCCGTCGACGATCAGAGCCACCGCATCTTCCTCACCGAGCCCGCGCGCGCGGCAGTAGAACAGCTGATCCTCACCGATGCGCGAAGTTGTTGCCTCGTGCTCGACCCGGGCGCTCGAATTCATCGATTCGATATACGGAAAGGTATGCGCACCACAAGTCTTGCCGATCAGCAAACTGTCGCACTGGGTATAGTTGCGCGCGTTCTCGGCGCGCCGGGCCATCCGCACCAGCCCGCGGTAGCTGTTGGAACTGTGGCCGGCAGAAATGCCCTTGGAGATGATCTTGCTGGTCGTATCGCGACCCAGATGAATCATCTTGGTGCCGGTATCGGCCTGCTGGAAATTGTGGGTCAGTGCGACTGAATAGAACTCACCGGCCGAACGATCGCCGCGCAGAATGCACGATGGATACTTCCAGGTGATTGCCGAACCGGTCTCGACCTGGGTCCAGGTGATCCGTGCATCGTCCTCTCGGCAGTCGCCGCGCTTGGTGACGAAGTTGTAGATACCGCCCTTGCCGTCCTCGTCACCCGGATACCAGTTCTGGACCGTCGAGTACTTGATGTGGGCCTTTTCCCTGGCGACCAGTTCCACCACAGCGGCATGCAGCTGGTTTTCATCGCGCATGGGCGCGGTGCATCCTTCCAGATAGCTGACGTGGCTGCCGGGTTCGGCAATGATGAGCGTGCGCTCGAACTGGCCGGTGTCGCGGGCGTTGATACGAAAGTAGGTCGACAGCTCCATCGGGCAGCGTGTGTCCTTGGGAATGTAGACAAACGACCCGTCCGTGAACACGGCCGAATTGAGCGCCGCGAAGTAGTTGTCTGTATGTGGCACGACCGATCCCAGATATTCGCGCACCAGGTCCGGGTGCTCCTGCACGGCTTCGGAGAAACTGCAGAAGATGACACCGGCTGCCTTGAGTTCTTTCTGGAACGTGGTTCCGACAGAAACCGAATCGAACACGGCATCGACGGCGACACCGGCCAGTCGGGCACGCTCGTGCAGCGGCACACCAAGCTTGTCGAACGTCTCGAGCAGTTTTGGATCAACCTCGTCGAGACTCTTGGGCCGGTCCTTCTGTTTCGGCGCTGAATAGTAGTGAATGGCCTGAAAGTCGATTGCCGGCAGTCTGAGCTTGGCCCAGTTCGGTCCGGTCATCTGCTGCCAGTGATGAAAAGCCCTCAGGCGCCACTGAAGCAGCCACTCCGGCTCGCCCTTCTTGGCCGAGATCATTGCGATCACGTCTTCATTGAGCCCGGCCGGCACGCGATCGGATTCGATATCAGTATAGAAGCCGGCCTTGTATCGCTGCTGGATGTAGCGCTCAACCTGTTGGGTGGTCTGATTCATGAAACCTCTCTTGCGGTCGCTGCCAGGCTCTCGGCGCGAATGGCAATACGCGGTGACTGCGGTTCGGCCAGGTCGGCCAGGCTCAGCCCGGCCAGGGCGCTTTCGACCGCCCGGCCAATGCGCTGCCAGTTGCCGCGCAGGCTGCAGTCCGACTCATGCGAGCACAGGCCAGGTTCAAGGCCGCACTCGGTCAGAGCGATCGGTCCTTCCATTGCCCTGACGATCCGGGCCACGGAGATCTCTTTCGGCCCTGCAGCCAGTCGGTACCCGCCATTGACGCCACGAACCGAGTTGACCAGGCCGGCGCGCGCCAGCGTTTTGAGCACCTTGGCAACTGTCGGCGTCTCCAGGCCGGTGCTTTCCGCCAGCCGGCTGGCCGGAAGACAGGCGTCCGGACGCCGCGCCAGCTCGGCCAGCAGCACCGTTGCATAATCGGTCAGCTTGGAAATCCGCAGCATGCGCTGCTCCGCAATCTTGCCTGCTGACATTATGCGGATCCGGTCGGGTTAAAACAAGACCATTTAGGTACCTTTTTGACCGGCACGGACTGCTACACTACGCGCATTTTCCAGACCGCAGGCCATGACACCGGACCCATACAGCTTCAACGTGTCGCTCGGTTCGGACACGGGTAGCAACGCCCCGCGCTATATCGCGCCGCCGTTCAACGCCCGTCGCATCAACGATCGCGAGACCTTGCTGCTGATGGCCGGCAGCGACCATCCGCAGCGCGTCACGCTGGAACATACTCGGCTGCTCGCGGCCTGCGACCGGCTGCGGGACGCCAGCGAACATGCCGCACACATCGTCCGGGCGCTCGGCCTGCCGGCCAGCCGCACCGGCGCCATTGAACAGGCCGTGCTGGAGCTGGCCGGGCGCGACCTGCTGATCGATCAGCAGCAGGTGCTTCAGCGCATCGGCAGCGGTCATTCGAGCGAGCATCCGGCGCCGCTCACCACGCTGTTCATTCGAACCTGCCGACGTCCCGAAATGCTCGAACGGCTGCTCACGCAGGCGGCCCGATCCGGTTTGCCCGAGACACTGAAACACCTGGTCGTCATCGACGGTGATTCACGACCCCAGGGACAGCGGGATACAGCCCGGCTGCTCGACACATTGCGCCCCGGGCTGTCACCAGCACTGATTCATCTGGCGAAAGACCGACAGCATCAGCTGATTGAACAGCTGGCCGATGATGCTGGCGTCGACGGGAGCGATCTGGGCTGGTTCCTGACCGGCGACCCGGCCGACCCGGCCCTGCCCTACGGCAGCGCGGTTAACCTGGCGCTGCTGCTCGGCGCCGGCCAGCGCATGGCCATGCTCGACGACGATGCAGTGCTCGAGGCCTACCGTTTTGATGCTGCCGATGACCGACCGGCCCTGGTCACCGAACCGGCCGGCCGGCTGCAGTTCATCGACCCGGAAGCCGACTTCAGCTCGCAGTTCCGGCCCAGCGAGCGCCATCCGATCGAAGAACATGCCCAGATACTGGGCGAATGCTGCGCGCTGCTGGTTGCAGCCGGCCGCGAACATCCCGAAGTGCTGCTCGACGGACTCGATCCACAGCTGTTGTCGGTGCTCTCGGCCGGAGCCACTGTCAAACTCACCACCAGCGGAACGCTGGGCGATCCGGGCACTTCCGGAATCGAGTGGGTCTTCGGCGAACCGCCCCGGCATCTATCGGCCCTGTGTCGGGACGAGAACGCAGGTCGCGCACTCCTGTTTGGACGGCAGCTGGCGCGCGCGCCAGAGCATCTCCAGGCAACGCCGAACTACGATCTGATGACCACGACGCTGACCGGGATCGACAACCGCGAGCTCCTGCTGCCCACCCAGGCGAAGGGGCGCAACGAGGACCTGCTCTTCGGGGCACTGGTCACCTACCTGCATCCACGCTCACTGCATGTGTCCCTTCCGCACATGCTCGTTCACCGGCGCACCAAGCCCAGGCGCTGGTGCGAGTCCGATCTCGACCGGTCCAAAGGCACCAACCGTGGCGCCTTTCTCAGCCAGCATATCCGGCGTCTCGGCTTCGCCGTCGATGCCGATGATATCGATAGCCGTGTCGGTCTGTTACGCCACGCTTTGGCCAACCTCGCCACGCTGTCGGACGCCGAGATCCGCGCCCAGCTGTGCCAGGACCTGCTGCATCTGCGCGGACAGACGGTCGAGCGCATCCGCATGACCCGGCGCAGCATGCAGCTGCCGGACTGGCTGGCCGGCTGTTTTGATCGTGTACTGGCAGCACAGGGGCAGCTGCCGGATGCGGCCGGTGATCCGCTGGCCCAAATGGCCGGCGAACTGCGCGCCTTCTGCCGCCGCTACGTCAGCGGTCTCGCGGCCTGGCAGCGCGCCTGGCACCACGCGCGCGACACGCGTCTGATCGAGCGCCTGACGCGATCGTGACCGACGAGAGACGACGTCTTGCCGAGCAATGGGCGGCCAGCCGGCTCGGCTGGCCGCGCTGGTCAAGCGAGGCGCTCGCATCCGATGCCAGCTTCCGGCGTTATTTCCGCCTCCGGCACGCCGGCCGCAGCTATCTGGTCATGGACGCGCCGCCTCAGCGCGAGGCCGTCGGTCCGTTTGTCGAGATTGCCGGCCGGCTTCGGGCCGCCGGCGTTCACGCCCCCGAAGTGCTCGCCAGCGATCCCGACACGGGCCTGGTCCTGCTCGAGGATCTCGGTCGCCGTCCCTACCATCACGCGCTCGATGAGGCCAGTGCCACACCCCTGATGCAGGCCGCCATCGACACGCTGGTGCTGATGCAGACGCACACCGACACCCGCGGCCTGCCGCACTACGACCCGGCGCTGCTGCTTGGCGAACTGGCCCTGTTTGTCGACTGGTTTCTGACCCGTCACTGGCAGGTGCAACCCACCGAACAGGAGCTCGACGGCTGGGATCACGTCTGCGCGAATCTGCTGCGCTGGGCGCTGGACCAGCCCAGGGTCTTCTGCCATCGCGATTTCATGCCGCGCAATCTGATCGTCTCCGAGCCCAACCCGGGCGTCATCGACTTTCAGGATGCAGTCATCGGACCGATCAGCTACGACCCGGTCTGCCTGTTCCGCGACGCGTTCCTGAGCTGGCCGCCGGCGCGCGTCGATTCTTGGCTGGAAAACTACCGCCGAGCTGCCCTTGCCGCCGGCCTGCCGCTGACCCCTTCTGCCGAACTGTGGCGCCGAACCTGCGACATGATGGGTGTGCAGCGCCACCTCAAGGTCATCGGCATTTTTGCCCGCATCCGCTACCGCGACGGCAAGCCCCACTACCTCGATGATCTCCCGCGCTTCATGACCTATCTGGATGCGGCGATTGCGCGCAATCCGGAACTGTCGGAGCTCGAACTTCTGCTGGCCGCCTGGAAACAGCGATGCGCGCCATGATCCTGGCCGCCGGTCGCGGCGCGCGGCTGCGGCCACTGACCGATACCCGGCCGAAGCCGCTTGTCGAGGTCGCCGGCCAAACGCTGATCGAGCGCCATGTGCAGGCGCTGGTCGCGGCCGGATTCGACCGGATTGTCATCAACCTGGGCTGGCTTGGCGAGCAGATCGTCGAGACACTTGGCAACGGTGCCGATTTCGGTGCACAGATTGCCTATTCCCGGGAGCCACCCGGCGCCCTGGAGACGGCTGGCGGAATCGTGCACGCGCTGCCGCTGCTCGGGAATGCGCCATTTGCCGTGATCAGCGCCGATATCCTGACCGACTTCGATTTCGCCCGCCTGCGCCGACCACTGCGCGCAGCCGCCCATCTGGTGCTGGTCGATAACCCCGGGCATCACCCGCGCGGTGATTTCGCGCTCGCCGGGCCGCGCGTCGTTGCCGAAAGCCATCGACCGCGCCTGACCTTCAGTGGCATTGCGGTTTTTGACCCGGCGCTGTTTGCCGGCCTGAAGCCGGGACCGCGCCCGCTGCGCCCGGTGCTGATGCGCGCCATCGCCCGCAACCAGGTCAGCGGCGAGCGATTCGGCGGGCGGTGGGCCGATATCGGCACGCCCGGGCGGTTGCACCGGGCTCAGCAGTCCTGGTCCGAATCGTCCTGAACCCGGCACATCAGGCGCCGCCAGTCGGGCAAACCCTGCTCGTTGACCAGTGCGGCCGCGACCTGCGCCAGCGGCGGCATGGCCTGGACCATCACGTGAAAGATCATGTGCTGATCGATTGCGCCGTGGATGACCTCGGCGCCGGCACCACGGGCGTAGACCGGCACGTCTTCCCCGCTGTGGGTCGCCGACCACAGACCGACGGCGGATTCCTGCCGGTAGTCGGGATCACGCGGATCGATCGTTCCGAAGTCCGGCCGTTCGCCGCCACGGTAGCCGGGGCCGTTGGCATAGCCCAGTACGGTTATCGGTCGGCCCTTGTCGTCGCGCATCAGACGCTCCTCGCGCGGCTGCGGCCCGGGCCGCTCGGCCAGACCCATGACCGGATTGCCACGCCGGCCGTAGCCGCCGAAAGTGAGCGCGTGCCCGTGGTCGGCGGTGACGATGATCAGCGTGTCGTCACCGGTCATCTCGTCGGCGACCCGCACCGCTTCGGCAAAGGCGATGGTATCGGTCAGGGCACGCCAGGCATTGTTGGCGTGATGAGCGTGGTCGATCCGGCCGCCTTCGACCACCAGCACGAAGCCGCGCTCACCGTGCCCGAGCAAGCGCAGCGCCTTGGCCGTCATCCCGGCCAGGGAGGGCTCGCCGGCAGGATCCTCGGGGCGATCGTGCTCATAGCGCATATGGCTGGACTCGAACAATCCCAGCAAGGGACCGCCCAGTTGATCGGGCAATGCGTCGAACTGCGCCCGGTTCCACACATACCGACCGCTGGCATGCCGCTCCTGCCATCGCTCGATCAGGTCGCGATCGTCACCCCGGTGCCCCCGCGCATTCGCATCTTCCGGGTCGCTTTTTCCGGTTGGCACAAAGGCCCGGCGTCCACCGCCGAGCACCACATCGATGACGCCAACCGGATACTCAACCAGCTGACGGGCGATATCCCGACAGCCACCATCACGCTGGGAAGGAGGGATGCCGCGGTCGGTCTCCCATTCACGGTCGACTGAATGAGCGTACAGCGCTGCCGTAGTCGCATGGGTGATCCGTGTCGTGGTCACGATGCCGGTGCGCAGGCCGGCATGCACGGCAAGATCGATCAGCGAGACGCGCTCGCTGCCGGCCATCGAGGCACAGTCACCGCGCCGGGCGCGCTGGTCGACCCGGATTGCGCCGGCAAAACTGCGCACGCCGGTTGCCATCGCTGTCATGGTGCCGGCCGAGTCCGGCGTCTGCCGGTCCGTGTTGAATGTGCTGGCCAGGGCGGTATACGGAAAGCGCTCGAAGTGCAGTCGGTTGCGCTCACCGGACTCGCCGCGCAGCTGTCCGGCCAGGATGCGGGCTGCAGCCACCGTCGCGAGGCTCATGCCATCACCGACAAACAGGACGAGGTTCTTTGCCGGCGCTGCGCCGGTGACCTGCCGCCGCTCGGCCACCTGCCGGGCCGCGTCGGCGTACCAGGCCTCGGGTGATTCGGCTGCCCGCACAGCGCCGGCCAGGCCAAGCACGGCCGCCACTGAGGCCAGCACACAGGTTCGACTCAATCGGCTCATGGCGCGCACTGTAACGGAAAACGATGAAGTCCGGATGTCGGATTGCGCCACGCCGGCGGGCCCTGCATAGGGTCAGATCAGCCGAATGGGACCGGATATCGAGGCAACAATTGATGTAGCAAGGGTCAGCGGCTACACTCTGCTACCTCTACGAGGGACTGCCATGACGCTGAAGATCGGAATTGTCAGGGAAACCACGACCGGCGAGCGCCGCGTGGCGCTGGATCCAGCGACGGCCGGCCGCCTGGCCGCCGGCGGTCACGAACTGCTGGTCGAAACTGGCGCAGGCACCGCTGCGGGTCACCCCGACGCGGCCTGGGCGGGCTGCCGAATCATTGACCAGGCCGAGCAGCTGGCCGGTGAATGTGACATCGTGCTGACCGTGCGGCGCCCGCCGGACAGCCTGCTGTCGAAAGCGGATTCCGGCACGCTGGTCATCGGTCAGCTCAACCCCTTCAGCCAATTCGATGCCCTGCGCCAGGTAGCCGAACGGGGGCTGTCCCTGATCTCCATGGAGCTGGTACCGCGCATCACGCGGGCACAGGCCATGGACGTATTGTCTTCCCAGGCCACCATCGCCGGCTACAAGGCGGTCATCGTCGCCGCCGACATCGCCCCGCGGCTGTTCCCGATGCTGACCACCGCCGCCGGCACCCTGAGACCGGCCAAAGCCGTGATCATCGGGGCCGGTGTCGCGGGCCTGCAGGCGATCGCCACGGCGCGCCGGCTGGGTGCCCAGGTCGAAGCCTACGACATCCGCGCCGCGGCCCGGGAACAGGTCGAGTCGCTCGGGGCCCGCATGATTGACACCGGCGTGGACGCAGAGACCGAAGGCGGTTATGCACGCGAGCTGACCGACGAAGAACGCCAGCAGCAGGCTGACGCGCTGGCTGAACATCTGGCGCGGGCCGATGTGGTGGTCTCCACGGCAGCCATTCCGGGGCGGCCGGCACCGACAATCATCACCGAAGCGATGGTCGATGCCATGCAGCCCGGCAGCGTGATCGTCGACCTGGCCGCCGAGACCGGCGGCAACTGCGAGCTGACCCGGCCTGGCGAGACCGTCGACCACGACGGCGTACTGATCAGCGGACCGCTCAATCTCCCCTCGCGTGCGCCGCTGCACGCCTCGGAAATGTATGCCCGAAACCTGTTCAACCTGCTTGGTCTGCTGATTGACGAGGGCGGCGGGCTGACGGTTGACACCGACGACGAAGTGATTGCCGGCTGTTTGCTGGCGCACGGCGGTGCGATCGTCCACGAGAAGTTCAAGTGAGGGTTCAGGGGTCAGGATTCCGGGTTTCGGGCTGCCGTCCGACGAAGTGTTCGTCCGGATGTCGGTTCGTGGGCTCCCAACACCGATTCAAATTGCGAGGAAACGCCTGATGGAAGGCTGGGTAGCGCTCTACATATTCATGCTGGCGGCATTTACCGGCGTCGAGGTCATCTCGCGCGTGCCGGCCATTCTTCACACACCCCTGATGTCGGGGTCGAATTTCATTCACGGCATCGTGCTGGTCGGCGCCATGGTCATACTGGGCATGGCCAGCACCACCGCCGAGATGGTGGTCGGTTTCATAGCCGTGTTCCTGGCAGCAGGCAACGTGGTCGGAGGCTATGTCGTGACCGAACGGATGCTCGAGATGTTCAAGGCCTCCGGGCCGCGCAACAAGGAGTGAAACGATGATACCGGGTCTCGACTTCATCGTTCCCGCCGCCTATTTCGTTGCCGCGGTGATGTTCATCTACGGCCTCAAGGCGATGAGTTCACCGGTGACCGCACGCCGCGGCATCCTGTGGTCCGGAGTGGCCATGCTGGTCGCCATCCTGGTCACCTTCCTCCACCCCAAGGTCGAGGGCAACTACGCGCTGATGATCATTGCCATCGGCATCGGTTCCGTTGCCGCGTGGTGGACCGCCCGACGCGTGGCCATGACCGACATGCCGCAGATGATCGCGCTCTACAACGGCATGGGCGGCGGTGCCGCCGCGGCGATCGCCGCGGTCGAGCTGCTCAAGGCCTTTGCCGGCCAGGTCGACATGGACCTGGCAACCATCGTGCTGGCCGTTGCCGGCGGCATTATCGGCTCGGTTGCCTTTTCGGGCTCGTTGATCGCCTTTGCCAAACTGCAGGGCTGGATGCGCAAGACCTGGCGCTTCGGGGGTCAGCAGCTGCTCAATCTGCTGGTGTTTGCTGCCACCCTGGTGCTCGGTGGTCTGCTCGTCATCCAGGGTCCCTCACCGCAGCTGCTGTTGCTGTTCTTCGCCGCCGCACTGCTGGCCGGCATCCTGATCACCGTGCCGATCGGCGGCGCCGACATGCCGGTCGTCATTTCACTCTACAACGCCCTGACCGGCCTGGCCGTCGGTTTTGAAGGCTACGTCCTCCAGAACCCGGCCATGATGATTGCCGGCACCGTGGTCGGCGCAGCCGGCGCCCTGCTGACCCAGCTGATGGCCAAGGCGATGAACCGGCCGCTGACGAACGTGCTGTTCGCCGGCTTCGGCAAGACCGACGAGGACGCGCAGGGCGGTCCGGCCTCGGGCGAGATGCGCTCGATCGATGCCACCGATGCGGCGATTCAGATGGCCTACGCCGAAAAGGTGATCATCGTGCCCGGCTACGGCATGGCGGTTGCCCAGGCGCAGCACAAGATCTGGGAACTGACCGAGCTCCTGACCAGCCGCGGCGTCAAGGTCAGTTTTGCCATTCACCCGGTGGCCGGGCGCATGCCGGGTCACATGAACGTGCTGCTGGCCGAAGCCGGTGTGCCCTACGACTTGATCTACGACCTCGAAGACATCAACGCCCAGTTCCCGACCACCGACGTGGCCCTGGTCATCGGCGCCAACGATGTCGTCAACCCGGCCGCCCGCAAGGACAGCGCCAGCCCGATCTACGGCATGCCGATTCTGGACGTCGACAGGGCGCGCAACTGTATCGTCATCAAGCGTGGCCAGGGCACCGGTTTTTCGGGCATCGAAAACCTGCTGTTTTTCGAGGACAACACCCGCATGCTCTACGGTGACGCGCAGAAAGTGGCGCAGCAACTCATCAGCGGCGTGAAAGCGCTGGGCTGATCCGAAACCGATTGCCCTTGACAAGTGTATTGGTGTTGTATAACACTAATGCCATAATCCCATCCGAGGAGATATCAGAAATGACCAGGAATTTCACCATCGTGCTGATGACTGCCCTGCTGATCGCCGGCTGCGGCCGGGACGAGGCCGAGCAGGCCCCGGCCGAAGCGCAGCAACCGCAAGACGCGGCTTCCGCATCCACTGCACTGTTTGACCGAATCGACGCCGACACCCCATTGCTGTTCGCCAACCTCCAGACGCTGCCGGAAGACCTCAGCGAAAGGCTCTGGAAGCCGATGGAGGCGTTCGCCGAAATCAACCGCACCAGCTACGAGACGATCGCCGAGGAAATCGACTCCGCGCTGGCCAGTGCCCTGATGGAGGAGATGTTTGCTATCGACAGTCGCGCAGCACTCGCGGAGCGCGGCCTGCACCCCAACGGTCACTGGGCGATGCACACAGTCTCGGTGTTTCCGTTCGTGCACTGGCAGCTCAGCGACAGCGATGCCTTTGCCGCCATGCTTGAGCGCATCGCCGAAAAAGCCTCGTCGGAAGCGGGCTGGCGCACGATCGACGACCAACGGCTGCTTTGGATTGATTTCGACGCATTCGGCGTCGCCCTGCACCACGATCAGGACTATGCCACCGCCGCGCTGGTGCCGGATAACCTCGCCCTGCTGCGGCGCGTTGCCAACCTCGATCAGCCAGCCAGCGCTTTCGATCCGGACGACCTGGCCGAGTTCGGGCGTGAACGCGGCCACACCGCATACGGCAGCGGCTTCGTCGAATTCAAGACCCTGTTCAATGTGTTGCTCGACAGCGACGACGAGATGCTGACGGCCGCCGAAGCCACCGCACCAATGGCCGAGATAGGCAATGATCCGGCCTGCCGTGCCGAGCTCGATGCACTGGCAGCGACATTCCCGCGCATCAGTTTCGGTTATACCGAAGTCAGCGCCGAGCGCATGGGCATGGACCTGATTTTCGAGACGGATGCCGCCTTTGGCCAGCGACTCTCGGCTATCGCCCAGGCCCCGGTCAGTCTGACCGGCAGAGAGAGCGGCGTGTTCGATTTCGGTCTGGCGTTCAACATGGTTGCCGCACGCGACTTTGCGCGCGAACTGGTTGCCGGCTGGGTGGAAAACCCGCCGCAGTGCAGTCTGTTCAATAACATTGCCGTCGGTGCCGAAGACTGGCAGACCGCGCTCAATCAGCCCATTCCGCCGGTGGTCACCAATCTGTACGGCCTGCGACTCGGCGTCGACAGCTTGCAGCTCGGCGAGAACGCCGTGCCGGTCGATGCCGGTGGGATCTTTACCCTGCACATGCGCAATCCGCAGATGCTGCTCGGCATGGCCCAGATGTTCTCCCCGGAACTGGCCTCGCTGCAGCTCGAACCCGGCGGCGAGCCGGTCGAGCTGCCCGCCAGTCTCCTGCAGGGCATGCCCTCGCTGTCGGCCTATGCCGCCCTGGGCAGCGATGCGCTCGGTATCGCGATCGGCGAGTCCCAGCGCAGCCAGCTGCCCAGCGCGCTCGAACCGACCGAAGGCGACAACGCGCTGATGCACTACGGACTGAACTTCGAGGGCTACTCCAAGGTCATGTCCACGCTGATGAATCGGATGGCCGAGCAGCTCCAGGAAGCCAACCCGGAATCCGACATGGTCCAGGCCGCGGACGCCATGAACATTCTGGGAGAAATCTACGAGTACTCCGGTGCCACGGTCTTTCTGACCGAACGCGGCATTGAAGTCCGCAGCATGACCCGTCTCGCGCCTCAATAGCCCGGGTGTGTTCGATCCTGGGCCTGTTTGATCTCCCCGCAGGCCGTCGCGGCCTGCGGGGCGTTGCACTTGAGGCGTCTCGCCGGCAGCGCCATCGCGGCCCGGACTGGAGTGGCATCTATGTTCACGACCGCGCCATCATCGCCCACGAGCGCCTGGCCATCGTCGATATTGAATCAGGCGCCCAACCCATCATCTCGGCTGACCGCCGACAGGTTCTGGGCGTCAACGGTGAAATCTACAATCACCGCGCCCTGCGCGCTGAATGCGGCGACTATCCCTTCCGCACCGGCTCGGACTGCGAGGTCATCGTGCCGTTGTACCGGCGCTTCGGCGCCGAATGCCTGAACCGGCTCAACGGCATCTTTGCCTTTGTACTGTACGACGAGGCCGATGATCGCTACCTGATCGCGCGCGACCCGATCGGTGTCATGCCGCTCTACTTCGGGCGCGATGACGACGGCATGCTTTGGGTCGCCTCCGAGATGAAGGCAATCGAACCCTGGTGCCGTCAGGTCGAGGTCTTTCCACCCGGTCATCTGCTCGACTCAAGCGAAGGGCATGTGCGCCGATGGTATCAGCCAGCCTGGCGCGATGCCTGCCAGGCCACCCGACCCGGCGATCCGACCGTCCTGCGCCAGCAGCTTGAAGCGGCTGTGCATCGGCAAATGATGGGTGATGTCCCTTACGGCGTGCTGCTGTCGGGCGGACTGGACTCCTCGCTGATTGCGGCCATGACCGCGCGCCACGCCGATCGTCGCGTCGAGTCCGACGATACCGAAGGGGCCTGGTGGCCCCGGCTTCATTCCTTTGCGATCGGCCTGGAGGCGTCGCCCGACCTTGCCGCCGCGCGGGTTGCAGCGGCCGCCATCGGCACCCAGCACCACGAGTTCCACTACACTGTTCAGGACGGCCTGGATGCGCTCGAAGACGTCATCTACCACATTGAAACCTGCGACGTCACGACGGTACGCGCTTCGACCCCCATGTTTCTGCTGGCACGCCGGATCAAGGCCATGGGCATCAAGATGGTGCTGTCCGGAGAGGGCGCCGACGAGATCTTCGGCGGCTATCTGTACTTTCACAAGGCGCCCTCACCGCAGGCTTTTCACGAGGAGACCGTGCGCAAGGTCGACAAGCTGCATCTGTATGACTGCCTGCGCGCCAACAAGTCGATGGCAGCCTGGGGCGTGGAGGCGCGGGTGCCATTTCTCGATCTGGCGTTCGTCGACTATGCCATGCATATCGACCCGGCTGACCGCATGCCCGGGGGGGAGCGGCCGGAAAAGGCGATCCTTCGTCAGGCCGGCGCCGGACTGCTGCCCGACGAAATCCTGTGGCGGCAGAAGGAGCAGTTTTCCGACGGAGTCGGTTATGGCTGGATCGATGCGCTCAAGGCGCACGCCGATGATCGGGTCAGCGATCGCGAGCTGGCCGAAGCACCCAGCCGCTTTCCCGTCAATCCGCCTGCGTCCAAGGAAGCCTTTCTCTATCGCCGTCTGTTCGAGCGTCAATTCCCCTCACCGGCTGCCGCCGCCACCGTGCCCGCCGGCCCCTCGGTGGCCTGCTCAACGCCGGAAGCGATGGCCTGGGACGAGCGTTTCAGCGAGATGGCCGATCCCTCCGGCCGCGCGGTTCGCGACGTGCACAGCTCCGGCTACTGACCCGACGGGCGAGCCGGCGCGATCAGCAATCGGCAATCAGTTCGCGCACCAGGGGAACGGACACGGCGCGCCGTTGGGCCAGCACGGCGCGAGCAGCGCTCGATCAGCTCACTCAGGCGGGCCGCGTTGCGGGGTGCACGGCTGAGCAGATAGTCGATCACGCCACGGCCCAACGGCACCTCGTGCTCTTCGGCCAGCTGGCGGATCAACTGGGCCAGCCCTGCCTCATCCAGCGGCGTCAGCGCCAGGCGCACGGCCTGGTCGAGCCGCGAGCGCAGGTCGGGCAGCTCGAAGCGGTCCCGACCCCGGCCGCTCATGATCAACCCGCAGCGCTCGTCGCGCCAGCGATTGAGGGCGCTGAACAGGCTGTGCTCGGCCTCGCCAACGCCGGCAACGACATCGACATCGTCAATCATGATCCAGTCCCCGCACGTGTGCGCGAGCAGTTCGACCTGATCGGGCTGGGACAGCGCAATGAAACGCGCCGACTCGCCGCGCCGACACCGCTCGGCAAAGGCCGATGCGACCAAATGCGAGCGCCCCGACCCGGCAGGGCCGCGCAGAAAATACCAGCCGGCAGACTCCAGGCCGTCGCGAAGGGTGCCAACCACGGCCCGGTTGGACCCGGCGATGAAGTTGTCAAAACTGGGGCGGCGCGGCGGCTTGAGCGCAAGAGGAAGCTGAAATCGGTTCATCGCCGACGGTTCATCGCTCAGGGTTCCCCGGCATCGTCACCTGCGCGGCGGGCGCGCGTGACGCGAACCGCACGGCCAGACCAGATCCAGACATACTGAACCAGCGTCAGGCCGACCAGCAGGCCAACCAGCCAGACCAGGCCCAGCTGTCCTTCCGGCGGTAGCGGAAACCCGGCCAGGCGCAGCAGCACAAACCACATCAGGAAGACCTGGCAGAAGGTATTGAAGCGCGACAGCTGCGTGGGTTCCGCCTCGAAGTGCTCGAATCGGGTGTAGTAAATATAGCCGCCAACGACGATGACCAGATCGCGGAACACGACCGCAACAATCAACCACCAGGGCAGTTCGCCGAGCCAGCCCAGGGTCAGATAGCCGACGACCATCAGAAACTTGTCGGCCAGGGGATCGAGAACGCCGCCCCAGCGGGTCTGCCAGCCGTAGCGACGCGCCAGCCAGCCGTCGAGCAGATCTGAAACCCCGGCAAAGACCGCCAGCCCCAGCGCCCAGTCGTAATAACCGCTCAACAACAACCAGGCCATAGGGGGCACCACGACCATGCGCCCCACAGTGAGCAGATTGGGTAAAAACCGGAGGCTCAACGCCGCAGCCGATAAACGGGCCAGTCGCCGCCGTTGCCCGTCTCAGGCACCAGCAACCCGCCCATTTCCAGAAAGACCGCCAGATTCCCGCCTGTGGTCAGCAATTGGAAATCGATGGCGCGCTGATCGGCCGCGAGCACGCGGACCTGCTCAACCACACTGAGGTTTTCGAGATAATCGAGCACCAGCGCATAGTGCACCTCGTCGACAATGCCGCTGACCCGGATGCGCTGCAGCCCGGCAGAGACCTCGGCATCATGGACTGCATAGCGCGCCGCCAGGCTGGATGCCACCCGCTCAAGCCCTGTTTCAACCAGCAATTCCAGGTCTGCAGCCGTCCGGTTCAGGCTTTGATCCTGCTCGCCGATGCGCCAGAACCAGCGTCCACGCCAGCGTGACTCATCCTGGTCCGACGGCATGCTGCGCAAATCCAGCATTGCGGTCACACCGGCCCCGTAGCGCAGCGCGCCGGCCTCGGCCGAGCCGAGGAAGCCGCCACGAACGTCCGCCAGCGTCACCTCGGCCAGATCCAGCGCGTCACCCAGTGGCAGAACGATGTCAAGCCCGAGGCGTCGGCCGTTCTCGGCAATCAGGTATTCCAGGTACGGGTCAGACAGAAAGCGGGTGCCGGCTTCGTCCTCCACGGCCACCCAGAGCAGAATGGCAGGACGCTCCTGGCCCCAACGGGGCAGGCCATGCTGCGTCAGGATTTCGCGGACTGCAGCGGGATCGAACTCGGCCCGAAGGCGCACCGTGGTCGCCAATTCACCGTCCGGAGATGGTCGTTCACGCTCGAAGCGCTGGCGTGCCAGCACCAGGGAACGAACTTCGTCGGGGCCAAGGCCCAATTGTTGTATCAGGGATTCGTCGAATCTCCCGGTCAGTCGGGCCAGAACCTCGTCCAGGGCGTCGGCGAGGTCGTTCACGGTTGCCTGCCGGTCTTCGGGCAGCACCGCCTCACCCACATACAACGTATCAGCCGGCAGGGCAATCACCGGCACGGCAAGGGCAATCAGGCCTGCGAGGATGCGAGCAATCACCGAGTCAAGATAGCACAAGCGGATGCTTCAGCTACGCTGGGCACGAAACGATTCGCGGGCCTCGTCGAATTGGCGATGCGCCTTGTCCAGGTAGGCCAGCACCTCGTCGATATAGCCGTCGGCCGATGCCGTCCAGACGCGATTGATGTACCGCTCACCGGCGGCAAAGGCGCTCATGATATCGGCATAGGCCTGCAGCCCGAAGGCATGCTGCATCGCCTCACGCGACTCGGCAAAGGCCGTCAGCTGATCCCTGAAACGGCGATCAATTTCGAAGCGGAATTGGTGCGGCGGGATCTCTGCCCGCCTGGAGACGAGCTCGTCGAGCTGCGCGCAGATATGGTCCAGTGCTGTCGACAGCGTCGACAGGCTGCCATGCACGTGACCATCGTCGCTGGCCGCGGCACGATCGCTGCGCCGCAGCAGAACCAGACCGATCACGCCCACCGCCAATACCCCGGCATACGCCGGCCACAGCACACCTTCCACGGTCAATACCGACATCATCGCGCCACCGACAAAACCGATTGCAATCAGGATCAGGCTCAGTACTTTCATGCGCCCATCCCCTGGTAGATCTTGGCCAGAGCGAAGCCGACACCGACCAGCGCCTCCCCGACGATCAATCCGGCAGCCACCGGAATGCCGACATCATCGGCAAAGCGATGACCAAGCCGCCAGTCGCTGATCACGCGAACCAGCGTGCCGATGGCATAGGTCAACACGATGGCAAAGGGCAGGTAGAAACCCAGGCCGACGGTAATGCCCAGCCCCGGGCTGGCCAAGCTGAGCAGGGCGCCCAGGCCAGCCCCGGCGAGATACTTGTCGATCGGCACATCACCGCCGAGGATGCCCGAAACCATGCTGGCCAGCGCCTGTCCCTGGGGCGCCGGCAGCTTGTCGCTGCCCAGTCCGTAGGCCTCGTGCAGAATGAAAATCAGTGACACGATCAGAATCGGGCCCAGCCAGGCGCCGAGAAACTGTCCCATCTGCTGGACCCGCGGCGTGGCCCCGACCAGATAGCCGGTCTTCAGGTCCAGCATCAGGTCGGTTGCCTGCGACATCGCCACCGCCATGGCGCCGCCGACCATGACCGCCGCGATGATCGCGGACGAATCATCCATGCCGCGGGCGATGAAGATCATCAGGGTTACACCGATCAGCGTCATGCCCGACAGCGGCGACCAGTTGGTGCGTCCGATCGCCTCCGACAGGATCACGCCGGCAATCCAGATCCACAGCGTACCGACAATGCCCATGGTGATGCCGCGCACCCACCCGGTCTCCTCGGTCGACAGCACCGCCATCGCGATCAGCAGCAGGGCCGCGCCGCCAATCGCAAAGTACAGGAGCTTGATGGGCATTTCGTCGCCGGCCAGTGCGGCCTTGCTGCGCGCGGCGTTCTGCATGCTGCGCACCGCCGAGACGATCAGCGGCAGCGCCATGATGACGCCGGCGATCGCGCCGCCAATCAGCATGCCGATGCCGACCGGTCGATACAGCAGGCCCTGAAGCAGGGCGGGATCACTGAGCGCTTCTCCGGTCTCGGGGCTGACCGGCATCAGCCCGCTGAAGTCGAGAAACGGTGCCAGAATCCAGTAGCACAGAAAACCGCCGATGATGAAGGCCACACCACCCTTGCCGGCAATATAGGCCACTCCAATGGTCAGCAGCGACAGATACCAAACACCGTTCATGTACTCCGGCATGCCGATGCGACTACCGAGGTCGAAATAGCTCTCGCCACTGAGCTGCACGATGATGTGGATGAGGGCTGCAAACAGCGCCGCACCGATCAGATACATCGCCTTGTTCATGCCCGCGCCCGGCGACTTGAGGATGGTGGCCACGGCCACGCCACCAGGATAGGTCAGGCGCTCGTAGTCGATCATCTGCTTTCTGAGCGGGATGATGAAGGCGATACCGAGAAACGCGCCGGCAATGCACCCGAAGGTCAGCAGAATCGGATCAAAGTTCGTTTCACCAAGAATGAAGAAAGCCGGCACCGAGAACATCAGGCCCGATGCCGCCCCGTTGACCGCGCTGGCGACGGTCTGGACAATGTTGTTTTCGATGATGGAGTTGCGCCCCAACATGCCGCGGAGAATGGCAAACCCCAGAATCGCGGCCAGTTCGGAACCCTCGATCGAAAACCCCAGAATCAGCGCAGCATAACCAATGCTCACAGCGATGATTGCCCCCAGGAAATAACCCACCAGGACCGACGTGACGGTCAGTTCCGGATACGGCCCGTGACGAACCACGGGCGTGGCGCTGGCGTTCAATGGCGGTCCTCCGCTGAATTGGCTTGATGCAGCACGTGCTGCTGCTGCGCCGGGCAAGCCTAGCCGATTTCCCCGGTGCGCTCAACCATGATCCGTCATAATAGCCGGCATCAAGGCTTTCCCTGAGGATCTGATGAGCAAGCATTCGGACAAGCCGCTGAGCTATCGGGATGCGGGCGTGGATATCGACGCCGGCAATGCGCTGGTCGAGCGCATCAAACCCCTGGTTGCCGCTGCCGGAAGGCGGGAGGTGATTGGCGGCCTGGGCGGCTTCGGCGGTCTGTTCCACCTTGGCGGGCGCTATCGCGATCCGGTGCTCGTGTCCGGTACCGACGGCGTCGGCACCAAACTGCTGCTGGCCCGCCAGCTCGATCGCCATGACACCATCGGCATCGACCTGGTGGCCATGTGTGTCAACGATATCCTGGTCTGCGGCGCCGAACCCCTGTTTTTCCTAGACTACTTCGCCTGTGGCCGGCTCGATGTCGATGTCGCCGAACGCGTGGTCGCCGGTATCGCCGAGGGCTGTCAGCAGGCCGGCTGTGCCCTGATCGGGGGCGAGACCGCCGAAATGCCGGGGATGTATGGCGAGGGCGAGTACGATCTGGCCGGGTTTGCCGTCGGCGGGATCGAACGTGAGGCGATCATCGACGGCAGCCGCATCGAACCGGGTTGCCTGATACTTGGACTGGCGGCCAGCGGCCCGCACAGCAACGGCTATTCGCTGATCCGCAAGGTGATCGAGCGCAGCGACGCGGCGCTCGACCAGCAGCTGGGCCCTGGCACCCTGGGTGACGCGCTGATGGCGCCGACGCGCATCTATGCCCCGTCGCTGCGACCGCTCCTCGGGCAGACCGACATACGCGGCATGGCCCACATTACCGGCGGCGGCCTGAGCGAGAACATCGTGCGCGTGCTTCCGCCAGGCCTGGGCCTGGAGCTTGATACGGGCAACTGGACGGCCCCGGCCGTGTTCGACTGGCTGCAGCACAATGGCAGTATCAGCAATGCCGAGATGCGCCGCACCTTCAACCTCGGCATTGGCTTCGTGCTGATCGTGCCGCCGGATGCTGTCGAAGCGGTGACGTCCACCCTGACCGAGCCGGCGCCGGTCATCGGACGAATCGTCCCCTGCAGCGACCAAGAGCGGGTGAAGTTTCTCTGATGTCCGACGCCGTGGAGCAGGCCGAAGAGGAGCCGGCGCGCCTGGTCGTCCTGATCTCCGGTCGCGGCAGTAACTGCCGATCGATTCTCCGGGCGATCGAACACGGTCGACTCCGGGCCCGTATCGCCGCGGTGGTGTCCGACCGGCCGCAGGCAGCCGGACTCGGGCAGGCGGCCGGCGCCGGGCTGGATACTGTCGTCTGCGACCGTCGGCGCTACCCGGATCGCGACGGATTCGAGCAGGCGCTGCTCGCTGCGATTGACGGCTTTGCGCCGGACTGGCTGGTGCTGGCCGGGTTCATGCGCGTGCTCGGTGCCGTGTTCGTCGACCGTTATGCCGGACGTCTGGTCAACATCCATCCGTCGCTACTGCCGGCCTACCGCGGCCTCGACACCCACCGGCGCGTCATCGAGGCCGGCGAGCGCGAACATGGTGCGAGCGTGCATTTCGTCATCCCCCGGCTGGACGCAGGGCCGGTCATCAGCCAGGCGCGGATTGCGGTCGGTCCTGACGACAGTCCGGATCAGCTGGCCGAGCGGCTTCTCTCTCAGGAGCATCGCCTGTATCCTGCGACGCTGGCACTTTTGCTCAATCACCGGGTCGAACTGGCCGATGGGCAGATTCACATTGACAATCACCGCTTGCATGCACCGCTGCTTCTGGGTCGCGATCTGGATGATGACGGGCATCTGCTCGATGACGGTCTACGCCACTGAGGACGCATCGCCGCCCATCCCGGCGCACACGGCAACCTACGACGTGTTGCGCAAAGGCAGCAAGATCGGGGAAGTCAATGTTCGCCTCGAGCGTCTCGACAACGGCGTGTGGTATTACCGGACGTCCACCGAGGCGACATCGTTCTGGGCGCGCTTGCTCAACCTGTCCGCCGAGGAATCGGCTCACTTTGTCTGGCGCAACGGCCGCATCGTCATGCTCACCTACCATCAGGTCCGTCGCTCCCCCGGGCGGACACGCTTTTTGCAGCAGCGGGCCGACTGGGAGGCCGGAATCACTCACGTGTCAACGCCCGATGGGGATCGCGAAATCCCGCTCGAGGACAACCTGGTCGACCCGCTCAGCCTCAGGCTGCAGCTGGCGGCTTTTCTTGCCCAACCGGACAAGCGCAACGCCACCCACACCTTCCGCCTGCTCGATCGCGACGGCATCGAGACCAAGCGTTACACCTATGACAGGCGCGATACCGTCTCCGTACCGGTCGGCTGCTTCAACGCGCTGAGGGTGCGGCGCATCGAGGACCCCGACTCGATCCGCACCAACCTGAGCTGGCATCATCCCGGTTTTGCCTGGATGCCGCTGCGCATATTGCAGCTGCGCAAAGACAAACCGCTCTACGACCTCCAGCTGCAGGCGAGTTCCCTACCGCTGACTCCAGACGACTGCTGAAACGCCACCCCGAACGAACGCCAGGCTTCAGCTTCCCCCGCCCGGGCACGGACGTATACTATTCGAGTCGATCGGCACAGCACCTGACCGGAGAACGCGTCATGACAAACAGAATCGCTGTCCTGGCCCTGATTGTTGTGGCGGTGTCCGGCTGTGCCGTCAATCCGGTCACCGGCGAGCGTGAGCTGAGCCTGTACAACGAAGCCTGGGAGCGCAGCGTCGGCGAGCAGCAGTATGCGCCGCTGCGGCAGGCCCAGGGCGGCGATTTCGTCGTCGACACCGGCGTGGTCGACTATGTCCAGCGTGTCGGTGCCCGGGTTGCCGAACACGCCGACCGTCAGCTGCCGTACGAGTTCCAGGTTCTCAACAACTCGGTCCCAAATGCCTGGGCCCTGCCCGGCGGCAAGATCTCGATCAATCGCGGCTTGCTGACCGAGCTCGGTTCTGAGGCTGAGCTGGCCGCCGTGCTGGGACACGAGGTGGTCCACGCGGCTGCGCGCCACAGCGCCCAAGCGGCTTCGCGCGCAGCCCTGGCCCAGGGCGCGGTCGTGCTCGGCGGAGTCGCGGTCGGTGCAGCGACCGAGCGCGATGACTACGCCCAGGTTGCCGTGCTGTCGGGTATGCTCGGCGCGCAGCTGATCCAGCAGCGTTATTCGCGAGACGCCGAACGCGAAGCCGACTACTACGGCATGATCTACATGCAGCGGGCCGGTTACGACCCGGCCGCGGCAGTCGAGCTGCAGGAGACATTTGTACGCCTGTCAGAGAATCGGCAGCCCGGTTTTCTGGACGGATTATTCGCATCGCATCCGCCCTCACCCGAGCGCGTCGACCGCAACCGCAGCACGCTGGCCGAGCTGGGTGCCGGTGGCCAACTCGGGCGTGCGGGATACCGCCAGGCGATGGCCCGACTCGCAGCACTTGCTCCCGCTTACAAGGCGCACGATGAAGGCCGGCTGGCGCTTGCCGAAGGTCGTGCCGACGAAGCGCTGGCGCGGGCCCGGTCTGCGCTGGAAATCGAGGACGGTGAAGCCCTGTTTCACGCTCTGCGCGGTGATGCCCTGGCGGCCCAGAACCGGAATGCGCAGGCCAGAGCGGCGTTTGATGCGGCGCTGGCATGCGACGACAGCTGGTTCTACTATCACTTGCGTCGCGGGATGCTGCATGAGCAGGCGGGCCAGCTGGCCGCAGCGCGCGATGACCTGAGCGCCAGCCTGCAGCGCCTGCCAACCGCCGATGGTCATTATCACCTGGGTAACGTCGAACGCCGCAGCGGCAACCGGCAGCAGGCCATCGAGCACTATCGCACGGCCGCCGGCTCCGACACCGAGGCCGGCCGCAAGGCCCGCGCGCAGCTGGTCGAAATGGGTGTTGTCGATCCGGCTCAATAACTCGTCCCGGCCCCGCACTCGCCCGTGAGCCGATTATCGGCCCACCATCACCGCCACGCCCAGGAAGGTCAGCACGATACCGGCCATTCGCCGCGGGCTCATTTCCTCGTCCAGAAACAGCCAGGCAAACAGCACGATGAAGGCCGCAGCGGTTTCGTTGAGAACCGCGGCAACCGAGGCCTGGGTCAACTTGTAGCCGGCCAGCCAGAGCATCATCGAAACATAGCTGCCCAGCAGGCTTCCGATCACGATGGTGAGCCACGGCTGCGACGAGCGATAGTGCATCAGGCTCCTTTTCCCGCCTCTGGTCAGGCGCAGAAACAGCAGCATACCGACTGATCCGGCCGCCAGCCGAACGCCCATGGTCCAGGTGAACGATTGGGTCTCGAGAACTGGCTTGACCATGACGATGCCAATGGCCATCAACAAGACGGCCCCCGCTCCGAAGGACACGCCGAGCTGAATGGCCTGCAGCGAGACGTCACGCCGGTTCTGGCGCCAGGTCACCAGCAGGATTCCACCGAGAACCAGCACGAAGCCGAAGTACTGCCACCACACAAGCCGTTCGCCGAGAAACCCGATCGACAGCAGAATGACGAACGGCGAATAGAGGCTGGCGACAACTCCGGTGCGTGATGCCCCCATCAGGTTCAACGCGCGCAGATACCAGGTATCGGCCACGGCAATGCCAACCACGCCCGACAGGATCACGACCAACCATTGCAATGGCGAGTAGCCCGGCCCGCCCCCGCCCTCGACCAGCAGGATCGTGGGCACCATCAGCGCGGTGGCCAGGAGATTCTTGAACAGGTTCAGCTCGAAGGCCGGCAGGGTTTCGCCGGAACGCCGGAACAGGACAACCGCCAGCGCCCAGCAGGCCGCGCAGGCCACCGAAAAGAACTCACCCACGCGAAACCACAAGCCGCCAGGGCGCCAGCAGCGCCAGGGCAATGAGCAGCTTGACGCCATAGTCACCGATCGCCAGGGTCACCCACGGCATGCCGGTTGCGTAGAAGGCCAGGGCGAAAAACACAAGCGTATCGATCAGCGAGCCGACGACGCTGGAAAACAGCGGCGGCTGCCACCAGGCGCGCCGGCGCAGCCGATCGAACAGAGCCACATCCATCAGCTGAGAAACCAGGAAGGCGGTTCCTGAGGCGAGCGCAATGCGCGCGCTCGCCAGCCAGACCGAAAACACCACGGCCAGCGCGAATCCGGCGTAAACCACGATGCGCGCGCGTTTCGGCCCGAATCGTCGATTGGTCAGATCGGTGATGAAGTAGGACAGCGGGTAGGTCAGCGCGCCCCAGGTCAGCCAGTCATTGACCGGAAACTGAACCAGGTAGTTGGCGCTGGCCACGATCACGACCATCGCGACAATCAATGCGGGCATGATCGCCAGCCTGCCTTGCACTCGAAGTGGGGCCCGTATTCTACCGCTGTGCCGATGTACCGATGTGCCTCCAGGGACTGGTGACCGGCACCACCGTTCCCGGCCGCACCAACGTTCGGCCGCGCTGCCTTGAGCGCCGGGTGATGGGTTATGCTTGGGCGGTATTCAAGCTTTCGGCACGTTGAAAATGGTCGAAGAATACCTGATCTCGGCAGCGGTGCTGGGGCTGATCGCACTTGGCGCTGTTCTGGCCTGGCGCGTGTGGCCCGGCCCGCTGGCTCGGGTAATGATCCGTTTCGAGCGTACTCGCTGTGGCCGGAAAAGCGAACGCTGCCCGATCGCAGACATCGACTGGCACGTGCTCACCGGAGGCCATGGCGAGCCGCTGATCCTGCTGCACGGCTTCAACGCCGATGCCGACCACTTCAACCGCGCTGCCCGTCATCTGACTTCCCATTTTCGCGTCATCGCGCCTGACCTGCCCGGGTTTGGCGAAACACGGGTCGGAGCAATGCCCGACTACCGCATTGAATACATGGCGGCAAAGGTGCTGGCGCTGCTCGATGCCATGCGAATCGAGCGCTTCTATGTTGGCGGCAATTCCATGGGCGGCTACCTGGCAGTGGCCGTGGCACATCAGGCGCCGGCGCGCGTACGCGGTTTGTGGCTGCTGGCTCCGGGCGGATTGCACAGCGCGCCCTATTCACCGCTGTACGAGGCGGTCTATGCCGGCCACCACAATCCGCTCGTGGTTCGCGACTTGCGGGATTTCGAGCGGCTACTCGATTACTGTTTTGTCCGTCCGCCCTACCTGCCAACCCCTCTCAAGCGCTACCTGGCCCGCCGCGCGGCGAACAGCGTCAGCCGCGCCGAGCGGGTGTTTGCCGACCTGCGCTTTCGGTCCACACCGCTCGAAGCGCTGGCCTCCGGTCTGACGGTGCCGGCACTGATCGTCTGGGGCCAGGCCGACCAGGTGCTGCACCCGCAGGGACTGAATGTACTGGCCGATCGCATGTCGCATGCGCAGACCCTGCTGCTGCCCGCGACCGGCCATCTGCCAATGCTGGAAAAACCCCGCGAAACCGCCGAGGCGTGGCTGAGCTTCGCCGAAAGCAGTGCCCGCCAACAGGTATCGCTGCAAGATGCCAGTGTGTAGTACATTGATCGGGCAAGATAGGGGGTGCCAGACCCACACGAAGGTTCGAGGGTGACATGATGAGGCGACAGGCAATTCCTGCAGAGCAGCTGCGCTGGCAGCTCAACCATCGGTTGCTGCCCGGAGAATCAACGCGCGAGATTCCTGTACTCGACGGGACGCTGGGCCAGGAAACAGCGGCCGAAGCCCTGCGCTACGGTATCGCGGCACCCGGACACAATCAGCACATCTTCGTGCGCGGTCCGCACGACAGCGGCCGCCATCGTTTGCTCAGCAGCGTGTTCAACTCGGCCCGTCCCAAACCACGCCAAACCCGGGATTACTGCTTCGTTCACAATTTCGCCAACCCCGATCGGCCACGGCTGATCATCCTCCCCCCGGGCGAGGGGCGGCCCTTTCAGAAGCAGATGCACCGGATTGCGTTGTTCATCCGCGAACGCCTGCCCGAAATTCTGGAAAACGATCCGATTCGCGGGCGCCGGGAGGCACGCCGGGAAGCGGCTGAACGCGATGTTCGGCTGCTGCTCAGACCACTTGAGAAACGCCTTGATGGAGACGGTCTGGCCCTGGTACGCAGCCAGGCCGGTCCGAACGCCCGACTGCAGATTGCCGTGAAGATCATGGGCAAGCCGGTCTCGTTGGAAGAGTTCCGCAACATGGTCGCCCGCAAGCAGGCGACCGATGATGATCGCAAGCAGATCGAAGATCGCATCAAGACCTACGAGGACGACCTGCACAAGGTCTCCCGGCAAATCCGGCAGAAGTGGCAGCAGGCGCACAAGCATATCGAGCAGATCGACATCACCGAGACCGCCCGCATTCTCGGGGAGATGACCGCCGAGATCTCGCAGCGCTTCAAGGCGCCGGGTATTGACGCTTTTCTGCGGGAAGTCATCGATGACGTGCTCGAAAAGCGTATCGGGCACGAAACAAGTCAACTGGCCGATCCGACCGTGTTGTATGCGGTCAACGTGCTTAACACCGCGCCGCGCACCGACCGGGCCCCGCTGGTCTCGGCCGGAGTCGTCGCCGCCGGCACACTGTTCGGCACTGTCGATCCAACCTGGCGCAGCGGCGGCCGCGCCGTCGCATCGTTTCACGGCATCCGGTCCGGCGCCATCATCCAGGCCGACGGCGGCTTTCTCGTGCTCGATGCCGAGGAGCTCTTCGCCAATCCGGAGGTGTTTCGTCACCTGCTGCAGATTCTGCGCACCGGTGAGGTCGAGATCATGACCCAGGATGCCGATGCCGGCCTGGCCACGCAATCCCTGCGGCCGGAGCCGGTGCCGATCGACGTCAGCATCATTCTCGTGGGTGACAATGACGCGTATCGACGGCTTGAGTCACTCAGCCCCGAGTTCAATCGCCGCTTCCGCATCCTGGCCGATCTTGCCGACACCATTGCACATGACGAGTCCGGCATCGAGCGCACCTGCCGGCTGATGTCAGCCCTGGTCCAGGAGGAGTCCATCCTTCCGCTCGGCCGACCGGCACTGACTGCCGTACTCGAATACAGCGCGCGACTGGCTGATCGGCCCGGACGCCTGACTACACGCGCGGGCCGGCTGAGCGAACTGGTCAGGGAAGCCTCCTTCCTGGCCGCGTCGGAAGATGACTCAGAGATCGGGCGCGAGCATGTCGAGCAGGCCGCCAGCCGCATACGGCAGCGCGCCGGGGTCGCCTGCCTGGAGCAGATCCAGCTCGATGTCGACACCGGACGGGTCCGCCTGCGCGGCCGTTCAAGTGCCCGCATCAACGTGGTGCCCTGTCAGCGCAACGCCGCAGAAACCCAGGCCCTGCCGGTTTGCGTCAGCGCGATCATCAAGCGCCATTCAGCACCAGAGGTCTCGCTGCTGCTGGATACGAAGCCTCAGCCGGATCTTGCCGCCCCGTGGCTGCTTGTCGCACTGGCCGAGTTGCTCCACTTCGACCGCCTGAGACCCATCCAGGCCACGCTTCAGGCGACCGGCCTGACCGAGACCAGTGATCTGCCGTCCACCCTGCTGGGGCAAGCCTGCTGTCTGATCGCGACCCTCGCCGAAATCCCGCTACGCCAGGATCTGGCCGTAATCGGCAGTCTCGATGCACACGGGCAGCCCGAGCCGGTCGCTTTCGTGAACGAGCGCATCGAGGGGTTTTTCGAAGCGTGCCAACTGACCGCACTCAATGGACAGCAGGGCACGATCATCCCGGCCGCCAATGCCGACGTTCTCAATCTGGACCGGCGCATCATCAAAGCCTGCACCAACGACCAGTTCCACATCTATCGAGCCAATAGCGTTAGCGACGTCCTCGAACTGCTGACCGACAAACCCGCCGGCAAGTGGAAAAACGGGGCCTTTCCAGACGATTCGGTGTTGGGACTGGCGCGGGCGAATATCGACTGATTTATTCGCCCCGAAGCGCGCGGTTACGCTCGCGTGGAGAATCGTTCAAGCCAGTCGCGACCGGCACGGATGCCCATTTTGGCCATTGAGCGCTGGAGACGTCTGATCATGGGAGCCGGATCGGCCGGGCCCGGCTGAATACGGGCACGATCGAAATCGATTACATACCAGCAGCCGATCCTGTCGCGCAGCAGGTTGTGTGCGTTGAGGTCGGCGTGCACCACGCCGGCACTGAACAGACGCGCCAGCGTGTCGGCCAGTGACCGCCAGTCCGCGGCAGTCAGCCCGGCACCCGCTTCGGCCAGACTGCGGGCGTCTGGAATCAGTGCCGTCAACAGCCCGGCACGGTAGGTCACTCCGGCGCGTTCGCAGCTGGCCATTAGCGGCCGCGGCACCGGCAGGCCCAGTTCCCTGAGCCGCCGCATGACGCGCCACTCTCGCAGGCTCCGGCTGCGTTCGTAGCCAAGGAAGACGTACCGATCCCGGCTGATGCGCGCGGCCTGCCCGCCCCGGCAATAGCGGCGCAACACCGCCGGACCGGCCTCGGTCGCAACCGCCAGCGCCTGGCCTCTGCCGCCCAAGGTTCCCAGCACCGCATTGCGCTGCCGCCAGAACCGGGGTTGCAGCCAGTCCGGACTGACCACGTCGACCGCCTGCGGGTCGTATAGAATGACGGTGTCGGCCGATCTGAAGCTGGCCTCGTGCTTCTCCCTTGGGTGTCTGTCATCCATCGCTACGTGCTGCCGTGATCCAATCCGCACCGCCTGAGTCACTGTGTCTGCTGCGCCTGTCGGCGCTGGGCGATGTATGCAACATGGTGCCCGTGGTGCGGGCCTTTCAGCACGCCTGGCCGAACCTCTCAGTGACCTGGATTATCGGTAAACCGGAGCATCGGCTGGTTGCCGACTTGCCGGGCGTTGAGTTCATTGTATTCGACAAGACCGCCGGTCGTGCCGGCATCGCCATGCTGAGGCGCCGCCTGGCCGGACGCCGCTTCGACGTGCTGGTGCACGCACAGGTGTCGCTGCGCGCCAACCTGCTGTCAATGATCGTGCGCGCCCGCCGCCGTGTCGGGTTTGACCGGCTCCGGTCCAGGGAAGGGCATGGGCTGGTCGTCGGGGAGCGTATCGCAGCGGTGCCGTTTCAGCATCAGGCCCTGGCCTTTCTCGAGTTTGCGCGCCATTTCGGGTTGCCAGCCGAGGGCATCGACCGGCGACCGCCGATCCCTGATGATGCTGTCGAATTCGCTCAGCGCCACCAGCCCGACCCGCATCGAGCCGTCCTGATCAGCCCGGCCTCGAGCCATCGGCTGCGCAACTGGCATGCGCGCGGATACGCCGAGGTGGCTGACTGGATTATTGCAACGACCGGTCGGCCCGTTATTCTGGTTGGCGGGCCAAGCGATGCCGAGCGACGTCTGGGTTGCGACATCGAGCGACAGATGCGCCACCGGCCGCTCAATCTCATCGGTCAGGACACGCTCAAGCAGGCCCTGGCGATGCTCGACCGGGCGGCCTGCCTGATCACGCCTGATGCCGGACCGGCGCACTTCGCGGCCGCGCTGGGACGACCAGTCATCGGTCTGTATGCGGCCACCTGGAGCCGACGCTCCGGTCCATTCGGCAGCCTTGAGCATTGCGTCGATCGCTTTCCCGAAGCGGCACGAGAGTTTGCCGGGAAACCGCCGGAAGCGCTGCCTTGGGGCAAGCGGCTCGAATACCCGGGCGTCATGGACCTGATCGATGCCGGCTCGGTCATTGAACGGGTCGAACACCTGCTGTCAGGCGGCCAGACTGCCGCCGGTGCGGCCAGTCAGCGGTAGTCCTGGTAGGACTTCTCCTCGACAATGGCCGAACCCAGCGTCAGATTGATCTGCTTCTTGATGGCGGCGCGGTCGTCGTTGCGGAAATAGACCGACCGGGCGAGCTCGACGAAGCGATCGCCGAAACGCTGCCGGCGCTCCTCGTCACGGATGTCGTCCTCGATGGCCCACAAGGCCTCGTTGATACGGCGCAGCTGATCGCGCAGATCCGCGATCTGTTCGTTCTCCAGGCCGGATTCGTTCCAGACCCGGCTGAGCTGCTCGTGCTCACACCGAACGTTGGCGCGCTTGCCGGGATCGTCAATCCGCTCAAGCTTGATCTCGAGGATGGTGAGCTTGTCGAGCAGCTCGCCGGGCGAAACGGGAATCAGCAGTTCCATGCGTCGTCCTTGGCCGTCATGGCGCAGCATTCAGTGAGACAAAAAGAAAACCGCAAGGAGCCAAGGTAAATGAACCCGCGCTCATTCCAGTGCTCTGCGTTCCCGGCGCTCTTTGCGCTTGGTTGCTTCTGGAAAACGTCAGCTGCCCGGTGGTCCGGGCAGCTGCCGGGTTTCGATCAGGACTCGCCCTGGTCTTCCTTGAGCGCTTTCATGCTCAGGCGGATGCGACCCTGCTTGTCGACCTCCAGCACCTTGACCCTGACCCGGTCACCTTCCTTGAGCTCGTCGGTAACGTTTTCGACTCGCTTGTCGGAGATCTGCGAGATATGCACCAGACCGTCCTTGCCGGGCAGAATGGTCACGAAAGCACCGAAATTCATGATCTTGGTAACCGTACCCTCGTAGATCGCGCCGACTTCAACATCAGCGGTAATCTGCTCGATACGCTTGCGCGCATCATCGGCGGCGGCCTGGTTGACCGAGGCAATCGTAACCGTGCCGTCGTCCTGGATGTCGATCGTCGTGCCGGTCTCCTCGGTGATCTGGCGGATGGTGGTACCACCCTTGCCAATCACGTCGCGGATCTTGTCCGGATGGACCTTCATGGTAAACAGCCGCGGGGCATACTCGCTCATTTCCTCGCGCGGATGGTCGATGACCTGGTTCATCTGCTCGAGAATGTGGGCGCGGCCGGCATTGGCCTGCTTGAGCGCAACTTCCATGATCTCCCGGGTAATACCGGTGATCTTGATGTCCATCTGCAGCGCGGTCACGCCGTTGGCCGAACCGGCCACCTTGAAGTCCATGTCGCCCAGGTGATCCTCGTCGCCCAGGATATCGGTGAGTACGGCAAAACGGTCGCCGTCCTTGATCAGGCCCATGGCGATGCCTGCCACCGGCGCCTTGACCGGCACACCCGCGTCCATCATGGCCAGCGAGGAGCCGCAGACGGTGGCCATCGAACTCGAACCGTTGGACTCGGTGATTTCCGAGACGATGCGCAGCACGTAGGGAAATTCCTCACCCTTGGGCACCACGGCGGCAAGCGCGCGCTTGGCCAGCTTGCCGTGGCCGATCTCGCGACGCTTCGGCCCGAGCATGAAGCTGGTCTCTCCAACGCAGAACGGCGGGAAATTGTAGTGGAGCATGAACTGCTCCTTGTACTCACCCTCGATCGCGTCGATGATCTGCGCATCGCGGCCGGTACCGAGCGTGACCACGCACATCGCCTGGGTCTCGCCGCGGGTAAAAATAGCCGAACCGTGAGTGCGCGGAAAGACACCGACCGACATATCCAGCGGGCGAACCGTGGTCAGGTCGCGGCCGTCGATGCGTGGCTTGCCGTCGAGGATCTGGTCGCGCACGTACTTCTTCTCGAGCGCGGCAAATTCGTCCTTGACCTCATCCTCACCCGGAGCGTTCTCGTCACTTTCCGGGCACAGCTTCTCGATCACGCTCGCGCGCAGTTCACTGATGGCCTCGCGACGAATCATCTTGTCGGTATTTTCGTAAGCCTTGGCCAGACCCTCGGAAGCCAGTTCCGCAACCTTCTCATCCAGGCCGGCCGGACGCTCGGCCGCCTGCCAGTCCCACTTGGGCTTGCCGGCCACTTCAACCAGTTCGTTGATGGCGTTGATCGCCACCTGCATCTGCTCGTGACCGAAGGTGACCGCACCAAGCATCTGCTCTTCGGACAGCTGATCGGCTTCGGATTCGACCATGAGCACGGCCTCGGACGTGCCGGCAACGACCAGGTCCAGGCGCGACTCGTCGAGCTGCGTGGCGGTGGGATTGATCACGTACTCACCATCGACGAAACCGACGCGGGCGCCGCCAATCGGGCCCTGGAAGGGCACGCCGGCGAGCGACAGCGCGGCCGAGGCGCCGATCATGGCCGGAATGTCGGCGTCGACTTCAGGGTTCGACGACATCACCGTGGCGATGACCTGGGTTTCGTTCATGAAGCCCTTCGGAAACAGCGGTCGAATCGGCCGGTCGATCAGGCGCGAGGTCAGGGTTTCCTTCTCGGTCGGACGCCCCTCGCGTTTGAAAAAACCGCCGGGAATGCGGCCGGCGGAATAGAATTTTTCCTGGTAATTGACGGTCAGGGGGAAAAACGCCTGACCCGGCTTGGCCTCCTTGCGGGCCACGGCAGTGACCAGGACCACGGTGTCGGCCATCGTGACCAGCACCGCACCGTCGGCCTGGCGCGCCACATGCCCGGTTTCGAGCGTGACGTCATGCTCGCCGAATTTGAATGTCTTGCTGAATTTCCTCACTTCACTCACTCCACTTTGCACTTGCAATAAAAAACACCCCGGAACAGCCAGTGAGCCGCCGGGGTTTCAGTATCAATCGGATAATCGGCTTCTTAACGGCGCAGGCCAAGCCGCTCGATCAGGTCGCGATAACGCTGGATGTCCTTCTTCCTGACGTAATCGAGCAGTGAACGACGCTGATTGACCAGCTTGAGCAGTCCCCGGCGGGAGTGATGGTCCTTCTTGTGTTTCTCGAAGTGCCCGGTCAGATGCTGAATGCGTGCGGTCAGCAACGCCACCTGCACCTCCGGTGAACCCGTATCACCCTCGTCGAGCTGGTACTCCTTGACGACCTGGCTCTTTTCTTGTGCGCTCAGAGACATCGGTTAATTTACTCCTCGAACGTTGCAACGGGCGACCGGGCTTTTCCAGAAAACCCACTGAGGGATACCCCAGACCGGGCTTTGTGCAAAAGCCCCAGCCGCCAGACTTTACCAAGCAGAGCATTATAACCGCTTGAATCGAAGTGGGGCAACAGGTTTGGACCTCGGAATCCGGACTCCGGCGTCGGACGTTGCACCCCGACCCGTCGAGGGTGCGACCGCGACCTGCGAATCCGGCGCCACCAAAATGTAGGTCGGGGCCGCGTCCCCGACGGACGGGGTTCGAGGTCGGAAGGTGTGGCGGGATGACCGCCCATCCGCCGGAACCGGCGCCGGTGGCCGGCCCAAGGCCGACCCATGCGGGTATCAACCAGCCAAGCAGCGAACCAGCCAACGGACCAACAGGCTACAATGGAGCGCTTTGACCGCCTGGAGTGCCCATGCCCCGCCTGGACAGCCACGTCAACCGCAAGGACGCGGACTTCCTCACCCGCGCCGAGCATCACCGCCAGCTCGCCGCCGATCTGCGCGAAAAGCTGGCGCAGACGGCGCTGGGCGGGCCGGAGCGCTCGCGCGAGAAACACGAGGCCCGCGGCAAGCTGCTCGCCCGCGAGCGCATCCGCACGCTGCTCGACCCCGGCAGCCCGTTCCTCGAGATCGGCGCGCTGGCGGCCAACGGCATGTACAAGGATGAGGCGCCCTCGGCAGGCGTCGTGGCCGGGATCGGGCGGATCAACAGCGTCGAATGCATGGTCGTGGCCAACGACGCCACGGTCAAGGGCGGCTCCTACCTGCCAATGACGGTCAAGAAGCACTTGCGCGCGCAGGACATTGCGCTGGAAAACCACCTGCCCTGCATCTACCTGGTCGATTCCGGCGGCGCCTTCCTGCCGCTGCAAGACGAGGTCTTTCCCGACCGCGACCATTTCGGACGCATCTTCTACAACCAGGCCCGGCTGTCGGCGAAGAACATCCCGCAGATCGCGGTGGTGATGGGCTCGTGCACGGCCGGCGGTGCCTACGTGCCGGCGATGTGCGACGAGGCCATCATCGTCAGGGAACAGGGCACGATCTTTCTCGGCGGCCCGCCGCTGGTCAAGGCCGCAACCGGCGAGGAAGTGGATGCCGAGACGCTCGGCGGCGCCGACGTGCACACCCGCCTGTCGGGCGTCGCCGACCACTTCGCCGAAAACGACCTGCATGCCCTGGCCATCGCCCGCGACCTGGTGGCCGACCTCAACCGGCCCGCGCCGGCGTTCGGCACGGCCCGAGAGCCGATCGAGCCGGCCTGGCCGGTCGAGGACATCTACGGCATCCTGCCAGACGATACGCGCTACCCCTATGAGGTGCGCGAGATCATTGCCCGCGTCGTCGACGGTTCCGAGTTTTCCGAATTCAAGGCCCGCTACGGCAACACCCTGGTCTGCGGCTTCGCCCACATTCATGGCTACAAGGTCGGTATTGTGGCCAACAATGGCATTCTCTTTTCCGAGTCAGCCCAGAAGGGCGCGCACTTCATCCAGCTGTGTAATCAGCGCAACATTCCGCTGGTGTTCCTGCAGAACATCACCGGCTTCATGGTCGGCAAGAAATATGAACAATCCGGTATCGCCAAGGACGGTGCCAAGATGGTGACCGCCGTGGCCTGCTCGCATGTGCCCAAGTTCACGGTCATCATCGGCGGGTCGTTCGGCGCGGGCAACTACGCCATGTGCGGCCGTGCCTACCAGCCCCGATTCCTGTGGATCTGGCCGAATGCAAGGGTATCGGTCATGGGCGGCGAACAGGCCGCCGGCGTGCTCGCCACGGTGCGGCGTGACGCCCTGGAAGCCCGCGGCGAAGCATGGCCGGAAGACGAGGAGGAAAAGTTCAAAATGCCGATCCGAGACCAGTATGAAACCCAGGGGCACCCTTACTACGCCACGGCGCGACTCTGGGATGACGGCATCATCGATCCGGTCGACACCCGCCGCGTCCTGGGTCTGGCGATCGCGGCTTCAGCCAACGCGCCGATCGAACGCGAACGCTTCGGCGTATTCCGCATGTAATGAGACAGGAGACGGTTTACGGAAAACCTGGCCGAAGCCTCCCCGTAAACCGTAAACCGTAAACCGCATTCCTACTGCTATGACTGAACTACTGAATCTCGATATCGACGATCGCGGCGTCGCCACGGTAACGCTCAGCCGGCCCGAGGTGCACAACGCCTTCAACGCCGAGCTGGTGGCCGAGCTCTCGGCAGCCTTCGACAGAACCGTCAACGAGAATGCGCGGGTGATGGTCCTCACCGGCGAGGGCACGAGCTTTTCGGCCGGCGCCGATCTGAACTGGATGCGGGCCATGGTCAGGGCCTCCGAGTCAGAAAACCGCGATGACGCCAGGCGCCTGGCGGCCATGCTCAGAAAACTCGACCAATTGCCTTGCCCCACCATTGCGCGCGTCAACGGCCATGCCTTCGGCGGCGCCGTCGGGCTGATTGCCTGCTGCGACCTGGCCGTTGCAGTCGATACAGCGAAGTTCGGGCTCACGGAGGTGAGACTGGGCCTGGCACCAGCCACCATTGCACCGTTCGTGATTGCATGCATCGGCATCAATCAGGCGCGCCACTACATGCTCACCGGCGATCGCATCGACGCCGAGCGCGCCATGCATATCGGTCTGGTCGGCGACATCGTTGCCGAAAGCCAGCTCGACGACCACATCAGCGGCCGGATCAGGCAGCTGCTGGCCGGCGGGCCACATGCCCAGGCCCACTGCAAGGAATTGATCCACACCATCGCCAGCGGCCGCCATGACCCGGTTGAAACCGATCACCGCGCCGCCGAGCTGATCGCTGCTCTGCGCGTCTCGCGCGAAGGCCAGGAAGGCCTCAACGCCTTCCTCGAAAAGCGCAAGCCCTCGTGGGTTGCGGGCGATTCCTGAAAACCATGAACCACGGAAAACACGGAATGACACGGATTGAAAGAGAAAGGAAACTGATCCCCTTGCGAACTTGCAGGGGCGCGATTTGCAGCGCGGATGCACCAGCAGCCCGATCTCTCTTCCGTGTTTTTCCGTGCTATTGCGTGGTTCCAATATTCAAATGACCATGTTCAAGACCGTTCTGATTGCCAACAGAGGCGAGATCGCCTGCCGCATCATCGCCACCTGCCGCCGCCTGGGCGTGGAAACGGTGGCCGTCTATTCCGATGCTGACGCCAGTGCCCGCCACGTGCGCCTGGCCGACCGCGCCGTCCACGTCGGGGCGGCGCCGGCGCGCGAGTCCTACCTCGACATCGACCGCATCATCGAGGCGGCCCGCGCCACGGGCGCCGAGGCGATCCACCCCGGCTACGGCTTTCTGGCCGAAAACGCCGGCTTCGCCCGGGCCGTGCGCAATGCCGGCCTGATCCTGATCGGACCCGCGCCGGAAACGATGGAACTGATGGGCTCGAAGGCAGCGGCCAAGGCGCGAATGGAAACCGCCAATGTGCCGCTGATCCCCGGCTACCACGGCGACGACCAGGCCGACGACGCGTTGATGAAGGAGGCCGGGCGCGTCGGCTTCCCGCTGATGCTGAAAGCGGCGGCCGGCGGCGGCGGCAAGGGCATGCGCGTGGTCCGTTCGAAAGAGGACTTCCTGGAGGCACTGAAGTCCGCGCGGCGCGAGGCATCCGGCGCCTTTGGCGACGAACGCATGATCCTGGAGCGCTACCTTGAGCGTCCACGGCATATTGAGGCCCAGATCTTTGCCGACGGCCACGGGACCACGGTCCACCTGTTCGAGCGCGACTGCTCCAGCCAGCGCAGGCACCAGAAAATAATCGAAGAGGCGCCTGCGCCCAACCTGGACCAGCGCATCCGGCAAGACCTGCTGGCCGCCGCCGTCAGGGCGGCCAAAGCGGTCGACTACGTCGGCGCCGGTACCGTTGAGTTCATGGTCGAAGACGAGGCGTTTTACTTCCTGGAAATGAACACTCGATTGCAGGTCGAGCACCCGGTCACCGAATTGACTACCGGCCTGGATCTGGTCGAGTGGCAGTTGCGCATCGCCGCTGGTGAAGCGCTCCCGTTGAGGCAGGACGAAATCCGCGCCAGCGGCCATGCCATGGAAGCGCGCATCTACGCCGAGGATCCCGATCAGGGCTTCGTGCCGTCGACCGGGCGTATTGACGCGCTGGTGCTGCCTGAAAGCGACCGGGTGCGCATCGATTCGGGCGTAATTTCCGGTGACCAGGTCAGCATGCATTACGACCCGATGATCGCCAAGCTGGTCGTTCATGACAGCACGCGCGAGGCCTGCCTGGCCCGACTCAACCAGGCCCTGGCGACCTGTTTCGTCGCTGGTCCCGCCACCAATCTCGGCTTCCTGCAGGCCCTGGCCGGCTCCGGGGTCTTTACCGAGGCTGCGATCGACACGGGCATGCTCGATCGCGACCTGGCGGCGATCCTGGATGCCGGCAAACCCCCGCTGGAGGTGCTTGCCGCAGCAGCCGGTCGCTGGCTGCTCATGCAGGAGGCGGCTGCAGGCGGTCTGACGCCCTGGGACATCCGCGACAGCTGGCGGCTCGGCGAGCCGGTCAGACGATCCCTGGACATCGAGTGTGCCGGAAGCCGCGTGATCCTCGAGGCCAGCGGCTGTCTGGGCGACTACGACCTGCAGATCAACGATGAAACTCACCCGATGCGCATGCAGAGGCTCAGCGAGAGCGAGTTCAGCCTGACCCTTGGTGGCCGGGGCCGCCGTCTGCAGATCCATGCCGCCGGCGAGCATCGCCTGGAAGTCTGCCTCGATCGCCGCCGCTGGCCCGTTGTCCGCCACGCCCGGTTCGAGGCCGTGGTCGAAGGCGGTGCCGGCGACGGGCGACTGCTTGCCCCTATGCCGGGCAAGATCCTCGAGATTCGCGCCACGACCGGCCAGTCGGTTGCCGAGGGCGAGACCCTGCTGATCATGGAAGCGATGAAGATGGAGCTGGCCATCAAGGCCCCTGTTGATGGCACGATCACCGAACTCGCCGTAGGCCTGGACGAAATCGTCGAGGCCGATGCCATGCTGCTGGTCGTCGAGCCCAGCTGAAGCGCTTGTCGCTGCCCGGTTACCCGGGACTCATCATTCCGGCCTCATGCAGAGTCCCGGAGGTATTTGCCGGCCAGGCCCGGTTGTGAAGGTATGTGAGTCTAGGCCGAGCCATCGCGGCGCCGCGGGCGGTCACGTCAGGTGCTCCTTGCGGGCTTGCCCGCGGGCGCCGAAGATCTGCAGGCTATGACGACTCCAGGAAGGCCAGGCGGGTGAAATTGACCGGGTCGGATTCGCTGACCAGGATATTGTCCTCGATGCGGATGCCGCCGAACGGCGCCAGCGCCGCCACCGCCGACCAGTCGACGCGGTCGGCATACCGACTTGCACGCAGCCGTTCCAGCAGGCTGGGTATAAAGTACAAACCCGGTTCGATGGTCAGCACATTGCCCGGCACCAGCACTCGCGTCAGCCGCAGCATCGGCCAGACATCCGGCGGCGGCAGCGGCTGTCCGCCTTCATCGACCTGGCCGGCCACATCGTGGACCTGTACGCCGAGAAAGTGTCCCAGCCCGTGTGGCAGGAAAGATGCGCTGACCCCGGTCTCGACCTGATCGGCAGCGGCCATGTTCACGATGCCGGCATCCTGGAGTATCGAGGCGACTCCGAGATGGGCTTGACGATGCAGGTCGACAAAGGACACACCAGGTCGTGCCGCGGCGCACAGGCGCTGCTGCAGATCGTCCATGGCATCGATCAGCGCCCGGAAGTCGCCGCTGTCGAACGCCGATCGGGTACGCGTGATGTCGGCGGCGTAGCCATGACAGTCGGCACCGGCATCAATCAGGAAGCTGTGTCGCTCGGTCGGCGTACCTGCGTCCCGATACTGGTAGTGCAGTACGGCTGCATGTTCATTGAGCGCGACAATGCTGTTGTAGGGCAGCATGTCCTGGTCCTGACCCACAGCGGCCAGATAAGCCAGGTGGATACCCAGCTCGGACTGAGCGCGATCGAACGCGGCTGCCGCAGCACGGTGTCCGGCAACGGCCCGGCGATTGGCTTGCGCGATACATTCACGTTCCCAGGCCGTCTTGCGGGTGCGTGCCTGGTCAAGGCGCCACAGCAATTCGGGCGGATTGAGATCAGCGCCACCCAGCACATTGTCTAGCGCATTCCCGTCACCGATCGCGGCCAGCGTCCGCCGGCCGGCGAAACACGCATGCCAGTCCTCCGGCGCATTGACGATCTCGATATCCAGCGCCTCACTCCACCAGTCAGGCGGGACCGTCGGAGGCAAATGCCAGAAATCGTCCGGCTGACAGTACCACAGCCTCGGCTTGCAGCCTGGACGCAGCTCAAGCAGGCTGTCTGCAGCCAGCGGCTGCGGCACCCAGGCCACGAATGGCGGATGCGCCCGAAATGGCGGCGGCTGATCGTCGAACAGCCGGTTTTGAGGGCGACCGGAGTGAATCAGCAGACCGTCGTATCCGAGCTCGGCCAGCATGGCGTCGAGCTCACGACTGCGTTGCTCGATATGACGGCCATAGAGCAAGGCGTCCGGACTGGGCATGGCAACGTACCTCTTGGGTTAGACTTCGTCTCTTGTCATTCTAGCGCGTCAACGCCATTTCTCCGATCAATGAGCATTCAGATTTTCAACACGCTCACGCGGCGCAAGGAAAAGTTTGTCCCGCTCGATCCAGGCCGGGTCACGCTTTATGCCTGCGGGCCCACGGTCTACAGCTACGCCCATATCGGCAACGCCCGGCCGGCGGTGATTTTCGACCTGCTGCACCGGGTGCTCGAGCGGCGCTTCGAACGAGTTGTCTACGCTCGCAACATTACCGATGTCGACGACAAGATCAACGCCGCGGCCGCGGCCGAGGATGTGCCCATCGAGGTCATTACCCGGCGTTATGCGGCCATCTATCACAAGGACATGGCCGCGCTCGGCGTGCGCCGACCCAGCGTCGAGCCGCGCGCAACCGAGCACATCGACGCCATCGTCACCATGATCGAACGGCTGATCGAACGGGGCTGCGCCTACGCTGCCGAAGGGCATGTGCTGTTTAATATCGAACAGTTCCCCGACTACGGCCGCCTGTCGAAACGCGACCGGCGCGAACTGATCGCCGGCGCACGGGTCGAGGTGGCACCTTACAAGAGGCACCCGGGTGATTTCGTGCTCTGGAAACCTTCCGACGATACCCTGCCGGGCTGGGACAGCCCGTGGGGGCGGGGTCGGCCGGGCTGGCATATCGAATGCTCGGCGATGAGCGCGGCGCATCTCGGGGAGACCATCGATATTCATGCTGGCGGGCAGGATCTGGTCTTTCCCCATCATGAAAACGAGATCGCTCAAAGCCGCTGTGCTCACGGCACCGAAACATTTGCGCGCTACTGGATGCACAATGGTTTTGTGACCGTCGACAAGCGCAAAATGTCGAAATCACTCGGCAATACGCTCATTGTCCACGAGCTGCTGAAGCAGTGGCCCGGCGAGGTGCTGCGCTATGTCCTGCTTTCGGCACACTATCGCCAGCCTCTGGACTGGTCCGGGCAGGCGCTTGAGCAGGCCCGCGCCACGCTGGATCGGCTCTACGGCGTACTGCGCGATCATCCGCCGTCACCGGCTGCTGCCGAGCCCGAGCCCGGGCTGGTTGAAGCGCTCGAGGACGATCTCAATACCCCAACGGCACTGGCCGTCATCAACACCCTGGCGCGCCGTCTGGCAAGCGAGGAGGCCGGAGAAGCGCGCGCACGGCTTTCGCAGCGCCTGCAGGCATCAGCCGGTCTGCTCGGTCTGCTCCAGTCCAAGCCCGCGGACTGGTTCCAGCAGCAGCGTGCTGTCGCGCAGGTCGATTCCGTCGAGATCGAGCGCCGGATTGCCGAACGCGCAGCCGCCCGCAAGGCGCGCGACTTCGAACGCGCCGACCGCATTCGTGATCAGCTTGCGGCGCAGGGCATTGAACTTGAAGATGGCCCGGAAGGCACGCAATGGAAGGTCCTGAACCGATGAGCATTGAAGCGGCCCAGTCCGAAATCATCGAGGAGTTCAGTCTGTTCGACGACTGGATGGACCGCTATCAGTATCTGATCGACCTGGGCCGCAAGCTGCCGCCACTCGCCCCTGGGGAAATGACCGACGACAAGCTGCTCGACGGCTGCCAGTCGCGCGTCTGGCTGCTCTCCGAGGGCGACGCGAACCGGCTGGTTTTTCGCGCCAATTCCGATGCCGCCATTGTCTCCGGGCTGATTGCCCTGGTGCTGCGGGTCTACTCGGCACGCAGCGCACGCGACATCGTCGAGGCCGAGCCGCGATTCATCAATGAGATCGGGCTGAGCGAGCACCTCTCTCCGACTCGCGCCAACGGACTCAACGCAATGCTGGGCGAGATCCGGCGTCGGGCGCAGGTGATGATCGAACAAAGCGCCTGAGCGCCCGATCCGAGTGGCCCTGGCAGAGCTGCCCGGGCCACCCGGGGTGCGGGCGATCAGCGGTCGCTGCGCTCCAGCACGACCAGTTCGACGCGGCGATTGCGCTCGCGGTTGCGCTCGGAGGTGTTGGGCACCTTCGGCCGATCTTCCCCATACCCGCGCACCACCAGCCGGTCAGCGCCAACGCCGTGTTGGACCAGGTAGTCGCGCACGGCCTGAGCCCGCCGCTCGGACAGGCCCTGGTTGTAGGCTTCCGGGCCGAGATCACAGGTGTGGCCGGCCACCTCGACACGCGTGAGCGCCTCGTGCAGATTCATCAGCGCCACTGCCTCGTTGAGCTCGGCGACTGCTGAGGGTTGCAGCCGCGCCGAGTCCAGCTCGAAGGTCACCATGGCGCTGAATTCGAACAGCACTTCCGGTTCAGGTTCGGGTTCGGGTTCGGGTGCAGGCGCTGGCTCAGGTGCAGGCGCTGGCGGTGTCGGCTCGGGCCGGGGCGGTGGCGCCGGTGGCGCCGGATCCGGACCAAGGCGCACGTTCAGACCCAGATGCAGCATCAGATCGGTCAGACCGCCGGAGGTACCGAAGGTATCGCGGTCATTGTCGTAGCGATATTCGGCTTCCAGCCGCATGAACGCCCGATGCCCAAACGGATGGTACAGGCCGACGCCAAACGTACCAAAGATATCGCGCCCATCATCGAGGTAGCTGTCGTGCTCCTGAAGACCGGTGCCGAACATCACGTAGGGGCTCGTCCCTTTCGGGTCGGCGAAGTGATAGCGCCCGATCAGCCCGTAGGAAAACAGGTCGAAGTCGCGGCTGGTGCCTGCCGGGGCCGACAGGAATGACGGCTCATAGCGGTCCAGTCTCAGATCCAGGCTCAGGCGAGGCAGGAAGAAGCGGCCGATATTGATTCCGTAAACGATATCCGAACTCTCGGTCAGACGATCGCGATCCAGATCAACGTAGCCAAGCGAACCGCCAAGGTACCAGCGATCGTCATGAACACCGGAACCGGTTTGGGCCAGCGCAGAGCCGGCGATGGCCAGGCTCAGCAAAACGGTCAAAACGCGAAACAATCTCATGGCAGCGCTCCCGATGCGTGAGAAGGAAAGGAGTTACAACGGCTAAAGCTTACCAGATTCGTGTCGCCACAAGAGTGACGGAATCACGAAACGGCCCAGACTGCAGGGGCGGTCTCAGCGGCTGTCACGCATCTGCTTCTGCTTCAGTTCCCAGCGCTCCTGGGCATCCAGACACAGCGTGGCGATCGGGCGCGCCTCCAGGCGGGCCAGACCGATTTCCTCGCCGGTCTCCTCGCAGTATCCGTAGCTGCCGTCCTCGACCCGCGCCAGCGCCTGATCGATCTTGCCGAGCAGCTTGCGATAGCGATCGCGGGTTCTAAGCTCGAGGCTGTTTTCGGTTTCGCGGCTGGCACGTTCGGCCTCATCGCCGACATCACGGACCTCGCCACGCAGGTTATTGATCGTCTCCTGGGACTCCTCGATCAGGTCATTGCGCCATGTGAGCAGCTTGCGACGGAAATACTCCAGATGCTCGGGGCACATGTACGTCTCGTCTTCGGACGGCTTGTAGTCCTCGGGAATTTCGACAATCTTGCTCTTGCTGGGCATCGAGCGAACGCCTCAATATAGTGGTTGTTGCAAAACCCGCAATTATATATCCTACCCGGGACCATCAGGCAAGCCCATGCAGACTTTACTCATTGCGCTGATTCGCGCCTACCGTTACCTGCTCTCGCCCTGGATCGGCGGCCAGTGCCGCTTCGAGCCCACCTGCTCGGTCTATGCCATCCAGGCGCTTGAGCTTTACGGGCCCTGGCGCGGCAGCTGGCTGGCGCTTAGACGGCTGCTGCGCTGCCATCCGCTGTGCCCCGGCGGCCCGGATCCGGTTCCCGGTCACGAAGATCACAGGCCTTCGACAACAGGCCGGCACGGTCAATATTAACCCGGCAGGCATGTAGATCACATTCAGGGCTTCAAGCAGGGTCCGAATCAAGGCGTCGCTCGCCGGCAATGGTGGTTCCATTGGCAAGAGTGAGAACGCAGAGTCGGGCCCTGCTTGAAGCCCCTCACCGATTAAATTTAAATGACAGGCCGCAGCGTGACTTGCGGCAGACTGCGTTATCGAAACTTGCTGTAGGAATGCTACAGCGGCGTTTCGCTGCCTTGCTGCCGAAAGCCAAACTGCGGCTGAATGCGATCTACATACCTGCCGGGTTAATACTAACCGGGCAGGCGCCGGACGTCAGCGCCCAGCTGCCGGAGCTTTTCCTCGATGTTTTCGTAACCCCGGTCGATATGGTAGACGCGATCGATCACGGTCTTTCCGCGCGCCACCAGCCCGGCCAGCACCAGGCTCGCCGATGCGCGCAGGTCCGTGGCCATCAGCGGCGCACCGGTCAGTGCTTCAACACCGCGGATCACCACCGTATTGCCCTCGAGCCGGATGTCGGCGCCGAGGCGCTGCAGCTCCAGGACATGCATGAACCGGTTCTCGAAGACGGTTTCGCGCACCACACCGGTGCCTTCGGCGATCGTATTGAGCGCCGTGAACTGGGCCTGCATGTCGGTCGGAAAACCCGGATAGGGGGCCGTTGTGACGTTGACCGCCCGCGGCCGTCGCCCTCTCATGTCGAGCTCGATCCAGGCCTCGCCGGTGGTGATGTGACCACCGGCCAGCTCGAGCTTGTCAAGCACGGCATCCAAGGTGTCGGGGCGGGCGTTGAGGGTGCGCACCCGCCCCCCGGTCATCGCCGCTGCAGTCAGAAACGTCCCGGCCTCGATCCGGTCAGGCAGAACGGTGTAGTCGTAACCCGCCAGGTGGTCGCGTCCGTCGATCGTGATGGTGTTCGTGCCGTGACCGTCAATCCCGGCTCCCATGCTGATCAAACACTCAGCCAGGTCCGATACTTCAGGCTCCTGGGCGGCGTTTTCGATGACGGTCGTGCCGCGCGCCAGGGTCGCGGCCATCATGATGTTCTCGGTGCCGGTCACGGTGGCGGTATCGAGCACCACACGGCCGCCGGTGAGCCGATCGGCTCGCGCAACGATGTAGCCGGACTCGACGCAGATTTCCGCGCCCAGGGCAGTCAGCCCCTTGAGGTGCAGATCAACCGGTCGGGCCCCGATCGCGCAGCCGCCCGGCAGCGAAACCTGTGCCCGACCGCGTCGAGCCAGCAGTGGTCCGAGCACAAGGATCGAGGCGCGCATGGTCTTGACCAGGTCATAGGGTGCCACGACGCTGCCCAGCTGTCCGGCGTCCAGCTCGACGCTGAGGCGATCGCCCAGAGAGATGCTGGTCCCCATCTGGCCGAGCAGCTCCATGGTGGTGGTGACATCCTTGAGGTGCGGCACGCCGCGCAGCGTGCAGACCTCATCGGTCAGCAGGGATGCCATCAGGATTGGCAAAACGGCGTTCTTGGCGCCGGAGATCTCAACGCTTCCGCTGAGCTCCCGGCCACCTGTCACTTCGATTCTGGCCATCAGCCGTCCTGATGACGGGCCTCGTCCGGGCTCTTCAGATCAAGGCTCAACGCGTGAATCTCGCGACCCAGCTCCGGTCCGATTGCGGCATGCACCAGACGGTGCCGTTCGATCCGGGATCGACCGGCAAACTCGTCTGCGACGATACGGGCCACGTAGTGCACCTGATCAGGAGTATCGACCTTGACCTGCGCGCCAGGTATTGCCTGTAGAATACGCTGTTCGATTGCTGTGACGTCCATGGGCTTTCAGGCCGTGAGTGGGGGCCGGCAAACCAGCGTCCAAGCCGGTCGCGCTAGTGTAACCGATTGCCCGATCAACCTAACTACCAACCCATACAATTCGACTGCATGACCCTGTCCATCGCTTTGCTGCAACTGGCCGCGGGCTTTGTGCTCCTGATCTGGGCGGCCGACCGCCTGGTGACCGGCGCATCGGCCCTGGCGCGTAATATTGGCGTGCCGACACTGATTGTCGGTCTGACAATTGTCGGCTTCGGCACCTCGGCGCCGGAAATGCTGGTTTCGGCAATGGCATCGCTGAGCGGCAATCCCTCGCTGGCCGTCGGCAACGCGATCGGATCGAATATTGCCAATATCGGCCTCATTCTCGGCCTGACCGCCATCATCTACCCCCTGCAGGTCGAGAGCATCACGCTGCGCCGCGAAATCCCCGTGCTCAGCACCATCATGCTGCTGACGCTGCTGCTGATGTGGGATCTGGAATTGACCCGCTTTGACGGCATCGTCCTGCTGGGCGGGCTGCTCGCGCTGGTCGGCGGCATGGTCGTTCTGGCGATACGAACCAACGGTCATGACCCCCTGACCGAAACCCTGGCCGAGGAGGTACCGCAGGACATGGCGACCGGTCCGGCGCTGGCGTGGACCGGCATCGGTCTGCTTGTTCTGCCGCTGAGCGCCCACATCCTGGTCAAGGGTGCGGTCACGCTGGCCCTGATTGCCGGCGTGTCCGAGGCGGTGATCGGACTGACGGTGGTTGCGCTGGGCACCAGCCTGCCGGAGCTGGCCGCGGCAACTGCCTGCGCCATCAAGAAGGAAGACGACCTGGCCATCGGCAACATCCTTGGCTCGAACATGTTCAATCTGCTCGGCGTGCTGGGCATCGCCGCCGTGTTGCATCCAATGCAGATCGAGTCCGTGCTGCTCCACCGCGACACTAGCGCCATGTTCCTGATTTCCCTCGTTCTGTTCCTTTTTGTCTGGCGCCGGCACGGCCCCGGCCAGATTGCACGACCGGCCGCTTTGTTGTTGTTTGCCAGCTATATCGGATACCAGGCACTGGTGATCTTCGATGCACTGCTGGCCTGAGCGCCAGCCCGTTCAGGGAACCGCCCGGATATCTTGCGCATGCAACAGTAGGAGTAGAATCGGCCCAATGAACATTGATCCGAAACGACTGCTGGAAACGGCCGCGGAGGTTCTGCAGACCGAGGCGCGCGCCATCCAGGCGCTGGCCGGTCGCATCGATGATGCCCTGGTCGACGCCTGCCGTCGCATTCTGGCTTGTCCTGGACACCTGATCGTGACCGGCATCGGCAAATCCGGCCATATCGGGCACAAGCTGGCGGCAACGCTCGCGTCTACAGGCACTCCCGCGTTCTTTGTTCATCCGGCCGAGGCCAGTCACGGCGACCTTGGCATGATTCGCGCGGATGACCTGGTACTGGCGCTGTCGAATTCCGGCGAGACCGAGGAGCTGTTGCGGCTGCTGCCGGGCATCAAGAGACTGGGGGTCGGCCTGATTGCCATGACCGGACAGCCCGAGTCCACCCTGGCACAGCACAGCGACGTGCACCTGGACACCAGCGTCGACCGCGAAGCCTGCCCGCTGGGTCTTGCGCCAACCGCGTCAACCTCTGCCCAGCTCGCTCTGGGCGATGCGCTGGCGATTGCCCTGCTCGACGCGCGGGGATTCACCGCGGAAGACTTTGCCCGTTCGCACCCGGCCGGGATTTTGGGCCGGCGCCTGCTGCTGCGCATCAGCGATATCATGCATACTGGCGAACATTTGCCCACCATCACCGCCGACGCCAGTGTTGCTGAGGCGATCATGCAGATGACGCGCAGCCGGCTGGGCATGTGCGCGGTGGTCGATGACGGCAGTACCCTGATGGGCATTGTCACCGACGGTGACTTGCGTCGTCACGTCGACCAGCTTGGGGACATCCGCCACACGCCTGTCGAGCGCATCATGACGCCCGATCCGCGCACCATTGGCCCGGACGAGCTGGCCGCGGCCGCCGTCGAGCTGATGCAGCATCACCGCATCCAGGGCGTTCTGGTGACTGACACGAACGGCCGACTGGTCGGCGCGCTGAACTTTCAGGACCTGCTGCAGGCCGGCGTCGTATGAGCCGCGAAGACCTGCTCCAGCGGGCACGCAATATCCGCCTGGCGGTCTTCGATGTCGATGGCGTACTGACCGACGGCCGACTGTACCTGTCCGACAGTGGCGAACAGATCAAGGCATTCCATACACGCGACGGCCTGGGGCTGAAGGCACTCATGAACCAGGCGATCGAGGTGGCCGTGATCACGGCCCGCGAATCGCAGGTTGTCGTCCGGCGCGTTCGAGAGCTGGGCATTCCACATCTCATTCAGGGATGTGACGACAAGGCCGAAGCGCTTCAGCAGATGCTCGATTCGACGGGGCTGTCGGCGGAAGTGGCATGCTTTACCGGCGATGACCTCGTCGACTGGCCAGCCATGCGCCAGTGCGCCCTGCGCTTTGCCCCGGCCGATGCCAGCCCCTGGATCCGCGCCCGGGTCGACCTGGTCACGGCTCAGCCAGGCGGCCGTGGCGCGGTCCGTGAAATCTGCGAGCTGCTGCTCGAGGCCCGCGGCGCGCTGGGCGACTGGCAGCGCAGCTACGAGTGAGCGGACGCATCCTGATCATCGCGGCGTTGGCGCTGGCCATTGCACTGGCAGTTCGCTGGTGGCTGCCGGTTGGCGAAGCACCCCATCCCGCGCTGACGGCGCCGGACACCCGCTTCGATTACACGCTCGAGGAGTTTCATGCCCGCTTCCGCGATGACCGGGGTCAGGTCGAGCTGCTGCTGTCGGGGCCGAGACTGGAACATGTATCGACCGAGCGCGTTGGCTATCTGCACTTGCCGCGTTTCCACATCGAACCGGAAAACGCCAATTGGCGAGGCCGGGCCGACATCGGGCGCGTGCTGCGCGACAGCGAAGTTGTCGAGCTCGAACACAACGTTGAACTGCGCCACCATGACCCGCGTGGCGAAATCCGCATCCAGACCGACCACCTGCGCTATGAGCGCGGTACGCGTACAATCACTTCCCGAGGTCCGGTCGAGGTGCATCAGAGCGGATCCTGGCTGCGTGCAGGTGGTCTGACCATACAACTCGATACCAACGTCATAGAGCTGACCCGTCATGTTAAAGGTGAAATCCAGCCTGCTGTCCTGTCTGGCAGCGATGATGACGATGGCCCTGGCGGCGGCTGAACTGCCGCAAAGCCAGACCATCAGCATCGACGCCGACAGCGGCGTTCAGGAAATCGATCGCGGCACCACCCGTCTGGAAGGCAATGTGCGAATCGCTCGCGGAGATCTGCTCGTGCAGGCCGACCGGGGTCAGGCCCATCATCCCGACGGCAACTACGAGCGCATCGAACTGTTTGGAGAGCCGGCCACCTGGCAGGCGCGAACCGAAGACGGTGGCGAGGCCAAAGGACATGCCGACCAGCTGATCTACGATCTGCTTGCCAATCGCATCATCATGACCGGCGACGCCTATATTCGCGATGCACGCGGCACGTTCTCGGGCCAGCGCCTGGTCTACGACCTGGACAGCCAGCGGACCGAAGGCGAGGGGGGGATCCAGATGATCATCGAGCCGGACGCGATTGATCCGGCACCGGCCAACGACGCTGAACAGGCTGGCCCTGACCGACCGGCGGCCGACAAGCCGGCTGAAACCGACCCGCCACCGGGCTGATCCCGTGCTTGTTGCCGAACAGCTGGCCAAGCGCTATCGCGGCCGGGCCGTGGTTCACGGCGTATCCCTGGCCGTCGAGACCGGCGAAGTGGTCGGTCTGCTGGGCCCCAATGGCGCCGGCAAGACCACCTGCTTCTACATGGTGGTCGGGCTGGTAGCACCGAACGATGGCCAGATCATTCTCGACGGCAAGGACATCACCCGCGCCAGCATGCACCAGCGCGCCCGCCTCGGGCTGGGCTATCTGCCTCAGGAAGCATCGATCTTCCGGCGGCTCTCCGTGGCCGACAACATCATGGCTGTGCTGGAGCTGCGAGCCGACCTGAACCGGCAGCAGCGGCGCCAGGCATTGGCCCAGCTGATGGATGACTTCAGTGTTGACCATCTCGCAGGCCAGTCCGGGATCAGCCTGTCGGGGGGTGAGCGGCGGCGCGTTGAAATCGCTCGCGCTCTGGCCGCCGACCCCAAGGTCATCCTTCTCGACGAACCGTTTGCCGGCGTCGATCCGATCTCGGTCGGTGAAATCCAGCGCATCGTGCAGCAGCTCACCGAGCGCAATATCGGCGTCCTGATCACCGACCACAACGTGCGCGAGACACTCGGCATCTGTGACCGCGCCTACATCATCAGCGAGGGCCGTGTGCTGACACACGGCAGCCCGGCGGAGGTCATGGCCGACGAAACGGTGCGCAACGTCTACCTCGGCCGCGAGTTTTCGCTTTAGGCCACCCCCCCTGCCACGGACGGTTGTCGTCTGGCCCGTGTTCTGCACGTCAAGTAGAATGACGGTCATGAAAACCGGCGCCCGTCTTCAGCTCAAGCTCGGCCAGAAACTCAAGCTGGCCCCGCAGTTGCGCCAGGCCATTGCGCTGCTCCAGCTCAACCGGATCGAGCTGCGTCAGCATATTCGTGAGGCGCTGGACACCAATCCACTGCTCGAGCGGGCCGATGATTCGTCGCTCGAAGCGCCCGAGGACCGTGACAGCACGGAGACGGACGTCGAGGTCGAACTGACCGAAGACTACGGTTTCGACGATCTGCCGGATGGGTACTCAGTGACCGGTCCGGCGCCCAACTACGACGAGTTCATCAGCGACCGGGCCGATGAATCACTGCAGCAGCATCTGCTGTGGCAGGTCAACCTGGCGCACTTCTCGCCGACCGACGAGGCCATTGCCCGGGCGATCGTGTACGCCCTCGACGAGGAGGGCTATTTGCGCGATGATCTAGCCACACTGCGGGCCTCACTGGCACCGGAATACCTGGTCGGGGCTGATGAGGTCGCCGCCGTGATCGAGCGCGTCCAGCACTTCGAGCCGGTCGGCGTGGCCAGCCGCAGCGTTGGCGAATGCCTGCTCGTGCAGCTGCGCACAATGCCCTCCGGTACGCCGTCGCTGGGACTGGCCTGCCATCTGGTCGAGCACTATCTCGATGAGCTCGGCCGTCAGGACATGACGGCATTGACACGAGCCACCGGCGTCGAGCAAAGCGAAATACAGGCTGCGCTGGAGGTCATTCGCCGCTGCAATCCGCATCCATGCTCACGCTTCAGCCGCGATGACGAGCACTACATCGTGCCGGATGTCTTCATTCACCCGTCGGAGAACGGCTGGCAGGTCAGCCTCAACCCCGACAACGAACCCGGTCTGCGACTCAACGACATGTACGTGCGGCTGACGCGTAAAAGCCAGGGCGAAGACAAGAAGTACCTGAATGAACGACTTCAGGAGGCCCGCTGGCTGATCAGCGGGCTCGAAATGCGCAATCAGACGCTGCTGTCGGTCACGCACGCTATCGTCGAGGCCCAGCATGCGTTCTTCAGCGAGGGGGAAACCGCCATGCGACCGCTGCTGCAGCGACAGGTTGCCGAACGTGTCGGCGTACACGAATCGACGGTCTCGCGTGCAACCACCGGCAAGTATGCCCACACTCCGCGCGGCACGTTCGAGCTCAAGCATTTTTTCTCGGTCGGCATCGATACCAGCGACGGTCGCCAGGTCGCCGCAACAGCCGTCAAGGCACGCTTGCGCAAGCTGATCGGCGGCGAGGATGCCAGTCGACCCCTGTCCGACCAGGCCCTGGCCGATCAACTGGCCGACTCCGGGATCATGCTCGCGCGTCGGACGGTCGCCAAGTACCGGGAGCAGCTCGGCATTCCCGGATCGGCTCAGCGCCGGCGCGCGGCGCAGCTGCAATCGGCTTGACGACCAACCGCACGCGCTGGCTGCATTGGTATAAGATGGGATATACCCTGATCAGTTCTGGCCAGGCCGGAGCGGGCCTCGCCAAGGCCAATGAAGCCTGAACATCTGCGACAAGTGCCGATTCATCTGCTGCGCTTTCTCACACAACGGCGGCGCGTTCCGACAACCGGTCAAGGCCGCGGCCCGGGCGGGCCGGCACAACACATCGAGCATACCCACTGTTGCCGCCCCGCAAGATGTTCCGCGACCCGCCGGCCGTGCCATAATTGATCAGTCGTTCCCTGAAAGCCCGTGCAAACAGGAGCAATATGATGCAGCTCGAAATCACCGGACAAAACATTGAGATCACCCAGGCACTGCGCGCCTATGTGGCCGAGAAGACCGACCGGCTCGAGCGTCATTTCGACCATCTGATCGCGGCCCACTTCGTCTTGCATCTCGAAAAGCTCGAGCATACCGCCGAAGGCACGATTCACGTCGGTGGGCGAACCAACCCGATCCACGCCGATGCAGTCGCCGACGACATGTACGCGGCGATTGATGCCCTGATCGACAAACTCGACCGCCAGGTCCGTCGCCACAAGGGAAAGGTGACTGATCATCACCGCCACGCCGGATCGGCCCAGCTCGGCTAGTCTGCACGTTTCCAGCGCCAACGGGGTTCTGCCATGCAACTCGCTGATGTCCTCGCGTCTGACCGGATTGCCGTGGACGTTTCGGTGTCGAGCAAGAAGTCTCTGCTTGAAAAGGCCGCTGAGATGCTGGCCGCGACGAGCGCCAGCGCCGACGCCCGGGAGATCTTTGACAGTCTGTGCCAGCGCGAGCGGCTGGGGTCGACCGGCCTGGGGCATGGCGTCGCCATACCGCATGGCCGGGTGGCGGGCCAGGAATCGGTTGCCGCGGCACTGATCCGCCTGAAGCGGGCCATCGACTTCGACGCCCCGGACCAGAAGAACGTGGATCTGTTCTTTGCGCTGGCCGTGCCCAGCCAGTGCACCGACGCCCACTTGCAGCTGTTGGCCGAAATCGCCGAGCGCCTCGGTTGCGAGGATCAGCGCCGTCGGCTGCGCGAGGCCGATCAGCCCGAGCAGTTGCTGCGCATCCTCTCCCTCGACGCCGCGGATGCCAACGAAACATGACGCCCGCCCGCGTGACGCCGGCCGAGCTCTATGAGCAGTTTTCCGACCGCCTAGAGCTGCGCTGGATCAACGGCAAGTCCGAAGCGGACCGGCGTGAGCTGGTAGCGACCGGCTTCCGGTCGCGCCCCTCACTGGTCGGGTTTCTCAATCTGATTCATTCAACCCGAATCCAGGTCATCGGGCGCGAGGAATACGACTGGTTGGAGAGCCTGGACTCGCGCACCCGCTGGGAGTCCCTGGCGCGAATCATGGACGCCAGGCCAGCGGCCATCATCGTGGCCAACGGACTGGAAGTGGCCGATGATCTGCTCAAGCAGGCGGCCGAAACCGGCACGCCGCTGCTGACCTCGACCCAGCCCGACTGGGAGCTGGTCAGTTTTCTCGAGTACCAAGTCTCCCGGCGGCTGGCGCGCCGCGAAACACTGCATGGCGTGTTCATGGAGATCTTCACGATTGGCGTCCTGATCACCGGTGAAGCCGGCACCGGGAAGAGCGAGCTGGCGCTCGAGTTGCTGACCCGTGGTCACCGGCTGATCGCAGACGATGCGCCCGAGTTCACGCAGCTCACGCCCGACATCGTCGAAGGCTCCTGCCCGCCGGTGCTCAAGGAATGTCTGGAGGTTCGCGGACTGGGCATTCTCAACATCCGCCGCATGTTCGGCGATGCCGCGATCAAGGCGAGCAAGTATCTGCGCCTGATCATTCACCTGCACTTGCCGCGACCCGGCGACGAGGACGGCGACCGGCTGCACGGCGACGACAGCCAGCGCCAGGTGCTCGATCTGAAGATCCCGCAGATCAACCTCCCGGTTCTGGCCGGACGCAACATGGCCGTGATCGCCGAGGCAGCGGTTCGTGACTTCATGCTGCGCATGAAAGGCTTCGATGCGGCCGCCGAGTTCGTCGAACGTCACGGCCGGCTGCTGTCGGACAAGTCATGAACAACGCCCCGCCGGTCTCTCTGGTCATCGTCAGCGGGTTGTCGGGCAGCGGCAAGACCGTCGCCCTGCATGCCCTGGAGGATCTCGGCTATTACTGTGTCGACAACCTGCCAGGTGGCCTTCTGCCCGACCTGGCCAGGGAAGTGCGGGGTCGGCCTGAGCGCTATCCACGGGTGGCCATTGGCGTCGATGCTCGCAGCGGCCCGGAGGGCCTGTCCCGGCTCCCCGGGCTGCTGGAGTCACTGCCCGGCGATCCGGCCTTCCAGCTCCTGTTCCTGGATACCGACACGCGCGTACTGCTGCGTCGGTTCAGCGAAACACGCCGTCGTCATCCCCTGAGCGACCTGGGCGGTCTGGAGGCGGCCATCGAGGCCGAGCGCCAGTTGCTCGACCCCATACGCGCACGCGCCGACTGGACCATCGACACATCCGACTGCAATATTCATCAGCTGCGCCGTCAAGTCTGGCGCGCCATCGGCGTGGCCGAAAACCAGTCGGCTCAGTCGGTTGTACTGGAATCCTTCGGATACAAGCACGGCGTACCCGGAGACGTTGACCTCGTGTTCGACACCCGCTGTCTGCCCAACCCGCACTGGCAACCCGGGCTGCGCGCCCATACCGGCATCGAACCACAAGTCCGGACTTACCTGGAATCACACGAGATTGTCGGGGCATTCTGCACTGACGTGCTGACTTTTGTGCGTCGGTGGCTGCCGGCGCTGGCCGAAGACCAGCGCAGCCTGGTGACCGTAGCTTTCGGCTGCACCGGGGGCCAGCATCGCTCGGTCTACGTGGTCGACCGGATGGCACGGGCCCTGCGCGCGGATGGCCTGCGGGTCTTGACCAGCCACCGCGAGCTCGAACAGTGACCGGTCTGATTCTGGTCACCCACGATGGACTCGGCGAGGCCGTCCGGCGCGAGGCTGAACATATACTCGGCCGGCCTCTGACCCTGACCAGCGTCGCGATCAGTTACCGGGCCAATATCGGGCAGGCGCTGGACCAGGTGCGCACCGCGATTGCCCTGGGGGCCGACAGCGACGGTGCACTGGTCATCACCGATCTGCCGGGTGCCACGCCGCACAACCTGGCGGTTGAAGCCGCCAGCGACACCCGTACCCGCGTCGTATCCGGGCTGAACCTGCCCATGCTGCTCAAGGCCGTCAATCATGCAGCCCGCGCTCCCGATGCTCTGGCAGAGCTGGTCAGCACTGGCGGGCACCAGGGCATCACGGTCTCGTGACGCGCGTGCCGCTCAAGCTGATCAATCGGCTGGGCCTGCACGCGCGCGCCGCCAGCAAGCTGGTGCAGGCGGCCTCAGCGTACCGCAGCCAGCTGTGGCTGGAACACAAGGGCCGGCGGGTCAACGCCAAGTCGATCATGGGCGTGCTGCTGCTGGCCGCCCCCTGCGGCAGCGACCTGACGCTCGAGGCCAGCGGACCTGACGAGACCGAGGCGGCAAACGCCATCGCCCGCCTGGTCGCCGAACGCTTCGGAGAAGACGAATGAGCCTGGCACTGACCGGAATCGGCGTGACCAGCGGCATCGCGCTGGGCAAGGTCCACCGGCTGACGCCAGGCGAGTTGTCGCTGCCCGAGTACTATCTGAACGCCGATGCTGTTGAGGGCGAAACCGAGCGTCTTCGGCGAGCCGCCAGCCGCGGTCAGCGCTTCCTGACCAGCGTCAGCGAGCGCATTGGGGAAAGCGGCAACGAAACCGCGCGCGAGCTGCTCCAGGCCCATCGACTGATCTTGCGTGACCCGATGTTGATTGAGGCCAGCTGCGAACGGATCGAACAGGATCGCATCAACGCCGAATGGGCGCTGGCCCAGCAAAGCGAACAGCTGCAAGACGCGTTCCGAAGACTCGATGACGACTACCTGGCGCAGCGGCGCGAGGATCTGGAGCAGGTCGTTCAGCTGATCCAGCGCGAGCTGGCAGACCAGCCTGCCGCCGTTTTGGGCAGCCAGATTCCGCATCGGCTCGAGGACACCGTGCTGGTGGCGGTGGAACTCAGCCCGGCCGACCTGACCATTCTCAGCCAGCGCCGGGTGGCCGGCCTGATCACCGAACACGGCGGGCCCTGGTCGCATGTCGCGATTCTCGCGCGCAGCCTGGAAATACCCATGGTCGTCGGCGTCCATCATGCCATCGAACTGCTTGAGGAAGGCGAATCGGTGGTGCTCGACGGCCACTACGGCGCCGTGCTCGTCAACCCGGATGACAGCCTGGAGCGCCACTACGCCGAGAAACAGGCCGCCAGCCAGCGCCACCGCGTCGAGCTGCGCCAATACCTGTCGCGGCCTTGCAGGACGATCGACAAACAGAAGTTCGAGATACTGGGCAACGCCGAGCTGCCGATCGAGTTCGAGCGCTGCGTCGACGCCGGCGTGTCGGGCATCGGACTCATGCGCACCGAGTACCTGTTTCTCGACGAGCAGATGCCTGACGAGCAGGCCCAGTTCCGCGCCTATCGCAAGGCAGTGCAGATACTCGACGGGCGGCCGGTCACCATCCGGACGCTTGATGCCGGCGGTGACAAACTGCCATCAGCGCTGGCACTGACACGCGGTCCGAATCCGGCGCTCGGTCTGCGCGGACTGCGCCTTTCACTGTCGGTGACCGACCTGTTCTGCCAGCAACTGCGCGCGATCCTGCGCGCCTCGACCGAAGGACCCGTGCGCATTCTGCTGCCCATGCTGACCAGCGTCGATGAGGTGGCCCAGGCCCGGCAGCTGATCGCTCAGTGCCGTGAGTCGCTGCGCAACGAGGGCCTCAATCTGGACCCTGACCTGCCGATCGGCGGCATGATCGAAACACCAGCAGCGGCGCTGAACGCCGAGGAAATGGCCGCGGAACTCGATTTTCTGTCGATCGGCACCAATGACCTGATCCAGTACGTGCTTGCAATAGACCGCCAGGATGAACTGGTCAGCCATCTCTACGACCCGACCCAGCCAGGCGTCATCGAATTGCTCGAGCGCATCACCGCGGCCGGACGGCGGCATGAACGTCCGGTGACGGTCTGTGGCGAGCTGGCCGGAGACGAGCGCGCCGCCCGCCTGCTGCTTGGCCTGGGTCTGCGTCAGTTCAGCATGCCACCGGCACGTGTGGCCGCGGTCAAGAAAAGCCTGATCGAAGCGGACTCAAGGGCCTGCCGGGACATCGTCACCCGCTTTCGTGCCGATGCGGCCTGGCGCCGCTCGCACCGCCTGCTCGAGGAACTGGCCGAGCACGGGGGCAAATCCTGACGTGCGCGTTGCCTATCTGACCGAAGAAGCGCCTCTTGACGCGGCGCAGATCGCGACCGGGAACCAGGTCCGCGACATGACCCTGGAGCAGACGATCACCGGCCACGGCATGCAGGTCATCCGGCGCTGGAACGCGGACTGGACCACCGAAACACTGGCCGCTGCGATTGATGACTGCCGGCCCGATGCCCTCCTGCTTGGCTACTGGCGCCTGCTTGAACTGCTGCCTGAGAACCTCGACTACCCGATCGCCGTCGATTGCGTCGCACCGCGCCCGCTGGAGGACCACTTTGCCGAACCTTGCGGCACGGAATCGTTCATCCAGCGTTACGGCAAGGCCCTGCAGCGCGCGGATCTGATCATGGTGGGCAACTCGCGCCAGCGCTTGATGATTGCCGGATGGATGCTCGCCAACGGCGACGATCTGCGTTCACAGGTGCCGGTTGCTGTCGTGTCGCTGGCTGCCACGCCCTCGCCTGCGCCGCGGGAGGATCACCAGCTACCGCTGGTCCTTGCGACCGGCGGCAGGGATTGGCCGTGGCGCAACAGCCAGCGTTGGCTGCGCACGCTGCTCGATTGCGGGCTCGGCGGCCGGATGGAACTGCACTGTATCGGGCCTTCAGGCATCGATCATCCAGGCGTTCACGCGCAACCGCTGATGCCCTGGGCTCAGTGGCAAACGTATCTGGCCACTCGCGCGCATGTCGGCATCGAGCTGGCCGAGGCCAACCTCGAACGCGAGCTCAGCCAGTCCTTTCGGTCGACGGCGTTTCTCGGTGCCGGCCTGCCGCTGATTCTCAACGACTTTCTGCCGCTGGCCGATCTTGTCCGCCGCTATGACGCTGGCTGGGTGGTGGCGTCGCCTACGGCTGCCCGGGCAGCCCTAAGCCAGGCAGTCGAATCCCCGCAGGTGTGGCGCCAGAAGGCCACTGGTGCCTGGCGCCTGGCGCGCGAGGCACTGGACCCGCGGGCCAGCGCCAAGCCCCTGCTTGATTGGCTGGAGCATCCGCGGCGGCGCATTCGGCAAACAGTCCCGCGCAAGCCCGACCCTGCACCGACGGCCTCGGCCCTGCCGCGGCGCCGCAATGCACTGGGACGGGTCGGCCGCATCGTGCTGGCCCCGTTCAGGCGTCGGCTGAACGGCAACGGTGTCGTGGTCATTTCACGCGCCGATCTGTTCCCGACCGATCACGGCGCCGCCGTCAAGATCATCGAAACCGCACGCGGCCTGGCCCGGCAGGGTCGACCGGTTGCCATCGTGACGGCCGAGCGTGACCACTATCTGGAGGTCTCTCCGGATGGGGTGATTCGCCGACCGCTGCCGCGATGGTTGCGGCTACTGGCACTCCCGCGCCGCGTCAGCCACTTGCTGCACCGGTTGCGTGGCATGCCCAGCAGCAACGCCTTCCTGTACTGGCCACTGTACGACCCGGGCTACGCCCTGCGCGCAGCCTGGGTCGGGCGACAGATCGACGCCGGACAGATCCTCGCCGAGTTTCCGGCGTACGCCCACAGCGCCCGCCTGTGTCGAATGCTCAATGGCAGCAGCGCGGTGATGGTCGAGCACAACGTCGAATATCAGCGCCTGCGCGAACAGATCAGTGATCTCGGCGAGGCGTGCTACCAGCGCTTCCGGCGCATCGAGCTGAAACTGGCCAACAGCATGGACGCGGTGGTCTGCGTGTCAGAGCGGGATCGTCGCACGCTGATCGATGCCGGCCTCGAATCGACCCGGGTAATCACCATCCCCCACGGTGTGGATCTGACTGGGTTCGAGCATGCCGAACCGATCGATGTCCGGGCCGGCTTCGAGCTCGACCCGACCCGGCCGATCCTGGTCTATCACGGGACGTTCTCCTATGAACCGAATCATCAGGCATTGATGATCATCGTCGAGGAAATCCTGCCGCGTTTGGCGCGCCTCGGTCACCAGGCGCAGGTGCTGGCCATCGGCAGCCACCCGCCAAAGGCGCTGTTTCATTCCGACCTGTGTCTGACCGGCAGCCTGCCCGAACTGGCCGGCGCGATCAAGGCCTGTGATCTGGCGATCGTGCCGCTGATCGCCGGCGGCGGCACACGCATGAAGATTCTGGACTATTTCGGCGCCGCCCTGCCCGTGGTGAGCACCTCGAAAGGATGTGAGGGCCTGCCCGTGACCGACGGCCGGGAGCTGCTCATCCGTGACGATTGGGACAGTTTTGCCGAAACCGTGGCCAGGCTGCTTGAGGACCCGGAGCGCTGCCGTGAGCTTGGCGACAACGCCTACCGCTTCGCCAGCGCGCTGAGCTGGCCGGCGATTGCCGCTCGCTACGACAAACTGTTCAGGCAGCTGGCGCGAACCCGAACACCGGCCGAGCTCCGGTAGCCAATACCCCAACAGGGCCGAGGTCAGCTCAGCCGGTTACCCGGTCACGCAGGTACACCGGCTGCAGATGCCCGGCATCAACCGCCTCGACCTCCCCGGCGAGCGCCAGCAGCGCACGTGCGTGTGGATGGGATTCGGGTCGCACCGCCCCCAGCCCGACGCCAAGCGCGTCAGAAATCGCTGTCGGCCCGACCTTCAGACCCGAACCGACGACCAGCCAGGGACCTTCATCGGGCGGCGACAGCGCGCGCGGTGAAATCACCGCTTCGCGGCCGATCAGCCGCCGAGTTCGCCCATCGGTCCTGTACCAGCCGGCATAGACCTCGCCCATGCGTGCATCGAGCACGGCCAGCAACCGGCGAGCGCGACGGTGAGGGTCAGCCGCTTCGGCCAGAGCAGCCAGCGTGGATACCGGGTGAATCGGCAGATCGTGGGCCAGCGCGATGCCCTGCATCACGCCCAGCCCGATACGCAGGCTGGTAAAGCCACCGGGACCGCGCGTTACCGCCAGAGCGTCGAGGGCAGAAAAGCCGATGCCGGCCTGGGCGAGCAACTCGCGAATCCAGGGCACCACGACGGCGGCATGGCGACGGGGCACTGCCCCTTCCCGCACTCGCGTCTGCCTGTCAACCTGCAGTGCGGCCGAGCAAAAGTCGGTGGCCGAATCAAGCGCCAGGGTAATCATGCGGCCAGTCGCTCGCGCAGAAAATCGGCTGCCGCCTGGGCGCTATCGACCGGAGTCAGCGCGGGCAGACTGGCCAGGAACAGTCGCCCATAGCCTCGCGTAACCAGGCGAGGATCGCCCAGGATGAGCACGCCAAAATCCTCGGCCTGGCGGATCAGTCGGCCCGCGCCCTGCTTGAGCGCCAGGACCGCCTGCGGCAGCTGTACGGTCGTAAAGGGATTCTCCCCCGACTCCCGCACCGCCGCGAGCATCGCTTCGAGGACTGGATCATCGGGCGCGGCAAACGGCAGCTTGTCGATCACGACCACGCTCAGCGCGCGTCCGGGAACATCGACACCCTCCCAGAAACTGGCTGCGCCCAGCAACAGGCTGTTGGGTGTATGGCAGAAACGCTCCAGCAGCACATGACGCGGCGCCTCCTCCTGGACCAGCAGGTGAAAACTGCCATGAGCACGCAGCCAGGTCGCGGCTTGTCGCAGGGCGCGGTGCGCGGTGAACAGCAGAAAGGCCCGACCCTCACTGGCGCGCAATACGGGCAGGATTCGCTCCATCAGGGCCTCGGTATGCTCGACCTGACGAGGGTCGGGCAGTCCCGAGGGAATCCAGAGCCGGGTCTGGGTTGCATAATCGAAGGGACTGTCCACGACCAGCTCACGCGCCGACCCCAGGCCCAGGCGTCGCGTGAAATGCTCAAAGCGCTGACCCACGGCCAGGGTTGCCGAGGTCATGATCCACGGCGCATCGGTCCGCCCGCGCAGCTGGGCCAGCGGGCCCGCCACGTCAAGCGGGGTCAGATTGAGCTGGAATCGTCCTCGGCGGGCGCTGAACCAGCGCACGTGGCCTTCCTGACCGGCCAGGAAGGCCGCCAGCTCGCCATGCAGGATCTCCGCGCGCTGCGCGCAGCTGGCCAGGTCGCGGCTTTGCTCGGCGATCGGATCCAGGGCCGCATGCAGCGCCCCGAACGCCTGCATCAGATGCCGGAATTCACCGAGGCACGCCCCCAACAGACCGAACTCGCCGCGGGCCGGCAGCGTACTGCACGCGCTCATGGACTGTTCCAGGGCGCCGCGGGCGGATGCAACCGGCGCACGCAGCGAGTGCAGCGCACCGGCGACCTGACCGCAGGCGGCAAGCGTGTCGCGCAGTAGTTCGCGCAGCTGCCAGGCGCTGACCCCGCGCGAGAAAAAGCGCAGCGCGGTGTCGGGCACCTGGTGAGCCTCGTCGACAATCACCGCATCAGCCCCCGGCAACACCTCGCCGAACCCGCTGCGCTTCAGAGCCAGGTCGGCAAACAGCAGATGGTGATTGACTACCACCAGGTCGGCGTCCTGCGCGCGTCGCCGTGCCTTGACCAAGGGGCAGTCGGCCAGGTGCGGACACTCACCGCCAAGGCAGTTGTCCTGGGTCGAGGTCACCAGCGGCCAGACTGAAGAACCCGCAGGGATGTCGCCGAGTTCGCCAATCTCACCGCTGGTGGTTTGACGCGCCCAGCGAGCGACCTGACGCAGCGGTTCGACCAGGTCCTGATCGACCTGATCCGACGCGTTGAGGTGCCGCTCAAGCCGCTGCGGGCACAGGTAATTGGAACGACCCTTGAGCAGGGCAATCCTGCGCTCGAGGCCCAGCGCACGAAGCGTTAGGGGCAGGTCACGCCGGTACAGCTGATCCTGCAGGTTGAGCGTCCCGGTCGATACAATGGTTCGCACGCCACGCAGCAACACCGGTACCAGATAGGCCAGGGTCTTGCCGGTGCCGGTTGCGGCTTCGGCGACCAGGTCGCTGCCGTCGTCCAGGCATTGATCGATTGCCCGGGCCAGCGCCAGCTGTCCGCCACGTGGACGAAAATGTGGCAGCGTCGCCGCCAGCGGCCCGTCGCTCCCGAAGACACTCGTCAGCTCGTCGCGCATTGCCGCGCTCAAAAGCGCTCCGGCGGCAGCACATCGCACCCCCGCCCGCTTGCACTGGCCTGCTCGGCGGCCCGGGACCGCCCCTGCCGCTCACGCGCGAGCGCCAGCGTCTGCCAGTTGCGCCGGCACAGGACGCCGACACGCGGCCCCAGCTCGTAGGAACGGGTCGCGTAATACTCGGCCTGATCGAATTGGCCGCGGGCCAGGCTGATCTCGGCCAGGTGCTGCAACAGCTCCGGATCGCGCGGGGCAATGCGTAACGCTCGCTCGAGCAGCTCATTGGCGCGCTGATGATCATCCTGCTGCTCGGCCGCCCGCGCCGCCTCGCGCAGCTCGGTCACTGCCGGATTGCGCAATGGGTAGACTTGCAGCCCCCGAGCTTCCTCGCCACCAGGCGGCGCACGGGCAGCGAGCACTTCTGATTCGACGTCGGGCGTGACCGGTCGCCAGCCACAGGCTGCCGCAGCAGCCAGCAAGACGGCGGCAGCGGCGATCCGGACAGCGATCGAGATCCTGCTCATCATTGACTCCTCTTCCGGCAATCGTCGCTGGACCGAGTGGTTCAGCGCGGGCGCCGCGTTGAGCGACAGTCGGACGACACGGTCGGCTGGCTGCCGGCAATGAACGGCAGCGCCAAGGCGCCCGGGCAACCTTCACGCGACAGTTCCGGACGCGGCCAGTCGACCCAGTACCATTCCACATCATCCGGCCAGCCGCGTCGCACCGGCACCATCGGCCAGCCATCAAACAGCCGTGCCCAGATCGGCAACGCTGCCGCCGCGCCGCTGACACCCGCCGGCGCGTGGTCGTCACGCCCGACCCAGACGACACCCAGCGCATCCGGAGTATAGCCGACGAACCAGGCATCCCGGCGGTCGTTCGTGGTGCCGGTCTTGCCGCGCACACCCGGATCATAAGCCAGCAACGCCGGCATGCGCCGCGCCGTGCCGTCGGTGACCGTGTAGCGCAGCGCATAATCGACGAGGGCCAGGGCAGATCGGTCTTGCACCGGCTTCAGCCGCGGTCGATAGCGGGCAATGGTTCGATCTGCTTGATCGACCACCCGGGCGACCGCGTTGAGCGGGGTGGTGAAACCGTCGGCAGCCAGCGGCTGATAAAGCTGGGCAACCTGCAGTGGCGACAGACTGACTGCACCAAGCAGCGCAGCAGGATGCGGGGCGTGATCAATCGCTACACCCGACTGCTGCATGAGCGCATACAGCGGCCCGATACCGATGTCCAGACCAAGCCGGACCGTGGCCTGGTTGTAGGACTGGGCCAGCGCCTCCATCAGCGGCACCGTGCCGTGGCTGAGGCCGTCGTGATTGACCGGTTGCCAGCGGCTGCCGTCTGCAAGCGGCACCCCCAGCGCACGGTCTTGCAGCGGCGTCACCAGCGTGAACCGATCCGGCTGGGACAGGGCCAGAAGGTAAATCAGGGGCTTGATCACGGACCCAACGGAGCGGCGGGCATCGATCGCGCGATTGAACGCCGAACGGCCCGGAACCCGGTCGCCAACCAGCGCCAGCACATCGCCACTGGCCGGCTCGACCACGACAACCGCGCCCTGCAGTGTCGCCGGAACGCGTTCGATCGCAGCCAGCCCCTCCTCCAGCGCCGCCTCGGCTCGCGCCTGCAAAGACGGTGCAAGCGTGGTGAAGATGCGCAAACCGGCGCTGCGCAGATCCTGCTCGCGATAGTCGCGCAGCAGCTGGCGCCGAACCAGGTCAAGCCATGCCGTCGCCTTGCGCTGGCCGCCGCGCGATGGTGCCAGATTGAGGCCACTGGCTCGCGCCCGGGTGTGGGTGCCCTGATCAATCAACCCGGTTTGCAAGAACTGGTCCAGCACCTGGTCCCGGCGTTGGCGCGCCCGCTCCGGGTTGCGCAGGGGATGGTACCAGGACGCACCCCGCACCATGCCGACCAGCAACGCAATCTGCGCAACGTCCAGCGCCTCGACGGGGCGATCAAAGTAGTGCTTCGCAGCCCGACCGAAGCCGTGGATCGCCCGCTTGCCGTCCTGGCCCAGATAGACCTCGTTGAGCCAGGCCTCGAGGATCGCCGCCTTGTCGTAGCGCAGCTCGAGGCTCAAGGCGATGACGGCCTCGTTGAACTTGCGCCACCATGAGCGGCGGTGGTCAAGAAACAGATTGCGAGCCAGCTGCTGGGTGATCGTACTGCCGCCCTGCACGACCTGACCGCTGCGCAGGTTGACCCATGCCGCGCGCGCGATGGCGCGTGTATCCAGACCATGATGGTGCTTGAAGCGGCGGTCCTCGACGGCCTGGGCACCGGTCACCAGCAGTGGCGGAAACTCACTCAGCGGCAGCGGCAGACGATCCCGATTGTCCAGGGGCAGCAATCGATCAAGCTCAGCCGGCGGAAGCCGAACCAGGCTTCCGGCAGAACTGTCCATGTGGGCGACCCGGTCACCGGACAGCGTCAGCCTGACGCGTGATTGCGGCTGATGCTGATCAGGGAAATCAAATCCAGGCAAGTGGATCTCGAAGCTTGCATCACGCCTTTGAAATCGCCCCGGGACATCGGGTGTGCCGGTGCGCAGGCCGGCCGCCTCGAGCTCGATCATCAGGTCGTTTATGGCAATCGGACGCCCTTCATACAGCTCCAGCGGGCGCGCAAACACCTGCCCGGCCTGCGCTGGCGAACGGGCCTCGAAGCGCTCGACCGCCGCATGTGCCAAATACAGCGACCAGCCACCGACGAAACCGCAGATCACGCCCGCGAGCAGGGCCAGAGCTCCAACCACAACCCGCCGCAAGGCACTCAGACCATTGCGCAGTCCAGACATCGCCGCCTCAGTCCCGCACCGCCCGATCTGTGGGCGCCGAAGAGCCCGCGCAGTCCCGGCCCGCCCAGTTGGCCAAGGGCTTTTCTATATCAGCCATAGATCTGAGATAATACCCGGTCAGCCGGTCGAACAGGCCGGCCAGGCGGCAGGGTGCCGCTTGATGATCTCACAATTCAAAACGCTAACACAGACCGGATACATCGTGGACAGCAAGTTACCGAATGCCGGACCTGCGCGGCCCCGTCCTGCTGTGGCCAGGGCGCCACTGAGTGACGCTGCACGGCGACGGTATGCCGGCACACAGCGGCGAGGACGAGCAGCAGGCGGATGGCCGGTAGCGTCATGACACGTGACACTGACGTACCGGCGTCACCATGCGCACCCGATGTTAACGAGAGCTTTGCGCCCGCCGTCTGCTGCCTGCCTGATCGTTCGGGCTCACTGGATCGAAACTGGCAAGCGGGGCTCCAGGCGCAATTGCCAAAATCGCGCCTGATCGATGCCCGCGAGCTGAGCGGGATTGATCGGCACCGCCTGCGCCAGCCATCACTGGCCGACCTGAGTGCGCTGGTCGCTCGCATCGGCGCTTCCGGAACTGCTCACGGGCTGCTGATCATCCGCAGCAAACTGGCGCTTCCGAATCGCTTCGGGCAGCGTCTTGCGTTGCTGGCCGGCGATTCGCAGTGCCCCCCGGTCACGGTATTCCCCGGCAATCACGACCCACGTATCAATCCGGTTGCATGGTATGCGGGCAGCCTGAAACAGATCGACATCGACAGCCTCGTAGCGGCCGCTGCCGACCGATCGCTGACACGGCTGTCCGAGCCCCCGCTCGATATCGCCTACGTGCGCGCCAGCAGCGCTGCGGCTGGCAACAGCCTGCGCGAAAAGGACTGTTTTCTGGCCGATGACTTCTTCATCCTCGACCCCGACCAATCGCTGAGCGCTGACCCGCCGGAAAACCTGGCGGTCGGTCATACGGTCAGCCGGGTTCGCCGGCTGATCGAGGAAGGCATAGACCGGCTGCCGTCCATTTCGCAGGACAGCAAACCGGTCAGCCTGCATATCACGCACTCCTGGGGCGGAGGCATCAAGCGCTGGATTGCCGATCAGATCCGCCACGACACGCACTGCCACCACCTCGTACTGGCCTCGGTTGGCAGCCGGGATGAACATCGGTTCGGAGAGGGCTACAAGCTGTATGCGGCCGGTGTAGACCGTGGCTTGATTCGATGTTTCCATCTATGCGAGTCGATCGCCGACACGGCCGGGAGCAACCCGGAATACCGACAGATGCTGGACTGGCTGATCCGAAGGTACTCGGTCGGCCGAGTGCTGGTCTCTTCGCTAATCGGCCATTCCGTTGACTCGCTCAGGACCGGCTTGCCAACCGGCCAGATTCTGCACGATCACTATCCGGTCTGGCCGATCTTCAATCGTGATCCGCTCGACTACCTGGATCGACAGGGGCGATTGCAACTACGACGCGCAATCAGCGATGAGGGTGGGCGGTTTCGCTTCAGCCACACAGCTACAGCGCACTGGCAGGCGCTGCGCGAGCAGTGGCGTGCCGCATACCGCCGTCATGATGTGCAGTTGATTGCGCCAAGCCGTTCGGTCAGGCAACGCTGGCAGTCACTATTCCACGGGCACGATCTGACGGCCATCCATGTGGTTCCCCATGGATTCACCAGCCCGTACCCGGACACCGCCAAGCGCCGCCGGCGCCGCCCCAGCGCTCCGCTAAAGCTGCTGGTACCCGGCCGGATCGCCGCCGGCAAGGGTGCCGATCTTCTGTGTCAGGTGGTCGATCGCTTACCGGAAGAGGTCTCGATCACGCTGCTCGGTGCCGGCTCTGGTGGCATGGCGTTTTTCGGCAAGCCCCGGATCGACATCATTATGGACTTCGATCAGGCTCGTTTGCCGGAGCTTCTTGATCAACTTCAGCCGGATGCGGCGCTGCTGTTGTCGACCGTGCCCGAAACCTGGAGCTATACGCTAAGCGAATGCCGTGCCCTGGGCCTCGTGCCAATCGCCACTCGCATCGGCAGCTTTGCCGAGCGCATCGAGCACGGGGTCGACGGCCTGCTGTTCGAACCGGACGGCGAGGCGCTGCTGGCAATGCTCGCCCGCCTGGGAAAGAACCCGATGTTGCTTGCCGAATTGTCGCCGCACCGCCCTGGCGAGCCCAGCGTCGCCGAATCCAGTGCGCGCTACAGTGAAATCGTGCCGGCCGACAACAGCGTGCCCAGATATATCCGCTCCAGCGAGTTTGGTCTAGCCGATTTTCGCGCCGCGCTGCAGGCCGACGCGAACAAGGCCATTACCATCGACCGACTGCAGGATCGACTGGAAGCGCTCGAGCAGGATCTGCACCGGCGCACCACCTGGGCATTGAAGCTGGAGCGGCTCAAAGACGACAGAACGCGCTGGGCACAATCGCTGCAGGCCGAATTCGATCGGGCCCGTACCCGGCTCGAGGAGATCCAGACAGAACTGGTCGAGAGAACAAAATGGGCGCGCAGCCAGGAACGCCTGGCCGCGGAGCGCACCGAGTGGGCCAGGAAACTTGATGCGGAACTGGACGAACTCCGCAATCGGCATGGCAAGCTGCAGACCGACCTGGAGCAGTACCAGCACCTAAACGAGCAGCTGCGCCAGGAAATCGAGCAGCGAGACCTGCGGATTGAATCACTCAATGCCGAAGTGGCGCGACTGGAAGAGCAGTATGCCGCTTTCGCAAGACAACTGGCTGAACGAAATGCCGAAATCCAGTCGCTCCAGACCCGGCTTCAGTCCCTCCACACCGACTTTGAGCAAGTCACGGCAGACCGGGACCGTCTGGCCGCGGAACTGACGCTGGTCTACCAGAGCCACTCGTGGCGTTACACCCGCTGGCTGCGGGCATTTCGGCGTGTTCTGACCAATGCCGGCACTGCTCGCGCCTATAGCCCGCTGCGCTGGCCGCGCCTGCTCGGCAAGGCAACACATTTCCTGCGGCTGTACGGTTTCCGGGAAACCGTCAACCTCATGCAACACGTTCGCGAAGCCCCGTCCCATGAGCCGGACGATGTTCCGTTCACCACACCCGGCACCGCGGCCGCAATCAGTCCAATCAGCATACCGACCGCCGACAATCCCCAGGCCAGCGTCATCATCCCGGTTTTCAACAAAGTGCAGTACACGTTCGAGTGCCTGCAATCGATCGTCGAGCATACCGCGCCGGGCATCTGCGAACTGATCGTGGTCGATGACTGCTCCAGCGATGAGACTGCCGCCTTTCTCGACCAGTGCAGCGGCATCCGGGTGCTGCGCAACCCGGACAATCAGGGCTTCATTCGAAGCTGCAATGCCGGAGCCGAGGCCGCGAGGGCACCGGTTCTTGTGTTCCTCAACAACGATACCCTGGTCTCCTCGGGCTGGCTGAACGCGCTGCTGGAGTCCTGGTCGCTATTCCCCGAAGCTGGCGTGGTGGGCGCACGACTGGTCAATGCCGACGGCACCCTGCAGGAGGCCGGCGGCCTCATCTTTTCCGACGGATCCGGCTGGAACTACGGTCGCAACCGCGATGCTGCCGATCCTGAATACAACTTCGCCTGCGAGACCGACTACGTCTCCGGTGCCTGCCTGGCCATCCGTCGTGATCTTTTCAGGCAGCTTCAAGGGTTCGATGAGCACTTCGCGCCCGCCTACTACGAGGATACCGATCTGTGCTTTCGGGTTCGCGCGCAGGGACTGAAGGTCATCTACCAGCCGGCCTGCAGGATTCTGCACCACGAAGGCATCAGCTCGGGCACCGACGAGAGCAGCGGCACGAAGCGGTTCCAGGCGGTCAATCGGGACAAGTTCCTGTCGCGCTGGCGCGATACGCTGAGTGCACACCCGACACCACCCGCTGATGCCGACGCCCTGGACCATGTCCGGCAGGCGCGTCAGCGCTACTGCCGCGGTCATGTGCTCGTGATCGACGCCACCACGCCCGAGCCCGACAAGGATTCCGGTTCCGTGCGCATGCTGGCCATCCTCGAAATGCTGCGGGAAATGGGCTTTCTGGTCACGTTTGCCGCCGAGAACATGGCTCGCATTCCAGGCTACACGCGCAACCTGCAGAAGCGCGGTATCCAGGTGCTCTACCATCCCTGGGTCCGCGATCTCGACCCATGGCTTGCCGCCTTCGGGAGCGGTCTGGATACTGTCTTTTGCAGCCGACATTACGTGCTGGCTCCGCTTATCGATACCATCCGCCGCTTCTGCCCCGGAGCCAGGCTGGTATTCGACACGGTCGATCTTCACTTTCTCCGGGAAGAGCGCAAAGCCAGGCTGGTCAACGACCCGGGTGCACTGCGGGCTGCGCGCAAGACACGCGATGCCGAAGTCGCGCTGATGAGGAAATCCGACCTGTCGCTGGTCGTCAGCCCGGTGGAACAGCAGCTGTTGGCCGAAATTGTCCCGGACGCAGATGTTCGCGTTCTATCCAATATTCACGAGGTCGTCGAAGAGGTACGGCCCTGGCGGGAGCGTCGCGACATCTTTTTTATCGGAGGATTCCAGCACCCGCCCAACATCGATGCCGCCGACTGGCTGGTTGACGAAATCATGCCGGCATTGCGCACAGACAGCCCGGATATCCGGCTGCACCTGATCGGCAGCCGCATGCCAGAGAGAATTCGCCAGTTGCACGCTCCCGGTATCGTGGTTCACGGTTTTGTCGAGGACGTGACCCCGTTCTTGAAATCATGTCGACTGTCCGTGGCGCCGCTGCGATACGGCGCCGGGGTCAAGGGCAAGGTCAATCAGGCCATGGCCTGGGGCGTGCCGGTCGTGGCGACCAGCTGTGCCGCCGAAGGCATGTTTCTGAAAGACGGTACCGATGTGCTTGTGGCCAACGATACCCGGGCTTTTGCCGCCTGTATTCGCCGCGCCTACAGTGACGAAAATCTGTGGAACAGGCTTTCAGCCAACGGACAAAACAACGTCAGGCGTTATTTTTCCCGTCAGGCCGCGCGCCGCGCGTTGCACGATATCTTGGCCGGCGAGGTCGAAACCGTCGCCGCGGATTCCTGATGAAGAACCCGAAGCACCCGCGCTATCGAATGCGGGTCACGTCGAAGACGTTCGGAATCTGCTGCATCCTGGCCATTAGATTCGACAACTGCTCGAAGTCCATGACCTGAACGGTCAGCTCGATCGCCACCCGGTCGCTGGTCGGGTCGTGGCTGGCGTTCATGGCAGTCACGTTCACTTTTTCGCTGGCCAGAAGCGTACCCAGGTCCTTGATCAGGTCACGTCGATCCCAGGCGTCGATGCGGATGGCTGATGGATAGCGGCTGCGGCCGGCATCCGCCCAGTGCACTCCGAGTACGCGCTCGGGGTGCCGCCGCCTCAGGGCAAGGAACTGGCGGCAGTCCTGTCGATGGATGCTCACGCCCCGGGTGCGCGTAATGTAGCCGGCAATCTCGTCGCCGGGAACGGGCTGGCAACAACGCGCCATCTGGTGCATCAGGCTGCCGAGCCCCTCGATCCGGATGTCTTGGTCACTCGACGGTTCGGCGTCGGCCTTGTGCACGGCGATCGAGGCTTCGCCGCGGTCATCGCGGCGAAAATAGCGCTCCACGGCATGGGCGACCTGTGTGGCAGTCAGGTCTCCCGCCCCGATCATGGCATACAGCTCCTCGATGCGATTGGCGTTGAACCGGTCGAGCACATGACCGATCATCCCGGTATCCAGGCTGAGGCGTCTGAACTCGGCCTCGACGGCCTGGCGCCCGGCCGCCTGGTTTTCGCCCTGGTCCTGCTGCCGGAACCACTGGCGGATCTTGGCCCGGGCGCGTGCGGTGCCCACGTAGCCCAGGCTCGGCAACAGCCAGTCACGTGACGGATTGGGTTGCTTGCCGGTCAGGATTTCGACCCGGTCGCCGTTGTTGAGCTGATAGGTCAAGGGCACGATACGGCCGTTGACCCGAGCCCCACGACAGCGATGGCCGACCTCGGTATGGATCAGGTACGCGAAATCCAGCGGGGTGGCACCCGCAGCCAGGTCGCGCACCTCGCCTTTCGGCGTCAGCACGTAGATCCGGTCCTCGGTGGTCAGATTCCGAAATTCTTCCAGCAGGCTATCGTCGTCGCTGTCGTCTCCGTCCGAACGCTCGAGCAGCCTGCGCATCACGCCGATACGGTTTTCCAGCGCGTCATCGCGCGGCCCACCTTCCTTGTATCGCCAGTGTGCGGCCACTCCGAGTTCGGCGTGACGGTGCATTTCATGGGTGCGGATCTGCACTTCGACAACCCGCCCGCTGTCGGTACGCACTGCCGTGTGCAGCGACCGGTACAAATTGGCCTTGGGGTTGGTGATGTAGTCGTCGAATTCACCGGGCACCGGCTGCCAGCGCGTGTGCACCAGCCCGAGCACCGAGTAGCAATGCTCGACGGTGTCAACCAGCACGCGTACGGCGCGCACATCAAACAGCTCGTGAAAGTCCAGCCCCTTGCGCTGCATCTTGCGCCAGATGGAGTAGATGTGTTTGGCGCGGCCGCTGACCTCGGCATCGATGTGCGAATGCCTGAGCATCTGCTCGAGATCATTCATGAAGCGCTGGATGAAGGCCTGGCGATCCGATCGTTTCTCGGCCACGAGTCGAGCGATGCGCTGGTAGGTCTGTGGCTCCAGATAGCGAAAGGAGACATCCTCGAGCTGCCACTTGAGCTGCCAGATGCCCAGCCGGTTGGCCAGCGGCGCGTGAATGAGCTGTGTTTCGCGCGCCAGCTCGCGGCGCAGGTCTTCCGGACCACTTTCGGCAGCGCCCAGGCGGGCAATCTGCCAGGCCAGCGCGACCAGCACGACCCGCACATCGGCCACCAGGGCCATCAACAGCCGGCGCAGCCCCTCGGCGCGACTGTGGTCATCGGGCAGATAGGTGCGGCCGAAGTGGGTCAGCGTGCGCAGCTGGCCGAGCAGCTGCAGGACTTCTTCGGGCAGGTCATCGCGCAGGGACGCGAGTTCGGCCTCGTCATCGAGCGCCAGCGGCAGCACCAGGGTGGCAAGCACCGTGGCGGTGTCCGGCGACAGGGATTCCAGTGCCTTGAGCGAACCGGCGACCAGCTGCAGCTGCTGTTCATCGGTGTGCTCGAACAACCGCTCGCCGGCCCGCAAGGCCAGTGATTGGTCCTTTCCGGCTGCCGGCACCGCCTTGAAGTAACGCTCAAGCCAGCGTTCGACAACCTGCCTTTGTGTGCTACCGGGACGTCCGGTCGAACGGGGTTCCATGAGGGCTCGGGCCACTGCCGGGCGTCGACCGGCCGGCAGCGGCAAATCTCAGGGGACCGCTACGCTGTACTCGTGCGTGCCCGCGCCCAGCCATCCCGGGTTATTGTTGTCGGTCCAGTCGTACAGCGTCAACTCCAGCCGCTGACTGCCGCCCGTAATCGGGGTGACGAGGAAATGCGACGTCGTTCCCCCCGGATCGGTGATGCCGACCGCTCCGGCCGTCACACCCGCCGACGGGCCGAACCACGCAAAACCGCTGCTATCGGTCGGCCCGATCGTCTCGGTTTGCGTGCAGCCCGGGCCATCCATGCAGTGGGTGAACGACTGGCCGACTATGGGGCCGCCCGCGGCATCGGTCAGAACCAGCCCGTAGCGGATCAAGGTCGAGGGATCGAGGTTGCCCTCCGCATCCACCGTCACCGACACAGCGCTTTCGGTGTCCTTGGTCAGTGAACCGAAATCATGGAAGCTGAATGCCGCGGCGCTGACGTCGAACGGGTCACTGTCGACGAAGCGGTTGGGCGAGCTGATCGAGGCCCGCAGCTCGTAGCCCTGACCCGAATCGGGAACGCTGAGGGAAGCGAACGTCGCGACTCCGGCAACGGCGGTCTGGGCGGCCTGGAAGGTGCCGCCACCGTCGATACGTCGCTCGAGGCTGACCGTCAGGGTGCTGCTGGTCACGACGTTGCCTTCGGCATCGACGATCTCGACGGCAACCGGCGGATTCATGGTCTCGTTGGCGACGACATCGCTCGGTTGCCCGCCGTCGGCAAAGCGCAGCTCGTCCGGGGCACCGGGCTCGAGCGTGACAATGGCTGTATTGTCGAAGGCCGAACCATCAAGCAAGGGCACGATCTCGACCGGGTCGGCGATCGTTCCGGCAGTGTAGATCGCGGTGTAGCTGCCGTCACCCAGGTCCGTCACCGGGCCGATACTCCCCTTGCCGGTGTCGAGCGACTGAAAACTGACGGCATCGCCGCCGCTGATCAGCGGGTTGTTGTAGAAATCCCTGAGCTCGACGGTAAGCGCGCTGGTCGAGCTGCCGTCGGCCGTCAGGGTATCCGGCTCGGCCGTGACCGTACTGGTCTGCGTCGAGGCGCTGCCCGGCAGCAGGGTAATGCTGGTGGTATTGGCAAAGTCCACGCCATCAAGTCGCGGAACGATATCAACCGCTCCGGTTACGGTGCCGGCATAGTAGGTGGTCTGGTAGCTGCCGTCACCATTGTCGTCGATCTGGCTGTCTATGCTGCCCTGGGTCGGCGTGACAAAGCTGATCAGGGCGCTATCGCCGCCGCTGTCCAGGTCATTGCCGAATTCGTCCCTGAGCTGGATGTCAAGCTGGCTCGACGACTCGCCGTCCGCGGTCAGCTCAGCGGGTGTGGCGATGACCGTGCTGGTCGTTGCCGATGCTGATGCCGGTTCGACCGAAATCGAGGTGGTTTGGGTAAACGGCGTGCCGTCGAGCAGCGGCACAATCGCAATCTGGCCGGCCACCGTGCCGGTTGTGTAGGTGGCACTGTAGGTTCCATCGCCCTGGTCAATCACGGTGCCGATCGTGCCTTCGCCGGCACCGAGCGGCTGGAATCCGACCGGATCTTCGCCGGCGACGAGGTCGTTGCCGAATTCATCCCTGAGCAGAATCTCCAGCGCGCTGGGGCTTTCGCTGCCCGCAATCAGTCCGTCATTGGGTGATGCCGTGACCTGGCTGGTCAGCGGTGATGCCGGGCCGGGAACGACGTCGAAGTCGGCTGTCCAGACCGGATCGAGACCGCTGGCCTGCAGCCTGAGCGCGTAACCGGAGCCGACCTGGTCGACGCGCACATCCGACAGCGTAATCAGCCCGCAGTCATAGCTCTGGCTGACCGGGTCGATGATGTCGCCGGCGGGATTGCCATCGACCAGGTCGATGCTCAATGCAGGCGGCGTGGCCAGGTCGCAGGCCGTCTGGTTGCCGAACTCGTCCCGCACCATGACCTCGGCGCCGAAAACCTCGCCGGCCTGAACGGAAGCAGGCGGAGAGGCAACCGCCTGCAGGTAGTCCGGCAGGCCGGGCATGAACTCAACCACCACATCGGTCTGGTCGGCGCCACGATCAAATGATGCGTTGAGTCCGGGATCGTTGAGCGAATCGTCGGTGACCTGGAAATCGATCCGGTATTGGCCGGCAACCGTCGCGGCTACCTGGAACTCGGCAACGCCGGTCAGGCCGGTCATGCCGACCCCGGGCGAAACCACGACGTCAAAAGGGCTGACTGGGTCGCAGGTCTCCATTTCCAGGTCGATCCGGCAGACCGAGGCGACCTCGATCTCCAGCCCGACCAGGGGGATTGGGTCATCGCCAACATTGTCACTGTCGAAGGCTTCGACCTGCAGGGTGAGGCCGTCGGCGGTGTCATCGGTCACCACCGACTCATGCGTTCCATCTGCGACACTGATCCAGGAACCGTCACCTACCACCAGAATCTCGGCCTGGGCCGCGGCATTCTGGGGTACCTGGCCAACCCCGTCGAGCGCCACCGCGGCACCGAGCAGCTCGATCGTGCTGCCGCGAGTCGATTCCTGCCATACATCGCGCTCGACCTCGATGACGATCTCCTCACCGGCACCGAGCCGCAGATCCTCGACCCGGATGAACGTCAGCGGGGAACCCTGCGGCGGCGACAGGCCATTGCCACAGGAGCTATCAGGCCCGGCAGTACACTGGATGCTGCTGATGAAGTTCAGCTGCGCGTCGAAAAACTCTGGGTTGGCCGGATAGAGCTCCTGAAAAGCCAGCGGGTCGATCGCGCTGTCGCCCTCGTTGAAAAGCCGGATCTCGTAGCTGGCCGTTCCATCGATACGCGCCTGCTCCGGCGTCGGCGTAATCGTCAACGACAGATTGTTGCTGGGATCATCGCTCTGGAATCTCGAGGTGAACAAAACGCCCGGATCCAGGCTGCCCTGCAGTTTGAAGGTCTCATCCGGTCCCTGCCGGAAAAAGCAGTGCGTACCGGCACTGGTCGGGGCCAGCAGGTCATCATTGACCAGCGCATACTCGAAAAAGTCCTCGAACTCGAAATCGATCACCAGGTGTCCGTTGACATCGGTCACCTCCAGGCGCGGCACGCTACCGGTCTTGCCGGCGTCAAAACAGACCACCGGTCCGACTACGCTGAACTCCACCGTGTTGTCGGCCACGTTATAGGCCACGCCATCCGGCGAGGTCACGGGAAAGCGCGGCGAGTCACTGCCGATCAGCAGCCCGAACGAGGTCTGCTGCAGCCCCAGCTGATCGAACAGGTACCCGGCATCGGGGTGCCGCTGTGAACCCATATCGCCCAAGGCGAGCATCGGCCATGTTGCCAGCAACACCAGGATATAAGAAAAATGCATCAATCGCGGTTTCAAGATTACTCTCACCTATTGAATGACCTGCGTCAAAAATCGCACTTCACACGAATAATCAGTAGTTTAAACAAATGGCTTGTTAAGAAGTTCATTAGTTTTCGACAAAATTCAGTGGTTGAAGCGCCGTTATCGCCAAATGCGCCCGATTTCTTGCAATCCGTCACATTCACGCACGTCCGCCGCTCCTGACAACCTGCTGCCAGGCCGCTTCCAATCGCTGACGTGAAACCTTGACCGATGTCCCGAGCGACTGGGCGAAAGTCTGCACCCGGTACTCCTCGACCAGCCAGCGATAGTCATCCAGCGCGTCGGTATACCAGCCGCCCGATGAAAGATAATCCAGGTAGCGTCGCCACCAGGGCGCAACCGCCTCCATGCGCTGACGATCCCGGACCGGATCGTGCTCCAGGACATTCAGTCGCTGACGCATGGCCGCCAGATAGCGCGGATAGTGCACCAGCCGTTCGGCTTCGATATCGTTAACGAAACCGGCATACATCAGGTCATCGAGCTGATCGCGCATATCGGCCACAGCCCGTGGCACCGCCTGCTCGAGACTGTTCAACCCGATCGACAGTTCGTGCCACTGCCGCAGACTGCTGTCTGCAGTGTTGGCGATTTCGGCATAGCGGCCCAGCAATTCCCGACGAACGGCGGTAACCCGCTGATTGAAGGCTTCGTGATCCCGCACCGCCCAGGCATCGCCCATCAGGTCGCGCAGAACCAGATCGCGCAATGCCCCGGCGAAGGCCAAGACATCCTCGACCCGGGCCCAGGCAAGCTGTGCTTCGCGCGACAGTCCGTGATGCTTGTGCAGGTACTTCCACTTATCACGCAAGGCCATGCGCAGCAGAGCTGCCAAACCCGCTCGATGGGCAAATTGCGCCTCGCTCAGGGTATCGAACAGACGCACGCCGGCGCGCTCACCCTGCCCGACCAGGGCCGGCCAGGCCTCGTGTCCCCCGCGAGTCCTGATGGTCTCGGGCAGTTCCGGAAACTGCTCCGGGCCCAGGGCGTCGCGCTGCCATTGCCCGGCCTGGCGCTCCATGAACTCACGGCGAGCCTGCTCGCTGAAGCGATCGACCAGGTCCCTGGCATCGCGACTCTCACCAAGCACTTTGCCCCCGTCCCCGCGCACCCGTACCCGGAAACTCAGATGCTTCGGCAGTTTGTCGAGCTTGAAATCGCCGGATTCGACGGTCATGCCCGACATGCGCGACAGTTCGGCGGCGAGGCGCTCGAGCAGGCTGCCTTCAGGTGAGCCGAGCGACTCCAGCGCGGCACGAGCGTACTCGGCTGCCGGCACCAGCGAACGGCGCTTGGCCTTGGGCAGGCTGGCGATCAGGGCCGTAACCTTGTCCTCGAGCAGGCCCGGCACCAGCCATTGCATCCGGTCGATATCAAGCCGGTTGAGCAGATGAAGTGGGCAGTCCAGGGTGACGCCGTCACATTCGCTGGCCGGATCGAAGTGATAGCGCAGCCGAAAACGTTCCCCGCCCAGCTCGAAATACTCGGGAAAGGCGTCATGCCCGGCCAGCGGCGCATCGTCTCTGAGCAGCGTGGCGCGATCATAAAGCAGGCGCTCGCGCTCGGCCGAGTCAAGACGCTCGTACCAGCGCGCGAACGCTTTGGTCGTATAGACGCCCGCCGGCAGGCGCTCGTCGAAGAAGGCTTCAAGCTCGCGCTCGGCGGCCAGCACGTCGCGCCGGCGGCGCTTGTGCTCATGCGTGGCCAGCTCCTGCCTCAGTGCGGCGTTGCGTTTGAGAAACGTCGCCTTGGAATCGATCTCGCCGCGCACCAGCGCATGACGAATGAAGATTGCGCGGGCGCTTTCGGGATCACGGGGGCCGTAGTGAATACGCCGCTTCTCGACCAGGACCAGTCCGTGCAGGCTGACCTGTTCGTAGCCCATCACCCGGCCCGAGCGCCGGTCCCAGTGCGGATCGAAAGCGTGGCGCCTGAGCAAGTGGGCGCCCTGCTCTTCCAGCCATTCGGGCTTGACCGGCGCGACCATGCGCGCATAGGGCCGCGCGGTCTCGACCAGCTCCGCGGCCATGATCCATCCCGGATTGCGTCTTGCCAGCACCGAGCCGGGGAAGATGCGGAACTGTTGACCACGCGCGCCCTGGTACTCGCCGGCTTCCTGGTGCTGACCGATCATGCCGAGCAGCCCGGCCAGCAGGCTGCGATGTACCTTGTCGGCCTCGGCCGAGCCGAGATCTCCCGACCGCCAGCGCTCGTCGCGCGCGATCTGCCTGAGCTGGCCGTGGAGCTGGCCCCACTCGTGCAGGCGCTGGGGCGCCAGAAAGTGAGCCCGGGCTCGTTTGTCGGCCTGGCTGCGGGAGTGCTCGGTACGCATCGCCTGCCACCAGCGCCAGATCTTGAGCAAGGTCGAGAAATCCGACTCGGGCACGGTGAACTCGGCGTGGGCCTGGTCGGCGGCCTGCTGCCGGTCGAGCGGCCGGTCGCGCACGTCGGCCACCGCCAGGCCGGCGACCAGTACCAGCACTTCGGCCAGAGCGCCACGCTCGGCCGCCTCGACGAGCATGCGTCCGTGACGGGCGTCGACCGGCAGGCGGGCAAGCCTGCGGCCCAGCTTGGTGAGCTTTCGGCCGGTGTCGACCGCACCCAGTTCGAACAGGCTCTGGCGAGCCTCAGCGATCAGGCGCTTCGGTGGCGCATCGATGAAGGGGAAGTCCTCGGGGTCGCCCAGGCCCAGCGACAGCATTTCCAGCACGACGCCGACCAGGCCGGCGCGCTGGATTTCCGGCTCGGTAAACTCCGGGCGCAAGAGAAAATCGGCCTCGTCGAACAGCCGGATACAGGTGCCCGGGGCGACGCGTCCGCAGCGCCCGGCGCGCTGGTTGCACGAGGCCTGCGAGATCGGCTCCACCGGCAGCCGCAACACCTTCGAGTGGGCCGCGTAGCGCGAGATTCTCGCCAGGCCCGAGTCAATCACGAACCGGATGCCGGGCACTGTCAGCGAGGTTTCGGCGACGTTGGTAGCCAGCACGATGCGCCGCCCCTGGCCGGTGCGGAAGATGCGGTCTTGCTGGGCGGCCGGCAGGCGAGCGTAAAGCGGCAAAACTTCGGTATGGGACAGATTGGCGCGCTTGAGGGCGCGCGAGACCTGGAAAATTTCGCGCTCACCGGGAAGGAACACCAGTATGTCCCCCCGAGCGTCGATGCGGCCGACTGTGTCAACGGCGCGGTGCACTTGCTGCGCCAGGTCCTCGCCCTCTTTCGGTGTCTGGTATCGGACATCGACCGGATAGCCGCGGCCCTCAACCTTGATGACCGGCGCGTCGTCGAAGTGCCCGGCGAATCGCTCGGTGTCGATGGTCGCGGAGGTGATGACGATCTTCAGGTCCGGCCTGCGCTGGATCAGGCGCTTGAGGTAGCCGAGCAGGAAATCGATGTTGAGACTGCGTTCATGCGCCTCGTCGATGATCAGGGTGTCGTAGGCATCGAGCAGGCGGTCACGATGGATCTCGGCGAGCAGAATGCCGTCGGTCATAAACTTGATGTAGCTGTCTGCCGAGACCCGGTCGTTGAAGCGCACCTGGAAGCCAACCGTCTGGCCCAGCTCCGTGCCCAGCTCCTCGGCCACGCGCCGGGCCACCGAGCGCGCCGCTATGCGCCTGGGCTGGGTGCAGCCGATCAGCCCTCGCATGCCCTGACCGGCGTCCAGGCACAGCTTCGGCAATTGCGTCGACTTGCCCGAACCGGTCTCGCCGGCGACGATGACCACCTGGTGGTCACGGATCGCTTTCACGATGGCCTCAGCGCGGGCCGAGATCGGCAGGTTCGGTGGTTGACCGGTGTCAGGCCGGTTTTCGGCGCGCGCACGGCAGCGCGCCACCGACGCGGTCAGGCGCTGCTCATAGTCGCCCAGCAACATCGCGCGCTTGTCGGCCGGACCCCGAAACCGCGCCAGCTGCTTGTGCCGGCGTTTCAGGTCAACGATATCGCGCTGCATGACCTCGGCAGGATCAAAGGTCGGTATCTTGCTCATGGGTGCGTATTGTCACCCGTCGAGATTGGGAGTGCGAACAGGTGGTGCCGGCAAACGGCGGGCTTTAACTCCACCGTTTTCCCCGCGTCTGCCAACCGATGCGCCCACCCGCCACCGATCCCCACACCTTGATACGCTATGCGGCGAGCTCCCGCCCCCCAAGAGACCAAGCGATGAACTTCAAGAGCGACAACGAGGCCCCGGCCCATCCGGCCATGATCGAGGCAGTCACGCGCGCCAACGAGGGCTTCGCCACGGCCTATTCCGAAGACCGCTGGAGCCGCGAGCTGAACCGGCGGTTCTCCGAGCTGTTCGAGACCGACTGCCACGTTCTGCCGATCGCCACCGGCACCGCGGCCAACTGTGCGGCCATCGCCGAACTCAGCCCGCCCTGGGGCGCGGTCCTCTGCCATGAACTGGCGCGTATCCACAATGACGAGAATGGCGCCCCGGAGTTTTACTCGGCCGGCGCCAAACTGATGCCCCTGCCCGGTGAGGCCGGTCGGCTCGACGCCGACGTCGTGGCCCGGGCCGCCGACGGCGCCGGCACGCACGGCGTGCACAACGTCAAACCGTCGGTCGTGTCGATCACCCAGGCGACCGAATGCGGCACGGTATACCCGACCGAGACCGTCGCCGCCATCGCCCGAGCCGCCCATGAGCGCGGTCTGCACCTGCACATGGACGGGGCACGCTTCGCCAATGCCGTCGCCTCGCTGGAGTGCAGGCCGGCTGAAACCACCTGGAAGGCCGGCGTTGACGTACTCTCCTTCGGCGCCACCAAGAATGGCGCGCTGACCGCCGAGGCGATCGTCGTGTTCGACCACCCCGAGTGGCTTGAGGGCATGGAACGGCGCCGCAAGCGGGCCGGCCATCTGCTGTCCAAGATGCGCTATGTGTCTGCCCAGCTCCTGGCCATGCTCGAGGACGATCTCTGGCTGGAACTGGCCAGGCACGCCAACAGGTGTGCCACCGCGCTGGCCGAAGGCATCGAGGCTTGCCCGAACGCCTCGCTGTTCTGGCCAGTCGAGGCCAACGAAGTCTTCATGCAGGCCAGACCGAACATCCTGGCCGCGCTCAAGGCCGAAGGCTTCGAATTTCATATCTGGCCCGGCCACGATGACCTGGCCAGGCTGGTCTGCTCCTGGTCCACCACGCATGAACAGATCGAGCGCTTTCTCGAGGCACTCAAGAGCGGGTAAGGCAGGCCATCACATCGGCTCTTCCCATCGGCACTGACGATTACCGGCTGAAACGGCTCAACTGAAGGGTCCGCCGATTGCCCAATTGCATCGGTCAATGGAAGCGCGCGCCCTAGCCCGCATTATTCATGAATCGCCGCGATGATTGCGCAGGGGATTGTTCGCACAGCGGATTTTCCGACCGAGCGGAATACCAGGCTGTATTTCCGAAGCGCGCGCCCTAGCCCGTAAGCCGGGCAGAACACCGCCATCCCCGGGCAAGATCCCGGGGATGGCGGGCTCAGGGATAATACGGGCAAAACGTCCGGCCCGATCCATTCTCAACGGTTATCGTCTTTCTCGCTATCGGATGCTTCGTCGTCGATCAGCCTGAACTCGCCCAGCCGCACGTCCCCTCTGTGTTCTGCATCGAACAACCGGGATTCGGCGGCAATGACACTGTAGATGTCGAAGTGCGCGGGATCGTAGTACTCATCGCCAGTGAATTGTCTGCCGCTGATGATAATCGCTGTTGAATCCTGCGGCAGTGTACGATTCCAGCGCGCATGATCGACCTCGAAGACCCGCATGTTGCTGCCCCGGAAGCCGACCCGCGACCCGGTGGCGCTGCGCTGCGCCCGGCGCATGAAACTGGCTGTTCTGGGGACCGCGACCGCATCACCGAATCGAGGCATGAGCTCATCGTCGTAGATGCGGCGCGCCTGGGCCCGACCGGGCTCATCCAGACTGGCCCAAACCTGGTCTGCAACCTTTACCATTCGCGGATACCGGCGCTCTGCGGCGAGCTCGAACCACGCCCAAGCACGCGCCGGTTCCGGATCCGAACCCTGACCATTGAGGTACATCACCCCGAGGTTGAACTGGGCCAGCTTATCGGCCCAGCGCGCGGCACTCCTGAACTTGTCCATGGCGCTGAAGTACTGGCCGGCCGCATACGCATCGAGCCCCGCTGAGAGGTGTTTGTGACCGGGCGTGCGTTCGGCATAACCCATGCCGACAACCGCGCCCGGCAGTGACAACACCAGCACGACCATCAAGGTGAGCACGGTAGCGTGACCCGGGAGGTAACGGCGGGTCGAACGTTCTTCGCAGATTGTGTTCGCTTTTTTCCTCATTTCAAATTCCTTTGTTTCAAGACAGGTTCCCGAACGTGGCGGGGCTCCACTGTCGCCGGTACCGCCTGTTTCTTCTATGGAACGGAAGTGAAACCTGGCCAAGATCTGGCTGAAACGCGCTGAAAACAGGGTTTCAGACGCGTCAATCCGGCTGACAATCTGTGGCATATGCAGAGTGCGGCGGCAGCGGCCGATGAGGCCGTTATCAGCCCGGCAATCATATAGATCACATTCAGGGCTGCAGGAATGGCTTCAATGAGATGAATGGAAATGAGGTCGCCGTGTGCACAGCCGAGCAGGTAAGAAGACGGGGCAAGAGCCGCCGCGGGCTACGGTCGTCAGACCGTACGCCCGCGGCGGTCGATGTGCCGCTACCGATTGGTGGCGCGGCGAGTCGCTTCATAGGTTCGACCGATTGGTCTGTCGTGCGGGCTGGTTCCGAAGTCGTTCAGTCCCACCTGGCCCAGCCTGGTATCGAAGTAGAACGACATCAGCATCTCGGACGGCACGGGCTCGCCGTCGATCCGTGCCGGTGCGTATTGCCAGCCCCGGACCGCGCTCAGCGCGAGCCGCTCGTAGCGGCGCACCAGGCCGACATCATTGAGCTGGTTGTCGGCAATCGACGCGTCGACTAGCTGACCGCCCTCGTCGAGCGTCACGCGGACCTTGAGTTCCCAGAGCCCATGCTCCGGCATCCACTCCGGACCGGGCCGTTCTGCATCCGGCATTCCCGGGTAACCCACGAGTCGGGGCTTGGAGCGCGATCTCGGGAAGCTCGGCCGATCGGCCTTGACCAGCTCAGCCGGCTGGACATCGACCATTACGGAGTTTTCGGGACCGGATGAGGTATCAGTCGCCGAAGCGCCCGGAGCTGATGCGGCGGCGACCGGCAGCCGGGGTGCACTCCGGGATTCATCGGCATCACCCGCCGCGGCGACGGCGGCCGGCGGTGGCGCGATGGCAACGTCCGGAAACGGAACTCCAACAGCAGTCAGTGCGGCCGAGCCGCCGGTCATCGAAGCCATGCGCTGATCCTGCCCGGGCACGGCAACTGCCAGCTCCAGCTTCGGCAGATGCGTTGAGGTGTAGAGTCGCTGTGGCTCCTGGGCACTCCAGGCTCCCGCCGCAGCCGCCGAGCTGGCGGCCACGGCCAGAAGCGTCCCGATCAGCAGACGGGTTTTTCCAACGGGATGGGCATAGAGCATGGTAATCCTCCTCTTGAGTGGATGGCCGGTCAGCCAGGTACATCCGACCGGCGGTTGCGTTGAACTGAATTGGGTAAAGAGCATGGCCTCGGCATACTCGCGCCGCAGTCCCGGATAGCGGCGCACCACGGCCGCGTCACAGGCCAGCTCCTGATCGATGCGAAACCGCGGCCAGGCCACGTGCACCAGCGGGTTGAACCAGAACATTGTTCGCATGAAGCAGGCCAACAGCGTGAACTGGGCGTCGCCCCGGCGCAGGTGACAGCGCTCATGCTCGAGAATCAGGGACTGCTGCGGCGGCGAGTAACGCCGGTCGAAGTCGGCGGGCAACACGATCCGCGGCCTGAATGCGCCGACCACGGCCGGGCCGGCTGCATCGGACGCACTCAAAAAGCTGCCGTCAGGCCTTTCAGTCAAGCGGCCCAGGGAACGCAGCAGCCGTCGCTGGCTCGATACCAGCCAGGCGGCCATCAAGACCGCCCCGATCAGCCAAATCGCAATCAGCAGGCTGCTGGTGTCGAGTGCGAACGCGGGCTCCGGAAGCATCACTGGCGCTGCCATCGGCGCTGCCTCCGGCATTTCGCCGAGTGGTTGAATGGCCGCGCCTTCGATCCGACGGACCGGGGCAGGCAACAGCAGTACCAGCAGGGTCGCCGGCACGCTCAGCCATAGCAGAAAGGCGTTGTGCGCACCGAACCAGCGCAGCCAGGGTCGGCGCAACAGCAACACACCAGCAAGCGCCAGGGACAGCATCAGCGTCGAATAGCACAGCAGATTCAGCAGCTCACTGGCCATGATCAAGCGCCTCGATCAACCGGCGCAGCTCGTCGAGGTCGGACCTGGACAGCGCCTGGCGTTCACTGAAATGCGCGACCAGCGGAGCCACGCGCCCGTCGAACAGTCGCTCGACCAGCGAACGGCTCTGTTCGGCCACATAGTCGGCCCGGGTCAGCACCGGGCGGTAGCGATATCGACGACCCTCCCGTTCGGCCTGTATCGCGCCCTTTCGGAGCAGTCGGTTGAGCAGGGTCTTGACCGTTCCCTCCTGCCAGCCGGTGTCTTTGGCAACGGCCTGATGCAGTTCCTCGGCCGTAGCCTCGCCTTGCTGCCACAATACCTGCATCAGGGTACTTTCCGCTTCGCTGATTGTTCTCTCTTTCATGAGTGCTTACAGTTGTAAACGTAGCTTCAGTTTACATATGTAATCGCCATTGTCAAGCCCCGATCTGCCGCTGCCGGGTTCAGGTCGGTCTGAACAACGCTGCTCAGGCGCGATGATTCAGTGACCGACCCCCGCAGACATTGCGTCCGCGGGGCACAGAGCGAATGGAAATGCCTGATTCCGGCTTGCAAGCTGGTGCGAGCCGAGCGACAGTAGCCGGAGCGCCTTTGTGCAGGAAGGTTCAAAACGGCGCTCGCCCAAGCCAGGCCGGAGCCTCCCGCAAAGGCACGCGCAACGGCTCCACTCCAGGGCTACTTGCCTTGCGGGCAAAACGCCCTTGCGTTCTCGCCTGCGCTGTCGCGCCCGCGCAGGGTGGTTCGGAGGTTCCCTAATCGAACCGCTGCTTCAACCGCTCCAGCGCGGCTTGAATCGCAGGCGGCACGTTGTATGCCAGGCCATCGAAATGATCCGGGCGAGAGGGAATGTCCGGCAGCCCGGGGGCCTGAACCGTATCAGGAAGGACGACCGGCAGGTAGACGCTCTGGTCCCAGTCATTCGGGTCCAGAGCCGAATTGCGCGCCACGCGCACCTCGACCCGGGACTGGTCAGGAAAACCAACGATGACGACGCCATCCCGGTCATCTCGACCCCGCACGAGGAAGCGGCGAATCGCCCGAACGCGGGGGTCGTTCAGGCCCAGGGCCGAACAGCTTTCGAGGCCGTCGACCCAGCACTGAAACCGGCGGACCAGCTCAGCGCGACTCTGGCCCGCAGAACCCTGTTCGGGCCCAACCAGATCGATGGCCGACGGGATCTGCCCCTCAAGCCCGAAGTCTGCGATCGACAGCGGTTCGCTCAACAGTTCGACCGGTTGCTGCGCGGCCGACGGCTGAACGGCCAGAAGGACAAACCATGACCCGACGAAAAGGACGGAAAGCGTCTGGATCCACCGAGACATGTTCGGATTCCCTCAACAACTGACTATCTACGCTAGCGGCCAGTTCTAGAGCAGTCACTCTAGAAACGCATTCGCGCACGCAGCCACGAATACCATCCGACTTAGGCTTTCCGGTTGTCCCGTCGACGGCCACCCGGCTCGGACCACGTCATCAGCGGCTCTTTGGGCTGAAACCCGCACCTTGTATCATTGTTCAGGAGTCAGGCGGCATTAAGATACGTTGTGAGCAACGAAGCCCGGCGCGGGTCAAGCGCGATTGACCTGGAGCAGCACCTGGCAAACAAGGGAAGTCAGCGCAATGGATGCCTTTGATGTCGCCATGAACGCCATGATGGCATGGAACCAGATCGGGCTCTTGGCCGGCGGTCTGGTGATGTTCGGTCTTGGCGCACTGTTGTTTGGCGATGCGATGCGCTGGCGGATCACGGGCAGGCTGGTGAAGGCGCGGATCGTTGATGTGCGTGCCCTGGGACAGCCGAAGGTCAAGAAACCCGGCGCGGTCAGGGAGCAAAAGAACCAGGAAGCAACAGCGGGCGTCGGGTGGGGGCCGTTTATGAGAGCGGCGAGGAAATCGCCGGGCGCCGCGACGGGCGGCGTTGTCATCGCTCTGGTGGTGCTCGGTATCCCGTCGATGCTGGTCTGCGCGGGCCTGTATTTCGGCTATGACTATATGTCTCTGAGAACGGCGGGGGTCGAAGTACCGGGAGAGATTGTAGAGATCAAGAACGAACATGATTCCGAAGGCGGGACGACTTACCGCCCGGTTATTGCGTATGAAACGTACAATGGCATGCCCATGCGTGAAGAAGGGAGCCTATCGACCGGATGGCGAGTTTTCAGGCGCGGGGAGCAGGTTGCAGTTTTTTACGACAAGGACGATCCGGCGCGTTTTGTGGTCAAGGCCTTCTGGTACAACATGGCGCTTCCAATCGGTCTGACCCTGATGGGGTCAATGCTCCTGCTGATCTTCAGCGGCAAGTTTCCGAAGATCAGCCGGAAGGGACGGCCAAAGAAAAAAAATGTCAGCTACGCGGGGGAAATGTATTACCCGGTATTCGAATACAAACTGCCCAATGGCGAGCTTGGCCGTTATGAGGGTGATACAGGCAGTAACAGTTTTCTGAGTCAGCTTCCGGGCACGGAGTGCGCGGTGCTGGTTCATCCTGATGACCCGGAGAAGATCAGGAAGCCGACATTCGCGATACCTTTCATCGGGCTGGCCCTGGCTATGCCGGGCGCGGTAATGCTCTATATCGCGGCGGCGAGCTATGAGTTCACACTGATCAGCATTTTGATGTTTCTGGGCATAACCGGCTTTGGCGCCTATAAAATCGGCCGGTTGGTCAAACCGCGAGCAGAGTGGGAAACCAAGGCCGCGTTTAGAGCACGGATGGCAGAAAAATCGCGGTTGAAGCGGCAACAGGGCCGAATTCTGACGCCCGACGAGATAAGCGATCGTATTGTTTATTATGTGAGTTTGCAGAAAATGTGGCTGCCGGTGATGGTGCTGATCGGGGCTGGTTTGATCGCTGGCGGCTATTACTGGGGCGTAAACCACTCCGCTTTCAAAGCACGGGCACTGGCGACGAAAGGAACGGTCGTTGAGGTGGTCAGCGATTACAATTCCACATCGGATGGCAGTTCATATACCTATCATCCTGTCGTTGAATTCGAAACTGCGGCAGGCAAGCGAACTGAGTTCACGGATCGCTCCGGCAGCAGTCCGCCGGCCTACAGTGGCGGCGAGCAGGTTGCTGTTCTGTATGATCCCGACAACCCGCGCAAAGCGCAAATCGATCGCGGCTGGCTTGACCGGCTGCCGATGCTCGGGCTAATGGCGGTGGGCATCTTGGTCTTGCTGCAAAGCATGTGGACGTATTTCCGGCTGCGCCAACACGCCGGTCAGCGCTTTCCCGTGGCCTGAGTCCAGCTATGGCGCAACCCGGGCGCCTGGTATCAGGCCTTCGATAGCGGCTCGGTCACCGGGCTCTGCCTGCTGCCGGAGGGTGATGTCAGCATCTGCTGGCCCCGACCCGGCGCTGCCCGTCGTGCAGGGTCGGCACATTCTTGTTCTATACTCGACTTGGCTATCCTGAATTCGCGCCGTATGCATGCCGATGCCTTCATCCAATCGCTGTTTCTGATCTTCACCGGTGCGGCCGCAATCGCCACGGTTGCGCTGTATGCCCGCCAGGCCCTGCCCGTGGCCTATATCATCCTCGGTGTGATCATCGGCCCCTGGGGCCTGGGGCTGGCCGGCGACAGCGAAACGATCGACGGCATGGCCGAGGTCGGCATCATCTTCCTGCTGTTCCTGCTCGGCCTGAATCTCGAACCACGCGAACTGCTGCAGATGCTGCGCGAGGCCGTGCTGGTCACGGCGATGACCTGCCTGCTGTTCGCGCTGGTCGGCACCGGCATCGGGCTGGCGTTCGGACTGGAATGGCTGCAGGCGGTGCTGGTGGGTGCGGCCGTGATGTTCTCGAGCACCATCATCGGCCTCAAGCTGCTGCCGACCTCGACCCTGCACCACCAGCGCATGGGCGTGGTCATCGTGGCGGTGCTGCTGCTCCAGGACATCATCGCCATCGCCCTGATCCTGTTCATCCAGGGCTTTGCCGACAGCGCCAACCCGGTCTTCGACGTCGGCATCCTGCTGCTGAGCGCCCCGCTGCTGTTCCTGGGCTCGTTCTTCTTCGCCCGCTACGCGCTGATGCCGCTGATGCAGCGCTTTGACCGCATCCAGGAATACATCTTCCTGCTGGCCATCGGCTGGTGCCTGGCGATCGCCTGGATCGGCAACCTCATCGGCCTGTCCTACGAGATCGCCGCATTTCTGGCCGGCGTGAGCATCGCCACCAACCCCGTTTCGCGCTTCATCGCCGAAACGCTCAAGCCGCTCAGGGACTTCTTTCTGATCATTTTCTTCGTCGCCCTGGGCGCGGGCTTCAACATGGGCATGCTGCCCGAGGTCATCGTGCCGGCCATCACCCTGGCTGCGGCCATGCTGCTGCTCAAACCCTGGGCCTTCGGTTTCATCCTGTCGCGGCAGAAAGAGCGCCCGAAAGTCGCCCGCGAGATCGGGCTCAGGCTCGGACAAATCAGCGAGTTCTCGCTGCTGGTGGCGATCGTCGGTCTGCAAAGCGGCATGATGACCGAGCAGGCGTCCTACATCGTCCAGGCGGCCACCATCCTCACCTTCATGGTGTCGACCTACGTCATCATCATCCGCCTGCCCAGTCCGCTGGCGGTGCGCGAGGAACTGCGCAAGGACTGACCTTCAGCCATCGGCCAGCGAGGCCGCCGTTTCGGTGAGCAGCCGCCAGGCGGCGCCGACGTGGCGACGCTCGACGCGCGTCTGACCGGGAACGACACGAATCGCATAACGCCCGGCCAGGCGGGTATGCGTGAGATACAGCCGGCCGCTGTCCTGGATTTCGGCCAGGAGGCGGCGGTTGGCCCGCTCGATGGTTTGCTCGTCCTCATGGCCGGGCGGCAGCCAGCGAAAGCACACGCAGTTGAGCGGCGCCGGCGCCAGGCGCTCGAAGTCGGGGTGGGCGTCAACCTGGGCAGCCAGCCACTGGCCAAGCTCGATATGGCTACGAAGCATGGCCTGCAGGCCTTGCAGGCCGAACGAGCGCATCACGAACCATAGCTTGAGCGCGCGGAAGCGACGGCCGAGCTGGATGCCCCAGTCGCGGTAGTTGCGCACCTGCGTGTCGGCGCGGGTCTTCAAGTACTCGGGCTGGATCTCGAAGGTCCGGACAAGCGCTTCGGCATCGCGAACGAAGTAGGCGCTGCAGTCGAAATTGGTCGCCATCCACTTGTGCGGATTGACGACGAAGGAATCGACGTGCTCGGCCGAGCCAAGCATCCAGCGAAATTCCGGCAGCAGCAGGGCCGTTCCGGCATAAGCCGCATCGACGTGCAACCAGACCCCGTGTCGTGCGCAGATCTCGCCAATCGCATCAATCGGGTCGATGGCGGTCGAGCTGGTCGTGCCCAGGGCAGCGATCACGCACAGCGGCGTGACGCCCTCGGCCAGGTCGGCGCCGATTTGCTCGGCCAGTGCCTGCGGCTGCATTGCGAAGTCGGCATCGACCGGGATCTTGCGCAGCGCCGCCGAGCCAAACCCGGCGATGCGCACATCCTTTTCAATCGAGGAATGGGCCTCGGCCGAACAATAGACGGCAAAGCGCTCCCCGGCAAAGCCGCGCGCGTTGATCGCGAAGTCGCTGGCGCGCTCGCGCGCGCTCAGCAGGGCGCAGAGCGTGGCGGTCGACGCGGTGTCCTGGATCACGCCTTCGAAGGCTTCGGGCAGGCCCAGCCACTGGCGCAGCCAGTCCATGACCCGCCCTTCCAGCTCGGCGGCCGCCGGCGAGGTCTCCCAGCTCATGCACTGGGCCCCCAGGGTCGCGGTGAGCATTTCGGCCAGCACCGACGGGGCCGAACTGTTGGCCGGGAAGTAGCCCATGAACATCGGGTGCTGCCAGTGGGTCATGCCCGGCAGGATGGTGGCCCTGAAATCCTCGATGATCTCTTGCATGGCCTCGCCGGTATCCGGTCCGTTCGCCGGCAGCCGTGCGGCGACCTCGCCCGGCCCCACCTGCGCCCTGACCGGCCGGTCCTCGATCGAATCGAGATAGTCGGCCATCCAGTCGACCAGGTCGTGGGCGTGGCGTCGGAACTCGCTGCTGTCCATTCGCGAAGTTTCTCCGGGCGATTGATGACTCAGGAAGAAACAGCCTTGCGCCACCAGGGCCGGCGAACCAGGCTCGGCTGGCCGGTCTGCAGGTAGTGGACGACATCGTGATCCACCGCGACTGCCCAGATCAGGTCGGCCGAGCGCGGGCTGCCGCAGAACAGGATCCGGTCACCCATCTCCAGCGGCTCGTCGTCGTCGGGCAGCGGCAACGGCTCGCCGTCGCGAATGATCATCAGCACCACGGCCTCGAGGTGGCGATGACGATCGCGCGGATCGAGAGTCAGCATGCCCACGGTGAACTCGTGGCCGGATTTGACCGCGGCGGCCAGGGGCGGCGTGCGCTTCTCGCTCACGCGGCTACTCCAGTACTGCAGGCGACCGTCGCCCGTGCGCTCGTGCAGGCATTCGAGCACCTGGCGGTTCCAGGCCTCGTCGCGGCCCAGGCAGAGCTCGATGAACTCCGGCACCAGCGAGGCTTCGAGCACCGGCCGCGCGGCGGCGGCCACCATGCCGCTGACCGAGCTGGCCAGGTGGGTACCGGCTTCCTCGAACAGATCGCGATTGTGCAGATGATTCTCGCGCGCGATGACGACCAGATCGGGATTGAGCCTGCGTGCGGTCATGATGGTCGAAAGGTTCTCGGCGTCGCTGTCGTGGGTTGCGACCAGGCCGGTGGCCTCGCCGATCCCGGCGCTCTCGAGCACATCGCCCTCTGCGCTCCTGCCGGCCACGCTGTCATCGGGCCAGCCGTCCTCCGGGGGCTCGGTGGCGATGATGCGCAACTTTAGACCGGCCTCGCGCAGCCGGTTGGTCAGCAGGCGGCCGTAGTCGTCCTGGCCGCAGACGATCCAGGTACCGTCGAGATCACCGCCCGGTTCCCAGCGCTGCGGCGCCCCCGACTCGGTCAGCCGGTCGTAGAGCCGGTAAGCGTCCGGGCGCGTGATCGCCAGCGTGACGCGGCGGGCGAACTCCTCGGCGGGGCGAATGACGAAGCCGGTTTCGAAAGACGCGAGATTGCGCGCGGCTGCCGCGCTCTCGGCGCGGGCCACCACGCCCAGCTGCTGATTGAGCAGGCGACCGGCCAGCGCGATCTTGACGTTGATACTGTCTTTGTCGGTCATTGCCAGCAGCCCCGAACACCAGCGATGCTGCAGGCCGGCAGAGCGCAGGTTGTCGGGAATCGAGGCATCGAGCCGAAAACCCGGGACCTCGACGTGGTAATCGCGCAGCTCGAGTTCGCGGATGGCCACTTGCGATCGTTCCACCACGACCACGCGACGGCCGCTGCCGATCAGGTCGTCGACCAGCTTGCGGCCGGCACCACCGTAGCCGCAGACGATGTAGAACGGCTCGCCGATCGAGGCAACGGCCCGACTGAGCCGCCGCCGACGCAGGACCTCGTGGAAGTTCTCGTCACGCGCCAGGGCCACCAGGCTGCCGATGGCGAACAGCCAGGCGAACACCGTCATGTACATGCAGACGATCGTCCACAGCCGCTGGGCGTCGCTGAATTCGGCGGGAATCTCGCCGAAACCGATGGTGCTGCCGGTGTAGCTGACGACATAGAAGGCGTGCAGGAAATCCATCGTCCAGGCATTGCCGTTTTCGTCGTATCCCGGAATCAGTGTGAAGCCGACAGTGGCCAGGGCGTAGACGCCGATCAGGATGATCAGCGGAATCCGCATTCGCTCGAGCAGCAGGGACAGCGGCATGTTCGGCTCAGCGGCGGAAGCGGCTGGTCTCGATCAACACCACGACGGTGGAGACGATATTGGCCAGCAAGGCCCCGCCTGAGAGCGAAACGACGCTGGCCATCACGGCCGGCGTGAGTCCGGCCCCGCTGACGTGCACCGCCATGACCCAGACCAGGGCCGCCGCAATCAGCTGCAGATCCGCGACCAGGCTCGATGCGAGCAGCACCGCGCCGATCTGCGTGCGCTCGCCGAGCTTCATCACGGTTGCGATCAGGCTCACGACGATGGCCGCGAACAGTTCGTAGGCGTTGTGATGATCCGGATTGTCGATCTCGCCGACGAAAAACCCGAAGTTCAGCGTCAGCGCAAGCAGGATGAAGAAGCCGAAAATGACTTTCTCTGGATTCATGGGGCACTCCCCGGCGAACTGGATAGCACGGTAGCCGACCCGGCGAAAAGCGTCAATTGCGGCTCACCCGCGCCCGCTGCGCCAGATCGAGATCAGCAGCCACACGCCGCCGATCGCCGCGCCGATGAAGCCGAGCAGGCCCAGCAGCGGCAGGCCGAAGGCCTGGTCGCCACTCTGCACGTTGAGCACGATGGCCGAGCCGATGATCAGGGCCGCGGTGACGATGCCCAGGGTCAGTCGGCTGGCGGCCTTGTCCACCCGCAGCGACACCTCGTGCAGCTCCTTGATGTCGACATGCACCTCGATGCGGCCGCGACGCGCCCTGCGCAGCAGCCGGCTGAGGTCGTCGGGCAGGCCGCCGAGCAGGCGCAGCGTCTGGACCAGGCCGTCCTGCATGCGGCGGGCGACATTCAAGGGAGAGTAGTGGCGGCGCAGCACGCTTTCGAGAACCGGCGCGGCCTCTCCGGCCATGTCGAAGTCCGGGTCGAGCGAGCGGCCCATTCCTTCCATGGTGATGAAGGCCTTGAACATCAGCACGAGGTCGGCCGGGAGCACCAGGTGGTGATGGCGAAGCTGCGTGACTTACCGGCCATGAGCCGCTACCTCGAAACGACCAGTAGCGCACTGTCCCAGATCAACCCGGGACATGGAACCGCTCTGGCCGCCAGGCGCAGATCAGGACAACGGGCTGACCAATAGGCACAAGACCATCAAAGCGGACTTGAGGTCGTGTCCGACGCGACCCTGGTCAAGCCCCCAACACCTTCCCTCGAGGTTGTGATCCAGGTCCGTCAGAGGCTGTCGGGTACAGTCGCTCCGTGAAAGCGATCCGGCTTCAGACGCGATGGGGTGAGCGGTGGTTGAAGATTGTCATGCCGTGCGCTTGCGCTCGATCCAGTCGTTGACGACCTGCTCGAGCAGGGTCAATGGCAGGGCGCCGTTGCGCAGAATCTGATCGTGAAATTCGGGCAGGCTGAAGTCCTCACCCAGTTCCCGTTTCGCCCGCTCGCGCAACTCCAGGATTTTCATCATACCCACTTTGTAGGACAGGGCCTGGCCCGGCATGACCAGGTAGCGCTCGATCTCGGCCTCGACCTCGCCTTCGCCCATACCGGTGTGGGCCAGCATGTAGTCGATGGCGTCCTCACGGCTCCAGCGCTTGTGGTGCATGCCCGTGTCGACCACCAGCCGCACCGCGCGGAACATCTCGGCCTGGAGTCGTCCCAGGTTGTCGAGCGGGTCGTCCTGGAAACCGATTTCCCAGGCCAGGCGCTCGGCATAAAGCGCCCAGCCCTCGGAGTAGGCGGTAAAGGGCACCAGGCGGCGGAACATCGGAATGTCCTCGAGCTGCTGGGTGATCGCGATCTGGAAGTGATGCCCGGGGATGCCCTCGTGGTAGGCCAGCGTGCGCATCCCGAACTTCGGGATCTCGGAGACGTCGCGCAGATTGACGAAGAAAGCGCCCTTGCGCTTGCCGTCGAGCGACGGGCGCTGGTAGTAGGCGCCGGCGGTAGTCTCCTCGGAGAATTCAGGCACGCGCTTGACCTCCACCCCGGTTTCGGGGCGCAGGTTGAAGTATTCGTTCATGGCCGGGTCGATCTCGTCGAGAATCTTCTGGTAGTCGGCCAGAATCTGCTCACGACCTGCCTCGGTGTCCGGGTAGAGCTGATCCGGGCGTCGGGCCAGCTGTTGCACGCGCTCACCGATGGTGCCCTCAGTCAGGCCTTCGGTGCGCAGGATGGCGTCCATCTCGCCGCCGATCCGCTCGACTTCGCGCAAGCCGATTGCGTGGATCTCTTCGGCGCTCATCTCGGTGGTCGTATGCTGCCGGATGGCCTGTCGGTAGAACGCATCGCCGTCGGGCAGGCGCCAGACACCGCCATTGGAATCGGCCTTCGGCTCGAGCTCGCGCAGGTAGGCCAGCAAGCCCTCGTAGGCCGGGTAGACCGACTGCTCCACGGCCGCAACCGCCGCCTCGCGCAGTTCGTCGCGGCGGGCCGGATCGAGCTCTGATGCGTCGATATCGTCCATCTTTTCGTCGAGATTGACCACCAGCAGGTGCGCCTCGGGCGCGCTTTCGAGAAAACCATCGACCTGGTCGATGACCTTGGTCACGGCAAAGGACGGTGGCAGGATGCGCCGTTCCTCGCGGATTCGCAGGCCCTCGAGTACGCCTTGGAACTTCTCGTCGAACCGGTTCAGGCGCGAGATGTAGTGCTCGGCACCCAGCTCATCCTCGACCATGTGCTGCTGCACCATGAAGTCCGGCAGATTGCTCTGCACGCCGAAGAGCTGATTGACCGGGAAGTTGTGAAAACGCCAGCGGTCGGCGTCGGCCATCTGGTTCGACATGAAGAAATCGAACACGTCATAGGAGAGCAGCGCCTGGCCTTCGTAATCCGAACGGTCATAGCGCTTGAACGTCTCGTATTCGTCGCGCCAGTAGGCCAGCATTTCCTCGCCGGCCTCGGGCGAGGCGTCGCCCAGCTCGGCGTTGTGGCCGCGAATTCCGAACTGGTCGAGAAAGCGCAGCGAAGTCAGCATCTCAGGCTGCTGAAGGCTGAACTTGAGAAAGGCCCGGGCATAGAACCAGTCAATCGACAGCGGCTTGAAATACCAGAAGTTGGCAAAAAGCAGGCCGCCGGCCAGCATCAGGACGGCGAGCCCGAAGCCGCCCCATTTAAGAATCTTCTTCATTGTGCGTCCGAGCCAGTGGGTGGTGATCTGCAGCATACTTGCCTCCCAATCCCTGCGCACCGGCCAGAAGTCATGTCTTGCCTGGATCACCTCTTGCATGGACACCGCCCCGGACACTTCCCCAGCTCATCCGCGGCGAGCGCGCGTCTTGCATCGTTCGCCACCCTGAAGCGCTGGGCCGCGGCGATGAATAGTGCTATATTCGCCGAACAAAAATTGATATAGATCACTTTTCAAGGGGCTTTACAAGGGCACTATCACATGTCAGGCCGAAAAATCTTCGCGCACATCCGCACCGACCAGCCCCGCGGCTACCAGCCGACGGACACGCCAGGCTACTACTACATGTTCACTGGCGGCTATCCCTTCGATTACGCCCATAACACGATTGGCGCCAAACCGGTGGGCGACGACGACGGCCCGGCCGGTGAGGTCAAGCTGTCCGACCGGAACGACTCGTGGACGATCAAGGTCAAGGATCACACCGGCCAGGGCTTCAAAATCGTGCGCTGGAACCTGGGCGAGGAGAACATTCCCGGTATCGCCTTCGACCCGGCGCCCAATGCCGATATCGAACTGAGCGACAAGATCAAGATTGATGCCTCCAACGTGCCATCGGGCCACCACGGCGCCTGGGACGGCTATACGGTCACGCTGGCCAGCGGCGACGGCACGCGCGTCAAGCTCGACCCGCGCATCTACGACGTGCGCGAGTAGCCCGAACCGCGCCCGGCCGCACCATGCACTATTGGGCCTATCTCAGCTACTCACATGCCGATGAGCGGCATGCGCGCTGGCTGCATCGGCGGATTGAATCGTTCCGCGTCCCCAGGCCGCTGCGCGGCACCCGCGTGGCCGGACTTGCCCTGGGCGATCGCCTGCGGCCGCTGTTTCGAGACCGCGACGAGCTGTCGAGCTCGGGCGACCTTCAGTTGAGCCTGGAGCGGGCCCTGTCGGACTCCGGCGCGCTGATCGTATTGTGCAGTCCCGCCGCCGCGGCCTCGCGCTGGGTCAACCAGGAGATCGAGTTGTTCGTCGCCGAGCACGGCACGCGCCGGGTGTTCGCAGTCATCATCGACGGCGAGCCCAACAGCGGCGACGAGCGCGAGTGCTTCCCGCCGGCGCTGCGCGGGGCCGTGGACGGGCTGGAGCCGATTGCCGGTGATCTCAGGCGCCACGCCGACGGCCGTCGCGATGGCAGTCTCAAGGTCATCGCGGGGTTGCTCGGCGTGGGCTTCGATGTCGTCAAGCGCCGCGACGCACAGCGCCGCCAGCGCACCGCCCTGGGCCTGGCTGCCGCGGCCTCGATTGTGGCAGCGGCTACCACGGTCATGGCCGTCTATGCCGTGCAGCAGCGCGACATCGCCCAGCTGCGGCGCGCCCAGGCCGAGGACCTGATCGGCTTCATGCTGGGGGACCTGCACACGCGGCTGCGCGAGGTCGGGCGGCTCGACGTACTCGATGCCGTCGGCAATCAGGCCGAAGCGTATTTCGCCTCGCTGCCGGCCGAAGAGGTCAACGATCACGCCCTGGAAAAACAGGCGCTGGCGCTGCGCCAGATCGGCGAGGTGCGCCTCCAGCAGGGCCAGCACGCCGCCGCCGAGCGTGCCTTTGCCACCTCATTGCTCCAGTTCCAGACGCTGGCCGGGCGCAACCCGGCGAGCACCGGCGTACTGTTCAAACGCGCCCAGGCCGAATTCTGGCTCGGAACCAGCCACTATCGGGCGCTCGAGCTCGACCGGGCCCGCCCGCTGTGGGAACGCTACGCGCAAAGCGCCGGCGAGCTCGTCACGCTCGATCCGGACAACCCCGACTACCGCCTGGAGCAGGCCTATGCCATGTCCAATCTCGGATCGCTGGCCGTCGACCAGGGCGACCTCGTCGCGGCCGAAAGCGCCTTCACCGGCGCCGGACTCATTTTCACCGAGCTGGCCGATGCAGCTCCGGATGATCCCAACCTGCGTTTCGAGGTGGCGGCCAACGACTCCTGGCTGGCGGCCGTGCGCGAGGCGCGTTTCGACTGGCGCGCTGCAGCCGAATACCGCCGCGCTGCCGCTGACGCGCACGCCGAAGTCACGGCCGTGACCGGCCATCCATTCCACCGCCGCATCGAGGCCGAAGCCTGGATCAAGCGCGCGCGCATGGAATTTGCCCTGGGGCAGGTCGCAGCCGCACTCGATTCACAATCGCGCGCCATTGGACTCTACGATGTCCTGGCCGAAGGCGACGCCGAGAATCTGGAATGGCGGGTGCACTGGCTGAGCGCCCGCATCCGCCTCGCCCTGCTGAGGCGCTTCACGGACCAGGGCGACCTCGCAGGAGAAGACAGCACAGCAGACTTCGAGCAGCTGCTGGCAATTGCCGCCGGCGACCCCGGTAACTCAATGTGGACCGGACAGGCTGTCGCGGCCGGGCTGGACCTGGCCACCATCCGACTGCTGCGCGGCGACCCGGGCAACGCCGGCGCATTCCTGCTTCGCATCGCTTCGATGGCGCAAGCCAATCTCGACGCCGCGCCCGGCGACAACATCAGCGCGCGCCACTACTATCGCCTGGCCGTGCTGCGGCAGCTGGTCGACGGCGAAGGCGCGGCCGAGGCGGCAGCCCGGCTGGCCGAACGCCCGCGCCAGCAGCAGGCCAACCCGCACCTGGCCGCCCTGCTGGCGCGACTGGTGGGCGATCGCGAAACGGCCGATGAACTCGATGAGCAACTGCTTCAAGCCGGATTCATCTCGCCCCAGTACCAGGCGCTGAGCGCACTGGCTGCCCCCTGATGGGCGCCAATCGCAGGGTGCCGCTGACGCTGGGTGTGACCGGACATCGTGATCTTGTCGCCGAGGAAGTGCCGGTCATCGCCCGGCGCCTGCATGAACTGTTCGACCTGCTCGAATCGCGCTATGCCGGTCTGCCGCTGCGCCTTGTCACTGCGCTGGCCGAAGGCGGCGACCGGATCGCAGCCGAAGTCGCGCGCAAGCGCGGCATCGAACTGCTCGTGCCCCTGCCCCTGCCGGTCGAGGACTACGAGCGCGACTTTGCCGACGCGGCATCGAGGCATGCCTTTCGTGAACTGCTCGCCTGTGCAACCGTCGTCAACATGGCCGTCGCCGGCGACGCCAGCCAGAGTCGCGAACAGGCCTACGCACGGGCCGGCATCTACAGTTCCGACCACTGCCAGATCATGATCGCGATCTGGGACGGCAAGCCGGCCGAGCACGGCGGCGGCACGGCCGACGTCGTCGAATACCACCAGTTCGGCGACATGGCGCGGCTCGGCGCGAGTCCATTGAACCGTCGTGGCCTGGCCAAGGATGATACCGACCTGGTCTACCACATCGTCTGCTCGCGCAAGCGCCAGCACGGTGCGCCAGCCGCAGGGCTGCAGCCCGGTACCGCGCGCTGGCTGGTTGCCGACCCGGAGCGCCTGACGGTCGACGACATTCCGGCCGGTCTCAGCCGCATGATCGAGCGCACCGCCGAGTTCAACCAAGACGTCGCGGGCATCACCGGGCAGATCTCGCCGGCCGGGGTCTTGCCGGGCTGGCGCGCCCGGTTTGCCGAGCAGCCGGACCTGGCGCGGACGGCCAAATACTTTGCGCTGGCCGACCGTCTGGCCACCCGCTACGCGCAGCGCTATCGCACGGCCCTTCGTGTCCTCTACCTGCTCGCTGCACTGATGGGCATCTCCTTCATCGCTTACGCCGACCTCAACCGCCCGTCGATGATCGCCGCCTACTTGCTGCTGTTCTTCGCGGGCTTCGTGCTCTATCGGCTGGTTTCACGCTTGCAGTGGCACCGCAAGTTTCTCGATTACCGCGCGCTGGCCGAAGGACTCCGCGTGCAGTTCTACTGGCGCCTTGGCGGCGTCTCGGGCCAGCTGCGCAACGACTTCGCCTACGACAACTTCCTGCAGAAGCAAGACGTCGAAATCGGCTGGATCCGCAACGTCATGCGGTTCGCTGGCGCAGCGGAAGACCGGTTGCGACGGCGGGCAGCCGACGTCGAAGCCGTCGTCGAGCACTGGATCGGCCAGCCCGGTGGCCACGGTCAGCTCGGCTACTTCGAAAACCGCTGCCGCAGCCACCGCCGGCACGTCACCCGGACGGATCGAGTGGTGGCCGTCACCCTGTGGGCCGGCATTGTCATCACCCTCGCCCTGGCCCTGCTCCAGCACCGGCTCGACGATCTGCTGGTCACCGGCATGGTGGCTGCCATGGGCATTCTGCCGCTGCTCGCCGCCGTGCGCGAAGCCTACGCCCACAAGGTCGCCGAGAAGGAACTGCTCAAGCAGTACAGCTACATGCTCGACATCTACCGAATGGCCTGCTTTCGCCTGTCGCGCTGCAAGACTGTCGAAGACAAGCGTGAACTGCTGCGCGCCCTGGGCGAAGCCGCCCTGGACGAGCATGCCGAGTGGATCCTCATCCATCGCGAGCGACCGCTGGAGCCGGGTAAGCTCTGACCACGGCCGCCGGACTGGTTGGGGCACCAGAGAGTGCGGCCTGTGCCGATGAAATTGCGCACAACCATCCCTTCGCTGGCGGCAACAAGCGCACAGCCGTCGTGCTTTGCGAGGTCTTGCTCGAGATCAACGAATACCGGCTGGTGGCCGGGAACGCGGGTCTCTGGACGATTTTCATGGCCCTGGCCGCCGGCGAGATCGAAGAAGACGAGCTGACCGACTGACTGCGCTCAGTCTCAGGGCCTGAACGCGCCAGCAGGGATCAGGCCTGCTACGCCTGATCCCCAGGGGCTTCGACCAGTTTCTTGCCGTCCTTGTCCGGGTCAATCAAGGCCTTGACAGCCGACAGCACATCAGCCTCGCCCTTCTCGATCAGCTCCGGAAAGCGCTGTCGACAGGCCATCCAGGCCGCGCCGATCACCGCGCAGTAGACCGAGCCCATCAGCAGCGCGTAGCTGAACTGATCCACGATCTGGCCGATCCAGGACGGCAAGCGAATGCCGAACAGGCCGAAGAGGACCGACACCACCGCACCCACAATGCCGAGTTCGACAAACAGGATCACCATGATGAAGACGATCACCTTGAAAGTGATGAACTGGACAAGAAGCTGCTTCAGCGCCCCGGACCAGCGCTTCGAATAGCACAGGGCCGCCACCGCGATTGTCAAACCGGCTGCCAGTGCCAGCGAGTCGGCAACGACCACCAGAAAGCTGCCCACAGTCGTCCAGCCTGGCGCGCCGGCCAGCACGCTGACCTCGCCGTCGACCATCTTGCCGACCAGTGCCGCCAGCGTCATCAGCGCCGCCCCCGGAATCAGGGTGGCCGCCAGCCAGGGGAAATCCTCCGGCCCGGGCTCGCGCGGCCCGAACAGGTAGCGCCTGAAGGCCAGCGCGAAGGCAGCTGCCATCAGCAGGGCCGAGGCATCCAGCACACGCCAGACCGCCAGGTCCGCGGTCGCCCATTCCACGATCTGTCCGCCGATCAGACAGGCAAGGATCAGACCGACGATCACCCAGCGTGGCCGCGGACCGAAAACCTCTTCCAGGCGATCGTCCTCGCGGCTTCGATTGAAGGCCTGCTCCAGCGCCGGGAGCATGTCGGAAAAGCTCTCGGCAGTGAGCACGATCAGGTGGCGGATCGAATACATCGTGCCATTATCCCCGAAGCCGTGGCCGGCTGGTGTTTGCTTCGATCCGGTGACTATACTTGGCGTCATGCGTTCTGCCGATGCGAACCGATGGCGATGGGCCGGCCTGATCCTGTGGCGCGGCGGGCTGGCATTCAGCGCCGCCTACGGCTTCTACTGGGGCGCATGGAACCTGATCCGCAGCCTCGACTGGCCGTGGCAGCTGACCAGCGGCACGGCAATTGCCACGGCCGGCTTCGGCCTGGTCGTGGTCTCGATCGTGCTCGAACGCATGGAAGCCAGCAAAAAGGAAGGAAACCTGCTCGATGATTAGTCTGTTGCGCTGGGTCGGCACGCTGCTGATCGTCGCCGGTCTGCTGCTGGCCGGCAGCTGGTTCATCGAACCGCTCAGAAATCTCTGGCCGCTGATCCTGGACCTGCCCCTGCCGATCCGCATCGGCCTGGTCATCGCCGGCCTCGGCCTGCTGGTCGTGATGGCTACAATCATCCAGGACTTACGCGCCAGCGACCCCGAATCCATCAAGGAACACCTGGGAGACGACTCATGATTCTGTCCACTACTGAAACCGTGCCCGGGCGCGACATCGAAAAGAGCCTCGGCATGGTCCGCGGCAACACCGTCCGCGCCAAGCACATCGGCAAGGACATCCTGGCCGTGCTGCGCAACCTGGTCGGCGGCGAACTGAACGAATATACCGACATGCTCACCGAAGCCCGCAACGAGGCCATTAACCGGATGGTCGAACAGGCCAGGTCACTGGACGCGGATGCCGTGGTCGGTGTGCGTCTGGTCACCGCCCAGGTCGCCTCGGCCTCGGCCGAGATGCTGGCCTACGGGACCGCAGTGAAGCTCGAGGCGCCGGATTGAGCGCCTGAATGCGGGAGATCAGGACGTAGACGGGCCCATATGCTGTTTTTCTGCAGCACCCGGTACCGCACCCGCTTGCCTTTCGAGCCCTACTGCAGCCCGCTGGAGACCGCATTTATCCGACTTTCCCTACCATGAGCGTCGAGCCCTAAACCGGCGCAGGCAATACGGAACCGGGGACGTGGCATGGCTCAGCTGTTCAACAATATGTGCACGCGCCGGTTCTGGCGGCCTTTGTTTTCGATCTTGGTGACTTCGGCCGGGCCGATTTCGGCGGTTGAGCGGACGTGGGTGCCGCCGCAGGGCTGAAGGTCGACGCCGGGGATATCGAGCAGTCGGATGCGCCCGACGCCGGTCGGTGGCTTGACCGACATCGTGCGAATCAGCACCGGGTCGAGGTCGGCCTCGTCGATCCAGCGCGAGGTGACCGGGTGGTTGGCTGCAATCAGGGCGTTGAGCGCGCGGTTGACCTGCTCTTTGTCCGGCGGATCGGGCATGTCGAAATCAAGCCGGCTCTTGGCAAAGCCGATCTGGCCGCCGGTAACCGGGAATTGCAATACCGATCCGAGCAGGTGCAGGCAGGTGTGCATGCGCATGTGGCGGTGGCGCACCGTCCAGTCGATCTCGGCCTCGACCTCGGTGCCGGACGCCGGAAGGGCCGCCCCCGTTACCGCGACATGAACGATCGCGCCGTCGCCTGGGCGGTAGCGAGTGGTTTCGATCTCGATCTGCTTTCCGTCGAAGCGCAGCCAGCCGCGGTCACCCGGCTGGCCGCCGCCGGTCGGGTAGAACACGCTGCGGTCGAGCACGATGCCGTCATCGCCGGCTTCGATCACCCTGGCCGGGCAGGTGGTGAGGTAGGCGTCTTGCTGAAACAGGGCTTCGGTCATGGCGGTTAAAAGGTGACTTCTCTGTTGATCGTGTGGGTCGACTCAACCGAAAAAACCCCGAGTGGTCTTTCCGGCCTGCACGTGTCGTTATCCCCCGGGCGCAGCGCCAGGGTATGCCCCATCCTAATGCACCCGGCCACCGGCGTGGGAAGCACCGGGTTGGCCCGACGCGATCAGCCGGGACTTTAGGGCCTGTTCAACCAGATAGTGCCGTAGACGACCAGCGAGCCGATGACGTAGAGCGCGTCGACCAGGCCCCGGCGTGTTGGGTTTTTGCGCGCGCCACTGAGGTCGAGAACCATTTGGTGGAGCAGGAAAGTGTAGAGCACATAGTAGAAAAACGGGATGAAGTGCACGGCCGGGCCGAAGTCAGCGGCGCGCTTGCCGAACCACGACAGGATCCACTCGATCTGCGCGTAAATACCGAACAGCCCGAGGCCGGCATTGATGAACATCCACTTGACCCGGTCGACTCCGAAAATGGCCAGGTAGAAGATCACGTAGACCAGGCAGGCGAATCCGCCATGCAGGTACAAGAAAAACAACCCCGGACCGTCATCCACGTAGGCCATCACAAAACCGGACAGCCCAAAGCCCCCCATATGAACCATGAAAAACGGGTAGATGATGTACCAGGGGATCGCATCCCCCTTGGCGTAGAACTTGCCGTTGATGGTGATTCCGCCTTGCGTCGTCATCCTGGCCATTGGTTGTCCTTTTCGGGTTTCTTTTTGCCGGGTTTCTCGGCGGTTTTCTGCTCGGCCTTCATCCACTCAGCGACCTGCGGGCAACGGTGCAGGCGGGCTCTTCGGATCAGGGAGCGGCGCCTGGACGGGTGCAGACCGGCCTCCATTTCGGCGTAAAACAGCAGTTTGACTACGCCGACCTGGGGGTCCTCCTGCGGTGTTTTCGGAACAATGAAGCGGCGGTCCTGGTAGGGGTCGGGAACCGGCTTTTCGACGGCCAGATCGAGCGGGCGCTTGCCGGCGGCGGACCGGCTGGCCAGCGCCGCGCCGTGGGCAAGTAATACCCGCGCCGATTGTTCGTGGCCCGAGTCGGCGGCATGGTGCAAGGCGGTCCAGCCGTTGCGATCGGCGACATCCAGTTCGGCCCCGTGAGAGCAAAGCCACTCAACCACCGCGGTTGCCGTTGCGTCCTTTTTCCAGTACACGGCGGTCGAGGCGGCGACCATCAACGGCCGCATGCCCAGGCCGTTTTGCGCCTCGATGTCCGCGCCGGCGTCCGCCAGGGATTCGACCAGGTCCAGGTGGCCGCGGCTGGCGGCCAGAAACAGGGCGCTTTCTGCGCTGTTGGTCGTGGCATCGATGCGCGCGCCACGGCTTAGCAGTCGCTCGACGATGGCCAGCTCGCCAGTCTCGACCGCGCTGGCAAGAACCGTGGCACCGGATCGTTCGTCGCGGTAGTTGACGTCGGCACCGTGGTCGAGCAGCCAGTCGACAATGGGGCGTTTTTTAAACCCGATGGCTGCCTGCAGCGCCGAGCGGCCCTGACCATCGGGCGGCTCGATCGGCCGGCCCTGTGCGACCAGCTTTTCGAGCAGTTCCAGATCGCCCGAGGTTGCCGCGGCCACGGTAATCAAGGGGGCATGGCCGGTCTGGTGGTCGAGATCGGCGCCGGCTTCGATGAGCAGGCGGAGCACCTCAGGCGCGGATGGACTGGCCACCTGGACAACGGTCTGGCCGAACTCATCGACCGGGTCGAGGCGTGCACCGTGGGCCAGCAGCACACGCACCGCTTCGACCTGCCCGTATTCGGCGGCATGGAACAGGGGCGTTCGGCCTTGCCGATCGGTGAGGTCAACGTTCGCCCCCCGGGCGAGGAGATTGCGTATGGCCGCAATCTCCCCCGCTCTGGCCAGCCAGTGCAACGGTGCCCGTCCGAGGTCGTTGGGGTTGCCCTGGTCGAAGGTCGCGCCGTGTTCGACCAGCGCCACGAACCCTGAGAAAAATCCGCGTCGCACGGCTTCGAACGCTGGCCGGTCACCCTGCTTGGGCCGGATGTCAACCGAAGCGCCGTGCGCAAGCAGCCAGTCGAGCACTTCAGGCCGGCGCATGTAGGCTGCCTCGCACAGCGCGGTGCGCCGCAAATTGCTGACCTGATCGCAGTCGAGCCCACGGCGGACCAGTTCCCGCAGGCCGCCCAGCGAGCCGCCCAGCGCGGCGTCGTGACACAGATTGGCCCCTTGCTCGTCGCGTTCGAAGGCCAGGGTCGGGTCGCTTTCGAGGATCGCCAGCGCCTGCGCTGGTTGGTCGTTGAGCAAGGCCAATTGCAAACGACACAGGCTTCCGGCCCGGTCGGTCCGGTCGTGGTTGGCCACGGGATCGCGGCACACCGTATCGACGATACGGAGTTTCCCCTCGCGGCATCGGATGTTGATCGCTTCGGCCACCGCTGGTGGTCCTGGCTGTCGATACGTCAATTCTACCCTTTGGTTTCCCGTACACTGTTCGATGGGCGTGTGGCGACATGCATCAAGCATGCTGGACAGTGTGAACCATGCTCCGGGTGAAAAATCTCCGCGCCACGTCCCGGAAACACCACTCTCCGGGCTCCTGCATCCGGGAATTGATGCAATAGCCGGGTAAACTGGCAGGCCAAGCAAGCATCGTGTGGGTCCGATATGAAGGAACGAATCTGCGACTGCAGCGTCGGCTCGGCCCAGTCGCTGGTCCCGCCCCAACCCGACCGCGATCTGCCCGGCCCAGGGCCGCAATTCTTCTTCGCCCCGAACTGGATTGCCAGGCGCCACAAGGACTGGGGCGCCGGTGAATTCAACCGGCCTTCAGGCCAGGCCAGCAAGGCATTTTTCGACTACGTCACCGACAACGCGCTGATCGAGCCTGCCGAACACAGCGGCCTGGAATGGGCGCGGCAGGTCATCATTGAGATGGTCCGGGGCCGTACCGACCCGGCAGTGGGACACGTCATCGACCTCTGACCGCGCCGACTGTTTTCCCTTCAAAGCGCAGGAAACCAGGCGAATCCTGGAACAGTGGAAAGCGCAGACCGGAATTCCCTGACACGATCCGACCATGCTTTGCGCTTATTCGGGCAAATCTGACCTGAATAAGGCACGGTGAAAAAAAATGGATCGATTCATCAGATACATTGCAGCAATCGTTGTGATCCTGGCGCACGCATCAGTACCCGCCGAGACCAAAGTGCAGTATCACGAGGTCATCGACCAGCAGCGCGGCATCGTCCAGGCCGCGTTTCCCTACCCGGCATCCTGGCGGATCAACGGCGAGCACGCCCCGGTATTTGCTTCCGGCCCCGGCGGCATTCAGCTCTACCCGGCCGACAACAACCAGTTCTTCTGGTCCAGCGACCCTTCATGGCAGCAGACGGCGTGGCAACAAGGCCGGCAGGTAATGGCCCCCATGCCGCTGAACCAGGCATTGCAGCAACTAATCGTTCCAGCCGCCCAAGCCCAGGGCAATCGCTTGCTCAGGAGCTACCCGGTGCCTGAAATCAGCGGCTTCTGGCAGCGCTTTATCGCCGGTATGCCGCAAACCGGTGTCCAGCGCAGCGTCGACGCGCTGGGCACCGAGTGGACCGACGACCTGGGACAACGCACCTTCGTTGCCGTTGTCCAGATGGTTTCCCGTGACCGGCAGGCAACGACCTGGCAACTAACCACGCAGAGCCTTTCAGCGCCCGAAGCTGTATTCGAACAGGCGCTGGCCGACTACCGCCACGCCATCGGAAACGGCCGGATCAACCCGCAATGGCAGGCGATGATGAACAACCGGCATATCAGCCAGCGTCGTCACAACGAAGCCTTCTGGGCCGAGGCTTCAGCACGCAGTCGGGCAGCACATCAGCAGCGTATGGCCGCGATTGCCAGCGCCGGCCAGTCCGCGCGCCAGGTGGGCAATACCTACAGCGATATCCTCGATATCAGCCACGCGGGGTACTTGAAACGCGACGCCATTCAATCGGGTGGTCACGCGGCAGGTATCAACCAGATCTCCGGGCACACCGTCATCGGCAACCACGAAACCGGCGAACATTACCGGGTCGAAGACGGCAGCAACCACTACTGGGTCAACCCGGACGGCCTGTACATCGCCACCGATAGTGCGCTGTTCGACCCGCGCACCGACCCGCGCATCAGTGATCAGGAATGGACCCGGTTCGTCAAGGAACAGTGAGCCCACAGGGTGATCCTGCACATCCCAACCGCAACAATCCACAGACAGCCTGAGCGGATGCTACCGAGCGGACTCACCCCCCCCGCAGACGGATTCGGACCTCGCCTAAGCCCGCCTCATTCACCACCCGCACGTCGCGAGACGTCGCCAGGGCGTGTAGATGGGGCGTTTCGCGACCGAGCGCACCGGAACCGCACTCACCTGTACTGTGAGGATGCGTGACCGAGCGAAACGGCGCAGATGCGGGCTCTGGCGGCGTCGCAGTAGAGCGAGTGGTGAATAAGGCGGGCTAAGGACAGATAAAACCGCCACTGAGCGAGTCCACGTCATCGATCGTCTGCACGACCGCGCCACCGTAGCCATCCTGCACGACGAGCGACGCGGTGTAGTTGCCGCTTCCGCCGGCGCTGGTGTTCCAGTCCCGTCCGAACGCGATTCGGTACGTACCATCGGCCGAGATCGACAGCGGTGGTGGGCTCGCATCGCCATTCTGCCCGCCACAGGAATAGTCAAGCGTCGAGCCGGTCCACAGGTTGGTCCCCGACAGCGGCTCGCCGGGCGCGAAGGCAGCCAGTCGCACGACCGAAGCACCGGTGACCGCGCTCACTTCAGCGCTCAGCGTCGAACCGGCTCGCAACCCGATGTCAAAGACATCCTGGCAACTCTCCAACACGGTACAGGCCCAATCCGAGCTGGTGGTGAACAGCCAGCCGCAGCGCCCGCCCGGCGCCAGCGAGTCGACATCATTGTCGATGAACAGCGGCGGAACAAAATTCTCGCCTCCCGCAGAAATGGTCAGTCGGAAGCCGCCGCTCGAACCGGCGCTTAAACTCCAGTCACGCGTCACTGCAAGGGTGTGCGTGCCAGTGCTCGATACCGGATAGGGAGCGGGAAAATCCGAGTCATCCTGCCCGACGCACTGGCGATCTTCATCGGTGTTGGTCAGCAGGTTGATATCACCGAGGCCGACTCCGGGCGCATGCAGCGCAAGCCGGGGCAGCGAGTTGCCGGTGACTTCGGTGACCGCCAGCTCCACGTCGCTGCCCGCTTCAAGACCGAGCGAGAAGACGTCCTGGCAGCTCTCTCCCGACGTGCAGGCCCATGAAGAATCGACGACATAGGACGCATCACAAAGCACGCCCCCAGCTTCGCTTTCCACGTCATCGGCCACGGCCGTCAGCGCTCCGGGAAACTCGACCGAGGAGGTGATCGAGAGCGAGTAGGTTCCCGAGGCACCGCCGCTGCGCGCCCAGTCCCGCCCGACCGCGATCTGCCAGGTGCCGGCCTGGTCGGTGAAGAACCGCGCTTCCTCTTCGGCGCCTTGCGCCGCGCACAAGCGATCGCTGTTGGTTCCCAGCAGCGCATTGTCGCCATCCAGACTTCCGCCCGGCGCGAACGCGGCAACGCGCGCGTTCGAGCTGCCGGTCAGATCGCTGACCCTGATGGTCACCACGGCGCCCGCCTCGAGATCGAGCTCGTAGACATCCTGGCAACTGGTGCCAATAGCGCATGTCCAGCTGCCACTCGTACTCAGCTCATCCTGGAAAAACCGGTCGCTGAACACTCCGTCTGTCACCAGGCCCGGGATTTCGTAACCCTGCCAGCCCTCGCGGACATCGTCGAACACGAACAACTGGCCATTGGCGAAACCGGGCCGGCGCGAGCCGCTGTTGACGTCAATATCGAGCTGCGCGGCCGATTCGAAGTTCCCGCTGGTGTCGAACAGGGCAACAACGTCGGTCGCTTGATCCACGACGCCCAGCAGGTCGAAGCCCGGCAGGTGGACAATCCCGTCATCGGGGACACTCGAGATGCCGGCAGCGACGAAATCGAGGTTGATCGAGCCGGCCAGGGAGCCGTCACTTCGATTGACGATGTTGACGGTGTTCGAACTCGAGCGCGAATAGAAGACATCCGCACCGGCGTCATAAGCGGGCGCTGTCTGGGATCCCAGCAGACCCGGCAGATCGGAAAGCAGTTGTGTGGTCGCGCCGGTGAGGTTGCCGGAGGCGTCGGTGCCGGGAAGAATCAGGCCACCGGGGCCGTTGACCGCATTCCAGGAGACAACCTCCAGTTGAGCGGTATTGGCGTTGTACACCCAGGACCTGGGGTCGATGTTCAAGGGCGCGACGGTCGATACCGGGATCCCGCCGGATGGCCCGAACACCATGCCGGTCACGCCGGGGCCCCCGGTACCCGAGCCGTAATAACGATCGAAGCCGGGATGATAGGTGATCGGAGAGGCAACGCTGACGGCGTTGCCATCCAGATCGAGAAAAATGGTGCGCGTTGCGCTGTTCAGCGTTCCCCTGAACGACGACGCTCCAGCCACGGGAAAATCCGACCGGTTGGTTTCGGCGCCAGCGGGCAGCACCAGCGCAGCGAGACAGGCCGCGAACGCAGCCGCGGAGCGAGTCATTAAGGTCATGCAGCAACTCCCTTTTGAAAGCTGTCCGGCACGACACTCGCACCGCTTGATGGTGAACATTATCATGAAATAATTTCCAAAACGTGACATTCATCAAGTTTGCACGCACAGCCCGGGCGCCCTGTTCCCTGAATTCGCGCAGTATCCGGAGCGGCTCAGAACTCTGCCCTGCCCCGGTCAGCCTGGTGTTGGACCTCGCTGCTTTTCGGTCGGTCGGGCTTGACCGGCGCAATCCCGGTTGAATCAGCCAGCGCCGGGATTCGGGGACTGACCGCCACATCAGCGGTGACATTGTTCCCCGGCGTGGCGCTAGAATGAGAGCCATCGCCTCACATCCGCTGGTGCCCATGCGTTGCAGGCTGCTGGCTCCATTGTCGATTCTGGTTACTGCGGGATTCGCCTCTGCACGGTACTTGAGCATCGATGCCGGCACGGGTCGATAGTCCGCTGGTCGCCCGGTTCCCCGGCGCCGAAGGCATGACCATCGTCGAGGTGGGCGGCAAGGCTGACTCACTGATTCGGATGATCAACGCCGGCCTGCCCGTACCATCCGGTGCGGTGCTGACGGTCCGGTTCTTCGCCCCCTGGCTGGAGGCGGTGAGACAATCCAGAGCATGGCGCGAGCTCGTCGAGGCTGATCCGGCGCAGTTCGTACCGCATTGCGATGCGGTGAAGAAGTCGGCGCTGTCCTATCCGATGACGGCTCAACAGAAACGGGCGCTTGCGGCCTTGCATCAGGCACTCGTAGTCCCGGGCGGTGCTGAACGCTTTGCCGTGCGCTCGTCGTCGCCGGACGAAGATCTGGCCTCGGCGTCATTTGCCGGTGGTTACGAGACCGTGCTGGGCGTTCATGCGGACGAATTCGAAACGGCGCTGCGCCGTTGCTTTGCGTCGCTGTTTGACCCACGGGTTTTGAGCTACAAGAAGGCGCTGGGCGTCGACCTCTGGTCGCCGCGGATCGCCGTAGTTATCCAGCAGCAGCTTGCCAGCACCGTCGCCGGCGTGGCCTTTTCGCTCAACCCCGTGACCAACGATTACGACGAAGCGGTCATCACGGCCAACTGGGGCCTGGGGACGTCGGTCGTGGATGGCGCCACCTCACCCGATCATTTCGTTGTCGACAAGGTGGCGGGCCGGCTGGTGGAGGAGACGCCGGGTGACAAGCAGGTCTCCTACTGGCTGGACCCGGACAGCGGTGTGATTGAGCGTACCGGTCACCGTTGTGCCGAGCGCAGCCTGAGCGACGCGCAGCTGCGGGAAGTGACCGACCTGGTCTGCCGTGTCGAAGACCTGTACGGCCTGCCCATCGACATCGAGTGGGCCTACACTGCAGACGGGCTTCATGTGCTGCAGGCGCGGCCCATTACCCGCTATGTGCCACTAACTGCGGAGATGATGACCGCGCCGGGTGAACGACGACGGCTCTACGCAGATGCTGCGCTGTCGAAAGGCATGACCACCAACACGCCGATTTCGCCACTGGGGCTCGACAACCTGGAGCACCTGTTTTCGATGATGATCGAGAACTGGCTTGGCCCGCTGGAACAGAATGTCGCGCCCAGGGACTCGGTGTTCTTTTTTGCCGGCGGGCGCATGTATGTCAATTATTCCAGCATTCTGTGGCTGGCGAGTGCGGACACAATCGCCGGCAGCGCGGCACCGACCGATGTTTTGATGGCGCGCATCCTGCGCAGCGTGGACAGCAGGCGCTACCGCGCCCGCCAACGACCGGCCTGGATCAGTGTCCGGCTGCTGTGGCGGATCCCCCGCGCGCTGTGGCGCGCCCGTCGGTTCTTCGGGAATCTCTTGCGCGCCGTGCTGGCCCCGGAGCGCGCATACCGCGTCTATCGTCAGCAGGTGGATGCATTCGAAACGGAACTGAAAGGGCAGATCGACTCCGAACTGGCTCTGGATGAGTTTCGCAGCCGCTACGCAACGCGCATGGCGCACGAGATGTTCGATGTGCTGATGCCGGCCCTGCTCGTGGGCATGGTCTCGGCGGACCGGCTCGTTCGACGCCGCAACGGGGCATCACGAGCCCTTGCAGCCAGGATCAAGACCGGCACGCCGGGGAACATCGTTGTCGAGATGGGCATCGCCCTGCATCGCCTGGCCAAGCAACTTGAACACGAGGATTTCAGCGACCTCGAACAACTGGCAGAGAGGATCGGGCATGGCAACATGCCGGCGGAATTCCTGGGCGAATGGAAGGCGTTCCATGCCCGTTTTGGATGGCGCGGCCCCCTGGAGATGGATCTGGCCAGCGCGCGCTACGCTGATGACCCGCGTCTCATGCTGCGGCAGATGTCCTTCATGGCCGTGGACGACCCGGAATTTGATCCGGACAGCGCACATCAGCACCGGGCCGCGGAGCGGGACGCAGCGTATCAGGCGCTGATGGCGCGCTTCGGCCCGATTCGCCGTCGGCTGTTGCGGCGGATCTACCGCCTCAATGAGCTGTTCACCGGCACCCGCGACCTGCCGAAACACCTGCTTGTACTCTACAGCTACGGCGTGCGCAAACGCGCCCTGGCGGCAGGCAGGCGTCTGGTCAAGCAGGGAAAACTGGACGCGGCAGACGACGTGTTTTCGCTGGCTTTCGAGCATTTGCGCGATGATGAGCCAGGCCGCCGGGCCGATCTCAGGGCGATCAGCGAGCAGCGCACCCGCTTTCAGAAGAAACTGAACCGGCTGGTCACCTCGTTTCCGCTGGTGATTGACTCACGCGGGCGAATTCCGCGCCCTTCGGCAAGCGAAGCGACGCCTGGCGTGCTGACGGGCATGGCAGTGTCGCCAGGGGTCGTGTCCGGCCCGGTCAAGGTGCTCAACACACCCCATGAGAAAGCCGTGGAAAAGGGCGATGTGATCGTGGCTTATACGACCGACCCCGGCTGGACGCCGTTGTTCGTGAATGCAGCCGCCATCGTGCTCGAAGTCGGCGGCATGCTGCAGCACGGTGCACTGGTCGCGCGCGAGTACGGCAAACCCTGCGTGGTGGGCATCGACCGTCTGCTGGAACAGCTGCAAGACGGCCAGCACGTGGAGGTTGACGGTGACACGGGCATCGTTCGGCTACTGGAATCGGCTTGAGAAAATCTCGTCGCCCTGGGCCTGCGGACGAAACTCGACTTCAACGGGTTGATCGGAATACAGGCTGATGTAGCAGGTGCTGACACTGGTGCCTTCACCAATGACCAGCGTGCCCGGCCCGTTGCAGCCGACCCAGTGCACGGTGTCGTTGCCGTTGGCCTGGGCGAGTAATTCCAGCTGGGTTCCGTGATTCAGGAATGGCGTACTCACCACCGAGTCAAGTGGATAGTCCAGAACCAGATGACCGTTGAGCTCAACGACCGTGCCGCTGCCAGTGCCGCTGCCCGACAGCGTCAACATGTATTGTTCATAAAAGAACATGACGTCCAGCAGGGCATTCTGATTCATTGTGCCGATCTCGCAACGCGCGGCCGTGCTGGCGTTGTCATAAACGGTCATGTTCATGGACGGGTCGTCACAATTCAAGAACCAGGCATACTGCCCAGGCCCGGTCGTGGCGGTGATGGTCACCGGGCCACCATCGTTGTGCAGGGCCTGGTAGGTGGAAACAGCCGGGTACTGGACAAAGTTCCCGGCGGTCTGATCAGCAAGCGTCTCTTCCCCATCACCATACATCTCGACTGTCAATTGCCGGCCCTGCTCGAACTGCGCCTGACAGGTTTTGTTGTCATCCATCACAACCGTCGTGCCGCCGGCCGTTCCGGTGCAGTCGCCGGACCAGCCGGCAAACCTTGATCCGGAATCGGGTATGGCGGAAAGCTGGACTTGCGTGTTCCAGCCGAAATCGTGCTGGCAGGTCGCACCACAGTCGATGCCGGCCGGTTGGGAGCTTACCGCGCCGCTGCCGCTTCCGGTCTTCTGGATGGTCATCGAGCGCAGCGGGAAGAGAATGGTCCAGTTGTTGAAAGTGACGTCGAGATTCATATTGGACGAGATATTGGTCAGCGCACAGGTCGCCTGATTCGAGTAGTTGCCGGAGACCTGGCCGCCGAGTGACTCACAGTTGCTCCAGATCAGGTGATGCAGGGAATCGGACATGCCGGCAGTAAACGTCACGTTGCTGCCCAGCGGGAGATCGGTCAGCTCCTGGTAGATTGCAATCGGATAAACCAGTCCGGGAAAGCCCGGATGATCGGCGCCGACGCTGCCCATACCCGGCCCGTTGCCGGTTACCCGGATTGAAAAGCGCGCTTCGTCGAATTGGGCCGTGCAGCTTTGGTTAGTGTTCATGACCACGGAAGTCCCCAGCATGGTGCCGGTGCAATCACCACCCCAGCCAACGAATTGCGATCCGGTATCGGCCAGGGCCATGAGCCCCACGGTGGTGCCCTGATCAAAGCTGCCGCTGCTCGAGCCGCAGCTGTACCCGCAGGCCACGCCGGCGGGCACGCTGGCCACTGACCCCTGTCCCGTACCCACCTTGCTCAACGACAGCGTGCGCAGCGGCAATCCGGAGAACTCGTCGGCGCCGACGTCGATGTCACCGTTCTGTATCCGGGTTTGGCCGTCCATATCGGAAGTCGGCAGGTAGCTGCTCACCGCGGTTCCGGCATCGATCAGTGCCGATCCAGCAAGCAGATGCAGATCACGGTTGGCGTCATCAACGAAGCCGGGATCCGCGCTGATCCGACCGACGTCGGTGAGGGCGGTGGGCGTTTGTCTTGGAAAGACTCTCTGTACGCCGATATTGTTGTTTCGCAGCACGACGGTGGCATTCGGGTCGCCCTGGATCATCAGATCATCGTCTTCGAGCATGTACACGGTCGTGCGATTGTGGCGCAGGATATTGTTGTGCAGAACGACCGCGGTATCCAGACTGGCAGAGTTGACGTGCATCGCTCCGCTATTGGAGCCGTGGGTGGTGTTGAACGAGATTGTGTTGTTGAGTGCGCGCAACTCCTTGGCGACATGGGCCCTGACCGCAGCGCCTTGAGGCGCCCCACCAGAGAGCGTATCAACTTCGTTGTCGAAAAAAACATTGTTGCGCATCAGAACCCGGATCATCGACCCGGTAGAGAGGTACAGGCCACCGCCGGAACGGGCCTTGTTGCCGCGAAACAGATTGTGATCGATTTCGATTTCGCCCAGATACTGCGTATGCCGCTCAATTCTCACGGCGCCGCCCGAAGATGAAGTGTTATTGTCGATAAAAACGTTGCCGGTCAGTCGAGTGGGTTGGCCGGTCACCGTCGGCAGGCCAACCAGCGACATATCAAGATCGAGCGCGCCGGGCGCCTGGACGCTCGCGCTCTTGTTGCCCTGGAAGTGGCTGTTGATAATGCTAGCAGAATACCCGGCAAAATCCACTGCCGCATAGGACAGGCCGTTGTAGTCACCGTTCTCGACAAAGCTGCTGCCACTGATTTCCATGCGATCGGCTCGTGCCCGCACGGCTGCGGTGGAAATGCGTTCGAAACGGCTGTCCTCGATCCGCAACACGCGGCCGGCATCGGCCAACAGCGCAGCCGGATGGTAGTCCGGCGGGTCCGGCGGCCAGACGTATTGAATATCGATATCACTGACCGAGACGTTGCGGACCGTGACATCGCCGTCTGAGGCCAGAACCAGTCCGATAAACGGAGACGGTTGTCCCCCTGCATTTCTGAGCGTGATCCCATCAACGCTGATCGTGCCGTTGCCGGCGGTTGTCAGGCTCAACAGAATACCTTGGCCGCTGCCATCAAACAGTCCAAGGCCACCGACCACCTGCAGGCTCAGGTTCCGGTCCCGATCGGATGGAAAAGGCGAATAGTAGAAATAGTTCTGGCCGACAAATGTGGATGGCCCAGCCAGAAGAACAGAGTCGTCCTGACCGTTGTTGGCGGCCAGGCGCAGCGCGTCGTTCAGATGACAGGGGGCGCCGAGCGTGCAAACGGTGACAGCCGGATCCTCAATGGCCGTGCTGGTCACATAAAAAGTGGCTGCCCTGGCCGACACCGAGAGGAGAAGAAAAAGGGTCAGTAGGACGATTTGCTTCAAACGCATTTCAAGTTCTCCGTGGATCTGCTAATCGGCTGAATGTGCCGCGTCAGAAGGAGAAATAGCACAAAACATGCCAAAAGCTAGAAAAGCTTTTTAAATCAGCGTTATGAAGATCAGGCGGTCGTGAATCGGTGCCATTCCTGAGACCGTTTCCATTCGATTGACCGGTCCAGTCCCGGGTTTGAAACAGCGCCGCGTCCGCCGGCCGCTCCGGAAGTCAGCGCGCGGCGTCCGTTACAGCTCTTATCTCACCCTTGTAAGGTTCTGAATCGAGATCGACATTTTGTGCAGCGGCGCGGGCGAGGCTGCGGCCCAACCGTTTTCGACCGGATCGGCTGGCAGCCCCAAGGCAACGGCAACGTTTGTAAGCTGTGGGAAGTCGGGCCGGACGAAAGCCGGCTGGGCGCCATCTTCAAGGGATGCAACCGACGCATTGAACCCTGATTCGGGCCTGCAGACTGGAATTGGCACGCTTGATGCCCGCCCTGGATACGTCGACTGTCAGCGTGACCCAGTACGGCTTCATTCCAGCAGACCGACCAGCACGTCTGCGTTCATGCGGCGGGCATGATCCAGCGCGGTCAATCCCTCGTCATCAGTCAGGGTCCGATCCGCACCTTGTTCGATTAGATGCGCCACCACTTCGGGCCGGCGTTTGACCGTTGCCTCCAGCAGCGGCGTATGGCGATAAACCGTCGTCTGCCGGTCAATATCGGCCCCGGCAGCCAGCAGGGCGCGAACGCAGTCGAGACAACCCGCACCGGCCGCGTCGATCAACGGCGCCCGATTCTGGGCATTCGGCCGATCCGGTTCAGCACCGAGGTCGAGCAACAGGGCAACCATCGCGGGGCTGGGCCGGGCCGCCGCACGCTGCAGAGCCATTATCCCGCGTTGATCGGTCGCGTTCGGTGAAAGACCATTCTCAACCAAGAACCGGACCCAGTGCTCGTGACCCAGATGGGCAGCCGTGCCCAGCGCCAACGCACCCGTCAGACTTTGAGGGCTTAGATCAGCGCCATGCGCGACCAGCCGCTGGCCAAGCTCTACCTGGTTGGTGATCACGGCACTGACCAGCGGCGTCTCGCCACCTTTCGATGCGCGATTGACATCGGCACCGCGCTCGAGCAGCAAGTCCACTACCTGAGGTTTGCGCATCGCGATGGCGACCATCAACGGCGTGGCCCCCTGGTCGTTGGGCGCGTCGATATCGGCGCCCTGATCAAGCAGGCGCGAGATGGCGCTAACCCGTCCCTCGTCGATCAACTCGCGCGCGATCGGCTCACCTGCGCTGGCCGCGTCATCGGACACACCACTAACGCTCAACGATGAGTCGTCGTTCGGCGCCTGCGAACAACCCGCCAACAGTCCCACTGCCGCGAGACTCAGGATCAAGAACGTTCTCATCTTCATGACACCCTCCGGAGTTTGCTGTTCAGGTCTGGCTGCTCGTGAGCCAGTCTACCCGATGCTGTGCGACAGACAGTTGACAGCCGACCTGAGGTGCATCCCTGGGCCCGTGACCGCTGCAGGACGAAGATGCTGCCGGGGCGGCAGACTCCGATTCACATCAAGGGCCAACAGAATCCGGAGACAATTCGGGACTTTATATGGACGCCTGCGGTCTGTCAGCTTAATGGAGGTGCGGCTCGCGGTTATGCAAATGCACTCTGCCGCTCATGGTGTAACTTCCGGCGAGTCGGAGCGCGTTTAGCTGCAAGGCCTGACTCGCAGGCAATGGCAGCGCCTGTTCCCGCGCCCGGCCGCAACCCTGGTCGCTGCGCCCGCTTTGCCCCGAGTCGTTCAGAAGTTCAATCGTTTCCCCATGCGCAAGACCTGGCTGAGACCGGTCAGACCAGGTCGCAGGCTGGACAATCAACGACGCTTGAACAGCGGGCTTTGGTGATAGGCGATCACGAACAGGGGCAAAATCTCGCTGCGCCGATAGAAGTCAACATTGGCGACCTGGCCATAGGGCTGCCCGTCGCGCTGAACCACGCCGTTGGGAAGCACCTCCGCAATGACCCGATGACCGACCTTGACCTCGAGATGACCTTGCTCGTTGGAAACCAGGTCGAATCGATTGCCGTTGGTGTCCTGGTAACTGTGACCGGGGATGATCTCGCCCATCTTGACGATGCCCTGGAGGTAGATGTCGCCCCGAAAGTAGCCGACCCGCCCGCGCCCGTAAAAGGCCGGAACTTCTCCGGCCGTCAACCGCCCCAGGCTGACGGCAAAGTCGTCGGTGCGCATGAATGCATCCGGATGGGCGTCACTCTCGATGCGACCGTCAACCAGGCGAATGCCCTCGGGCGCTTCCAGCTCGTCGACTGGGCACTCCATCATGGTGTGGCCCGACGCGGAGGTCGTTTCCACGCAGCCCTCCATGGCTCCGGCCGGGCCGGTAAGCATCGTAGCCGTCCTCCCGCCCCCAACCAGCAGCGAGCCGGCCAGCACAATGGTCAGTCCGAAGGCCGCCGCACCGAGCGCGGGGCGCAGTGGCTGCAAGCGCTGGTGCCCGGCCTCGAACCGCTTGGCCAGCGGTCCGCTTGTGGGCAGGAAACCGCGTGCGGTGTCCAGGCCGAAACTCAGGCCCAGAGCGACCAGCGCCAGAGCCGCTGCCAGGCCCAGAAACCAGCTCAGCGGCGCACTGAACAGTCCGCCAATACCGATGATCAAGCCAATCAGCCCGAGCAGACCCCAGACCGCCGCGGCGAGCCCCAGCCAGCCGGCGATCGATTCGAGTTTCTCGACAACGGGCCCGAGCGCGTCGAACCGGGTCTTGATGGGCCCGGCCAGAGCGACCAGGCCCAGCAAAAGCAACAGGGCAAGGCCAATGAGTTGCAGCATCTTGATCTCCTTGACAGCTCAGGCTGGCTCTGTCTTAACGACGCTGGCGATCGTAGATTTCCCCCCAGCCCGGACGAATGCTTTCATCGATGGCCAGATATTCGATCTGGTGGGGCATGATTTCGACCGAGATGCAGCCTTCGATATTGCTGATCTGACAGCCCCACTGCATGATGTAGCCGTCATCCGCGTGCGGCTCGCCCCAGCGGGCGATGATCTGCGCGCGGGCATCGGCGGCCGGCTCGCCCTTGTCGACATGGCGAATGCGATAAATGCGGCCGTCGCCGGTCGCTTCAACCTGGGTGTGACCCGTATCGGTGACAATGCCGTTGTAGAACAGCACCGGATCGGGTTCGACCGCATCGGGCTCGTCCGCGCCGTTGAAGCGAAGCCGGTGGGTTCCTTCCGTGTTCAGGTCGGCCAGCCAGCCGCGGGCTTCGAGCGTGTCGAAGCGCCCGCGCTGGGCGCGCAGATCACCAAGCAAGGTGAAGCCATCGATGACGAACTTGTCGTAGTCGATCGCCGCCGGCGCCGCCTGGAGCGACTCGGCATAGGCCTCACTGCAGATTTTCCAGTTGTTTTCGACCGCAACCGGGATGACCGTCGATTTGGCCAGATGACTGCCAACCAGACGCTCGGCCGTGTCGCATTCAGACACGCAGCCGTCCGCCCCGGCCGCCGCGCAGGCCGAGCGCATGTGCTCGATGGAGGCCATGACCTGGTCGGCGTCCGTGAAGTCCGACGGGGTCTCGACGGCAAAGGCAGCCGTCACCGCAAGGGAAAGTACTGCGCCAATGGAGCGCTGTATCGTCTTCATGGTCAATCTCCTCTAGTCATTCAATGAATGTGCCGAGCAACAATGCACCGCGCACGCTGCCCGGGTTTCGTTGCGCTGCCCAAACCCTCTCACAACCTCGCCATTGCAAGCCTGACCGGCTTGTGACCAATCATGACCGCGGCCCTGAAAGCCCGGCCTGATACTGCTGTTCGGGAAAATCCGGACCAGGAGCGCCGCTCCGTGCAAGCCCGTTTCAAGCCCGACGGCCGGCCCCTGCATATGTATTTCACGGGTATCGCGAGACGTCTTTGATTCCGCGATTCGTTTGACTCGGAGAGTGACTGGCGTCGGCGACTCAGGGTCTGGATCAGCACCCGCTCAATGATGTGCTCCGACGCTCAACGCCGGGGCGATGCACACGTCCGGATCGGCGGCATGGTGACATCTTTCCGGGCCGGCACGGCGGGCCCGTTATCCCGTCTTGTTCACCACTCGTGCGTCGCGTTCAGTGGTCAGGATGTTGGAGGGTTTCAGATCGCGGTGTACGCCTGCCCGCGCTCACGCGCGGGCAGGGCAAAGGGTAAAAGCACAAAGTTCAAAGCGCTACGGACCTGGCGACACGGAAGCCGAGGCTGCCGTAGCGAAAGCCGCGGGGGCTCCAGTGGCGGTTGGCGGAACGAACGTCCCTGCCGTCGTAGCTCCAGGAGCCGCCGCGCAACACGGCACGGCTGCAATCGCCGCTCATCCAGGCACTCCCATCGGTGGGGGCGCCCTCGTAGCTGCCGTTCCAGCAATCCTGCACCCATTCCCAGACATTGCCGTGGGTGTCGTACAGACCAAAGGCATTGGGGGCAAAGCTGCCCACCGGCAGGGTCTGGCCTCGGTATTCACCGCTGGGGCAGCCCTGGGCCGGATCGGGCCCGTAGAAATTGGCCTGGTCGGTAGTGATGCAGTCGCCGGTATTGAAGCGGCCGGTGGTGCCGGCACGGGTGGCGTATTCCCACTCCGATTCGCTCGGTAGGCGATAGGTGTGGCCGGTCTTGTTGCTCAGCCAGGTGACGTATTGCTGGGCGTCGTTCCAGTTCACAGCGATCACCGGGCGGTCGCCGCGGCCCCAGCCTTGGTCGTCAGGGGTGTGCGTGCAGCCGCCGTCGGCCACGCAGGCATCCCACTCGTCGAAGGTCACCTCATGCTGGCCCATGGCGAAGGCCGGGACGTTGACCGTATGCTGCGGGCGCTCGTCGCTGTAGCTTTGGGGCTCGTCAGGCGGGCTGCCCTGGGTGAAGCTGCCGGCCGGAATGATCACCATGGTCGGGCAGTCAGTACAGTCGCTGAAGACATCGCCCGGGCCGGACAGCTGGAATCGATCGTGGAAAATCGCGTCCTCCTGGGCAGCGGGGCCGCCCAGGGCGCGCAAGGTCCAATTGCCGGGGAACCCGACATCATCTATTAGTGCCAAACCTACTGTTGTCGAGCTGCCGACAGGATCAGCCGGATCCAGGGCACCGGATCCCGCAGCCCCAATCCAACTCTGTTGCTGGCTGGCGGTCTCATCCAGGGCCGCCGGCCACTGCCCACCGGCGTGCGTCATCACCACACCCACAAAGAAACCGCCGGAGACGGTGGCCGGGCCGATGGTGATCGACTGAAACGTCTCCCCGGACGCGTCGGCCACGGTGACGTTCTGAGAGGCGAGCAGATCCAGTGTGCCGGTGGTCGGATCGCCGTCGTCGTCGGAGTCCTCGTAGACGTGAACAGAGAACCCCTGCCCTGCCGTCACTGTGCCGTTGCGAAAAGCGATCCGGATCTCCTCGATCAATTCGCCTCCGGCTACGGCCGTGAACGAATTCGCCCACCAAACGTCGCCGCCCTCGGGGAGGCCGACCGCGTTCTCCGTCGTCCCGTCGTCGACCTGGTAGGTCACCTGGCCCCAGGCCGGAGCACACAGCATCAGAGCACAGGCACACACAACCATTCTGTAATTCATCATTTCCTTCTCCTTTGTCCGAGACCATGCAGCACGGATCAGCGCCTGTCAGCATATCACTGACCTCGATCGCCGGCCCAGAAGGCTGCGCCGACGGCCAAAGCAGTACGCTGAATTGATCGCATCGACTCGCTCGGCCTCAGTGAGAACGACCCCTGGAATCGGTCCTGAAAGATCGGGCTGCTGTCGGTGCAGCTCCATTCGGCAAAGTGAGCGGATGGCATGCCCCCTGCTTCACGGAATCCACCACCCGTGAAGAGTCTTGGACTGGCGCCGTGAGGAAAGGCCTGCAGGGCATAAACAGTGTCGTCCATCCCGCTTCCGAGCCCACTCCAGTTCAAGCCGTCCCAACGGGCCAGATAATTGACTTCCGTCGAACCCGAGAAAGTGAAATCGCCGCCCGCATAGAGCGTCTCGCCATTGCCGTCATCGATCACACCGAGCGCCAAGACCCAATTGTTCATCCCGTCCCCCAGTGCGCTCCAGGTGTTGCCATCCCAACTCGCGATATGATTGGCAGGCGATCCACCCGCAGTCGTGAACGATCCACCAGCATACAGGTCCTGGCCCATTCCATCGTCATGGACGGCAAGCGCCAACACGCTGAAACCGCCAACCCCGCTGCCCAGGGCGCTCCAGGAGGTGCCGTTCCATTTCGCCATTCGACTGGCTGCAACGCCCCCGGCTGCGTCGAAGAATCCGCCGGCATAGAGCGCCTCTCCATTGCCATCGTCCCAGACGGCAAGTGCGCGCACGATACCGCTCAGTCCGTCGCCCAGAGCGCTCCAGCTGCTTCCATCCCAACGAGCAATGTAATTGGCCGGTGTGCCGTACATCGTCGTGAAGTTGCCGCCTGCATACAGGGCTTCACCACTACCGTCGTCCCAAACGACCAGTGAATAGACGTCGCCGATCGAGAAAGCACCCGGACTCGTCCACTGATCGCCATCCCATTTGGCCATGGTCTGTGCCCCAACAGCCCAGAACAGATTTCCGCCGGCGTAAAGCGCTTCGCCGTTGCCGTCGTCGTAGACCGCCAGTGCGCGGACGCCGCCGCCAATTCCATCGCCCAGCGCGCTCCAGGTCGCACCATCCCACCGGGCCACACGGCGGGCCAACACGCCCGGAGCGGTGGCGAAGCCACCGGCGGCATAGAGTGCTTCTCCGCTGCCATCGTTCCAAATCGTGAAGGCGGCCACGGCACCGTCGAATCCCTCGCCCAGGGGCCGCCAGCCGCTACCATCCCAGGCCCCGACAAAGTTCGCCGGAATATCGCCGATAACCGAGAAGTCTCCGCCCGCATAAAGCGAGGATCCGGTTCCGTCATCCCAGAACAGCAGGGCCAGCACCGGCTGATCCGCTCCCGTTCCCAGCGCGCTCCAGGCGCTGCCGTCCCAGCTGGCGATCCGGTTGGCCGCAGCCCCCCCCGCCGAACTGAAATTACCGCCGACGAAGAGCGTAGGCCCAGGATTTCCCGGCTCGACCGTCAATGCCTCCACGGTATCGTTCAGTCCGCCGCCGAGCGCACTCCAGGATGCACCATCCCAACGGGCAATGTAATTTGCCGGATTACCGCCGGCTGCTTCAAACCGCCCACCGACATAGAGCGCACTGCCTGCCCCATCGTCGTAGACGGCCATTGATTCAACGATATCGCCAACGCCGGTGCCCAGCGGGCTCCAGGCGGTGCCGTCCCACTGCGCGATGTAGTTGGCGTTGACGATGCCGGCCGCCTGGAACCAGCCCCCGGCGTAGAGTTTGGATCCGCTACCATCGTCCCAGACCGCCAGGGCTTCCACGACATCGGCGGTTCCGTTTCCAAGGCGATCCCAGCCGGATCCGTCCCATCGTGCGACGAAGCGCACCATCTGGCCGCCCGCCAGCTCGAACTGCCCGGCAGCGAAGAGCACTTCACCGGTGCCATCGTCGTAGACCGCCAGATCCTCGACCGTGTCATCGGTTCCCATACCCAAAGCGGACCAGGACGTGCCGTCCCACTTCGCGATATTGTTCGCCGCGACCAAATCCGCTTCCGAGAAGTATCCACCCACGAACAGTGCTGGCCCACCGCCATCGTCCCACACCACCACGGCCTCGATGCTGCCGTCGATGCCGCCGCCGGGAACGGTCCACTGGCTGCCATCCCATCGACTGATACCCGAATCACCGCCAAGATAGAGCGCCTCGCCGCTGCCGTCGTCGAATACGGCCATGGCATTGACGCTGTCGTCCAGCCCGTTGGCCACGGCACCGGGAGACCACGCGCAGTCGCCGCTTCCCTCCCGAGGAATATCGAGGATGACCTCGTGGCCTCCATCGGCTTGCACAATCAGCCCCTGGTTCCGTACGCGGGCAGGAAAGTCGATCTCGATCACCGACATGCCCGGCTTGATTTGCATGGTCTGGAGGACCTGGTCGGAAATCGCAAGCGAGAGTGTCGTCGACGTCCCGGCTGACCAGTTCACCGCCAGTCGGGCGGGCTTGCCAGGAACCGGCCTGTCGAGCAGCGTCGCGCTCAATGACGGCTCGGACCTTTCAGCGTTCTGGCCCATCGCTGGATTGCCGATGAGCGCAAGCACGAATACGACCAGGCATCCCACCACCCGGACTTTGCGACAGACACCCGCCGGGCACCGGGCTTCAGACCATTCGCATGTACTGCGATCGATTATCGATGACATGGGTGTCTCCTCGTCCTCTGAACAATTGGATTCCGTCATGTCCAATAAAGCGCAGAAACGGGTCCAAGCCTGTCATGGGTCATTACACCGGGAGGCTCCCGGTCGCCGGCATCATCGAAGAACAACACATGACAGCATGAATTCAGGGTGCCCTGGAACTTCACCCTGGGATTTGCTCTACCATATTTCCGATGCCGGGCTTGGCCAGGAAAACCCCGGCACGGAAATACCTGTATTTTCGGCAGGCGTTCCCATCTGGCGCTTATGCATGTCGTCAATGTGATTCCAATTGCGACGATTGAAGTACTTCGCTTACCGGCGGCTCACCTATGACAACGAAAGGCTCGACTCTCATGCCCAACTTGCTCCGCAAATCCAAGGTAAAGCGCGCTGTCGGCGCCTTGGTTCTGGAATTCCTGATCGTGTTTCTTGGCGTTTATCTGGCTTATGTTTTCAGCGATATGCAGGAGCTGCGTCGGGAAAGACACATTCAGATCAAATACTGCAGAACGTTGATTCACGAGTTCAAAGTACTTGATGCCTTACTTGCAGCTCAACAGCAGCAATTGGAGCAGGGCTTTTTGCCGGTCATTGCAGCGATTGACGCGGGACAAAAACCGGCGCTTCATATCGAGCCCATATTTTTCGACTTTCGTGGCCTGACCCTGGAATCAGCCTTCATGGCGGAGAATTTCGATGCCCTGGATGAAAGCATATTGGCCAACCTGGCAGGTGGACACTCCTCCATTCTCGGCATCCAGCATCGCGTGACGGCACTTCGAGCCCACCTTCGCACCTTGCAGCAAAGCTCTGAAGGCTCGACCTATCTCTATCACCCCGACGGACGTCTGCGAGAAACCTTTCATTGGTATGTCAGCCTTCCGCAAGAAATTTCGGATTTCACTCGACGATTGAGAGGGGCATTGACCGTCGCCACTGAGGATCTGGAGCAGCGAATAGAGACGTTGAACGAGCAGTGGCCCTGAACAGCTTCAGGAACCCAGGGCACCCGCAACCCATGGGGGTTTCCGACGGAAGAAACTCAGTGCTAGTGGGCCATGCGGCTAATTAGGTAACACTCAGCCGTCGCACAAGCGTTGTGGGCAAGGCGCGCGAGCGCAGGTCTGGCTGTCGCCAATTCAAGCGAGTGCAACGCCGCCCACGGCGCTTGTGCGGCGGCCCTTCGGAAGCCGCTGTGCTGGCGCGACTCGGCGTTGCGTTTCTTGGAAAGGGAACAACCATTCCCTGCGAAACGCGCCTTGATTCGCACCAGCACAGTGGCTCTGAGTGTTACCTAATTAGCCGCATGGCCCACTAGGCCGTCGGATTCTCTCCCCTGTGCGTGAGCCTGGCGCCGAGCGAAAGGATCGCCACAACAACAGCGCCGATCGCAACGCCGAGGAGTCCATCGAGCAACAGCAGCGTGACCGGCTCCAGCGGGCCGGTCAGTGCCGCCCGACCCTCGAAGAAATGCTCGATCCGGGGGATGTTGTGCGAGAAGATGCCGCCGCCGACCAGAAACATGGCGATGGTGCCCACAATTCCGAGGCCCTTCATCACCACCGGTGAGGCGCCGATGAGCCACTCTCCCAAGCGACCGATCCCGCCACCACGCTTCGACAGATGGACACCCAGGTCATCGATCTTGACGATGCCGGCGACCAGTCCGTACACGCCCACGACCACGAGCGCGCCGATGGCGATCAATGCGCCGAGCTGAACACTCAGCGTCGCCGCGGCAACCGCACCCAGCGCGATGACGATGATCTCGGCCGACAGAATAAAGTCAGTGCGAATGGCGCCCTTGATCTTCTTTTTCTCGAAGGCCACCAGGTCGACCCCGGGATCTCGAAACGCCCTCTTCAGCTGCTCCTTCTCCTGCTTGTCGGCCTGGCGGTGGAAGAGCTTGTGGTGGACCTTGTGGGCGCCCTCGTAGCAAAGAAAGGCACCGCCGAGCATCAGCAGCGGCACGATCGCCCACGGGATGAACGCGCTGATCAGCAACGCGGCCGGGATCAGGATGACCTTGTTGAGCGCCGCACCCTTGGCAACCGCCCAAATGACCGCCAGCTCACGCTTGGCAGAGATGCCGGTGACCTGCTCGGCGTTGACTGCCAGATCGTCAGCGACCAGGGTCGCGGTCTTCTTGGCGGCGACCTTGGTCATCACGGAGACGTCATCGAGCAAGGTGGCGATGTCGTCGAGAAGGCTGAGTAGGCTTGCTCCGGCCATGCAATATCCCGTTCGGCAATTGGATGATCAGTCTGTCACAGTCGGGGCGGCTTGTGGCTCGTGCCGGGGCAGCCACCAGCGATAACAAACTCGAATGCGGCGCCTTAAAGGGACCGAACGCTGCTTCTGCCGGGCAATCGTCCCGGCCCAAGCATTGATGTTGAAGGCCGCCGATCCACCGGAATGAGCCGGATGCCAACCCGTGCCTGGATTCATCCACAGACGACCGGCAAACCGTGCAACACGGGGAATCGGGCCAATTCACCCAACATTGAGCAGATGCTGATGTCCAGCCGACCGAATCACAAGACCCGTGCAGACGGAAACATCGCGCGCGACCCGGTTTCGCTGGTTCTGGTCCTGGAGTTTGCGCCTGCAACCTTTTTGGACACTGCCGCGTCTTGAAGACATTCCAGTGTCGAATCGGAGCTTGCCATACGCGTCTACCCGTCTCTTGCCGCTGCCGTCTGCTTGCTGCTGTTTCACTCCGTTTCGGCCTTCGACTGGCCGGACACGCCGGCCGCACGGCGCCTGAGCGAGCTGACCGGACTGATCAAACACACCACCCCTGAAAGCGTTTCCAGCTACATCGGGGAGCACTGCTCCGCCGAATACGCGAAACTCCGGCCACTCGACCATCGCATCGGGGCCTTCATGGACTGGCGCCGGCGAGGCCGAGCATCAGCCGTTCTATGCGGTGCAGTGGCTCGGGTGGCTTGCCCACAGGGCACGAAGTCCTGGAGTGGAGCCGTCGCGCGTGAGCTGTGCAAACGAACGCTCCACTTGAGCTAGTTGCAGGAGCTGCGTGCGGGAATGCGCCGGACCTTGATTCAGCTCTTTTTTCTGATCACCCCGATGATGAGCAGCAGGATCACCGCCCCGATCACAGCCGTGATAATGCTGTTGATGATGCCAGTGCCGATAGCCACACCCAGCTGGCCAAACAGCCAGCCACCGATGACCGCGCCGACGATGCCGACAACGATATTGATGACGATGCCCTGACCACCGCCTTTGACGATCAGCCCCGCCAGCCAGCCGGCGACGCCACCAACGATCAACCAGATCAGAATTCCTTCCATAGCAGTCTCCCAAGAAAAAAAAGTGAGTGGCATTGCCTAAGGAGCCTCTGAACAACCAACAGACTCCTCAGCAGGCCTTGTCACAGCTTAGTGGCCTCTGTTCCCGCGATCTACCGAGCTCGACCTAACGCCGCGCTGCGCCCTCGAAGCGGTCGGCGAAGATCGTTTGGGGGGCAGCACCGCCGACCGAGGCCACTGCGCCGGAGAACTCGCTGGTGTTGCCGTCGGCGTCGGTGGCCGTGGCCAGCACCAGATCGCCGTCCTGAACCGCCGAGACCGGGCTGAACATCACCGTGCCCTGCTGCCCAGCCTCGCCGGCGGCGTAGCTGTCCGCGCCGAGAAACCTTGCGCCTTCCTCTCCGTCCGCGTCGGCGAGGAAGAACTCGATGCGCAGCGGATAGGCTGAATTGCCAGTGTCCGATGGCACCAAGTAAGCGATCGCCAGCGTGGACGCGTCGTCGCCCGTCACCGACAGGATCTCGGGTGTGTTTTGCAGCCGGTTGGCTCCCTCGTCCGCATCGCCGGGATCATTCGCGGTCATACCGTCGTCGCCCAGGTCGATACCGGGCCCGGCGTTCGAGTGCACGATGTTGCGCAATATGCGGTTGCCAATACCGTCCATGGCGCCGCTGCGCACGATCACTCCAACGTCGCCGTTGTGGGCGATCCTATTGGCGGCTGCCGCGTCGATGCCACCCACGATGTTGTCATCGGCGCGGATGAGCAGACCCGTACCCAGGTTGGGCAGTGGCGCGGCGCCGGTCACGTCGGTACCGACGAGGTTGCCGGCAACAGTCACGCCCGACACGCTCGTGATCTCGATGGCCGTGTTGCCGTTGCCCGAGACCAGGTTGCAGGCGCCGGTACAGGGTCCGCCCGGGGTCGTTCCCTCGGAGCCGCCGAACGTGATTGCACCCGCCGCGCCCCCGATTGCAGACACGATCTGAACCCCTCGGAATGCGTTGGGCAGGCTGTTCATGCCGGTGACGTCGGTGCCGATGAAGTTGCCCTGCACCACGCTCCCCGACGAACTGATCCGCATGCCAACGCTCGTGTGGCCGGAGATCAGGTTGCGGTCGGTCTCGGAGACGCCACCGATCATGTGGCCCGACCCATTGACCGTGAACACGCCGCCTCCGAAGTCGGGGATCGGCGCGGTGCCGGTGGCCTCCGTGCCAACGAAGCTGCAGCGCACCGTGTGGTTGGTGCCGTCCAGAGAGATGGCGAACACCGAGATGCCGCGCACCAGGCTGGCGTTGCCCTCCAGAATCAATCGCCCCTCGATCTGGATCTTCAGCGTCGGCGGCCAGGCGTTGCACGACGCGCCCGGCTGGGTCAGGCCATCGACGATCACCGTGCTGGTGATCGTCGGCGGTTGAAAGCCCTGCAGGATGCACACGCCGGTGCTCACGTTGCAGTTCGGGTCGCTGGCCGCGTCTATGTCGAAGGAAATCACGTCCGTGCCGTTGCTGGTGTTCGCGAACCCGATTGCCGCGGCCAGCGAGCCGGGGCCATCCTCCGCAGTCGTCGTGACGACAGGGCTGCCCGAGAGCGGCGCGCATTGCGACAGCTCGCTGGTGTCGAGCGGTTCGCCGCCCAGGCCCAAGCGCGTCGCCGTGGAAGTCACGACCCAGCCGGCAGGAACGCCGGTGGTGACGAAGGTCTCGTCGAAGATCGCATCGCCGCTGCCATTGGTCGTGACCGTGCTCGTGCCGATGAGCGTGCGGGCCTCGCCGAAGCCTGACGGGTCGCAGGCTTCGGTGGCGAAAAACTCGAGCCGAAAGTCGGTGTTGGAAAGCGAGTTCAGGCTGCCGCTCACGCTCGTCGTGCCCGAGCCGGTGGTCGTCGGAATGTCGTCGAGTACCGGAAAATTTTGCAGATCGTTCTCGCCCGTATCGCCGTCGCCCGTGTCGTTGCCGGTCGGGCCGTTGAGGCCAAGATCGATGCCGAGCAGGCCATTGGCGTGGATGGAGTTACCGAGAAACGAATTGCGGGCGTTCGACGGCGCGCCGATGTTCCGCGTGTGACCGATGCCGTCCTTGAGGTTGTAGGCGATGATGTTCCCCTCGCCGGCGCCCGTGCCACCGACGAGGTGGCCGGACTCGGACACGCGCACCCCGGAATCCGAGTTGCCAAGCGGCGTCATCCCATCGATGGCGGTGCCGATAAGATTGCCCTGCGCGACGATGCCGATGCCCTGAAGCTCGACGCCGATGTCGCCGTTGCCCGAGATCAGATTGCCAAGGCCAGGTGCCGCGCCGCCGATGAGGTGGTCGTTTCCGTCGATCTTCAGGCCGCCGTCGCCGTTCGGGACGGCGGCGTCGCCCGTCGCATTGGTGCCAATGAAGTTGCCCTGGATGGTCACGTCGCGCAGGATTGTGTCGTCCACACGGATGGCGTGCTCGTCGTTGCCGGAGATGAGATTGCAGGGGCCGCTGCACACGCCGGCACCGGTTGCTCCCCCCACCAGGTGGCCGCCGTGCCCGACCGTCCCTATTCCCAGATCGATCATGATGCCGTCGTCCTCGTTGGGCAGGGCGACCGCACCGCTGATATCGACACCGATGAAGTTGCCCTGGATCACCGTGTCGTCGCCGCCGTCTTCGTAGATCTCGATGCCGTTGTCGTCGTTCCCCGAGATCAGGTTGCATGAGTTGTTGCACACGCCAGCGTCACGATCGTCCCCGCCGATGAGGTTCCCCGGTGCCCCCAGGACATAGACGCCGGAGTTGCCGTTTTCGATGGAGCCGTCGCCTGCCGCGTTTGTGCCGATGTAGTTGCCCGAGACAAGGTTGCCCGTGGCGCCGTTGCGTAGGCGCACCCCGTCTTCATCGCTGTTGGAGATCAGGTTGCGGGCAGCTGGCGTCGTGCCGCCGATGAGATTGTCGGCCGCGCCGTCGATGACGATTCCGAACTCGTTGCGCAGGGCAAAACCGCCAGAGGCGCCAGCAGGGTCGGTGCCGATGAAACTGCACTCGACCGTATTTCCGTCGGAGTCGATCAGGATGCCGGCAGCGTCGTTGGAAGCGTCGCGGAAGCTGTTGATGACCAGCCCGCGCACGGTCGAGGCTCCGCCTGAGAGCCGCAACCCGTAGATGACCCCGGTCAGGTTAGTGCCATCGAGCTCAACCTGCAGGGTTGGCGGCCAGCTCGAGCAGTCGGCGCCGGACTGGGTCAGCGCGTCGATGACCACCGGATCGGTCACCGCCGGCAGGGGCGAGGTCGGCAGGATCTGGTGCGGCCCCGCGCCCGGAATGGCGAAAGCGATCAGGTCGGCACCGGGCGCAGCGTTGGCCTCCAGGATGGCCTGCCGGAGCGAGCCGGTGCCGGCGTCACCGGCGTTGGTGACGGTGAACGTTGCAGCAGTGGCCGGGCCGATGGTGGCGCAGAAGATAAGCGCGGCAAGATAAAACGGCTTATCGGTTCCAGTATGGGATCGGAAAAGAATCATGTTGGGTTGTCCGCGGCCACGCCGCGCTTGTTGGCGTCACCGTATGAAGCGTAAAGCGCGGCGATTCACTATCACGGCGCCGCGACAGGCGGTCAGAACCCACAGACCCTTTAGCAAGCCTGGACCGTGTAGGGCCGGTACACCGGTGATTCTGCCCTCTAAACGACTGCTCAGGTTGCCCTCGATCCGGGTGCGCCCGATGACGACCCGGTCGCACCTTGATCGCCAGCCGAGGCGGTTGAGAAACTGACGGCCAGCCACGCCGCCGGCTTTTTTTGTCTGTGCTTTGGCGGCGCTCAGCTTGCGTCGTTGAGAAAGAACACGTCCTCCAGCGGCACCTCGAAGTAGCGCGCAATTTTCAGCGCAATGGCGGTCGACGGCACGAACCGTCCCACCTCGATAGTGCTGATGGTCTTGCGGGATACACCGATCGCTTCGGCCAGCTCGGCCTGGCTGAGCCTGTGTTCGGCGCGGAAAACCCGGATCCTGTTGCCCAGTTCGTCACTCATCGCTGCTGCCCGTATGCGTAAAGGACACAAAGGCAATGCTGAACAGCAGCAGCATGATGGCCAGAACGCCCTGGATGACGATTTCCAGCGGCATTTCCGGAAGCCGCCCGAGCAGCAGCTTGTCCAGGGCCTGCAAGATCACCAGCAGCAGGAAACTCAGCATCCACGACCGGGCCATGGCCGCCCGGAACGCCACCTGAAGAAAACCGTCTTCGGCCAGGTGGCGCCGGCGCTGGGCGGGGCTCATCGACGACATGATGTCGATGAATTGGGGCGCAACCGCCGCGATCCTTCATGACCTGGCCTGCCGGGCCTCCGGTTCCTGAGCAGCCGGCTTCAATCTTCCTCACGCAATCCGAACAGCAATTCGACGCCACGTTTGTCATCCGGCCTGACCATGACATGAACGTGGTCATTGGCCTGAAGGACCGTGTCCCGGTCGACCGGCAATACCTGATCGCCGCGAACGAGCAGGAGAATGTCGGCGCCCTCGGGCAGCGGCAGCGCGCCGGCCCGGTTGCCGGTGGCCAGGGCGGCCGGCTCAAGCCGGAAGGAAATGATCTGTACCGGTAGCGACTCGATGGCATTGATCTCCAGCACCGGGCTGGGTCGGTCGAGACCGGCCCGTTCCACGCCGAACAGCCACACGGCCCAGCGAATGGTCGCCCCGGGAATCAGGGCATTGACCACGACCACGAAAAACACCAGATGAAACAGTTGGTAAGCCCCCTCGACGCCGGCCAGAACCGGATAAGTGGCCAGCAGGATGGGTACCGCACCCCGCAGCCCGACCCAGGAAATGAACCCGGACTCGGTTGCCTTGTAGCGAAACGGCAGCAGACACAGCAGCACCATCACCGGGCGGGCAATCATGGCCAGCACCAGGGCCAGGGTCAATCCCTGCAGGCTGGACCGGGCCAGAATCTCGGGTACGGCCAGCAGTCCCAGCACCAGGAACATCGAGATCTGGGCCAGCCAGGCCATGGCATCATGAACACGCAAAATGCCCGAACGATAGGGTAGCCGCTGGTTGCCGAGCATCAACGCAGCCACGTAGACCGCCAGAAACCCCGAGCCCAAAAACAGTGTGGGCATGCCAAAGGCCAGCAACGCCAGCGCCAGAGTTAGGGCCGGGTAAAGTCCGGCTGCCGGCACTCGTATTCGGGCCAGCAACTCGCTGCCCAGCCAGCCGGTGATCAGGCCCGCAGCCAGGCCGATGGTCAGTTGCAATGCCACATCGCCGAGGAAGGGCAGGACGGCAAAGGTTTCGGCGCCCAGCAGTTGAGTCGTCAGCGTCAGGGTCAGGATGACGGCCATGGGGTCGTTGAGGCCGGATTCCAGCTCCAGGGTTGCGCCGACCCGCCGTCGCAATTGCACCCCCGAACCGCGTAACGAGGAAAACACGGCGGCTGCATCGGTCGAGGAAACGATGGCGCCAAGCAGCAGGGCTGCCATCCAGCCCAGTCCCAGCAGCCAGGCGGCAACCGCCACCAGCAGCGCGGTTCCGGCCACGCCCAGGGTGGCAAGTATGGAGGCCGGCGCCAGGTACTGGCGAACCTGTCGAAACGGCGTGTTCAGGCCGCCATCGAAAAGGATCAGCACCAGGCCGACGGTGCCAACCCGGAAGGCCAGATCGAAATCGACGAAGTGTTCCGGCAGGTAGGATCCAACCAGCAGGCCGATGAGCAGGAACACCAGAACCACCGGAATACCGATTCGTTCCGAGGGTCGGCTGAACAGGACGCTGAGCACCAGCAGCAGCCCGGCGGCGGTCAGCAGTAGTGCAGTTCTGGCGGGTTCTGTTTCGAACATACCTGTACTAACGAGATCAGGCTTCCATCATACTGCACTGCCAGGGGCTGGCCAGGTTGTCGTGGCGTCTTCCGGGCAGGGGGGGACGAGCCGGAATGGCTATCGGGTTGGCCGGGGACGAACGACCGAGATCAGCGGGTATTCGACTCCTTCACTGTCGAGCAGAGTGACCGGAATTTCATCACCCTGTGAGAGCCTTTCCCCGGGGCGCATCAACATCAGGTGCTTGCCGCCCGGTTCCAGTGACACGGTCTCCCCGGGTTCGACGGTCAGTTGTTCCAGGCGACGCATGCGCATCACGCCCCCTGGCAGATCGTCGAAACCCGCGCCATGGGCGCCGACGCCCTGCTGCTGATCGTTGCCGCACTCGACGACGACCAGCTTGCCGAGCTGTCCGAGCTGGGCAAGGAGCTGGGGTTGGCCATGCTGGTGGAAGTGCATGACGAGGAGGAGATGGAGCGGGCGTTGAAGGTGCCGGGGGATTTGGTGGGGATTAATAATCGGGACCTCAACAGATTTGTCACCGACCTGGAGACTACGCTACGGTTGGCGCCGATGGTGCCTAAAGATCGGTTGGTGGTTTCGGAGAGTGGGATTCATTCGGCGGAGGACATCAAAAAGTTGCAGGATGGGGGTATTGGGGCGTTTTTGATTGGAGAAGCGTTTATGCGTGAGACAGATCCCGTCGATGCGCTGCATTGGCTTGTCAGCGGCTAGGCAAACTGGATGAAAACGCAAGAGGAATGCATGGAGTCTCACCTTCGAGGTGTCGAGTCTGCATTGTTGCGCGCCGCACAGCGGCCGCGTGAGCGGGCGATAGCCACGGGGACCCGATTGGTGGTGAGCCAAAACGGCGTACTGGAGTTCATTCCACCTGACCGCCTGGAGTCAAGTTCAAGGCTGACCGACGTGCCTGAGGCCTGCAAGCGTTCGGATGACGAGGAAGGCGAGGAGGCGTAAAATGGCCAACATGTCAACGAGCGAATTCAAGCAACAAGCCCACCAACTAGACAAATTTGGGAGACCCCCCAGCTCTGCTGGGGAGGCATTCAATGTTTGACGATTCCGGAAATCTCATGGTAACTCCGAAGCGTGAGCCGCCAAGCACCACGCTAAGGAGAAACCATGAGACAAGTCAGCAGTTTACGACACACACGATGGGAGTGTAAGTACCACATCGTTTTCATTCCGAAGTATCGTCGGAAACGCCTGTATGGCGTGATTCGGCGGGAGTTGATCGAAGTTTTCCGGTCCCTGGCGAGGCAGAAGGAGAGCGATATTGAAGAGGGTCACCTGATGCCTGATCACGTTCACATGATGATATCGATCCCGCCGAAGTACGCTGTTTCTCAGGTGGTCGGGTTCATGAAAGGGAAAAGTGCGATCCATATAGCCCGAGTTCACGCCGGTCGTTGTAGGAACTACGTGGGCCAGCATTTCTGGGCCAGAGGCTACTTCGCTTCGACGGTGGGGCGAGACGAACAGGTGATCAGGGACTATATCCGCAGCCAGGCGTGAAAGCCCAACCCGGCCACCCACAATCCGAGCAGTACGGAGTCGATCTGCAGATTCAATAGCTCGGCACGCTTTGATTCGCGAGCGCGTGCCGCAGCCCGGTAAACCACGTGTGGGTACACCAGAAAGGACACGGCGGCCAGCAACAGCGTCCCGGGCGGCAATGACTACTCCAGATATAACAGAACCACCACCACGAAGTTGAAAATATACCCCAGAACACGGGGCCAGTAATTGAAGCGCACAATCCTGTGGGGTCGTCGTCTTGCGCCAGCTGCTGTCATTGGTTCGTATCTTCCCCCACGGCTCGTCATCAGGCAAGAGCAGCGTTGCGGCCGATCCCGAGCGCTCGTTTCAGCACGGCCGGCAGTCATCGGGATGAAGCGGGCATTGCTCTGCAGGGGGCGGCCCCGGTTGCAGGGTGAGTTGGTCGATATTGAATCGCTCAAGCAGCCGCGCGTTGAGGATATCGACCGTCTGCCATTCTCACCACGAGAGCCGGGCCGCTACACGCGCCTCATCAGCGTACAACGAAAACGACCAGCCGTTGCGCTCGCACAGCCGTTGAACGATACCCAGGCCCAGACCATACCCGTGAGACGACGACGCTTCGGTCGGCGTGTGCCCCTCATCAGCCTCACTGCTCACCTGATTGGTAACAAAGAGCTCGTGCTCTTTAATGCGAATCGTGATCCGACCCTCCCCGTCGAGCATGTTCTCGAACGCATTGCGCACCAGATTATTGACCGCAATAGAAAAAGCTTGTTGATGTCCGCAGACTCTAGGGTCTGCAAGATCATAAATATCCACCTCGACGAACTTTCCACTCACTATGTAGCGTTGGTGGTCTATCGCCTGACGGACCAGCGGAGTTACCAAAAACTGCTCCTCATACAACCCATCATCGATCTCTCGAGCGAGGCACAAAAACATTTCAATCGACGCCTTCATATCGAGCGTCGCACGCCGAACTTGATCCAATGCCTTCAAATCGGTAGCCGACAAATCGCTTTGCTCTAGAAGCTCAAGAGTGCTGGTTATGACCATGATCGGCGTCCGCAACTCATGACTGGCTGAACTGGTGAAGTATCGCTCCCTCTCGAGACACTCGCCGATACGCTCAAGAGTGTTCTCAATTGTTTCAGCGAGCACGCCAACCTCATCATTGCCGAATCGACTGGCCTGTATGCGTTTATGATCTTCATCCGATAGATGCGCTACATCGATGTCCGCGACAACTTCGGCAAGTTGGGCAACCGGGGCGACGGCTCTACGCATCACAACAACTCCCAGCCAGAAACCAAGCGATCCGAGAGTAACCACGACACCGGTGATGACGAGCAGCCACCACCAATCCTCTGACGACGAAGACTCAATGCCGCCAACATCGAATACCACAAATGCACGCTGCTGCTCGTTGTCAGTTGGTATTACGGCGACGTGCAACTCTTCGGCAGTAAATTCGTATAAGCCGCCACCGGGATTTGTCTGCGCCCACCCCCTGAGTGATGCCGGCAACCTACGAACGTCCTCATAGCCGCGAAGGTTGGTTGTCAGATTAGGATAGCTTTCAGCGGCACGCTGTAGCTGGCGCACAAGCACACGGTCTTCGCTCAACCTGATTGCAGCGAAGAAAGCGAACCCCCAGGCTACGCTGAGTACAGCGACACAAATCGCGAATGCAATTGCGACACGCGTGCGCAAACTGTACCGGTACATTACTCAGTATCCACTGCAATTCTGTACCCGATGCGATGCACTGTATGAATAAGCGGATGCTCGAACGGCTTATCAATAGCCTGCCGCAGCTTGTAAAAGTGCGAACGAAGCGCATCACCGTCAGGGCGCTCGTCTGCCCAAAGCAACGTTTCGAGATCGTCGCGGGCCACAACACACGGCGCTTCTTCCATCAGCCTCTCCAGTAGTCTCATGCCAGCAGGGGCAAGACAAATTCGCCGCCCGGCACGATGGACTTGCAAAGTGGCTCTGTTCATGGTCAGATCTCCGACCCTTAGAACATTGCCTGACTTTCGGTGAGTCCTTTTATACAACGCCTGCAGCCGTGCATGTAGCTCCTGCAATGCAAATGGCTTGACCAAATAGTCATCAGCCCCTGCCTTGAATCCCTCAAGTTTATCATCAAGCGTATCCTTTGCCGTAAGCATAAGCACGGGCGTTTGTACGTCGGCATCCGATCGCAGCTTTTGGCAGAACCTCAGGCCATCCATCCTGGGAAGCATCAGGTCCAGGACTATAATGTCGTACATATTCGATAGCGCCAGGTGCATCGCGCTTACACCATCATAGGCAAAATCAACCACATGCCGATGCTTCTCGAGATACGTGGCAATATTGCCGCAGATGTCACGGTTATCTTCAACAACTAACACTCTCATCGGCCCGGAATCAAGCGTAGGCGACATCTGTCTGCTACTCCTTCTTACCAGGCGTAATCCAGACGCAGACCAATAAGTGGCTCGGCTTCGCCATCATCCTTCACTTCAATGCCTCGGCGATAGTCAAACTCGGTGTCGTCGCTCGACGCCGCAGTTAAGTTGATAACATCGAGAAACGCGGTTACGTCTACGGGGCCAAATGCGCGCCGATAGTCGACGCGCACGTTCAACAAACTGTACCCGCTCTTGCGACCGACATTGCGCTCAGTAATCTCTTTCGAGAAGCGACGAGGCTCCCCTGGACCCAACACGTCTGAGTAAATCACGAAACTGTCATCTGGCCTGCCGGAAAGATATTTGGACTCTTCCCGGTTTTGTGTGGGCTGACCGGTTCGGATAGCCTACGGGCTGGCCCTGCTGAGAGTCCAGTCCCATGCACGACCGCGAGCTTTACCGTCAGATTTTGGGTATCCAGACGCCGTGGGAGGTTTCTGAAGTGCAAGTCGACCTGCCGGCAGCCGGTGTGACCGTCCATATCCGACATTCCGGAGAGGGCTTGGCCTGTCCGAAGTGCGCGCAGCGCTGCCCGGGCTACGACACCCGTGAGCGCAAGTGGCGACACTTGGATACCTGCCAGTACAAGACCTGGCTGGTCGCGCAAGTGCCGCGCGTTCGGTGTCCGGAGCACGGCGTTCACCAAGTCCCGGTGCCTTGGGCGGAGAGCAACTCTCGGCTGACCGCGCTGTTTGAGGCTTTGGTGATTGACTGGCTCAAGATTGGCACGATTTCGGAGGTGGCCGAGCAGCTGGGTTTGAGCTGGTCGGCGGTCAGCGGTGTCCAGGAGCGTGCGGTGGCGCGCGGCCTGGCGCGTCGCGGCCAGGCCTTTCCGGACTCGATCGGCATTGATGAGACGGCGTTTCAACGTCGGCACCAGTATGTGACCGTGATCAGCAGTGGCGATCGGGTGCTGCATGTGGCTGACGACCGCAAGCGCGAGACGCTGGGGGCTTGGTACGTCGAGCAACCGGCTGAAACGCTGGCCGGCCTGCGCACGGTCACCATGGACATGTGGGGCCCGTTCATTGACGCCACGATGGCGCATGTGCCGGGTGCTGCGCACAAGATCGCCTTTGACAAGTTCCACGTCGCCCAGCATCTCGGCGACGCCGTCGACAAGGTTCGCCGCAGTGAACACAAGGCCCTGCTGGCCGCTGAAGGTGGCTCGCTTCTGAGCAAGAGCCGCTACCTGTGGCTGCAGCATCCCGACAACATGACCGACACGAACTGGAGCCGCCTCAAGGAACTCAAGGCCGCCAACCTGAAGACGGCCCGGGCCTGGGCGATCAAGACCCACGCGATGTGCTTGTGGGGCTACAAGCGCCGAGGCTGGGCGCGCAAGGCCTGGATGAGCTGGTATGGCTGGGCCATCCGATCGCGCCTGGAACCGATCAAGAAGGTCGCCAGAATGGTCAAGCGTCATCTTGAGGGCATCGTGACGGCTGTGGTGACCGGTGCAACCAACGCCCGGGCCGAGGGCTTCAACACGAAGATCCAGAAAATCAAGCGTGATGCCCGGGGCTTCCGGAACAAGGAGCGGTTCAAGGCTGCCATCTACTTTCACCTGGGTGGCCTCGACCTCTACCCGGCGGCGGTCCAGAAATGAACGCCACCCACACGATTCAGTGAAGAGCCGATATTTGTAGCGACCGGAGACCTTCCAGCGGTCACTGATTTCCCAAGTTAGACCGAGGGTTGCGACATGCTCGCGATTGAAGTCAGCGGCAACGTCACCGCGGCCGTCTCGCCGGTCGATGACGGCATCGTTATAAGAATAGGTTGCGGCACCGTAGAGGCCTTCGCGGATCGTACCGTTGACCACGAGATCGACGCCGTACGACGCGCCGTCACCGATGTTTGCGAACGTTCCGCTTGTCCGGTCAAGGTCTACCACCAGATCGTCCAGGCTTTGATAATAGGCCTCTGTTAACAGCGACCAATTACTGTTCAGGAAGTACTTGAAACCGACGCTACCATGCGTGATTTTTTCCGTCTCAAGGTCGTTTGACTCGTTAGCCGCAAGGTCCAGGAATCGCGGTGACTGATGAAACAGTCCTGCTGTCGCAAAATATCTAACCGCTTTACTCGGTCGCCAATTGACGCTAAACCTGGGCGATGCAAAACTTTCGTCTGCAAAACCGTCTCGTTCAAAACGTACGCCTGTACGAATATCCCAATCACCAAGCTCAAAAACCTGATCTACATAACCCGCATAGTTCGTTTCTTTCCGATTAAGTGAAGAATTGATGTTCTCCGGAGTCAGTACAATAAAGCGTTGATCAGGGTCTGGTCTAAAGTCATCCCCGTCGTAGACAAATCTGATCCATTCACCATCCAGGACAGTATCATAGTCCAGTTCTATTTGGGTTGTCCGAATGCCAGCACTGAACACGCCCCAGCGATTCACTGTCTCAAAGTCGCTTCGCCAGCCCACCTCTGCCTCACTTTCACCAATCGTAATAATGTCTTCCCGTACCGGAAAACTAGATGCAGGCGATCCCTCAGGCACGAGATCAGGAAATGCTTCACCCTCTGAGCTTGTCTTATCGCTTGTGCGGTAGTAAGCCTTGTTGGTCCAGACTGCTGTTTCACCAATCAATGATCGCAATGTCAGGCCATACAAATCGCTATCTTGTTCAGAATCCTGAAGCGCGGTATCTTCGAAATTGGGGGATTCAAAAACATGAGTCACGTCGCGCGTATAGTCTTCGTGTGTGTCTATTAACAGGATTTCGAGCGTGTGGTTCGGGTTGATCGGCATGACTGACTTTATGATGATGTCTCTTAAGACGGGCTCCCCAATGTCGAGCTCTTCAATGGTTTCGAATAAATCGCCGAAATCCAGTCGTCGAGCCGAAAAAAGCATCGTTGAGTCTTCAGTGATACCGGTGGGGCCGTCGTAACCCACTTCATAACCGGCAAGGTCGAAGCGCAGACTTGCGGAAGGGCTTGGGTTGCCGTCGGCAACCTTCAGCCTGAGCAGCGATGCCGCCCGACCGCCATATGCTGCACTCCATCCACCGGGTGAGAACTCTGCTCCACTGATAACATTCGGTGCGAAAATCGAGAAACGGCCGCCACCGCCGACATCTTCTTCTTCACCCAGTGTCGCATCAAAGTGAACGGCTTTATCGAATGGAAAGTCATCAACGAATAACAGATTATCTCTCGGGCCGCGCCCGCGTACGCTAAAGTTCGCGAATTCACCGGTGGATGCCAAGCCAGGCAAGCCGTCCAGCGAGAGAAGCGGATCCGCGCCACCGCCAACAGCACTTCGCAACTCCTCTCTATTGCGATAAGTACTGGAACCCGATGCGAATACATCGGCCTGTTGTGCTCGAACCGCCATTTCTTCAAGAACCACCGGCTCTCTAAGCAGTTCGAACTCAATCTGTATGTTCTTGCGCGTTATCACGCGCACGCTTGGCTCATATGATGAAGCGAACCCGCTTTTGGCTACGTTGACCGAATAGAGTCCGGGGTCGAGTTCTTCGATAACGACGCGACCTTGTTCGTCGGTTTGAATTGACCGCGTGGAATCGGTTTCCCGTTCCGTGATTGTTATCTGCGCACTTGAAACTGGCCGGTCAGTAATCTGATCCTTTACAAGTACAGTCATTCCACCGGGCGCTTCTGCGGCGTGGCAAAAAAATGGAATGCCCATCAGGAGAGTCGATAGAACAAACCATGATCCCTGTCTCAATTGCCTGCCCATAATTACTATCCCTCCAATCATCGTTTTTAATTGTCTGGCTAGACTCCGAAAAACTAGCAAAGCAAATGTGACTAAAACGTCGCTGCAGTGTGAACGGAAATCCAGCGGCGGGATTGCGGGGAATTCACGGTGTCCTGGTTTTTGGTTGGTTGGTGGTTTTTGGTTGGTGTCCTGGTTTTTGGTTTCCTGGTTTCCTGGTTTCCTGGTTTTTGGTTTTTGGTTTTTGCGCACCGACGCCTTGCCACGCACGCCGAGAGACAAGCTGCATGAGGCAATACTTCTGATTGTATTAGTAATCCATTACTTGAAATGCGACTTGAAGTAGTTGAACGAATTGCCCAGCGCATTCCAAAGGTGCTCGGCTTCATCCTTGAGATGCTGCCACTTCTCGTCACCCGCTGCCTCGATCTCTTTGATCTTGCGACTGGCCTCCCGGCGCTTTTCGCGCAAATCATGAAGGCGGCTCTCGTACTCCTTGCGCGCTTCATCCTGCATTTTTTCGCCCTTGCCCTTAAGCTTCTCGATTTTCTGGTCGAGGTCGTCCAGGCGCTCTTTCAACTTGCCGATGAATTCGTTGCGGGTGGTCATGTCAATTCCTGTGATGGTTGGTTGGGCAATGGCGCGATCCGCTCGAAGCGGCGCTCACCTCCCGCTAATCTTCTTCCTCCCGAACGTTTTTTCAAGCTGCCGGCCTGCCGGCCATTAGGCGTGCTGGTGGCCAATCAGTCCTGTCCGAACGTGGAATTCGGGTTGCTTCGAAACGACTCGATGAAGCGGTCCCGCAAGGTTTGCCATTGACCGGGGACCGGACAGGTAAACAATGCATTGGCGCTGTAGAGCCGGTCACCGAAACCGATGTGAAACTGCAGACTGCCAAGCTGTCCGTTCGGATCGGAGCCTGGCGGCTCGAAGAACGTCACCGTGCGATTTCCGCACTCTGCCTTACCGACGACGGTCAGCAGACCAGACCAGATTTCCTCCATCGCTTCCGCGTTCCGGTTGCCTCGCACTGCGACACTGAAGGACTGAGCCGGTCCGACCGGGCACGCTGCACCGCATTGAGCACCAATGACAGCGCTGATCAAGGCACCATCGTTGCCGAAGCGCGCGTCCCAACCGGCCGGAATATTGAACAGGCACGGCAGCATCGGAGGCGCTTGCAGGGCCACCGTGTCCGTTACCTGGCAACTGCAGCAGTCTTCCGACGGCTCCGCTCCGGGCCTTGCTGCGGCGGACTCAGGCACGGTGGAAGATGCCAGGCTGACTTTCACAGCGGCACGCTCATCGGCGGAGCATACGGGATTGGCACTTGCCAAAACGGCGAGCAAGACAACCGCGTATCTAAGCATTTCGTGAGTCATGATTGAAGGCTACCATGGTGGGAGGGCAGATCGATCGCACGCCGGCCAAAATCGCTCACTCGAGCTCAGCCAAATCGCCATACCAGTAGGCGGCGTATAGATTCTATGTTACCCGTCAACCCGCCATATGCAAATTTGCGTCAAATTCGACGTTTTTCTGGAGTAGTGCGAAGGCCACTCGGGCGAGCTTGCGGCCCAATGCCCTCGAATGTTGATTTGCACTTAAAACTGACCCGGGATTTGCATCTAAAATTGACCCACCCGTTGTTGCCAGATTATGGCCCAGATTTCGGTTTCTTGCCCGCCTCGCTTCCCTCCTGATTCGTTGTTGAGTGTTTCAGCCGGTAACTGTCGTTGCCGGTTTCCAGAATGTGGCAGTGATGCGTCAGCCGGTCCAGCAGCGCGGTTGTCATCTTCTCATCGCCGAAAACGCTCGACCATTCGCTGAAGCTCAGATTGGTCGTGATCATGAGGCTGGTGCGCTCATAGAGCTTGCTGATCAGGTGGAACAGCAAGGCGCCGCCGGCCTGACTGAACGGCAGGTAGCCCAGTTCATCGAGTATGACCAGGTCGGTATGTATTAGTCGATTGGCCAGCCGCCCCTGTTGCCCGGCCTGCTTCTCCTGTTCCAGCGCATTGACCAGTTCGACCGTGGACAGGAAGCGTACCCGCAACCGGTGGTGCTGGATGGCCTGGATTCCGGAAGCTGTTGATGACCAGCCCGCGCACGGTCGAGGCTCCGCCTGAGAGCCGCAGTCCATAGATAATCCCGGTCAGGTTCGTGCCATCGAGCTCAACCTGCAGGGTTGGCGGCCAGCTCGAGCAGTCGGCGCCCGGCTGGGTCAGCGCGTCGATGACCACCGGATCAGTTACCGCCGGCAAGGGCGAGGCCGGCAGGATCTGGTGCGGCCCCGCGCCCGGAATGGCGAAAGCGATCAGGTCGGCACCGGGCGCAGCGTTGGCCTCCAGGATGGCCTGCCGGAGCGAGCCCGCGCCGGCGTCACCGGCGTTGGTGACGGTAAACGTCGCAGCGGCAGCCGGACCGATGGTGGCGCAGAAGATAAGCGCGACAAGATAAAACGGCTTATCGGTTCCAGTACGGGATCGGGAAAGAATCATGTTGGGTTTTCCTCGGCCACGCCGCGCTTGTTGGCATCACCGTATTAAGCGTAAAGCACGGCGATTTCCTGTCACCGCGCCGCGACAGGCGGTCAGAACCCACAGACCCTTTAGCAAGCCTGGACCGTGTAGGGCCGGTACACCGGTGATTCTGCCCTCTAAACGACTGCTCAGGTTGCCCTCGATCCGGGTGCGCCCGATGACGACCCGGTCGCACCTTGATCGCCAGCCGAGGCGGTTGAGAAACTGACGGCCAGCCACGCCGCCGGCTTTTTTTGTCTGTGCTTTGGCGGCGCTCAGCTTGCGTCGTTGAGAAAGAACACGTCTTCCAGCGGCACCTCGAAGTAGCGCGCAATTTTCAGCGCAATAACGGTCGACGGCACGAACCGTCCCACCTCGATGGTGCTGATGGTCTTGCGGGATACACCGATCGCTTCGGCCAGCTCGGCCTGGCTGAGCCTGTGTTCGGCGCGGAAAACCCGGATCCTGTTGCCCAGTTCGTCACTCATCGCTGCTGCCCGTATGCGTAAAGGACACAAAGGCAATGCTGAACAGCAGCAGCATGATGGCCAGAACGCCCTGGATGACGATTTCCAGCGGCATTTCCGGAAGCCGCCCGAGCAGCAGCTTGTCCAGGGCCTGCAAGATCACCAGCAGCAGGAAACTCAGCATCCACGACCGGGCCATGGCCGCCCGGAACGCCACCTGAAGAAAACCGTCTTCGGCCAAGTGGCGCCGGCGCTGGGCGGGGCTCATCGACCGGAATTTCCAGAAGTAGAGCAGCGCCATCAGTCCCAGGATGGCAATCCCCAGGCCTTTGACGGCGATGTCTATGATAGCGGCTGCCGACTCGCTTGCAAAGAATTCGGCGACGGAAAGGCAGAAGACAAGCGCGACCGCGAACATCGACACGGCCAGGAGTTGCACGGTGCGATCGGCGAGCTCCGCGGGGGAAGATGTGCTTGGTGCGTTCATGGTTGTTCTCCAATGGTGTAAATGAATGTTGTGAAAGCAATTCAAGGGTGTCACAAAGTAACTTAATGGTTACTTAGTGACACCTTCAAGTTACATAATGCCAGGGTTTTCAGATTTGTCAACCATTGGTTACGGACCTCAAACTGTTCGGCAAGCCAGCGGTAAAGGACAGTCCCGAACCAGCAAAAAATCAAAAATCAGGACACCCATCAACTTCATCAACTTTGTAGCCGAATCGGCTGCTTCCGGGTTTGGGGATCTTCGGATCAGCTGTGGAGGGGCGCAAAAGTGGCGCGAATTGGGCGGTCGGGCGCCGCGTTGGGGGTCAGTCTGGCGCTGAATTCGCGCACTGGCTGGTGGCCGGCGCCGCCGGGTCCGGGGGAGGTCTCGGTCAGGAGGACGTTACCAGGGTATTGGTTGTTCTCGCAGCTTTTTGAGCGCGTACTTCCTGGAAACGCCTTTCATCCATCGCTGACCCAGGTCGGCGGCTTTGAGCATGAGCGCCTCGGCTGAGCCAATCGCCCGGTAGTAGCGGCTTTCGGTTCCCTGGACGCGCCGCATCCACTCGCGGGGATGGCTGGCGACGCTCCAAAGTCCTTCAGGCGGTGATTCTCGGTGGTTGTCAAGATAGATGTCGCCTTATCCATGCTCTGCGCCACCTGTCGCCGAGGGCTTCTTGGCGATAATCCGCAGCCCAAGGCGGCGCTGGCCACGCTGGCCAAGCTCGAAGAGCAACTCATCATCGCAGCGCGGCCCCAGCGCAGGCGCTACGTGTTCGATATGTTCAAGGCGTTCGCGCTGGTGCTGGCATTGGTGTTGACATTGAGCCTGTTCTACTGGCTCCTGTCGTCCCGTATTCCGAAGCTCGATAGCCTCGATCTCATCCTTGCGGTCCAGGCCAATACGATCACCGGCCTCTCCTTTGGTGTGCTGTTCGCCGGTATCGTTCAGAACCGCGTCCTCACATTCGACGCCCTGGTGAACTTCGACCCGGATGGATTCAGTCCGATGGAGCGGTTGTTGTACGTGTGGGTGGTCGCCAGCACTCTGGAGGTCTTCATCTATTTCGACGTGATCGTATTGGGCATTGGCGGTACGTCTTTCCAGGACGTCTTCACCGGCAATGCCTCACCTCATCTCGGGATACTGATCGGCGTCGTCACCGCGATTTCGACCGAGGCCGTCTCCGGACTGATCAAGAAGTCGGCCACGCCTTCGGACGTAAGCGCCTACGAACCGACACTCTTCTCAACGACGCATAGATCACTATGCTGATTCCATCGATTTTCAGGATGGAGCAAGCAAGTGAGCAGACGTTACCTCAAAGCCGATCAGTGGCGAGAGCTGATCGCGCAGCAGGCTGCCGGCGCAGAGTCGGTGGCTGAGTTCTGTCAGCGCCATGGCCTGACACCGAAGTCCTTCTACCGGCGCCGCAAGGCGTTGCGCGAGGCGGATACGCATCAGGGCCTGGTCGCGGTCGCGCCGCCGATGCCGTCTCAGCTCACCGGCCAGATAGCGGTGTCGTGGCGCGGTGTCGCGCTGGAGCTTCCAAGCTCGGCTTGTCCGGCCTGGGTCGCCCAACTGATGCGGGAGCTGGCCGATGCGTCTGTTTCGTGACCTGCCCAAGGTTTACCTGCACCGCGACGTGGTGGACTTTCGCAAGTCCATTGACGGCCTGGCGGCCATCGTCGAGCAGCAGATGGCCCTGGATCCGTTCGCCGATGCGCTGTACGTGTTCTGCAACCGCCACCGCGACCGGCTCAAGGTGCTCTACTGGGACCAGACCGGCTTTTGCCTCTGGTACAAGCGCCTGGAGAAGGCGAAGTTCCAGTGGCCGCGCAAGCATGCCGACGGCGTGATCCGCTGGGGCGAGCGTGAGTTCAACTGGCTGCTCGAGGGTTTTGATGTGATGCGCATGCAGGGCCATCAACAACTGCACTTTTCGGCCACTAATTCGTTGATTGGTGGTGCTTCATGCTATTGATTATGCTATACTTTCTGCATGTCGTCGGCCGTCAACAAAGCCTCTGTTGCAGATCCCTCAACGGCCGATCAGATCGCCGCTCTCCAGGCGCAGCTGGCCAGCCAGCAGGCAACCCTCGAGGCGCGCGAAGCGCGCATTCATCAGCTCGAAGAGATCATCCGCACTTTCCAGCGCAAGACCTTTGCCGGCACCAGCGAGCAGGCCAGTGCAGATCAGCTGGGCCTGTTCAACGAAGCCGAGGAGATCGCGGCAAGCGAGCCCCCCGAGGTCGCTGTCAAGCCGCACTCTCGCCAGCGTCGGGGCCGGCCGGCCCTGCCGCCGGAGCTGCCGCGCGAGGAAGTCATTCACGACCTGCCCGAGGCCGACAAGGTCTGTCCGCACGATGGTGCGGTTCTGGAGCGCATCGGCGAGGAGACCTCCGAGCAGCTCGATATCATTCCGGCGAGCGTCAAGGTCATCCGCCACGTCCGGCTGAAGTACGCCTGCCCCTGCTGCGAAGGGCATGTGGCCACCGCCACCAAGCCCGCCCAGCCGCTGGGCAAGTCGATGGCCGCACCGGGCCTGCTGGCCTACATCGCCACGGCCAAGTACGTCGACGCCCTGCCGCTGTACCGACAGATTCAGCAGTTCGCGCGGCTGGGCGTCGAGCTCGACCGCACCACCCTGGCCAACTGGATGATCCGCTACGGCAAGCTGGTCCAGCCCCTGATCAATCGTCTGACCGAGCAGATCCTTGATGAGCCGGTCATCGGCATGGACGAGACCACCGTCCAGGTCCTCGACGAACCCGGCAAGCCGGCACGAAGCAACAGCTACATGTGGGTCATGGGTGCCGGCCCGCCGGGGCAGCGGCTGCGGGTCTATCACTACGAGGCCAGTCGTTCCGGCGATGTGCCCGTGGCGCGCCTGGAAGGCTTCTCCGGTGCCCTGATGGCCGACGGCTATTCCGGCTATGGCGCGGCCTGTCGGGACCATGGCATCACCCGCCTGGGCTGCTGGGCCCATGCCCGGCGCAAGTTCTTCGATGCCGCCAAGCTCCAGCCAAAGGGCAAGATCGGACGCCCGGATCAGGCCCTGGCGCTGATCGGCAAGCTCTACCGGATCGAGCGCGAAGCCCAGGCGCTGAACCCGACCGAGCGCCACCGCTTGCGCCAGGACAAGTCACAGCCCGTCATCGACCAGCTGAACGCCTGGTTGACCACGACACTGCCGCGTGTCGCCCCAAAGACCAAGCTGGGCGAAGCGCTTCAGTACCTGCACAACCAATGGCCAGCGCTGGTGCGCTACCTCGACGATGGCCGCTACCCGATCGACAACAACGCCATCGAAAACGCCATCCGGCCGTTCGCCATCGGCCGCAAGAACTGGCTGTTCTCCAAGTCACCAGCAGGCGCTCGCGCCAGCGCCAACCTCCACAGCCTGATCGAAACCGCCAAGGGCCACGCCATCGAGCCCTATGCCTACCTGCGTCAGGTTTTTCAAGAGCTGCCACTGGCCGAAACCATCGACGATATTGACGCATTACTGCCGGGCAACGTCAAGGGTGGGGATTTGTAGGCGCTTACCTTGCAGCTGAACGCCAGCAGGTGCTCGGCGTGGCAGGTATCGCATCGAAGACGCAGGAAACCGTGCTCCAGCCGACCGCATTGCAGGTAGGCATCAAACGCCTGACGAACATGGCCGGGGAGTTGCTTTCCGGCATCGGCCAGATGTTCGACAAAGGCCGGATAATGACGCTCGACGATCTGGTAGAGCAGCGTCTGCTCGGGGTAGTGGCGCTGATAGCCGACACTGCCGATTTCCACACCGCTTGTCCCCCGCTTGCATCAAGCAAAACGGCAGGGTAGAAACACAACCATCCAGGCCGTGATGAAGATGAGCAAGAAATAGATCCGAAGACTACGGTTGGCAACAAACCACTCCTCCAGCAACCCCTTGTAAGGCATGATCACGCGGTCGTACAGCTCATCGGCGTTCGCGCTGTCGCCCATCATCTGATCCTCGCCCCGGAACACCACGAAACCAACACCGGACAAGCCGGGCCGAACCTTGATGATTGCCCGCTGCGAACGCGCCGGAAAGGCCTCGAAGCAACGCCGAGTCTGCGGGCGAGGTCCGATGATGCTCATGTCGCCTTTGAGAATATTGATCAACTGTGGCAGCTCATTGAGCTTTGTCTTGCGAAGAAACTTTCCGAACGGCAAAACCCGGGGATCATCCTTCACCGTCACAGTCCCTGTCGCAAGATTTGGTGAATCCTTCAACATCGTCGCAAATTTCAACAAGCCGAACATCTCCCCGCCACGCCCAACCCGTTCCTGCCGAAAAAACACCTCCCCCTCCCCGCTCAATCGGAGACAAGGAATCACGATCAACCACAGCGGTGTAAGCGCAACAATCGTGATCAGCGAAAACAGAATGTCAAAAACTCTGGTCATGCGAAAATTCAGCGAATCCTCCTGAAAATTCTCCGCGCGTAAAGCCCAGCAAGACCGAATTTCGAGCCCTGCGGGTAACGCTCGCGCATATGTGCGACCGGCGGAAACAGCGAGCGCCGCAAGCGTTGAATACGCGCATACCAGTCGGGCTCGCTTCGCAAGGCAAACCAGAAGGAGCGATACCGATTCGAGCTGACCGAAATCAGCCGAGTAGCTGGTTCATGCCGACCTTTTTCGGCCAGTTCGGCGAGCGTGGAATCGGATACCGGGGTCTCGAAGACGGCCCGTGTTCGTTCCAGAACATCGGCCAGCAGGCCAGCAACGCCCCGCTCGCTGGCAAGGGCGATTGTCTGCTCTCGTTGACTCTCATTCATCGCACGCCAGAGCAGGTCATTGTCGAGCAACCAGATCAGAGGGCGGCGATGCTCGTAAAGGTCGTCATACCAGTGCATCACCGAATTCAGCAATGCGTGCACATGATCCTGACCCCAAACGCCAGCAGCCAGGGAAGACAATTCAACGGCTTCCCCATACTGCTCCTCGAACGACAATACCTCGCGTAGCAGCGGATGGTCCCGAAGCCCCCAGTGCACGTCAATGTATCGTCGCCCGGAAGTCTCGTCGAGCCGCCAGGTCTCCTGCCGGATCGGCGTCCCCCCGGGAACACTATGAATGGGGACATGCTGCGTCGCGCGGAGCACATCACGCGCGGCGTTCATGCTTTCCGGGCAGACCAGAATATCGAGATCCGCCCTCAAGCGCTGCCCCGGCCCCGGATAGACAAGGTAGTCCAGCAGGCAACCTTTGAGCACCAGGCAACGGACACTCGCATCACGGAAAGCCTCGAGCACCTGCTTTTCGTATGCAAGCACATCGTTGCCAAGCCCACCACGCCGTTCGACCAGCGGACCGGCCAGCGCCGCCAGCCATTCCGGAATGACCTGCCGTTCCTGAAGCAGTCCGACAACAGGCAAAAGCCGATTCTCTATCAACCACTCAAGCGCCTTGGCCGGCTGACTTGGAATGGGGATCACATCCTTGCATCCAAATACTTGCCCGTTTCCATGTGTTTGAACTCCGGGATCATCCTATTAAACAACTCCACGATCTCAGGCTTGTCCCATTCATCCCCGCCCCTAATTGTTGCGATCTCTTCCAGAAAATACTCCAACCGCTCCTCATCAGAGTATAGATTCTATGTTACCTATCAACCTGCCGTATGCAGTTTTGGGTCGAAATCGGCGTTTTTCTGAAGCAGCGCGAAGGCCACTCGGGCGAGCTTGCGGCCCAATGCTACGAAGGCAGCCGTGGTGCTGAAGCCTCGTTCTCTGAGTGCCAGATAGTAAGGCTCCCAGAGCGGGTTTCTTCGCGCCTGCATGGCAGCGTTGAACAATAGCCTGCGGACCTCCGGGTCCCCCTTTTTGGTCAACTTGCTCTTCCCTTTCCAGCGCCCGGACTGGCGGACCCGGACGTCCATGCCCATGAAGGCAATGAAGGCATCGGCATTGCGGTAGGTGCCCTGATGGAAGATCGCGGTCAGCGCCAGCGCGCTGAGCGGGCCGATACCCGGGATCGCCTGGCAGCGCAGGCGGGAACGCAGGGGCGGTTTGCCCACAAAGCAAAAAGCCCCGGAGTGGAGCCGTTGCGCGTGGTCCAGGTCGCGCTCCCATCCGAGCCTTCTCGCCTCCGACAGCAGCGCCCGCTCCATCTTCCGGATCAGTGTGTTGAACCGCTCCAGCAGCGCATCGACCTCGCTGTTTAGCGCCTCCAGGCCGGCCAGGGACTGCTGCAGCTGGATCCGTGCGCGAACCACTGTGGCGCGTCGTCTCAGAAGCCGCCAGAAACGCTGCTGCCCCTGCGACAGGGGCTTCCAGGGGGCCAGGTCGTCGCCTTCACGCGCCAGGTAGCGGGCCAGCAGTTGAGCGTCCTGGGGGTCGGCCTTGACCCGCTGCCCGACACCGCAGCGGTAATGGCTAAGCCGGTGCGGGTCGACAAGATAGACCGCGTGCCCACGCGCATGGGCGCGCTCGGCCAGCGCGATGTGATACTGATTGGTCGGTTCCATCGCAAAGCGAACCGGCAGGTTGAAACGGTCCAACCAACGATCAATTGCATCGATGTCGTTGGCCATGGAATCAGGACACTTCGAGTCCCAGTCATAAAGGTCGAGGCGATCTTTGGAAACATCGACCCCGACGATGCGTTCGTTGCCGAGCTGTGTCATGGTTGTCTCCGGTCTGTGAATCAACAAGCCGGGGACTCACCGGGCGCAACCTTGCCGATATCGGCCATAAAAGCGGCTGGATTCTTCATCGGCGCTCATGGTGAGGGGTGGGGACGATTTCTATACGAGTCGGTACGCAACGGTCCGAAGGAAGCATTAAGTCCCTCCCACCCCGGCATCCTCCATCTTGACGATGTTGGATGCCCAAAACCATACAAGGAAGTATAAGCGCCCTATTTCCTGATTTCCAACGGTATCCGGAGCCGTGCCAGGCTGGCCCCGGACCCTTACCAAAGTCCCCAGCACGCCGAATTCCGTCCGATTCCGCCCCGTCGGAGCCAATCGAGCAGCTCGTGTAGCCCCGTCTTTGCCAGCATTGGCTCATCCGGCACGAGCGCCATCGGGCCGCGCCCGGATGCAACGCGGCCTGAAACCGGTTTCCTGCGTTTCAGTGATGCAAGCCGGTACGCTCGGCCGGCCTGCCGGCGCGATGCACGCGGACAGGCGGCGCACGACTTTCCGTCCACAGGCCGGGCAGATCCTTGCTGGCCAGGTGATTCAGTATCCGCTCGATCACGCGCAACGGCATTCCGGCTTCGCTTCATTCCGCTGGCGCGGAAAGTCGCAAAGCCTCCATTGCCTGCGCTGGCGGGTCTTCGATGCTCGCGATGATCTTGACCGTGCCACCGCAACTCGGGCAGGTTTCGACGTCGATCTGAAACACTCGCTTGAGCCTTTGCGCCCAGCGCATCGCTGAGCGCTGCTCGGCCGGCGTGCGCTCCTTTTCTTGAGCCGGCTTGACCGGCCTGGCACCCCGGCCCCGGCGGGCCGGTGTGATCCGCGCCCGGTACGGGCTATTCGGCGCAAACACCCCGTGGAAGCGGGCCAGATTCAGGCGCGGCGGCGGGACGAGCGCGGCCAGCCGGGCGATGAAATCCAGTGGCTCGCATCACAGGCGCTGGGCCTGAGTCTGCACACCGTGACGGTTCGCGAGCGCATGCTCAAGCGCTTCATCTTCTGGTGCGATGAGCGCGGGCTTGATCGGGTGCAGGACATCACCCGGCCGATCCTGGAGCGGTATCGACGCTACCTGTACCACTACCGAAAACCCGACGGCGAGCCGATCCGCTTTGCCACCCAGCAGCAGCGCCTGGTGCCCGTGAAAGCCTTCTTCAAATGGCTGACGAAAGAAAACCACCTGCTCTACAACCCGGCCAGCGAGATGGAACTGCCCCGGGTCCACCGGCGTCTGCCCCAGCATGTGCTGACCCACGCCGAAGTCGAGCGCATCTGCGCCCAGACCCTGCTGCACGGGGAGTTGGGCATCCGCGACCGGGCCATCATCGAGACCTTCTACTCGACCGGCATCCGCCGGGCCGAGCTGGCTGTCCTCAAGCTCTATGATGTCGACACCCAGAACGGCACCCTGATGGTGCGCGAGGGCAAGGGCAAAAAGGACCGCATGGTGCCCTTGGGGAAGCGCGCCTGCGACTGGATCGAGCGCTACACCCGCGAGATCCGGCCAGGGCTGGTGGTCGAGCCCGACGCCGGCTGGCTGTTCCTGCACGAGTTCGGCGAGCCGTTCAGCCACAACCGCCTGACCGACCGGGTCAAGAAATACATCGACTCGGCCGGCATCGGCAAGCCCGGCGCCTGTCACATCTTCCGCCACACCATGGCCACCCTGATGCTCGACAACGGCGCCGACATCCGCCACATCCAGGCCATTCTCGGCCACAGCCAGCTCTCGACCACCGAGATCTACACCCAGGTCTCGATCCGCAAGCTCAAGGCCGTCCACGCGCTGACCCATCCGGCCGACCGCCGACCGGACACGGCGGGCGATTGGGGAGAGGCCGAATGACCCAACGCCTGCGCCTGGACCTGCCCCCGGAATACCTGGACCTGTGCCGGGACTACGGCCTGGACCCGGCGGCCCTGCTACGTGGCTTTATCGCCGACCTGTGCGAGATGCCGGACTGGGCCGATGATCCCCGGCCAGACGGCTACACCAGCCACGGGTCCGATGAGCGGGACCTGGCCTGGGCCTGGTTCGAGCGTTGCGGCTATGGGATACGGATGGAAGATGAGCGACGGGAGCAGTAGAATGGAGACTATGGCAGCGAAAGCAGACACCGTGAAGGCTAGGGCTCGAGAACTGATCGAGCAGTTGCCCGACAACGCGACCTGGGATGACGTGGCTTATGAAATCGCCGTGCGTCGATCCATCGAGCGGGGGCTGGCCGATCTTGACGCCGGGCGCACTTACACGAGCGAAGCCCTGCTGGAATCCCTTGGCCTTCAGTGAATGACCGTCATCTGGTCGGCCGAGGCGCAGGCTCAGCTTGCCGCCATCCAAGAGCATGTAGCCGAGAACGCCCCCCGAGATGCCGATGCGCTGATCAGGCGCCTGGTTGCCCGTGTTGTTCAACTTGAGACCGTTCCGCACAGCGGCCGCAGGGTGCCTGAGTATCCGGACGACGACTTGCGCGAGCTGCTGTCACGACCTTACCGAATTATCTACCGCCAACGCGATGAGCATGTGGAAGTCGTGACCGTGATGCACTATCGGCAGCAGTTGCCCGCCAACCCCCGCGACTTGAGCTGACTTCAGAGTCGGCGCCGCTAAGCTAAAGCTGTAGCGGACGCAGGTAAGCTCCTGGCCGCTTCTCCCTTAGTTGCCAGACCCGGACTCCGTCCGGCTTCGGATCGGCCGTCACGCACCTTGCACTGTGCGCTCGCCGCAGCGGCTCCAGCCCGACGGTCTTCCGCCGGCGTCGAGCGCACGCAAGCTGCGTGCCGGCCTCGCTCGGTGCCAACCGAGACTTGGTCGACTCCGTTAACCGTCCGGGGCAGAGGTCTTGTGCAACACATGCTGACGCAAGTGTTGCGGTGCTTGTTCACGCCCGCTCGCAGACTTGGCTGCGCCAAGACTGCGGCGGTCGCCCCCCATCCCCCAAAGGGGGCTTTGAAGCGGCCAGCAGAACATAATGCGGGGGGATTATGCGCACTGTCCAAGAGGCACTCTCCCTCATCGGTCGGCGCCCCTTGGCCAGAGTCCGGCTGACGCTCGCATAATCCGCATTATGTTCCACTGGCCGCGTCGCTTCGCTCCATAAGGTGGCGGCACTGACGTGCCGCGCTTGAAGTTGTTCCCCGCCCGGGCCGGTCCGCGCCGGCGGGCTCCAGCCGCTTCGCGGCTTCCACGCGCGACGGCTTCAGTCGGGCGCTTCTTGCGCCTGACGGCGCAAACCGCACCCTCTTTCTCGCCTGCGCTAACCGCCTTGAGCGGGCCGCCCGCCCTGAAAAGCGGCTAAAGCGAGGATGCAACCGGCGCCGCGCTCCCGTAAAATCGCCTCATGGCAGCCGTGTTGACGTCCAATCCACCCGTCCGGCCCAACGGTCGGCTAAGCCGAAACCCGCGTCGGGGCCAAAACCGGCCCAGGCCCCGCCTCGTCTGGGTGAATCCGGAGCTAAGTCCACAGAGGCGCAAGGAAAAATCGGAATCTAGCCCGGTGGGATCGTATGGGCGAGTTCTTTACAACTACTTCCGCGACTACGAGCCGCAGACTGGGCGGTATGTGCAGAGTGATCCGATTGGCATATATGGTGGTATCAATACTTGGATTTATGCAAAGGATTCCCCTCTTCTTCATACTGACCGATTCGGGCTATCACCTGATTTTCCAGACATGTCCTTCTCATCTCCTTTCCCGTAAGCGCCTACGAACCGACACTCTTCTCAACGACGCATAGATCACTATGCTGATTCCATCGATTTTCAGGATGGAGCAAGCAAGTGAGCAGACGTTACCTCAAAGCCGATCAGTGGCGAGAGCTGATCGCGCAGCAGGCTGCCGGCGCAGAGTCGGTGGCTGAGTTCTGTCAGCGCCATGGCCTGACACCGAAGTCCTTCTACCGGCGCCGCAAGGCGCTGCGCGAGGCGGATACGCATCAGGGCCTGGTCGCGGTCGCGCCGCCGATGCCGTCTCAGCTCACCGGCCAGATAGCGGTGTCGTGGCGCGGTGTCGCGCTGGAGCTTCCAAGCTCGGCTTGTCCGGCCTGGGTCGCCCAACTGATGCGGGAGCTGGCCGATGCGTCTGTTTCGTGACCTGCCCAAGGTTTACCTGCACCGCGACGTGGTGGACTTTCGCAAGTCCATTGACGGCCTGGCGGCCATCGTCGAGCAGCAGATGGCCCTGGATCCGTTCGCCGATGCGCTGTACGTGTTCTGCAACCGCCACCGCGACCGGCTCAAGGTGCTCTACTGGGACCAGACCGGCTTTTGCCTCTGGTACAAGCGCCTGGAGAAGGCGAAGTTCCAGTGGCCGCGCAAGCATGCCGACGGCGTGATCCGCTGGGGCGAGCGTGAGTTCAACTGGCTGCTCGAGGGTTTTGATGTGATGCGCATGCAGGGCCATCAACAACTGCACTTTTCGGCCACTAATTCGTTGATTGGTGGTGCTTCATGCTATTGATTATGCTATACTTTCTGCATGTCGTCGGCCGTCAACAAAGCCTCTGTTGCAGATCCCTCAACGGCCGATCAGATCGCCGCTCTCCAGGCGCAGCTGGCCAGCCAGCAGGCAACCCTCGAGGCGCGCGAAGCGCGCATTCATCAGCTCGAAGAGATCATCCGCACTTTCCAGCGCAAGACCTTTGCCGGCACCAGCGAGCAGGCCAGTGCAGATCAGCTGGGCCTGTTCAACGAAGCCGAGGAGATCGCGGCAAGCGAGCCCCCCGAGGTCGCTGTCAAGCCGCACTCTCGCCAGCGTCGGGGCCGGCCGGCCCTGCCGCCGGAGCTGCCGCGCGAGGAAGTCATTCACGACCTGCCCGAGGCCGACAAGGTCTGTCCGCACGATGGTGCGGTTCTGGAGCGCATCGGCGAGGAGACCTCCGAGCAGCTCGATATCATTCCGGCGAGCGTCAAGGTCATCCGCCACGTCCGGCTGAAGTACGCCTGCCCCTGCTGCGAAGGGCATGTGGCCACCGCCACCAAGCCCGCCCAGCCGCTGGGCAAGTCGATGGCCGCACCGGGCCTGCTGGCCTACATCGCCACGGCCAAGTACGTCGACGCCCTGCCGCTGTACCGACAGATTCAGCAGTTCGCGCGGCTGGGCGTCGAGCTCGACCGCACCACCCTGGCCAACTGGATGATCCGCTACGGCAAGCTGGTCCAGCCCCTGATCAATCGTCTGACCGAGCAGATCCTTGATGAGCCGGTCATCGGCATGGACGAGACCACCGTCCAGGTCCTCGACGAACCCGGCAAGCCGGCACGAAGCAACAGCTACATGTGGGTCATGGGTGCCGGCCCGCCGGGGCAGCGGCTGCGGGTCTATCACTACGAGGCCAGTCGTTCCGGCGATGTGCCCGTGGCGCGCCTGGAAGGCTTCTCCGGTGCCCTGATGGCCGACGGCTATTCCGGCTATGGCGCGGCCTGTCGGGACCATGGCATCACCCGCCTGGGCTGCTGGGCCCATGCCCGGCGCAAGTTCTTCGATGCCGCCAAGCTCCAGCCAAAGGGCAAGATCGGACGCCCGGATCAGGCCCTGGCGCTGATCGGCAAGCTCTACCGGATCGAGCGCGAAGCCCAGGCGCTGAACCCGACCGAGCGCCACCGCTTGCGCCAGGACAAGTCACAGCCCGTCATCGACCAGCTGAACGCCTGGTTGACCACGACACTGCCGCGTGTCGCCCCAAAGACCAAGCTGGGCGAAGCGCTTCAGTACCTGCACAACCAATGGCCAGCGCTGGTGCGCTACCTCGACGATGGCCGCTACCCGATCGACAACAACGCCATCGAAAACGCCATCCGGCCGTTCGCCATCGGCCGCAAGAACTGGCTGTTCTCCAAGTCACCAGCAGGCGCTCGCGCCAGCGCCAACCTCCACAGCCTGATCGAAACCGCCAAGGGCCACGCCATCGAGCCCTATGCCTACCTGCGTCAGGTTTTTCAAGAGCTGCCACTGGCCGAAACCATCGACGATATTGACGCATTACTGCCGGGCAACGTCAAGGGTGGGGATTTGTAGGCGCTTACCTTCGGACGTCGACTAGGGTGCGATGCGCCCACGTGAGCGCTCGCGCAGCTTCGCAGCCCTGATCCCGTCGAACCGGTCCGCATTCTCGAGGCACGTTCCTCGGTAAGCCTGCCTTATTCGTCACAGTAGCCCAGAAAGAGAAATGGGGATCGAGGAGCGGGGTCGGACCAGCATAACCGGCTGAATTTCAATTCGAATTGTCCCACCCGAACCCGTTTTTACCCCTTAAACGCCCCACTTTTCCAGCAGAATTGGCGCTATAGGCCGACGGCATCTCGCGCAACGCCCACCGCCCTTGCTGTCAATCAATGTCACGCTGCCGCGCATTGCCGACGGATTGCCGGAAGGCGTCATTATTCATCATTCATCGCTGCTCTTGAATGGCAGCAATTCTTGTTCCAGTTTCAACCGTTTGAATTCCGGGTCCTTGTGGATCAGTATCGCGTCGTGTTTGATTGCCGCCGCGGCGATCCAGGCATCGGCCAACGACAATGGAAATCGCGCCTTGAGTTCCGCGGCGCGCAGCAACAGGTCATTGGATGACTCGATCCACTTGATCGGAAGCGCCAGACATTGCTGCAGTGCAAACTTTCCGGCCAGCTCGCCTTCGTCCTTCCAGACGCGGTAGAGCACTTCCATGCGCGTCATGAAGCATGCAAGGCAATGGATTTCGGAGTTCCGTAGAAGCTCGGCAACGCGATCAGCGCCCGGCTCATCGTCTCTGAGCGTCAGCAAGGCTGAGGTGTCGAGGAGATAGCGCTTCATTCCAGCTTGGTATCGGCGCGGCGCTCGTCGACCAGACGACGCGTGCCTCCGCCGCGGCCGCGACCGCGCCAGGCGTCAATCGGATCGGCCTTGACCGGGATGACCTGAATGCCGTCACTCGTCACGACCCATTCGAGCCGGTCGGCGGGAGAAAGGCCCAGCCGGCGACGGATCGCCGCGGGAACAACGGTCTGTCCTCGTTCGGTGATCGTGCTTCTCATCGTTGGTGGCTCCGGTTGTGTGAATTACTTGACCAGCAATATTGTAATTCAGTTGAGTGCCGGCGACAACCACCGCACCCGGCGGCGCCGGATGCCTGCGCATCGGCAGGATAACGATCTAGGATCCAGTCGCTGATCACTTCCAGCGCCGCCGGGGCGAAGGTTTCCTCAATGTCGCGGTATTCGCCCAGCGCGCCGGTTGTCGCGGTCTGGAACAGGTGGTTGAGCCCGGGCAGTTCGATCACCGTGGCGTCGGGGTGGTCCGCCAGCGCGGCGCGGATGGCGGCGAGATTCTGGGCGGCCGGGACCTGCACGTCCAGACCGCCATTCAGCGCCAGGACCGGCACTTCAAGTGCGCGCAGATACGGGGCGGGATCAAAGCGAAGCAGGTAGCGCAGCCAGGGTCGCAGCGACGATTGGACGATGACCGGCTTTCGCTCGGGGCTGGCGCCGAGCGTTTCGAGCACCTCCGGCGTTAACGCGGCTTCGAGCCTGGCGCGCGCCTGTTCGGCGTCTGCGGTTTCGGCAACGATACGCCAGATTCGGCGATTGACCGGCATGACACGCTGGAGCTCCCCGGTGCTCACGCCCTGGGTCAGCGCCATCGCCTCGGTCTGGCTGGCGACCAGCTCGAGCATATCGATCCCCGGTGCGGCCAGTAGTACGACCCAGGCGACGTTCGGGTTGTCGCGCGCGGTGATCGGTGCGACAAGACCGCCCTCGCTGTGGCCGATCAGGCCGATCGCATCGGTTCGGATGTCGGGCCGTTGTGCCAGCCATTCGACCGCGGCCGCCGCATCGGTGGCGAAGTCGGCCGTGGTCGCGGCCCAGTGATCACCGCCGGATGCGCCAAAGCCGCGGTCGTCGTAGCGTAAAACCGCGACGCCATTGCGGGTGAGATGATCGGCCAACACCAGGAACGGTTTATGACCCATGAAGGACTCATCGCGGTCCTGCGGACCGGAACCTGAAATCAGCACCGCGGCCGGAAACGGACCGGGGCCGTCGGGGACGGTCAGGGTTCCGGCGAGTTCGATGTCGCCGGCGCGCGGATTGGCAAGGCGCACCTCGCGGCGTTGATAGGGAACATCGTCACCGGGTTCCTGCGGGCGATTGCGGGCCGGGGGCTGCGCCTTTTCACCGGACTCGAGTTGCAGACACACGGTGGCGTCAGGCTGGCCGGGAAGAAGCCATTTTCCGCACATCTCGGTCGACTCCGCGTTAAGCCGCGCCGAGTAGCGCACCGAAGCCACCGGGACGCCGAATTCGACCTTGTCGGCGTCGCGATTCAGGCCGTTAACCGGCAGCCCGGTGGCGCCCATGTCGGGCGAGTCCAGCGTGGCGACGGTACCGGCTTCGCTGGTCTTTACGTTCAGCGCCAGCCGCAGTCGCGCGCCGTTGGCGGCGAGAGCCGATCGCTGCGGGGGCGGATCCAGGACCGGTACCGACCCCTGAGCCCAGCGCGCCGCGAAACTCGACAGCGGCGCCCCGAGCCCGAACGGTTCACGAGACGGGGTCGACCCGGCAGACGAAAGGAGGCGAGCGATCGCCTCCTTTTTCTCGTCTCGGAGAACGTCCTCCCGCCCCGCCGGACCCACCGAACCACGTCGGGGGCGCCGGCTCCGGCGCCCCCGATTCCGTGATCGCGACCGACCCTGAGGGTCGGGCCGAGGTCAGGGTACGGTGGTGGTCCAGGCGCTGGTGTCGCCCGACTCGAAGCCATCCGTGAAGATGTCGTCGGCCGCGCAGGCGTCGAACTGGAACGACGCCACCCAGTTGGCCCACTTGCAGGTCCCGCTGCTCAGGTTGCCGCTGTAGTCACCGAGATACCAGAACGTGGAGCCGTCCGGAGCGATGGTCATGCCGGTGTAGTCGCCCCAGCGGTACGGCACGGAGTCGAAGCAGCTGTACTGCCCCTCGCCGGCGTGGATGAGGGCCTCGCTCTGCAAGGTCCCGGCCGGGTCGCCGCTCTCGCGCCCGGTGACGTAGATGCTCGGGTACATCGAGGTCGAGCCCTTCGTGAAGCCGATCGCCAGATCGCCGCACCGGTTGACGGCGATGCTGGGGAACTGTCGGTACTCGCCGTTGGAGGCGAAGACGCCGGAGTCGACCACGGCATCGGTCACCGGGTTGATCTCCGCCCACCGAACGCAGTTCACGGTGCCGGCGCCCAGGTTGCACGAGATGGCCTGCACCGTGTAGATGTTGCCGTCGTGGTACTCGGTCTGATGGCCGCGGAAGTCGTTGCCCTGGATCGACGACCCGGTCTGTTGCGGGAAGCTGAGCGGCTGGCCCGCGCCGACGCCCGTCGAGGCGCAGAGGTCGATGTTGGCGCCACGCGTGAAGGTGTTGGCGCCGAACGGGTCGGTCCACGTCCAGACGGCGTGCACGCAGCCGTCGTAGAGCTCCGTCATGATGTAGTGGTCGTCGGTGCCGGTGGGCCAGGTGCCCTGATCGAACCCGTGGAGGTTGGCCGGCTGCGGAGTCGACCAGTTCCCCGTCGTCGACTGCGTCGGCACGCCTCCGAGCGCCAGGCCGGCATAGGCGTTCGCCTTGTTGATGGCGAAGACCCGTCCTTCGAACGACGGCGAGCCGCCGAACTGGTTGGATCCCACGAAGATCGCCTGCTCACCGATCCCGGCGTGCGGGAACTCGAAGAAGATGTTGACGCCGATGTCGGTGGCGAAGCAGTAGCGGTTCCAGGTGCTCGTCGGATCGGACCCGGTGGTGACCGCGAAGCAGTAGTCCGTGCCGTTGGCGTCGATGCCGATGAAGTACCGGTCCGCCGACTCGTCGTAGAGGGCGTTCGGATCGAAGGAGCCGCCCGGGAAGCCCGGCGTGCCGGAGAAGAAGGCGTCGAAGTCCGTCGGGCCGACGAGCGACGTACCGTTCTTGTCGTAGACCTCGAAGTCGGTGTTGACGACCGCGATCACGTGCGAGGGCCCGACCGCGATCTCCGGGTCCGGCGGAGTGCTCCCCGGAACCTCGTCGTAGTTGAGCGACTCGAAGCTCGCGCCGGCCGGCGAGGGCGCCAGCGTCGACGGGCCGGCCTCGTCCATCCGGAAGACGTTGGCCTGCGGAGGCAGGCTCATCGCGGCCGCCTGCTGGCGCTGGAACTCGGCCTCGCTGATCGGCTTCTCGATGTACTTGGGGCCGGTGTGGGACAGGTCGGGCGTGCGCCGCGGGCCGGGAACGACCTCGCGCAGGTCGACCAGCGACGGCCCGGTGGCCTCGACCTCGACCGACGGGGCCCAGCCGTACCGGCCGGTATCGGTGTGGTCGATGGTCGGGCCGATGGGCGCGCTCGCTCCGATGGTCGAGGCGTCTCCGCCGGGACCGGTCGACGCGCACCCGAAGGCGGCGAGACAGATGATCGTCGTGAACACGAACAGGCTGGTACTCTTCATGGCGTCCTCTCTGGGCATATCAGGGCGCTCTATAGATTCTATGTTACCTGTCAACCTGCCGTATGCAGTTTTGGGTCGAAATCGGCGTTTTTCTGAAGCAGCGCGAAGGCCACTCGGGCGAGCTTGCGGCCCAATGCTACGAAGGCAGCCGTGGTGCTGAAGCCTCGTTCTCTGAGTGCCAGATAGTAAGGCTCCCAGAGCGGGTTTCTTCGCGCCTGCATGGCAGCGTTGAACAATAGCCTGCGGACCTCCGGGTCCCCCTTTTTGGTCAACTTGCTCTTCCCTTTCCAGCGCCCGGACTGGCGGACCCGGACGTCCATGCCCATGAAGGCAATGAAGGCATCGGCATTGCGGTAGGTGCCCTGATGGAAGATCGCGGTCAGCGCCAGCGCGCTGAGCGGGCCGATACCCGGGATCGCCTGGCAGCGCAGGCGGGAACGCAGGGGCGGTTTGCCCACAAAGCAAAAAGCCCCGGAGTGGAGCCGTTGCGCGTGGTCCAGGTCGCGCTCCCATCCGAGCCTTCTCGCCTCCGACAGCAGCGCCCGCTCCATCTTCCGGATCAGTGTGTTGAACCGCTCCAGCAGCGCATCGACCTCGCTGTTTAGCGCCTCCAGGCCGGCCAGGGACTGCTGCAGCTGGATCCGTGCGCGAACCACTGTGGCGCGTCGTCTCAGAAGCCGCCAGAAACGCTGCTGCCCCTGCGACAGGGGCTTCCAGGGGGCCAGGTCGTCGCCTTCACGCGCCAGGTAGCGGGCCAGCAGTTGCGCGTCCTGGGGGTCGGCCTTGACCCGCTGCCCGACACCGCAGCGGTAATGGCTAAGCCGGTGCGGGTCGACAAAATAGACCGCGTGGCCACGCGCATGGGCGCGCTCGGCCAGCGCGATGTGATACTGATTGGTCGGTTCGATCGCAAAGCGAACCGGCAGACTGAAACCGTCCAGCCAACGATCAATTGCATCGGTGTCGTTGGCCATGGAATCCGGACTCTTCGAGTCCCAGTCATACAGATCGAGGCGATCTTTGGAAACATCGACCCCGACGATGCGTTCGTTGCCGAGCTGTGTCATGGTTGTCTCCGGTCAGTGAATGAACAAGCCGGGGACTCACCGGGCGCAACCTTGCCGATATCGGCCATAAAAGCGGCTGGATTCTTCATCGGCGCTCATGGTGAGGGGTGGGGACGATTTCTATACGAGTCGGTACGCAACGGTCCGAAGGAAGCATTAAGTCCCTCCCACCCCGGCATCCTCCATCTTGACGATGTTGGATGCCGAAAACCATACAAGGAAGTTTAAGCGGCCCATTTCCCGACTTCAAGCAGTATCCACGGCCCTGCCAAGCCGTAGTCTGGCGCAGATTTGAAGCCTCTTTCGCGCGGGCTTTGCCAACTTTCGCGCTGTCTCAGTCAACCCAGCCCTGAATCGCCCTGATTTCCGGTCATCAGGCTGATCGGGCACGAGCGGCGCTGGGCCGCGCCCGGGCGGAACGCAGTCTTAGGTCGGTTTCCTGCGATTCAGTGATGCAAGCCGGTGCGCGCTGCCGGCGGCGCCCGGCTGTCCGGCCACGTCGGGCCGGCGTGATCCGGGCCCGATGGGGACTATTGGGTGCGAACACCCCATGGAAGCGAGTGAGATTCTGGCGCGGCGGCGGGACGAGCGCGGCCAGCCGGGCGATGAAATCCAGTGGCTCGAAGATTACATGCGTCGTCCCGTCCCGGTACGGGGTCTTTAGCGTGTAGCCGATCTCGCCGCGTGCGGTCAGGAACAGGCGCTTTTCGGAGACGGGAGGCCGGCAGATGTATCGGCACAGCCGCTCAAGCTTGTCGCGCTGGCAGGCTTTGACCGCGACACCGGCGTGCAGAGAGAAGCCAGCCATGTTGCCGGGACCGCCAGTTGCCCAGTCCTCCTCATCACAGATCGGAAGTGTCTGGAGGGTGAATACTTTGCGACCCCGATGCGGGCCGACGGCAATGCGGTAGGTGATGGAATGCCCGACCAGGTCGGGGATCGGGTCCTCCTCGTCGGGTGCTTCGCCCAGATCGAGCTGTTCGGTATCGCGCTCCAGTAACCCTTCGCGTTCCAGCAGCCGCCCTACCCGCCGAGCGATGGTGTGGACCAGTTGCGTCAGTTGGGCCGATGTCGGTTCGCGCACCCACTGGAAGCGTGGCCAGGTGCCGTGGTGCGTATCCACCACGTAGACCCCATCGACAAACAGCAACGAGGACGCGCTGGCACGGCTTCGATTCATCCGCAGGGCGCGATGGCTGGGATTCAGTCTGGAGGAAATCGGAGAACTGCTGAAACTCGAAGACGGCACCCATTGCGACGAGGCCAAAGCACTGGGCGAGCGCAAGCTGGGCAACGTGCGAGACAAGATCCGCAGTCTTCAACAAATTGAAGGCGTGCTCGACCAACTCGTCGAGGAGTGCTGTACCCAGAAGGACAGTGTCACCTGCCCGCTGATCGCATCCCTCCACGAGGGGTTTGATACAGCTACCAAATGATGGAACACATGACAAAAAGATCGTCGCAACTAGTCGGATGCGATGTGCAAGGTCCAAACCAAAAAAAACGAGACCAGCCTTTGGGCAACCTACCCCCCCAGCTGGCGAAACTCTATTTCGGACAATGGCCTGAGTTGATCGAACCTTGACTTATGTTAGACTTCGGATCTCCTTCTAACCGAGTCGCTAGATAACCGGGCTCTTCACTGAATCGTGTGGGTAGCAGTCATTTTCGAACTGCCTCCGGGTAGAGATCGAGGCCACCGAGGTGGAAGTAGATCGCAGCCTTGAAGCGCTCCTTGTTCCGGAAACCGCGGGCGTCGCGCTTGATCTTCTGGATCATGGTGTTGAAACCCTCGGCACGGGCGTTGGTCGCGCCGGTGACCACTGCTGTGAGGATGCCCTCGAGATGAGCCTTGATCGTTCGCGCGACCTTCTTGATCGGTGCCAGGCGCGAACGGATCGCCCAGCCATACCAGCTCATCCAGGCTTTGCGGGCCCAGGTTCTGGATTGGTAGCCCCACAGGCACATTGCGTGGGTCTTGATCGCCCAGGCCCGGGCGGTCTTGAGGTTGGCGGACTTGAGCGCCTTGAGGCGGCCCCAGCTCTTGTCGGTCATGTTGTCAGGATGCTGCAGCCAGAGATAGCGGCTCTTGATCAGGACCGACTCGCCCTCGGCCAGCAAGGCCTTGTGCTCGGCCCGGCGAACCTTGTCGACGGCATCGCCCAGATGCATGGCAACGTGGAACTTGTCGAAGGCGATCTTGCTCGCCGCCCCCGGAACGTGGGCCAGTGTCGAATCGATGAAAGGCCGCCACATGTCCATCGCCACCGTGCGCAAGCCTGCCAGCGCTTCGGCCGGCTGCGCCGCGTACCAGGCGTCCAGGCTCGCACGCTTGCGGTCGTCGGAGATGTGCAGCACCCGATCGCCGCTGCTGATCACCGTCACATACTGGTGCCGGCGCTGAAACGCCGTCTCGTCGATGCCGATCGCGTCCGGAAAATCCTGCGTCCGGCGCGCCAGGCCGCGTGCCACCGCACGCTCCTGCACGCCGCTGACCGCAGACCAGCTCAAGCCCAGCCGCTCGGCAACCTCCGAGATCGTGCCGATCTTGAGCCAATCGATCACGAGTGCTTCGAACAACGCCGTCAATCTGGAGTTGTTCTCCGCCCAGGGCACCGGCAGCTGATGAACGCCATGCTCCGGACACCGAACCCTCGGAACCTGCGCGACCAACCAGGTCTTGTACTGGCAGGTGTCGAGATGCCGCCACTTGCGCTCGCGGGTGTCGTAGCCCGAACAGCTGACCCCGCACTGCGGGCAAGCCAGATCCGTGCCGGAATGCCGAATATGGACGGTCACGCCGGTGCCGGGCAGGTCGACTTGCACGTCGGACACCTCCCAGGGTGCCTGAATGCCGAGAATCTGGCGGTAGAGCTCGCGGTCATGCATGAAACTGGACTCGAATCAGGGCCAGCCGGTAGCCTATCCGAACCGGTCAGCCCACACAAAAACGGGAAGAGCCGATAACCGAATGGCAAAAAACTGGACGCTAATACTGTTTGCGGTATTGATGGTAGTGCAATCACTATCCATCGCCGCCGATGTATTGCCCATCCATTCGGATCACCAACCCCATGAGTTGGCGGATATGTCCGGGGGAGACGGTTCAACCCAAGCGACAGACCCGTCACCGGGATCAGACCACAACACACCGCCCGGCCATTGCCACTCCTGCCATTGCCATGGCTCTCATATGCTGCTGTCCATGCAGCTGCCCACGCTGTCTACTGCCTCTTCCGGCCAAGTCACGCTGCGCTATACCGTCGACCACCCCTCTCCCCACATCGCTGCGATACTCCGACCGCCCATAGCCTAACCTCACTTTCCGGTCATCGACCGGCACCAGGATTTTTCAAAAATCTTTACGTGAGGTAATTCATGTCCATGCTATTCCGTTTGCGTCCGGATTCAGGCCGAAGCCTGATAATCCGGACAACGCGCCTGCTGATTTGCGGCGCGCTGCTAAGCCTGTCCGGGCTTATCCAGGCCGCCGACCGCGACCCGACAACACTGACCCTACCCGAGGCCTTCGCCCGGGTGCTAAATGACAATCCCGAATTGGCGATCTATCCCTACGATATTCGCGCGGCCGAGGCGCGGGCTCTCCAGGCCGGGTTTCGACCCAACCCACAGGTCTCCCTCGAGGTCGAGAATATTGCCGGCAATGGCGAGTTCTCGGGCACCGATGCCATGGAAACCACCCTGGCGCTCAGCCAAATCATAGAGATGGGCGGCAAGCGCCCTCTGCGCCGGGATGTCGGCCAGTGGCGTCGCCAAACCGTCGAGCGCGATTACGAACTGGCCCGCCTCGACGCACTGTCGGCGGCGGCCAGCCGCTACCTGGAGGTGGCACAAACCCAGCGCCTACTGGCCTTTGCCCGGCAAGTCGTGGAGTTTACCAGCACCGCAGAAAACGTCGCCCAAAGGCGGTTTGACGCAGGCAGCGCCAGTCGGGCGGAACTGAGCCGTGCCCGCACGGATCTGATGCAGGCCAAGCTGGCGGTGAGCAATCTCACCGTGCGCCTGGGCAATACCAAGCGGCGCCTGGCGAGTCTATGGGGCGAAACCTCGGCGGATTTTACCGGCGTCGAGGCCGAACTCTTTGCCTTGGCGCCGACGCCTGAGTTTGTCAGCATCCAACGACAGTTGGAACAGGCGCCGCAGCTGCAACGGTTTATGACCCTGGAAAGACTGCGTAAGGCCGAACTGGACCTGGCGATTGCCCGGGGCCGACAGGACATCGAAGTCGGCGCGGGCATCAGACGGGTCGAAGGCACCGGCGATACGGGTGTGGTTTTTTCGTTTTCCATGCCTCTTGGCGTCTCTAACCGCAACCAGGGCGACATCAGGGCCGCGCGGGAGGATCTGGCGAAACTGGATCTCGAAGAGAAAGCCACCCGGGTGAAGGTTTTTACGGAACTGCGCAATGCCTTCGCCCAACTGGAACAGGCTCGCGAGCGGGTTACCCTGTTACGTGAGCAGATACTGCCCGAGGCACAGCAGGCACTGGCGCTGATTCAGGAAGGCTACGGCGACGGGCGTTTTTCCTATCTGGAACTGGTGGAAGCCCGGCGCCAGTTGCTGTCCTTCGAAACCGAGGCGGTTGCCGCCGCCACCGATTTTCACCAAACCCTTATCACCCTGGAGACCTTGACCGGCCAGCCGCTTACCGGGGAGCGCCTATCACTCTACCCCACCGACGGGGCCAATGATTTCCGGTCCAATCTGCGTCTGCCCACACTGGACAGCATCGATGATGAAGGGTCTCTTTCGCCACAGGATGAATCACAATGAACAAGTTACTGAATTATTTAATGAGCGGCTTGCTGCTTGCTGCCATGGCATCTCAAAGCGCAATCGCCGCCCCATCGGATCAAGCCGCTCACACCGAAGAAGGGGCTCAGCACGCAGATGAAAAGCACCACTCGGAAGAGGAACATGCCGGGGAAGATCACGCTGAAGATGAAGGCGACCATGCCGAAGAAGCCGGTCATGAAGGCCATGAAGACGAAGAGCCCGAGCTGACTTTTAGCGCCGACCTGCTACGGGACTTTGGTGGTGAAATCGCCACTGCTGAAGCCGGTGTGATTCGCCAACAGGTCTCGCTGCCCGGCGAGGTGAAACTCAACGAGGAGGCCGTGGCCCATATCACGCCCCGCTTTGCGGCAAAGATCGTCGAGGTACAGGCAAAAACCGGTGACCGGGTCAAGGCCGGCGATGTGCTCGCCGTGGCCGAGAGTTCCGAGACACTGTCCCGCTTTCAGCTGAAATCCCTGATCGACGGCGTGGTTATCAAACGCCACGTCACCCTGGGAGAACACCTGGCGCCCGACGATACCGCTTTTGTCGTCGCGAACCTGTCCACCCTGTGGGTGGATATTGCCCTCTATCCCAAGCAGGTGCCGCTGGTAAAAACCGGACAGCCGGTGCGAATCACCACCAGCCATGGCCCCGCACCCGTGGAGACCAGCCTGGACTATGTGGCGCCGCTGGTAGACGAGGCCACCCGCACAGGCCTGGCGCGGGTCTTCCTGGCCAATCCTGACAATGACTGGAAGCCGGGGATGTTCATTGAAGGCCAAATTACTCTGGGTGAATTTCCCGCCGCGGTCGTGGCACCCAGGACCGCCGTTATCGACCTGGAGGGCCAACCCACAATATTCGTTCAGCACGACGGCAGCTGGGAACCCCGTCCGGCCAAGCTCGGTCGCGGTGACAGCGACGCGGTGGAGATATTGGCGGGCCTCGACGCGGGTGAACGCTATGTGGCCAAAGGCGGATTCGTGCTCAAGGCCCAGCTGCAAAAAAGCGAATTCGAATCCGGTCACAACCACTAATCGCGGGAGCACAGTATGCAAACTCTTATTCGTTTTGCGCTGGAGAACCGACTGTTAGTGGTCGTGATCTCTCTGGCGATGCTTATCGGCGGTTACTTCGCCTATCGCACCCTGCCGGTTGACGCCTACCCGGATATTTCACCGGCGTTGGTGCAGGTCTTTGTGGAAACCGAAGGCCTGGCGCCGGAGGAGGTGGAGAAATACGTCACCTACCCCATCGAAAGCGCCATGAATGGCCTACCGCAACTGGATCACGTGCGGTCGATCTCCAACTTCGGCTTGTCGGTGGTCAATATCTACTTCGAGGATGGCACCGATATTTACTTTGCCCGCCAGCTGGTGGGGGAACGACTACAGGTGGCCCGGGAGGCTATTCCCGACGGTTTCGGCGAACCGGTGATGGGCCCCATCACGACAGGACTCGGCCAGATTCTGTTCTACGTGCTGGAGGATACCAGCGGGCAATACAGCAACACCGAGCTGCGGGAAATTCAGGACTGGATCGTCAAGTTCAACCTACAGACGGTAAAAGGCGTTACGGAAGTCCTCTCCATCGGCGGTGAGGTCAAGCAGTTCCAGGTGCGTATCGACCCCGACGCACTGATCCGCTACGACGTATCGCTGCCCGACATCAAGGAGCGCATCGAGGCCAACAATGCCAACGCCGGGGCGCAGTTCATCGTCAAAAACGATGAGGAGTACATCGTCCGCTCCGTGGGTCTGGCCACGGATCTTGAAGCCCTGCGCAATATCGTGGTGAAAACCATCGACGGCACACCCGTTTACCTGCACCAGCTGGGCGAGCTGGACATCGGCGGCGAAATCCGCCGCGGCCTCACCACCAAGGACGGCGAAGGTGAAGTGGTCGTGGGCATGGTATTGAAGCTGATCGGCAGCAATACCTCCCAGGTGATCGGCGCCGTTAAGCAGGAGCTAGCCACCATCAATGCCAACCTGCCCGAAGGCGTCGAGGTGCAGCCCTATTACGACCAGGCGACATTGGTCAAGGCAGCGGTGAGCACGGTGATCAACGCCCTGTTGCAGGGGATTATTCTGGTGGCCCTGGTGCTGTTGGCTTTTATGGGCGGCCTGCGGCCCAGCCTGGTGGTGGCGCTGTCGATTCCGTTCTCCGTCGGCTTCACCTTCCTCGCCATGAAATTCTTCGATATCTCCGCCAACCTGATGTCGCTGGGCGGGATTGCCATCGCCATCGGCATGATGGTGGATGGCGCGGTGGTCGTGGTGGAGAACATCGACCGGATGTTGCGGGAATCCTCCCCGGACGAATCACGCCTGCACCTGGTGGCGCGGGCCTGTCAGTCAGTGGCGCGCCCGATTCTGTTTGCCATCAGCATTATCATCATTGTGTTCCTGCCGCTGTTCACCTTGCAGGGGGTGGAAGGGGCGACCTTCCGGCCACTGGCCTATACCGTAGCCGTGGCCATGCTTGGCTCGCTGTTCTTTGCCCTGATTGTGGCACCGGTGGCCTCCTCCCTGTTGATGAAGCGGCCGGACGCAGACCCCGACAAACCCCGCAAGGACATTGTCAGTTTACTGCTGAAAGGCTACCAACCTCTGGTTCAGGCCATAGTCGCGCGCCGCTGGATTGCCGTGACCCTGGCGGCAGTGGTTCTGCTCATTGGCGTTGCCGTCGCGCCGCGGCTGGGCTCGGAGTTTGTGCCGCGTTTCAATGAAGGGGATCTGCTGATCCGCGCCACCATGGCGCCGTCCATCTCGCTGGAAAAAGCCGAGACGACCATTGGCGTATTCGAGCGGCAATTGATGGCAGCGTTTCCGGAGGTCACCCAAGTGGTGTCGCGCATTGGTCGGGGTGAAGTCGGCGCCCATGCCGATCCGGTGAATAACGCGGAGATTTTCGTCGCCCTTAAGCCCCAGGATCAATGGCAGAGCGCGGAGACGCTGGATGGCTTGTATGCGGCCATGAGTGAAAAATTCGCGGATTTCCCCGGCGCGCAATTCAACTTCACCCAACCGATCGCCGCCGCCGTGGATGAATTGCTCACCGGTACCAAGGCCGAACTGGCCGCCAAGCTGTTTGGCGATGACCTGGATGTGCTGGTGGAGAAAGCACAGGCTATAGAAAAGGTGATGCGCACCGTGCAGGGCGCCCAGGACGTGCAGCGCGACCAAATCGGCGGTACGCCGCAGCTGCGCATTTCGTTGAACCGGGAGGCCATTGCCCGTTACGGCCTCAATGTCAGCGATGTGCAACGCACCCTGAGCGTGGCCGTGGGCGGCAGCGAGGCCGGACAGGTGTTCGAGGGCATCCGCCGCTTTGATATCTATGTGCGCCTTGAAGAACCCGCGCGCAACCGGGCCGATGTCATCGGGCAGCTCATTATCAAGAACGCCGCCGGGCAGCGCATTCCCCTGGAGGAACTGGCTGCCATCGAGGAGGTGGTGGGGCCGCGCCAGATCACCCGGGAAAACAATCAGCGCTTTATCACCATCCAGACCAACGTTCGCGACCGGGACATCGGTTCCTTCGTGGCCGAGGCCGATGCCGCCATTGCACAGCAAGTGGATTTGCCGCCGGGCTATTTTCTCAAATGGGGCGGGCAGTTCGAACTTCAACAACAGGCCAACAAGCGCCTGATGATCGTGGTGCCAATTACCCTGGCGCTGGTGTTCCTGATGCTGTTCGTCAACTTCGGATCACTGCGCAACGCCCTGCTGATCATGCTCAATATTCCATTGGCGCTGGTGGGCGGCATTGTCGCCCTGTGGCTAAGTGGCCAGAGCCTCTCGGTGCCGGCCTCGGTGGGATTTATCGCCCTGTTTGGCATCGCTCTGGAAAATGGTCTGGTGCTGGTGAGTTACCTGAATGAACTGGTCAAGGACGGGGTGTCCATTGCCGAGGCCAGTGTCCGGGCGGCTTGTGCAAGGCTGCGTGCGGTAATCATGACCGCCGTCACCACCGCACTGGGGCTGTTCCCGCTGTTGTTCGCCACCGGCACCGGCAGCGAGGTGCAGCGGCCACTGGCCACCGTTGTGGTCGGCGGCCTGGTCACCGCCACCATACTGACCCTATTGGTTATACCCGCACTGTATCACTGGTTTGCTGACAAGCCCGCTGATATGAGCGAATCCCATTAACCTGGAGTGACTGTCATGCAAGAGATCAAAGCCTATATCAAACACCGCAAACTGGAAGCCGTGACCCTGGCCCTGCACCGCGTGCAGGGCGTCACCGGCATGAGCGTCGCCCACGTTGTCGGCTTTGGCCGCAGCAAAGTCAATACCAGCGCTGCCAACCCAATCGAGGGCGCGGGGGATTTTGTCAAGCACGTGAAAGTGGAAATCGTCTGTCACGATCAGTACGTGGACGAGGTCGTACGGGTACTGAAAAGCGAGGCGCATACCGGACTGCGCGGCGATGGTCGTATTTTTATCAGCGATGTCAATCGTGCAATCCGGATTGAAGACGGTGCCGAGGACGATACGGTTGTCTGAGAAAAAAACCCGCCCTCTTCAGGCGAGCGGGGGTTCCATTTCAGCTTTCGCTCCCTCTGCGCCTGATGATTCATCTCCAACAGGAGCTGTGGCTCATGACCTTGTACAGTCAGTTCAAGCCGTTTTGGATGGCTTTACTGTGCAGGGTTATGACGACAGGACAAGATTATGAGTGATCCACCCAAGCAACGAAAAGATGACCCGAAGGAAGCTCCACACTTTCGAACACATCGTATCCACGCCATCAACAGTGACTGGTATTTTTTAACCCGTGAAGGTCAAAATATCGGGCCATTCCCGAACAAAAAAGCGGCCGAAGACAGCCTTGCGGAATTCCTGAAAACTGTCAAAAAGGATGAGTAGCCAATGGCCCAAAATCCACAAAGTCGCCAAGGCACAGGCGACCAGGCACAGAGTAAGCCGAATACAGCAGATGCTTTTTTATACATAGACACCAAACGAGGTTAACCAAATGAGCCACGACCATGTGCATATGGCCCCCGAGACCAAGGATAAACGTGTTGCCATCGCCATCTGGGCGAACGGGATCCTGACCCTGGCTCAGATTGGGGGCGGTATCTTTGCCGGCAGTCTCGCCCTTATCGCCGACGCTTTACATAACTTCTCTGACATGGCATCACTCGTCATCGCGTTCTTAGCGCAAAAAATTGCGCGCCGCCCGGCTGACGCAAGGATGACCTTTGGCTACGGACGCATTGAAATCGTTGCAGCCCTCATCAATTACACTACCTTGATCATTATCGGGTTCTACCTGATTTACGAAGGTGGCATGCGGATAATCGATCCTCCAGAGGTAAAGGGCTGGTGGGTCGTCGGGCTTGGAGGTATCGCTCTGGCCGTGGACGCCTTGACAGCGTTGCTTACCTATTCGATGCAGAAAGACAGCATCAATATCCGCGCACTGTTTCTTCACAATCTGTCGGATGCACTGGCGTCGGTCGCCGTGGTCATTGGCGGAACCCTTATTTTACTCTTCGACATGCGCTGGGTTGATCCTGCCATCACCATCGGCATCGCGGGCTACATTCTCTACCTGGGTCTGACAGAAATCGGCGGTACCATCAGAACACTCATGTTGGGTAGCCCGGTGGACATCGATACCGATGCCGTCATTGTTGCCCTGTCCAACATCGAAGGCGTTATCGACCTTCACCATGTGCATTTTTGGCAGATGGGCGAACACGATGCCTCGCTGGAGGCTCATGTGATTATCGAGGAAAGTGCATGGGATCAGCTTGAGAATATCAAGTACAGGATAAAACAGGCTCTGGCGCAGGAATTCAACATACGTCATTCGACACTGGAATTCGAACACCCGGACCACATGCACAAGAATGCCCACACCTATGGGCATGGTTAAGAGAGATGTTCTCCGCAAGCACCGGCGAGAGCGGAGACTATTTCGAAGTTAATAGATGAAACCACACGCTCCACTATTTCATGATGGAACGTGTTCCTACTTACCTCATTTCTTCGTTGTTATTACGGTTGCTGCTATCTCACCCATCATGGGCTGGATCATTTCTACGGCCTATGGTACCAACAATCAAAATACATACCCCTATGAATATCGCTGTATCAGCCAGATTGAATGCTGGCCAATGAGAATTGCTCCAGTGAAAATCAAGAAAGTCCACTACCGATCCTCGCCATACACGATCAACCATGTTGCCCAATGCACCACCAAGCACCAACGAATAGCTCGCCGCTTCAAGCCGGTTTGGACACTGCCGCATTGTCCAAACCAACCAAACTGATACGCCAGATGCTAATGCAATAAAGAAATAGCGTTGCCAGCCACCAGCATCAGCTAGCAAGCTGAATGCAGCGCCAGGGTTCATCATGTGCACGATATTATTAACCCGGCAATCAAATAGCTATGCCGCTGCGTATTGAATGGGTTCCGCTTGAAAGTAACTCATAACTCTCGCGGGCAACTTTTGCAGTTTCTGCAGGTGAGCCATTGCCTTGCTCTTGAGCTGCTTTTTGTTGCGCGCCGGAGTACCAGTGTGGACTCCGGCCTTAAGGTCGCAATTCAAATACTCGTCGGGATTGAGCTCCGGAGAGTAAGCCGGCAAGTAGAACACCTCAATTTCGTCGCTGTGCTCGGTCAGCCAGCTTTTGACGACCTTGGCATGGTGAACCCGCAGGTTATCCAGAATCAGAAAGACTTTGCGGTCGGCATCCTTGATCAGCCGCTTCATAAAATCGATCAAAATATCGGCGTTCATGCTGCCCTCGAAGAACCGGAATCGAACCTTTCCCTGGTTGGTGACAGTCGAGATCAGATTGATGGACTCGCGTTTCGCACTCAGGCGAATGACAGGGGTCTTTCCTTTCGGTGCGTATCCACGGGTATGCTGAGAGTCACTGCGCAGTCCCGTCTCGTCGCCCCAGTGAATCTCTGCCTTTTCTGCCTTTGCCCGGGCCTGTATAGCTGGATACTCATCGTCCAACCATCGCTGAACCTCAGCCGGGCGCTGCTCATAGGCCTGCTTCTTCGGCTTCTGAACCGTAAAGCCCCACCGCTTGAGGTATTCGCCCACCGAGCGGATCGGCACCCTAAGGCCAGTTTCTTGCTTGATCAACTGCTGCACAGCTTGGCGCGTCCAAAGCGCGTATTGAAGCTTGAGCTGATCCGGTGTCTTGTCGATCAACAACTGCTGAAGGCGTTGTTCTTGCTCCGCGTTCAGCTGTCGGCCCGAACCCAGGCGACGACCACGAACCTGAGACAGCAGGGCCTTCATCCCGCCTTCCCGATACTTCGCCAGCCAACGTCCCACCGTCAGGTAATGAACACCAACCTGGTCGGCAATGTCTTTGTGAGTGAACCCGCGCTTGGAAAGACGAACTGCTGTTTTACGCTTCTCTTCCTGCGCGGCCGGATCAAGTGTGCGAGCGTCTTCTTTATCCATGCTCGCATTATACCATAGCTATTTGGTTGCCGGGTTAATAAGAGAGTATAGGAAGTATAAGCGCCCTATTTCCTGATTTCCAACGGTATCCGGAGCCGTGCCAGGCTGGCCCCGGACGCTTGCCAAAGTCCCCAGCACGCCGAATTCCTTCCCATTCCACCCTGTAGGAGCCAGTCGAGCAGCCCCAGTAGCCCCGCTTTGCCAGCATTGTCCTATCCGGCACGAGCGCCACCGGGCCGCGCCCGGATGGAACGCGGCCTGAAACCGGTTTCCTGCGTTTCAGTGATGCAAGCCGGGACGCTCGGCCGGCCTGCCTGTGCCAGGCGGTGCCCGGCTGTCCGGCCACAGTCCAGGAGAGTATAGGAAGTATAAGCGCCCTATTTCCTGATTTCCAACGGTATCCGGAGCCGTGCCAGGCTGGCCCCGGACGCTTGCCAAAGTCCCCAGCACGCCGAATTCCTTCCCATTCCACCCTGTAGGAGCCAGTCGAGCAGCCCCAGTAGCCCCGCTTTGCCAGCATTGTCCTATCCGGCACGAGCGCCACCGGGCCGCGCCCGGATGGAACGCGGCCTGAAACCGGTTTCCTGCGTTTCAGTGATGCAAGCCGGGACGCTCGGCCGGCCTGCCTGTGCCAGGCGGTGCCCGGCTGTCCGGCCACAGTCCAGGAAGATCGTTTTTGGCCAGATGATTCAGGATCCGCTCGATGACCGGCAGGTCTTCGATGCTCGCGATGATCTGGACCGTGCCCCCACATTTCGGACAGGTCTCCACATCTACCTGAAAAACCCGCTTGAGGCGCTTCGCCCATTGCATCGCCGAGCGTTGCTCAGCCGGTGTGCGGTCTTCGGTTTGGGTTGGCTTTGTGGGCTTCGCGCCCCGGCCCCGGCGGGCCGGCGTGATCCGGGCCCGATGGGGACTATTGGGTGCGAACACCCCATGGAAGCGAGTGAGATTCTGGCGCGGCGGCGGGACGAGCGCGGCCAGCCGGGCGATGAAATCCAGTGGCTCGAAGATTACATGCGTCGTCCCGTCCCGGTACGGGGTCTTTAGCGTGTAGCCGATCTCGCCGCGTGCGGTCAGGAACAGGCGCTTTTCGGAGACGGGAGGCCGGCAGATGTATCGGCACAGCCGCTCAAGCTTGTCGCGCTGGCAGGCTTTGACCGCGACACCGGCGTGCAGAGAGAAGCCAGCCATGTTGCCGGGACCGCCAGTTGCCCAGTCCTCCTCATCGCAAATCGGCAGGGTCTGGAGCAACACTAATGCAACCGGTGGAATTGCCGCATTCAGCTTGTCTCTCGGCGTTCGTGACAAGGCGTCGGCGCGCCGGTGTAGCCCGGTCTACATCAAGCGCCGAGAACGCAGTCCACGGACGCCGAGAGGCAAGCCCAACGGGGGCTCCGGACGAATCCGCCTGCGGCGTTAAAGTGACTCGACGTAGGTCTACTATGCCTTCGTCACTTTGCCTTGCAGGCGAGTCCGTCCGTAGCCCTGAATGAGGCAATTCCGCCGGTTGCATTAGTGGCATACCTTGCGACCCCGATGCGGGCCGACGGCAATGCGGTAGGTGATGGAATGCCCGACCAGGTCGGGGATCGGGTCCTCCTCGTCGGGTGCTTCGCCCAGATCGAGCTGTTCGGTATCGCGCTCCAGTAACCCTTCGCGTTCCAGCAGCCGCCCTACCCGCCGAGCGATGGTGTGGACCAGTTGCGTCAGTTGGGCCGATGTCGGTTCGCGCACCCACTGGAAGCGTGGCCAGGTGCCGTGGTGCGAATCCACCACGTAGACCCCATCGACAAACAGCATGTGGAAATGAATGTTGAGGTTCAGGGCCGAGCCGAATCACGCGCGACGGCATTCCAAGCGCGCTTCTTTCCCTGACGGGAAAACCGCCCGCTTTCCATTGCCTGCGCTGGATGAGGGTCACCGCACCCGTGCGGGCCGACTGCTGCGTCAAGCCGGCCTGCCGGATCAGATGGCCGGCAATGACACGGTAGACGATGCCAAGCACCCGGCCAATCAGCATCGGGTGCGTGGCCAGCAGAAACCGCAGCGGGAAGGGGAGACTCAGAACCCATTGTCTGATCGGCCGCTCGGGAAAAACCTGGTCGACCAGCCAGGCTGCACCATCGGCCATCCGGCGAGCACCGCAACTTGGGCAGAATCCGCGGCGCTTGCAGCTGAACGCCAGCAGGTGCTCGGCGTGGCAGGTATCGCAGCGCAGGCGGGAGCGATGGGGCGGTTTGCTGAAGGCAAGAAGCCCCTGAGCGAAGCCGTCGCGCGTGAAGACGCAGGAAACCGTGCTCCAGCCGACCGCATTGCAGGTAGCCATCGAACGCCTGCCGCACATGACTGGGCAACTGTTTGCCGGCGTCAGCAAGGTGTTCGACAAGCCCCGATCCCTTGGCTAGGGCCATCGATGCTACCGATTTCTCGATGCCGGTCAGGTGAGGTTATGTGGCTCAGAGCAACATAGAGTACCTCCACGCCTAACCCGCCCATGAAACTTTCCTGGAGGCACCGCTGGTCCTGCCCTATCTCGGCGAGTGAAGACGGAATCTGAGGCTGGTTCGGAATCCGATTCTAGTTCCGAGACCGCTTCAGACGCACAGAAGCCAAGCGGAAGGGTACCTTAGACCCCCGTCCGGGGATCCGTTGACCGCATACGCCTTTGGGCGCGTGCGGTCTTCCCGCCCCGGCACTCTAGTCAGTGGAAGCGGCTCCTCCCAAACCGCGACGCCGCGTAATCCCTAGTATAGGGCGCGCCACAATCCGATGAGCCATCCAGGGGGTTGACATCGAAAACTTGATTTTTTTACCTTACTGTCAGGGAAGCGATATCAGAACAATTTGGCACATGGGAGGCTTAGCTATGAAATACTGGAATTTTATCCAGAAGTTGGCTGTTGGAATCCAATCATCGAGTACTACGCTGGCGGTTCTTGCGGCATCCGCCCTGCTTACCTTTGGGCTTGCAGTTCTTGAGTTAGGGGCGCTTGACAGCAATAAGGCGCTTGCCGGTTGCGCAGAGTGCACCACTGCTTGTAAGACTCAAGCTCGATTTGATTGTACCGTTGGCGGCCACACGTGTATAGATTGTGGCGATCATCCTGGGTTTGGATGCAGAGAAGTTGGATCGGGCTTTTTGACCGGCACAGTTTGCCGGTACTGTATAGGAAAATGCACCTATTCGACCTACGGCGTTGAAGACCGCGGATTTTCCCAAAAGGTATCCGAGCAATGGATGGGTCAGGCCACTGATACGCAGACTCCTGAGGAATTGAAAGACGGAATCGCGTTTCGTCTTGAATTTTCTCCGGCGGATGACACATTCGTGAGGTTATCACAAGAGTTCCCCACCCATGCCGCCGCACTTTTGGCGTACTGGTATGACGAGCAGTATCGCCCAATTTCATTGCTCAGGGAATCCCAAGCCATCTACCATGCTTCACCGGAACTCTCCGAGTTGTATACGTTGCGTGCTGTCAAGCATGCGAATAATCCCGCTCGAATTTCCGCGCTGCTTGACGATCCTCCGAGTAAGGAGTACCAGCTTGCTTTACCCATGACCGTTAACCTGAAAACGGAACTATTTCCCCTATCTGATGATGATGTTGGTCTCTTGATCTCCTCATACGATGCTGCTGACGAGCAGTTGCTTGGTCAAACCCTGATTATTGCGAATGAGACCGAGCGTGAAGGTCACTTCAGCATTGGTCATGTTCAATCAGCGGAAGATCTGATTATTGGCTCCGCAGAGAATTTAGAACTGGGGATTAATAACCAGCTTCTGCATGGTGGTGATTAATCGGATCCGTTTCTGAGCTGAATGCGCTTGAGTGTACCGGAGAGTCATGGGCGTCAACCGTTTGACGCCCTTGGCTCCCGGTCTCCAAGGTCGCTTCGTTCGAAACCCACTTTGTTGAGGATATCATGCGACCAATAGCTACCGAAGGAAGGTGCCCCTCTATCGTTCCGGGTTTGAGTCGACCTGAGAGCCGGGTTGCGCCTTTATCAACTACAGTCGCTAGCGCACTGGGATTGATCTTTCTGACGTTCGGGATTGCATCTGCTCAAGATGTACTCCAGGTCGCCACGGATCAAGCAACGCTACAGGACGGAATGGAAAAAACTTGCGCTCCCATACCGGGAGAGCCTGATCTAACAGAGAGACTTGCAGACGCGCATCGGTTCGCGATACCGCTTGCTGAGAATCTGAATTCCTTCGAGGAGTTGATCGGCAATAGAGCTCAGCACTTTTTCTCTGTAGCGCCGGCGCTTTCCATAAATGGTGAGTCCTTTCAGCGCTTCGATTTTAGGATGATTACATACACGGCTCCCGCAGACGTTAATGCGTCTCGGATTGCGGACGTGCTCACTGAATTTCGAGACGCATCTGGAACTCAGGGAAGTTCTGAATTTGATCTTACCTGGCTTTGGGGGCGTATCCACGAATCACACCCAATCGGCGAAGTTGACATTGATTGGGCGTGCATGCGCTCAAGCCCGCGTGCACGCCAGCATTTGGTAGTGCTGCTCGGATATGGTCAGGACGTATGCGGAATACTAGAGCGGGCGGCTGACTTGGAGGAGGCCAGATCGATGGCGAAGTCTCTAGGTCTAACTCAAATCAGCCTTGAACGACTCAAGGGTTCACGTGCGGCCATTCGTGGGACCGCTCTCGATGCGGCGCTCTACTCTATTCAGGACATTGCATACTTCGACTGATTAATGCGTTTCGCCTATTTGAATGCCATGAATTGGACGTCCGATGAGAGTTTTCGGACGACCTGCATCAATTCGGCTTTCGCAGCTGCCAACCAGGCGCTGGTTGGTTCGTCTCTCATTGGCGTACTAGGGCGGCTTTTTAGTAGTGCCCCTGAATTACCGATGTATTGTTAGTTTGAAGATGAATCAAATTCTAGTGCCTTTGTGAACAGGAGGTTACTCCAATGAGAATCATTTCTATCACCCTAAAGATTTTTACCGTGCTGTCTGCTTGCGTGATGTTGACAGTGACTCATGCAGACGAATGTACCTACGTGGATCATAAATTTTGGGACTGCTACGGTGATTTTATATGCCTGCCGTGTGGACAGAATCCACCCGGTAACTGTAGACAAGTTAGTCATGCGGAGAAAATGGTCAATATCTGTCGTTATTGCCCGGGTCCCTGTGACGTAAGCCCATATGGAATAGATGAGGGCGCGCAGGCCATGACCCTGTGTGTCAACATCTCTCCCAACAGCACCTGATCGGTTTTATCTGTAACATTCAGGGCGCTTACGGAGTGAATAGATGTCTGATTCCAACGAAGTTGTCACCGACCCGCGCCTTGAGAAGCGTACCCGACGCCGCTTCAGCGTAGCCGAGAAGAAGCGGTTGCTGGCCGAGGCTGATGCGTTGCCGCATGGCGAGAAAGGGGCCTGGCTGCGGCGCAAGGGCCTGTATGCCGGTCAGTTGTCAACCTGGCGCAAGGACCTGGCCGAGCATGGCGAAGCCGGCGTGGCCGCCCGTCAGCCGGGCCGCAAACCCGCCGATCCGCGCGACAAGGAGCTCGAGCGCCTGAAGAAGGTCAACGCCAAGCTGGAGAAACGTGCCTACGTGGCCGAACAACTGGTCGATCTCCAAAAAAAAGTCTTGCACCTGTTCGACAGCGACAACGACGGGAGCAGATCGTGAGCACCCTGGCCGCCCTGCCGCCGGATGTACCCAAGACACAAGCTTGCCGGGCCCTGAATGTTCCACGCCACTGGTGCTATCCAGACCGCCGGCGTCGGCGCCGGACCGCGGTGCCCGCGGGCACTGGTCGCGGACTATCGGAGGCCGAAGAGCAGCGCATCCTCGATGCGCTGCACTCCGAGCGCTTCCAGGACGCCGCCCCGCGCCAGGTCTACGCAACCCTGCTCAGCGAAGGCACCGTACTGGGCTCAATCTCGACCATGTATCGTCTGCTGCGCCGGCGAGAAGAGACGCGCGAACGCCGCAACCAGCGCCCGGCTCAGCACCACGTCAAACCGCAGCTGGAAGCGACGGGTCCGGACCAGGTCTGGACCTGGGACATCGAGCGCCACGAGGCGCTTTCTGACCGTGCGACGGTGAGAGACCATCGCGGCTCGGCAGTCGCAGCTGCCGGGTTCAAGCTGAGGGCAGCCCGACCTGGGGAACGCCAGCAAGGGTGGCAAGCAGCCCTGACAAAGCCGGGACATAGCAGCACTGTCAGATGCTATGGGTCCGGCGAGCAAACGAGGAAGGTGTAACGAAAGTGAACCCGTGGTGTAAAGCCTCTCAAGAGCGATCCACCAGCTCCAACCTGACGGATACGGGCTGGGTAGCAGCGCGCAACTACGGCTTGACCGTGGCGAACTCCCTTGTCGGTCAAGATGTCGCCGGCCGGGAGGCTGTCGTGAAGGGCTGCGGCGTAGCGGCAGCGAAGCTGCAGGGGCATAGCGGGGCACCTCACCTGGTGAGCGGCAGAAAGTGAACGTGGGAACCCTACAGGCAGTTCCGACCGTCGTTCGCGACGAAGGAAAAGCGCGTTGCCCGCTGATGCTGCCTGTAGGGGGCGGAGGAGCCGTAGTAGTCCGAGCACGGGAAAGCCGTGTACATGGCGAAGGGCTCCAGTGTGTTCGCAGCAATTTGCCATTGCAAGGAGACCGCTGGTGAATATCGGCGAACCGTATCCTGACCGGGTAACCGCCAAGGCACGGGTACTTGCGATGCAAACCAAGCTGCACCGTTGGGCAACGGCTGAATCTGGCCGTTGCTTTGATGACTTGTTCAACCTCGTCCATGACCCGGCGTTTCTCGTCACTGCGTGGCACCGGGTTAGAGGTAACAAGGGCGGACGTGCCGCCGGTGTAGATGGAATAGCACCTTGCTCCATTGAGTCACCGGAGGTATTTCTGGCCGAGCTGAGGGCACTGCTCAAAGCTCGATGCTATCGTCCAACCCGGGTTCGGGAGAAGTCGTTTCCCAAGGCGGGCGGTAAGACTCGTCGCCTGGGCATTCCGACCGCTTCGGACCGGGTCGTACAGGCATCCTTGGTGCTGGTGCTTGAGCCGATCTTTGAGGCCGATTTTCAACCGTGTTCGTACGGTTTTCGGCCCAATCGTCGCGCTCAGGACGCGATCAGTGAAGTCCGCTTTCTCGCTGCTCCAACTCGCAATTACCAATGGGTATTCGAGGCGGACATCAAGGCGTGCTTCGACAATATTGACCACACGGCACTGATGCGTCGTGTCGCTCGACGAGTCGGAGACAAGCGGGTACTGAAACTGATTCGGGCGTTTCTGAAGGCTGGCATTCTCGTGGAGGATGGTAAAGCCCGAGAAACGATCACCGGCACACCGCAGGGTGGCATTTTGTCTCCACTTCTCGCCAATATCGCCTTGTCGGTCCTCGACGAACACTTCGTTCAGAAGTGGGAAGCTCTCGGGCCTTCATGGCGACGCGCCAAGCTCCGCCGGACCGGTGTTCCTGCGATGCGGCTCGTCCGCTATGCGGACGACTTCGTCGTCTTGGTTCACGGTCAGCATGCGGATGCTGAAGCGCTGCGGGGGGAGGTAGAGACTCTTCTCAAGCCCATGGGGTTGTCCCTGTCGGCAGAGAAGACGCGGGTCTGCCATGTTGATGAAGGTTTTGACTTCCTTGGCTGGCATATCCATCGCCGCCGCTGGCAAGGCCGTGAAGGCAAGCGAGTGGTCTACACCTACCCATCGAAGAAGTCTTTGGCTTCCGTGATGGCAAAGGTGCGCTCGCTGACCCGTCGCGGCAAACATCAATCGCTCGGTGCCCTGCTGCAAGTGCTAAATCGCGTGCTGCGGGGCTGGTGTGAGTATTTCCGATACGGTGTGTCGGCCCGGACGTTCAGCTATCTCGACTACTTTACGTGGCATCGGGTGTTCCGCTGGCTCCGGAAGCGCCATCTCGGGATCGGCAAGAAGAAGCTCGTCCGACGCGAACTGCCTGCCTGGCGGTTCGCCGACGGGGCTACAACCTTGTTCAAGGCCCAGGAGGTCTCGATTGTTCGTTATCGCTACCGCGGGGCCCGAATACCAACACCCTGGGCGACGACGGCATGAACGCATGGAGAGCCGGATGCGGTGAGAGTCGCACGTCCGGTTCGGAGGGCGGGCCGGGGAGACCCACGCGCCGCAAGGCACGCAGGGCGCCCCGGTCCGACCCTACACGAAGCTGCCGACAGTCACACGCGGCTTCTACCTGTGCCTGTACGTCATTCTGGATCTGTTCAGCCGCTATCCCGTCGGCTGGATGGTCTCGCGCAAGGAGAATGCCGGACTAGCCTGTCACCTGTTCCGCGAGGTGCTGTCGCGTCGGGAGATCGAGCCGAACCAACTGATCGTCCACCAGGACCGCGGCTCACCGATGATCGCACACAGCTTCGGCGATCTGCTGTCCGACCTTGGCGTCGAGCGTAGCTTCTCGAGACCGAGAGTCAGCAATGACAATCCCTTCAGCGAAAGCCAGTTCAAGACCACCAAGTACTGGCCGAGCTACCCGGGCCGCTTCCGAGACGAGGACCATGCCCGGCAATGGTGCAGCGAGTTCTTCCCGGCTTATCGCCAAAGGCCGCATGAAGGCCTGGCGCTGTTTACCCCCGAGGATCTCTACACCGGCCAGTTCGAAGCACTCTGGCAAGTGCGACAGGCCGCCATGGATCAGCATTATGCCGTGCATCCCGAGCGCTACGTCAACGGGCCGCCCCGCGTCGCCAGACCGCCAGCGGTGGTCTCGATCAATCCGGACGACGGTCAGACTGCCGCGGAGCTACTCGACGATCCGAAAGCGTTCCACGTCTCACCAACACCGGTCAGCACCGAGCTGCCCGAGGTTGTTACATAGAAATCGTCGCCGATGTGTTGGGAATATGTTGACACGTTCCGCGCTGCTTCAGAAAAACGTCGAATTTGACGCAAATTTGCATATGGCGGGTTGACGGGTAACATAGAATCTATACTCGATGATTGGTAAGCCGAGAAAACGGAGACATCTCACCTCGCTGGAAAGGGGGCATCTGACGGTGGTGTTGACATTATTGCTTGCTGGCTCCTTCAGAGCCTGGTTGGCAATCCTCGACTTCCGATTGGGACAGAAAAGTGGCGAGCATGTCGCTCACCGCGGCGGGGGTTGAATCTGGCCGCCAGCCATGTACCGAGGAAAGGACCTTGTCGCCCTCCAAGAGGTAGAATGTCGGAGTTTCAGTGAAGTAAATTGGCTCCCATGCGGTTGGATTGTAAACCAGTTTCACCAGTGACTCTGGGTTCGCGGTATTCCAGCTTGAAATCGCTCGGCTCTCATCTTGGAAATGCATGGGTGCCAGCCAATCACCATGTCTGCTTGAAAAGCAATCAAAATGGTTAATTGATTGCAATTCTTTGGCCGCCTTGCGTGAAAAGTTGCAATGTGGGTGAAATATAAAAAGCAGCCTTAGCGTTCCATTGTCAAATGTAATGTTTGACGCAATGAGCGACGAATTGTTTCCATTGACATGGAGCACCGCGGGCAGGTCTTCATCAAAGTGCTCGTCGTATTCAATGGCAGGGAGCGTGTCAATGTTGAGTTCAGAATGGGTATTTATCAATTGATTAGCAAAAGCAAATTCACGAGCACCGATTGCCATTTCCACGATTCGACGAATATCAATAAGCTCTGCAGCGTCTCGAGATTCTAATTCACGAAACAAATCTTTGCCTTGCTTAAAAATGGTTGCGTTCAATGAATGAAAAAAAACTAGATAAGTAGATTCGAGCCAGAGCGAGACTGATTCACTATCCATGCTTTTTGCAGACCTTGAGGCGTCAACATCTATCCACTCTCCGTAAGCAGCGAGCATCGGGCGCCCAAATGGTGCATTATCATTACTATCTGCGCCAAGCTGGTCATAGAGTGCGTTTTCCCGCGCAATAAGAAAGTCTCGTAAGGCTTGTGCATTGTCGACGCCAAACCCGATATTGGCATGCACTTCCTGGTTGGCATGAAGAGTGAATGCAAATACGACCAGGCAAAGCGTCGCTCGGAACTGTATTAGGCGCATGGCTTTGATGTCCTATACTGGCCTGCGGTGTACATTAGGACGAGCCCGCCGCGCGAATAGCGCGGCGGGTTTTGAGGTCCTAAATTTGATACACAAAAGCCAACAGAACGGCCGGCGTTATTTAAGGAACGCCAGACCGAAGATGGTCAACAATTGGAGGTGCATATTGAACCACTACGGGTGCGGCAAGTTGCGCGACTGTGGCAGTAGTATTTCTCCCAACCAGAACCGTCGCAACCGGAAGAAATCGAATAATCTAATTCATCTATCTTCTCTAGCCCCGAGATTACGCCGGTTGTGCTTTGAGCGCCAAACAGAGAAAGTATGGAATATGCCTCAGAATAAGAAAGCCCATTCTTGACTAGGATATCGTAACGATAGCCAGTTAGGCCGTTTTCATTAAATGTTAAGCTTGTCAAAAATAGGCTAGCATCTTTCTTAGGCAGAAACTCCAATAGCCGTTCCATTGTAAGTTTTCGATTCTGCCGAAGGTCTTGTTCAGACTGCACCAAAGCTGAACGATAACCTGCCTCTAGTGAGAGGGCGGCAGATTCAGCGTCCCCTTCGCCCTGGATAATACAACTTTGAGAAAATGCCTGTTGAGAGAGTGCAAGGGCCAATACGATAACAAGATATTTGTGCATAACTGCCAATCTCCAAGTTATTAACCCGGCGGATAAGTAGAAATGCTCAAGCACAGGCTGCATATTGAATGGGCTCGGCTTGGAAGTACTTTATAACTCGCCCGGGCAGTTTCTGCAGTTTCCTCAGATGAGCGATTGTCTTTGCCTTCAGTTCCTTTTTGCTTCTGGCCGGCAGCCTACCATGGACGCCGGCCTTGAGATCACAATTGAGATATTCGTCTGGGTTTAGTTCCGGCGAATAGGAAGGCAGGTAGAAGACCTCGATTTCATCCTTGTGCTCGGCAAGCCAGGCTTTGACGACCTTGGCGTGATGAACCCGCAGGTTATCGAGAATCAGAAAGACTTTGCGTTTCGCGTCTCTAATCAGGCGCTTCATGAAGTCAATCAGGATGTCTGCATTCATGGTCCCATCGAACATCCGGAACCGAACCTTGCCCTGGTTAGTGACCGCAGAGATCAGGTTGATGGACTCACGCTTGGCATTCAGGCGAAGAACGGGTGTTTTGCCCTTGGGCGCATAGCCCCGAACATGTTGACTGTCGCTGCGAAGCCCCGTCTCATCGCCCCAGTAAATCTCAGCTTTCTCAGCCTTGGCGCGAGCATGAATGGCCGGATATTCGTCGTCCAGCCACTGCTTCACTTCAGCAGGACGCTGCTCGTAGGCCTGTTTCTTGGGCTTCTGGACCGTAAAACCCCAGCGCTTGAGATAGTCGCCCACAGTACGGATTGCCAGCCGGATGCCAGTCTCCTGCAAAATCAACTGTTGTACTGCTTCGCGTGTCCAAAGGGCGTAACTCAGCTTGAGTTGATCCGGCGTCTTATCAATCAGAACCTTCTGAATCTGGTTCTCTTGCTCCTCACTCATGGATCGTCCAGATCCAACCGGGCGACCCTGTGCCTTGGAAGCCCGCAGGGCTTTCATGCCTTCGGCTTGGTATGTTCGAACCCAGCGTCCGACAGTCAAATAGTGAACGCCGACTTGCTCGGCAATTTCACGGTGGGTGTAGCGGCGTTTCTGCCACATGCGGATGGCCTGTTTGCGTTTTTCTTCCTGGACCACCGCAGGAAGTGCGCGGGCATCTTCTTTCATAGCCCGATTATACCTTATCTACTTTCCTGCCGGGTTAATAAGTGTCACAATCCCTTCCCGCTTCCTATTTATCTTGACTCGAACCTAAAGTCAAGCCCTTGAACCATTTCGTTGGCGCGCGGAGCGTGACTCGGTAAATCGCCAGGATTCCAAAGGCGCTCTCGCGCCAGTTTCGAGTCGCCCAAGCCCTGTGTGTCAACATCTCTCCCAACAGCACCTGATCGGTTTTATCTGTAACATTCAGGGCGCTTACGGAGTGAATAGATGTCTGATTCCAACGAAGTTGTCACCGACCCGCGCCTTGAGAAGCGTACCCGACGCCGCTTCAGCGTAGCCGAGAAGAAGCGGTTGCTGGCCGAGGCTGATGCGTTGCCGCATGGCGAGAAAGGGGCCTGGCTGCGGCGCAAGGGCCTGTATGCCGGTCAGTTGTCAACCTGGCGCAAGGACCTGGCCGAGCATGGCGAAGCCGGCGTGGCCGCCCGTCAGCCGGGCCGCAAACCCGCCGATCCGCGCGACAAGGAGCTCGAGCGCCTGAAGAAGGTCAACGCCAAGCTGGAGAAACGTGCCTACGTGGCCGAACAACTGGTCGATCTCCAAAAAAAAAGTCTTGCACCTGTTCGACAGCGACAACGACGGGAGCAGATCGTGAGCACCCTGGCCGCCCTGCCGCCGGATGTACCCAAGACACAAGCTTGCCGGGCCCTGAATGTTCCACGCCACTGGTGCTATCCAGACCGCCGGCGTCGGCGCCGGACCGCGGTGCCCGCGGGCACTGGTCGCGGACTATCGGAGGCCGAAGAGCAGCGCATCCTCGATGCGCTGCACTCCGAGCGCTTCCAGGACGCCGCCCCGCGCCAGGTCTACGCAACCCTGCTCAGCGAAGGCACCGTACTGGGCTCAATCTCGACCATGTATCGTCTGCTGCGCCGGCGAGAAGAGACGCGCGAACGCCGCAACCAGCGCCCGGCTCAGCACCACGTCAAACCGCAGCTGGAAGCGACGGGTCCGGACCAGGTCTACACCTGGGACATCACGAAACTGCCGACAGTCACACGCGGCTTCTACCTGTGCCTGTACGTCATTCTGGACCTGTTCAGCCGCTATCCCGTCGGCTGGATGGTCTCGCGCAAGGAGAATGCCGGACTAGCCTGTCACCTGTTCCGCGAGGTGCTGTCGCGTCGGGAGATCGAGCCGAACCAACTGATCGTCCACCAGGACCGCGGCTCACCGATGATCGCACACAGCTTCGGCGATCTGCTGTCCGACCTTGGCGTCGAGCGTAGCTTCTCGAGACCGAGAGTCAGCAATGACAATCCCTTCAGCGAAAGCCAGTTCAAGACCACCAAGTACTGGCCGAGCTACCCGGGCCGCTTCCGGGACGAGGACCATGCCCGGCAATGGTGCAGCGAGTTCTTCCCGGCTTATCGCCAAAGGCCGCATGAAGGCCTGGCGCTGTTTACCCCCGAGGATCTCTACACCGGCCAGTTCGAAGCACTCTGGCAAGTGCGACAGGCCGCCATGGATCAGCATTATGCCGTGCATCCCGAGCGCTACGTCAACGGGCCGCCCCGCGTCGCCAGACCGCCAGCGGTGGTCTCGATCAATCCGGACGACGGTCAGACTGCCGCGGAGCTACTCGACGATCCGAAAGCGTTCCACGTCTCACCAACACCGGTCAGCACCGAGCTGCCCGAGGTTGTTACATAGAAATCGTCGCCGATGTGTTGGGAATATGTTGACACGTTCCGACACGTTCCGTTCCGGCTCTTGCAAAGGGCGATGGCCATTCACTGCGAGCCGCGCCTTGCCCTGAACGCTGACAGACCAACTGAACCCTAAATTATCAGGTTGAAGGACCACTAGCGATGGATGAAAGGCGTACACCGGGAAATTCGCGCCCGGGATATGAATATATTATTATAGATATTCGATCGTCTTTGATATGTTAAGGCTGCTCGATTTGTCCAGATCGAACAGCTTATTATTGAAAAATGATATGTTTTAATATATATTACCCAAATTATTATATACCCCAATAGATCATGAGCTATACTCTGGACGAAATCGCAACGACACTACGAACCGCTCGAGAGCAGAAAGGACTCTCTCAACGTGAGCTTTCCAAGCGCGCGGGCGTGCCGCAGAGCCATATATCCAAAATCGAGGGCGGAGCCGTTGACCTAAGAATCTCCAGTCTATTGGAACTCGCCCGCGCACTAGACTTAGAAATGGTGCTGGTTTCGCGCAAGGCAGTACCCGCCATCAAATCAATTTCGAGGAAGCTCGCCGCCAGCAACAACCATCCGGCAGAAACATCCAGGCTGGCGAGTGAAGCCCGCTCAGCCCAACGAGAAATTAGCCGCCTCAAAAGGACCATTAATTCAGCAATCGTTCAATACCCCAACGCAAAAGATCTAGATCATCTTAAGCGGCAAGCAGAAGAAATCCAACAACTTAAGGATGCATTACGGGAGCCTGAGGCAATTCGACACATAAGGGAGGCAACAAAAACCATCAGGAATCTGCAAAGCCAATATGGTTTAAACAGCACAATGGTCATAAGCGATTCCATAAAGCAAGCAACAAGAGAACTGGAGTCACTCCGAAAACATGCTATTAGCACTCCCAAAATAGAGCGCCCAAGATCAGCCTACAGTCTTGAGGACGATAGCAATGACTGATGTTTCAATCCTAGACGTATATCTCTATGACGAGCCAATTGCGACGATAACGCGTCTTCCCGGAGATAGAACAGTCTTCGCGTTCAATGATGAATACGTCCAGAACGAAAACCGGCCAACGTTAGGCTTGGCCTTTAAAGACACTACCGGCGACCTACTTACCGATTTCAGAACTTACCAGACGCGATTAATGCCCTTCTTTTCAAACCTTCTCCCTGAAAACGATCTGCGTAGGTACCTTGCTGAAAGAGCACAGGTAAATCCCAAAAGGGAGTTCTTTTTGCTATGGGTGCTGGGAGCCGATTTGCCAGGCGCTTTAACCGTGAAGCCTGCAGATGGAGACGAATGGCCAACTGATTCAGAAGATGATGTCAGTGAAGAGCAGGAGGAGGAGCAAAGGAAAAACGCTCTTCGGTTCTCCTTAGCCGGGGTGCAGCTGAAATTTTCCGCTGCGGAGAATGCATCGGGTGGCTTAACGGTACCTGCTCAAGGAATAGGTGGGTCATGGGTCGTAAAGTTTCCGTCTCCAAAATACGAAGGTGTCCCTGAAAACGAATACGCTATGATGCGCCTCGCTCAAAAGCTTGGTATGGATGTGCCGCGAACTGAGCTAATCGAGCTGAACGAAATAGAAAACATTCCTGCAGAATTCGCGGAACTAAGTGGGAAGGCATTAGCTATAGAGCGGTTTGACAGAGACGCCGAAGGTCACGCAGTTCACATAGAGGATTTCGCACAAGTTTTTTGGCTCTATCCCGACAGAAAATATGAAAGAGCGAGCTTTATGAATATCGCGGCCGTTATCGCAACAGAAGGCAATGAAGAGGATGCTCGAGAGTTCATTCGGCGACTGGTGTTCAATACACTAATCGGCAATGCTGATATGCACACAAAAAACTGGTCGTTAATTTATCCGGACCGACGAAATCCACATCTCTCACCAGCTTACGACTTCGTTTCGACGATCGCATACATAAAAGATGATTATGCTGCGCTGACAGTCAATCGAAGCAAACGTTTCGACGAATTCTCTCAGAAGGAGCTTTCTGGATTAGCAGATCGCTCTTTGCTACCAAAGGCGTTGGTTTTGGATGAGGCCGGGGAGATTATTGAAAAATTTCACAATTCATGGCAATGGGCTAAGCAAAAGTTGCCAATTAGCGAGAAAGTTGCTAAGGCTATCGAGAGCCACTTGAAAAACATCCCCATGATTCAAGAGATTACGCACTGAATCCTCAGATCCGTGTTATACCCGGAACTATTAACCCGGCGGATAAGTAGAAATGCTCAAGCACAGGCTGCATATTGAATGGGCTCGGCTTGGAAGTACTTTATAACTCGCCCGGGCAGTTTCTGCAGTTTCCTCAGATGAGCGATTGTCTTTGCCTTCAGTTCCTTTTTGCTTCTGGCCGGCAGCCCACCATGGACGCCGGCCTTGAGATCACAATTGAGATATTCGTCTGGGTTTAGTTCCGGCGAATAGGAAGGCAGGTAGAAGACCTCGATTTCATCCTTGTGCTCGGCAAGCCAGGCTTTGACGACCTTGGCGTGATGAACCCGCAGGTTATCGAGAATCAGAAAGACTTTGCGTTTCGCGTCTCTAATCAGGCGCTTCATGAAGTCAATCAGGATGTCTGCATTCATGGTCCCATCGAACATCCGGAACCGAACCTTGCCCTGGTTAGTGACCGCAGAGATCAGGTTGATGGACTCACGCTTGGCATTCAGGCGAAGAACGGGTGTTTTGCCCTTGGGCGCATAGCCCCGAACATGTTGACTGTCGCTGCGAAGCCCCGTCTCATCGCCCCAGTGAATCTCAGCTTTCTCAGCCTTGGCGCGAGCATGAATGGCCGGATATTCGTCGTCCAGCCACTGCTTCACTTCAGCAGGACGCTGCTCGTAGGCCTGTTTCTTGGGCTTCTGGACCGTAAAACCCCAGCGCTTGAGATAGTCGCCCACAGTACGGATTGCCAGCCGGATGCCAGTCTCCTGCAAAATCAACTGTTGTACTGCTTCGCGTGTCCAAAGGGCGTAACTCAGCTTGAGTTGATCCGGCGTCTTATCAATCAGAACCTTCTGAATCTGGTTCTCTTGCTCCTCACTCATGGATCGTCCAGATCCAACCGGGCGACCCTGTGCCTTGGAAGCCCGCAGGGCTTTCATGCCTTCGGCTTGGTATGTTCGAACCCAGCGTCCGACAGTCAAATAGTGAACGCCGACTTGCTCGGCAATTTCACGGTGGGTGTAGCGGCGTTTCTGCCACATGCGGATGGCCTGTTTGCGTTTTTCTTCCTGGACCACCGCAGGAAGTGCGCGGGCATCTTCTTTCATAGCCCGATTATACCTTATCTACTTTCCTGCCGGGTTAATAAAAGGCAGATTCCCCACCCTGCACCTAAGGTAAACCGAGGATCTTTCAAACCTATCGTGACGTAACGATTCGACTCAACGCCTCCCCCGGCTCCTCCGCCCGCATAAACACCTCCCCAATCAAAAACGCCCCAATCCCTCCTTCTTGAAGCTTTTTAATATCTTCCGGGCTATGAATCCCGCTCTCCGAAACCACCAACCGATCCTTAGGCACCATAGGCGCCAACCTTAGCGTAGCCTCCAGGTCGGTGACAAATCTGTGCAGGTCCCGATTATTGATCCCCACCAGGTCCCCGGGCACCTTGAGTGCGCGCTCCATCTCCGCCTCGTCGTGCACTTCCACCAGCACGGCCAGACCCAGCTCCTTGCCCAGCTCGGCCAGATCGGCGAGCTGGTCGTCGTTGAGGGCGGCAACGATCAGCAGCAGGGCGTCGGCGCCGATGGCGCGGGTTTCGACGACCTGCCAGGGGTCGATGATGAAGTCCTTTCTCAACACCGGCAGGCGGCAGGCCGCTCTGGCCTCGACCAGGAAGGCGGACTGGCCGCCGAAGAAGCCCTCGTCGGTGAGCACCGACAGGCAGGTGGCGCCGCCGGCCTGGTAGCTCTTGGCGATCGCTTCGGGGTCAAAGTCGGGGCGGATGATGCCGGCAGACGGTGAGGCGCGCTTGATCTCGGCGATGACGGCGTCTTGGGTGGCGGCGGCGCGGGTCTTGAGTTCGCCGGCGAAGTCGCGGCACGGCGGCAGGTCCTTGACGATGGCTTTCAGTTCTTCGAGCGGCCGGTCGGAGCGGCGGCGTTCGACTTCTTGCTTCTTGGCTTCGAGGATGGTCTTGAGGATATCCGAGCTCACAGGGCGTAGCTCCGGTTGGCGTATTGCTTGAGGCGTTCCAGGCCCACACCGGTGGCCAGAATGTCCTGGGCCTGGCGGATACCCTCTTCCAGGCTCTCGGCGCGGCCGGAGACGTAGATGGCGGCACCCGCGTTGAGTGCGACCATGTCGGCGGCCGGCCCCGGCTCGCCGCCCAGGGCGGCTTCGACGAGGCCTAAGCTTTCTTTTGCATCACTGACCTGCAGCGCGGCCAGGCTGTGGTGCCTGATGCCGTAGTCGTTGGGCTGGATCTCGATCTCGCGGATTTCGCCGTCTTTCAGTTCGGCGGCCTTGGTGGGCTCGACAATCGAGATTTCGTCCAGGCCGTCATGGCTGTGGACGACGATCACGTGCCGGCTGCCCAGGGCGTGCATCACCTCGGCCAGGGGCAGGACCAGCTCCGGGGCGTAGACGCCCAGCACCTGGTTGGGCGCGCACGCCGGGTTGGTCAGGGGGCCGAGCAGGTTGAACAGGGTGCGCAAGCCCAGCGCCTTGCGCGGGCCGATGGCGTGCTTCATGGCCGTGTGGTGCTGCGGCGCGAACAGGAAACCCACGCCCAGCTCGTCGATGAGGGTGGCGACCTGTGCGGGCGTGAGGTCGAGCCGGCAGCCGGCGGCCTCGAGCACGTCGGCCGCGCCGGACTTGCTGGAAACGGATCGGTTGCCGTGCTTGGCCACGCGCACGCCGGCGGCGGCCGCGGCGAAGGCCGATGCGGTGGAGACGTTGAACAGCGAGGCCCCGTCGCCGCCGGTGCCGACGATGTCGGTCAGGCCCTCGCGGTCGATGTCGACGCGCTGGGCGACTTCGCGCATGACTTCGGCGGCAGCGGCAATCTCGACGGGGGTCTCGCCCTTGACGCGCAGCCCCATCAAAAAGCCGCCGACCTGGGCCGGGTCGGCTTGGCCTGCCATGATCTCGTGCATGGCCGCGCGCATGACATCGCCTTCGAGGTCGTGGCCTTCGGCCAGTTCGTTGAGGGCCTGTTTGATGGCGGTCATGTGTTCATCTCCAGAAAATTCTTGAGCAGGTCGTGGCCGTGCTGGGTCAGGATCGATTCGGGGTGGAACTGCACGCCTTCGATGGGCAGTTCCTTGTGCCGGAAGCCCATGATCTCGTCGCGTTGGCCCTCTCTTTCGGTCCAGGCGGTCTCTTCCAGGCAGTCGGGCAGGGACTCGCGCGCGACGATCAGGGAGTGGTAGCGGGTGGCCTCGAAGGGGTTGTCCAGGCCGGCGAACACGCCCTGCCCCGTATGGTGCATGGCCGAGACCTTGCCGTGCATGACTTCCCTGGCGCGCACCACCTCGCCACCGAAGGCCTGGCCGATGGCCTGGTGACCCAGGCAGACCCCGAGAATGGGATACACGCCGGCCAGTTCGGCGACCACGTCCAGGCGCACGCCGGCCTCGTTGGGCGTGCACGGGCCCGGCGAGAGGACGATGCGGTCGGGGTTCATCTCGCGGATGCCGGCAATGTCGATGGCGTCGTTGCGCACGGTGTGCACGTCCGCGCCCAGCTCGCCCAGGTACTGCACGAGGTTGTAGGTGAACGAGTCGTAGTTGTCGATCATCAGCACCTTCATCGGTGCAGCCCTCCGGCCAGGGTCATGCATCCTCCCGCGGGCGGATGCGTTCGAAGACATCATCGGGCAGTTCTAGAAATCTCATGTGGGAATTGTCCGAAATGCTGGAGATGTCGGTTTCGGTATAGCCATCAGGAACGTCAACATCCTCGAGCCCAAATCGGGCCATGTCCTCCGCCGACAGCGCCCACGTGCACTCACATCCCAGGTCCTGGCCGACAATGGTGATACGTTCGTCCACCCCGGTCCGTTGGAAGAATTCGCTCTGACGCTCCTTCCACTCCTGAACATATTGCCGCAGAGACGGCTTTAACGGCCGTCCGTCGCGCATCGACAAATTACGCTGCAGCGCCGACCCATGCCAGGTGACGAGCGCGCCATCCTCAATAGCGCGCTCCCGGCCCGCGGTGAAGACGTAGTTCGCGCAGGTCGAGTGGCAACCCGTATTGAATGCTCTCACCTTGAGTTCATGCTCAAGCACCAGTTCACCGAGATCCAACCCCCACATGACTTCGCCGCCGGGGGACTCGATATCCAGCCACTCGATCATGTCGCCATGTTGCTCCAGCAGGCCGGCGACTTCCTCGATCGCCAGGCCCGACATTTCTCCCCGGTAGACAATGCGATTGCCCTCGTGGCGGACGTCGTAGCGTTCGGGCTCTTCCGGCGCCGGTCGGGAGCTCGCACAAGCCCCCAGCAGCATCGCAAGGCTGACTACCAGCAATACACGGGGCCTCACCGGTGCAGTCCTCCGCCGGCCTCGGCCACGGCGCGGATCAGCGCGCGGCCCTTGTTCATGGTTTCTTCCCATTCGGCCTGCGGGTCGGAGTCGGCGACGATGCCGGCGCCGGCCTGCAGGTGCAGGGTGTGGTCCTTGACCAGCGCGGTGCGGATGGCGATCGCCAGGTCCGCGTTGCCGTGCCAGTCCAGGTGGCCGACCGCGCCGGCGTAGACGCCGCGGCGCACCGGCTCGAGTTCATTGATGATTTCCATCGCGCGGACTTTCGGGGCGCCCGAGAGCGTGCCGGCCGGGAAGGTGGCGCGCAGCACATCAATCGCGCTCATGTCCGTGTCGAGCTGGCCGTGGACTTCCGAGACCAGGTGCATGACGTGCGAGTAGCGCTCGATCACCATGCGGTCGGTCAGCTCGACCGTGCCGGTGGCCGCGATCCGGCCGATGTCGTTGCGGCCCAGGTCGATCAGCATCAGGTGCTCGGCCAGTTCCTTGGGGTCGGCCTTGAGTTCTTCTTCCAGGCGGCGGTCTTCTTCGGCCGTCTTGCCGCGCGGGCGGGTGCCGGCGATGGGGCGCACCATGGCCTCGCGGTCGGATACGCGCACCAGCACTTCGGGGGATGAACCCACCACCTGGAAGTCGCCGCGCTGGTCATGAAAATCGAAGAAGTACATGTAGGGCGAGGGGTTGAGGCTTCTTAAGGCCCGGTAGACGTCGAGCGGCCGGGCGGCCAGGTCCACGCTCATGCGCTGGGAGAGCACCACCTGCATGGTGTCGCCGTCGAGGATGTATTCCTTGATGCGCGCCACGGCGTCCTTGAAGTCGTTTTCCGAGAAGCCGAACCGGAAATCCTCTTCGCCGGGCGGGTGGGCCGGCGCCGGCGGGTAGCCCGGCGAGCCGCAGCGCAGGCGATGGGTGAGCTGGTCGAGGCGGCGGCAGGCGGTGTCCCAGGCGCGCGGTTCTTCGGGGTCGGCGTTGACGATCAGGTAGAGCCGGCCGGCCAGGTTGTCGAACACGGCCAGTTCCTCGGCTTCGAGCAGCAGGATCTCGGGCACGCCCAGCTCGTCGGGCTTGGCCGAGAAATCCAGCTTCGGCTCCAGGTGGGCGACGGTCTCGTAGCCGAAGTAGCCCACCAGGCCGCCGGCGAAGCCGGGCAGCTCGTCGAGTTCGGGGGCCTTGCGGCTGGCGACCAGGGCATCGATTTCGGCCAGCGGGTCGACGTCGTCTCTGGAGCCGATCACGCGGCCGTACTCCAGCGCTTCGAGCCTGCGGCCGGTGGCGCGCCAGGCGCGGCGGCACGGCAGGCCGATGATCGAGTAGCGGCCCCAGTTCTCGCCGCCCTCGACCGATTCCAGCAAAAAGGCATTCGGCCCGTCGGCCAGCTTCAGGTAGACCGACAGCGGCGTGTCCAGGTCGGCGGCGATCGAGCGCCAGACCGGGATGCGGTTGTAGCCCTCGCGGGCGAGTTGTTCGAAGCGGGTGCGGTTCACGCTGCAGCAGGCTCGTATGGAATCGGGGAACGGCCGGCTATTGTATCGAGCCGGCCGTGCCGGGACCACAGCCGGCGCCAATCACGCCCCGGCACCCGCTCAGGGTTCGAAACGATCCCTGAACAGCTCGTCGGTCACGGCTTCGAAGCGATCCCGGAGCAGCTGGTCATCGCGCACGCGAAACGCAGCGCCAGTGGTCGGCGTCAGACCGATGTTCGGCGTTCGCGCTTCAAGCTGGTAGCCGTCGCCTGCCCGGTCGATGCTCAAGTCCTCGAAACGTGCCACGCCCTGGCTCACGGTTAGCAGCAGGGTGCCCGACAGGGACCCGCCGGCAGGCGCGGCGGCAAGCCGGACCTCGACTTCGGTGCTGTCATCGTCGATTACCAGCTGCCCCTGACTGTCGACCACGTACACGACCACCCGCGGCAGCAGGGGGCCGTTGACCACGCCATAGTCGGGTTCGACTGCAAACGCCAGCGCCACCGGCCCGCTGCCGATGATGTCGTAGCTGCGCTGATCCTGGCTCGGCGCGTTGAACGCATCGCCCGGATAGCTGGCCGTAAGGGTCCGGGTTCCGACCACGCTGGAGACCAGTTCGCAGCTGATCTGACCGAGGTCCAGATCGACCAGGCACTGTTCGCCCTGGTCATCACTGACCGTGACTTCACCCCCCGGTGATTGACCCGATACGGACACGAAGACGGTGTAGGGCTCGTCGACCTGCTGTTCATCCGGCGGATTGACGCCCAGGATTTCGGTTGTGGTTTCGGCGCGGACAATCTCGTAGGCCGCGCTGTCGCTGGCGCCGAGGTTGTTGTCGTCACCGGGATAGCTCGCGCTGATTGTCACCGGCCCGACCGAACCCGAGACCAGCTGACAGCTGGCGTCGGGCAGGTTGATCTGGCAGTCATTGCCCTGCCCGTCATCGACAAGTACTGCACCGCCCGGACTGAAGCCGGTCACCGAAACCTGCACGGTATAAGGCTGGTTGACCACCTGCTCGCTGGCGGGCACCAGACCGTCAATACTGACGATCGACTGTACCGGGTCGATCGTGTAGCCGGTCTGGTCGCTGCTCGAGGCATTGTTCGCGTCGCCGGCAAAGCTGGCCGTGATCGTGCGCAGGCCGGCCTGGCCGGTGGTCAGCGCGCAGGAATCGCTGGTCGGAAAATCGATCAGGCAGCTGCCACCAACCCCGTCGCTGACGGTCACCGGACCGGCCGGACTGGCGCCGTCGACATCGACCTGCACGGTATAGGGCTGACCGACGGTCTGCGAACCGGCCGGGTTGATCGCCAGGATGCTTGTGGTGCTGGCGGTGCTGACGATATTGAACAGGTCGCTGAGATCGCCAGCCAGCGGGCCGGAGGCATCATCGGCGCCGAGCTGATAATCCAGGCCGGTCAGGTCGACGCTGAGCGCACCGAAATTGGCCAGGCCGTTGATCACGGTTTGCGGCCCGCCGTTGCTCAGCGTTGCACCCGGCGTGCCGCCGCTCAGGCTCAGCTGGACTTCGGTCGTGTTGTCGCTGTCGACCAGGTTGCCGGCCTGGTCGCGCACGCTGACCGTCACCGCCGGCGTCATCACCCCGCCGACCAGCGTGGTCGTCGGCTGGCTGTCGAAACGCAGCTCGACCGCTGTGCCGGGACCGACTTCGAACGGGTCGCTGGTCGCCGATGACAGCCCGGCAGCCTGCGCGCGAAGGCGGTAGCCGCTGCCGACCAGATCGACGGTCAGGCTGCCGAATCCGGCCTGGCCGGCGCTAACGGTCGCCGGATCGCCACCACTGAGCTGGGCGCCCGGCGTGCCGTTTTGCAGCAGCAGTTCGACTACGGTGGCATTGTCATCGACCACCGGGTTGCCCCAGGCATCCTGTACCTGCACCACCACCGGCGGCGTGATCGGCTGACCGGAGCTGGTATTGCCGGGCTGTATCGTGAATACCAGTTGATCAGGTGCCCCGGCAACGATTTCGTAGCTGGCGCTGGCGCTATCGGGCGAGTTGTTGGCATCGCCGGAATAACTGGCAGTGATGGTGCGCGGCCCGACGCTGGTCGAGACCAGATCGCAGTCCGGATCGGGCAGCACGATCGTGCACACAGCGCCCTGGCCGTCGTTGACCGACACCGTCCCGCCGGGGCTGAAGCCGTCGATGCCGACCGTGACCGTATAGGGCGCGTTGACCGACTGCGACCCGGCCGGATCGATGGCCGTGATCTCGAGCGTCGTGCTGGCCGGATCGATCTGGTAGCCGGCGCTGTCCTGGCTGGCGGCGTTGTTGGCGTCACCGGGATAGACCGCGGTAATGGTCCTGGCGCCGGCGCTGGTCGAGACCAGCTCGCAGCCCGTCTGCCCCAGATCCAGATCGACCACGCAGCTGTTGCCGTTGTCGCTGATCGTGACCTCACCGCTCGGCGCGGCCCCGGCAATGCTGATCGACACGGTATACGGCTCGCCCACGGTCTGCGATGCAGCCGGATCAAAACCCGTGATCTCGAGCGTCGAATCACCCGGCGTGATATCAAAGGCGGTGCTGGTGGCGGGCACCAGGCCACCGCTGGCGGTCGCTTCCAGCACGTAGCCGGACGCCGCCTGGTCTACGGTCAATGCGGAGAAGCTGGCCACACCGGCACTGACCGCTTGCGCGCCCCCGCCGCCGAGCACCGCCGCCGGGTTGCCGCCGGACAGCGCCAGCCCGACGCTGGTCGTATTGTCCCAGTCGACCCGGTTGCCCCAGGCATCGAGCACCTCGACCGTGACCGGCGGACTGATGGTGGCATTGACCTGCGTGTTGCCCGGCTCGACGCCGAATGCCAGCGCTGCCGGCGCACCGGCGATGACATCGAACGGTGTACTGACGTCGCTGTCGAGCAGGCCGGCGCCGTCAACCGCCCGCAGCGTGAATCCGGCGCCGACCCGATCGATGCTGATATCGTCAAACGTGGCCTGTCCCCCACTGACCTGGCGACTCAACGTACCGTCCGCTGTGGCCTCACCACTCGGATCGCCGGCAATCTCCAGCTCGACGATGGTGCTGTTGTCCAGCGTCACCAGATCACCCGAGCTGGTTTGCACCTCGACGACCATGGCCGGGGTGATGACCGAATTGACCGAGACGTTGGACGGCTGGACCACAAAGGCCAGCTGAGCGGGAATCTGGGTGGCGCCCTGGATCTGCGCCGCCACGCTGCCGGCATCGGAGTCGACCGTCAGCTGGCCGGCAAAGGCGCCGTCGCTGGCGGCATTGAAACGAATCGTGACGGTGCAGCTGTCGCCGTCGAACAGCACGCTGCCGAGACAGTTCTCGCTGAGGATGGAAAACTCGCTGTCTCCGGTCAGCTGCAGGTTCGAGACCGTCAGCGAGGTGCCGGGATCCCCATTGTTGCTGACCGTAAAGCTGTCATCAATGGGCAGATTGGCCGCGGCCACCAGTCCGAAATCAAGCGGATCAGGCGTAATGGCCAGCTCCGGTGTCGGGCCGGGAACGCCGGTGCCCTGCAGGGTCACGATATCGTTGGTCACCTCCGGCGCATCGCTGGAGACCACCACGGTGTCGGTATGCTCACCATTACTTTGCGGGTCGAAGACCACCCATTGGGTGCAGCTCTCGCCGCCGTCAAGCGCGAACGGCGGCGCCGGGCAACTGCCGCCGGAGACCAGCGCGAAGTGCGTGCCGTTGCTCATGGTAATGGCACTGACCATCAGCGTGGACGCCCCGACCCCGTCATTGGAAATGGTGACCGTTTGCGGGTCCGAAACGCCTGCGCTGGCGGAATCCGTGCCAGCGGCCAGCGCGCCGCATACGACAGCGGCCGCGAGCAAACTGCGCCCTGCGGCAAAGCGCCGAGCCTGATTTTCCATCATCGTGCTCCCTTGGCTTGCACGGACCTCCCCGTGCCCGCAACCCACAGTATGTCGACGCCTATCGGCCGGCGCAAGCCCGGCCCGCTCATCCGCGCAGCGCACGGACAACCGCAGCATAGTCCTCGGCGCCGAAGATGGCCGACCCGGCCACCAGCGTGTCCGCCCCGGCCTGGCGGATTTCGGCGGCGTTGTCGGGCTTGACCCCGCCGTCGATTTCCAGACGGATATCGCGGCCGGAGTCGTCAATGATCCTTCTGGCCTGACGCAGCTTTTCGAGCGCGGCGGGAATGAATTTCTGACCGCCGAAGCCGGGATTGACCGACATGATCAGCACCAGGTCAACCTTGTCGATGACCCACTCGAGCCGGTCGAGCGGCGTGGCCGGATTGAACACCAGACCGGCCTTGCAGCCCTGCTCGCGAATGAGCGCAAGCGTGCGGTCGACGTGTTCGCTGGCCTCCGGGTGGAAGCTGATCACGCTCGCGCCGGCCTTCGCGAAGTCCGGGATGATGCGGTCGACCGGCTTGACCATCAGGTGCACGTCGATGGGCGCGGAGATGCCGTGGTGCCTCAGCGCCTGGCAGACCATCGGCCCGATGGTCAGGTTGGGGACATAGTGATTGTCCATCACGTCGAAGTGGATCCAGTCGGCGCCCGCTTCGAGCACGGTTGCGACTTCCTCGCCCAGGCGGGCGAAATCGGCGGACAGGATGGACGGTGCAATGACGGTCGATTGCTTCATGGAAACGGACTCACGCGTATAATCCGGGACTGGCTGAATATTGTACCCGCCAAAAGTGAGCCACTATCCCGCGCCACCGCTGGACCTGCTGCACCAGGGCAAGGTGCGCGACATTTACGCCGTCGATGACGAGCGCCTGCTGATCGTTGCATCCGACCGCCTCTCGGCATTCGACGTGGTCCTGCCCGACGCGATTCCCGACAAGGGCAAGGTCCTCACGCGCATCTCCAGATTCTGGTTTGCCCAGTTTGCCGACCATGTCGCCAATCATCTGCTCGACGACGATCTTGCCGGCGTTGTCGGCGATCGCGACCTCGCCGATCAGCTTGAGCCGCGCAGCATGCTGGTCCGGCGTCTGCGCCCGCTGCCGATCGAAGCGGTCGTGCGCGGCTATCTGGCCGGGTCTGGCTGGAAGGAATATCAGGCCACGGGCGCGATTTGCGGCATTGCGCTGCCCGCCGGCCTGGAGCAGGCGGCCACCCTCCCCGAGCCCATCTTCACGCCCTCGACCAAGGCAGCCGCCGGCAGTCACGACGAGAATATCGATTTCGCCGCGACGCAGTCCATCGTCGGGCCGGAGCTGGCCATTCGCGTGCGCGACATCAGCCTGTCGCTGTATCGTCGCGCAGCGGCCTATGCGCGGGACCGCGGCATCATCATCGCCGATACCAAGTTCGAGTTCGGCACCGACAGACAGGCCCGGCTCTACCTGATCGATGAAGTCCTGACGCCCGACAGCTCGCGCTTCTGGCCGGTGGACTCGTGGCAGCTGGGCATCAGCCCGCCGAGTTATGACAAGCAGTTCGTGCGCGACTACCTGGAAACACTGGACTGGGACAAGACCGCGCCGGGACCGGCGCTGCCGCCGGAGATTGTCGAGCAGACCCGCCAGCGCTACCTCGAGGCCGAGCGACGACTGATCGGTTCGGATGTCTGAGCTCGACTGCGCGGCTCCTCGGCCGGGAGGACGGGTGTCGCAGATCACCGCCGGCGTGATTCTGGTCACCCTGGCGACCGGACTGATCGTCCCCAACGCACAGGACACCGGTTTCCTGTTGCTCAGTCTGCTCGGCCTGTGGTGGCTGGCCGGCAGCGGCGGCTGGCGTCGACCCGGGCTGAGCCGCGCGGAGACTGCGTTCGTGATCGTCTCACTGGCGCTGGTCCTTGCCTGGTGGGCGGCCTGGTGGCTGCACGGCCTGCCCGATGCCGGCGAGCGCAGCGCCCAGCGCGTGCCGAAACTGCTCGGCGCCATTGTGGTCCTGTTGCTGGTCCGACGCTGCCGGAATCTGGCGCCGGCCTGGTGGCACGGCCTGACCATCGGCGCGTGGGGCGCCGGTATCTACGCGCTGTGGTATGTGCTGTCGGGCCAGGTCGGTCACTATGAGGGCCGCGTCGAGGGCCCGACCAACCCGATCTATTTCGGCGGCCTGTCCCTGGCCTTCTGCCTGATGCTGTTGCCCCGCATCGCCGATCCGGAACAACCCCCGCACATCCGCGGTCTGGCGGCCGGGGGTGCTGGCCTGGCGCTGCTGGCCAACGCGCTGTCCGGATCGCGCGGCGCCTGGATTGCCATACCCGTCATGCTGCTGGTTTACGTGCCGACCATCGGCCGACGCTACCGGCCCGCCTGGCGTCTGGGCGTGCCTGTGGGTGCGGGTGCGCTGTGCCTGCTCGTGCTGCTGACGCCGCTGCTGCCAACCCAGGAGCGCCTGGCCGATACCGTCCAGGAATTACACCAGATCGGGCAAGGCGTTCAGGCTGACGGCGCAATCGGCCGGCGCATCCAGATGTGGCAGATTGCCGTCTCGCTGATCGCCGAACGGCCCTGGCTGGGCGTCGGACCGCAGGCCTTTCGGGATGCGCTGGAAGCAGGCGTCGCCTCCGGTCGGTACAGTCCGTTCCTGCTCGACTACACGCACCCGCACAATGCCTTTCTCTCGACCATGCTGATGCTGGGCATCCCCGGGCTGGTGCTGCAGATCCTGCTCATGTTCACGCCGATCATGACCGCCTGGTCGAGGCTGCGCTCGGAATCCTTGCAGCAGCGCCAATTGGCCTGGTGCGCGCTGGCCGTGGCCACCGTCATGGCCTCGATGGCGCTGAGTGAATCCGTTTTCGAGCGCAGCGCCGGCGTCGTGTGGTTTAGCCTGCTGATCGGCCTGACGCTGGGGCTGTCGGCGCGTCCAGGCGATCAGGACGGCGGCAGCGGCTGATCGCCGGTTTCGGCCAGCAGATCGACCAGGCAGTCGACTGCCAATTCCCGATCGTTCCTAAACCCGCCCGACTGTGCGGCCTCGACCAGCTGTCTGGCCAGGTCGGGTTGTCGCAACAGCTGCAAGGCGCTGTCGGCCAGCGTCCCTGCCTCCAGCCTGCTGCCGACGACCAGACCGCGACGTGAATAGTCAGCCACGCGATGCGGCTGATCGCTGCCACCAACTGCCGTCATCACGCATGGCGTGGCCGCGGTCAGCGCCTGCGCGCTGAGCATGTTGCCGGCGCCGACGACCGCCAGCCGGGCGCCGCTCAGAATGCCGGCCAGCTGCGCCGGCGTGACCTGGCCGATGATCTCCACCTCGTCATGGCGGCGCACGGCTCCCCGATACTGGGGCCCCATGACGACAACGGCCTGCATGCCGCTGGCGCGGTGAAAACGCACGGCTGCATCAACCAGGATCTCTGGAACCGGCCGATTGTCGTGCGACCAGCCGCCGCCACCGGCGGCAAACACCGCGTAGTCACAGTCTGCAAGTCGCGCCAGCCGAGCACTCGATTCGATCGACGCAGGTTCCGGCGCAATCAGATTGATGAACTCCACCCGCGTGCGGGGAAACACGGCCAGCAGCAGTTTTTCAAGCGGCCCCAGTCGCGGCATCGGATTGCCCGAATCCATGATCAGATGAAGATCCAGCACGCGCAGACGCCTGGGCCGGAAACCGCGCTGACGCTGCGAGGGGCGGTTGCTGATCCAGGCCGTGCGCCCGCCGGTTGCGCGCACCTCCGCGAGATGGCGCACGCGCCCGGAGCAGTCGAACACGCCCAGGGCCGGCCGCAGGCGGCGAATCGTCTCGGTTGCCTCATTGCCGGCCAGGGAAGGAGTCGCCTGCAGTTCATGGTAGGTCAGGTCAGGGTCATGCTCGAGTCTGGCCTCGCGATGGAGCAGAAAATGTACGTCGAGCCCGGGCAAGCGCCGTTTCATGGCTTGGGCCAGGCACAGGCACCGGAAGTACTCACCGGATCCCGCGGGCCCGCTGGCGGGCGCGAACAGAATGCGTTGAACAACAGTATTCATGCGTCGATCAGCACTCCGGGTAGCGCGACGGCACACCGGCCGGCGTGGTCTTGAAGCGCCGGTGCACCCAGTAGTACTGGCCCGGTGCCTGCCGAATCCAGCGCTCGAGGAAGGCGTTGAATCGCCCCAGATCGGTGACGGCATCGTCGCCGGGGAAATGATCGAAGGCCGGTTCAACGTGTATCGTCAACCGGCCGCTCTGCTCATCCTTGACCGGATACATGGGCACCACCCGGGCACGCCCCAGCCGGGCCAGATCGAGAATGGCCCGGGCGGTCGCCGTCTGATGGCCGAAAAACGGCGCGAAAACACTGCGCTCGGGACCGAAGTCCTGGTCCGGCGCGTACCAGAGCACGCCGCCGGCGCGCAAATGGCGAATCATGTCGCGCAAGCGGTGGCGCGGGAACATCGCGATGGTGTAGCGACTCCGACCGCGATTCTGAAACCGCTCGATAGCGGAATTCGACAGGGGTCGATAGACACCGGCAAGCTCGACCCGCTCGGCCACCAGGCGGCCGGCCAGCTCCAGGCAGGTGGCATGCCCGGTAATCAGCAACACGCCGCCGTTTTCGCGGGCCGCGTGGAGGTTGGCCAGGCCTTCAACGGCACCGAAACGCCGGTCCAGGCGCCCGGGTCGGCTCCAGGCCATGGACATCTCGGCCACCATTTCAGTCAGGTTGCGAAAATGCAGCCGAAGCAGCCACCGGCGTGCGCTGTCATCAAGCTCAGGAAAGCACAGGACCAGATTGCGTTCGGCAATGCGCCGACGTCGGCGCATGGCCAGGCGCAGCAGCGGGGCGAGCGGGCGCACCAGCCAGCGCGCTGCTGTCGGCGGCAGCCGGCCCAGACCTCGGGCCAGGCCCAGCAGCAGCGTGGTCAGACCGTGCTTGACGCGTGACACGCGGCGGCCCCCGACTGGATTTGCTTTACACTCGGCAGCATGCTTCAAGTCTACCGTGTGTTGACCACTGCTGCCGGCCCGCTGGCCCTGTTGCTGCTGCGCTGGCGCGCAGCCGGGCCGGTCCGGCTGCGTTCACGATGGAAAGAGCGCAGCGGTCGCTTCGAACGGGCACCGGGCAAGCCGGTCATCTGGATTCATGCCGCCTCGGTCGGGGAAGTCAACGGGGTCCAGGGACTGGTCAGGACGCTGGCCCGGCGCAACCCGGAACACCGGGTAGTGGTCAGCACGCTGACTGCAACCGGCCGCGAGCGCGCCGAAAACCTGTTTGGTGAACAGGTCCAGACGCTGTTCGCCCCGATCGACAGCTACGCCCGCGTGCGCCGCTGGCTGGATCGGCTCGACCCGGCTATGGGTCTGATCGCCGAAACCGAACTGTGGCCCGAACTGCTGATTGCCTGTCAACAACGGGCGCTACCGCTGGTGCTGGTCAATGCTCGGCTCGCGCCCCGTGCCATGCGCCTGTACCGTCGTTTCAGACCGTTGTTTCGGCGAGCCCTGGAGGGTGTGTCACGGGTGATCTGCCAGACCGAGGCCGACGCGCGGCGCTTTGCTGAACTGGGCGTTGCCGATGACCGACTGCGCGTTGCCGGCAATCTCAAGTTCGACATGCCGCTCCCCGCCGATCTCGGCGAGCAGGTGAGAAGCCTGCGCGCTCGCTGGGGCGAACGGCCGGCCTGGGTGGCGGGCAGCACCCGATCGGGCGAGGAGGCCCTGATCATCGACGCCCACCGGCAAGTGCTTGCTGCACGTGCCGATGCGCTGCTTGTGCTGGCACCGCGTCACCCCGAACGCAGTGATGAGATCACCCGGTTGCTGAACCAGGCCGGGCTGGCCTGGCAGACCATCGAGCAGGCGATAGCCCCGGCAACCCGGGTCGTCGTGGTCGACCGTATCGGCGCCCTGCTTGCCTGCTACGCGGCCGCTTCGGTGGCTTTTGTGGGCGGCAGCCTGGTCGACATTGGCGGCCACAACCTCATCGAGCCGGCCGCCTGCGGCAAGCCCGTGATCGCCGGACCTTTCCTGCACCAGCAGGCCGAAGCAGCCGACGCGCTGATTGCAGCCGATGGGCTGATGCGGGTTGAAAACGCGCAACAGCTGGCCGCAGCGGTCATCGAACTGTGGCGCTCACCGGAACAGGCGCTGCACTACGGCGGCAACGCGCTGGAAGTGGTCGAGCAGGGCCGCGGCAGCCTGCGGCGCACGGTCAGGCAGCTCGAGGACCTGCTCAGCGCAACAGCTGATTGATACGCTCGAGATCGGCTTCCTCCAGCCCGCCGGCCGCCCGGTTCAGCTGCAGCTGGCTGAGGATGAACTGGTGGCGCGCTTCGGAATAGTCGCGCTCGGCCTGGAACAGGCGCTGCTCTGACTGAAGTACGTCGACAATCGTTCGGGTACCGACCTCGAAGCCGGCATTGGTCGCTTCCAGCGCGCTTTGAGCAGACACCAGCGCCTGGCGCCTGGCCTCGACCTGTCGCATTCCGGCCACGATGGCGCGAAATGCGTTTTCGGTCTGACGCACAACCGCGCGCTCGGTCTGGCTGAGCGTCTGATCGGCGGCGCTGAGCGAAAAACCGGCCTGACGTCGACGCGACTGGACGGCAAACCCCTGGAACAGCGGCACGGACAGCGTTACCCCCAGGTTCCAGCCGGTGTTTTCCAGCTCCGCGGACGTGATCGGCTGCTGCGTGGCCGGATCGCGACCAATCCACTCATTGTTGATGAACCGGCTGTATCCGCCCGACAGCTCCAGCGTGGGCAGATGGCCGGCACGCGCAATCCGCACGTCGGCCTGGGCCACGTCGACCTGGGCCCGCTGGGCGAGGACTTCGGGGTTGAATTCCAGCGCCATGGCCACCCACTCCTGCACATCGTCGGGCTCCGGACGGTACAGCGGCACCTCCTCGATCAGGCGGGCAAAATTCTCGAACCAGTTGCCGGCCACTTCACGCAAGGCCTCGCGCGCATCCTCGAACTGATTCTCGACCGAAATGACGCGGGCACGCGCCGCATCGTAGACCGCGCGCGCCTCGTGCACGTCGGTGACCGCTGACAACCCGACCTCAAATCGCTGCTCGGCCTGCTCGAACTGGCGCTTCAGCGCGGTTTCCTCGGCACGCGCGAAGCGCACCGAATCAAGCGCCGTAAGCACATCGAAGTAGCGCTGCGACACGCGCAGCAGGAAATCCTGCCAGGCCGCCTCGTAGCGGGCCTCCGCCGCGTTCAGCTCGGCCCGGCCGCGCTTGAGCCGTCCATAGTTGGCGTCGTCATAGATCGTCTGGCGCAGGCTGATTCCGAAGTTCTCGGTATCACTATCCGACGAGTCGATACGCATGCCGGCGATATCGGTCTGCGACTCACCGATATCCCTGCCCGCGCTGGCGCTGATTGACGGCAGCAGGCTGGCCCGCGCCTGGCGCGGAATCTCGCCGGCCGCTCGCAGCTGCTGCTCGGCGGCCAGAAGTTCGGCATCGTGCGACTGGGCCAGCTCATAGACACCGAGCAGATCAACGGCGTGAGCATTGGCAACCAGGCCAGCGGTCATCGCGACGACCGCCAAGGAAGAGTACTTGATCATCAGATTCAGCTACCTTTCAGAGATCCTCAAAAGCGAAAGACCGGTTTGTCCTCGGCGCCAACCAGACGCGGAAGATCGGTCTCGAACAGACTGTCCTCGTACCAGTGCTGTTCGCTGATGCGGGTCAGACATACGGCTTCCATCACCGGACTGAATCCACGCACCGCGAACAGTCTTCCGCCAACCCCGACCCACTGGCGGAAACGATCAGGAATGGCCGCGGCCGAACCAGTCGAAACCACGGCGTCAAAGGGGCCATCCGGGGCCCATTCTCCCAGCGCATCGGCCTGGCAAACCTCAACGCCTTCGACGGCCAGCTTGCCCAGCCGACGACGGGCAGCCTCGGCCAGCTGCTCGCTGATCTCGACCGAGACCACCTGAGCGCCGAGATGCACCAGGCAGGCCGCGGTGAAACCGGAGCCCGTGCCGATTTCGAGCACGCGCTGGCCCGGCTCAATTTCAAGCGACTGCAGCATGCGGCCTTCCTCGATCGGGCGCATCATCACCTGGCCTTCGCCGATCGGTACTCGCAGGTCGGAAAAGGCGAGCCGCCGGTACTCGGCCGGCACGAAGTCCTCTCGCGGCACGGTCCGCAACGCGTCCAGCACCCCGGGGTCCAGTACCTCCCAGGTTCTGACCTGCTGCTCGACCATGTTCTCGCGCGCTTGCTCAAGACGGGTTGACATCGAATTCACTATTGTCGGGAATGGGCACAATGCCGGCATATTGTAACGCCCCCGGCTGCGTTTCGACCGTGCCGGAGGTCACAGAAGCCACGCGACGGGTCTGTCGATCGGTGCGGCGAATCCGGGTCTGGCCGGGCCGGATATGGCAGTATGATCGGAAACTGAAAGACAATCCGGATCGCGGAGGTCATATGATGCGAATCATCCTGGCAAGTGCACTCCTGGTGGCAGCCCTGCCGCTCGGCGCAAGGACGCTGGTGTTCGAGGAGGTTCGGCTGGTGGATATCGCCGGCGCCAGCGTATCGGAGCCGCGGCGCGTCGGCGTTCGCGATGGATTTATCGTCGACCCGGACCAGGTCGATGTACCGGATCAGATCGTTGCAGAACCCGGCTTTCTGATTCCCGGCCTGGCGGAGATGCATGCCCACGTGCCGCCAATGCGCGTCGGGGAGCTGCTGGTCCACGATACGCTGATGCTGTGGCTGGCCCATGGCATCACCACCATTCGCGGCATGCTCGGAGAGCCTGGCCACCTGGATCTGAAGCAACGGCTGGCAGCCGGCGAGATTCCCGGGCCACGGCTGATCACCTCCGGGCCCTCATTCAACGGCAGTTCGGTGAGCTCGCCGGACGGCGCGCAACGCATGGTGCTGGCCCAGCAGGAGGCCGGCTATGACCTGCTCAAGCTCCACCCGGGCCTGTGGCCGGAGGCCTTCGACGCGATCACCCGGGCCGCCGATCACCTGGGCATCGATTACTCCGGTCATGTCTCCGTGGCGGTCGGGCTCGAGCGGGTGCTGGCCTCGAACCAGGGCACCATCGATCATCTCGATGGTTATGCGCAGGACATGGTGCCGGAAGACCACGCGCTGTTCGGCACGGACCCCGGCCTGTTCGGGGTCAACCTGATTGCCGGCATGAACGCGGATCGCATTCCCGGTCTGGCGCAGCGTACCGCCGAGGCCGGTATCGCCAACGTGCCGACCCAGAGCCTGATCGAGAACTGGGCGGCCGGCGACATCGACGCGCTGATGCAGCGCGACGCAATGCGCTGGATTCCGGCGGAGACGGCCAGGCAGTGGCGCGAGCGCGCCGGTCAGCTCCGTGAGCAGTTTCCGGAAGGTGCCGGCGAGCGGTTCGTGAGCATCCGGCGAGAACTGATCGGCGCCCTGCACCAGGCCGGCGCGCCGATTCTGCTCGGCGCCGACTCACCCCAGATTCTGAGCATTCCCGGCGATGCGATTCACCACGAGCTGGCCACCTACGTCGCCGCCGGCCTGACGCCAGCCGAGGCGCTGGCTACCGGCACGCTCAACGTGGCGCAGTATCTGGGCGAATCGAACCGGGGATGTCTTGAGCCCGGCTGCGTGGCCGACCTGGTGCTGCTGGCGGCCAATCCGCTCGAAGACATCGGTCATACCCGCTCGATTGTGGGCGTGATGCGCGCCGGCACATGGTTCGACCGCAAGCGACTCGACGAAGCGTTGGCGGCCATCGCCGAACGAGCTGACGGCGACGACTGACCGATTGCGCAAGGCCGACATGTCGTCCGTCGGGGACGCGGCCCCGACCTACAGGCAGGCGCCCGGTTTGCGTTGGCATCATTCATCGGGGGAGGCCGGATGCGCAGGTTGCGGTCGCATCCGAGACGGTTCGGAGAATGTCCCGCCGCGCGTGCCGGATGCGAACCTCGTCCGTCGGGGACGCGGCCCCGACCTACGGACGGGCACCCGGTTTGCGTTGGCATCATTCATCGGGGGAGGCCGGATGCGCAGGTTGCGGTCGCATCCGAGACGGTTCGGAGAATGTCCCGCCGCGCGTGCCGGATGCGAACCTCGTCCGTCGGGGAGGCGGCCCCGACCTACAGGCAGGCGCCCGGTTTGCGTTGGCATCATTCATCGGGGAGGGCGCCGTCCCGACCTGCGATAATGAAGCCTGCGTAGGTCGGGGTCGCATCCCCGACGGACGAGACAAAGCGCGCCCCCATGCATATCGATGCGTGTCGATCGCGCTAAGTACTTTCATCGCCCTGACGATCACCGTCTGCTCAATGCCCATGACCGTTCCGCACATCCACGACAATCCACTGAGCTATGTCGACCGGCTCGACGAACGCGCCGTTGAATCGATCGAGCTGGTGGTCATCCACGCCACCGAGCTGCCCGACCTGGGCACGGCCCGGGACTATGGTGAGCGGATCCATCACCCGAATTCGAAGACCGGCAACAGCGGTCATTTCTACATCGACCGTGATGGTTCGATCGAGCAGTGGGTACCGCTCGGGCGGGTGGCTCATCATGTCCGCGACCACAACGCGCGATCCATCGGCATCGAGCTGGTCAATCGCGGCCGCTGGCCCGACTGGCTCGACAGCCACCACCAGCAATGGCAGGAAGACTACAGCCGGGCGCAGATCGAATCACTGGTCGCGCTGCTTCGGGACTTGAAGAACCGGCTGCCCAACCTTGGAACCATCGCCGGCCACGATGAGCTGGACACCGGCCTGATTGCGGCCAGCGACGACCCGGCAATCCAGCTGCGGCGGAAAGTCGACCCCGGGCCGCTGTTTCCGTGGGACGAAATCGAATCCAGAGTCAGTCTGGAGCGCTCCGGGATGACAAGCCCTTAAACCCAAAGACGCAAAGCAACCTTTTTTCTCAGCGTGCTTTGCTGCGTCGCTGCGTCTCAATAATCTTGTGAGCACTCAACTCCCACTGCGATCCTTGAGCGCCGCGGTGACGATTTCTTCGATGTCGGGCGACAGGCCCTTCTTTGCGGCCAGCTGTTCGAGCTGTTCTTTCATCATCGCCGAGCGCTGATCGTCGTAGGCACGCCAGCGGTTGAAGCAGGTCGCCAGGCGGGCTCCGACCTGGGGATTGATATCGTCGAGCTGGTCGAGCACACCTCCGACCAGGCGGTAGCCGGCGCCGTCGGCGCGGTGGAAGGCGACCGGGTTGTGCATGGCCAGCGAGCCGATCAGTGAACGCAGCTTGTTGGGATTGGCCAGGCGGAAGGCGCGGTGGTCCCTCAGCCCGGCGACGGTCTCGACGGTGGATGGATCCGGGCGCATGGCCTGAACGGCAAACCACTTGTCCATGACCAGCGGGTCCGAGCCGTAGCGTGCCTCGAAATCGGCCACGGCCGCCGCGGCACCGTCAAGATCGGCGTGCACCAGCGCCCTGAAACCGGCCAGGCGGTCGGTCATGTTGTCGGCGGACTGGTATTGCGCCGAGGCCAGTTGAGCGGCCCGCTCAGCGCCGGCCGCCGCCAGCAACGACAGCGTGACGTTGCGCAGCCGGCGGCGGCCCGCGTCGGGGCCGTTCGGGGACCACTCGCCGCGTGGCGCCAGCGCCCGATAGCGGGCCAGCAGGACCGGTTCCAGGCGGCGACCCAGGGTTTCGAGCAGCTGCCGCCGGGCAGCGTGAATGGCATCGATATCGACCGGGTCGCGATCCTGGGCCAGCTCATCCTCGTCGGGCAGACTCAGCAACTCCGCGGCCAGGGCCGGGTCGGTGTCCGAGCCGTCCAGCACGGCCGCCCAGGCGTCGGCCAGAAGACCGACATCGTCGTGTTTGCCGACCTGGATCAGGCCGCCGAGCACGCGTTCGCTCAAGCCGCGCATGGCACGCCAGCGGCTGTAGGGGTCAGGGTCGAAGCCGGCCAGGCGGGCCAGTTCATGGCTGGACCCGGCATGGTCGAGTCTGACCGGTGCAGAGAAGTCCCTGAGCAGCGAGATCAGGGCGTCGGCCGGCAGATCGCGAAAGCAGAACTCGGCCTGTTCATCGGCGAGCACCAGCAGGCGGGTTTCAGGGCCAGGCTCGCTCTCCCCGGCCAGGGTGACCGGCAGCGGGCGGTTATCGCCATCGAGAAAGCCGACTTTCACCGGAATGATCAGCGGCCCGATACCCCGATTGCCCGGCTGATCGGGCAGACGCTGACGCAGCTCGAGGACGAGCTCGTCGGCGTCGGAATCAAAGCGCGTGCGTGCTTCAAGCGTTGGCGTGCCCACCTGCCGGTACCAGCGCTCGAACTGCTCGAGGTCGGTGTCGTTGGCGTCGGCCATGGCGCGACGGAAGTCGTCGCAGGTCACGGCCTGGCCGTCATGGCGCTGGAAGTACAGGTCCATGCCGCGGCGAAAGCCCTCGCGGCCGAGCAGCGTTTGGTACATGCGCACGACCTGCGCACCTTTTTCATAGACGGTGGCAGTGTAGAAATTGTTGATCTCGACATAGCGCTCGGGTCGGATAGCGTGCGCCATCGGCCCGGCATCCTCGGGAAACTGGCGCGCGATCAGGTCGGACGCGTCCTGGATGCGCTTGACCCCGCGCGAGCGCATATCAGCGGTGAATTCCTGGTCGCGGAAAACGGTCAGGCCTTCCTTGAGGGTGAGCTGGAACCAGTCGCGGCAGGTCACCCGATTGCCGGTCCAGTTGTGAAAATACTCATGACCGATGACCGCTTCGATGGCCTCGAAATCGGCGTCGGTGGCAGTATCGCGGTCGGCCAATACGTAACGCGCGTTGAAGATGTTGAGACTCTTGTTCTCCATCGCGCCCATATTGAAATCGTGCGTGGCCACGACGTGGAAGACATCGAGGTCGTATTCCAGCCCGAAGCGCTTTTCGTCCCACGCCATGGCGCGCTTGAGGCTGGCCATGGCATGTTCGAGCCGGTCGATGTTCTCCGGCTCGGAGTAGAACTTCAGCGCCACCTCACGCCCGGAGCCGGTGGTGAAGGTATCGGCCAGTTCAGCCAGATCGCCGGCCACCACCGCAAACAGGTAGCTCGGCTTGGGAAACGGGTCATCCCAGACGGCAAAATGCCGGCCATCGTCGAGCTCGCCGGTCTCGACACGGTTGCCGTTGGACAGCAGCACCGGGAAGCGTTCGCGATCGCCGATCAGGCGCACGCGATAGGTCGCCATCACGTCGGGCCGGTCGATAAACCAGGTGATCTTGCGAAAGCCCTCGGCCTCGCACTGGGTCAGCAGCATCGTGCCGGACTGATACAACCCCTCCAGCGCGGTATTGCGGTCGGGGTGAATGCCGACCTCGATGGTCACCACGGCGCTGTCTGGCACGGCGTGGATGATCAGGCGCTCGTTGCCGGTCTGTTCCTCGAATTGCCCGGCAGGGCGGCCGTCGATTTCGATGCGGACGGTGGTCAACCCGGCACCGGACAGCGTCAGTGGTTCGGCGTCGACCTGTGGATTGCGCCGCACGCTCAGATGGCTGACCACGCGCGTTTCGGACGCATCCAGCTCGATATCCAACTCGACGCGGTCAATCCACCAGGCCGGTGGCCGGTAATCCTGGCGCAGGACGGGGGTACGGGGCTGATCACCACGTGCGGACATGAATCACTCCTCGAAATTCCACTCGGCGTATCATTGCCGGATGCTTGTTGATACCAGGCTGTCACCGGAAGACGTTGTGCGTGCGCGCAGGCGGATCCAATCGCTGGTCCGCAGAACGCCGGTCATGACATCCGACATTCTGGATGAAATGACGGGGGCCCGGCTGTTTTTCAAGTGTGAACAGCTTCAGATCACCGGTTCGTTCAAGCTGCGCGGCGCCAGCCATGCCGTCTCGCTACTGCCCCCGGACTGCCCCGGCGTGGCGACTCACTCTTCGGGCAATCACGGTGCCGCCCTGGCGCGGGCGGCCGCATTGCGGGGTCTGCGCGCCGAAATCGTGGTGCCCGAAGGTGCGGTTGAAGCCAAAGTCGACAATATTCGCCGTCACGGCGGCAGCATCCACTTTTGCAAGCCCGACCAGGCTGGCCGGGAAGCGGCCCTGGCGCGGCTGGTCGAACGCGGTTTCGAGCCGGTACCGCCCTACGATGATGATCGCATCATTGCCGGCCAGGGCAGCTGCGCACTCGAAATGATGGACCAGATCGAGGCCCTCGATATCATGGTTGCGCCGGTCGGCGGCGGCGGCCTGATCGGCGGAACGGCGCTGGCCGCCCGGACGTCGGCTCGTGCGCCAAAGGTCGTTGGTATCGAACCGGCCGGCGCCGACGACACCATGCGTTCGCTCAATCAGGGCCGACGGGTCGAGGATCACCACCCGCAAACCGTCGCCGATGGCCTGCGGGCACTGGTCGGCCAGCGCAATCTGGCGCTGATTGCGCAGTGGGTCGAATCGGTTTTACCGGCCACCGAAGACGACATCACCCGGGCCATGGGCCTGTTGTGGACGCATCTCAAACAGGTCGTCGAGCCATCCGGCGCGGTGGCGCTGGCCGGTATTCTGGCGCACCGGGAACAATTCCGCAATCAGCGCATCGGCATCATCATCTCAGGCGGCAACCTGGACCTGGCGCCATGCCTGGAGGGTTGGAGCCGTCGATACCACACTTACTAATACAATCAGAAGTATTGCCTCATTCAGCTTGTCTCTCGGCGTGCGTGGCAAGGCGTCGGTGCGAAGTCTGTAGCCGAGCCTACATCGAGCATCGACAACACGTGCAACGGCTCCGCTCCAGGGCTTTTTCGCTTCGCGAAGCCGCCCTTGCGCTCCCGCCTGCCCTGTCCACGCGCGCTTAAGAGGCAAGCCCTGCGGGGGCTACGGACAAATCCGCCTGCGGCGTTAAAGTGGCTCGACGTAGAACAGCTATGCCTTCACCACTTTGCCTTGCAGGCGAATTCGTCCGCAGCCCTGAATGTGGCAATACTTCTGATTGTATTAGTAAGAAAACCATAAACCGTGCCACATTCATGGTTTTCTTAGTAAGATGGCGATCCGATCCGGAATTCGGGGGTAAGGACCTCATGCAGATCTGGCTCTTGCGCCACGCGCAGGCACGCCCTGCACGTGCCAACGAACCCGACCGCGAACGGCCGCTGACCGAATCCGGGCGGGAGACGGCGGTTCAACTGGGCCGGTGGCTGGCGGACCGGCAGTCCACGCCGCCCGATCTCATTCTGGTCTCACCGGCGCTGCGCACCCGGCAGACGGCTGATGCCGTGCTTTCGGCGATGAACGCATCTACGCCACGGATCGAAGAGGCGCTGTGGGAAGCGCTCGAAGAAGATCTGGTCGGCATTCTCAATGCACATATCGAGTTACCCGGTCTGATGCTGGTGGGCCACAATCCCGGCATGGAGTGGCTGGTTCAGTGGCTCAGTGGCCAGCGGCCCCGGCTCGGCATGCAAACCGGCACGCTGGCTGTGCTGTCGGCCGACATGCCACCCGGACCCGGCTGCGCCCGGATCACGCAAATGATTCATCCAAGCGATTTGACATAGACCGCTGCCAGGCGCCTGAGCCCACGCTCATCCTCGGTGCTGAAGCGGTCGGGGCGCGGACTGTCGATGTCGAGTACGCCAAAGACATGGTCGTCTAGCGACAGCGGCACAACGATTTCCGAGCGCGAATCCGGATCGCAGGCAATGTGGTCGTCGATTGCATGGACATCGGCAACCCGCTGCACCTGCCCGCTTGCGGCGGCGGTTCCGCACACGCCCCGCCCCATCGGAATTCGCACGCAGGCCGGCTTGCCCTGGAACGGGCCGACGATCAGCTCATCTCCTTCGCGAAAGTAGAACCCGGCCCAGTTGATATCATCCAGCGACTGGTAGATCAGTGCACTGAGATTGGCGGCGTTGGCGACGCGATGGCGTTGTCCGCCCAGCAGCGCCTCGGCCTGCTGAACCAGCGTGTCGAAGTCAGTCATGTGGGGTTCCTCCTTGCTTGCAGAAGATCAGAATACGATTGTTGGCCGGCATGGTCAGGTCGGCCTCGGCAACCAGTCCACGCTCGGCGGCCAGGTCGGTCAGGCTGATTGCGTCGCGAACTCCCATCTCCGGATCGCGACTGCGCAGGCTGTGGTCAAAAGCCGCGTTGCTCGCTGCGCTGTGCCGACCGCCGTCGCGAAACGGCCCATAAACGACCAGGCAACCGTCCGGTCGCAGACAGGTGGCAGCGCCGTCGAGCAGTGCCGGCGTTCGGGACCAGGGCATGATGTGCAGGGTATTGGCAGTGTAGACCGCGTCAAACGGGCCGGGCGGCCAGGTATCCAGGCCGACGGTCAGTGCGCGCGGCGGCGCGAGCGCGGGCGCTTCCAGCGACAGGCGCCGTGCCAGGGGCTCGAGCACGTGGCCGACGTCGGTCGCCAGCCATTCCAGGTCCGGCCTGATGCGGTGAAAATGAACGGCGTGCTGGCCGGTACCCGCCCCGATCTCGAGCACCCGGCCGCCCCGAGGCAGCCAATAGGTCAGCACATCACCGATCGGCTCGCGGTTGCGTTCACTGGCCGCCGACCAGGGCAGATCGTCGTACTCAGTCATGAATCACTGAGCGCCAGCGCGCGGCGCAGATCAAGGAAGGCCGGACGCAACGCGTCACGGTCCAGATGGCGGCCTTCACTGACGCGCAGGCAGCCGCCGACCCAGACCGACTCGATCATGCCGGGCATGCCGGCGGTCACCAGGACATCGAGCTGCTGCTGCGGAGTCAGACCTGCAAGCAGCGGGTGTTGACCCTGCAGCACGACGAAGTCCGCGCGGCGCCCCGCTTCCAGGCTGCCGGCAGGCAGGCCCAGCGCATCAGCGCCGCTCCGCGCGGTGTGGCGCCACAGTGCTGTTCCCAGGCCGTCCTTGTCGGCGGCGAGGACATTCCGCTGGCCCAGCCGAAGGCGCTGGCCCCACTCGAGCAGGCGCAGCTCGGCGGCAGCGCTGGTTTCGATATTGCTGTCGGAGCCGATGGCAACACGACCGCCCGCAGACAGAAATTCGGCCACCGGAAACAGGCCGTCGCCGAGATCGGCCTCGGTGCTTGGACAGATACCGAGGACGGCGCCGGTGGCGGCCAGGGCGTTTAGGCGGGCAGCGGGAACGTGTGTGGCGTGGATCAGGCACCAGCGCCGGTCAAGCTCAAGATGTCTTTCCAAAAGATCGAGTGGTTCCAGTCCGCTGTGCTCACGACAGGCGACCACCTCGTCTGGCTGCTCGGCAATATGCATGTGAATCGGGCCGTCACCGACCCGTTCCAGAAGCGCCGGCAGGTCGGCCACGTCGACTGCGCGCAGCGAGTGGGGTGCCACCCCGATCCGGCAGACATGATCGTCGACGCCCTCGCGCAGTTCGATGATCAGATCGATGAGCTCATCACGGCTCAGGACAAAACGCGCCTGGGCGGCGTCGGGCGGCTGGCGGCCGAAACCCGAATAACGATACCACACCGGCAGCAGAGTGAGGGCACACCCGGCTTGTGCCGCCGAAGCCAGAATTCGGCGCGCACTCTCAGCTGGCGTCGCCGCGGCGAGATGATGAGGGTAGTGGAATTCGCCGACGGCCGTATAGCCGCCTTCCAGCAGCTCCATGAATCCCCAGGCGGCCAGCACCCCGAGTCGCTCATCGTCGAGCAGCTCGAGCGTTCGGTACATCTGTCGGCGCCAGGTCCAGAAGCTGTCGCTTTGATCCGCGCGGCGCGCCGAAAGTCCGGCCATCAAACGCTGGTGAATATGCGAGTGGACATTGACCATGCCGGGAATCACCGCGCCGGGCAAGGTGACCTCCGCCGCTTCTCCCGTGCCCGCCGTGAGCTGTTCGATGCTGCCGTGAACGTCAACCCGAAAGCCGACATCCTGGCGCCAGCCTGCGGCAGTCAGCATGGCCGGTGCGCGAAACAGACGTGGACGATTCAGGGTCGCCATTGCCGCAGGGCCGCGATCAGCTCCCGCAGCCGGCTGGCGAGCGGTTGCGCACGGCGCTCATCCCAGTAGGCTGGCCGGGTTTCATCGAGGTAGCTGGATTGTGCGATTTCAAGCTGGATGGCATGCAGCCCGGAACCCGGATCACCGTAGTGGCGGGTATTGTAGCCACCCTTGAAGCGCCCGTTGATCACGCTGGAAAAGCCGGTTGCACTCTCAAGCCACTCGGCAATTAGCCCCTGCAGCGAGGGGGCACAGCTGCCGCCGTCGAATGTTCCCAGGTTCAGATCCGGCAAGGCACCGTCGAACAGGCGGGGCACTCGAGACCGGATCGAGTGCAGGTCCAGCAGGACGGCGTGGCCGTGACGCTGCCGGAGCGCATCCAGTTCCTGCGCCAGGCGGCCATGGTAGGGGCGCCAGTAGCGTTCCACGCGCAACCGGATTTCCCCGGCACCGGGCGGTGTGTCTGCGTACAGCGCAGCGCCGCCAAACGTCTGAACCGGCACCAGCCCGGTTCCCTCGCCAGCATACAGCGGGCGATCGTCCGGGGGGCGATTGAGATCAACGACATAGCGCGACCAGCGCGCCTGGAGCAGGTTGATCGGCCCGTCGTCCTGAGCCAGCGCAAGCAGGCGGTCGACCTGCCAGTCGGTATCGGGCAGCTGCCGCGCTGCCGGCGTCAACCGGCGAGACAGCGCGTCCGGCAGCTCGGTGCCGGCATGCGGAATATTGATCAGCAGGGGCACCGACCGAGCAGTGCTGGCCCGGCTCCACAGATCAGGCTGGGGCTGATTCAAGACCTCATGCGCATCAGTATTGCCAAGCAAGCGGCCCCCTTGTATGTGACAAGAGGGCCGCGTCCATATCCGGTGTCAGCCGCCGCTCCCGGAGAAGCGGCGGTGCGTTGGGTCAGTCGCAGGGCGGCGAAATGATTCCGATGTCTTCCGGCGCCAGTCCAACTGCCGTGAAGGTGCCAGTCGGCGCACCGGACTCGGTGGTAAAGACACACTGGAACTCTCCGACAACCGGCACGTCGCAATCAAACAGACTGATCTGGACAATGGCCTCGGCCAGGCCTTCTGAATCGGTCAGGCCAGGCTGATTGAGGATTCTCAGCACGCCACCAGCGGGGTCGTCGCATTCACCGCTCAGGGGCACCGAAGAAATCGGGTTGCCGCTGGCGTCGGTGAGCCGAAGAATCAGGCGGATATTGATCGGACCCTGAACATTGTCCACGACCCGTGACGGCGTCACCGACAGTGCCGCACTGCCCGGGGCAACCACGGTGACCGTATCCTGGGCACTGCCAACGAAGAAGACGATGATCAGATCGTCCTCGTCGGGGATCAGACCCTGAGTGGTCAGTTCGGTCACGACACAGCCGTTGCCGCTGGTCGCGTTGGCGGTCTGGTCAGAGCCGACACCGAGCGGGACACCGTCGATCGCGGCACTGCCGGTGCCGCCGCCAACCGCAGCATTGATAAACACGCCATTGATGGGAGTACCGATACCATCGCGCAGGCACAGGGTGATATTGACCGACTGGTTGCCGGCAACCTGGTTGGGCGTGGCAGTCAGCTGCAGCGGGGCAATTCCGGGGAACACCATCGATTCCACCTCTGCGACGGTCTTGGTGTCCTGATCGAACTCCTGGCGCGTGCCCTGGGTCCACAGCACGATCGGTCGACCGACCGCATCGATGGGATAGGTCAGCTGCACCGAGCCGCGGCCGTCCTCGCCGAGGTTGACCAGTTCATCGATCACGCCAACCCGGGAGCGTCCGATCACCCAGGGGATGACGGCTCCGTCGTCGACGATCTGACCCGTCGCATTGTTGGGGTTGAACGCTTCGGTGACCAGCAGCGTGTCTTCGTCGACGACCGAGTCGACGATTCGCGATGCCTCATGCTCACGATTACCGGCCACTGACTTGCCGAACAGGGCCAGCGTATCGCCCGGCTCGACGGCTTCCTCGGCAAAGTCGAGATCATCCAGGAACCCTTCGGTCGTATCAAGCGCGTCGAACAGGAAGCCGGCTTCTTCCGGATCCCCTTCGATACCCGAGAAGACGAAGAACGGTGGATTGTCCGGCGTCAACGGCGCATCGATCTTGCCGAAGTTGACCTGCGTGCCCGGCAGGACCGGGTTGCCGACCTTGTCCGAACCCTGGGCGGTAATGGTCAGCGAATAGGTACCGTCCGGATCCGGCGGCACCAGAATCCCGGTATCGGGGTCGCGGATCGGCTCCTGATCGGTGTCGATACCGGTCGTGACACGATTGATACGAATGGCGTTGAGAATCGGGTTGACCAGCTCGACGCTGAACAGGCGACCATCACCCACGGCAATGGTGGTTTCCGCGGTGAGGGGATCCAGGAGATCGTTATCGACATTATTGTCGGCACGATCAACGGTGGCCACGATCCGGTGGGTGCCGGTCTCGGTGCCGGCCTGCAGCGAGAATTCGGCAATGCCATTGACCGTCTGGACGGCAATCTCTTCGCCATTGACCGAGCCTTCAGCGCCAGTGCCGGACAGCCGTGCGCCGCTGCCCTCCGGGGCGTCCAGGGTCAGCACGACGTTGTTGTAGCTGAACCCGTTTCCTTCCGGGTTCGGCACTGCGTTGTCGCCAGCATCGCTGACCAGCAGTTGCATGGGTTTGGCCGTCGCACCTCCCGAACCCTGGATGTAGACCGGGTCGGTGCCGATGATGTAGTCCAGCTGCGCCGGCAGGAAGTTGGCGGCACCATCAACCACCTCGACGTTGAACCGGGCCGAGAACAACTCACCAGTCCCTGCATCCGTTGCCGTGACCGTTACAACCGCCTCGCCGGGCAAATCGAAGCTGTGAATGAAGATGGTCGAAACCCCGGCGGTCATCCCAACCGGAGCACTGCCCATGAGTACCACAAATTCGTTGACATCCTCGGTCTCGGGATCGTCCAGCGTCGAGAATGCGGCCACATTGACCGGGGCAATGGCCACCGCAATCTCACTTTCAGCCACCTGGCCGGGTTGACCGTCTGGCCCGAGATATTCGATCGTCAGCTCATTGATGAACGGCGACCCGAAGAACGGCGCCACGCCATCCTCGTTGCTCGGCAGCGTGGCGGGACCACTGACGCGCAAGCGTGACTCGTCTGCCTCGTTGGGCAATATCGTCAGCGATACCGGATCGCTGAGGATGGCCTCGCCGCTGTCGCCATCCGTACTGGCCACCAGCACGATGGATCCGGTCTCCCGACCGGCGGTAAAGATGAACCGGGCAGTCCCTGCCTGGGTCTGCGTCTCGGCCGAGGCACTGGTTTCGAGGGGATCCTCAAACGTTGAGACCACACCCTTGCTGGCATCGTCGACGCCTATGACCACCGAAGTGCCGTCGGCAACCGGGTTGCCGTCAGCACCGATGACGCTGACGTTGAGCTGAGTGGAGAACTGGCTGTTGACCGATGGCTGGATATCGAGCACGTTGGCCGGCAGTTCCGCCTCAACGGCGCTGATCGAGATTCGGTCCGAACCGCCATCAAACGGCACAATCTGGATGACCAGGGGTTGGCTGGTTATGGCACCGCCGCCCTGGTCGTCCGGGCTCGAGGCCGTCAACGCCACGGGGCCGGTATTGCTTCCGGAAGTCACCAGGAAGCGGGCAAAGCCGCCGCTGACTGTCGCAACGGCGTCGGCCCCGGCCTGCAGGACGTTGCTGAGAGGCGACACCATCGCCCGGCCGGCATTGTCGACGCCCAGATTGACCTGGGTGCCGTCGGCGGCCACATCGCCTGCGGAGTTGAGCACTTTCACATTGATCTGGGTCGAAAACTGGCTGTCGGGCGCCGGCTGGAAGCCCAGAATGTTCTGAGGTAGCTCGCTGTCGTTGATCGTCAGGGTGACACGCTCCGAGTCGTCGCTTGCCTCGACCACCTGAATCGTGATGCTGCTCGATATGCTGCCGCTGCCGCTGGGGTTGGAGGCCGAGGCGGAAAGATTGACGCTGCCGGTCTGGGCACCGCTGGTAAAGAAGAACCGCGCGACCCCTCCGGACGTCGATGATGATGCCGTGCTGCCGGTTTGATTGGGTGTGCTGGTCGAAGATACGACGCCGCGCGCATTGTTGCTGGACGACAGCGTCACCGATGTGCCGTCAGTGACGATCGTGCCGTCGGCACGGGTAAAGCGAACACTGACCTCAATGGTGAAATCCCGGTCAGGATTCGGCTGGAAACCCTGCGGATTGGCCGGCACCTGACTCGTTTCGACCGTGATCGCCAATCGTGCCGTTCCGCCGGTTTCGAAGCTGCCGGACGAACTACCGCCGCACGCGGCGACAATCAGGGCGCTGGCAACCAGAATTCCGTACTTGAGTGCTTTCATGAATGAATACCCCGACAAATGTTTAATTGACTCGCAAAATTTCTGGCATTGATGATGTTCCGCATCATTCCGACGTCACTCGTTCGTCCAGTATCGAGGGCGTGACGAAAATCAGCAGTTCGCGTTTCTCATCGGCCGTGCTCCGCTGGCGGAACAACCGCCCCAGCACGGGCACATCGCCGAGCACCGGCACTTTTTGCTCCTGGAAGTTCCGCTCCTCCTGGAATATACCGCCAAGGACGACGGTCTGCCCGTTATCCACGAGAATTCGCGTGTTGAGTTCACGTGTGTCAATCGACGGGATGAAGCCGCCACGTCCGTTGGGAAAGAGCTCGCCAACGGTATCCTGCTTGACGTTGAGCTTAAGCTGTATGCGGTTGTCCGGCGTGATCAGCGGGGTCGTGCGCAATTCCAGTACCGCATCCTTGAATTCCACGTTGATGGCACCGGCCAGCGACCCGCCCTGGGTCGACTCGAACGGGATCTCCACACCCTGCAGCACGTAGGCCTCGGCCTGGTTGGCAGTGATCACCCTGGGCGTCGAAATGATCTCTCCGCGCCCTTCGCTTTCAAGCGCGCTCAGTTCAAGGTCGAGCAGCAGATCGGCCGCCAGTACGCTGAACCCGATGCTGCCGGTGGGATTGGAGACCGGCATGTTGACGTTCAGGCGATCGCTGAGCGAGGGCAGCCCGATGGGCGTGCTCGAGCCGCGGTCGTTGCGGCGGTTGGCCAACCCGTCACGAATCATCTGATCGGTCGCCTCGGAACTCGATGACAGGGTGTAGAGATTGCCCCGCGAATCCTGTCGCGCTCCCGTCACGCCGAAGCGCACCCCGAGTTCGTGGTTGAAATCGCTGCGCGCGATCACGATGCGCGATTCGATCAGCACCTGACGCACCGGTCGATCCAGCTCGGCGACCAGCTCGCGCACGCCGTTGATCTGATCGGTCGTATCACTGATCAGCAAGGTGTTGGTTCTCCGGTCGATCGAGACCGAACCCCGGTCGGACAGCAGACTGGTTCCGGAGGCATCCTCGCCCTGCGAGGCCGATTGAATCAGCGCCGCCATCTCTTCAGCATCGGCATAGCTCAGCGGAATGATGGCCGTCTGCAGCGGTTCGAGCGTCTGGCGCTCGGCGCGCGCGCGCAGAATCTGCTGCTCGCGCTCGGCGATTTCGCGCACCGGAGCAACCCAGATCACGTTGCCGGAACGGCGCATATCGAGATTCTTGGTTTCCAGCACGATGTCGAGTGCCTGGTCCCAGGGTACGTTGGTCAGGCGCAGCGTCAGGTTGCCGGACACCGAATCGGATACCACGATATTGAGATTGGAGACATCGGCAATCAGGGCCAGCACCGAGCGGACCTGAATGTCCTGGAAGTTGAGCGTGATGCGCGAACCCTCGTACTCGCGTTCCTCGAAAAAGGTCAGCTCACGATCAGCCGGTCGTTCTTCCTGAGCCGGGCGCGCCACCTCGACAACCAGCTGCCCGTCGGACTGGTAGGCCAGGTGCTCGAAGGCACCGGCGACATCCAGATTGACGCGCACGTTTTCACCGCGCTGTTCCGGCGTGATCATCTGAACCGGCGTGGCAAAATCCGAAACATCGAGTCGCTGGTACAGATTCTCGGGCAGGCGGGTGTTGAACAGATCCACCCGCAGCCCGCCAGTGCGCTCGTTGACCGACATGTTGACGCCGGGCTGATCCAGATTGACGAACACGCGGCTCTCACCGTTCTCGCCCCGCCGGAAATCAAATCCCGTGACCTGGTGCTGACCGGAACCGGTAGAACGGACCGACGCGACCCGCCCCGCAGAGGCCGAACCCGTGTCGACGATCAGCGCAATCCGGTTGCCTGTGACTTCGACTTCGTACGGCGCGGGACGCGCCATGTCGACCACCATACGCGTCCGTCCGCCGGCGCTCAGCGCCATATAGCTCTGGGCCGGACCGACTCCGACGGGCACCCGCCCGCCATCGACCGCCGATGTGGTATCCGGCAGTTCCAGCACGATCCGGGGCGGTTGCTCGGTCGTGAACACCGATGGATTGGCCGCCTCGCCATCCAGGCTGATCAGGAATCGAACCTCTCCCGAACTGCTTTCCACCTGGATATCGGTCACCTCCGCGGCCTGGGCCACCGAGACCATCCAGAACAGCCCCACCATAAGCGTGACCGCTTTGCTACCGCTGTTCATCATCCATCTCCCGTTCATCGCCCAAGAAGAGTTCATCATGATGTTCAATTCCTTGCCGGTTCTTCAGTATTCGTCATTCGGCCATGGTTACGCGCACACGGCGTTCCATCCAGTTGCCACGGCCATCCTGGACCAGCTCGCGCACTTCCACCCGGTCGGGCTGAACCGCCACAACAAGTCCGTGATTCTGCCCCATGTAATTGCCCTCGCGTACGCGATGAACAACGCTTTCGTTATCCTGAATCAGCGCATACTCTGCGCCTTCGATTTCCAGAGTGCCAACCATCGACAGCGTGTCGAGCGGAAAGCCCTCCAGGTATTCCTTGCGCCGATCGGGGTCGGGCCGCGGACCCTGGCCTTCGCCCTCATCGACCGATTCCTCGTCTTCCTCGTCCGCGGCTGTCGTCTGACGCTGAAACGGATCCCGCTCCTCCATGGCCTCGTAGGCCACCACCTCGGCAGTTCGAATCGGCGGAATGGGTTCAATGCCCTGCGCGGGGCGCTGTCGCATTTCCTCAACCCAGTCGCGCAGGTCGCTCATGCCCCGTTCACAGCCGGCCAGCACCAGCGTCAGGGCCAGACAGCCCAGAATATGCGTCATGCGCATCATTGGCTCCCTCCTGTCGCGGCTGCCATGCCCTCAGCTTCCGACTGGTCCAGGTAACGGTAGGTCGTTACCACGCCCTCCAGGCGCAAACGGCCGGAGCCACCTTCGATCGGCACCAGGGAAATATCGCGCATCGTGAGAATCACCACGCGTGAAAGCGAGGCGACGGCGCTGACAAAGTTTCCGAACTGGTGATAGGTGCCCACCATGCGGACATTGATCGGCTGTTCTGCATAGAAGTCGCGCATGACCTCCGCGCGCGGCTCGAACAACTCGTTGTCGATGCCCGCCCCTAGAGCGGTCTGCGAAATATCGATCAGCAGTTCCGGCATTTCGGTTTTCGACGGCAGCTGGCGAAGCATGACCTCGAGCATCTCTTCCATCTGCGCGAGCTGCTCCTCATAGGCCGGCAGGTTGGCAGCCTTTTGCTGCTTGACCCGAAACTCCTGCTTGAGCTCCTCTTCCACGCCGACGCGCGACTCCAGGGTCTCGCGCTGGTCCTTGATGATGTACCAGTAGCCGCCGGCAAGGATCAGGACCACCACGATCGCCAGCAGAAACGCCTTGACGCCCGTCGACGCGGAACCGATATTGTTGAAATCGAGATCTCTGAGTTCCGAAAGATCCATGACGTCAAGACTCCTCGTTCTCGTCTTCAACCACGTTCGGCGAGGCCACGCGTGCCCTGAGCTCGAACCGGAACGGCTGTTCGCTTTCGTCAACGGCCTCGATAATCCGTAGATCCGGGTCGTGCAGCCACTCGGCCCGTTCGATGTTGCGCATGTAATCCGAGACCCTGGTTTCCGACTGGGTCACGCCCTCGATCGTCAGCTGTTCACCGGTCTGACGCACCGAGGTCAGGCGGATACCTTCGGGCACGGTCTGCGCCAGATAGTTGAACAGGTGAACCATCATCGAGCGGTTTTCCTGCAGCCGTTCGATGACGTTCTTGCGCGCCAGCAGGTTGTCTCGCACCTGCTCGAGCTCCTCGATACTGGCGATATCGCGATCGAGCTTGGTGATTTCGGCGCGCAGGAAGTTGTTACGCGCTTCCTGGGCCGATATCTGGCGGCCGAACAGGTGACTGACCAGAAAGACCACCGCAATGGCCAGTACCGCCGTCCCGATCAGTGCACCGATGAAGTTGCGCTGTCTTTCCTGTCGGAGATTTTCCCGCCAGGGCAATAGGTTGATTCTGGCCATCAGTCGAATCCCCGCAAAGCAAGTCCACAGGCTGTTGTCAGAGCCGGACGAACGCGCTCCAGACGAGCCGCGTCGATGCTTGGCGCCAGCCGCAGCCCCTCGATCGGGTCGGCCATCTCGCAGGAAATGCCCACCTCATCGCCAACCGCCTCGGCCAGGCCCGGCGTCAGCGCCGCACCTCCGGTCAGAAACAGCGTGCTGATTCCGGTGTAATCGCTCGACGAGGAATAGAACTGCAGCGCCCGGTTGATCTGCTGGATCACGTTCTGGCGAAACGGCTCGAGCAGTTCATCCTCGAACCCGGCCGGCGGTGTCTCTCCGCGCTGCAGGAAATTGGCCTGTTCGGCGTCCATGCCGTAGCGCCGCATGCACTCCTCGGTCAGTTCCTGGCCACCAAAGGCATGCTCGCGGCTGTAGATGCCGCGGCCGCCCCGAAGCGCAATCAGCGTGGACGTCGAAGCGCCCATGTTCAGGACCGCGATCGCCTCGTTTTCGTCGATACCGACGCGACGGCGCACCAGCTCGAACGCGTTGGCGATGGCATAGGACTCGACGTCGACGACGCGAACAGTCAGCCCGGCCAGGTCGCCCACTTCCCGACAGCGGTCAACATGTTCAGTCTTGGACGCTGCCAGCAGCACCTCGGTCAGATCTGCATTGCGCGCGGACGGACCCAGCACCTCGAAATCCAGACTCACTTCCTCGCGCGGATAAGGAATGTACTGCCCGGCCTCGACTTCGATCTGCGCCTCGATATCGTCATCTGACAAATCGGCCGGCAGATTGATCACCTTGGTGATGACCGCCGAGCCGCTGACGGCCAGGGCGCAGGCCTTGGCCTTGCTGCCGGAACGCTTGACCGCACGCTTGACGGCTTCGGCAACGCGCTCGATATCGGCAATATTGCCTTCGCTGATCGCGCCTTCGGGCATGGTTTCGACGGCATACGCCTCGACCCGGTAGCCGGAACCACCGTTTCCGAGCTGCAGCACCTTGATGCTGCTGGAGCCGATATCCACGCCCAGCAACGGCGGCGGCGCCGCTCCCAACAGCTTTCTCAACAGTTCGCTCATCGTTATTGCTTGCGCCCTCTGTTCGGCATTGCCAATCGCCGGTTTCACTCGTCCTTGCCCAGAGCCCGGCAGCACCCCTTGTCTGGCCGGGCCGACACAGTATAGGACTGTGCTACCCTCTTCTCCAAGCCCTGGCCCGGAATGCGTGCCGGGGCACTTTTGACTCTGCGTCACGTCCAAGACGTGAGTCAACCCGACTTGTCAGTGCCTACATTTACCATAACTCATGGTTCGAATAAAGCCTTTAATAGTTTTTTCTATCCGTCTGTTTTTTCTGTTGTTCGCATTGGCATGTATCGGCGTCCTCGTGATTTGGCTGACAATCGTGCCCTCGCTGCCGTCCGTCGAGTCCCTGCGGGACGTGCAGCTGCAGGTACCACTGCGCATCTACTCAGCCGACAGCCAGCTGATGGCCGAGATCGGCGAGCAGCGCCGCCAGCCGGTCACCCTCGACGAAATCCCATCGACACTCAAGCTGGCTTTTCTGGCTGCCGAGGACGATCGCTTCTACAGCCACCCGGGGATCGACTGGCGCGGCACGATGCGGGCCGTCTGGCTGTACGCGCTGAGCATGGGCCGAGGACGCGTGCCCGGGGGCAGCACCATTACCCAGCAGGTCGCGCGCCGATTCTTTCTGTCGACCGACTACACCATTACCCGCAAGCTGCGCGAAATGCTGCTGGCGCTGAGAATCGAACGCGAACTTGACAAGGACGACATTCTCGAGCTCTATCTCAACAAGGAATTCCTCGGCCACCGCGCCTATGGTGTGGCCGCCGCCGCTCAGGTCTATTACGGCAAGCCGCTCGAGGCCCTGACCCTGGCCGAAGCCGCCATGATCGCCGGACTGCCCAAGGCACCGTCGCGCGACAATCCCATCACCAATCCACAACGAGCCATGGTTCGGCGCAACTGGATTCTGGAGCGAATGCGACACCTCGGTCACATCGACGAGATTCAGTACCGGCAAGCACGGACTGCGCCGAACACCGCCAGTTACCACGGCCCGAAAGTTCAGCTCGACGCGCCCTGGATCGCCGAAATGGCACGCCAGGAAACGGTTGACCGGTTTGGCAGCAACACCGCCTACTCGGCCGGACTGACCGTCTGGACGACGATTGACTCACGGCTGCAGCGCAGCGCCGATCGAACGGTGCGCAATGGGCTGCTTGCCTATGATCGTCGCCACGGCTGGCGCGGCCCGGAGCAGCGCGCCTTCATCGCGCCCGAACTGATTGAGGATGGTTGGCAGGAAGCGCTTGGCGAGCGCCTTTCGGAAATTCGCAGTGTGGCCGGTCTGATGCCGGCGGTGGTGCTCGAAACGACGCCGGAACAAGCCGTGCTGGTCACCGGCGAGGACGAGCAGGTTACGCTGACGCTGGAAGATCTGACCTGGGCACGACCGTTTGTCGATCGTGACTCCGTCGGTGCCGAACCGGATGCCGTCTCCGGCATGCTGGAGCCCGGGGACCTGGTCCGCGTGTATCGGCATGACGAGCAGTGGCAACTGGCCCAGCTGCCGGAAGCCGAAGCCGCCCTGGTCGCGCTGGAAGCCGATACCGGCGCCATTCTGGCAATGATCGGAGGCCTGGACTTCACGCTCAGCCAGTTCAACCGCGCAACCCAGAGCCGGCGCCAGCCCGGTTCGGCGTTCAAGCCGTTCATCTATGCTGCAGCGCTCGACCACGGCTTTACGCCCGCTTCACTGGTCAACGACGCACCGGTCGTGTTCGACGATCCGTCCATGGAACGAGTGTGGAAACCAACCAACTTCTCGCGTCGTTTTTTTGGGCCGACCAGACTGCGCGAGGCCATGATCCATTCGCGCAACCTGGTCAGCGTCCGCCTGCTCATGGCGATGGGCGTCGATCAGGGGCGCGATTACGTAACCCGCTTCGGATTTCAGCGCGAGGATCTGCCTGCCGGACCCTCCCTGGCGCTTGGCTCTGCCTCGATGACGCCACTGCGACTGGCTGCCGCCTACGCCATCTTCGCCAACGGCGGCCATGCCGTTCCCCCCCGCTTTCTCTACAGCATCCGCGATGCTGATGGCGAGGCGCTCCACGAGCCCCAATGGCGCACGGTCTGTCGGCGCTGCCCGCCCATCCCGCCCCCGACCGCACCTGCGCCAGAGGCGGGTCCGACCCCCGAGGCGACGCAGCCGGCGCTGCGTCGCCTGCAGCCGGAAACACCGGCCGATGCCAATATCGACGAACAGCCGCTGATCGGGCCACCGAGACCGCAGCATGCCGAACGGGTCATCAGCCCGCAGACCGTCTGGCTGATCGACTCCATGCTGGCGGACGTCGTTCGCCGCGGCACCGGTCGGCGGGCGCTGGCGCTGGAACGCAATGACCTGGCCGGCAAGACCGGCACCACCAACGATCAGCGCGACACCTGGTTTTCGGGCTATGCCGGCGGCATCGTGACCACCGTCTGGCTCGGCATGGACGACAATCAATCGCTGGGACGCCAGGAACAGGGCGGACGCACGGCGCTGCCGCTGTGGGTGGAGTTCATGGCGACCGCGCTCGAGGGACGTCCGGAAACCCGCCAGCCGGCGCCGGTTGGCATCACACGCGCACCGATCAATCCTGAAACCGGGTTGCGCACCCGTCCCGACACCCCGGGCGCCATCCAGGAGTGGTTCCACAGCGACAACCTGCCACCGCTCGAATCGGCCGGCAACACCCAAACCCAGACAGACCCCTACGAGATCTTCTGACCGATATGGCTTCCCGGCAAGCATCGAAGACCAGCCGGCTGCGCCGCGAAGTGGCCGCCGAGGCCGCCCGCATCATGGCCACCGAAGGACAGCGCAGCTTTCTGGCCGCCAAGCAGAAAGCCGCGCGTCGCATGGGCATTTCACCGCGCGCAGGCCTGCCGTCCAACAGCGAGGTGGATCAGGCGCTGCGCGACTGGCAACAGCTCTACGGTGGCGACGCGCATGCCGCCAATCTCTATGAGCTGCGCCGTTCTGCCCTGTCGGCCATGCGCCTGTTTGAGTCGTTCCGGCCGCGTCTGGTCGGCCCGGTGCTCGACGGCACCGCCGACGAGCACTCGCGAATCAGTCTGCACGTGTTCGCCGACGATCCTGACGCGGTGGTTCGGTTTTTGATCGAACGCCACCTGCCGTTCCAGCAGGAAAGCCGGCGCATCCGCTGGCACGATGGCTGCCACCGCGAGGTCGATGTACTGGTCATCGAAGGCGGCGGAAGCACGGTTGAGCTTTTGCAGATGATCGGACGCGACGCCCTGCAGGCCCCGCCCAGCCCGGTCGACGGCCGCAGCCAGCGCCGTATGGCGGCATCGGAGCTCGAGCGCCTGCTGGCGAGCTCAGACCAGGCGCCGGGGACCTGAGCCGGTTCAGGATGGATTCATGCCGATGGTGTAGGCTGTCTATCATGATCAGACCAACTGTCATCGCGAAACTGCTGCTGGCCTGCTCAGCTCTGGCCGTGCTGAGCGGCTGTGTGACCTACTACCAGTACCCGTCCGGGGACGGCGTCTATTACGAGCGCGGCCATACTTCCGGCCGGGTGTCGACAAGCGTATCACTCAACCCGGCGCTGTATCCCTACTGGTCTCTGGATTATTTCTATTTCAGCCGGCACTATCATCCCTATTCGGTTGCGGTTCACTACTACGATCCCTGGTATTACCCCTATCCGGGCTGGTACTACGGCCATCGACCGATTCGCACCACCGTGGGCATCCGTTTCGGCTACAGCTATCCCTGGCATCGCTACGCACACCACTACGACCGCCCGTGGCGGTGGTCTGGATACCTCACGTACCGATACCGGCATGTCGGCCGTCATGACGCCCACACTCGCGTCCGCCAGATCGATCAGCGGCTGTACGCACTCGAGCGGCGGCAATCGCTGACCGCACGCAGTCAGCGGCCGGATCGCGCTGCGCGCCGCTGGTCGTCGTCCCGGCTGCCGGCCGCATCCCGGCAGCCCGACCTGCGCCAGCAGTCGATTCGCGGCGCGAGCCGGGCCAGCTCGCGTTCGGACGTCCGGCAGCGAGCCGCCAGCCGACGCAGTGCGCCGGCAGCGCGTTCGACGCCGCGACTCGAACGCCAGCGGCAATCGCCATCGTCGGCACGATTCAACCAGCCGCGCCGCGCCAGGCAGCCAGTCAGCGAAGCGCCGCGCATGCCGACCATCCGGCTGCGTGACGTCACCCGCCGGGTCGAGAGCCCCCCCTTCGATGGCAGACAGACCACGGCAACGGGCGGTGCCCCGATTCGACCCCGCGGCTTCCCGTCAAGCGCCGGAGGCCGCGCGCCGGCGCGCGCCATCAAGCGATCACGCCAGCGCGCCGCCGGCTGGCCGAATACAGCCGCCGATCCAGCAGCACGAGCGTCCCCGCAGCTCGGGGACCATCCCGTCGCGCAGCGAATCGGGGCGATCCGGGCGGCGATCATCCATCGACCGATCGAGCCCGCGGCAAACAAGCCCGAACAGGCGAGACGGCTCAGGTCAGCGCGATCGCTGAGACGCACCACCTTTCCCCGGATCCCCGGCGGGGGATAAAATAGTGGCTCTCCAAAGGCTTGCAGTACAGCATGCGGTTTTCCGAGTCGTTTGATGTCATCGTGATCGGTGGCGGCCACGCCGGCACCGAAGCCGCGCTCGCCGCGGCGCGGGCGGGGGTGCGCACACTGCTGGTCACGCACAGTATCGAGACGGTCGGGCAGATGAGCTGCAACCCGGCCATAGGCGGCATCGGCAAGGGCCACCTGGTCAGGGAGATCGATGCGCTCGGCGGCACCATGGCGCAAGCCGCCGATGCCGCCGGCATTCAGTGGCGCCGGCTCAACGCGCGCAAGGGCCCGGCGGTGCGTGCCACGCGCGCCCAGGCCGACCGCGACCTCTACCGTCGCGCCATTCGCAGCGCCATCGCAACCCAGGCCAACCTCACCATTTTCCAGCAGCCGGTCGATGACCTGCGGGTCGAAGGCGAACGCGTCACTGGCGTGCGCACTGCCATGGGGCTGACCTTTGAGGCCGGCGCCGTGGTGCTGACCACCGGCACCTTCCTTGGCGGACGCATCCATATCGGCGAGACCCGGCTGGACGGCGGACGGGCTGGCGATGCGCCCGCCAACGCACTGGCTGCGCGCCTGCGCGAGCTGCCGTTTGCGGTTGACCGACTCAAGACCGGAACCCCGCCAAGACTGGACGGTCGCAGCATCGATTTCTCGCGTCTCGAAGAACAGCCGGGCGATGCGCATCGCCCGGTATTTTCATTCCTGGGCCGGCGCGAGCAGCACCCGCGCCAGGTGTCGTGCTTCATGACCCGCACTGCGGAGTCGACGCACGATATCATTCGCGCCAATCTCGACCGCTCGCCGATGTATTCCGGCCGCATCGAGAGCACCGGCCCGCGCTACTGTCCGTCGATCGAGGACAAGGTCGTGCGCTTTGCCGACAAGCCCTCCCACCAGATTTTTCTTGAACCGGAAGGTCTCGACGTCAACGAGTGGTATCCCAACGGCATATCGACCAGCCTGCCGTTCGATGTCCAGATCAAGCTGGTGCGCTCGATCGCCGGGCTGGAAAACGCGCATATTACCCGCCCGGGCTATGCCATCGAATACGACTTTTTCGACCCGCGGGACCTCCGGCCCAGCCTCGAGACACGCCATCTGCGGGGGCTGTTTCTTGCTGGACAGATCAACGGCACGACCGGCTACGAGGAGGCCGCCGCACAGGGGCTGCTGGCCGGGCTCAACGCGGCCCGGCAGGTGCAGGGTTTGGCGCCATGGACGCCGTCTCGTGACCAGGGCTACCTCGGCGTGCTCATCGATGACCTGATCACTCAAGGCGCGCCCGAACCCTATCGCATGTTCACCAGCCGGGCAGAATTCCGGCTGCATCTGCGCGAGGACAACGCCGACTTGCGGCTGACCGGAATCGGCCGCGATCTGGGACTGGTCGACGACACCCGCTGGTCTGCGTTCTGCCGCCGGCGCGAAGCCATCGAGGCGGAACTTGATCGCCTGCGCGGCCTGCGTATTGCGGCCGGATCGTCACTGGCCGAAATGGCCAGCGCCCGACTCGAGGTGCCGATTCGCAAGGACACGACCGCCGAGGAGCTGCTCAGACGTCCGGAACTGGACTACCGGCAGGTGATGGCCGTTGACGGTATCGGTCCCGGCGTCGAGCAGGACGATGTGGCCGAACAGGTTGCCATCCAGATCCGCTATGCCGGTTACCTCGAGCGTCAGCAGAACGAGATCGAGCGCCAGCGTCGCGCCGCCGGAGCGGTCATTCCGGAGGACTTCGACTACCGCCAGGTCAAGGGCCTGTCAGCCGAAATCACCGAGAAGCTCGAGCGCAGCCGACCGCATACCATCGACCAGGCCAGCCGCATTCCAGGCATGACCCCGGCGGCCATCTCCCAGCTACTGGTCTACCTCAAGCGCCATCGCTCGGCGGCCTGAGCGCCTGGCTGGGCGTGCTGATCAGTCCTTTTCGACCACTGCATCGGCGGCATCCGACCAGGCATCGGGATCGATATTCACGTCCGAAAAACGCGCCGGATCGAATACCGGCACGCGGCCGGCGCGCCACTGGTCGTCATAGTCGCGCATCAGACGAAAGCCCAGCTTCATCAGGAAACCAAGCGCGACCAGGTTGAACAGGGCCAGCAATGCCATGGTCAGATCGGCAAAACTGAACACGGTGGTCAGATCCTGCATCGATCCCCACAGGATCAGCACCAGCATCAGCAGGCGAAAGATGATGAAGAACCAGGGATTGTCGGGATTCATCCAGTACGATGCGTTCTCGCCGAGATAGAAGTTGTAGAGGATCGAGCTGAACGCGAACAGCATCAGCGTCACGCTGACAAAGGTCTCACCCCAGTCGCCGACATGCTCCTTGAGTGCCAGTTGCGTCAGAACCACGCCATTGTCAATCGTGCCGACCTCGTGCATCCCGGCCATGATGATGATGAACGCCGTGGCGGTACAGATGATTGCGGTATCGATAAAGACGCTGAACGACTGCACGATGCCCTGATTGACCGGGTGCGGCACGTAAGCGACGGCGGCCACGTTGGGTGCGCTGCCCAGTCCCGCCTCGTTGGAAAACAGGCCGCGCCGGACGCCCATCATGATTGCAGCCCCGATGCCACCGCCAACGGCCTGCTCCAGACCGAACGCGCTCTTGAGGATAATCATCAGCGCAGCCGGCACCGCCGCGATGTTGTAGAGCATCACCGCCAGGGCGATGAGAATGTAGCCAATTGCCATGATGGGCACCACAATCTCGGTCACCCGGGAGATCCGCTGCACGCCGCCGAAGATGGTCAGGCCGATCACAATGGTCAGGGCAATGCCGGTGACGTGCACCGGAATGCCGAAGGCCTCTTCAAGCGACGACGAGGCCGTGAACGACTGTAGCGCCACGAAGGCCAGGCCGAACGTGAACAGCAAAAGCAGGGTAAACGCGATGCCGATCTTGCGGCTGCCCAGTCCGCGCTCCATGTAGTACATCGGACCGCCGCGAAAGGTCGTGGTGCGCTTGTCGCGGGTCTTGAACAACTGGGCCAGCGAGCACTCGAAAAAGCTCGTGGCCATACCGATCAGCCCGACCACCCACATCCAGAACACCGCCCCGGGCCCGCCCAGGGTAATCGCCACCGCCACTCCGGCAATATTGCCGGCACCGACCCGTCCGGCCACGCTCAGGGTCAGCGCCTGGAACGATGAAACGTGTCCGCTATGGTGCTGGAACGCCTGACCGAGCACGCGAAACATCTCGCCGAAGTAGCGCAGCTGCACGAAACGCGAGCCAAACGTGAACGCCAGTCCGATAGCGACCAGCACGGCAACCAGCACGTAGGACCACAGAAAATCGGTGACGGTGGCAAGCATCAGCAGTTCCCTCGATTGTCAGTCAGAAGATTACGACTGGCCCTGCCCGACCAGTCAATCGAAGCCGCCAGGCCAGAAGACATCTAGTGTACCTTGCCTTCGGCCAGTGCTCTGATCGGGTATCCTCTGCCGGTCGCCATCGAATAGCAGACAATGAGATGACACCGTGCCGTTTGCTGATCGTCTGCCTGGCCCTGCTTGCCGGCTGCGCAAGTGTGCCGGACTGCAGTCCCGGACGAGGCTTCGAGCTGGGTCGCCAGGGGCAGCGGGCCCACGAGCGCTGCGACCAGGCGGGCTACCAGTCCGCCTGGCAGCTGGGCCAGACGCTTGGTGAACTCGAACGAGAACGCGAGGCGCTACAGGCCCGGGCAACGACGCTCAGCGCCTCCGAGCGAATGCGCCTGCGCGTCCTTCAACGCGATATTCCCGAACTCGAGACGCTGGCGCGCATCGAAGGGCTGATGCCCCCGGCCGAACCGGGATCCAGCGACTACAATGGCGCCTCGCACAAGCAGTGAGCCATGATGCCGGGCCGCCCGGAATCGGCCTGACTAACGATCAGGCCAAGGTCTGATTGCAGGCGGGCAAGCAGCTGGCGCGGCAGCCAGAACGATGCACGCGGGATGGCGTCCACGCCGGCCGCCGCGACGGCTCGCGCCCCCATGTTCATCAGAAACGCCTGCCAGGGCGCCAGTTCGGGTTCCACATAGCGGATCCGGTAGTCCTCGCCCAGCCCGGCCATGGCAGCGGCCGAGCTGACTGCCTCGTCGAGCGTGCCGAGCCGGTCGACCAGGCCGCGCTGCTGCGCCTGCTCTCCGGTCCAGACGCGACCGCGGGCGACGGCATCGACCTGCTCGGGGTTCAACGGCCGATGCGCAGCGACCAGATCGATGAACTCCCGATAGCCGTGCTCGATGATGGTCTGGAGCAGGTTGCTCACGCCGTCGGACAGCGCCCGGTCGGCACGCAGCCCGCCGGACAGCCAGGTTGTTCCGACGCCATCGGTATGGACCCCGATTTTGCCCAGCGTGTCCTGGAAGGTCGGGAAGAAACCGAAAATACCGATCGAACCGGTAATCGTGGTCGGGTAGGCCCACACCTCGTCGGCACCCATCGCAATCCAGTAGCCCCCCGAAGCAGCCACATTGCCCATGCTGACCACCAACGGCTTGCCGCTGTCGCGCAGCGCAACCAGTTCGCGGCGAATGACTTCAGAGGCAAACGCACTGCCGCCACCGGAGTCAATGCGCAACACCACGGCCTTGATATCGTCATTGCGCGCCGCCTGGCGAATTCTGCGGGCGGTCGAGGCCGAACCGATGGTACCGGGCGGCTGATTCCCCTCGGTAATCGCACCCTGGGCAACGATGATGCCGACCTGCTTGCCGCTGACCGGCAGCAATGATTCGGCGTTGATGTAATCCATGAAGCCGACCTTGCGGAAGCCGCCGTTATCGTCAGGCGCCCCGCGGCTGGCCAGCTCCGCGCGAACCTCGGGGCCCGCCATCAGGCGGTCGACCAGGCCGCTTTCAAGCGCCATGGCGGCAGCATCACCGCCCGAATCCGAAAGATGACCGACCACGTTCTCGATCAAATCCACCAGCACATCGGCCGGCATGCCGCGGTGGCTCGCCACCTGCCGCAGGTATTCGCTCCACAGGCCGTTCAGCCAGTATTCGGCGGACTGCCGAGCCTCGTCGGACATGTCGTTGCGAATGAAGGGCTCCATGGCGGACTTGTATTCGCCAACCCGAAACAGGTTGACATCGACCGCCAGTTTTTCGAGTCCTTCACGGTAGTATTGCCGGAATCGCCCGTAGCCTTCCAGTATGACCAGCCCGTCGGGGTGCAGCCAAAGCTCATCGGCCAGCGAAGCCAGCATGTACTGCCCCTGATTCATCGAACCGCCATAGGCGATAACCGGCTTGCCGGACGCCCGTAAACGCTGAAAGGCAGCGCTTAGCTCCATCATCATTCCCGGCGCCAGACCCCAGAGCTGATCGGTGTCGATGAGAACCTGTACGATCCGTTCGTCTTCGGCGGCCGCCTCCAGCGCCGCGAGGATATCGCGCAGGCGCGTTTCGGGCATCTCCTGCCCAAGCGCCTCGTTGATGGCGCGCTCGCCCGGTGTACCCGTGTACTCCTCGACAATCAGACCAACCGGGGCAATGACCAGTGTCGTATCCGGCTCGATGCGCAAACCGTCGTCGGCAAAGAAGAACAACCGGATCAGCAAACCCAGAATCAGCAGAAAGACAATATTGAACACGGCCATGCGCAGGGCAGTCAGGCCGCGCCAGAAGCCGAGCCAGATCCGAATGAGGACGTTCGGCTTGCGAGAGGAGGACATCAGTGGTCACCAGTAGCCAGGATCAGTCGCGATTGTAGACACCGACATGGTCGACAACAATGTGCCGAAGGTCACTGTGCCTCGGAAAAAGCGGCCCCGGGCGGTCGGCCGGGATCGGTCACGCGCAGGAATCGCCCCGCCAGCAAGACAGCGGCCAATGTCAGGCCGGCAATGATTCCGACCCACATGCCGGCCGGACCCCAGTCCTGACGAAACGTCAGCCACCAGCCCAGCATCATCCCGACCAGCCAGTAAGCCACCAGACTGTAGAGCATCGGCACCCGGGTGTCTTTGAGGCCGCGGAGCGCCCCCGCTGCCGAGACCTGCAGACAATCGGCCAGCTGAAAGACCGCGGCCAGCAGCAGCAGGCTGGCGGCCAGCTCGATGACCGCCGGATCCGCCGTATACATCCGTGCAATGGCTTCGGGAAACACCAGCATCACCAGCGCAGAACAGCCACCAAAGGCCAGCGCCAGGCTCATGCCAACCAGTCCGGCGCGCCGGGCGCCGACCGGGTCGGCGCGGCCGGCAGCGTTGCCCACCCGGACCATGATGGCGCCAGCCAGCCCGAGCGGGACCATGAACATCAGCCCCGCGTAGTTGATTGCGACCTGGTGGGCGGCAATCGGCAGCGCCCCGAGCGTGCCGATCAGCAGTGCCGTACCGACGAACAAGCCACCTTCGAGAAACACCATGATACCGATCGGCAGCCCGAGACGAACCAGTGCGCCAATCTCGCGCCGGCTCGGGCCGCTGAAACGCTCGAACAGGGCATAGGGCCGGTAGCGCGGGCGGCGCTTGATCCACCACGCCAGCGCCAGACACTGCAGCCAGAGCACGACCGCCGTGGCCCATCCGCAGCCGATCGCGCCCATGGCCGGAAAGCCAAGCTTACCGAACATCAGCACGTAGTTCAGCGGCACGTTGCAGGCGATTCCCAGCAAGCCGATGTACATGGTCGGGCGGGTATAGCCGGTGCCCTCCGAGAAAAACCGCAGGACGAACATCGCGGCCAGGCCCGGCGCACCCCAGCTCATGGCGTGCAAATAGCCGTTGGCCAGAGCGGCAACGTCGGCCTCGACCCCGACCCAGCCCATCACCCGGTCACCCCGGCGCATCAGCCACCACATCAAGCAGCCCAGTGCAGCGGATAACCACAGCGCCTGACGGGCCAGCTCGCCGGCCTGGCGCTGCCGGCCGGCGCCATCGAGCCGAGCCACGCTGGCCGATACGGCCATCAGCATGCCAACGATAAACAACAGACCGGCCGCCCACACCGATGAACCAATGGCCACTGCACCCAGGTCAAGTCGCCCCAGCCGGCCGGCCATGAGTGTATCGACAAAATTCATGCCGTAGCTGGTGACCTGGCCGATCACGAGCGGCCCGGCCAGCATCAGCGTCCTGCGGCATTCCTCGAGCACGCCCAGGCGTGTCGGCTGATCGTTCATCGGCAAGGCGCGGTCAGGCAAAACGGCATTCTCCGATGCCCCGGCATCACGGCGCAAGTCCGGGACCGGTCGCTGCCAGCCTCACGCTGAAGGTATCCCGGCCGCTGCCGTGCATGCGATGTTTGAAAAATGAACCCGGCGATTCGATATGCTGTCTGTGAACTCAGCCTACAGCGTTACATCGACCCCATGACAGCCACCGGCCGACGAATCCTGCAACGCAGGACCGCCGCGGACAGCGCCGCCAACCCGTGCCGCATCGCGATCGGCTTTCTCATGCTGATGCTCGCCGTGCTGACCGACTGCGCTTTCGCCCGGGGCGACGAAATCACCGACAAAGCGGTCGACCATGGCATCATCTTCGAAACCAATCCGCCGTATCTGCGCTATTGCGGAACGCCGGCCGAAAAGACCGCCATTCGCATTAACTGGGATGTCTCGGCCCTGGGCGTGGATCACATCAGCATCCGGCTCGACGATCGCGAAGGCCGGGTTGTTGCCAGGGGGCGCGCCACGGGAGAAACCGAAACCGGTGAGTGGGTGCGAGACGGCCGCCGATTCGTGCTGGTCGATGCACGAAACGATGAACTGCTGGCCGAAAAGATCTTCCGCATTCTGCCCTGCGACACCGCGCAGTATCCGGACTCCTGACAACCGCGGCAGACTCAACCGTCGCGAAGCTGATCGTAGATATGCGCCGCCAGGCGCTTGCCCTGCTCCACACCCCACTGGTCAAAGGCGTTGATCCCCCACAGCACCGACAGGCTGTAGACGGCGTGTTCAAAGGTCGCCAGCAGCCACCCCAGACGCTCCGGCGTGATCTCCCCGGTCAGCAGGGTGGCGACCGGCCGGTTGCCGGGCATCTGCTGAAACGGTCGACCGTCGCGGCGCCCGTGCACGAACGCGCGCGCCTGGGCGAGCAGATGCGCAAGCTGGCGATGAGACCAGTCGGCCAGCTCATCATCCGACCCGCTGCTTTGGGTGCCAATCAGGACCAGGGGATGGGTGTCGCTGCCCTGATGCAGCGCCTGGAAGATCGAGTGCTGCAGATCGGTGCCCCGACCCCCGAAAACCAGCGGCGCGGTCGGTCCGTCCACGCTGGCATGATCCAGACCGGTGGACTTGCCCAGGCTCTCCATGATGAGTTGCTGGAGATAATCGGCCAGCAGCGCCAGGCGCGGCTCGTAGCTGACGAAACCCAGCGTATTCAGATTCAGCTCGCGGCGCAGGAAATGCATCAGCAGCGCCAGCATCACGCCCAGGTGGTTAGCGGAGGGATCGCTGGAAAACTGCTGATCGGCCCGGGCCGCGCCGGCAAGCAGCTGCTCGAAGCGGGCGCGGCCGATACAGGCGGCAGCCGACACGCCGACCGAGGACCACAGCGAAAACCGCCCGCCGGTCCAGGCCGGAAAGCTCAATACCTGTTGACGCGGCAAGCCAAAGGCCCGGGCACGTTCCGTGCTGGCCGTCGCGGCCCAGCAGCGCCGGAACCAGTCATCGCCCAGCCAGTCGCACACTGCCCGCGCCTGGACCAGGGTTTCTTCGGTCGAAAACGACTTCGAGGCGATCACCAGGCCGGTCCGGGCCGGATCAAGGCGCCGGCAAAGACGCTTGAAGCGCCGCCTGTCCAGGGTCGACAGCCAGTGCACTGCCACCGCCGAATCATCATCCTCAAGCGCGTCGGCGACCAGTCGCGGACCGAGATCCGATCCGCCGATGCCGACATGAATCAGATCGCTCAGACCCGCCTGGCCGCTATGGAGTCGAGATGCCACTTCCAGGAAATGCCGGCGCCCGGCCACGACCGCTTCGGACAGCCGGAACGCGGCGCTATTGTTCGCAACAGCAGCGCGCAGCGCCATATGAAGGGCCGGCTGATCTTCGCTCGTGTTGACGTGCTCACCGCTCAACAGGCGCTGGACCTCAACAGCCAGGCCGCGTTGCCGGGCCAGGCGGTTGAGACCGTCCAGCGTGGCCTGATCGACCGGAATGCCCGCATAGTCGAGTTCCCAGCCACCCTGGGTGAGCCGCAGTTTTTGGCTGCGCTGCGGGTCGGCCTCGAACAGCGCCTGCAGTGTCGGATTGTTGCTTTTCCGCAACATCCGACCGATACTCAGGCCGCCTGCACCGGAATCCGTTCGCCCGTGCGCCGGATCCGATTGGCGCTGTCCGGGTAGACCAGGCGCGGACGATGGTGTTCAGCCTCTGCCGCATCCATGCGCCCGTAGGCCGCGATAATGACCAGATCACCAACGGCAGCCTTGTGTGCGGCCGCCCCGTTCACCGAGATCACGCCACTGTCACGCTGGGCTCGTATAGCATAGGTCACGAACCGTTCACCGCTGGTGATGTTGTAGATATGTATTTGTTCGAACTCGAGAATTCCCGCGGCTTCCAGCAGCGCTTCGTCGATGGCACAGGAGCCTTCGTAGTCCCGTTCGACCCGCGTCACGGTGGCCCGGTGAATCTTGGCTTTGAGCATGTTGATCAGCATGGTTTGCAGCCTCCCGAACGGTTTCATTCACCGCAAAAAAAACCCCTCCCCTGGCGAGGGAGGGGCAACGGATGTCGGAGTGATGTACCTCGCTTCGCGCCCTGCGACCTGGCTTCACCGTTGCGGTTTCGCCAAGTTGGTGGTAAGTCTACCACAATCCTGACGAGAATGCCAAGAAATGTGAAATCGTACTCGTCAGGCCAGGCACAATTCTTCGAGAGCCTTGCGGCGGAAAAGTTCCGACAGCCTGGCGACCGGTACCCCAACGGGCACGTGTCCGGCCGAGGCAGACCACCGGAACCGGGGATGTCGCAACGATGAGCACTGCCGAAATTCTGGCCATGCGCGCTGTCGGCAAGGGCTTTGACAACGCTGACCGGCGCATCGAGGTGCTGACGAGTGTCAGCCTGGTCGTCGAGCGCGGGCAGCGGGTAGCCATCACCGGATCATCCGGCTCGGGCAAATCGACGCTCCTGCACCTGGCTGCCGGGATGGACCGCCCCGACTCTGGTCATATCGAGCTGCTCGGGCACGACCTGGCGCAGCTGCGGGAACCGGACCTGACCCGGCTGCGCGCCGCAACGGTCGGACTGGTCTTCCAGGACTTCAACCTGATCGAGTCGCTGTCGGTCAGCGAGAACATCCTGTTGCCAGCCTGGATCAACCGGCGCCCGCAGGCCCCAGCCAATGTGGCCGCGCTGGCCGGCGAACTGGGAATCGAACATGTGCTTGAACGCATGCCGGGCGGTTTGTCGGGCGGTGAAAAACAGCGCGTGGCCATCGCCCGGGCGCTCATCCACGAACCCGGCCTGATTCTGGCCGACGAACCAACCGGCAGCCTGGACGAGACATCGGGGCATGCTGTGCTCGACCTGCTCGAGCGGGTGACGAGAGCACGCGACAGCGCCCTCGTCCTGGTCACCCACAATCCGGCAGCCGCCGCCGTATGCGAGCGCCAGCTGCGGCTGGCCCACGGCCGGCTGGTTGCAGACTGATGAAGCTGCTGCTGCAGTCTTCACGCCGGTTCTTTCGGCGCCATCCCGGCCAGCTGGTGCTGTCACTGATCGGTATTGCCGCCGGCGTGGCGGTGGTCACCGGTGTTGCGTTGATCCACGGGGTACTGGTTGATTCGCTCGACAGCGCCAGCGATGCGCTGACGCCTGACCAGCGGTTGCGCATCGAATCACGGCACGGCAGGCTCGATGAGGCGGTTTATGCCGACCTGGCAACCAGCCGGGGTGCGCCCCAGCTGATCCCTGTCCTCAGCGCCCGCGTGCGTGTCAACGGTCAGCCGCTGGAGCTGATCGGCATTGATCCGTTCAGCCTGACCAGCGCCGACACCATCGGCGTCGCAGCGGCCGGACCCCTGCTGCAGAGCGCGCAGCAGGTGCTGGTCACCGAAACCACGCTCGGGCGGCTCGGCCTGAGTCCGGACGAACCCCTGCGCGTCCAAATCAACGGGCAATGGCACGAGCTCGAGATTGGTGCGACGCTGGGCGCGCGGCCCGGACTTGACGAGCGTCTCATCATGGACATTGCCGCCGTCCAGCATCTGCTCAAGCGCTCCGGTGAATTGTCGTGGATCGATGCGCCCGTCGATGCTGAGAAGTGGCTGCGCGCCCGACTGAGTGATGAGTTCACTATCCGCAGCAGCCGGCAGCGGCAGCAATCCGCGGCACGACTGACCGAGGGAATGCGCGCCAACCTTGCCGCAATGAGCCTGCTCAGCCTGGCGGTGGGCCTGTTCGTCGTCTTCAGTGTCCTGTCCTTTCTGGCGGTACAGCGAAGAGCATCCTTCGGCATGCTGCGCGCTCTGGGCGTGACACCGGTGCAGATCAGCGCGCTCCTGATGATCGAGACCGCGATACTGACTGGGCTGGGCGCGCTGCTGGGACTGACGCTTGGTACCGTGCTGGCCGATCAGCTCATGGCGCTGATTCGACAGCCGGTCTTGGAGCTGTACGGACTGCTGCCGCCGGCCCGCGTCCGGCCAACCCTGGTCCTGTATGCCAGCCTCTGGGCCCTGACCATGGCGCTGGGCCAGGCTGCCGTCATCCCCGTCTGGCGCGAGGCCCGACAAATCGCCCCGGGCGTACAGATACGCGCACTGCCGGCGGAAGGCCGGGCGCCCTGGGTATCGCTGACCGGGCTCGGGATGCTGTTGGGCGGTGTGCTGATCGTTGTCTGGAGCACCCGGCTCGGCGGCGCCTTCGCCGGCCTGTTTCTCGCCCTGGCCGGTGCGGCCGTGTTCGCACCCGATCTCGCCTTGATGGTGCTGCGTGCACTGGCCGGCGGCGCGCGCCACCGACTGGCCGGTCGCGCCCTGGCGATGCTGCTGTCAGCACGTCGCCGTCTGGCGCCAGCGCTCGCAGCGCTCAGCCTGGCTCTGGCCCTGGCCGCCGGAATCGGCATGATGGTACTGGGGTTTCGAGGCGCTGTGGACGACTGGATCGATCGTCTGCTGCGGGCCGACCATTACGTCACCCTGGCCAGCGGGCAGATCAATGATCAATTGGCCGGGCGCGTTGCCGCAATGGATGGCGTCGAGCAGATATCGAGTGCCCGCCGGGTGAAACTGGGCGAAGGCCGTGACCTGATTGCCTACGACCTGCCGTCAGCCGCCTGGCAGGGATTCGAATGGCTCGACGGCGACCCGGAGGCGGCACGCGACGCCTTCATGAAAGGCCACGCGGTCATCGTCTCCGAGCCGTTCGAGCGACGCACGGGCCTTGGCCTGGGCGATGCGGTGTCATTGCCGGCGCCCGACGGGACCCTTGCGCTGCCGATTGCCGCGATCTACCGCGACTACGGCAGCGATCGCGGCACCGTGGCGATTCACGCGCCCCTTTACCGCCGCCTCTGGCACGACCGCCACCGCGACAGCCTCGGTTTGTACCTCGGCGGTGGCGCACCCGACGCCGCCACGCTGGTCGATCGACTGCGCGACATTGACCCGCGACTGACCCTGACCAGTCGCGAAACGATCAGGGCGCGCACGCTGGCGGTCTTCGATCGCACCTTCCGGATCTCCTGGGCGCTGGCCGTTCTGGTCGGTCTGATCGCAGTCATTGCGCTGGTCAGCGCGCTGCTGGCGGTGAGCCTCGAACGTCGACGCGAGTATGCCACCCTGCGTGCCATTGGCCTGACGCCGGCCGCCGTCGCAGGAACAGTCATCAGCCAGACCATCGGCCTGGCCATCGCCGCAGCCATTGTTGCCGTGCCGCTGGCGCTGGCCATCCACAGCGGTCTGTCGCTGGTGGTCCAGCCGCGCGCGTTCGGCTGGAGCCTGCCGCTGAGCTGGCCGCTTTGGCCGCTGGCCATCATCCTGGCGCTGGCCGCCGCGGCCGGGCTGGCCGCCGGCATCTATCCGGCCTGGCGCATTGGCCGCCGCGATCCGGCCGGCGAGCTGAGGGGCAGCTAATGTACCGGGATTTCGGCACCCTGGCCCTCATCGCCGTCGCGCTGATCGCCTGGCTGATCTGGCAGACCGTCGAACCGGACACCGAGTCGGCGCCGTTCGCCGCCGCCGGGCTGCTGTCCGACGCGCCGGAGGATTTCCGCCGCGTCACCGGCCCGGAACCGCTCGTATTTCCCGACGACCATGGCGCCCATCCGGGTTTTCGCAACGAGTGGTGGTACTTTACCGGCAACCTGGAGTCCACGGATGGCGCACCGCTGGGCTTTCAGTTCACGCTTTTCCGGTTTGGGCTGGCATCTGTTCCGGCGCTGAACTCACGCTGGCGCAGCGAGGCGGTGTGGATGGCCCACCTGGCACTGAGCGACGGCCGCAATCACCGCTTTCATTCCGCCGAGCGCTTCGCCCGCGGCGCACTCGGGCTGGCTGGTGCCACACCCGGACGCTGGTGGTTGCGCGACTGGACGGTCCAGCGCCATGGCCAGGGCTGGTCGCTCCAGGCCGCGGCTGCCGACTTCGGTCTGCGGCTTGACCTCGAGGCCGTCAAGCCGGTCGTGCTGCAGGGCGAGGACGGCTACAGTCGCAAAGGCCCCGAGCCCGGCAATGCATCGCGCTACTACTCGATCACCCGCCTGTCGGCCCGTGGACAAATCCAGGTCGACGGGGCTACAAGCGAGGTGACCGGAACCGCCTGGCTGGATCGCGAGTGGGGGTCGAGCCAGCTGGGCGAGGGACTGGCGGGCTGGGACTGGTTCGCGCTGCAGCTCGACGACGGGCGTGACCTGATGGTCTACCGCCTGCGTCGGCATGACGGCAGCGCTGCGCCCTGGTCGGCGGGCGCGGTGATTGCCGGGGACGGCCGGCATTGGCCGCTTCGGCCAGGGGAATTCAGCGCACGGCCGACGCGCTGGTGGACCGACGATCAGGGGCATCGCTGGCCGGTTGCGTGGCGCGTCCGGGTTCCCCAGCATGGACTCGACCTGGCCGTCGACGCGCTGTTCGATCATCAGCGCTGGCAGGGGTCGGTGCACTACTGGGAGGGCGCGGTCGAAGTCAGCACCGCGCCCGGGCGACAACCGCTGGGTCGCGGCTATCTCGAGCTCAGCGGCTACGCCGACTGAGGCCGTCAGTCATCAGGGCTCACGGCGACACGAAGACCTGGCCGTCGCGCATGACGAAACGGATGTCTTCGAGCTGTCTGACGTCGTCGAGCGGATCACCCGCGACGGCGATGACATCGGCGGCGTATCCCGGCGCGAGCTGCCCGAGCTGATCGGCGCGCCCAAGCAGCTCGGCGGCGTTGAGCGTCGCGCTGCGCAAGGCATCAGCCGGGCTCATGCCGGCCTCGACCATGTAGCCGAATTCCTTCGCGTTACTGCCGTGCGGACACACGCCGCAATCCGTGCCGAAGGCAATTCGCACGCCGGCGGCATGGGCTCGTGCGAAGGTCTCCTGGATCAGTGGACCGATGCGGCGTGCCTTGGCCGCCACAACCGGCGGAAAGTACCCCTCCTCTTCGGCCTTGATGGCGACAAACCGACCGGCCGAAATGGTCGGCACGTACCAGGTGCCACGCTCGATCATCAGGGCCATGATCGCGTCGTCCATGTAGGTGCCGTGCTCGATTGAATGAACACCCGCCTCGACCGCCCGCTTCATGCCTTCAGCCCCATGGGCGTGGGCAGCCACATGCATGCCGTAGTCGGCGGCCGTCTGGATCACGGCCCGAAGTTCATCGTCCCGGAACTGCGCGTTGTCACCGCTGGCAGCAACGCTCAACACGCCGCCGGTGGCGGTGATCTTGATCAGGTCAGCACCGTCCTTGTAGCGCTGACGCACGGCCGCACGGGCCTCGGCAACTCCATTGAGTACCCCGTCGCGTGGTCCGGGCTCACCGGCCAGATCGCGCCGCCAGGCATTGGTCGGGTCGGCATGTCCACCGGTGGTCGCCAGCGACTTGGCTGAAGTAAAAATACGCGGCCCCGGCACCCGGCCTTCGGCAATCGCCTCGCGCAGTGCCACGGTAACGTTGAACGAATCACCGAGGTCGCGCACGGTCGTAAACCCCGCCTCCAGCGTGCGGCGTGCGTAATCAACCGCGCGCAGGGTCACATCCGCTTCATTCAGGACGAAGCGATTGATATAGGCGTCGCGACTCGACTGCGAAGACAGATGGGTATGCATATCCATCAGGCCCGGCAGACAGATCAGATCATCGAGCGCGATGACCTCGACGGTACCGGTCGGCCGGGGATGGCCCTCAAGCACCTCGGAGACCAGCCCGTTCTTGATCACCAGGGTTGCGGCATCGCCGGTGCGACCCTCGATCACGTCAACCAGTCCACCACACTGCAGCCAGGTCTCGGCAGCAGCCAGCGTTGCCGCCGACCAGAGACAAACACCAATGAGATATCGCATACTCTTCGTCCTCCTAAACCAGCCAGCCGGCCAGCAGCAGCAGACTCATCACCACCAGCCACAGGACCAGCATGCGCCAGGCCAGCTGGTGGCCACGCCGCACGCCGACCGGTATCTCGACAGCGTCGGCCATCAGCGCTTCGGCGACCAGCCCGAGCATCCGGGGATCAATCAGCCAGGCCGGTCGCTGTCCAGCATGCCGCCGCCAGGCCTGGTAGACCCGATCCAGATCGGCACACAAGCCGGCGGTGACCACCATCAGCACCAGCACCGGCCACTCCAGCACCCAGCGCAGGCGCGCCAATCCATCAAGCGCTTCGGCCGATATCGAATCGGACTGCATGGCCCGGTGGCAAAGCCGATAGGCAAGCACGCCCGCAACCCCGAGCACGGCAAACCAGAACACAACCGCAAACCAGCGTGTGCAGGCGGCATAGAGCACGGCGGAGGCGGCCTGCGGCGCGGATTGATCCGGCCGCACACCCAGCGCCGTGGCAGCTTCACGGCCATCGGCGTGCTGCGGCTGTTCCAGCAGGGCACTGACATCCCGGTCGAGATCGCGCGGACCCAGGGTATACAAAAATGCGGCCAGGGCCGGCACGATCCAGCCAACGCGGCCCAGCAGTGCCGTAAACAGCGCGCCGGCAATCAGCGCCACAATGACCGCAACCAGCAGCAGGGTCATCGGCGCCGCCCAGCCAGGCGCCGCAGGCGATCCGGTGATCCGGCCCATGGGCCACAGCAGCCAGTCGTACTGGCGCCAGCGTCTGATCGACGGAAGAAAATGACTGGCCAGCAGGCCCAGCAGAACAATCAATATCGTCATCGTGCCGGTTCCTTCAGCCGCAACATGCGCCGGACGGCCCGGCGACTTCGGTGCACCGAATGCGAACCGCCGATCACGCCACCCCGAACGAGGAACCGCAGCCGCAGGTCGTGGCTGCATTCGGGTTGCGGATCACGAAACGCGCGCCCTGGAGGCTCTCGCTGTAATCGACTTCCGCACCCTCCAGATACTGGAAGCTGAGCGGATCGACCACCAGCGTCACGTCATCGCGCGTCACGGTCACATCGCCTTCGTCGATCTTCTCGTCAAACGTGAAACCGTACTGAAAACCCGAACAGCCGCCGCCGGTGATGTAGACGCGTAGCTTCAGCGACGGGTTGGCCTCTTCCAGGATCAGTTCACGCACCTTGGAGGCCGCCGCCGGGGTAAAGACGATGGGTGCGTTTTGTGGCATGGAACGACTCCCGAGCTGATTGGGCCATTGAGTATAACTGGAGGACACCCCCCTGATTGTCAAGCCACATCGTCGCGACAAAAAAAAGCGGCCAGGCGACCGCTTGAATCGAAAGGTGCCCCAAACCGGATGGATCAGCACTTGGTGTATTTGTGAATTTTTTGTGATGTGCGCGGTGTTTATACCGCGCCCGCGGCACCTGAGTCAAGTTGGCGCCCGGGCCCGGTCTCGCGCACAATAGCGGGCAGACCGAATGACGGGAGTACCCGGCCGTGCGCTGGCTCGAAGCGTTTCACGTGATCTTTGTCGTGACCTGGTTTGCCGGCCTGTTCTATCTGCCGCGCCTGTTCGTCTATGCTGCCGAAAACCCCGACCAACAGCGCCTGGCGCTGCTGCAGGTCATGCAGCGGCGCCTGCTGGGCATTACTCATATCGGCGGAACGCTGGCGCTGGCCTTCGGTCTGGCCACGCTGGTCGGCGAGCCGTGGCACCTGGCGTCGGGCTGGATGCAGCTCAAGCTGGCGCTGGTTGTGGGACTGGTCGGCTATCACCTGTGGTGCTGGCGTCTGGTCGTGCGCTTTTCACACGGCCAGAACCGGCACGGGTCCAGATGGTACCGGGTGTTCAACGAGGTGCCAGCGCTGTTTCTCGTCGCCATTGTGATCCTGGTGATCGTCAAGCCGTTCTGAGCAGGTCGCGCGCCATGTAGAGCGCCGCGATCGAGCGCCCCTCGCTGCAGTCGTCGCGCCGCACCAGCCCGACCAGGTCGTCAAGCGGCCAGCGAATCACATCAATCGCCTCGGGTTCGTCACCGGGCAGACGCGACGGGTAGAGCTCACGCGCCAGTATGACGTGGGTCTTGTGCGTCATGTAGCCCGGGGCCAGGGTCAGGTGCCCGATTTCCTCGAGCGAACCCGCCGCGTAACCGCACTCTTCCTGCAGCTCGCGATTGGCACCTTCGATGAGGGTTTCCCCCGGTTCCAGACGGCCCTTGGGCAGGCCCAGCTCATAGCGATGCACCCCGCAGGCGTACTCGCGAATCAGCAACACGTGGTGATCGTCGGGCAGCGCGACGATAATGACGGCGCCCACACCGCGGCTGATCAGTCGCTCGTAGGTGCGGCGCTCACCGTTGGCAAACTCCAGGTCGAGCTGTTCGACCATGAACAGATCTGCCGGGCGTCGCTCACGCCGGGCGTGGATGACCGGCAGGCTGCGGCTTTCCAGCTTCCGATCAGCCATGACGCGATGCCAGCAGCTGCGCATGCAGGGTCGGACCGGCAGCCAGCACCGATTGCGTTTCCAGCCCCGGAGCAGCGCCCTGGAGATCGGTAAACACGCCACCGGCCTCGCGCACGATCACGGCCAGAGCAGCAATGTCGAGAATGTTGACGTCACTTTCGATCACCGCGTCCTGACCGCCATCGGCCAGCCGGTGATAGGAATAGAAATCACCATAACCGCGGCTGCGCGCCGCTGTCGCAACGATCCGCCCGATCCATGGCCAGCCGGCACCTCGCGCCATCGAGCGCAGGTTGCCAAAGCACACGTCGGCGGCGGCCAGCTCGGCGCACTTGGACAGGACGACGCGCCGGTCGTTGATGAAGGCGCCGCCACCGCGCCGGGCCCAGGCCACCTCATCGAAGGCCGGAGCGGCGGAGACGCCGACCACCAGTTCACCTTCGACCATCAGCGCCACCTGAATCGACCAGAATGGCAGGCCCCGGATGAAGCTCCGCGTGCCGTCGATGGGGTCGATCAGCCACAGGCAGTCGCCGCTGCCGTGACGGCCGTATTCCTCGCCCAGCAGTGCGTGCCCGGGGTAATGCCGTGCAATGACTGCGCGAATGGCCTGCTCGGCCTGGCGGTCGGCGACCGTGACCGGACTCTCATCGGCCTTGATTTCGATGTCCAGCTCGCCCCCGAAATAGCGCATGGCGACATCGCGCGCCGCCGCCGCAGCCTCGCGCGCGACCGCCAGGGCATCGTCCAGATCTACCGTCATCCGTGTCTCCATCCCTTTGTCCGCCATAACCTGTGGTGCTACCAGCCCAATGCTCCGCTGAGGCGGATCCGGATCTGCCCGTCGGACTGGCGCTCACCCATCCAGGCCAGCTGCCGGTCGAGGTCCGGCCGATCGGGGCTGGCGCGCAGCCACAGATCAACCGTGTACTGATCGACCTCGAGATCGATTGTGCCACGTACCGTCACCGGTGCCGGCTGCAGCGATTCCACGCGCGCCTGCTGGCGCTGCCGGCCCGGTGTCAGATCGACCAGAATCTCGCCGAGCGACTCGTGCACCGTCCCTTCGAGCGCCGCTTCGCGCCAGACAATCTGTCCGGCTATCTCCGGCGGCTGACCGTCGACCATCACTGCCCGCTCGATATCAAATTCCAGGTATCCCCGCGCTCGCGTATTCATCATCCACAGCTGGATATCGGCCCGTGTCACATCCAGCCGCCCGCTGACATCCTCAAGCGCCAGGCCACCGCTGACCGGACGCCCGATGCCGTTGAGAACTGTTGATCCGCCCCGTACCTGACTGACCCGCCAGTGCCACGACAGCCCCGAACGCCAGCGCCAGGTCAGGTCCAGCGGTGCTTGTCCCGGCTGCCGCCACAAGGCCTGGCCGCGCCAGATCGTACCGCGAACGTCGCCGATCTCCTCGGGCGGGTCGAACCACCACAGGGCCACGCGGGCCGGCAAGGTCAGCGCAACGATCAGCGGTATGGCCAGGACCACCAGCCAGACAAGCTTACGCATCGCTCACCACGGTGACGCGAACATCCACTCGGCCGGCCTGCTGCCCCCGGTCGACCTGAAGCCGGGCCACGCGCACTGGATGAGCGCGGGAAAAGGCCTCCAGCCAGCTCATCACGGCGACGAATTCAGCGCCTTCCAGCCAGACCCGGACCCGATCCTCGCCAGCCGGCTCGATGCGCGCCATGGCGCCGGCCAGGCCGGCGGCACGCGCCGTTTCGTCAGTCAGACCCAGTAATGAACGATCGCTGGACCGGGGTGCACCGGCGCGTCCTGCCCGCAGACGCTCGGCCACCGGTGCCACCGCATCGAGCCAGTTGATCAGCGCCTGCTGCTCGGCGACGCGCGCGCGCTGCGACTGACGCGCCTCGGCCAGCGGTTCCCACAGCCACACATAAGTGATCGCGCACAGCGCGATCCCGGCGGCGAGCATCAGCAGCAGGCGCTGCCGCGGCTCACGCTGCTGCCACCAGTCCATCATCCGCCGCGCTCCTCGATGCGGATACTGCCGCTGGCACCGACCTCATCGATTCGGGCCGACTGCACTTCGGCGGCCAGATCGACCGCATGCAGCCGCTGCTCGAGCTGGTCGAGAGCGGCCACATCGGGCGCGCGCAGACCGATCTCGAGCGCACCGTCTCGATAGTCAATCCGCTCAAGCTCGAAATCGCCCTGACCGGCCACGACCGGTGCAACGCGATGCATCAGGTCGAACAGCCCGGCCGCCTGGCCAAAACGCAGGCGGGCCAGCTCCCGCTCGGCCTGCTCGCGTGGCCGCACCACTCGCCCGACGCCGGGAAAGACCGCCGCAAAACGCTGCTCGATCCGTTGATCGAGCGTCTGCGACAGTTGTCTGAGCTGGTAATGCTCCAGCAGGGCCAAAGCCAGCGTTGTGCCGCCAGCGACCAGGGCCAGCGCAGCGGCCCGGCGCCAGTGCCCTTTCGCAGCGCGAGCAGAGCGCGGCATCCACTCCTCGGTCAGCAGATTGATCGGCGGTGATTCGATGCGTTCGGCCAGCCGCGCCAGTACGTCGGTCCAGTCACCGTCGGCCGCCTCGGCGTCCGGCTGCATCCACGCGGGCCGTTCGCCGCCGTACCAGACCAACTGGCGGTCATCGCCGGCAACCGCTTCGATCATGTCGTCGGCCAGCGCGCCGTCAAAACTGCCGAACCCCCATTCGTCCCAGCGCACCAGGACCCGGTCTCCGATCGCTGCCAGACTGACCTGGCCGGGCGCATTCGGCAGACACAGGGCGTCGGGCAGCATGGCCTCCGGCACCCGTCCTGACAGACCGGTCTGCAGCTGATGCATGACCTCGCTGGCCACCGCCACGCAGGCCAGGCGACCGTCAGACAGGCGCGGACCGGCGACGACATGTTCGTCCTCGGCGCTTCCGGCCAACTGGGCCTCGGCCGCCCAGCGCAAGGCCTGGCGCATTTGCCGACCGGCCACGTCGGGCAGCTCGACGGCAACAGCGGCACAGCTGGCTGCATCGATCAGGACCGTCAGCGGCGGTGCCTCGGGCCAGTCCGGGCTGCCCGGCACGCAGCGACCGTGCTGGTGAACCCGGCCGTCGCGACCGAGCAGCACCCATGACCAGCGCTGGTCGAGCGCGTGCACAATGACCTGTTCCATGCGCTTGCGTGCCACCGTCAGGGCACTCCCTGGCTGACGTACCGAAAGCCATCATAACCCGGAACTTCCGGAATCATGAGCCGGAAATAGTCGCGCGTGACCTCATCGAGCACGACCCGTGCCTGGGCCAGATACCAGCGGCTGCTGACCGTCAGGTGACGCCGCACATCCGGCCGCATGACCGGCGCCACCAGCGGATGGCGCTCGAAGGCCGGCAGGTCGCTGAACGGCTTGTCGGTGAGCACCCGCCGCGCCTGGCCCGGTTCGAGCGCGGGCAACAGTGCCGCCAGCACCTCCGGCGAGGTGGTGTTGACGTTGACCACCAGTTCCGGTTCGGGCAAGGCGCTGACCAGGGGCGCCAGCGCCAGCCAGGCCTCGTGATCGACGCTGCGCAGCCAGCGCAGCTCACTTGTGTTGGCCAGCACAACCCCGGCCGTGCGGTAGGGTGGATCGCGCCGGGAATACCAGTTGGTTGCTGCGCTGCCGGGACTCGGAACGCTGGCGCCGTCAAGCCAGTCCGCCAGCTCGTCGGCAATGATCCGGTCAAGCCCCAGGGCGTCGAGCAGACGCCGAAATGCGGCCTGCGCAGCGGCCGCGGTCGCACCGTCGGGATGGGCCAGCGCATTGACGTTGAAGCGGGCATTCTGGTCGATCAATCGGCCCTGAACAACACCGCCTGGAACCTCGAAAGGCTGCGACCAGGCGCCGTCGAGCAGTGCCGGGTCGATGCCCTCGCTGCGCGCCCGCCGCAGCAATGCAACCGCAATCTCGTCCATGCCGCGCGCGTACTGCCAGCCACGTTCGGCAGCGACCAGGGCTTCGGTACGCGCCAGCGACCGCTGCGCACGCTCGACCAGACCGACTGCCAGCACTGCCGCCAGCGCTGCCGCCACCAGCGCCAGCAGCAGCGCGCTGCCGTCCTGTCGTGATCCCGAACAGCGATGCATCACAGCACCACAAGCCGCCTGATACGGCCCAGCGGCTCGAGCTCGAGGGTCACCTCGATCGCCCTGGGCAGCTCGCGAACGGACGCATCGAGCGGCCAGCGCTCGCGCCAGTCGCCGCCGGCATCGAGATAGCGCAGCTCGAAGCGCTTCACCCCCGCCAGCACGGTCTCCGATCGCTGCCGGGTCGCCGCCACCCGATCGGTCACCGGCCAGGCGGTTCGAACCAGATCGCTACCCGAGCGCGTCCAGCCGAAGCGCTGCAGCGTGCTGCGCGGCGCGCTGCCGGGATTGTGCCAGCCGGCACGGGTGGCCTCGAAACGATCGGAGCCACCGCGCAGGGCGGGCTCGATCGTGCCGGCGGCGGCGGCAACCGGGCGACTGACCATCTGTCTGAGATCCGCGTCGAGACGGGCCACTCCGAGCTGTACCGCGGCGAAGGCCGCGGCACGATCGCGGTGCTGCATGGCGCTGCGACTGAGGGCGTCGAGCGCGGTATAGGCGGTGGCGGCAAGCAGGGCGAACACGGCCACGGCCACCAGCACCTCGATCAGCGTGAATCCGGCCTGTCTGGCGGCCGGTGCGCGACGGGCCATCATGGCGCCAGAAAACCGGTGTGCTGCAGAACCGGCGCATCGGAGCGATGGCCGGCGTAGACCAGCACATCGGCGCGCAGCAGCTCACCCCCCGGCGCCGGCTGCACGAACAGCTCCCACTCCCATGCGCGCCCGGCCATGGTCGTTGTTCCACGCCGGCGGCCCGCAGGGACAGCGGTCTCCAGCCGCAGCTCCGCCAGCGCATTGTCGGCCACCCACAGTGCCACGGTCTGCTGCTCGAGTCTGGACTGACCATCCAGGGCCCGCGCCCCGGTATGGGCCAGTGCGGCGACGGCCACCGCCACCACCACCAGGGCGACCAGCACCTCAAGCAGGGTAAAGCCGCCGGCACGATTCAAGGCCCCGTCTCCAGGGCAAGTCTGCCGTCGCTGCTGCCGGTGACGCGGACCGGATGTCCCGGCTCGGCGTTCACGGCCAGGCTGAAGGGGGTCAGCTCCCCGAGCGGGTAGCAGGCAATCTGGGGGCCCGGGGGTTCATCGCCAAGGTCCAGGCGATGTCCCTCGACGACCAGGTCAAACGCCCAGGCGCCCGGCCACTGGCGCGGCTGGTCGAGGTCGCTGCCGGCCAGCACGACCCAGCCTTCGGCCGTATGCTGCCAGAAGTCGTAGCCCTGGGTGGTGACGCGCAAGCCGCGCGGACGGGCCTGGAACAACGCCTGCTGGCACTGTGCCTCGAGCAGTCCGGCCAGCTGCCGCAGCCTGAAATCGGGGGAATCCGGTCGCTTGAGCGTGCCCAGCTGCAGCACGGCCAGCGCCGCCAGGATGGCCGCGATCGCAACCACGACCAGCACCTCGATGAGGGTAAACCCCCGTCCCGGCCGCCTGGCTCCGGTCACGGCCTGGCTGCAACTCGGTCCGGTCATGCCCTGGCCGGTCGATTCAGTCGTCGTCCCAGTTTCCGATTTCGGCATTGATGCCTTCACCCCCGGCCATGCCGTTGGCCCCGAACGACCAGACGTCGATCTCGCCGTGCACGCCGGGATTGAGATACTGGTAGTCACGTCCCCACGGATCCTTGGGCAGTCGCGCGATATAGCCGCCCTCTTTCCAGTTGGGCGCCTCCGGGCGGCCAGACGGCCGGCGCACTAGCGCTTCCAGACCCTGCTCGGTGGACGGATAGTTGTAATTGTCGAGCTTGTACATGTTCAGCGCCGTGACCAGCGCCTGCACATCCTGTTTGGCCTTGGTCACACGCGCCCGGTCAGGCTCATCCATGACACGCGGCACGATCACCGCGGCTAGAATCCCGATAATGACGACAACCACCAGGATCTCGATGAGCGAAAAGCCGCGCTGGCGACATGTGAACGGATGTTTCATGATATGTGACGATTCGAGTCGTTGCATATGGGTTGCGAACATGATACGCGCAATCAAAGGCCGCATGCGCGATCCTGCCACGGCCGTCCGGGCACTGTCGAGCACAGACCACGCGCGCCGTCATGGCCAGGAACCCGGTCCGTGAGACAGACGCGCATTCATACCAGCCAGTCCCTGTCTGCGGGCCAGACCATCGTGCTGGAGCCAGAGCCGTCCCGGCACCTGCTCCGGGTGCTGCGTCTGCGCCAGGGCGATCCGGTGGTCGTGTTCGCCGATGAAGGCCGCGAGTATGCCGGCGTGATCGCACACGGCGACGGCAAGCGCTGTCGTGTTGAGCTGGGGCAGGCCCGCGATCCGCGTACCGAATCGCCACTGCCCCTGGCACTTGTCCAGTCGATCGCCCGCGGTGACCGCATGGACTGGTGCATCCAGAAGGCCTGCGAGCTGGGCGCAAGCCGGATTATTCCGGTCTTCAGCGAACGCACCGGGGTCCGGCTCGATGAACAGCGCGCCGTGCGCCGTCAGCACCACTGGCAGGCTGTCGCGGTGGCAGCCTGCGAACAGAGCGGCCGCTGCCGGGTGCCACCGGTCGACCGCCCCGTTGCTCTGGACGCGGCCGAGCTGGGCATCGGCCGGGGTCTGGTGCTCGACCCGGACGGCGATCACGCTCCCCAGGACATTGAACCGCCGCCTGACGGGACTGGCCTGACGCTCGCCTGCGGTCCGGAAGGCGGGTTCAGCATGGCCGAGATCGAATTCCTCGCCCAGCGGGGATTTGTCCGGCTGCGTCTGGGCCCGAGGGTGCTGCGCAGTGAGACCGCTGGGCCGGCGGCCCTGGCGGTACTGCAGGCACTTCACGGCGACTGGCGGCCGGCCATGGTCGGCAACCCGGCGACATGAACGACTGGCTTCGTGTGCGCCTGACCGTCGACCGCGACCGCGTCGACGACGTCGAATCAGCGTTGTTTGCCGTCGGCGCCGCCGCGGTCAGCCTGCTCGACGGCGGCAACGACCCGGTCCATGAACCGGCGCCCGGCAGAACCCCGATCTGGCCACGGACCGCCGTTGAAGGCCTGTTTCCGGCCAGCTTTCAGCGCAGCACCGTGCTTGACGCGCTGCGTGACCGGCAGCTTGTCTGCTCGCCGGAGGCGGTGGAGTTCGCCTCGCTGGCCGGGCGCGACTGGACACGCGCCTGGATGGACCGGTACCAGCCCATGCGCTTTGGCCGATCCCTGTGGATTTGCCCGTCGCACCTTCGACCGGACCCTGACTGGCCGGTGGTCATCCGGCTGGACCCGGGCCTGGCTTTCGGTTCCGGGACCCATCCAACCACGGCGCTGTGTCTGGAGTGGATCGACAGCCGTGCAATGGACGGCCTCCGGATTCTCGACTACGGCTGTGGCTCGGGCGTGCTCGGCATTGCCTGCGCACTGTCCGGCGCGGCCCGGGTCGTTGCCGTTGATCATGACCCTCAGGCCCTCCAGGCGACCGCCGAGAACGCCGCACGCAACGGCCTGGACGGGCGCATCGACTGCCGGCTTCCCGAGTCGTTCGATCGCTCGCGCAAGTTCGACCTGGTGCTGGCCAATATCCTGGCCGGCCCGCTGATCAGTCTGGCGCCGCGACTGACTGAAGTCCTCGAACCGGGCGGCCAACTGGTGCTTTCGGGGCTGCTGCCGGAGCAGGCCGATGACGTCATGAACGCCTATGCGTTACTCGGTCAGCCCCTGGACCGGTCTGTGCGCGACGGCTGGATGCGGCTGGTTTTCGCGGTACCCCGGCGGCGGCACAAATTGCGTACAGGGCTCAGCCGCGACGGATGACAACCGCGTCCTGACCGACCCAGAAAGCCAGCGGGCGATAATCGTCCGGCAGCCGCCCAAGGGCGCCGGCAATCTCGCGCTCGACCACGGCCCGGGTCGTGAACGTCGTGCCGTAATGGGCAGGATCAAGCGACGGCGATTCGCTGCTGGGGGCAAAGAAGGTGCCGTCTGGTTCGAACTCGATACCGAAATCCGCGGCGGCGCCCTCATTGTGCACCGACAGCACCAGCAGGCCGTCCGGCGCAAGGGCACCGGCAAGCACACGCAGCCACACCCGCCACTGCGCTACCGGCAGATGGGTAAACAACGACAGCACGAAGATCAGCTCGTAGCGCTGCGGGAAGACCAGCGACCGGGGATCGAAACTGGAGCAAAGCCCGTCGACCCCGAACTGCTCGGTGACGAAGTCCACCGAACCGGGCAACACGTCGGCACAGGTCAAACGTCCCGGAAGCAGCGGAGCAAGGTGACGGGTGAAACGTCCAAAACCGCAGGCAAACTCGAGCACACGGGACATGCCAAGCAGCGGTCGATCATGACGCTCGAGCAGGACCATCAGCTCGCTGAGCGTACGCCAGCCGTCGGCCAGGTAGTCGCGAACCGGGTTGAAGCTGTGCGGATCGTTGACGAAAAACCGGAAAATATCGTCATCGGGATGAATCACGCAGTTGACGCGCATCCAGTGGCTGAACCGGCCAGGATCGACGAGTCGCTCGAGCGCATTGCTGGCCTGAATGCAGGCCGGATCCTGCTGCAGGATATCGCGATACAGGCGACCGGCGGCAGCGCGATCACTGGCTTCAAGCGCCGCGGCCTGCGCCAGCAGCGAGTCGATCGATGGGTTCCGCTTCATGGGCTTTAGTGCTGCCGAGGGCAGCCTGACTCTTCCGAAAGGCGCCGGTAATGGTAGCATTCCGCGTCAACCCAATTGACCACGAGCAGCGGCTGCCGCAATGGAATCTGGAAACGCCTGTCGACTGACCGACCAAGCGCGCCGGGCACTCGCCGATCCGCGCCTGGCCGCGGCACTCCTGGATCACTGCCGATGGATGCCGGGAGACTTGGCGCCGGCCGCGCTCGATACCGCGGTCCATCCCGACTGTCAAATGCTCGGACACTCGCTCAAGGCCCATCAGGATGCGGCGCTGGCGGTCAGCCAGTACTTCGCCGTTGCACTGCAGCAATACCACACCGTCCGCCAGCTGGCCGAGCGCCTGTTCGCCACACCGCGGCGGATCGAGTTTCTCGACTTTGCCTGCGGCTACGGTCGCCTGCTGCGCTTTCTGGTCCACAGCCTGTCGCCGGCGCAAATCAGCGCCGCCGAGATTCAGCCCGAGGCGGTCCGCTGGGTACGCGAGCGCTACGGCGTGACCGCGCTGCAGTCGAGCGCCGAGCCGGAAGCCTTCGACTGCCCGCGCCGATTCGACATGATCTGGGCGGCATCGCTGTTTTCGCATTTGCCGCACGGGTTGTTCCAGCGCTGGCTGGCGCAACTGATCCGGCTGCTCGAACCATCAGGCGCACTGTGCTTCAGCGTTCATGGCGAGGCGCTGCTGCCGGGCAACCAGAGCATGCCGGACAACGGCATCCGCTATCTTGATACAAGCGAAAACCCGGAGCTGGGCGCCGAGATCTACGGCACCACCTTCGTCACTGAAGCGTATGTCTCACGGGCCATCCGCGCAGCGGCCGGCGCCGGCTGTGGCATCACCCGTCTGCCCAAACTGCTGGCTCATGAACAGGACGTCTATGTCGTCACCATGACCGGCGCAAAGAAAGACGCGGGCCTTGCAACATTCGAGCGGGGCACGCGCGGCTGGCTTGATCAGCTCCAGATCGATCGTGAACACAACATCGTCAACCTGCGCGGCTGGGCCGGCTCACTCGACGCAACGCCGTTTGGCTATGTCGAGACCTGCCTGGGCAACCGCTGCCGTCGCCATGCGGCCGATCAGCCGAGGCCCGACGTGGCGCGCGTGCTCGACTGTCCGGGCCTGACCGACAGCGGTTTTTCAATCAGCCTGCCGCTGCCGGATAGCGGCTCGGATCACTATCTCACGATCAGCGCGGTCAACGCCGCCAGCGAGCGTTCGCTGATCTACGCCGGCGATCTCGCCGGCAAGGTGTGTGCCGGGACTGACTGAGCGCCACCCGGTTCCAGCCGTCGACAGGATTCCGTCTTGACCTTTGACTCGCTCACCTTCGCCCTGTTCATGATCGCGCTGCTGGCAGCGACCGGCGCAACCCGCGCCTGGCGGCTGCGCAAGTTCGAACTGCTCGCCGCCAGCTACCTGTTCTACGCCGCCTGGAACCCGGTCTTCATCTGGCTGCTGGTCATCTCGACGGTCGTCGACTGGCAGGCCGCGCGGCGCCTGCACCTCGCGGACACGCCGGCGGCGCGACGCGGCTGGCTGGCGCTGTCTCTGGTCGTCAACCTCGGCCTGCTGGGCTGGTTCAAGTACGGCGACTTCCTGATCGCCAACTACAACGCGCTGCTCGAAGGCCTCGGACTGGGCCTCAGCTACCGGGCACCGGCACTGGACCTCATTCTGCCCATTGGCATTTCCTTTTACACCTTCCAGACGCTGTCCTACACGCTCGACGTTTACCGACGCCGCATTGCACCGGGCAGCGACTTCGCCGACTACGCCCTGTACGTCAGCTTCTTTCCGCAGCTCGTCGCCGGGCCGATCGTGCGCTACGAGCAGTTTGCCGGGCAGCTCGCCGAACCCCGCCGGCCCGGCCGCACCGACCTCGAACTCGGCGTGGCGCTGATCGTCGCGGGCCTGTTTCTCAAGTCGACCCTGGCCGACAGCCTGTTTGCGCCGGTCGTCGACGGCGGCTTTGCCGCAGCCGGCAGCAATGGCGCCCTGACGGCCTGGACCGCGATCACCGCATTCAGCGGCCAGATCTACTGCGATTTCGCCGGCTACTCGCTGTGCGCCATCGGCGCGGCACGTTGCTTCGGTTTCAGGCTGCCGAAGAACTTTCACGCGCCCTATGCGGCGGTCGGTCTGTCCGACTTCTGGCGCCGCTGGCACATTTCGCTGTCGACCTGGATCCGGGATTACCTGTATATCGCTTTGGGCGGCAACCGCCATGGCCGCACCAGAACCCTGCGCAACCTGCTCATCGCCATGGGCCTGGGAGGCCTGTGGCATGGCGCCGCCTGGACATTCGTGCTGTGGGGACTTGCCCACGGCGGCTGGCTGGTGCTCGAACACAGCCTCAAACCCCTGGCTGTGCGCCTGCCGCTGCTCGGCCATGCCGCGCTGATGCCGCTCTATGCACTGCTGACCTTTATCGTCGTCACTCTGACCTGGGTGCTGTTTCGCGCCGCAGACCTGGCCCAGGCCGGCGCCTTCTTCGGCGACCTGGTCAGGCTTGACGCCTCGACGCTCGACCCGGCCGGATGGCTGGCCCTGGCGATGATGGCGGCCTTACTGATCTGGCACGCCGTGATCCGCAGGATTGAAATAGACCGGGTCTATGCTGACCTGCCCTGGCCTGTTCGCGGCGGAATGGTCGGTCTGCTGCTGGCCGCAGTGCTGCTCAGCCCCGGTGAGCATCGCGCCTTCATCTATTTCCAGTTCTGATGATGACAAACCGATCCACGCTTTGCGCACTCGGACTGGCCCTGCTGGTGGCGTTCGCGGCCGTCTCGACCTGGGAAGCCTACTGGCGCAGCCAGGGCTATCGGCCGGCGCTGATCGATGACCGTGATCTGTGGGCCATCCACCGCGATCGCGCCAGCGGCATCGACCAGCAGCGCCACCTGACCGTCATCGGCGCATCACGCATCCAGCTGGCGTTTTCGGTACCGGCCTTCGAGCAGGCTCAGCCTGGCTGGACGGCCACCTCGCTGGCGATCAACGGCCACTACCCGTTTGCGGTACTCAACGACCTGGCCAATGATCCCCGCTTTGCCGGTGTCGTCCTGTGCGCCGTCGATGCACGCGGTCTGGCGCACTGGTATCGCGACATGAGCGAGCCCTGGGTACGCCACTACCATCGCGACTTCGGCCCGCAGCGACGCATCGAGCGGTGGCTGCTCAGCGCCGTGCAGCAGCGTCTGGTCGTGTCCGGCGGCGAATTCAACCTGGTCAGACGGCTGCTGGGCTGGATCGAGGGTCGCCAGCCGGTTCGCCACTACACGCGCATGCTGCCCGATCGCACCATCGCCGCAGATTTTTCGATGACCGACCCCACGGTGCTTCGGCGCGGCTTTACCCAGGCGCTGGCGGCCGACTACCGCAAGCGCCCGGCGCCGGATCCGCAGCGCTGGCGCGAGGAACTCCGGCCGGTCGCCCGGGCCGTGGCACGCATCCGGCAGCGGGGCGGCCAGGTCGTTTTCCTGCGCATGCCAACGGCCGACCGCCATCTTGAACTTGACCAGGCCAACTATCCGCGCGAGCAGTACTGGGACCACCTGGCCGAAGCCACCGGCGCGCGCAGCGTGCACTTTGCCGATGATCCCGAGCTTGCCGCACTGGAATTGCCCGACACCTCGCATATCGACCAGCACGATCGGGCGCGCTTCACGCGGCGGATTGTCGAGATCCTGCAGCGCGAGAACGTCCTGCCGGTCCCGCCGCGGCCTTCAGCAAGCGGCCTCGATGGCGCGCATGATTTCGGTGCGCGCCGCCTCGGGCCCATGCCAGCCAAGCACCTCGACCCACTTGCCGATCTCCAGGTCCTTGTAGTGAGCAAAGAAGTGGCGGATATTGCGCCGGCTGAACCGGGCCAGATCATCGATCGAGTTGATATCTTCGTGCAGCGGTGAGACCTTCTCGATCGGCAGCGCGGCGATCTTGACGTCACGGCCGGCCTCGTCGGACATCTCCAGAAAGCCGATCGGGCGGCAGCGAATGATCGAACCGGGCAGCAGCGGCACCCGGATCAGCACCATGACATCGAGCGGATCACCGTCCTCGGCCAGGGTATTGGGCACGAAGCCATAGTTGCACGGGTAGCGCATGGCCGTTGCCAGCAGACGATTGACCTGAATGGCCCCGGTCGTCTTGTCGACCTCGTACTTGACCGGCGGACCGTCGAGCGGGATCTCGATAATGGCATTGAAGTCATCGGGTGGATTGACGCCCGGCGGAATCTCGTTGACGTTCATGGGCTGGATGAAGTTTGAATCATCATCGATTATAGCCCGCCGCTGGTGCAGGGGCGGTCGACAGGACCGGCCCGCCCGTTTGAATCCGCCTGCGATCACGGTTACGGTAACAAGCCTGTGCGCACAGCTGACCGGAGTTACCCAGACGATGTCCAACACGCTGCTCATCGAAGTCTCTGGCCTGTTCAAGATTTTCGGCAACAACCCCGAGGCCGCCATCACCCTGCTCGAACAGGGCTGCTCCAAGGCCGACATCTTCAAACAGACCGGCCAGACGGTCGGCGTGCAGAAGACCACCCTCAGCATCGAAGAAGGCGAGGTGTTCGTCGTCATGGGCCTGTCGGGCTCAGGCAAGTCAACGCTGGTGCGCCTGCTCAACCGGCTGATCGAACCGACACGCGGCGAAATCCGCATCCGCGGGCAGAACGTCACCAGCATGAACCACCGTCAGCTGATCGACTTGCGCCGCAAGGATCTGGCCATGGTGTTCCAGTCCTTCGCCCTGATGCCCCACAAGACGGTGCTGGACAATGCGGCGTTCGGCCTCGAGGTTGCCGGCGTCGAACGCCGCAAACGCCAGGCTCGGGCGCTGGAAGCGCTCGACCAGGTCGGACTGAAATCGAACGCCAACAGCTATCCCGACGAGTTGTCCGGCGGCATGCAGCAGCGCGTTGGCCTGGCCCGCGCGCTGGCCACTGATCCGGCAATCATGCTGATGGATGAGGCATTCTCGGCACTCGACCCGCTGATTCGCACCGAAATGCAGGACGAGCTGCTGGAGCTGCAGCGCCGGCAGCAGCGTACCGTGGTCTTCATCTCGCATGATCTCGACGAAGCGATTCGTATCGGTGACCGCATCGCGATCATGCAGGACGGAAAGGTCGTACAGGTCGGCACGCCGGAGGAAATCGTGAGCGAACCGGCCAACGACTACGTCCGCTCCTTCTTCTACGGCGTGGACATCGCCCAGGTGTTTACCGCTGGCGATATCCTGGACCGTAAGCAGGTTACGGTCATCGAACGCCCCGGCGTCGGTTTGCGCGCAGCGCTCGAGCGGATGCAGCGCCACGACCGCGAATACGCCATCGTCGTTGACGGCGATCGTCGACTCGAGGGCCTGGTCTCGGCAAAGGCGCTGGTGGCCGCGCTGGAAAACGGCGACGAACCGCGATTTCGCCAGGCCTTCGAGCCGGTCGAAGCGGTGGCTCCGGACACGCCACTGAACGATCTGATCGGACGCTGCGCAGCCACTTCGGCGCCCATTCCGATCACCGACGAAAACCGGCGCTATCTCGGCACCGTATCGAGAACCCGGCTGCTGCAGACGCTCGCCAGAAGTGGAGATGATCAGCATGGATGAATGGCTCAAACAGTTTCACCTGCCCATCGGCAAATGGGTCGAATCCGGCGTGGTCTGGATCCAGGATAATCTGACCCCGTTGCTGGACGGTTTTGCCGCCCTGATCGGCTTTCTGACCGATTCGTTCGAAGCCGGACTGATGCTGGTGCCTGCCTGGCTGCTCAGTCTGGTTCTGATTGCCTTGGCCTGGTGGCGGGTCGGCTGGAAATTCGGACTGTTTGCGCTGGTGTCGCTGGCCGTGATCATCGGCATGGGCCTGTGGCGGGAAACCGTCCAGACGCTGGCGCTGGTGCTGGCGGCCAGCACGGTGGCACTGGCCGCGGGCATCCCGATCGGCATCGCCATGGCGCGCAATGACCTGGTCGAGTCGATGATTCGTCCCATACTCGACTTCATGCAGACCATGCCGCCGTTCGTCTATCTGATCCCTGCAGCGATCTTCTTCGGGCTGGGCAAAGTGCCCGGCGCGATCGCCACGGTCGTTTTCGCCATGCCGCCCGCGGTGCGCCTGACCAACCTGGGTATCCGCCAGGTCAGCAAGGAACAGATCGAGGCGGGGCTTGCATTTGGCTGCACCCGTCGCCAGTTATTGACCAAGGTACAGCTTCCGCTGGCCATGCCCTCGATCATGGCCGGCGTGAACCAGACCATCATGCTGGCCCTGTCAATGGTGGTGATCGCCTCCATGATTGGCGCCGGTGGTCTGGGCAATACGGTGCTGACCGGCATTCAGCGGCTCAATGTCGGCCTGGGCTTCGAGGGCGGATTGGGCGTCGTCATTCTCGCCATTCTGCTTGACCGGATCACCCAGAGCTTCGCGCCGACGCAACGCCGCTGACGGCCCGGCGCACCGAGCCTTTCATCGTGTACCGTGCAATCCCGGACGCGATGGTTTTCTCACTCAAACTGAAAGGAGAAAGACATCATGCGAGGGAACATTACCAAGTTACTGATCACACTCGGCCTGGCCACGGCGCTGGCTGCGCCGTTGCAGGCAGACAGCGTCAAGATCGGCTGGACCGCCTGGTCCGATGCCGAATTTGTCACCAAGTTGGCTGCGCGGGTGCTGGAAGAGCGCATGGGCCAGGAGGTCGAACTCATCCAGACCGATATTGCACCCCAGTACCAGGGCCTGGCCCAGGGCGATATCGACGTCATGCTGATGTCCTGGCTGCCGTCGACCCACGAAGACTACATGGACAGCGTCGGGGCCGATGTTGTCAACCTGGGTATTCTCTACGGCTATGCGCGACTCGGCTGGGCGGTGCCGACCTACATCCCTGAAGACGAGTTGTCGTCGATCGAGGACCTGAAAAACGACAGCGTGCGCGACAGACTCGACGGCACGATCACCGGAATTGATCCGGGCGCCGGTCTGACGCGACTGTCCAAGCAGGCCATCGAGGACTATGGACTCGACAACTACGAGCTGCAGATTTCCAGCGGCGCCGGCATGACGGCCGCGCTGGCGCGGGCTGTTCGCCGCGATGAGTGGATCGTTGTCACCGGCTGGAGTCCGCACTGGAAGTTCGGCGCGCACGACCTGCGCTACCTGGACGATCCCAAAGGCGTCCTGGGCAGCTACGAACGGGTCCACGCGTTGGCTCGCCAGGGCTTTTACCAGGAAAACCCCGAAGCGGCGCTGTTCCTTGCGCGCATGCATCTGGATCTCGACGAGCTCCAGAACGCCATGTTCTACGCCCAGGAAAACAGCTACGAAGAAGCGGTTGATCGTTTCATCGATGACCATGAAGGCCTGATCGACTACTGGGTGACCGGACGCATTAACTGAAGCGTCCGAACGCGCAGTGCCTCGTCCCCTGCGGCGACCGCTGCCGGCAAGCCACCTGGATGATGCTGCCCCGGCCGATGCCGGGGTCAGCATCCGTATCGCCGCGCCGGTGGCGACAACGTATGGCGATGCGGACAGCCGTCCAGCCAGTGGATGGCTGGAATGCCCGGCCTGGATGGCACAGTCCGGCCAGCACACAAAAGCGTTCTTTTAGAGGCGACCTGACCGCTTGAGCTTCCGGTCCGCTTTCCGCTACTGTGGAACCCGGTTACCGGAGACACCCATGCTGCCGCGGCGCCTTGCCCTGACAATTGTGACGACCGGCCAGGAACCGACCGCCTGCGGGCAGCCGGAGGAACCGGCTCAACACACCCCGCGGGCTCATGCGCAGACCGTCGGTGAGTCGGTCGTGCATCGGAACCGGCGTTGATGGCACCGCGACGGCTGACCGGCTACCTTGCCGTTCGGCTGGCCGGGGCCGTTCCACTCCTGCTCGGCGTGACGCTGCTCAGCTTTACGCTGACCGTGTATTTCGGCCCTGATCCGGTCTACACCCTCCTCGGGCGCAACCCGTCGCCGGCAGAGATCGAGCAGCTGCAGCAACAGCTCGGCCAGGATCGGCCCTTCGTGCAGCGCTACGTCAGCTACCTGGCGCGTCTGCTCACCCTGGATCTGGGCCATTCCGAGGCCAGCGGCGAGCCGGTACGAAACCTCCTGTGGCGCACCTTGCCGGTTTCGCTGATGCTGCTGACACCCGGTTTCGTGCTGGGCCTTGGCCTTGCCCTGTTGCTGGCCATGACCGCCGCGTGGCATCGCTACAGTCGCCTCGACCGGGCCATCACCCACCTGTCTTCGTTCGGGATGAGCCTGTCGTTTGTCATCATCATTCTGGCCTGCCAGGCCGTCCTCGGGGTCGGGTTGGGCTGGTTTCCCGTCTACGGCTGGGAGGTCAACGGACCACTGAGCTACCTGCATCACGTCAGCCTGCCCACGCTGGCCATGGTACTGGCCAACCTCGGCTACAACGTTCGATTCTTCCGCGCCGTGATGGTCGAGGCGCTGTCTGCCGCGCCGGTGCGTACTGCCCGTGCGCTGGGTTTCGGAGCCCGCCAGATCATGGCGCACTATGTCCTGCGCGCCGCGTTGCTGCCCATCGTCACCCGCGTGGTGTACGCCGTGCCCCTGCTGATCGTTTCCGGCAGCCTGCTGATCGAGAGCCATTTTGGCATCCCGGGTATCGGCCGGATCACCTATAACGCCATTCTGTCCGGCGACCAGCCGGTCCTGATGGCCGTGCTCGGCCTGGCCAGCGTCCTGTTCGTTCTGGCCCTGACGCTGGTCGACGGACTGAGCCGGCTGATCGATCCGAGGCTGGCACCAAGATGACCACGCTCACCGCCCGGCCAGTCCCTGCCCGGACCGCCCGGATTGCCGGCGCTGCCTGGATCGTTCTCGCCTACCTGGTCGCAGCCGCCGGGGTCTGGCTGGGCTTATGGGGCGGCGACGCCATGATGATCAGCGGCGGCATGTGGGAAGCGCCGTCAGTACAGCACTGGCTCGGCACCAATCGTCTCGGCCAGGACGTGCTGTCGCGCGCCCTGGCCGGAGCCGCTACCGCCTTCGAAGTCGGCCTGAGCGTGGCCCTGGGCGCAACCGCTTTCGGCGCAGTGGCCGGCGGCATTGCCGGCTATTTCAGCCAGACCTGGATCGACGAAATCATCCAGTGGTGCAAGGGCACCCTCGACGCGATACCGTTCTATCTGTTCGTTGCGGCGGTCGCGTTCGCCCTGCAGGGGCATGCCGCTGCCATGCATCTGGCCATGATCGCCACCTTCTGGACGACCACCGCGCGCCTGGTTCGAGCCGAGACCCAGCATATCCGGCAGCTTGATTTCATCGCCGCGGCGCGCGTGAGCGGACTGAAGCCGTGGCGCGTCATCCTGCGCCACATCCTGCCCAACAGCGCGCACATCATCCTGGTCCAGGCCACGCTGACCTTCGTGGCCGCCATCAAGACCGAAGTCATCCTCAGCTTCCTGGGTATCGGCCTGCACGACACAGTCAGCTGGGGCCTGATGATCGCGGAAGCCGGCCAGGATATCCTGGCCGGGCAGTACATGAATTTCATCGCGGCCTCGCTGGCACTGTTCGGCCTGATCATGGCCTTCAATCGTCTCGCCGACGATCTCCAGGCGGCACTTGATCCCCGAACACGAATGCTCGCGCTCAGCCGGCTGGTATGATGCGCGCAGCTGACACGAAGACGTTTCACTTGACCCGATACGCGACGCCGGGACTGCTTTTGCTATTGCTGACCGCGGCCTGCGGAACACTCCCGGGGCGGATCACCGGCGAACCGCCCCAGGCCACCATTGACGGTATCCAGCGGTCCGGCAACACGCTGACCGTCGAGGTGGGTTTGCGCAACATGAACGATCAGCCCATCAAACTGAGCGAAGCCACAATCGAGCTGTTCCTGTCCGACACCCTGCTGGCCAGGGCCCGGCAGGCCACCACAATGGAAATAGCCGCACGCGGGCGTGACTTGCTGCGCGTGCACGCAAGCGCCGACCGCGCTGGCCTCGCCCAGCTCGACGCGATCACCGGGCAGGGCAGCGCTGCCGCCTGGCGTATGATCCTGACGCTGACTGACCGCAGCGGCCAGCAGCAGATCATCGAGAATCAGGGCTGGCTGCACCCGGTACCGGGCCAGCCCGACAACTACCGCTAGTGTAGACTGCCGACTGAGCCGATTCGGGAGCCTGTCAATGACGATTGCCTTCTGGTGTGTACTGATCGCCGGCCTGATGCCGCTGGCGTTTGCCGGGATCGCCAAATTCGGCGACCGCAGCTTCAACAACCGCCGTCCGCGCGAATGGTACCGAAGCCTGGACGGCTACCGCCAGCGGGCCTGGTGGGCGCAGCAGAACACGCTTGAAGCATTCCCGCTGTTTGCGGTCGCAGTCGTGATTGCCCATATTGCCGGCGCAGACCCGACAACCGTCGATGCATGGGCCATCGCCTTCGTGGCGTTTCGCGTGGCCTACGGCGTCTGCTATCTGGCCGATGTCCACCTGTGGCGCTCGATTGTCTGGCTGGGCGGTCTGCTGTGCTGCATAGCGCTTTTCGTCACTGCCGCATGACGCGACCCGCATTGACGGCCCGACGGTAGCGTTCTAGGCTATGCCGATGACCTGCATCCCCTGATCCATCAATCCAAGGACGAGACCAATGAGCCTGCGAATTACGCTGGATTTCACCGAAAAGGACCTTGAACGCTTCCGTGACATGGCTCGCAAGGCGATGGCGAACACCCGCGAACGTCCGCCGGAAGTCATCGTCAAAGGCGCCCGCAAGCTGCTGCGGCAAGCCGAGGACAGCGACACGGTCAGCGACTTCATTCGCGGACGCCTCGACCAGCTCCGGGTGCTGATCGACATGCTTGAGGACGAAGGCTGGGGTATGCAGGAGGTGGGGCGCAAGCGCGTGCTGGCCGCACTGGCTTACTTCAACAACCCCGAAGACCTGATCCCCGACAACGTACCGGGCCTGGGCTTTCTCGACGACGCCATCATGATCGAGCTGATGTGCCGCGAACTCAAGCCGGAAATCGATGCCTACCAGGACTTCGTCAAGTACCGTTCGGCCGAAGCACAGCGGCGCGGCATGGCCCCGGAAGATCTCAACCGGGGGGATTTTCTGAAGTCTCGCGAACAGGCACTGCTGTCGCGCATGCGTCGGCGGCGACGGCGGGGCAGCGGCGGTGGCGGTGGCAGCAGGAAATCACCGCTGTCGCTGTTCTGAATCGCGGTCGCAAAGCATTTCCAGATGTGGGATGCCGTCCTCGGAATAGGGGCCACGAACCGTTCGAAAACCCAGCTGACGATAGAAGTGCTCCAGATACTGCTGGGCGGAAATGCGGATCGACTGACCGGGGTAGCGACAAGCCGCTTCTGCCAGACAGCGCTGCATGAGCACCCGGCCAAGTCCCTCGCGACGGACAGCGGCCGTCGTCAGGACGCGGCCGATCGAGGGTTCTCCAAAGCGTGTTCCAGGGGGCGTAATGCGCGCGTAGGCCATGATCGTGCGGGCCGGCGCCCAGGCCGCAACGTGCAGGCTGTCCCGATCGAGACCGTCCAGATCCTGGTAGGCACACGCCTGTTCGACCACAAACACGGCCGCACGCGCAGCCAGAATGGCGTAGAGACGATCGAGCGTCAACTCGTCGTAGCGCTGCGTCGTCCACAGAAGATCGTTCACGACACCTGATTCCCGAAAACGCATGAGTCAGTCGCTGCATCATATCCGCCTGCTGGCGGCACTGGAACTCGAGGTCGGCCGGGCCGGGCCTCGAACGTTGACGCGCACTCACACCGAGAAGCTCGCCGGCGAGCTGGGCAGCGACTTGCAGCGCGCGGTTGCCGATGTCGCCGATGGCATGCTCGCCGTCGCCGGCAGCGTGTTCGAACCCGGCGAACTGCTGCGCCCGAAATTCCCGGTCTGGTCCAGTCTCGAAGCACTGGCCATGACAGCCGTGCGTGAACAGGGTTTCGAGCCGCGCATCATGGCCATCGGCAGCCACAACGATCGCATGCCCCATGCCGATCTGCAGCCCCCCGACAGCGCTCCCGTCGGGCAGTTCGTCGCACTGCCGATGGTGCTGGTCTGCCCGAAGGCTGCCGGCGCCGGCATCGAGAAAGCGCTCGAGCATGCGCTGTTCGAGAGCGCCAGCATCGGCCCACCGGCCCGCGCACTGCTCAGCGAGGCCATCGGCCTGCATTCGGTGCACGGTCAGCTGCTGACCCTGTCTGACCTGGTCGCGCTGCAGCACGTACAGTACGACGCCGTCGGCCTGAGTCCCTTCTGGGCACTGATCGAACGGCTGCTGATCGAACCAGATCGTGCTGCCAACGCTGAACTGCCTGCCGGACTCCGGGCGCGATGGCAACCCGACAAAGCCATCGTTGACCTTGACTTTGAGACGTTCGACCAGTCGCAGCAGCCGCTGGACGACTACGTTGTGTGGTTGCGCGCCTTTCGTACCCTGACCGCAGTGCTCGACACGCACGCGATCGGCTGGCAGGTGCACACGGCCGATCCGGTCGTGCTCGATGTCCGCCACAACCTGCTGATCGAATCGGTCGGTCCCGCCCATGGCCCGGATGGCGTGACCGCGCAGCGCCATCCTGATCTTGGCCTGGTGGCCTGGAGCGTGGTCGAGGACGGACGACTGATGCATCTCTATCCGCTCGAACCCCGGTCTGCCGAAAGCACGCTTCAGGACCTCATCACACGCGGCCTGCCGCATCTCGACGATCGTCCGATTGTTCACCACGACCCCGACAGCGGCCGGCTGCTGCCGGCTGAAAGCGCATGAAAAAACGCTTCGACAACAACGCCCGGGTCTACGTTGCACCGTCGACCATCCACGGCCGCGGCCTGTTCGCCCGGCGGCGGATTCAGCGCGATGAGTACATCGGCACCTATAGCGGTCGACCGACCCGCACCGACGGCATGCACGTGCTGTGGCTGTGGAACGATGATGCCGAATGCTGGGAGGGTATCGACGGCGACAACGAAATGCGCTTTCTTAACCACTCCAGGTCACCCAACGCCGACTGGTGGGGCGACGAGCTCTACGCCATCCGCACCATTTCCCGGGACGAGGAAATCACCTTCGACTACGGCTGGGACAGCGACGAAGGCTGATACCGCATTCAGAGCCCACGGGATTCGCTTTCATGCGCCGAGACCACGGCGTCGACCGGCCCGAACACGCAGACGCGATTGCGCCCTTCATGCTTGGCCCGGTACAGCGCCCGGTCACAGTCCGACAGCATGTTGTTGGCCGCCTCACCCGGCCGGGGCACGCGCACCAGCACACCGGCGCTGATGGTCAGCCGATCGCGCTCGTTTCCCAGATCACGCGGTGTCAGTTCAGCCACCTGACGGCGCATTCGCTCGGCGATTGACTTCACCACCTCGCTATCGGCATCGACCACCAGGCAGGCGAACTCCTCGCCGCCAAGCCGGCCGACCAGATCCCTGGGCCGGGTGGCATCTTCCAGGGCTGTGGCGATGGCGCGCAGTGCCACATCGCCGGCCACGTGTCCCTGGCGATCGTTGTAGCGCTTGAAATGATCGACATCGATCATGACCAGCCCGAGTGCCTTGTCCTGCTGCCGGGCGCGGTCCAGTTCATCGGACAGGGTGCCGATCAGCCGCCGCCGATTGGCCAGACCGGTCAGTGGATCCTGAAACGACAGCTCGGTCAGGCGAAGATTGGCCTGTTGGAGCTGCTGTGTACGTGCCGCCACTTCGATCCTGAGCTGGCGCTGACGACGCCGCAAACCGGCGTTGTAGCCCCTCACACCACCGACCACGGCCAGCACCAGCGCTCCGCCAAGCATCAGCTGCACCGAGCGGCGCTGCCACCAGTGCGGCTCGAGAACAAGCGTCAGCCGCTGTGGCTCCGCCGGCGTCGCGTTGGCATCCATGGCTTCGACCTCGAACCGGTAGCGGCCGGGCGCAAGACCGGAGAAGGAACGAGTGTTGATTGGCGTCCAGTCCGTCGGCTGCTGCTCAAATCCCTCCAGGTGCGAACGATACAGCGACTCGCGCTCGCGCAGGCCGGCCAAAAGCGCATACTCCAGGCGCAGCTCGCGCGTGCCCGGCGGCAGGCGGATCTCGGGGCCGGCCGGAAGCTGCACGGACCGGCCATCGACGACCAGTTCCGTAAAATGCAGCGGCTTGGGCAGCAGGATCGTCTGGCGGCGACGCTCGCCGGGGTCGAACAGACTCAGTCCGCCCAGCGTACCGGCCCAGTAGCGATCACGGCGATCCACAAGCTGGCTGTTGGAATTACATTCATCGTGCACCAGGCCGTCGCTGCGCCGGTAGACGCGCTGGCTGTAGGAGCCGTCAGTCTGCGGCGTCAATCGCTGCACGCCGTTGTTGGTGCACACATAGATCACTCCGCGACTGTCGGCCAGCACGCTGTAGACAATCGGGTCGGGCGCCAGCGGCACGCGCTGATCGCTCATCGCCACCGGCCTGGCCGGGTCGGTCACGTCCACCCGGATAACGCCGTTGCCGACCGTGCCGATCCACAGCTGCTGTCCCGACGGCAGGGTCTGCAGGCTGGCGTGCAGGAGGACACTGTCGCCCGGCCACGCCTTGCCGGTGACTTCAACCGCCTCCCAGCTCATCCCGTCGAACCGGGCCAGACCCTCGTGTGAGAAGGCCCACAGCCATGACCGGCCGCGGATATCGATCTGCTCGAGCAGATGATTGACGCGCCATATCGACTGACCACCGGGCTCGGCAAAGCGGGTCCACCGCCCGTCACGCAGACGATATACGCCGTTGCCAAAACTGCCGACCCAAAGTTCGTGCTCCCGGTCGTGCTGTCGCGACAGCACGGCGTCGACGTAACCCGGGGCACCTGCATCGGCGGCAGGCTGCAGCAGCGCCTCGAAGCTCAGGTCGTCGTGAAGCCGATACAGTCCGTGATCGGTAAAGCTGACCAGCCGCCAGCTGGTATCGTCCGGGCCCGTCACCCGCCACAGGGCACGCACATTGTTGTCGGGCATACCGCCATCGCCACGCTGGAAACGCCGCCAGCCTCCCGACTCGAGCAGCGCCAGACCACGCTGGGATGAACCAGCCCAAAGCCTTTCGGACCCTTTGCCATCCGGCTCGATCAGGACCCCGAATATGCCGTTGTCACGTGATCCAAGCAAACTCACCGTTCGCCAGGGTGGGTCGGCCAGCGTTGCCCGGGCCAGACCCGCCTCGGTTGCCATCCACAGAACGGGCAGACCATTGACCCGATGGGTCATCAGCCCACGCACCGCACTGGCGGGCAGCCCGTGACTGCGGTCATAGACTCCGATCTCATCGCCGCGAATATGCACCAGACCGGCCCGGGTCGCCAGCCACAGGCGCCGCCTGCCGTCGCCATTGACCGTCGCCACGGCCCGGTAGATGGCCTCGGTCGGCAGCGTTGCCGGTTTGCAGTCATAGCGGCTCGCGGCCGTGGCTCCGGACAGATCGGGGCAGGCATCAAAAGCGCGCCAGAGCGTGAGCCCGGACTCATCGAGACGGGCCAGCCCGGTGGAGTAGCTGATGATCCAGAGCTCCTCGCGCCCGAGGTCGTGCGAGACTGCCAGACTGTTGAGCGCCATGTCCTGGACAATTGGCAGCGCCGCGCGCTGCCACGGGCCGTAGCGGTCATTGTCCAGAACATCACGATGCCAGAGTCCGCCACCGTTGTAGCGCGCCAGCCACTGCAGCGGCCGACCCAGCAGCTGCTCGGTACGCACCGTCGCGATGACGTCACGCGTGTCCGGTCCGTTGCCGGCATCCGGCATCCAGCGTCCGTTTTCGAGGCGCGCCAGCCCGTGGCCATAACTCAACCATAAGTCCCACCCGCCATCGGAACGCTCCAGGGCAAACAAATGGCGCATGGCGGGGAAGTGCTGCTCAAGCGTCCAGCGCTGGCCGTCGTAGCGCGCCAGTCCGTCGCTTTCAAACAGCGCCCACAGCACACCGTCATCGTCGAGCAGCAGGTCGCGAACCAGGCTGGAAGCGCCTGGCACCTCCCGGGTCTGCCAGCGGTAACCATCAAAACGCGCCAACCCCGAAGCCGATCCGGCCCAGATGAAACCGCCGGCATCCAGGCCAACTGCGCTCCAGATTTCCTCCGACAGCCCGTCCTGAGGTCCGAAGACATCAAAAAATGGCGCCCCCTGGTCGGTGACATCGATCGGTTCGACCGCTCCGGCAAGACCGGTCAGCATGATCATTGCCAGCGCTGCCCAGCACCCCGCTGCCTTTCGGGCAGCCGCAAGAACCACACCACAGGATCCGCCGGACGCTCGGTCGGCTAGTCGGTACAACGGCTTTCCCCTTGATAAAGGTCAATATCTTAGCAAGATACTGTGAGCGATGCCTGAGCGCGCCTAAGGCGCTGAAGCCGTCTCCTCCTGACTGATCACGTAGCGATCACGACCGCCCCGCTTGGCCTGGTAGAGGGCCCGGTCGGCGCGCTGGCGCAGACGGGTCAGGTCGTCACCCGGCTGTGAACGGGCGACTCCGAAACTCAGCGTCACCGGCGGGTCACCAGCGCGTCGTCTTGCCGGGTCGTCAAGCTGGAAACGCCGGATGGACTCGACCACGCGTTCGGTCGACACGTCCGCAAGCAGCACGGCAAACTCCTCGCCACCGATCCGTCCGATCAGCGCCTCATCGCCAAAGGCCTCGCGCAGCCGGCGCGCCGTCTGCCCCAGCACATCGTCCCCCACCAGATGACCAAAGCGGTCGTTGATGGCCTTGAAGTGATCGATGTCGGCAACCACCAGGCAAACCGTGCCGCCTTCAGCCCGCGCGCGCGCCAGGTGCTGACCGGCCTGATCGAGAAACCAGGCCTGGTTGGCCAGCCCACTGAGCTGATCGTGGCGCGACAAGTGCTGGAAGTGCCGCCGGCTGCGAACCGCGTTGAACAGCAGAATGCCCAGCAAGACGGCCACGAAGGCCGACAGCACCAGCACGACCGTGCGAAACTGGCGCTGCTGACGCGCGCTAATGGCCTCGAGCCGGGCGACGCGAGCGCCTTCCTCGAGCAAATCGATCTGCTGCTCTTTCAGGCGCGTGTCGAATGCGATCTCGAGGTAGGCCAGCTGCATCGCGCGATCGCGATCGAGAAACCTCTCGCGCACGTCCATGTGCTGTTTGTAGAAGCCCAGGGCGCGACCGGGCTTCCCCCGACCCTCAGCCAGCCGGGCGCGCAGCAGCTCCAGTCGGGACAGCTGATCCCACAACTCGGCATCGCGGAAGTACGCCGCCAGGTCGGCCAGCTCACTGTCTGCGTCCTCATCCAGCAGATCGAGGTCATAGCGCGTTTCGGCCAGCACCAGGCGCGCCTCGTGCTCACCCAGCGGGAAAACGGATTCTGTGAGCGCCGTGATTGCATCGAGCGCCAGCTGGCGCGCTTCCTCGAGTCGCCCGTCACGTCGCAGCAGGTCCGCCAGGCCGTGCTCAACGACGCCGGCAAACAGCCTGTTACCGATATCGCTGCATACGCGAATGGCCTGGCGGTACTCGGCTTCGGCACGCTCGATCTGCCCGGCCCACTTGTAGACCGGGGCAACCCGCTGCCTGGCAATGCACTCGTCGTTGGCATCGCCGTGGGCCAGGGCTTGTTCGATAGCCTGTTGGCCGTATTCGATCGCCCGCTGGTGCTCACCGACCTTGCCGAACATGTAGCTGGCCATGTTGAACGTGGCGATGCTGGCCGTGGGCTCATCGACGTCACTTTCGATCGACAGCGCCTCAAGCAGGTAGTCGAAGGCAACCTCATAGTCGCGCAGCAGGACAGCGACATTGGCCCCGAACTGAAGGGCGCGCAGGCGCCGGCCCGCATCCAGCGGCTTTGCGAGCAGCATACCAACCCGCTCAAGCGCCTCCCTTGATCGGTCGGCCAGCGTCAGGTGGCGGGCCTCAAGCAAATGAAAATCGAACAGCTCAGGCAAATCGAAGGTCTCGACATGCGGCTTGAGCTCGTCGAGCATCGCCTGCGCTTCCTGCCAGCTCTTGGTGTAGCTGACCTCGCGGGCTTGATCGAGAATGGCGCGCAGCCGGGCCGGATCCGGGCGTTCATCGGCAGCGTCAACAGCTGCGGCTCCCGCAGCCAGAAACAACAGCGCCAGGGCAACAGACCAGCCTGTCCGCCACTGACGCACCCAGATGATGCAATCACGCATCGGGCCCCTGCCTGTTGCTGCCTGCACGCTGACGTCGCGGTTACGGTTTTCCGGGAATACTACAGGACTGCACCGAAACTGGCCAGAAACTCAGGCTCGGCACACCGGCCTCAGATCGTCACCCTGGTAACCGGGGTTGTTGACCCGGCGGGTCACTGGCTCGGCTGTCAGTGCACCGTCTGCTGGCGGACGAACGACCGATTCGGCCGCAGTCTCATCGCCTGATAACCAGGTTGACCACTGATCCGCGTCTAGCACGACCGGGGCACGATGATGGCCGATCTTCGTCAGCAACCGGTTGGGCCCAGTGGTGACCAGCGTAAATGACTCGCGCGACTCGCCGCGGGCGCTCGGCGAACGCTCCCACAATCCGGCCAGGATGAGCAGCGGCGCGCTGGCCGGCATGACCCGCCAGGGCTGCTTGGGTTGCGTGCGCTGGTCCCACTCGTAGAACCAGGAAAACGGCACCAGACAGCGCCGGGCGCGCCGCCACGCATTGCGGAAACTCGGTTTCTTCGCCACCGTTTGCGAGAAGGGCTGATCCGGCTCGGAGCGGCAGTTGGCGGTCGAGAATTTCGGCAGGTCGCCTTTCAGCCAGGGCGGGATCAGCGGCCAGATCATCGTCCGGATTTCGCGCCCGCTGTCGCCATCGAGCACCACGGGAAGCCGGGTCCAGTGAATCTCACCGCCGCGCCGGCTCGAAGGCGCAACGTTGTAGGCCGACATGCCGCCCGATGGCGGTTCACCCGGAATGTCAAGATAGCGGTAAACCGTCTGCCAGGAATAATCAAGACCGCCTCGGCCGCACATCAGCCTGCTCGGGCAGCGAGCCTGCACCTCATGATACACAACTCGAAGACCGGACCGACCCGCAGTTGCCCGCCGGCGCCCGGGATCGGCGCAGCGTCATCGACCAACACCGACTCGGCGACCCATCCGTGGCCAAGCGGTCGCAACCGATCGGTCTCGATCAGGTCAACGTCAGCGCCGTCGCCGGTCGCCAGGGAAAAACCGCAGACCATACCAGCGATGAGCGGCACTGAGTGCGCAAACAGGAACGAGCGATAATGCACGGCACAGGCAGCCACGAATGATGACAGGCATTCTACAGCCACCTCGTGGGACAATGGCAACCACTCATGTGGCGACTGTTCTTTCAATCCCAGTGGCGGCTGCTGCGGCTGACCGCGCGTGCGCTGTGGCCGCCGGCCAACGGCATTGCACGCCGGTCCCTGCAACGCGGCCTGGTCGTGCTGTTGCTGCTGCCGCTGATGTGGCTGTTCGCGCTTTACCACTGGCTGGGTCTGGCGCTCGACGAGCTGCTGTTTCGCGGCTATCGACGCGTTTGTGTGCGCCAGCCACTGTTCGTGCTCGGCGTCCCGCGCAGCGGCACCACCTTTGTGCACGGTGTACTCGCCCGCCAGCCCGGTGTGACCACCTTTGCAACCTGGGAATGCTATTTCGGCCTGTCTGTAACCTGGCGCAGGCTGTGGCGACTTGTCGCTCGCCTGGACCGTCGGGTGGGTCGGCCGCTGGGACGATTGGTCGATCGGGCCGTCAGCGCCGGGACGCGCGGATTCGAAGACACCCACCCCGTACGCCTCGACCAGCCCGAAGAGGATTTCTACGGTCTGCTGCCCACGCTGACCTGCTTTGCGCTGATCGTGCTGTTTCCCGACAGCCCCGATCTGTGGCGCATGACCCGCCTCGACGACGACCGCGACGAACGCTTCCGGACCCGTCAGCTCGACTATTATCACCGGCTGATCCAGCGCCACCTCCACGTCCATGGCCCAGAACTCGCCTTTCTGTCCAAGAACGCCTCGTTTGCCGGCTGGACGGCGAGCCTGTCGGAGCGCTTTCCGGACGCGCGCTTTATCGTCTGCCTGCGCGAACCGGCCGACGCCCTGTCGTCCCAGCTGAGCACGCTGGCCGGTCCCATGCGCAGTCTGGCCAGCGACGCTCGCCCCGAGTACTTCGCCGAAATCATGACCGAGACCTTCCATTACTACTATCGACACCTGCTCGATCAGGCCGATCGCCTGCCGGCTGACCGCATCGTGCTGCTGGCCACGCAGCGCATCCGCAACCAGCTGGCGAGCACCATCAGTGATGCGCTGGAACAGCTCGGCCTGAAGGTCGATCCGGCATTTCGCGCCTGCCTGGCCAGGCTCGACGAGCAATCATGTCGACACGCATCGCCCCACCGGCACCGCCTGGCCGATGCCGGTCTGGACCGGACCGCGATCAGCGGGCGCTTCGCCGACATCCACGCCCGCTTCGATTTCGGGGAGCCATGAGCCGCACTGCCGAACAGCCGCTGCGCGTGTTGATCTGCTGCGATGCCGCCGTGGCGCGCAACGGCGTTGGCTCTTACTACGGTGACCTGGTCGAGCAGCTCCACGGAGCGCATGTGCACTTCGAGCTGATCACTCCGGGTCGCGGTCCCAGGGCGCTGGCCAGCATGGCCCTGCCGGGCGACCACACCCAGCGCATCACGCTGCCGTCACCGCGCGGTGTGCGCCTGGCCTTCGATCGGCTGGCCCCTGCAGTGGTCATCGTCGCCACGCCCGGGCCCTACGGCATTCTCGGTGCGCGCCTGGCAGGACGTCGGGGCGTGCCACTGCTCTACGGCTTCCATACCCACTTCGAGCAGCTCAGCACCATGTACTGGCACCGGCTCATGAGAACCGCGGCACTCGGTTACCTCAAGGCCGTCAACCGCTGGTTGTTCCGGCGCGCCAGCCGTGTGCTGGTGCACTCCCCCGGCATGGTTGAAGTCGCCGAAGAACTTGGGGCACGTCGGGTCATCGTGGCTGCGACGCTCCTGCCAAGCCACTTCGACCGTCCCACGATACCGGCAACCGGTGCGCTCAAGCGGCTTCTGTTCGTCGGCCGACTGGCTGCCGAGAAGCGCATAGACCGGCTGATTGATGCGGCGCGCCATCGTCCCGGCCTGCAGTTCAGCATTGCCGGTCGCGGGCCGCTCGAAGACAAGGTCGCGGCCGCGGCCCGGCAGCTACCCAATCTTGAGGCGCTCGGCTGGGTCGAACGCCGGCGCATTCCCGAGCTGCTGGCGGCCCATGACGCCCTGGTCCTGCCGTCTGATGTCGAGTCGTTCGGCACCGTGGCGCTTGAGGCCATCGCCAGCGCGCGGCTGGCGATTGTCTCGACCCACTGCGGCATCGGCCAGTGGCCTGTGCTCGAGGAAGCGCTGCATGCCTTCGACCCGGATCGTCCCGACGGCCTGGTCGAGGCCCTGGACGCGCTCGCGGCCCTGCCGGCCCATGAGCGCAGTCGTCGTGCCGCCGCCGGCGCCGGGGCTGTCGCTCGTTTGCGCGCCGATGGCCAGCAATGGTGGCTGGACCTGCTCGACCAGGTAGCGCGCGGTGATTGACCTGTCCATCCACGATGTCATGCCCGAAACGCTCGACAGGGTTGACCAACAGCTGGCATTGATCAACCGCTACGCGACCCACCCCGTAACCCTGCTGGTGGTGCCCGGCAAACCCTGGCGCGCAGGCGATCTTGACCGCCTGCGCGACTGGATCCGGCGCGGACACAGGTTGGCCGGACACGGCTGGACCCATCGCGCCGGCTCAATCCGCGGTCTGCGCCACCGCCTGCACAGCCGCCTGATATCACGCGATTGCGCCGAACACCTGGCGCTGTCTGGCCGGCAGATTCAGGCCCTGATGCGGCGCTGTCGCGGCTGGTTCGCGACAAACAAGCTGCCACTGCCTGAACGCTACGTGCCCCCGGCATGGGCACTCGGCCGGATCGATGGACCGGCACTGCGGGCGACCGGATTTGAACTGGTCGAAACCCTCACCGGCTTCATCGACCTGTCCACCGGCCGATATCATCGTGCCGCGCTGGTCGGCTTCGAAGCCGTGGATCGCTGGCAGCTGCCGGCGATCCGCGTGAGCAATGCCATCAACCGGCTGCTGGCGCGACGCTGGCCGCTGCGCATCGCGCTGCACCCCGACGATCACCGGCTGGGGCTGGCCGATGACCTGCTACGCGAGCTGGCGCAAGTGGCCCGGCACGACATCTGGACGATGCCGATCCGGTAAACTCGGCGCATGAAAATCGCAAGCTGGAACGTCAACTCGCTCAAGGTCCGACTGCCGCAGGTGCAGGACTGGCTGACTCATCACCAGCCCGACGCGCTCGGCCTGCAGGAAACCAAGCTGACCGACGAGAACTTTCCGGCCGAGGCCTTCTCCGAGGTCGGTTATCACGCCATCTTCAGTGGTCAGCCGACCTACAACGGTGTTGCACTGATCAGCCGCAGCGAACCGCTCGATATCGTGCGCGGTATTCCGGACTTTGGCGACGATCAGAAGCGTGTTATCGCCGCAACCGTCGACGGGGTACGCATCATCAACCTGTACGTGGTCAACGGCAAGGCTGTCGGCAGCGACAAATTTGAATACAAGCTGCGCTGGCTGACGGCGGTGCGCGCCTGGATCACCGGGGAACTTTCGCACCATCAACGGCTGGTAATCATGGGTGATTTCAATATCGCCCCGGATGATCGAGACGTGCACGATCCCGCAGCCTGGCACGAGAAAATCCTGTGCTCGACGTCCGAACGCGAAGCACTGCAGTCCATGCTGGAACTCGGGCTGCACGACACCTTCCGCTTGTTCGACCAGCCCGATGGCGTCTATTCCTGGTGGGACTATCGCGCCGCCGCCTTCCGCCGCGGCATGGGCCTGCGCATCGACCTGATCCTGTGCAGCGAGGGCCTCAGGCAGGCCTGCACCACCAGCTGGGTCGACAAGGAGCCGCGCAAGCACGAGCGGCCGTCCGACCATGCCCCCGTCGTAGCGGAGTTTGCGCTGTAAGCGTTTGTCCCGGAGCGTCCGGAACGCCGCCAGTTCCAGGCACCCGCCCCGGCGTCAGCCCAGCAACGCCCTGACCCCGCCTTCGAGGTTATAGACCTGGGTGTAGCCCTGCTTGCGATAGTGCTCGGCATACTGCTGGCTGGTTTCGCCGACCTTGCAGACAAACACCAGCGGCAGATTGCGGTCGGCGCTGCCAAGCTCGGCCATCAGGTCAGCATCCAGCGGCCGGGCCAGGTCCAGCGGCCGGTCCCTGCGATCGCTCTCGTTGCGGGTATCGATGACCAGCAGTCGCTCTCCGGCATTGAGGCGCGTTTGCAGCTCATCCGGTTTCATCGATCGGACCGGCGCCGGCGCAGACGGCAGGTCAAGCTTGAGCCCCTCACCGTCCAGGGTCTCGACCCAGTCAATCATCGCCCCGCGTGCCCGCTGGGCGGACGCCAGATCCATCAGCACGGTGATGCCATTGGCCTCGGTTTCGATCTCGTGACCCTGCTTCGGTCCGACCTGGAACTGCGCCTCCCAGCCGGCATCGACGGCGAAATGCAGGTGATTGCCGGGATAGGCATCGAGAAACTCGCGGATCTTCTCGGCTGCGGCATCGGTGATCCCGATGTCGGGCGGCGTGCGATCGGGCTTTTCCAGACCGAACAGCTCGTGCAACTCGCCGTTGTTGTACATCTCGATGACGATATCGCAGCCGCCGACCAGCTCGCCCTCGACATAGAGCTGAGGAATGGTGGGCCAGCTGCCGTAGGCCTTGATGCCTTCACGAATCGACTCGTCCTCGAGCACGTTGAAGCTGGCGTAGTCGCCGTCGAGCAGCTCGTCCAGAATGCCGGCTGTACGGGCCGAGAACCCGCATTGCGGCATCTTCGGGCTGCCCTTCATGTAGAGCACCACCTTGTGAGAGGCGATTTGGGTTTCGATCTGTTCGCGAACGGCGGGCTCAAGACTCATCGTGGACAACACTCGTGATTGAAAGGACCGTCTGTTGTATTTGGGGTGAGCGCGGCCACAATCAACCGCCCGCCGGGCCGATCCTTGCCGCGGCGCCTGCAAGCTGCGGTATGCTTGGCCATACGCTCACGTATCCTACCGATCCGACCTCGCCTTGAAACAGCTGCATCACCCTGATTTCGAGAAAGATTCCTGCGGTTTCGGGCTGATTGCCCGGCTCGACGGCCAGGCCGATCACGACACCGTCGCCGATGCCATCCAGGCGCTGGTGCGCCTGACCCACCGTGGCGCGGTAGCGCCCGACGGCAAGACTGGTGACGGCTGCGGCCTGCTGCTCAATCTGCCGCAGGCGTTTCTGCGCCATGTCGCCGGTGAGGCCGGGCTGTGCCTGGCCGAAACGTTTGGCGTCGGCATGGTGTTTCTGTCGACCGAAACGGCCCGGGCGCAGCGGCAGCGTGACCTGATCGAGCAGCATCTCGCCGCCCGGGCTTTGCCCGTGGCCGGCTGGCGACGCGTGCCGGTCGACCCCCAGGCCCTCGGTGCCACGGCGCGCGCCACCCTGCCGGTCATCGAGCAGCTGTTTGTCAACGCACCAGACGAGGTCGAGCCGGCGGAGTTCGACCGTCGGCTGTTCGTGGCCCGGCGCCGCTGCGAGCAGGCGATGGACGAGGCGGGTTGTTACATCGCCAGCCTGTCGGCACGCACCATCGCCTACAAGGGCATGGTCATGCCCGAGTCTCTGGCAATGCTCTACCCGGACCTGGCCGACGGACGGCTCCGGTCGACCGCGGCCGTGTTTCACCAGCGCTTCTCGACCAACACCCTCCCTCGCTGGGAACTGGCTCAGCCGTTTCGGCTGCTGGCCCACAACGGCGAGATCAACACCATCCGCGGCAACCGGAACTGGACCCGGGCCCGGCGCAGGCTGCTGGCCTCGCCGGTGCTCGCGGAACTGGAGAACCTCGACCCGCCAGTCAGCCTGCACGGCTCGGACTCCTGTTCGCTCGACAACATGCTCGAACTGCTCGTCGCCGGCGGCATGCCGCTGCCGCAGGCAGTGCGCATCTGCATTCCCCCCGCCTGGCAGACTGCCGACAACCTCGACGCCGATCTGCGTGCCTTCCACGAGTTTTTCAGCTTCCACCAGGAGGGCTGGGACGGCCCCGCCGGCCTGGTGCTCAATGACGGCCGCTTCGTGGTCTGCGCGCTCGACCGCAACGGCCTGCGGCCGGCGCGCTGGACGCTGACCGACGAGCGGCGCCTGATCGTCGCATCGGAAACCGGCGTCGTCGATGTCGACCATGCCCGGGTGACGGCGCGTGGCCGGCTCGGCCCGGGCCAGATCCTGGTGGCCGACTTAGACAGGAACCGGCTGCTCGACACGCGTGCGGTCGACGATGTGCTCAAGCAACTGCACCCCTGGCAGGATTGGCTCAAGGCGGGCGTGAAGTACCTCGACTCCGAGCTGGTCGATGCGCATATGGCGGCCGAACCCTTTGACAGCGACACCCTGGCGACTTACCAGAAGATGTTCAACCTGTCGCGCGAGGAGCGGCGCGAAGTGATCCAGGTACTGGCCGAAACCCAGTCCGAGGCCATCGGCTCGATGGGTGACGACACGCCCATGCCAGTGCTGTCGACTCGCCTGCGCTCCCTCTACGACAACTTCCGCCAGCAGTTTGCGCAGGTCACCAACCCGCCCATCGACAGCTTGCGCGAGCATATCGTGATGTCGCTGGAAACCGGCATCGGTCGCAAGGGCAACGTGTTCACGCCGTCTCCGGCGCTGGCCGACCGCGTGGTGCTCAACTCGCCCGTTCTGTCGCAACGCAAACTCAGGCAACTGATCAACACGCCGCAGTTCGGGCTGCCTTCGGAATTCCTCGATCTCAATGTGCCGGTCGACGAACCCTGGCCGGAGGCCCTGGCGCGGCTTTGCCGTCAGGCCGAGCAGGCCGTGCGCGAAGGAAAGCTGATCGTGCTGATCTCGGATCGCTATCTCAAACGCGATCACCTGCCGCTGCATGCGCTGCTGGCAACCGGCGCGATACACCATCACCTGCTCGAAACCGGTCAGCGCCCGCTGTGCAACCTGATTGTCGAGACCGGCACGGCGCGCGACCCGCACCACTTTGCCTGCCTGATCGGTTTCGGCGCCACGGCCGTCTACCCGTATCTCGTCTATCAGACCCTGCATGCCATGGCCACGGCCGGGGAGATCGACAATCCACACGATGAAGCAATGCAGCTCGGTCGCGCCTTCCGCCGCGGCATTCGCAAGGGACTGTTCAAGATCATGTCCAAAATGGGCATCTCGACGATTTCCAGCTACCGCGGCGCCCAGCTGTTCGAGATCGTCGGCCTGGCCGACGAGGTCGTCGAGCGCTGCTTTCCGGGCGCGATCAGCCGCATCCAGGGTGCCACGCTCGCCGATCTGCGGCACGATCAGCGCATGCTGGCGCGCTGGGCCTGGGATCTGAATGTGCCGATCGAGCACGGCGGCCTGTACCGTCATGTCGAGGGCGGCGAGTATCACGCCTGGAACCCGGACGTGGTCACGGCGCTGCACCGCGCCGTACAGCACGCCGACAGCGAGGCCTGGCGCGAATTCAGTCGCCTGGTCAACGAGCGCGAACCGACCACCTTGCGCGACCTGCTGGCGCTGTGCTCCGACCATGCACCGATTGCGATCGACCGGGTTGAGCCGATCGAGGCCATCCTGCCGCGCTTCGATTCGGCCGGCATGAGCCTGGGCGCATTGTCGCCCGAAGCGCACGAGGCACTGGCGGTGGCGATGAACCGCCTGGGCGGCCGATCGAACTCCGGCGAAGGCGGCGAGGATCCGGCCCGCTACGGCACAGAGAAATCCTCAAAGATCAAACAGGTTGCCTCGGGTCGATTCGGCGTCACGGCGCACTACCTGGTCAACGCCGAGGTCATCCAGATCAAGATCGCCCAGGGCGCCAAGCCCGGCGAAGGCGGCCAGCTGCCCGGTCACAAGGTCAATCCGCTGATCGCGCGACTGCGTCATGCCCGGCCCGGCGTGGGGCTGATCTCGCCGCCACCGCATCACGACATCTACTCGATCGAGGACCTCGCCCAGCTGATTTTCGATCTCAAGCAGGTCAACCCCGAAGCGCTGGTCTCGGTCAAGCTGGTTGCCGAGCCGGGCATCGGCACGATTGCTGCGGGCGTGGTCAAGGCCTACGCCGATCTGATCACGGTGTCCGGCTACGACGGCGGCACCGGGGCCAGCCCGCTGACCTCGGTCAAGTATGCCGGCGCACCGTGGGAGCTCGGCGTTGCCGAGGTGCGCCAGGTGCTGATGGCCAACCAGCTTAGAGGTCAGGTGCGAATCCAGGCGGACGGCGGGCTGAAGACGGGACTGGACGTGGTCAAGGCCGCCATACTCGGCGCCGAGAGTTTCGGCTTCGGTACCGCGCCGATGATCGCAATCGGGTGCAAGTATCTGCGCATCTGTCACCTCAATAACTGCGCCACCGGCGTTGCGACCCAGAACGAGACGCTGCGCAGGCACCATTTCATCGGCCTGCCCGAGATGGTGATGAACTATTTCCGCTTTGTGGCCGAAGACGTGCGTGCCCTGCTGGCACGGCTGGGTGTGCAGCGACTCGATGCCATCATCGGCCGCACCGAGTTCCTTGAGCGCATCGACGGGTTGACCGGGCGGCAGCAGCAGCTCGATCTGGCAGGGCTGCTCGACAATACCGGCCTCCCGCACGACGCGCAGCGCTTCTGCATGGTCGATCGCAATCCGCCGCACGACCAGGCGCGCCTGGCCGCTCGCATCGAGCGCGACACGGCCGAAGCCGTGGCCGACGGTACCGGCGGGCGATTCAGCTATACCATTCGCAACTCGGATCGCTCGGTCGGCGCCCGCCTGTCCGGGGCGATCGCCCGGCGCTGGCGCGACCAGCCCCCGGGGGATCGGGCGCTACGGCTCGACTTCGGGGGTACGGCCGGGCAGAGCTTCGGGGCGTTCAACGCCGCCGGGCTGGAGTTGACGCTGACCGGAGACGCCAATGACTACGTCGGCAAGGGCATGGCCGGTGGGCGCATCGTGCTGCGCCCACCCGAGGATATTGGCTACAGCGCCGCCGAAGCCCCGATTGCCGGCAACACCTGCCTGTACGGCGCAACCGGCGGTGAGCTGTTCGCCCACGGCAGCGTCGGCGAGCGGTTCGCGGTTCGCAACTCCGGCGCGATCGCCGTCGTCGAGGGCACCGGTGACCACTGCTGCGAGTACATGACCGGCGGAGTCGTCGTCGTGCTGGGACGAACCGGTATCAATTTCGGCGCCGGCATGACTGGCGGATTCGCCTATGTCCTCGACGCCGATCGCGGGTTTGTCGACCGCTACAACCACGAACTGATCGACATTCTGCATATCGCGCCCGACAGCATGGAAAACCACGTCCATCACTTGCGTGGCCTGATCATGCGCCATCACGAACTGACCGGCAGCGAGCTGGCCGCACAGGTACTCGACGACTTCCGTCGTCTGCTGCCGAAGTTCTGGCTGGTCAAGCCGAAGGCCGCCGAACTCCAAGGACTGATCGCCTCGCTGAAGAACGCGGCATGAAGACACCCGGTCATCTGCACTTTCTGGAAAGCCCGCGCAGGAATCCCCCGGCGACATCAATTCCGATTCGGGTGCGCGGCTGGAGCGAAATCTACGGCCAGTTCGACGCCGACAGCGCGGCCGACCAGTCGGCACGCTGCATCAATTGCGGCAATCCTTACTGCGAGTGGAAATGCCCGGTCCACAACTATATTCCCGACTGGCTCCGGCTGGTGCGCCAGGGGCGGCTGTTCGAGGCCGCGGAGCTGTGCCATCAGACCAATGCGCTGCCGGAGATGTGCGGACGCATCTGCCCGCAGGACCGGCTGTGCGAGGGTGCGTGCACGCTCAACGACGGGCTCGGTGCCGTGACCATCGGTTCGGTCGAAAAATACATCACCGACGAAGCGGTGCGCCAGGGCTGGCGGCCGGACCTGTCGAAAGTCAAGCCGACCGGCAAGCGCGTGGCCATCGTCGGCGCCGGACCGGCCGGGCTGGGCTGTGCCGACCGGCTCGCGCGAACCGGCGTGAATGCCCACGTGTTCGACCGATACCCGCGCATTGGTGGTCTGCTGACCTACGGCATTCCACCGTTCAAGCTTGAAAAGCAGGTCGTCGAAACGCGGCGCGAGATCATGGAGGGCATGGGCATCCGCTTTCATCTCGGCGTCGAGATCGGTCGCGATCGCACGCTCGACGATCTCCTGGCTGACCATGACGCGGTTTTTGTCGGCCTCGGGGCGTACAAGTACGTCTCCGGCAATCTTCCCGGTGAGCGGCTCGACGGCGTGATCGAGTCGCTACCCTACCTGATCGGCAATATCACCCGGGTGCTGGGCGAGCCGATGGCCGGGTTCGACTTTGTCAGTCTCGAAGGCAAGCGGGTCGTCGTGCTCGGTGGCGGCGACACCGCCATGGACTGTGTGCGCACCGCCATACGCCAGGGCGCCTATTCGGTCACCTGCGCCTACCGCCGCGACGAGGCCAGCATGCCCGGCAGCCGACGAGAGGTCAGCAACGCCAAGGAGGAAGGCGTCGAGTTCCTGTTCAACCGGCAGCCGATCGAGATTCTCGGCGAGGACACCGTGGAGGGTGTCCGGCTGGTCGAAACCCGTCTTGGCAAGGCCGGTGCAGACGGACGGCGCCGGCCCGAAGCCGTGCCGGGCAGCGAGCACAGACTTCCGGCCGACGCGGTGGTGATCGCCTTCGGCTTTCGGCCCGACCCGCCGGCGTGGCTGCGCGAGGCCGGCGTCCAAACCTGCGCCGACGGCCGCCTGCTCGTCGGCGGGGACGGGCAGCTCCCCTATCAGACGGCGCACCCCAGGATCTTTGCCGGCGGCGATATGGTGCGCGGCGCTGACCTGGTGGTTACCGCCATCTACGACGGTCGTGAAGCCGCCAACAGTGTGCTGATGCAGCTCGGGATTCGAGACGACAAGTCATCGCTGACCGCTTGCCTCTAGCAATGATACTCGTTATCATTCGTATTGTCGGGCTGTCACCGCTCATGCAAGAAGGGCGGTCCGGCACGGCACTGTTTATCCTGCGCCCCGGACGCTCCGCTTGCCTGACTCTCCTCCTCCAGTCCGGGGCGCAGCTTTTTGCGTCCTGGCCCGGCAGCCCGGGTCAGCCCGCTATCCCCCGCCCTCGCCGCTTTTGTCATTGTCCCCCGATTCGTCCCGATCGCGCCCGAGCACCGGATCGTCGGCCTGGTCTCCCGGCGCCTCGACCGGAACCGGCCGATCCTCCCACAGCTCCGGATCCTCGTCCTCATCGAGGTAGCGCTGCAGCCTGCGCTGGCGCGAACGCTCGTTCTCGAACTGGACTTCCAGGGTGAGCGTGAAGCGCCAGTCGGCCCGCCTGTGACCGGTTTCGAAATCCTTCGGCCAGGCATGTTCGGGCTGCAGCTCGTAGAACAACCAGCGGCGCAGGAACTGTCGCCGAATGCGCAGCGCAACGAAATACTCCTCGGTCTGGAACGAGGGCCGGGTGTAGCCGAATGCACCGATCTCGGCGCGCACGGCGGTGCGATGATCGAGCTGCTGAAAGGCCACTGCCGAGCTGCGCCAGTCCACGCCCTGCGATGCTTCCGAAAACGTGCCCTGCCCGGTCCAGCGCACCAGCCGGTCGCGGTCGGGCAACCACTCCCAGTCCAGGCGCGTGGTCGTGCCGAATCCGTCCTCGCGCTCCCAGAACCCGACCTGAGTGAAGCGTGACAGTGTCCGGTCACTCAGCCCGCGAACATACCGATAGCGGCCGCGGACGCGCGGGTTGAGGCCGGAACTGCTCAGCCGTACCGTGCCATCGACATCAAAGCGGCTGCGCGCCTTGTCGCTGGCAATGAAGCGAAGCCCGAGGCGGGTGCGGTCATCGTCCCGGTCAAAGGCCGCTGAATCGGAAAACTCGCCGCTGAGGTCCTCGTCGCGCGCAACCAGCAGCCGTACGCGCTCGGACAGGCGCGGCAGAATCACGTTGGCGCGAACCTGGAGGCGATAGCCCAGACCGCCATCTTCGTCCCAGCGCGCCAGGTTGCGCAGGCGAAAGAAGGTACCGACCGGGTTTTCTTCCAGCGAGCGCGGGTCACCGAAGAAACCGTCGAACCAGGCTGCCGGCTCGCACAGCCGCCGGTTCAGATAGGAATGCGACCGGTCCAGCCAGCTCTCGGGCCGTCCCTGAAGATCACGGCACGATCTGGCCATCAGCTCCTGCTGCACGCGCTCGCGCGAGCGCGCCTGTTCGTCCTCATCGCGCGCCTCGCCCGATGCCAGCGCCGAACCGGAGACGATCAGCAGGACCGACACCGCAGCCCATCCGACGTTGCACTTCATGACACAATCACCGCAATAATCCCAAAAGCCGTTCTGGCGCACCCGATCACCGCCAGTGACTCGCATCATACGCAACCGGGCCGCTGCGGAAAACATACCCGACACAAACTGACATGAAGACACCTTACGCAAATCTCGGCCCCGATGTGGTACTGGCCGCGATCGAGTCGATCGGGTACCGCACCGACGGCGGCCTGCTGGCGCTCAACAGCTTTGAAAACCGGGTCTGGCAGGTTGGCCTGGACACGGCCGAACCGATCATTGCCAAATTCTATCGGCCCGGGCGCTGGAGCAATGCCGCAATCGGCGAAGAGCACGAGTTCGCCGCGCAACTGGCCTCAGCCGATCTGTCAGTGGTCGCACCCCTGGTGATCGACGGCCAGACGCTGCATGAACACGCCGGTTACCGCTTTGCGCTGTTCCCGCGGCAAGGCGGGCATGCGCCCGAGCCGGCCCACGAGCCGACGCTGCGCACACTCGGCCGCGCGCTGGGCCGCATGCACGCAGTCGGGGCGAGCGCCCGTTTCGCACACCGCCCGACGATCAGTATCGAGCGACTTGGCCGCAATTCGATGACCGAGCTGCTCGAGGGCGACTGGATTCCCGCCCATCTGACCACCGCTTTCTCCAGTCTGGCCGAACACCTTCTCGAAGCGGTAGAGGCCGCCTGGGCGCGCGCCGGCACCCTGACCTTCATTCGCCTGCACGGCGACTGTCATCCGGGCAACATTCTGTGGCGCGATGACCAGGCGCACTTCGTCGATCTCGACGACTGCCTGAGTGGCCCAGCCATTCAGGATCTCTGGATGCTGATCTCGGGCAGTCGCGCTGAACGGGAACGACAACTCGACTGGCTGATCGGAGCCTACCGCATGTTCTACGACTTCGACCCGCGCGAGCTGCAGCTGGTCGAGGCCCTGCGGACGCTGCGCATGCTGCACTACCAGGCCTGGCTGGCACGGCGCTGGGTAGACCCGGCCTTTCCGGCCGCCTTTCCCTGGTTTGGCGAATCACGGCACTGGGAACAGGTCATCGGGCAACTGCGCGATCAGCTCGGCGAACTGTCCGAGCCGCCGCTGAACCTTGACGCTGGCTGAGCGAGATGGTCATGTTGCGCCGTCCGTCCCGTTATGATGGTGTGGGCCGTTCAGCGCGCCGGGCCGGCGCCGGGGGCCGCAATCCGGACATGGACACAGTCACGCCATGAGCGCATCGTTTACCTATCACGCAGGCTGGGGCGAACTGGATTCGGCGGCCAGCGAGGAGATCATCGGCTTCTGGCTACTCCAGCAGGCTCTGCCCAGCGAACAGGCCGCGCGCCGGCGCGTGGCGCAGGTCGTCACCTACGCACGCAGCGCCCAGGGCAAGATCGCGGCAGTCAGTACGGCATTGCCACAGATTCCGGCGCAGCTCGCTCAGCCGGTCTATTTCTATCGCAGTTTCGTGGCGCCGGAATGGCGCAAGTCACTGGTCGTGTTTCGACTGCTCAAGCACTCGGTCAAGCTGCTTGAAAACGATGCCCGGGAGCACGACTGGCCGTGTATCGGCGTGCTGTTGGAACTGGAGAACCCGCGCTTCCTGGACAAGGGCCGGATGCCGATCTGGCCAGGCATCGACTTCACCTACATCGGCAAAAGCCCGCGCAACCTGGAATGTCGCGTCCACTGGTTCCGGGATGCCCGACTGAAGCCGTTTTCACCATGAACCAATCCAACCACGAGCAGAGCAATCGCCCATGAAGCTGGACGCCTCTTTCATCCGCCTGCCGCATCGCTTCGATCCCGACGCGGCACTTGAACAGATCGATCAGCTCGGCGCAGAGGCCTGGCGCGCACACCCGCGCGGCTGGGCCGATCACCGCATGGTGCCGCTGGTCACGGTCGACGGCGAGGACGACGCCACCCGGATGATCGGCACGATGAAGCCCACCGCGCAACTCGACGCACTGCCGGCCATCACGCACCTGCTAGGCGCACTCGATACGGTCGTCGGCCGAACCCTGCTGGTGCGTGCCGAAAGCGGGGCCAAGGCAGAACGCATGGTCGATGCCGGGGCCTACTGGCACCGGCGCGTCCGGGTGTTCATGCCGCTGGCCAGCACGGCGCGGGCCGTGTGGACCTGTGCCGAAGACCAGACCCCGATTCCGGCCGGCCAGGCCTGGCTGGTCAACGGCTGGGGCGGGTACGGATACGACAATGGCGCTGACGAAGCGTTGATCTACGTGGTGGTCGACACGATCGGCTCGGCTTCGTTCTGGAACACCGTGCGCAGCGCAGACCGTCCGCTCGAGCCGGAGCGGGCGGATCAGCTCTCGCCCCGCCAGATCAGCCTGCGCGAGCAGCCGCGGACCTTCGATACCGAAACGGTGCGCGGCCGCCGCATCATGCCGCCGGCCGAGATGGAAAACCTGGTCGGCACCGTCATGGCGGATCTGCGCAGCAGCGTGCCGGCCGACGCCCCGCACCTGCCCAAGCTGGAGTCGGTGCTTGACCAGTTCATCCGCCAGTGGCAGGCGATCGATGCCCGGCACGGCGAGGACAGCCAGGGCGATCCCGCCTATCGCCAGGCACTCGAGCAGCTGGTCGCCCAGGCTGCCATGTTTGCCGGAGCCTGGCGTTTGCCCAACGGCCTCGATGCCGCCCAGCTGCTCTACCAGACCATTGTCGCCGACGCCCTCAAGGACAAGGACGGCAATCCGGTGGTGATCAAACCACCGGGCACGCGCCCGCCTGCGCCGGCCCCTCAGGCAGCTCCGGCATCAGCCGCCCGACCCGGGCAACCACAGCGCACGCCAACCACCACAGAGGCATCACCGCAACCAGCGGCTCGGCCTGGCGCACCGCAGCGCGCACCCGCCCGACCTCCGGCGAATGCGGCGGCCGGCGGCGGCACGTCTTCGGGCACGGCTCAGGACCCCGAGCATTCGCCGCTGCGCAGCGTGCACACCGGCAGTTTTCCGCAGCTTCTCAAGCAGATCGCCAGCTCGGTGCTGGTCAGCACCTATCAAGCCGGCAAGCTGGTCGTGCTGCGCGAAGCCGAGGGCAAACTCAATACCCATTTCCGCGTCTACAACCGGCCGATGGGCCTGGCCGCGGATCGCAGCCGACTGGCTATCGGCACCGCCCTGGCCGTCGAGTACTACCGCAACATGCCCCTGGTGGCCGCGCGACTGGAGCCGGCCGGGCGCCACGATGGCGCATTCCTGCCGCGCCAGCTGCACGTGACCGGCAATATCGATGTTCACGAGATGGCCTGGGCGGGCGATGAGCTGTGGCTGGTCAACACGCGTTTCTCGTGCCTGTGCACGCTTGACGGCGAGCACAGCTTCGTGCCGCGCTGGCGACCATCGTTCATCTCCGGCTACGCCGCCGAAGACCGCTGCCACCTCAACGGCCTGGAAGTCATCGACGGCAAGCCGCGTTACGTAACCGCGCTGGGGACCTCCGACGTTGCCGGCGGCTGGCGTGAGAACAAAGCCAGCGGCGGCGTGCTGATCGACGTCGACAGCGGCGAGATGATCTGCCGCGGTCTGTCCATGCCGCACTCGCCGCGCTGGTACCAGGACCGGCTGTGGGTGCTGGAATCGGGCAACGGCTCGCTGGCCACCGTCGACCTCGACACCGGGCGAGTCGAGACGGTTGCCGAGCTACCGGGTTTTACCCGCGGCCTGACCTTCTACGGCCCCTACGCGCTGGTCGGCCTGTCACAGGTGCGTGAGTCGGCGGTGTTTTCGGGCATCTCACTGACCGAGCGGGTCAGCGAGCGCAATTGCGGCGTATGGATTGTCGACATCCGCAGCGGCCAGGTAGCCGGGTTTCTGCGATTCGAGGACGCGGTTCAGGAAGTGTTTGCCGTCTCCATCCTGCCCGGACTGCGTTTCCCCGACGTGCTGGCCGCAACCGACCAGGCCGTCGGCATCAGCTATGCGCTGCCCGACGAGGCGCTCAAGGAGGTCGTCCAGCCCCCGGCCCGGAATCCGCACAGCGGCGGCTAGTGGTCCTTCAACCTGATAATTTAGGGTTCAGTTGGTCTGTCAGCGTTCAGGGCAAGGCGCGGCTCGCAGTGAATGGCCATAGCCCTTTACAAGAGCCGGAACGCAGCCATGGACGCTGACAGGCCAACCCTTCGGGCGCTCCTGTAGCGCTCCGCTGCTGCGTTCCGCCGCTTGGCAAGGGCTACGGCCATTCCCTGCGCGGCGCGCCTTGCAGTGGAGCGCTACAGGAACGCTGAACCCTAAGTTATCAGGTTGAAGGACCACTAGTGGGCCATGCGGCTAATGAGGTAACACTCAGCCGTCGCACAAGCGTTGTGGGCAAGGCGCGCGAGCGCAGGACTGGCCATCGCCAATTCAAGCGAGTGCAACGCCGCCCACAGCGCTTGTGCGGCGGCCCTTCGGGAGCCACTGTGCTGGCGCGACTCGGCGTTGCGTTTCTTGGAAAGGGACCAACCATTCCCTGCGAAACGCGCCCTGATTCGCACACAGCACAATGGCTCTGAGTGTTACCTCATTAGCCGCATGGCCCACTAGCCCGCATTATTCATGAATCGCCGCGATGATTGCGCAGGGGATTGTTCGCACAGCGGATTTTCCGACCGAGCGGAATACCAGGCTGTATTTCCGAGGGAGGAAAATCCGCTGTGCGAACAAGGCGCAAGCAAGGGCGCGAGTGAATTCATGAATAATGCGGGCTAGCGCCGCCCGCCCGCCAGGCCGGCGAACGCCTGCGGGTGCTCCCGCGCGAGCGCTTTGATCTGTTCGTCGGACAGGGTTTCGAGCACGCCCAGCATCCAGTCACGCTCGGCCTCAGCCAGGGCGGCGGCCGCCTCGGCGCGCTGATCGATCAACCGGCGGATGGACTCACGCTCGGCCTCGGCCAGTTGCGCGCGCAGCTGTGCGGTGGCCTCGGCCAGTGTCTGCCGGTGCTCACGCGCAGCCTCGCTGCGCTTGGCGTCAGCCGCCTCCAGGGCGCGGCGCTGGTCTTCGGCCAGCCCCAGCGAGGCGCTGATATCGTCGTCCTGCCACCACGAGCCGCGCAGGCTGGAACGCCGCCCGAAGTGCTCGACGACGCTCGGGTCACGGGCATCCCTACCGTCGCCGCGCTGCTGACGCATGCGCTCACGGATTGCCGCCCGGCGCTCGGCCCGCACCTCGTCATCGACCACTTCGCCGCGGCGCTCGCGCAGCTGCTCCATCAACTCGCGGCGCCGGTCCGGATCGCGCATCGCCTCGCGAAGCGCTTCCGGGTCGCGGGAGAGCTCAGCCAAAGAGTCGCTATCGCTGCCGGCCGTATTGCCCTCGGTTTCGGCTTCGGCCGCTGTGGACTGGTCAGACGGGTCCTGGGTGCGGTCGGATTCCGGCCCGTTCGCCTGGCCACAGCCGGCAGTCAGCCACAGCGCGATCAGAAGGATGCCGCATTGACGCATGATCCATCTCCGTTTCTCAATCCAGTGACAGGGCTGTCAGTGTAGCGGAAGCGCCCCGCGTCCTGCAGCCTGGCAGGCCGGATTCCGCGTATCGGGCCGGTTATTGACCGGTCGACCAGTTCATAGTAAACTGGCCGGCATGAACGAATATGCCACCCGTGATCCTGACCTGACCCGCGCAAGGATTCTCGACGCGTCGCTCGCGCTGTTTCTCGACCAGGGCTTCGCAGCCGTCACCATGCGCGAGATCGCCGAACGCTCCGGGGTGACCAAAAGCCTGATTCATCACCATTTCGGCACCAAGGAGGCCCTGTGGGAGGCGGTCAAGGAATACGCCTTCCTGCACTACTACGAGGCCCAGAAGGAAGAGCTGACCACAGCGCGCGAGCCCAATGTCGAACTGCTGCGCAGCGGCGTTGTGCGTTTTTTCGAGTTTCTGCGCAGCAACCCGCAGGCCGTGCGTCTGTTCGCGCTCACCCATCTCGAGGGCGATACCAGCTGCAGTCATCTCGACGAGGAACTCGCCGCGCTGGGCGCCGAGCGCGTCCGTCAGGCCCAGCAGCGCGGGCTGCTGCGCGACGACATCAACCCGATGCATGTCGTGGCGATGTTCATCAACGTCTGTACCCAATGGTTCGAGGCGCATGATCACCACGCCCGGTGGCCAGGCATCGGCAGCGATGACGATTTTCTCGAAGATTTCCTGAAAGTCTTCATGGACGGACTTCAACCGCACCACTCCACCACCAGCCAGTAGACGTATCCATGTCCGATTCAAACGCCCCTTCCCACCGCCTCGGGACTGACCGGTCGACCAGTCCATGCCGGATCGCAAGCCTGCTCCTGCTCGTCGCGCTGATCACCGCCTGCAGTGACTCAACCGGGCTTCCGCAGGCCGATGCCGACCCCGGCCGGCCGGTGCGAGTCGCTGAAGTCACCGAAACCGGGCGCAGCGGCAGTTTGCGTCTGCCCGGTGTCACGCGCGCCGTAGAGCGGGCTGAACTGGCGTTCCTTCATCCCGGCCAGCTGGCCGAGCGCCCGATCGGCCTGGGCACGCCGGTCAGCGCCGGGCAGACCCTGGCAGTACTGCGCAACCCGTCGCTGATGCCCGGTGTGGCTGCAGCCGAGGCACGGGTGCGCGAACTCGACGAGCAAATCGAACAGCTCGAACGCGATACGCGCCGGCTCGAAGACCTGCACGAACGCGGACTGATCGCCACCGAGGAGCTCGAACGCACGCGTGCCCAGCGCAACGCCGCGCGCGAAGGACGAGACCAGGCCCGCGCACAGCTCGAGGAAGCGCGCGACCAGCTCGAGGAGGCGCGGCTGCGCGCGCCGTTCGATGGCCGGATCGTCGCGTTCCATGCCGAACCGGGCCAGTTTGTCGCCGCCGGCCAGCCGGTCATGTCGATCAGTTCAGAGCGACGCCTGGAGGTGGAGCTGGCCCTGCCGGCAGGCCTGTCACGACAACTCGAAATCGGCACCACCCTAACCGTTCGACAACTCGCGCATGCCCAAGCGGCAAAGGCAAGCGTGCGTGAGATCGGTCTGGCTGCACCGGGTCAGCCGGCCCGGGTCATCATCGATCTGGAGCCGTCCGATCAGTCGCTGTGGCAACCTGGCCAACCTGTCCAGGTGGAGTTGGGCTGGCTCGGCGAAACCGGCTTGAGTGTACCCCTGGCGGCGTTGCTCGACACCGGAAGCGGGATCAGCCAGGTGTTTCGGGTGAACCAGGGGCGGGCCGAGGCTGTCCCCGTGGTGGTCGGCGAACTGCTGCACGGGCGCGTCCGGATCAATGGCGATCTGAGCACCGGTGACCGGATCGTCATTGCCGGACACAGCCAGCTGCTTGACGGAGAACGCGTGCGGGTGCTGCCATGAGCCTGATGTCCGGAGCGCTCGATCGTCGGCGCCTGATTCTGGCGGCAGTGGTCATGCTGTCGCTGATCGGGCTGGCGGCGTGGTTCGGCATGGACCGCCAGGAAGATCCGTTCTTTCCCTACCGCTACGGCCACGTGCTGGTCACCTGGCCAGGTGCCGAGCCGGCCGATGTCGAACGACTGGTGCTCAACATCCTCGAAGAAGAGATCGCCCAGGTCGATGAGGTCAACGAGATTCGCGGCACGGCCCGCCTGGGCTTTGCCCATGTCATTGTGGGCATGCACCAGCATGTCTACGATACCGACGGTGTGTGGGACCGCATTCGCATCGCAGTCGCCCGGGCCGAACGGCGTTTCCCGGACGGCGCCGGGCCAGCCGAGATCAAGGACCGGGCGATGGAGACTCACGGCATCGTGCTGGCCGTGACCGGTTCCGATGACCTGCTCGAGCTGCTTGACGCCGCGCGCCAGCTGCGACGCGAGCTGTTTCGCGTGCCCGACATCGGCCGGGTTGACCTGATCGGCCAACCCGGCGAACAGCTGACCGTGGCGCTGGACCCTGCGCGCGCGCTGGCAACCGGTGTCACGGCCGGTTCTCTGGCCGCCCAGCTGGCCGCGCGCAACCATGTCCTGCCCGGCGGCACGCTGGTGGCCGGCGACCGCAACCTGATCGTCCAGCCGCTGAGCGATTTCGACTCGCTTGACGAGCTGGCCGCCACACCGATCCAAACGGCAACAGGTGCCCTCGTGCCGCTGGCCGAGATCGCCAACCTCACGATCGGACCGGCCGAGCCGGCCACCGAGCGAGTGTGGTTCAACGGTCGGCCAGCCGTCGGGCTGGGCATTGTCATTCCCGAAAACCGCCTCAACGCCGTGCGCTTCGGCCAGCGCACGCGTGAGCTCGTCGACGAGGTTCGCGGCCGTCTCGCGCCGCTGGAAATCCACGAGATGTTCTTTCAGCCGCGCTGGGTCGAGAAGCGCCTGGCCGAACTGGGCCGCTCACTGCTGATCGGCGTGGTCATTGTCGCGCTGGTCCTGCTGCTGAGCATGGGGCCACGGCTGGGGCTGGTGGTCGCCGGACTGCTGCCGATCGTGACGCTCTCGGCACTGGCCATCTACGCGATCGGCGGCGGCGTGCTGCACCAGATTGCCGTCGCCGGCCTGGTCATTGCCCTGGGTATGCTGGTCGACAACGCGATCGTCATGGTCGAAAACCTCCAGTGGCATCTCGACCGGGGTAAACAGCGCGCCCAGGCCGCAACCGCGACGGTCAGCGAACTGGCCGGACCGCTGGCGGCCGCGACCGGCACCACCCTGGCCGCCTTCACCCCGCTGCTGATTTCCGCCGGTGATACTGCGGACTTCACGCGCGCCATCCCGATCATGGTCATGCTGGTGCTGGCGGTCAGCTATGTTTACGCGGTATTCGTCACCCCGACGATTGCTGCACTGCTGCTCAGGCCGGGCAGCGCACGCCCCGGCGAAGCACTGGCCGCGCTGGGCCGCCGGCTCGGTCAGCTCGCCGTGGTAAGGCCGTGGCTGATCCTGGCCGCAGCCACCTTGCTGATTGTCGGATCGCTCGGCATCAGCGGGTTCATGCAGCGCGATTTCTTCCCCAGCACCGACCGCAACCAGCTGATCGTCGATCTTTACTTTGCCGAGGGGACGCGCGTTGAAACAACCGCACTACAGGCCAGCGAGCTGGCCCATGAGCTGCGGGAGCTGCCCATCGTCCGCGCTGTCCATCACTTTGCCGGCTTCAGCGGCCCGCGCTTCTACTACAACCTCATCGAGATCCCGCGCAGCCCGCACCTGGCACGCATCGTGGTCGTCACCGAAAGCGATGGCGACCTGCCAGCATTGCTCGACTGGATCCGCCAGCATGCGCCGCAGCGCATCCCGGCCGCCCAGGTCGTTGCCCACCGTCTCGGCCAGGGCCCACCGGTCGATGCCCCGGTTGAGGTCCGGCTGTTCAGCGAAAACGCCGAGGCGCTGGCCATCGCCAGCCGCCAGGTGATGGCGGTCATGCGCGCCACGCCGGGAGCCGCCGACGTGCGCCACAAGCTGGGCGACGGAATTCCCACGCTGGAATTTCGCATTGACGATGCCGAAGCCGCCCGACACGGGCTGGCGCGAGAGACCATCGCCACCACGCTGGCACAGGCCACGCTGGGTCGAGACATTTCGACCTGGCGGGCCGGGCGCGAACCAATGCCGATCCGGCTGCGCACCCCCGAAGGCGAAGCGCTGCCGACCCGCGCACTGGAAGGCCTGCAGCTCGAGGGCATCCACGGTGCGGTGCCGCTGGCGACGTTCGTCAGTACCCGACTGAAGCTGGAGCCGGCCGTCGTTCACCACCGCGACCTGCGCAGAATGACCGCGGTCCTGGCCGAGACAGCCGACGGCTCGACCTATAACCAGGTACTCGAGGAACTGAGACCGCGGCTCGATGCGCTGAACCTGCCCGGCGGCGTCGAGCTGGTCTATGGCGGCTCGGCCGCCGAAGCCGACACGGCCAACACGGCGCTTTATCAGACGCTGCCGATTGGCGTGGTGCTGCTGGTCGTCTTTCTGCTCTGGCAGTTCAACTCCTTCCGCCTGGTCGGACTGGTGCTGCTGACCGTGCCGCTGGCAACGGTCGGCGTCATTCCGGGCCTGATCCTGGCCGGCCAGCCCTTCAGCTTCACCGCCACCCTGGGCGTGGTGGCGTTGATCGGTATCGTCGTCAACAATGCCATCGTGCTGATCGACGTCATCGAGTCGCATCGCGCCGAGGGGTTGACGCTGGAGCAGGCCATCAGCAGCGCGGTCGGGCGCCGCATCCGCCCCATCCTGCTGACCACAGCCACAACGATCTTCGGCCTGCTGCCGCTGACCTTTACCCAATCGACGCTGTGGCCGCCGCTGGCCTGGGCCATCATCTCGGGGCTGCTGGCCGCCACCCTGCTCACGCTGCTGGTCATCCCGGCCGCCTACCGCCTGCTGATGTCGCGTACGACCGACCTGCAGCGCACAGGCTAGCCCGGCAGGAGCGACAACCGCTCCCCCATTGCCACGCGCACAGAATGCCCCTATCATATCCGGCTCCGGCACAAGCTGGCGGCAAGTGGGCGATTAGCTCAGCGGGAGAGCACTGCCTTCACACGGCAGGGGTCGCTGGTTCGAACCCAGCATCGCCCACCAACCTGATTCAGACCGCCAGGCGGGAAACCCATGATTTTCATGGGCTTTTTTGTGTCCGGTCGAAGCACGACCACGCCCCCCGCACATTCAAGCCGGACCTCAGGTTTTCGCTTGCGCCCATTCTGTGCCTGAATTGCGTCCGGCGCGTGCCAGCACGGGCGGGAAATTGACTCCTGCCCACTCGCTCGCTCAGTGGCGCTCAGATAAGCCGCGCAAGGTGCCTCATCCCAGGCCAGGCACCCTCAACCGCCCAATATTTTCAAACTCAGATATCAGGCGTGGCCCGGTGCCGGTTTCCCATTACTCGATAAATTTCTCGATCACACTATCCGCTCCGATCAGGGGGATAATGCGGACCAATACCTGATCCATCACACCATCTTCAGCCTTGGTGATGAAAGCTGCTTTCCGATTTTTCCAGGAGAGCGTTTGGATGAGGCTTGCGGCCACTACAGAAGGGTTATCCAGATTATCAACGGCAACTTCAGTGGCAACACCCCGAATGCTAGTGCTGATCGGGCAGCAAATCAGGAGTCCGGTCTGCTTGTTGTACTGTTTGGACGACAGTACGAGGGCTGGCCGGTATTTGCCAATCTCTTTCCCTTTGGTGGGCTCAAAGTCCAGCCAGATCATATCGTTTCGATCAGGGACGTACTGAGCCATCAACCCCCCATTTCAGTTGAAGTGGGTTGGGCCAGTTCATCTGCATGAACCCCGTGTGCATCGAGCCCTTTCAGCAAATCAGCTTCCGAGAACGGAAGATTGACCTTGCGTGTCGCGTTTTCCGCAGGCTCAATCACAATCTTCCCCCCCTTCACATCAATGGTGACGGGGCTGGAGACGTCCAGTTTCGCCTGGGCCATAATCTTGCTGGAAAGTCGGACAGCCGCGCTGTTTCCCCAACGCTTGATTTGGCTCTGCATGGTTAACCTCTCGCTGACGGTTGTAGCTGATTAGGGGGTTACATTAGCTGCCCCCGGGCTGCGTGTCAACAAATGTATCTACATTTTTACCGGTTTCACGCCGCCCCGAACGGCTTTCGCGAACGGGCACCGCTAAATCCCTGTACGAACCGGGGCCCCGGCGAGCCCCCGCCGGGTTTTGAATGCCCCAACCGGGCACTGGAGACGACTAACCGGGCACCCGCTGCGCGGCTCTATCGTCATGCCTGGAGCCGAGCGCTATGCAAGGGAACAACAAAAGACTCTTGCAAACTCGACCCGCGCATATCAGGGTCACTCCCGCACGGGAGGCCGAAAGCGAGGCTTTGCGTACCTCGTGTTCGGGAAGTCTAGGAAAACCCAGGGCAATTCAGCCGGGCGCCCGGGCAGCAGTCATAATCTGTTTCCTTCACACGGCAGGGGTCGCTGGTTCGAACCCAGCATCGCCCACCAACCTGATTCAGACCGCCAGGCGGGAAACCCATGATTCTCATGGGCTATTCTGATTGACCATGCTATTAACCCGGCACGAGATTAGATCGCATTCAGCCACAGCGTGCGCTTCGGCAGCAAGGCAGCGAAACGCCGCTGTAGTGACCCTACAGCAAGTTTCGATAACGTAACCTGCCGAAGCGCACGCTTTGGCCTGTCTTATTGAAATCAATCGATTAGGGGCTTCAAGCAGGCCCCGACTCTGCGTTCTCGCTCTTGTCAATGGAACCACCATTCGCTGCGAGCGACGCCTTGATTCGGGGCCTGCTTGAAGCCCTGAATGCGATCTACATTCGTGCCGGGTTAGTAGCCTGTCCCGCCTCCAGCCGAATTCACCTAGACCGGCCAGGATCAACCCGATCGCCGCGCCAGTCATGTGCTGAGGGGTTGATGAAGCACTACGAATACTGGTCGCCGTCCGCCCCGTGACCGGCAGCCCTGCCGGGGGGACAGCAATTTTACGTGTAATTCCGTAGTGACGGCCCCGGAAGCATCGTCTAGGATTGATCCCACGCTGGAGACCAGGAGTGGGTTGAACAAGCCAAACCACCTTCTGTTTTCCACCCGAATCGGCCGTTAGGGCTGTTTCGGGTTCGGGCATGGCCCGAATCAACTGATGCTCTCAATCGCAACTGGAGGTTTATCACATGGCTGACAAGAAACTGCTGACTTCTGCAATCGGTACCGTTGCCGCACTGTCGTTTTCCATCGGCAGTTTTGCCGCCGACACCAACCAGGCCGACCCGTTCCAGGCCGAAACACTTAACAGCGGCTTCATGGCTGCGCAGGCAAATTTCGGTGACAAGGACGAGGAAGGCTCCTGCGGCGAAGGCTCGTGTGGAGAAGGTGAAGGCGAGGACAAGGACGAGGAAGGCTCCTGCGGTGAAGGTTCCTGCGGTGAAGGCTCCTGTGGAGAAGGTGAAGGTGAGGACGACAAGGACGAGGAAGGCTCCTGCGGTGAAGGTTCCTGCGGCGCAGCCTGATCGACCATTGTTGCCCACAGCCTGATCTGGAGAAACGACGATGACCCATCATCCGTCCATCGAAGGAGCAGGCCTTGGCCTGAGGCGGGCCCTGCTGGGCCCGCTGCAGGACGCCGATCTGTCTCCGGTCGGCTTCATGGAAGTCGCCCCGGAGAACTGGATCGGGGTTGGCGGTCGGCTGGGACGCAGGTTTCGCACCTTCACTGAACGCTTCCCGTTCGTCTGCCACGGCCTGTCCCTCTCGCTCGGCTCGCCCGACCCGCTCGACGAGGGGTTCCTGCGGCGGGTTCGCAACTTCCTCGATGAGCACGACATTCGCGGTTACTCGGAGCATCTGAGCTACTGCTCGGAAAACGGCCATCTCTACGACCTGATGCCGATCCCCTTCACCGATGAGGCGGTCGACTGGGTCGCCACACGAATTGCGCGCACCCAGGAGCTGGTGGGCCGACAGATCGCCGTTGAGAACATTTCCTACTATGCTGCCGTCGGCGCGGAAATGAGCGAACTCGAGTTCATCAACGCCGTGCTCGAGAAAGCGGACTGCCTCTTGCTGCTCGACGTCAACAATATCTACGTCAACAGCGTCAATCATCGATACGACGCCCGTGAATTCCTGGCCGGACTGCCGGCCGAGCGGGTGGCCTACATCCACGTGGCAGGCCACCACAACGAGGCCGAAGACCTGATCGTCGATACCCATGGTGCAGCCGTGATCGATCCGGTCTGGGCTTTGCTCGACGCCGCCTATGACCGGCTCGGTCCAGTCGCCACACTGCTTGAACGCGATTTCAACTTTCCGCCGGTCGACGAGCTCCTGGCCGAGGTCTCCACGATCAGGCGCCTGCAGCAGCGCCACGCAGGCTTCCGGACGGAACGATCAATGAGTGCCGGTCAATCGGCAACGGCCTGAGCCGCTGCGGACAGACAACAACATCGAAACACCTGACGGGAATACCAGAATGCTCATCGACTTCTACGACAAACTGGCACAGCGCCTCAGCGGCGCAGGCAACTGGCTGGCACCGCTCGGATTGCGACTGCTGCTGGCCTACGAGTTTTTCAGCGCCGGGCGCCAGAAATGGGGCGCGGGAATCGGCGAGGCGCCCGGCTGGTTCGCCAACCAGGATTTTCCGGTGCCGTTCGGTTTGCTGTCGGCCAACATGAACTGGGCCATGGTGACGCTCGGCGAACTGATTGCCGGCCTCGCCATTCTTCTGGGCCTGTTGACGCGGTTCTTCGCTTTCGTCCTGATTGTCATTACCACGGTCGCCATTGTCTCGGTCCACTGGCCCGAAAGCTGGGCCAGCCTGGGCCAGCTATGGGAAGGCTATTCGGTCTCGCGGGTCATGGATGACGGCGAATTCCGCGGTAATTTCCGCATCCCGCTGCTGTTCATGGCCATGCTGCTGCCGCTGTTGTTCCTTGGCGGGGGCAAGCTCAGCGTCGACCATCTGCTGGTGACGCTGACCGGTCGTTCCACCAGTCTCGATCAGGGCAGCGAGGACGTTCTTGCGTTCGCCATTGCGACATTGATCCTCGGGCTGGTCGCCGTTTATCTAATCCTGTCCTGGGGTATCGTGCTGCTGCTGCTCAGCGCTGCGCTGTTCGTCTACGCCAGGGTTCGACAGGTGCCGGTGCCGGCTGCCTGAAGAACCGGTCAATGGCAATGCCACAACAATTCCGACGATGAACGCTGGCGCGCAAACCAGCCCCCATCCGGCCAGCACCGGCCAGGCCAGCTACGAACCCTGCGTGTTCGTTACCGACGACGACGAAGCGGTGCGCGGCGCGATTTCCTTTTTGCTGCAGGCCGAAGGTCTGCCGCATGAAACCAGCGCATCGGCCGCCGAGTTGCTCGACAAGATCACGCCGGATCATCGCGGTTGCATTCTGCTCGACGTGCGCATGCCTGGCATGGGCGGACTGGAACTGCAGACGGCCCTGGCCGGGCGCGGCATTCGGCTACCGATCATCTTCATCTCCGGTCATGCCGATGTCGGCACCGCGGTCCGCGCCGTGCAGGCCGGCGCATTGGACTTCATTGAAAAACCGTTCGACGACGAGCAGCTGCTCGAAAAGATCAACAACGCGCTCGAACTGGACAAGACCGAATGGTATGGCCAGGCAGACCGTGAGCAGATCGAGCGTGCCCTGCAGAGCCTCACGCCGCGTGAGCGTCAGGTCATGGAGGGCATTCTCGAGGGCAAGCTCAACAAGATCATCGCGTCCGATCTCGATATTTCGGTTCGGACGGTCGAAATCCATCGCGCCAACGTGCTCGACAAGCTCGAAGCGCGCAACAGCTCGGAGATGATCCGCAAGGTATTGTCGAGCTACAGCTACCGCGACTGGCTGCTCTGAGCCGTCCCGAACCCGTACTCAGGCCATCATTCTCATGCCGGACCGGAGGGCGCGGCCGGGATGTGCTCGGGCAGGGAAAAGCAGAAAGTCGCGCCACTGCCGGTGTCTTCCTCCAGCCACATGCGACCCTCGTGGTTGTCGACAACCGATTTGCAAAGCGACAAGCCAATCCCCATGCCTTGCTTGCGGGTGCTCGCGAACGGCTCGAACAGCCGATCGCGAATCGTCTCGCTGACGCCATTGCCGGTATCGGTGACCTTGACGATGACCTGGGCGGTGTCCTGGCGGAACACGCGCACGGTCAGCACGCGTTCCTCGTGATCACTGTCGTTGATGGCTTCGATACCGTTGCGCGCCAGGTTGAACAACACCTGCTGAATCAGAATTGGATCGGCCTTGACAACCGGCAGTTCTGCTGCCATCTGCAGATCGAGCTGCACGCGGTGGTGATGCGCCTCGGTTTCAAGCAGCACGGCGCACTCGCTGACCAGGCGCGCCATGGGTACCGGCCGGCGCCGAATGTCGCCACGCCTGACGAACTCACGCAACTTGTGGACGACACGCTGGGTGCGCTCGGCGTTGGCCAGTGACTTCTCCATCGCCTCACGCAGGCTGTCAGGATCAAGCCGACCCTGTTTGAGCATGCGCAGGGAAGTGCGGCAGTAGGTCATGATCGCGGTCAGGGGCTGATTGACCTCGTGCGCCACGGCCGACGCCATTTCACCCATGGTGCTGACACGCGAGACGTGGGCCAGTTCATTGAGATGCTGACGCGCCCGGGCTTCGCTGTCGCGCAGCGCCTTTTCGGCCTGGATGCGCTCGATCTCGGCACCGGCGCGCGCCGCTATGATGCGAAACATCGACTCCACCAGGGTGTCAGGCTCCATCGGCCGTCGGTCGAACACGGCAATATGGCCGACGATACGGCCGTCGCTGGGGGCGAAGACCGGAATACCGATGAAGCTCTCGACGCCTCCTTCTTCGCTGGCCCACTCCGGATAGCGCTCGCTCATTCGGTCGGGGTAGAAGCAGAATCCGTTACCGCTGATGACGTGTTCACACGGCGTCCCGACCAGGTCGAACTCGATGTTCTCGGACAGACCGCCACCCTCCCAGTAGGCGAGCGTGCGCACGTGGTTTTCCGGATACTCGAGACACTCGGTCACCAGTGCAGCGTCAACGCCCAGGTTCTGGGCCAGCTTGGCCACAAGTGAACGAAAATAATCACCCCCCGTCAGTGGCGCCGTCACCTCGTTGATCATGGCGACCAACTCGTCGAATCGGGCCGCCTGTCGCTCGTTCAGCGCCCGCTGTACACCAGCCTCATCGGCACTCACACTCTCAATCATCGCCATGAACGAACTCCACTGCAATCGGAAAGCGGCTGCTGAAACAGACAACTGCGCTGGCAGATGATTCCGCCGGACTCCCTGACGCGACACTCTGCCGGCGCACCGGTTATCCTTTCAGGATTGTCATCAGGACGGTACCACTGACTGTGTCGAGACGCCGATGGAATGGTTGAGTTGGGAGCTGCTGGTCTGGCCAGGCTGGGTGCTGGCGGTGCTGCTGATCATCGTCGGCCTGGCCGGAACGATCCTGCCCGTTCTCCCCGGGGTGCCCATCGTATTGCTTGGCCTGCTGCTGATGGCCTGGCTCGATGGCTTCGAGCGAGTGGGCTTTGGCACGCTGTTCTGGCTGGCTGCCCTGACCGTGCTGTCAGTGTTCATCGATTTCATCGCCACCGCTGAGGGCGCCCGTCGGTTCGGCGCAGGCCGCCACGCCATACTGGGCGCCACGCTGGGTCTCCTGGTGGGCCTGTTCTTCGGAATCTTCGGTATTCTGCTGGGCCCCTTTATCGGTGCCGTGCTGGGTCACATGGCGGGCAAGGCAAACCTGGACGCGTCGCTGCGCGCCGGTGTCGGCGCCAGCATCGGCGTGGTCGTCGGCACGGTGGCGGGCGCGGCGATCGGTGTCTTGATGGTGGCCTGGTTTATGGTGGCGTGGTGGTTGTAAGGGGCCCGGTTTACGGATTCAGGAAAGCGCTTCCGTGGGCGTCGGTCGGGGTCGCACCCCCGACGGGCAACTGAACCAGATGTTCAAACGAAGGAACTGGCGCACAGTCCGATCAGGCCACCGGAAAAGATCCCCAACGCCAGCATGGAAACACCGTTGACCGTCAGCACGGCGCGGAAATCAACCGGCGCGGTCACCGGCTCGGTGGTTTCGGGCTCATCAAAGTACATCAATTTGACCACCCGCAGGTAGTAGAAGGCGCCGATCACCGCAGTGATGACCGCCAGCACCGCAAGTCCCTCGAATCCAGCCGAGATCGCCGCGGCAATGACCTGCCACTTGGCAAAGAACCCGACAAAGACCGGAATACCGGCCAGAGAAAACATCAGCATCAGCATGATGAAGGCATACCAGGGATTGCGCTTTGCCAGGCCTTTCAAATCGTCGAGGCGATCGGCTTCGGTGCCGCCGCCCGAAACCAGGATGACAACGGCGAAAGCACCGGCCGACATGATGGCGTAGACAATAGCGTAGTACATGGCTGCGGCATAACCTGCATCCGTGGCCGGCAGCAGGCCGAGCAAGACAAAGCCCATGTGAGCAATGGTCGAATACGCCAGCATGCGCTTGATATTGTCCTGGACGATCGCGACCAGGTTGCCGAGCATCATCGACAACGCTGCCAGAACCATCAGCATGCCTTGCCAGTCCGCGTGGAGCGCCACCATACCGTTGTCGAGCAGGCGGATAGCCAGTGCGACGGCGGCCAGCTTGGGCACCGAGCTCAAGAACAGGGTAATCGGCAGTGGCGCGCCGTGATAGACGTCGGGAATCCACATGTGCAGCGGCACGGCACCAAACTTGAACGCAATCCCGAGCACGATAAACACCAGCCCGAAGGTGAGCAGCATGTTGTCGCCGATACCCGAAGCCAGCGCCGCACTCAGGTCGCTCAGGTCCAGGCTGCCGGTCGCCCCGAATACAAGGCTCATGCCGAACAGCAGCAGTCCCGACGCCAGCGAGCCGAGCACAAAGTACTTCATGGCCGCTTCGGACCCCTTCAGTGAATTGCGATCAAGCGCGACCAGGGCATAGCTCGACAGGGTCAGCAGCTCAAGGCCCAGATAGACGGTCAGCAGGGAACCGGCCGAAATCAGCACCATGGTGCCGATCAGGGCGAACAGGCTCAGCGTATAGAACTCGCCTTTGAACAGGTTGAACTCGCGCAAGTAATGCTTGGCGTAGACAAATACGCCAATGAAGACGATATAGGCAAAGACCTTCAGCACGTCACCGAAACGGTCGCGCACAAAGGTGTCGGAAAAGGCATAGGCCACCTCGCCCGGCGCCATCATCAGGCGCAGGGTGAGGATGACGGCAAACACCAGCGTGATAATGGCCATGGTATGAGTCAGGCCGCGTCGCTCTTCCGGGATGAACAGATCAGCCATCAGGACCACGCACGCCATGGTCAGCACGAAGATCTCGGGCAGGGCCAACTGCAGTTCGGCAATCGTCATGTCGAATTATCCAATCTTGCTCTGCAAGATGTGCTCGATCAGGTGCTGGATCGAGGGCTCCATCAATTCAATGAGCGGGAACGGCCACAGACCGAGCCCGAGCGTAAATACGGCCAGCACGGTCAGCATGATCCATTCGCGCGCGTCTATATCCTTCAGCGCGGCGACCTTGTCGTTGGCAACCTCACCGTAAATCACGCGCTTGACCAGCCACAGGCTGTAGGCTGCCCCAAGAACCAGCGTGATCGCGGCACAGAAGGCCAGCCAGAAATCGGCATGCCAGGCCGCCAGAATGACCATGAACTCGCCAACGAATCCGCTGGTTCCCGGCAACCCCGAGTTGGCCATGAAAAACAGAACCGTGAACATGGCAAACCACGGCATGGTGTTGGCCACCCCACCGTAGGCGGCAATCTCGCGGCTGTGCATGCGGTCATAGAGCACGCCGACAAACAAGAACATCGCCCCAGAGATGAAGCCATGGGAAATCATTTGCACCATTGCGCCCGACATACCGAGCCCTGCACCGGTCAACGCGCCGGTGCGTTGTGCAATGGCAAAGGCCAGGAACATGCCCAGCGTGACAAAACCCATATGAGAAATCGAGCTGTAGGCAATCAGCTTCTTCATATCGCTCTGGGCCAGAGCGACAAAACCAATGTAGACGATAGCAATCAGAGACAGGCCGATGACCAGCCAGTCCAGCTCAGCGGCTCCGTCCGGGGTGATGGGCAGGGCAAAGCGCACCAGCCCGTAGCCACCGATCTTGAGCATCACCGCCGCCAGTACGACCGAACCGCCCGTCGGCGCCTCGACATGGGCATCCGGCAGCCAGGTATGTACCGGCCACATTGGCACCTTGACGGCAAACGCAATCAGGAACGCCAGAAAGACCCAGATCTGGGCAGTCAGCGACATCGGCAGCTCGTGAAGGTCGGCAATCGCGAAGCTGCCCCCCTGCAGGTACAGCCACAGCAGGGCAACCAGCATGAACACCGAGCCGAAGAAGGTGAACAGGAAAAACTTGATCGTCGCATAGATGCGATTCGGGCCGCCCCAGATACCGATGATCAGAAACATCGGCACCAGCATGGCCTCGAAGAAGACGTAGAACAGCATCGCATCGAGCGCCGCGAACATGCCGGTCATCAGCGCGTGCAGAACCAGAAAGGCAGCCATGTAGTAGTGAGGCCGATCCTGAATTCGCCAGCCACCGATGATCACCAGCACCCCGATCAGGGTGTTGAGCAGAATCAGCGGCAGCGACAGGCCGTCAATACCCAAGTGGTAGTGAATGCTGAAGGCTTCGATCCAAACCGTTTTCTCGACGAACTGCATCTGGGCCGTCGTCGCATCGAATCCGGCGTAGAGCAGCAGCGACAGCGCAAACGTCACCAGCGCAACCAGCAGCGACAACGGGCGAACGAGGTCTGGCGCGCGCGTGCCGAGCGCGACAACCACCGCCGCGCCGGCGATCGGAAGCCAGGTAATCAGACTGAGCAGGGGCCAATCCAGCATGCCGAAAAATCCCTTACCGGAGCAGAACGAACGACGCCACAAGCGCGACCAGCGCGATAATCATGACGAAGGCGTAGTGAAACAGGAAGCCGGACTGCAGGTGGCGCAGTGCCGCCGACATGCGCCCGACCAGTCGGGCGGATCCATTGACCAGCCAACCATCGATAACGATACGGTCCCCGCCCTTCGACAGACCGGATGCAACAGCGAGGCCAGCGCCGGCAAACACCTTCTGCCAGAGATCGTCGAATCCGTACTTGTTGTCAAGAATTCTCCAGAGGGCATGAAAGCGCTTCTTGACGGTAACGGCCAGGCCAGGCTTGAACAGGTAGATATAGGTCGAAATGGCCACGCCCAGCATGGCCAGCCAGAACACCGGCGTCATGAAACCGTGCAGCGCAAAGGCAAGCGTGCCATGGTCGAACTTGCCGGCCAGCTTGTTGGCGACGACATCATTGGCTTCCTTGACGAATATGGCATCGCCCATGGCGCCACCAAACAACAGCGGCTCGACCGTGAAATAGCCGATCGCCAGCGACGGAATGGCCAGCAGGATCAGCGGCACGGTGACCACAGCCGGCGTCTCGTGTGCATGCCTGCGAGTTTCCTCGTCCATGCGAGTCGGACCGTGAAAGGTCAGATAGAGCATGCGGAACGTGTACAGGGCGGTAATCACCACACCGGCCATGACCGCGAACCAGGCGAAGCCGGCACCAGGCCGGTCAGCGTAGTGCACCGCCTCGATGATCAGATCTTTCGAGAAGAAACCCGAAAAGAACGGAAAACCGATCAGAGCCAGCGACCCGACCCAGGCCGTCACGGCGGTAACGGGCATGTACTTGCCCAATCCACCCATCTCGCGCATGTCCTGCTTGTGGTGCAGGGCGATGATGACCGAGCCGGCGGCCAGGAACAGAAGCGCCTTGAAGAACGCGTGGGTCATCAAATGAAAAATCGCGACCGAATAGGCCGAGGCGCCAAGCGCCACGGTCATGTAGCCGAGCTGGGACAGGGTGGAGTAGGCCACGACCCGCTTGATGTCGTTCTGGACGATCCCGACCAGGCCCATGAACAGGGCGGTGATGGCACCGATGACCAGAATGAAACTCAGCGCCATATCCGAGGTCTCGAATACCGGCGACAGGCGCGCGACCATGAATATTCCGGCCGTGACCATGGTGGCGGCGTGGATCAGGGCCGAAATCGGCGTGGGACCTTCCATCGAATCGGGCAGCCAGACGTGCAGCGGCACCTGCGCCGACTTACCCATCGCGCCGATGAACAGCAGGATGCAGATCACGGTCATCAGCGACCATTCGGTGCCACCGATCAGGCTGATCGTTCTGCCCTCCAGCGCCGGCACGGTGGCAAAGACCTCGGCGTAATGAAGTGATCCGGTATAGGCAAGGATCGCGCCAATGCCAAGCAGAAAGCCAAAATCGCCCACGCGATTGACCAAAAAGGCCTTGAGGTTGGCCTTGACCGCCGAATCCTTCTTGAACCAGAAGCCGATCAACAGGTAGGAAACCAGTCCGACCGCCTCCCAGCCGAAAAACAGCTGCATGAAATTGTTCGCCATGACCAGCATCAGCATGGAAAAGGTGAACAGATTGATGTAGGCGAAGAAGCGCTGGTAGCCGGGGTCGTCGTGCATGTAGCCGATGGTGTAGATATGCACCATCAATGACACGAAGGTCACCACCGTCATCATCAGCGCGGTCAGCGGATCAACCAGGAAACCGACTTCGATGTGTATGCCGTCGACCATGGCCCAGGTATAGACGGTGTAATCCAGCGTGGGCAGGCCATTGAAGAACACCTGCCATGCCACGTAGGCCGACAGGGCGGCCGATCCGGCGACGGCCAGAATCGTGATCCAGTGGGCACCGGCCCGGCCCACCTGGTGACGCAGCAGGCCCGCCACGACACTGCCGAGTAGCGGCAGCAGCGGTATCAACAGCAGTACGGTCTCGATATTCACGACAACTTGGACCCTTGTTATAGAACCGCAGATGAACCCAGATCAGCGCAGATCGCGAGTTGACAGCGATCCCCACTCAACCCGTCGTAAGCGGCATCGAATATCGCTGGCAGTCCGGGTTTCATGCGCTTGTACTTTCCTTTATCTGCGTTAATCCGCGTTTATTCGCGGTTTCAAAGAATCAACCCTTCAGGTCGGCAATGTCTTCGACGCTGATCGAGCGGCGGTTACGGAACAGCACCACCAGCAGCGCCAGCCCGATGGCGGCCTCTGCGGCGGCCACGGTCAAAATGAAGAAAACGAACACCTGGCCATCGAGCACGTCGAGAAAGCGCGAAAAGGCAACGAAATTCATATTGACCGCCAACAGCATCAGCTCGATACACATCAGCAGAATCAGCACGTTCTTGCGGTTGAGAAAGATACCCGCGACAGCAATGCAGAACAGGACCGCACCCAGGGTCAGGAAGTGAGCCAGCGTCAACATCAGGCCTCCTCCCCTTCACTTTCCATCTTCACCACGCGCAGCCGCTCGTCACGCTTGACGCGGACCTGACGGCCGGGATCCTGGTATTTCGCCTCGGGCCGGCGCCGGTGCGTCAGCGCAATCGCGGCAATGATCGCGACAAGCAGCAGAACGGCGGCAACCTCGAAGGCGTAGAGATAGTCGGTGTAGAGCAGTTCGCCCAGCTCGCGGGTGTTGCTGTAACCCTCGCCCTTGGCCTCCGGCATCGGTACCGATTCCATGCCCCGTGTCCAGATCAGCAGGAACAGCTGGATGGCCATCGCCAGGGCGACCAGCACACCAGCCGGCAGATAGCGGGCAAAACCTTCCTTGAGCGGGGTGACATTGACGTCAAGCATCATTACCACGAACAGAAACAGCACCATCACCGCGCCGACGTAGACCAGCACCAGCGTGATGGCGAGAAACTCTGCCTGCAGCAGCATCCAGATGCAGGCGGCGGAAAAGAAACTGAGCACGAGAAACAGTACGGCGTGAATCGGGTTGCCGACGGTGATGACACTGAGCGCTGACAGCACGAGGATGGCGCTGAACAGGTAGAAGACGATTTCGATGATTGGCATGGCGTTCTGACCCCTAGCGATAGCGCGCGTCGCGTTCGCGGTTGGCGGCAATGCTTTTCTCGTAGCGATCGCCAATGGCCAGCAGCTGCTGCTTGTCAACCACTTTTTCGGACTTGTCTTCCATGTGGTAGTCGCTGATGTCAGTCAACACGATTGAATCGACGGGACAACTCTCCTCGCAGAAGCCGCAATAGATGCACTTGAACAGGTCGATGTCATAGCGGGTCGTTCGGCGCGTGTTGTCTTCGCGGTTGTGCGACTCGATGGTAATGGCCAGCGCCGGGCAGACCGCCTCACACAGCTTGCAGGCAATGCAGCGTTCCTCCCCGTTGGGATAGCGCCTGAGGGCATGCAGTCCGCGGAAGCGTGGCGACTTCGGTGTTTTTTCTTCCGGGTAGTTGAGCGTAGTCTTCGGTGCGAGGCCGAAGCGCCATGTCAATGCCATGCCCTGGAAGAACTCCAGCAACATCAGCGACCTGAAATAGCGGACGAGAGCTTGCATAGATACCTCGATCAGCCTCCGAACCAGCCCAGCACACGGAACACACCTGCGACCATGATCCAGACGATGGTGATCGGAATGAACACCTTCCACCCCAACCGCATGATCTGATCATATCGATAGCGCGGAAACGTCGCCCGGAACCACAAAAACAGGAAGCAGAAAACCACGGTCTTGGCCAGGAACCAGTGGACACCGCCTTCGCCGAGCAGCGTGTCACCCACCACCGGAATGCCTGCGAACGGGGACAGCCAGCCGCCCATGAACAGCAGCGACGCAAGCGCCGAGACCAGAATCATGTTGGCGTATTCGGCCAGGAAGAACACGGCGAAGCCGGCACCGGAGTACTCCACATGAAACCCGGCAACGATCTCCGACTCACCCTCGGCCACATCGAACGGCAGGCGATTGGTTTCAGCCACGCCGGAGACGAAATAGATCACGAACAGCGGCAGCAGCGGCAACCAGTACCAGGTCAGGATGCTGCCGCTCTGGGCCTCGACAATGGCGGTCAGGTTGAGTGTGCCGGCCAGCACGATCACGCCGACCAGGGCAAAGCCCATGGCGATTTCGTAGGACACCGTCTGGGCCGCGGCACGCAGCCCGCCAAGCAACGCATACTTGGAATTCGACGCCCAGCCACCGAGCAGAATGCCATAGACACCCATCGAGGTCAGCGCCAGCACCAGCAGCAGCCCGGCATCGATATCGGCCAGCACGAGCCAGTCGTCGAAGGGAACGACCGCCCAGGCCGCCAGCGCCGGACCCAGCGACAGCACGGGTGCGAGCAGGAACAGGAACTTGCTGGAGTTGGTCGGAATGATCAACTCCTTGAACAGCATCTTGAAGGTGTCGGCAAACGGCTGCAGCAGGCCGAGCGGACCGATCCGGTTTGGCCCGCGACGCGAATGCATGTAGCCGAGCACCTTGCGCTCGAAATAGGTGTAGTAGGCCACCGCGATGATGAGCGGGAACAGGATCGCCATGATCTTGACCCAGGTCCACATCAGCGTGGTCAGCTGCTCCATCATTCCGGCACCTCCAGGCGAATCTCGCCGCCACCGGGGCCCAGCTCGGCAACCGCGGCGGTGGCCACCGGCAGGCCAACCGCGCCAGGCGCCACCCGGTCGTCGATGACCAGCGCCAGCTCGGCACTGGCGCCGTTCTGAATGACGCGAACGCGCTCGGCGCCGCTGAGACCATGGCGCTCGGCAGTTGCAGAGTGAACGGCAACCACGGTTGCTGCCGCCTGACTGGTCTGCTGCAGCGCCGGCGCCCGGCGCAGCAGGCTGTCGCCGGCATACGGGGGACCTCGCCGGTTCGCCACAGTGTCTCGCCCGTCGCCTGAACCGGCTCGCTCAACGCGTTGGAGGGCTGGTCGGCCACCTCGCGCGAAAGGGCCTGGCCGGTGACCTCATCCAGGCGGGCAAAATCGAAGCCTTCGATCTGCGACAGTGCGCCCAGCATACGCAGGATCTTCCAGCCCGGCCGGGCCTGGCCCGGCGCCTTGCCGACCGCCCGCAGGTCCGTGCGGTGACCATCGGCATTGATCCAGCTGCCGTCGGATTCCGGTACCGGCGAGAGCGGCAACAGGACATCGGCCGTTGCCCGCAACACGGCGTTGTCGAAGACCGCAGCTGCGACGACCGAGGATGCCATCTCAAGCGCCCGGCGCGCGCCGGCCGGGTCGGCCAGGTCAAAGTCCGGTTCGACATCCCAAAGCAAATAGGCCTGGCGCCCCTTGTCCAGCATTCCGCGGGCATGCAGGCCGCCGGGGCCCGGCACGCTGCCGGCCACCCAGGCACCCTCGCTGTTGGCCGGACCGGGTAACACCACGAGGGCCACTTCCAGCGCTTCGGCCAGCCATTCGGCCAGGTCACGCAGCCAGCCCGCCTCAGGATGGTTGAGCGCCTGGTCGCCCAGCAACACTGCGCCGGATGCAGACTCCCTGAGCAGTGATGCGACCTGTCGGGTGCTGTCATCGGTCTGGCGCTGGCCGATATACGCGCCCAGCCGACCCTCGGGAAGATCGATCCCGGCCAGTTCAGCGGCGGACCTGGCGACCCGGGCCAGGGTATCCACCATCGCCTGTGGCGGGACAATCAGTCGCTCGGTCAGATCGAAATGGCAATCCCAGGCCATGCTGTTGAGGTCAGCGATCTTCGCGCCGTTGTTTCGCCAGGCCGTGCGGACACGATGCCCCAGAATCGGCTGTTCGTGGCGGATATTGCTGCCGACCAGAAAGATCGCGTCGCACGCGGCGATTCCTGCAATCGGGATATCGAGCCGCCCACGGCCGGCCTGTGGATGCGAGAAATCGAGCAGACGCAGCCGGTGATCGATGCTCTCACTGCCCAGTCCACGTGTCAGGCTTGCGGCCAGGTAGTGCTCCTCGACCGTGGCACGCGGCGAAATCAGCACCCCGAGCTCTCCGGCACCGTGTGTTTCGACCGCCCCTTTCAGTGCCCGGGCGGCGATCTTGAGCGCCTCGTCCCAGTCAACCTCGCGCCACTGTCCGTCGACCTTGATCTGTGGGGCCGTCAGCCGATCACCGGCCTGCAGGCCAAAGTGGCTGTAGCGGTCGCGATCGGCCAGCCAGCACTCGTTGACCGCCTCGTTGTCGCGCGGAACCGCGCGCATGATTCTCCCGCCCCGGGTGTGATAGAACAGGTGCGACCCGAGACAGTCGTGCGTGCCGACGTATGGCCGGGCACGCATTTCCCAGGGTCTGGCCGTGTGCCGGAACGGTTTGTTGGTCAGGGCGCCGACCGGACACAGGTCGATGATATTGCCCGACAGCTCCGAGTCAATACTGCGTTCGATAAAGGTGCTGATCTCGTGGTGCTCGCCACGATTCATGCTGCCCAGCTCGGCAGTTCCGGCGATTTCGGCCAGAAAGCGCGTGCAGCGCGTGCAGTGAATGCAGCGCGTCATGTCCGTCTCGATCAGCGGTCCGACATCCTTGTCGCGCACCACCCGTTTGCGCTCGGTAAAGCGTGATACGGACCGGCCGTAGCCCATGGCCAGATCCTGCAGCTCGCATTCACCGCCCTGATCGCAGATCGGGCAGTCAAGCGGATGGTTGATCAGCAGGAACTCCATCACGCCACGCTGCGCGTCAACGCTGCGGCGCGATTCAGTGAATACCTTCATGCCGTCAGCCACCGGCGTGGCGCAGGCCGGAAGTGGCTTGGGCGCCTTCTCAACGTCGACCAGACACATCCGACAGCTGGCCGCGATCGACAGCTTGTGGTGGTAGCAGAAACGGGGAATGTCGATCCCGGCCCGGTCGGTCACCTGGATGATCATCTCGCCCTTGCGGGCGGTCAGCTCGTGACCGTCGACCTCGATGGTGACGGTGTCGGTCTGATTTTCTTGTGCTGTAGCCATGATCAGTCAGTGGTCAGGATTCAGGGTCAGGGTCGGGAAGACAGGTGCCCAAGGGGTTGCTGACCCCTGGTCTCTGAATCCCGACTCCCGCAGCGTCGCGACCGTCATGCGGCCTCTCCAATCTTGTCGGCCACCATCGAACGCCCGTGCTTCACGTAATACTCGAACTCCTCGCGGAAGTGCTTGAGAAATCCCTGCACCGGCCAGGCCGCCGCCTCACCGAACGCACAGATCGTGTGACCCTCGATCTGCGTGGTGACCGACAGCAGGGTATCGAGATCTTCCATACGGCCCTGCCCGGCCATGATGCGATGCTGCATGCGGTGCATCCAGCCGGTACCTTCGCGACACGGCGTGCACTGGCCGCAGGATTCAGCGTAATAGAATCGCGAAATACGGCGCGAGGCCTCGACCATGCAGGTCTTCTCGTCCATGACAATGACCGCGCCCGATCCCAGACCGGAGCCGGCCTTCTGGATCGAGTCGTAATCCATGGTCAGGTCCATCATCACGTCGGCGGGCAGTACCGGCATCGACGAGCCGCCCGGGATCACGCCCTTGAGCCGGTTGCCGTCGCGCACCCCGCCGGCCATCTCCAGCAACTCGGCAAATGGCGTGCCCAGCGGAATCTCGTAGTTGCCCGGCCTGTTGACGTGGCCGGAGACCGAAAAGATCTTGGAACCACCGTTATTGGGCTTGCCCAGCTCCAGAAACCAGTCAGCGCCGTTGCGCATGATGATGGGCACCGAGGCCAGGGTTTCAGTGTTGTTGATCGTCGTCGGCTTGCCGTAGACACCGAAATTGGCCGGAAACGGTGGCTTGAAACGCGGCCAGCCCTTCTTGCCCTCGATCGATTCCATCAGCGCGGTTTCCTCGCCGCAGATGTAGGCGCCGGCACCCAGCAGGTTGTGGATCTCCATATCGATCCCCGAACCCGAGATATCCTTGCCCAGATAACCGGCATCACGGGCTTCCTTGAGGGCCGCTTCCACACGCTCGAATGGCTCGTGGTGGAACTCGCCACGCAGATAGTTGAAGGCCACCGTCGCGCCCATCGAATAGGCGGCAATTGCCATCCCCTCGAGCACCGCATGCGGGTTGTAGCGCAGGATATCGCGGTCGTGACAGGTACCCGGCTCTGACTCGTCGGAGTTGCACACCAGGTACTTCTGGCCCGGCGCCGAGCGCGGCATGAACGACCATTTCAGACCGGTCGGAAAACCGGCGCCACCGCGCCCGCGCAGCGCCGACTTCTTGACCGTCTCGATGATGTCCTCCCGGGGCGTCTTCTGTTCGAGAATCTTTTCCCAGGCCTGCCAGCCGCCAATCCTGCGGTAAGCCTCAAGCGACCAGCAGCTCCCCTCGTCGAGATGCGTGAAGCAGATGTTGTGTTCGGCCATGATCAATCACTCCAGCCCGTCGAGAATCTCGTCGACCTTCTCGGGCGTGAGCTTCTCGTGGTAGTGGCCGTCGACGATCATCATTGGCGCGCCCGTGCAGGCGGCCAGGCACTCTTCCTCGCGCTTGAGGAAGAAGCGCCCGTCCGGCGTGGTTTCACCGATTCGCGTGCCCAGCTTGTTCTCGACGTGCTCGACGATCTTGTCGGAGCCGCAGAGCATGCACGAGATGTTGGTGCAGATCGAGATCGAATGCCGGCCGACCGGCTCGGTCTCGATCATCGAGTAGAACGTCGCCACCTCGTAGACCCAGACCGGCGGCACATCGAGATACTCGGCCACGGCGTCCATCAGATTGCTGCTGACCCAGCCACGGTTCTGGTGCTGGACTGCAACCAGAGACTGGATGATGGCCGAGCGGCGACCCTCGATGCCTTCCGGAAACTTGGCCCGCCAGTGGTCGATCTCGCGACGTGTGTCCTCGCTGAGCAGCTCGGCCTTGCCGTGCACAGGAGATTCAGTGCCCTGCATGGAAAACTCCAATTCCATCCATTGAAGGAATTCGCTTCACAACGTAGCGAGCGGACGCCAGGTGGTGGCCGCCGGAGCGCAGGAACCGCAGCGCAGGCGGAATACCTGGTGCGACTTGCGCCAAGCGCAAGAAGCGCCAGGTTGCAGCCGTTGCGCGTGTACTTGGATGGGTACATGAGGATTCCGAGCACCGCCGGACGCCGCCTGGCGTTCGCGCAGCAGTTCTGAAGCGAATTCCCGTCATCGGTCGATTTCTCCAAAGACAATGTCCTGGGTCGCGATCAGTGCTGCAATATCGGGCAGCATGTGACCCTTCGCCATCTCGTGCATCGACGAGAGATGGGCGTAGCCGGGCGCACGCAGATGAACGCGAAACGGCTTGTTGGCGCCGTCGGACACCAGGTAGCAGCCGAATTCACCCTTGGGTGCCTCGACCGCGGCGTAGGTTTCGCCTTCGGGCACGCAGTAACCCTCGGTGAACAACTTGAAATGATGTATGAGGGCTTCCATGTCGTCTTTCATTTCTTCGCGCGTCGGCGGCGCAACCTTGAAGTTGCGCACGATGACCGGCCCGGGATTGGCGCGCAGCCAGGCGACGCACTGCTTGATGATCCTCGCCGACTGGCGCATTTCCTCGACGCGCACCAGGTAGCGGTCGTAGCAGTCGCCATTGGTGCCCACCGGGATGTCGAAATCGACCTCACGGTACCTGGCATAGGGCTGTTTCTTGCGCAGATCCCACTCGACCCCGCAGCCCCGGAGCATCGGTCCGGTGAAACCCAGCTGCAGCGCGCGATCCGGGCTGACCGCGCCGATCCCGACCGTGCGCTGCTTCCAGATGCGGTTATCGGTCAGCAGCGTCTCGTAGTCATCGACACGATCGAAGAAGTCATCGGTGAAGGCCTCGATGAAGTCGAGCAGCGAGCCCTCGCGCCACTCGTTCATGCGCTTGAGGTCCTTGCCCTTGCGCCAGGGTGATTCGGCCACCTTCGGCATCTCGTCGGGCAGGTCGCGGTAGACGCCACCCGGGCGGTAGTAGGTGGCGTGCATGCGCGTACCCGAGACGGCCTCGTAGACGTCCATCAGGTTTTCGCGCTCGCGGAAAGCGTAGAGAAAGACCGCCATGGCGCCGAGATCAAGCGCATTCGAGGCGACCCACATCAGATGATTGAGAATGCGCGTTATCTCGTCGAACATCGTGCGAATCCACTGCGCACGGGCCGGCGGTTCAATGTCGAGCAGGATCTCGATGGCACGCACATAAGCGTGCTCGTTGCACATCATCGAGACGTAGTCGAGCCGGTCCATGTAGCCGATCGAGTGGTTATATGGCTTGGACTCGGCGAGTTTTTCGGTGGCGCGGTGCAGCAAACCGACGTGGGGATCGGCGCGCACCACCGTCTCGCCGTCAAGCTCCAGAATGAGTCTCAGCACGCCGTGGGCGGCCGGGTGCTGCGGCCCGAAATTGATGGTGAAATTGCGGATCTCGCTCATCAGCGCGTTCCTTCCAGCTTCTTGTCGACATAGCGGCTGTCGCGACGCACCACGCGGGCCACGGTCACGCGCGGCTCAATCTCGACCGGCTCGTAGATCACGCGGCCCTTGTCCTCGTCATAGCGCACGGTCACGTTGCCGATCAGCGGGAAGTCCTTGCGAAATGGATGGCCGATGAAGCCGTAGTCGGTCATGATGCGCCTGAGATCCGGATGCCCCTCGAAAACGATGCCGAACAGGTCGAAGGCTTCCCGCTCGTACCAGTTGACCGAGTTCCAGACCTCAATTAACGACGGCAGCACTGGCAGGCTGTTGTCGGGCGCAAAGCAGCGCAGGCGCAGTCGACGGTTATGCCCATGCGACAACAGGTGAACAACAACCGCGAAGCGATTACGGATCTCGCCGGCCTCGGGCCGCTCCTCCCAGGAGAAGCGTCCGGGACCGAGGGCGTCGGCCGCGCGCGAAAAACCGGTGCCGGTCGCTTCGGCCGTCTCCCACTCATCGTCGCCATAACCGAGATAGTCGATGCCACACAGGTCGGTCAGCTGGCCAAAAGCAAGCGCCGGTTCGTCTCGCAGCAGATAGGCAGCATCAAGCCAGTGATCGCGCGGGATCTCGACGGTCAGCTGGCCGCGATGTTCGGTCAACGAGGCGATGCGCTCGCCGAGCACATCAGTCAGCGACTGGGCCAGGGCCTGGTTGCGGGCGGAAAACTGAGTCATGAGCGGGCGATCGTGTTGGTCCGACGGATCTTCTTGTAGAGCTGCAGTACGCCGTAGACCAGCGCCTCGGCGGTCGGCGGGCAGCCCGGCACGTAGATATCGACCGGCACGATACGGTCGCAGCCTCGGGTGACGGCATAGGAATAGTGGTAGTAGCCGCCGCCGTTGGAGCACGAGCCCATCGAGATGACCCATTTCGGATCGGGCATCTGGTCGTAGACCTTTCTGAGTGCCGGAGCCATCTTGTTGACCAGCGTGCCGGCAACAATCATCACGTCGGACTGGCGCGGGCTGGGGCGGAAGATCATGCCGAAACGATCAAGGTCATAGCGCGAAGCGGCGGCATGCATCATTTCCACCGCGCAGCAGGCCAGCCCGAAGGTCACCGGCCACATCGAGCCGGTTCGCGCCCAGTTGATCAGGGCATCGGCACTGGTCGTGACAAACCCCCTACTGAGCAGCGGATTGTCGCCCCCCGGGCGCAGGATATCGTCAACCTGGCTCTCGGGAACCGGGTTGTGCATGATCTCGCTTATTCCCATTCCAGTGCTCCCTTTTTCCACTCGTAGACAAAACCAATGACCAGAATCAGCAGGAACACACCCATCGCCACCAGGCCGGTCATGCCGACAGCATCGAGCGCGACCGCCCAGGGAAAGAGAAAAGCGATTTCCAGATCAAAAATGATAAACAGGATGGCGACCAGATAGAAGCGCACGTCGAACTTCATGCGCGAGTCCTCGAACGCCTCGAAGCCGCATTCATAGGGCGAAAGCTTCTCGCTGGACGGCCGACGCGGGCCAAGAATGCCGCCGACCAGCAGCAGCGCCGCGCCCATGCCCAGCGCAATCACCAGAAACAGCAAAATGGAAAAATAGTCCGCGAACATCCGTCCAACCTGCCTGTGCGTTGGTTCTTGCCGACGCGCCGGTGACGGTGCGAGGGCGCTACAAGATGGTGCCGAAGGCCGGACTCGAACCGGCACGGCCGCAAGGCCACTGCCCCCTCAAGACAGCGTGTCTACCAATTCCACCACTTCGGCATTGTCGCTTGACCGGCTGGTCTGCTTTTTGACATCAGTCAACCGGCGGTTCCTGTCGGTCTTCGGCCTCCTCGCCCTCGACCGGCAGATCAGAAAACTCATCGTCTGCGCTGGCTTCACCGTCGTCTTCGGTCTCCTCGCCTTCGACCGGAAGTTCCAGAAACTCATCGTCTGCAGCGGCATCGCCGCCCGCTTCCTCGCTGGCCGGTACTTCCTGCCCGCTGGCGCCCAGCTGGGCCGCCACGCCAAGGTCGTCGGCCTGTTCAGCAACTCCACCGGATCGGGCCGCAATCACGGCCATCGACAGGCTGATAACGAAGAAGGCAACGCCAAGCCAGCTGGTCAACTGCGTCAAGAAGCCGGTCGCCCCGCGCGAACCGAATACGGTCCCCGACGCGCCGGAACCGAACGCTGCACCCATAGTGGCACCTGGCCCGCGCTGGACGAGCACGACCGCGATCAGTGCCGCGGCCAGTAACACGTGAAAAACTATCAAAACCGTATACATGAATCTCGTAACCCTGGATGAATTGACAGTCAGGCTGCCTGGTAAATGGCCATGAATGATTCGGCCTGAAGCGAGGCGCCACCGATCAGGCCGCCATCGATATCGTCACAGGCAAACAGATCGGCAGCGTTGTCGGGCTTGACGCTGCCGCCATACAGGATCCTGACTCGGCCGGCTATTGTAGCATCTGCGGCAGCCAGCTGGGTCCGGATGGCGGCGTGCACCTCCTGGGCCTGAGCCGGGGTTGCCGTCTGACCCGTGCCGATGGCCCACACCGGCTCGTAAGCCACGACGGCCCGCGAAAACGCGCCAATGCCGGCCAGCTCGATGACCGCGGCAAGCTGGCGGCCAACCACCTCCTGCGTGCAGCCGGCGTCGCGCTCCTCAAGGGCCTCGCCCACGCACAGGATCGGCTGCAGCCCCGCGTTCTGGGCGGCCACGAACTTCGCCGCGACCAGCGCGTCACTCTCGCCGTGCACCCCTCGACGCTCGGAGTGCCCGACCAGCACGTGGGTGCAGTTCCAGTCGGCCAGCATCCGGCCGGAGACATCCCCGGTGTAGGCGCCGCTGGCGTGCGGGCTGAGATCCTGAGCGCCGAGACAGACCGGCGTGGTGTCGGTCAGCGAGTCGACCAGCGGCAGATACGGAAACGGCGGCAGCACCATCACCTCGGCCGATCGTCCGGGATCGAGACGGGCCAGTATGCCGCCAATCAGGCTGCGAATTTCCGGCTTGCTGCCGTGCATCTTCCAGTTGCCGGCGATCAGCTTGGTGCGCATTGAAGTCACCGAAAGGTGTATCCAGGGGAGGCAGATTCTAAATGTTTTGCGGCCCAAGGTTAAGATTTTCGCAAATCCGCCGGCTGACAGGACAATCCGAACGTCAACGAACCCGGCAACAATCAACGGCGCCGCTGCCGGGATTGGCGCCAGTCCTCGCGCAAACTGCCGCATCAGATGGCATCCGGTGCGGCCGGGTGCCGGTCCGGCCGTTCCCGCCTGCGGCGCTGACACCGCATTGGCGCAGACCGCGTTACCCTTCTAGCCTGACTGACCAACAGAGTACCCCGCCATGATCCGGATTTTCTCGTCAATCATCGTCGCATTGGTATTGATCGGCTCGGCGCAGGCCGGGGAGCGTTACCTGATCGATACCCGCGGCAGCCACGCCTTCATCCAGTTCAAGATCTCGCATCTGGGCTTTTCCTGGCTGCACGGGCGGTTCAATGACTTCGAAGGCGAATTCACGTTTGATCCAAACGATCCGGCACGCTCCTCGGTGAACGTGACCATCCAGACCGCCAGCATCGACAGCAACCATGACCGGCGCGACGAGCACCTGCGCAATGATGATTTCCTGGCCGTGAAATCCTATCCCGAAGCCCAATTCCGATCGACCTCATTCGAGCCGCTGGGCGAGGACCGCTACCGCATGACCGGTGACTTCACGCTGCTCGGGCAAACCCGCTCGGTTACGGTCGATGTGCAGCAGGTCGGCGCCGGTCAAGACCCCTGGGGCGGCTTCCGGCGCGGTTTCGAGGGACATACCACACTGACTCTGTCCGATTTCGGCATTGACTACGATCTCGGCCCCGACGCCCGACAGGTCGAAATCATCCTGTCGGTCGAGGGCATCCGCCAGGACGGCCAATAACGGCGCGGAAGCGCATCAATCGCCTGTCCCGCCCGGCAGGTGGCGGACCCGACGACCTATTGGATGCTGAAGCACTGAAGGCCCCACCCAATGCTGCGCCGGCAGGTGCGACGCAGGGGCGGGCTGTCTACCCGTCCTCCTGGCCCGCCACGGTCATCTCGCCGACCAGCAGCGAGCCGGTACGGATATTGCGGCGGGTATCGACATCGGTACCGGCCGCAACCAGCCCGGCCAGCATGTCGCGCAGATTGCCGGCGATCGTGATTTCCTCGACCGGCTCGGCCAGCGCGCCGCCCTCGACGCGAAAACCGGCAGCGCCGCGCGAATAGTCGCCGGTGACAATATTGACGCCCTGGCCCATGACTTCGGTCACCACGACACCGCGGCCCATCGTCTGCAGCAGCTCGCTGAAGTCGTGCCGAGCGCCAAACAGGACGAGATTGCGCACACCGCCGGCATTCGCGGTGGTCTCCAGTCCGAGGCGGCGCGCCGAGTAGCTGCCAAGCACGTAGCGTTCCAGAACACCGTGCTTGACCAATGGCGAGGTTTGCGTGGCGACCCCCTCGGCGTCGAAGTTGGCCGAACGCGCCGCGCGCGGCAGCCGCGGCTGCTCGACCAGCGAAGCCCAGTCTGGCAGGATCGACTGGCCTGCGGCGTCGATCAGATAGCTGCTGCGACGGTAGAGGTTGCCGCCGGAGACCGCCGATACCAGATGGCCGAGCAACCCGCTGGCGACCTCCGGGACAAACAGGACCGGGCTGCGTCCGGTGCTGACCCGCCGGGCACCCAGGCGGCGCAGCGTTCGTCGCGCTGCACTCTGTCCGGTGGCCTCCGGGCTAGCCAGATCATCGAAGCAGCAGGCGCTGTCCCAGTCGTAGTCGCGCTGCATGCCGGATGCGTCAGCCGCCACCAGCACGCAGCTCTGCGAATAGCTGGTCGCGCGCGAGACGCCCAGGAAACCATGGCTGTTGGCGTAGACCGCGACACTGGCCTCGATCGATACCCCGGCACCCTCGGAGTTTTCGATGCGTTGATCGGTGGCGCGCCCGGCGCTCTCCATGGCCCGTGCCCGTTCGACCAGTTCGTCAAGGGCGATATCGCGCGGATGCCACAGATCAAGTTCATCAAAACCGTCGGCCATGCGATGGGCATCGGCCAGTCCCGCGGCCCGGTCAGGCTGGGTATGCCGCGCGATGGCCAGCGCCCGTTCGACGGTTTCTGCAACCGTCTCCGGACGCAGATCACCGGTCGCCGCGCTGGCGCTGCAGCGGGCACGATAAACGGTCACCTGCAGCTGTCGATCACGCGCCTCTTCGAGGGTTTCGATCTCCCCCAGCCGAACCGCGGCTTCGCGACCCAGGGCCGAGCTCACGTGCACTTCAGCCTGTTCGGCACCGCCGGCGCGGGCACGATCAAGTGCCTGCCGGGCAATGCCGGCAAGCAGGTCGGCCTCGCGGTCCGGATTGTCGATGATGGCCGTCAGCCGGCTGGAAGTCAGGTCATTCATGCGTTCCACCCACGGTCAGACCGTCAATTCTCAGCGTCGGCTGACCGACGCCGACCGGCACGCTCTGCCCTTCCTTGCCGCATACGCCGATTCCCGCGTCGAGCTCGAGATCCTTGCCGACCATGCCGACCCGGGTCAGCACATCCGGACCGTTGCCGATCAGGGTCGCACCCCGGATCGCCGGGCCGAGCTTGCCGTTGCGCACGCGATAAGCCTCGGAGGCGGCAAACACGAACTTGCCCGACGTGATGTCAACCTGACCGCCGTTGAAGCCGACCGCATAGATCCCGTCATCGACCGATTCGATGATCTCGCCGGGATCGTGCGGGCCTGGCAGCATGTAGGTATTGGTCATGCGCGGCATGGGCAAATGCGCGAACGACTCGCGCCGGCCGTTGCCGGTTGGCTGTGCACCCGTCAGGCGCGCATTGAGACGATCCTGCATGTAGCCGACCAGACGACCGTTCTCGATCAGTGTGGTACATGAGGCCGGCGTGCCTTCGTCGTCAATCGTCAGCGAGCCGCGACGGTCGGCCAGCGTTCCGTCATCCACCACGGTGCATGCCGGGGTGGCCACCTGTTCACCCATGCGCCGGGCAAATGCAGAGACACCTTTGCGGTTGAAATCACCCTCCAGTCCGTGCCCGATCGCTTCATGCAGCAGCACGCCCGGCCAGCCCGGCCCGAGCACCACCGTCATATAGCCGGCCGGTGCCGGACCGGCGCCCAGATTGACCGCAGCGATGCGCACCGCCTCGCGTGCGTGCCGCTGCCAGAAGCCGGGATCGGTGAGCGCATCGAAGGTCCAGCGACCACCGCCGCCGGCCAAGCCCTGTTCGCGTCGGTCATCCTCTTCCATGAGCACCCGTACATCGAGCCGAACCAGCGGCCGCATATCGGCCGCCAGCAGACCGTCGGTGTCCGCCACCAGGATCAACTCATGGCTGGTCGCCAGATTGACGCTGACCTGGCTGATTCGCTCATCGAGCGAGCGCACGTAGGCATCGACGGTGCGCAACAGCTCAACCCGATCATTGGCTGTCCCGGCGCTGGTCGGATCGCCGCTGCGGTAGCGTGTCGGAACCGCATTCGCCTGACCGACACGCACCGCACCGCTGCCGCCGCTGCGGGCAATTGAACGCGCGCTGGCCGCAGCATCCAGCAGCGCGGGCAGCGCCATCGAGTCGGCATAGGCAAAACCGCTACCCGCACCAGCCACTGCTCGAACACCCACCCCCTGATCCGCATCGAAGCTGCCGCTCTTGACGCTGCCGTCCTCGAGCACCCAGCTCTCGGTTACACGGCGCTGGAAGTACAGCTCTCCGAAGTCGATACTCGATGCGTACAGGCGCCCGAGCGCCAGCGCCAGTTCCTGCTCGCCGACACCGGCCGGAGCCAGCAGGCGATCTTGTACTTGCTTGAACATATCGCTTTCGCTGCGTTTGAAGGGAGAATATCCGGTCGCTGGCGCCCTGATTCAATCCGGGTTGTCGCCAGGCACAACGACCTCGGACTGGCCGGCTTCATCCTCGACTCGCGCTTCGACCAGCGCAACGGTCGGATTCTCCCAGGGCCCGGTGACCGTGTAGCGCGCCTGGCTGATGCCGCGCAGCGGTCGGTCGAACAGCGTGCGCAGCACCAACCCGGCGGCAGCACCGGCCGGACCGCCGGCCAGTCCGCCAATGATGGGCAGGACGCCACCGACGCCCGGCTCAACCACAAGCTGCTGATTGTAGGTGCGAGCTGCCATATCCGTCTGGCCGCTGACCGAGATCCGTGCTGCCGGTGACTCGATGACCAGGTCGTCGGTTTGCGCCAGTCCGCCGACCAGATCGAACCGCCCTTCGATCCGGTCGTACTTCAGGCCCTGCGCGAACACATCGCGAAAGTCGAGCAGCAGCCGCCGCGGAATGGTGCTGAGGCTGACCAGACCCAGCAGACGCCCGGCGCCGGGGCGCGCTTCGGGGATCAGTCCGTCGCGCATGCTGACCTGCAGCTGTCCGGTGGTTCGGGCCAGTGAAAAATCGCCGGGCGCTCCGGGCCATTGTCCGTCGATGTCAACCTGGGTCTGGGTGGCGCTTACCCCGGAATCGAACTCGAAGGCGCGCAACAGCATTGACAAGTCGGCGGTCATCAGCCGCCCCTGAAAGCGCGTCGTCACCCCCTCCTCGGACTCGACCCAGTGTCCGCTGCCGTCGAGCGTGATGACCTCTCCCTCGACCTTGATGTGCTCGATTTCCATGCCATCTTCGCGCGGGTGTGTTTCCACCCGGGTTCGGCCAAGCGGCAGGTCGCGATAGCTGAGATCCTCGATCAGCAGATGAAGGGGGGGAATGCCGCCTGGCCGCATGATGCTGGTCTGGGAGGGCACCGGCTGCTCATCGAGACTGGCCGGCGCGGTCTCACCGATGATCTCATGCAGGTGCAGCCGCTCGAAATCGGCCACCACGACCCGGCCCGAGTCGATTGGATGCGGCAATCGCACCTGCCCGGCGATCGAGCGACCATCGAGTTCCATCACCCAGTCCTGCGGCTGCCGCTCCAGCGATACATCGATCCCATCGAGCGCGACTTCGCCGAACAGCAACCGATCGACGCTCAGGTCAACGCGACCCGCGATCTCGCCGCCGGTCGACCAGTCGTTCCCGTCGAAATGCCGCAAAGCGGCGCTCCAGCGGCCCAGATCCAGACTGTCGACGCGACCGCCAACGCTCAGTCCCGGCCCTTCGGGCACGGCTGGCGGCGCCTGATTGATCCCCGCTGCGATCGCCCACTGCTGCGCCTGCCGACGCGCCCGTACCCCAATCACCTCACCAAGCTGGCCGACCACATCCAGGGCGCGATCACCCAGCTGGAGTCTCAGCGACAGCGGCCGGCTCCGGTCAGCCTTCTTCTCCAGCGGCGGCGGCAGCGTGATGGCCAGCCCGTTCAGATCGCTGTCGACCTCGACCAGGACGCCGTCCGCCTCCTGGCTCCTGAGGTCCACCTCCCAGTATGCCGATCCGGTCAGGGCATTGCTGAGCTCAACCAGCCCCGAACCGGGCAACAGCATGTCGGCCGGATGCAGTTGACCGGCCAGGCGCATGCGGGCTGGCGGCCTGAAATCGGTCACCAATTCCAAAGTCGCCCGCGACTCACCGGCACCCAGATACAGCACGCAGGGCGAGATTCCAAGGCGGTCGAAAAACGACGTGCCATGAATCGAGGACAGACCGATGCCGGCCTGCGGCAGGCGAAAATCGACACCCTCGAGACTGACCTCTCCGTCCAGCGACCAGTCGGCGATGCGGCGCAAGGGCAGGTTGACCTCGGCGGAAATCGAGACCGGTCCCTGCCACTGCATCGGCGCGAGCACGCCGGACCAGGCGGGCAGGGGAAACGAAGCGACCAGGCGATGAACGGCACTGGCCTCGACGCTATCGGCCAGCACCAGGAACGACAGCTCGGGCGCACTCATATCCGGAATGACCAGGGGATTGGCCGCCAGCTCGAGTTCGCCAAAGTGGCCGCGATCGACGCGACCGACCATGCGTCGGCCGATGAATTCGACACGGCCGTCCAGCTCGCGCCCCGCAGGCCACTGCGGCCAGTAATCCAGATCGGCGTCGGCGAACTCCACCCAGGCCTGAAAGTCGCCAGCATGCCAGCGCCGGAATTTGCGGCCCAGTCGAACGTGATAATTGAGTCCACCGCTGGCGCTGCCCACGTAAACCAGTGCCTGGTCCAGCCAGTCCATGGTGCGCGGAGGAATACGGCCATGCGGCAGGAACGGCCGCGGATCGACCTCTTCGATGCGGTCGGCGACCACGTGAAAATCGAGAAACGCCCGTTCGCCGCCGAGCCAGACCCAGCCGTGAGCACGACCGTCGGCGTATTCGTGACCTATGCGCAGGTTGTTCATCTCAATGGCCTGCGGCGAAACGGTCACGCGCCCCCTGATTGACTGGAGCGAGACCGGGCTGCGAATCATCCGGGGCCAGTCGCCCTGCGGCGCGCCACTCAGATCGATAGCCGCACGATCGCCGCTCAAGCCCAGTTCGAGGTCGATTCCGGCGACGGCCGGCCCGGCACCGCCTGGCTCGACCGACAGCGCACCGATCCGTCCGCTCAGACGGTGCAGGCTGGCGCTGTCGTCACCGTGCGCGCGCAGATCCTCGACCGAACCGGCCAGCGTCTGCGGCCAGTGCTCAAACATCGCGCCCAGGTACGGGTCGAGCAGCCCGTGCACACCGGCCAGCGACAACCAGTCTGCCGCCACGGCCCATTGATCGTCCTGGCGCGCCGCTGCAACGCCGTGCAGGATCGTTTCACCATCCACCTGCAGCGCGACCAGCTCCAGATCGGTTCTTGCGCCCTGGCGCGCGGCCATCAAGCGACCGTCGGCGCGCCGGCCGCCGAGCGTGTCGACGGCAAAGTCCAGGTCCAGCATCAGACCCTGCTGCCGCGACCACTCGAACCACGCCTCCAGCTCGAGCGTCTCGCCCGGCGCATTGATGCCGACCCCGGTCAGGCCGGACAGGCGTTCCAGCGGCAGTCCGCGGCCGTCCGCCCAGGCCCGAAGCGATACCGCCTTGTCCGGGCCGCGGTCGGCCCGCAAGCGCAGATCGACCCGCGCCGAATCGGCGCCGGGCATGGACAGCTGGGCGGCCAGGTCGGTTTGGCTGCCGCGGCGCCGGATCAGCCCCTCGTCCAGTCGCAGTGCAATCGGGTCGAGACCCCGGGGCGCGATTCGCACGGTTGCATCGCGAATCGTCAGATCGCCGGCCAGGGAACGTTCGGCCCAGTCATCCCCCATTTCAGCGCCCTGCTCCAGCCGCATGCCCCAGCGCCCGTCGTCACCCTGCGCCAGGGCCAGGTCCAGACCCAGCACGACCAGCCGGAACGGATTGCGATCAAGGCGGAAAAGATGAGGCAAATGCAGCTCGACGCGAGCCCGTGAGACCGTCGCCAGCCTGGTGTCGGTCGGGCCGACACGAATATCGGCCAGCGAAACGCTTGGAGTCAGGCGCGGCCAGCTGGCCTCGATCGCACCAATGGTCACCGGCTGACCGATGCTGGCAGTCAGGTAACGCTCGAGCCAGGGTCGGGCATGGTCGGCGTGCGGAATCAGCAGGCGGCCGATACCGACAATGATGGCCGTCACGATGATCAGGCCAGCGATCAGGGTGACCGCCACGCGACGGCAGTGTCCGACGCATCTCCGCAGCAGGCCGGGTCTGGCGCTTGCCTCGCGGCTCAAAGCAAGACCACGTCAAACTGTTCCTGCCCGTAATGCTCTTCGGGCTGGAAGCAAATACTGGTGCCAAGTTGCTCGGTCAGCTCTGCGATGGAACGATGATGTTCCTCAAGCATGCGATCGACCACGGCCGGACTGGCCATGACCCGCAACTGCCCGGTTTCGAACTGCCGCACCGCACGCAGGATCTCGCGAAACACCTCGGAACACACGGTGTCGACGCTCTTGATGCGACCGCGTCCGTCGCAGTGCGGACAGGGCTGACACAACCGGTGCTCCAGGCTCTCGGTGGTGCGCTTGCGGGTCATCTCGACCAGGCCCAGATCCGATATCGCGGACAGGGTCGTACGCGCATGATCCCGGGCCAGCGCCCGCTGTAGCGTGCGCAGCACCTGACGTTTATGATTGGCCTCGCTCATGTCGATGAAATCGATGATGATGATGCCACCGAGATTGCGCAGCCGCAGCTGGCGCGCGATGGCCTGCGCCGCTTCGAGGTTGGTCTTGTAGATGGTTTCCTCGAGGTTGCGATAGCCCAGATAGGCACCGGTATTGACGTCGACAGTGGTCATCGCTTCGGTCTGGTCAATGGTCAGGTGTCCTCCGGATTTCAGCGGAGTCGTGCGCTGCAGTGCGCGATCGATCTCGGCCTCGACCCCGTACAGGTCGAACAGCGGACCGTCGCCGTCGTAATACTCGATCCGTTCGACCCATTCCTCGAAGAATTCGCGCGCAAACTGCAGCGACCGTTGCCAGCTCTCGCGGTCATCGATCCGCACCTTTTCGATGCCGCCGTGCATCAGGTCTCGCAGCGACCGATACGGCAGCGAGAGGTCTTCGTAGATGCATTGGCCGGTCTCGGCCTTGCCGGCCTCCGACTCGATGCGCGGCCAGAGCCGACGCAGGTAGGCCAGGTCCTGTTCCAGCGCCGCGCGGTCGACGCCTTCGGCATTGGTGCGAACAATGAAGCCGTCAGTCGAGTCGGCTCCAACCAGGTCGATCAGGTCCGTGCGCAGTCGCTCGCGCTCTTCAGTCGCTTCAATGCGTACCGATACCCCCAGACTGGGCACACCCGGCAAGAGCACCAGATAACGCGAGGGAATGCTAAGCTGAGTGGTCAGGCGGGCGCCCTTGCTGCCGAGCGGATCCTTGATGACTTGCACCAGAACGTCCTGTCCCTGCCGCAGCAGCTCGGTAATCGGTGGTATCGCAGCCGGCTCCCCGTCCTCGTCGATATCCGCTCGTCTGGGCACCACATCGGCGGCATGCAGAAAGGCCGTACGCTCCAGTCCGATATGGACAAAAGCCGCCTGCATGCCCGGAAGCACCCGTTCGACCCGCCCCAGGTAGATGTTGCCGACGTAGCTGGACTCTCCGCTGCGCTCGAGATACAGCTCCTGCAGCAGTCCGTTCTCGACTACGGCAACCCGCCTTTCGGTTGGAGAGATGTTGATCAGGATCTCGTCGCTCACGCTGCACTCATCGTCAGGAACCGCAAACGGTCAAAGCATAGCACCGCGCCACAGCCCGACCTGTCGCAGCAGAACGCCAGTTTCATACAGCGGCAAACCGACTACCCCGGTATAGCTGCCTTCGAGCCGGCTGACCCAGGCGCCGGCCTGCCCCTGGATGCCGTAACCGCCGGCCTTGTCGAACGACTCGCCGGTGGCCACGTACTGCTCAATCCAGCGCTCCGGCAGGGGCGCCAGGGTGACCCGGGTCGAGCTAAGCTCGTCGCGCACGGCGCCGTCACGATCGATCAGCGCCACCGCCGAAAGCACCTCGTGACTGCGGCCGGATAGCTGCCCGAGCATCGCCCGGGCGCTGGCGGGATCGGCCGGCTTGCCCAGAACCCTGCCATCAATCACCACTGCAGTGTCGGCAGCCAGCACCGGGCACGGACGCTGGCGGGCGAAAACCATCCGGGCCTTGCTGTTGGCCATGCGACGCACATAGTCGTCGGCGTGCTCGCGGTGATCGACCGACTCATCGATGGTTGCCGGATCGGTCTCGAATACCACGCCGAGCAGCGACAGCAGCTGGTGCCGGCGTGGCGAGGCAGAGGCCAGAATCAGGGACGGGGATTGGTTCATCTGCCAGCTGTTCTCCGGGCCGCCGCAAGCGGGCGCCTCTTTCTGCCGATCAGACCCGATGATAGGGATGACCGGACAGGATGGTCGATGCGCGATAGAGCTGTTCGGCCACGATCACGCGCACGAGCATGTGCGGCAAGGTGGCCGGACCCAGCGACCAGCACTCGTCGGCCCGCTCCAGCAGCTGCTCGTCGAGCCCTCCGGCGCCGCCGATCAGCAACCAGACCGGATCGCCCTGGAACTGCCAGTGTTCCAGCCGTGAGGCCAGGGTCTCGGTCGACCAGGGCCGGGCATTGATCTCCAGCATGACGATACGGGCCCGCTCAGGCAGCTTTTGGGTCAGCCGTTCGGCTTCCAGTGCCGACTCCCGGCCGGCGCCAGCCTTGCCCGCCGCCGCAACCTCGACCAGCTCGAGCGGCAAATGCGGCGGCATCCGCCGGGCGTATTCACGCCAGCCTTGCTCGATCCAGCCAGGCATGCGCGTGCCCACTGCCGCCACAACCAGGTTCACGCCCGAAGGCTGCGGCTCGCTGGTGGCGCGGCCCAGAGTTTTTCGAGATTGTAGAAGGCCCGGGTCTGCGGCAACATCAGATGAACCACCACGTCAGCCAGGTCGACCAGAATCCACTCGGCCTCCCTGGCCCCTTCCACGCCCAGCGGGCGGATACCGTGGGCCCTGACGTTGTCGATCAGACGATCGGACATCGCCTTGACCTGGCGGGTCGAGGTGCCGGAGACAATGATCATGTAATCGGCGAAACTGGATCGGTCGGCCAGGTCGATGACCTGGATATCCTGCCCCTTGGCGTCTTCCAGTGCCGCAACGGCGAGATCCCGCAGGGCGCGCGGGTCGGCAGGTCGCGTATTGCTCAAAGGCTCGTTCTATGAATGACCATGTTGCCCTATTCTAGCGCTTGTCCGATCGTCTTTCAGCACAACCGTAAAGTCCGTGCTTGCGAATATAGGCGAGCACCGTCGAGGGCAGCAGAAAGCGGGGATCACGCCCTTGCGCCAGCTGCCTGCGAATATCGGTCGAGGCAATGGCCAGCTGGGTCACGCCCAGGTAGCAGACCCGCCCGGCCGGCTTGTCCATCAGCGCACCGGGACGGCGGACACGGCGCGCTTGCACGACCTGCTCGACAACCTCGGGATAGCGCGGCCGGCTGCGCGGCCGCTTGAGCACGACGAGATGGGCCAGCGTGAGCAGTTCCCGCCAGCGATGCCATCGATCCAGGCCGTTGGCGGCATCCTGCCCCAGGCACAACAGCACCGGGCGATGGCCGACCTCGGCACGGATCGAGGCCAGGGTCTCGACCATGTAGGACGGCCCGGCTCGCCTGACCTCTCTTTCATCGACAGTCAGATCCGGATAGGGCGCCAGCGCCAGCTCCAGCATGGCCAGGCGATGATACGCTTCGGCACCGGTCTGATCGCGGTGCGGGGGCTGACCGGCCGGCAGCAGACGGAAATCATCGACACCGAGCTTCTCGCAGGTCTCCGCGGCCGCGCGCAGATGGCCGTAATGAACCGGATCGAAAGTGCCGCCAAACACGGCGGTCGCCGCTCTCATGCCGCGCAGTAGTCCGGCCGATCGTCGGCCAGACCAACACACAGCCGCTCCAGCACCATCCAGAACGTGTCGCGATGGCGCGACTTCGACAGTTCATCAAGCTCCGACAGTCGCGCCAGTGCGCGCCGAACCAGCCGCGGCGACAGCCGCCGGGCGGCCGTGACAAGCGACTGCTGGCGACTCTTCCATACCTTCAGCTCGGCCATCGCCTGTGCTGCGGAACGGGTCCGGGTCAGCGCCTGAAAGCTGCCGATCAACTGCAGCTCCCGGGCCAGCGCACCGACGATCATCGGCATCGGGGTGTCTGCCTCGCGCAGGCCGCGAATGCAGCGGACGGCGGCGCCCGCCTGTCCGGTCAGCACCAGCTCGACCAGCCGGAAGCTGTCAAATCGCGCGCTGTCGGCCACGGCCGCGCGCGCTTCGGCCAGACCGATCGGCGCCGACGGGTAGAGCAGCGACAAGCGATCGATTTCCTGCCTGGCGGCCAGCAGATTGCCCTCCAGGCGTTCGGACAGGAAGCGACAGGCAGCAGCATCGACGCGCAAACCACCTTCAGCGGCACGGCGCGCAATCCATTGCGGCAGCTGGCCGGCCTTGACCTTCCAGCACGGCACGTAGACACCGGCTGCTTCAAGTGCCTTGACCCAGGCGGTTCTCTCACTCTGTATGTCCCAGGCATCGCACTTGACCAGCAGCACGTCATCGTGTTCGTTCTTGCACCAGTCGCGCAGCGCTGCCCCGCCTTCCCGTCCGGGCTTGCCGCCGGGCAGGCGAACCTCGACCAGGCGCCGGCTGGCAAACAGCGATCCGGTTTCCGTTGCGCTGTCGAGATTGCTCCAGTCAAAGCGGGCATCGACTTCCAGCACCACCCGCTCACTGACATCCCGCGCGCGCGCTGCCTTGCGCAGGGCATCACAGGCCTCCTCGATCAGCAGCGGCTCCTGGCCGGCGATCAGATAGACCGGATCGAGCTGTCGATCCAGCCTGGACGCGAGTTTTTCGGGGAACAGCTTCACGACCGCGACAGGCTCTCGAGTCGCCGCATCAGACGCGCGGCCATTTCGCGTCCGAGATCCCTGGACAGGAACTCCTCCTCGCGGTCGGCGGCCAGGATCTCCTGCTCGTCAAAGCTGTAGTCACGCGTCAGGCGCAGTGTTTCACGCTCGAGCAGACGCTTGCCGTCGGCGTCGGCAAGCTCGAAATCAACTTCCAGGACCAGCAGAAACTCGCGCACCCGGGCCTGGCCCGAGACCGAAAGCGCTTGCCGCCACATGCGCTGGGAGTGAATCCGCAGGGTTGCCGTGTCTTCGCCCGACCGCTCGGCCAGGCGCACGCCGTTGGCCACCAGCAACAGACGCAGTTCACGCGCGAACACGGTGCTGTCGTCATCGATTTGCAGATGGGTATCTGACAGCGCCGCCGGCAGTCGGGCCTGACCGCGCAGCTGGAATCCGCAGGCTGCCACGCTCACTGCCGCAATCAGCAGCAGCCAGGGGCGCAGCCTAGGCCACCACGATATTGAGGAGCTTGTCCGGGACATAAACCACCTTGTGAAGCTTCTTGCCTGCAACGAAACGCGCCACGTTGTCGTCTTCCAGCGCGACTGCCTTGACCGCCGCCTCGTCGGCCCCCGTGGGCACCTCGACGCGGCCTCGAACCTTGCCATTGACCTGGACAACGATGGTCACGGCAGCGCGCGTGAGCGCCTCCCGATCGACCTTTGGCCAGCCGGCGTCGAACACCGATCCTGTTCGGCCCAGCTTCTGCCACAGCACCTCGGCAATATGCGGCGCGACCGGGGCGATCAGCCGCACCACCGTCTCCCAGGCTTCCTGGACCAGTCTACGCTCGATTTCTCCGACCGGGTCGAAGCGCTGCAGCTGATTGCAGAACTCCATGATCGCGGCAATGGCCGTGTTGAACGTGAAGCGGCGGCCAAAGTCATGTTCAACCTTGGCGATGGTCTCGTGCAAGGCGCGCCTGAGGTCGCGCGCCGGCCCTTCAACCTCGTTCCCTGTCGCACCGGGCACCACGCCGCCCTCAACATGCGACTGCACCCCGACCCACAGCCGCTTCAGAAATCGCCAGGCCCCTTCCACGCCGCTCTCCGACCACTCCAGCGACTGCTCGGGGGGCGCGGCAAACATCGAGAACAGCCGCACCGTATCAGCGCCATAGCTGTCGACCAGCGCCTGAGGGTCCACGCCATTGTTTTTCGACTTGGCCATCTTCTCGACACCGCCGGGCCGGACCGGCTGGCCATCGCTTCTGAGCACCGCCCGCAAGATCTCGCCCTTGCCGTCACGCTGGACCTCGACATCGGCCGGGTTGAACCACTGACGGCGACCGGACTCGTCCTCCCGGCAGTAGGTCTCGGCCAGCACCATGCCCTGGGTCAGCAGTCGCTTGAAGGGCTCGTCGACCGACACAAGACCCTCGTCGCGCATCAGTTTGGTCCAGAAGCGCGCGTAGAGCAGGTGCAGGATGGCGTGCTCGATACCGCCAATGTACTGGTCGACCGGCATCCACGCGTCGGCGCGCTGATCGACCATGGCGCTGTCGTTGTCGGTGCAGGTGTAGCGCAGGAAGTACCACGACGAGTCGACGAACGTGTCCATGGTGTCGGTTTCGCGCCGGGCCGCTGCGCCACAACGCGGACACGGGGTGTCGAGAAAGGCCGCGCAATTCCTCAGAGGATTGCCGGCGCCGTCCGGCACCAGGTCCTCGGGCAGCAGAACCGGCAGGTCCTCGTCGGGAACCGGCACGTCACCGCACTGCCGGCAGTGGATGATCGGAATCGGGCAGCCCCAGTAGCGCTGCCGGGAAATGCCCCAGTCACGCAGGCGAAACTGCGTGCGGGCCCGCCCCAGACTCTGCTCTTCGAGTTCTGCGACGATGGCCTCGAAGCCCTGCGCGCAGCTCAGACCGTCGAAGCGCCCCGAATTGACCAGCCGACCGTCCCTGGCGGCATAGTCTTCGTGCCACTGGCTGCGGTCGTAGGGCTGGTCACCAGGCCGGCTGATCACCTGCCGGATCGGCAGACCATACTTGTTGGCGAACTCGAAATCGCGCTCATCGTGCGCCGGCACCGCCATGATGGCACCCTCGCCGTAGGCCATCAGCACGTAATTGGCGACCCACACCGGCAATTCATCACCGGTCAGCGGGTGGGTGGCCTTCAGACCGGTATCCATGCCCTTCTTTTCCTGGGCCGCAAGATCGGCCTCGGAAACGCCGCCTTTCTGGCATTGGGCAATGAACTCGGCCAGATCCGGGTTGTGCCCGGCGGCCTGCCTGGCCAGCGGATGCTCGGCGGCTACCGCCATGAAGGTCGCACCCATCAGCGTATCCGGGCGCGTGGTGAACACCCGGATTGCCTCTGTGCCGCATGCAAACTCGACCTCGGCGCCCTCGCTCCTGCCGATCCAGTTGGCCTGCATGGCGCGCACCCGCTCCGGCCAGCCATCGAGCGTCGCCAGGCTGTCGAGCAGCTCGTCGGCATAGTCGGTGATGCGCAGGTAGTACATCGGGATCTCGCGTTTTTCCACCGGTGCACCGGTGCGCCAGCCCTTGCCGTCGACGACCTGCTCGTTGGCCAGTACCGTCTGGTCGACCGGATCCCAGTTGACCGTACCGGTCTTCTTGTAGGCGATCCCGCGCTCGAGCAATCTCAGAAAAAACCACTGGTTCCAGCGGTAATAGTCCGGATCACAGGTCGCCAGCTCGCGTTCCCAGTCGATGGCAAACCCCAGGACCTTGAGCTGCGAGCGCATGTGCGCGATGTTGTTGCGCGTCCATTCAGCCGGAGGCACGCCGTTGGCCATGGCGGCATTCTCGGCCGGCAGCCCGAACGCGTCCCATCCCATTGGCTGAAGCACGCGGCAGCCCTGCATGCGGTGGTAGCGGGAGATGACGTCACTGATGGTGTAGTTGCGCATATGGCCCATATGCAGTTTGCCCGAGGGATAGGGAAACATGCTCAGGCAATAAAAGCGCGGGCCGTTGCCGGTCTCGGCACGGTGGGCATGATCACGCTCCCACTGGCGCTGCACGTCCGGCTCGAGATCGCCGGGATGATATGTTTCTGACACCTTGGTATTGATCCTGGCCAGTCGTGAAAAACAGGCGCCGCCCCGGTCGGGGGGCGGCGTGTTGCTTACCCAATCCGCTCGCGATCAGCCTTCCGTGTCGGGATTCCCGTCGTCGTCAAGCTGATCCCACACGGCCTGCGCCTCATCCCAGGCCTGGCGAGCCCGTTGCTCTGCACCCGCCCAGGTCTCCGAGCTGAATCCTTCTACGTCCTCCCAGGCCCGCTTGGCCCGCTCACGGGCCTCGAACGCGGCTTGACGCGCCTCCCGGGCCGCCTCGCCGCCTTCCTCGCGCGCCAGCTCCAGTGCGTGCTCGGCTTGTTCCCGCGCCGCCTCGGCCAGCTCCGTGGCCCGCTGCCACAACCGCTCGACGCCTTCCTCGGCGCCGTGCTCGGGGCCCTGCTCCATCAGCGATTCGATTTCAGCCTCAGCTTGCTCGGCGGATGCCTCCACTTCGGCGTAGGTCTCGGCGGCCTGCTCCGCTGCCTCCTCGGAAATGGTCGTCTCCCCGGCAGCCTCTCGGCTCTGGTCGCTGTCGTCGTCATCGACCTGGCAGGCAACCAGCGCCAGGCATGCGAACGGTATCAGAATGGATGAATGACGCATGACTGAACTCTCCTCAGCGCGTGCTGACGTGTGTGGACAGGCCCTATCCTAATGGCAGCCGGGTCGCGATGCCACAGCTTCGGGTCAGCCGCGATGATCTGTGCAACGGCAATATCTGCTCAATAATGAGACCGTTAGTATTGATCCGACAGCCAGCGCCACAGGGCGCGCAGCCCCTGACACTCACCGCCGGCCGGCCGGCCCGGGCGGTCGGATTGATTCCAAGCATAGATGTCAAGATGGAACCAGTCGACTTCCGGGGCAACAAAATGATCCAGAAACAGCGCTGCGGTCAGGCTGCCGCCGAAACTCGTCGACGCGGTATTCGACAGATCGGCAATCGCCGGCTTGATCAGTCGCCGGTAGGGTTCGTACAGGGGCATGTGCCACAGCGGATCCTCCAGCTCGAAGGACAGATCCTGAATGGTGCGTGCGGCGTCCGTGTCGCGACCGTAAACGGGCGGCAGGTCCTCACCAAGCGCGATGCGCGCCGCACCGGTAAGCGTGGCGAAATCGATGATGCGCCCGGCGCCCTCCTCGCTGGCCAGCGTCAGTGCGTCAGACAGGACAACGCGACCCTCGGCATCGGTGTTGCCGATTTCCACCGACGTGCCGTTACGGGTGCGAATGATGTCAGAAGGACGATAGGCGTTGCCGGCGATGGCGTTTTCCACCGCCGGGATATAGACGCGCAGGTTGACCTTCAGCCCCAGCGTCATGATGAGTTTCGCCAATCCCAGCGCATGCGCCGCCCCACCCATGTCCTTTTTCATCAGCACCATGCCGGAACCGGGTTTGATGTTCAGCCCCCCGGAGTCGAAAATCACACCCTTGCCCACCAGCGCCAGCGGCGGGTGATCGGGATCACCCCACTGCATCCGTATCAAACACGGTGGGCGCGAGGCGGCCTGACCGACGACATGAATGGCGGGGAATTCATGCCTCAGCCGCTCTCCATCGATCTTGTCGAACGCGGCGCCGCCGGTTTCGGCCAGTTCGCGGGCGGCTTCCGCCAGCTCGGACGGGCCGAGGTCAATGGCCGGTGTGTTGACCAGGTCACGCACGTAGGCCGTCGTTTCGACCATCGCCCGCACCTCTGCCTCCGCTTCAGACAAGACCAGGCGCGCCTTGCAGCCCGCGCGATCCTTGTAGCGGTCGAAACGGTAGGCACCCAGACCCCAGCCGATGGCGGCACGCGCCTGCTCGGTGGGCGGCCAGTCCGATGCCAGCCGGTAGTCACCTGCCGGCAGCACCGCCGGCAGGTGGGCCAGCGACCACAATCGCTCCCCCGGCTCGCACCCGGCCAGTACCGCTGCCACACCCGACTGTTCATCAGGCACCAGCAGATGGCTTCCCGGTTCAGCGTCGAAACCGCTTAGTTCAACCCAGCGGCGCTGGGGCTCGGGCGCGCGGCGTCGCCAGGCCTCCATCCCGGCGGGATCAACCGCATGGATGGGAACCGGAGCCTCGGATCGGGTTGTAAACATGGCAACCGCCTTGGTCATGGACATCGGGCGCAAGTGTACCCGTGATGGCATCGACCCGTGTCCGGGATTGACGATTGCTGACCGGCCCTGCCGACCATGCCGATGAGCGCTGGCGCCGAAACCGGTCCGAAGCACAATCCGACGGCCCATTCCGTGGACGGGTACCGCTCGAGCATGGTTTGGTGCGCAATTTGCAAGATCAGGCTGTGGCCCAACCTGATTTCAAGCTCATGCAACGTCCAAGAGTTCTGTTTGTCGACGACAGTCGCCTGATGCGCTCATGCGCCCAAGCCATTCTTGGCGAGCGCTTCGAACTGCTGCTGGCCGACTCGGCCGAGCAAGCCTGGCAGATGCTGCTGGAGCAGCCCGGCATCATGGTCGTGTTCAGCGACCTGCAGATGAAGGGCGAGAGCGGCTACTGGCTGCTGTCACGAATACGCTGCTGTACCGATCCTGCCCTGGTCGATCTGCCGTTTGTGCTCATCACCGGGGATGACGACGAGGGATGCCGGCATGATGCGCTGCAGCGTGGCGCGACCGATTTCATCAACAAACCCTTCGAAGACACCGAACTGCTGGCGCGCGCCACGGCTTACGCGCGCAGCGGCCAGTCTGCCCGTCGATTGCGCCTGCTCGAGCGCGACCATCACCTCGACTCGGCAACGCGACTCGGCAACCGCCGCTACTGCGAGGAACGCCTGATCCAGGCGATGAGCTTCGCCCGCCGACACAACCAGCCGATCGTGTTGATGCACCTGCGACTGGACGGGCTGTCGCAACTGCTTGAGGAACTTGGCTCACCGCATGCAGAGCGCGCCCTGGCGCGAATTGGTCGCACGCTGGCCGAGCGAATCCGGCGCGAGGACACCGTATTCAGAACCGATGACGAGGTCTTTACGTTTCTGCTGCCGGCCACCCGTGCCGACGGCGCCAGGCGTTTGCAGGAGCGCTTCCTGCCCGACCTGGCCGAGATGGGCCTGCAGCCGGACGACAGCGCGTTGTCGGTGACGGCGGCATTCGTCGTTCAGCAGCCAGACCCCGAACAGATCGAACGGGCCGCCGACCTTCTCGCCGAGGGGCTGGCCCGGCGCGCACCAAAGAACGATCTGCCAGCCTCGGCCGGGACGGTGCTATCGGCGGGGCAACCCGATCTGGAACAGGCACTGGCTCTGCTCGAACAGGGCGACGCCGACTCGGTACGACGGTCACTGCCGGCACTCAGACGACGACTGCAGCCGCTGCTGGCGCTGCTGGCCGATACGGAACAGGCCCAGTCCGCCCAGACGCCCAACATCACCCGGCTGTCAGTTGTTCGGCGCGACTGAGTCCTCGTGCAGCGCGACGCTGACCCAGCCGGCCAGCTCGGCAAACGCTGCGGCCAGAACGGACTCGAACGCCGCCAGCATCTGTGCCGGATCGTCGCCGGCCGAGTCGGCCTGACGCTCAAATCGGTTCACCGCTACCAGACCGCGGCCGGTTGCAGTCAGCCGAGCGGTGAGCTGGAGCTCGGCAACCGGCGCTTGACCCGCCTCGACCCGGATCTCAAATCGGCGGATATCCAGATCGAGTCGATAGGGCGCCGGCAGATCGCCGTAGCGACCCACGGCGACAAACGCCCCATTCGCCGCCAGATAGTCGACCAGCAGCGCTTGCAGCATATCCGGCGCCCGGTCCAGCCAGACCACGCCAGCCAGCGGCATAAGCGCCCGATGTCGACGAACGATGATCCGGTCGGAATCGCGCGTGCGATCGGTTTTTGGCCGGGTTACGGACAGCACCCATTCACCGCTGCGCTTGTCTTTGGGCGGCGGCGCGGGCAGCTCGGGCGCCACGACGCGCACGGATTCGCCGGGCCGGCCCAGGGCGCAGCCCAGCAGCAGCAGCAGCGAAAACACCGTCAGGGACACACGGATCAGATCTCTCATTGCGGTCGGTACTCCTCGGGCTGTTCATCACCCAGCAGGAAACCCACCGGGTGACGCTCGAAACGACGGGTCAGTTGCGACAGCTCGAGCAGCAACAGCCGCAGCTCATCGACTGCCGGCCCCAGCGGCACCAGCACCTGATCGCCGAATGCCGCCACGGCGGACTCGTTGCGGGCCACCATCCGATCAATGCGTTCGGCGGTTCTGGCCAGCTGCTGCATGGTCTCGCGCAGATCAGCGCTGACTTCCGGCACCGTATCGGACAGGCTTGAGTCGAGGTGCCCCACAACGCGCGTGGCCTCGGCAACCAGCGCGCGGATGTCGGTGACCGCCTGGTCAAGTTGCGCGCTACCGGCATGCACATTGCGAACGGTCTCCTCGATCAGGGCGCTTTCTCCGCTCAAGGCGGTCGTGAACCGATCGATGTTGTCAAGCGTCATGGCAACGCGTTCGGCATTGTCCTCGCTCAGGAACTCCAGCAGCCTGAGCATCACCTTGCTGGCGGTCGTGGCAATGTCCTCGGAGGTCTCGAGCAGCCGCTGCAGGGCCGACTCCTCGGCCACGATGCGCGCATGATCAGCGCCCGGGGGCGGCTCGAGCGGCGGACTGTCGGGCTGACCGCCGCGCAGCTGGATGGTCGATACACCGGTCAGCCCGGAAACCGCCAGGCGCGCGGTTGTGTCCTCACGCACCGGCGCTTCGGCGCTGAGCCGAATCAGTGCAACCACGCGGCTGGGATCTTCGGAGGCGAGGTACAGATCCCGCACGCTGCCCATGTTGATGCCGTTGTACTGAACGACGCTGCCCACCGACAGTCCGCTGACCGGCTGCGGAAAGTGCACCTCGTAGTATTGCCAGGCCTGTTCGCTGGCCCAGCGGGCTGACCACAGCCCGCCGGCGATCAGCAGCGCCACCCCGAGCAGGGTGAAGGCTCCGATCAGAACATGGTTGGCACGTGGTTCCACGGCGTCATCTCCTTGCCTGTTGTGCGTTCGCTGCCTGGCGCGCCCGCGGTCCGTTGAAGTAATCGCGCACCCAAGGGTGATCATAGCCGGCAACCTCGTCGATGGTGCCAGTGACGAGGATCTTCTGCTCACCAATCACGGCGACGCGATCGCAGATCGCATAGAGCGTATCAAGATCGTGTGTGATCAGGAATACCGTCAGGCCCAGCGCATCCTTGAGCGTACGCAGCAGCTGATCGAACGCCGCTGCACCGATCGGATCCAGGCCAGCAGTCGGCTCGTCGAGAAACAACAACTCCGGATCGAGCGCCAGGGCACGGGCCAGCCCGGCCCGCTTGCGCATGCCTCCGGACAACTCCGAGGGCAGCTTGGCGCAGGCAGCCACCGGCAGCCCGACCAGGCGCACCTTCAGCCGCGCCAGCTCGCAGCGAAGCTCGGCCGGCAAGTCACGACAATGGGTCTTGAGCGGCACCTCGACATTCTCGCGCACGGTCAGGGAGGAAAACAAAGCGCCGTCCTGAAACAGCACGCCGCTGCTCCGTCGCACGATGTCCTGGGCCCGAGGATCCTGCGAGACCTGCGCGCCCAGCACCTCGATGGTGCCGGCCTGGGAGGGCCGCAACCCCAGTATGGCGCGCATCAGCACCGATTTGCCGCTGCCCGATCCGCCGACAATACCGAGTATCTCTCCGCGGCGCACGGTCAGATCGAGCCCGTCATGCACGACCTGGGTGCCGAACCGATTGACCAGGCCAGAGACCCGGATCACCGGCTGATGCTCCTGCGACGACCCGCTCACCAGCCGATCTCCATGAAAAAGACCGCTGCCAGAGCGTCGATCACGATCACCAGGGCAATCGACTGCACCACAGCCGAGGTGGTCCGCTCGCCCACCGACTGGGCGGTGCCGGCAACCTTGAAGCCTTCCAGACAGCCCACCAGAGCAATGATCAACGCAAAGACCGGTGCCTTGGCCAGCCCGACCAGATAGTGGCGCAGTGCCAGCGTCTGCTCAAGCCGATGGACAAACATGTCCGGGGAGATATCCAGCGACAGCGCCGAGACCGCCAGACCGCCGCCGAAGCCCGCCAGGGTCGCCAGCAGGGCCAGGATCGGCAGCATCACGATCAGCGCCAGCAACCGCGGCAGCACCAGCAAGACGACCGGATCCAGGCCGAGCGTGCGCATGGCATCGATCTCCTCGCGTGACTTCATCGTGCCGATCTGTGCGGTGAATGCGCTGGCCGTGCGACCGGCCAGCAGAATCGCGGTCAGCAGCACCCCGAATTCGCGCAGGAACGAATAGCTGATCAAGTCGATAACGAACAGTTCGGCTCCGAAATCACGCAGCACCGTTGCGCCCAAATACGCAACCACGGCACCGACCAGAAAACTCAGCAACATGACCAGGGGCAGTGCGTTGAGCCCGGTTTCCTGCATATGATGGACGGTTGCCGTGACCCGCCACTGACGTGGCCGAATCAGCGTGGCCATCAGGGTTGACAGCACCAGTCCGAGAAACCCGAGCAGCAGGCGCAGGTGACCGCCAAAGCCGGCCAGCGCCTGGCCGATACCGGCCAGAAACAGCTTCCATCCGGCCGACGGCTCGGGATCCAGATCACCGTCTCGCGCCAGCGCCTCGCGGACTGTGTCAAACAGCGGCTGGTGTCGCCGGTCAAGCACAACGGCCTCCGGCTCGATTTGCCAGCGCGTCGCTGCCCGAACCAGCAGCAGCGCTCCGGCCGTATCAAGATGCTCGATGGCGCGCGCATCGATAACCGCCGGCGCCTCGCATACGGCCTTCAGCCGGCGTTCGAGTGCCGTCAGATAATCGACCCGCCAGTCACCGCCGGCAACGACGCAGCCTGGCCGTTCCGGGTCGAACTTCAGGTAGTGGGTCTGGCTCACCGCTTGACGGCTCACTCACTGCCGGAATCAGGAACCGACAAAGTAGCAGACCGGCCGCGAAGGTCAACAAGCGTGAAGGCACCCGGCCTGCGCATCACGGCTCGAAGGAATCGGCAAACAGGACCGGGCTGGTCGACAGACAGGCGGTGACAGCGGTCTGGTGGTCGACTTGCGCCCGGAGCAGCGATTCGACCTGCGGTGCGAGTTCCAGCCGGTTCGACCCGCAATCGGCGCCGTTGGGGCCCGGCACGTGGCAATAGCTCATCAGGCTGCCCGAGCCAGCCGCCGGACAGCTCACGCCGCCGCTGTAGCAGCCGGGCTCGGCGTTGTAGCACTGGTCGACCGGCGGACTGTAGCAGTGGGTATGCGCCGAGCCGAGATTGTGGCCGATTTCGTGCGCGAACACTCGGGCGCTGGAGGCAACGGCCACCCCGCTGCTCCAGAACAGCTGGTTGACGCTGTAGCTGCCCCCGCTGGACTGGGTCTGGCAGTAGCTGTCGACCCAGGCAATCCCCGAGGCCGACCACCCCGAACTGGCGCGACCGGATACCAGGGCGGCATGCGTGCGATCGATGCCCGCGTAGTTGCTGCTCCAGTACTGGCCGAATTCCGACAGATGGGCAAAGCCGGCGCCCGATCCGGTCTCAGTGTACGGGTCGGTGCCGACCCGGAGCAGGGTGTCCCCCTGCAGCATGCGCAGGTCAAGCTGCGACTCGAAAATGGCGTTACTGGCCAGCAGCAGGTCGACCAGCCAGTCGAGCGCCGCAGCGGTATCGTCACCGAAGCGGCGGTCAAGCCACTCCTTGTCAGTATCGATCGCCAGCACACCCAGGCGCAGCAAAGCGGCGCGATCAGCAGCGCCCGCCGGACGGCCGGGTGGCCGGCCCGTCATCTGTCCGGCAATCCCGTCGATCGGCAGGTCGGCATTGCCGCAACGGCTTGTGGCCTGCACGCCGGCAGGCAGCGAGTCGAACGGCTCGCGCAACGACACTTCGAAACCGCCCGGGCCGCTGACCGCGTGAAGCTCGAGCAGACCGCCAGGGCCGTGGGCCGCACCGCCGAGACGACCGGTGTCCGGATCGAGGCGCAGGTAGGCCCGCCACCCCGGCACGTCGCGGGAGCGGCCGACAAACACCGGCCCGATCGAAAGCGCTCGTTCCCGGGTGCCGCCCGGGTCCGAGATGATCAACCGGGCGCCTGGCGCAGCCATCTCGATCCGCTCCAACTGCACCGCCGCGCGGTCGGTCTCGGTCACGGGAAACGAATCAAGCACAGCAGTCTCGCCGACTGCCAGATGCCTCAGGTGGGCCAGCTGGACGTCAGACAGCGGCACCGCGGCAGCCGAGACAGCCGGCAGGAGGACCAGAAGGGCCAGTCGCGCAGATACGTTCATCGTTCACCGTTACCGGCAGCAAAGCCGCTATGATCTTACGTCACGGCGCCGCCCGCGTACAGGATACCGGGGCGCCCCCGGCCGTTTCCGTCACTCCTCCGCCGGCTCGAACGTGACCAGATAACCCACGCCTCGACGCCGGATTTCCAGCAGCAGCTCCCGATCGACGGCTACCGGGAACTGGCGCCGCAGCTCACCCAGGTTGCGCACCACCTGGCGGTTGACCGCCACCACGATATCGCCGGCTCGCAGGCCGGCTTCCCAGGCACTCGAGCGACGCCGCACGTCCTCGACCAGCACGCCGCGCACGCGGCTGCGTTCCGGGATTCGCACCAGCATGGCGCCGTCGAGCCGGCTATCGAGCCGGCGGCCGGAGATGCGGGCATCGAGATCCTCCTCGATCGGCACGCGCACTGCACGCTCCCTGCCTTCGCGCACAAAGACAACCCGGACCTGGGAGCCAACAGCCAGCAGTCCCTCGATATTGCGCAGCGACTGCACACCGTCGACCGGGCGCTGGTCGATTTCAACGATCACGTCGCCGACCCGCAACCCCGCCTCGGCCAGCGGCGAATCACCAGCCAGCCCGGCGATCACCACACCGCGGTTGGGCGGAACCTCAAGGGCCTCGCGCAGCGCCTCGTCGAGGTCCTGCAACTCGACACCGAACGAGCCTCGACGGACCTCGCCGTAGCGAATCAGCTGACCCATGACGTACTCGGCTGTCGAGACGGGAATGGCAAAGCCGATGCCAACGTTGCCGCCAGAGGGCGTGAAGATGGCGGTATTGATCCCGACCAGCTCGCCGCGCAGGTTGATCAGGGCACCCCCCGAGTTGCCCGGATTGATCGACGCGTCGGTCTGGATGAAGTTCTGGTACTCGAGACCCCGCAGTCCGCTGCGGCCGAGCGCCGAGACGATGCCCGAGGTGACCGTCTGCCCGAGACCGAACGGGTTGCCGACCGCAACCACGAAGTCACCGACCCTCAGCTTCCCGGATTCGTCCAGCGGCAGCTCGGCCAGGTCGCCTGCATCGATCCGGATCACGGCCAGATCGGTATCGCGATCCGCACCGACGAACTCGGCCGAGAGCTCTCGCCCATCGTGCAGCCGCACGGCGATGTCGTCGGCACCGTCAATAACGTGGTTATTGGTCAGGATATAGCCGCCGTCGGCGTCCACAATGACACCCGAGCCCAGGCTTTGCTGCACTCGCTCGCGCGGCACACTCGGGAAATCAAAGAAGCGCCGGAAAAAGGGATCGTCGAAAAACGGGCTGGTTCGAACCTGGACCCGCGTTCGCGTATGCACGTTGACCACCGCCGGCATCACGTCCTCGAGGACTGGTGCAAGCGACGGCATCGGCTCGCCGCCGACCGCCGCCGGCAGTGCAGCCAGCACAGGTGGCGCCAAAGCCAGCAGGCCGGCAATCAACACCAGGCGTATTCTCAGCATCATGAAGCTCATCCTTGTGGTGCGACAGACACCGGCCTTTGACTGGACAAGCCGGACAGGGTTTCATGAATCACGGCACCGCCTGGTGTGTCGCGTTGCCTGGCCTCCGGTGCATGCGCCCGCTCAGCCGATCCGTTCACGACTCGACCATACTACCCCGCAACCGGCAGCCTGTCCCGCCCGGAGAACGCTCGACGCGTGTACCCGGCGGATCGGGCGCCGCCGCGCGGACAGCCGGGGTTGCATTTGCCGGCAAAACCCGGATGATAGGGGCGCAGCTCGAATTGTTCCACCCAACATATTGGGGTTGAGCGGTCTGGAGAACACCAGATGTTGAATCTAGATCAGCAGGTACTCAGAACCGACATCACCGGAATGCCGCTTGAGTGGATCGGTTATCAGGATGCGGTTCGACTGATCGTGCTCGATCAGGTCAGCTATGCGCTGGGCAGCATCCTCTATCACCTGCACGGCGGCATCAATGCGCGCAGCGGGCAGCGCACCGAGATTGCGGTCAACGCGATCATTGCCACACACGGCTCCCATCCCAACGCCCACCAGTTCTACGACCGCTACACGCCGCCGCTGTCCAATCGGGCGCTGTTTCGCCGTGACGAAAACCTGTGCCTTTACTGCGGCGACCAGTTTCCTGATCGCCAGCTGTCGCGCGATCATGTGCAGCCGCTGGCCCTGGGCGGTGAGGATGACTGGGCGAACGTGGTTACAGCCTGCAAGCGCTGCAACAACCACAAGGGCTCACGCACACCCGAGCAGGCCGGCATGCAGCTGCTTGCCATCCCGTTCACCCCGACCCATGCCGAATATGTCTACCTGCAGGGACGGCGGGTCCTGGCCGACCAGATGGAGTTTCTGCTGGCCCACTTCCCGCGCAACAGCATCCTGCGCAAGCGCCTGACCGGCCAGCACGCCTGATGGCGCTGCACAGCGCTCCGGGAGCGGCTTGCCGGTCCGCCTGTCGGAAATACGTCGATGACAGCGCACGCAGCTAGGCCCGACCGGCCGACCTATCTGGTCGATGCCAGCGTCTATGTCTTTCGCGCCTGGCATTCCCTTCCGGCGGCCTTCGCCGACCCGGCCGGCCGACCCACCAACGCCGTCTACGGCTACGCCCGTTTCCTGTGCGAGCTGCTTGAGCGCACCGGTGCCACCGACATCGCGGTGGCCTTCGATGAATCGCTGACCCGCTCCTTTCGCAATGAAATCTACCCCGACTACAAGGCCAATCGCGAACCCGCTCCCGATGCACTCAAACAGCAGTTTTCCTGGTGCCAGGATCTGACGCGGGCGCTCGGGATCTCGGTGTGGTCCGATGCCCGTCACGAGGCCGACGACTTCATCGCCACCCTGGCCGCAGGCTGCCGCCGCCGGGCCAGCCGCATCTGCGTCATCAGCGGCGACAAGGATTTGACGCAGCTGATCGGAGACGGTGATCACTGGTGGGACTTTCCCCGCCGCCGGCTGGACGGCGCCGGGGTACAGGCCCGGTTTGGCGTGCGCCCGGAACAGATGGCTGATTTTCTAGCCCTGACCGGCGACAGCATCGACAACATCCCCGGCGTGCCCGGCGTCGGCCCGAAAACCGCTGCCGCCCTGTTGCAGCACTTCGGAGACCTCGACGCCCTCTATCGGCGGCTTGACGAAATTGCCTGGTTAAGCATTCGCGGCGCCTCGAAGCTGGCCCAGCGACTGCGCCAGCATGAGTCGGCCGCGCGCCTGGCCCGTCGGCTGACCGGGCTGAAATCCGACGTACCGATGGCCAGTCAGGTCAACCGACTGGCGCGCCAGCGCACCGATCACGATGCCGTCAACGCCCTGATGGACAGGCTCGGCTTCGGCCGCCCGATGCGGGAGCGGCTGCTCGGCATCCCGCAGCGCCCGTAAACGGCCGATCCAAGCACTGGCCAATATCGTCCGGCTTTACTGGTCGCTGTCGCCGGACTCCATCTGCTGGCGCAGCTGCTGGAGAATATGTTCACCGACGATCTGGTTGGCGGCATCGGCAATGTTCACGCGCAGCACCGGCACCTCGGGCAAGGGCTCGTCCGGCACCCCCTGGGCATCAACGTGATGCCAGTGGCTGCCCCCCAGGAAAAACAGATCATCGTCCCGAACGAAACCGAAGGTCGGTGTATCGAACGATTCGACCGCGGCGGCCAGCGGCGCGACCGAGGTCACGCCCAGTCCGTCTTCGCCAAGTTCCAGGCGCATGATGCGTTGCGGTGAAATCCCGTTCTGGATGGTGACCAGATGACCGTCCCACCAGTAGAGCCCGTCAATTCCGCCCTCGTTGAGCGTGTCCGGAACGGCCAGCTTCCACGCCTGCTTGCCGGCTTTGGCATCGACAATGAAAATACCGTGCTCGTAGTCTGCCACGTACAGCAGACGATCATCGCCCGACAGGGCCATACCGCGCAGGCTCGCCAGATTGGCGTGACCGAAGAACGGCTCGAGCGCCTCGGCGCCGGGCCTGAGCCAGTAGACGAACGGCAATTCCATGTCGTTGGCGAAAACCGTGCCATCCGAAGCCAGCACGAGATTGCCGAGCAGGTTGCGGCCGCCGCCCTTGCTCAACTGGTATTCCTGCTCGAGCTCACCGCTTTCAAGATCCAGTCGCAGCAGCGAGCTGCGGACTCCATCCGGGTGAGGTCTGCCGTGAAACTGGCTGACGCGACCGCTGGCAACCCAGAGCGCTCCACGCTCGGCATCCACGGCCAGGCTGAAGACCGCCTGCAGCTGCGGCAGGCTGTCAGCGGACACGAACCGGGTCCAGTTCTCCCCATCGCTCGTTACCAGGATCAGCCCGTCACGCACGGTGCCGGCAAACACCCGGTCGCCGGACTTGTCATAGGCCAGCGCTTCAGGCATGGCCTGGCCGGATTCCAGACGCGACCACTCGGTCACTTCGCCGACCGGTTCACCCGCTTCTTTCATCAGTCCGTTGAGGTGCGAATACAGATCGTGCCGCCGCATGGGCTCGACCGCCTCGATTTTGTCCCAGTTCTCGGCCAGGCCCTGCTGCTGCATCTTGAGCATCATCGCGAAGGCTTCGGATAGATTGCCCAGCCGGGCATTGCCTTCAACCAGGTGGCGCATGATGTCCTGGTTGTAGGGACGCAGCTTGTGCAGCTGCCGGGAGGCCGCCACCCACTGCTCGATGTCCTGTTCCTGGTAAGCCTCGGCGGCACGCCGCAGCCAGTGGCTGAACTGTTCGGCCGGATGGTCTGTTGAACGCTTGGGTGACGATTCCGGCGCGGCGATCAGCGGCGGCGGCGCCGACCCGGGCTGTCCACTGCCCGGCTCCCCGGCCCGGGCTGAACCGGCGGCGACGAGCGCGCCGAGCATGATTGTCAAAGCAAGAATCCGCATGATTGTTCCTGTTATCGAGTCGTTGAGGTCATCGGTTGCCCGCACTGGGACTGCAGCCGGCGTCATTCGTTCATCCGGCTGGCGCCAGCCGCTGTCAACAGGCCCGGATTCTCCGGCAGCCGGACCGGTACAATGGAACCCGGCGGGGCTGGCGATCCGCGCCGGGGCTTTGAATCCCGGACCGCTGCCAGGTCACACTGGCAGCGCGCCCGCTGCGGGCCGAACCGCTTCATTTTCGCACGAACCGGACGCCGACGAGGATGCATCAGGCATGACCGACACCACAAGGCCACTCTATCAGGGCCGTTATCTGAGTCTGGTTGAACGCAGCGGCTGGGAACTGGTTTCGCGACGCCACCCGGTCGTCGTCGTGATTGCCTGGACGCCCGATGATGAGCTGCTGCTGGTCGAGCAGTTCCGCATTCCCGTCAATCGTCGCACCATCGAACTGCCGGCGGGCCTGGTCGGCGACGAAACCGGTCAGGGCAGCGAGTCGCTGGCCGATGCGGCGATCCGGGAGCTGGAGGAGGAAACCGGCTGGCGTGCCGGGCGGGTCATCGAGCAAATGCACTGCCCCAGTTCGGCCGGCATGAGCGATGAAATGGTCGTTTTCCTGCGCGCGCTCGATCTGGTTCGCGCGGGCAGCGGGGGCGGCGATGCGAGTGAAGCGATCACCGTGCACGCCGTAGCGCGCGAGCGCATCGACGCCTGGCTGAATGAACGCTATCGTGACGGGCTGGCGATCGATCCGAAAATCTATGCAGCACTATACTGGGAGCGACTGTATTGATCCCGCATCAGGGTACCGGAGGTCATTGACAGGCGAGGTCTGCAGCGCCTGTCCACAAGCGCCCTCGCTGCGCACTCCCCTCGATCAGCAAGCGTCCGGCGCCGACCGTTGGGACCCGTGCCCGGACAGCCACGACTCGATTGTGGCGACCGTGCGTTCCGGCCGGCGCATCCAGCGGTAGTGGTCGGAAAGCTCACCGGACGAGGCGGCTGCGACATCGGTGGTCGTGATCTCGCACCGCCTCAGCTTGCCCAGCAGCCAGTCAAACGATGCAGCGGGCACGAACCAGTCGTCGGCCATCCGTACTGCCAGGACCGGCAGCGTCAGATCCGCCATGCCCTGCTCCAGATCCTGATCAACGCCGCCGGGTTCGTAGCGACCGTCGCGGGCACTGCGGGCCCAGTCAGACATGACGCCGCGCGCCTCGCGCCCGGCAAACCCGATGCGCTTGCCGGGATAATGGCCGACCATAGCGGCCAGCAGCGGAAACAACCCGACCACGCCCAGCATCATCCAGCGCTTGGCCCCCGGAAAAACCCGCCAGTACGGGGCGCCGCCGGCAATCAGCACCAGCGCGCGGCAGCCGGCCGACGACCGTCCGGCACTCAGGCAGGCGAACTGCGCGCCCAGGCTGTGTCCAGCCAGCACGAACGCGCCATCGATGCGCGCCACAACCGCCGCCCGCGCCGCATCGATATCGTCGAGCAACTCCAGATAACCCCAGCTGCAGCGGCGCGATGCGCGCCGGTTCGAGCTGCCCACGCCGCGCCACTCGTGTATGAATACCTCAATGCCGCGCTCGGCCAGAGCCCTGGCGAAGGTGATGTACTGGCGCGCGCTCAAGCCCATGCCCGGCAGCAGCAGCAGACACCTGCGGGCGTCGGTGCACGGGACATGGATCAGCTCGAAGCGGTGCTGATCGGCAGTGGTGACAACAACAACAGGCTGATGATGAGGCATGATTCCAGTGGCTTTCCCGCAACAGGTTTCGGCAGTGTGAAGCTGCAGCAGGGTACACTAGGTTTGTAACCGCTCGCACAGCAGAACGCAGGATATTCGCATGGCCCATATCGATCCGCTGCCGCCCGATCATACGCCGGAACTCGAAGAGACATTCCGGCACTTCGAGCAGATCCTGGGATTCGTCCCGAACAGCCTGCTGACGATGCAGCGAAGGCCGGCGATCGTCAAGGCCTTCGGCGAACTGACCGCTGCGGTCATGGACCCTGGCGGCAGCGTCGATCCGGCCTTCAAGCGCCTGCTCGCCCATTTTGCCAGTCGCGCAGCCGGTTGCCGGTATTGCCAGGCTCACTCGCTGGTCGCCGCAAGCATCAGCGGACTGCCGCAGGCCAAGCTGGACGACCTGTGGGCTTACCAGACCAGTCAACACTATTCTGAGGCCGAGCGTGCGGCACTGGATTTCGCCCTGGCCGCCGGCAGTGTCCCCAATGGCGTCGACGAGGCATTGATGCGCCGCCTCAGGCAGCACTGGTCGGACGATCAGATCGTCGAAATCCTGGCCGCGGTCTGCCTGTACGGCTTTCTCAACCGCTGGAACGACTCGATGGCCACCGAGCTCGAATCCGAACCGCGCCGGCTGGGCGAACAGGTGCTGGGCCCGGGGGGCTGGAGCGGCGGCAAGCACCTCAAGGATCCTCCCGGCTAGCCGGCGGCATGGCGGCTTTCACAGACTGCAGGCGGATCATCTGTTCTACTTCGTATCATGAACGGGGCAAACGTCAACCAGACCCGCCGCCGGCTGCTCAGACAGTCGCTGCTGTCGCTGCCGCTGCTGATCTGCGGCAGTCAGACCGTGCGGGCGATGGCCGCAGGAGGACCCATGCCATTCGAACCCCTCGATTGGAGCGACGCACAGTGGCGTGAACTGCTCTCATCCGAGCAGTTCCGCGTGCTGCGCCAGGACGGCACCGAACGTGCCGGCTCCAGCCCGCTCAACGACGAAAAGCGCGCCGGCACGTATATTTGCGCCGGCTGCTTCCTGCCGCTTTTCTCCAGCGAGCACAAGTACGAATCCGGCACCGGCTGGCCCAGTTTCTGGCGACCGCTTGCGGAAGACCACATCGCGACCAGGCGCGATTTCAGGCTGATCTGGCCGCGCACCGAATATCACTGCGCCCGTTGCGGCGGCCACCAGGGCCACGTTTTCGACGATGGGCCCCAGCCGACCGGCCAGCGCTGGTGCAACAATGGCGTGGCGTTGAGATTCGTTCCCGGCGACGAAGCCCTGCCCGAACTTCGCCGCCGCCCGTGATCAGGATGCCGACGCTCACGCCCGCTCCCGGTCGCAGAGCCCCATACCGTGGCCGGGGTCGCACGCGCCTGACGGTGTCCGGAACAAGATTCACCGCCAGCCTGCTCGCCGTGTTACTGCTGTCCGGTTCAGTCCTGGCCGACACCGACCGGTCGCTGGCGCGCGCCACCTTTGCCGGTGGCTGCTTCTGGTGCATGGAGCCACCCTTCGACGCTGTTGACGGCGTTGTTGAAACGATTTCCGGCTTCAGCGGTGGCCACCTGGCCGAGCCGACCTACCGACAGGTCGTGCAGGGCGGAACCGGGCACCTGGAGGTCGTGCAGGTCGTCTACGATCCGGCAGCCGTCGACTATCGGGCGCTGCTCGAGATCTACTGGCGAAACGTCGACCCGTTCGACGGCGACGGCCAGTTCTGCGACCGCGGCCGGAGTTACCGCCCGGCGATCTTCGTCCATGACCCGCACCAGGCGCGACTTGCGCGTGCATCGCTGGCTGCCCTGTCCGAGCGATTCCGGCAGCCGATCGCAGTCACGATCGAGCCGTTCGAGGCCTTCTGGCCGGCCGGGGACGACCACCAGGATTTCTACACCAGCAACCCGGTGCGCTACAAATACTACCGCTGGCGCTGCGGCCGCGACGACCGGCTCGAAGCCATCTGGGGCGAGACATCCGGCGACTGAGCCCGACCGACTGAAAGCAGGACCGTGACTTTGGGCACACCCCATCGCGGCGCGGATGCGGCATGATGTGCGGTTCGAACCCAACCCGGAGTCCATTTCATGCCGTATCCCACACGTATCTGCATCCGCTTCTGCCTTGGTCTGCTGCTGGCAGCACCGCTGCTGGTCGCGGCCCAGGTAGACCACATCAGGCACGTCACAACCGTGGAGGGCATCAGCGAGTACCGACTCGACAACGGGCTGAAGGTGCTGCTCATGCCCGACGAGAGCCGGCCGACGGCAACCATCAATATCACCTACTTCGTCGGCTCCAAGCACGAGAGCTACGGCGAGACCGGCATGGCGCATCTGCTCGAACACATGCTGTTCTACGGCACGCCGGACCACCAGGACATCAAGGCCGAAATTTCCGAACGCGGCGGCCGGGCCAACGGTACAACATCCTTCGATCGCACCAACTACTTCCAGACGCTGCCCTCGGGCGAAGACAACCTCGAGTGGGCCATCCGCATGGAGGCTGACCGGATGGTCAACTCGACCATCTCCGGCGACGATCTGGAGTCGGAAATGACGGTCGTTCGCAATGAGTTTGAAATCGGCGAGACCAATCCGATCGGCGTGCTTTTCAAGCGGATGCAGGCCATCGCCTACCAGTGGCACGGCTATGGCCGGTCGACCATCGGCGCACGCTCGGACATCGAAAACGTGCCGGTCGAACGCCTGCAGTCGTTCTACCGTCGCTACTACCAGCCAGACAACGCGGTACTGATCCTTTCGGGCAACTTCGACACCGATCGCGCCCTGGAACTGATCGACCGGCACTTCGGCAGGATTCCCGCGCCGGAGCGCACCGGAGACATGACGCTCTGGCCGACCTATACGCGCGAGCCGGTACAGGACGGGGAGCGCACGGTCACGGTGCGCCGCGCCGGCCAGTTCCAGGCACTGATGGGTTTCTGGCACGTGCCCGCTGCCTCGCACGAGGACTTTGCCGCCATTCAGATCCTCGCCCACCTGCTTGGCGACTCGCCCTCGGGGCGCCTGCACAAGGCGCTGGTAGAGCAGGAACTGGCCAGTCAGGTCATGGCCTTCGCGCGACCACTGGGAGAGCCCTCCGCACTGAGCGTTCTGGTGCAGATCGATCAGGACCAGGATATCGGCGAGACCCGCAAAGAGATGCTGGCCACGATTGATGCGCTGGCCGAACAGCCACCGACCGGGGAAGAAGTCAATCGCGCGATCAATGCGCTCAAGCGCAATATCGAGCAGACCCTCAACGACACCAACCGCGTCGGCATCCAGCTCAGCGAGTGGGAGGCCGCCGGTGACTGGCGCCTGATGTTCCTGCATCGCGACCGGCTCGAAGCAGTCACCGTGGACGACGTCACCCGCGTCGCCGGGCGCTACCTGACCCGCGACAACCGCACCATCGGCCAGTTCATCCCGGACAGCAGTCCGGATCGCGCCGTCATACCGGCCGAGCCCGAGCTCGACGTACTTCTGGCTGACTACAGCGGCCGTGAAGACCGCGCGGCCGGAGAAGCCTTTGACCCGAGCCCCGAAAGTATCGAACAGCACCTGGTGCGCTTCGAGCTGGCCAGCGGCGCCCGGGTTGCGCTGCTGCCCAAGGCCACGCGCGGCAACCGGATCGAGGGGCAGATCACCATGCGCCTGGGCACACTCGAGACCCTGTCGGGACTCGACAGCGTGCCGGATTTCACCGGCAGCATGCTGATGCGCGGCACACAAACCCGCAGCCGCGAAGACATCCGCGACCAGGTCAACGCCCTGCAATCCAGCCTCGGCGTCGGCGGCGGCAGCATTGTCACGGCGCGGCTGGAAACCCGCCGCGATAACCTTCAGGCGCTGCTCGACATCACCGCTGACGTACTCAGAAACCCGGATTTCGAGGTCGGGGAAATCGACGAGCTGCGCCGCCAGCAGCTGACCGGGCTCGATCAGCAGCGTGACCAGCCCATCGCGGTCGCCTCGCGTCTGCTCAGCCGACACACCACGCCAGTACCGTCCGATCATCCCGACTACATGCCGGATTTCGATGAGTCCGAGGCACGCTTGCACGCCATCGAGCGTGAACAGCTGGTCGATTTTCACCGCCGTTTCTACGGTTTCGGGCCCGGCACAACCATCACCTTCGTCGGCGATTTCGACCCCGACGAGCTGCGCGCGGCGCTGGAGTCGCACTTCAACGACTTTACGCCCGAGATCGCCTTCGAACGCTACGCCCGCGAGTTCCGCGACGTCGAACCCGCCGTGCTCGAGCGGCAGCTCGACGACAAGGCCAATGCCGGGCTGATCGGTGCCCAGCTGATTCGCCTGCGCGATGACGACCCAGACTATCCGGCAGTCTCGCTGGCCGGTCATCTGCTGGGTGGTGGCTTCCTGAGTTCGCGCCTGGCCGACCGCATTCGCGACACCGAGGGCCTGAGCTACGGGGTTGGCGGGGCGTTCAACGCCCACAGCATTGACGAACGCGGCAGTTTCTTTGTCTATGCCATGTTCGCCCCGGAGAACCGTGAACGCCTGGTCGATGTGCTGTTCGAAGAGCTGGAAGCAGCGGTCGAAGACGGTTTCGAGGCCGAAGAGGTCGAGCGCGGACGACGCGGCTACCTCCAGCAACTCGAGCTCAACCGCAGCAACGACAGCCAGCTCATGGCGATGCTCAACGAGCAGCTCTACCTCGAACGCGACATGGGACACCAGGCCCGGTTCGAGGCGCGAGTGGCTGAGCTGACCGCCGGGGATGTCACCGCCGCGGTGCGCAAGTACCTCGATCCGCAGCGCCTGAGCTACGCGATCGCCGGGGACTTCGACAGCGAGGACGATTCCGAAACCGCTACCGACTGATTGTGTCGCGCGCCGGATTCGACTCAGCGGCGATCCCGCGTTCGGCACCACACCCCGGCGGACGTGGCCGCCGGGGTATCATTCGCGGCATCATGTTCCGACGACACATCATGCCGCGACTGGTCTACTGGTTTTATCGCCTGTGGTCGTGGTCCTGGCGCCTGCGCCGGCACGAACCGCAGGCGTTCAGCCAGCGGCTGGCCGCCGGAGAGCCTTTCCTGATCGCCATGTGGCACGGCGACGAGCTCGGGCTATTCGCGTTCTGTCGCTTTTATCCAGTCGCCACCATGACCTCCTACAGCAAGGACGGCGAACTGCTCGACTATGTCCTGCGTCGCCTCGGCTTCGCCACCACCCGCGGCTCGTCGAGCCGGGGCGGAGCTGGCGCGCTGCGTGGCCTGGTCCGGCTGGCCCGCGCCGGCTATTGTCCGGTGATCACGGTAGACGGCCCCAAGGGTCCCGTGTACCGGGCCAAGCCCGGCATCCTCGAGCTGGCGCGCCTGACCGGCCTGCCGATCTTTCCCTGCGCCATGGCCTGCAGCAGCCATATCCCCCTGCACCGCTCCTGGGACCTGGCCGCCCTGCCGCTGCCCTTTGCCCGGGTCCTGATCTGCTGGGGCGATCCAATCGAAGTCGACAGCCGTGATGCCGCCCGTTCACCACACACCACGCGCCAGCTTGAAGCAGCCATCAACGCCTGCCGCAGTCAGGCCAAAGCCATGATTGCACCGCCGGAAAGTCTCTGAACAACCTGCCTGTTCACCGTCCCCGGCCGGCGCCAGCAGCCCGGCCAAACCAGGCCGATCCGGCCTGGTTTGGCCGGGCTGCTGGCGCCGGCCAAACCAGGCCGGATCGGCCTGGCTGCAGACGATAAACCACGGATTGAGCAGCGACTCGCGCGCGTTGTAGCGCAGCGCCTCGCCGGTCTCGGCGTCGAGCACTTGTCCGCCCGCCTGCTCGACGACCGCCTGGGCCGCACAGGTGTCCCATTCGCTGGTCGGACCCAGGCGCGGATAGAGATCAGCTGAGCCATCGGCAACCAGGCACAGCTTGAGCGAACTGCCCATGGCGACAAATTCGGCTGCTCCCAGCCGGGCGACGAAATCCTCGACCTCCCGGGTATTGTGCGAGCGGCTGCCGACGACCTGCCACGGCCGGTCGAACTGCTTTTCGCCAACCTCGATTGCGACCGGATCGCGCGCGTCGTCCTGACGCCACGCCCCCTCGCCGTCGGCAGCGAAGTACCAGCGATCGAGCGCGGGCGCATAGACCACGCCCAGTACCGGGCGCTGGTTCCGGACCAGCGCGACGTTGACGGTGAACTCGTCGTTGCGTTTGAGAAACTCGCGCGTGCCGTCCAGCGGATCCACAACCCACAGCGTGTTCCAGGCCCGACGCTCCGACCAGGGCGCGTGTTTCGACTCCTCCGACAGAATCGGCGTGTCCGGCGCCAGCGCCCTGAGCCGATCGACCAGAATACGGTTGGCGGCCAGGTCGGCTTCGGTCAATGGACTCTTGTCGGCCTTGTCAACGACTTCGGTGGTGGCCGGATCACGATAAACCGCCAGGATCGCCGCGCCGGCTTCGGCCACGGCTGCGCGCACCTGCGGCAGCATGTCATTCAATTGCATCACTTTTTCTGATTGGTTCCGTATTTACGCAAAGGCAAAGGGCACGAGGACATCTTCTTTTTCTGCCTGAATGGCTCAATGGCGAGAGACCGTCGCGCGGGAGGCTGTATCGCCGGTGCTCCGTGCAAAAAGCCTGCGTTCCTTGCCTCCCGGCGGTTCAAGTGCGCTCCAGCCAGGCGCTGAAGTCGCCTCCCAGCTCCGGGTGCATTCGACCCAGCTCCACGGTGGCCTGCAGAAAGCCCAGCTTCGAGCCGCAATCGTAGTGACGGCCCTCGAATCGATAGGCATCGACCGGCGACTCCTCGAGCAGCCTGGCAATCGCGTCGGTGATCTGGATCTCGCCGCGATGATCCGGTTCGGTTCGCTCGAGAAGCTCGAAAATGCGGCTACTGAGCACGTAACGCCCGACAATCGCCAGATTCGATGGCGCGGCTGCGGGTGCCGGTTTTTCCACCACGCCCCGAATACGGCCGCTGCGGCCGGCGAACGACTCGACATCCACCACGCCATACAACGACGTGCGCTCGGCCGGGACCGCCTCGACGCTGATCACCGAAGCGCCGGTTGCGGCCTGATGGCGCACCAGCTGAGCCAGAGCGGGATCAGTGTCATGGACGATCAGATCGTCCGGCAGAATGATGCCGAAATACTCGCCGGTGATCAGCGAGCGCGCACAGGCGATGGCGTGACCAAGCCCCAGCGCCTGACGCTGGCGCACGTACAGACACTCCACGCCATCGGGCAGGCAGGCCCGAGCCGTGGCCAGGAGCTCGTGCTTGCCGCGCTGCTCGAGCTCGGTTTCGAGCTCGTAGGCCATGTCAAAGTGATCGGCGATCGCGTTCTTGGTTCGTCCGGTGACAAACACCAGTCGGCGCGCCCCGGCGGCCGCCGCCTCTTCGACCGCATACTGGATCAGCGGCTTGTCGACCACCGGAAGCATTTCCTTCGGAACAGCCTTGCTTGCCGGCAGGAACCGGGTACCAAGCCCGGCGACGGGGAAGACGACGGTATCGATCATGCTGCGAGGAGCCGCTGGGTTGCCATAACGCGGCCATGGTAGCGGAAAAAGGGGTTACGGGTTGCGGCTTACGAAAGACGTCAGTAATGGCCGGCCAGGCGCATGTCGCGCAGCCGGCTCTCGGCCAGGCGCGCCAGCGTCGTACCCGGATACTGGCTTCGCACCTGCTCAAGCGCCGCGCGCGCCTCGTTCCAGTTTTCAAGCTCGTAGTGGGTGAACCCCAGCTTGAGCAGCGCATCACCCTGTTTGCCGCTCTCCGGATACTGATCGATCAGGTCGCCAAACAGACGCAGCGCAGTGGTGAAGTCACGCGTGACATAGTAAGTCTCGGCCAGCCAGTACAATGCATTGACCGCGTAGGGCGAATCAGGGTATTGATCCAGAAAGTCGGAAAACCCGTCGGCTGCGTCCGCGTAGCGGGTTTCACGCAGCGCCGCGAAAGCACGGTCGTAGGCGGCCTGTTCCGCCTCCCCGACAGTGTCCAGATCGCGTGCCGCGGCCACACGGCTATCGGCCAGCGGGGTGATTTCCGGACGAGCCTCGATCGGCTGGCGTACTTCGGGAACCTCGGTGGCCGGTGGCATCGGCTCGCGTTCGGCCACCGTGGGCGGCGCACTGTCTTGTCCTGCCGTGACGTCGGCCACAGCCGACGATTCGTTCTGCTCGATCCGCTGCAGCCGCTGATCGAGATCCAGGTATTGGTCACGCTGACGCCGTCGCAGGTTTTCCAGATCACGTTGCTGTGACTCGACCTGGCCACGCAGCTCACGCACTTCCTCAAGCAGTGCCTGCACCTGATAGAGCAGCTCGCTGCTGCTCTCCTGGGCCTGAACCGGCAACGGGATGGCCGGCACAAGGCCGGCCAGCCCGAGCATGAGACCCGCAGTGAAGCGACCAGCAGACATCAGCGCGCCGTGTAGACGATCTCCACGCGCCGGTTGCGCTGCCAGCAGTTTTCGTCGCTTTCACGACAGACCGGGCGCTCCTCGCCATAGCTGACCACCTCCAGCTGGCGACCGGATGCGCCGCCGGCTTCAAGCAGCGATTCAACCGAGTTGCCGCGACGCTCACCGAGGCCGAGGTTGTACTCGCGCGAACCGCGTTCGTCGGCATGGCCTTCCAGGATCACCCGGGCACTGGCGTTGGCCCGAAGGTAGGCTGCGTGCGCTTCGATGATCGGACGGAACTGTGACTGGACATTGGAGCGGTCGAACTCGAAGTAGATCACGCGCTCGCTGAGCAGGCTGTCGGCGTTGTCCAGATTGCGCGGATCGGTGTAGTCACGCGGGTCCAGCGGCCGGGTTTCCGGTTCCGGAGCAGGTTCCGGTGCCGGCGGCGGCTCGGGCGGAGCCGGTTCTTCGACGGTTTCCCTCGCGCAGGCAGCCAGGATGGCGGCCAGCATCACGAGGGCGAGAAAACGCAGTGCAGTCTTCATGCTACCTCCTGGATTGGTCTGAATCTTGTTGGGGGCAAAGTCACGTTATCGAATTATGGGCGACCAGGCCGGCTCACGCACGTCACCTTCCTCACCGAGAATGAGGCGCTGCCTGACCCGGCCGTCCGCGGATACCGCGGCCAGTTCGCCACGCCCCTCGCGACGCGTGGCATACAGCACCATGCTCCCGTTCGGAGCAAAGCTCGGCGACTCGTCAAGCCGACCGTCAGATAATACACGCAATCGCTCCGTTTCGCGATCATGGATGGCAATCCGGTAGTCCTCGTCGCCCTCGCTGTAAATGACAGCAAGATAGCGTTCATCGAGGCCGATCGAGGCGTGCGCGTTGTAGCGCCCTTCCCAGGTCACCCGCTCCGGATCGCCGCCGCTGGCATTCATGACGTAGATCTGCGGCCGGCCGGCCCGGTCCGAGGTGAAATAGACGCGCTCTCCGTCCGGCGAAAAGACCGGCTCGGTGTCGATGGCCCAGTGGCTGGTCAGGCGTTCGCTGTCGCCGCTTGCCAGATCGATGATCCAGATGTCCGGACTGCCGGCACGCGACAGACTGACCGCCAGCCGCCTGCCGTCAGGAGAAAATGCCGGCGCGCCGTTGACGCCCCGATCGGCGCTGACCGTTCGATTCTGACCGGTATAGAGATCCTGGACGATGACCTGCGAGCGACCGGTGGCGAATGACACATAGGCCAGGCTGCGACCATCCGGAGACCAGGCCGGAGACAGAATGGGTTCGTCACTTCGCACCACGGTCTGTGGATTGAAGCCATCGGCATCGGCCACAACCAGCTCGAAGCTCTCGTCCGGACCGGTGCCGCTGGCGACAACGTAGGCAATACGGGTCGTGAACGCACCCGGCACCCCGACCAGCGCTTCGTAGACCGCGTCAGCCACACGGTGGGCGCCGACCCGCAGGTTGCCCGGGCCGACGGTCAGCGCCTGCGAAAGCACCACCCGGCTGGCATGCACGTCAAGCAGATGATACTCGAGCTCGTAGCCCATGCCGCCGGGCGCGTCACGCACGCTGCCGATGACCAGATGATCGACCTTGAGCAGTCGCCAGGTGCCGAAACGCACGTCAGGCACGCGGGTCGGTCGATCGATCATGTCCTCGGCAGCCATGGGATCGAAAAGACCCGATCGATGCAGGTCCGCGCTGACGATCCCGGCCACGCCGTTTTCCGACTCGGGCATCTCCGAGGCCCAGTCAAAAGGCACCACCGCAATCGGCATGGCGCCCTCCACCCCGTCGATGATTTCGATCCGCAGCTGCGCGCCGGCCAGTGCCGGCAGCAGCAGGAACAGCAGTGTGCTAGCCGTCGTACAGAAACGTAAAGACAATCTCTCGGGCAAAAACATCCTCGTATCCTCGGTAGGGCAACTGGCCGGCCCGCATGACCGCCGCACTGATTGAGCGGCGGGTCGCGTCGTCGGCGTTGCACGGTGAGACAATAGTCGCATCGATGATTTCTCCGCCCGGAATCTGCACCACCCGAACGTCGCAGCGAACGCCGGGTCGTGCGGTGGGCGGACGGATCCAGTTGCGCCGGACCCGCTCCCGGATGGTCGCAACGTACTCCTCACGCAGGGTGGCGCGCCGCGCCGCTTCGGCGGCCTGTTGCTCGGCCAGTCGCAGTCGTTCGGCCGCCTCTCGCGCTTCCTGCTCGGCCGCCTCGTCTGCGCGATTCCCGGCGAGTTCAGCCAAACGTCGCTCCTCGGCCTCACGCCGGCGCTGCGCCTCCTCGCGCTGTCGCCTGAGGGCCTCCAGTTCACGCTGGCGCGCCTGCTCGCGTTCGCGCCGCTCCCGCTCGAGCTGACGACGCGTTTCCTGCTCGGCCTGTCGCTGCGCCTCCCGGGCAGCCGCATTCGGTTCCGGTTCCGGTTCCGGTTCCGGTTCCGGTTCCGGTTCCGGTTCCGGCTCCGGTTCCGGCTCCGGCTCCGGCTCCGGCTCCGGCTCCGGCTCCGGTTCGGGTTCGGGTTCGGGCTCTGGTTCCGGTTGCGGGTCGGGTTCGGGCGCCGGGTCGGGTTCGGAAACGACTTGCTCCGGACTGTCGCTGTCGGGTATCACGACCGGACCCTGATCAACCAGTGTTACGCGCACCGGCACCGGCCGATGCTCGAACGGCTTCCAGTCCCGGCTGCCAAGCACCAGCAGCAGCAGGAATCCGGCGTGAACGGCCAGCGCGAGCACGAACGCGGTCAGGCCATCCCTGATCGCCCGGGCCGATTGACCGGTTGAGCGTTTCATGGCCCGAGCAACGACATCCGGGCGCCAGCTCAGTCTTCTTCCGGATCGCCAACCAGACCGACTGCGGGCACACCGGCACGCTGCAGCAGCACCATCGCACCATAGATATGCTGGTAGTCCGTATGGCGATCTCCGCTGACGGTGACCTGCAGTTCCGGGTTACGCGCCACGATAGCGCTCACCGTCTCGACCAGCGTTTCACCATCGACCAGCTCGGGCGCGTCGCCGGTATCCAGGTAAAGGTCACCGGAGGCCAAAACCGTGACCATCAGTGGATCACCCCGATCGCTCAAGGGCCCGGCCTGCCCGGTCGGTAACTCGACCTCCACCCCCAGGTTCATCAGCGGCGCAGTGACCATGAAAATAATCAACAGCACCAGCATCACGTCGATGTAGGGCACGACGTTGATTTCCGACATGCGCTTGCGGCGACGGCGAATGACCAGCTGGTCGCTCATCGCTGTGCAACCTCCTGCAGACGGCGAGCCTGGCGATGAAGGATGGCGGCAAACTCCTCCTTGAAATTGTCGTAGCGCACTTCGAGCCGCTCGACCTGGTTGGAAAACTTGTTGTAGGCAATGACCGCCGGAATCGCCGCAAACAGACCCATGGCGGTAGCAATCAGCGCCTCGGAGATGCCCGGCGCCACCATGGCAATGGTCGCCTGCTGTGCCCCGGCCAGGCCGCGAAAGGCGTTCATGATGCCCCAGACCGTGCCGAACAGGCCGACATAGGGGCTGACCGATCCGACCGTCGCCAGAAAGCTCAGGTGCTGCTCCAGCCGATCCATTTCACGTGTCAGCGTCACCCGCATGCTGCGCTGGGCGCCGTTGGCCAGCGTGTCTGGATCCAGGCGCCGCTCCTCGCGCAAGCGCGAGAATTCGCGAAAGCCCGACTCGAAGATGGCTTCGGCGCCCTCGCGCGCGGCACGCTGACCGGCGACGGCGTCATAGAGCTTGTTGAGGTCGGCGCCTGACCAGAACTTTTCCTCGAACTGGCGGGCACGTCGCTCGGCCCGACCCAGCATCATGCGCTTGCCGAAAATCACCATCCAGGAGCCAAGCGAGGCCAGCAGCAGCAGCAGCATGACCAGCTGCACCAGCAGGCTGGCGTTTTGGATCAGTTCCCAGATTTGCAGTTCGCCGTTCATTGTTGTCTCGATTCCTTGCGGTTCGGCGTGGAAGTTTCATCAGGTTCCAGGCGACCATCGATGGCCGTACGCAGATTCGCCGGCAGCCGGACCGGTCGAAAATCACTGGCGCGCAGACAGGCGACCTCGACGCGCGCCCGACACAGACAATCGTCACCGCGTAACAGTGCCTGGTCGAAGGTCAACGACGCCGCACGAAGGTGTTCGACGCCGACGACGACGGCAAGTTCATCCTCGAGCCGTGCCGGGGCGATAAAATCAAGGCGCATGCGTCGGACCACGAACAGCCGGTTTTCGCGCTCCTGCAGCGCGCTCTGCGGATAGCCCATCGCCCGTAGCCAGTCCGAGCGGGCACGCTCGAAAAAATGCAGATAGCGAGCGTGATAGACCACGCCACCGGCGTCGGTATCTTCCCAGTAGACGCGATAGCGGAACGGGCCGATCATGCCGGACGATCTGTCGGCCGATCCCGATCGACCCGCCCGAACCGCAGCCGGCCCAACACCCCGGTCGGGGCCGCGACCGGCCTCATGACCCGTCGTCGCTGGAGACAAACAGGTCCCCTGCCGGAGCGTCCGGCGGATTGAGCCCGAAATGCCGCCAGGCGGCCGCCGTGGCCATGCGCCCGCGCGCGGTGCGCATCAGGTAACCCTGCTGGATCAGAAACGGCTCGATCACGTCCTCGATCGTGCCACGTTCTTCCGACAGCGCCGCGGCCAGGCTCTCCACTCCGACCGGTCCGCCGCCAAAGTCATCAACAAGCTTCTTCAGCAGCCGTCGATCCATGGTGTCGAATCCGCGCGCGTCAACCTGCATCATCTCGAGCGCGGCGGCGGCCACAGGCCCGGTGATGATACCGTCGGCGCGCACCTGGGCGAAATCGCGCACCCGCCGCAGCAGACGATTGGCAATGCGTGGCGTGCCGCGTGCACGCCGGGCGATTTCGGCCGCCCCGGCATCATCGGATTCGATGTCGAGAATGCCGGCTGAGCGCTGCACGATCTCGGCCAGCTCGGCGGCGGCATAGAACTCCAGCCGCTCGACGATGCCGAAGCGGTCCCGTAACGGCGAGGTCAGCAATCCCGCCCGCGTGGTCGCCCCGACCAGGGTAAACCGCGGCAGATCGAGCTGGATCGAGCGCGCCGCCGGGCCTTCGCCGATGATGATGTCGATGCGGTAGTCCTCCATGGCCGGGTAGAGCACTTCCTCGACCACCGGGCTCAGGCGATGGATCTCGTCGACGAACAGCACGTCGCCCGGCTCGAGATTGGTCAGCAGCGCCGCCAGGTCGCCGGCGCGCTCGAGCACCGGCCCGGATGTCTGGCGCAGGTTGACGCCCATCTCGTGGGCGACGACGTGGGCGAGCGTGGTCTTGCCCAGCCCCGGCGGACCGAAGATCAGCACGTGATCGAGCGCCTCGTGGCGCCTGCGGGCCGATTCGAGGTAGATGGCAAGCCGCTCCTTCATCTCCGGCTGCCCAATGTACTCGGACAGGTGCGCGGGCCGCAGGCTGGCCTCGATGCGCGCCTCCTCGCTGTCGACTTCGGCGGTCACCAGGCGTTCCGATTCCATCATTGTGCCCCGCCGCTGATTGTGTGGGTTCGAGTGATCCGGACAGTGCCTGCCAACGCCGCAGGGGAGCGCTTTCCGGTTTGCCCTGCGCAGGCGTGCCGCCGCAGGCGCGTTCCGAATGTTGCAGCACCAGCGGTGGGGTACATCATCCTTGCATCTTCTTCTTCAAAGCCGCGCGGATCAGGGCCTCTGCAGGCAGCTCGGGGTCAGCCACCGCCCGCACCATCTTCAGCGCCTCGGAGGAAGAATAGCCCAGCGCGGTCAGCGCCGCACGCGCCTCGGCTGCGGTATCACCGCCACCGACGGCGGCAGTCGTCCCGTCGCGTTCGGGCAGGCGGCCGCGCATCTCCAGGATCAGCCGCTCGGCGGTCTTCTTGCCGATGCCGGGCAATCGCGTCAGTGCCTGACTGTCGCCGGCCTCGACCATCAGCGCGAAATCGTCGCCGCTGACGCCCGACAGGATGGCCAGCGCCAGCCGCGGCCCAATGCCCGAGACCTTGAGCAGCTCGCGAAACAGCTGCCGATCCGCATCGGTGAGAAACCCGTAGAGCGTGTGTGCATCCTCGCGCACCACCAGATGGGTCAGCAGCGTGACCGGCTGGCCGGCGGCCGGCAGCCGGTCAAACACGTTGAGCGGTGTTTCGACCTCGTAGCCGACACCGCCGACATCGACCACCAGCGCCGGCGGCCGGCGCTCCAGCAGGGTCCCGGACAGACGCACGATCATCGCAGCACGACGCCCGGCGGCAGCCGGCTGGCGGTCTGGGCCGTGTGGTGATGACACAAGGCCACGGCCAGCGCATCGTGCGCGTCCTCGCCCAGATCGCCGTCGATCTTCAACAGCACGCGCGTCATGTGCTGGATCTGCTGCTTGGCCGCCCCGCCGCGTCCGACGACGGCCTGCTTGATCGCCCGCGGCGCGTACTCATGAACCGCCAGCCCCGCACTGACCGCCGCGCAGATGGCCGCGCCGCGCGCCTGGCCCAGCTTGATCGCGGCCTGCGCGTTGCGGCTCATGAAGACCGTTTCGATCGCGGCCACATCCGGGTGATGCTGATCGATCAGCCGTCTGACGCCGACAAAGATCGCCGCCAGGCGTTCGGGCATCGGACCGCTGCCCAGCTGTAGCGCCTCGGCATGAATCAACCGCTCGCTGTCGATGATGCCGACACCAGTGATGCGCGAACCCGGATCGAGGCCGATGATGCGCATCAGTCGTAGGCAGCCGCCGGAATATCGGCATTCGACCAGACGTTCTGGGTGTCGTCGAGGTCCTCGAGCACATCGAGAAAGCGGAGCACCTGGCGGCCGCTTTCGACATCCAGCTCGACCAGGGTGCTGGCGCGCTCGGTCACTTCGGCCTCCTCGAATTCGAGCCCGGCTTGACGCAGGCCGTCGCGTACCGTTTCGAAATCCTCCGGCGCGGTCAGCACCTCGATCGATCCGTCGTCATCGCTGACGATATCCTCGGCGCCGGCCTCGAGGGCGGCGTCCATGACGGCATCTTCGCCGGTGCCCGGCGCAAAGGTGATGACGCCCTTGCGTTCGAACAGGTAGCCAACCGAGCCGTCCTGGCCCAGGTTGCCGCCATGCTTGTTGAAGGCGTGGCGCACGGCAGCGACAGTCCGGTTGCGATTGTCGCTGAGGCAGTCGACCATCACCGCCACGCCGCCGGGCGCATAGCCCTCATAGCGGATCTCCTCGTAGGCGGCGCCTCCCAGCTCCCCGGTGGCCTTCTTGATGGCCCGTTCGATGTTGTCCTTGGGCACGTTGGCGCTGTTGGCCTTGTCGATGGCCAGGCGCAGACGTGGATTGGCTTCCGGATCGCCGCCACCCTCCCGTGCCGCCACCGAGATTTCGCGGATCAGGCGAGTGAAGATCTTGCCGCGCTTGGCGTCCTGCGCCTTCTTGCGGTGCTGGATATTGGCCCACTTGCTGTGACCGGCCATGCGTCACGTGCCTCCTGTGTCGGTTCAAATGATGCATTTTAACCCGGCTCTTGCCGACATTTCCGGCGCCGCGGGGTTTCACTGCCCGGACCCGCACGGCTAGGGAGCCGGATAATCCTGTTCAGCCATCGGTCAGGCTGAGGCGCTAGAATGCGGTACAGACTCACCCGAAGGCGTCAACTCATGCGCTATCTCCTGACTGCCCTGATGCTTCTGCTTGCCGGTCGCGCGGCGGCTACCGGCGAAATCAACGTACTGACCGATCTGAAGTCCCCCTTTCCGCCGGGTTGCGTAGCCGTCGCGCTGCCGCCGGAACCGGCCTCGAGCGACAACACCCTGTGGGATGTGAACGTTGATGTGCCCTCGGTCGGCAGCCCGACGCGCGATGCGCGCATGCGGGTGACGATCTGGCGCGTGGGCTGCCCCGACCCGGGTTTTTCGGTTGTCATGGTCCGACTGCAGCGCGTGTCCGGCAGCGGGCCGGTCATCATTCCGCGGGTGTTTGCCGAGGCCGGCGAGGTCGATTTGCCGATGCACAAGGCTCAGCTCATTCGACACCCGGCCGTCGGCGACGTCGGGGCCTCGGGGGACGTGCTCAACCAGGCGCCGATCACCTACATGCTGGCGGTCGACCCGTTCGCCCTGCAGGGTGACGGGGTATTCACGCCGGCCGACTACAACGACACCTTCACGCTGGAGTTCTTCTGGGGTCACTATGCCAGCGGCGTGATCCCCGAAGCCGAGCTGTTCACGATCGATGGGTACGTGCCCGCGCTCGATCCACCCCAGTTCGAGTTCCCGGCCCTGCACGGCCGCATGTCGGGGCAGTACACGATCGACGGCATACCGTTCACCGGGCTGGTGCTCCAGGTCGGTGAGGCCGCCAACGATACCAATTCGGTCACAGCCATCTTCTTTACCTACTTCGAAGGTTTCCCGTTCTGGGTCATCGGCACCGCCGGCAATCTCCCTCCGGGTCTGGATCAGGTCGAACTCGAGATGCTCGAACTTTACGGTGGCGAGTTCTTCTCGGCCGGACCGGGCAGCTTCGACGAGAACGACGTGGCGATCGCCTCGGTCGGCACCCTGATCGTCGAAGTGCTGGACTGCAAGCGCTTGCTGCTGGGCTATGACTTTACCGAAGGCGGCCTGGGCAGCGGCGTACTGGAAGTCGAGCGCCTGATCCGCATGGCCGGTTACGACTGCAACCCCTGGGAGTGATCGTGGCCGAACCGGCCCGACTGCAGAAACACTGACACGGCATCGGCGACCGATCGCGCCGCCACCAGGCCGGTATGCGTCACAGGCAGGGTTATCAGATCGGCGCCAGGCAGACGGCACTCATCGACTGCCACGGTGCCGTCGTCGGGTCCGGACAGACCGCCGAACAGGCGACCGACCCCTACCGACCGTTCGCCGGCGATCACGCCGGTTTCGCGCCCCGGCGGCGCGCGATCAAAACCGACCGCCAGGGCGGCCCGGGCCTGACCGACCAGTGGCCGAAGCAGTCGCTTGCCGGCCACGCGGCGGGCCACGGCCGAGCCCCAGACCGGACTGCCAAGCAGCACCACACGGCCCGGGGGAATGTCGCCGTATTCGTCGAGCATGCGCAGGATAACCAGCCCCCCGAGACTGTGGCCGACCAGATCACAGCGATCGACATCGAGTGACCGGATGAAGTCGCGCAGCGCCCGGGCGTTGGCCGGCAGCGACTGACGAAGCGTCGGATAGCCGAAGCAGTGCACCTCATGCCCCGCCTTGCGCAAGCGCCGGCCCAGCAGTGCCAGGCTCACCGGGCCATACCACAGGCCGTGGACCAGAACCACGCATCGCTTCACCGGCCACGGCCCCCTTTGCCGATATCCGGGATCTGGCCGGCCAAGCCCCCTGCAACGCACCGGACCCGGGCCGCAAAGACAATCACAATGCGGCTCCGCTGCTTGTCTACCTTGCGATTCAAGGCGCCTTCAGTCCCGGGTCGTCAGATCCAGCTTGAGCTCGGCCAGCTGGCCGGGCTCGACCGCGGCCGGGGCACCGGTCAGCAGGCAGGAAGCGTTGGTCGTCTTGGGAAAGGCGATGACCTCGCGGATGGAGTCCTCGCCGGCCATGAGCGCGGCAATCCGGTCGATACCGAAGGCAATACCGCCGTGCGGCGGGCAGCCGTACTGGAGCGCCTCGAGCAGGAAACCGAAGCGGGCCTGTGCCTGGTCTGCATTGATGCCGAGCACGTCGAAGGCCGCCTGCTGCAGCTTCGGATTGTGGATACGAATCGAGCCACCGCCGATCTCGGCGCCGTTGAGCACCATGTCGTAGGCGCGCGACAGCGCGCCGGCCGGGTCGGCCTTGAGCGCATCCGCATCGTCGACTGCCGGCGCGGTAAACGGATGATGCAGCGCGTAGTAGCGACCCTCCCCCCGGTCGTACTCGAACATCGGGAAGTCGACCACCCACAGCGGTTTCCAGCCATCCCTGACCTGTCCGAGATCCTTTGCCACCCTGACGCGCAGCGCGCCGAGAAAGGCATTGACCGTCATCTTCTCCCCGGCGCCAAAAAACAGAATATCGCCGTCCTGCGCGCCGGTCTTGCCCAGGATGCCGGATACGGCCTGCTGGTCGAGAAACTTGGCGATGGGCGATTGAACACCATCAATGCCGGCCCCGGCATCAGTGACCTTCATCCAGGCCAGCCCCCTGGCCCCGTAGCGACCGACGAAATCGGCATAGTCATCGATCTGCCGGCGCGTCAGCTTTGCACCGTCAGGTACGCGCAGCACAGCCACCTTCGAGGCCGGATCACCGGCCGGGCCGGAGAAGACCTTGAACTCGACGTGACGGACCTGCTCACAGATCGTGACCAGTTCCATGTCAATGCGCAGATCCGGCTTGTCCGAGCCATAGCGGTCCATGGCCTCGGCGTAGGACAGGCGCGGAAAGGGGTCGGGCAGTTCGACATCGAGCACGTGTTCGAACACCGAGCGTATCAGATGCTCGGCCACGGCCTGAACGTCGCGCTCTTCAACGAACGACATTTCCATGTCGAGCTGGGTGAATTCCGGCTGCCGATCGGCGCGCAAGTCCTCGTCCCGAAAGCAGCGCGCGATCTGATAGTAGCGATCCAGACCGGCCACCATCAGCAGCTGCTTGAAAATCTGCGGCGACTGCGGCAAGGCAAAGAAGCGGCCCGGCTGCACGCGGCTGGGGACCAGGTAGTCGCGCGCGCCCTCGGGTGTGGCGCGCGTCAGAATCGGGGTTTCGGCGTCGATAAAACCCTGCCGGTCGAGCTGCGAACGAATGGCGGCGGTCAGTCGGGCACGCAGCCGAAGGTTTCTCTGCAAGCGTTCTCGGCGCAAGTCCAGGTAGCGGTACTTCAGGCGCACCTCTTCGCCATCCTCATCGCTCATCAGCAGCGGCAGCGGTGCACTGACACTGAGAATCTCGAGGCCATCGGCAAGCAGTTCGACCTGGCCGGTTGCCATCCCGGCATTGCGCTGACGCTCCGGTCGCAAGCGCACCTGGCCCGTCACACGAACACAGAATTCGTTGCGCAGCTTCTCGGCCTCGGCAAAAGCCGGCTTGTTGTCGGGCTCGACCACGACCTGAAGCACGCCGGCATGATCGCGCAGGCCGATAAAGATCAGCCCGCCGAGGTCACGGGCGCGATTGACCCAGCCGCAGACCGTGACCGTCTGGCCGTCCAGGGCCTCATTGACGTCTCCACACAGGTGTGAACGCATCGATCAGGCCGCCTGGCCGGTCGAGGCGCTGCTTGCGCCGCCACTTTTTTCGCTGGACGCGGCCGGCTTCTTGTCCGGCTGCTTGTCGCCGCCGGTGTCCGTCCGGGCATCCGGGCGCTTTTCGCCCTTGCCTTCGCCGACCAGGTTACGCTTGTTGTCCTTCTTGAAATCGGTCTCATACCAGCCGCCGCCCTTGAGACGGAAGCCGGCCGCCGAGACCAGTTTGGTTAATGCGGGACGGCCGCAGGCAGGGCAGTCAATCAGCGGATCATCGGTCATCTTCTGCAGCTTCTCCAGTTCGTGCTGGCACGCCTGGCAGCGGTACTCGTAGATCGGCATGTCTCGTCATCCCCATGGATTCAGAACAAATCTGTCCGGCCTGCGTATTGTGGGGGCCGGAACCGGATTTTTCGAGCCCTGTGATGGCGCGCACCCCGGAGGACGGCACCCGGGTAGGATATCGCCATGACTCGAAGCCCATCGAATCTGCCGCCGCTGGCCGCCGCCCTGAAGTCGTTCGACCCGGCGCGCCATCGGCTGATTGCGCGCTCCAGCCAGGGCCAGCTGCTTGAGGTCAACGCGCGGGAAGGCCGCTTCGTCGTCAAGATGCCGGTCGGGCGCCGCCTGGCCGGCATGCTGTGGCGCCACGCTCTGCGACGCGAGCATACCGCCTACCGCCAGCTGCAGGGGCTACCCGGTTTCCCCCGTTGCCACGGCCTGTTCGATGACCGCCACCTGGTCATCGAGCGCATCGCCGGGGTTCCGCTGCGTCAAGCAACGTTGCTGCAGCGGGAGCGATTCTTCGCCAACCTGCAGGCCACAATCACGGCCATGCATCAGCGTGGCATCGCTCATGGCGATCTCAAGAACCGCGACAACATCATGGTCCGGGCCGACGACCAGCATCCATTCATCATCGACCTTGGCACAGCGGTCGTTCGAAAGCCCGGCCTGCATCCATTCAACCACAGGCTATTCGACTATCTTTGCCGGATCGATCGCAACGCCTGGATCAAGCTCAAGTACGGCGGCTACGACCGGGTTCAACCCGCCGACCGGGCCTGGCTGCGCCGCTCGCTGATCGAGCGCATCAATTCCCGCCTGCGGCGAGGCCGCCGGCGTGTTCAGTCGCGTTCCTGTTAACCCGGCAGTCTACCCGGTCACTCATGGTGTGCTTGACAACCGGCCGCCTTGTGCATCGCGCAGCAGGCGCAGTCCCTCGTCGATACTGACCGCCGGGCTGTAGCTGAGGTCACGCCGCGCCGCGCTCAGATCGAACCAGTGCGCGGTGGCCAGGTGCTCGACCACGAACCGCGACAGCGGCGGATCGCCGCGCCGCCGGAGGCCTCGCCAGAGCCACTCAGTCACCGTTGCTGCAATCATCGCAACGGCCCGCGGGGCATGACCGATCCGCGGTGTTTCGCCGGCGGCTTCGAGCAGCGCAGCCAGCATGTCGCGCACCGCGCGCGGTTCGCCATTCGAGATGAAATACGCCCGCCCCGCGGCAGAACCGGCCCCGGCCAGGTTATCCAGCGCCAGCAGGTGCGCCCGGGCCGCATTGTCGATATAGACCGTGTCGATGCGCTTGTCCGGCGCCGGCAGCTTCAGCCGACCGGCACGATTCTTCTCGATCAGCCGCGGCAGCAGCTGGTTGTCGCCCGGCCCCCAGATCAGGTGCGGACGCAGCGCGCAGGCCCTCAGGCGGTCATCGCTGGCACCAAGCACCAGCATTTCGGCTTCGGCCTTGGTTGCCGGATACGGCGCGGCATAATGGTCGGGGTAAGGCAGCGATTCGTCGCCTCCTTCGATGTCGACTCCAGCATGCACCACGCTGGGTGAGGAGGTGTGCACCAGCACGCCGATACCGCGACGACGACAGGCATCGATGACGTTGCCGGTCCCCACCACATTGGTCGCCAGGAAATCGGCGGCCCGCAGTCCGGGGCCGGCTTTGGCGGCCACGTGGATGACCGCGTCGGCGCCCTCGGCCGCGACCATGACCGCCTCGCGGTCGGCAATATCGCCGCGATGGCAGGTCACGCCGAGCTCCGCCAGCTCCGGGTAGTCGGAACGGTTGATGGTGGTGACCGTGTCGCCGCGGTCGAGCAGCTGGCGGACGATGGCCCGGCCGAGAAAGCCGCCGCCGCCGGTTACCAGGACCTTCATCGCTTGAATCTCCGATTAAAGACGGTTGACAAGCTTACCCTATTGCCCGCGTCGATCAGCCTCGTCGGTCGGGGATGCGACCCCGACCTACAGCGCGTAGTCGGCCTCGTCGGTCGGGGATGCGACCCCGACCTACAGCGCGTAGTCGGCCTCGTCGGTCGGGGATGCGACCCCGACCTACAGCGCGTAGTCGGCCTCGTCGGTCGGGGATGCGACCCCGACCTACACGGCGTAGTCGGCCTCGTCGGTCGGGGATGCCACCCTGGCCTGCGGCGAACAGGTGGCGCCCTGATCCCTCACCACCGACTGGCAATCCGCTACACTCGCCCCCACATTCTCGCACTCGCAACACACCCAACGGATTGCTTCGATGGCCCAGTATGTCTACACCATGCACCGCGTGTCCAAGGTGGTGCCGCCTAACCGCACCCTGATCAAGGACATCTCGCTGTCGTTCTTTCCCGGCGCCAAGATCGGCGTGCTCGGCCTGAACGGTGCCGGCAAATCCACGGTGCTGCGGATCATGGCCGGCGTCGATACCGAATTCGACGGTGAAGCCCGTCCGCAGCCGGGCATCCGCATCGGCTACCTGCCGCAGGAGCCGGAGCTGCCAGAAGGACAGACCGTGCGCGACGTGGTGATGGACGGCATCGGTGAGGTGCGAGACATGCTGGCACGCTTCGAGGATATCTCCGAGCGGTTCGCTGAGCCGATGAGCGACGAGGAGATGACCGAGCTGCTCAACGAACAGGCCGAACTGCAGGACCGGATCGATGCGGCCGGCGGCTGGGAGATCGAGCGCACCCTGGAAGTCGCCGCCGACGCCCTGCGGCTGCCCGACTGGGAAGTCAGAGTGGACGTGCTCTCCGGCGGTGAGCGCCGCCGCGTGGCCCTGTGCCGCCTGCTGCTGTCGAAACCCGACATGCTGTTGCTCGATGAGCCCACCAACCACCTCGATGCCGAGTCGGTGGCCTGGCTGGAACGCTATCTCGACGAATTCCCGGGCACGGTCATGGCCGTGACCCACGACCGTTACTTTCTCGACAACGTCGCCGGCTGGATCCTCGAAATGGATCGCGGTCACGGCCTGCCCTTCCAGGGCAACTACTCTTCCTGGCTGGAGCAAAAGGAGGCCCGGCTGGCCGTGGAGGAGAAGCAGGAACAGGCCCGCCAGAAGGAAATCCGGCACGAACTGGAGTGGGTGCGGGCCAACCCGAAGGGCCGACAGGCCAAGTCCAGGGCGCGACTGAGGCAGTTCGAGGAACTCAGCTCCAGAGACGTCCAGAAGCGCAACGAGACCCAGCAGATCTACATTCCGCCGGGCCCGCGGCTGGGCGACAAGGTGATCGAGGTCGACGGCCTGTACAAGGGTTACGACGACCGGCTGCTGATCGAGGATCTGAGCTTCAAGGTGCCGCCGGGCGCGATCGTCGGAATCATCGGCGGCAATGGCGCGGGCAAGACAACGCTGTTTCGCATGATCACGGGTCAGGAACAACCCGACAGTGGTCATCTCGACGTCGGCGAAACGGTCAAACTCGGCTACGTCGACCAGCATCGCGACAGCCTCGACGGTCAGCGCCAGGTATGGGAGGAGATCTCCGACGGCGCCGAAGAGATCCACGTCGGCCACTACCGGATCCCGGCACGCGCCTATGCCAGCCGCTTCAACTTCAAGGGCGCCGAACAGCAAAAGCGCATCGCCCAGCTCTCCGGCGGCGAGCGCAACCGCGTCCATCTGGCCAAGGTACTCAGATCCGGCGCCAACGTCCTGCTGCTCGACGAACCCACCAACGACCTCGACGTCGAGACGCTGCGCGCTCTGGAAGAAGGGCTGCTGGCCTTTCCCGGCTGCGTCATGGTGATCTCGCATGACCGCTGGTTCCTCGACCGCATCGCCACCCATGTGCTCGCCTTTGAAGGCGACAGCCAGGTCGAATGGTTCGAGGGCAACTTCAGCGACTACGAGAAGGATCTCAAACGCCGGCGCGGCGACCAGGCCGGGCCACACCGGCTGAAATACAAGCGCCTGAAATAGCGGCTCGGGTCATCTGCCGCGGCGCCGAGCCCGCCCGGGGCCTTTCAGGGGCGAAACGGACGCGGATTCCAGCCCAGGCGCTCGCGCGCGGGCTGGTCGTCGACCACCAGGTCCATGCGCTGCCGTTCGATCATGACCGGCGTGACGTCACGCAGTCGACCCGCCAGCCGGGCGATGCGCAGCCCTATCTTCAGCAGCCAGCAAGGCAAGACAACGACCCGCACGCTGCGACCGCGGGCCGCCGCAATGCGCCGAACCATATCCGGATACGCCAGCGTCTCGCCGCCGGCAAGCCACCAGGTGCCGGCGCTGGCGCCGCCGACCGCCAGGCAGGCATGGGCCAGCCGGGCAAGATCATCGGCGTGAACCGGCGCGCGCAGTCCATGGCCGGCAACCGGCACCCACGGCAGCCGTTTGGCCAGCTCGGCAACGCGGTCAACATTGCCGTCACCGCCACCGTAGATCAGGGTCGGCTTGATGAGGGTCAGCACGATGTTGCGCTGCCCGGACACTGCTGCGAGCCGCTCTTCGGCCGCTTGAATCGCGGCCATCCGGGCGCGCTCGCCGGCGTCCGGTGAATGCCGCTTGAAACGCGTGCTGGCGGTGCTGATCGCGACGATGCGCCCGACAAAGGGTGTCCGGTCCATCTGGTCAAGCACGAACTGAAGTGGTCCGAAGCTGACCAGGGTGGATGCGCGGACGTCCACCGGCCCGCTGCTCAGGTCGTGCTGCAGCCAGGTCACGTGCGGCAGCGAACGAGTCGGTTGGTTCCGAGAGACCGCCAGCACGCGCACGCCCTGGTTTGCCGTGCGCTCGATGAACGCCCGGCCAGCCGGACCGCTCGCCCCGAACAGCAGGACAACGGGTGCTTCGCTCACCGGCGCCGGACCAACGTGACCGGCACCATGCAGGCGGCATGAACGACGATCATCAGCCACCACAGCGCGCGGTTCCAGAAGACCCATTCCCCGGCGCAGTGCTTGCGCAGATAGCGCCACAGCCCGCGATGTTTGTTCAGCATCACCAGCACCGGGCGCTGGCGCGAGGACACGCCGCCGGCGTGGGAGATGAACACCGACGGAACCAGCCGAATGCGCCAGCCGTGCTGAGCGAGCCTGGCCATCAGATCGAGATCCTCGAAGTGCAGATAAAAGTCCGGGTCGAAGCCCCCCAGGTCACGCAACACCTGAGTGCGCATCAGCATGCAGGCGCCGGAGACCGCCTCCACTTCAATCGGTCCGTCCGGCGCCGGATCGGCGGTCAGATCAATACCGTTGTGGCCGGCCAGCGGGTTGATTTCGGCCAGCACGTGCCGACGGGTGGGCAAACGCCGCCGGCTGCCGCGCTGCTCGCTGCCGCGCATGTCGAATACCCGGCCGGAAACCATCGCGGCTTCGGGGCAGGCCTCGAGTTCCTCGATCAGGCGCTCAATGGCCGCCGGCAGAATCAGGCAATCGGGGTTGATGATCAGCAGGTATTCGGTGCGGATCGTGCGCAGCGCCTGATTGACGCCGCGTCCGAATCCGAGATTGCCGTGCGCCCGCCGCACCCGGATGCCCGGCAGCGCCGGCAGCTCCTCGACGCTGCCGTCATCCGAGGCGTTGTCGATGACCAGCACCGGCGGCCGGCCTGCACCATGGTCGCGCAGGCTGCGCACGCAACGACCGAGCCACCGACCGGAGTTGAAGTTGACGATGACCGCGGTGACGCGGTCGAGCGGATGAAGCGGACCGGTATTGTTCATGGTCCCAGCAGGCGCCGCCACCAGGGGCGCTTGAGGCGCGCACGCAAACGCTCGATTTCCGCCTCGCGCTCGGCGAGGAGGTGGCCGGCCCGAATGTGACGCGCCACTTCCTCATTGTAGTGTTGATACACCGACTCGCTGCGGTCGCCATACATCGACTGCGCGGGCGCTGCGGGCAAATAGCGCTCCTCGGCGCTGGCCACAGCCAGAAAATAGACCGGTGGCCAGCCTGGCCGCGCCGCCTCGGCGACCACACCGTTGTCGTCGACCAGCCATTGACTCGGGCCGTGTCCGTCCAGTGCCCACAGCGCCGAGACGAACATCAGCTTCTGGCCCCACAGCCGGTAGGCGGAAAAGTGACGCGCCAGCAGTGCCTCGAGTTCATCCCGATAGAGCTCACGCACGTGAAACGGATTGTCGTAGCCGCGCTCATCGCTGTAGATGCTGCGGTCAGGCGAGGACAGCAGCACGAAGCCGTCTGGACGCAGCACGCGGCGAAACTCGCTGAGCAAGTCGTCCTGCGCCTCGAGATGTTCGAGCGTCTCGAACGATACGACCACCTCGAAGGCATCGTCGTCGTAGGGCAGCCGCGTGCAGTCTCCGCAATCGAAGCCAAGGCGCTCGCTGCCGTATCGGCTGCGCGCATGTTCGACCGTGGCCTGGTCGATGTCGATGCCGGTCACCGACCGGGCAGTGCGGGCCAGAAGCTGACTGCCGTAGCCCTCACCACAGGCGGCATCGAGCACGCGCCGGCCCCTGACCAGTCCGGCAGCCCAGGCATAGCGGTGCCAGTGCTCGTAGGCGATTTCACGAACGCATTCCGGCGTGAACCGCTCACCGGTGAATTCGAGTGCGGGTTGATCGGACATCTCGCGGCCGTCAATTGTGTGCGCGATCAGTTTAACCGCTCGGCTGGCCGGTCGCGATCGCCTGGAGACGAGATCCGCCATTTGAACGCAGGCGCGGAAGGGTGTAACCCGTCACTCAGTCGGCTGCGGCACGATAGGCCTCGATGATTCTGTGCCGGCGTTCGGCCATGGGATCGGCGTCGATGAAGGCGCGAACGCGCTCCATGTAGTCGGGGTAGCGCGCCAGCAGGGTCTCCATTGCCTGGCCGCCTGGCCGAATCCCCAGCGGACCAAAGCTCGCACTGCCCTGATGCGCGACATAGGCATCGTCACACAAGACGTGTCGCCAGCCGTCGGCTGTCGCCCGCAGGCACCAGTCGTTTTCCTCGCCGTAGCCGCGTCCGAACGCGGCCTCGTCGAATACGCCAATTCGATCCAGGCAGTCACGCCGGAGGAACATGCAGAAGCCGACCGCGGTGGGCACCTCCGGATAGTCTGGCGGGCCGGCCTGACGACAGGCACATGCCCAGCGTTCGGGATTCTCGGGCCATGGGTTGGGCCGGCAGAATTCGGGGATCGAGGCGATTTCGCCGTTGTTGGTCAGTGGCGTAACCGAGGCAATGCCCTTGTCGCTGGCCGCACAGCGCTCGATGGCCGTTAGCCAGCCTGAAGTGACGCAGGTGTCGGCGTTGAGCAGCACCACGTTGGCCGTGGCGGTCACCGCCAGGCCGAGATTCGCGCTGGCCACGAACCCCAGGTTTCGCGCATTACGCACCCGGTACCAGTGCTCCGGCACAGCGGCCAGCACCGACTCGATCGCCGGATCGTCTGAGGCATCGTCAATCAATACCACCGGCTGATCCGCTGGCACGGTCGCTACAAGCGCGTCCAGGCAGCGCCGGGTGGCCTCCGGTGCGTTGAAGATCGGGACGACGATGGCGGTCACGGCGAACGCCAGTTGTGCTCGATGCGCACCAGGCCAAGTTCGCGTGAGCGCCCGCGTACGGTAAAGGGGCGCTCGACCGTGTCATGCAGCCTGAGCCCTTCCGGATCGAGGGCGTGGGCGCGCACCGCGTACCCGCCCGGCAGCAGGGGCAGACGGGGGAAGTCGAGCACGATGGCGAAACGATCGTCGGCCAGCGGCTCGGGCACCACGCCGTCATGGTCGGTCGCCACGCCATAGACCGGCGTACCGTCTACCCGCACCAGCCCGATCAGGGCCGCCGGTGGCCGGCCCTCGGGTGAAACCAGCTCAAGGTGAATGCGCAGACCGTCACCATGCTCCAGCACGACTTCAGTGTCGGAGGCGCCGTTGATCAGCAGTCGGTCAACCCGATACGGGGCCCGCACCGTGGCCCGGGTCTGCCGGGTCTGCTGGCGCGCGTCCTTGCGCTCGTGCCAGGCCAGGTAGGACTGGGTGACATCGAACACATCCCCCATGGCCCGGGCCCGACCGCCGTCCAGCCAGATCGCGTGTCGGCACAGCTTCTGGACCTGGTACATGTTGTGCGAAACCATCAGCAGCGTGCCGCCGGCGTCGAGATAGCCCTCGATCCAGCGGATGCATTTCTTCTGGAACGACTCGTCGCCAACGGCAAGCACTTCGTCGGTGATCAGGAGATCCGGTCGTACCGATGCGACGACAGCAAACCCGAGGCGCACGACCATGCCGGACGAGTAGTGCTTGACCGGCTCGTCGATCGAGGCACCGATATCGGCAAAGGCGAGGATGTCGTCGAGCCGCTCGTCGATCTGGCGTCGCGACAGCCCGAGCAGCGCGGCGTTCATGCGCAGATTATCCAGCCCGGTATATTCCGGGTCGAAGCCGGCGCCGAGCTCCAGCAGCGCCGCCGAGGTCCCGTTTCTTTCAACCCTGCCGGCGGTCGGCGCCAGCACGCCCGAGATCAGCTTGAGCAGCGTGGACTTGCCGGCACCATTGCTGCCGATCACGGCGAGCGACTCGCCCGGACGGACCTCGAAGCCGATGTCGGTCAGCACGTCAATACCCCCCTCGGCCCGATTGCGCCACAGAATCTGCCAGAACGCCTTCAGGCGCTCACGCGGCTGTGCGGTGGGCGGATAGCGCTTGCTCAGCCCCTGAACCCGAAGCAGCGGCGCGCTCACAGGAAGTCCTCGAAATGGGGGCAGAGACGGCGAAAGAGCGCCAGCCCGCCCCAGCCCGACAACGCTGCAAAACCGACCAGCCAGAGGGCATCCATGCCCGGCAGGCGCTGACCGTGAAGCAGCGCCGAACGGATGCCTTCCATCCACCAGGTTACCGGGTTGAGCTGCAGCCACTGGCCCATATCGCCAGGCAGAAAATCAGGCGCGTATAGAATGGGGGTGAGAAAGAACCAGAACATGAACAGCGTCGGCACCGCCTGCTCGAGATCACGCACGAACACCTGCAGCGCGGCCAGGGCCAGCGCCAGACCAGCGGCGAAAACATAGAGCGTGGCCAGGTGAAACAGCAGGTTGCCCAGCGCCAGCCAGCTGATCGCGGTGGCCGTGAGCTGGAGCACCAGCAGCACACCCAGATAACCGGCCAGGTGAAGCAGGAAGACCGCGCTGACCGACGAGACGACCAGCAGCTCGCGGCGTAGTGCAACCTTGGAGATCAGCGCGGCGTGTTCGCGTATGGCCTGGGCGCCGCGCAGCACACCCTCGGAGAACATCAGCCAGGGCCAAAGCGCGACGGCCAGCCAGGCAATGAACGGCATGTCCAGACCGGCCGGCACCCGCGCGCGGAAGATCAGGCCAAAGACAAAGGCGTAGACGGCCAGCAGGAGCAGCGGGTTGAGCACCACCCAGACCCAGCCGCTGTAGCTCCCGATCAGGCGCGAGGCGATATCGCGCGCGATCAGTTGCGGCAGTACGCGCACCGGAATCCCGCGCTCTCGTGATGCTTCAGCGTTCGCTTGCGGTCAGCAGCGGTATCAGGGGCCGGTCTCTTCCAGCGGCACCGCCGACTGAAGCGCGCCATCCGCGCCAGGAGCGACGCCGTAGCGGGCCAGCAGCGCATCCAGGCCGCCTTCCACGAACTCCCAGGAACCGGACTGATTGAGCCGCTTGAGATACTCATCACGCAGTTCCGCGCGATGTTCCTCGCGCACGGTTTCAATGGCGCGATCCCGGACCGCCTCGAAGGATTCCGGCACGGATTCTTTGATCGCATCGAGCCGGGCGACGTGCCAGCCGAACCGCGTCAGGAACGGTTCGGTAATCTGCCCGGGTTCGACATCCAGCAGGTGATCGGCAAACCGCTCGTCCAGCTCATTGACAGCGACATCGGAATACACACCCGCATTGTCCTCGACCGACGGGTCCCCGGAGTGCTCGACAGCCAGCTCGGAAAACGCCGCCGGCTGCTCGGAAACCTGCTCGTAGATTTCGATGATGCGTCGCATCGCGGCCAGTTCCCGGCCCGGTTCATCGACAATGAGAATATGCGCGAAGTCGAGACGATCAGGTCCCGCGAAACGCTTCGGATCGAGCAGGTAGAGCTCGCGCGCGCGCGCCTCGTAGCTCTCGGCATCGTTGGTGTCAACGTAGTGATCGAGGTAGATACTGGTCAGGGCTTCGACCAGGGCGTGGTAGAGCTTGGCCTGCGTATCGGGTCGGGCATGAAAGCCGGCGGCGACAGCCTCGGAGACCACCTGGCGTTTGAGCATCAGATTCTCCATCAGCCGCGAGATTCGCTCGCGGTCGAACAGCACGCCGGCCCGGTGCTGTTCGGGAATCTGGCTCATGTAGGCATCGACCTCGGCATGGGTCAGGACACTCTCACCCTTGCGGGCCAGCACCGCTGATTCAAACTGCAGATCGAAGGTCCGCTCGACGGACCCGGCCTGATCATCGGCCCTGGCAGACCCTGCAATGCCGGCCGTCGCGACAAGCAGGCATCCGGCCGTGATGGTCACCAAAGACTGTCTCATTCCTGATCTTCCTTGATCGTTGATCCTGCGATTGACGGTTCGCCTCACGGGCTGCTAGTCCCAGCCGATAAAATTGCCGGGGTTCATCGCGTTACCGCAGACCGAATTGTTCATCTCGCAATTCCACTGCAGCTCGCTGACCGGCGTGTTCTCGGGCTGCGTATTGTAGAAGAAGTTGAGATAGTAGGTGACGCCGGGGTTCAGCGCACAGCGCGATTCGTCGGTCCGGAAACTGGCACCGCCGAAGGTAAAGGACTCGGTAAAGAACAATGCGTCTCTCTTGATACAGCCCGGCCCCAGATCCGGATCGCTCTCGATGGCCTGCCAGTCGAAATCGCCCGGGCAGGTCGAGATGGACCACAGCTTGAAGCCGGTCGACTCCTGCGCATAGCCCTGCGGGATATTCACGTTAATCTGGCCCTTGGCGCCCGACGGGATCGAGTCCCGGCTGAACTGCAGAGCGGCGTATGTATTGCTGTTGAGCAGAATCTCCTGGGTGTTCGAGGTACCGGGGAAGGTGGCGTTGAACACCGAGCTGTAGATGCGCCCGTCCTTTGTGTTATCGGTGGTGATGATCGCAGCCCGGGTCATGCCGGGCGGCGGTGGCCGGTTCTCGCAGCCGGGTGCGCCGGGATCGGCCACGTTGACGGTGCGCGTGGTCCAGGGCGAATCGCCAGCGGAGTTCGAGCAGCGCAGCCGCACGACGTACTGGCCGGGTAACAGGCTGCCGGAGGTCGTGACCGTCAGCGAACCCGAAGTCGGCTTCGACCCGCTCCAGCCCGGAAGCGTGCTGCCCGAGGCCGAGCAGCTGGTGGCGCTGCTAGAGCTCCAGACGACGTCGACGTCGTCACCGGGATCGATCGTCGTCGAGCTTGAACCGTTGACGGTCAGGCTGGGCGCATTGGGTGGCGAGCCCACGTCCGGGGCAATCACCTCCACCAGCGTGCTTTCGTTGAGCGGATCCTCGCCCTGGCGGGCGCATTCGACGCCAGCGCTGTACTGACCCGGGGTGGCCGAGGTCGGAACGCTGACCGTTTCCGGCCCCTGCAGGCCGATGACCCTGCCTGACCAGCCGCCCGGCAGGTTGCCGGTGGGGGTACAGGTCTCGGCGTTGGCCGAGGCCCACAGGATTTCCACCGAGGAGCCGGCTTCGACCGGCTGCGGACTGGACAGCACCGGACTGAGCGACAGACCGCCACCGATACAGTCCTGCAGATCGGCCACCTGCACCTTGACGTTGCCGGTCGCCGACTCGATCGCCACCGCGGAGGTCGCGTCCAGATCACAGGGATGCTGCTCGTTGATGACCAGCTGCTTGTTGGCGAGCACCGGCAGCATGACTACGAGCGCGCACAGGGCGCTAGCGGAGCGGATCAGGAGGTGATGGTTGTGTTTCACGGCCATGGACGTCTCGGTTGTAGGTGATCGATACTATACGGCTAATGCGGGTAAACGCGGGCGAAAACAAGCGTTAATAATTCATCAACAGCGATACCGGCAACTGAAAAGGGGCTACCCGGTGGGTAGCCCCTCTGTGAGCTTGGGAGCAGGAAGCGGCGGAGCCGCATCCTGTCCCGGCAGGACGTCAGACAATCAGTCGCTGACGATCCGGCGGCTGCCGCGATGCTCGAAGGCGCTGGCGTAGTTCGACAGCACCGAAGTACCGGCATCATCAAGCAGGGTACCGTTGGTGTAGCGCTGCACCCAGAAACCGACCGTCGGCAGACCGGCATAGCGGACGCCCGTCGTGTTGGCCGGAACCGACAGACGGGAGCCACCAGTCGGAATGGTGGTCAGATCGAACTTGACCCAGCCGCTGTCAAAGCCAGCCGGCAGCTCGAAATTGGTGTAGCTCAGGTGCGTGAAGCCACCGTCCCGACGGATTTCCTTGAGGATTTCCGTCTGGTCGGGCACGATGGAATCGCGGCTGAAGCGAATCACGTTGGCTTCGCGGCACAGGAAGAAGCCCACCTGCGGCGGCGGCGGCGAGATGATGATCTCACCTTCCGGCTCACGCTCCTCGCGATCCCAGACGCGCAGCTCCATGTCTTCACAGGCCGGCTGGCTCCAGGTCCGCGTAAACGGCGGAATCGGGGCGCCCGGCGGAACGAAGGCACCGCCCGGGGCATCGTCGGTGTGGAAGCGCTTGGTCGGGAAGGTCACCACCCACTCCGAGCGCGCGGCCAGATCCGGATCGACGATGTATTCATTGAACAGCTCGTCGAAGGTCAGCGTGGCGTTCAGGGCGAAGACGCCGGCCGGCCAGGTCTGGGTATCGACCATGGCGACACCGGTCAGGAACACGTTGCTGGTGGTATCGCCCGAGTTCAGGTCGGGAACCAGGCTGCCGGGATCGGTATGGCTACCGATGGAGCCGAACTCCCAGAAGCTGTCGATGGCCGTGGCGTTGTAGCTGAACATCGTGCCCTCGGCGACATTGAGGATCGAGGCACCGCCAAACAGACCGCCTTCAACCGGCTCCAGCTCGAAATTCGGGTTGGCACGCCACGGACCGCCAGAGGCCCAGTAGCTGTTGACCAGGGCGCAGCTGGCCGGGACACCACCGACGTGGGTCGCACCCGCCGCGGCATTGCCCACCAGGGTACCCATCTCGATCATTTCCAAATAGCCCGAAGCGGTACGCTCGATGCCCTGCGGGCCGCCGTCGCTGCGCGCGCCGGTGTACTGGAAGTTCAGGAACGGCTGCACGCCGATATTGCCCGGCACGCCGCCCTGGAAGTAGGGCACGGTGCAGGAGGTATCGGGAATCAGCAGCTGTCCGCCGCCGGCATCGGTTTCGGTGATGGCAGCAACCCACACGTCGTAGGGCGACAGGTAGAGGTTGAAGTCAAGCACTTCGCGCGAGTTCAGGGCCTCGATGAAACGGACTTTGACCGCCTTGGCCTTGGCCGTGGTGTTGACCACTGAAAACAGCGTGTCATTGCCACCGCGTGCGGTGTAGTACGGGTAAATCAGGACCTGCCCGAGACCGTCGGGGTTGAGGTTGACGGCGTGCGAGACGCTCGCCATGCCCGCCAGACCCGTCAGACCCGCCAGCACTGCGGTCGTCAAGGTATTTCTTTTCATTACAACACTCCTCATTTGTTGGACACAGGGCTCTGTGTAAGCACATGTTGAGCAGGACCGGAAAGCCCGGCCTGACCCAGCGCGTTCGATTCTAGGGCATCCAGGGGCGAAAGTAAAGGGGTTAGTCCTGGGCGTACCACCACTGCCCGTCGACCTGAATCCAGGGCTCCTCGACGGTGGTCGGGATCTCCACGCTGTCCTGGCCCATCCGCGCCTTGATCGCGCGATAGGTCACTTCGGTCCAGACCGTGCAGCGCTTTTCTTCGCACTCCGAGCCGAGCACCTCCGCGGCGAGCCAGCGCAGCGGCCGGTCACGCATATTGTCACGAAACTGCTGTTCGGAGACCAGCTCCCTGAATCCCGGCGAGTAGTAGGCCCGGGCCTGCTCGTACTCGCCCTCGATCAGGTGATTCCAGCGCGCCTCGGCGCGCGCCTCGACGTCGGGCGGGCCCGCGTCCTGCTGACACCCTGCCCCCAGGGCAAGCAGCAGCGCGGCGCACAACAGTCTACCCGCGTGTCTGAATGATGGATCTTCTTTCATGTCGTTGAACCTGTACAAGTGTGGAAAATCAAGAGTCCGGATCGGCCTCGCTACCGCCATCGAGCGGCTTGAGCCCCCGGAAACGGCGCTGGATACTGCGTGAGACCGCTTCCAGCCGCTCGGTCGACTCCAGCACGGTTGGCGTAATCAGCACCAGCGTCTCGGAGCGATCGGCCACATTGCTGCGTGACCCAAACAAGGCGCCGAGGCCCGGGATCCGGCTCAGAAACGGCACGCCCGATCGGCCCCGGGTGCTGGATTCCTGGATCAACCCGCCCAGGATGACCGTCTGGCCGGACTGGACGGCCACCTCTGTATTGACCTCGCGGTTGGCCACGGTGGGGTTGCGGCCTGCGTCCAGGTCGCTCTGGTCGGGACTTGAAACCTCCTGGCGCACCTGCAGATAGACCAGGCCACCGGGATTGACGCGCGGCGTCACCTCGAGAATGATACCGGTGTTGAGAAACTGGGTGGTGCCCAGCACCCGGTCCGAATTGCCGGTCGAGATCGAGGTCGACTGGATCGGCACCTGGCGGCCGACATTGATCGAGGCCTCGGCGTTGTTGCGCACCAGCAGCGTCGGCGTCGACAGCGTGCGCACATCCGACAGGGTCTCGAGCATATTGATCGTTGCGGTCACGAAGGTGCGATCGACGCTGCGCCGGGTAATGGTCGTAAACAGCCCCCCCGGACCGAGCAAGGCCCGGTCCTGTTCGCGCGACGGGGAAAACACGGAATCTTCCGGAAATCCAGGAAAATCCTCGCTGTCGGGGTTGGCGTTGGACAGGAACCAGTTGACCCCGTAGCGCAGGTCATCGGTCAGCGTCACCTCGATGACCTGTGCCTCGATGATCACCTGCAGCGGCTCTTCGTCAAGCCGCTCGATGGCGCTGAGAATGGCATCGTACTGGCTCGGCGAGGCCTGGATCAGCAGCGAGTTGGTCTCGATCACGGCGGTGATGCGAACATCCCCGTCCGCGCCGAGCTGCAGCCCGCCCTCGGTGATCCGGCGCTGATCCTGGCCGCCACTGTCGCGCTCGGCGCGCGACTGCTGGAACTCGCCAACCGTGGATGTCGACGCGCGCTCCAGCCCCGGCGCCAGGCCGCCGCGCGACTCGCGCGGCCGGCTGCTGCGACCGCCGCCGGTGCCGAACAGATCACCCAGGTAACCGGCCAGCACGTCGGCGTCCAGGTTCTTGACCCGGTAGACGTACAGCCGGGCACCGGCCTCCGGACTGGAGCGGTCCAGGCGCTGGATCCATTTTTCCGCCTCTTCGAGGTAGTGCTCGTTGGGGGTGATGACCATCAGCGCATTGAGCCGCTCGAGCGGCAGCAGGCGAAACATGCCGGCCAGCGGCGTATCGCCCTCCTCTCCGAAAATGCCCTCCAGCTCCGGCAGGAGGTCACCCACCTCGACCCGCTGCAGGTTGAAAATGCCCACCGACATGCCGGCAAGCCAGTCGACGTCGAAGGTCTCGACGATCTGCAGATAGTTGCCCAGCTCGAACCGCGTGCCGGCCAGAAACAGCAGGCTGCGCGCGTTATCGGTGCTGAACACGGCGTCTTCCTTGGCCCACGGCTCGAGAATCTCGGCCATCTTGTCGGGCGATACATACTCCAGCGGCACCGCCATCACCTCGTAGCCCCGGGCACGCTGGGCCGAGTCCAGGCGTGGCACGAGATTGCCGGGCACGGCATCGGAAACCGGTACCACGTGATAACGCCCTTCGCGCCAGATCAGGGTTGCGTTATTCCAGCGCAACAGCATCTCGAGCACCGGCATGACCTGGTCACGCTTGATCGGCTTGGCGGTGGCGAAGGTCACCTCCCCGCTGACTCCGGGGGCGATCACGTAGTTCTCCTGGAACAACTGGCCAAGCAGGGCATGCACCACTTCCTGAATACCCTGGCCCTCGAAATTGAGCGTGATCTCGCCGTCTTCCGACGGCGGTTCGGCGCGCGGCCGCGTGGCGCTTTCGTCGATGAACACGCCGCTGCCCGAAAAAAGTTCGGTGTCCTCGAAACTGTCTTCATCCGAGTCTTCGTCACCACCACGCAGCCGGATCTCACCGTCGCCGGGGCGCGCAGACTGTCCGGCGGCATATTCGGTCGGCTGCGACCGCTGCATGGCGTCACGACGATCCTCGGTGGAGGCGCAGGCGGCCAGCAGCATCAGCAACAACGGCACATACAGCACGACCGGGGGAACGGCGTATTGGCGAAACGATGGATCAGTCATCAATTATCCTGTCGACCTTTTTGTTGTTGGGCGCGCTGTTCGGCCTCGGCGCGCAGCTGTGCGCGCCGCTCGGCAACGCGACGTCGGATCTCCTCGGCCCGCGCCCGCGCCTCCTCGGTGGCCTCCTCCGCGGTCGCGTCGGCCTCTTGCGTTTCTTCGCCGGCCGCCTGTCCGGCGGCGTCCCGGGACCGTCGCCCGGGGCTGGGCGGCGCGCCGGTCAGCGCCTGGGTATTGACGCTCAATTCGAGGTCGGTCTCGCGGCCGTCGACCGACACGAATCGAACCGTGCGCGCCTCGATCGTCTCGAGTCGCCAGGCCGCCTGCTCGCCCTGCAGACTCATGCCCTCGCGCAGCACGACGGTCTTGCCGGCGCTTTCGTCGTTGACCATGGCCAGCTTGAGCTCAGGCGTGATCACGATACCGGCCACCGCGGCCTTGAGCGCCTCGACCTGCTCGACCTGCTCGTCTTCGAGCACAACCATCTCCTCGTCTTCGCCGGGCGCCTCGACCACCGGCAGACGACGATCGGAGAAGAACACCGGCTTTTCCAGAATGGACACGTAGCGATCGAACTCGGCCAGCCCGGTTTCGGGCGCGTCGACCTGCACGTCCTCCAGGGTCGGTGCACGCGTCGCTTCGATCCGCTCGACATCCACCGGCCCCAGCAGCCAGGGCAACACCGCACCGAGCGCGACCAGACCGGCCAGGCCGGCCACCAGCAGAGTCGTCAACAAGTTGCGCTGGAAATCAAGCATGACCAACCCGCTACTCCTCGCTTTGTTCGCTGAGAAAACCATACATGTCGAAACGTGCATCGATCTGGCCGTAGCTGGTGCCGCGACGACGCCCGACCCGATCGGCTGGTACCCGCTGCAGCAGCATCAGATTGTCGATGAAGACCAGCGGCACGGACGTTTCGAGGGCGTAGAAAATACGCACCAGGTCCGGCAGCGGACACTGCATACGCACATTGACCGTGACCCGCTCGAAACGTTCAGGCTCGCGATCGGGACGATTGGCCGTCTGGATGACCGAACACAGATCGGTATCATCGGCATGTTCACGTATGGCATCGCGCAACTGCCGGCTGAGTCGAGCGGCGGCTACGTTGAAATTGCTGTCGGACAGAAACAGGGCCGAGTCAAGCCGCTCGCTCTGCAGCCGTTCAAGCTGCGCCTCGAGATGAGGCCGCCGGGCGGCGGCCGCCTTGAAGCGGGCGGCACGCTGTTCGAGGTCCGACATCTCATCGGCCAGCGCCAGGTGCCTGGCGACGAACCAGTGAAACCCCACCAGGTAGACCACCGCCAGCGCAATGAGCAGCAGACCCAGCGCCAGCGGCCGGTTATTCTCGAGATTCGGCAGCAGCTGCATCGCGCTCATTCTGTGTCAGTACCCGGGCGGCGGCGCGGAATCGCTCCCGACCGGTGTTGGGGTCGATGTCGATCGAGCCGCGAAACTCGGCGTCGGTCAGCATTTCGGCATCATCGATCAGCTCGATCAGTCGCTGGGCACCGTCGGCCATGCCGTGCATTTCGAGCTCGTTTTCCTTCAGCTGCAGTTGCTGCAGCCACATATCATCGGGCAGGATGCGCGTGATTTCGTCCAGCACCCGAACAAAGACCGGGCGCTGGCGCCGATGCTCGGCCAGGAAATTCGCCGCATTCAGGGCCTCGTCAAGCTCCTGCTGCAGCGCCAGCACTGCTTCCGCCTGAGCACGCAGCTGCTCGACGTCACGGTTGAGACGATCGACCGCCTGCTGCCGCACGATCAGCGAGACCGCCATAACCACGGCAAGCACCCCAACCAGGGCGCCGGCCAGCAGCCAGTTGGTGCGCGCCCTGGCGTAGACGTAGCGCGGCCGCTCCGATTCCGACAGCAGATTGAAGCCCTCGGCGACGATCGAATCATCAGCAGACGCCAGGCAGTCCACGGCATGCGGCCGAACACCAATCGCCCCCAGCAGGGTGGTCAACTCGTCGACTCGCGCCACGGGCACCAGCCGCAGATCCAGTTTCAGGCGACCGCGCTCAGGGTCGCGCTCCACAACCGCATAGTCGAAACAGACCTGGTCGGCGCTGAACGGTGTGATCTGGTCGAGCTGGTAGCGCAACGCCTGGCCCAGGTTCGATTCGACCGCCAGGGGCAGCTCCACCGGGCACTGCAGCACCTGATCAGGCGGCAGACACAGCCGCACTTCCGGATTGCCGTCGCGAAACTCATCCAGCAGGGCACGCCAGCGATCACGCTGCAGCGCAGGATCGGAGCGCAGATCGAACCGATCGCGCTGTTCCGGCGGCTCGCTCCCGGCCCAGACCGACACTTGGTCGCCGTCGCCGTCCGGCAGCAGCAAGACCACCGGCCTGGGCGGAATCATGCGGCGCCTGAGCCCGGCCGGCAGCATTCCGGCCAGCTCGCCCCGCCACCAGCGCAAGAATGCCGGCAGCGGGCTGCTGCGGTATCGGCCCCGCAATTGGGCCCAGTATTCGTTGACTCGATCCTGGATCATTGGTCCTCAACATGATCACGCCACTTCAGGACGCGGAAAGGGCGGCCACGCAGATCACTGCCCAGCTCGACGGTCGCCTGGACTTCACTCCAGGTGCCGGTCGACAGCACTGCGCGCGAGCGAATGCTAAAGGTCCGGCCGCCGCCGCGCAAGCTCACCAGCATTCCATTGGGCAACATCAGTTCCCGCATGTCGGTCGGCAGCATCTGTCGACGTTCCTCGACGAACTGGCGCGCCCCTTCCAAATCAACGTCCGGCAGCGCCGCCAGCAACTCCGGCGGAGCAAAGGCCGGGTTGATCTGACCGCGATTGGCATGCACGGTGAGATAAGGCTCGATGCGCTGAAACAACTCCCAGCTCATGCCGATAAGCTGCTGGAGCTCGTCAACCGAACCGAACGGCATATTGGCCGGACCGTAAGGATAACCGGCCGCGCTGTACTCATCGACTTCGGCACCGTACAGGCGCGGCAGGTCGTCATTGTCCTGCCAGTCCTGGACGGCATCGGCCAGATGCATGGCCTCGGTCTCCTCGACACCGCGTGAGATGAAGAAATCGGTCAGAAGTTCCACGCTGGCGCGATTCAGGTCCAGTTTTCCGGTCTCGTCGGTGATCCGCATCTCGACCATGGCATCACCGAATTCCATTTGGTAGGGCCGACCATCGGGCACCCAGCGGGTTTCGATATCCGGGTTGCGCATCTCGTAGGCGGCGCGATGAATGCCCGCCTCGGCGGCGTAGCGGGCCGTCGTGGTGTCGAACAGAAAGCGTGCCTGCAGGCTCTCGGTTCGCGCCAGCACGGCGAAAACGCCCACCGTGATCGTCAGCAGCACGACAATCCACAGCACCACGATCAGGGCAACGCCGCGCTGCTCTCGCTTTGTGAACGCCCCGGCCACGGTCATCAGCGACGCCTGCGGTCCGATCCGTCTCGCCCCGGCGGCATCAGCAAGTCGCTGGCTCGGCGAAGACCTCGCGGCTGCTGCGCGCGATCGCTGTCAATCATCACCGGCACGATCAGATCCGGCCAGCTCAGCCCGTTGGCACGATCCATGTCCAGCAACACACCGACGCCCAGCGGCAGGCGTTCGGGCGCCTCCCAGTAATCGGTCCAGAAGGTGGACATGCCGTCTTCCTCGGCATCCAGAAAGATGAATTCACCGTCGGCCAGCCCGTCGAGCAGCACAATACCGTCGCTGCTCTCGAGATCACCGGGTTCATAGCCGTTGAGCATGGCGTAGTAGTAGACCAGCTCGAGACCGTCATCGCCGCGCTCCAGACTGATTTGCTGTACATACGGCCCGCCATAGCTGAGATAGCCCGGCATCGGCGCGACGAAGCGGATGCGGTCGCGCTCGCCCTCGAAGCGGATGATCGCCTCTTCGTCCAGCGTCTCGATGATCAGCGAGCGGCTCTGCATCAGCTGGCGACGCAGGAACTGGTGCACGATGCGCAGGCGATTGGTCTCCTCGATCAGCGCCTCGCCGGAGCTGGTGGCGCGCACGCTGGCTCGAAACCCGCCGTAGGCCATCGCCATGATCAGCGCGACCAGCGCAATGGCCAGCAGCACTTCAACCAGCGTGAATCCGGCCTGGCGGCCGCGCCAGCCGGGCACCCCGGTCACCGGGCCGGCAGCCCGACAGACCTGCCAGCGCGGTCGGCCGGCCGTCCTGTCGAAGCCTGGCATCATCTCGGCCCACCCCCCATCTGCTGCTGGCGTTCCTCCCAGTAGGTGTCAACCGAGCGCAGGGTTTCGAAAACCGCCTGGCGCGGCCGGCCCTCGCCCCATTCGACAGTCAAGCGAACGTAGTAGAGCGAAATCGGCAGCGCTTCAGGATCAAGACCGCGCTCATCGAACACGCCCGTCTCCTCGATCTCCAGCAGCCAGGAAAAGCGCGCGTCGAACTGCCCCTGGGAGACGCCCGGCTCAATCATCTCCTCGATGCCGAGCCCGTCAAGCATTGACTGCGCCCACAGCGCTGCACGCGTATAGTCTCCCGACAATCGCGTATTGCTGACCGATGTCGACAGAATCTGCAGCACCACGCCGAACAGCAACGCAAACACCACAAACGCCAGCATGACCTCGATCAGGGTAAATCCCGCCACAGCGCGCGGAAGCGGAGACGTGCCGATAGTCGTTGGGGTACGAACCACTAATACTCCTGGTCGATACTGACCTCGCCGGTCAACCAGCCGACAGTGATTTCCCATTCACGCTCGCCGGCGCGCAACACGATGCTGCCGCCGGTCGAGGCGCCGTCAGGAAAGAAGCGGATGCCGCCGACGCGCTCGTCGGTCATTTCCGAGCGGGCGGTATTGATGGTCATTTCCAGACCATCGGGCAGCGGCCTGGGCTCGCGACCGGCCGCCTGCCAGGTGCGACGGTCGGTATCGACCTGAAAGACCTGCTGCTGACGCCGGATGATCGCCTGTCCACGAGTGTGCCGCAGTCCGGCAGTCAGCTCGCGCGCGGCATTGCGAACCTCGGCGCCGCTGATCGAGCGCGAAACCGACAGGCCGACTGCGGCAAACAGCAGCGCAACCAGCACCATCACGACCATCAGCTCGATCAGCGAGAAGCCGGCCTGCAAGATGCCGCCGGTGTCCGGCTCCGGTCTGCAAGAGGCGTCAGTCCCAGCTGTTGATATCCGCATTGGGCCCCTCGCCGCCCGGCGATCCGTCGGCACCGTAGGACCAGATATCGAAATCCCGGTGTTCCCCGGGATAGCGGTACTGGTAGGTGTTGTCCCAGGGGTCGGTGAGATTGGACTGGTTGACGTAGGGACCGTTCCAGTTGCGTGCGTTCGAGGGCGCATTGACCAGCTCGCTCAGTTCGCGCGGCGGACGGCCATTGTCCAGATAGAACTCCGAGACCGCCTGATTGAGCCGCTGTACGGAGGCCGCGGCCGCCTTGGCCTTGGCGTCCTCGCCACGCTTGAGCACGTTGGGCACGACCAGCCCGGCAATCAGGCCGAGAATGACCAGTACCACCAGCAATTCGATCAGGGAAAATCCTCCGCTGGGTCTGAACCTGTTCATTGAATCCTTACCTCCGGCTTCGCTTGATCGAAGCAGTTCATGAAAATCCACCGGTCATACGACCAGCTCGTTGATGCTGAGAATGGCCATCAGTACCGACATCACGATAACCCCGATGACCAACGCCAGCCCCAGGGTCAGCGCCGGCACCAGCAGGGCCATCAGCCGATCGATGGTGACCCGCACCTCGCGATCGTAGGTATCGGCAACCTTGAGCAGCATCTCGTCGAGTTTGCCGGTTTCCTCGCCGACGTTGACCATCTGCAGCGCCAGACGCGGAAAGTTGCCGTTCGCCGCCAGCGCGCGTGCCATCGGCGTTCCGGTCTTGACCTGTTTGGCGGCCTCGGCGACATCGTCACCGAGCACCGTATTAGTCATGACATTCTTGGCGATGGAAAGTGCCGACAGCAGCGGCACGCCGTTGACCAGCAGCGTCCCGGCGGTACGCGCCAGGCGCGCCGTTTCCATCTTCGAGATGACCTCGCCCACGCCCTTGAGGTGCAGAAAGCGCCGGTCCCACCGTCGCCGGGAGGCCGGTCGTCGCATCTGGCCGCGGAACCACAGCACCAGCACGACCACCGTCCCGATCATTGCCCACCAGTACTGCTGCAGCGCTGCGCCGATACCCATCACGATGCGGGTCAGCAGGGGCAGGTCACCGCCAAACTCCTCGAACATCGGCGCAAACTGCGGAATCACGTAGACCATCAGCAGAATCAGCGAGGCAATCGCGAGCACCACCAGCAGCGCCGGGTAGATCAGCGCCGAGACCACGCTGTCCCTGAGCTCCTTGGATCGCTCCAGGTACTCGGCCATGCGCGAGAGCGTGCGGTCCAGCGATCCACCGATTTCACCGGCCCGTACCATGTTGATGTAGAAGCGTGAGAACACGCCGTGGCGCTCCTCGAGCGCTTCGGACAATGCGCCCCCTTCGCGCACCCGGTTGCGAATCTTGTCGACGGTCGCCTCAATTCGATCGTTCTCGGCCAGCTCGGAGAGAATGCCCAGGGAACGGTCGAGCGGCAGGCCGGCGCCCAGTAGCGTCGCCAGCTGCTGGGTCAGATCGCCGATCTCGCGCTGCTTGAGCCCCCGCCGACCGTGCATCAGCGTCGACAGGCGAAAACCCGACCCCACCTCGCGCGCCGAAACCGGGATATTCCCGGACTCCTGCAGATGCGCGATGACCAGGTCCTTGCTCGGCGCGTCCATCTCCCCGGTCAGCGTTTCCCCTGACGGCGCCACCGCCTTGTACTCAAACAATGGCATTCAGCGCTCCCCGGGACCGGGTCTCACCGCAGCTGCATCGGCCGGCTGGAAACCTGGCCATCACGCCTCCTGAGTGACGCGCAGCACTTCCTCGGCGGAAGTCACGCCGGCCAGCGCCTTGAGCAGACCATCTTCGTACATCGTGCGCATTCCTTCCCTGCGGGCCTGCTGCTCGATCTCGCTGGAGGTGGCGTGCTTCATGACCATGCGCCGGATTTCCTCTGACAGCACCAGCAGTTCGTGAATGCCGGTGCGTCCACGGTAGCCGGTCGGACTGACCTCGGAAGTGCCCGGATGCCACAGCCGGATCGGCCGCTCATCGGTAAACTTGTCGAGCCCGAGCTCCTCGACCATCTCGGGCAGCACTTCATAGACTTCCTTCGTTTCCGGGTCAAGCCGCCTGACCAGCCGCTGGGCCATGATGGCGTTGACCGTTGAAGTCAGCAGGTAGTCTTCCACGCCCATGTCGAGCATTCGGGTCACGCCGCCGGCGGCGTCGTTGGTGTGCAGGGTCGAGAGCACCAGGTGGCCGGTCAGCGCCGACTGAATGGCGATCTTGGCCGTCTCCAGATCGCGCATCTCGCCAATCATGATCACGTCGGGATCCTGGCGCACGATCGAGCGCAGGGCGCGGGCGAAATCGAGCCCGATCGAGGACTTCGCCTGGATCTGGTTGACGCCCTCGAGCTGATACTCGACCGGATCCTCGACCGTGATGATCTTGCGTTCCGGGGTGTTGAGCCGAGACAGGGCGGTATACAAAGTGGTGGTCTTGCCCGAACCGGTTGGACCGGTGACCAGTATGATGCCGTGCGGCACTTCCAGCTCGCGTTCGAGCGTCTTCTGGGTATCCGCGGCAAAACCCAGGCTGGCAAAATCGAGCACGACCGCCTCACGGTCAAGGATACGCATGACCACCGACTCGCCGTGCGCGGTCGGCACGGTCGAGACACGCAGATCGAGTTCCTTGCCGCCAACCCGGTGCATGATGCGGCCGTCCTGCGGCAGCCGGCGCTCGGCGATATTGAGCTTGGCCATGATCTTGACGCGTGAAATCACCGCAGCGGTCGAGCGCGCCGGCGGCGCCTCGACCTCCTGCAGTACGCCATCGATGCGATAGCGCACTTTCAGGCGGTTCTCGAACGGCTCGATGTGAATGTCGGAGGCCCGCGACTCGACGGCGCGCTGCAGGATCAGATTGACCAGACGGATGACCGGTGCTTCCGAGGCCAGGTCGCGCAGATGCTCGACATCCTCTTCATCCTCGCCGCCGCCTTCCCCGCCCAGATGCTCGGCAATCTGCCCCATGGCCGACTTGCCGCCACCAAAGTAGCGTTCGATCGCGTTGTCAATCTCCGAGCTGATGCCGACCCGCGGCGAGATCCGCCGGTTGGTGGCCATTTCCAGCGCCTTGTTGGCCACCGGATCGGTCGGGTCGGCCATGACCACGACCACCTGCTCATCGTCGACCTGGACCGGCACCAGGTGCTGCTGCTTCATGTAGCGAATCGAGATGCTGTCGATCTGCGGCCCCGCTTCGGGATAGTTCTTGTCGGTGACCAGGTCGACGCCGAGCAGCTCCGACTGGGCGCGCGCCAGGTCACGCTCCGAGACCAGTCCCAGCCGGACGAGCAGCGTGAGCAGGTTGCCGCCATGCTGTTCCTGATAGCTGCGGGCCCGCTGCAGATCCTCCTCGCGCAGCCGCTCCTGTTCGATCAGCAGGCGGCACAGTTCGTTGGCCCGGTCCTCCAGGTGATCGCCAATGCTCGGCAGCAGCTCGGTATCGCCGGTCGCGGTCAGGGTTTCAGTTTCCATAGTCGGGCTCGATTATTGCGACAGGATAAACTCCGACCCGCCCTCGGCGGCGGGTTCGCTTCCTACAGACAGCGCCGGGAAGACATCGTTTCACGGCCGCTGACGAATGACCTGCTGTTCGATGAAAGCGCGATTCATGAGAATCCAGGCGGCAATTGGCACGACGCCCGGCAGCACCAGAAAGCCGAGCTGGTAACACAGCGCAATGACCGACGGCGACAACCCGCTGGAGCGCACCGCAGCGGCCGCCTCGGCCCCCATCAGGAAAGCCAGGTCGCGCCATGCCTCCCAGAATACGCCCCAGGCGGCAACCGGCACCAGCACGGCAATGCCGACGACAATCTGAAACAGGCGTTGCCTGCCGGAAAGCGGTGTGGCCATGACCAGACCGAAAACAAGCGCCATGCCCCAGGCATAGATCATCGGATTGATGACCAGATTGAGGGCGGCGGTCTGTCCCTCGACCTGCTGCGTCATGATGATGCGGGTCTGGATCTCGAACTGGAAGCCAAGCTGAACAATCTGCTCGAACAGATCGGGATAGAAGCCAACCAGCGCCAGCTCGGCCAGGCGCCCGACCGGGAACATCAGCGCACTGGCCATGAAAAACCACAAAAAAAAGCCCAGCGGCAGATAGAGGGCCGCCAGCAGGAACATCTCCTTGATCGGGTTGCCGCCACCGGTGTCGGTCCCGGCAGATTCGGTCGAGTGCGACTCGTGCTTGTTGCTGTCGTTGCTGTCTTGTGTCATGCCAGCCACTCGCGCGCATTGTGGAACATCTGCATCCACGGCGATATCTCGCCCCACTCCGGCGGCGCCCATGAGAAATTCAGCGTCCGCAGCAGGCGCTCCGGATGCGGCATCATGATCGTCGCCCGACCAGTCGTGCTGGTCAACCCGGTCACGCCCAGCGGCGAACCGTTGGGGTTGTCCGGATAGCGCTCGGCCGGCCGGCCATCGGCGTCGACGTAGCGCACTGCAACCGGTGCCTGGCGCGGATCGGCGTGCTCGAAACGCGCCCGGCCCTCGCCGTGAGAGGTCACCACCGGCAGGCGCGCACCGGCCATGCCCCGGAAAAACAGGGATGGACCGGGCTCGATCGCGACCAGGCTGAGGCGGGCCTCGAACTGGCGCGAGCGGTTGACATCGAACCAGGGCCAGTCGTCCGTACCGGGAATCAGCTCGCGCAAGGCCGACAACATCTGACAGCCGTTGCACACGCCCAGCGCGAAGCGATCGGACGCCTCGAAGAAGCTTTGGAACTGATCACGCAGCGCCGGATTGAACAGAATTGACCGGGCCCAGCCCTGGCCGGCGCCGAGCACGTCGCCAAAGGAGAATCCGCCACAGGCCACCAGCCCCTGGAATGCCTGGAGCTGTGCTGTCCCGCGCTCCAGATCGCTCATGTGCACATCGACGGCTTCGAACCCGGCCCGCATGAAAGCGACCGCCATCTCGCGCTGGCCGTTGACGCCCTGTTCGCGCAGTACGGCCACCCGGGGAGGCCGGCCGGTGGTCACGGCGGGCGCTGCCGGCGGCGGCGCAAACGTCAGCCGCGGACGCAGGCCCGGCCGGCGCCAGTCGCGCAGTGCAGCGTACTCCTCTTCGGCGCAATCGGGATGGTCCCGCAGGCGCTGCATGCGGTAGCTGGTCTCGCCCCAGCGTCCGGCCAGCTCGGCCAGATCGCGGCAACTGATGATGCGTCCGGCTGCCTGCACCTCCAGCACCGGCGCCTCGACCAGGCGGCCGATTCGGCTCAGGCGATCACCCAGGCCCGCCGCCTCGAAGATCGCGCCGACCGAGTCAGATTCGGACACCGGAACCTGCAGCACCAGGCCGATTTCCTCATTGAACAGCAGCGACAGTGGCTGCGGCTCCCCGGCGCCCAGATCGACGCTGACACCGACGTGTCCGGCCAGGGCCATTTCCAGCAGGCAGGCATACAGGCCCCCATCGGAGCGATCGTGGCAGGCCAGCACCCGCCCGTCGGCAATCAGCCCCTGGACAAGCTCGAACGCGCGCCGCAGTGCCGCGGCATCATCGACATCGGGTGGCGGGCCAAGCTCGCGACTGAAGACCCGGGCGAGCGCCGATCCACCCAGGCGTTGCCGACCCAGGTCGAGCAGGACCAGCGCGGTCTCACCGGCATCCGTGCGCAGCCGGGGCGTGCAGTGACGGCGAACATCGGCAACCGGCGCAAAGGCCGACACGATCAGCGAAACCGGAGCCGTCATTTGCCGATCGCCCGAAGGCCTCGACCAGCTGGTCTGCATCGACAGTGAATCCTTGCCGACCGGTATTGCCAGCCCGAGTTCACGGCACAATGCCGAGGCCGCCTCGACTGCGCGGCGCAGGGCCGCGTCCTGGCCCGGCGCCCCGGCTGCGGCCATCCAGTTGGCCGACAACTTGACGCGCTCGATGTTCGGGACAACCACACCGGCGAGGTTGGTCAGGACTTCACCAATGGCCATACGACTGGCGGCCGCAGCATCGTGGACCGCAATCGGGGTCCGCTCGCCAATGGCCATGGCCGAGCCGGCATCGCCCTGATAGTCAAGCAGACTGATGGCGCAGTCGGCTACCGGCACCTGGTGCGGACCGACCATCTGGTCGCGAACGCTCAGCCCGCCCACGGTCCGATCGCCAATGGTGATCAGAAACTGTTTGCTGCCGACTGCCGGCAGCGCCAGGACGCGGTCGATGGCCTCATCCAGGTCCATCGACGACAGCCCGTCGTCAGCCGCCGCAACGGGCCGGGTCGCGGCCTGGCGATGCAGCCGTGGCGGTTGCCCCAGCAATACCGCGAGCGGCAGGTCGACCGGCGCACGATCGCCCTGACGATCATCCAGCCGCAGGCGGCCATCCCCGGTGGCGGGCCCGAGGTCGGCCCACGGGCACCGCTCCCGGCGGCAGATGGCCGCGAATTGCCCGAGCCGTTCCGGCGCAATGGCCAGCACGTAACGCTCCTGTGCCTCATTGCACCACAGTGCCATGGGCGACAGACCCGGGTCATTGGCCGGGATCTCTCGCAGCTGCAGATGGCCGCCGACGCCGCCGTCGTGCAGCAGCTCCGGGATCGCGTTGGACAAACCACCGGCACCGACATCATGGATCGAGCGAATGGGGTTGTCGTTACCCTGCATCCAGCAACGGTCGATAACCTCCTGGCAGCGGCGCTGCATTTCGGGATTGCCGCGCTGAACCGAGGCGAAATCAAGTTCGGCATCGGACTGCCCTGCGCCCATGGAAGACGCCGCTCCGCCACCCAGACCAATCAGCATGGCCGGGCCACCGAGAACAATGATGCGATCACCGGCAGCGAGCGCCTGCTTGCGAATCTGATCGTCCATGATCGTGCCGCTGCCGCCGGCCAGCATGATCGGCTTGTGGTAGCCCCACCAGCGCCCGTCGACCCGGGCCGTGAAGGTGCGGAAATACCCGAGTAACGCCGGACGTCCGAATTCGTTGTTGAAGCGTGCCGCGCCAATCGGGCCATCGCGCATGATGGTCAACGCCGGTGCCAGGCGCTCGGGCGGCGGCGGCGCATCCTCCCAGGGGCGCGGAGCATCCGGCAGACACAAATCGGACACCGAGAACCCGGTCAGCGCGGCCACCGGTCGCGCGCCCCGGCCGGTGGCCGATTCGTCGCGAATCTCCCCGCCGGCGCCGGTCGCCGCGCCGGGATCAGGCGAGATGGCGGTCGGATGGTTGTGGGTTTCAACCTTGATCTGGACGTGAACACGGTCGGTGTGTTCGCGATAGACCGGGTCATCGAATCGACTAAGCAGCGCCATGGCATCAAAGCCTTCGATGACCGCGGCGTTGTCGTCGTAAGCGGTCAGCGTACCTTGCGGCGTGGTCTGATGCGTGGCACGAATCAGATCGAACAGCGATCCCTCGAGTGGCTCGCCGTCAAGGGTCCAGGAAGCATTGAAGATCTTGTGCCGGCAGTGCTCTGAATTGGCCTGCGCGAACATCATCAGCTCGGCGTCGGTGGGGTCGCGACCGAGGGCGCGATAGGCTTCGGTCAGATAGTCGATTTCACCGCGGTTGAGCGCCAGACCGAGCGATCGGTTGGCGTGTTCAAGCACCGCCTGCGGGCACTCCCCCAGCGCGATGGTGCGCAATGGCTCGGCCGTGCGCGGCGCAAACCAGTCGTCGATGCCGTCAAGGCTTTCGACCACTTCGTGGGTCATGCGGTCGTGCAGCAGTCCACGCGCGGCTGGCGACAGCCCGCAGGCCGTTTTTCCGTCGATATCGAAACAGACGCCGTGCTCGATGCGCGAAAAAGCGCTCAGGCCGCAGCGGGTCAGGATGTCGCCAGCTTTGCTCGACCATGGGGTCACCGTGCCGCGACGCGGCAACACGGCCAGCTGATTGGTGCTGAGCCTTGCCGGATCCCATGGCGCAGCCGAAAGCAGCGCCGTCAGCCTCGACAGCGTTTCGCCGTCCGGCACATCGTCCGCATCGACCAGCATCAGCTCGCGCGCATCCAGCTCGAGCGGCACCTGCTCGATGGCAGAAACGGCCGCGGCAATCTGGGCCAGACGAAACGGCGGCAACGCAGCCCTGCCCAGCAAGACGATCATGACCTCAGCGGAACTCCCTGCAGCACCCGGTCGGCATTATAGGCGACCGCGCCTGTCGGCGCGGCACCGGGCCGCGGCGCACGCGCCAAATGGCGCGCAAAGCTCAGTTGCGGGCGGCGTGCATCCTGTCGAGCCGCTCGCGCAGCTGCTGCGGCGGCACGTAGCCGGGAATCATCTCGCCGTCGAAGGTCAGCATGGACGGCGTCCCGGTGACTCCGACCGACCGGCCGAGATTGTACTGCTCGGCCACCGGGCTGTCGCACTGCTCCTCGGGCGGCTGACCGCCGGCCTTGGCAATATCCATGGCCTCCTGCCGATCTTCCGAACACCACACCGACACCATCGTGTTGAAGGTATCCGAGCCGACGCCGGCGCGCGGGAAGGCCGCGTAATTGATCTGGATGCCCTGGGCGGCGTATTCGTCGATCTGGTCATGCAGGCGCCGACAATAGCCGCAATCGGTATCGGTAAACACCAGCAGCTCGTAGTCGGCCTCTTCCGGGCCGAACGAGACCAGCTTGGAACGATCGAGCGCGGCCAGTTGCTCGCGGCGCAGGTAGGACTTCGCTGCATCGGTCAGGTCGGTTTGCGTCTCAAGATCAATAAGCTGGCCCTGCATCAGATAGCGGCCGTCTTCGCTCATGTAGACGATATCGTTGTTGATCCGGACTTCCATCACGCCGGGGACCGGTGTTTCCGAAATGACCAGATTACTGACCTGCGGCACCAGCGTGCGGACCCGGTCCTCGATCGCCGCGTCCTCGGCGACCACCACCCCGCTGGCCAGCGCAATCGCAGCAACGGCGCCCAGCATCAAAACATTCACCCTCATTGGTTTCTCCTTGGCAAGTTCATTCATTTGGATCTCGTCAGACAAGCTCGCGGACAGTCGTTGGAACGCGTCGTCCGCCACAAGTTTCACCCGATTCATGATCAACCACGCGGATGATGCCGGGCGTGCAGATCGCGCAGGCGCGATCGCGATACGTGGGTATAGATCTGGGTCGTTGCCAGATCTGCGTGGCCCAGCAGCATTTGCACCACGCGCAAGTCAGCACCGTTGTCGAGCAGGTGAGTCGCAAAGGAATGGCGCAGTCGATGCGGATGAACCGGCGTTTGCACGCCGGCTTGCCGCGCCAGCAGGCGGATCCGCTGCCATAGCGCCTGGCGCGACAACGGACGACCGGTGCGGGAGACAAAAACCTGCTCACCACGCGGCCTGAGCTGCGGTCGGCCCACATCGATCCAGCGGGCCAGGGCCACCAGGGCCGCATCACCAACCGGAACCAGCCGTTCTCGACCACCCTTGCCCAGGACGCGCACGACGCCCTGAAGAAGATTGAGGCGCGACAGTGGAAGTTCGACGGCTTCGCTCACGCGCATTCCGGTTGCATAAAGCGTTTCAATCATCGCCCGGTCACGCAGATCCAGGGGCGAATCACCGCTCGGTGCAGCGAGCAGCGCCTCGACCTCGGACTTTGACAGGGTGCCGGGTAGATTCAGCGGCCGGCGCGGTCCCTCAAGGTCAATCATCGGATCCTTGGCCAGATGACCCTCGCGCACCGCCCAGGCGAAAAACTGGCGCAGGCAGGATAGCTGCCGCACGATACTGCTGACGCTGGCCCCGGAGCGCATCCGCTGCGACAGCCGCTCCAGCACGGCGGCCCGAGCTGCGCACTGCGGCCATTCTGCCGGTGCGCTCAGAAATGAGCGCAGGTCCTGTTCATACGCAGACAGGCTTGCCTGCGCCAGGCCGCGTTCGGCCCAGGCGGCATCGAGAAAAGTGTCAATCAGGACCGCAATCCGATTGCCGGGGCGGCCGTCGGAAGCGGCACCTGCCGCTTCCCTGGGGGCGGATCGCTTCGTCAACCCTTGCCGGTCAGGCGCGCCAGACTGCGCTGTGCGGCGGTTTCGAGATCCGATATCTTGGCGCGTGCCGCAGCTCGCAGATCTTCGACCGCCTCACGCCGATGACGCAGCTCACTGCCGGCCAGGTCGTTGACTGCGTCGCGCAGCTCCTCGACCGCGGCAACAATACGCGCAAAACTGTCGTCACGGTAAGACGCCTTCTTCTTCTTGGACGCCTTCTTCTTGGAAGCCTTCTTCTTGGAAGCCTTCTTCTTGGAAGCCTTCTTCTTGGAAGCCTTCTTCTTGGAAGCCTTCTTCTTGGAAGCCTTCTTCTTGGAAGCCTTCTTCTTGGAAGCCTTCTTCTTGGAAGCCTTCTTCTTGGAAGCCTTCTTCTTGGACGCCTTCTTCTTGGACGCCTTCTTCTTGGAAGGCCTTCTTCTTGGACGCCTTCTTCTTGGACGCCTTCTTCTTGGACGCCTTCTTCTTGGACGCCTTCTTCTTGGACGCCTTCTTCTTGGAGGCCTTCTTCTTGGACGCCTTCTTCTTGGAAGCCTTCTTCTTGGACGCCTTCTTCTTGGAAGCCTTCTTCTTGGAGGCCTTCTTCTTGGAAGCTTTCTTCCTGGAGGCCTGGTCAGGTGCGGCAGTCATGGCCCCGGACCCCGAAGCAGTGCCACCGTCCTCTGGTGCTTGTTGTTCCAACTTGCTTTCTTCGCTCATCTGCATGATGTTGACCTCCCTGGGTCTTATCAATTCCTGGCTAACTGCCGGCTTGCCGGGATCTTTCTTGTTGGATGTGGTTGATCCATTCCCTGGCAGCCCGCTCTACTCTGCCATATTTCAAGGCTTCGTTAAAGGCATCCAGCGCAGCATCTAGGTTGCCGCTGCTGGCGTGGGCGTTACCCAGGAGAAGATAGGCGTTGCCAACCTGGCTTTCGCGCAAGCCGCCCAGTTCAAGTGCCCGGCTTAACGCATCCTTGGCCTCGTCCCAGCGCTCGAGGTCGACCAGGATATAGGCGCGCTGCAAATCGATCTTGCCGTCCATGGACTGCGCGCCGGCCTGTTCATAGGCGTCCAGCGCCCGATCAAGCTCGCGCGCCTCATACCAGGCGCCGGCGGTCATCTCCCAGTTACGGCGAGTGCTTTCTACAATGCCCTGCTCAAGACCTTCCTGCAGCACTTCTGCTGCTTTTCGGGGCGCGTCAAATTCTTGCTGCAGGCTGGCCAGCTGCAGATACTCCGACTGGCGGTCGAGCAAACCCCTGCGATGCGCCAGGGCCAGGGTGGCCATGGAGTCACGCTGCTGTTCAAGCTCGGAGTACACCGAGGACAATTGAATCCAGTAGTCCTTGCGGGTCGGATTCATGTTGATCAGTATTTTCAGGACGCCGACCGCGTTGTTCCACTCCTTGAGTTCGAAGTGCATTCCCAGCTTGAGCTGGTACCACTGTTCTCGCGGCTCATCGGCAAGTGCAATGGCCCGATCGATGGCCTCGAGCGCCTGCCGGAACTCCTCGATCTGGGCATGGATGCTGGCTTTCATGACCCAGACATTGACCTTGTTCTTCTGGTCATCCGGTGTCATGCAGAACCACAGGTCGAGCTCGTCAAGCGCTTCACGGTATCGCTCGATGCTGTAATAGAGCTGAGCGACCTGCAGGACCATGTCGAAATGCTGGTTGTTGGGCATGCGATCGAGCTCGATTGCACGCTTGAACAGATCGATGGCCTCCTGATAGCGTTCCTGCTGAGCCCGGATGTAGGCCATGGCCTGGTAGATGGTCGCTTTTTCGTAATCATCGCGCCGCGTGCTTTCCAGCAACTCCTGCAAACCGGCGTAGGCCTCGGCGTATTTTTCCTCGCCGATCTCCTCGTAGATGCGTGTCAAACGATTATAGGTTCGCTCCGTGAGGGCGCCGGCCTGCACCTCTCTTTCAACCCCGCATTCCACGCCCTGCACGCGAGTCTGCGCATTGACTGCGCCGGCCGTTGACAGGGCCAGCACCAGCACGAACAGTCTGAGGATATTGATCATGAGTCTTCCAGCGAGAATTCAATGACCTGAGTTGCCCTGCGCTGCACGGGCTGCCCGTCAATCACGCGCGGCTTGAACTTCCAGCGCAGGATGGCGCGAATCGCCTCGCGATCGAACACGCGCGGCGGCCGTGCTTCGACCACCCGCGGCTGACGCACCGATCCGGTCTCATCAATAATGAACTCGATCTTGACCCAGCCCTCGATCGAGGCAATGGCGGCGTCACGCGGATACTGCGGCTGAATCCTGACCAGCGGCACGATATCGCCTTCCTGGTTGCGGTCGACCTGGGCCATCGAGCCCAGGAAGGGTCCCGAGCCGGTCGTCGGCACGTCAAGCGGCGGCAGATCCAGATTAGGCATGTCCTGCACCTGCTGATCGACTTGCGAAATTTCCATCTCAGGCGGAGGCGGTGGCGTTTCAGGAGGCGGCGGCGGCGGCGGCCGGCGACGATCGCGGCGCTCGACGCGATCGTCGATTTCGACCGGGCCGAACCGGATTCCCGGCGGTGGTTCGAGCTGCTCCGGATCGCCGCGCGTTCCCGATATCAGCATATGCATGACATAGAACGTGACCAGCGTGACGATCACTGCCAGCACAACCGCAACCGCATAGCGTACGCCAGGACTCATTGACTACCTCCCGCCATCTTCTTCGGCCGAGATCGATATTCGCGAGATGCCGGCAGCCTGGACCTGATCCATGACCTCGACGAGCATGCCCGTTCGCGAACCGCGATCAGCGATCAGGACAACCGCGCTTTCAGGGTTCTCGGCACGGGCACGCTCCACCTGGGTCTTGACTTCGTGCAACTCGATGTTCTGGCGATTCATCCAGATCTCGTCATTATCGCGTATGGCAATTAGAACATTGCCCTGCGGCCTGGGTTCCGCAGTCAGCGCCGTGGGCTTGTTCACCTCAACCCCGGTCTCGCGGATGAATGACGTCGTGACAATGAAGAAAATCAGCATGATAAACACGATATCAAGCATCGGCGTGATGTTGATTTCGGGCTCGTCCTTGGTCGCGTGTTGTCGGGCCATTTCCTGAACCTGTGTAAATGCAGCGCAGCGCTATTCGAAACGCAACAGATCCTCGAGCCGTTCGGACTCGATTTCCGATTTGCGCTCGAGATGAGAACCAAAATAAAGCCCGGAAAGCGCCGCCACCATGCCGGCCATGGTCGGGATGGTTGCCTGGGAAACGCCAGCGGCCATGGCCCGGGCATTGCCGGTGCCAAAAAAGGCCATGACGTCGAACACCGCCACCATGCCGGTAACGGTGCCCAGCAAGCCCAGCAGCGGACAGACTGCAATCAGGGTCTGGATCGTGGGTACGTTACGCTTCATCTCCAGCGAAAGCTGGCTGATCATTTCCTCGCGAATGCGTCCGGCGTACCAGGACTGGCTTTCGCTGCGTTCACGCCAGGCGTTGACGATTTCCCGCCGACGCTGGGGCAACACCCGGAAAAAATACCAGTAGCGCTCGATAATCAGCGTCCACATCATCAGCAACACGACAAGGATGGCCCACAGGACATCCCCGCCGAGCTCGATGAAGCCGCGTATTGCTTCGAAAAAACTAGTCAGCGCTACCATGACGACGCTCTGCGAGGCGTGCAATGATACCGGCGGCCTGCTCTTCCAGAATCTGGATCAGCGAGCGGCTGCGGCTTTGCAGCAGACTGTGGATGATCGTCAGCGGAATGGCAACGCACAGACCCAGCACGGTCGTGATCAGGGCCATTGAAATACCGCTGGCCATCATGCGCGGGTCACCGGTACCGAACAGCGTAATCTGCTGGAACGTGACGATCATGCCCACGACGGTGCCGAGCAGACCGATCAGCGGCGCAACGACATAGAGCACCTTGATCAGCGGCAGCCCGGATTCCAGCGGCGCGGTCTCGCGCAGGATCGCCTCGTCGAGCTTGAGCTCGAGGGTTTCGACGTCCTGATCGGGGTTGTCCTGGTAGACCTTGAGCACGCGACCAAGCGCATTGCCCTGGTCGGCCTCGTCACGCTTGAGCTGGCGCTTGATGGCGTTACCCTTGAGCGCCAGCACAACGCCACGCCAGATCGAGAACAGCACGCCAAAAATGCCCAGCGCAATGATCACGTAGCCAACCTCGGCACCCTGACGGATACGCTCGCCGAGCGTCGGCGCCCGCACCACCTGGGCCAGGATCGCGCCGCGGGTACCGTCGATGGCCATATCAACCACCTCACCGGGCTGCGCGTCCTGCAGATCACGGGCCATGCCCTGGAAGCGGGAAGCCGGCTGCCGCGGCAGCTCGATCAGCAGTCCCTGGCTACCGTCCCACCGCAGAAAATGACCGTTCGAAACGACGTTGAACACGCCAACCCGAACGATTTCACGGTTTTCTTCCAGCACGCCGTCGGCGTTGATCATGTCGGCGTTGAACTTCACCACTTTGCCCGACTGCGCGATTTCGCGCACCATCTCGTACCACATGCGCCGAAGCTCCTGCACCGTCGGCAGCTGGCGACGCTCGGCAAGCTCGCCCAGGAACTCGCCACGCCCCGGCAGCTGGGCACTGACCATCGAATCCTCGATGTTGCCCCGGGTATCACCGGCGACCTGACGCACCACCCCGAACAACTCACCCAGGTTACCCATGCGCTCGTCAAGAACGGTTTCGAGTTCGACCAGTTCGAGTTCATTCTCCTCGAAGGCCACGCGCAAACGATCAGAGCGATCTTCTTCGGCACGCAGCTGTTGACGGGCTTCGGCCAGAAGCTGCCGCTGATTGTTGCGTTCACGGATGAAGCGCTGAAGCCGCTCCTGATCGATGCGCTGCTCTTCCTGCGCGGCCTGCTGGACCTGCTGCAGCAGTTCGTCAAGCGTGGACTGAGCGGTCGCGCTCAGTGGCGCGACCAGCGCCAGCACGGCGAAAAGAATCCTTCGGTTAATCATTATTCACTCTCCGGTGCGGGCACGGGCAAGCGGATGAGATCCGGCGCCACCTGGTTGCGGGCGATCGCCAGGCCGTCACTGACCGGCAGGCGATAGCGGTCCTCGAGCTGCTCGAACTGGCGATTGTTCGGGTTCCACCAGCCGGTCGTCTGGCCGTCGAGCGACTGCCAGAACAACAGCGTTCGGCCCACTCTCAGGAACTCGACCTGCTGGCCGTTGGGAAGCGCGCTTTGGTAGGCCTCCATGGTCCGCCCATATTCCATTTCGGCCTGATAGGCCTCGAGGATCAGGCGATACTTTTCCGAATTCGTGATATCCGATCGGTCCAGCGTGTCAACAATGCTGTCGGCCCGGTTGATGCGCTCGTCCAGCCGGAAAGGCAGATCGGCACGCACCAGCTGACCCAGCGTCTCGGCCATCTCGATCATCAACGGCACAACATCCCGATTGGTGGCCTCAAGGCCATCGAGCTGCTGGTTGATCGAGGCGATCTCCTCTTCCTGATTGTCAACGATAGCCTGCATCTGCTGGTTGTAGGCGCGCAGGCTCTCGGTCTCGCTGATCACGCGACGATACTCGTCAATCAGCTGCTGTGTTTCCTCGTCGACCTGATTGATCTGCTCCTGCGCCTGAGCCACCTGGCGATTGATCCGGTTCTCGGTCTCGATACTGCGATCGAGCACCTGGGCCTGCACCGCAACCGCCATCAGAATGCCGGGTGCGACCGCGAGGCGTGCAAGAAAGGTTGATGATTGTGACATTGTCGTATCCGCTATGCTTGAGAATTCGTGTTTTGGTTCGACCTGGTATGTACCCGCCAGTAATCGGAATAGAATACCGCGCAGACTCGCGAATTGAAAGGTCGCGGCGTCCGAGCCGATTGCCGGAATGCGGAACCTACCTGTATCGGGGGCTGTCGTCAAACCTTAACCGAAAAAAAAATGAAAAAAAAAGTGTCCCGTGAGCCCGTGTCGGGCTGCCCGCTGTGGCGGCGACTGGCCGCCATGAGCTATGACGCGCTGCTGGTCACCGGCCTGCTGATGGTGGCTGCAGCGATCGTGGTGATTCCGTCAGGCACCGGTATTCGCGCCGGCCACCCCGCGTTCCAGCTTTATCTGCTGGTGGCCTGGTGGCTGTATTTCGCGGTCTGCTGGCGCAGCGGCGGCCAGACGCTCGGCATGCGTGCCTGGCGAATCCGTCTGGTTGCCGATACGCCACCTTTTGGCTGGGGCGACAGCGCGATTCGCTTTATCGCCGCCATCTTTTCTGCGCTGGCACTCGGGCTGGGCTTTGCCTGGAGCCTGATTGACCCAAAGCGATTGACCTGGCACGACCGCTTGTCGAACTCGCGCCTGATCGTGGCAAACGGGCCGGGTAGCGTACCCCGCTGCTAAAGCCGCCTGAGCAGCACCAGACCCAGCAGTCCGAACAGCAGTGCCGGCATCAGCATCAGCAGCCACAGCGGTCCCGGCCAGAGCAGTGCCGCGCCGCGCACCAGACGGCTGACCACAAAAAACATCAACCCCAGGCTCACGCCCGCCAGCAGACTCAAGCCACGCCCACCATGCCGCGCACCACCAAAGGCGAACGGCAGGCTGATCAGGATCATGGCCAGCACGTTGAGCGGATAGAACAGACGATTCCACAGCGCCTGGCGATAAGGTTCGGTATTGAGTTCGTTGGCGCCAAGCAGCTTGATCATGTCGATCAGATCGGCGATGGCCAGCATGCGCGGCCGGGTCACCGCGGACGAAAACAGATCGTAGCTCAGCGTCGACTCCAGCACGAGCTGCGCGTGCTGTTCGGGCGGCTCGCTGCCGTCGATGGTTCGCGCGGCCACGTCGCTCAGCCGCCAGCGCGAGCCATCATGGCTGGCTGTCCCGGCAGTCAGAATCTGCAGTGGCCGCATGGCATCGTCCAGACGATAGATCAACAGCTGGCTGAATTCCGGCGTCTCGCGAGCCGACCAGGACGAATAGTCAATCCGCAGCATCAGGTGACCGTCGCGCAGCCACAGGGCGCCATAGCGACCGAGACGCACCTGACCACTGCGCGCTTGATCCCGCTCGGCGCTGGCGCGGGCTTCGAGCTGCGGCAGCAGGGTTTCGCTGACGACAAACAGCACCGCCAGGCACAGCCCGACCGCAGCCAGCACGCTGATCAGAATCTGCCGGCGGTCGAAGCCGGCCGCGCGCATGGCCACCAGTTCGCGGGTTGCGGCCAGCCCGCCAAGGCCGAGCAGGGTACCGATCAGGACGGCAAACGGAAAAATATCGTACAGCCGGCTCGGCGTCGTCTGGGCAAGGTAGACCAGCATCTCGACGACCCCGTAATCGCCGGTCAGGTCGCGTGACTCCCGGACCAGTTCGATGATGGTATACAGCCCGACCAGCAGCACGGCGACAATCAGCACCGCGGCGAGTACGGCACGACCCACGTAACGTCCGAGGATGCCGGCAATCACCAGTTTTTCTCCATGCGCTGAAGCAGAAACAGCACCAGCACGCCCAGCGCCAGGTGTACCGGCCACAGGCCCGGTCCGGTCAGACGATTGTGCTGCTCCATCAGAATCAGACCGGCGTGCACGGCGTTGCTGTAGAACAGGTAAATCACCAGCGCAGTCACGACACTGCCATGCCGACCCTGGCGCGGCTGGCGACCGGCGAGCGGCAACGCCAGCAGCCCCAGCAGAAAGGCCGCGACCGGCGCTGCCAGGCGCCAATGCCACTCCCGCCGCTCTTCGGGGGCCCCGGATGACCACAGCTCGGGCAGCCGGGCGGTCGCTTCACTGTCGCTCATGTCGGGTTCCGGCGGCGGCAGGCGCAGCTCGTTGCGCGCGAAGCGCATCTCCCGCAACGGCCCCGCGGCCGGGTTGGAAGCGTGCTGGACCTGGTGGCCTTCGCGCAACAGCAAATACGGTCCGGTCTGCTCTTCATCGAGCCACAATCGTCCCTCGCGCGCTGTCAGCAGCTCGACAAATCCCTGTTCCTGGTGTTGTATGAACACGTCATGAAACGTCTCCGCCTCGCGGTCAATGCGGCTGACGTAGACCGTCGTGCGACCCTGATTGAGATGATCGAACTGGCCGGCCCGCAGACCGGCCTGAATGGCGCTTCGGGCTGCCTCAGCCAGGATCTCCGATGAGCGCTCCACCGCCAGCGGCGAGAGCCAGCCGGAGACCGCCAGCAGCAGACCGGCCCATAGCGCGGCGAGCAGCATGACCGGAGCCAGCACCCGGCCAAATGACAGCCCGCTGCTGCGAATCACGATCAGCTCGCTGTCTTCCTGCAACCGACCCAGCGCCAGCAGCAGGCCCGTGAGCAAGGCCAGCGGCCCGACCAGCATCAGGGCCTCCGGCAGGCGCAGCGCCAGCATCAGCATCACACTGGCGCCAGGCAGTTCGCCCTGCGCGGCGTCCCGCATGAGCTCGGCCAGAAACAACGCGCCGACCACGCCCAGAAAGACCACCAGACTCATCAGGCTGGCCGACAGGCCGTGGCGCAGCAGGTAGCGTGCCAGGATCAGCATTCAGCTTCGCGGTGGGGCCGGGTACAATGCCGGCTCATCATCATTCGAGCTCATTCGACAGGATTTCATAGCATGGAGTTTACAACCACCACCAACGGCATAGGCGAGGTTGATTGCGACTGCCTGCTCGTCGGCCTGTTCGAGGACCAGCCATTCAGCGAAAGCTTGCAGGCCCTTGACCAGGCATCCGGCGGGCTGCTCGCGCGATTGCGCGACAGCGGTGAACTACCGCTGAAGGTCGGGCGGACCCTGCTGTTGCACGCGGTCCCCGGCATGGCCGCACGCCGCCTGCTGCTGGCCGGTATGGGCAAGGCGCAGAAGCTCGACCGGGCCGCCTTCGACAAGGCGGTCAAGGCCGCCGGCAAGGCGCTGCGCAAATCGCAGGCGCGCAGCGCGCACTGCCGGATGGCGGAAGCTGAGGTCATCGACAGCGACACGCGCTGGGCGGTGCGCCAGGCGGCCGTTGCACTGGCCTACGCCGACTATGTCTACAGTGCGACCAAGAAGCCGGCCGACGACGCCGCACCACCGACCGAAACGATCAGCTTTCCGGCCGGAGAAGACCGCGACCGGCAGCTGGCCCTGGCCACCGCCATTGCCGCCGGGGTCCAGCGCGCCCGCGAGCTGGCCGACCTGCCTCCCAATATCTGCACGCCGGCCTGCCTGGCCGAGACCGCCCGCGAGCTGGCCGCAGAGCATGACCGGCTGGACGTGGAAATCCTCGAGGAAGACGAGATGCGTTCGCTGGGCATGAACGCCCTGATGGCCGTTGCCGACGGCAGCGCCAACCGCCCGCGCCTGATTCGCCTGAGCTGGAAGGGCGGCTCGCAGGATGACGCGCCGGTAGCGATGGTCGGCAAGGGCGTGACCTTTGATACCGGCGGCATCTCGATCAAGCCGCGTGATCTGATGGAACAGATGAAGTTCGACATGGGCGGCGCGGCCGCCACCATCGGCGCCATGGAGGCCGTGGCCCGGCTGAAGCTGCCGTTGAACATCGAGGGCGTGGTCGCCGCGGTCGAGAACATGCCCGACGGCAGGGCCTACCGACCGGGCGACGTCATCACCGCCATGAACGGCAAGACCATCGAGGTGCACAATACCGACGCCGAAGGCCGCATGATTCTGGCCGATGCCCTGACCTGGACCGGGAAGAACCTCCAGCCCCAGACCACGGTCGACCTGGCCACCCTGACCGGCGCCTGCGTGATCGCACTCGGCCATCACGCCAGCGCGGTCATGACCACGGACGATGCGCTGGCCGAGGAACTGCTCACGGCCGGGCAAGCCTCGGCCGATCGCAGCTGGCGTTTGCCGCTGTGGGACGACTACCAGGAGCAGATCGACTCGCCGTTTGCCGACATGAAGAATGTCGGCGGCATGCCGGCCGGCTCGATCACGGCCGGCTGTTTCCTGTCGCGTTTTGCCGATGACCAGCGCTGGGCGCATATCGACATCGCAGGCAGCGCCTGGCAGTGGGGCAAGCCTGAATCGGCGACCGGCCGCCCGGTGAGCATGCTGGTCGACTGGCTGGTCAATCGCGCCGGCGGTTGGGATGCGCTCGGCTAATGGCGCGTCCCCGGCGGTGGCGACTTCGGCCAGGGCTTGTGCCGGTTGAATGCTCGTAAAGGCGCCGGGGCCGCAAAGAAAAATGAACTGTTTTTCAGGAAAGTTCGAGCGTGCGCGACGGCCGCGCGCTCTTGGTGGAAGACAGAGACCAGTAAGCCGGGTTCACGCCTTGCGTCGTTCGCGTGCCAGAGACTTGTCTGAACCATGAGGGTCGACTTCTATGAAATGAGCGGGCGGTTCACCGATCCGCTGTTTGTCGCCCGGGTCCTGGTCTCCAGGGCCTGGCCGGCGACGCGTGATATCGCCGTGGTCGGCAGCGCCGATGATCTGGCCCAGCTCGACGAACAGCTGTGGACACAGCCCGATGGCCGTTTCCTGCCGCACGAGCGCGGCGGAACGAAGGCGCCGATCCGGCTGCTGGAAGATGCACCCGAGGAAGCAGACCTCCTGATCAACCTGGACCCCGCCTCCCCCCTGCCAGAAGGCCGCTACCAGCGCGTCCTCGAAATCGTGCCGCCGGACGAGTCGCTCAAGCAGAAGCTGCGCGAGCGCTGGAAGGCATGGAAGCAGCGGGGGGCGGAGTTGCAGCACCATGTTTTGAAATGACGGTTTACGGTTTAAGGTTTACGGAAAAACACGCGACCGAAGAACAGTCGCCTTCTGCCGTGCGTAACCCGTAACCCGTAACCCGTAACCCAGCAGATCCTTCGCCACCGCCGACCGAAAACCCGATCATCATGGACAAATCCTATAACCCCGAAGCCATCGAACAACGCTGGTACCCCTACTGGGAAGAAAAAGGCTGCTTCAAACCCTCCCGCGAGGGCGAGCCGTTCACCATCCTGCTGCCGCCCCCGAACGTCACCGGCACGCTGCACATGGGGCACGCTTTCCAGCACACGCTGATGGACGCGCTGATTCGCTATAAGCGCCTGCAAGGGCGCGACACCCTGTGGCAGGTGGGCGTCGACCATGCCGGTATCGCCACCGAGATGGTGGTCACCCGCCAGATCGAGGCCGAAGGCGGCAAGCGCGACGATTACACGCGCGATGAATTCATCGACAAGGTCTGGGACTGGAAGGAGCATTCCGGTTCGACCATCACCTCGCAGATGCGCCGCCTGGGCGCATCATGCGACTGGTCGCGCGAGCGCTTCACCATGAACCCGGACCTGTCCGAAGCCGTCATCGAGACCTTCGTGCGCCTGTACGAGGAAGGCAAGATCTACCGCGGCCCGCGCCTGGTCAACTGGGATCCCGTGCTCCAGACCGCCATCTCGGACCTGGAAGTCGTCAGCAGCGAAGAACAGGGCAAGCTGTGGTCGATCCGCTACCCGAGAACCGATGGCGAGGGCGACGTGATCGTCGCGACCACGCGCCCGGAAACCCTGCTCGGCGACGTCTGCGTGGCCGTGCATCCCAACGACGCGCGCTACGCCGACCTGGTCAGCAAAACCGTTCAACTGCCGCTGACCGGGCGCGAGATTCCGGTGGTGGCCGACGACTACGTCGACATGGAATTCGGCACCGGCTGCGTCAAGATTACCCCGGCGCACGACTTCAACGACTGGGAAGTCGGCAACCGTCACGGCTTCGAGCCGATCAACATCTTCACGCCCACGGCCGAGATCAACGCCAACGCGCCGGCAGCCTACCGCGGCCTCGACCGCTTCGAAGCCCGAAAGCGGGTGATCGAAGACCTGAAGGCGCAGAACCTGCTGGTCGAGGAGAAACCGCACACCCTGATGGTGCCCCGCGGCGATCGCTCGGGACAGATCATCGAGCCGTTCCTGACCGACCAGTGGTTCGTGAAGATGGACGAGCTCGGAAAGATCGGTCTGGATGCGGTCGAATCCGGCGAGATCGAGTTCGTGCCCGGCAACTGGATCAACACCTACCGACACTGGATGGAAAACCTGCAGGACTGGTGCATCTCGCGCCAGTTGTGGTGGGGCCACCGCATTCCGGCCTGGTACGACGCACAGGGCAACATCTACGTCGGTCGCAGTGAAGACGAGGTTCGCGAGAGCAATGAACTGACCGACACGGTAGAGCTGACCCGCGACGAGGACGTGCTCGAGACCTGGTTCTCGTCGGCCCTGTGGGCGCATTCCACCCTGGGCTGGCCCGACGAAGACAGAATGCAATCGGAAGGCTTCGAGCGCTACCTGCCCAGCTCGGTGCTGATCACCGGCTTCGACATCATCTTCTTCTGGGTCGCAAGAATGATTATGATGACGAAACACTTCACCGGCAAGGTGCCTTTCGAGCAGGTCTACATCACCGGCCTGATCCGCGACCGCGACGGCCAGAAGATGTCGAAGTCCAAGGGCAACGTGCTCGACCCGATCGACCTGATCGACGGGATCGATCTCGAGGCCCTGGTCGAAAAGCGCACCCGCGCCCTGATGCAGCCCGACAAGGCCAGGGCAATCGCAAAGGCCACGCGCGATGAGTACCCCGACGGCATCCCGGCCTTCGGTGCCGACGCCCTGCGCTTCACCTTCACCGCACTGGCCGGCCACGGCCGCGACATCAAGTTCGACCTGGGCCGCTGCGAGGGCTACCGCAATTTCCTCAATAAGCTCTGGAACGCCGCGCGCTTTACCCTGATGAATACCGGCGAACAGACCCTGCCGGTGCCGGCCGAAAGCGACTACGACGTGCTCTCGCGCTGGATCCGCTCGGCGCTTGGCCGCACGATCAATGAAGTCGACGCCGCGCTGGCCGACTACCGCTTCGACCTGGCCGCCAAAACACTCTATGAATTCGTCTGGCACGAGTTCTGCGACTGGTACCTGGAACTGGCCAAGCCCGCGCTTGCCGACGACGCCGACGAGGCGACCGCCCGCGCCACCCGCTACACCCTGGCGAGCGTGCTCGAGATCACGCTCAGGCTGCTCCACCCCTTCGTGCCTTTCATTACCGAGGAGATCTGGCAGCGCGTGCGCGTGCCCGCCGGCAGCGAAGCCGACACCATCATGGCGACGCGCTGGCCCCAGGCCGGTGACATCGACGAAGCCGCGGAGCGTGACGCCGAATGGCTCAAGACCGTGATCTCGGCCATCCGCTCGGCGCGCACCGAACTGGGCCTGGCCCCGGGCAAGCCGATGCCGCTGGTGGTCCAGCTCGGCACCGACGACGACCACGAGCGCCTGCAGCGCTTCGGCGCCCTGATCCAGCGCCTGGCTCGAATCGAATCGATCGAGCGCGTGGCCGACGAACGCGACAGCGCCGATAGCGCCGTCGCGCTCGCCGGCAACCTGCGCCTGCTCATTCCCCTGGCCGGCCTGGTCGACATCGGCGAGGAACTGGCCCGCCTCAACAAGCAGCTCGAACGCGAACAAAAGGGCCTGACCCAGGCCGAGAAGAAACTCGCCAACGAACGCTTCGTCGACAACGCCCCGGCCGAAGTGGTCGACAAGGAACGCCAGCGCCTGGAAGAGCACCGGAGCAAGGTGGCCGAACTGTCGAGTCAGGTCGAGAAACTGTCGCAGCTCCAGTAGTCCCTTGTCACGACCAACCCCGGGACCTCGACGACATTCAGCACTTGAGACAGCTGCAGGAGTCAGGCAATCATCAGTAGGCAAAAGCGGCCTGTCGACTGGCGGAAAACCACATTCGAGGGCAGCCGCCGCGAACAGTTGCGTCGCGTCCAGTCCATGACCGTGCGTCAGAGGTTAGAGGCGATGAGCGATCTCGCAGAGCTCACCGAGCGCCTGCAGACCATGCCGCGTCGTGGTGGTGGTTGTACTGGCCAATAGACCCCATCTCTCATGACCAACGCCGCGCATCCAGGAGTTTCATGAAATTGCGCTTGCGCCAATGCTCGGCGCGAATGCGTTCCAGAAAATCGGCAAACTCATCGTTTCGGTCGAGGTGTCTCATCAACACTCTCACCTTGTCCAGATAATGAACGGCCCGGCCGTATGCATCGTTGTTCTTCTGGCTCAGGGCCGGTTCGATCTGGCGCTGGTAGATGGGTAAGGCATCCTCGGGGCAAGCGCGCTCCCGCCGGGCGGCGAGCTCCAGCCACAGCGACTCCGTACAGCCTCGCTTGCGGGCTTCCTGCCAGGCGCCATCGATATCATATTCTCACAGCAGGATACGAACCAGCTCGCCGTTGTGGACGGGAGAAAACCATGTCCGCTCCTTGCCGCCGGTGTTGCGCCGCTCCTCATCGATGGTCTTTCGCAGAAAGTCCAGCGCCTTCGGACGCCAGGCCGGCCACTGCCCGCTTTTGTCGGCGTGGCGCTTGAGCTGGCGATAGGTCTCCAGCATCGGCGAATCGGCGTACACGGCCCAGGCCAGCGTCATCGCCTCGTCGTGCCGGCGGCTGCGATGGTACTCGTTGGCCAGCAACTCGTAGAGCCGACCGTCGACACGCTCCGGGAAAGCGCTGACGCCCTTCTCGGCCCACTCCAGGGCCGAGTTGTAGCGGCGTGCCGCTCTGTAGCGTTCTACGATGTTCACAAACGCAGAAGGCGTGGACAGGTCGTGCGCGAGGATCGCGACCTCGGCCTCGACATCACCGCTTTGCCGGGCCAGCGTCTCCATGATCCGGGTGATCTGGTGGCGCTCGAGCGTTCCCCGGCTTTTCCGATCGCCCGGCTCGCGCGCCGGCACCCTGTCCCATTCCGCTTGCGCCAGGCCGAGCCGCGCGCGCATGTACGGACGGCTTCATCCATGCGACGTAGTCGCTGAACGGCGGGCCGAGCCGCGCGCGCATGTACGGACGGGTTTCCAGAATGCCCCAGAAGTGACCAACATCCTCTTCGAAAACCGCCTTGCCCAGCGCCCGCTCACCGGCCGACACACCTTCTGCGCAGAATTCGTGGGCTTCAAGCAGCGTATCCGCCATATCCTGGGCCAGAATCACCCAGGCATCGGCGCAATCGGGCCAAAGCTCCAGCGCCTTGCGGGCACGGGCCGCCCGCTCGCGGGGGATCGGGAGTCTCCCAGGCCTCGAAAACCAGCGCCTGCGCATCGCGCTCACCATCCGACTGGCCAACCCCGCCCAGCCCCATCTGGTGAAACAGACTCTCGGTGACCATGCGCGGTGGTGGAGCCGCAGAAGATGGCCTGCGGCGGGCTTTTGATGTCTTCGATTTCCGTCTTTTGCGGGTATTGCGGGATTTGGGCATGAAAAGACCTTTGTCGAGCGGCTTTCAGGGGAGCGTATACGATTCTGCTCGCCGCCGGATCGTAGCATTAATGACTGTGCCAGCTCGCCCCGACCGCAGAACCGGGTTCTGCAGCAGACAACCACGCCCTCAGCATGCAACTGATTCGCCGTACAGCAAGACCGCCCGAAACAGCCCAACTGGTTGAAACCCTGCGGCGAAGATGAGCCATGCGTAGATAACCCGAAATCTCGATACGGCAAGCTTGCAAAACCTCGGAGACTTGCACAAATGCCTTATGCTCTGGACCAAGGCACTCTCGGGCAATAATCGTGGCGTCGACGCTTCACCAGGACACACCAGCGTATCGAGCGACTTCTCCAGCGAGGCATTCAAGAACGCTGCTGTGTGTTTGCGGGCTCTCCCCGCAGATCATTACCGAAACCCTGTTCGCGCTGATCAGTCGCGACGGGCCAGAGCTGGCACCGCGCCGTATTGTCGTGATCACGACCGGGCCCGGCGAGGAGCTGATCCGCAATGAACTGCTCGATCCCGCTGGCCCCTGTCATCTGGCGCGATTGCTCGATGGGTTCGGGATCAGTGGTGAACACGATCCACTCGAAGTTCGGGATATTTGCGTCATACGCAGTCGGGATGGCCAACCACTGCAAGACATCCGCTCTCGAGCGGACAATGAGGCGGCCGCCGATCTCATCGCTCGGACAGTGCGCCAACTGACCGGCGATGCCGCTGGCCCTTTGCACGCATCCATCGCTGGTGGCCGCAAGACCATGGGTTTTTATCTAGGCCACGCCATGAGCCTGTTCGCACGCCCACGCGACGAGGTCACGCACGTGCTGGTCAACCCGCCGTTTGAAGGTCACCCGGATTTTTATTTCCCGCCACAGGAACCCGAAATGCTGCGTGTCACGGAAAACGGTCGAGTTCGCCGGGTGCGCACCGATGCGGCCCGAATCACACTTGCGCCAATTCCCATCGTGCGCCTGCGTCGGTCGCTGCCTCCAGAGCTCCTGGCCCCCGAGACCAGCTACAGCGAAGCCATTGCACTGGCCCAGCGCAGTCTCGACCCGCCCCGGCTGATCATCGATATTGAACAGCGCCGGGCCAGCTGCTCAGGGCAGCATTTCCGGCTGCCGGGGGCGCAACTTGCCCTTCTGGCCTGGATGGCCGACCGCATGCGGCGAGCTCGCGGTGGCGTTCGGCGATCCAACATATCTGACCACGCCGGCGAGATACTCCACTGGCGCAGCCGTGTAACCGGCGAACATTCAGGCAGCAGCGAAGGACTGGAACAAGCCTGGCGCAGCCGCAGCAGCATTGATGAGTCCTGGTTCGACCAGACCAAAAGCCGGCTGAATTCGGCCCTCGACAAAAGGCTTGGTCGCGATTTGGCGCGACACTACCGAATCGAGCAGGAGAACGGTCGCAGAAATCAACCATTCACGTTGGCCCTCACGCCGGACCAGATTGAGTTCGCGCAACTGCAGGACCCGAGGCAAGAATAATGAAAGTGCTGATTTCGTTGCTCGGCAGAGTGCAGCGTCCCGGTTCGGGCAGCTACCGGACCGTTGAATATCAGTTTGACGACGGCACACGAGCGGAAGCTGCCTTCCTGGGCTGGCCGCTGGCCCGGCGGCTGAAGCCGGATCGCCTGCTCATTCTTGGCACCGCGACCAGCATGTGGGACCATTTATTCGAGGGCGATCTGGATATCGCTGACCAGGCCGAGGAGCGGCGGCTGGAGCTGATGCGGCTGGTGGATGCAGACCAACCCGTTCCCGAAGCACTCCTGCATTCACTCGAGCCGGCGCTGGCCGACCAACTGGGCTGCGAGGTCCATCTGTCCATTGCACCTCGCGGGCTGGACACCAGCGCACAGATGACCATCTTCGGTCGACTCGCCGAGCTGATCAATACTGGCGACGAAATCACACTGGACTGCACGCACGGTTTTCGGCACATGCCGATGCTGCTTTTGGCTGGCGCGCAGTACCTCGAAGGGGTCAGCCAGGCCAGCATTGACGGGATTTATTACGGGCTGCTTGAACCCGGCCAGAGTACGGCACGGGTCTGTCGGCTCGACAGTCTGGCCCAGATCGCCCGGAGTGTGCGTGCCCTGGCAAGCTTTGACGCCAGCGGAGACTATGAACCGCTGCTGGAAGTGCTGTCGCCGTGCCTGCCGCCGGAACTCCGGCTCGGCGAGCTTCAAGAAGCCGCCTTCCATGAGCGCACACTGCGCATACCCCAGGCCCGCAAGAGCCTGCAGCGTTTCTACCGTTTTCTGGCAAGCAGCGATCTGCCTTTCCCGCACAACCTGTTGCGCCAGCCATTGCTCGAGCGATTGGCATGGACGACCGAAGCGACCCACGACAGGCGACAGCTGACCGCTGCGAGCAGTGCACTCTCGCGTCGAGACTATCCAAGAGCGGCCGCCCTGCTCTACGAGGCTGTGATCAACCGCATAGTTCGCGAAGACAATCTGGGAGACGCCGAAAACGCCGACGTCCGTGAACAGGCACGCGAGCGGCTGCAAGAGCGTCTGCGGGAAGGCAAACTGCCTCGCGACCTGGAAACACTGCGCTTTGTCCGCAATGCCATGGCCCACGGCGCCCGGCCCGTCAGCGCTGTCGCGCAACAGCTGTTGGCCTCGGAAACCGCACTGAACAGGTTTCTCGAAACGCTGATCCAGGAACTGACCTGAGCCGACGAACTTGCGTAACAACAGCCAGTTGGTGAATACTTGATATCGGGAGGACATGGTGCACGGCGAGACCGGGGACAGCGCAAGAATCAACCCAAACCACCATCCAGATTCTGGATTGCCGCCGTTCCGGCACATTTCGCAAGCTTGCCATTTTCACCCTGCGCAGCGCTATCGGCGAGGATTCACTGCATGAACGAATCACCAGTTGCCAATTCGGCCGTACCGAAGATGATCCAGCGTAGCTATCGGGTGCGCTTTCTGACCCCTGCCTTCCTCGGCGACGCCGAGCAGAGCGCCCGCTGGCGCACACCGCCTTTCAAGCACTTGCTGCGCGAGTGGTGGCGGGTGGCCTATTTCGCCGACCATGCCAGCGACTTCAGCCTTGAGGCCATGCGCCACGAAGAGGGCCTGCTGTTCGGGCATGCCTGGCTTGATGACGACTTCAGCGAGACCAACGGCCGGCGCGAGAAGATTAGTGCCCGCAAGAGCCTGGTGCGCATTCGACTCGAAACCGAAGCGCGCAATCAGCCCGCCTGGTTCGGGCTGCTTGACGCGAAGACCAAAGCGCCGCTGCGCTCAGGGATCAAGCCCGATGCAGCAGAGGGGCAGCGAATCGTCAGAATGGCCTGGCCAGAGCCCGAGGACGGCCGAATGCGACGCGTGATGCAGTTGATGAGCAACTTCGGCCAGCTCGGTTCACGATCGCGCGGCGGCTGGGGCGCGCTGCACATCGATGATGTCGATTCGCTGGATCCGGCTGAACTGGGTCGCTTTGCCCGACCGCTTCAAGACTGCCTTGCAGGCAAATGGCCCGCTTCGTTTGCCTCGGACGCCGGAGGGCTCATGCTCTGGAACAGCCGACAAGACTTTGAAGACTGGTCGAAACTGATGCGTTTTGTCGACCTCCGGCGCAAGGAGGTCCGCGAATCGCTCAAGTCTTTGTCCGGTGCCGACCTGCGGGCCGTGCTCGGCAGCGCCAAGGGCGGCGATCGTCTCGCCAACCCGTTGCGCTGGCGGCCGGTGCTCGAGGCGGATGGAAAGCTGCGCTTGCGGATTTTCGCGATGCCGTGGCGCGTCACCGGCCAGGTGCGATCCGTGACGATTTCGGATACACAACTGGCCGCGGCCTGGCAGGCCGTAACCCGGACGCTGGATCAACACAGCGATCTGGAAAGGAGCGCGGCATGAAAGCACGGGTGAATCAAGTATCGGCGCGGACCAGTCTTAGCGCGGGCAAAACCCGGCTGATGGCCGCAAAATCCCGATCCTTGGCAAGGAGCGAAACCTCGTGCGCCACCGCCAGCGAAGCGATCAGACAATCGTGCGGGCTGCGGGGCGTGATGCCCTGCCAGCGGCATCGTGCATACAGTTCGCCAGCGGCGACATATGTCGAAATGTCCGTGGTCAGCAGCGGTAGTTCGAGCAGGCGCTGCCGCAATTTCGCAAGTGCTGCCTCCGAGCGCGCGCCCTGCAGCAGCTCCTGCACGATCACCGCGGCCAGCGCGACTTCGCCTTGCCGCAACAGCCGACGCAGACTGTCGACCTCGGGCGTGCGCAGGCCGCGCAGGAAATCGATCCAGACCGAAGTGTCAACCAGCGTCACGATTCATGCGCACCCGCACTGCCCGCACGTCATAGTCGGGGTCGATGAGGTCCTGGCCGGCCAGATCCAGCACGGCAACCTGCTTGCCGCGCGCCACCAGCTCGCGCAATGCGCGATCAACGGCTTCTCGTTTGGTCCTGGCACCCGACAAGCGCATGGCTTCGCCGATCAGTTCGTCATCCAGAACGATATTGGTTCTCATGGCGATACACCTCCTGATGTGTATGTTAATGCATCCAGTCGGGTCGTGCCATGTCGCCTGGATCGCCGCTGGAGTGTTTCATGACCGAAAAGGACAGATTCTGGCGCATCAAGCTCGACGCCCGGCTGCACGACCCGATCGAAAAGCCGCTGATTCTGATGCGCACGGCCGAGGGCCACGAGGGCGGCACCACTCGTGCCCTGCGTGAGCAACTCGGGCTGGATCGGCTCGATCCGGCCGGGCGAAAGGCGGTCAAGACTGCCGACCACTGGGCCTCGGCGATGGATCGCGCCGCGTTCCCGAATCGCAATGAAGACGGCCGTTATCCAAAGTGGCAGCAGGTGCGCTTTCATGAATGTCCGGTAATCATCAACCCGCTCTCGGGTGCCGAATACGATCTTCGCAAGCTATCCGAAGTCGAACCGGACCAGGCCGCGGCGATGGCGCTGGATCACCTGCGCGGGCTGATTCACCCCGACGACCCAAAGCGCACCGCGCTGGCGTTCTGGCGCTTTGGACCGGATATTGACGCGCCCGAGATCCGCAGCCTCTGGCCGCTACTGCCAGCCGATTCGCGCGTGCCCGACCACACCATCTTCGACCATCTGGATTTGGTCTCTGCTCTGGCCGGCGCGTTTTCGATCGACCCGGACGATGGTCCGGCTCTGCTGACGATCAGCCTCGGCCCCGTGCAGGATTTCATTGCTGCCGCACGCTCAACCTCCGATCTCTGGGCCGGCTCGCACCTGCTCGCGCGTTTCAGTTGGGAGGCCATGCGCGTGATTTGCGACGAGCTTGGCCCGGAAGCCATTCTGTTCCCGCGTCTGCGTGGCATCCCCCAGGTCGACTGGTGGCTGAAGCGCACCTGCGGCCTCGACGAGTCCTTGTTCAGCACTGCCGACTGGCATCGCAAGGAGACCGACAGCAACCCGCTGTTCGCCGCCGCGCTACCGAATCGCTTCACTGCGCTGGTGCCGGCCAATCGGGCGCGCGAGCTGGCCGAGCGCATCACCGGAAGGGTGCGCACATTCGCTCTTGAAAAGGCCGAAGATGCCTGGCGCAAGCTGCTGGCTGAGGCTGGCGAGCCCGATGATCCGACAATGCCGGCCTACGCGCAGATCCGCGAGCAGCTAAAGGGTTTTCCAGAAGTGCACTGGGCCATGGTGCCGTGGTCGCTGGTCGGACAGGATGCCGGTGGCAAGGTGGCTGGCTCAGACGATCGGCTACGTGCGGCCATGCAGCCATTTTTCGAGTCCAATCCGCCGGGATACCTGGGTACCCAGGCTTGGAGAATCCTCTCCGGAACCGGCGGCGTCGAACTGGAGAAAGGCTGGTTCTGGACGCCCAACCCCGGCACGCTGTATCCGGCGCTGCACGAGCTGCTCGACCGCGTGCTCGCCGCGGCCAAGAGCACCCGGCCGTTTGGTCAATCGACCCAGCACGGCTACCGCGATTCACTGACCGGTGAGCGCGAGTGGTTGACTGCCGACCGAGACCAACTCGCACTCCCCCCGGGACAACGAAATGACACGATCTGGGCGCGCGTCGCCACGGCGCGACCGGCCTGGCTCAAGGCCGGAGAACACCTGGACGCGCAAGGCCTGCTCAAGCGGATGTGGCCATCCTTGTTCGTCGATGAACTCGACAAGGAACTCGGCCTCGACGTTGATCGTTTCGTCGTCAGCACCCATACGATGGCGCTGGCGACCTCGATGGTCGGGTTGATCGAACGCGGCAGCACAGTCCCGGAATCGATCCGGAACAAGCTGTCCGACGCACCGCGCACCGCGCTGCCGGCCGAGTTGGCTTCGAAACTGCGTAATCGACCAGACGCCGATGCGCTGTTCCGGCTGCCCGGCTGGCTGGAGCAGCTCGACGAGCAAGAGCGCGACGACGAACGCGCCCGCGCCGAACAGGAGCTGGAAAAACTGCTCGGCCACAAGCCCGAGGCCTACTACGCGCTGCTGCTGATGGACGGCGACCAGATGGGGCAGTGGATGTCGGCGACCCCGAAGAAGACGCTCGCGCACCGCAGCAGCTTCCACCCGCAGATCCGCGCCGCGCTCGAGCATTTCAAAGAAGACCCGAAATTCGTCGACTACGCCGGCGAGGCACGCGCCCCGAATCCGGCCCGCCATATGGCGATCTCCGATGCGCTGAACAATTTCGCGATCCGGCTGGCGCCGGCGGTGGTCGAGCGCCACTACGGCCGGATCCTCTATGCCGGTGGTGATGACCTGATGGCCATGCTACCGCTCTACGAGCTGTTGCCGGCGATCGGCGGGCTGCGCGCGGCGTTTTCGGGCACCGATTCGTCGCGAGCCGGCCCGGCCAGCAACGAAGGGTTCCAGCGCCAGGGCAACGGTTTCGTCTTGCACCGCAAGCAGCTGTTGCGCACCATGGGGGATCAGGCCAGCGCCTCCTGCGGGGTTGTCGTAGCCCACCACAAGGCGCCGCTCGGTGCGGTGCTGCGCGAGCTGCGCGCAGCCGAAAAGCGCGCCAAGACCGAGGGCGGCCGCGATGCCTTCAGCCTGGCCGTCGTCAAGCGCTCCGGCGGCGCACTGCGCCTGACCGCGAAATTCGGCCAGGCGCTGGCGCTGCTCATCCGGCTACGGGAGTTTCTGGCCGAACCCGGTGTGTCGCGCCGGGCAGTCTACAACACGCTGGTCTGGCTGCGCGACCTGCCGCCGCCGGTCGAAGACTCGGCGCGCGAGATGCTTGGCCGGATGCTGTACTGGCAGCTTGCGCGGCAGACACAGAAAAAGACGCTGAACGACTACACCGATCTGCCCGGCCTTGCGGCCAACTTGGTTGAAGTGGCGATGAATCAGGCCGAAAAGCCCGAAACCGTGCCCGGCTGGCTGGAGAATTTCCTGTCGACGGCCGAGTTCCTGGCCCGCGAAACGCGTGCGCCGGCTCAGCCCGACACGGAAACAGGCGAAGGGAGGAAGCACGCATGACCGACCGCTTCTTCATCGAACCGCTCGATGTGCTGATCCTGCGCGGCAACAAGCTGTTCGGCGAGGCCGGCAGTTATGGCCAATCCCTGATCCCGCCCTGGCCGTCGCTGGCCGCCGGGGCGCTGCGCTCGGCGCTGCTGGTCCATGACGGGATCGACCTGACTGCGTTCGCCCGCGGCGAAGCCGGTCACTATCACCCGACCATCGGCACCAGGGACAAGCCGGGCGAGTTTGCCGTGCTCGGCTTTCAATTGGCGCGCCGGCGCAATGGCCGCGTCGAGACACTGCACCCGATACCGGCTGATCTCGATGTTGTCGATCACCGGGAACACCACCGCGACAATCACCGGTTCGAGCTCCGTCGGCTGACTCCGAAGAATCTCGCAGCCGGAATCGAATCCTCATCACCGCTGGCACAGCTGGCCGTGCTGTCTAGTGACGCGCAGGCCAAGCCGGCCAAGGGCCTTTGGCTGATTCAGGCCGGCTTCGCCGATTACCTGACCGGGATCGTGCCGGCGCCGGAGACGCTGGTCCGTTCAGAAGAACTCTGGAAGATTGACCCGCGCGTCGGCGTGGCGCTGGATGGCACCTATGGAAGGGCACGCGACGGCGCGCTGTTTACGACCGAAACCGTTGCATTTGGAGACGGCGTGGGTTTCGTCGTTGCCGCACACGGTGTCGACGGTTTGCCCGATTCGGGCACGCTGCGCTTCGGCGGCGACGGCCGCGCGGCGGGCTGGCAGCGCATTGGCCACAAGTCCGGCGCGCCGAACCTTGTCGAGATTGCGCAAAATGGCCGCTGCCGGCTGGTGTTGACCGCTCCGGGGCTCTTTCCCGATGGCTGGCTGCCGCCTGGCATGACGAGCGACGACGGTGAATACCGCTTCGAACTCCACGGCGTCCGCGCCCGTGTGAGTTGCGCCGCCGTGCCGCGTGCTGGCGTGGTGTCGGGATGGGATCTCGCCCACCGTCAACCCAAGCCGGCCCAGCGTGCGGTGCCCGCGGGCAGCGTGTACTGGCTCGAGGATCTCGAAGCCACCCCCGAGGCGCTCGGCAAGCTTGCCGTTTCCGGTCTCTGGCCCGCAACGGGCGACAATGCTGTCCGTCGCGCCGAAGGTTTCAATCGTTTCGTCTTTGCGCACTACTGAAGGATTGCCAACATGTTCGAGCAACAGGCTGCTGTTTTTTTCTACGCGCTGAGTCCGGTCCACATGGGTGCCGGGACAGCCAGCGGAGTGATCGACAACCCGATTCAGCGCGAGCGCCATACCGGCCACCCCAGCCTTGCCGGCTCCGGCCTCAAGGGCGCGGTGCGCCACGGCTGGAAATCGCTGGGCGGTGCGGATGACCTGATCGACCCGCTGCTTGGCCCCGCCAGCAACAGCGGCGAGCTGCACGCCGGCGCGGTCAGCTTCGGCGATGCGCAGTTAGTCGCTTTCCCCGTCCGCTGTCTGCGCGAGAGCTTTGTCTACGCCACCAGCCCGCAGACGCTGGCCCGCACGGCCCGGATGCTCAAGCATGCCGGCCATGCAGTCGATTGGCAGGTGCCCGAAGTGGCCGAAGGGCAGGCCCTGGTGTTCAACGAGCAGCTGACCAGCGACGGCAAACTGGCGCTGGAGGCTTATGAATACACTGCTGAGACGCGAAGCGAGCTGTCCGATGTCGGCCGTTCGCTCGCTACCCTGGCGCTGCCGGACAAGCCGGAATACCGGTTCTTTGCCGACAAGCTGGCGCGCGACCTGGTGGTATTGAACGACACCGATTTCGCCTGGTTCTGCGACCACGCCACGTTGGTCGAGCCGCATGTGCGGATCGATGAAAAAACCGGCGCGGCCGCGAAAACGGGGCTGTTCTACACCGAAAACCTGCCGCCCGAAGCGCTGCTGCTGGCCCCGCTGACGGCCAGCCAGACCCGCACCGGGAAAGGCGAACCGGATCCGGCCGCCTTTGTCATGGACAAGATGGCCAATCTGCTCCATGGCGCCGTGTTTCAGGTCGGCGGTGATGCGACAACGGGGCGCGGCCTGGTGCTCACCAACGTGGTGAGGGGGTAAGCCATGTCCAGTCCATCGACATCGAGACTGACGCTCGAACAGCAGCGCGCCGCGCATGCCTGGAGCAAGGCCAGCGAGGGCGTGGCGCGGCACCCCAAGGATTACGTCAACGACGCCAAGGGCCTGCCGGCGCTGATCATGAACTCCGGTCTGATGCAGGTCATGGCCTTCCTGCACGGCAAGGGCGGGCGACATGTCACCCTGGCCAATCATCTGCTCGAATGGCTGCATCAGCGGATGGACACGCCGAAGGACTTTTCAGCCTTCATGACCCATCTGGCCGCGATGGAAGACGCCCGCCAGTTTCAGGCGATCACCACCGAGGCCCTGGCCTGGCTGAAATGGCTGCGGCAACTGGCCCCAGCCGTGGAGCAGTAATGATGGATGGGAAAATTTCGTCACTAGAGGCCACGCAGCTGCCGGTAGCCTTCCCTGGACGAGACAAAATGCATGCCATCAATGGTTTCAAGGTTCAACAGCGCCTGATCGCCGGTGATGAACAGACCGGCCCGCGCCGCCAGGGCCGCGGCCACAATGGCGATGTCGTCAGGATCCGGAAAATCCGGCGGTGCAATCCATTCACCGCCGCAGCTTCGATTCGGCACCGCCAGCAGTCGATCGAGCCGTTGCCGACCCGCGTCGCTGAGACTGAACTGCTGCTCAAGCACGCGCGTGACTTCCTCAATCACCTCGCGGCTGATCCACAGGCTGTGAGGACTGCCTTTCTTCAACAGCCATTCCAGCAGGTCGGCACAGAATCCGCGCGATGCGAATGCGCTGATCCAGATATTGCTGTCAATAAAGACCCTCACGAAACGTCGCGAAAGAAATCATCTTCACTCAGGTATCCGGCCCGTTCGGCCTGCGGCACAAGTTCTTCGCGCAGCAGATGCAGATCTGCAACAGCGGCTTGCCGCCGCAGCATCTCGCGCACCAGATCACTCTTGCTGCGTTTCTGCTCGGCGGCCAGTTGGCTGAGGGTTTCGTCCAGCTCCTTGTCGAGACGAATGGTCAGGGTTGTTGACATCTGTTCAGCCTCCATTCCGAGCGTAAGACAATGTAACACGTGGGGTACCTGATGTCGATTGCCGCCATTCCCGCCTACCTGAAAAAACACGACCATGCGCTCGCCTCGCCCGCGCTGCGCTTCAGCTTGCTGTTACCGGTCTGGGAGCCGAATTTTTCCGACACTGAAAACGACAACACGCAGGCCTGGAAGCTGGCTTGCCCGCTCAACGCGGCCGATCAAGCCCTGATGGGCGCGCTCGGTGCGCGCCAGGCGGCCCTGCGCGATGGCCCGCTGCAGCGGGAGGGTCTGGCCAGCTTCGATGCGGTCTCGACCGCACCGTTCGCCACCGGTCTCGGCAACGAGCATCCGCTGGAAAACGGGTTTGCCTTCCTGCATCCCTACGGCCTGCCCTATCTCCCCGGCAGCGGCGTCAAGGGGGTGCTGCGCCAGTCAGCGCGCGAACTGGCCGCCGGCCTGTGGGGCGACAGCCACGGCTGGACGATCGATGCCATCACCGCGCTGTTCGGTGCCGAGGATGCCCATGCCGCGCGGCGCGGCGCGCTGATCTTTCACGATGTCATCCCGCAAATTCGCGCGGACAAGCTGATGGTCGAGATCATGACCCCGCACCAGGGCGAGTATTACCAGGGCAAGGCAGCGCCGCACGACTCCGGCATGCCCACCCCGATCCAATTCCTCACCGTCCCGCCGGGCACGGCCTTTTCCTTCCTGGTCGGCTGCAACCCGGCCCTGCTTCAGCATGAAAACCTGGACCTGAGCGACCATTGGCAGAGTCTGCTCGAAGCCGCGTTCGAACACGCCTTCGAATGGCTCGGCTTTGGCGCCAAGACTGCTGTGGGCTATGGCGCGATGCAGCGTCTTGACGACCAGCAGGTTGCAAAGCAACGCCGACACGAACACGCCGCGGTACTGCGCTGCAACTGGGTCGATGAAATGATCGGGAAGCTGGTCGAAAAAAACCGGTCGAGTGCCGATGAGGCACTTCGGGGCAAGGCACTCGCCGAAGCATGGCGGGACATCGAAGACGAGGTGCTCAAACAGCGTGCCCTGGACGACATCCAATCCCGGTGGGAAGAGCAGGGCTGGTGGGATGCCCCACCGTCCAAATCTGCCAGAAGAGTACGCGCCATGTACGACGACTCAGAATGAGCGCCCGGGGCAGCCGCAAGCTCATCACGTTTCTCGGTACCGGCGACTACCAGCCCGCGCTCTACGAATGGCCCGGCCTGGGGCAGGCGGAATCCACGCCGTTTGTCTGTGCCGCCCTGGCGCATTTGTGGCAGCCAGGTCACATTCACGTGCTGGCAACTTCCGAGGCGCGGGCCCGGAATGAGCATCTCTTGCGCCAGGCGCTAAGCGATGCCGGCGTGCCGGCACCTGAATTCTGCGACATTCGCACGGGCCGCCGGGAAAGCGGATTGTGGGACCAGTTCAATGCTTTGATCGGGCTGGTAGGCAAAAAGGGGGACAACACTGACGAGACTGAAGTACTGCTTGATATCACCCATGGCTTTCGAGCCCAGCCGTTTTTCGCCGGTGCCGTGATCGGACTGCTTCAGGCCATTGGCCGCCAGCCCGACCGACTGCAGGTGGTCTATGCCGAGTATCGAGGCGACCAGGGCGTTTCGCGGATCTGGAGCCTGAACCTGTTCGTTGAATTGACCGAATGGGCGCAGGCGCTGAGACTTTTCCTGCAAACCGGCATGGCCGGTCCCGTCCTGGCGCTCAGCCGACGTATCCGGCAGCGGCAGGCGACGCAAGCCCGTCTGGACGGAAGCGAGTTCCCAACCTGGCATCGCCTGGTCGAGGCCATGGCCGATTTTGCCACCGATCTGAGCACAGTGCGAATCGCTGGCCTGGTCACCGGCTATCAGCAGAACCCGCGCAAGAAGGCCGGCGCCGTTGGCAGCGCCAGGCGGCTCCTGCAGGCCATCACGGCCACGCGCACCGAGATCATCCACCGGCTGCCGCCGATGGCCTTGGTGCTCGATGAACTGCAAGCCGTCATTGAGCCACTGACAGCCGACCGACTCTACAGCGACGAGGGCCATGCAGCGCTGCAGGCATTGGCCCGGCATTACCTGCAACTGGAGCGTTATCCGGAAGCGGCCGTGACGGTGCGCGAAGCGATGGTCAACCTGCATGCAGCAGACCGCAACGGCGCGGAAGTCAATCATCCCGGCTTCAGCGAACGCGCTCGCAGGCAGGCTGAACAGAAATTTTCTGTCTCCGGCAATGCCGCCCGGACGATCGCCGATCTTCGCAACGATATCGAACACGGTGGTTTTCGAAGGCAACCCCTGGACGCCAGAGCATTGACCGATCGCATCACCCAGATGGTCCATGACTTCGCCGGCGCGGACTGGCCTTCGACGGAACAGATGACGCCTCGCCAAACTTCGCAGACCCTGCTGGTCTCACGCCACCCCGGCGCACGCGACTGGTTCAGGCAACAGAAGTTGGCATTCGATCGTCAGGTCGAACACCTCGATCCGGCCGAGGTCAACCCGGGCGACATCGCGATCGGTACGTTTCCGCTGCACATCGCCGCTGCCCTGTGCGCGCGGGGCGCTCGCGTTGTGTTTCTCTCGATCGATCTGCCGCCCGAGTGGCGTGGCCGCGAGCTCGACGCACATCAGCTCGCTCAGTGCAATCCATGTCTGGAGGAATTTCGCGTGCAGAAACTCGGCGAGTTTCAATCCCGCACGGCATGTCCATGACAGCCGGCAAACCAGCACCAGTCAGCGGTTTGGTGGCAGGACGGCAATCTCGCCCGGATATCTTCCCGGTCCTCACCGTGGGGCGATATGACCTGACTTTTGCTGCTCGCACGGCCGGCCAACTGCCCGACTGGGCTGGGTCGGCCTGGCGCGGCGCGTTCGGGCACGCGCTCAAACAATCGGTTTGCGTGACCGGCATGAAGGACTGTGCGCCCTGCCCAATGTTCGATCGCTGCGTGCACGCCCGCATTTTTGAAACGCCGCCGCCGACCGGTCAGGGCAAGATGCGCAAGTACACAACCGCGCCACGGCCCTATGTGCTGCTGCCAACGCCAGGGGGCAGAATCGAAGCAGGTCAGACCATGAAGCTGGCGCTCCGGCTGTTTGGATCATCCAATCAGGATCACGCCCTGATCATTCGCGCGCTGGAACGCGCGGCCTGGCGTGGCCTGGGCAGGAACCAGCTTAGCCTGAAGCTGAGTCAGCCAGAGACTTCGACCGTTTCCACGCTGGACGCAGCCCCAGGCAGGGACTTGCCTGAAATTGACGGCGATCTGCACATTGAACTGTTAACACCGCTGAGAATCCGCATTCGTGATCGCTACGTTGGCCCGGCCGACCTGAGCTTCGGCGATTTTTTCTCTGTCCTGCTCCGGCGCATCTCCATGCTGTGCACGTTCCACCAACGTCAGCCCTTCGAGCTTGACTTTCGCGCGCTGGTCGATGCCGCCCGCAGAGTCCACTGGCAGTCTGCAAACCTGCGCCTGACGCCGCTCAAGCGCTATTCCTCGCGCCAGCAGACCGGCATCGACATGAGCGGCCTGACCGGCACCCTGGTGCTGGCCCAACGCGATGCCGCAAGCTTCTGGCCCTGGCTGTGGCTGGGCCAGCACACGCTGGTCGGACGCGGCTGCGTTATGGGGCTGGGCCATTACCGAATGACGACAGTCAAAAGCGCCATCTGAGCGGTCCCATTCTCGCAAGCTTGCCATTTCCCCAGCCTGTTCCGGGTTTGGCCACAATGCAGCCAGTTACAACGGATTTCAGGCTGCGCGATGAACACCGACCGCTACATCACCGCCTACGACATCAGCTCTCCCCGCCGCCTGCGCGGCGCACTAAAGATCCTGCTGGACTATGCCGTCGGCCGCCAGAAGTCAGTCTTCGAATGTGAACTAAGCGCCCTCCACTTCGATGAACTGTGCGAGCGCATGGAAGCGCTGATCGATCCGGCTGAAGACCGCTTCATGATCCTGCCGGCATCCTGCCTGCGGCCCTGGCATACCCTGGGGATTGCGCCGCAGCACGACCATCGTGATTTCTTTCTTCTGCAGTGACCGCAATGCACACCGTCTATCTGGATCGGAAACATGCCAGCATCGAAGTCCAGGGCGACAGCATGCGCGTCAAGCCCGCCCCGCGCGGGTGCGGCAACATACCGCTCAAACTCGTCGCACGACTGGTGCTGCTTGGCGAAATACAGTTGACCACCAGCACCCTGGCGCGACTGACCGACGCCGGCGTCTCCGTGGTCTGCCTGAGCGGCCGCGGTCACAGGCGTGTAGCGCAGTTATGCGGGCCGCCCGGCAAGGACGTTGAACGCCGCCTGCTGCAGTTTCAGGCCGCTGCCAATCCCATCCTATCCACCGCTCTAGCCCGGGAGCTGGTTGCGGGAAAGCTCGCCGCCTGCGGTCGTGAACTGCATGAGGCCGAGGCACGCAGACCGGCAAGGCGGCGGCCGCTGCTTGCCGCCCGCCGAACCCTCGCGGCGCTCCAGGAGGATATTCCGGGAGCCAACCTGGTGTCGTTACGCGGGCTCGAAGGTGCCGGTGCAGCAGCCTGGTTCCGCGCGTTGGCGACGCTGTTTCCGGCCAGTGCCGGGTTCAACGGAAGAAGCCGGCGACCACCTCGAGACCCGGCCAACGCGATACTTTCGCTGTGCTACACCCTGCTCCATGCCGAAGCGGTCGCTGTCTGCCATGCCCAAGGGCTCGATCCGATGCTTGGTTTCCTGCACGAACCACTCCATGGGCGTGAATCGCTGGCCTGCGATCTGATCGAACCATTGCGACCGAGAATTGACGGCTGCGTCGTAAAGCTGTTTGCCACCCGCCTTGTCAAGGCCGAGCACTTTTCGAACGGCGCCGCCGGATGCCGTCTGCGAAAGAATGGACGGCAACACTTCTGGCCTTGGTGGGAGGAGACCGCACCACCATTCCGGCGCTATCTGCGTACCCGTGGCCATGAACTGATTCGAACGCTTCGGGCGCATCAGCCATGAAGCCGCTCTACATCCTCAACGAGTCCGTCCCGCGCATCTCAACGCAGGGTACCGCACTGCGCATCGATTGCGAGCAGCAGGCTCCGGCGGTCATGGCCATCCGCTACATATCCCAGGTTGTTGCACCCGCCACGGCCCGCTGGACTCCGCGTGCCCTGACCCTGTGCATGCGCAGCGGCGTACCCATCGTGTTCGTATCCGATCATGGTCACGTCCTGGGCTTCTTGCACGGAACCGGCAGCCACCAGCGAAGCGGCCTGTTCGATCGGCTGCGTGAACTCCTGGCCCAGCCGAACGGAAGGCGCATTTATAACGTCTGGTGGAAGTCGATGGAAAGTCGCCAACGCTGTCGGCTCGCCGGTCAATTACGTATACCACCGGACCGGCACCGCTGTCGAAGCTTACGGCGCGCCATGGAAAGGGCCCGTCATGCCCGTGCATCCACAACCCTTGTCAAGATGGTGGAGCAGACCTGGAAGCGAGGTCTTTCCGGTCTGGTTGCCGAGCTGCTGGCTGATCAGGGTCTGGACGCGACACGTCGCCGGGCGTTGTGGCCGCAGCTCGATCCCGCCTCGGACCTCATCGCACTTCTGGAATGGTCTTTGTTTCTGCCGAGTCTGCAGGAACTGATACGCGTGCAGGCCGCGCTCGACCGTGGGGATCCACCGCCGATGATTCGCGCGACCATGCTTACCCGCTTCCAGCACCTGGTTCCAGACCTGAGAAGCCGGGCCATCGACGTGCTTCACCGGCTGGACCAGCGCCTGCTCGAAGAAGGTATCGTCTGATGCCGCAGCGTGAAACCCTCTGGCTGGTAAGCTACGACATTGCTGACCCACGCCGACTGGGCCGCGTTGCCCGCTTCATGGAGAAGCACGGCGTACGGATACAGTATTCGGTGTTTGTGGTGCACGAAAAGACCGCATTCATCAATGATCTTTGCGATCGCCTGGCCGAAATCATGAATCACCGGGAAGATGATGTCCGCATCTATCCCATTGCCGCGACCGGCAAATCGGTCATGATGGGCTCGACCTCCGTACCGCCTGATCTCCTGCCGGCCCACCCGGTATTTCGGCAATTGCAACTGCCGCTGAATTTCAGGCATAGTACCCGGACAAGGAAGCCCAACCGGCATCCCCCGGCGGGCGGTTGAAGAAAAAATGGGCTCTTCACTGAATCGTGTGGGTAGCATTCATTTTCGCACCGCCTCCGGGTAGAGATCGAGGCCACCGAGGTGGAAGTAGATCGCAGCCTTGAAGCGCTCCTTGTTTCTGAACCCTCGGGCGTCGCGCTTGATCTTCTGGATCATGGTGTTGAAGCCTTCGGCGCGGGCATTGGTCGCGCCTGTGACCACGGCCGTCAGGACGCCTTCGAGATGAGCCTTGATCGTTCGCGCGACCTTCTTGACCGGCTCCAGGCGCGAGCGGATCGCCCAGTTGTACCAGTCCATCCAGGCCCGACGCGCCCAGCCTCTGACCTGGTAGTCCCACAGGCACATCGCGTGGGTCTTGATTGCCCAGGCCCGGGCGGTTTTGAGGTTGGCGGATTTGAGCGCCTGGAGACGGCCCCAGTTGTTGTCGGTCATGTTGTCGGGATGCTGCAGCCAGAGATAGCGGCTTTTGATCAGGACCGACTCGCCTTCGGCCAGCAAGGCCTTGTGCTCGGCCCGGCGAACCTTGTCGACGGCATCGCCGAGATGCATGGCGACGTGGAACTTGTCGAAGGCGATCTTGTGCACCGCCCCCGGAACATGGGCCAGCGTCGAATCGATGAAAGGGCGCCACATGTCCATCGCTACCGTTCGCAAGCCTGCCAGCGCCTCGGCCGGCTGCGCCGCGTACCAGGCGTCCAGGCTCGCACGCTTGCGGTCGTCGGCGATGTGCAGCACCCGATCGCCGCTGCTGATCACCGTCACATACTGGTGCCGGCGCTGAAACGCCGTCTCGTCGATGCCGATCGCGTCCGGAAAGTCCTGCGTCCGCCGCGCCAGACCCCGCGCCACCGCGCGCTCCTGCACGCCGCTGACCGCCGACCAGCTCAAACCGAGTCGCTCGGCAACCTCCGAGATCGTGCCGATCTTGAGCCAATCGATCACCAGCGCCTCGAAAAGCGCCGTCAGTCGAGAGTTGTTCTCCGCCCACGGCACCGGCAGCTGATGAACGCCGTGCTCGGGACACCGAAGCCTCGGCACCTGCGCGACCAGCCAGGTCTTGTACTGGCAGGTGTCGAGATGCCGCCACTTGCGCTCGCGGGTGTCGTAGCCCGAACAGGCCGCACCGCACTGCGGGCACGCCAGATCCGAGCCGGAGTGCCGAATATGGACCGTCACGCCGGTGCCGGGCAGGTCGACTTCCACCTCGGACACCTCCCAGGGCGCCTGAACGCCGAGAATCTGGCGGTAAAGCTCGCGGTCGTGCATGAAACTGGACTCGAATCGGGGCCAGCCGGTAGCCTATCCGAACCGGTCAACCCACACAAAACCGGGAAGAGCCAAAAAATGTTAACATTTGAAACCATCTGGATTTCGACAATGCCTATGTCAAGCTACCGGAATAAAACGGAAATTCACAGCCAGCGGCTCGAACACCGTTCCTTGAAAAGAAGGGATTAAGACAACCTTGAGAATAATGAGTCGGTCGGGAAGTTGGGGCTCGAACACCGTTCCTTGAAAAGAAGGGATTAAGACGCAATCAGTTCATAGTCCTTGCGGGTCATGGTGCTCGAACACCGTTCCTTGAAAAGAAGGGATTAAGACACTTGTAGACCGGCCAGCCTTCGTCGTCGTCCAGCTCGAACACCGTTCCTTGAAAAGAAGGGATTAAGACAGCCTCGGGATCATCGAACGGGATGCGCTTGCGGGCTCGAACACCGTTCCTTGAAAAGAAGGGATTAAGACCGGTCGAATTGCGGGTTTTCGATGGACAGGTCCGCTCGAACACCGTTCCTTGAAAAGAAGGGATTAAGACGTCGCCTTCCGGGTAAACCCGGTCGGCGACATGGCTCGAACACCGTTCCTTGAAAAGAAGGGATTAAGACCAGCAGCTTGCTGCCAGGCTTTGAGTTGCGAATAACGCTCGAACACCGTTCCTTGAAAAGAAGGGATTAAGACGTATGGCGGCAAACATAATTCATGGATGGCCAGGCTCGAACACCGTTCCTTGAAAAGAAGGGATTAAGACCACGGCCAGATGATAGTAGTTCGGGAGGTTTACGGCTCGAACACCGTTCCTTGAAAAGAAGGGATTAAGACGCCTCGGGTTTTGCCGCTGTCGCTGTCGATGTGGCTCGAACACCGTTCCTTGAAAAGAAGGGATTAAGACGGCTTTGAGTTGCGAATAACGAAGATTCATGGTGCTCGAACACCGTTCCTTGAAAAGAAGGGATTAAGACAATATCTATGGCGTACTTTTTGTGTTTCATGCAACGCTCGAACACCGTTCCTTGAAAAGAAGGGATTAAGACTGATCCCACCCATGAAGTCTGGGTTTTCTGCGGCTCGAACACCGTTCCTTGAAAAGAAGGGATTAAGACGCGGCACTGGCGTCCGATTCGATTTGATCCAGGTGCTCGAACACCGTTCCTTGAAAAGAAGGGATTAAGACTTCACCCATGCGGTGAACTGCGCCTTGAGTTGGCGCTCGAACACCGTTCCTTGAAAAGAAGGGATTAAGACTCAAAGACAGGCGCATCGTCCACGATGACGATGCGCTCGAACACCGTTCCTTGAAAAGAAGGGATTAAGACCAAAAAATGAAACTGAGTACATATCGGGTCTCCGCTCGAACACCGTTCCTTGAAAAGAAGGGATTAAGACTCCGCCGAGCCGGACTGATCGGCCTGCTGGATGAGCTCGAACACCGTTCCTTGAAAAGAAGGGATTAAGACGTCAGCCGGCCCATCGCATCACTGACCTTGTAGAGCTCGAACACCGTTCCTTGAAAAGAAGGGATTAAGACGAACGAAATTTTTCCGGTTGGCGCCGCGATAGGCGCTCGAACACCGTTCCTTGAAAAGAAGGGATTAAGACTGATGCTGCCGTTGGTTTGCGCGCTACGAGCTGCTCGAACACCGTTCCTTGAAAAGAAGGGATTAAGACGCTTTAGCTTCTGATCGAATGCCCATGAGATTGCGCTCGAACACCGTTCCTTGAAAAGAAGGGATTAAGACTCTCTTGCTGCGTCAATATCTATGGCGTACTTTGCTCGAACACCGTTCCTTGAAAAGAAGGGATTAAGACGTCGGCCCACCGTGGCGGTTCTGGTAAACCTGGGCTCGAACACCGTTCCTTGAAAAGAAGGGATTAAGACACGGTCGGGTAGCGGTAATGGCGCGTTACATGCGCTCGAACACCGTTCCTTGAAAAGAAGGGATTAAGACCCTGATCGTCAGGGACGATTTCAAAGCATGGCGCAGGCTCGAACACCGTTCCTTGAAAAGAAGGGATTAAGACGGAATAACGACGATTCATTGGCTTGGTCCTCTTGCGCTCGAACACCGTTCCTTGAAAAGAAGGGATTAAGACGTTTTGCCGCTGTCGATGTGTGTCGTCAATTCAAGCTCGAACACCGTTCCTTGAAAAGAAGGGATTAAGACAGCGGCGAGCATGTCGCCTTCCGGGTAAACCCGGTGCTCGAACACCGTTCCTTGAAAAGAAGGGATTAAGACGCGCTCGGCGCAGGACAGTTCTTCGATGCGGGGGCTCGAACACCGTTCCTTGAAAAGAAGGGATTAAGACCATGTTTGCCCTCAAAACTTTTGCCCCGGTAGCGCTCGAACACCGTTCCTTGAAAAGAAGGGATTAAGACTTAGTCGTGATGACTACTTCGTCGGAGCCCTCGGTGCTCGAACACCGTTCCTTGAAAAGAAGGGATTAAGACGCCGCACCGCCGCGGGAATCCTTGGGGCAGTCAGCTCGAACACCGTAAGCGCCTACGAACCGACACTCTTCTCAACGACGCATAGATCACTATGCTGATTCCATCGATTTTCAGGATGGAGCAAGCAAGTGAGCAGACGTTACCTCAAAGCCGATCAGTGGCGAGAGCTGATCGCGCAGCAGGCTGCCGGCGCAGAGTCGGTGGCTGAGTTCTGTCAGCGCCATGGCCTGACACCGAAGTCCTTCTACCGGCGCCGCAAGGCGCTGCGCGAGGCGGATACGCATCAGGGCCTGGTCGCGGTCGCGCCGCCGATGCCGTCTCAGCTCACCGGCCAGATAGCGGTGTCGTGGCGCGGTGTCGCGCTGGAGCTTCCAAGCTCGGCTTGTCCGGCCTGGGTCGCCCAACTGATGCGGGAGCTGGCCGATGCGTCTGTTTCGTGACCTGCCCAAGGTTTACCTGCACCGCGACGTGGTGGACTTTCGCAAGTCCATTGACGGCCTGGCGGCCATCGTCGAGCAGCAGATGGCCCTGGATCCGTTCGCCGATGCGCTGTACGTGTTCTGCAACCGCCACCGCGACCGGCTCAAGGTGCTCTACTGGGACCAGACCGGCTTTTGCCTCTGGTACAAGCGCCTGGAGAAGGCGAAGTTCCAGTGGCCGCGCAAGCATGCCGACGGCGTGATCCGCTGGGGCGAGCGTGAGTTCAACTGGCTGCTCGAGGGTTTTGATGTGATGCGCATGCAGGGCCATCAACAACTGCACTTTTCGGCCACTAATTCGTTGATTGGTGGTGCTTCATGCTATTGATTATGCTATACTTTCTGCATGTCGTCGGCCGTCAACAAAGCCTCTGTTGCAGATCCCTCAACGGCCGATCAGATCGCCGCTCTCCAGGCGCAGCTGGCCAGCCAGCAGGCAACCCTCGAGGCGCGCGAAGCGCGCATTCATCAGCTCGAAGAGATCATCCGCACTTTCCAGCGCAAGACCTTTGCCGGCACCAGCGAGCAGGCCAGTGCAGATCAGCTGGGCCTGTTCAACGAAGCCGAGGAGATCGCGGCAAGCGAGCCCCCCGAGGTCGCTGTCAAGCCGCACTCTCGCCAGCGTCGGGGCCGGCCGGCCCTGCCGCCGGAGCTGCCGCGCGAGGAAGTCATTCACGACCTGCCCGAGGCCGACAAGGTCTGTCCGCACGATGGTGCGGTTCTGGAGCGCATCGGCGAGGAGACCTCCGAGCAGCTCGATATCATTCCGGCGAGCGTCAAGGTCATCCGCCACGTCCGGCTGAAGTACGCCTGCCCCTGCTGCGAAGGGCATGTGGCCACCGCCACCAAGCCCGCCCAGCCGCTGGGCAAGTCGATGGCCGCACCGGGCCTGCTGGCCTACATCGCCACGGCCAAGTACGTCGACGCCCTGCCGCTGTACCGACAGATTCAGCAGTTCGCGCGGCTGGGCGTCGAGCTCGACCGCACCACCCTGGCCAACTGGATGATCCGCTGCGGCAAGCTGGTCCAGCCCCTGATCAATCGTCTGACCGAGCAGATCCTCGAAGCCCCGGTCATCGGCATGGACGAGACCACCGTCCAGGTCCTCGACGAACCCGGCAAGCCGGCACGAAGCAACAGCTACATGTGGGTCATGGGATCTGGCCCACCAGGGCAGCGGCTGCGGGTCTATCACTACGAAGCCAGTCGTGCCGGCGATGTGCCCGTGGCGCGCCTGGAAGGCTTCTCCGGTGCCCTGATGGCCGACGCCTATTCCGGCTATGGCGCGGCCTGTCGAGACCATGGCATCACCCGTCTGGGCTGCTGGGCCCATGCCCGGCGCAAGTTCTTCGATGCCGCCAAGCTCCAGCCAAAGGGCAAGATCGGACGCCCGGATCAGGCCCTGGCGCTGATCGGCAAGCTCTACCGGATCGAGCGCGAAGCCCAGGCGCTGAACCCGACCGAGCGCCACCGCTTGCGCCAGGACAAGTCACAGCCCGTCATCGACCAGCTGAACGCCTGGTTGACCACGACACTGCCGCGTGTCGCGCCAAAGACCAAGCTGGGCGAAGCGCTTCAGTACCTGCACAACCAATGGCCAGCGCTGGTGCGCTACCTCGACGATGGCCGCTACCCGATCGACAACAACGCCATCGAAAACGCCATCCGGCCGTTCGCCATCGGCCGCAAGAACTGGCTGTTCTCCAAGTCACCAGCGGGCGCTCGCGCCAGCGCCAACCTCTACAGCCTGATCGAAACCGCCAAGGGCCACGCCATCGAGCCCTATGCCTACCTGCGTCAGGTTTTTCAAGAGCTGCCACTGGCCGAAACCATCGACGATATTGACGCATTACTGCCGGGCAACGTCAAGGGTGGGGATTTGTAGGCGCTTACCGAACACCGTTCCTTGAAAAGAAGGGATTAAGACCGACTGTGCTGCGATGTTTCTTGATCGCCTTGCTCGAACACCGTTCCTTGAAAAGAAGGGATTAAGACCTCACGCTCGTCGCGGGGCTCGACGGTGAAAAGGAGCTCGAACACCGTTCCTTGAAAAGAAGGGATTAAGACCGAGTCAAACGTCAACAGCTCCCGGAGCTTGTCGCTCGAACACCGTTCCTTGAAAAGAAGGGATTAAGACATCGGCCTCAGGGAATACCCTGTCTGCAATGTGGCTCGAACACCGTTCCTTGAAAAGAAGGGATTAAGACCCGTTGAAGACGGCCAGATCGGCGATTTTTTCGGCGCTCGAACACCGTTCCTTGAAAAGAAGGGATTAAGACGAACGATTCCCGTACATATACGGGCAGGACGTTATTGCTCGAACACCGTTCCTTGAAAAGAAGGGATTAAGACGATTCCAGGTCTACCACGCCGGCGGCTTGCTGCGGCTCGAACACCGTTCCTTGAAAAGAAGGGATTAAGACGCTGGTGTCGAGAGCGGGGCGCTCATCGGTTCCGCTCGAACACCGTTCCTTGAAAAGAAGGGATTAAGACCCTGAGTACGCGGATATGTTTCTGCCTCACTTTGCGCTCGAACACCGTTCCTTGAAAAGAAGGGATTAAGACAGACGGCCAGGTCGGCAATCTGTTCGGCCCGCTCGCTCGAACACCGTTCCTTGAAAAGAAGGGATTAAGACGCCCGCCTGGAACCGGATGGCGGCTACCGCATCGCTCGAACACCGTTCCTTGAAAAGAAGGGATTAAGACCCAGTCCGGCAAGCGCCTTAATGGCCTGAGCCTGCTCGAACACCGTTCCTTGAAAAGAAGGGATTAAGACTTCGTCGTTGGTTTGTTTGTGACAGTGTGAACGCTCGAACACCGTTCCTTGAAAAGAAGGGATTAAGACGGGCAGGCAGGACGCGATCGCCGTTGTCGCCCCAGCTCGAACACCGTTCCTTGAAAAGAAGGGATTAAGACAGCTTGGAGAGATTCGCCGGCGTATGTGTCGCGGCTCGAACACCGTTCCTTGAAAAGAAGGGATTAAGACGAAGAGCTCTGCGAGCGTCTGCGGCAGCCATGAGCTCGAACACCGTTCCTTGAAAAGAAGGGATTAAGACCATGGTCGTGGTCCTCGTTTGTGCCAATTAGGGGCGCTCGAACACCGTTCCTTGAAAAGAAGGGATTAAGACTCCTGCTGGCGATTGCCGCCATGATGGTATCGGGCTCGAACACCGTTCCTTGAAAAGAAGGGATTAAGACGGGCTGTGGCGGCTTTGATTTGCATTGATTTGTGCTCGAACACCGTTCCTTGAAAAGAAGGGATTAAGACCAAATTCTCGCGTACTTTACGCATGGCCCTACTGCTCGAACACCGTTCCTTGAAAAGAAGGGATTATTAACCCGGCGGATAAGTAGAAATGCTCAAGCACAGGCTGCATATTGAATGGGCTCGGCTTGGAAGTACTTTATAACTCGCCCGGGCAGTTTCTGCAGTTTCCTCAGATGAGCGATTGTCTTTGCCTTCAGTTCCTTTTTGCTTCTGGCCGGCAGCCTACCATGGACGCCGGCCTTGAGATCACAATTGAGATATTCGTCTGGGTTTAGTTCCGGCGAATAGGAAGGCAGGTAGAAGACCTCGATTTCATCCTTGTGCTCGGCAAGCCAGGCTTTGACGACCTTGGCGTGATGAACCCGCAGGTTATCGAGAATCAGAAAGACTTTGCGTTTCGCGTCTCTAATCAGGCGCTTCATGAAGTCAATCAGGATGTCTGCATTCATGGTCCCATCGAACATCCGGAACCGAACCTTGCCCTGGTTAGTGACCGCAGAGATCAGGTTGATGGACTCACGCTTGGCATTCAGGCGAAGAACGGGTGTTTTGCCCTTGGGCGCATAGCCCCGAACATGTTGACTGTCGCTGCGAAGCCCCGTCTCATCGCCCCAGTAAATCTCAGCTTTCTCAGCCTTGGCGCGAGCATGAATGGCCGGATATTCGTCGTCCAGCCACTGCTTCACTTCAGCAGGACGCTGCTCGTAGGCCTGTTTCTTGGGCTTCTGGACCGTAAAACCCCAGCGCTTGAGATAGTCGCCCACAGTACGGATTGCCAGCCGGATGCCAGTCTCCTGCAAAATCAACTGTTGTACTGCTTCGCGTGTCCAAAGGGCGTAACTCAGCTTGAGTTGATCCGGCGTCTTATCAATCAGAACCTTCTGAATCTGGTTCTCTTGCTCCTCACTCATGGATCGTCCAGATCCAACCGGGCGACCCTGTGCCTTGGAAGCCCGCAGGGCTTTCATGCCTTCGGCTTGGTATGTTCGAACCCAGCGTCCGACAGTCAAATAGTGAACGCCGACTTGCTCGGCAATTTCACGGTGGGTGTAGCGGCGTTTCTGCCACATGCGGATGGCCTGTTTGCGTTTTTCTTCCTGGACCACCGCAGGAAGTGCGCGGGCATCTTCTTTCATAGCCCGATTATACCTTATCTACTTTCCTGCCGGGTTAATAAGACCGCTCTGGCGGGGCTATAGATAACTTCCGACAGCGCTCGAACACCGTTCCTTGAAAAGAAGGGATTAAGACTTTCACGACGCGCGCGTCATAGGCTGCATCTGACGCTCGAACACCGTTCCTTGAAAAGAAGGGATTAAGACGCCAAGCACGTCGTGTGTTATTCGGGAGTCATAAGCTCGAACACCGTTCCTTGAAAAGAAGGGATTAAGACGCTCGCGAAATGGTGGTCTTGAAAGGTAAAACCGCGCTCGAACACCGTTCCTTGAAAAGAAGGGATTAAGACTACGATAATAACGAATCATAAATCACCTCGTTAGGCTCGAACACCGTTCCTTGAAAAGAAGGGATTAAGACTACACTGGAGGCTGAATTGTAACGACCGCCAAGGCTCGAACACCGTTCCTTGAAAAGAAGGGATTAAGACAGAGAGAAAGCTGTCTGTCATGGTCGACCGGTTTTCCTTGCCGTGCCACTTGATGAGGGGTTGACTCGCGAAGGTATCGGCCTGGTGCTGGAATCCGGTCGGCTGGAACGCGCAGACTGACTCGATGCACCACACGCTGCAATGTGGCGCCTGGATTCAGGGGAAGTCGTGTTCCCCGCGCCCGCGGGGATGAACCGGTGAGGATTTGTCTGAGCTACCCCCCGAAATGTGCTAGCATATACCCATAATTATGGAATTATGGCAATGAAGACAACCCTGGAACTTCCTGACGAACTGATGCGGCGCGTCAAAATCCGGGCGGCGGCCACCGACCACAAACTCAAAGAAACAGTCGAGGATCTGATCCGTCGCGGTCTCGCCGACGCTGAGAACGACGCCGCTGACAGCCCGCTGGTGGCGCTGAAGCAGCGACTGCGCTTTCACGCCGACGGCAGCATGACCAACCCGGATGGCATCGAAGATCCCGCCTTTTTCGAGGCGCTTGACGAAATCCGGGCAGTCGGCCGGGCCGAAAGCCCTCGCGACCCGTTTTCGTGATGCGCCTTCTCGACACCAATATCCTCAGCGAAATCATCCGACCCCGACCCGACCCCGGCGTCATCAACAAACTGCTGGGGCACCCGGCCAGCACGCTCTTCGCCTCTGAACTCACCCGCTTCGAGCTACGCCGCGGCACCTGTCTGCGCGATCACCCCGATCCCCTGTGGCAAGCGATTTCCGAACAGATCCTGCCGATCGTCAACTGGCTGCCGTTGACCGAGCCGATCAGTCTCAACGCCGGAAACCTGTCCGCGCAGCTGCGTCGGCAGGGTATGGAAATCGGCATCGTCGATACCCTCCTGGCCGCCACCGCACTGACCCACGGAATGGCGATGGTCACGCGCAATCTTCGACACTTCGAACGTGTACCCGGGCTGACCGTCGAGAACTGGTTCGATCCGGCAGTCACCTAAGCGGGAAGCCGCGAACCACAACACCCCGCGGTTGAACCAGGCAGCAAAGAAACGCGCCGCCGTCGGGGAAGTTCTGCTCGCCGCGACCGTGGGACCGACGTGATGAACCGGCAGGTGCCGTCAATGGCTTTAAGATCCAACAGCGCCTGATCACCGGTAGAGACCTTCTGAGAGATCACGCCCAGGCGTTCCCAACAAGCATCAAGCCTCACCAAAACGCACCATGTGCCTGATCTCGTCGGTCTTGAAGCCGGGCAGCATCGGCCGGATGGCGCCGGCAATGGCGGCCACGTCGAACAGCTCCTCGACCACGCCCTCGATGCGCAGGTGATGGAGCAGGTCGCCGGTTTCGATGTCGACCACGACGATGCCGCAGCGCGTTTCAGCGTTGCGTTTTTGCAGTTGCTCATCGAGCGCCAGGCCGCTGAACGACTGGTTGCGCGCCTTCGACAACCCGACCAGCGCATACTTGCCGTGAAAGGCCAGCCCGCGCGCGTACCCGGGCACGAAACACAGCGGCTCGAAGGTTCCCTTTTTCAGATCGACGTACCCCAGTTCGCCGCTGCCGGAATTGAGCAGCCACAGCCGGCGTTTGTACCAGCGCGGCGAATGCGGCATCGACAGCCCCTCGCACACCACTTCATTCGTGCGCACATCCATCACCAGCCCGCCGTCGTGGCGATGGTCGCGCCAGCCCTCGGCCACGTCGCTTTGGCTGATCATGCTCACCCACGCCGGCTCGCCCTGGTCCATCGCCAGGCCGTTGAGGTGACAGCGATCCTCGGGCGCCAGGCGGCTGATGAACGGCGGTTTCTTTTCCTGGGCTGGTTTCAAGGCGGTCATTGCGCGTTCCTGATGGCCTTGTATAACCATGGTGCCATAGAGAATCACCGCACGAACCTGCCGCCCATTTGTATCCTTGATCCCCGGATAAGGATCTCCCTGTAAACGAAGAAGCGCACCAGTTGGAGTGATTACGGCACAATGCCGGGTGACAAAACCACTCACTCCAAAGGTGCGCTTGATGGACAGGATAGCGGGAATGCCGGCCAAGGTCGATGTGGATTTCACGGATGCGCGTTTGACGCATCGAGGGGGCTGGGTTTTTCTGGGGCAGATTTTCAGGCGGCTTGGGCTAGGCCGGCGTTTATCCCGGGCGCTGTCGCTCAAGCGTCGTCGTCGCGGAGCTTCGGATGCGGAGATGGTGTTGAGTCTTGTGGCGTCGCAGGTGGCCGGTGGCGGTGCGCTGTCGGACGTGGACGCGCTGCGCTGTGATGACACCTCGCGGCGCCTGCTGGGCTTGAGTGAGGTGCCTGACAGTCGACGTCTGGGTGAGTATCTGAGCCGGTTTGGCGTGGCCGATGTGGCTTCGCTCGAGCGCCTGGTGGGATCGGTTGCCGCCGAGCTGGGGCCTGAGGTGGTGGCCCATGAGCAGGCCAGTCGGGGTTATGTGCCGGTGTTTGTCGATGGTTCGGCCATCGAGGTCGAAGGCCGGCTGTTCGAGCGTTCAGGCAAAGGCTACGACGGCACCCAGCAGTACTGGCTGCACGGGGTGTTCGTGGGTGGTCTGTGGGCGGCAGGCCGGCTGCATCCCGGCGGTGTGTCGGTCACCGCCGGCTGGCGCGAGCAGCTCGAATCGATCCGTGACTGGTTCGGTCCGGACGAAGCGGTCTGGGTGCATGTCGACAATGCTTACTACGACCGGGCATTCGTGGACTTCTGCCATCAGCAGGGCTGGGACTACTCGGTCAGTGTCACCCACGATGGGTTCCGTGCTCCGGTGCTGCGCATGCTCACCGGCCTGTCGGAGTCGGCCTGGACCGATATCGGCATGGGTGAGCAGGCCACGGTGGTCCATCACCGCCCACAGGGCTGGCGTGAGCACGCCTATGTCGTCATCCGCCGCACCCACGATGGCGCCCAGCAACGCCTGAAACCGGCCTACACCATCATTCTCGTCTCGCGCGATGACTTGCCCGTGGGGGAGCTGGTCGCCCGTCATCGCCAGAAACAGGGTCAGGAGAATGCCTTCAAGGGCCCGCTGATCGACTTGGACCTGCATCATCCCCCTTGCCGGGACTTCCATGCCAATCAGGCCTATTATCTGTGCGGACAACTCGCCCAGATCCTGCTCAGGATGCTGCAGTACACCTTCCTGCCCGCCGATAATCGCAAGCACTCGATCCGGCCCATCATCCGCTACTTGATCCATGCGGCAGCCCGGCTGGTCAGGCGGGCTCGCCAGTGGCGGTTGGACTTCGCCAAGACCGCCTTACGCCTCGACTGGCTCTATCACGCCGCCTGTCAGCTCGAGTAGCCGCCTTCGATCCAAGTGAGCCCGCTGACATTGACCGGTTAGCACCGGTCACGGGCAGGTGTTGTCTGCGCGCCGTACAACGCCAGTGATGCATCCCTCAACCACGCCAGCCAGTCGCTCTACAGCAATCATGTCGCGCTCATTGGGCCCTAAAACAAGCTTCAGGACGCTGACGGCCAACTTCCGAAACACTCGAAGCGCTTATCCGGGGATCGAGGATTTGTATCACTCAACCCGCAGCGGTTATGCTCTTGTGTACAACTGATATGCCGGAGTCGACTGCGGCCGGGAGCATGCAGTGGCGGATCATGTGAATCGGGGTAATGTTTGTGGTCGGTCGCGCGGGTGCGGGGCGCATGGAGTCGCCTGGCTGCACCGGCGACGCCGGCCGCTGGTGCTGGCCATTTCCGGGGTATTGGCCCTGGGGCTGGCCCATTCGGCGCGGGCCGATTATCCCGCCGTGGTGCAATTGTCCGAACTCACCGGCGCCAACGGCTTCAAGCTCGACGGCGAGGCGGTGAATGACTGGTCCGGCCGCTCGGTCAGCGCCGCCGGTGATATCAACGGCGATGGCATCGATGAGCTGATTATCGGAGCATTATTGGCCGATCCTAATGGCAGCTCATCCGGGCGCAGCTACGTGGTGTACGGAAGAGGCGATTCGATCTTCGCCGACCGCTTCAAGCTCGAGTAGTGGTCCTCAGTTCGAAACTTCTGCGAATTCATGCCGGTCAGCGAAGAAAACGAACGTTCAGCGATGCAGTCAAACGCGAAAAACCTCGAGAGTCGTCGCCTGCGCCGGATCATGGGGCCAATACTGGTCGCTGCGTGCCTGCTTTCGCCGCTTGCCGTAGAACATGGATCGACCCGGGACACCGCGAACTCTCAGTTCGAGGCGGGCAGACTCGCCAAGCAGGCGCCGTTTTTCGGCCTGCCCCGCAACCCCTTCCACCAGCCATTCGCGTCGAACTCGATCTGGAACCACCCGATTGGCACCGAGGCCGAACGGGTTCCGGCCGAGCTGAGGGCGTCGACACAATTCGGCGTGTTTGTCGAGGAGGAGATCATCATCCTCAAGCCGCATGCACCATTGACGCCGATTTACGAAAACCATGCGGACTGGCAACCCGGTGCCGATCGCACTTCCCGGGACGGTCCGCTGCTTGCTCGCCTGCCGATCCCGGGCCATTTCACGACGCGCGACCACGTCGGCGCCACACCGAACCATGCTGCCGCCATTCTCCGCAGAAACGGCCGTACCCTGCACAACTCACAACCGTTTACCCGCGCACGAGCCGGGGAATTCGCCACCTCGCACTACGTCTATCCGCCCGGCGATCTTTACGGGCCGGGACGAAGCGGAGCCCACGGCGGGAGCGGTCTGTCTGCCCTCGGTGGCACGATTCGGCTGGGTGAACTGGTGCCCGGCGGCAGGATCCCGCACGCACTGAAGCTGGTCATCGACGGACGCTGGCTCCACTATTGTAACGATGCCACGCCAGGCTGGCGCTGGCCAGCGAGCAAGGCCGACGGGCATGCGTCTTCTTGGACCTACACCGGTGACGTGCCGGCACTGGAAATGGGCGCTCTGCTGGCGCTGCCGCCGAACTTCCCGATCGAGCGCCTGAGTACCGAGCCGGGGCGAATCGTGGCCCGGGCCTTACGGGACTACGGCGCTTATGTCTGTGATAACGCCGGCTGGGACGCGTACTACCTCGCCACCGAATGGAGCCCGGACGGGCGCGTCATCGATGAATTTCACCGCGTCTGGGGTTTCAGTTTCGTGATGCCCGATACCGGCCACCCCTGGTCGCTGGATTTCGCCCTGTTGATCGAGGCACTGCACGTGGTCGACAACAACGGCCCGAACCGCATCGGTGGAGGCGGTGTGCCTCGTCAGCCACTGCCGCCTCCACTGAGAAGGCCGCCCACTCGCCTGAAGGCTCGCTGAACCGAGTGCATGTCACACGCCACCAGCCATTCGTGCTGCGGGCACAGCGCCTCGGGGGCCCAACGCTCAAGGCGGGGCCAGTGCTGATTATTATTAACCCGGCAGCAACGTGAATCGCATTCAGCCGGGTTAAGGGCATAACGGTTACACTGGTGGACTAAGCTTTGAGAGAGTGAACAATCATGATTCAATCCGTCAAGACAAACGGCCGCGGCCAGCAAGGCCCGCCCGATCTGACCGCAATTCTGGAAAAATTCACCGGTGGTGGTGGTCCTTCGGGCAAAGCCATTATCGGCATCGTGATACTGATCGCACTGATCTGGGGCGCATTCGGCGCGTTCTATACCGTCCAGCCCGAAGAGCGGGCGGTGGTCAAGCGCTTTGGCGCGGTCATCGGCATCACCGACCCGGGCCTGCACTTCAAGATTCCGTTCGGCGTCGACCAGATCCAGCGCGTCGCCACCGAGCGCGTACTCAAGCAGGAATTCGGCTTTCGCACCCAGGGCACGCGTGCCGGCGCAGCCTCCACCTACAGCAGTCAGAACTTCGAGGCCGAATCGCTGATGCTCACCGGCGACCTGAACATGATCGACGTCGAGTGGGTGGTCCAGTACCGCATCGCCGATCCGATCAAGTTCCTCTATCAGATGCGTGAGCCCACGCGCACGCTGCGCGACATATCCGAATCGGTGATGCGCCGTATCGTCGGCAACATGCTCGGCTCGGAGGTGCTCACCATCGGACGCGTGGAGATCCAGCAAAAGGCGCAGGATGAAATCCAGGCCATCATGGACGGCTACGACGCCGGCATCCGGATCAACACGGTCGAAATGCAGGACGTGGTTCCGCCGCCGGCGGTGCAGCCGGCGTTCAACGAGGTCAACGAGGCGCGCCAGGAGCGCGAGCGCATGATCAACGAGGCGCAGAAACGCGTCAACCAGGAAATCCCCAACGCCGAGGGCGTGGCCCTGCGGACCGTGGCCGAGGCCCAGGGCTACGCGACCGAGCGCGTCAACCGGGCGATGGGCGAGAGTGTCCGGTTCACGGCGGTTCTGAACGAATACCTCCAGGCGCCCGAGGTCACCCGCTCCAGGCTCTACCTGGAAACCCTCAACGAGGTGCTGCCCAATATCGGCCAGGTGCTGGTCGTCCAGGACGGCCAGATCTCGCCGCTGCCGCTGCTCGATGTCAACCGCAACGCCGCGCCGCGCGCCGGAGGTGAACAATGAAGCCGATCATCCTTGCAATCGCCGCAATCGCATTGATCGCTGGCGGCAACTTCGTGTTCTACACGATTGACGAAGCCGAGCAGGCCATCATCGTCCAGTTCGGCGAACCTATCGGCGGCGTGATCAGCGAACCGGGACTGAAGATGAAACTGCCCTGGCAGAACGTGCGTCGCTTCGACAAGCGGCTGCTGGTCTGGGACGGCGACGTCACCCAGATTCCGACCCTGGGTCGGGAATTCATCCTGGTCGATACCACGGCGCGCTGGCGCATCGCCGACCCGCTGCTGTTTTTGACCAGCGTGCGCGACGAGGCCGGCGCCCGGACGCGGCTCGACGACATCGTCGACTCGGTGGTTCGCGACATGGTCTCGTCGACCGAGCTCGAGGAAATCGTGCGCTCCAAGGACTGGGAAGTCGACGTCGACAACCTGGCCGACCCGGCAATGGCCGACCGCGGCGACATCAACCTCGAACAGCAGCCCAAGCTCGGCCGAGAACTGCTTGAGACCGAAATCCTCGAGCGCGCGCGCGATTCCATGCCCACCCTGGGCATCGTGCTCGACGACGTGCGCGTCAAGCGGGTCAACTACATCGATTCGGTGCGCAGGCAGGTCGAGAACCGGATGATCGCCGAACGGCAGTCGATCGCTGAGCGATTCCGCTCCGAGGGCCAGGGCCGCAGCCAGGAAATCCTCGGCAACATGGAACGCGATCTTCGACGCATTCGCTCGGAAGCCGAGCGCGAGGCCGAGGAAATCCGCGGCGAAGCCGATGCGGAAGCCACGAAGATCTACGGCGAGGCCTTCGGCGCCGACCCGGAGTTCTACTCGTTCTTCCGCACGCTGGAAAGCTACCGGGCGCTGGGGCCCAACGCCACCATCATGCTCAGCGCCGACTCCGACTTCTTCCGTTACCTGGAAGAGTCGCAGGTGCAGTAAGCCGATCGCTCCATCTTCCCCCGCGCCGCGGGGGAAGGTGATCTTGCCCCAAGCGGCAGCGAGCCGTCGGGATCTTCGATGGCTACTTCTGTCATCGAGTTGCAGGTAACGGTTGCCGTCCATCGGCAATGGAATCATGGGCGCCTGTGTCCTTGTTTTGGCTTTTTGCAGGCTTGCCGGCTTTTGCTGGTTTTTGCATTATTTAGCACCAAATTCGCTGCAATTTATCGATAACCTCGCGACTCCAGGGCGCCCATTTCATACGGTTGGGGTGAAGCCGCGGCATATTGCCCGGCCGAAGCGCCAAAAGGAGAGTACGACATGAAAACACGTGATTTCCAACGATCGAACACACTGTCCGCACCGGCGTGGCTGCTTTGCGCGGCCATGACGGTTGCCTCGACTACCCCGACAGAAGCGTCCGACGGACGCATCTTCTGGGTGGGCCCCGAAGCGTCCTGCGATCACGCAAGCATCCAGGCAGCGCTTGCAGATGGTGCAGGAAGCGCTGCCGGTGACGAGGTACGCGTTTCTCTGAGCTACAGTCACTCGGGCATGGTCACGATCGGAGGCGACCTCACCCTGCGGGGCGGTTTTGAGTCCTGCCGGGGTCAAGTCACAAGCGATCGATCCGCGCTCTACGCGCCGCCCATGGACCCGTTATTCGTCCTTGAAGCCGGGCACCGGCTCGAGCTGCTGGATCTGCGGCTGGTCGGAGACAACAGCGGACCAAGGGACGGCGGGGTCATCCGGATGCAGCCAGGCCGGATTGTGCTGGTGCTGGACGATGTGCTGATCGAAAACGGCAACGCTGTGCGCGGCGGCGCGATCTTCATGGCGGGCGACGGCAATCGGCTCGAAATGAACGAGACCCAGATCGCCGGCAACACTGCGGTGACCGGTGGCGGCGTCTACTGTGCGCGCGGCGCCGAGCTCAGCCTGCATTCCGGCCGGATTGAGGGCAATTCGGCCACGCTGGCCGGGGGCGGCATCTATGTCGAGGCAGGATGCAATCTGCCGGACGAACCGAACAGGTTGTCACGGGTGGTCGCCGACAACCACGTCACGAGCGACCAGTTCGGTTACGAAGTGGGGGTGGAGCTGGCCACGGCGGGATCCCGGTAAAGGGTGGGACCGACCGCCAGCAGATGCCACGCTGGCGGTCGGTTGTTGTCAATTCTAGTCGTGGCGCTTGACCTTGATGCAGGCGACCGGCGCACCCGCGAGCACCCCGGGAATCGCCGCCCGCTGCGGCTCATCGGCGGCGACGATGGTGAAAGGGTAGGCGTTTTCGGTCAATCGCTCCCGCAACGGCAGGCGATGGCGCTCGCCGCCTTGAAGCTCTACCACGAAGTCTCCGGAACGCAGCGGCGAACGTTCGTCACGGCTGGACGAGAAGGCCACTATCACGCGATGCGGGTAGTCCTGCAGATCGATCATGAAAGTCTCCCCGGCGATCACCACGCCATCTTTGGCATCGATGCAGATTTCCTCTTTCGTTGGCATTCAGGGTCTCCTTGTGTCGTGTTCATCGGTCGAATAAGGGAAGCGAACCCAGGTCGGGGTCGGCCTCCAGAAAGGTCCGCGGATAGCCCAGCTCGATCGCATGTTGCGCCCATTGCGAGGCCTCGCCGATCAAGTCGAGCGCTTCATAACCCAGCGCGATGTCGAGCGCGACCTCCTCGGTGATTTCCCCGGTCAGAGCGCGTTGTATGGCCGCCCGGCCGGAATCTGTGTCACCCAGGCGGATGCCGTAGACTCCGATGGAAGCGTGGAGCTCGGCGTCGTTGGGGCGAATCGACAGCTGCTGTCCGGCCAGCTCGACTGCCTTCTGGTAATAAAGCCTTGCCTGTTCGTCCGAGCAGTCCGGCGCATGACGGCAGCTGTCGCCAAGGTTGCCCCATATGAAGTAACCGCCCGGATTGGCGGCTGATGCCTCAAGAAACAGGCCGTGGGCACGCGCGAACTGGCCGGCAAGATAATGGCTGGCGCCGGCATTGTTAAGGGCCAGCCCCGCGTCGCCATCATGCGGAATGGCCGCCTCGAAGACCGCCGCGGCTTCATCGAATCGGCCCCGGTAGAACAACGCAACCCCGAAATCGATCCGGTACTTGGAATCGTGCGGCACCAGACTGATCGCTCGCTCGAAACGGGGAATCGCCTCGTCGAACCGGTTCTGCCGGCCAAGGAAAAACGCGTATTCACTCAGGATCTCCGCGTTGCCCGGCTCGAGGGCAGCCGCGATGTCGAAGTGACGATCCGCCTGCGTAGTCCGATCCCGCTCGGCCAGCACTTCGGCCAGCTCCAGGTGGGCCAGGGCATGCTGCGGAAAGTCCGCCACGGCGTCGCGGAGCTGGCTTTCCGCGAGCTCCATCTGGCCGGTCATCTGCAACAGGTTGCCAAGCTCGAGGCGGGCGGTTAAATGATTGGGCGAGAGGTCAATGGCGCGACGGCACGACTGCAGCGCGAGATCCAGTTGGCCTGGGTGTTCATCCAGGTCGAGCAGTCGCCGGTGTGCGGTGCATTTCGCCGCCTCGGCCTCGACGAACAGCGGTTCACGGGTGAGCGCCTGGTCAAGGCGCTCGAGCGCCTCGCCCACGATGCCGGAATCCCGGGCGTGGCGAAGCATTTCGCTAGCCTGGAGGTAAAGATCGTAGGCGACGGGATCGTCGGTGCTGACGTCGACCGCGGTCGCGATCTCCGCCGGCACCAGCTCAGTGCGCAACTTGCCGGCAATGCTCCTTGCGATTTGCTCCTGGGTGTCGATCAGATCACTGCCCCGGAGATCGAAATCCCCGGCCCAAAGTTCGTAGCCGCTGGCGACCTCGACGAGCTGAGCGTTTACCCGAAGGCGGGCGTCGTCACCACTTACGCTGCCTACGATGACGTGAGTGGCGTCAAGGGTCTTGCCGATCGAACGAATATCATCCCCCGGATCCTCGCCGAAAGAAGCGATGCGACTGACGACCTGCAGATGCGGCACCTGGGCGAGCTTGTTGAGAATCTCGGCCGACAGGCTCCGGGCCAGGTAGGTTCTCTCGGCCTGAGGGCGGTTATCGCTGAACGGCAGGACGGCCAGCACCGTCGGAGCCGGGGTCGATCCCGTTGAAGCTGGGTCGACCCACCATGTGAGCGTGATCACAACCACGGCCACGGCAACCGCCGCCAACGCCCAGACCGAAGCACGCACGACGATCCCGTGCCCGGAATCAGCGGCCGGGGCGCGGGCGTCCGCCTCATCCGCCCTGGCCTGCGCTTCGAAGATGAACCCGCGCCGCGGTACAGTCCGGATGATCTGGTGGTCTTCGTCCTCAAGGACCCGTCGAATATCGATGATGCACTGGGTCAAAGCACCGTCGGTGACCACCGTGTCCGACCAGATTGCCTCCATCAGCTCGTCTTTCGAGACCAGCACGCCCTGATGCTCTATCAGATGCATCAGGACTGCGAAGGACTTCGGACGCAGGTAAAGCTCTTCGTCCGCTCGCGACACGGTACCGCGGTCGACATCGACCCGGTAGTCGTCGAAGACGATGATCCGATGGCCTTGAGTGCCCACGTGCCGCTCACCCGTAGGGAACCCTTTGATGATATCCCCGGTTCCGTTGCATGTACAAATCCGATGAGGACTGCATCCGGCCGCCGCCGTCTTCAAGGCGCTTTTCGATCAGGACGCACTCGCCTTCTTCATCACTCGATGCAGGCATCGACCAACAGCAGCTCCGGCCATGTTCCGGGGCAACGCACAGATCTGTCCGATATCAGGATTCCCGAATTGCCGTCCGCGTTCAGGCAGCCTGGTGCCGGATACAGGGTGCCGATATCGAAACGTCGCTGAGCGCTGTCCGGAGACCGGCCACGCCATTGGGTCGAAGCTCAATCCGGCGGCAATGCAGATCGGATTCAGCCGTGCGAAGGCGACCTGGGCCCATGACCATTATTTGCCCGCATCGAACCGGAGGAGGGCAGCGGAGCAGGCCTCATCACGCTGTAACAGACCTCTTGCATGCTTTCGATGAACTTGCACCCGATTCGTCAGCCATGCAACGCAAGATTCTGCTGTTGTACAACACGCCCAAGGCGCGACGCTACTTCACTGCCTTGCGCAGGAACATTCCAGAGCTGAATCTCCGTGTGGCCGGGATTGGCGTGCGTGGTGGCGCAGCGTTACCCGCTGAATTCAAGCGCGAGATCGCCGCCTACACGATGGCCCGCAAGTATGTGCGTGAGCGTATCCCGCCATGGCGCCTGCACCACCTGCAGGCGATACACGACCGTTTTGCACGCTGGCATTTCCACGCCGCGCTGGCGCGCATCCGCGCGTCGCGGCCGGACGCGATTGGCGTCTGGGGCGGGCAGTCCATCGATGTACGCGCCGCGCTGCGCGCCGCCGAGTGCCTGGGCATACCGCACTACACTTTTGAATGCGGCCTTCTGCCAAGAACGACGACCTGCGATCCACGGGGAGTCAATGCGGACAACTCCGTGCCGCGGGATCCTGCCTTCTACGCGTCCTACCGCGGCAAGGTCGCATTGCCGCAAACGCTGTTGCAGCGACCATCATGGCAGGCGCGCGAGGCGGTTTCCGAGCTGCCCGAGCGCTACCTGTTTGTACCCTTTCAAATGCGCCTGGACAGCCAGGTGCTGCTGTATTCGCCCTGGGTGCGCGATATGCGGCACCTGTTCGAGATCATCGCTGAGGCGGCCCGCGAGGCGGTCGGTGACGCTGTCGCACTGGTGTTCAAGAGACATCCGTCTTGCCGGGCGCCCTACCGCGAGCTGCGACGCGCCGCCGATGCGTTGCCCAACGTCATGTTCGCCGACGGTAACCGGGCGCAGGAGCTGATTGACGGGTCGGAAGGCGTAATCACCATCAATTCCACCGTCGGGATTGAAGCACTGCTGCGTCGGCGTCCCGTGCTGACGCTGGGTCGCGCCTGCTACGCCGTTAGCGGTGTCGCCGGATCGGCGCGCACGGTGGGACAGGTTGCAGCCTGGATGCGCGCCGTGGCTGCAGGTCAGGCACCACCCGCGCCGCACCGCGACGCATTTCTGCGCTATCTTGCAAATGAATACTGCATTCCCGGTCACCACAAGAGCCCGGATGAGGCGCATTTTGCCGCCATCGGTGAACGCCTGTCGGCGCATCCCGGGGCCGTCGCGCCGCCGATCCCGCTGGCGGAGAGGCGCCGTGGGCTCGTCTCGATCTGAGCAGACGGCTGCAGCATGCCTGCCGCAGCCGCGGCGCGTGTGCCTGATTCGCCTGTCGGCGCTTGGTGACGTCACCCATCTCCTGCCGATCGTGCATACGCTGCGGCAGGTCTGGCCGGAGACTGCAGTTACCTGGGTCATCGGCCGGCGTGAATATCGTTTGGCAAGTCTCCTTCCCGACATCGATTTTCGTGTACTCGACAAGAACGCAGGCTGGCGCGGCTACCGCAATCTGCGCCGCGACTTGCTCGGCGATTCCTTTGACCTGCTCCTGCTGATGCAGGTATCGATGCGTGCGCATCTGGCCAGTCTGTGTGTGCGGGCGCAACGGCGGCTGGGTTATGACACGGTGCGCGCGCGGGATCTGCACGGCCTGTTCGTGAATGAGCGCATCCCGCACCGCGACCGCGAACATGTGCTCGATGCCCAATTCGGCTTCCTGGAGCATCTGGGAATCCACGAGCGCCACATGGACTGGACGCTGCCGATCCCGGCGGCCGACCGCTGCTGGGCTGAGCGGCAGCTCCCGGGGGCGCATCCGACGCTGTTGATCTCACCGGCATCGAGTGTGGCACTGCGCAACTGGCCGGCCGGGCACTACGCGGCAGTCGCGGCGCACGCGCAGCGCTCGCACGGGATGCGCGTGGTCTTGTGCGGCGGTCCGAGTGCGGCTGAACGTGCGTTGGCCGACGCGATCAAGGCGGCGATGCCGGGCCGCACTTTGATCGACCTCGTCGGCCGCGATACCCTGCCGCGACTGCTCGCGCTGTTCGAGCGTGCCACCGTACTGCTTGGCCCGGACTCCGGGCCGGCGCACATGGCGGCGATCACCGACACCCCGGTCATCGGTCTTTACGGCGTCAGCAACCCCGCCCGCTGTGGGCCCTACAAGAGCATCGACTGGTGCGTGGACGGATACACCCCTGCCTGCGAACAGATCCTGGGATGTCCGGCCTCGGCGCTGCCCTGGGGCACAAGGATCGAATCACACGACGCCATGCGAATGGTACCGGTCGCCGCTGTCTGTGAGCAGCTGGATCGACTCATCGCAGCGCAGACGCCCGAACCCGCACGGCATACCCGAAGCGCCTGAGAGCGCCGCGCCAATCGCGCCGAGGATCAGGTCAAACCGGCCCCGGACAAAGAGACCCGGGCACCCGGATTCTGTCGAACCGGGGATTGTCCCGCTCTGTTTAGTTCTGCTTTCAGGTCCCCTTGCGCGACTTGAACCGGGCCTTGCGTTCGGCACGCGTTCGGGCCGGGCGCGCTGGCCTGGGCTTGTCCGGTTGATCCGGTTTCTTTCTTGTATCCCGCCCACCCTGATCTCGCGACTCGTTCTTGTCAGGCATCCGGGGTCTGTCCGCCGGCGCTGGCTTGTCGGCCGGGCGCTTCGGGTTTGAGGCGGCGCGAGCGGGCTGGCCCGGCCCGGGCGCGGCCTGGCCGGACCCGCCGGCATCCAGCCTGATCAGGAGAGGCCGGCTGGCCACACGCACTGTGCGCAAATGCCCGAGGGTCTCCGCGGCCAGGTTGGCGGGAAGATCGACAGTGCTGAAATCATGCTGGATATTGATCCGTCCGATCTGGCTTGAATCCAGCTTGGCCTCGTTGGCGATCGCGCCGACGATGTTGCCGGGCTTCACCCCATGGCCTGCGCCGACCTCGATGCGATAGCGGACCAGGTCGTCATTGCCCTTCGGCCGGGGCGCGGTGTCGCGGCGCGATGGTGCACCCTGCCCGCGCGGCGCCCGCCCTGTTTCCGGGCCCGATTCGTCGACCGGCTCACGGTCGTCGGCCAGCCTGCGCGCATTGCCGCGCGCAAGCATCGCAAGTGCCGCGGCCAGGTCTTCGATGGAGGTATCCAGCGTGTCCAGTGTCTGCTCTACGGTCTCCCGTCCCGCGTCCAGCCCGTCGCTCTCGAGTGCGGCCTGAATCCGCGCCTGGAAGCGGACCAGGCGCTGGGCGTTGACATCGCCGACGGTCGGCAGCGCCATGGGCTCGATCGGCTGGCGCGTCGCGCGCTCGATGGCCCGCAGCATGCCGCGCTCGCGCGGGGCGACGAACAGGATCGCCTCGCCCGAGCGACCGGCCCGGCCCGTGCGGCCGATGCGGTGGACGTAGGCTTCCGTGTCGTGCGGAATGTCGTAGTTGACGACGTGACTGATGCGTTCGACGTCGAGACCGCGGGCGGCCACGTCGGTGGCCGCCAGGATGTCGATCTCGCCGTTTTTCAGACGATCCACGATCTGCTCGCGGTTTTTCTGCGGCACGTCGCCGTTGAGGGCGGCTGATGAAAACCCGCGCGCTTCCAGGCGCTGGGCAAGCTGCTCGGTCGCGATGCGCGTGCGGGCGAACACGAGCATGGCGTCGAATTCCTCGACCTCCAGGATGCGCGTCAGCGCATCGAGCTTGTGCACGCCGCTGACCATCCAGTAGCGCTGCCGGATATTGGTCGCCGTGGTGGTCTTCGAGCGGATCGTGATGTGCTCGGCCTGGCTCATGTGGCGTTCGGCGATGCGCCGGATCGGATCGGGCATGGTCGCCGAGAACAGCGCTTTCTGGCAGCTCGCCGGGATGCGTTCCATGACGTCGCGCACGTCGTCGATAAAGCCCATGCGCAGCATTTCGTCGGCCTCGTCGAGGACCAGGGTCTGGAGCCTGTCAATCCTGAGCGTGCCCTTGCCCAGGTGGTCGATGATGCGCCCCGGCGTGCCAACCACCACGTCGGGGCGGCGCTTGAGCCCGTTGAGCTGCGGCGCGTAGGCCTGACCGCCGTAGATCGGCAGGACGTGAAAACCGGGTAATCCGCTGGCGTAGGTTTGAAAGGCTTCGGCCACCTGGATGGCCAGCTCGCGCGTCGGCGCGAGCACCAGCGCGGCCGGACGAGACTCGCCGGGCTTCAATCGGGCCAGGATGGGCAGCGCGAACGCGGCCGTCTTGCCGGTGCCGGTCTGCGCCTGGCCGAGCACATCACGCCCGGCCAGCAGCGCCGGAATGGTCGCAGCCTGGATCGGCGACGGCGCCTCGTAACCGAGCGCTTGCAGCGTGGTCAGAAGCTCGGCGGGCAGACCCAGGGCGTCAAAGCCCGGCTCGGAGCCGTTGGGATGAGACATGATTCGAAACCCGGACAGAAGGGTCAATGATACTGCCCAGGCCGACCCCACCGCCCGAATTGGCCGCAAATTCGATACGAGACCAGGTCAGTCCGAAGCGCTGGACCACCCCCTTATCGCGCAACGGCCTGACGCCAGCTGTGTTTTCCGCACACCCGGACATGAGCCGCTTCGCGCTGACTCGGTGTCGCACAGCCCACCGGGCGTGTTCAGCGGGAGGCGCGCCGGGCGGACAGCTGGCCGGCCCGGAACAGAACCCCGCGCGTCCAGGCCCGAAGCCGATCCAGCAGCACGTAGACGAAGGGCACGACGACCAGGCTGACCACGGTCGAGAAGGCCAGGCCGCCGATGACTGCCCGGGCCATCGGGAAATACGGCGGACCGCCGCCGCCAATGCGCGTCTGGCCGAGCGCGAGCGGAATCATGGCCAGGATCGTGGTGGCGGCGGTCATCAGGATCGGGCGCAGGCGATCGCGGCCGGCTTGGATGACCGCGTCGTCGCGGGCCATGCCGCGGCGCCTGAGGTTGTTGACATGGTCGATGAGCACGATGCCGTTGTTGACGACGATACCCATCAGCACCAGCATGCCGATCATGGCCATCAGCGACATCTCGGTGCCGGTGATGAGGAAGAACCAGAACACGCCGACAAAGGAGAACACAATCGAGGTGATGATCGAGGCCGGGAACAACGTCGACTCGAACAGTGCCGCCATAACGATGAAGATCAGCGCGACGGCCAGCAGCATGTTGAACACCATCTGGGTCATGGCCTGGTCTTCCTGCTGAAAGGCCTGGCCGAAACTCCAGCCGTAGCCAGGCGGCAGGGCAACTTGCGCCATCATGGCGCTGATGGCCTGGCGCGCCTCGCCCGCCGAGAGCGCGTCGAGGTTCATGTTGACGTTGACGCTGGTGCGCCGGTTGAGCCGGAAGACATTGGTCGGCGCGGAAACCGTCCTGAACTCGGCCAGCGACGCCAATCGGATGCGCTCGCCTTGCGCGTTGACCAGCGGCAGGTTGGCCAGCTGCGCGGCGCTCTGTCGGTCGCCGCCGTGGAAGGCCAGGCGCAGGCTCATTTCGCCGTCGGGACCGCGAAATTCGTTGAGCCGCTCGCCGCGCATGGCCACGGCAACGGCCTGCGCGACCTGCTCACTCGACAGCCCGTGGCGAATGGCGCGCAGGCGATCAATCCGCACCTGCACCTCCTCGGCACCGGCGCTTGCCTCCGAGCGCACATCGACCAGACCCTCGACACTCGCCAGCACGCGTGCGACCTCCTCGGACAGCTCGAACAGGCGCTCGCTGGACTCGCCGTGCACGGTCACGCTGAGCGATTCGCCGCCGCTGCCGCGCTGGGGCTCGAAGCTCGGCCGGCCGATGGCGATCGCCGGCAGGTTCTCGCGAATGCGCTCACGAATGCGCTCGTTGGATACGTCGCGTTCGGGATCGAGGATCAGCGTGGTCTCCGCGCGGTCTTCGCTGTAGTAGCTGTAGAGCGATTCGAAGCCGAAGCGTGCCTGGTTCTCGCGCAGGTAGTCTTCGATGCGATCGACGTCGCGCCGAACCCGCTCGAGCGAGTAGCTGCCAACCACGTTGTAGTGCAGCATCATCCGCTCGCCTTCGGCCTGCTGAAACATGTTGGTCTTGATCTGCCCGATCGGCACCACGGCACTGGCCAGCAGCGCGACCACGGCCAGGGCCGTGATCCAGCGATGGCGCAGGCTGATGTCGAGCAATCCGGCATAGGCATCGGTCAGACGATTGAGCCAGCCGCCGGCCTTTGGCGGCGGTGGCGCAGGCACCTTGAGGGTGAGCAGGGGGATGATGGTCTGCGAGATCAGCAGCGAGGCCAGCAACGCCACCGTGATGGCGTAGGCCACGAAGGACAGGAAGGCCGTGATCTCGTTCTGGGCGCCAAAGATATTGGGCAGGAAGACGATGATGGTCGTCAGCGTGCCGGCGGTCACGGCCATGGCCACTTCGCGCACGCCGATGAGCGTGGCCCGGGCGGGCTGATCGGGAAAGCGCTGCCGGCAGCGGTAGATGCTTTCGGTCACCACGACCGAGTTGTCGACCAGCATGCCGATGGCCAGCATCAGCCCCATCATGGTCAGTATGTTGAGCGTCAGACCCAGGAAGTACATGGCGCCAAGGGTGATCAGAATGGCCGCCGGCACCGACAGCATCACGATCAGCGTGGTGGCCCACTGGCGCAGAAACACGTAGAGCACCACCATCGACATCAGCGCGCCGAGCAGGCCGGCCAGGGCGAGATCCCTGAGCGACTGCACCACACCCTCGGCCTGGCTGAACATCACGAACAGGTTGATGCCTTCCATCTCGGACAGTTCATTGATGGCCTCGACCTCGGCCAGCACGGCGCGGCTGACCGCCACCAGGTTGGCGCCGCTCTCGGAGAACACGCTCACGCCGACCGCGAAGCGGCCATCAAGCAGCCGCTCGTAGCGGCGCGGCGGCGACTCGATGCTGACTTCGGCAACATCGCCGAGCCGCAGGCCACGGTCGTTGATCGGCAGCCGACGGATCTCGTCGATTCCGGAGAAGGTGCCCAGCGGCGTCACGCGAAGCCGTCGGCCGGCGGCGAGGTCGTCGACGTAGCCGGCCGAGACCGAAAAGTTGGCCGCGCGCAGGTGCGCTCGCAGCGCGTTGATGTCCACGCCGTGCGCGGCCACCCGATCGGCGTGCAGCAGGATGCGCAGCTCGCGCGGCTCGACACCGTCGATCACGACGCTGGCCACGCCCTCGATGCGCTCCAGGCGCCGGCGCACGTTGCGGTCGAGCAATTCCCAGGCGTCGCTGAGATCGCTGCTGGCGCTGATCCGCAGGCCCAGGATGGGATCATTGGTGCTGGTGAACCGCCGCACGAAGACGTGATCGACGTCGTCGGGCAGGCGATGGCGAATGCCGTCGACCTTGTCCTTGGCCTCGACGCCGCGCGCGTCCATGTCGGCGTCCCAGTCGAAAAACACGGTCACCACGACACTGTCCGGACCGACGTTGGTCATCATCCGCTGGATGCCGGCCATGGTTGCCAGGGCTTCCTCAACCGGGCGGGCGATCAGCTGCTCGACCTCCTCGGGCGAGCTGCCGGGATAGGGAATCTCGATCATCATGCCGGGAAAATCGACCTCCGGGAAGAACTCCAGCGGCAGCAGCCGCGTGGCCAACAGGCCGAACACGGCCAGGCTGACAAAGACCATGCAGGTGGTCACCGGGCGCCGGATGGCCAGGCGCGGCAGCCGGTTCATGGCGCGCTCGTTGCGACTTCGGTCGCGTGGTCGTCGGCGGCCGTGCGCCGCCGGTCGAGCAGGCTGTAGACGACCGGAATGACAACCAGGGTGAGCGCCGTTGACAGCAGCAGGCCGCCGATGACCGCCACCGCCATCGGCGCGCGCATTTCCGACCCCTCACCCAAGCCAAGCGCCAGGGGCAGCAGCCCGAGCACGGTGGTCAATGTCGTCATCACGATCGGCCGCAGGCGCGCCTGGCCGGCCTCGACGATGGCGCTCTCGCGCACCATGCCTGCCTCGCGCAGCTGGTTGATGCGCGTGACCAGCACGATGGCGTTGTTCACGACGATGCCGGCGAGCATGATCACGCCGATGAAGACCACCACCGAAAGGGTCGTGCCGGTCAGCCACAGCGCGAACACCGCACCGGTCAGCGCCAGCGGAATCGTCAGCAGGATCACGAAGGGGTGCAGCAGCGATTCGAATTGCGAGGCCATGACCAGGTAGACCAGGAACACCGCCAGGGCCAGGGCGAGGACGAGCGAGCCAAAGGCGCGCTGCATCTCATCGCTCTGACCAGCCACGCGCGCGCTGACGCCGCGCGGCATGGGAATGGCGTCAATGATCGCGCGCGCCTCGGCGGCGGCCGAGCCCAGATCGCCGAAGCCGGCCTCGGCCGAAACCACGACCACGCGCTGCTGCCCGACACGGCGAATCTCGCCAGGGCCGATTGCGATGTCGATGTCGGCCACGGCAGCCAGCGTGACGGGGCGCTCGGCGTCGGGATTGACCACCAGCCGGCCGATCGACTCCGGCGAGGCCCGCTGCTCGTCGAGCGCGCGCACCCGCACGTCGATTTCGCGCTCGCGGAAGCTGAAGCGGGTGGGCACGTCGCCGCGCACCTGCCGCACCACCGTGTCGGCGATCTGGTCGGCTCTCAAACCGAGTCGCGCGGCACGCTCGTGATCAAAGCGGATGCGGATTTCCGGGTAACCTTGCTCGGCCGAGGAGCGCACGTCGACAAAGCGCGGCGACTCGTTCATGCTCCGGGCAATGCGGGCAGCCACGCCGGTGAGCTGCTCGAGTTCGTAGCCGGCCACTTCGACTTCCAGCGGCGTGGCCAGGGTAAACAGTTCGGGCTGGCCGATGGTGTAGTCTACGTCTGCTCGCTGGTCCAGGTAGTCGCGCAGGGCGGCCTGGACGGCCGCGCCGTCGGCGCCCGGTTGCAGCACCACGTTGAGCGTGGCGCGGTGCTCGCCGGCTTCCTCCGGGTTGGCGTCCATGCGGTCTCCGGCGCCCACCAGCGCGTCGGTGCGCTCGACCTGCGGCCAGCCGCGGGCCACCTGTGCCAGCCCGGCAACGAGCTCGTCGGTCTGCTCCAGCGGCGTGCCGGGGCCAAGCGAGATCTCCACCCGGAATTCACCCTGCTCAAGCGCCGGTACGAGCTCCATGCCCAGCCTCGGCAACAGGGCCATGGCCAGCGCAAAGAGACCGAGCGCCAGCAGCACCGTGCGGCCGCGGCGCCTCATCGAGGCCTCGAGCACGGCCGGATAGGCCCTCGCAAGCGCATCGTAGCCCCGGTTGAACACGGCCACCACAGGCTTGAGCAACAGCCCGGTCAGCTTGCCGGCACCCCGCAGCAAACTGGCGACCAATCGCACGATCAGAACAGACAGTCCGGTCAGGGCGCCGTGCAGGCGGGCACGCAGACGCGCCATCCAGCCGCCGGGCCGGACAGCATCGTTGACCTCCGGCGGCAGCTGTCCGCCGACGCGATTGCGCGGCGCCTCGCCCAGTGAGGCCAGCATGGGAATCAGCGTCAGCGCCACGGCCAGGGAGACCAGCAGCGCGAAGGTCACCGTCAGGGCCTGGTCGCGGAACAGCTGTCCGGCGATGCCGTCGACAAAGGCCAGCGGCAGGAACACGGCGATGGTGGTCAGGGTGGCGGCCACGACTGCGCCGGAGACTTCCCCCGCCCCTTCCCGGGCGGCCTCGATCAGGCCCTGGCCCTGTTCGCGCTTGGCCGCGATGTTCTCGAGCACGACGATGGCGTTGTCGACCAGCAGGCCGACGGCCAGGGCGATGCCGCCCAGCGACATGATGTTGAGCGTAACGTCTGCACCATACATGGCGGCGAAAGTGGCGACGACCGAGATCGGAATCGCCAGGCCGATGACAATGGTGGCCCGCGCGCTTCTGAGAAACAGATAGAGCACGCCGATGGCCAGCAGACCGCCAATCAGGGCAGCCTGAACGACTTCGTTGATGGCGCTGCGGATGAACACGGACTGGTCGTAGACGCGGGTCAGCGCCAGGTCGGCAGGCAGCTCGGCGCGGATGCGTTCCAGTCGCTGCTCGACCGCTCGAGCCACCGACACGACGTTGGCATCGCCTTCCCGGTACAGCGCCAGCTCGACCATCTCCTGACCGTCCACGCGGGTGATGGCGTCACGCTCGCGCCAGCCCTCGCGAACTTCGGCAATGTCGCGCAGGCGGATCGGTTCGCCATTGCGCGTGGTCACGATCAGGCCCGAAATTTCGTCAACGGTCTGGAATTCGTTGATGGTTCGCACCAGGAACTGCCGGGTGCCCTCTTCCAGCCGGCCGCCGGACAGGTTGACGTTCTCGGCGCGGAGCCGCCCGGCGACTTCGGCCGGGGCGAGATCGAGCTGGGCCAGGCGGTACTGGTCAAGCAGCACCTGGATTTCGTCTTCCAGGCCGCCGGAGACCGTGATCGCAGCCACGCCCTCGATCGACTCCATGGCCTTCTTGAGCCGCTCCTCGGCGTGGCGTCTGATGATGCGCAGCGTCGCGAACTCGTCGGTCTCGTCAGCCGGCAAAATCCGGCTGGCGGCGTCGGCCTCGCGGGCAGCCTCCGAGCTGTCGCGCGAGAGCGCGAAGCGCATCACCGGTTCTGTGGAGGGATCGAAGCGCAGCAGCAGCGGGCGATCGGACTGCAGTGGCAGGGTCAGCCGCTCGATCCGCTCGCGCACGTCGATCGCGGCGCGGTCCATGTCGCTGCCCCAGGCGAATTGCAGGGTCACGTCCGACTGGCCTGTGCGCGAAATCGAATGCACGTGGCGCACGCCCTGGACGACGCCAACGATTTCCTCGATCGGCCGGGTAATCAGATTCTCGATCTCACCCGGGGCTGCGCCGGCAAACTCGGTGCGAACCGTCAGCGTGGGATAGGCCAGATCCGGCAGCAGGCTGACATCGAGCCTGGACAGCGACACCAGCCCGAACAGCAGCACCGCCAGGGTGAACATAGCGATGGTCACCCGCCGGCGCGTGGCGAGACGGATTACTGAGGCATTCATAGGCAGGGACTCATTCAGCGCGCCTTGTGAGCGCACACGTGCGAAGCCCTGAATGCGCCCTTGCTAGTGAATGTCTCAGTGCGTTCATGACGAGGCATCCACCGATTCCATGTGCTCGGCGATCGCTTCGGCGCGAATCGCCTGCGGCGGCTCGCGATGAAGCACCTGTACCCGCGCGCCGCTTCGGAGGCTGGCCTGGCCGGTCACCACAACCGACTCACCCGGCTCAATACCGGCCTCGATCTCGTAGTCGCCGTTGTTGCGATAGCCGACTTCCACGCTGCGGCGTTCGGCGGTGTCGTTGGCGACGACGAACACGGTCGCCTCACCATCTTCCATCAGCACCGACTCGACCGGCACCAGGACCGCCTGTTCGCGCCGGTCGTAGACGATATCGAAACGGCCGAACATGCCGGGACGCAGTCGGCCGGAGTCATCGCGCAACTTCACGGTGACGCGGAAGGTGCCCGAGTCGGCGTCAATCACAGGGCTGATGCGATCAATCACGCCCGTGAAGCGCTCGCCTGGAATGGCGTCGGCGCCAAGCGTCGCCAGCTGGCCGGCGGCCAGTCGGGTCAGCTCCCGCTCGGGCACGTGCAGCGTGGCGATCAGCGGATCGAGCGCGGTGACCCGGAAGACGGGTTCGGTGGTCGAGACCATGTTGCCCACTTTGACCATGCGCTCCGAGACCACTCCGTCGATGGGCGCTGTGATCGTCGTGTAGGAGAGCTCCAAACGGGCCAGCTCGAACGCGGCCTGCTGGGCTTCGAACTCATACTGCAAGCGTTCGAACGCCTCGGTGCTGATCATGTTGCGCTGGTGCATTTCGCGCTGGCGCTCCAAATCCTGGCGCAGCCGCCTGAGATCGGCCTCGGCGCGGGCCAGCTCCAGCTTGAGCCGTTCGTCGTCGATGCGGGCGAGCGCATCGCCGGCACTGACCCGGTCGCCCTCTTCGGCTTCGATGGCGGTAATGCGGCCGCTGACGCGCGGAACCACCGCCGCCTCGCGATCGGCCTCGAGTGTCGCCGTGGCCGAGTAGTAGGCCTCGATCACATCCTGGCGGGCGGCGACCGCCTCGACCGGGACGGTCGTTTCATCCTCCGTGCCCTCATTCGGGGCAGGTGCCTCGTTCGAACCGCACGCCGTCGCAAAGCCCAGACTCGCGACCAGCAACAGTGCCAGCGTCTTGTTCATGATGCGCCTTGCCTTTGGGGAGAGCCAATTAAGTGTGTTGGTGAACTATAACACCAGGATGGTAGGTCGTCATGGGCCAGAAGTCATGGTTGCCGGAGCAGGTCGCCGACCACCCGTCCAAAGCGCGCGATCCATGTCGGGCTCGATAGCGAGATCTCAACCGGCAAGCCGCGCGGCCCGGCAGCAAGCGGCCCGCGTGATGTCCCGCCAGGATCTATAATGAAGCGGTCTGCACTCCCGAATTCCCGGCACCTGCATGGCCCGGCCGGGCCACCCGTGGTTGCCTGAAGCAATTGGCCGCCAGCGCATTGAACACGACACAACGCAAGGCTCTGCTCGACCGGGCTTACGCCGCGCTCGGCCGCGGCGAGATTCGCCATGCCGGCCCCGCGGCCGAGCGCCTGGTGCAGCAGTTCCCCGACTATGCGCCGGGCTGGGGTGTGTTCAGCGAGGTGTGGTTGCGCTGCGGCGAGGCCGCTCGCGCCCTCGATGCGGCGGAAACCGCCCGCCGACTGGCACCCGATTCGGCAGCCCTGTCGGCTCAGCATGCCAAGTGTCTCGTGTTTGACGGTCGCTACCGCGAAGCCGGGGACGCTGCCCGGTCCGCGCTGTCGCTGCAGCCGACCGATCATGCAACGCTCGACACGATCGGCAACGTCTTCAGCCGTCTGGGCGAGCACGAGCGTGCTCTGGAGGTGTTCCAGAGGGCTCTGGAGCGGGCGCCCGACGATCCCGCGGCTCTGTACAACCTGGCCACTTCGCTGATGTTCTTCGGGCGGATCGACGAAGCCGGGCAGCTGATCGAGCGCACACTGGCACTCGACCCCGACGACTGCCTGGCCCTGCACAGCCGCAGTGTGCTGCGCCGGCAGACCGAGACGGACAACCACGTCGACGAACTTCGGGCGAGGCTGGGGGGCAATCTGTCGTGGGTTGCAGCCAGTCATGTGCATTACGCGCTGGGCAAGGAACTCGACGATCTGCGTCGACCGATGGAGGCCTTTGACTCCTATCGGCAAGGCGCCGCGATCATGCGGGAACACATGCCCGACCGAACGCCCGGTGAGTTCGACGACCTGAATACCGTGGCAGACGCGCTAGCAGACGGCCTGCTCGATCGAATCGCGGCCTCCGGGCATGACAGCCAGGAACCGATCTTCATCATCGGCCTGCCGCGGACCGGCTCGACGCTGGTCGAGCGAATCCTCGGTGGTCATCCTGGGGTCTTCGCCGCCGGTGAACTGCACAACTTCCGGTCCGAGGCGCAGCGACTTCTGGGGGTCAAGTCTGCCGCACAGGCCTACCGGCGCCTGATGACGCATTCCACGGCGTTCGATCCCGCCCTGCTCGGGCAGGCCTATATTGAAAGCACGCGTCCGCGCACCGGAAAAACGGAGAGATTCGTCGACAAGATGCCGCGCAACGACCTGTGGGCAGCACTCATTCACCGGTCGCTGCCCGGGGCGCGCTTGATTCTGACGCGCCGCAACCCCATGGATACCGGATATGCACTGTTCCGGACCCGGTTCAATACCGGATACAGCTTCAGCTACGATCTCGAGCAGATCGGTCGTTATCTGGTGGCGCACCGCCGCCTGACGAGGGCGCTGGAGGACCGGCTGCCGCGTGAGTCACTGTTGACGCTCGACTACGAGGCGCTGGTTCGCTCCCCTGAAGCGCAAAGCCGTCGCCTCCTGCAGCATTGCGGCCTGGAATGGCGGCAGGACGTCCTCGATATTCACCGGCTGGACACCGCGGCCGCCACCGCCAGCGCAGTCCAGGTGCGCCAGCCTTTCCACACCGGTTCGATCGGCCGGTGGCGGGCCGTCGCCGAACGGCTCGAGCCGCTTCGGCGCGTGCTCGTCGAGGCAGGCATTGATCCGGAAGGAAACGACCAGGCTTGATCGGCTTGCTCGGCACCGACGGCTGCAACGTATCGGCTCGTGTCGCTGCGCGCCGAATGGCCGGATCGGTTCATTCCCGCTGCTGGCGATCCAGATGCAGCACCATCACCACAGCATCTTCGCGACCATTGCGGGCCGGATAGTAGCCCGGTCGACGACCGATGACGCGAAATCCCCTGCTGCGATACAGCGCGACGGCCGCGGCGTTGCTCGGTCGGACTTCCAGAAACAGGCGACTGGCCCGGTGCAGGAGGGCCTCGTTGATCAGGTGTTCGAGCAGGGTTGCCGCCAGACCTTCGCGGCGGCGATCAGGATGAATGCACAGATTGAGCAAATGTGCCTCTTCAAGGGCAATCGAGACGATGCCGTAACCGCAGCGAGCCTCTCCGTCCAGCAGCACACGGCAGGTATAGCCCACGCGCAGGCAGTCCTGGAAAATCCCGCGACTCCAGGGAAACGGATAGGATGCCGTCTCGATGGCTTCCACGTGGGCCAGATCATCACGCTTCATCGCGCGCACGGTCAGTCGAGGCGACAGAACGGCAACCATCAGTGATCCAGCAAGGAGGACAGAACCTGCCAAAGCCGTTTGCGCGCGCGGCCGCTGCGCGCAAGCTCGTCAAGCGTCGGGACACTGGGAAACGCGCGCTCGCTGCAGCCGCCGGGGAGCGGACCGAACGCCAGCACGTGCCGAATGCCCTGGTCAGGCAGCTCTCCGAGCGCCAGACCGGCTGACGCCGAGCGTGCCCACTGGCCGAAGCGGCAGCGTTCGGTGCCAATCACGGACGTGATGTCGGCCAGCAGCGTGGCGTGACTCCCGTCCCAGGGACGCGACTGGACCAGCAACCATTCACCCGACGCTGAAGCCAGCCGGATACGCAGACCCTGATCGTCGCTCTGGGCGATGCCGTCGGAACCGGCAAGCCGCGATCCGCGCGTTTGATCCCGGCGCACCCAGACCTCGATTCCGAGTGCGTTGAGCCGCTGCAGGGAATCCCCGTCAGTGATCGCCATCGCGCTGCTCCCGGCGCCGTCTGCGACGCTGATGGTAGCGACCGCGCCCGGTCATGACCGGGCCGGACAGTACGTACAACAGCCCGACGGTCAGCAGGACCGCCGGCAGGTCAACGGCCAGCAGAACCAGCAGAACCAGCAGCAAGAAGATCCACGCGAAAGGCACCCGGTCTCCGCGCGGTCCGGCCTTGAAACTGTAATAGCGCACGCGCGAGACCATCAGAGTGCCAAGCAAAATGGTCATGACCAGCAGTGGCCAGGCCAGCAGCGTCGGTGGGATATTGCGGTCAACGGCAAACCAGACCAGAGCCACCAGGGTGCCGGCAGCAGCCGGACTGGCCAGACCCTGAAAATAGCGTTTGTCGGCGACTCCAGCCTGGGTATTGAACCGGGCCAGGCGCAGGGCAGCGCAGGCGCAGTAGAAAAACGCTCCGAGCCAGCCGATCTTGGCGGCCACGGTTTGCGGCTCGCCCAGCGAGTCCAGGGCCCAGGTAAACACCAGCACCGCCGGTGCCATACCGAAGGAAATCATGTCGGAGAGCGAATCGTACTGAACGCCGAACTGCGACTGGGTGCCCGTCAGCCTGGCGACCCGACCGTCGAGTCCGTCGAGCAGGCCGGCAATCATGACCGCGATGCAGGCGGCCACCGGTTGGTCCCCGATCGCCGAAACCACCGCGAAGAATCCGGCCATCAGGGCACCGGTGGTCAGCGCGTTGGGCAGCAGAAATGCCCCGCGCACCGGAATCTGTTCGGATCGATCGTCGTCAGCCATCGAAATGCAGCCGAAAAATGGGAAGGGACAAGAATAGCATCCCGCCCATGACTTGCGCTGGGCGCCCGAGTGGGGCAAAGTCGGTTGCTGACACCCCTGACAAGGACGGTTGAGGATCATGAAAGCGACTACACCCGTGCTGATCGCTGCCTTGCTGCTGGGCCTGCTGACGGCGGCCGCGGCAAGCGCAACCGCAGAAACCATTTACAAGTGGGTGGACGAGGAAGGGGTCGTCCATTACTCGGCGCGTCCGCCTGAGGGGGTGGAATTCGTCGAAATGGGCATCGAACTCGAAGAAGAACAGGCGCCGGCGCCCGCGCCGGACACGCAGGAGGCAGCAGACGCAAACCGTCCAGGCGAGCCGCCCGAGCAGCCCGAAATGACCGAAACCGAGCCGGATCCCGAAATGGTCGCCGAGCGCTGTCGTCAGGCCCGCAGCAACCTGGAGAACCTGCTGCGTCGACCCAACATCACCATTCGCGGCGAGGACGGCGAGCAACGCATCATCGACGATGAAGAACGCGAGCGCATCATCGAGGAGACGCAGGCGTTTATCGACGAGTGGTGCTGAATCGGTACAGGGTTCAAGGGCTCCGGGTTCCGAGAATCGCGCGAGGACCGCACCTGGTGTGCCCTTCGTCCGGTGCCAATCCGGACGCCCGGCTGCTAGAATTCCGCGTTTAGCCACAAGCCGATTGTCATGAAAACCTCCCGTTTCCACCTCGTCACCCAGCGCGAAGTGCCGGCCGACGCAGAGATCGTCAGTCACCAGCTGATGCTGCGCGCGGGCATGATCCGCAAACTGACCTCCGGCATCTACGACTGGACGCCGCTGGGTCTGAAGGTTCTGCGCCAGGTCGAGCAGGTGGTACGCGAGGAAATGGACCGCGCCGGCGCGCTGGAGATGCTGATGCCCGCCATTCAGCCGGCCGAGCTGTGGCAGGAAACCGGCCGCTGGTCTGACTTTGGCCCGCTGCTTTTGAAGATCACCGACCGGGCCGGGCGCGAGTTCGCCTTCGGCCCGACCCACGAGGAAGTCATCACCGAGTTTGCTCGTGCCGAGGTCCGCTCCTACAAGCAGCTGCCGGTGTGCTTCTACCAGATCCAGTGGAAGTTCCGCGACGAGATCCGCCCGCGCTTTGGCGTAATGCGGGCCCGCGAGTTTCTGATGAAGGACGGCTACTCCTTCCATATCAGCGACGAGAGCCTGGCCGAGTACTACCAGGTGATGTTCGACACCTACTCGCGGATCTTCGAGCGTCTGCAGCTGGAGTTCAAGCCCGTCAAAGCCGACTCCGGCGCCATCGGCGGCGCGATCAGTCACGAGTTCCACGTCCTTGCCGACTCCGGCGAGGACGCCATCGCCCATGTGCCGGGCGGAAACTATGCAGCCAACGTGGAGCTGGCCGAGGCGGTGGCGGTGGGCGAGCGCGCCGCACCGACCGTGGACATGCGCCTGGTCGACACGCCCGACGCCAAGACCATTGCCGAGCTGGTCGAGCAGTTCGGCCTGCCGGTACAAAAGACTGTCAAGACACTGGTGGTCGAGGCCAGCGAAGCCTGCGAGGCCGACTTCCTGGCCCTGCTGGTGCGCGGTGATCACGAGCTCAACGCAGTCAAAGCCGAAAAGCATCCGCTGGTGGCCGCGCCGCTGCGCATGGCCACCGAAGCCGAGATCCGCGAGGTTATCGGCGCCGGCCCGGGCAGTCTCGGCCCGGTCGACCTGCCGATCCCCTGCGTGGTCGACCGCCAGGTGGCCGTGATGAGCGATTTCGGCGCCGGCGCCAATATCGACGACAAGCATTATTTCGGCATCAACTGGCAGCGCGATGTGGCCCTGCCCGAGGTGGCCGACCTGCGCAAGGTCGTCGCCGGCGACCCCAGCCCGGAAGGCGACGGTACGCTCGAGATCATCCGCGGCATCGAGGTCGGCCATATCTTCCAGCTCGGCCGCAAGTACTCCGAATCAATGAACGCCGTGGTGATGGACGAGGGCGGCCGCGGCGTGCACCCGACCATGGGCTGTTACGGTATTGGCGTGTCGCGCATCGTCGCCGCCGCCATCGAGCAGAACCACGACGAGGCGGGCATCATCTGGCCTGAACCCATGGCGCCTTTCCAGGTCATCCTGCTGCCGATCAACGGTCACAAGTCGCACCGCGTGCGCGAGCAGGCCGAAGAATACTACGAGGCACTCACCGCCGCCGGCATCGAAGTGCTCTGCGACGACCGCACGCTCAGGCCCGGCGTGATGTTCGCCGATGCCGAACTGATCGGCATCCCGCATCAGATCATCATCGGCGACCGGGGGCTGGACCAGGGCGTAGTGGAATACCGTCGGCGCGGCGGCGCCAAGGATGAGTGGCCTGCGGAGTCAGTTGTCGCCAGTCTGATTGAGCGTCTGCGCGGCAACTGAATCATCCGCTCCGCCACCGCGCATCCACACATCGCGCTGCGGAAACGGAATCTCGATACCGGCCTCGTTGAGTGCCTTGTAGACGGTCATGTAGAGCTCGTGGCTGACCATCCCGCGCTCGGACGGATGACTGACCCAGCACAGCAGCTCGAAGTCCAGACTGGAGTCGCCGAACCCGCGCATGCGCACCCTCGGCGTGGGATCCTTGCACACGGTATCGTGATCGCTGGCGACTCGCTCAAGCAACTCGACGACCGCGTCGACGTCGCTGCCGTAAGCCACGCCCACCTTGATGCGGATTCGGAACTTGACCCACTTTCCTCCCGACTCGTTGTAGATCTGCGAGTTGGCCATCATCGAATTGGGCACCGTGATTTCGACATCGTCGCGCGTAAGGATGCGCGTCGAACGGATGCCGACCTTGGTGATCTCGCCGCGCTCACCGGTATCGAGCACCACATAGTCGCCCAGCTTGTAGGGCGCGTCAGCGATGATGAAGAACCCGGCAAACAGATTGGCCAGGGTGTCGCGCGCGGCGAAGCCCACGGCGATGCCTACCACACCGGCCGAGGCCAGCCAGGCGGCCGGGTTGATGTTCCAGACCAGCAGCAGCGCGTAGGCGGCGGCGCCGATGACCAGCACCGTCATGGCCAGGTCGAACAACGGGATGGTGCGCTCCTCGATGATGGCAAAGCGCTGACGCAGGCGCCCGAGGATTTCCAACCCGACATGGCCGGCGCGCAGGGCCGACATCATCAGGCGCAACGTCAGCAGGCTGAGCAGGATGCGGATGATGATCTGTTCGACGCGATCATTCAGGCCGAGCACCTGCACCGCCAGCGCCACGGCCAGATAGGACAGCACCAGAGCGGCGACATTGGCTATGATGCGCAGCAGGCGCTCATCGAGATCACCCTGGATGCGGGAGGTCAGCTTGCCACCCCAGAACAGCACCAGTCCGCGGCCGACCAGCGCCAGACCGACCCCGGCCACGGCAACCGCCAGCGCCAGCACGGGTGGATAGGCGGCCAGAAAGGCCCAAACGGCTTGCAGAAACTGCGGCAGCCAGTCCGGCGCCTCGGCCAGAGAAATCGCCCGTTCTTCGTCCATAATCGCTCCCTCGTTCCGCACGGCAGGTTGCGGGAATGGTTGCAGGATCCCGCCATCAGCATAGCGCACCCGGCGACGACTGACCCCTGAACCCCTTGATCCCCGGATAAGGATCTCCCTGTAAACGAAGAAGCGCACCAGTTGGAGTGATTACGGCACAATGCCGGGTGACAAAACCACTCACTCCAAAGGTGCGCTTGATGGACAGGATAGCGGGAATGCCGGCCAAGGTCGATGTGGATTTCACGGATGCGCGTTTGACGCATCGAGGGGGCTGGGTTTTTCTGGGGCAGATTTTCAGGCGGCTTGGGCTAGGCCGGCGTTTATCCCGGGCGCTGTCGCTCAAGCGTCGTCGTCGCGGAGCTTCGGATGCGGAGATGGTGTTGAGTCTTGTGGCGTCGCAGGTGGCCGGTGGCGGTGCGCTGTCGGACGTGGACGCGCTGCGCTGTGATGACACCTCGCGGCGCCTGCTGGGCTTGAGTGAGGTGCCTGACAGTCGACGTCTGGGTGAGTATCTGAGCCGGTTTGGCGTGGCCGATGTGGCTTCGCTCGAGCGCCTGGTGGGATCGGTTGCCGCCGAGCTGGGGCCTGAGGTGGTGGCCCATGAGCAGGCCAGTCGGGGTTATGTGCCGGTGTTTGTCGATGGTTCGGCCATCGAGGTCGAAGGCCGGCTGTTCGAGCGTTCAGGCAAAGGCTACGACGGCACCCAGCAGTACTGGCTGCACGGGGTGTTCGTGGGTGGTCTGTGGGCGGCAGGCCGGCTGCATCCCGGCGGTGTGTCGGTCACCGCCGGCTGGCGCGAGCAGCTCGAATCGATCCGTGACTGGTTCGGTCCGGACGAAGCGGTCTGGGTGCATGTCGACAATGCTTACTACGACCGGGCATTCGTGGACTTCTGCCATCAGCAGGGCTGGGACTACTCGGTCAGTGTCACCCACGATGGGTTCCGTGCTCCGGTGCTGCGCATGCTCACCGGCCTGTCGGAGTCGGCCTGGACCGATATCGGCATGGGTGAGCAGGCCACGGTGGTCCATCACCGCCCACAGGGCTGGCGTGAGCACGCCTATGTCGTCATCCGCCGCACCCACGATGGCGCCCAGCAACGCCTGAAACCGGCCTACACCATCATTCTCGTCTCGCGCGATGACTTGCCCGTGGGGGAGCTGGTCGCCCGTCATCGCCAGAAACAGGGTCAGGAGAATGCCTTCAAGGGCCCGCTGATCGACTTGGACCTGCATCATCCCCCTTGCCGGGACTTCCATGCCAATCAGGCCTATTATCTGTGCGGACAACTCGCCCAGATCCTGCTCAGGATGCTGCAGTACACCTTCCTGCCCGCCGATAATCGCAAGCACTCGATCCGGCCCATCATCCGCTACTTGATCCATGCGGCAGCCCGGCTGGTCAGGCGGGCTCGCCAGTGGCGGTTGGACTTCGCCAAGACCGCCTTACGCCTCGACTGGCTCTATCACGCCGCCTGTCAGCTCGAGTAGCCGCCTTCGATCCAAGTGAGCCCGCTGACATTGACCGGTTAGCACCGGTCACGGGCAGGTGTTGTCTGCGCGCCGTACAACGCCAGTGATGCATCCCTCAACCACGCCAGCCAGTCGCTCTACAGCAATCATGTCGCGCTCATTGGGCCCTAAAACAAGCTTCAGGACGCTGACGGCCAACTTCCGAAACACTCGAAGCGCTTATCCGGGGATCGAGGCCCTGAACCCCGAAGCCGTAACCGGAGTTTGCCCTTCTCCCCAACAATCCGCTACAATAGTCCGGATTTGCCAGCCAACCGGCTCGGCAGTCAATAAAACACACGCTGGTCGACACATGCGTCGGGGTTGTCCCGGCCTTCGGGGCCGAGGATCGGCGCATGGGATCAGCGGAGGCCCAAACCCCGGACAAGCCGCTGCCGAGCAACCCCGTCACGGGCTGGTCGCGGCTGTCCAGCGACAAATGGAGTTTTGTCATGCCAAACGTCACGATGCGCCAGATGCTGGAAGCCGGCGTGCATTTCGGTCACCAGACCCGCTACTGGAACCCGAAGATGGAACCCTACATCTTCGGCGCCCGGGGCAAGATCCACATTATCAACCTGGAAGAATCCCTGCCCCTGCTCAAGGAGTCGCTGGACTTCCTCAGCCGGCTGGCCAGCAAGCGCGGTACCATTCTGTTCGTTGGCACCAAGCGCGCCGCCAGCCAGGCCATCGAGGAAGAGGCGCAGCGCTGCGGCATGCCGTATGTCTCGCACCGCTGGCTCGGTGGCATGCTGACCAATTTCCGCACAGTGCGTGGCTCCATCAATCGGCTCAAGGAGCTCGAGGAGATGGAAAACGACGGCACGTTTGCAAAGCTGGTCAAAAAGGAAGTGCTTGAGCTGACCCGCGAGCGCGACAAGCTCCAACGCAGCCTGGGGGGCATCAAGAACATGAATGCCCTGCCCGATGCGCTTTTCGTAATCGACGTCGGACACGAGGATATCGCCGTGGCCGAAGCCCGCAAGCTGCGTATCCCGGTCGTCGCCGTGGTTGACACGAACCACTCGCCCGATCGCATCGACTACGTGATCCCGGGCAACGACGATGCCATTCGCGCCATTCGGCTGTACGCTCAGCTGGCCGCTGACGCCATCCTCGAAGGGCGGGCGTCTGCACCGCTGCCCGAAGACGGCAATGCCGACGAGTTCGTCGAGCTTGATGAGGACGGCAATCCGGTCCAGTCAAGCGGCAAGCCGGCCCGCAAGAAGACCACGCGCAAGGGCGCGCACAAGAAGGTCGCCAGAAAGGCGCCCACCGCTGCGCCAAAGACGCCGGCCAGTGCCGCTGAACCCTCTGTCGAAGCCGGCAAGGCAGACGAGGGCGGTGGCGCAGCCACCACCGAAGCCGCCGAGGCACCGGCCAGTGCCGCTGCACCCTCCGCCGAAGCCGGCAAGGTAGACGAGGGCGACGACGCAGCCACCACCGAAGCCGCCGAGGCACCGGCCAGTGCCGCTGCACCCTCCGCCGAAGCCGGCAAGGTAGACGAGGGCGACGACGCAGCCACCACCGAAGCCGCCGAGAAAGGCGAAGACGAGGCTAGCGCACCCAAGACCGCCAAGAAAAAGGCCAGCAAGAAAACGGCGAAGAAGAAAGCCAGCAAGAAGACCGCCAAGAAAAAGGCGGCCAAGAAGGCCGCCAGCAAGAAGACTGCGGCCAAGGCCGCAGACGACAGCGACGCGTAAGGCAGGCATTTCCCAAGGAGTGACAGGCAATGAGCATTTCTGCAGCACAGGTCAAGGAACTGCGCGACCGCACCGGCGCCGGCATGATGGAATGCAAGAAGGCGCTGGTCGAAACCGGTGGTGACATCGACGCCGCAATTGAGCATTTGCGCAAGAGCGGCCTGGCCAAGGCCGACAAGAAAGCCGGCCGCGTGGCGGCCGAAGGTGCGGTGGTCATGGCCGAGTCGGACCGCGGGGCCGTACTTGTAGAGATCAACTGTGAAACCGACTTCGTGGCCAAGGACGAACACTTTCGCCAGTTTGCCGAGCGGGTCGCCGCAGTGGCGCTGAGCGCCGACAGCGTCGAGGCGCTCAGCGCCGCGCCGCTGGACGATGACCGGAGTGTCGATGATGCACGCCAGCACCTGGTCGCAAAGCTGGGCGAGAACATTCAGGTCCGGCGGATGGCGCGGCTGAGCGTGGACGATGACGGCATTCTCGGTGGCTATATCCACGGTGGCCGCATTGGCGTCCTGGTCGGCGTGGTCGGCGGTGACGAGGCGCTGGCACGAGATATCGCCATGCATATTGCGGCGCTCAACCCGGCCTGGCGCGATGCCGAAGACGTGCCCGAAGCAGTCATAGAGCAGGAAAAGCAGATCCTCGTCGCCCAGGCCGAAGACAGCGGCAAGCCGCCGGAAATCGTCGAGAAGATGGTGAGCGGCCGGCTGCGCAAGCGGTTGTCGGAGCTGACGTTGACCGGTCAGCCGTTCGTCAAGGACAGCGACATGACGGTCGGCCAGCTGCTCAAGTCGCGCGGCGCCAGCGTGAGCCGGTTCGTGCGTCTGGAAGTTGGCGAAGGCATTGAGAAGGATGAGGTGGACTTCGCCACTGAAGTGATGCAGCAGGCGCGCGGCAGCTAGGCCCGGTGCGCACGACCACCTACCAGCGCGTACTGCTCAAGATCAGCGGCGAGGCGCTGCTCGGTGAGCTTGACTATGGTATCGACCCCAAGGTCAGCTCGCGCATTGCCGCAGAAGTGGCGGCTGTCGTCAGCAAGCGGATCCAGATCGGTATCGTGATCGGTGGCGGCAACATCTTTCGCGGCAAGGGGCTGGCGGCATCGGGCATCGACCGGATTACCGGCGATCACATGGGCATGCTGGCCACGGTCATGAATGCGCTCGGGCTGCAGGATGCGCTCGAAGGCAAGGGCGTGACCACCCGGGTGATGTCGGCAATCTCCGTTCGCGAGGTCTGCGAGGACTACATCCGCCGGCGCGCCGTACGTCATCTGGAAAAGGGCCGTGCCGTGATCTTCGCGGCCGGTACAGGCAATCCCTTTTTCACCACCGACACGGCAGCCAGCCTGCGCGCGATCGAAATCGGTGCCGATCTGATGATCAAGGCAACCAAGGTCGACGGCATCTACTCGGCCGACCCGCTAACCGACAGCCAGGCAACGCGCTACAGCCGCATCAGCTATGATGAAGTCATCGAGCGCAAGCTGCAGGTCATGGACACCAACGCCATTGTCCTGTGTCGGGACCAGTCGATGCCCATTCGCATCGTCAACCTCAGCCGACCCGGGGAGCTGGGTCGCGTCATCGACGGTGAGGATGTCGGCACGCTGGTTAGCTGAGGGCTTCGGCAAGGCGTTAGAATCTGCGGTCGATTGCAACACGATCACGGCGTTGAACAACGAGGTGAACCATGCTCAATGAAATCCGTAAAGAGACCGAACAGCGCATGGCAAAAAGCATCGCCGCGCTCAAGGCGGAACTGGCCAAGATCCGCACCGGACGTGCCCACCCCAGCCTGCTCGAACACGTCACGGTCGACTACTACGGTTCGGAAGTGCCGCTGAACCAGGCGGCGAGCATCAGTGCAGAGGACGCCCGGACGCTGAGCGTCGTGCCGTTTGACAAATCGATGGTCGGCAAGATCGAAAAGGCCATCATGACCTCCGACCTCGGACTCAACCCGGCGACCGCCGGAGTGAACATTCGTGTTCCGCTGCCGGCGCTGACCGAAGAGCGACGCGCAGAACTGGCCAAGGTCGTGCATGCCGAAGGCGAGCAGGCCAAGATCGCCATCCGTAATATCCGGCGCGACGCCAATCATCAGCTCAAGGACCTGCTCAAGGACAAGGACCTGACCGAAGATGACGCCCACCGGGGCGAGACGATCATTCAGGAGCTGACCGATCAGTACGTCACCAGGGTCGATGAACTGGTTGCCGTCAAGGAACGGGAGCTGATGGAAATCTGACCTTGGCCGACGCGTTCTCCCTACCACAGCATATCGCCATCGTGATGGATGGCAACGGGCGCTGGGCACGCGGACGCGGCAAGCCCAGAACCCAGGGCCACCAGGCGGGAAGCGAAGCACTCAAGCGCACGATCGAGGCGGTCATGAAACGCGACATCCCGGCGCTGACCGTCTATGCCTTTTCGAGCGAGAACTGGAACCGCCCGCGCAGCGAAGTACGACAGCTGCTCGAACTGTTTTTCAAGGCGCTCAACCGCGAGGTCCGGAAGCTCGACGAGCACGGCGTCAGACTGCGTTTCATCGGTGATCGCAGCGCCTTCAGCAAGCCCCTTCAGGACGGCATGAAGCGCGCCGAAAAGCGCACGGCCGGCAACCAGCGTCTGTTGCTCAACGTGGCCGTGAACTACGGTGGTCAGGCTGATATCACCGCGGCGGCGCGGCGACTGGCCGAACAGGTCCGCGTTGGACGGCTCGCGCCCGGGGACATCACAACCGAGCGTTTTACCCGCACCCTGGCCCTCGGTGATCTGCCGCCGCCGGATTTGCTCATCCGCACCGGCGGCGAGATGCGCCTGTCCAACTTTCTGCTGTGGCAGCTGGCCTACACCGAGCTCTATTTTACTGGCGTGCTGTGGCCCGACTTTGACGATAGCCACCTCGAGGCCGCCCTGGACGCCTTCTCGGCTCGCGAGCGCCGCTTCGGCGGACTCGGCCGGGCCAGACGTGCTTAGAACCCGGATACGCACAGCCGCGATCATGGCCGCTGTCGGCCTGTGCGCCGTTTTCCTGCTGCCGCCGACTGCGTTCGCGCTGCTGGCCGGGCTGCTGCTGGCCGGCCTCGGCGGCTGGGAAGCGGCGCGCCTGGCCGGCCTGGATCGGGCAGCAACGCGCGGCCTCTATGCCGCGCTCCTGCTGGCGGCGGCGTTTGCATTGATGCGCTGGCCGCAGTGGAGCGATCCGGTCTGGCCGATGCTGTCTGCCGCTCTGGTCTGGCTGTTCTGCCTGGCCTGGCTGGCACGGCCTGCCATGGGCGGCTTGGGACGGCCGGCTGCAGTGATCGTCAAATCACTCACCCTGGCCGTCATACTGCTGACCGCATGGCTGGCCCTGAGCTGGCTTCAGGCACGCTCGCCCTGGCTGGTGGTGCTGCTCATCGTCATCATTGCCGCCGCTGATATCGGCGCCTACTTCTTCGGTCGCCACTTCGGCCGAACGCGTCTGGCGCCTCGCATCAGCCCGGGCAAGACCCGAGCCGGCGCATTCGGCGGGCTGGCCAGCGCCGGAGTGCTCACGCCGCCGATCCTCGTGCTGCTGCCGATCGAACCGTTCGGTGTCCTGGCTGCGGCGCCACTGGCCGTGCTGCTGGCGCTGATCTCGATCGGCGGGGATCTGTTTATCAGCCTGCTCAAGCGGCAGCGCAATCTAAAGGACACGTCCGCCTTGCTGCCCGGCCATGGCGGTGTACTGGACCGCTTCGACAGCCTGTCGGCTGCGCTGCCCTTCTACGTGCTCGCCATCATCAGCCTCGGCCCGGCGGTCTGACAACAGCCGGCAGTCACAATCGATACAATAGCGGCTTTGAGCGCCCGGCCGGAACCGGTCAGGCACAACAGGATCGCAAGGAACTTAAGGCGTGGATTTTTTTGGACCGGTCATTTGGCTCATCGTGGCGCTGGGCGTGCTGATCACGTTCCACGAGTTCGGGCATTTCTGGGTGGCCCGGCGCTGCGGCGTGCGCGTCCTGCGCTTTTCCATTGGTTTTGGCCCCCCACTTTACTCGCGTACCGGGCGCAGCGGCACCGAATTCCGGATCGCGGCATTCCCGCTGGGTGGCTACGTCAAGATGCTCGACGAGCACGAGGGTCCGGTGCCGGCCGCCGAGCAGCACGCGGCCTTCAATCGAAAACCGGTCGGCCAGCGTATGGCCATTGTGGCCGCCGGACCGGCCTTCAACCTGATCTTCGCGGTCCTTGCCTTCTGGCTGATGTTCGTTATCGGCGTGCCTGAAACCCGCCCCGTAATCGGCACGACCGAGGGCCTGGCCGCCGAGGCCGGATTGTCACGCGACGACCTGATCGTTCGGATCGGCGAGCGGCGAACGCAGACGTGGACGCATGCGCTTCTCGGCCTGATCCCCCCGGCACTGGATCGCGAACCGGTCGACATTGTGGTCGAGCAGCTCGACGGCCGGCGCCGAACGGTCACGCTCGAGCTTGATCGGTTGGGACCGACGTTCAGCGAGGAACGCGCCCTGTCCGCCATTGGCCTGCAGCCCTGGCGGCCGGAGCTGCCGCCGGAGATCGGCGAGATTACGACCGGGTCGGCGGCCGAGGTCGCCGGTTTGCGCCCGGGTGATCGTATCGTGTCTATCGCCGGCCAGGCCGTTACTGATTGGGATGATGTCGCCGACCTGATCCCCCAATACGGCCTGTCCGAGGACGGTTCGCTGCGGCCGCTTGAGTTGCGCCTGGTGCGCGACGGCGCAGAGCGCATCGTCGAGATCACGCCGCGCCTTGACGAGGGCCGTCCGATTATTGGCATCCGTCCACCGCCACCCGACCCGGCATTGCAGGAGCAGATGGCCCGGGCCTTCACCGTACTCAGGCACGACCCCGCTACGGCGCTCGGCGAAGCCGTCTCCGAGACCGGGCGTCTGACCGCAGCGACTTTCGGCATTCTTGGCCGGATGCTCACCGGCAAGGCGAGTCTGAACAATCTGTCGGGGCCGATCACGATTGCACAGATGGCCCACTCATCAGCAGTGCTGGGTTTTTCCCGCTTCCTGTTCTTTCTGGGCCTGATCAGTCTGTCCCTGGCCATCATCAACCTGCTGCCGATCCCCTTGCTCGATGGTGGTCACCTGATGTATTACCTGGTCGAGATCATCAAGGGATCGCCGGTTTCCGAGCGTACGCTGATGGCCGGCCAGTATGTCGGCATCCTGCTGGTTGCCGGACTGATGGGGCTCGCCCTGTTTAACGATCTCTTACGTCTTTTTACCTAAACTGCGGCAGCGCCAAGACGATTGCCGCAACAAATCCAAAGTGATTCCGAGTTGAAATGAAACGATTGTGCCTGTTGCTCATCCTGCTTGCCGTCGCCGCTCCGGTCCTGGCCAGCGAATTTCGCATCGAAGACATGCGCGTCGATGGCCTGCAAAGAATATCGGAGGGGAACGTCTTCAGCTTCATCCCGGTGGAGGTCGGCGACGTGCTGACGCCGGGCCTGGCGCGAAGCACGATTCGCGACCTGTACCGCACCGGCTTTTTCGATGATGTCCGTCTGGCCCGGGAAGGCAACGTTCTGGTCATCGTGGTCGAGGAGCGGCCGGCGATTGCGTCAATCAGCATTGCCGGCAACCGTCAGATCCAGACCGAGGATCTGATGCCGGCGCTGGCCGATATCGGCATCGCCGAAGGCGAGATCTTCAATCAGCTGGAACTGGACCGGGTTCGCCAGGAACTGATTCGTCAGTACTACAGCCGCGGCTACTACGGCGTCGACGTACAGAGCGGCGTCAACCGACTTGAGCGCAACCGGGTCGGCCTGACCCTGCTGGTCAAGGAAGGGAAGCAGGCACGCATCCGCCACATCAATATCGTCGGCAACGAAAGCTTCAGCGAGAAAGAGCTGCGCTCGGATTTCGAGTCCGATACCAAGCGCGGTCTGTTCTTCTGGCGTGGTCACACCCAGTACACCCGCGAAAAGCTCTCAGGCGACCTCGAAAAGCTGCGTTCGTACTACCTCGACCGCGGCTATCTCGATTTCGCCATCGAATCCACGCAGGTGTCGATCAGCACGGACCGGCGCGATATCTTCATCACCGCCAACATTCGTGAGGGCGAGGTCTATACCGTCAGCGAGGTGCAGCTGACCGGCGAGCTGATTCTGCCCGAGGAATCCATGCGCCAGCTGATCATGGTGGAGCCGAACGACACCTTCTCGCGCAAGGACCTGGAGCAAAGCGTCGACAATATCACCGCGGTACTGGCCAATATCGGCTATGCATTCGCCAACGTCAACCCGGTGCCGCGGATCGACCGCGACAACCTGGAAACGGAGATCAATTTCTTTGTCGACCCCGGAAAAAGGGTCTACGTCAGACGCATCGAGTTCCGGGGCAACACCCAGACCAAAGACGAGGTCCTGCGCCGCGAGATGCGCCAGTTCGAGGGCGCCTGGTTTTCACAGTCGGCCATTGACCGATCGCGACTGCGCATTCAGCGCCTGGGCTACTTTGACAACGTCAATATCGAGACCCCGCAGGTCGAGGGCCGGGATGACCAGGTCGACATTATCGTCAGCGTCGAGGAGCAGCCCTCGGGCAGCTTTCAGATCGGATTCGGCTTTTCCCAGATCCAGGGCCTGATCGCCTCGATTTCGGTGCAGCAGGACAACTTCCTCGGCTCCGGTCGCCGGGTGGGCTTTTCGGTCAGCCACAGCGACATCATCACACAGGCCGCGATCAACTACACCAACCCCTACTACACCGACAATGGCGTCTCGCGCGGTTTCTTCCTGCGCTATACCGAGTTCGACCAGGCCCGCGCCAACATCTCGTCGTTCTCGACCAGCCAGGCCGCCGCCGGCGTCAACTACGGCTTCCCGGTTTCCGAGATCGACTTCATCGGCTTCGGCGTGTCGGCCCAGCAGGTCGACATCAACCTGCCCGCCTCTCTGGTACCGATCGATCCCGATGATCCCGACAGCGAGCTGGTCATCCGGATTCCGGCCTCGCGTCCGCTGGGCATTACCCTGGATGAAAGCGGCGACGGTTTTCTGTCCTCGAGCGAGCGACGCCTGACCACGTTCCAGGTCGACGGCACCTGGTCGCGCGACAGCCGCAATCATTTTCTCAACCCCACTCGTGGCTCTCTGCATCGTCTGCGCGCCGACGTCACCGTGCCGGGCAGCTCGCGCGAGTACTACCGGCTCAACTACCGCTTTCGCAAGTACTGGCCGATTGGTCAGCGCATGGCCTTCAGCCTGCGCGGTGATGTGGCCTACGGCGATGCCTATGACAACTACGATGACGAGATCGCAATCGAGGAAATCGAGCCGGAGCGCATTCGCGGCGACTGTCAGGTCGACGAGATCGTGACCAGCGATACCGGCCTGCCGTTCTATGAGCACTTCTTCGGCGGCGGCGTGCGCGATATTCGCGGATTCGACGACAACACGCTGGGTCCCAAGGACCAGTTCTGTCGTTCCGTGGGCGGGGATTTCAAGGTCATCGGTGGCGTCGAACTGGCCTTCCCGCTGCCGTTTGTCGAAGCAAGTGGCACGCGTCTGGCCTGGTTTCTCGACGTCGGCAACGTCTTCCGCGACTATGACGATTTCGAGACCGACCGGCTGCGCGCCTCGACCGGCCTGTCGCTGACCTGGCAAGCCCCGGTCGGGCCGATTATCATCAACATCGCAGCACCGATCAAGAAACGCGACGGCGACGACACGCAGTCGCTGCAGTTCTCGTTCGGGCAGACATTCTAGGATTGCCGCCGAGTTGGATAGAACATGCCGCTGCCGCAATGCCGACGTATCAAGCTGCCGGTGACCGCCAGCAGGCTTCGATGCGCGCTGGCCATCGTGCTCGCGGCCCTCGTGGCCGTTGCGCCGGCACTGGCCGACGAGATTCGCATCGGCTATGTCGACTGGAAGCGCCTGCTTGAAAGCGCGCCACAGATCACGCGCACGCGCGAAACGCTCGACCGCGAGTTCCGGCCACGCAATGAAGCGCTGATTGCCGATGAGGCCCGGCTGCAGCGCATGGAGGCAGACCTGGCCGAGGCCGGCAGCATCGATTCCGAACAACGATTCGAGATGGAACGCGAGATTCGCAATCTGCGACGCTCCATCGAACGCCGCCGCGAGGATCTCAGGGAGGAACTGCGTTTCCGGACCAACGCCGAGAAGAAGGCGGTCGAGGAAACCATCGAGGTTGCCGTCAGACAGGTTGCCGAGGCCGGTGACTACGACCTGATTCTCAACAGTCCGGTGGCCTATGCCTCCGATTCGATTGACATCACCGACCGGGTCCTTGCATGGCTGGAAGCCGACTTCCAGCAGCAATCCGCCGACGATGAACCGTCAGAGCCCTGAACGAGCGACGCCGCCCATGCAGACCATGACACTGAAGGAACTGGCCGAGCGGGTCTCGCTGTCCTGGCGCGGGGATCCGGATCACCGTATTGGCGGGCTGGCCACAATCAGCAGCGCCGGTCCGGACGACATCAGCTTTCTGGCCAATCCAGCCTATGCCGGCGAGCTCGGGAACTGCCGGGCCGGAGCGATCGTAATCGGCAAGGACATGGCCGAGCGCTGGCCGGGCAACGCCGTGCTGGCCGACAATCCCTACGCCGCCTGGGCACGCATTGCGGGCCTTTTGCACCCATCAAGCCGGCCGGATGCAGGCATTCACCCGTCAGCGGCGATCGATCCGCAGGCCGATGTCGATCCGGGCGCAGCCATCGGCCCGCTGACCAGCGTGGCCGCAGGTTGCCGGATCGGAGCGGGCGCCGTCATCGGTCCCGGATGCGCCATCGAGGCGGGCGTTGTCATCGGGGCCGACACCACCCTGGTCGGCCGCTGTTACATCGGCCGCGACTGTCGCCTGGGCCAGCGCGTGCTGGTTCACCCCGGCGCAGTCATCGGTGCTGACGGCTTCGGCTTGGCCATGGATGCCGGCCGCTGGATCAAGGTGCCGCAGATCGGTCGCGTCGTTATCGGCGATGACTGCGAAATCGGCGCCAACACCACCATCGACCGGGGCGCGATCGACGATACCGTGCTCGAGGACGATGTGCGGCTCGACAACCAGGTTCAGGTCGCACATAACGTGCAAATCGGCGCCCACACCGCCATCGCCGGCTGTGTCGGCATTGCCGGGTCGACACGGATCGGGCGCTACTGCATGATCGCCGGGGCCTGCGGTATCGGCGGGCACCTGACGATCTGTGACCACGTCATTGTGACCGCCATGAGTACGGTACTCGACTCGATTGACCGGCCCGGCGAATACGGGTCCGGCATTCCCGCCCGGCCGCACGCGCGCTGGAAGCGGATTCTGGTCAGGCTGGGACAGCTCGATGAATGGGTCCGACGCCTGCGTCGGCTGGAAAAAAACCAATCAGAATGAACGGACCGAAACCCTGACATGACCACTGCCGATCACATTGATATCGAACGCATTCTCGATCTTCTGCCCCACCGCTACCCGTTCTTGCTGGTCGATCGGGTCCTCGAGTACTCGCTCGACAATCCACCGAGCATTCGTGCGCTCAAGAACGTTACTATCAATGAGCCGTTTTTCCAGGGCCATTTTCCGGGTCACCCGGTCATGCCCGGTGTGCTGCTGCTCGAAGCGATGGCCCAGGCGGCCGGCTGCCTGGCGCACCTGGCCGGTCGGGCCAGCAACGAGCCCAACCGGCTCTACTACCTGGTCAAGATCGACAAGGCGCGCTTCAACCGCGTGGTCGTGCCCGGCGACCAGTTGGTCTTCGAAGTCACACAGAAACGCCTGATGCGCAACATGGGGCTGTACGAGGCGACCGCACGGGTCGACAATCAGGTCGTCGCCAGCGCCGAGCTGTTGTGTGCCGCGCGGCCTGACCCGACCTCATGATTCACCCTACGGCCATCGTCGAGTCCGGCGCTGAACTGGGCCAGGGCGTCAGCATCGGCGCCTACAGCCTGATCGGCCCGGAAGTGAGCATTGCCAATGACTGCTGGATCGGTCCGCATGTGGTCATCAGTGGCCGCACCCGCATCGGAGAGGGATGCCGGATCTACCAGTTCGCCTCGATCGGCGAGGCGCCCCAGGACAAGAAATACACCGGTGAACCCACGGCGCTTGACATCGGCCGCAACAACACCATCCGGGAATACGTCACGATCAACCGCGGCACCCCCGACGGCGGTGGCGTCACCCGACTGGGCAACGACAACTGGCTGATGGCCTACTGCCACGTCGCCCACGACTGCCAGGTCGGCTCACACGTTGTCTTCGCCAACGGCGCGACGCTGGCCGGCCACGTCATTGTCGGTGACTGGGTCGTGTTTGCCGGTTTTTCCGGCGCACATCAGTTCTGCCGAATCGGCGCCCATGCCTTCCTGGGCATGTACGGCGGCGTCAACCAGGACGTTCCGGCCTACGTGATGGTGTCGGGACAGCCGCCGCGCCCGCGCGGCATCAATGCCGAAGGGCTCAAGCGACGCGGCTTTTCCAGTCAACAGATCCGCAATATCCGGGAAGCCTATCGCACGCTGTATCGGCTGGGACTGAGCCGCGATGATGCCATTGACCGTCTGCGCCAGCGCCAGGCCGAGCAGCCCGAGATTGCTCCGATGATCGAATCGGCACTGGCCAGCGAGCGCGGCCTGCTGCGCTGATGCCGTGACTGAGCGCGGCATACGGCTGGTACTGAGTGCCGGTGAGGCGTCCGGGGACCAGCTCGGAGCCGACCTGGCACGTGCCTTGCGCCTGCTCGATCCCGAGATCCGGCTGGCCGGCATTGCCGGGCCCGAAATGCAGGCAGCCGGCGTTGAGGCCTGGTTCGACCTCGATGCCCTCAACGTCATGGGCCTGGCCGAAGTCGTCCGTCACCTGCCCAGGCTGATGCGCCTGAGACGATCGTTTGCGGCGCGAATCGCCGCCTGGCAACCCGACGCCTTTGTCGGCATCGATGCCCCGGACTTCAATCTGCGCCTGGCACGTCAACTGCGCCGCAAGGGGTTGAAAACGGCCCACTACGTCGCCCCGACGGTATGGGCATGGCGGCCCGGGCGCGCAGCCAGAACCGCCCGCGCCGTCGATCTGCTGCTGGCGCTGTTTCCGTTCGAACCGGCGCTGTTCATGCCGCACGGTCTGCCGACCCGATTCGTCGGTCATCCGCTGGCCGACCGTATCGTCGATGCAGAGCTGTCGCCGGGCCGCCGCCAGCGCGACCGGATCGTGCTGCTGCCCGGCAGCCGCCGCGGCGAGATCGACCGTCACCTCGAACTGCTCACCGAAACCGCCGAGTGGCTGCACCGGCGGCAGCCTCAACTGACCATGACCATGCTGCTTGCCCGCCCGGAGCACGCCGATCTGGTCAGCCAGCATGCAGGAGAACGATTGCAGGCTGCAAATGTCGGGCTGGTCGTCGGCGAAACGCGCGACGGCCTGAGTCGCGCGGCAGTCGCCGTCAGCGCGTCGGGAACGGCCACCCTGGAGGCCTTCCTGCTCGAGTGCCCGCTGGTGGTCTTCTATCGGCTGGCGCCGCTCACCTACGGTCTGCTCAAGACGCTGCGATTGGTCCGGTCACGCCATATCGCGCTGCCCAATATCCTGGTCGGAACCGGACTGGTGCCCGAGTTCGTGCAGCGTGAGGCGCGAGCCGACCGTCTTGGCTCCGAGGCGCTGGCCTGGCTCGAGAATCCGGCACGTGTCGAGCACTACCGATCGGCAGCCGCCGAATGCCGCGACCGGCTGGCCGCCGGCGCCGGCGAAAATGCGGCGCGCGCGGTACTCGAGCTGGTCGGGCATGTTGCGGATCGTCCCTGATCCAACGCGCGGCCCGGTGGCCGGCGTTGACGAAGCCGGCCGGGGGCCATTGGCCGGACCGGTCGTGGCCGCCGCTGTCGTGCTCGACCCGGCCCGTCCGGTGGCCGGGCTGGCCGACTCCAAACAGCTGTCCGCGGTGCGACGTGAACAACTGGCCGGACAGATCCGCGCGCGCGCCCTTGCCGTTGGCGTCGCCCGCGTGGAAGCCGACGAAATCGATCGCATCAACATCCTCCAGGCCAGCCTGAAAGCCATGTGCCTGGCCGTGGGCGCGCTCGGGCTCGATCCGGTGCTGGTGCGCGTCGACGGCAATCAGGCCCCGTCAATGCCGTGGCCGGTGCAGACCGTCGTCGGCGGCGATCGCAGTGATCGGAGCATTGCCGCGGCGAGCATCGTGGCCAAGGTTGAACGCGACCGGATCATGGTCGCATTGCACGAGCAGTACCCGGACTACGGTTTCGATCGCCACAAGGGCTACCCGACCCGCGCGCACCGCTCGGCGATCGAACGGCTGGGGCCCTGCCCGGCGCATCGCCGCAGTTTTCGCCCGCTGCGGCAATACCGGCTGTTCTGATGACCGGCTTCAATGCCGCACAATCCACAATCCCGCACGCCAGGTTTGAATCCCGTCACATTTTCTGCTAATTTCAAAAAAGAGGGATCAGACCACCACACACAAAGAGGAGAACCCCGCATGTATCGAACCCTTCGGGCGGCAGTGGCCTTGGTCATGCTGACAACATTCGCGACCGTATGGGGCGCGACCGGCGTGGCGTTTGTCCACGGCACCGGCAAGCAGACCAACGCACTCAACGATTACTGGACCACCGACATGGTCAACTCGGTCCGTCAGGGGCTGGGCAACAGCAGCAACTATGCGGTCATCAACTGTGACTTCGAGCAGTACATGTGGCACAGCGACGCAGCCGGCTGTCTGGCCGGGCAGCTGCACAGCTTCATCACCAGCCGGGGCATCACCGACCTGGTGGTGCTGACCCACTCCAACGGCGGCAACGTGATGCGCTGGATCATGTCCAATCCGACCTGGGACAGCCGTTATCCGCTGATCATTGAACGCATTCGCTGGGTCAATGCCCTGGCGCCGTCAAGCCTTGGAACACCGCTGGCTGACGCAGTCATGCAGGGCAACGTATTCGAAGCATCACTCGGCTGGCTGCTGGGCTACCAGAACGACGCCGTTCGCATGCAGCAAACCAGCTGGATGCAGTACTACAACAGCAACTGGCTGCTTGGCACGGCTGGCCGGCCGGCGCTGCCGAAGGGCTTCTGGAATGTCGTCGGTACCGATGTGCACGCCGCGGTGTGGAAGGCCGCTTCCTACTGCGGCGGTTATCACTACCAGGTCGGCCTGGCGGTCACGCAGTGGTGGCTGGGCAGCTGCTCGGACGGCTTTCTCGAGTGCAGCAGTCAAAACGGGGCGGGTACGCTGTGGTTCAACGACTACCAGCAGACCTACAAGGGCCGCAAGCTCTCGCATCATCAAAGCCGGCGCGACTGCCACAATCTCGACATCATTCTGCGCAACGACCTGTAATCCGGAGGCCGCATGAAACGTTTCTACTGTATTCCAGCACTGATGATGGTCTCGGCCGGCGCCATTGCGGGCAATGCCCAGTGGTATAGCCCGTCGGCTGGCGACCTGCACACCGCCGAGCTGGCCACCGGCCAGGCCGTGCCGCCCAGCCGGCACACCGAATCGACAGCACTCAACTATGCCTGGCCGCTGTCTCGCATGCCGGGCGATGCGGCCATTGCCGACGCCCGCGTCGAGAGCCGGCAATACTGGGTTGACACCACCGGCGAGGCCCTGGCGCGCGGCATCAAGCTGCCACTGAGCGCACCCGGCGCAGTAATCCGCGTATCGGCGCTCGAGCATGGGTCGGCGCTGACGCTCAACCCGCAGGCGCTCGAACTGTCAATCAACGGGCAGTCGGTCGCTGCCACCGAACACAGCGGCGACACTTCGCAGACCGAGCTGGTCACCGGCAGCGAACTGCAGGCACAGGGCATGCCCGTGCCACAGGACAGCCTGGCATTCCGCCTGCCCGAGACCGGCGCGGCCGGAACCTTGCACATGAGGCTCGCCGGCGCACCCGAGCATCTGCCGCTGGTCGTGCACGTGTATGAACCGCTCAGCCCCTGGACGGCGTCTCTTTCTGCACCGCGCCATAATTACCTGTCCGGGCAGTCACTGAACCTGGAACTGGCGCTCAGCGATGGCCAGAACCGCTTGCCCGGAGGCTCGATGCAGGCGCTGCTGGTCAGCCCAGATGCCGATCAGGCATGGCCGCTGGAAGTCGGTCAAGACGGCTTCACCCTGCACGGCCCGATTCCGGCCGAGATTCCTGACGGACCGGGGCTGTTCGAGGTTCATGCCTACGTCAACACGACCTATGGCGATACCGTGATCCGACGCGACCTCAAGCTGGCCCTGGGCATTTCCACCAGCCATGCCCGCTTCAGCGAAAGCGCCGAGGTCAATGACCGTGGCGGGCTGACGATCTCTCTGGGCGTTGAAGCAGCGGTCGCGGGTCGTTATCAGGTCAACGCTGAGGTGCACGGCACCGATGCGCTTGGCCATCTGCAGGGTCTGGCCATGGTTCAGTCTGCCGCGGTACTGAGTGCCGGCGAAGGTCGAATCCGACTCGATGTCCCGGCCGACCTGCTGATCGAATCGGGTCTGCAGCCGCCCTATGAGATCCGCAACCTTGAACTGCTCGACCAGGGGCGCATGCAGGTGCTCGAATCTCGCCAGCGTGCGATGAAGATCGACACTGCCCGAACCATCACCAACCCGCCGTCGGGCAGCGAGCGCTGACGGCACCGCAATAGCCTGTTCCCGGCCGGCAGCAAGCAGCCGGCCGGGACTAACCCGTCACGAATCGGTCGCCGTTGACCTCAGGCGGGGCATCGACTCGCACGACCTGCTCGACCCGCGCCATTCCGGGCCCCTGCGACAGCCAGGCTTCCAGACGATCCAGCGCCAGGCCCTCGCCCCGGGCAGCCACCTCGACGCGTCCGTCAGGCAGATTGACAGCATGCCCGGTCAGGCCCAGCGACTCGGCCTCGCGGCGGGTCGACTCGCGAAAGAACACGCCCTGCACGCGCCCGGATATCAGCCAGCAACGCTGCTCAGTCATGTTGATCGATCGCCGCTTCGATCATGGCACCGGTCACCGGCCCCAGCCAGGTTTCGGCATGAGTGCCTGATGGGTCAACCAGAAAGGTCGTCGGCAGCGCACGCGGCGCGCCCAGCGCTTCCGGCGGTTCATAGACATCGACCGTCAGGATTGGATAGCTTGCCGGATACGCCTCGAGGAACTGCCTGAGTTCGGCCGGATCGGTGTCTTCGAACGCCAGGCCGAGGACCTGCACATCCTCGCGCCGCTGGTCCAGTGCCGATAGATCGGGAATCTCCTTGCGGCAGGGCTTGCACCAGGTCGCCCAGTAGTTGACGACCACCCACTGTCCGCGATAGTCAGACAGCCGAACGGTATCGCCCCCGAGATCCGGCAGGGCGAAGTCGATCTCGGCATGAACGGCCGACCCGGCCAGGAGCAGCCCCAACATGACACCTTTCATGCAGCATCTCCGATATCGTATCTGAGCAGCGCCTTGACCGACTGATCCATCACGCCCCGGCCGCGCTGCTCGAGCGGTCGCAGTGATTCACGCAACGCGCGGTCCCAGTGACTGTCGCAAGGCAGCTCGTCAAGTTCACCGATAGGAAGTATGAACGAGCCGGCACGGTAGAGTTCCCCCAGAGTCAGCGCGTCCAGGTCGGCCGACAGCAGCCAGTTTCCGTGCTCGTCGGCGTGGATGTAGCCGCCACCCTCGAATACGCCGAGCAGGCGATCGAGCTGGCTGCTGGCCGCGGCCGGCTCGCGCGTCATCAGTTCGGCGGTCGACAGCGGCTGACCGCGGCGCTGGGCCTGCCAGAAATGGCCCAGCAGGCGAACCGCAAGCGCCAGCTCATGGCGAGGCGACCACTGCCACTTGCTGCTGCGGTAGCTGAAAGTCGTCAGGGCGGCTGCGACGCTTGCGCCCAGCAGAACGACGACCCAGGAGACGTAGATCCAGACCAGAAAGATCGGCACGGCCGCCAGCGCACCATACAGCCGCTCATAGGTCGGAAAATGGGTCACGTAGAGCACGAAGCCGCGCTTGGCCAGCTCGAACAGCAGTGCCGAGAGCAGCGCGCCGGCCAAGGCGTGACGCAGCAGCACGCGCCGATTCGGCACAACCAGGAACAGGATCGCGAATCCCATCAGGGCGACCACGAACGGCGTCAGGTTGAGTGAGATCTGCTGCAGCGCACCGCGCACCGCTTCGGGTGCCAGCAGCGGAAGTGCGGCAAGGTAGGACGTCAACGCAAGGCTGCCGCCCATCAGCAGCGGTCCGAGCGTCAGCACCGCCCAGTAGGTCACCAGCCGCCCGGACCAACCGCGTGCGCTGCTGACGCGCCAAATCCGGTTGAGGCTGCGCTCGATGGTCGACATCAGTAATATGGCAGTAATGATCAGAAACAGGGTGCCGGCGCCGGTCAGTCCGGCGGTTCGTTCGACAAACTCGTTGAGATGCTGCTGAACGGCATCGCCCGCTGCGGGCACGAAATTTGAGAAAATATAGCTCTCGAGTTCGCCGGCCCAGCGGTCGAATACGGGAAACGCGGAAATGACACCCAGCATTACTGCCATCAGCGGCACCAGCGCCAGCAGGCTGGTATAGCTCAACGCGGCAGCCGCTTCGAAATTGCGATCCTCACGAAAATGGCGCCAAAGATGGCGGCCGAAAGCGCGCAGACGCCCGGGGTCTCGCCAGGTTGGCGCGTCTGTTGACATACCGGCAGCGCTATCTGCGGTACGCTTCGTGTCTTGATTTTTCGGAATATCGGCCATGTCTGTCAAGATTTACCATAATCCACGCTGTTCCAAGAGCCGCGCCGCGCTGGCGATGATCCGTGAACGCGGCATCGAACCCGAAATCATCGACTATTTGCAAGAGCCGCCTTCGGTCGAACAGCTCGAGCATATCACCCAGGCACTGGGCGTCGAGCCGCAGGCGCTGCTTCGGCGCAGCGAACCGGACTTTAGTGAACTCGGCCTCGACCCGCATCTGGACGACGGCCAGCACATTCTGGCCGCAATTCATGACCATCCCAGGCTGCTGCAGCGGCCGATCGTGATGGTCGATGGGCGGGGCCGAATTGGTCGTCCGCCGGAAGTCATTGCCGAGATTCTGCCGTGATCGAGGTGCTCGTTCTCTGCCATTCGGTGCACGGCAACACCCTGGCCATGGCCCGGGAGGTCGCGCGTGGCGTCGAGAGCCAGACCGATTGTGTGGCGCGCCTGCGCAGCGTGGCCCCGATCACCTCGGCCCTGGCACCGAAGCCTGCCGGCCCGCCCGACCGTGGTCCGGCGTTGGTCGAAGCGGACGATCTGCGCGCCTGTCACGGACTGGTGCTCGGCAGTCCAACCCGGTTCGGCAACATGGCCGCAGCGGTCAAGTACTTCCTCGACGGCACCAGCGCCGAGTGGTTTTCCGGGACCCTGGCCGGCAAGCCGGCCGGCGTGTTCACCTCCACCGCCACGCTGCACGGTGGGCAGGAGTCAACCCTGTTGAGCATGATGGTGCCGCTGCTGCACCACGGCATGCTGATCGTCGGCCTGCCCTACACGCTGCCAGAGCTGAGCAGCACCGAAAGCGGCGGCACACCTTACGGCGCGAGCCATCTGGCCGGCAGCGACAGCGCGCGTGAACTCGATTCGACCGAGCGACGACTATGCCGGGCGCTGGGCGTGCGAGTCGCCCGGTTTGCCCGGCAGCTGGCCCCGTTATGACGGCCGCACGCGTTCGCCTGCTCGCCGTTGCCGGTCTGTTGCTGCTCCAGCCGCTCTGGTTTGCGTGGCTGGCGCCGCCGACGGTACTGCCACCAGGGATCGTGACAACAGTCACCGCCACCCCGCTGGCCATCTTGCTGATCGGCCTCTGGCGTGGCGGCCGGTTCGAGACCGTGCTGACCGGCTGCGTGCTCCTGATCTATTTCTGCTACGCGGTCATGGAAGCCTGGGTGGGCGGCCCGGCGCAAGTGCCCGCCATGATCCAGATCGCGCTTGTGGTCGTATTCTTCTCGGCCTTGCCCTGGCGCAGACCACCACCGGCAGGATCGACCCCGGGCCCGTCCTGAGGCCGGATCGTCAGAACGCGTCCAGAAAGACGGATCGAAACCAGTTCAGCCGCTCGATGCCGAAATCGAGTTCCGGTGCGCGCTGTCCCTGTTCACGCAGCAGCGGGGAAAGTGACAGCCAGGCCGACTCCATCTGCCCGGAGCGGTCAAGCCCGATCTGGGGCATCTGGCTGGCCGCCACCCCGCTGTCGCGCAGCGCCCGCACCCGATCCCGGGTCATCAGCCCGGCCTCGCCGGCCACCATGGCGCGAACCGGAGCATGGTGGCGAATGACGCGCGGGTAATGCAGTTCCAGCATCCGCTTGATCAAGGCGGCGCTGTCGGCCACCCGGTCCATCGCAAGGGCCAGCGGGTCATCGTTATCGACGCGCGACGGGTTGATCAGCGGTGCGGTCATCTGGCGTTCGCGGCGCGCCGCCAGCGCAGTCAGTTCGGCCTGCACGATGACTTCCATCTGCGCACCATCGCTGGCCTCGATTTGCTTGACGCGGTCACCGGTAATGAACCAGTCGCGCCATTCCGCAGCCTGGTCCCAGTTGGCCGCCAGTTCGGCCTCGGGCGTCGTCGGCGCACTGGCGAAATAGGTCAGCCGCCGCGGCACCAGGCCCGGATGCTCATCGGGCAGTCGGCTCGACACCGCCGATCCGACCTGATCAAGCGGACAGTCCAGGGCCAGGATTGCCGGATCGGCGGCGGCGAACAGATAGTGTCGCTGAACGTGATCAACAAAGCGATGGCGAAACACGGTTTCGACGCCATCCCGGCCGGCAAAGGTGCCGACCAGGTCAAAGCCCAGTCGGCCACGGTAATTGGCCACCTCGGGATCGTCACCTCGGGCCGGCGCCATGGACCGGTCGCGCCAGCGCACCCGTTCATAGCACAGGTCGATATCACCCAGACCGATCTGGTCGGCCAGCAGATAGGCATTTGGAAACAGGCCAAGCAGCGCGCGACTGACCGGCAGCTGGATCCGGCTTGCGCAGGTATCGGCCTGTGGACATGGACCGATGGCGATGTTCTCCGGGCGGTAGGCCGTGGCCTGACTGGCCGGCCCGTCCAGATCGATATCACCGCCCGGCCGCACGACGGACTGGTAAAACTCTGCCTGCGCCTCGCCGAGCAGATCCGCAACCTCGCGCAGGGCCGTGCGGTGCAACTCAAGCAAGCGCCGGATCGGATCCCGCCGCTGGCTGCCGTGACCGGTCACGCAGTCGACCCACTCGATCCGCTGGCGGGACTGGCGACCGATCTCCTCGAGCATATCGCCCAGTGCGTTCTGCCACCGACCGCCAGAGAAAAACACCGGGCGCTGCGGCACCCAGCGCACCAGGTTCTCCACGGCCAGCGACCATTCCAGTACGTTGGCGCGCGCGGCCGGCGGGCAGGGTGCATCCAGCAGCCAGTTGAGATGCCCGTCCAGGTAAGCTGCCCGCTGCCAGCTGACCAGCCCCATTTCCCGCCGCAGAAAATGCGGTGCAAACGGGCCGTTGACGCCGCCGACCAGTTCCTCACTGTCCAGCCCCTGACCGATCACATCGAGAAGGTGCTTAACACAGCGTTCGAACACTTCGCGCGGCAACGGCCCGACCAGCAGGGGATCCGGGTCACAGTCCGCACTCACGCGACGCATCGCCTGGCGGACCGGCTGATCCAGATAAAACGCCATATCCGGCATGAACAGCGCCAGGCGCGCGTAGGCGTCGGCCAGTTCCGCAATGGCCGGCTGCACGGCCGGTTCCGGCCCGTCAAGGTAGCTGGCCGCGTCAGCAAGCAGTGCCACGGTCACCGGCAGGTCCAGGTCGACGGTCCGCAACTCCCCGATATGGTTGGCATGGAGCCGATCGAGCAGATCCATCCAGCCCCCCGGATCGGCGACTTCGCGGGTTGCGGTCAGTCGGATCAAACCCTCGAACGCGACCCATACCGCGTGCAGCCAGTCGCCGCTGACCATCGCCATTTCCGCCTCGTCCTGCAGCATTTCGTCACGGATCCGGGCGCGCTCGATCAGCTCATCGGTCTGGCTGAAGCGCGTTGAGCGCCCGGCCTGCCTTCGCGCGTAGCTCAGCCAGTCGATACCGTTTTCGGACGACGCCCCGATCATGCGTGTGATCACGGGCTGCCACAGCTGCGCCGGCGTGGTCGCTGTGGCCGGCTCATCGTCTTCAGCCGGATCAAACTCGGCCAGCCGCTCGACGACCCGCGCCCAGACCTGGCTTGCCTCCAGGCCGGACTGTCGGCCGAGCCGGGCCAGGCGACCGGCGGAGCCCGCCCGCCGCAGCATTGGCTCGAGTCGTGCGGCATAGGGTGAGGGAAACCGCGCGGCAGCGGCATCCAGGCTGCCGAGATTGTGCTCGCGTGACTGTGCCAGCCAGGCAAACACACCGTCAGCAGCCAGTGCGCCGTCCCATGCCACTTGCTGACGCGACTCTGCCACCGTCAGCCCCAGTGCGCCAAGCGTTTGAGGCCAGTCCGGACTCAGCGTTTCCTGCTCCAGCCACAGGCGGGCCGCCAGGGTGAGCTCTCGCGCCTCGTCCGCGGTCAGCGGGTGCCAGTGGGCGGCCAGCGCATCATCAGACAGCGCACTGGCGGCAAGTGCCTGCGCGCATGAGCCGGCCACACAGGCAGCGGCGAGCAGCAGCCGGTAAACGCCAATACGTATCATGCCCGCTATACTACCCGCTGCCCGCACCCAATTCACCGGGGAAATCGCCTTGAACAAGCTCAAGATCCTCACCACAGGCGGCACGATTGACAAGATCTACTATGACGACAAGTCCGATTATCAGATCGGGGAACCGGAGATCGGACGCATCCTCAAGGTCATGAACGTCGCCTTTGAATGGGAGATTCATGCACTGCTCAGAAAGGACTCGCTCGATCTGGGCGACGACGACCGGGCACTCATCCGTCAGGCCGTGATGAACAGCGAGGACAAATACTTCCTGATCACCCACGGAACCGACACCATGGTGGAGACGGCCAGAGCCCTGGGCGAAGCCGGCGATCGCGTCATCGTCATGACCGGCGCGCTCAACCCGGCCCGCTTCATCGACTCCGACGCAGTGTTCAACATCGGTTGTGCCGTAGGCGCAGTCCAGGCCATGCCGCCGGGCGTTTGGATCGCCATGAATGGTCGCATCTGGAATCCGGGCACGGTGCGCAAGAATCGCGCTGCCAACCGCTTCGAGGCGGCTGGATAGGCCCGAGACGAGAATCGAAACCCGTGTCGGTCGGCGTTACATCGCCGACGGACGACCTGGCGGACCAGAACACGCGTCGCCATGTGTGTTCAGGGTTTAACTGCTGTCCGTCGGGGATGCGACCCCGACCTACGCGCGCCTCGAAAGACGGTTCAGATCCGCACCTTGCCCTGTCTCACAAAAGGCGGCTTGACCACGCGGGCGGTGAGCTTGCGGCCGCGCAGTTCGACCGCCACCTCGTCGAACTCGCCGGCCGGGATGCGTGCCAGGGCGACCGGACACTGTGTACTCGGCCCGAACACACCGCTGGTCACCTGCCCTTCGCCGGCCGGCGTGAGGACCACGGCGCCGGTTCGCGGAATGCCGCCGTGGCCGAGCACCAGCCCGACGAGCTGACGGGGAACACCGTTTTCTTTCTGCCGCTCGAGCGCCTCGCGGCCGATGAACTCACGCTCTGACGGCTCGAAGGCCACCGTCCAGCCCAGATTGGACTCCAGCGGCGTCGTGGTGGTATCCATGTCCTGCCCGTAGAGATTCAGGCCGGCCTCAAGACGCAGGCTGTCGCGGGCACCCAGTCCACAGGGCTGTACACCGGCCCGCGACAGTGCCCGCCAGAACCCTGCAGCCTCCCCGGCCGGCATCAGCAGCTCGAAACCGTCCTCGCCGGTGTAGCCGGTGCGGGCGATGAAATAGTCGCCGTGGGTCGTGGCGCGGAAGGGCTGGAGTGATGCGGACTCGCGCGCGCCCAGCACCGCAATGACCCTGTCTCGTGCTGCCGGCCCCTGAACAGCCACCATCGCCAGGTCCTCGCGCTCGCTGATCTCGACGTCAGAACCCGCCGCCACGCGGTGCATCCAGTCCAGGTCGTCTTTGCGCGTGGCGGCGTTGACCACCGTGCGATAGAAGTCGTCCTCGATCCAGTAGGTGATCAGGTCGTCGATCACCCCGCCCTGCTCATTGAGCATGCAGCCATAGAGCGCCTGCCCTCTCTCACCCAGCCGGGCCACGTCGTTGGCCAGCAGCCGACGCAGAAACGATCGGGCCTGAGCACCGCGAATGTCGACAACCGTCATGTGCGAAACGTCGAACATGCCGGCCGCCGCGCGCACGACGCGATGCTCGTCGATCTGGGATCCGTAGTGAATGGGCAGCGCCCAGCCAGCAAACTCGACCATCTTGCCGCCGGCTTCGAGGTGCGCGTCATAGAGCGGGGTTCGGGCTGTCATGCTGATCGCCTTTCGGTTGGTGCGACGTCAATCGGTGATTATATCGCCCGAACGCGCCCGGACCGGATCAGTACCGCCACCGGGATCGCGCCCAGCACGACCAGGATCAGCGCCGGCACCGCTGCCATTTCCCACTGACCCTCTGCGGTGAGCTCGTAAATCCGCACCGCCAGCGTTTCCCAGCCAAACGGACGCAGCATCAGGGTGGCCGGCATCTCCTTGGCCACCTCGACCAGGGCGAGCAGGAACGCCGTGACCAGGCCCGGCCACAGCAGCGGCAGATTGACCCGCCACAGGCGATACCAGCGCGACACGCCCAGGCTGCGTGCAACCTCGACATACTCTGGACGTATCCGGCCGGCGACGCTGTCGAGCGGACCCCAGGCCACGCGCACAAAGCGGATCAGATAGGCGATGACCAGAGCCGTCAGGCCGCCGGCCAGCGCCGTGCCGGCCAGCTGATCGAAGCGCAGAAACGCAAACATGATCGCCACTGCCAGCACCGTACCGGGAATGGCATAGCCCAGCGCGGCGATCTCGCCGAGCATCACCTGGCGGGCGGACGTGTGATGGGTGGCCGCCAGCAACATCAGGCCGCCGCAAACCACGGCCACGGCACCGAACAGACCCAGCACCATGCTGTTGCCGACAACTTCGGCCAGGCGCTCGTCAATCGCCACGGACAGATCCGGCCAGGCCCAGACGAGCAGCTGGACGAGAGGCAATAGTACCGCCAGCGCGATGACAGCAAGCTGCAGGGCGGCAGCGGCCCAGCCGCGCGGGCCGTCCAGACGAATGCGGTGGCCACTCGGGCGGCGCGCTGCCCGACCGGCGTGTCGTGCCCGGCTGAAACGCTCTGCGATCAGCAGCAGCAGCACGAAGAGCATCAGGATCGAAGCCAGCTGCACGGCTGCGGTGAGGTTGAACAGGCCCAGCCAGGTCCGGTAGATCGCGGTGGTAAAGGTATCAAAACCGTAAATCGAGACGGCTCCGAAATCGGCCAGGGCTTCCATCAGTGCCAGCGCCAGCCCGGCGACCACGGCCGGTCGTGCCATTGGGAGACTGGTGCGCAGAAAGGTCCGGTACGGGCCTTCTCCGAGGCTGCGTGAAGCCTCGAAGGCGGCCAGCCCGCCGCCGATGAACGCCGCCCGTGCCAGCAGATAGACGTATGGATAGAAAGCCAGCACCAGGATCAGCAGCACGCCCGAGGGCCGGCTGAGCGCCTCGAACAGCCAGGGCGTGGCGCCGCCGAACCAGTCGCGCCAGGATGTCTGCACCGGGCCGGCGTAATCGAGCATGCCGAGATAGATAAACGCCAGCACATAGGTCGGGAAGGCCAGCGGCAGCACCAGCAGCGGATCCAGCCACCGCCGCAGGGGGTAATCGCAGCAGGCCGACAGCCAGGCCAGCCCGATGCCCAGCACGCTCACGCCCACGCCGACCACGGCAAGCATCAGCAAGGTGTGACCAATCAGGCGCGGCAGCAGAAACTGCGACAGATGCGCCCAGATTTCGGCTTGTGGCTGGCTCCAGCTGGCCGCCAGCATCACCAGCGGCACGCCAACCAGAACCAGCAGCGGGCCGATCAGCCAGCGACGATCGGCCCGCACGCGACCGCCAGCGACGGCTACTTCAGCGGTAGCCGGCACGATCCATCAGGCGCACGGCTTCGGCCTGCCGCTGACCGGCGACCGGCAACGGGGTGTCGTCGGCACGAAACTCGCCCCAGTCCCGCACCAGCCCGCGCGGCTCGACCGCAGGATTGGCCGGAAACTCGAGGTTGCTCTCGGCGAATTCGGCCTGCGCTTCACTGGACGCCAGCCACTCAAGCAGCGCAATCGCCGCATCCGGATTCGGCGCATGGCGCGTCACACCGGCTCCGGAGATATTGACATGAACGCCGCTGGTTTCCTGGTTGGCCCAGAACAGCGCGACCGGGTAGTCGGGGTCGTCGGCAATCTTGCGGCCGAGATAGTAGGTGTTGACGATACCCACATCACACTGGCCGGCTTCAACCGCCTCGATCAGGCGCGTATCCGAAGAGAATGGGTCGGTGGCCAGATTGGCGACCCAGCCCGATACGATGGATTCGGTCTTCTGCTCGCCGTGGTGCTCGATCATCATCGCCACCAGCGACTGGTTATAGACCTTCTGCGAGGTCCGCAGGCACAGCCGCCCGGCCCAGCGCTCATCGGCCAGGTCCTCGTAGGTCGACAGCTCGGCCGGATCGACTCGTTCGGGGTGATAGACAATGGTGCGGGCACGCACCGACAGGCCAAACCAGCGATCCCGGGAATCGCGCAGGGCGTCGGGGATCGACTGCTCAAGCTGCGATGAGCGAACCGGGCGCAGCAGCCCCCGCTCGGCGGCGTGCCACAGATTGCCGGCATCGACCGTCATGAAGACATCAGCGCGGGTCGTGGCACCCTCGGTGGCCAGGCGCTCGATCAGCGCCGCCTCACTGTCGTTGATGTAGTCGATATCGATGCCGGTCTTTTCCGAGTAGCGATCAAACAACGGCTCGATCAGATGCGGCTGGCGCGAAGTATAGACAACCAGACGCTCGGGCCCTGATTCCGCCGTATCGGTCTGCGGCTGCGGTTCGGGCTGGTTGCCGCAGGCCGACAGCAACAGGGCAACGGCCATCAGGCCGGCCAGGCTGGAGTGCGTTCGTGACATGGTGACAGCTCTCATGGAGTATGGTGAATGCAACATTCTAACGATAACGATTTGCATTCACAAGAATAGCATGTGCCCGCGTGAGCCAACCGGTCCGGGTCACCTGCCATTCTGATCGAGCACCGCCGGTCCGCGATATTGCGCGCGATCGCCCAGCTGCGCGTGAATGCGCAGCAGCTGATTGTATTTGGCCACGCGGTCGGAGCGACACAGCGAGCCGGTCTTGATCTGACCGGCATCGGTGGCCACGGCCAGGTCGGCGATGGTCACATCCTCGGTTTCGCCCGAGCGATGCGAGATGATGGTGCCGAAGGCGGCATTGCGCGCCATGGCGATGGCATCGAGCGTTTCCGACAGCGTGCCGATCTGATTGGGCTTGATCAGGATGGCGTTGCCGATGCGCTCATCGATGCCGCGCCTGAGGATCTGCGTATTGGTCACGAACAGGTCGTCGCCAACCAGCTGCACGCGTGATCCAATGCGTTCGGTCAGCACCGCCCAGCCTTCCCAGTCGTCCTCGCTCATGCCGTCTTCGATCGATACCACCGGATAGCGTACGACGATGTCCTCAAGATAGTCGACGAAAGCAGCGCTGTCGAAGGCTCGACCTTCGGCATCAAGCACGTATTGACCATCGCGATAGAACTCGCTGGAGGCCACGTCGAGGGCCAGCACGATGTCCCGGCCCGCCGTGTAGCCGGCCTCGGCGATCGCGGTCATCAGCAATTCAAGCGCGGCCTCGTTCGAGGACAGGTCCGGGGCAAACCCGCCCTCATCGCCGACGGCGGTATTCAGGCCGCGCTGGCGCAAAATGGCCCGGAGCGCATGAAACACCTCGACGCCGGCCTGAAGCGCGGTCGGAAAATCCGGCAACCCGACCGGCATGATCATGAACTCCTGGATATCGACCCGGTTATCGGCATGAGCGCCGCCGTTGAGAATGTTCATCATCGGAACCGGCAGGCTCGGCTGCCGTCCGGAGGTCTCCAGCAGATGCTGCCACAGTGCGCGACCTTCGGCGTGCGCGGCGGCGTGGGCTGCGGCCAGCGACACCCCGAGCAGCGCGTTGGCACCCAGCCGCGACTTGTTTTCGGTGCCGTCGAGCTCGATCAGACGCTTGTCAATGGCCGCCTGATCCCTGACCGGCATGCCCCGGAGCGCATCGGCAATTTCGCCGTTGACCGCGGCCACGGCATCGGCAACGCCCCTGCCACCGTAGCGAGGACCGCCGTCGCGCCGCTCGACGGCCTCCCGGGTTCCGGTCGAGGCACCGGACGGGACCGCCGCGCGGCCCAGGCAACCCCCGTCGGTATGAACCTCGGCTTCCAGCGTGGGGTTGCCGCGGGAATCGAGAATTTCGAGCGCTCTGATTTGAGTGATTTTCATCGGGCGTTCCAGTCAGTTCCTTGAATGTGATGCCGATCGATGGATGATTCGGTGTACGGGTTACGGGTTACGGGCGGACTTAGGCGCTTGTTTTCCGTAAACCGTTACCCGTAAACCGTAAACCGCAACCTAAAGGTCCTTGACCACCCGGTCGATGGCGATGAGTTGCTCGAGTAGCCCTTCCATGTCGGACAGCCGCATCGAGTTGGGACCGTCGCACAGTGCCTGGTCAGGCCTGGGGTGTGTCTCGCAGAACACGCCGGCCACTCCAACACCCGCCGCCGCACGGGCCAGCACGGGGATGTGCTCGCGCATGCCGCCGGAAGACTCACCCTGTCCGCCGGGCAGCTGCACCGAGTGGCTGGCGTCAAAGACAACCGGGCAGCCGGTCTCGCGCATGATCGCCAGCGAGCGCATGTCGACAACCAGGTTGTTGTAGCCGAACATGTAGCCGCGCTCACAGACCATGAGCTGGTCGTTGCCGGCCTCGCGGGCCTTGTCGACGACCTGCCTCATTTCCCAGGGCGAGAGAAACTGTCCCTTCTTGATATTGACCGGCTTGCCGCAGCGCGCCACGTTCTGGATGAAATTGGTCTGCCGGCACAGAAAGGCCGGCGTCTGCAGCACATCGACGACCGCGGCAACCGCCTCCAGCGGTGTATCCTCGTGCACGTCGGTGAGCACCGGAACGCCGATCTGCGACCTGACGGCCTCGAGTATTTTCAGGCCCTCGTCGAGCCCCGGTCCGCGGTAGCTCTTGATCGAGGTCCGGTTGGCCTTGTCGAATGATCCCTTGAAGACATAGGGCACGCCGAACCGATCGGTGACGGCCCTGAGGTAACCGGCTACCTCCACACACAGCGCCTCGGATTCCAGCGTATCCGGTCCGGCAATCAGCAGCAGCGGTTGGTCGAGTCCAACCTCGAACCCGGCAATCTTCATGCTTCCGCCACTCGAGCCACCTTGCCGCCACCGGTCTGATGGCGCTCGAGTGCCGCGCGCACGAAACCGGTAAACAGCGGATGCCCCTCGCGCGGCGTCGAAGTAAACTCGGGGTGAAACTGGCAGGCCACGAACCACGGATGATCCGGCAGCTCGATCATCTCGACCAGGGTGCCGTCGCCCGACAAGCCGGCCAGCACCATGCCGTGCCCGGTCAGCACATCACGGTAGGTGTTGTTGAACTCGTAGCGATGGCGATGTCGCTCGAGCACCTCATCACGGCCATAGAGCTTGCGCGACAGCGTCCTGGGCTGCAGCTGACAGCGCTGCGCTCCCAGTCGCATGGTCCCGCCCAGATCGACTTTTTCGTCACGCAGCTCACGCCGCCCCTTCTCGTCAAGCCATTCGGTGATCAGGCCGATGACCGGATGCGGCGTTTCCGGATCGATTTCGGTTGAATTGGCGTTTTCCAGCCCGCAAACGTTGCGCGCGAATTCGACCACCGCCGCCTGCAGCCCGAGGCAGATTCCCAGGTACGGTATGCCGTTGAGGCGCGCATGCCGAATGGCCATGATCTTGCCTTCGAACCCGCGCTCGCCGAATCCACCTGGCACCAGGATGGCATCGACGCCGTCGAGCACGGCCACCCCGTTCGCCTCGATCTCCTCAGATTCAACCGGCCGGATACGGACCCGAACACGGTCAGCCAGACCACCGGAGATCAGCGCCTCGTTCAGCGACTTGTAGGCATCGGCATGCTCGACATACTTGCCCACCATCGCCACGGTGATCTCGTGGGCCGGACGGGTCAGGGCTTCGACAACGTTTTCCCAGTCGCTCAGGTCGGGCACGACAGCCTTGATGCCGAGTCGATCGAGCACGAAACGGTCAAGCCCCTGGCGGTGGTAGAACAGCGGTATCTTGTAGATCGAGTCAACGTCAACCGCCGAGATCACCGCCTCGTGCAGGACGTTGGTAAACAACGCGATCTTGCGTCGCTCATCGTCGGACAGCATCCGCTCACAGCGGCACAGCAGCACGTCGGGCTGAATACCGATGGACCGCAGCTCCTTGACCGAGTGCTGGGTCGGCTTGGTCTTGATCTCGTTGGCCGCCTTCAGGTAGGGCACCAGGGTCAGGTGCATGAAAAGGGCCTGACGCCCGTATTCAGTACCGAGCTGGCGGATGGCCTCGAGAAACGGCAGGGATTCGATATCGCCGACCGTTCCGCCGATCTCGATCAGGGCGACATCGTAACCCTCGACCGCCTGATTGACCGAATCCTTGATCTCGTCGGTGATGTGCGGAATGACCTGCACGGTCGATCCGAGATAGTCCCCGCGGCGCTCCTTGGCGATCACGTTGGCGTAGATCCGCCCGGTGGTGAAATTGTTGCGCTGACTCATGCGGGTGCGCACGAAACGCTCGTAATGCCCCAGGTCCAGGTCGGTCTCGGCGCCGTCTTCGGTAACGAATACTTCGCCGTGCTGGAACGGGCTCATGGTGCCCGGATCGACGTTGATGTAGGGATCAAGCTTGAGCAGGGTCACGCGCAGCCCGCGGGCCTCGAGAATGGACCCGAGCGACGCTGCGGCAATGCCCTTGCCGAGCGACGACACCACACCACCGGTAACGAAAATCAGAGAGGTCATGCCCGGAACTTCCTGCTGCAACGGTCCGGGAGAGCATTGTAACCGATGCTGGCCGCGCACGCCCGCGCAACGTCCCGGCTTGCGCCGCCGTCAGCCCGACGCCGACGAGCTCATCCAGATGCCGCTCAGCAGGCGCTCGCGGTCGCCGCGACGGTGCGACGGGAAGCGCCCCGGCGACTCCAGGGTACACAGCCGGCAGTCGGTCACTGCCACACCGCGGCGGCACAACAGAATCGTGGCCACCCGCTTCAGGTCGGCACGCCAGCGCCGGCCATCCGGCCGAAAAGCGGTCAGCAGGCGCTGGTCGTCGCGGGCCAGCGCCTCGCGCACCTCGTCGCCCACCTGGTAGCACTGACCGCAGATCGCCGGACCGATCCACGCCAGAAGAGACTCGCCCCCGGCCGGCAGGGGCGTCGAGGACCGCGTCGACAACACCGGCCGCCAGTCCGCGCCAGCCGGCGTGGACCGCCGCGACCAGCCGCCCCTTTCGATGCGCGATGAGAATCGGCAGGCAGTCGGCGGTGCGCACCACCAGCGGCTGATCCGGCCGATCGGTCCAGATCGCGTCGGCCTCGATGCCTTCATGCCAGTCATCACGATGAATCACGCCCGCACCATGCACCTGGCGCAGGGTTGCCGGGCAGCCCGACAGCACGGCATCGGCTTGCTGCTCGTGCAGCACGATCGTCTCGATGGTATCGAGGCCCGGCCAGTCAGGACGCATCATGCGCCGGCGCCTCGTGACTCAGGCCGGCCAGCAGACGCGCCAGATCCTCGGGCAGCGGCGCGCGCACCGCCACCGGCCGACCATCCGTCGGGTGCGGGAAGGCCAGCTCACGCGCGTGCAGCGCCTGGCGCGGGAAGGCCTGCCACAGCATGCGCTGCGACGGCGTCAGGCCGGCCGGTGCGCCGCGCCGGCCGTAGACCGGATCGCCGACGATGGGATGCCTGATATGCGCCATATGAACACGAATCTGGTGCGTTCTGCCGGTCTCGAGCATGACCTCCAGCAAGGTGGCACCGGCCAGTTTGCGCGCAATGCGATAGTGGCTGCGTGCCGGACGCCCGTCCAGGCGCACGATCTGGCGACGCCGATCGACAGGGTGGCGGCCGAGCGGCGCATCGACGGTGCCGCCGGCGATCAGATCGCCCCATACCAGCGCCTGGTAGCGCCGGCTGATCTCCCGCCGCTTCAGCGCTGCCACCAGTGCCGCATGACTGGCCGTCGTCCTGGCCACCAGCAGACAGCCGCTGGTGTCCTTGTCGAGCCGGTGCACCAGTCCTGCCCGCGGCAGCGGCGCCAGCGCCGGATCGTGGTGGAGCAGCGCATTGACCAGGGTACCGCTGCGGTTGCCCGAGCCCGGGTGAACGACGAGGCCGGGCGGCTTGTCGATGACCAGGAAGGCCGGATCCGAATGCAGGACCGACAGCGCGATGGCCTCGGGCCGGGTTTGGTCGTGCGGCTGAAGTTCGGCAGACAGGGTAACCCGCTCGCCGCCTTCCAGCCGATGACGCGGCTTGATCGAGCGCCCGTCGAGGCGAATTGCGCCATCGCGAATCCAGCCGGCAATGCGGCTGCGCGAGAACTCCGGCCACAGCTCGGCCAGAGCCGCATCCAGGCGACCACCCGCCGACTCGCAGGCAATCACTGCCCGACGCTCAACGCGATCAGCCGCCATTCGCCCATTGCCCGACCGGCAATGGCATAATGCCGGCTGTTATCTTCGCTTTCCAAGCCATCAAAGCCTTATTATGCAGAATTCTGTCGCCCCCGGCCGCTGTTTTCGCCTGCTTTCCCTGCTGATGCTCGCCGCCGTTCTGGCGCTGTCGGGCTGCAATCGCGAGGAACGCGACGAAGACCTGGGTGCCGAGGAGCTCTACAGCCAGGCCCAGCGCGCGCTGCAGGCACGCAACTACAGCAACGCCATCGACCTGTACAAGCAGCTGACCACGCGTTACCCGTTCGGCCGCCATGCTGAGCAGGCCCAGCTTGATATGGCCTACGCCATGTACAAGGCCAACCAGTCCGAGCAGGCACTGACTGCCCTGGACCGGTTCATGCGCACCTATCCCACCCACCCCAACATCGACTACGCCTGGTATCTCAAGGGGCTGGTGCACTACAACGACGCCATGAGTTTTTTGCGCAAGCTCTTTCCGGGCCAGGTGGTCGACCGTGACCAGACCAGCGCCCGGCAGTCTTTCATCGAGTTTCAGGAGCTGGTCCGCCGCTTCCCGGAAAGCCGCTATGTGGCCGATGCGCGTCAGCGCATGGTGTTCCTGCGCAACGTCATGGCCGAACATGATGTGGTCATCGGCGAGTACTACTTTCGGCGCGGTGCCTACATCGCCGCCATCAATCGCGCCAAGCATGTCATCGAGAACTACCCGCAGGCACCGGCCAACATCGATGCGCTCGATCTCATGGCGCGCGCCTACAGTCGCCTCGAACTGCCAGAGCTGGCCGAAGATACCCGCCGCGTCCTCGAGTACAACTACGGCGATGTCGAGTCGAGCGAGGAAAAGCGGAGCTTCTGGCGCTGGCTGTGGCCGTTCGACTGAACGAAATGCGCCGTCACGCAGCACCGCCAGCCCGCTAGTCCGCCCCAGCCTGGATGAGCAGTAAACGCCGATTCGACCAGCGCGCCGATGGCCTGGTCGAACGCTGCGAGCGCGCGCTGTCACAGCAACTTGACCCCGATGCCTCCGGCGACTCCACGCTCGCCAGAGCCATGCGCTACGCCGTATTCAACGGCGGCAAACGGCTGCGGCCCCTGCTGGTCTATGCCTCGGGCGAGGCGCTGGGGATCGCGGCACCAGCGCTTGATGCGCCCGCCTGCGCAGTTGAGCTGATTCACTGCTACTCGCTGGTGCATGACGATCTGCCGGCCATGGATGATGACCCGCTGCGGCGCGGCCAGCCCACGGTCCACCTGGCGTTTAGCGAAGCGACGGCCATCCTGGCCGGTGACGCACTGCAGGCACTGGCCTTCGAGATGCTGACCGATGTGCCTGACGCCCGCGCGGCACGCCAGATGATCGGCGAGTTGTCCCGTGCCTGCGGCGTGGCGGGCATGGCCGGCGGCCAGGCGCTGGATCTGCTGTTCGAGGGCCAGAGGCCCGACCGCGCGGCCGTCGAGGACATGTTCCGGCGCAAGACTGGCGCCCTGATCCGCGCGGCTGTGCTGATGCCGACCGCGCTGCACGGCGATATCGCGGATGCCGATCGTGCCGCCCTCGCCGGCTTTGCCGAGACCGTTGGTCTGGCCTTCCAGATCCGCGACGACCTGCTCGAGATCGAGGGCGAGACCGAATCAATCGGCAAGGCCAGCACCAGCGACCGCAGCCGCGCCAAGGCCACCTGGCCGGGTCTGTTCGGCATCAAGGCCGCCCACCAGCGCATTAACGAGCTCGGCGACCGGGCACGCGCCTGCCTGGACACCATCGCCGGAGATACACGCGGCCTGCGCTGGCTGGCCGACCGGTTGCTCAACCGCCGATCCTAGCCCGCAGCCGACTTGACCACCCTGCTTTTTTTTGCCTGCCGCGCCTGGACACTGACGCCCGGCCCGTCGGTTGACACAGGAAAACCACCGAGGCGATGCAATGAAACGTTATCGACTGATGCTATTCGCCCTCGCGACCTTTGCCCTGGCAGGGTCGGCAAACCTGAACGCATCCGAACTGCACGAGTCACTGGTCCCGGATGCACCGGCGGTCATCATCGACGACGCAGTTCTCTACGGGGTTTCGGATTCCGCCACCCTGACGGCCGACCTGGTCACCGGGGAACTGATGATTCAGTACGCGGACGGGTCAAGATTCACCAGCCAGCTGGACATCTCGGCCCGGCCCGACGATCCCTTGCTGAGGTCGCAGGAACCGATCAGCATTCACCTCGGCGCCGATCCGGTCCTGATGAGCGGCGCCTGCGCAAGTCAGGCACAGGCACTGACTCTTGCAGTCGGGCTGGTCCAGTCTGCCTGCTCCGGCGGCGATTCCGATGCCTGCCACGACGCGCGGGTTGCACTGGCCTCCGCCTACCACGCCTATACCGAATGCATGCGAGTCTTTCTGGAGGAACGTTAGGGGCGCCTCGATCCGGCGTCAGCCGGCCGGTGTCGGCCAAGGCGGCAGAGGATATCGAAAATGGCGTGACCCTTTCGCTGGCCGCGACGCTCGAAGTGCGTCTGCGGCCGCCAGGCCGGTCTCGGCACGAAAGGATCGCCCTTAAGAACCAGCGCCGGCACCTCTTCGATAGCATCGACCATCCAGTCGGCATACGGCGCCCAGTCGGTGGCCAGGTGTAGTAGGCCACCGGGTTTCATGCGTGAGGCCAGCAGCTCGAGAAACGGCGGCTGGATCAGGCGCCGCTTGTGGTGGCGCTTTTTCGGCCAGGGATCGGGAAAGTAGATCCGGGCCTCGTCGAGGCTGGCCGGAGCCACCTGCTCGGCCAGCACTTCAACGGCATCGCGCATGGCCACGCGCACATTGGTCAGCTCCATCTCGTCCAGGCTTTTGAGCAGGCGGCCCACGCCGGGCTCGTGCACCTCGATGCCGACAAAATTCTTGTCGGCTTCATTGCCCGCCATCCAGGCCAGGGCCTGACCATTGCCGAAGCCGATCTCCACGACCAGCGGCGCATGGCGATCGAAGGCATAGCGCAAATCGACCACATCGCGCCCGATACCATAGCGCGGCAGCAGCTCGTCGAGCGCTCGCCGCTGGCCCGGCGTAAGACGGCCCGGTCGGCGCACGAAGCTGCGGATACGGCGGAGGTACGTTGGTTCGTTCATTCGTTCATCCGTGGTCCGGAAAGCGCGCAAGATCATGTGCGTCGGGCTCGCACCGACGACGAACTTGATTCACAATCGGTGGCCCGGAAACCCCGCGAGATCGCGTAGGTCGGGGTAACATCCCCGAGGGACGACCTGTCCGATCCCCCCACCGACTGGCTACGCGTGTTCATGACCCGGCGAAGGGGGCAGGCATGAGCGCCCCGTGGTGGCCGGCTCGACGTCGTCCGTCGGGGATGCGACCCCGACCTGCCCGGGCCTCGCGCCGATCTTCCTATTGTAATTGGCCCGCACGCCTCACCGGCGCGCGACAGACCCACACGGCCGCGATGATGATCGCCCCGCCGACGAGCAGCCGGGGCCAATCCACATCCCGGCTCCAGAGCAGGACGTTCACCAGGATGCCGGCCGGGATGAGCATATTGTTCATCACCGCCAGCTGGCCGGTGTTGACCCGCTTCGCGCCCAGGTTCCAGCCCAGGTAACCCAGACCCGAAGCGCCCAGACCGAGCCACAGCAGGATGGCCCACTGCAGCGAAGTCTGCGGCCAGCGGCCGTGGTCGGCGAAGATCAGCATCGCCAGGCCGGTGACGATGGCCGCGCCGAAAAAGAAGAAACCGAAGGTCTGCACCTGCGAGACGGTTCCGCCCAGCGCCAGGCGCTTGAAGGCGACCTGGCCGGCGGCAAAGCACAGGTTGGCCCCCTGCACCAGAAGAAAGCCGACGAGATACTCGCCGCCGACCGAACCGAAGCGGATCACCGCCGCCCCGGCCACGGCCAGCGCCGCCCCGGCCCAGAACCGGCCGGGCACGTGCCGGCGCGAGCGCATGACCTCGTCGATCAGGGTCACGTACAGCGGCGTGAAGATGGTAAAGAGCAGCAGCTCGGGCACGCTCAGATAGCCGTAGGCGTGGAACAGAAACAGATACATCAGCCCGATCTGCACCGCGCCGATCGCCATCAGAGACGCGGCCACGTGCCAGCCCGGCCGCGCGCGCAGCAGCAGCGGCGCGAACAGCACCAGCGCCAGCGCCACGCGCACGAACACCGAGACAAAATCATCGACCTGGCCCGACAGATACACACCGATCAGCGAAAAGCTGAAGGCCCAGACCAGCGTCACAACCCAAAGCAGCCACATACCGAAAAAGCCCGATCTGTCAATCAGCGCTCAAGAATAACGGTTTACGGTTCATGGTGTCCGGACGCGAATGGCAGATTTCCTACAGACTTCTACAGCGCTCTGCCATGTCGCGGCACTTACAAGGGGTGGCATCCTGCTTGTCGTTATCCGAATGCAAGGCAAACACGATGGGCCTGGCTACCACAAGATCGCGCGCCGCCGTCGGCATCGAGGCGCCACAGGTCAGCGTCGAGGTCAACCTGGCATCCGGGCTGCCGCTGTTCGGCATTGTCGGCCTGCCTGAAACAGCCGTGCGCGAGAGCAAGGATCGGGTGCGTGCGGCTGTCAAGAACTCCGGGTTCGCCCTGTCTTCGTGGCGCGTGACCGTATCGCTGGCACCGGCCGACCTGCCCAAGGAAGGGGCGCGCTTCGACCTGCCGATCGCCGTCGGCATGCTGGCCGCATCCGACCAGATCCGGCGCGAAGGCCTGGAGCAGTGGGAGTTCCTCGGCGAGCTGTCGATGACCGGGCGACTGCGCGGCGTCAAGGGCGCGCTGCCGGCCATTCTCAAGGCCCGCGATGCCGGCCACAAACTGGTGCTGCCGCGCGCCAATGCCGAAGAAGCCGCACTGGTCGCTGACGCCGAAGTCTACCTGGCCGAGTCCCTGGCCGAGCTGGCTGCTGCACTCAACGGCTGTCAGCGCCTGGCCCGCCCGCAGCCGGCCGTTGAGCAGGCATCCCGGCCCGGCCTGCCCGATCTGAGCGACGTACTGGGCCAGCATCGTGCCCGGCGTGCGCTGGAGATCGCCGCCGCCGGCGGCCACAATCTGCTGCTGATGGGGCCCCCGGGCACCGGCAAGACCCTGCTGGCCTCTCGCCTGCCCGGCATCCTGCCGCCGATGGCCGAGGGCGAGGCGCTCGAGGCGGCGGCGATCGCCTCGGTGGCCGGGCGCGAGCTGGACCCGGCGACCTGGCGGCAGCGCAGGTTTCGCGCACCCCACCACACCGCCTCGGGCGTGGCCCTGGTCGGCGGGGGCTCGAAGCCGCGGCCCGGCGAGATCTCGCTGGCGCACGGCGGCGTGCTGTTCCTTGATGAACTGCCCGAGTTCTCGCGCCACGTGCTGGAGGTGCTGCGCGAGCCGCTCGAATCCGGCCGCGTGGTGATTTCGCGCGCGGCGGTGCAGGCGGAGTTCCCCGCTGCGTTTCAATTGGTCGCGGCGATGAACCCCTGCCCCTGCGGTTACGAGGGCGACCCGTCCGGGCGCTGTGGATGCACGCCCGACCAGATCCGGCGCTACCGCGATCGCATCTCTGGCCCGCTGCTCGACCGCATCGACCTGCATGTGGAAGTGCCGCGCCAGTCGCTCAAGGACCTGCCGCCGGGCGAGTCCTCGGCCGACGTGCGCGAGCGAGTGCTGGCGGCGCGCGAGCGGCAGGCGGCGCGGGAAGTCGTCAACGCCCGCCTGGATGTCGCCGGCATCCGCAGCCACTGCACGATCGACGAGCACTGCGCCAACCTGCTCGAGACCGCCTGCGAGCGGCTGCGCCTGTCGGCCCGAGCGCACCACCGCATCCTGCGCGTGGCCCGCACCATCGCCGATCTCGACGGCAACGAACGGATCGGCGTGCAGCACTTGAGCGAGGCAATCGGCTACCGCCAGCTCGACCGCCGCCAGAACGCGTTTGCCGCCTCCGCCTGAACGTCGCACCGCCGCCACTGTCCGAGCGTTACCATACTCACGGGTATTCGCTGGAGGCACCATGGCACGGGGGACGAGACTGCTGCTGCTTTCGCTGTTGCTCGCCTCCTTTGCCGCGCGGGCGATTACCGTGTCGACCGAGATCTCCGGTCTCGACGGCGAACTGCTGGCCAACGTGCGCGCTTCCGTCTCGCTGGTCCAGGCCGAGCAGTTCGAGGAGGTTTCGCTGTGGCGACTGCGCCAGATGACCGATCAGGCGCGCGAGGAAGTCCGGCAGGCGCTGCGCCCGTTCGGCTACTACGCGCCGCGCGTCCGGGTCCGGCTGATCGAACCCGAAGACGGCGGCGATCAGTGGCGCGCCCGGCTCGAGATCGACGCCGGCGAGCCGGTGCGGGTCGATGCGATCACGATCGAGATCACCGGCGGGAGCGCGGACGACCCCGAACTGCAGGCGTGGCGGCGGGAATGGCCGCTGAAGACCGGCGACCGCCTCGACCATGCCCGCTGGGAAGCCGCCTGGCGCGAACTCGAGCGCCTGGCCGAGGAGCGCGGCTACTTCCGCGCCCGCTTCGACACCCGCCGCGTCACGGTCGACGCCGAACGCCGGCAGGCCGACCTCGAAATCCGCTTCGACACCGGCCCGCGCTATCGCTTCGGCCGCTACGACGCACCCGACCAGCCGTTCAGCGAATCGCTGATGGATCGGCTGCATATCCTGGAGGTCGATGAGCCCTTCGACGTCGAGCGCGTCGACCGGCAGCGCGAAGCCCTGGTGCGCTCGGGCCTGTTCGAGCGCGTGGTCATCGAAACCGAGCGCGATGACGAGCGCGGGCGCGTCGACCTGCACTATCGGCTCGTACCGCGCCCGCCCAACACCTGGCGCGCCACCGTCGGCTTCGGCACCGATACCGGCGCCCGCTTTCATCTGGGCTGGACGCGCCACTACCTGGGCTCTCGCGGCAACCGCTTCGAGGCCGCGCTGGGCGCCCAGCAGCACAACCGCGAATACGTCCTGCAGGCCGAGTACCGCCACCCGCACGGCGACAACCCGTCAGAGTTCCTGACCGCCGGCACCACCCTGCGCAGCGAACGCGACGACTTCCGCTTCTACGAGCAGGATCGCATCGAGCCGGTCTTCGAGGCCTTCGGCGGACGTCGCGAGCAGGCCGAGCTGACCTTCGGCCGGCTGCAGGAACGCCGGCTCTGGCCGAAACGTTTCCAGGGCCTGGAAGAGCGGTTGTTCGTGTCGATCCTCAACGAAAGCTTCGACGCCTTCCGCGAGGCCTCCTTCAGCCCGGAAAACGAGGCCCTGCTCGAAGCCAACCCCGAACTGCGGCCCTACCTCGATACCGACAGCCAGGTGATTGCCTTCGGCGGGCGCTGGCACCTGCCGAGCATCGAAGGCAGCGGCTTCGCCGCCCGCGGTTCGGTCTGGCGCGCCCACCTGATCGGCGCGCACGAGTCGGCCGGCTCCGACGTCAGCTTCGCCCAGGCCTGGGTGAGCGGGCGCTGGCACCTGCTGCTCGGCGACCGCCACAAGCTCCTGCTGCGCGGCGAGGCCGGCTACACGCAAGCCGACACGCAGCGCCTGGATATCGTTTTGGATGATCGCAGCCTGGACCTGACCCTGACCGAGCTGCCCGAACGCTTCCGCTTCAAGACCGGCGGCGACCGCACCGTGCGCGGCTATGGCTTCGAGGATTTGAGCACCAACCGCAATGGCGCCAACCACCTGCTGGTCGGCTCGGTCGAGTATGAATACCGCGTCGGCGAGAACTGGTCGCTGGCGGCCTTTGCCGACATCGGCAACGCCTTCAACGACTTCGACGACCGCAAGCTCAAGCGCGGCGTGGGCGTGGGCTTTCGCTGGTATACGATGATCGGGCCGCTGCGCATCGACATCGCCCAGGCCCTCGACGAAGTCGACGATCCCTGGCGCCTGCATTTCACCATCGGCACACAACTGTTATGAAGAAGTGGTTGATCATCGTCGGCGTCATCCTGCTCGCCCTGCTCGTGCTGGCGGGCTCGGCCTGGCTGTGGCTCACGCGCAGCGAAAGCGGCGCGCGCTGGGCCGTGGCGCGCGCGGCCAGCGCGGTCGAGCGGCTGGAATACGCCGACCTGTCCGGCGGCCTGGCCTCGGGCCTGATGCTCGAGGGGCTGGACTTCGAGCACGCCGGCGTCCGGGTCAGCGCGGGCCATCTGGAGCTGGCCGCCCGCATCGAGCTGTTCGCCGGGCCGCGCTTGGTGGTCCACCACTTGCGCGGTCGCGACATCGGGGTTTTCCTGCCCGAAGGCGAGTCGGCCGAGCCCAAAGCCGGGACTCCGCCCTTCGACCTGGCCTCGATCGCCAGCCCGCTCGAGGTGATCATCGAGGAAGTCGACCTGCGGTCGCTGACCGTTCACGCCGGCGGCGAGCCGGTGCTTGTCGATCGCATCGCCCTGACCGGACGCTACGGCGAGTCCGTCGAGATCGAGCGGCTCAACATCGACGGCCCGGACGGCCGGCTGTCGGCGCAGGGACAGTGGGCGCTAAAAACCCGCGGCAGCGGGCGCGTGCAAGTGGATGCTGGCACGACCCTGTCAGACGGCAGCGAACAGTCCCTGGTCGCGAACATCAGCGGCCGGCTCGACTCGCTCGATTTCGAGCTAAGCAGCCGCGGTCCGGCCGAAGTGCAGGGGAACGCCCGCATCCGCGGTCTGCCCGAATTTCCGCAAATCGAAACGGACCTGAGCGGTCGCATTCGCGACTGGCCGGGACTGCCGCTGGCCATCGACGACCTGGTGCTTCGCCTCGAAGGCCGGCCCGGGGACTGGCGCGCGAGGTCCAGTGCAAGACTCGAGGGGCCCGATATCCCACCGGGACAGTGGCAGCTGGCCCTGTCCGGTGGCACCCAGTCGCTGACGATCGAGTCGCTGGAAGCCGACGTGCTCGACGGGCGCATCAGCGGCAGCGGCGGGCTCGACTGGTCGGCATCGGCGCCGGCATCCAGCGCCAGTCTGCGGCTGGAATCGCTCGACCTCACGCCGCTCTACCCGGACTGGCCCAACCAGGGCCGGGTCTCGGGCGAGCTCACGGCAAGCACCGAAGGCGGCGTGATCGAAATCGAAAGCTTGGCGCTCAGCGCATCACCCGGCGAGCTGAGCGTGACCGGCAGCGGCCGCATCGACCCGGGCGAAGACCGCATCGACGCGATCCTGGAGTGGCGGCAGTTCACCTGGCCGCCGGTCAGCGACGAGCGCGAACCGCTGGTGGCCAGCGAATCCGGCCGGCTGCGCCTGGAAGGCCGCATCAGCGACTGGCGTACCCGGCTCGAGGCCGTAATAGAGGGCCCGCGGTCACCGACAGCGCGCGTCGAGGCGCGCGCCAGCGGATCGGCCGAGGGCGCGCAAATCGAGCATCTGGGAGTCGACGCCGGCGAGGCCGGCTCGCTTTCCGTGCACGGCAGCCTGGCCTGGGCGCCGGGCCTGTCGGCCGATCTCATCGTCGACGTGCAGGGCTTCGACCCCGGCGTGCTGGTCGTGCAGCTCCCGGGCAGCATCAGCGGCAGTGCCCGACTGCGGCTCAGCCGCGACGAGCACCTGCGCGCCGACGTCGACGTCGAGCGCCTCGAAGGCCGGCTGCGCGGGCAGTCGCTGGACGGGACGGGTCGGCTGGCCTGGCTGGACGACCGCCCGGAATCGGCCGCCCTTGAGCTGCGCCTGGGAGAGAACCGCATCAGCCTGGCCAACCTGGAATCAGCCGACTGGCAGTTCGAGCTGGACGCCGTTGCCCTGGACCAGCTCTGGCCGGATCTGGAAGGCCGCGCCAGCCTGCACGGCGGCTTCGACCCCGGGTCCGGCACGGCTGAGCTGGCCGGACAGGTTGAACAACTCCGCTACCGCGACTACAACCTCGACGAGGCCGATATCGAGCTGGCCCTGGGCTGGCTCGAGAAGCCGGAGGTCGACCTGGCCGTCGAAGCGCGCAACCTGGACCTGCGCCCCTGGGACCGGATCGAAACGCTCGAACTCACGCTCGCCGGCGGCTGCGCCGATCACCGCTTCGAGTTGACCGCCGCCGGCGCGCGCGGTCGCATCGGCCTGGCGGCCGGCGGCGAATGGCCCGACTGCCTGCAAGGCGGCGCCGACTGGCGCGGTGAGCTGCTGCGCCTGGACCTGTACGACACCGCCGCCGGCGACTGGCAGCTGACCGGGGCGTTGCCGGTCCGCGTCGCGGGCGGCAGCGTTCGCGCCCAGGCCAGCTGCCTGGCACAGGGCAACGGCAATCCGGGCCGGCTGTGCCTGGACGCGCTCGAAGCCGGCGAAACCGGTCGGGTGGCCGCGCGCATCGAGCAGGTGCCGATGGATCTTCTGCTGCTGCCGCTCAACCCGGTGTTTTCGCTGACCACGCCCCTGTCGGGCCGGATCGAAGCCGGCTGGGACCGGTTCGGCCTGGCGCGTCTTGGCGGATCACTGAGACTCGACGCCGGCGCCCTGCGTGCCATCGGCGAAGACGAAGACCTGCTCAGCATCGAGTCGCTGAATCTCGACCTCGAGCCGGGGGAGAACCGTTCCCTGGCGCTCGAACTCCAGGCAAGACTGGAAGGCGCCACCGAGCTTCGCGGCCAGGCCCGCCTGGCCGACCTGCGCGATCCGGCCGCTACCGAAATCGAGGGAGAAGCCCGGCTCGACCTGCCGGAGATCGCTGCCTTCGCCCACCTGGTGCCGCGCGTCGACCGCATTGGCGGCGCCGCCAGCGGCCGCGTCGAACTGACCGGTTCCGTGACCAGCCCGTCGATCAGCGGACAGCTGGCGATTCAGAACGGCAGCCTGCTGTACGCACCGCTGGGGCTGGACGTGCGCGCCATCGAAATCGAGCTGGCCGGATCGGCCGACCGGGCCACGCTCTCTGCCCGCGCACAATCGGGTGACGGCCAGCTGCGTCTGAACGGCGAAGCCAGCCTGGCCGACGGGGGCTGGCGCCTCGAGAGTCGGATCGACGGCGAGCGCTTCGCCTTCGCCGGCGCCGAATGGCTGGCGATCTCGGCCAGCCCGGCGATTAGCCTGCGCGCCGGCCCGGAAAGCATCGACGTCGACGGACAGGTGCGCATCGATCGCCTGCGCGGCGGACTGCCGCCGGGCGCGGCCGAGCGCGTCCGGCCCTCGCCCGACGTCCGGGTGCTGGGCGAGACCAACGAGGACGAGGCAGCAGTGGCGGCCGAGCGGCGGCAAGTTCACGGACGTGTGGCCATCGACCTGGGTGACGACGCCAGCCTGGCGAGCGAAGGGTTCCAGACCGAGCTGGCCGGCGGCATCGAGCTGGCCTGGAACGGCCCGCCACGCCCGCAGGGCAGCGGCACCATTCGCCTGCCCGAAGGTTCCTACCGCGCCTACGGCCAGAACCTGGAGATCAACGGCGGTGAAGTGATCTTCTCCGGCCAGCCGATCGACGACCCGCGCCTGGACATTCGCGCGGTGCGCGATATCTTCGGCGACCCGGAAGTCGAGGCCGCCGGCGTGCACATCGCCGGCAGCGCGCGCAACCCGGACATCCGCCTCTACACCGATCCGCCGACCAGCGAGGAAAAGGCCCTGGCCTACGTGGTGACCGGTTCGGATTTCGACCATGCCGGCGGCCAGGGCGCGCTCAACGTCGGCCTCTACCTGCTGCCGAACCTGTTCGTCAGCTACGGCGTGGGCCTGTTCGAGACCGGCAACGTGCTGTCGGGCCGCTACGAGTTCTCGCGCCGCTGGGGCGTGCGCGTGGTGTCCGGCGAACGCGACACCGGCGTTGATCTAAGCTATACGGTCAACAACTGAACCGGCCGCAGCGCCCCGGCGATGAACTTGGCATACTAAGCGGCACACACACCCGAAACGCAACCCGATGAACGAACCCTGCTTGCAGGAACGCTACGCCCCGCACAACGCCTGCTTCGGCTGCGGACCAGCCAACGACAAGGGCCTGCGCATCCGTTCCTTTGCGCAAGGCGAACGCGTCGTCGCCGACTGGCAGCCCGAGCCGTATCACGAGGCGTTCCCCGGCGTACTCAATGGCGGCATCATCGGCTCGCTGCTCGACTGCCACATGAACTGGACCGCGGCCTGGCACCTGATGCAGTCGCAGGGCCTCGACAAGCCGCCGTGCACAGTGACGATGGAATACAGCGTCAAGCTGCGCCGCCCGACCCCTTCGGACGGACCCCTGCACCTGGAGGCCTGGGTGACCGACTCCGACGACCGCATCGTGACCGTCGAGGCCGAACTGTCAGCCGGTGGCGAACTCTGCGACCGGGCCACCGGCAGGTTCGTTGCGGTAAAACCCGGGCATCCGGCCTACCATCGCTGGTAACTCGTTGATCCAGGCCCGCGTCGGCCAGGGTCGCATCCCCGACCCACGAGGCTCCGGTTGCCCCACCCGGCTCTCAAGCGCGCCCCGACCTGTGCGAGACCCGCGTAGGTCGGGGTCGCATCCCCGACGGACGAGGCTCCGATCAGGGACCGGTTCCCTCCGCCAGTTCCCGCCACCGGAAACAATCCACCACGTGGTCGTTGACCATGCCGGTCGCCTGCATGTGGGCATACACGATGGTCGGGCCAACGAACCGAAAGCCACGTCGCCGAAGATCTTTACTGATGGTGTTCGACAGCTCGGTCCGGGCGGGAATGTCCGCCTGGCGCCCGAACCGGTTGAGGATCGGTTCGCCGTCGACAAAGCCCCAGATGTAGTCATCAAAACTCCCGAACGCCTTCTGCACTTCCAGGAAGGCCCGGGCATTCGAGATTGCCGCCTCGATCTTGAGGCGATTCCTGACGATCGAGACATCATTCATCAGGCGCTCGACATCGCGCTGGCCGAATCGCGCCACCGCAGCGGGATCGAACTGCGCAAAGGCCTTCCGATACCCCTCTCGCTTGCGCAGGATCGTGATCCAGGCCAGACCTGCCTGGGCGCCTTCCAGCACCAGGAATTCGAACAGACGGCGGTCGTCGTGCACCGGCACGCCCCATTCCCGGTCGTGGTAGCGTCGGTAGAGCGGGTCGTCACCACACCAGTCGCATCGGGTCGCCTTCTGGTCCATGCTGCATCCACCTGCAATGTTGGGCACACAGTGCCATAATCGGGCGAACCAGACCAAATGGAATCAAGCCGATGTCGTCAGAAACCGCGATACGATCGGGCCTGGCAGCGATGCTCATCGTGCTGCTGGCCGGCTGCACGGGACCATCCAATTCGAACCAGGAGGCAGCCACCCCCCCGGTGGAGGAAGCAAGCATGAGTGACGATGCCGACACCTTCAGCCTGGAGCAGGCAGTCGAGGCCGCGCGCAATGAGCTTAGCGAACGCTCGGGCGTCGACCCCGAGAAGATCGACGTGATCGAGGCACGCCCGGTGACCTGGGCTAATGGCGCACTCGGCTGTCCCGAGGAAGGCATGATGTATACCCAGGCACTGGTCGAAGGCTACTTCATTCGCCTGCGCGCCGGCGGCCAGGCCTGGCACTATCACGCCGGCAGTGACGGCCAGCCCTTTTTATGCCCGGCCAAGCGCAGCCAGGCCCCGGCCGGCAATCCGGCGCAGGATTTTTCCTAGGGAGCCTCTGCACACGCACGCGCCTTGCGGGCAAACGCGTCCGTAGCTCTGAGTGAGATTAACCCGGCAGCGACGTTCCGGCGCCGAGCATCAGGCCAAGCACCAGCTGGATGACAATGGCCAGCACGATGAGCAGCACGAAATGGATCACCCGCTTGTTTTCCGGCACTGAAACAGCCAGTGGAATGACCTTGTAGAGAAACACCAGCGCCGTGATCGACCCGACCAGCTGCAACAGCCAGCCGAGAAACGGAATCGGGCTGACCGCCAGCCCGACCCAGGCGGGCACCATGGCCAGCGACGCGCCGGCGAACGCACGGTCGAAGCGGGCCTGACCGCCCAGTGCGCCGGCGAGGAAGCTGATCAGAAAACTGACGACCACAATGCTGATTGCAGCACCAGCCAGACCAACAATCAGCGCCGCAATCGCGCCACGGCCATAGCCATAGTACAAGTAGGTGCCAAACACCAGCGAAAGAATCCAGCCAACCAGCACCGCCAGCACGATCATAGGCACGGTCAATTCCAGGGCGGTGCGCTGCCAGCCCGGGTTTTCTTCCAGATAGGATTGCCAGGTCGCGCGCGGACTGCTCAGGCAGCCGCTGATCAGCGCGAGTGTCTTGCCGGGATTGAACATCTCATTGCTCCTTGTCAGCCAGTTGCCCCCAACAGTCCCACCAGTAGTCATCCACCACCCGGGAAACCCTTGATCAATGATCCAGGGGTGCTCCACGGTTCATCGACCAGAGGCACCCTGAAAGCGGCAGCCTCGCAAGCCAGGCACAAAAAAACCCCGCCGCGGCGGGGTTTTTGCACTATTTCTCCGCAAATGATTCAGGCCGGGACGACGTTGGCCGCCTGCGGGCCCTTGGGGCCTTCCTGGATATCGAAACTGACTTTCTGACCTTCGGCCAGAGTCCTGAAGCCGGATCCCTGGATGGCCGAAAAGTGAACGAAAACGTCCTTGCCACCATCGTCCTGGCTGATGAAACCAAACCCCTTGGCTTCGTTGAACCATTTGACTGAACCTGTTGCCATGATACTTGCTACCTGTATGTAATATGAAACAAAAGCGCTTGCAGCGTATGAATCAGAGGGGTCTCGGAGAACTGCCTTTTCGGAGGGATCTACCTTAACTCACACCGCCATAGACCGCAGGCTTAATCATTGTACGCCGGAATGTCTTTGAATACCAGTTGAGCCATCGCCGGCCGTGATGGTCCGCCAGACCGCGTCGGCGGCTACGCTCAGATACGGCAAAAAAGCAGCAGGCCGGATGGGCCGCATGCGCCAGGAACTGGCGCCTTTTCCGGCACTATCCGGCAAGCGACTTGGCCAACCATCGGACCAAGGCCTCACGCGTGGCCTCGCGGCCGCTATCGGTGGCAAAGCTGCCATTGAGCGTCGACCAGCGCGGGCGATGGCGGGCCCGCCTGAGCGGGCCGGGCAAGCGCGTGAAAGTCCGGCCGGGATCACGCTGCTGGCTGATCGGTGCTGCACTGCCGTGACCGCGTCTCTGGAGCGCCTTCAGAAGCGCCTGATGGCGCGCCGCCAGCAGGCGAAGCGTGGCGTCATCGACGCGAATCTGCTCGCGGCCGCGCGCGCGATCGACGAGCCGGGCGCCTGCACTGCGCACCAGGCCAATCCCGGCACCAATGGCAGCTCCGGCCAGCGTGCCCGCGCCGAGCGACAGCCCACCGGTGCCGACATCCACAACCGCCCCGGCACCAGCCCCGGCCGCGGCATGGCGCGACGTGGACAGGCCGTACTGTCGCAGTGTCTCACTGTCGAACAGATCGGCGCTCCAGCGACCGTCTGTCAGCGGCAGTTCGGCGTCACGATAGTCCTCCGGACCGAATCGGAACAGCTCGAGCAGCAAATTGACGCATGCCTGCTCGCGCTCGCGCACCGCATCTTGCAGCTCGCGCACTGTGACGGCGCGATCGGCGGCATCCGATACGCCGGTTTCCCGCACCACGGCTGCAGCATCGATGAGTAAATCCGCCACGGCCTGACAGGCAGCATGCAAGCGCTGCTGTTCCTCCCGGCGGCGGTAAACCAGCCAGGCCGTCAACACGGACTCGGCCTCATCAAGCAGGCTGCGCAGTTTTTCAAACAGCCGCAGCTCGGTTGCCGGATCACGCACCGCGGCATCAAATGCCAAAACGCTGTGCAGATTGACCCGCGCCAGGGCATCGCGCCACTCGCGCTCTCGGCTGTCGCCAGCAGCGGTGAAATTGAGTACCGCCACCAGCGGCCGGGCACACAGTGCCAGTACTGCCAGTTCATCCTGGTACTTTTCCAGCACCGGCTCACGCGCATCGATGACGTAGAGCCCGACGTCCACCCCAAGCATCAGCTCGAGTACCCGTGACTCCTGGTCGAACTCCCCCCGCGCTTGCTCGTTTTCAAGCAGCGCACGAATGCGCATCGGCCCGTCATGGCGCTGTCCGGGCTGACGTTCCAGCCATTCGATCAACGCCGGCGCACTTTCCAGTCCGGGCGAGTCGAACAGTTCGATCAGCGTGCCCGAATCATCTGCCAGCCGGGCAGCAGCGACCTGGCGGGTCGTACCGCCGCGGTCGGCAATCTCGCCGAAGGCGCGATCATGGGTCAGGGTGCGCACCAGCGAGGTCTTGCCGGTGTTGGTATGGCCGACCACGGCGATGCGCAAGGCCGATCGGTTCATCCTCAGGTCTCCTGCAAGACCAGGCCGCGGTGCAGGCGGGCCAGCTCAGCGGCGTCGGGCCGGTCACGATCGACGAAGACGATCTGCGCGCCGGCGCGCTCGGCCAGCGCCTGCCAGTCAGCCCGCCGCTGTGCGATATCACCGCCGCGCGCTTCGAGCATGCCGCCTTCATCGAGCAGCAGCCATAGCGGGGCAGATGCAGCATCGGCCAGACCGGAGAGAAACCGCTCCGTGCCGGCGTCAGGCGTTCTCAGCATCGAGCACACGCCAAGCACTGCGGCCGCCGGTCGGCGCAGTTCCCGCACCGTCTCCAGCGCTGCCTGGCGGGCGGCCCGATGATCAGCTCGACCCAGGTCGATCAGCTCGATGCCGGGTATTCGCCCTGCAGAGCGCCCGTCGGGATCCTCGAGCTCGATCGCCACGCCCAGGATGCCGCGCGCGTCGGGCCGTGTCCGCCGGCGGTGGCGGCGAGCGACCGGCGGCAGCGGGCGATCGGTTTGCTCACGACGGCCGGTGGCCGGAACCAGGTCGGCGGCCAGTCGCAGGTATCCGGGCTGCGTGGTGTCCAGGCGCATTCGTCGGCCGGCCAGGATTGACAGGCCAGCCGACAACGCCAGCAACAGCGCCCGCGGAACGATGGCCCAGGCGGCAATCATGGCCAGCAGGAAGTGCGCCCAGTCGGCCCGGGCCGGGGCCTTGGCGACCCCCTCCCGGCCTGCAATGATCCAGTCCTCGCTGGCCGGGGGCATGAACCCGAGCCACTCCGGCCACACGGCCAGGTGCTTGACCAGGCCAACCACGGTTTGGTCGCTCAGCAGGGTCGTACCCCAGCTGAGCTCATACTGGACGAATGAAAAGTACACCAGCAAGGTGGCAAGAGCACCCAGCGCGTAAGCCAACCAGAAACCATGCGCGATGGCGCTCAATCGCCAGCGGCCCCAGACCGTCATTGCGGCCTGACCGAACGCCGTCATGACGTCGGCGGCGTACCGTGAGGCCAGCAGGCGTGGGCCCAGCCAGCGCATCCCGGCCAGGATGACCCCGCCGCCGAGCGAGCCCGAACCGCCACGGAATGCAGCGAGCAGCATGGCGCCAATCCAGGCCAGCAGCACCAGAGTCGGCACCAGCAAAAGGGCCGCGGCAGCCAGCAGGATATCGACCTGGCGATCGGCGATGACGGCGCGAGCCGCCAGGCCACCGACCAGCAGGCCGAGCAGGCCGGCCGCACTTCCCAGCCAGGCCAACGCACCCCGCAGGCGGGCGATATCGGCGCGCACCGCAGGAGCTGCCTCCAGCGCCGAGGCGCGTGTGCAGATGCGACCAGGCAGACCGGTTCCACGATCGCGGGCGATGGCCAGTGCCGCCGTGTCGGGCAGTCGCCCCGTGCGCTCCTCGGCATGGCGGATGCACTCGGTCAGCAGCCAGTCATTGATGACGAGACGGCTCATCCCCGGTGTAGTCTGCCTGATTCAAAAAGGTTCACCGGAACCATCATACCGCCTGTGTGCTTTCACCGGCGCTGCCCTCCTGCCGCCGCCAGAACCGCCGGACTCGGTTCCCGGACCGTTGCTCGGTTCCCGGACCGTTGCCCGTCGCGGATGCGACCGCGACCTACCCCCGCAATCGGGTCGGTCGGGGCCGCGTCCCCGACGGTCGAGGTTCGGAACCGGCGCGCGTGTCGTGACAATCGCCGAACCGTCGCGGATGCGACCGCGACCTACCCCCGCAATGCCGCAGGTCGGGGCCGCGTCCCCGACGGACGAGGTTCGGAACCGGCGCGCGTGTCGTGACAATCGCCGAACCGTCGCGGATGCGACCGCGACCTACCCCCGCAATCGGGTCGGTCGGGGCCGCGTCCCCGACGGACGAGGTTCGGAACCGGCGCGCGTGTCGTGACAATCGCCGAACCATCGCGGATGCGACCGCGACCTACCCCCGCAATGCCGTAGGTCGGGGCCGCGTCCCCGACGGACGAGGTTCGGAACCGGCGCGCGTGTCGTGACAATCGCCGAACCGTCGCGGATGCGACCGCGACCTACCCCCGCAATCGGGTCGGTCGGGGCCGCGTCCCCGACGGTCGAGGTTCGAAACCGGCGCGCGTGTCGTGACAATCGCCGAACCATCGCGGATGCGACCGCGACCTACCCCCGCAATGCCGTAGGTCGGGGCCGCGTCCCCGACGGACGAGGTTCGGATTCTGAACACCATCGCTAAGCGCAAGAAAGCCCGACAGGTCGACTCGCGCGATCACTCCGCAGCGATCACCGAGTGATGCTTGATGGCGATGCCCAGTTCGGACTCATAGGGCGGCACCGAGCATTCGATCACCCATCCCTCGCCGACGTCGATACGCCGACCGACGAAATCAGCACGTACCGGCATAAGCTGCGCATCGCGGGCGCACAGCACGGCGATCTGCAGGTGCCGGGCACCGGCCGCCCGCAGAAAACCGGCGGCGCGGAAAATCGATTCGCCGGTATAGAGCACGTCATCGACCAGGATCAGGTGACGCTGCTCGAGCTCGATATCCAGCGTGTTTTCGTCGAGCTCGGGCCGGTCATGCAGCAGCGTGAGATCGTCCCCGTAGCGCTTGAGCTTGAGCTCGCCCACTTCAGGCGCCTGACCGTGGAGCCTGGCAAGGCGTTCGGCGAGCATGTGCGCAAGCGGAGCGCCACGCCTGATGATGCCGATCAGCGCCGAACGGTGCTGCAGACACGGTGCGATCTGCGCCGCCATGCCATCAAGCAGGGACTCGACGCCGGGCGCATCAACCAGGTACAGACTGGTGTTGTTGTTCATTCGCTCTCCATTGGCTTCAGGCCCCGATTGCGGCCGCGACCGCAACCTCCCGCGGGCACGACTTCCATCGCCGGGGTGAACCTGGTCTACGGCTCCGGATACAGATGCTGCCACCACTCCGGCTCGTCCTTGAGCCAGCGGTCGTACCAGGCCAGAATGGTATCCCACCAGACGTAGCGCTGTTCGCGGTCGAGGATCCAGTGATCCTGTCCGGGGAACTCGACCATCTCGACCTCGCGGCCGAGCAGCTTGAGCGCAGTGAACATGTTGTCGCTTTCGCCCGGCGGCACGTTGGTGTCGGAATCACCGGTCAGCAGCAGAAGTGGCGTCGTGATCCGATCGGCGTTGTAGACCGGGCTGTGTTCGACATAGAGTTTGCGGTTGTTCCACGGAAAGCTGCCCTTGCTGGCGATACCGGAATAGGCATAGCCCCACCAGCCCTCGCCCCAGTAACTGGTCAGCGCGCTGATACCGGCATGCGAGATCGAAGCCGCAAAACGGTCGGTCTTGGTGGCCAGGTACAGGGTCATGAACCCCCCGTAGCTGGCGCCGATGTTGCCGATGCGTTCGCCATCGACGAACGCGTGCGCTTCGACGAACTTCTCCGTGCCCTCGATGATGTCGGCAGCGGCATAATCACCCCAGGCATTGACGTGCTTGGCCGAGAAGTCCTGGCCGTAACCGATCGCGCCGCGCGGTTGCAGCACGTAAACGACATAGCCGTGGGCTGCCCACAGGTTGAAGGGATAGCGGCCCGTGAACTGCCGGTTCACCGGGACCGTGCCGCCGTAGTAGTAGACGATCAGCGGGTAGTGGTTGTCGGCATCGAAGTCCGGCGGCAGATAGTAGCGGCCGTCGATCTCGACGCCGTCGGCATTGGTAAACGACCAGTCGCGTACTTCACCGAGGACCACATCGACGTAGGACCTCAGGCGGGTATCGACCAACGCTACGGGATCACCGTCGAGCGCGACGCGATGCACGCGCTGCGGCGCGTCGGCATCGCTGCCGCGCACGACCACCGTCGGCGGTAAGGTGCGCGAGGCGACGAAGGATTCCATCACCTCCAGGCCGGTGTCGACAATCTCAAACTGCCCCGCTTCGACCTCGAAGTGCACCAGCACGGTCTCCTCGCCGCTGACTGCCGACAAGAGCAGGTTGCCGTCAGCCAGGCGCTCGATGCCGCTGAAGGCCGGGCCGAAGTCGCGGCTGAGACTTTCCGCCCGGCTACCGTCGACCGACATTCGGTAGAGCTGCGTGTCATAGTCATTTGGAATCACGTCGCCCGGCGTTGTGTCGCCATCGCCGATCGACAGACTGGGTCCAGCCAGCAGCCAGTAGCCGTCGTCGGCGTAACGGATGTCGTTGAACTGCCGAAGGCGGGCAATCTCGCGCTGCTCGCCGTTTTCCAGGTCGAGTTCGAACACGCGGGTGAGGCCATGCGGCGGTTCGGCATAGTCGATCACGTGGTGCGACGCCAGCACGCGGTCACCGACCGCGTCATGCAGGCTCACCGAGCGCCCTTCAGCGGTCAGGGCACGCACGATGCCGCTGGCGACATCGACCTGATAGAGCTGGGTGAGATCGCGGAAGCCGGCCCAGCGATCCTCAAGGGCGCGCAGGCGCCGCCGCTTGTCGGTTTCGGTCTCGTCCTTCTTTGTCCAGCCGAACAGAATGGACTTCGAATCCGGGTGCCAGCGCCAGTTGCCAATGCCCTCGTGCTCGAGCAGCAGCGCGCTCGCGCGGCCGGTTTCGCGTTCGTGCAGCCACAGGCTGTTGCCGGTCTGGACGCCCAGCATCGAGCCATCGGGACTCCAGGCCAGGGCGGCCGGTCGGTCGGCGGTCCACTGCCGCACGATGCGGTCGGTCTGCAGGTCGCGGATCTCCAGACGGCGAATGTCGGCGTTGGCCGGCTCGTCGCGTCGGTCGAAGGCCAGCGCCAGGTAGCGCCCGTTTGGGGAAATCGCCATGTCGCCGACGGTCTCGGCATTGGTCAGGCGCTGCGCCGAGACGCGACCCTCGGGCCGGGTATGTGCCGTCACCCAGTCGGTGTTCGACTGCCCGTGCCAGGCCAATCCCGGCTCGCCCTGATCGGCTGCGCCTTCGTGCACGATCCAGACGTCGTGACTGCCGTTGCGCAGGTTCAGGGCGTGACCGTCCGCCCCGCCGTCGATTTTGCTTCCGTCAACATAGACCGCCGCATTGCGCAGCCCCTCCAAGCGGAGATGGCCGCGCACGAAACGCTGCGCTTCGAGCTGGAACCACCACAGCCGCAGCTTCCGTTCGGAATCGAGGCGCTCGGGCGAGGCACCAGTCCACTCGAGATCGTGACCGAACGCCCTGATCGGCTGCCCGGCGCGCGGCAGCGCCCCGTCGCGGAGCTGGCCCACCAGCGCGCGGCGCAGGCCGTCGGCGTGGCCGGCCTTATCCATCCGTTCAACATCGCCCGGCAGCGGGCCAAGCGCCAGGACATCACCGATCGGCACCGGCTCGGGCGAATCCGGTTCGGCCGCGACGGCCGTCACCGACACGACAAGGAGCAGAATGGCAAACCGGCGGATTGGATTCACGGGCGGACTCCTGATCAGGGCATGGATGCGTCAGCCGCAGAATGTACCAGATGCCGAACGGATGAGCCGCCATCGGCGTCGATGACCCAGCACCTTCATCCGAGCCCGAGCCGGCGGCCATGGCCAACGCTCGCTCACCGGGCCGGGAGGCCATGACGACCCGCTCGGGGCGCGGCGCCGGCCGGCGCGTTTGACGCTGGTCAAAACCGACACCCCGCAACCGGCGTATCGTTTCCGGGATCGTCAAGTCCGATGCCTGCAAGGCCCTGCCCATGTCCCGACTGATGCAACCCACCTTCGATCTCGAGCGGATCGAAAAGTACGGGGGCGAGGGTCCACGCTACACCTCGTATCCCACCGCCGTCCAGTTCGACGACCGCTTTGGCCCAGAGGATTACCGTTCGGCCATTGTCGAAAGCAACCGATTGCCGCTGCCGGCCGATTTGTCGCTCTATGTGCACGTTCCGTTTTGCGCCAGCCCCTGCTTCTACTGCGCCTGCAATCGCGTCATCACCCGTTCCGCAACGGCCGGACAGGAATTCCTGGGCCATCTCGAACAGGAGCTGACGCTGGTCGCTCCGCTGTTCGACGCAGACCGGCCGGTGCGGCAGCTGCATCTGGGCGGCGGTACGCCGACCTTCCTGTCCCCCGGGCAGATCAATCAGCTCATGGCCCTGCTGCGCACGCATTTCCGGTTTGCTGCCGAGGCCGAGCTGGGCCTGGAAGTCGATCCGCGAACCGTTGATCCGGACGGCATCCGGCAGCTCAGGGAGGCCGGCTTCAATCGTCTGTCAATCGGCATTCAGGATCTGGACCCGGCCGTCCAGCAGGCCGTCAATCGGGTCCACGACACTGCCCTCGTTGCTTCGATCCTGGGCGCCGCGCGCGCCGTCGGCTTTGGCTCGATCAGCGTCGACCTGATCTATGGGCTGCCGCTGCAAACGACCAGCGGCTTTGCCCAGACGGTCGAGTCCATCATCTCGATGAGCCCCGACCGCATTTCGCTGTTCAACTATGCCCACCTGCCACACCTGTTCAAGGCACAGCGCCAGATCGACGAGCAAAAGCTGCCAAACCCGACCACCAAGCTGGCCATCTTCCGTAACACACTGACGCGTCTGCTCGATGCCGGATACGAGTTCATCGGCATGGATCATTTCGCCCGCCCCGGCGATTCACTGGTCGAGGCCAAGCGCAACGGCACCATGGCGCGAAATTTTCAGGGCTACTCGACGCATGGCGGGCTCGACCTGGTCAGCCTGGGGCCAAGCGCCATCAGCCAGATTGGCGACAGCTTTGCCCAGAATCACCGCAAGCTCGATGACTGGGTCATCGATCTCATCGAGGGACGGCTGCCGGTTGCCCGGGGGCTGTCGCGCAATACCGATGACTGCATCCGCGCCGATATCATCGAGCGCATCATGTGCGCCGGCTCGTTGAACTTCAAAGCGGTGGAACGTGACTACGAGCTGTCATTTCGCCGCTATTTCGCCAACGAGATCGAGCGCCTCGGTGCGCTGGCCGACGACGGGCTGATCGAATGGAACGAGGGCGGTTTTTCGGTCACACCCGACGGTTTGCTGTTCCTGCGCGCCATCGCCAGGGTATTCGACGCCTATCTCGCACCTGCCAGTCAGTCGAAGGGGCGGTTCTCGCGCATCGTTTGAACCAGCGCGGGAAACGGTTCAGTCGGTCCCGGGCATCGCGGTGGGCGAAATCAGACGACCGAAGAACAGGGCGTTGGCCAGCAGCTTTTCGCCACCGCGCCAATAGCCGCGAAACAGCGGATCATCGGCGATCCGGATGACCGCACCGGCGCCGTGTCGACTGGCCGTGATGGCCGGCGTACCGGCCAGGCGCGCCCGATTGTCGTCCGACAGATAGCCCGAGTAGAGCGGCTCATCGGCATAGATGCCGACCTGGGTATAGGCATTGTCGATCGCCTCAAGCACGTGCCGGCCGCGCCGGAACAGCACCAGCATCTCGCGTTCATAGCCCCAGGCCAGGGGATGGGTGATATCGAGGCGCACGCTGAGCGCGCTGCCGCCGATCAGCTCACGGGCACGATCGTCGGAATGATCGGCGTAGGGCCGCCGCTCGGGCGCTTCGACCGATTCCGCGTTCTCGCCGGAATCGGCCGCTTCGCTTGAATCGGCCAGCGACCAGTCCAGTTCGAGCCCGACTACCGCATCCGCTGCATTGCGCAGGGCAACAATCACACCGCCGGCGCGCACGAAATCGGCCAGCGCTGCGCGCTGTCCCTCCCTGAGTGATTCGTAGCGACCTTCCGGCAGAATCAGATGGGTATAACGGCTCAGATCAGCGCCGCCGACCCGATCGAGGTCAAGCAGCGTAACCGGCTGCTCGAGGCGGACATCGAACCAGTGCCACACATAACCGGCGCTGTAGCCGCTGATGCCGTCACCGACCAGCAGCGCCGGACGTACGGGCGGGACCACCGGCGCCGACGGCGAGCCGAGGTCGATCCCGTGGGTCTGGCGCCCCCCGGCCGCTGCCAGTATGGCCACGTCGTGACGTGCCGACAGTTCGGCCAGGCGTGGCCCCAGCGCCGGCAAACCCTGATCCTGAATGCCCGGATGCACGATCAGGGATCCGCGCACCAGCTGCCGGCGTCCTGCGGACGTTTCGGCATCGAGTGGCTCGGATATCGCCTGCACGCGGTATCCGTCATCCAGCAGGGCAGCCAGCACGGCGTCGGCGCGATACTGATTCCAGGGAATCAGCCAGGCCGGAGCAGCTTCGGCCGTCACCGGCACCTCGATCCGGGGCGCCTCGATCAGCGCCTCGCCGTGATCGGGCAGTCGTCGGACCGTCGTCAGCGGCAGGTTCCAGGCTGCCGCCAGCGGCCAGGCTGACACATCGTAGAAGGTGTCGACCGGCAGTTCGGTGACCGGCTCGAAGACAGACCGGAGCAGTCGGTAGTGATCCTGCTCTGCCGGAATGACCCAACCCGAGCCGGGCCCGAAGCGCTGGCCATTGATCTCGACGTGCTGGTCGAGCGGATGCACCCGGATGTCGTGTCTGAGCAGCACATCGATCAGCGCGGCAGCGCGTTTCGGATCACCGTCATCACCGAGCAGCCAGCCGGCGCGGCGGTCACGGCGGGCCTGCTCGCGGGCGCTCTCGAAGAACTCGCGCTGGTAGTCAAGCAACTCCTCCGACAGGGCCTGCGCGCCTTCCAGGGTCGACAGGCTGACCCGCACCTGATTGGCCACGCCCTCGGCAAACTTACGAATCCCGTAGTCGCTGTCCTGGACGTGGCCCCGGCTGGAGGCCTGCTCGAACAAGATACCCACACCGCCGGTCAGGTCCGGATAGGTCGACCCCTTGCCGATGTAGAAGTCGTCAAAACTTTCCCCGGCGTAGAACGGCTCACCGGCCCGGTCAAGCCACTCGGCGTGGTACTCGGCCAGCGCGCGGGTCAGCGTCTGGTTGCGCTCCGGCGTGAGCGGATTGGTGCGCTCCGGGATGCCCGGCTGAAAGAAGAACGTGCTGTTGCGCCCCATTTCGTGGTGATCGGTGACCACGTGCGGCCGCCAGCGATGATAGGGGGCCATCCTGGCCCGTGATTCCGGGTGGGTCAGCGGCAGCCAGTCGCGGTTGAGATCGAACCAGTAGTAGTTGGTCCGACCGTTGGGCCAGACTTCATCATGCTCGCGGTCCTCGGAATCGCTCGAGGGATGACGCCCGCGATGGCGATTGACCCAGCTGGCGAATCGATCGATTCCGTCGGGGTTGATCGCCGGTTCCATCACGATGACGAGTTCGTCCAGCCAGCGCAACACCCGCTCGTCGCGGCTGGCTGCCAGGTACCAGGCCACGACCAGCGCCGCGCTTGCCCCGGACGCCTCGTTGCCGTGCACCGAGTAGCCCAGCCACACCACTGGAGGGCCGTCACCGCTGCGCGAGGCCGCGACTCTGCGGGCGCGCAAATCGTTCAGTTCGGCCTGACGGGCCGGACTGGCGAAGATCAGCATCAGCAGCGGACGGCCGCCGTGGGTCCGGCCGATCTCCTCGACCCGCAACCGATCGGAGGCTTCGGCCAGAGCGGTCAGGTAACGGACGATCTGGTCATGGCGGGGATGACGTTCCCCGGGCTCGAAACCAAGCACCGTGGCGGGAGCGGGAATCTCCGGATCGACAGCGACATCGCCCGGAATACCGGGCAGGGCAAGGGCGGCGTAAGCACCGGCGAGCAGCCATCCGGCAAACGCGATTCTGGCAATTGGCATCGGGATGTCATTGGATGATGGGCCTGTTGGCCTTATGCTAACTCAAGCGTGATCAACACGAGCCACTCGACGACGGGAGCTTAAACGATGAAACTCGAATCCAGCGATCTGACCGATGGTGCACCCATTCCACCTCGCTTTGCCTTCGGCAAGCCGGATCCCGCAGCCCACATGGCGCTGTCTGACAACCTCAGCCCGCACCTGAAGTGGTCCGGGGCGCCCGCGGAAACGCGCACCTTTGCACTGCTGTGCAACGACCCGGACGTGCCGGGCCAGGCCGACAACGTCAACCAGGAAGGCAAGTCCCTCCCGGCCGACATGCCGCGGGTCGATTTCTGTCACTGGGTGATGGCCGATATTCCGTCCGGGATCACCGAACTGGCAACCGGCGAGTGCAGCAAGGGCGTCACGCCGCGCGGCAAGAAGCATCCGCCGGGACCGGAAGGCGCGCGTCAGGGACTGAACAACTATACCGAGTTCATGGCCGGGGATCCGGACATGGCCGGCAGCTACTACGGCTATGACGGCCCCTGCCCGCCCTGGAACGACGAGCGCCTGCATCATTATGTGTTTACCGTCTATGCCCTTGACACGGACCGGCTGGACCTGCCCGAACCGTTCACCGCAACGGATTTGCATCAGGCAATGTCCGGTCACATACTCGACCAGGCCAGCCTGACCGGCACCTACACGCTCAACCCGGCCGTTCGCTGATCGCCTCTGCCGGGGCGTGCCCGGTTCGAGCGGGCCGCAAGCCCGGGCAGGCCATGCGCCGGGCCGATTCGCCGGATCCAGCCACACGCGGAGCGATGACCAATATGCCCAGATCCTGAGCATCACCAGGCCGGATCGCTTAAGATTTGAGCAGCTGGCGCCGGTTGCCCGACCAGCCAAAGGCAGGTGCGTGACTGGCACGTTACCTGCATGGTCCGGCTTACCCTGTTTTCTCACAAAGGCAGTTTGACTCCTATGACGCCCAACGAAATTCTCACCCGGATCCGCGATGACGAAATCTGCTTCGTCGACCTGCGCTTTTCCGACACGCTCGGCAAGGAACAGCACGTTACCCTGCCGGCACACGCCATCGACGAGGAACTGCTTGAAGAAGGCAAGATGTTCGACGGCTCCTCGATCATCGGCTGGAAGGGCATCAATGAATCCGACATGGTGCTGATGCCCGATACGGCCACGGCCTATCGGGACCCGTTTTCCGAATACGCCACGCTCAATATCACATGCGACGTACTCGAACCGGAAACCATGCAGGGCTACAATCGCTGCCCGCGGTCGCTGGCGCGTCGAGCCGAAGCCTTTCTGCAGTCAAGCGGCATTGCCGATCAGGCGTTTTTTGGCCCCGAGCCCGAGTTCTTCGTGTTCGATGACGTGCGCTGGAAGAACGACATTTCCGGCTGCTCGTTCTCGGTCGACTCCGAAGAAGCGGCATGGAACACCCATCGTGAATACGAGGACGGCAACTACGGCCACCGACCGCGCGTCAAGGGCGGGTACTTTCCGGTACCCCCGGTTGACGGACTGGCCGATCTGCGCAGTCTGATGTGCCAGACTCTCGAGGCCTGCGGCATCCCGGTCGAGGTGCATCACCACGAAGTCGGCACGGCCGGACAATGCGAAATCGGCACGCGCTTCAACACCCTGGTGCGCAAGGCCGACGAGCTGCTGTTGACCAAGTACGTGATCCACAACGTCGCTCACCGGCACGGCCGCACCGCCACCTTCATGCCCAAGCCGCTGGTCGGCGACAACGGATCAGGCATGCATGTTCACCAGTCGCTGGCGCGTGACGGCCACAATCTGTTTGCCGGTGATGGCTACGGTGGCTTGAGTGAAACCGCGCTGCACTACATTGGCGGCATTTTCAAACATGCCCGCGCCATCAATGCCTTTGCCAACTCGACGACCAACAGCTACAAGCGTCTGGTTCCCGGCTTCGAAGCGCCGGTGCTGCTGGCCTACTCGGCCCGTAACCGCTCGGCCTCCTGCCGCGTGCCCTGGGTGGCCAGCGACAAGGCGCGCCGTATCGAGGTGCGTTTCGGCGATGCCGCCGGCAATCCGTATCTGACTTTCGCGGCGATGATGATGGCCGGCCTGGACGGCATCATCAACAAGATCAACCCGGGCCCGCCAATGGACAAGGACCTATACGACCTGCCGCCGGAAGAAGAGCGTGACATTCCGCGCGTCTGCCACGCGCTCGACCAGGCGCTGGAAGCGCTCGACCGCGACCGCGACTTCCTCAAGGCCGGCGACGTGTTCTCCGATGACCTGATCGACGCCTATATTGCCCTGAAAATGAAGGAAGTGACCCGCTTCCGCATGTCGACCCACCCGGTCGAATTCGACATGTACTATTCGAGCTGAACGCTGCGGCCGGTGGTCGGGTCATCCGGACCGCCGGTCCTGGCGCCGGGTGCAGGTACACCGACATCTCGTACAATATCGACCGGATGGTGACCATCGGGAGTGCTGCCATGTTCCACCGATTGCTGCTGGTCCTGCTGTTGCTGGCCCAGGGCGCTGTGGCTCAGGAAATCTATCGCGTTGTCGACGAGCACGGCAACGTGACCTATACCGACCGCAAGCCGTCCGACGATGCCGAGCCCATGGACCTGCCCGAACTCAACGTCCTCCAGGGCGAGGATGACGAGTTGCCGTTTGACGCAAACAGCCAGGCGGAAACAGACGACAGCATGGATTTTCGAGTCGCCGCACCCGCCGACGGTGCCACACTCGACGGCAGCCTTGGCGGCCTGTCGATCAGGCTCGACAGTGCGCTCGACTTTCCGCCGGCAGCGCAGATCGTGCTGTTTCTCGACGGCCGTCCGCTCGATCCGATCCGCAACATGGAAACGGCCATCGACATGCCCAGGGCGGGGCCACACAGCCTGCGCGCCGAACTGCAGACGCCCAGCGGTCGTGTCCTGGCCGCGACCGAAACGGTTCGCTTCGAGGTGGAGCCGTAGCCCGCGTCCCGACCATGTCTAACCGGCTGGATCCGGATGATCTGGCAACCGGGCTGATTCACCTGGGCCCAAGCAGCGAAATCGTCTGGGCAAATCGTGCCGGCGCTGACCTGCTGGGACTGCCGGCCAACAGCGCAGCAGGTCATGCGCTGGCCGGCGTGGATGCCCAGCTGGGCCGATGGGTTGAACGACTCGGCGACGGCGAACAGGCACTGCACGCGCCCGAGATCACCCTGGCGTGCAGCAGCCAGGTGGTCGACGCTTTTCTGCATCGTAACGGGGATGGGGCCTGGATCGAACTGCACCCGGTCGCCGAGCGCGTGGTGCAGCGGCAGCGGGCCGAGCGCATGGACCGTCAGCAGGCCGTCGCCCTGCTGTCGCGCCATCTGGCCCACGAGCTGCGCAATCCGCTTGCCGGCGTGCGCGGCGCGGCGCAGCTCATCGCCGCGCGCGTCGACGACGCGACCGCCCGCCGACATGCCGAACTGATCCAGCGCGAGGTCGATCGTATCACCCGACTGCTCGAACGATTTGCCACGGACAACGAAAACCGCAGTGGTCCGGTCAACCTGCATCAGGTATTGACCGAGTCGGCCGAACTGATCGCCGCCGAGCAGGGTGGCGCCCTGCGCGTCGACCGCGATTTCGATCCCAGCATTCCGCCGCTGGCCGCCGACGACAGCCAGCTTCATCAGCTGTTCGTCAATCTGTTGCGCAATGCCGCCCAGGCCGGCGCCGATCACATCATCCTGCGCTCACGCATCGAGCATCAGTCAGCGCTGGTCGACCCGCCCAGCCGGCACGCGGTGTGCATCGACATCGATGACAACGGCGGCGGCGTCCCCGATGTTCTGCGCGACAGGCTGTTCTTGCCGCTGGTCTCGGGGCGTGATCATGGCTCCGGTTTCGGTCTGGCCATCGTGCAGCAGATTGCGCGCGCCCACGGCGGCCTGGTCGAGCATGAAGCGCTCGAACGGGGCAGCCGATTCCGGGTGCGTCTACCGCTGGTGCCGGCCGGGGTATTCGGCGATGACTGAATCGGTCTGGATCATCGACGACGATCCGGCGATCCGCTACGTACTGGCCGAATACATGCGCAGCCAGAACCTGGGCGTGCGCACGTTTGCCGACGGCCACAGCCTCAACGTCGCCCTTGAGCAGGACCGGCCCGATCTGGTCATGGCCGACGTGCGGCTACAAAGCGAAAGCGGGCTCGACCTGATGCAGCAGATGCGCTCGCATCGTCCCGAACTGCCGGTCATCATCATGACCGCCTACTCCGACCTCGATTCGGCCGTGCGCGCCTTTCGTGGCGGAGCATTCGAGTTTCTGGCCAAGCCATTCGATCTCGACGAGGTCGGACGGCTGGTGGTCAAGGCACTGCGCTCGGCCCCGGCACGCCCGGCGCGCGACCGACACAACGTCGGCCTGATCGGTTCCTCGGCGGCCTTTCAGCAGCTGGTTCGAACCATCGGCCGCCTGTCGGCCAGCGACGTGCCGGTGCTGATCCGCGGGGAGACCGGCACTGGCAAGGAGCTGGTCGCGCGCGCTCTGCACCGCCACTCGCCGCGCGCCGACGGCCCGTTTGTGGCGATCAATACTGCAGCCATTCCCGAAGACCTGCTCGAATCCGAGCTGTTCGGCCATGAAAAGGGGACATTCACCGGTGCCGAATCGCGGCGCGCCGGACGCTTCGAGCAGGCCGCCGGCGGCACCCTGTTCCTTGACGAAATCGGCGATATGCCACTGGCGCTGCAGTCCCGTCTGCTGCGCGTGCTGGCCGAAGGCGAGTACTACCGGCTTGGCGGACGCGACCTGATTCGCGCCGACGTGCGCGTCATCACGGCCACCCACCGCAACCTGGCCGAACGCGTTCGAACCGGCGGCTTCCGCGATGACCTCTACCACCGCCTCAAGGTGATCGAACTGCACGTGCCAGCGCTGCGAGAGCGCAGCGACGACATCGAGGCCCTGGTGCATCATTTTCTGCGCGAGGCAGCGGCCGAATTCAATCTGCCCGAGCGCAGCGCGGACGAAGCCCTGATCCGGCACCTGGCTCAGCTGCCCTGGCCGGGCAACGTACGCGAGCTCAAACATCTGTGCCAATCGCTGGCCGCCCTGGCGCCGGGCGAGGTGGTCGGCGTCGACGACCTTCCCGACGAGTACCGCGCCGAAGGCGGCGACTCGTTGCGCCCGCCGTCCGGCTGGCAGGACATCCTCGCACGGGAACTGAGAACGCGACTGGACCACCGGCATGGCGATGTGCACCGGGTCTTACTAGACCGCTTCGAAGCCTGTCTGGCCCGAACGGCACTCGAAGTCTGCGCGGGCAACCAGTCAGAAGCGGCCCGCCGGCTTGGCATCAGCCGCAATACCCTTGCGCGCATGCTCAAAGCACCTGACCACTAGCCCGCATTATCCATGAATTCACTCGCGCCCTTGCTTGCGCCTTGTCCGCACAGCGGATGTTCCTCCCTCGGAAATACAGCCTGGTATTCCGCTCGGTCGGAAAATCCGCTGTGCGAACAATCCCCTGCGCAATCATCGCGGCGATTCATGAATAATGCGGGCTAGTCACCCTGTCGATCACATGCAGGGTCGTTCAGTCCACTTCCAGCCAGAACGTGACCGGGCCGTCGTTGACCAGAGCAATCTGCATGTCGGCACCGAACACGCCAGCGCCCGTATCCGGCCACCGGGCGCGCGCGGTCGCCAGCGTCTGGTTAAACAGCGCCCGCCCCTGTTCGGGCGGGGCGGCCGGCGTAAAACTCGGGCGGTTTCCGGAGCCGGTGTCGGCGGCCAGCGTGAATTGAGGCACCAGCAGCAGGCCGCCGCCGGCATCGCGCAGGCTGACATTCATGCGCCCGGCAGAATCTGCAAAGACCCGGTAGTTGAGGCATCGCTCGACGAATCGGTCGATGCGTTCGGGGCGATCGCCGCGCCGATATCCGACCAGCACCAGCAGGCCCGGACCGATCTCGCCGACGATCTTGTCGTCAATGCTCACCGACGCCTCGCGAACCCGCTGCAGCAATCCGATCACGCTGTCCTCCTGCCGGCTGGTTCCGCCGGACTGTCGATCAAGACCCCGGGCAAGAGCGCAAGCGGGCGCGAACATCGACAAGGCCCCGGGGTACCGAAACCGGTATCCTACACTGCCTGACCGTCGCGTCGAACCTCCAAGGCTGAGGGGACAAACCACGCCCGATGAAGTATTGGCTCGCCAGCGTTCTGCTCCGGATACTGGGCCTCTTGCCGCTGCCGCTTGCACATGCACTGGCGGTGCCGCTGGGAAGACTCTGGCGATTCCTGCCCTGGCGGGAACATCCGGTCATCCACACCAACCTCTCGCTGTGTTTCCCCGACCAAACCGCGGCCTGGAGGGAACGCCTGCATCGCCAGCATCTGGTCGAAATGGCGCGACTGGCGCTGGAGGCCGGGGTGGTCTGGTACGGTTCGCTCAGACGAATCAACCGTCTCGTGCGACGGCATCAGGGCTGGCAGGCGGTTGAACAGGCGGCCGAGCGCGGCAAAGGCATACTGCTGGTCGGGGCACACTATGGCAACTGGGAAATCCTGCCGCTGTGGATTTCCGCACGCGTCCCCGTCAGTGCGCTGTATCGCGCACCCGCCAGCGAGGCACTCGACCGCACCATCACCGCCTCTCGCCAGCGCTTCGGCGCGGAACTGATTGCCAGCGGCAGTCCGGCCATGCGGCGAATGCTGGCCCGGCTGAAGCGTGGCGGCCTCATCGGCCTGCTCGCTGACCAGCAGCCCAAACAGGGCGAGGGGGTCTTCGTGCCGTTTTTCGGGGTGCCGGCACTGACCATGACCCTGGTCAATCGCCTGGCCAGGCATACCGGCTGCGCCGTGTTCTTCGCCAGCTGCCGGCGCCTGCCGCGCGGGCGTGGCTGGGAGCTGTCGTTTACGAGCGCCCCGGAGATTGTCTCCGGCAACGATCCGTGCGAGGCCATGCGTGCCTTTCACGGCTGGCTGGAGCAACGCATCGGCGAGACCCCGGCCCAGTACCTGTGGAACTACAAGCGTTTCAGCCTGCGCCCGGGCGGCGCCGAAAGTCCCTACCCGCCGCGCAAGCGACGGCGGCGCAGAACCTGAATCTCACGCCCCGGACTGGCGTTCCAGTCGCCGCAAGAACACGGCCATGACCTTCTCGGCCTGCTTGTCGCCGTTGCTCCGGGCGACCTCCATCCCCTGTTTCCAGGCTGCGCCCGCTGCCTCGGGCCGGCCCAGATCGCTGAACGCCCGGCCCAGTTCCTGCCAGGCCATGGTCTGTTCGGGCCTGTGCTCGGTCGCCTTCTTGAGGTGAGCGACCGCCTCGGCCAGGTCACCCGCCTTCAGCCGTGCCTGGCCGGCCGCCAGCCGCGCTTCGTAGGAGTCGCGCCCCTGGTCGATGAGTCTTTCGATGACTGCCGGATCCATTGCCACAGCATATCGGATCTGACGAACCCGTTGCCCGGATCAAGCCATCCGTCGGGGACGCGGCCCCGACCTACCCGTTCCGCGGCAGTGATGGTCGACGATGTCTCGTCCGTCGGGGACGCGGCCCCGACCGGCCCGATTGCGGGTACCGGGTTCGTAGGTTGCGGTCGCATTCGCGACGGACAGACAGCTGGCGATCAGGCGTAGGTCGCGGTCGCATCCGCGACGGACAGACAGCTGGCGATCAGGCGTAGGTCGCGGTCGCATCCGCGACGGACAGACAGCTGGCGATCAGGCGTAGGTCGCGGTCGCATCCGCGACGGACAGACAGCTGGCGATCAGGCGTAGGTCGCGGTCGCATCCGCGACGGACAGACAGCTGGCGATCAGGCGTAGGTCGCGGTCGCATCCGCGACGGACAGACAGCTGGCGATCAGGCGTAGGTCGCGGTCGCATCCGCGACGGACAGACAGCTGGCGATCAGGCGTAGGTCGCGGTCGCATCCGCGACGGACAGACAGCTGGCGATCAGTGCTTCCAGTAGCTCGGCGTGAGCAACACCAGGATGGTGAAGATCTCGAGTCGGCCCAGCAGCATGGCGAAGCTCATCAGCCACTTGGTGCTGTCAGCCAGCCCACCCCAGTGAGCCCCGGCTTGCCCCAGGGCAGGACCCAGGTTGTTCATCGCCGAGAACACCACCGATACGGCGGTAACCAGGTCAGCCTCGATGCCGGAGACAATCAGCGTCAGAATCACAACGCACAGGATGTAGAGCGAGACAAACCCCCAGACCGCGTTGGCGACTTCCTGGTTGAGGGTGCGGCCGCCGAGCTTGAGGGGCACGACCGAACGCGGATGGATGAGTCGCTTGAGTTCACGAATGCCCTGCTTGGTGAGCAGGTAGACGCGAATGATCTTGAAGCCGCCAGTGGTCGCGCCGGCGCAACCTCCCAGGGCGCTGACAAGCAGCAACAGTAAAGGCAAGGTGCCGGGCCACAGATAGACGGCATCGGTACCATAGCCGGTCGTGGTCATGTATGACACAGCCTGGAAAATGGCGTGCCGCATGGACTCCCAAAAACTCTCAAAGACACTCTGCTGCCATAGCAGAACCGTTGCCGCAGCCCAGACCACCAACAGTAAGCCCACAAACAGCTTCAACTCCGGGTCGCGCAGGTACACCTGCGCCGAAGCGTGACGAAGTGCCAGAAAATGGAGGGTGAAGTTTATGCTGGCGAGGAACATGAATAGCACTACCAACCACTCGATCAGCGGCGATTCGAAAAACCCGATGGAAGCATCATGCGGAGAGAAGCCGGCCGTTGAAACCGTCGTGAACGAGTGCACCACAGCATCGAACAAGCTCATGCCAGCGGCCCAGTAAGCTGCGGCGCAGATCACTGTCAAGCCGATATAGATCAGCCAAAGGGCCTTGGCGGTCTCAGCGATGCGCGGCGTCAACCGCCGCTCCTTGACCGGCCCGGTCACCTCTGCCTTGTACACCTGCATGCCGCCGATGCGCAGCATCGGCAGGATAGCAACCGCCAATACGATAATGCCCAGGCCCCCCAGCCACTGAAGCTGTTGCCGATACCACAGGATAGAGACAGGCATATCGTCCAAACCGACGAAGACGGTGGCGCCGGTCGTGGTGATTCCCGAGGTCGACTCGAACACGGCATCGGCCAGGTCGGCGTCGATTGCCAGCACAAAAGGCAGGGCGCCAGCCAGACACACCGCTCCCCAACAGGCCACCACCACCAAGAACCCGTCCCTGATCCGGAGTTCGCGGCGTGAGCGTCGCACCGGCATGTAGAGTCCAATGCCCAAGAGCGCGATCGTAACCAGGCTGACCAGGAAGGCGGCTGTTGTGCCTTCATCCGCAAAGAAGGCAAACAGCGCCGGCGGCACGAAGCTCAGGCTCAGAAACACCAGCAGCACCCCGACGATGCGCTGGACCGGCGCGTAGGCGCGCAGCTGCATGGCCCGGCTCACACGAACACGACGTCGACGGCGAACAGGCGTTCGACACGGCGGATGGAGCGGGCATCGGCTACGAACAGGATTACGTGATCGTCGGGCTCGATGACCACATCATGGTGGGCGATGATGACCTGTTCGCCACGAACAATACCGCCGATCGTGGTGGCCGGCGGGAGATCCAGTTCCTCGATGCGCTTGCCGACGACCCGGGACTGGCCGGGGCGGCCGTGCGCCACTGCTTCGATCGCTTCGGCCCCGCCTCGCCGAAGCGAATGCACGCGCACCATGTGCCCCTTGCGAATATGGGTCAGCAGCGCGCCGATGGTGACCTGCTGGGGGCTGACGGCGACGTCGATGCGATCGGACTCGACCAGATCGACGTAGGCTGGCCGGTTGATCAGGGTAATGACCTTGTCGGCGCCCATGCGCTTGGCCAGCATGGACGAGAGAATGTTGGCCTCGTCGTCGTTGGTCAGCGCGCAGAATACGTCAATCTCATCGATGCCTTCCTCGTGCAGCAGGTCCTCATCGGCGCAGTCGCCGACCAGAACGATGGCGGTGTCGAGATCCTCTGCAATGCGCTCGGCACGCACCGGGTCGCGTTCGATCAGCTTGACGTGATGGCTGCGCTCGAGGCGACGGGCCAGGCTGGCACCGATATTGCCGCCGCCGGCCAACAGGATGCGATGGCCGGGCTCGGTCATGCGTCTGAGCTCGCGCATGACCACCGGTATATCGTCACGGGCGGCAAGAAAGAACACGATATCGTCGACTTCGATGACGGTATCGCCTTCCGGGATGATCGGCTCGTCGCGCCGGAAAATGGCCGCTACTCGCGCGTCGACACCGGCCGGCAGCTTGTCGCGCAATGACTTCAGCGCGTGCCCGACCAGCGGGCCGTCATGGAATGCCCGGGTGGCAACGAGCTGGGCCCGACCGTCCGCGAAATCAAGCACCTGGAGCGCACCCGGATACTCGATCAGACGCTGGATGTGATCGGTTACCAGCTTTTCGGGACTGATCAGCACATCAATGGGCGTGTGCTCGCGCGTGAACAACTCGGGATAGGCCAGGTAATCGGCCGCGCGCACCCGCGCGACCTTGGTTGGCGTGTTGAACAGCGAATAGGCCACCTGGCAGGCCACCATATTGGTCTCGTCGGAGTTGGTCAAAGCGATCAGCAGGTCGGCGTCTTCGATTCCGGCCTGAATCAGCGTATGCGGATGCGCCGCATGGCCGAGCACCGTTCGGATATCGAGCTTTTCCTGCAGCTCGCGCAACCGCTCGGGATTGGTGTCGACAACCGTGATGTCGAAATCTTCGGCCGACAGGCTGTGCGCCATGCCTGTTCCTACCTGCCCAGCCCCGAGGATGATGATCTGCATGGCGGTCGTTGCCCCTGGTCAGACCTGCTTGGGGTCGATTCCGAGCTGTTTGAGCTTGCGGTAGAGATGGGTGCGCTCCATCTCGACGACTTCGGCCAGCTTGCCGACGCTGCCGTCAACCGACTGCAGCTTGAAAGTCAGATACTGTCGCTCGAACTCCTCGCGCGCCTCCCTGAGCGGCAGATTATAGAGCGCCGGCATCTTGCGGTCGCCAACCGTCTCACCCGTATCGGACTGGGCCAGCGCTTCTTCGACCTCGGCGACCGTCACCTCCTCCCCTCCGCCCAGAATCAGCAGTCGCTGGACCAGATTCCGGAGTTCGCGCAGGTTGCCGGGCCAGTGATACTGGCGCAGGCGATTCTGCGCAGCAACCGAAAAATGCCGGTATGGCATGCCATCCCGGCCCGGAAAATACTCGGCGTAGAAGCGCACCAGATCAGGCACGTCTTCCTGCCGATCGCGCAGCGGCGGAATCTCGAGCGGCAGCACGTTGAGCTGGTAGAACAGCGTCTCGTCGAAACGCCCCTCGCGCACCATCTTTTCCAGCGGCTCACCGGTACCGGCGATCAGGCGCATGTCGAGACCGCTGCTTTCGGAATTGTCCGGGTCAAGGCGGTCGCTTTCGAGCACCTTCAGCAGAACCGACTGTGCCGGGCGATCGAGACGCGAGACATCGTCGATGAACAGCACACCGCCCTGGGCCTCGGCCAGCAGCCCCTGGCGCTGGCTGTTACCGAGCAGCAGGGTCGACCATGAGGCCCCTTCCAGTCGGGTAGCGGCAGCCGCGAACGGCGCTGCACTGCGCCTCGAATGGGCATGAATCCAGCGCGCCGCATCCTGCTTGCCGACACCCGGTTCGCCGGTAATCAGCACCGGCGCATCATGGGCTGCAATTCGCTCGAGCCGCTGCCGCAGCTGCTGCACGGTCGATGAACGACCGATCGGCTCGATGACCGATGGCTGACTGCGCTTGAGGCCCTCGTTCTCGCGCCGCAGCCGCCCGGACTCGATGGCATTCTCGACGGTAACGGTCAGCCGCGCCATGGACACCGGCTTTTCGACGAAGTCAAACGCCCCCAGGCGCGTGGCCTCGACTGCGGTTTCAACCGAGCCGTGGCCGGAAATCATCACCACCGGACAGTCCAGCGTACCGGAATCGCGCCACTCGCGAAGCAGGCTGATGCCGTCGGTATCGGGCATCCAGACGTCGAGCAGGATCAGATCGGGCGGCTGCTGACTGCGCACCTCGCGCGCCTCGGCCGCGTTGGCGGCAAACGCCACTTCGTGTCCCTCGTCGGCCAGGATTTCGCCGACCAGATCCCGGATATCGGGCTCGTCGTCAACAATCAGGATTCGGGCTGCAGACATGGCCGCTATTGTTGCATGACTCACTGTGCCTCGGGCCAAGCATAGCGCACTCGACCCTGACCCTCATGCCGAGGGCAGCCAGATCACGATTTCCGCCCCGCCGCCCGGCGGATTGGCCACCTCGATCATACCGCCGTGATCATCGACGATTCGGCGGACGATGGCCAGTCCCAGCCCCGAACCGCGTGGTTTGGTGGTCACGTAGGGCTCGAAGATCTGATCAACGATGTCCGCGGCAAAACCCGGGCCATTGTCGCCAAGCCGCAGCGTCACACCATCCTGATCGCCATGCCGACCCCCGGCCGCGCTGATCCGAACCTGCGGCTGGCCGTGCGGGTGTGCTTCCTGGGCATTGCGCACGAGGTTAATCAGAAGCTGTCGCAACTGGCCCGGGTCTGCCCGCACCTCGGGCGTGGACGGATCGATATCGACCTGGAAGTCGATTGGCATTTCGCCGCTGGCGTAGAGATCGACAACATCGCCAACCAGCCGCTCAATGGCAACCGGCTCGCTTTTCAGCCGCGCGGGTCGGGCATAATCGCCAAAACTGTCAACCAGCCGCCGCAGCGCGTCGACCTGCCCCCGGATGGTTCCGGTCGCCCGCTGAAGCAGCTCGCGCTCAGGCGGCTCGAGCGCCGGGCCGAGCTTGTGGGCCAGGCGCTCGGCGGCCAGCTGAATGGGGGTCAGCGGATTCTTGACCTCATGCGCCAGTCGCCGCGCCACTTCGGCCCAGGCCGCGTCGCGCTGGGCCTGATCGAGCACGGTGACATCGTCAAATACGACCACATGGCCACCGGTCTCCGAGGGGAGGTCGGAACCACGACACACCAGCACCAGAGGCCGGCTGTCGCGCTCGAGCTTGATCTCCTGGCGCCAGTCGCTTGCGGGCGCGGAACGCCGGTTGCGCACCGCATCGAACAGGGCTGCCAGGCTCGGGTGCGCGTTTTCAATCTCCGACAGCGGACGGTCGCGAATCATGTCCGCATCAAGCCCCAGAATGGCCAGTGCCGAGGCGTTGAATGCGGTGATGCGCTCGCCGGCATCAATGGCGATGACACCGGCCGACAGTCGTCCGAGCACGGTCTCGAGATAGCGCCGCTGCGCTTCAAGCTGCTGTCGGCTACTGTCAAGCTCCCGGGTCATCGTGTTGAATGACTGCACCAGAAAGCCGAGTTCGTCGCGGGTCGTGACCTCCAGATCCTCGGGAAATCGCCCGGCGGCAATCTCCTCGGTGGCCTCGGCCAGTTCGCGAATCGGCTGGGTCAGCCGGCGGGCGGCGTTGAACGCCAGCAGCATGGCCAGCAAGACCGTCAGCAGCAGCACCAGCGAGAGGATCAGCACCAGGCTTTGCTGGAGGCGACCCCGCAGGTAGGTCACGTTCTGGTAACGGTGATAGGCGGTTTCGATCCCTTCGGCCAGCTCGCTGAACTCTTCGGGCAGCGGATAGATGGCCTGCAGCACCAGCGCACCGCCACCGAACACGGCCGGCTCGAGCTGTCTGAGCACCCGGATCTGGATGCCATCCGCGGCCGGCTCGGCCGCGGCATACTCCTCGTCCTGAAGGGCCTGCGCCAGGGCGAAATCCCCGGGGCGGTCGGCCACGATCCGGCCCGGCTCGATGCTTGCGGTGACCCGGGCACGACCGGAGGCATCCAGCACCGACAGCTCGGTCGGACCGGCTGAGCGGACCTGACTGAGCAGCTGTTCGAACAGACGGTCCTCGTCGGCCACATCGAGCCGCGATGACAGCCGGTCGATCTCGTTTCTGACATCCCGGGTTCGCAGGCTCAGGAACATCTGGCCCAGTTCGATGGAGTTGGCCAGCGCATGCTCAGCGTCTGCATCCATCCAGCCGTCGATCGTATCGCTAATGAACTGGATCGAAAACAAGAACAGAATGACAACCGGAGGCAGGGTCAGGCTGACAAACACGATCACCAGGCGGGCGGTCAGCCGACTGCCGGGCTCGCCGCGTTTGAGACGGCTGACCAGGCGCACGATGCGACCGATGATCACGCCCATCAGCACGACCACCGCAGCACCGGCAAGAACCAGAATCCACTGGGCCAGACGACCCAGCTGGGTGGCTTCCTGCTCGACCGTGGAGACGAGATACAGGGCCGTAAGCAACAGCAGCAGCACTGCCGCCAGCGGCAGCGCGCGCAGGATTCGGCGCCGACCGCGCCTACCGAGCATCGGCGCTGTCCAGGACCGCCGGATCAGCCAGCGGAAGCTCGTACCAGGGACTCGACAGGCGCCACTGCCGGTTGAACCAGGTGGGCAGCCGCATCGGTGAGGGCAGCCGTGTGCGGTCAAGCTGGATGCGGGCGTGAACACGCGCCGGGTCATCGCCCCTGTCGACCGGGATCGACCATGATCGCGGTCGCCGCAGCGCGTCAAGCAGCATGCTCAGACGAGGATACGTGCTGCGGCGATCGTTGTGCAGGTCCACCAGCTCGTAATGTCGGCTCAGCGGCAGGTAACTGAGCTCCAGTCGATGACGGCGGCGCTCATCGAGGCCCGGCAGCCAGACCGGGCCCGAGGGCGCACGCAGCGCGACCAGCAACGTCAGGGTCACGCCGCGCTCGAGCGCCTCGAGCATCGCCGGACTGGGCTGAAGTTCAATACCGGCCCTGACCTCGATTTCCCCAGCGGCGCGCTGCACCTGGATCGACTCCAGCGCCACGCGCCAGTCGGGGGTGGAATCAGTCCGGCAGGCGCTCAACGGCAGCATAATAAAAACCATCGCAATCATGGTCGCCCGGCAGCAGCTGACGACCAGGCCCGGCCGGCGGCGGCCGGCCGGGGCAGGCGCAATCTTCCATCGCTCGGGCATCGGCATGGCGCTCCAGAAAGGCTTGGATCTGCCCGGCATTTTCCGCGTGAAGCACCGAGCAGGTGGCGTAGACAAGGATACCTCCAGGGCGCACCAGGGGCCACAGCGCATCGAGCAGACGGCGCTGCGTCCCGACCAGGCGTCCGATATCGTCCGGCCGACGCAGCCAGCGGATGTCGGGGTGCCGCCGCATGACGCCAGTCGCCGAACACGGCGCATCGACCAGGATCCGGTCGAAACGCCGCCCGTCCCACCAGTCCTCTGGCCGGGCCGCATCGCCGACGACCAGATCGGCGCGCAGCCCGAGGCGTTTCAGACCGGCCCGCATCCGGCGCATGCGCCGAACATCGATTTCGACAGCGGTCACTTCGACATCGGCGCGTTCAAGCAGGTGCGCGGTCTTGCCGCCCGGTGCAGCGCATGCGTCGAGAACGGTCCGGGCATCGTCCAGACGAAGATAGTCCACTGCCAGCTGGGCCGCGCCATCCTGCACCGACAGGTGACCTTCGGTGAAGCCGGGCAGGTCGCTGACTGCAGCCCGCCTGGCCAGCAGCAGTGCATCAGAAAAGCCCGCGATCCGGTGCGCGTCATGACCGGCTTCGGCCAGTAAAGCCTGCGCCCGGCCCACCGAAAGCCGGCGCCGATTGACGCGCAGCCAAAGCGGCGGCGGCTGGTTGCCGGCAGCCAGGATGAGCGCTGAGCGCTCGCCCCAGTCCTTCTCGATCGCCTCGACCAGCCAGCGCGGGTAACCCGTGGTCAGCACCACGTCGTCAACCGGCAATTCGAGTTCGGCAGCCTCGCGCAAATAGCGCCGCAACACAGCGTTGACCACACCGGTCACCCGCTCCCCGCACAGCACGCGCGCCCCGGCAACGGCCGCATGCACTACCGCAGGTGCCGGTTCACGCCGATCGCGCAGCTCCTGCAGCGCCACGGCGAGCAGGAAATGGATCACCCGCTGCCGGCCGCGCGGCGGCCGCTTGGACAGCAACCGGATCAGCCGGTCGAGTGCCGGCCAGTCGCGCAGGACACCGTGACACAGACGCCTGACCAGCGACCGATCGCGGCTATCGGCGCACGCGGCGAGCATCTCGCCGAGCACTTCGTCAAGGGCCCGGCCCTGATCGAGCACCGACGCCAGTGCCCTGGCGGCAACGCTTCGCGGCAGCGCTCCGGCGACCGTCACTGCGATCCGGCCGAACGCGCGTTCCACCAGTCGCGGGCCGACACCCGACGACGGCCGGGGGCCTGCAGCTCCCGGATCTCGAGCACACCCTGACCGCAGCCGACAGCGACGACATCCCGGCCAGCGCCGCCGATCAGCACACCGGGTTGCGCGCTCCCATCGGCTGCCCGGGCGCGATGAATCCTGAACGTCGTCTCCTCAATCTCGCCAAACGCGACCGGCCAGGGATGAAACGCCCTCACCCGCCGCGCCAGACTGTCGGCCGGCGCCCGCCAGTCCAGCCACGCATCCTCGCGCCGGATCAGTGGTGCATGCGTGGCCAGGCGGTCATCCTGAGCCGCTCCGACCGGCAGCGTCCCGGCGTCGAGCCGGTCGATGGCCGCCCGCAGCAGACTGGCGGCCAGGGCCGCAAGCCGATCGTGCAGTTCACCGGCCGTCTCCTCGTCTTCGATCGCCAGCGGCGACTGCAGAATCACCGGGCCCGTGTCCAGCCCGGTGTCCATTTTCATCAGCGATATGCCGCCATAGCGGTCACCGGCCAGTATGGCCTGCTGGATCGGGCTGGCGCCGCGCCAGCGCGGCAGCAGCGAAGCATGCAGATTCCAGCAGCCCAGCGCCGGCCAGTCCAGCACCCGGGATGGCAGCAGCAGCCCGTAGGCGGCAGTGACCAGCAGATCAATGTCCCGGGCCAGCAGCGCCGATGGCGCATGTCGGCCGCTCAGTCGCTCGGGCTGGAAAACCGCGATGCCAGCCGCCTCGGCGACCTGCTTGACCGGACCCGGTCGCAGCTTGCGGCCACGACCGGCGCGCCGGTCAGGCTGGGTCAGCACGGCGACCACCTCGCAGCGCGGATGGTCAAGCAATGCAGCCAGCGCCGGCACCGCGAACGCCGGCGTACCGGCAAAGACCACCCGCACCATCAGGCAGTGACTTTATCGCGCTGCTGCTTGCGCAATCGCTTTTCGACCATGCGCCGCTTGAGAGGTGACAAGTAGTCAACGAATACCTTGCCGTCGAGATGGTCGATCTCGTGCTGGATGCAGACCGCCAGCAGACCACTGGCATCCAGCTCGAACACATCACCATCGAGATCGAGCGCCCGCACCCGCACGCTGTCGGCGCGCTCGACCTCGGCATAGACGCCGGGAACGGACAGGCAGCCTTCCTCGCAGCGCTGGCTTCCGGAGGCTTCGGTGATTTCCGGGTTGACGAACACGCGCGGCTCATCGCGAGTGTCGCTGAGGTCCATGACCACCAGCCTGATGCCCTCGTTGACCTGGGTCGCGGCCAGGCCGATGCCGCGCTCGGCGTACATCGTCTCAAGCATATCGGCGGCCAGCTGGCGTTCGCGTTCACCGACCTTTTCGACCGGTTTTGCCACGCGCCGGAGGCGCGGATCGGGGTATTCGAGGATGTCGAGTGTTGACATGAGTTTAGAAATACCGCTTAAGCGTGCGTTTTACAATGATAATGTTTATGATAGTCTTCAGAAAATCAAGCCCGTGGGCATTGCTGGAGGGAGTGACTCCGTGAAACGCTTCGTGTTTTTGACCATCGCCATGCTGCTGGCGTTCAGTCTGCAGGCCCAGGACGTCGAGCTGCGTGAAGACCATCCCAGAGAGTACGTGGTGCAGGAAGGTGACACGCTGTGGGACATTGCCGGACGCTTCCTGACGCGCCCCTGGCAGTGGCCGGCCATCTGGCACGCCAATCCCCAGATCGACAACCCGCACCGGATCTACCCCGGTGACGTCATCTCGCTGGTATTCGTCGGCGGCGAGCCGCGCCTGACCGTCAGCGACGCGGTTGACGATTCGATCCGCCGTCTGTCACCGGAGGTGCGTCGCGAGTCCATTGAGGGACCGATTACGACGATTCCCTTCGACGCCATAGAATCCTTCCTGACGCGGCCGCGCGTCGTGTCGGCCGAGGAATACGAGTCCCTGCCCTACGTGGTGGCCAACAACGAGCAGCGCATCTACGCCGGGCCCGGGGACCGCACCTACGTGCGCGGCATGACCGATGCGCGCGTCGGCGCAGAGGTCATCATTGCCCGCCCGCTGCATCAGTTCGAGGACCGCAGCAAACAGCCCCGACGCGATAACCCGCTGCGGCGAAACATCGTACGGCTCAACAAGGCGCAGGTGCCGTCCTCCGTGCGCCCCTCCGGCGCGGTGTGGAAGACCACGTTCGGTCGCCTCGAACGCTTCGACTATCCAATCGTCGGCTACGAGCTTTGGGAGTCGGCTCGCGCGCGCGTTCTCAAGGCCGGTGATCCGACCATCCTCGAAATCATGGAAGGCGGGCGTGAAGTGGGCGCGGGCGACGTCGTGCTGCCGCTTGACGATCACATCTACGATGCCAGCTTCTTCCCGCGCGCCATGGACCGCGTTCCCGAGCGGGCGCGCGTGCTGGCGGTGGCGCAGAACCGGTTCGGGGCCGGTCACTACCAGATCATTGCCATCAACCTGGGCGAGGTCGACGGCGTGCAGCCCGGACATACCTTCTCGGCGTTTCGTCCCGGCGAGACGATCAGCGACACGCAGCGCTACCGTGCCGTTTATCTGACCCAGAGCGAAGAGCGCGACCGCAGCTTCGTCACCCTGCCCGACGAGTATGCGGGTCAGGTCATGGTCTTTCGCGCATTCGACCGCGTCAGCTACGCCATTGTGCTCGAGGGCAGCACGCACCCGATCAGCGAAGGCGACCGTCTCGATCACCCGGATCGCCGGCTCTGAGTCCGCGATCTCCTGCGCCGGGCGGCGGCATCGCCTCGCCCGGCACGGGCAACGCACCAAGTCAGCACCGTGCCACAACCGGAACGAGCTGAAGCCTGGCTGCGCGTGGTACTGACCGAGGGGCTCGGCCCGCGCCGGCTTGAGCGTCTGCAGGCAATCCTCCCCGATCCACTGGACTGGCCCTCGGCGGGTGACGAAACGCTGCGCTCGGCCGGTCTCGATGATGCACTGATCAGAACGCTGCGCCGACCCGACCCAAACGCCATGCAGCGATGCCTGCGCTGGCTCGAGGCCGACCATCACTGGCTCATCACCCGCGACGATCCGCTGTATCCGCCCCTGCTGCAACGCATTCCCGACCCGCCCCTGGCGCTGTTCGTGGCCGGTCAGCCGGATGTGCTGGTGCGGCCACAGATCGCCATTGTCGGCAGTCGCAGCGCAACGCGCGGCGGTCTCGATCACGCCGGGTCCTTTGCCCATCGGCTGGCCCGCGCCGGCTTCGTGATCACCAGTGGCCTGGCCGCAGGCGTCGACGGCGCAGCCCACCGCGGCTGCCTGGATGCCGGCGGGCAGACGATCGCCGTGGCCGGAACCGGCCCCGACCGCGTCTATCCGGCGCGCCATCGCCGTCTGGCCGAGGACATTCTCGAGGGTGGCGCCCTGATCAGCAGCTTTCCGCCCGGCACGCCGCCCCTGCCGGGCAATTTTCCGGCTCGCAACCGCATCATCAGCGGCGCCAGCCTCGGGGTCGTGGTCATCGAGGCCGGACTGCGCAGCGGCTCTCTGATCACCGCCCGCCTGGCGAACGAGCAGGGCCGGGAGGTATTTGCCATTCCCGGTTCGGTGCACAACCCGCAGGCGCGCGGCTGCCACCGGCTTATTCGCGATGGTGCGCACCTGACCGAGTCGGCCGACGAAGTTATCGAGGCCCTGGCACCGCTGGCACAGGAGCTGGCCGGTGCACTCGAGCATCTGCTTGAGCTCGACGGCGGCCGAAACGACAAAGGCCTTGATGAATCACCCGACTTGCCGCATATCCTCTCAGATCCCGACTATCAGCAACTGCTCGACGTGATCGGCTTTGACCCCACGCCGGTCGACACGATCATCGAGCGTTCCAATTTGACGCCCGCGGCGGTATCCTCCATGCTGCTGATGCTCGAGCTCGACGGCGCAGTCGTCGCTCATGCTGGCGGTCGCTACAGTCGCAATGCCTGAGGAAGGAGTGGATGAAGGAAAACGTACTCGACCTGCTGATGTACCTGTTCGAGAACTATATCTATGACGAGCCCGAGGCAGAACCCGATCGCGAGGAGCTCAGCGACAGCCTTGAGGAAGCCGGCTTTTCCAGCGGCGAGATCGAGCGCGCCTTTGCCTGGCTGGACGGCCTCGCGGAGCAGCGCAGGCTGCCGGAAATCGACGGCCATGAGCGCAATCCGCTGCGGGTATTCACCAACGAGGAGATGCGACGGCTCGATGTCGATGCGCGCGGTTTCCTTCTGTATCTGGAAAACGTTGGCGTTCTGGACCCGCCACGGCGCGAGATGGTCATCGACCGGCTTGCCGCGCTCGACAGCGCCGAGATCGGCATCGGCGACGTCAAGTGGGTGGTATTGATGGTGCTGTTCAATCAGCCCGGCCAGGAGGCCAACTACGCGTGGATGGAGGATCTGATGTTTGACGAGGAAGGAGAATTCCGGCACTGAAGTGCCGGCCACGCGACGACGCCTGGCTGATGCCGGGATCGACTCTGAACGGCCGCGCGGCGGCCACCCGCCGCGGCCGGGCATGCAGCCGAGCAACCAGTTAAGTTTACATGGCAAAAAACCTGCTCATTGTCGAGTCGCCGGCCAAGGCGACGACCATCAACAAGTACCTGGGATCGGAATTCCAGGTGCTGGCCTCCTATGGGCACATCCGTGACCTGGTGCCCAAAGAAGGCGCTGTCGACCCGGACAACAACTTCGCCATGCGCTACGACATCATCGAGCGCAACAAAAAGCACGTCGACCGGATCGTCGCTGCAGCCCGCAAGGCCGATGCGGTCTACCTGGCCACCGACCTTGACCGCGAGGGCGAGGCCATATCCTGGCACATCGCCGAAATCCTGAAAGAGCGCGGCATCAGCAGCGATAAGCCGATTCGCCGGGTCGTGTTTTCGGAAATCACGCAGCGCGCCATCAAGCGGGCCATGAACGAGCCGCGGGATCTGTCGGGTTCACTGGTCGACGCCCAGCAGGCGCGGCGGGCCCTGGACTATCTGGTCGGATTCAATCTCTCGCCGCTGTTGTGGAAGAAGGTGCGGCGCGGCCTGTCGGCGGGCCGCGTGCAGTCGCCGGCACTGCGCATGATCGTCGAGCGCGAGGAGGAAATCGAGCGATTCGAGGCCCGGGAATACTGGACCATTGAAGCGGATCTCGGTACCAACGAGGACGATGCCTTCAGCGCTGGTCTCACGCGCCTCGACGGGCGCAAGCTTGAGCAGTTCGACATTGGCAACGAAGCCGATGCCAACCTCATCCGCCAGCAGGTCGAACGCGATGCCGAAGGGCATTTACGGGTTGCCCGGGTCAAGAAAAGCCAGCGCCAGCGCCGACCGCAACCGCCATTCATCACATCCACGCTGCAGCAGGAAGCGGCGCGCCGTCTGCGTTTCACCACGCAGCGCACGATGCGTATCGCTCAGCAGCTGTATGAAGGCGTCGATATCGGCAGCGGCAACCAGGGTCTGATCACCTACATGCGCACCGACTCGGTCGCTCTGGCCAGCGAGGCAATCAGCGAAATCCGCTCGGTCATCGGGCGCGAATTCGGCAGCCAGCTGGCGCCTGATAAGCCCAACTACTACCAGTCGAAGTCGAAAAACGCGCAGGAGGCGCACGAAGCCATCCGCCCGACATCGGCGGCGCTGACCCCAATCCGACTCAGAAGCCATTTGAGCGACGACCAGTATCGCCTCTACGAGCTGATCTGGAACCGGGCGGTTGCCAGCCAGATGGTTGCCGCCATCTACGATACGGTCAGCGCCGAATTCGACGTCGGCCGGGCCTGCTTTCGCGCATCCGGGTCGACGCTGATCGAACCCGGTTTTCTGCGGGTCTATCGGGATGGGCGCAGCGAGAGCGACACGCGGCTGCCGGAACTCGGCGAGGGCGACGAGATCCCTCTGATTGCGGTCCGGCCAGAGCAGCACTTCACCGAGCCACCGCCACGCTTCTCGGAGGCCAGCCTGGTCAAGGCGCTCGAAGAGTGCGGCATCGGTCGACCGTCGACCTATGCATCCATCATCCAGACCCTCAAGGATCGAGAGTACGTCGAGCTTGAAAAGCGCCGATTTACTCCAACCGCCACCGGTCGCGTCGTTGCCAAATTCCTGGCGCAGCATTTCGAGCGTTATGTCGACTACGACTTCACCGCCCGACTCGAAGACGAACTCGATGCCATTTCGCGCGGCGAGCACGACTGGATACCGCTGCTCGAGGAGTTCTGGAAACCGTTTATCGAACGGGTCCGGGAAAAGGACGAAACAGTGAGCCGCCAGGAGGCTCAGCAAGCTCGCGAGCTCGGTACCGATCCGAAAACCGGCAAGCCGGTCATCGTGCGGCTCGGCCGCTACGGACCGTTCGCCCAGATCGGCAGTGCCGAGGACGAGGAAAAACCGCAGTTCGCCGGCCTGCGACCGGGCCAGAAGATGGAAACCATCACGCTCGACGAAGCACTGGAGCTGTTCAAGCTTCCGCGCAATCTGGGCGAGACACCCGAGGGAGAGCCGGTCCAGGCCAATATCGGCCGCTTCGGCCCCTACATCCGCTACGGCCAGCGCCACTTCGTATCGCTCAAACAGCATGATCCGCACGAAATCACCCTCGAGCAGGCCCTGGAGCTGATCGCCGAGCACAAGCAGCAACTCAAGGAGCGCGTCATTCGGGACTTCGGCGATGACGGGATCCAGGTACTCAAGGGGCGTTATGGTCCGTTTGTAACCGACGGCAAACGCAACGCCAGCGTACCCAAAGACGTCGAGCCGGAAGGGCTGACCCTCGAGGACTGCCGGAAGCTGCTGGCCGAGGCGCCGCCGAAAGGCCGCCGCGGCAAGTTCGGCAAGCGGAAGACCGGCGGCAAGAAAGCAGCGAAGAAAAAAGCATCGAAGAAGAAGGCCTCGAAGAAGAAGAAATCGGCCAGGAAGAAAACCTCTAAAAAGAATGCCGCCTCGGGCTGAAACGCCAATGGCTGGCTCAGCGACGGGTCGGTCGGTTCGCGCCACGCCACCGCTCAGGCAGGAAGGTTTCCAGATGTCTTACTGCGAATCGGACCTCGAGGACATCAGGCACTACCTGCTCGACCTGCAGGATCGTCTGTGTGCCATTTTCGAAACCATTGATGGGCAGGCATCCTTCCATGAAGATACATGGGAGCGCGCCGCAGGCGGCGGCGGACGCACGCGCGTGATCGAAGGCGGCGCAGTGTTCGAGAAGGGCGGTGTCAGCTTCTCCCACGTCCACGGCGCCAGGTTGCCCGCCGCGGCCAGTGACCGCAGACCCGGTCTGGCCGGCCGCCGCTTCCGCGCACTCGGCGTTTCCGTGGTCATGCACCCGGTCAACCCCTACGTGCCCACGAGTCACGCCAACGTGCGCTTTTTCGTCGCCGAAGCCCCAGGTAAACCGCCGATATGGTGGTTTGGCGGCGGCTTCGACCTGACTCCCTGCTATCCCTTCGATGAGGACTGCCGCTTCTGGCACCGAACCGCCCGCGACCTCTGCACGCCATTCGGCGAAGACGTCTACGCCGAGCACAAACGCTGGTGCGACGAGTACTTTTACCTGAAACACCGCAACGAAACCCGAGGCATCGGCGGCCTGTTTTTCGACGACCTCAATGACTGGACGTTCGAGACCTGTTTTGCCTACCTGCGCGCCGTTGGCGAGGGCTACCTCAGCGCCTACCCGCCGATCGTCGAGAAGCGCAAGCAGCACGCCTACGGCCAGCGCGAGATCGATTTCCAGCGCCATCGCCGGAGCCGTTACGCCGAGTTCAACCTGATCTATGACCGCGGCACGCTGTTTGGGCTGCAGTCGGGCGGGCGCCCCGAATCCATACTGATGAGTCTGCCGCCTGTGGCCTGCTGGCGCTATGACTGGCAGCCCGAACCGGGCAGCGCGGAAGCGCTTCTGTGCGACTACCTCAGAGCGCGTGACTGGCTTGCCTACTATTAACCCGGCAGGAATGTAGATCGCATTCGTGCCGGGTTAATACTAGCGCCGACGCCCCTTGCGGCTGCTCCAGTACACGATCAGGGCGAAACCGAACAACATGCCGCCGAGATGGGCGAAATGGGCCACACCGGACATCGTGCCGGTCATCCCGAACAGCAGCGTCAGCAGGCCATAGCCGACCACGAAGTACTTGGCCTTGATCGGTATCGGAGGAATCAAAAGCACGATGGTGCTGTTGGGAAACATCAGACCGTAGGCCAGCAACACGCCGAACACCGCGCCCGATGCACCAATCGTCGGGTAGATCTCACCGGCCATTGCGGCGACCAGCAGCTGCACCAGACCGGCACCGACCAGGCAGACAAAATAATAGATCACGAAGCGTCGCATGCCCCAGACCCGCTCAACCGGCAGGCCGAACATATAGAGCGCAAACATGTTGAAAAACAGGTGCGCAATGCCGCCGTGCAGAAAACCGTAGCTCACCAGCTGCCAGGGAGCGAATCCGACACCGAGGCCGGCCGGCAGCTCGGATGAACTGGCCAGCGGCCACAGCGCAAACAGCCTCAGCGCTTCATTGAGCGCGGTCTGCTGGATAAAATAGGCAACGACCGTCACCCCCAGAATGATCATCGCGGCCGGCAAGGTGGCGCGGCCGGGCTGGATTGGCGGCATGTTCACTGCAGTGACTCCAGTGCGTCTTCGACGCCCGGCCGGCCTTCGAGCGGGCGCATTCCCGACAGTTCGGCACGCGCGCGCGCGACCCCATCCACATCGGGTTCAACCTCGCGGTCGCCCCATTGCGTCTTGATGAAGGCGATGATCGACGCGACATCCGTATCGCTGATATGCGACAGCGGCGGCATGTAACCGCGATAACGCTGCCCGGCGACCTCGATCTCTCCGCGCAGTCCGTAGAGCACGATCGCGGCCAGCGCCTCTTCAGGCAGCTCCATCCACTCCGAGCCGGCCAGCGGCGGAAACGACGGCCCCCGTCCCTCGCCCTGGTTGCCATGGCAGGAGGCACAGTAACGCAGGTACGGCTCCTGGCCAGGCGACAGCTCAACGGCCGCCTCCTCTACACCATCACCGCATCCTGTCAGCAGCAGCACAAGCAACCCCAGCGCAGCCGGAGTACGTTTACAATGAAAGCTCATCTCTTCCTGGTGCTCCGAATCATTCATGCCGGTTCATTGTGTCACGGTATACGCCGCATCAAGCCAGGCGCTCGATGCCACCTACACTGAAGCCGCCAACCGGCTGGGGCATCTGTTGGCCGTTTCCGGTCTGCGCATTGTTTACGGCGGCGGCAGCACCGGACTGATGGGTGCCCTGGCCGACGGCGCGCTGGCCGCGGGCGGCGAAGTGCACGGCATCATTCCGGAGTTTCTCACCCGGGTCGAACGGGGACACGGCGGCCTCACTTGTCTGGAAGTGGTGGCAGACATGCGTACGCGCAAGGCCCGGATGCTGGCCGAAGCCGACGCCGTCATAGCCCTGCCCGGCGGCTGCGGCACCTTTGAAGAACTGTTCGAGGCCATGACGCTCAAGCGCCTCGGCCAGTTCCTTGGTCCCATCATACTGGTCAACGTTAACGGCTACTATGACAGATTGCTCCAGTTCATGCAGTACAGCGTCGAGCAACGCTTCATGAACCGCACCCACCTGGACATGTGGCAGAGGGTCGATCAGCCGGAGGCCGTGCCCGCGGCACTGGAAGGGGCCACGGCCTGGTCCCGAGACAGCGCGCTGGCCTGCGCCGTGCGCCGCGATTCATGAACGGGCAAGGCTATCGCCGCGCCGGCTTCGCGCGCGGGCTGGGATGGCTGCCGGCCGGCGGCGAGTTACTGGCACGCGGCCTGCGGCCGCTGGCCGGCGTCGCCGCAGTCTGGCTGCTTGTCTCCATGCTGGCCCTGATCCCCGTGGCCGGGCAGCTGGTCGTCGCGCTGCTCACTCCGCTGCTGACGGCCGGTGCACTGCTCGCCTTCCACGCCGTGGCTACCGGCAGTCGGCCGCCACCTTCGACCCTTCTGGCTGCGTGGCAGCCAGCGTCGCGACGCACCGCCTTGATATGGATCGGCGCCTTTGGCCTCATCGGCAGCGTGGCTGCCTTTGCTGTTCTGGCCGGCTGGCTGGGGACCCAGGTGACGCCCGATCAGCTCGAGGCCGCGATGCGCTCGCCCGAAGCGCTGGCCGAGCTGCTCGGTGAAGTCTCGCTCGGGGGCGGCCTGGTGCTGGCCGCTGCCGTCCTGGCCGCGGTCATCACGATCATGTATTTCGCCATCCCGCTGGTTGCCTTCGGGCGCCTTTCGGCGCCCAGGGCGCTTGTGACCGGATTGCGCGCCGCGCTGGCCAACTGGGCGGCGTTTCTCGGCCTGGGACTGGCGGTGATCGGGCTGGCAGTCGCCGCGGCGCTGGTGCTGATGGTTCTGCTGCTTTTCCTCAGCCTGGCGCTCGGCACCCTCGGGCAGTACATCGGCCAGGTTGTGCTCATCGTCACCGCGATGTTCATTCAGATGCTCATGGTCGGCACCCAATACGTCGCGTTCCGGGATGTGTTCGGCCCCATCGATTCCTCACCCGTGGCAAAGGATGATCAATTGCTGGCCTGACCCTTTTCGTGCGCCGTCCGGCTGGTCATGATCCGCGCGGCGACAATGCCAAGCTCGTAGAGCGCCAGCACGGGGACGGCCAGCAGGGTCTGTGAGATCATGTCCGGTGGCGTAATCAGCATGGCCACGGTAAACGCACCGACGATCACGTAGCCACGCATCCGGCACAGCGACTGCGGCGTCGTGATACCCAGCGCCACCAGTACGATGATGGCGACCGGCACCTGAAAGGCAATCCCGAAGGCGAGGAACAGGGTGAGCACGAAATCCAGATAGCGGTTGATGTCGGTCATCATCGCCACGCCTTCCGGCGCCATGCCCGCAAAGAACGCGAACACGATTGGAAAGACCACGAAGTAGGCAAACGCGCAGCCCGCATAGAACAGGGCCACCGCCATGAAAAGAAGCGGTCGCGCGAGCCGCTGTTCGTGCCGGTAAAGGCCTGGAGAAACGAATGCCCACAGCTGGTAGAGCACGACCGGCATCGCCACCAGGACCGCCAGGATCAGCACCAGCTTGAACGGGGCCAGAAACGGCGAGGCGACGTCAATGGCAATCATGCTGGCACCCGCCGGCAGATGGCGGACGAGTGGCTCGGCCAGCAAACTGTAAAGAGACCGGGCAAACGGCGCCAGCGCCAGCAGGACCACGGCAACGGCTGCCAGCGCCCGCAGCAGTCGACTGCGCAGCTCCAGCAGATGATCAATCAGCGACAGCTCGGGATCAGTCCGGGGTCGTTCGGTCATGCGAACTCACTGGCGCGTCGGCATCAGTCTGGCCTTCGGCCTCGGCCGCGCGGCGCTCGGCATCGAGCACGCGCTGATTGTGGTCACGATCCAGCTCGACCTGAAACTCCGAGCGCAGACTTTCCCAGGCGCTGCGAGCACGGCGCGACCACTGTCCCGCCAGCCGGGCCATTTCCGGCAGCCGCCGGGGTCCAACAACCAGCAGCGTAACCAGCGCCAGCAGCAGCAGCTCACTGAAGCCGATGCCGCCCACGCCTCAGTCGCTCTTGCCGGATGCAGAGCGCTCGCTTGAATCGGAATCCGTTGTCCGCTGTGATGTGGACTGGTCACCCGGCTCGTCGTCACTCACCCCTTTTCGGAATTCGCGGATCGCGCCACCGAGGTCGCTGCCCAGCGTGCGAATACGCCGGGTACCGAAAATCAGCAGAACGATCAGCAAAATAACGAGAATCTGGAACCAGCCGATATTGCCAATGCCCATAGTCGTTCTCCCGGAAACCGGTCAGCGTGACCAGCCGCCAGTGTATCAGCCCTGCAACCGTCCGAGATGAACCACGCCCAAGGCAGCCAGCAGGATCAGCAGCACCAGGCGCGCCGGGAGAGAGGCGGACGGCACTTCAACCGGCTCGAAAACGGGCGCGCCCTGGCATTGACCCGGTGGTGCAATCGCCAGCGATTCGATTCCGACCAGCGGCTCTCCGGTACCGGCAACCCATGCATCACTGACCGCTTCGGCGGCACCGCTGGCCGGATCAATGCGCACGATACGGCTGGCGATAGAAACAGCCGGGTTACGTGGGTCACGTCGCTCGAGAACGCCCCACAGCACGCCGTCGGCATCAACAGCCAGACCGGCCTTGTTGTAGGTCCCGGCGGCATCACCCAGGCCACCAACCAGCACGTTGTCAGCCGTCTCCGGATCGATCCGGTACAGATTCGGCGCCTCGGTCTGGCCGTCACCGTTGATGCCCCGTCCGATACCGTAGACCGTATCTCCGATACTGGCCAGATCGACGATCGGAATCCCGAGGGAACCAATCAGGGTCAGTTCGCCGGTCTCAAGGTCGGCCTGGTACAGGACCTGTCCCAGGCTCGGCGAGTCCGCAGACACCAGCAGTTCACCGGTGCAGGTAAACGTCGCGCCAAAATCATGGTTGCCGGCAGGCAGGCCCATGTTGTTCTCGAACTGGCCGGCACCGCCCAGCGGCACTGCGTTACCGCTTTGAGTGCCAACCAGAACGATCGAATTGGTGTCGTCGTCGGTGCCGTAAAGCCTGTCATCCGGACCGAAGGCAAGGCCTTCGATGAACAGATAATTGCTGATTCGGCTGCGTCCTTCCAGATCCGCTTCGCCGGTGGACAGGTCGATGGACCAAAGCGCGCCAACCTGGCTGCTGTCGGAAAAATCACCGCGGGTGTTGATCGCGTAGCCTTCCGGTTGCGCCCATGCCACGACGCTGGCCGCGAGGGATACGGACAGCAACACACACCGGATTGTGGTCGTGCGGGGGCGCATGGCAACTTGATTTCTGTGTATCGTTATAGTCTCCGACGCCCCCGATCATACCAGAATCCGCAAATTCTTCATACTGGCCGGCAGCCTGGCTCATTCCTGGCGCTGGCGGCCCCAGGCGACGCTTGCCCTGGCGGTGACCACAGCCAGGTGACAGGCTCGGCGTAGAATGCAGGCTGAACCCGCTGGAAATCGCCTGGCCATGGAGCAGCCCGAACCATTGATCACCACCCTGGCCGACGTCGAGCATGAACCGGCCCACGCCTCGGCTCCCCGGGCCGCCGTGCTGATGGTTAACCTGGGAACCCCGGAGGCGCCAACAGCGCGCGCCCTGCGGCCCTACCTCCGGGAGTTTCTGTCTGATCGGCGCGTCATCGAACTGCCCAGGGCGGTGTGGTGGTGCATACTCAACGGCATCATCCTGCCGTTTCGGGCACCGCGCTCGGCGCGCGCCTATGCACGAATCTGGACTGAGCACGGCTCCCCCTGCTGGTCACCAGTCGGGCCCTCGCCGGCGCGGTCGAGCAGGCCCTGCAGACCACCCTGCCGAAAGTCCGCGTCATGCTGGCCATGAATTACGGCCAGCCGTCGATCGAACGCGCCCTAAGCGGCCTGCGCGCCGCCAACATTCAGCGGCTGCTGGTGCTGCCGCTGTATCCGCAGTATTCCGCAACGACCACCGCGTCGGTCTTCGACCGCGTCAGCCGGACGCTTGAACGGATACGCTGGCTGCCGGAATTCCGCTTCATCACGCACTACCACGACGATCCGGCCTGGCAGGACACCGTGGCCGATTCGATTACCACCTATCAGGACAAGCATGGATCGCCAGAGCGGCTGGTGTTTTCCTTCCATGGCATTCCCCGGCGCAATCTGATGGCCGGCGATCCCTATTACTGCCAGTGCCAGGCCAGCGCACGTCGTATCGCCGAGCGGCTCGAACTGGACAGGCGCGACTGGATCGTCACCTTCCAGTCCCGACTGGGTCGTGCCGAATGGCTCAGGCCCTATACGGACGAGACGCTCCGGGCACTGGCTCGCGAAGGCGTCGGACGGGTCCAGGTGATCTGCCCCGGCTTCGCCGTTGACTGTCTTGAAACCCTCGACGAGATTGCACACGAAAACCGCGAGGCCTTTCTGGCCGCAGGCGGCCGGTCACTGGACTATATTCCGTGCCTCAACGACTCGCCGCATCACGCTCACATGCTGGCCGCGTTGTGTCGTCGGCACGGCCAGGGCTGGCCGGAGTTCGAAGGCCGCAGCGCGATCGGCAGCAGCGAGCTTGACAGTCGCCGCCGCCGTGCGGTCCGGGCCGCCGAGCAGCTGGGGAGCCTCTGAATCACCCTTCGCGGAGCGCGTTTCAGCCGGAAAAGTCGAGAATCCAGGGAGGCGGCCCGAGTGACAGCAAGCGCCCGATGGATGCGGCTCTGCCGGCGAAAACGCGCCCATCCGGCGTGTTCACAAGCCCCTTGAGCCGTCTGCACCTGGCCGGCTTTAATGCGCACATGATCGATCTGGTAGAGTCCATCGCATGTCGCGGCAGGACCGTTCGCTGATCCTCACGCCGGCCCGGGATCGTCCAAGCGATGCCCGGACTCTCCTGCGTGAGGTGTTCGGCTACCCACAATTCCGCGGCCAGCAGGCGCGCATCATTGCCACCGTGGCAGCCGGAGACAATGCGCTGGTGCTGATGCCCACCGGCGGCGGCAAGTCGATGTGCTACCAGATTCCGGCGCTCATGCGGCCCGGCACCGCCGTGGTCGTTTCGCCGCTGATCGCACTGATGCGCGACCAGGTCGAGGCGTTGAGGCACAACGGCGTGGCAGCGGCAGTACTCAATTCATCGCTCGATGCCCGCGCGCTGCAGCGCACTGAGCAACGGCTGGCCGAGGGCGACCTCGAGCTCGTCTACATTGCGCCGGAGCGTCTGCTGCGCGAGTCGACGCTACGGCTGCTCGAACGCACCCGACTGGCCTTGTTCGCGATCGACGAGGCCCATTGCGTGTCCCAGTGGGGACACGATTTCCGGCCCGAGTATCTCAAGCTCGACGCTCTGCGCAAGCGCTTTCCGGACGTTCCCCGGGTGGCGCTGACCGCCACCGCCGACGACCGCACCCGCGACGACATCCGGCGCACCCTGCTGGCCGATGGAGCCGAGACATTCATCGACAGCTTCGATCGCCCCAACCTCCACTACACTGTCGCCCTCAAGCACAACGCCCGCCGTCAGCTGCTTGACTTCATCAACGGCCGGCACCGGGGCGAGTCGGGCATCGTCTATTGCCTGTCCAGGCGGCGGGCCGAACAGGCTGCCGAGTGGCTCAATGCCGCCGGACTGGCGGCACTGCCCTATCACGCCGGACTGGAGAGCACGCGGCGCCAGATCGTTCAGGATCGCTTTCTCAACGAGGACGGTATTGTCATCTGCGCGACCATTGCGTTCGGCATGGGCATTGACAAGCCCGACGTCCGCTTTGTTGCGCACCTCGACTTGCCCAGAAGCATCGAGGCCTACTATCAGGAAACCGGGCGAGCCGGCCGTGACGGACTCGAAGCGGACGCCTGGATGGTCTACAGTCTGGCTGACGTCGTGCGCATTCGCCAGCTGCAGGCCAGCTCGACAGCAGCCGCGGCCCAGCAGCGCCTCGAGCGCGAGCGTCTGGAGGCATTGCTGGCCTACTGCGAACAAGCGGGCTGTCGACGCCCGGCGCTGCTCGGCTATTTTGGCGAGGACCATCCCGGCGGCTGCGAACGCTGCGACAACTGTCTCAACCCGCCCAAGACCTGGGACGCAACCGAAGCCGCGCGCAAGGCACTGTCATGCGTCTTTCGTACCGGCCAGCGATTCGGTGCCGGCCACGTCATCGACGTACTCACCGGCCGGTGCACAGAGCGCGCCGAACAGCTCGGCCACTACCGACTGAGCACCTTTGGTATTGGCAAAGACATCGACAAACGCACCTGGCACTCGGTCTTTCGCCAGCTGCTGGCCGCCGGCCAGCTCGTGCCCGACCCGCAGGGTCACGGCGGCCTGCAGCTGTCCGAGCGCTGTCGGGCGCTGCTGCGCGGAGAGCAGACCATCCGCATGCGCCGCGACCCGAGGCCGGCCCGCTCGGGCCGGTCGGCCGACCAATCATCTGAATCCACCGATACCAGCTCGCCGCTGTGGCAGACGCTGCGGCAGTGGCGACTCGAAACCGCCCGCTCGGAAGGTGTTCCACCCTACGTGATCTTTCACGACGCCACTCTGGCGGCGATCGCCGCCAGGCGACCCCGGACCCTTGACGAGCTCGGCAGGATCAGCGGAATCGGCCAGCACAAGCAGGCCAAGTACGGCCAGGCCGTACTGACCGTCCTGACCGCTGCAAAGGACTGATCAGTGCGCGCCGGCGAGCTCGATCAGCGGCGCAAACAGGACCATCAGCACGAACAGCGACCCGGCCAGAACCAGAACGACGCGCAGCGGATGGCGGCGCGCATAAGACCAGAGCGTGTCGGCATCCCCGCGCAACGCAGCCTCCTGCCGGCGCGCCCGCGCTCGCTCGGTGCGCTCATGCTGGTACTGATCCATGAGTTCGCGCGCACGCGGGTAGTCGGCGGCGCGACGAAGCCAGAGCGCTCCAGCGGTAATCCCGAAGGGACCCCGGGGGGTTTCATAGCATTCGATATCATGCCCGGCCATCAGCGCCAGCACGTCATCGATCTCGTCGTCGGGCACGTCACGCAGATTGAGCAGAAGACGCGGCACTGTCGTGTTTCTCCATCATCGCTATCCCCGCAGCCATACCCATGTGCGTATAATCGTTACCCGTGCCCAAAGGATCGGCATTGCCGGTCACGGGGCGACTACAAGGGAGCCTAGCATGTCCGAACTGACTCGTTTGCTCATGGAGCTTGGCGAAAACGCCAAGCTGCATGACGCATACGTCGCCGATCCGAAGACAGTGATGCAGGAACGCGGTCTCACGGAGGAGGAGATCCGCGCCATGCTCGACAAGGATCTCGACACGATACGCAAACTCAGCGGTCTCGACAAGCTGAAGTCCAACAGCACGATCAAGGCTTGCGACTGACCCGATCACCATGTCTGAGCCAGCCGGCGTCCGCGTGTCGGCCGTTGCTGGTCTGCATGCTTGTGGTCCTGCTCTGGCTGATGTCCGCTGCGGCGCCGGCCGAGGATTCCGTTGGCCGGCTTCTGGAGCAGGCCAGGCAGCGCAGCGTCACCGCCCCGTGGACTGAATCGGAGGCACTGCTTGATGAAATCCAGCCTCGACTCGACGAGGCCACTCCCGCGCAGAAAGCTGAATTCTGGTTGATCAAGGCCCGCAACCAGTCGTTGGCCGGCAAGTTCGATGCCGCGCTCGAGACGCTGGGATCACTGCTCAATCAGCCGCTGACCGACGAGCAACGCCTGCGGGTCTATAGCCTGGCAGCCAATGTGGCGATGCTGCTGCGTCGCTGGGAACAGACTTTTGGCTTCCTCAGTCACGCACTGGAACTGACCGAGGATCTGGAGCCCGGAGAATCACGGCTCGCACCATTCAGCCTGGCAGCCTATGTGTACGCCAAGATCGGGGAGACCGAACAGGCCATAGACTACGGCCAGCGCGGCGTTGAAATGGCCCGTACTCACGGAAACCGGCGCGATCTGTGTATCGATCAGGGCCGCCTTGCCTTCGTCTACAAGACTGCCGGCATGCCCGAGCTGGCAGAGCTGCATTATCGGGAAGCGCTGTCGAGCTGCCTGGCAGTCAACGATCAGCTGGTTGTCGGCACACTCGAGAGCGGGCTGGCTGATCTGCTGCGTGCCAGGGGCGATTACGACCGGGCCGAAGCCCTGTTCGAGCAGGCCATTTCGCGGCTGCGGGAGAGCGACTGGGCATTCGGGCTGGCCGAAGCGCAGTTCTACAAGGCCCGGCTGCACTGGGAACGCGCCGAATGGACGCGTGCGCAGGAACTGCTTCAGGACGCGCTTGGCCCGCTCGAGCACGATGAAGCCTGGGATTACCTGGCCGAAGCCCACGAAATGCTCGGTGCCATGCAGGCTGACCGGGGAAACCATGAACAGGCCCTGAGACACATGAACGAGCGGCTCGAGGCCTACAGGCGCTTTCTTGACCTCGAGCGCGCCCGCCAGCTGGCCCATCTGCAGGTCGCCTTTGACATGCGCTCGCGCGAACAGGAGCTGGCCCTGCTGCGCGAACAGAACCGGGTTGTTTCACTTGAGCGGGAGTCAAGGCGAAACCAGCTGCGGCTGCGCTGGCTGGTTTATGCGTTTACCGCTTTCCTGTTCGTGATCCTGGCCCTGCTGTTGATTCACGTGTTGCGCGAACGTCGGCATTTCCGGCGCCTTTCACGCCAGGATGGCCTGACCGGCCTGAGCAACCATACGCGCTTTTTCGATACTGCAAGGGCAATGATCGATCAGTGTCATCGCCAGGATCAGCCGCTGATTCTGATCCTGGCCGATATCGACTACTTCAAGCAGGTTAACGATGAACATGGCCACCTGGCCGGTGATGAGGCTCTGCGTCTCGTAGCCGACGCACTGCGCCGTGCGTTTCACCCGGCGCCCTGCATCGGGCGAATTGGCGGCGAGGAGTTCGCGGTTTGCCTGAACGGCGCCGACCTTGAACAGGCACTCGACGCCGTCGAGACGTTCAGGCAGCAGCTATCGGAAATCGACTATGGCGCCAAGGGCCGACCGCTGACCATGAGCTTCGGCATTGCCGAACGGACCCGCAACGAACCGCTCGAGGCCCTGCGCGAGCGAGCCGACCAGGCACTCTACGAGGCCAAGCACCGTGGCCGGGATAGCGTTGTGATCGCCGCACGGCCCGGTGCGACATGAGTGCGGTTGGCCGGCTGATCGTCGTCGGCTGCGGGATCCAGATGGCGCGCCACATCAGCCGGCGCGCGCTGTCGGAAATCGAGGCTGCCGACGCGGTGTTTGCGCTGGCCGATCCGCTGGCGCTGCGATCACTGCGCGACCTTCGCCCGGACCTGATCAATCTGGCCGGCTGCTACGCCGACACCAAGGACCGGCGCCAATCCTACTGTGAAATGGAGACGGCGATCATGCAGCCGGTACGGGCCGGCCTGCGCGTATGCGCCGTCTTTTATGGTCATCCCGGCGTATACGCGCAAGTGTCGCACCGCGTCATCGAGGCCACCCGGCAAGCCGGTGGCGTCGCCCGCATGGAACCGGGAATATCGGCAGAGGCCTGCCTGTATGCCGACCTTGGCATCGATCCCGGAGCCTCCGGTGTCCATTCATTCGAGGCGACCCGGTTTCTGGTGTATGAACACAGCATCGATCCCTCGGCGCTGTTGCTCCTGTGGCAGGTTGCCCTGACCGGTAATCTCGAGTGTACGGGATTCGAACCCGACCCCGTCCGCCTGGCCCTGCTGGTCGACAAGCTGCGGCGCTGGTACCACAGTGACACCGAAATCATCCTCTACGAAGCGGCCCAGCTGCCCATCGAGGCGGTTCGAGCAGAGAACATGCCGCTGCGTGACCTGCCCCAGGCCCGCTTTCGCGAACATACCACCCTCGTCATTCCGCCGACTGCAGCGCCACGGCACGACCGGATCTTCTGGCCACGCGCGGCCCGGCTGGCTGGACTGTCGTGATGGCTATCAGCCGTGCAGCACTATCGATCGCGCTGTCGATGCCCCGAATGAAATCTGCCTTACTGCCGGGTTAGGGAATCGCTCGATCAACGAGAGGCGGGGAGTTTTCACTCCAGCAGTGTTTCTCCGGAGCCAAAGTCGACCAGCGACTGGGCGCCAAGCCAGGCCAGCACCGCGTAGGCGGCGGCATTCTGCGCCAGGTCGTCCGAATCGATCTTGTCGAGCGTGTCGTTGATGGTGTGGTGGTAGTCGAAATAATCCGTCCCATCCTGGCGCAGATCGACCGCAGCCACGCCCAGCCGAGCAGCCGGCGAAAAATCAGGCCCACCCGAGGCCTGGCGCCCCCCCAGCTCGATTCCCAATGGCTCGAGCTCACGCTGGATGGCTTCGATCACCGGCCAGGCCGCATCAGAGACGCGCGCATCAATGGCATAGATGCGCCCGGCGCCGAAATCGGACTCGGCGACCAGCTGGTAGTTTTCGATCTGCCCGGCGCGTGCCTGGGCCCAGGCGCGCCCGCCCCACAGCCCGGTTTCCTCTGCCGCAAACAGAATGACCCGTATCGACCGCTCCGGCCGCCGCTCAAGCGCCAGAATCCGGCGCGCGGCCTCGACCACGATGGCCACTCCGGCACCATCATCGAGCGCGCCGGTGCCCACATCCCAGGAATCGAGATGAGCCCCCAGCGCCACGATCTTGTCCGGATGACTGGCGCCGGTGATTTCGGCAATTACATTGTGCGATGTGTAGGCCTCGACCGTTTCGGCATCGACTTCAAGCCTGAGCCGCACTGGCTCGTCAACCCGCATCAGGCGCTCCAGCAGGTCAGCGTCGGGGTTGGAAACGGCCACCGCCGGCAGCAGCCGCACATCGGAATCAAAACGCTGCATCCCGGTGTGGGCAAATCGGTTGTTCGATGTGCCAATTGAGCGAATGACCAGCCCCAGGGCGCCCTTTTCAGCCGCCACCCGGCTGCCGATCGACCGGGCGCCAACCGCACGTCCATAGCCGACACCGCTGCGCGTTCGCTCCATTCGGTTACGGATGAACACGATACGCCCTTCAACCGAATCAGGCGCTGCGGCCTGCAGTGCCGCAAGATCATCAAACATCACGACCTCGGCCTCGATGCCGCCGGCCGGCGTGGCCGGAGAGAAACCCAGCGCGAGAGTGACCAGCTCATGCCGGGCCGGGCTGACAACTTCGGCGCGCTCAGTGCCACGATGCCAGGTGGGAAACGTAACCGGCTCGGTCCAGACACGGTCGAAACCGATCCTCTCGAACAGGCCAACAGCCCACTCAACAGCCCGCGCATCAGCCTCGCTGCCAGCCAGGCGTGGACCAATCCGGGTGGTCAGGTCGGCCACGATCTCGTAGCCGCCATCACCGGCCCGAGTCTGTTCACGCAGCTCGCGCGCAATTTCGAGGTCTGGTGCCGTCAGCACTTCGGCCTGGAGGCTGTCAACCGACAGCATTCCCAGAGCCACCAGCGAAAAGAAGTATCGACTCAATTCAGTCTCCCTGCACGGGTGATCGGACCACTTCGGTCATCAACGTGCCGGACCGAAGGATGGCCCGGTGGACTCCGGACCGGCCTCAAGCAGCGGTTCGAGGTGGCGGAGCGCGCGCGCGTAGACGCGGCGCTTGAACGGGATGACGTGTCTGACCGGATACCAGAAGTCGACCCAGCGGTAGCGGTCGAACTCGGGGTCGTCAACGGCCGCCAGATCGAAGGCGTCGTCATTGGCCAGAAAACGCAGCAGAAACCAGACCTGTTTCTGGCCGATGCAAACCGGCTTCTGATGACGCCGCCGGTACCGACGTGGCAATCGATATCGCAGCCAGCCCGGCGTCGCGCCCAGCACATCGACATGCTGGGGTTTCAATCCCGTCTCTTCTGCCAGTTCACGGTACATTGCCTCGACCGGCGTTTCATCGGTATGCATGCCGCCCTGCGGAAACTGCCAGCCATCCTTGCCGGCGCGTCGCGCCCAGAAGACGCGACCGTCATCCCGGGCCAGCACGATTCCGACGTTCGGCCGGAAACCGTCGGGATCAATCATGTCGGTTATCACCGCGGCCGGCTGTGATACCGTGCCGCCAATTATTTCAACTGCAGATGATAGTAATCAATTCATGCCCCGCACACCAGCCAAAAAACGCATCGCCGTCGGGTCGGGGCTGATTCTGGCCACCCTGCTGGCCTTTCTGCTGGCCATCAGCTGGGGCAGCAGCGGCTGGCACTGGCCCTGGACCAGCGACTCCGGCACCCGCCTCCTGATCGGGGAGCTGCGTCTGCCGCGGGCGATAGCCGCTTTCGTGACCGGCGCATTACTGGCGCAGGCCGGGTGTCTGATGCAGGTATTGCTCAGAAATCCGCTTGCCGACCCCTATATTCTCGGCTTGTCCGGCGGCGCCGCAGCCTTTGCGCTGATTGGCCTGACGCTGGGCATCGGCACGCTGCCGGTCGCGGCTCTGGCCTTCGCCGGTGCCATGTTGAGCATGGTGCTCGTTTTTGTGCTGGCCCGGGGCCGGGGTGCATGGAGCACGACGCGGGTACTGCTGACCGGGGTTGTCGTCGCGGCCGGATGGGGAGCCATCATCTCGTTCATTCTGGCAACCGGGCCCGACGCCAGTCTGCGCAGCATGCTGTACTGGCTGATGGGCGATCTGTCCTACGCCGGCCTGTCGCTGTGGTGGCTGCTGATACCGGCCGGAAGTACCGTGCTGTTGGCGGCCCGGGCGCGCGCACTCAACGTGATGACCGGCGGTCAAGTGCAGGCAATGCTTCTCGGGGAGCCAACCCGTATTCGTTTCTGGGAGATCTACGTGGGTGCTTCGGTGCTAACTGCCGTTGCAGTGTCGATTGCAGGTGCGATCGGCTTTGTCGGTCTGATCGTGCCGCACCTTATGCGCTTGCTGGTCGGTGCCGACCATCGGGCGCTGTTGCCGGCAGCCACGCTGTCCGGCGGCGCTTTTCTTGTCATTGCCGATACCGCGGCCCGCAGCATACTGGCGCCGCGCCACCTGCCTGTCGGAGTGCTGACCGCGCTGATCGGCGTGCCCCTGTTTCTGTTGCTGCTCCATCGCGCCGCCCGCATCCGCTGATGGAAGCCGCCGCCCTGCTCACCGCTCTGGACATGGACGTGCGTATCGGCCGCGTCCAGGTCGTTCGCGATCTCAATGTCAGCATTGGCCGGCGCGAGTTCTGGGGCGTGCTCGGACCCAACGGCGTCGGCAAGTCGACGCTGCTGACCACGCTGGCCGGCGTTCGTCCGCCCGTGCGCGGCGGCATCGAGCTGCAGGGTCGACCGATGGCAACCATGGGCCGACGCCAGATTGCCCAGCGGCTCGGCATGCTCACCCAGCATACCCACTACGCCTTCGATGCCACCTGCCTGCAAACGGCGCTGATTGGACGCCACCCGCATCTGGGTGCCTGGTCGCGGGAACAATCGGGTGATCGAGACCGGGCCCGCGATGCGCTCGATGCCCTGGGCCTGCTCGAACTGGCCGAGCGCAGCTGCATGGACCTGTCCGGTGGCGAATCACGACGCCTGGCCCTGGCCACGGTTCTGGTTCAGGACCCGCGGGTGATGTTGCTCGACGAACCGACCAACCACCTCGATCCGGCCAATCAGGTCAACGTGCTCAACGTGCTCGAGCGCCAGGTCCGCGAGGCCCGCAAGGCAGCGGTCATGGCGCTGCATGAGGTCAATCTGGCTACCTGCTACTGCAGCCACGTGCTCATGCTCTACGGCGACGGTGAATGGGAAGCCGGACCGACCCGCCAAATGCTCACCGAAAGCAATCTCAGTCGCCTGTATCGCTGTCGTGTACGACTGGTCGACGATGGTCAGCAGCAGGTGTTTGCGGTTGCAGCAGGCGGGGCTAAGCAACTCAAGTAGGAATCATTTGCATTTACGAATGATTCCCGTTACGCTTGATGCCGTTTTCGGTCAGAGTGTATGGCGAAACACCAATGGTCACTGACAGCCACCTGCCAGCCCGCACGATCGATCCACGCGTGCGCCGCTATCTGTCCAGCCTGACACCGGGGCGGCATGCCGAACCGGCCAATCCGGCGCACAGTACCCTGTACTGGCTGGTCCGCGCCCGCCGGCCGCGCTCCACTGCCCTGGCCGGTCGACCGCCGGAAACCGCGCTGCTGACGCTGGCCTGCGCCCTGGCCGAGAACCAGCGCGCGCTGTTGGTCTGGCAACCGCGCGATGACTCCGATATCGAAATGCTCGACACCCTGTCCAAGGCCGGCCTGGAATGGCTCATGCGCCGCGAACGCTGCGCCGGTTGTGACGGACACTGCGCCCGGCTTGACTGCCTGGTGGTGTGCCCGGATGCCGGATCGCTTGACGACTATGCGGGCCGACTCACCCGCGGAGCCATGGTGATCGGTATCGTGCCGGGATGCTGGGGGCAGGCTGCTCGGGCGCTGGCCGCACGCCTGGCCGATGCGTTTCCCATCGAAACCCCGACCTGCCTGCAAGCCGGGCCCTGCTGCCTGCTGCTGGGCATGACCCAGGACCGCTGACGATGTGCCAACACCTGCCGGTTCATCTGGTTGTTCTGCACGCCCTTCGCATCTGCGCGCGCGATCGTGCCCATCCGCTCGATTGCCGAGCCTGGCTGAGGCAGCATTGCCTCGAATCCACGGCGGCGCTGCTGTTCGGTCTCGCCCGGCTGATTCGTTCCTCCTTACCCGACGATTTGTGCTTCGCCCCGCCGTGCCACGGTTGCGCTTGGCCGGCCGAGGAAGCACTGCTGCGCGCCATGGGTCTGGCCTGCACGGAGCCCCAGCGCAGCCAGGCCTACCTTGAATTCTTGCCGCCTTCCGCCAGGCGCGCCGCTTATGCGCTGCTGACTGACCTGGCAGCCGAGCTGAAGAACTGTCGCTGCGAACACCAGCGCGCAGCGCGCCGCCATGCGACTCAGAGCACTCGCCATTGACCCGGACTATCGATTGCGCTTGACAATACGCAGCCGGCCGTCGCTCTGGTTCAACTCAAGCTCGCGCAGAAAGCTCATTCCGAGCAGCGCCGTATCATGTCGGCCGGGATTGATCGCCGCGCGCACATCATGATGAACGATATCACCCAGGCGTACCTCATCGAGACGGGTCAACCAGCCTTGCACCGGGCCTGCGGCCGTCTCCAGCCCGATCGGGGCCATGCGCTCCAGGCCGATGCGATCGGCCAGCGCCTCCGGCACCGAGACCAGGGTCGCTCCGGTGTCCACCAGGAAAGTGACGTCTCGACCATTGATCGCGCCGGCGGCCACGAAATGGCCCTGGCGGTCGGCCTCCAGCACGACCTCGACGCCGCCGTCGACGCGCTGGCTCCGGACCTGCTGGTTCGGATTGCGCCGGTCCTGGACCAGGCCGGAAAACACGAAGGTCAGCAGCAGCAGGACGCCGACCGCGGCGACCAGCATCATGCCGAAGCCGGTGCGCTGCGGGTTCAAAGCAGCAGCCGCCGCAAGTCCTCGAGCTGCTCGGCCAGGTAGCGGGTAAAGCGCGCGGCGTCCGCGCCGTCGATGACGCGATGGTCGTAGGACAGCGACAGCGGCAGCATCAGCCTGGGCTGGAACTGCTCGCCGTCCCAGACCGGCTTCATCTGCGAACGCGACACGCCGAGGATGGCCAGCTCGGGCGCATTGATGATCGGCGTGAAGGCCGTGCCGCCAATGCCGCCCAGGCTCGAGATGGAGAAGCAGCCGCCCTTCATCTCGTCGCCCTTGAGCTTGCCTTCGCGTGCGCGCGTCGACAGATCGGTCAGATCCTGCGCCAGCTCGATCAGGCCCTTCCGGTCGGCGTCACGGATCACCGGCACGACCAGGCCGTCGGGCGTATCCACCGCCACGCCGATGTGGAAGTACTTTTTCCTGATCAGCGTCTTGCCGTCGTTGGACAGTGAGGCATTGAAGTGCGGGAATGCCTTCAGGGCGGCCACCAGCGCCTTGATCAGAAACACCAGCGGGGTCATCTTGCTGCCCGCCTCCTCGGCGGTCCGCTTGCTGGCCTTGCGGAAGGCCTCCATCTCGGTGATATCGGCCTCATCGAACTGCGTGACGTGCGGGATCGACACCCAGTTGCGGTGCAGGGCAGGTCCGGAGATCTGCTTGATGCGCGAGAGCTTTTCCTCCTCGACTTCACCGTATTTCGAGAAGTCGACCTGCGGCGGCTCGGCGATGTTCAGTCCGGCACCGCTTGCTGCGGCAGCGCCACCGGATTCCATCAAGCGCTTGACGCGATTCTTGAGGTCGTCCTCGGTGATGCGCCCCTTGCGTCCAGAGCCCTCGACACCGGTCAGGTCGACGCCGAGCTCACGCGCCAGTTTGCGCACCGCCGGCGAGGCATGCGGTAGCTTCGACGGATCCTGGTCCATCGCCTCGAAGGGCACCGGGGGCGCCGGGAGATCGTCGCCGCTGGCGGACGCCTTGCCAGCTGACTGCTTGTCGCCTTCGCCTGACGAGGTGTCCGGTTTCCGGTCTCCGGTTTCCGGGCGGGATGAATCGGATTCCGTTTTACGGTTTCCGGTTTCCGGGCGGGCTTCGTCATTCTTGCCGGAGCCATCGGATTCATCGGCACTCTCCAAGTCATCTGGAGACCCCCCGGAACCCCGAACCCGGAAACCGGAACCCGTCTCATCTTCATCCCCGGAGCCGGCATCGTCCGACGCTTCCCCGTCGCCTTCGGAAATCTCCACGACCCCGATGACATCACCCTCGCCAACCTCGTCGCCCTCGGAGACCTTCAGCTCGATGAGTTTGCCCGCTGCCGTGGACGGCACGTCCATGGTCGCCTTGTCGGATTCGAGCGTGATCAGCGACTGCTCGGTCTCGATCTCGTCGCCCTCGGAGACCAGCACCTCGATGACCGGCACCTTGTCGAAATCGCCGATGTCCGGGACCTTGATTTCCTGCTTCTTGCTCATGGCATGTATCTCATACTGTATCTATTGGCGTCGCGAAGGTCGCGGTCGCATCCGAGATGGTACCGTGCCGAGTAGGTCGCGGTCGCATCCGAGATGGTACCGTGCCGAAGTAGGTCGCGGTCGCATCCGCGACGGTCGACATTCGAGATCCGCGCACCCGTCAGACCCCTCGCCCGTCGGGGATGCGACCCCGACCTACAATACCGACACCCAATCCGCTCATCCCGTCAGGTCGACCCACCTTCCGGTGCCGAGTAGGTCGCGGTCGCATCCGAGATGGTACCGTGCCGAGTAGGTCGCGGTCGCATCCGCGACGGTCGACATTCGAGATCCGCGCACCCGTCAGACCCCTCGCCCGTCGGGGATGCGACCCCGACCTACAATACCGACACCATTCCGCTCATCCCGTCAGGGGCATCGGCTTGTCGGGGTCGATATTCAGCGCGCTTCTGGCCTTGATTAGCTTGTCGTCGTCGAACCTGCCCTGGCGGTTGAGGCCGACCAGCGCGGCCCAGGCGACGTTGTAGCGGTCGACCTCGAAGAAGCGGCGCAGGTTCTCGCGCGTGTCCGAGCGGCCGAAGCCGTCGGTGCCCAGCACGATGTAGTCGTCGGCCGGCACGAACTCGCGCACCTGGTCGGCAAAGCCACGGACGTAGTCGGTGGCCGCCACCACCGGGCCCGTGCGATCCTTGAGCAGGCCGGTGATCCAGGGCGTTTTCGGCGACTCGTCGGGCTTGATCCGGTTGCGCCGGCTGACCTCGTGCGCTTCCTTGCGCAGCTCGTTGAAGCCGGTCACCGACCAGATATCGGACTCGACACCATAGTCGTCTTTCAGAATCTCAGCCGCCGCAATCACCTCACGAAGGATCGCGCCGGAGCCCATCAGCTGAACGCGCGGTGAGTCGTCGCCGTCGCCTTCCCGAAACAGGTACATGCCCTTGCGGATGCCGTCCTCGGCGCCCTCGGGCATGTCCGGGTGCTGGTAGTTCTCGTTGAGCACGGTGATGTAGTAGTAGACGTCCTCGCCGTCGGCGTACATGCGCTTCAGGCCGTCCTGCAGGATCACGGCCAGCTCGTAGGCGAAGGTCGGGTCGTAGGACACGCAGTTGGGAATCAGGCCGGCCTGGACCTGGCTGTGCCCGTCCTCGTGCTGCAGGCCCTCGCCGTTGAGCGTGGTCCGCCCCGAGGTGCCGCCGATCAGGAAACCGCGCGCGCGCATGTCGCCGGCCGCCCAGGCCAGGTCGCCGACGCGCTGGAAACCGAACATCGAGTAGAACAGGAAAAACGGCACCATCGGCACGCCGCTCGAAGCATAGCTGGTCGCCGCGGCGATCCAGGAGCTCATCGAGCCGGCCTCGGTGATGCCTTCCTGCAGCACCTGGCCTTCCTTGGCTTCCTTGTAATAGGCCAGCTGGTCGGAATCGACCGGCTCGTAGAGCTGGCCGAAGGGCGCGTAGATGCCGATCTGCCGGAACAGGCCCTCGACGCCGAAGGTGCGGCCCTCGTCGCAGATGATCGGCACGATGCGGTCCTTGATGTTCTTGTCGCGCAGCAGCACCGTCATGCAGCGCACCAGGGCCATGGTGGTCGAGATCTCGCGCTCGCCGGTCGAGGCCATGATCTTTTCGAAGGCGTCGAGCTCGGGCACTTCCAGGGGCTCGTAGTCGACGCGACGCTGCGGCAGGGGCCCGCCGAGTTGATCGCGTCGCTTTTTCATGTAGCGAACTTCGTCGGAATCCTCGCCGGGGTGGTAGTAGGGCACATCCTTGAGCTTGTCGTCGGACAGCGGCACGTTGAAGCGATCGCGGAAGTACTTCACGCCCTGGTCGTCGAGCTTCTTTTGCTGATGCGAGATGTTCTGGCCCTCGCCCGACTGGCCCAGGCCGTAGCCCTTGATGGTCTTGGCCAGGATCACCGTCGGCTGGCCTTCGTGATGCACGGCCGAATGGTAGGCGGCATGGATCTTGTGCGGATCGTGGCCGCCGCGGTTCAGGCGCCAGATGTCCTCGTCGGACAGGTCGGCGACCATCTCCTTGAGCTCGTCGTAGGCGCCGAAGAAGTGTTCGCGCACATAGGCGCCGTCGCGCGCCTTGTACTTCTGGTAATCACCGTCGAGCGCTTCTTCCATGCGCCGGCGCAAAAGCCCCTTGGTATCGCGCGCCAGCAGCGGATCCCAGTAGGAACCCCAGATGACCTTGATCACGTTCCAGCCCGCGCCGCGGAAGAACCCTTCCAGTTCCTGGATGATCTTGCCGTTGCCGCGCACCGGGCCGTCGAGACGCTGCAGGTTGCAGTTGATCACAAAAGTCAGGTTGTCGAGCTTTTCGCGCCCGGCCAGGGAGATCGCACCCAGCGATTCGGGCTCGTCCATCTCGCCGTCGCCGAGAAAGCTCCAGACCCGGCGCTTGCCGGCATCGGCAATGCCGCGGTTGGTCAGATACTTCAAGAAGCGCGCCTGGTAGATGGACATGATGGGCCCTAAGCCCATCGACACGGTCGGAAACTGCCAGAAATCCGGCATCAGCCAGGGGTGCGGGTAGGAGCTGATGCCCTCACCGTCGACTTCACGGCGGAAGCCGTCGAGATCATCCTCGCTCAGCCGGCCTTCGAGAAAGGCGCGGGCGTAGAAGCCCGGCGAGGAATGCCCCTGGAAGTAGACCAGGTCGGCGCCGTCTTCGTGATCCGGGCCCTTGAAGAAGTGGTTGAAGCCAACGTCGTAGAGCGTCGCCGCCGAAGCGAAGCTGGCGATGTGCCCGCCCAGCTCGCCGCCGCGACGCGAGGCGCGCACCACCATCGCCATGGCGTTCCAGCGGATGATCGAGCGGATGCGGCGCTCCAGCGCCCCATCGCCGGGCATGCTCGGCTCGCGGTGCGGCGGAATGGTGTTGATGTAGGCGGTGGTCAGGTCGAACGGAAGGTGGGCGCCGGAACGGCGCGCCAGCTCGACCAGGCGCTCGAGCAGAAAGTGCGCTCGCTCAGGGCCCTCGCGCTCGACGACGGCGGCCAGCGACTCCAGCCATTCCTGGGTCTCCCGGGAATCGATGTCGTCAGGGTGCGGATACTGTTGAACCATGCCAGTCCTCTTGAGCAAGGGGCGATCGAAGTCTCGATATTCTATTGTACCGACACGTGGTTGACCGTGCCGACCGGCAATCAGCCGGGTCCGGGCGTGGAACCATGCAATGGATGGTGCAACAGGCCTGCGCTGGGCCACGGACCGGTCCGGGGTTCGAGTCGTTTCGCGCAACCAGCATCGCGCGCCGGGCCATGCATGCCCGTCGTTCAGTCCAATTGCTCGTAAAACGCCCGTGTGCGCTCGTACAACGCGGCCAGATCCAGCACGTAGCGATCGTTGCCGAGCGAGTAGATTTCGAATTCGTGGTCGCTGTCCGGTGCCAGGCTACGCCAGTATTCTGGGATGTCGATGTTGCTTAGATTCATCGCCGGGTAGTCCGCGTCGAGGGATCGGAACCGCCCCGCCTCGATGAGCTGATACGAAACGGTCTCGGATGAGCCGGCTGCAAGCACCAGAGCGCGGGCATGGAACGGATGAAACAGCGCCGCGCTCAGCGCACCAAGCAGCAAGGCCAGCGCCATGCGCTCGCGCACGGGTGCCCGGTGGGCGACGAGCGCGGCGACGGCGAACACACCAGCGCCGACCAGCAGCAGCGGACCGGGCTGCGGCGCCCAGAGCGGGCGAATGGGGTCGAGCACCACGAAATGCAACGCGGCAGCGCTGCCCAAAACAACCATCAGGGCAAGGATGGCAACCAGTGAAGGCCAGGCCAGCAAGTCAACCGCACCACCCTGCTCAGGGGTGCGCCAGCCGGCGCGTGCTGCATCGGCCATGCGCCGCCGGTCACGCCATCGGACCCGCTCACGGTGCAGCGGCACACCGGCCTGCTCGAGCAGCGCAGGCAGCGGATGCTCATCAATCAGCACTCTGAGCTGTTTGAATGGCTGCAGCGTTGTCAAAGAGGGCCGCTCGAGTTCCTGTCCCTCCGGCTCCCAGTGCAGCAGGCCCATGCTGACGCTCTGATCGGCGCCTTCCAGCTCGAGCGTCGTCTGCAGCCAGGCCTGCACTGCGCGGCTCTTGCGCGGCGGGTGAAAAAGCGTCGCCTTGCGGATCTGCGACCAGCTCAGCTGCCAGTCGTGGCGCGACCAGAACCGCTGGCCGTGGAGCTTATGCGGAGAACAGCGAATCCCGTCACGATCGACAGTCAGTCTGGCGTTGTCGGCATGGCGCAGCAAGCGGGCCAGCAACACCACCACCATGGCCGAACCTGCTGCCGCCAGCCCCCAGGCCCAGACGGGCATGCGGCCGAGATCCTCAAGCAGTGTTTCAGGCGAATCGCCCCCGACCAGGGCACCGAGAACCGCGAGTCCCAGAACAACGACAACCATCATCCACAGACCGCGTTTCAGGTCGAGCGGGCTGAGACGATAGCGAAAGCGAACGGATGGCAGGCGATGGGCGTCGCCCATTGCGCGTTCATTCATCTCGATGACTCGGCGCCGAAACGCCAGGCGGTCAGCCATTCGACACGGGTCTGTTCGAAGTCGTATTCGCCAACCAGCCGACGGTGGAAGTCAGGCAGGTGGCCGGCACCGTAAAACAGCGCCAGCTCGGTATGACCGGCGCGCAGTTCGGCTTCGAGCACCTCGAGCGCCTTGATATTGCGCTCGGTGATCAGGGTCGAACCGCCATCACCGGATAGCGCCTCGAAAAAAAACTGCTGGTCGACCAGGGATTCGGCCAATACACGCTTGAACGCCTGGCGGCGGTCGCTGGCGAGCAGCACGCGCAGCAGCATGGCGTTGGAAGACTGGGCACCGCTCGCTTCGGCCGCCACCGACATCGCCCACAGCTGCATCATGGTGCCGAACATGGACTCATTGCGCTCGGCCATACGTTGCCCGAACTCGCGCGCGGTCATGTCGGCATGAACGAAATGGGGCTGATCGTAATCGACCTCGTCGAGCTGGAACGTCAGCCCCAGCGCTTCCTTCATGCCGCCCTGCATCAGACCGACCACGGCGAGCGCGGGACTGGCCGGCAGCTCCTCGCCGTCGGGGTCACCGACCAGTTCGTAGAGCACCCGGTCGTAGCCGGCAAAACGTTGATTGAGCGCTTGATAAAAGTCGCGTTCAGCCACGTGGATGGCGCCAACCAGATCGACCCGGCGCCCCTGCCTGTCCTGATATCGCGCGATGGCGACCTCAAGGGCCTGTGGCTTGCCGTCAGCGTTCTCGCTCAGTCGAACGAAGGATTCGGACACCTGGGCCACGGCCGCCAGCGGCCAGACCAGGAGCAGCCAGAGCAGCAGCTGCCGGATTCGGAACGATTTCCTGAACATATCACTCATCGGCAAGACTATAGCCGACTGACCAGGCGTTGGCCATCATCACCTCGACAAGCCGGGCGTTCGCAACTCAACGGCGTCGGGCGGGCGGCGAAACGACACCCGCTCGGCCATTCTCGGGGTCATCCAGACTCTGCCCGCATCGTCGACCAGCAACACCTTGTCGATCCCCATGCGGCGGGCAATGCGCGGCCAGTCATCAACCCCGGCCACGACCAGCGCGGTGGCGGCTGCATCGGCGCTGCTGCCGCGCGGGCCGACGACGGTCACCGAAGTCACCCGTTCGACCGGCCAGCCGGTGCGCGGATCGAGAATATGCGTATAGCGCCGCTCGCCGTCGCTTCGGAACCGCTCGTAGTTGCCGGAGGTGAACACGGCTTCGCCGTCGGCGGCCTGAATCGTGCCGAGAATGCTGCCACGATTGCCTTCGGGATGGCGAACGCCGATCTGCCAGACACGCCCGCCCGCATCACCGATGACCCGCACGTCGCCACCGGCGTTGACCAGCGCATGGCCAATGCCGTGCTCTCGCAGGATGTCGATCGCCCGATCAACCGCCACGCCCTTGGCATAGGCACCAAAATCCAGCTGTACCGCCGGATTGCGGCTGACCAGCACATTGCCGGTTAGGCGCAGATCAGTCATTGATGGGGACTGCTCCAGCCAGCGCCTGATCTGCGCCTTGCTTGGCAACGGACCTTCCGGCATCACGCTGGACTGAAAGCCCCACAGTTCCAGCAAGCCGCCAATGGCTGGATTGAACAGGCCCTCGCTGGCTTGGTAGAGTTGCCGGGACTCGGCAATCAGCGCAGCGATATCATCGGGCACGGCAATGGTCCGCTCGCCACGGGCAATGGCCTGGTTGACCTCGACCAATGGTCCCGGCTCCCAGGCATGCCAGCGGCGGTGCATGGCCTGGAATTCGCGGTCGATGATACGCGCCGCCGCCTCGACCTGCGCCTGCGGCGCCGAGCGCACGACAATCTCGACTACGCTGCCGAATGCCGCAATGCGCAGCTGCTGCGACGATTGTCCGGCCTGGGCCGCAACCGCCAGTACGAGCACCAGCAACACGGCCAGTCGCGGACAGGTCGACGCCTGCGCAAACAGGTCGACAATGGGGTCGCGAACCGATTTCATTCCAGTGACCGAGCCGACCCGATCCAGACCCTAAGACTGTTACCGCCGGCAAATCCCGGCGCATCAACCCGGCCGACAAAGCGCTTTCGCACCTGCCAGGGCACGTCACTGTGTCCATCGATCAGGGGCGCCGATTCGAGCAGTTCACTGGCACGGTGGAACTCGGACGAGTCCGTTCGGACCTGGCCCGCCTGGGCGGGCATCGTCGCCATGACCACCAGGCAGGCGTTCACGAACAGGCGAACTATGGTCTTATGCATGGTCATCGTCGGGGGTCGTGCAGGCGCGTTTCAACTTCACGCTTCAGTCTAACCGACCGCCAACAACCAATGGCAATCCTGCCGGCGGAGCGCTACCATGAGCGCCGACAAGCGCGGGAGGAGAAGTCATGAAAGCCATCGGACGATTCATTCGCACCGTACTGATTCTGCTCGTTATCGTCATCGGCGGGGCCATCGCCTACGCCTTCAGCGGGCACTACGATGTCTCGGTCGGTTCCGGGCACATGCCCTGGACCCAGTGGTATCTGGAAACGGTCCGCAGCCACTCCATCCGCCGGCGGGCGGCCGATATCGACGTGCCGGAGCTGGGCGGCCGGCAGCAAGTCTCCGCCGGCGCGGTTGCCTACAACCAGGCCTGCGCCGGCTGTCACGGGCGGCCGGGGCGGCCGCCCAGCGACAGCTTCGACCCGCCGCCACCGGCGCTCACCCGCGGCCAGCCAGACCCGGCCGGCACGTTCTGGGTGGTCAGAAACGGTATCAAGATGTCCGCCATGCCGGCGGTCGGACGCGAACGCGTCAGCGACGAGGAACTGTGGGCACTGATCGCTTTCCTGCAGACCGCCTCGAGCCTGACCGAGGGCGAGTACCGCGAGCTGGTCGAACCGGCAGAGCCTGAACCAGAACCCGAACCGGAAGCCGAACCGGACGCTGAACCGGCCCTTACACCCGACCAAGCCCCCGATCCGGAGGACGGAACCGAAACCGGTCAACCCTCCGATCATGACGACGATCCGGAAGCCGGGAGCGAAGACGACGATGGCGGCGGCCGGTGACCGGCTCGTCATCGGAGCTTGCCCCGGTGGCCTGATGATCGGCGGGCTCGGCATTGCCGCCGGAGCCGCAGCCTGACCGGCAGCTCTCGTCAGGCTTCGCGCTACGGGCCAGCATGGATTCACGACTGGAACAGGACGACCATCATGAACGGCAGCCTCGTTTTCTACACCAACCCCATGTCGCGCGGCGGCATCGTGCACTGGATGCTCGAGGAGATCGGCCAGCCTTACGACCTGCGGGTCCTCGAATACGGCCCGGCGATGAAGTCCGAGGACTATCTGGCCGTCAACCCGATGGGCAAGGTGCCGACCATCGTCCACGATGGCCACGTCGTGACCGAAGCGGCCGCCATCTGTGCCTACCTGGCCGACGCCTTTCCCGAGGCCGGGCTGGCTCCGCCGCTGCCCGAGCGCGGGGCATACTACCGCTGGCTGTTCTTCGCCGCCGGCCCGCTCGAGGCGGCGGTCGGCACGAAGGCCTGCGGGCTCGAACCCGACGAGAAACAGCGGATGATGCTGGGCTTTGGCTCGCTCGAAACTACCCTGGACACCCTGGCCTCGGCGGTGCGCGACCGCCAGTTCATTGCCGGCGATCGTTTCAGCGCCGCGGATGTCTACGTCGGCTCCCACATCGGTTGGGGCATGCAGTTCGGCACCATCGATCAACGGCCCGAGTTCGCGGCATACTGGGACGGTCTGAAGGACCGCCCGGCCCACCAGAAATCCATGCAGTTCATGCAGGAGGCCATGCGGCAATCGGAATCGACCTGACAAATGTCATGAGCGATTCCTGAGGCGCGTCACTGGGACGAACAGGCCGGTTTGTCCAGACTGTTTCCGACACAGCATCGGAAGCAAAGCAAATGAACCATCCCATCGTCGCCGAGTGTTCGGCACTTCGTCATGACTACGGGTCGACGCTGGCGCTGGCCGGCATCGACCTGACCCTGCGCGGCGGTCTCGTCACCGCCCTGCTCGGCCCCAACGGCGCAGGCAAGACCACGCTGATTCACCTGCTGCTCGGCATCCTGCCCGCGCAGCGCGGCAGGATCCGGCTGTTCGGCGCGCTCGGACCAGGCAACTTCGAGGCGCAGCGGCGCAGCGGCGTCATGCTCCAGGCCAGCGGCGTGCAGGACAACCTGACCGTTGCCGAACTTCTGGCCCTGTTCGCCAGCTTCTACCCAAAGCCGGATTCGCAGATCGGCCTGCTCGATGAACTTGACCTGGTCGATCTGGCCAACCGCCGCTTCGACCGCCTCTCGGGCGGCCAGAAGCAGCGCGTGCTCTTCGCCCTGGCCGTCATCGGCCGGCCCGACTGGCTGATCCTCGACGAGCCGACCACGGGTCTCGACCCCGCCGCCCGCCGGATCCTGTGGCGGGCCATCGAGGCGCGGCGTCGCTTCGGTGTCTCGATCCTGCTGTGCACGCATTTCATGGACGAGGCGCAGCGGCTTGCCGATCACGTCGTCGTGCTCGATCACGGGCGCATCCTGGACCAGGGCACACCCGACACCATCCGCCGCCGCGTGCCCAGCGACCGGATCCGGCTGCGCACCCGGCTGCCGGCCGAGAAGATCGAGACCCTACCGGCGGTACAGTCCGTGCAGGTCGGCGAGGAACGAACCGAAATCCTCAGCCAACGCGGCATCGACACGGTTCGCGCGCTGCTGGCCGCCGACGATTCAATTGAGGATCTCGAAGTCGCCGGCGCCGACCTGGAAACCGCCTTTCTCGCCCTGACCCGACTCGACGCCAATGAAAAGGAGGCCGCATGATCGCCGCCCATCCGTCCATCCAGCTCATCCGCGCGCAGTGGCTCAATCTGCTGCGCACGCCAGCCTACACACTGCCCACGCTGCTCTTCCCGGTGATGTTCTACGGCTTCTTCGGTCTGCTGATGCTCAGAGGCCAGTCGCTGTGGCTGCTGTGCACGTTCGCCACGTTCGGCGTCATGGGGGCCGCGCTGTTTTCCTTCGGCGTGTCGATTGCCACCGAACGTGCCCAGGGCTGGCTGTTGCTTCTGCGGGCATCTCCGGCCCCGGTCTCGGCGGTGATCGCCGGCAAGGCTTTCGGCGCTGTTCTGTTTGCGATCATTATCGTGGTCATGATGAGCGCACTGGCTGCCGCTTTCGGAGGCGTTCGGCTCGAGGCCGGCCAGTGGCTGGCCCTGGCCGGCATTTTGACGCTCGGCGCCCTGCCATTTTGCCTGATGGGTCTGGCGCTGGGCCTGTGGCTCAGCCCCAACGCTGCTCCGGCGGTGCTCAACCTGGTCTACCTACCGCTCGGGTTCCTCTCCGGCCTGTGGATTCCATCCGCGATGTTCCCGGGCTGGCTTCAGGCAATTGCCGAATGGCTGCCGCCCTATCACCTCGCCGCCCTGGCGCTGGATATCACGGGTGCCAAAAGTGCCGACTGGGGCCACTCCCTGGCCGTACTCGGCGTATTCAGCCTGAGCTTTGCCGTGATGACCGCGCTGGGCTGGCGGCGTCTGTCCGGCGTATCCTGACAGGAGCCTTCGGTCATGAAAAACCTCTACGCAATCACCGCCATCGCCGGAATACTGACGATCGCCTCGCTGGCCGCCATGGCAAGCGGCTCGAATCACGCGCCGCCGCAGGACAACCTCAACGCCATCAGCCGCCTGCATCACTGGAGTGGAATCTGGCAGGGAAGCGGCTGGGCCATGTCCGGCCCGGGCCAGCGTCAGACGTTCGAGATCACCGAGCAGGTCACGAAGAGGCTCGGTGGCACCATCTTGCTGGTCGAGGGCCGGGGCACCAGCACCGGTCCCAATGGACGCGAAATCGTGACTCACGAGGCGCTGGGCGTGGTCTACTACGACAGCGCCACACAGCGCTACAATTTCCAGACGCACGATATGCGGGGAGGCGCCCATGAAGTCGAGCTCGAAATCGATGATCAGGACCTGATGCGCTGGTCGTTCCGGGACGAAGGCTCGGGTTCGCTTTTGCGTTTCGAAATCGAAATCTCGGGCGACACCTGGCACGAGACCGGTCAGATCTCACCCGACGGGGGACAGACCTGGTACCCCATGCTCGAGATGACTCTCGACCGACAACAGGCAGGCGTTCGCACCGAATGATCCTGACCAGACGCGTCAAGAAGGTTCACCAGTGGCTGGTTCCGCCCGAAAGCGGCCAGGGCTGGACGGCCTACCTGTGGCTGGTTTATTGCGCATTCTTCTTCGTCGAGTGGTACTTCAGGCCGGTCGGACCGCTCGAACTGGGCCTGGGCCTGGCAACCGTGGCGGTATTCCTGGTGCTCTACTTCAGTGCCTATCGCCGCGCGGGGGCAGCCGCCCTGTGGCACATTTTGGCGATCGCGGCCCTGGGCGCCGCCTGGAGCTTCAGCAACGCCGGCGCGAGCGTCATGTTCATCTATGCGGCCGCCTTCGCCCACCTGGTCGGCCCGCCCCGACGGGCCGTCTGGGTCGTGCTCGGCATTGCCGCGTTTGCCGCGGTGATCGCACCGCTGGCCCGGCCGGAGCCCTTCTACTGGATGCCGGGCGTGTTCATCAGCATCATGATCGGCATGGCCAACATTTTCTTCGCCGAACAGGGACGCAAGAACGCAGAACTCAAGCTGAGCCAGGCCGAGACCAGGCGTCTGGCCCGGGTGGCCGAACGCGAGCGCATCGCCCGTGACCTGCATGACGTGCTCGGCCATACGCTGTCGATGATCGCCGTCAAGAGCGAGCTGGCCGAGCGCCTGGTCCGGCGCGATGGCGACAGGGCCCGCCAGGAAATCCGCGCCATGGGCGATAGCGCCCGCAAGGCCCTGGCCGATGTGCGCGAAGCCATCAGCGGCTACCAGCGACAGACCCTCGGCGAGACCCTTGAACACATGCGCCTGAGCCTGCGCGCGGCCGACATCGACCCGGTCATCGAAGTCGACGAAGGCATCGAGTTGCCCGCGCAGACGCAGGGCATGCTGGCGCTGGTGCTGCGCGAGGCGGTCACCAACGTCATTCGCCACTCCCAGGCCCGTCGTTGCCGGATCCGGATCGAGACGAGCAACGCTGAGCTGAGCATGACCATCGACGACGACGGTGGCGGACGCATCCGCATGGACGGTAACGGCATTCAGGGCATGCGTGCTCGAATCGAATCGCTGGGCGGCCGGCTCGATATCGGCTTGCGCGGTTCGGCCAGCCTGACCGCCCGCGTTCCGCTGGAGGCCGCATGATCCGCCTCGTGCTGGCCGAAGACCAGACCCTGCTGCTCGGTGCCCTCGCCTCGCTGCTCGAGCTCGAAGACGACATCGAAGTGATCGGGCGTGCTGCCGATGGCGACGAAGCCCGATGCCTGGTTGAATCCGGGAAACCCGACCTGCTGTTGACCGACATCGAGATGCCGGGTAGCACCGGCCTGGACCTGGCCGAGTGGGTTCGCGGCCACGCGCCAGACACAGGCGTGGTCATCCTCACCACCTTTGCGCGCCCAGGTTATCTGCGGCGAGCGCTGGAAGCCGGGGTGCGCGGCTACCTGCTCAAGGAAACGCCGGCCGATCAGCTGGCCGAGGCCATCCGCCGCATCCGCGCCGGACAGCGTGTCATCGATCCCGAACTGGCGCTGACCGCCTTCGATAGCAGCGATCCGCTGACCGAGCGCGAGCGCCAGGTGCTCAGGCTCGCGGGCGAGGGTCTCGGCAACGCCGAAATCGGGCGGCGACTGCACCTGGCCGAAGGCACCGTCCGCAACTATTTATCCGAGGCCATCGGCAAACTGCAGGCCGACAACCGCATCGAAGCCTACCGCATCGCGCGCGACCAGGGCTGGCTTTGAGTTTTCAGGTTGTACCGAAGCGCCGCCGGGCCGTGCGCCGCTGCAGGAAGTCGAGTACCGGTCCATGAATCGCCAGGCAGCAATGGATCCAGATGGCCAACGCCAGCCAATCGCTCTGCAGGGTTCAGGCCACCACGATAGACCGCACGCCCCAGGCTGCGACGATCGCACTGGCCAGGCTCAAGGGGTATCTGATCCGGGCCGATGAACCAGCCGGTAGACATCCTCGAGCATCATGTACAGACAGGGCACGACCAGCAGCATGATCGATGTGGCGAAGACGATGCCGAAACCAAGCGATATGGCCATGGGAATGAGATGCACGGCCTGGATCGAGGTTTCGAAGATGATTGGCGCCAGCCCGCCAAACGTGGTCACCGTGGTCAGCACGATCGGCCGGAAGCGGCGGACTCCCGCCGTGAGAATGGCATCATGGGCCGACAGATCACCGCGCTGCCGGTTGGCGAAATGCACCATGATGAGCGCGCCGTTGACGACGACACCCGATACGGCAACAACGCCGAGCATGCTGACCAGCGACAGGTCGTATCCAAGTATGATATGGCCGATGATGCCCCCGACGATGCCGAAGGGAATGGCCATCATCACGATCAGCGGCTGAATGTAACTGCCGAAGGCGATGGCCAGCAGCGCGTAGACGGCAAACATCGCGAGGCCGAACCCCCCCCAGAGCGCCGAGGTGGATTCCCGCATTTCCTGGTTACTGCCTTCATAGGTCCAGGTCAGACCCGGAAAATCGGCCTGGAGCTGCGGCAGCACATCCTGGTCGATTGCGGACTGGACCCGGCCAATGGCGTTTTTCGGCTCGACGTCCATGCCGACGTTGATGATACGGCGACCGTCTCGCCGGTTGATCGAGGTAAACGCCTGGCCGGTCTCGATTCGCGCGATATCCTCGAGCGCCACTTCGACGCCGTCAGGGGTTAAAACGATGAAACGCTCCAGTGTGCGGATATCTTCGCGCTCGTCTTCGGGCAGCTTGACGCGCACCTCGATCTCGTTGGTGCCGCGCAGGTAGCGCAGGGCGATGTCGCCGTAGAAGGCGCCGCGCAGCTGCCGGCCCACGTCCACCGGCGTCAGCCCGAGGGCGCGGCCCTCGGGCAGCAGCGTGAAATCCAGCTGCGACTTACCGGCTTCGTAATTGTCGTTGACGTCACGCGTGTTGGCGAATTCCTGCAGACGTTCAACCAGCGCGACCGAAGCTCGCTCCAGCACTTCGATGTCCGAATGGCTCAGATCGATACTGATGTCATCTCGCCAGCTGCCCGGACCCCGCTCCGCCTCGAAGGTGATCTGGTCGACGCCCTTGATATCTCCGATCTGCTCGCGCCACAGCTCGATGACCTCAAGCGTGGAGATATCGCGTTCCGCCGGGGGCAGCATCACGATCTCGACGTCGATGAACGTGCGACCGCGGACATTGGTCTTGATGCCCTCGGCGGCCTGGTAGAGATCGTGTTCCTCGAACATGCGATGCGTGGCCTCGGTGATCTCGGCTGCCATGTCGGCGGCGACATCGCGAGTGGTTCCGACCGGCAGACGCACGCCGGCCTCGATTTCGTCGGCCGGCTGCTCAGGCATCGTGATCATGCCCAGATGATCGCTGAGCGCGTAGCCGCCGGTTACAGCCAGCAGCATCAGCGCACCGGTCAGGGTCACGTAGCGATGTTTCAGGCACAGTTCAAGAAAGGGCTTGTAACGGGTCTCGACCCAGTCGGAAAACCCGCGCGAAAAACGCCGCTGCAGGCGGTGCAGTCCCTCGCCAACGGTTGCGTGCCTGCGTTCGCGGATATGCGCCAGATGCGCCGGCAGAATGAACAAGGCCTCGAGCAGCGACAGCGCCAGCACCGCGATCACCACCACCGGCAGCGGCCACCAGTACTGGCCCAGAATGCCGGGAATGAACATGACCGGAAGGAATGCGACGATATTGGTCAGGATCGAGAAGGTGACCGGCCAGGCCATTTCTCGCGCACCGACTACGGCCGCGTCGATCATCCCCAGGCCGCGTTCGCGCTGTTCATAGACGTTTTCGCCGACCACGATGGCGTCGTCGACAACGATCCCCAGCGCGACCAGGAAGCCGAACATCGAGATCATGTTGATGCTGATGCCAAAACCCGGCAGAAAACTGATGGCGCCGACAAATGAAATGGTCATGCCCATCATGATCCAGAAGGCCAGGCGGGCCTCCAGAAAAAGCGCCAGAATGGCAACGATGATGACGATCGCCAGCGCGCCGTTTTTCAGCAGCAGGTTGAGACGGTCGCCGAATTCCTCGGCACGATTCGAGTCAATGCGCCAGCTGACCCCCTCGGGCAGACTGTACTCCAGCTCGTCGAGCACGGCCTGGACCGAGTCTGCTACCTGAAGCGGCGACTGGCTGCCGACCCGGAATACCTCGATTTCGATCGATGGCTGGCGATTGAACTGTGAGTGGAAGCCCACTTCCTCGAATCCGTCGCGCAACTGCGCGATATCGCCGAGGCGCAAGGGGGCACCGGAATCGGAGCTGGCAATCACGATGTCAGCCATCTCGCGCGCCCACACCTTGCGCTCGTTCAAGCGCAGCAGGATTTCGCCACGACTGGTATCGATCGCGCCGGCCGGCACGTCACGGCTCGAGCGCGCAATGAGGTCGGCAACTTCGCCCAGCGTCAGACCGTACTCCCGCAGCGCCCGTTGGGGAACCTCGACATGCGTGAGATAGGCCGGCACATTACTGAGCTCTACCTGGGTGATGTTCGGTTCCGTCAGCAGCCGGTCACGCACGCGTTCGCCAATCTGTCGCAAGCTCCAGACATCGACATCACCATACAGCCCGATCTCCATGACATCGCGCTGCCAGGACCGCAGGCGAACCTGCGGTTCCTCGGCGTCGATCGGGAAGGTGCGGATCTGTGCGACCGCCTGATCGACATCCTGGTAGACACGCATGCGGTTGACGCCGGCGACCAGCTCCAGATTGATCGATCCCGATCCCTCGCGCGCCGTCGACGTGATTTCCTTGATGCCCTGAACGCCGCGGATGGCTTCCTCGACCGGCAGCAGGATGCCCTGCTCGACCTCTTCGGGGGCCGCGCCCGGGTAGGAGACGCTGACATCGACGTAGTCCAGCTCATAGCGCGGCTGGACTTCCTTCTGCATGGTAATCGCGGTGTATACCCCGCCGGCCAGAAGGATGATCATGGCCAGGTTGGCGGCGATCGGGTTGGCCACCATCCAGGCGATCGGGCCGTGCGCAGGCCGGCCGGCCCCGGCCGATGGCGCACTCATGGTGCGCTGCCCTCTCCGATATCGTCGCCACCGTCGTCGAGCCGCAGCCGAAGACCGTCCTGCACCGTAGCCAGGCGCGTGATCACGACCCGATCGTCGTCGCTCAGCCCCTGATCGATGTAGGCATAGCGCTCATCCTCGAAAACGATCGAGACGGGCTGAATGACCAGGCGACCCTCGACCATCAGCCAGACCGTATCGTTGGCGCGAATGTAATCGCGCTCGAGACGGACGACATTCTCGATCGCGCGCCCCTCGATCCGGACGGTCAGATACTCGCCAAGGAGCAGACGCGGCAGCGGCTGGCCGGACTGCCTGGCGAGCGGATCGTCGACTGCAATCAGCACGCGCGCCAGCCGGGTATCGCCGTCCAGCTGGCCGATCAGTCGAAACAACTCACCTTCGCGCACCTGACCCGACAGCCAGGACTTGTCGTTTCTCAACTCGACGCGCGCACCCTGCCGGCCACCATCAGGCAGAAGCAGCCACGGCAGGCGGGTCACCGGAACGGTGGCTTCGACCCAGTAGTTGTCGATGCCGACCAGCCGGCCCAGGGCTGCTCCTGGACCGACAATGGAACCGATATTGACCTCACGCGAAATGACGTGGGCATCGAAGGGCGCCTCGAGGCGGGTTCGCTCCAGGTCCAGTTCCGCCTGACGCAGGTCGGCCCGCGCTGACCGGACTTGTGCCTGAGCGGCCTGCCACTGGGGCTCGCGCAGCACCAGGGCACGACGTTCCGGTGGCAGTTCACGGTTGAACTGCCGATAATCGGTCGCCGCCGCGGCACGCTCGCCTCTCTCGATCTCGAGTTCGGCCAGCGCCATATCCAGCGCAGTTCGCCGCTGCTCGGCGGCAACCTGGTAGTCGGCGTCGTCGATGCGGACCAGCAGCTCACCGGCTTCGACGAGACCGCCCGGCACGAAATCCTGACCGAGTTCCAGCACCTCGCCCTCGACGCGGGCACTCAGCGTGATCTCCCGCGCCGCTCGAACCGTGCCCATGGCTTCGACAATCGGCCGGAAGGTGCCGAATTCGCCGCGCGTCACATCAACCAGGGATGCGGTCTGGCGAACCGCACTGTCGCGGCGCGCTGTGGGTTCGGTCGAGAAAATCAGGTAGAGAATCAGCACGCCGACCAGCAGCATCGCCAGACAGATGAGCGCGGTGCGAAGCACGACGCGTTGTTTTTCAGCCTGCACGGTTTGATTTTCAGATGTCAATTCGAAGCCTTCATTGCAGTTCAGCTGAAACCATACACCGGCTTCCCGTGAAGGCATTGAGAAAGCCTATTGGCAAACAACAAGCGATTCATCCCGGCTGGACACGGGTCCAGCTGAATGATCAGTGCCCGGGTCAGCCAAACAATCGCCCGGTGCGTTCGCGCCGACGCTCGTAGTCCTGGGCATCGACCACGGCGATGGCGGTCATATTGACCACCCGGCGAACGGTGGCCGAGGGCGTGAGTACGTGAGCCGGTCGGCCTGCTCCCATCAGCATCGGCCCGATGGTCACGCCCGTACCGATCACCCTGGCCATGGAAAAAGCGATGTGGGCGGCGTCCTGATTCGGCATGATCAGCAGGTTGGCCGAGCCGGCCAGGCGCGAATTGGGAAAGATCCGCTCACGAATCGCCGGCATCAGGGCCGCATCGGCGCGCATTTCACCCTCGACCTCCAGGTCGGGCACCAGCTCGCGCAGCTTGTAAAACACCTGGCGCATCTTCGAAGCCGAGGCGTTGACATGGCTGCCGAAGTTCGAATGCGAGCACAGCGCCACCTTGGGCGTGATACCGAACATGCGCACGCGTTCGGCCGCCATGACGGTCAGCTCGGCGAGCTGATCAGCCGTCGGGTCGGGGTTGACGTGGGTGTCACAGACAAACCAGGTGCCGTTTTCGTTGGTCATGGCCGACAGCGCGCCAAGGGTCTGGCAATTCTCTCGCGTGCCCAGCACCTCGGTCACGTACTGCAGCTTCTTCTGGTAGCGCCCGACCACGCCGCAGATCAGCGCGTCGGCCTCGTTGCGGTAGACCATGATGGCGGCAATGACGGTGTTGCGGGTGCGCACGATCGCCTTGGCCGAGTCCGGCGTGACGCCGCGGCGCTCGGTGATCTTGTGGAACGTCTGCCAGTATTCCTTGTAGCGCGGATCATCATGCGGGTTGACCAGCTCGAAATCCTGACCCGGTTTCAGGCGCAACCCCGCACGTTCGATGCGCATCTCGACCACCTTCGGACGGCCGATCAGGATCGGTTTCGCCAGCCCGTCGTCGACAAGGGTCTGGACGGCGCGCAGCACCGTCTCTTCCTCACCCTCGGCAAAAACAACGCGTTTCGGGTCTTTGCGCGCAGAGTCGAAGACCGGCTTCATCAACAGTCCGGTTCGAAATACGTACTGGCTGAGGCGTTCCCGGTAGGCGTCGAGATCGTCGATCGGGCGTGCGGCCACGCCGGAATCCATCGCCGCCCTGGCCACGGCCGGGGCCAGGTGGACCAGCAGCCGGGGATCGAAGGGTTGCGGAATCAGGTAGTCGCGACCGAACTTGGGGGCCTTGCCGCCATAGGCCTGCGCGGCCACATCGGAGGCTTCCATGCGCGCCAGCTCGGCAATGGCGTGTACGCAGGCCATCTTCATTTCGTCGTTGATGGCCGTCGCCCCGACATCCAGCGCACCGCGAAAGATGTACGGGAAACACAGGACGTTGTTGACCTGATTGGGAAAGTCCGAGCGGCCGGTGGCAATCAGCGCGTCGCCCCGGGCTTCCCGGGCCACATCCGGCATGATCTCCGGGACCGGGTTGGCCAGCGCCAGGATGATCGGGTCATCGGCCATCGCCTTGACCATCTCGGCCTTGAGCACGCCCGGGGCGGAAACGCCAAGAAACACGTCGGCCCCCTCGATGACCTCGCCAAGGCTGCGCGCATCAGTCTCGATCGCATACTGGGCCTTGCGTTCGTCCATGTAGGATTCGCGGCCGGCATAAATCACGCCCTCACGGTCGCAGACCACGATATTCTCGCGCCGCACTCCCAGGGTGACGAGAAGGTCCAGGCAGGCCATGCCCGCCGCGCCGGCGCCGGATGCGACCAGCCGGATGTCTTCCATTTTCTTGCCGACCAGCTCCAGGCCGTTGACCAGTGCGGCTGCGGCAATGATCGCCGTGCCGTGCTGGTCATCGTGGAAGACCGGGATGTTCATCCGGTCCTTGAGCGCCGCCTCGACTCTGAAGCACTCCGGCGCCTTGATGTCTTCGAGGTTGATGCCGCCGAAGCTCGGCTCGAGCCGGGCGATCGTCTCGATCAGCTTGTCGGGGTCCTTTTCGTCGATCTCGATATCGAACACGTCGATATCGGCGAATTTCTTGAACAGGACCCCCTTGCCCTCCATCACCGGCTTGGATGCCAGCGCGCCGATATCGCCCAGGCCAAGCACGGCCGTGCCGTTGGAAATGACCGCCACCAGGTTGCCACGGGCAGTGTAGTCAAGCGCCTTGAGCGGGTCCTGCGCAATCTCTTCGGAAGCCGCCGCCACCCCCGGCGAATAGGCCAGGGCCAGATCCTTCGACGTGGTCAGTGCCTTGGTCGGTGTGATCTTGATCTTGCCCGGCGGATACTGCCGATGGTAGTCAAGGGCTTCTTCACGAAACTTGTCTCGGTCGGTCATTGGGTCAGTGATCCCTACGTCCGTGCATCGGTGGTCGGTGCGTCAGCACTCTGTGCGCCGGTGATCGGCACGGCCGACTGACGCACCGACCACCGGCTACCGATCACCGGCGCGACCTTCAGCCGCGCTCTTCGTCCTCGCTCCACTCACCCAGCGCCGCCAGGCCGTTCATCTTCGCACGATGGGCGAGAACGTGCTGGGCACGCTCGCGGTTGCCCTTCGGATCGGCCGCCCAGGTCTTGAGGCACTCTGCCTGCAGGGCGCGTCCATAGGAAAACGACAGCGGCCAGGGCAGTTCACCCATCTTGTTCATGGCGTCCAGATGCGCGGTGGCTTCCACGTCGCCCTGCCCGCCGGACAGGAAGACGATGCCGGCGGTCGCGGCCGGCACGGCGTTGAGCAGGCAGTCGATGGTCGCCTCAGCCACTTCCTCGACACCGGCACGATCGCGGGCATCGGAGCCGGAAATCACCATGGAGGCCTTGAGCACGGCACCTTCCAGCAGCACGTTCTGCTCGTAGAGCTCGGCAAACAGCGCCTTGAGCGTTGCTTCGGTCACATCGTAGGACGCATCGAGATCGTGATCGCCGTCCATCAGCACCTCGGGCTCGACGATCGGCACGATGCCGGCCTCCTGGCACAGCGCGGCGTAGCGCGCCAGCGCGTGGGCATTGGCCTGCAGGCAGGCGCGAGACGGAATGTCGTCGCCGATGGTGATCACTGCCCGCCACTTGGCAAAGCGTGCGCCCAGTTCGGCATACTCGGCCAGGCGCTCGCGCAGTCCGTCCAGGCCCTCGGTGACCTTCTCGCCCGGGAAACCGGCCAGCGCCTTGGCGCCCTGGTCAACCTTGATGCCGGGCAGGATACCGGCCTCGTTCATCACCTCGACCAGCGGTTTGCCGTCGGCGGTCGATTGGCGAATGGTCTCGTCGAACAGGATCGCGCCGGAGATGTGCTCTCCCAGCCCGGGCGTGGTGAGCATCATCGAACGATAGTCGCGGCGGTTGTCCTCGGTCGACTCCACGCCGACGCCGTCGAAGCGCTTCTTGATGGTGCCGGAGGACTCATCGATGGCCAGAATGCCTTTTCCGGGGGCAACCATCGCCTGGGCGGTTTCTACAAGCTGTTCGAGTAAGTCGGTCATTTCAGATCCCCTGCTACGCGGGTTGGAGGTGGGTGGGAAACCAGTCCGCTATTGTAGCCAGAGCGGGGCCCGAGTTCACCCGGAAAAAGGAGCTTGTCGTCCCGAAAGCCATGCCCTGTCATCCCGGAAAGCGCGGCGCGCCTATCCGGGACCTCGCATGGGCCAGCCGACAAGGCCTTAGTAAAATGCGACCCTTACTCCACCGTCAGGATTTTCATGGTGTTGGTCCCGCCCATCACGCCCTGTTCGTCGCCCAGGGTCATCAGGACGCGGTCGCCGGGCTCGACCAGGCCGGCGCGCCTGACCTGCTCGATGGCCGAGCGGGCCAGCTTGGGCGTGGGCATGTCCTCGGGTACGAACAGCAATGGCCGGACGTGCTGGAACAGGCGCATCCGCCGGAGGCTGAAGCGGTTGGGCGAGAGCGCGATGATCGGCACCGGCGAGCGCACCCGGCTGAGCCACTGCGCGGTCGAGCCCGATTCGGTCAGCGCAATGATCGCCTTGACCGGGAGCGCGTGCACGGTGACCATGGTCGCCATCGCCACGGCCTGGTCAATGCGTTCGGCTCGCACGTTGATCTTGCCCATCGGCACATGAGCCTCGACGTGACGCTCGGCGCCCCGACAGACCCGGCGCATGGCCTCGATGACCGTGACCGGGTGTCGACCGACCGCGGTTTCGGCCGACAGCATCACGGCATCGGTGCCGTCGATGACGGCATTGGCCACATCGAGCACCTCGGCCCGGGTGGGAATGGGGGATTCGACCATCGACTGCATCATCTGCGTGGCCGTGATCACCGGGCGGTTGTGGGCCAGCGAGGCGGCAATGATACGCTTTTGCAGGCCCGGCAGCTCGGCGTCGCCGATCTCGACGCCCAGGTCGCCGCGTGCAACCAGCACCGCGTCGGAGGCCTCGATGATGGCATCCAGATTCTCGATCGCCTCGGCCCGCTCGATCTTGGCGACCAGTCCGGCCTGTCCGCCCGCGGCTTCCAGAAGCTCGCGGGCGCGCTGCATATCCTCCGGACCGCGCGGAAACGAAACCGCCAGGTAGTCGACCTGCCATTCAGCGGCGCGCTCGATATCGCGCGCGTCGGCCTCGGAGATCCCTGGCACCGACAGGCCACCCCCGCGCAGATTCAGGCCCTTTCGATCGGAAAGCGCCCCGCTGGTCAGCACGATGCAGCGGATGGTGTCGCCCTCGATCGATTCGACGCGCATCGCCATCAGTCCGTCGTCGAGCAGCAGCTCCGAACCCGGCGCGACATCGTCAACCAGGCCCAGGTAGGCCACGCCCACGCCGCTCTCATCGCCAACCGGCGGGTTGGCGCGCGCGTGGAGCGCAAAACCCTGGCCGGCCACAAGTTCGACCGAACCTTCCCGAAAGCGGTCGATCCGAATCTTCGGCCCGGCCAGGTCGGCCAGAACGGCGACATCGGTATCGAGCTCGCGCGCGGCGGCACGCACCATCTTGATGCGGCGGGCGTGGGTTTCGGCGTCGCCGTGGGAGAAGTTGACGCGGACCACATCGCAGCCGGCGGTGATGAGCCGCTCGAGCACGTCCGGCTCGTCGGTCGCCGGCCCCAGGGTGGCCACGATCTTGGTTCTGCGAATCATGCCGGCAGTGTATCCAAGTTTGGCCCTGCAGTCCGCGCTGAACGGAATTTGAAGTCCGGTCCGGGGGCGGGACTCGTGCATTCATCTCCGGAAGGCGGGTTTACAAGCCTCGATCCTTGGTGGACACTGGCCACACGGCCAGCCCACCGCGCCGAACATGCTGAATTTGCCGGTCATGACAGTGCCAGACTGACACATGCGCCTTCGAATCCCCAAAAGTGCCTGGCCGATGCGCGCAGGCTGCCCACTGCTGCCGGTTCGGCTCGTTCTGGCCGCCATGCTGGCCGCCTGGCTGCTGGCAGGATGTTCGGACACCCCCTCGGACAGCAAACGCGCCATCTATCACCATGTGCTTCAGGACGCACCGGGAAGCCTGGATCCGGCCCATGCCGGCAACGTCTACGCCGCCACGCTGTCGGTTAATCTCTATGACACGCTCTATCGCTACAAGTATCTCGCCCGGCCCCATGAACTCGCTCCTAACCTGGCCGCAGGAATGCCCGAGATCTCGGACGATGGGCGCGTTTACATCATCCGCTTGCGCGATGACGCCCGATTCATCGACGACCCGGCCTTCCCGGGACAAACGGGGCGAACCGTTGTGGCGGGAGATGTCATCTATTCGCTCAAGAGGCACTTCCACCCGTCGACCCGTTCACAAGGAGCGTGGCTGTGGCGCGACCGGATTGTCGGCCTGGATGACTGGGCGAACGCCGGCGCCGACTTCGCCCGGGCGGTTCCGGGCCTGCGGGCCCTGGACACTCACACCGTACGGGTCGAGCTGCACGAGCCTTATCCGCAGTTTCCCCACACCCTGGCCATGGCGCTGTCGGCCATTGTGCCGAAGGAGGCGGTTGATTTCTACGGTCGTTCCTTTGGCGTCAATCCGGTCGGATCCGGTCCGTTCCGGCTGGTCGACCGTGACGAAACCAAAGTGGTTCTCGAGCCGCATCCCGGGTTCGATCGCGGGCCGCTTGACCTGGCCGGAGAGGGTTTTTCCGAGCACGCACACGCCCGCTACGGGCTGGCCTCCCTGGACGGCCAAGACTACCCCTTCGTCGACCGGATCGTCGTGCATTTCATCAACGAGCCGACGGCCCGCTGGTCGACATTCCTGGCGGGCCAGGTTGACACCGTCATGGTGCCCCCGGATCAGGCCAGAGGGGTCCTGGTGTCGAACGATCCACCGCGATTCTCGCCGCACATTGCCGATCGGTACCACACCTTGATCGAGCCGGAGGCCGGTTTCGTGTTCTACGGCTTCAACATGGACAACCCGGAGATCGGCTACAACGACGATCCGCAGCGTGAGGCCATGAACCATGGGCTGCGCTGCGCAATGCGTGACGCCTTTGACTGGAGCAGCCGCAACAACACCTTCTACCATGGCCTGGGCCAGGTCTTTCCGGGCGTGATACCCCCATTCCTGGCCGAATACGATGCGCGCTTGTCGACGGCCTCGATCGAATTCCGGCCCGAGTCCGGCCGGCAGCGGCTCGCGCGGCATGGATGGAAGGCAGGCTCATTTCCCCGCTTGACCTATGGTCTTGAAGCCAACATACACCAACGACAGATGTTCGAGCAGTTTCGCGCCCAGATGCTTCGGATCGGCATACCCGGTGAGGTGTTCCAGCCAGCGGTCTTCGCGACCTTCGGCGAGATGGTCAGAGCCATCGACAATCGGCAGCTGGATGTCTTTTTCTATGGCTGGACGATGTCCTATCCCGATGCCCAATACGGCCTCCAGCTGTTCTACGGGCCCAACGCCGCGCCCGGTGCAAACAGCTTCAACTATGCCAACCCCGAGTTCGATCGCCTGTTCGAACAGGCGTCCTCCATGTTGCCTGGTCCGGAGCGCACAGCGCTCTACCACAGGCTCAATGAAATGGTCATTGACGACTGCGTGATCATCGGTTCGCTATCCCGCACCCGTGTGCACCTGTGGCGACAGAACATCCTGATGGCGCCAAACGGGGGTATCGGCGCCGGCTATTTCCTGCGTTTCGTGGGCATGGAAACGGCTTCTCGGTAGCCGGAATGCGCGGTTTTCGCGCGGCCTGATCGAATTCTGACGAGCCTGGGGCAGCCCGCTGCCCGCCGGCTTCATTTCACAAACTTCTGTTTTATATCCATTTTTTTTCTCGTCCTGAGCCTGACCTGGAGATTTCTCATTTTCTGTTTGCATTTTTTTTCATTTGCCATTATTGTCATTATCCGAATTTGGACATTATAGGGGTAGGAAACGGTGCTACAGGCCAATTCCCTCGCATTTCGAGCCACTGCATCGCATTGCGCGTTCGCGGTACAGAGGATTCAGGCCCTGATCCCGAACGGGGATCCTTTCGGGCACAAACGCCCATGGTTCGAGGCGCTGGTGCGACCGTATCCCGACTCCGGATACTCGCCAGCCGAATTCATGGACGCGATTTACAGATCCCGCCGATGCGCCGCATCCGACCTCGAAGTCGTTGAGCGCCTGACGGCGTGGCTGGTCCGACAACCTGAATTCACGCGCCTGAGCATCAATATCCATCCCGACTCGTTGACGGATTCAGACTTTGTCGAGGAAGTCATGCGTCATCAGTCACGGCTGGCTGCCGGGGGGCACTCAATCTGCCTGGAGCTGGTCGAGTTCGTCGGGTACTCGAGCCAATCAACGCTTGTCGATCACGCACAGCGACTGCGCGAATCAGGGGTCCTGATCGCACTGGACGACTTTGGCAGTCGGCTGAACTGCTTCGATCTGTGTGCCGCCGGAATTGTCGACCTGCTCAAGATCGATACGCGCGTCGTAGGCGGTCTGGTCAACGACCCCAATCACCATGCCGTCGTTCGGTCAATCCAGGCGCTCGGTGAAGGGCTCGGCGCGAGAGTGGTCGCCGAGGGCATCGAAACGGTCGAGCAGTTGAACGTGTTGACGGCGACGGGGATTGAGTACGGACAGGGCTACTACTTTCACAAACCAGAACTTGTGGAGTGCTGATATGGGTCAAGTCGCACACACGCATGACCAGCACGGGGACATCCAGTGGATGATGGCGGCCATGGCCAGGATGTTTCGGCCACTGATTCGCTTTTCGGTCGGCCGGGTCTCCTGTAGCGCCCTGGTGGACATGATCAAGGAGCTCTACGTGGCCGAGGCCCGGGAGCATCTTCAACAGCAGAATCCCGATCGCAGGGTCACCTACTCGTCGCTCGCCTTGCTGTGCGGAATCGACGGGCGGGCGATTCAGGCCATCGAGCGCAACAGTGGGCGGACATACACCGCATCGGATGTCTGCTCCGAGGCGGCCATTCTGGAAATGTGGAGCCGCGATACGGCATTCACCGACCCGGAAGCGGGAACACCCAACGAGCTTCTGATTCATGGGCCCCAGCGAACATTCCAGCAGCTGGTAACGCGTGCGGCCGGACGAATGGTGACGGTCCAGACTGCGCTGTCGAGGTTGCTCGAAAGCGGAAACGTCGCCCTCAACGAGGATGAAACCAAGGTGCGCATGATCGACTATCGCTACATGCCGCTTGCAGACTCCGACCCCGCGTCAATTGAATCCGGATCTCTGGCGATCAGTCGTCTTGGTCGATCCATCCTCCACAACACCAATCGAGTTCGCCGGACCGGCGCGCCCTGGCTGCAGCAGGATCGCTGGTCGACAGCCATACCTGCGTCCAAGCTGAGACAGGTCAGGGAGGCCGTTCGCCGAATCCTGGAAACCAACATCGGCGAAGTGGAAACGTGTCTAGAACGTGAAGAAATCCAGCCTTATGAGCACGCCCAGTGCTCGGTAGGTGTGGGTTGGTATTACTGGGAGTCCAGCTCAGAAGAATGAGGGGAACAGCCCGGTTTTTCAAAAAACCTTTACTGATCACGACAAGGAGATCACTATGTTTACAGCCAACACCATCTTTAGCGCGCACATCAGGAAAAGCGGTACCGGCATCCGAAAGAGCGGTACCGGAATCCACAAGAGCGGCACCGGCATCGGGAACAGCGGCACGGGCAGTCGGGCCCACGTCATGCTTGCCGCCGTGGCGCTGGCCGCCTGCAGCCTGGTTTCGACCCCGACATTCGCGACCGACAGCCCTGAACTGTTCGTCAGTCAGCGATCCGGCACGGTTCTCATCTCGATTCACAGCAATGGTGACGTCATCGCAGGCGCCGCTTCCCTGGCCTCTGGCGAGAGCAGCTACTCGGTCGTGCCGCTTTTCGCCACGCTCTCGCTGTCGGACGATGGTTCGGTATTCACTCCACTTGTCAAGGCAACAGGCACCGGCGATTCGGGTGAGTCGTGTTCCTGCAACGGCGCACGTATTCTGGTCAAGGCAACGGGCACCGGCGATTCCGGTGAATCATGCTCCGGCAATGGTGCCAGAACCCTGGTCAAGGCAACGGGCACGGGCGATTCCGGCGAGTCATGTTCCGGCAATGGTGCCAGAACCCTGGTCAAGGCAACGGGCACCGGTGATTCCGGCGAGTCGTGTTCCGGCAATGGTGCCAGAACCCTGGTCAAGGCAACGGGTACCGGTGATTCCGGCGAGTCGTGTTCCTGCAATGGTGCACGCACGCTGGTCAAGGCAACCGGCACCGGCGATTCGGGCGAGTCGTGCTCCGGCAATGAGGCGCGTACGCTGGTCAAGGCAACGGGCACCGGCGATTCGGGCGAATCAACCGATCGCTCGTCGGCCTTCTGGGGCTACGCCGAGATCGTCTCCGACCCATCCGGCAGCTACGTCATCGTCTATCGCAATGCAGACAGCCAAGCGGAAGAATTCCTGGTCGCGTTCTTCGAGAGCCACGCCGGCCATGACCGCCCGCGTGATGGCGCGACGCGCAACGCGGACTTCGTGATGACCCCCTGAACCCCCAGGCTGTTGGCTGGCGCATTGACTGCCTGATTCCCCTTCCCATTTCGCAGGCCATCAATGCGCCCGGGTGACCCCGGCCCTCGCGGCCGGGGTTTTTTTGTTCCGAACACCAGATGTCGGATGCCCGGCCCGAGCCGCGCATTGCGGGTCTGAAGAGCGACCGCGCCAGTCCTTCCCGGATATCAGACGGTGGTGGTACCATCGCCCGGGGAAGGAAAGCCACAATGACTGAACGGCGGTTTCGAAGCCTGAACGATCCATCGACGCTGTCGCGCCTGGTACAGCGCCTGCCAGCCGGTGTGTATATCACCAACGAGCAGGGGCGCATTCTGGACGCCAATCCCGCATGTCTCGAACTGTTCGGCGTCGAGTCCCTGGAAACGCTTCAGGGTCTCGATGTGCGCTCGTTGTTCGTCGATCCAGAACAGCGCGGCCAGCAGCTGTCCGTGCTCGAAGCGACACGCGCCCTCCAGCAGTATGAGCTCCGCCTGCAGCGTCCGGACGGGGAGCAGCGGACCGTGATCGATACCTGCTACGCCGTCGAGGATCCCGAAACCGGGCACACGCTGTACCACGGCATCCTGCTTGATATCAGCGAGCGCAAGAGGCTCGAAGAACGGCTACGGGAATTGACCGTCAAGGATCCGCTAACCGGCTGCTACAATCGGCGTCGACTGCCCATGGTCGAATCTCAGGTCGAGGCGAACGATGATGCCGGGCTGCGCCAGTGGGGATGCGTGCTGGTCGATGTCGATCATTTCAAGACCTACAATGATCAGCACGGTCACGATGCCGGTGACCGTGTACTGCAGCGTGTGGCCCATTTCCTGCAGTCGCAGGTCAGCCGCAAAGATGCCGTGGTACGTATCGGAGGTGACGAATTTCTGGTCATCGTCACCGGCCGGTCTGCCTTGAAGACCGCACAGATTGCCGCACGACTGATTTCCACGCACTCGCCGATCCCGATTTCGATCGGATGGGCAGTGCGAGAAGACGATGAGCGGCTGGAGACCACCATCCACCGCGCCGATGAGCAGCTGATCAGCACGCGCCAGGCCGAACGATCGATGATCAGCTGAACGGTCAGTGCGCCGGTGCGCTGCCGGCGCGCCATCAGTGCGGCGAAGCCGTCATCTCCTGATACGCCCGGGCAATCGCCTGATCGATGGACTGACTCAGAAACATGCGGGCCTGGTCATCATGACCGGCCAGATGCGCGATGGCCTCATCCAGATCAACCCGCTGCTGCACTTCCTCCAGCGGCCGATCGACAAGGACGGCCACGGCGTCGATCAGCGCATCGAAAAAGGTCTGCAGGCGCTCGATCAGCTCGCCGTCGGGCTGCACCGCCCCGTGCCCCGGCAGCCAGTACTGCACCGGGTACCCGGACAGCCGTGTCAGTGCATCGCGCCACTCGCCGGGGTATCCATGGCCAATGAATGGCGCTGGATCAAGCAAATCGCCGGCTGCCATTATTTGTTGGTCGGGCAGGTAAACCACCAGATCAGCACGGGTATGCCCCGACAGCGGAATCAGCCGGACATTCAGCCCGCCGTCATCAATCTTCAATGTCGAGTCAATCAGACGATTGGGCACGACAAAGCGGGCATCCCGGTTGGCCGCCAGCCAGGCCTCCGCTCGCTCGAGTGCCGCTTGCTGCGTCAGTCTTTCGGCATCGGTAAGCGGCGTGCCGTCGCGCTTGAGACCGTCAACAAGCTGTTGGCGAACCGGCGGGATCTGTTCCTGCAACAGCGCCACCCGATGAGCCAGGTCAGGTTCGGCGCGTTGTGGAATATCGTCAGCCAGCGTGGCATGGCCGATGATCTGCAACGCATCACCGAAAGCCTCTCGATACAGTGCGTTGCCCTGCACGTGATCGGCATGCCAGTGGGTGTTGACGAGATATCGAACCGGTTGGCCGATTTCCCGGCGAATGAACTCAATAATGGCTTGACAATCCGCCGGACTGGCCTGGGCGTCGACCACGAGCACCCCATCGTCACCGGCCACAATCAGGGAATTGCTGTCATCGGATCGTCGCTCGGCCGGCTGGCTGGCCGCCCATACCGATGGCGCCAGCGGTTCGATATCGATCGCCAGCGCGGGCGACATAACGCCGGCGAGCAGCCACACGATCCATCCAGGCATCACGCTGCCGCTTATCCGGGCTATCTCGCTTCGTCTCGGCATCGGACTTACTCCACTCGCTCGAAATGGATATCGCGGGCACGGCCGTTGCCAGCCTGCATGCCGGTCACCTTGCCTGCATCATCACGCAAAAACTCAAGCCGGGCGACCGGGAAACCTCCGCCGAACTGGTCGCCAACGGCGTGCTGCAAGATAATCGGGTCCAGGCGACGGTGCCTGAGCACCAGCTTGTCGTCTTTCGACTCAACGACATAGAACGTCTCCAGCTCGGCACTGAAGTAGCGCCCCAGGTAGGGCTCCAGGTTCACGGCCCCACCTTCGTCCTCGTCCAGACGAACGGCTCGATGCTCGCCGTTCTGGAACAGGGTCAGCGAACCGGCATGACCGTCATCGTCGATGTCAAAGACGATGCGGGCATCGACGCCAACGAGCTCGAAACCGGTCGCCGAAACCGGCGTGATTTCGACGGCAGGCTGGCCGGTTGCCTGAGTCATGTAGCGCTCACCATCCCGGAAAAAATTGAGGACAAAGCCCGGCGCGATTTCGAGCTCGAAGCGGCCAATGTAGCGGTCGAACAAATCGTCGCTGAACGGTTCATCTGTTGGGGCAGCCGTCTCGCCCGTCCCGGCATCATTCGACTCGGGCGCTTCGAGGTGATCACCCAGAAACGCCTCGGCAAGCGCGCGGGTAAACGCATCGTCAATCTCATGGTGATTGGAGAAAACCATGATGCCGCTGTCGATTTCGGGGTAGTAGTGAAACACCGAACGATGGCCGGCGTCGCCACCGCCATGCTGCCAGCGAACCAGTCCCCGCCACTGGTCGATGAACAGCCCCAGCCCATAGTCCGTAGACTCACCGTTGCCGAGCTCGTACGGGGTGGTCATGAGCGCGCGCACGCGCTCTCCGCCCAGCTCGAATCGACCCAGCTCAATCATCCAGCGGGCCATATCGCCTATGGTGGTATAGAGCGCCCCGGCACCCAGCGCAGCACCAAGATCCCGAACCTCCAGGTAGCCTTCATCATCGGGCAGTCGACCATAGCCGGTGCTGGCACCCGGCACGATGCGGTCGGGCGCCAGCCGGTAGCGGGTCGCGTTCATGCCCAGCGGCTGGAAGATCTCGCCGCGCACCCACTGATCGAACGGCTTGCCGGTCACCTTGGCGATCACTTGCGCTAGCAGGGCATAGCCGGTGTTGTTGTAGTTCCACTCCTCGCCCGGGCGATTCTGCAGCGCCGGCTGATGCTCAACCACGGCCAGGACATCCCGCCGGGTCATCCAGTCACCCTTGTCCAGCCGGATTCCGGCGATCGCCAGGGTATTGAGAAACTCCCGGTAACCGCTGGTGTGGCTGGCCAAATGCCGGAGCGTGACCGTCTCGCCGAAATCCGGCAGCCCGGGCAGATACTTGCGCACATCGTCGTCCAGCGACAGCTCACCACGGACGTGAAGCAGCGCCAGCGCCATGCCTGTGAACTGCTTGGCCGTCGAACCGATATTGGTTGGTGTATCGATCTCGAACGGCACCTCGAAGCGCAGGTCGGCCATCCCGACGGCGCGGGCATAGACCAGCTCGCCGTGGCGCACCACCCCGACCACTACCCCGGGTCTGGAACCATCGAACTCGGCCAGACGCTCGTTGACCGCCGCTTCGTCGGCGGGTGCCGCGGCAAAAAGCGGCGTAGCTGCCCAGGAACCGATCAGGGCAAACAGTATGGCGGACAGGAATCCCGATCGCATGACACTCACTCCGGCGCTTGAATACAGACTGCCCGGAAGGCTACAGCGCTTGGCCCGGCAGCGCATGTGCCAAAGGACATGACTCAGGACAGGTCATGGCAGCCCGCGGCTATTTCTGTCGAGTCCATAATGAGGTTCGATCAGCAGATCAGATCCTACTGAAATCGGAACCACCGGGCCGCCAGCACCGCCAGGATCAGACCCAGTGTCATCAAAGCCAGCACCTCGCCCATCACCGATGACGGTCCATATCCGAAGGTAATCAGCTTGTGCAGGGCATTCATGGTCCAGCCGGTCGGCAACAGCTGCTGCAGGCCCTGCATCCAGGTCGGCGTGATCTCGATCGGCCACCAGCAGCCGCCGAGCGCGGCCAGCAGATTACCGCCGATGACGCCTATGGCGGTTGCCTGGGATTCGGTCGCAACCAGGCAGCCAATCAGCAGGGCCGCCGAGGCGCATACGCCCGCCCATGCCAGCAGCACCACCAACACCATCAGCAGCTGCCCGGTCCAGTCGTAGCTGAAAAGGATGCTGCCGGCAAGCATGGCAAAACCGATCTGCACAACCGCCAGCGCCAGGCGAGCCATCCACTTGCCCAGAACGATACGGCGCCGGTCGATCGGGGCGCTGGCCAGGCGCCGCAACAGACCCTGGCGGCGTTCGTTGACCAGCTGCACGGTCCCGGTGGTCAGTACGACAATGATGGTCAGAAAAACCAGTATGCCGGGGACGGCCTGGGCAAATCCCGAAGGCGGGTCGACGCGCTCACCGGCCAGCTCGGTGCGCAAGGTCACGGCCTGGGCCTGGCCGGCGACCGCCGCCAGCGCAGTCGTGTCGATGACGTCGTGCTCGAGATCGGCCAGGATGACATCTCCCAGTGTCCGATAGACCGCTCGACGCACCCGCACCTCGTCGAACGACCCGCCCAACTGGCTGGCCGAGGGCTCCAGACGCAGCGTGACCTGCTGGCCGGCCAAAACCTGTTCGCCGGCGCCGGCCGGTATCACCAGGCGTCTGGCCAGCGACTCCAGCGCCGGCGCTTGCGTACGCTCGGCCTGCCCCCCGGCATCGTAGACGATCACGTCGAACTCCTCGCCGAGTCGCTCGAGCAACCAGCGCTCAATCGAATCATGCTGCCCTTCGACGACCACGCCCAGGACCGGTTTTTTTGCTTGCGAGGGCCCGGAAAAACCGCCCGTGATGGTACCGATGAAGTACATGAACACGACCGGCATGACAAACAGCCAGACCAGGCTGCTGCGGTCGGCCAGCGCGATTCGCAGATCGTGGACAGCCAGCAGACGGATCATTGCTGCCCTCCCCGACCGCGGGCAAAGGCGGGCATGCGCCATGCAATGATCAGCAGCAGCAGCAGACCAGAAGCCAGCAGCGCGGCGCCGGGCGCCAGCAGATCAGTGACGGTTGCGGAATCGAACATCAGTGCGTTGAGCCGATCGGCTGCAATCCCGTTGGGCAGCCAGCGGCCCAGGGCGGCCATGCCGTCGGGCATCGCGGCGAAGGGGAAGAAACTGCCGCCGAGAATCAGGCCCGGAATCAGGACCACCATGGTCAGCACGTCCGCGGCCCGACGGCTGCCGGCTGACTGGCACAACAGCAGCATGATGGCAAACAGCGGCACGCCGGCTGCCAGCGCCCAGACCAGCGCCGGCGGCAGCAGCCACCAGTTCCAGTCGAACCAGGCGAAGTAAAGCGTGCTGACCAAAAAGGCGATCACGGCAAACAGCACCAGCGCAACCAGCAGCCGGGCCGACAGCCACAGCGGCCAGCTCAGCGGCGCGGCAGCCAGGCGCCTGATGGTGCCGCTTTCGCGCTCGCTCCACAGATCGACGGCCAGGTGCTGCGCGGCAAACACCAGCGCCATGATCAGGATGGCAGGATAGAAGAGCTCGCCCAGTCCGGGGCCATTCGACTCGGCTTCCGCTTCGATCACTTCGACATCGAGCGCCGGCGGAAAAAGCCGTCCCTCGACCCGCTCGACCTGGCGCCGGATATCGACCGACAGGGCTGCCACGAAGGCATCGTCGGGCGATTCATCAAGCCCCCGCAGCAGCTCGATCTGCGGTTCGAGCAGACGGCGCGCGTAATGGGCCAGCTCCAGCAGGCCGGTCGTGACTTCCTCGGCAATGCCCGGCAGGATGCGCTGGGCCGGGTTGGTCAGCAGGATGACCTCGGCCGCGCTGCCATCCAGCAGCGCCTGTCCGAATCCGTCGGGCAGAATCAACGCTGCGCTGGCCTCGCCAGCGGCCAGCCGGGCCCGGGCTGCCGACTCGTCGTCGATGGTGCTCACCTGGAAAATCTCGCCCAGTTCGCCGCCGCTGTAGACATTGGGCATCGCCCTGGACAGGAAGCTTTCGTCATGATCGACGATCAGCAGCTGACCGGTCGGTCGCACATCGCCGCCGACGATCATCGTCATCATTCCGCCGAAAATCAGCGGCAGGGACAGGATAAGCGGGATGCTCCAGCGATCGGCCAGTCGCCTGGATATCTCCATACGAATCAGTGCCAGCAGGCGGCGGATCATGTTGCCCTTCATTCGCGCAGGCCCTTTCCGGTCAGCTGGATGAAAAGCCCTTCGAGACTGGGACGCGCCAGAGCGGTCTCACGAATCCGGGCGCCGGCGGCAGCCAGCTTGTCGAACAACGCCGGCAGCTTGCCGCTGGCCGCTGGCGTGACCAGACGCAGCTGGTCCGAACCGGCATGAGCGACCTCCACCTCCAGCCCGTCATCCAGTACGGCCTGCCAGTCGCGTTCGGGGAAGTGGCCGTCCAGGGTCAGCACGTCGCGCTCGCCAACCTGGGCGGTCAGCTCCGCCACCGTGCCGACAGCAATGATTCGACCGTCGTCAATGATCGCCACGCGGTCGCACAGGGCCTCTGCTTCTTCCATGTAATGCGTGGTGTAGATCACGCAGGCCCCGTCACGAGCCTGTTCGCGCACGCGCGCCAGCAGATGTTCACGGGAATGGGCGTCGACGCCGACGGTGGGTTCGTCGAGCAGCAGTACCCTGGGCTGATGCACAATGGCGCAGGCGAAGTTGAGCCGGCGCTTCATGCCGCCGCTGAATGTTCCGCAGGGCTCGTCGGCGCGATCGGCCAGCCCGACAGCCTCCAGCACCGATTCGACGCGTTCGGCGGCGGTGTTCTTGTCGAGGCCAAACAGACCTGCCCAGAACTTCAGGTTGGCACGCGCCGAAAGCTCTTCGTACAAGGCGAGCTCCTGGGGTACCACGCCGAGGGCTCTCTTGGCCGCCATCGGCTCGCGGCGCACGTCGTGACCGTTGACGCGAATGCGCCCGGCAGTGGGAACAAGCAGTCCGGAAATGGCGTTGATGGTGGTCGACTTGCCGGCACCATTGGGCCCGAGCAGACCGAAAATCTCCCCTGATCGGGCCTGAAAGCTGATGCGCTCGACTGCGGTGAGCTTGCCGTACTGCTTGCGAAAATCATCGACTTCAATCATATTGAAAACCTGCTGGAAACCGTCACCCGACGGACTGTCAAGACCGCTGCCGTTCGGCCTGGATGCCAGTCGTTCGTGAACCGAGGGCTTCAATCTGCCACAAGGCCGGCCGTGTAGTACCTGCCATTGGTCACAAGGTGTAGCCGGTACCGGTACCGCTACCGTTACTATTAACCCGGCACGAATGTAGATCGCATTCAGGCGGGTCGAGTGCGGTCAGGCCTGACGGACTGCCGGATACCACGGAAACAGGGCGGCAACCACAACACAGGCGCACACGAAGCCGCCGAATGTATTGAAGTAGCCGATCTGGTCGACCACGATTCCGGCCAGGCTGGAGCCCAGTGCCTGACCGACGGCGACGGCCAGAAAGGCAACCACCGCCCCCAGGGCAGGACGGCCTGGCGCCAGGCGAATGCCGCTGACCAGATAGACACCCGTCAGGGTCATGTAGGCGAACCCGAACAAACCGGCCGAAAGCAGGGCCACGGGCAGGGCCCCCGGAGCCAGCATCAGCAACCCCATCGCCACGGCGAGGCCGATCAGGGCCGCACTCTGGGTGCAACCGGCGCCGAAACGGTCCATCAGTTCGCTGGCGATGCCGCCAGCCACGCCGACCAGCCCGACCACCAGCCAAAGCCACCCGGTCAACGTCATGGGCATGCCGCCCAGGACCACGACCATGTCCGGCCCGAATACCCAATAGACGGCGCTGACAAAACCCATGCCGGCGGCAAACGCACTCATTCGCAGCAAGTGCCGGCGCTCCTCGCGCGACAGCGGCGGCCGCTGATCGGTCTCCCCGGCACGCCGGCCATTGTCCGGCAGCCACCGCCAGGCCACCACGACGCCTGCTGCTGCCAGGACGGCAAACGACATATAGGCCGTGCGCCAGGCATCGGTGAGCAGCAGGGTCACGGGCACGGAGACCGCCACGCCGATACCGGTTCCGGCGTTCATGATGGCGTTGACGCGACCCTGACGGGCCGGCACAACCGCCGCCTGATTACCCAGGCTCAGTGCCGGCATCATCATGCCGGTCGCGATGCCGCACAGGAATACACCGGCCCCGAGCGTGCCCGGACCGGCACTCTGCGACACCAGACCGAGGCCCGCGACGGCGAAACCACCGGCCAGCATCGCCGCCCGACGTGCACCAAGACGCTCGACCACGGCCGAGGCGAACAAGCTGGTCAGCACGAAACTGACAAACGGCAAGGCGCCGATCAGCCCCATGACGGAAGGGGACAGCCCGAGCGAGTCACGAATCGGCGGAACGAACAGCCCGAACGCGAAGCGGGCAAGCCCGTAGGCGACGGCAATCAGTCCAGCTCCAATGACGGCATAGCGGGTGGCCGAAAGCATCATCAGGCGCTTGCCTCTTGTGCCGGAACAAGCCATGACGACAGCAGCGACTGCATCGAGGAGAGCACGTTTTCCAGACCCAGAACCGGCACCAGCGCGTTGGATCCTTCGAGGACCATCAGCACCTCTTGCGCTGCGCCGCTGCGGGCAATCCCGTCCAGTTCGAGGACCCAATCGATGATTCCGAGCAGGTCGCGTTTCAGGACAAGAGCGTCGGCGGCGATGGCGCTGTCGTGCCGCTGGAACTCGGCAATCGCCTTGATGACCATGCATCCATGTTGAGCGCGGGCGCGAAGCCAATCGGATTGAACCGCGACCAAGGCGCCCAGCGCAGACTCCTGACCGCGGGCCTCGATCGCTTCGCACAGCGCCCGGCGATATCGATCATGGCGCGCCGCCAGGACCCCGCGAATCAGTTCAGTCTTGGAGGCAAAGTGGTTGTAGAGCGTCATGCGCGTGACGCCTGCTTCGGTCACGATCCGGTCGATGCCCGTCGCGTGGAAGCCTTCTTCGTAGAACAGGCGCTCGGCGACGCGCAGCAGGTGCTCGCGCTTGGTCTTTCTCATGCCGGCAATTATACCGATCGTTCTATCTAAATGTCACATCCGTGATGAGCACCCACCCCGTTCCGATAACCGCGGACAATCGGTGTCACCTGCAGCGCCTGTCCGGCAATCCCCCCGCAACCACCGGGCTTTGCACCTGGGCGGTTTTCATCCGACAATGGTCGCTCCGACACCAGAACGCCGGTTGATGCGCTATTTGAGCACGCGAGGACAATCCGAGCCAGTGGCTCTGGACGCTGCGTTGCGCGCCGGTCTGGCGCCAGACGGCGGTTTGTACGTGCCTGAACGCATTCCCCGTCTCGACGGCCTGACACTGCAGCCCGAAGCCGGGCTGCCAGCCACGGCCCGGCAATGGCTGGCGCCCTTTTTTGCCGGCAGCCCGCTGAGCGCCGAGCTGGCCGCGATCACCCGCGAAGCGCTTGATCCGGACCTGCCGGTGACCGGGTTGGAGCCCGGCTGGAGCTGGCTTCTGGAGCTCTTCCACGGACCGACGGCGGCGTTCAAGGATTTTGCCGCGCGCTTTCTGGCTGCCTGCCTGGGCCGCCTGCGCAGCGACGGCGATCCAACGCAGACCGTGCTGGTGGCAACCTCCGGCGATACCGGTGCCGCGGTCGCTGCCGCGTTTCACCGCCGCCCGGGATTCCGCGTTGTCATTCTCTACCCCGATGGCAAGGTCTCGGGACGCCAGGCGCACCAGCTTGGCGCGTTCGGCGACAACGTCGTCGCCTTTCGGGTCCGCGGCGACTTCGACGACTGCCAGCGCCTGGTCAAGCGCGCCCTGAACGACGACCGCCTGGCCGGCCTGGCGCTGACTTCGGCCAACTCGATTTCCATCGGCCGCCTGCTGCCGCAGATCAGCTACTACGCCCACAGCGTGACCGCGCTGCACGAGCAGATCGACACGCCGGTCAACCTGATCGTGCCCACCGGCAATCTCGGCAACGCACTGGCGGCCATCATGGCCCGCGCCATGGGTCTGCCGATCGATGAGATCGTGCTGGCGACCAACGCCAACCGCACCTTGCCCGACTTCTTTTCCGGTCAGGACTATCGCGGCCGACCGGGTCTTGCCACCCTGGCCAACGCCATGGACGTCGGCGACCCGAGCAACTTCGAGCGTCTGGCCTGGCTCTATCGCGACGCCGACCTGCGCGCCAGCAGCATCCGCGCCCTGAGCACCGATGACGATGCCATCCGCTCGACCATCCAGCGCGTCTGGCAGGACTTCAAGCTGGCCGTTTGTCCGCATACGGCCTGCGCGCTCGATGCGCTTGACCGGCTGCGCCGCTCCGGTGACCGGCGTCCCTGGCTGATTGCCGCGACCGCCCATGCGGCCAAGTTCGACAACGTAGTTGAGCCGATCATCCGGTGTCGCATCGAGCCGCCGCCCGCGCTGGCCGAACTGCTTCAGCGCGCCAGTCGCGCCGAGCCCATGGCCGCGGACTACTCGAGCTTGCGCTCGCGTCTCGCAGCCCTGTGAATCCGCGATGGCCAATACCCACCACGATGTGGCATGACGATCTGCGCCACTCAATGCCCGACCGGTCCTCCCGTGCCGCAGACGGCCAGCGAGCCGCCCGCGTCGACCCCTTGCCGACGTGCCGACAGGCGAGCAGGCCGTCAGAAAACCACTCAGACCGAACAGGCCCATATCACCCCGACAGAACGGATGGACCCGGCGCCAGGAAATCCATGAAGGATCCGGCATGAAGCGAGTCGTGATCGATCGGCCCGGTGGTCCGAAAATCCTGAAAGTCGTAAGCGAGGCGGATCCGGTGCCCGGACCTGGCGAAGTGGTCATTCGTTGCAGGGCCTGCGGCGTCAATTACGCCGACAGCATTATTCGCATGGGCCTGTATGCCTCGGCGAGAAAACTGCACGGCTACCCGATCACACCCGGCTTCGAGGTTGCCGGCACCGTCGAGGCCGTCGGCGACAGCGTCTCGGACTGGCAACCGGGCGACGAGGTCATCGGCCTGACCCTGTTCAACGGCTACGCCAGTCACCTGGTCCTGCCGGCCGAAGGCGTGTTCGCCAAACCGGAGCGACTTGATTTCGAACAGGCTGCAACCGTTGCGACCGTTTTTCTGACCGCCTGGTGGATGATTCACCGCCAGGTTCACCCGCAGCCGGGCGAGACCTGGCTGGTCCATTCGGCCGCCGGTGGCGTGGGCACGGCATTGCTCCAGCTGGGTCGCCTGGCCGGCGCGCGCGTCATCGGCGTTGTCGGGGCGTCCCACAAGGTCGAACACGCCCTGTCATTTGGTGCCGATACAGTGATCGACAAGTCCACGCAGGACCTCTGGTCGGTCGCGCGAGAGCGGGCCCCCGGCGGCTTCAATGCGATATTCGACGCCAACGGAGTCGCTACGCTCGGCAACAGCTACGCCCACCTGGCTCCGACCGGCCGCCTGGTGGTCTACGGATTTGCCTCCATGCTGCCGAAAAACGGCCGCCCCAACTGGCTGCGGCTGGCCCGTGACTGGCTGCGCACGCCGCGCTTCAATCCGCTGGACATGACCCAGTCCAACCGCAGCGTGCTGGCCGCCAACCTGAGCTTTCTGCAGTCACACGCGCCGACCATGCGTGCCGGCATGCAGTGGCTGCTCGACCGCTTTGCCGACGGCCGCCTGGCGCCCCTGCCGGTTGAGTCCTGGCCGCTGACCGACGCCGCCACTGCACAGCGCCGGATCGAGTCCGGACAGACCGTCGGAAAGCTCGCGCTCATTCCCCGGCAGCGGCCATAGTTCCGGCTGCGGGCTGGCGGGAAGGCGACTGCGCCGCAGCCGCGTTGTGTGACCCGTCCCACCCACCGCTATACTGTCGCCCCGGAATTCCATGAGGGACACCATGAGACTGCAACCCGTTCTGATGACCTTGCTGGTCGTCCTTGTCGCGGCCACGATTGGCTGCGAACGGCCCCGGTCAATTGATTCCGGGCCGATGAACGAGCCTTCGGCCTGGGACGACGCCCTGGCCGATCGCGCCCGGCTGATCGACGCCTTGCCGGCCGATACCATGGCCTACCTGCGCCTGCCGGGCATCTGGGGAATGTTCAGCGCACCGAAATCCAGCGCCCTGGGCGCGGGGCTGGACACGCCGGCCAACCGCGAAGCGATCAGCGCACTCCAGGCCCGCCTGCCCGAAGTGCTGGCCGCGGATCTTGGCCAGCTCGCGCCGCTATTGACCCTGCTGCTGGAGTCGCTGCGCTCGCCGCTGGAATTCGCGCTGGTCGGCGACGGTCCACAGCCGCTCGAAGCCGACCTCGTCATCGAGGGTCGCTTTGACTTCGACACGGTAGCCGAGCTCGACGCTGCCCTGGCCGAACTGACCGGCCAGGCCGCCCTGCTGCAGCTGCTCGAACCAGCCGAGGGTGACGGACCCGGCCAGATCCTGGCAACGATGTTTCCGATCTTCTATGACTTCGACGCCACGACCCGTCGGGCGCGTTTCCTGACCGGCATGGGCGCCAGCGCCGAACGGCTCGAAGCGTCCTATCAATGGCAGTCGCCCACCGGCACACTGCCAATGCAGGTCTACGAGCAGCAGATTGACGCCTCGCGCTTCGGCTTTTATCTCTGGGCCGATATGGCCAGGCTCGGCCCGCTCATGCGCCAGGGCCTTGACCCGCAGCAGCTGGCGCAGTTCGAGGCCCTGGGCGTGTTCGCGACCCGCCAGCTCGCCCTGGGCTACGGCAGCAGTGACGGCAAGGCCCGTCTGGCGTTGCTGGCCGAAGGACGGCAAGGTCGCGCCTGGGAATTGACGCTTCCGCCAGCGGCACCGATTGGCATCGACAGCAGCGGCGAACCCCGGGTCGTGGCTGGCCTGAGGGTTCCCGACAGCGACTGGCTGCAGCAGCTGGCAGCCATCATGGGCGGCGAGAGCGAAACGGAGCTGTCTGAAATCAGCGCTCATCTGGAAGCCGAAATCGGCCTGGACCTGAACGCTGTGCTCGACAGCTTCGCCGGCCGAATGATCTTTATCGACGACGACAACGGCGGCTATCTTGTTCACGATGCCGCCAGCATCGAGCATTGGACGGCGTTCTGGGACGCCCTGGCACAGCGCTTCGAAATTCGTCAGGCGATCATCCAGGCAGGCGGGACCGACATTCACCATCTCACGATCCCCGGCATCAGCCTTGACGAGGAAATGGGCAGCTTGAGTGCGGCCAATCCGGCGCTGTCGTTTGTCCTCGGGCGCCTCATGCGCATCGGAACCCACCTGTTCTGGATGCGCGAGGATGATCGCATTCTGATCGCCGCCGTACCCCAGGTGCTCATGGCCCGGCTCGACCATCCCGGGAATGTCGCGGTCGGACAGTGGCTGGCCGATGCGGGCATGACCACTGACCGTGCCGCCCTGTTCGGAGCACTTGGCGTGGACGGCGCGCCTCGCCGCAACTATTACGGCTACATCAGCTCGCTGCTGAGCCTTGCCGACATGCTCGATATTCGCATCGATGTGGCCGACTTTCCAACCGCGCGCGAGCTCGCCCTGCCCGAGGCCGGCACAGTCGGATTTGCCATCGACTATGCCGACGGCCAGCTCGGCGTCCGGCTGACCTTCGAGAATCATCCCGGCGACCTGCTCTACGCCGGTGGCGGCAGCCTGGTTGGCGTGGCGGCCGTCGGCATTCTCGCTGCCGTCGCTGTTCCTGCCTACCAGGACTATCAGATGCGCGCAAAGCTGGGCTCCGCGTTTTCCGCCACGGCACAATTCCGACGCCAAATGGCCGCATACCAGTTCGAACACGGTCGCATACCGGAACCGGCACTGGCCGACGAGTGGGTGTCGGCTGTTGCCTTTGGACCCGACGTTGTCAATGCCGTCTGGCAAACGGAACCGGCCGGGCTTGTTCTCATCCTGGATGGCGATTCGGGTCTGGGCGAAAACGCCAAGTTCATGATCAGCCCGCGCATCGAGGACGGCCAGCTTGCCGGATGGCAATGCAGCAGCAGCACCATCGCCGACAAGCATCTGCCGAGCAGTTGTCGCTGAGCGTTGATAACGCTCAGCCAGAGTGGTTTTCGAGTTCTTCCCACCGACCGTAGGCCGCGTCAAGCTCGGCCTGAACGGTCTCGACTTCGGCATGGTGGGCGGTGATCCGCTCGACATCCTGGCGATAGAAGTCAGGCTCGTTCATTTGTCCGGTCAGTCCGGCCAGCCGGGCCTCCAGCGCTTCGACCCGCTCAGGCAGCTGGTCGAGTTCGCGGGCCAGCTTATAGCTGAGCTTGACCGGCTTCGACCTGGCCTTCGGCTTCGCTGCAGCCGGCCTGTCCGAGCATGCGGTCCCTGGCGATGATCCTGCCGGCCGGCGCTGGCGGAGCCAGTCGCTGTACCCGCCGACATACTCGCCCACCCGACCGCCGCCCTCCATGACGAGCGTCGAGGTAACCACGTTGTCAAGGAAGGCCCGGTCGTGGCTGACCAGCAGCAGCGTGCCGGGGTAGTCGGCCACCCGTTCCTCGAGCAGCTCAAGGGTTTCGGCGTCGAGGTCATTGGTCGGCTCGTCCATGACCAGCAGGTTCGACGGACGCGCGAACAGCCGCGCCAGAAGCAGGCGGTTGCGCTCGCCGCCAGACAGCTTTCCGATGGGCGCACGGGCACGCTCCGGCGCAAACAGAAAATCCTGCAGATAGCCGATGATGTGCTTGCGGCTGCCGTTGATCTCGACGAAATCGCGGCCATCGGCCACGTTCTCGGCCGCGCTCCAGTCGTCACGCAGCACGGCGCGATGCTGGTCGAAGTAGGCGACTTCGAGGTTGGTACCGAGGGTCACCGTGCCGGCATCCGGCGCGAGTTCGCCGAGCAACAGCTTCAGCAGGGTCGACTTGCCGCTGCCGTTGGCGCCGATCAGGCCGATGCGGTCCCCCCGGAACACGGTGGCCGAAAAATCCCGGACGATGGGCCGACCCTTCCGGGCGAAGGTCACGCCGTCAGCCTCGATGACCTTGCGACCGGACTGGCCGGCCCGGGCCACCTGCATCTGCACGCGACCCTGGCGCTCGCGCCGTTGTGCCCGCTCGGCGCGCATTTTCTCCAGCGCCCGAACCCGACCCTCATTGCGCGTGCGCCGTGCCTTGATGCCCTGGCGAATCCAGGCTTCCTCCCCGGCCAGTTTACGGTCGAAGCGCTCGCTGTCCAGCGCCTCGGCATGGGCCCGCTCATCAGCCCGCCTGAGGTAGTTCTGCCAGTCGCCCGGCCAGGATGTGAGCCGGCCGCGATCGATCTCGACGATTCGGGTCGCCAGGGTCTGAAGAAAGCGCCGGTCGTGGGTGACGAAAACCAGGCAGCCTGGAAACTCGCCAAGAAAGCCCTCCAGCCATTCGATCGAGTCAATATCGAGATGGTTGGTCGGCTCATCGAGCAGCAGTACATCCGGCTGCTGGACCAGCGCCTGGCCGAGCAGCACTCGCCGCTTCATGCCGCCAGACAGCTGATCAAAGCGCGCCGTGCCATCCAGGCCAAGATGATCCAGCACCCGTTCGACCCGCTGGTCGACGTCCCAGCCACCGCCGGCGTCAAGCCTGGCTTGAACATTCGCGATCGCGGCGGCATCGAATGCGCCCTGGCTGAGCCGGTGAAAACGGGCCAGCAGCTGCCCGACCTCCCCGAGGCCCTGCGCGATCTGGTCAAACACACTGCCAGCGGCATCATCAGGCACGTGCTGCGGCAGCGTGGCGATCCGTACGCCATCAGCAACCACGATCTCGCCGTCGTCTGGATCAATCTCACCACCAATCAGTCGGAGCAGCGTTGATTTTCCGGCGCCGTTGCGCCCGACCAGGGCAACGCGTTCGCCCGAGTCCAGCTCGAGATGGACCCGCTCGAGCAGCAAGGGCCCGCCAATGCTGAAATCCAGTTTTCGTATCGAGACAAGCGACATTGAAGCGCGTTTACGCAGGCGACACAACAGGCCACCATTGTAGGCGAGATGGCTCTGGGTCTCGCTGTCGTGCCCGCCGGATCGGAACCTGACAGCACACCGCGCCACAGCAGTGCATCCCTCACCAGGATCTCGCGCCGGCGACGGTACAATCTGATCTGTTGCAACTACTCAAGGGCCATCATGGGGCTTTTGCTTTTCTATCTGTTGCTGGCCATCGGCGTCTCGTTTCTGTGTTCCATTCTGGAAGCGGCGCTGCTGAGCCTCACACCGGCGCACATCGCAGTGCTCAATGAGCGAGGCTCCGCGATCGGCCGGCGACTGCGCCGGCTCAAGCACGATATCGACCAGCCGCTGTCGGCGATTCTCAGCCTCAACACCATCGCCCACACTTTCGGCGCGGCCGGCGTCGGCGCGCAGGCCCAGGTCGTTTTCGGCAGCGCCTGGCTCAGCCTGACTTCGGCCATTGTCACGCTGCTCATCCTGATTTTCTCTGAGATCATCCCCAAAACCCTGGGCGCAACCCACGCCAGGAAGCTGGCTGGCTTTACCGCATTTGCCTGCGTGGCCCTGATCTATCTGACCTGGCCCCTGGTGCAGCTGTCGAAGCTGATCACGAGATGGCTGGCGCCAAAGGAGCGGAGCCCGACGGTGAGTCGCGAGGAATTCCGGGTACTCGCGCGCGCCGGGGAGCGCGAGGGCGTGTTCCAGGAAGAGGAATCCAACATTTTTTTCAATCTGATCCGTTTCAGCGCCATTCGGGTCGAGGACATCATGACGCCGCGGGTGGCGGTAAGCATGCTGCGCTGTGACCGGACCGTCGGCGAAGTCATGGATTCCACCAGTGCGCTGTCGTTCTCACGCTACCCCGTCTACGCCGACTCCGACGAGGATATTCGCGGCTATGTCCTCCGGACCGACATCATGCTCGCGAAGGCCGAGGGACGCGAAGAGACCCGCATTGATGCGCTTAAACGCGAGGTGTTGTTCGTCCCCGAGTTCATTTCCCTGCAGGCCCTGTTCAGTCAACTGCTCTCGCGCCAGGAGCATTTTGCCGTGGCTGTGGATGAATACGGCGGCATGGCCGGGATCGTGACGATGGAGGATGTGCTCGAGACTTTGCTGGGCATGGAAATCGTCGACGAGAGCGACACCGTTGAAGATCTGCGCCATGCCGCGCGCGAGCGCTGGAAGGAGCGCGCACGCAAGCTCGGCATTGATTTTCACGAAACCCCGGCGAGGCCAGCGGACGAGCCCGCAAACCCCGGTCAGACGGACTGAATCCAGCACCGCCAGGCAGCCCGGATCGGCCATGCCGTATCCGGCCATCCAGCAAGCGCCAGTGCGCCAGGCGCACTCGGGTCGGGCCGGACGTCATGCACAACCAGGACGACTGCCTCATTCAGAAAGCGAGCGTGATGCCGTCGAGCATGCCGTGGCCGGCGTGGATGCCGGCTTCGAGCCGGTCGGCGGGCTTGCTGCGAACGAGATAACCGGCCGGGCGCGCCGGCGGGCCGGCGGTGAACAGGCCGAGTTCGGCCACACGGGGTCCGCTGGTGACGATCCGTTCGCCCGACAGGACCGGTACCGGTTGTTCAAGAATCCGCGCTTCGATCGGCGCCATCAGGATGCTGTCGCCCGCCTGGCCGGCCAGGGCCGCCAGCGCGTCTTCGCCGGCGAGCACGCTGCCGCCGCCCTCGCGCTGGCTCTTGAGCAGCCAGCCGCGCTCGATCAGGCGTTCGGCCCGGCGCGCGCCCAGCGATGCCAGGGCGTGCTGCGGCACCATCAGGCGGCGCAGGCGAACGGTTTCGGCCCGGCTGAAGCCGAGCCGCCGGTAGAGCGCGTCGCCGGCGCGGTAGAGCTGCATCTGCTGCCATTTGCTGCCGGCCAGCTGCAGGTCGACGCCGGGACACAGGGCCAGGTCGTGCGCCTCCAGCGCCAGGCGCCACGCGAGCAGCCGGGGCGTGGCGAAATCGCCGATGTTGTAGCCGGTGCGGAAATACACCAGGTCGACGCAGCCGGCCCCCGGCAGGCACAGCCGCCGGCCGCGGGTTGCGGCGGTGTCGGCCAGTTCGCGCAGGGTCAGGCGAAGCACCGTGGCGCCGGCCGCTTCGACCGCGGCCTGCAGCAGCTTCTGGTCGGAGCGATTGTCCTCGTTTTCCTCGACGGCGAACACGATCAACGGTCGGGGCACCTGGCGCGCGGGCCGGTCGGCGCCGCGCGCGGCCTCGACCAGGCAGCGGGCCTGGCGCGCCGTGGCCGGGTTGGGCGCCGGCCGCCCCGGCCCGCCGAAGCGGTCGCGCCAGGCCCGCTGCAGCCAGCCGGCGCGCTCGCCGAACGGCCCCATGCCGGCGGCGGTGACGTTGGTCTCGACCCAGCGCCACTGGCCCGAGGTGTCGAGCAGCAGGTCGTGGCGCATCAGGGGCGCGGAACGGGCGCGCGGCTGCCGCGGGCGCCGGGCGCCGAGCACCGACGGCAGGCTGGCCGCGCTGCCGGAGGCCGGTGCGGGCGGCGGCGCGAGCAGCCCGGGCCGCGCGGCGAGGCGATGGACGAGCCGGCCGAGCAGGGTCGCGGCTCGCCGGGCCGCTCGCCACTGCGTCCGGTCCAGCAGCCAGGGTGACAGCGCGATGGGCACCGGCCTGAACTGACCCCGGGCGTCGACCAGGCCCAGGCCCAGCCGCCGCGCCTCCCCGGCCAGCTCGGCGGCGATGTCGCCCTGGCGGGCCGGGGCGCTCATGCCCGGCTCCAGTCAAGCGCCATCAGCCCGTAGCCGGTCAGGCAGGCGGTGCCCAGCACCACCACGATGAACGCGGCCAGCAGCGGCCAGCGAAACAGGCGCTTGAGCATGATCATCTCCGGCAGGCTGGCGCCGACGCCGCCCACCGTCAGGGCCAGGACGGGACCGAGGCTGGCGCCTTTCGCGACCAGGCTGGCGGCGACCGGGATCATGGTGCTGGCGCGCAGGTAGAGCAGGACGCCGCTGAGCGCTGCGACCGGCACCAGCCACCAGGCCGGCTCGCCGGCCAGGCGCGCGACCAGGGACTCGGGCACGTAGCCGTGCACCACCGCGCCCACGGCCACGCCCAGCAGCAGGTGCGGCAGGAACTGGCGCAGCTGGCCCAGGGCCTCCGCGCCGAGTTCGCGCCAGGCCGGCCTGCCGCCCGCCGTGCAGCCCCTGGCGGCCGGTTCGGGCAGGGTCACGTAGCGCTCGAATCCCAGCCGGTCGAGCAGCACGCCCGCGCCGATGGCGGTGGCCAGCACGACGAGCGTATAGATGAGCATGACCTGGGCGCCGAACACCAGCCAGAACAGCGCCACCACGTACGGGTTGAGCAGCGGCGAGGTGAGCAGGAAGGCCATCGCCGGCCCGAAGGCGGCGCGCGCCTGCAGCAAGCCGGTGAGCATCGGCAGGGTCGAGCACGAGCAGAACGGGGTGACTGCGCCGAGCCCGACCGCCGCCAGGTAGCCGCTGCGCCCGGCCAGCATCGCCTGGATGCGTTCGGCCGGCAGGCGCTGGCGCAGCCAGGCCACGGTCAGGCTGATGAGCACGAACAGCACCGCCAGTTCGGCGAAGGTGACCACGAAGAAGCTGGCCGCCTCGTGCAGCGGGCCCGGGCCGCTGGCGGCCGCGGCGTTGATTGCGGGGTTGTTTGCCGGCATTTGATTTCCATCATTCTCGAAATGTAGAAATAATATATTTCCGGTAATATCGAATTGTCAAGTCATTTCGACAAAGTTAGAATCGAATCCAATCTGGAGGAAAGCGCAGATGGAACTGGAAACCGCAGCAGCGCAACTGGCCGAGCTCGGCCACCCGACCCGCCTGGCGATCTTCCGCCGCCTGGTGCGCGCCGGCCCAGACGGCGTGGCGGTCGGCGAGATCCAGCAGGCGCTGGCGGTGCCGGGCTCGACGCTGTCGCACCACCTCTCGCGCATGATGGGCGTCGGCCTGGTTCACCAGCTGCGCGACGGCCGGACCCTGTACTGTCGGCTGGACTTCGACGCCATGGAGACCTTGATCGGTTTTCTCCACAGCGAATGCTGCGCTGGCGACCGGCGCTTTGCTGCCGGTCCCCCGGCTTGACTGCGGGGCCATCCGACCGCAGGTGTTGTGCAACGGACAGCGAATCACAGGGAATCACGGCCATGAACGATCAGGATTACGTCCCGCCTGAAATCTGGCGCTGGGAACCGGACGACAACAGTGGACAGTTCGCCAGCATCAACCGGCCGACTGCCGGCGCACAGTACGAGCAGGATCTGCCGGTCGGCGGGCATCCCCATCAGCTCTATTCGCTGGCCACGCCCAACGGGGTGAAGGCGGCCATCATGTTCGAGGAGCTGCTCGAGCGGGGCATCGAGGCGGCCGAATACGATGCCTGGCTGATCAATATCGGCGAAGGCGAGCAGTTTTCCTCGGGTTTTGTCAGGGCCAACCCGAACTCCAAGATCCCGGCGCTGGTCGATCTCAGCGTGACACCGTCCCTGCGCGTGTTCGAATCGGGCGCCATCGTGCTCTACCTGGCCGAAAAGTTCAGCACGCTGCTGCCGAGCGACCGTCACCGGCGCACCGAATGCCTCAATTGGGTGTTCTGGCAGATGGGCGCGACCCCGTACCTGGGCGGGGGCTTCGGTCACTTCTACAACTACGCGCCGGTCAAGATCAGGTACGCCATTGACCGCTACACCATGGAAACCAAGCGTCAGCTGGACGTGCTCGATCGTCAGCTTGCCGAACGTGACTACATCGCCGGCGACGACTACACCATCGCCGACATCGTCATCTGGCCGTGGTACGGACAGCTCGCGCTCGGGCGCGTCTATGATGCCGCTGAGTTCCTGCAGACCCATCAATACGAGAACCTGATGCGCTGGGCCCGAACGATCGATGAGCGCCCGGCGGTGCGGCGCGGCCGGATGGTCAACCGCACCTTCGGCAGGCCCGAGACGCAGCTGCACGAACGCCACGACCCCAGCGACTTCGAGCTGCGCACGCAAGACAAAATCGGGCCACCGGACAATGACGACTGAGCGGCGGCCGCTCAGTCGCAGTCGATCAGGGCCTGCAGCTGCTTTCGCAATTCCCCGGCCGCCGGCCTCGCCTGTTCGAGAATGGCATCGACGCGATCGAAATGCAGCATGCGGATGCCGGTCAGCTCGGGCTTGATGTAAATGTCGACCGAGTGCCTTTGCAGGCTGCCGCGCAGAATGGACTGCTGCATGATTTCGAAGCTGGAAAACAGCAGATCAGTCACATCGGGTCGACCTTCGGTCTCGCGCTGCCGGGCACCGGTCACGTCGATGGCAACGACCAGGTCATGGCCTTCGAGCAGGTCGACCGGCAGCGGGTTCGACGTACCGCCGTCAATCAGCAGCTTGTCGTCCAGCTTGACCGGCGCGAACAGGCCCGGCACGGCCATGCTGGCCTGGACCGCCCTGAGCAGATCGCCCTCTTCGAAGACATGGCTTTGACCGGTCCAGAAGTCGGTGGCGACCAGGTAGAGCGGCAGGCGCAGCTGATCGAAGCTGCGCGCCTCCATGCGTGAGGCAATGAAATCGATGAAGCGATCCGAGTCGATAAAGCTGCCGTTTGCCAGATCGATCTCGACCAGGTCGCTCAGGCCCGGCGGCCCGTTGTCGCCGATCAGCCCGGATAGCGGATCGAGCGCTGATCCACCGAAATCCCGAAAAACCTGCTCGATTTCATCGGCGCTCAGACCCGCCGCATACAGCGCCCCCATGATGGCGCCGATACTCGTTCCGGCGATCGCCTCGGGACGAATCCCGAGCTCGTCGAACACGCCCAGGACGGCGATGTGGGCCAGGCCCGCAGCGCCGCCTGAACCCAAAGCCAGCGCGACGCCCGGCGGCCGGCATTCATCGGCACGCGCCGTCCAGACGGCCAGCAACAGCACCACTGTCAGCAGGCCTTGCCGCCCGATGCCCATGCTCGATCCAATGTCTGGCCCGGACTGCCGGGCCGTCCTTTGGCGGGTCCGCCTGACGACAGCCGCAATCAGGTCTGATCGTCGACGGTGGCCTCTGCCGAAGACCGGGCCACGCTCCCGGTGCCGCTGCGGCAGCCCGACTCCGAAGCATAGGTCTGGCTGGTGCCGATGGTCTGACCGTTGGCGGCCAGCAGCCTGAATGTCCACTTGCCGGTCGGCGTCTTGTTGATTTCGAAACGCTTCGGATTCTGCGAGTTCTTCCTGACCGATTCGACCCCGTTCATGCAGCTTGCCTTCTTGGCGTAACCCTCACTGCCGAGAATATTCTGGCCGTTGGAGGCCTTGAGCCGAAAGCGGAATTCACCGGCCTTGTCTTTGTAGATTTCGAACTTGCCAGCCATGTTGTCACCTATTGCAATAAGTCGGTGCGGTCGGACCACCTCCGTCCGCCGTCGCCATTATGCGCCCAACAACCCGGCCATGGTCAAGCCGGGCCGGCATCTTCCGGCAACGTCGCGGGCCGTTTCTGGAGCGCTCATGCAAGCGGGCTGTGAACAGGGCCTGCACTGCAAGTCACCCAGGGCCTTCCATATCGCTATCGATCCGCACAACTCTTTTCCGGGGCGCAGCGACAAGGGCTCCGGATCCGCCGCAGGCGCAATCAGATGTGCATTTGCGCTGGGAGTTTGCAGTCGCTCGTGGCAGTATCGGTGTGCGGTGCACTGGCTTCGCTGTGCCGATCATCCGCCGATTGCCGCGAGCGGATCAGCCGGCAAGGCAAGCGTGCGTGTGCCGCTTGGGCAAGGGGTCAACGAGATGCGGTGATCAGACAGCACCGCGGGAGGAGACTGAACGCCATGGCCACCTTCAAACCACCCTACTATCCGATCATCTACGTGCGCGGCTTTGCGATGACCCGGAACGAAATCGAATCGACCGCAGCCACTCCGTACATGGGTTTCAATCTCGGCGCAACAAAGGCGCGCCAGCTGTGGACCGGCGAGGTCCGGCGACACTATTTCGAGTCGCCACTGATCCGTCTGATGAAAGACCACCACTACCAGGATGCCTATCTTCAGGGTCAGCTGCGCCAGGATAACCTGCCGGCCCGAACCGTTTTCATCCACCGCTATTACGACGAGGCGGATCATGATTTCGGCAGCGGCCGGCGCCCGTCGATTCTCGAAGCCGCCCACAGCCTGCGCCAGCTGATTGCCGATGCACGTCAGGCGATCTGCGGCAACGACGCGGGTGCCCGCCGCGAGTTTCGGGTTCATCTGGTCGCGCACTCGATGGGCGGACTGATCTGTCGCACGTTGCTGCAGAATGAAGCGCTGCGCGACAGCGCCGAAGCCGGCTGCGTCGACAAGGTGTTCACCTACGCCACGCCGCACAACGGCATCGAAATGGCCGGCTTCAACGTGCCCCGTTTTCTCGGCATCTGGGACATCAACAACTTCAACCGCCGCAACATGGCCGAGGATCTGAGTCTCGGCCGGCACGACAACGTCGCGACGCTGGACGGCCACTTCGACCCGAACCGCTTCTTCTGCCTGATCGGAACCAACCATCGCGACTACGATGTCGCCTTCGGGCTGTCGGCGAAGGGCGCCGGAGAGATGAGCGACGGCCTGGTCCGGATCACCCACGCGGCGGTCCGTCATGCACCGCGCGCCTACGTTCACCGGGCCCACAGCGGTCCGTTCGGCATCGTCAACTCCGAAGAGGGCTACCAGAATCTCACGCGGTTCCTGTTCGGCGACGTGCGCGCCGACGCCATCCTCGAGCTTGACCGCCTCCCCCTGCCACCATCGGTGCAGCGCGCCATGGGCGCCGGCAGGCAGGTGCGCGCCTCTTACTGGTTCGAGGCCAGTGTCGCTCCGCGCCCGGCCGAAGGAGACGACAACAGCTACTACCTGACCGAGCGACGCAAGACAAACTACTCGGCCGTGCTGCGAAGATACGACGAGATGATGCAACCCGACCGGGCCGGGCTCGACGAACCGCGCTGGCCCTACCTGTTCTCGGTCTTTCTCGACACCGGGCGCATCGTGCGCGGCAGCACCCTGGTGTTTACCGTCGAGCTGACCGTCAGCGCCACCGAATACGAAATCGACGGTTTTCTGTTTTTCGACCGGACCATCCCGGGCGAACACCTCTATCGCGACACGCTGTGCATTCGCGCCACCCAGGGCAACGACGGCTGGCGCGTGCGCTGCAACCATACCGACGAGGAATGGGGCGAGAAGCGCGGCAGCGAGGCCGAAGCCGTCGACGGCGGCTACCGCATTGCCCTGTCGAACAGAAAGGGGTTCAGCGGCAGCCTGCTGATCAGGTTACATAACCAGGAACCCCCTCAATGACGTTCTCGAGTTTCGCCCGGCTCAGGCCGATGCCTCCAATGACCCTGTGATGGCCGTTGGGCTCACTGGATGACCGGATGGTCCCGGCCTAATCGTGTCTGGCCGGCGGCTTGTACGCACTGGTCAGTCAGTCCCCTACCCTGGATCTGCCGTTGATCGCCGTTGCGTTCGAACGGATGCAATTGAGCGCGGTAACCGGCGGGCGTCTTTGCTGACCGTAGCGGTCCTGCTGTTGCTGATCTTTCTTGGCTACTACACCCAGGCATACATTGCCGAAACGCTGGGCTGGCCGATCGCCCTGATCGGCTGTGGCAACCGCAAACCGGGCTGTCAGGATTCCGGTTGGTCGAAATCGTCGCCGAAGATGCGGTCGAAGCCGCCATCGATGACGCCAAGCTCGACATCAACATCGCTATCGGCAATCGTCACTTCGCTGCCGTCGGTGCGACCGTCTGCCCGGCGCAGTGTGCCGACATCGGAATCCGTGTCGCCGACCGCCTCCGGTGCGCGTGCGCGGCGTGAGCTGGTGAGCGCGACCGGCACGAACACCGGCGAGACTTCTGGTGCCAGAGTGTAGGTACCGGCCGGCAGTGCGGTGGTCTGGAAGCGCCCGGTGTTGGGGTTGACCCGGTAGCGACCCACGAAATCGCCGCTAGTGGGCCATGCGGCCGCGGATGACCGGACCGGCGGTCACACGCAGTTCGAACGGACCGGCGTCGGCGCTGCCGTCGAGACTGATCAGGCTGCCGGCGGACAGATCGCACAGGGCCTCGGAGCAGTGACCGGCCGCGCCGTAAACGCGGTCGAAATAGGCATGACTGAAGCCGAAATGTCCCGGCCCGAGCTGGGCCGACACGGCGTGCGCAAGCGGTAGTTACCGGACGGAAAGACGCCCAGCTCGAATTCGCCGGCACCGTCGGTCAGTGCGCCGGTCACATACCGGCCCGAGGCATCGAACAGTTTGACGATGGCATGCTCGATCGGATCGCTGGTGGCGTCAACGACCACGCTGCCGGAAATCAACCTGCCGGTCTGCAGCCGCACCGTCACTGACGACGTTGCCCCGGCCGTCACGGAAATCGGCGTGACGGCGCCGAGATTGCAGATGACGCCGCTGCAGGGTTGATCCGGCGCGAGGGCGTCACTGTAGCCGGGCAGATGGAATTCGCCGCCGAAATTGTCCTGACCGATGCCGCGCCCCAACCACTCGTTCCAGGTGCGCAGGTAGTAGTCACCCGGCGGCAGGCCGGAGGACGGGCGGATGACGATGGCGCCGGAATCCTCGATGATTGGGCCGCCGCCGATGACCTGGCCGGAGGCGTCGATGATGTCGTAGATCTGCTGGCCGCCGCCGGCCGCCACCGGCACGGTACCGGTAGCGTCATCGACGATCGTGCCTTCGATCTGGCCGCCGAGCGTCAGCGAAAAGCTGCCAGCGTTCAGCGTGGCACCGGGTGCCACTGTAAGCGCGCTGCCCCGGGCCCGTGCGCAGCCGCCGAACGGGCAGGGCAGGCCGTTGTGCAATTGCCGCACATGGGGGCTGAGTGAGGTGACCGGTCCGAGTTCGACGAAATAGCTGCCGCCGGCCAGGCCCGGGAATGCCCAGCCGGTATCCGACGCGGACAGCAGCACGCGCTGATCGAGCATTAGCCCGGCGGCATCCCAGAGCCGGACGATCCGGTTGACCGGATCGGCCGTCAGCGTGCCGGAAATGGTGGCGCCAGGCTGCAGATCGAAATCGATTCCGGTCGTCACGCCACCGGCGGCGACGCCGACCGTATCGGTATCGAGAATGGGGCAGCGGCGATGCTGGCAGAGCCGGTCGTTCCAGGCCTCGATGACCCAGTTGCCGGCGCTGCTGTCAGGTATGGCGTGGACATGCCAGTTGCCCGGAGCCAGGGCCAGCGGGATCTCGTAGGCGCCAGCAGCATCGCTTATGCCGTGAAAATGAACCGAATAGGCATAGGCGTTCAGCGCCAACGGCTCAATCGTCGCTCCCGGCAGCGGATCACCCGAGCCGGCCTCGGTAATGGTCCCGGCAATGCGGCCGCCGGCTGTCAGCGCCAGATCGATGCCGCTCAGGCTGTCACCGGGAGCGAGGACCTTCTCGCCGCCTGCGCTACCGTGGTAACAGCCGAAGAAACAGTCCGGCGTAGCGATGGCGCCATAGCGCGCGGGCGCGTGATCAGGTCCGGCGGCCTCGATCAGCACGGTGCGCGTGCTGCCCGAATCGACCGGTATGCTGAGGCTGTAGGCGCCCGCGGAATCGGCCAGCGCCTCGTCGACGACCTGGTTTTGGTCAATGTTGAAGGCGACAACCGTGACGCCGCTGATGGCCGTGCCGATTCCGGCCTCGGTGATCGTGCCACTGACGGTGGCCGGGATCGGGCCCGCATTGGCGGGGATTGCCCAGCAGGCCAGTGCCGCGAGGGGGACCAAGAGTTGCAATGACTTCGCGCCGATTAGACTGCGCATGCTCGAACGCCTCTGAATCTTCGATCATGGAAACTTCAATGGGCTCTTTTTCGGTAAACGAAATGCAGGCAGCAATGGTGACATCGAGCGGCTGACCGGACAGGGCGCATGATCACCGTCTACGTCGATCACGGAACGACCAACCTGCGCGGTCGGGGCACTGCCGCCGCTGAACGTCGACGAGCGGACCGTCCAAGGCAATGAACCGCCATTGGCCAGCCGCGAGAGCAGGTACCTGGTCGGTCGCCAGCCGCGTGTCCGGCTGGTAGCCGAGGCTACGCCCAATGTCGCCGTCGAGTCGGGCCATCCCGATCAGTCCGATGCTGCCGGCCGCGCATTGACCCGGCAATTCATGCATTTGGCTGCCGGGTCAATACAACCCGTCAAGCGGCCTCTCGGCCCTGCCGGGCCTGCTTGATCCGGTCGTAGGCGCCGCGCACCTGGCGCACGCGCTCTTTCGCCATCTTGCGCATGCCGTCGGGCAGACCCTGGCTGGCCAGCTTGTCGGGGTGGTATCGGCTCATCAGGCGGCGGTAGGCCTTCTTGACCTCGGCATCACTCGCCGACGGTTTCACGCCCAGGGTTGCGTAGGCATCATCCAGCGAGGATGGGGCGTGACCGCCGGCATCCTGCCCCGGTGCCGCTCCCGCCGCCCCGCTCAGCATCGCTTCCAGGCGATTGACATCTGCCTCGGCAAGCCCCAGGAGTCGCGCCACCCGGCGCAGCAGGCGACGTTCTGCATCGTGCAGCAGGCCGTCGGCGGCGATTGCGGAGAACTGGATCTGCAGGAACAGCTGAAGAAGTGCCGGATTGCTGCGAACGACGCTGCGCAGGCGCTCGATCTCCGCTGCAAGGTCGAAACCAGGCGCCTTGCCGCGATTGAATGCAGCCCGGGCTACCTTGCGCTGGTCCGGCGACAAGCCGAGCTGCCCGAAGAAATGCTCGGCGACGCGGATTTCGTCCCGGGAGACGCGACCGTCGGCCTTGCACAGCGCCCCCATGACCGCAAAAGTCGACACCAGGAACTGCTTCTCGATGACGCCCCGGCCATGCGGCAACAACACCCGCAGCATCAACACGCCGATGCCGTACCCGACCGCGGCACCCGCGAACAAGCCACTGACCCCGCCCGCGAACAACCCGACCAGACCGCCAATGACAACAAACAGTCCCATGCGGCTCATGATACTAGTGGTCCTTCAACCTGATAGTTTAGGGTTCAGCGTTCCTGTAGCGCTCCACTGCAAGGCGCGCCGCGCAGGGAATGGCCGTAGCCCTTGCCAAGCGGCGGAACGCAGCAGCGGAGCGCTACAGGAGCGCCCGAAGGGTTGGCCTGTCAGCGTCCATGGCTGCGTTCCGGCTCTTGTAAAGGGCTATGGCCATTCACTGCGAGCCGCGCCTTGCCCTGAACGCTGACAGACCAACTGAACCCTAAATTATCAGGTTGAAGGACCACTAGGAAAAGGATGAATCCTCATTGCGAGACCCTGAGGCGTGTGCCCCAAAGGCACGAATGCAAGGGCCAGGAACGGGCCCGTGTCGAGCTGGCCAGGCGGCGCGGGCAGGCGTATTCAGGGGCTTGACCCCGGGCCGTGCGGGTGGCTAGTCTCTGAGACATCGCCTCAGGAGCAGGTCATGGTGGCTAAAGACACCATCGCACAGTTGCTCAGGGCCGCCGATATCGAGGTCGACGGCGAGCGGCCCTGGGATCTGCAGGTCCACGACGAGCGCTTGTTCAGGCGCGTGCTGGCTGACGGCTCGCTCGGCGCCGGCGAGTCCTATGTGGATGGCTGGTGGGATGCGAAACGACTCGACCAGTTCTTCGTCCGCATTCAGCGCGCCCGGCTCGACCGCAAGATGCGCGCCCCGTCGACGTTGTTCAGGCTCCTGCCTGGCCGGCTGATCAACCGGCAGAACCCCCGCCGCTCGCGCCGGGTCGCCGACCAGCACTACGACTTGCCCGTCCGGCTCTACGAGGCCATGCTCGGACCGACCATGCAGTACACCTGCGCCTACTACGGCGCCGACGGTCAGCAGGCCGAAACGCTTGACCGGGCCCAGCACAACAAGATGGCGCTGGTGGCCGGCAAACTGCATCTCGAGCCGGGTACGCAGGTGCTCGAACTCGGCGGCGGGTTTGGCGAGCTGGCGCGGTATCTGGCCGCAGAGCACGGCTGCAGGGTGGTCAGCTACAACATCAGCCGCCGCCAGGTCGAGTATGCACGCCGACTGTGCGAGGGCCTGCCCGTCGACGTTCGTCTGGAGGACTACCGGGAAGCGGCGAATCTGTCCGAGCGATTCGACCGCGTTGTCAGCGTCGGGCTCATGGAGCATGTCGGCCCGCTAAACTACCGCGGCTTTTTCGAGATCGTGAAAGCGCGCCTGAGGGCTGGCGGTCTGGCGCTGGTCCATACCATAGGCGGTAACAGGAGCCGCCAGGCGGCGGACCCCTGGATCAGCAAGTACATCTTCCCCGGCGGCGTGATTCCCTCCGAGGCGCAGCTTGCGCAGGCCAGGGAAGGCCTGTTCGTGCTCGAGGACTGGCACAACTTCGGCCCCGACTACGACCGCACGCTGATGGCCTGGGAGAAGAATTTCCTGGCGGCCTGGCCGACGCTGTCGGTGCGTGAAGGTCTTGACGAACGCTTCTGCAGGATGTGGCGCTACTACCTCAACTGTTCAGCCGGCGCCTTTCGCGCGCGCGCACTTAACCTATGGCAGATGGTGCTCAGCCGCGGCGATATAGCACGCTACGTGCCGGTGCGCTGAGACCATGAGCAACGCCGACTGGACCGCACACCGCGCGCGCGTCGACGCGCTGGCTGAAACGCTGACCGATTCCGACGGCCCGGTTCGTCTGAAAAAGGCTACCAGCAACCTGTTCCGCGCACGGGAGCCGGCCCGGCGCGTCGAACTCGATGTGGCATCGCTCGAACATGTCATCGCCATCGACCCGGACGCGCGAGTCGCCGATGTCGAGGGCATGACCCCTTACGCCGGCCTGGTCGACGCTGCCCTGCCGCACGGTCTGGCGCCGGCCATCGTGCCGGAACTGAAAAGCATCACCGTGGGCGGCGCCATGACCGGGCTGGGTATTGAATCGAGCGCCTTTCGCTACGGCCTGGTGCACCACACCATCCGCGAAATGGACGTGCTGGTGGCCGATGGCCGTGTGCTGACCTGCTCGCCGGAACAGCATCCTGAGCTGTTCTTCGGTTTCCCCAACAGTTTCGGCAGCCTGGGCTATGCCATGCGGCTGCGCGTCGGGCTGATTCCTGTCAAGCCGTACGTACGCCTTGAACATCTCGCCTTCACCGATCCGGAAGCGCTGTTTGCCGCCATCGAGCAGGAATGCAGGCGCCCGAACTGCGACTATCTGGATGGCGTGTACTTCGCGCCAGGCGTATTCATACTGACCCGTGCGCACCTGATTGAATCGCTGCCGGCAGGCACCGAGCCGAGCGACTACACCTGGATGAAGCAGTACTGGAAAAGCCTGCGTGAAAGGGACCGGGATCATCTCACGGTCCACGACTATCTCTGGCGCTGGGATACCGACTGGTTCTGGTGCAGCAAGAACCTCGGCATGAATTTCGGACCGCTGCGATGGATCATGGGCCGGGAGCGACTCAACAGCATCACCTATCAGAAGATCATGCGCGCCAGCCACCGCTGGCCGCTGAGTCTGCTGCAATACCTGCGCCCGCGCACCGAATCGGTCATCCAGGACGTTGATATCCCGATCGCCAGCGCCGCGGCCTTCCTGTCCGACTTCGACAAACACATCGGCATCCGCCCGGTCTGGATCTGCCCCTTCACCGTGCCCGACGGGCGCTTTTCCCTGTTCAAGCTGAACACTGGCACGACCTGTATCAACTTCGGCTTCTGGGAGCTGGTTCGCTCAAGCCAGCCCGACGGACATTACAACGCGCTCGTCGAGAACTTGGTGGCCAAACACGGCGGGAAAAAGAGTCTCTATTCCCGCAGCACCTACGATGAGCGGCGCTTCTGGCAGGAATATGATCGCGAAAGCTACGAATCACTCAAGCGCCGCTACGATCCTGGCATGCGATTCCCCGGGCTCTACGAAAAAGCCGTGCGTCAAGGCTAGTGGGCCATGCGGCTAATTAGGTAACACTCAGCCGTCGCACAAGCGTTGTGGGCAAGGCGCGCGAGCGCAGGACTGGCCATCGCCAATTCAAGCGAGTGCAACGCCGCCCACGGCGCTTGTGCGGCGGCCCATCGGGAGCCTCTGAACAACGGCCCGGACACGCCGGGCCGTTTGAATGATCGGCGCGCGGAGCACGCGTGCAACCACCGGTTCGGGGTCAGTCGTCGCCCGGCGTGTAGCTCAGCGAATCGATGCGGCGAAGCGTGAGGGTCCAGTACGGCTCCATTTCCGACAGCGTGTCGCCAAAGCGATCCCACATTTCCTCGGCGCCATCTTCGCCCAGCGCATCGAGCATCACGCCGTTGACGCCCTTGCGATCCTCGTCCAGCGCAGCAAAGTTCTCGAAATGGTCGACGACGAAATAGTCCGCTCCCCAGCGCTGGGTACCAACCGCACCGTACCAGGTGCCCATGTGCTCGTATTCGGCTTCCTTCAGCATCCCTGTGATTTCGCCGACCACCTCGCGAAAAGCGTCGCCGTCTTCGACCCTGAAGTTGTGCAAGCGCACGACGGTATAGTCGTCGGCTTCACCGCTCCAGTCGGACATTTTTTTCCAGAACCGGCGGTTCGCCGATGCAATGTGTGAAGTCAGTTCCGCGCCGTGTTCCGGCCAGCAGGCTTCGTCGCCAGGATCATCCGAGTCCATCTCGGCCCACATGTCCATGCGGGAGACCAGCATCATCCGGTTGGGTTCGCCGTCGACAGCACCCCAGGCCGACCATTGATTGGCGCCATCATTGTCGGCATAGCATTCCATGTAGGCCGACATGGCTTCACGGAACGCCATGCCGTGGCCGTGCTGAATACTGAGATCCATGATGGAAATCATGTAGTCATCAACCGTTTCGTGGTCATCGGCCACAGCCGGCAGACAGAACGCTGCGGCCAAGGCCGAGGCAATCAGACTCTTCTGGATTTTCATGGCGACACTCCCTGGATTAGGCGTACAGCCCGGCACCCCAATGGCGCCAGTACCAGCCCTGTCCGGCACATTCTGTGCTCAGCCAGTCAAAAATGCACTTTTTTCTTGATGGATATCACATTTTGACCGGATGGCCGTCCATGGGAATTTTCACAGACAGCGCTCAAAGGGGGCCGCAAGCGCCTGAACAATTCTGTGCGAACGCGACGAACAGGCGGGAACGCAAAAGCGAATCCTGCAAAGCGCGGCAGGCCTGATGTGGCGCTGCTGCGCGCCGTCGTGCCAGGCTGTCGGGATGCGCAGCGCGGCTGAATGCGATCTGCATGGCTGCCGGGTCAACAATGACTCGACACGCCTCGCCCAGCCCGGACATGGCCGGTTCGGTTCTCAACTTATCCGCCTCAGCGCGCCAGTGCCTGCAGCGCCGGCAAGGGCTTGCCTTCCACGTACTCCAGAAAAGCCCCTCCCGCCGTTGAGATATAGTCGATCCGATCGGCCACGTGAAACTTCTCGATCGCGGCAATCGTGTCGCCGCCGCCGGCCAGGGTGAAACCGTCGCAGGCGGCCACCGCGTGTGCAATTGCCTGGGTCCCGGAGTGGAAGGCTTCAAACTCGAACACGCCGACCGGGCCGTTCCAGATGACGGTGCCCGCGCCGCGCACGATGCCCGCCAGGTTGCCAGCAGTTTCCGGGCCGATATCGAGGATCATCTCGTCTTTGTGGACGCGGCCGACATCGCGCAGCATGGCGTGGGCATCCTGGTGGAAACGCTCGGCGGTCAGTACGTCGGTGGGCAGGGGGATGGTTGCCCCTTTCCGCTCGGCACGCCTGATCAGGTCGAGCGCGGTATCAACCAGATCCGCTTCGTAGAGCGAATTGCCGATGCGATAGCCGGCGGCGGCCAGGAACGTGTTGGCAATGCCGCCGCCAACGATGAGCTGGTCGACCTTGTCAATCAGGGCTTCGAGCACCCTGAGCTTGCCCGACACCTTGGCGCCGCCAACAATGGCAACGAATGGTCGCCTCGGGTCGGCCAGCGCCTTGTCCAGTGCCTGGATTTCTCGGGTCAGCAAGGGACCGGCAACGGCGAGTCGGGCGTGCCGGATCACGCCCTCGGTCGATGCCTGGGCGCGATGAGCGGTGGCGAAGGCGTCAAAGACCAGGACATCGACCAGCGCAGCCATCTTCCGGGCCAGCTCGTCATCGTTGGCTTTTTCGCCCTTGAGAAAGCGGACATTTTCGAGCAGGACGACCTGGCCGGGGTCGACATCCACTCCGTCGATCCAGTCGCGCACCAGATCGACGGGCTTGCCCAGCATTTCGGTGAGCTTGTCGGCCACCGCGGCCAGGGTGAATTCCTCGTCGAACTTGCCCTCTTCCGGACGGCCGAGGTGGGACATGACCATGACCGCCGCGCCGGCATCTACGGCGTGTCGGATGGTGGGCAGCGCTGCCTCGATACGCGCGGCGCTGGTCACCTGGCCGTTTCGGACAGGCACATTGAGGTCGGCACGGATGAGGACGCGTTTGTTCTGGATGTCCACCTGATCGAGGGTTTTCATTCTTGGTTTCCTGTTTGGCTTGTTGGCTTACGGGCTTGTTATGTCAGTTTAGAGAGGGGTGGGGTGTTGCTCAAGGGCGAATCGGCAATTCGACAGATCCCGTCGCGGATACGACCGCGAACTACCAAGCCGGCGCCACCAGGATCGTCCGGCCGGTAGGTCGGGGCCGCGTCCCCGACGAACGACGGTTCGAAAACCCGCATTGGGCGCGATGCGTATTCGTAATCGACCACGGCAAAACCTGTAGGTCGGGGCCGCGTCCCCGACAGACGAGGTGCGAAACCGACACACCTGTCGGAATGACCTCCAAACCGTCTCGGATGCGACCGCGAACCCGGCACGACAAGCGGCATGTCGGTCGGAATTCGGGTAGATTTCGGGTTTCTGTCGTGTTCTTTTTCCGGCCCCGGGGTGAGGATGGGGTCACTTCGAAACCACGGGATCGCCATGATCGTTCGCAAGCTCAGACTTCGTCACGGCTGGTCGCAGGACCAGCTCGCCGAGATGACCGACCTCAGTGTCCGCACCATCCAGCGGCTCGAGCGCGGGCACAAGCCGAGTCTGGAGACGGCCAAGGCATTGGCGGCGGTGTTCGAGGTGGACTGTTCAACTTTCACTTCGGAGGACAACGACATGACAGAAAGAGAAGAAGTTAAACGAGACGAGATCGAGGCCATGGAATACGCCAAGGGGGTCAAGGACTTCTACAGCGGGGTGGTGGTGTACTTCATCCTCGCGGCCTGCTTCTTCGGCATTTCGGGTTTCGGTGAGCCCCTGTTGTACTGGGTGTTCGGCGCCACCGGCTTGGGCCTGGTCGTTCAGGGTCTGATGGTGTTCGAGGTGATTCGCCTGCCCTTCCAGGACACGGAGCGACGGCTGGCGGAAAAGAAGCTGGGGCGGAAGTTGTAGGTCGGGGTTACATCCCCGACGGACGACGGTTCGGTGGCCGCCGTTGGGTGTGATGCGTGGTTGCGATGGAAAGGTGGAGCACGCGTAAGAAACCGTGGGGGTCGGATACACCTCGTCCGTCGGGGACGCGGCCCCGACCTACCCCGTAAGACGTGTGTTGTGGTTCGGTGAACCTCGTTCGTCGGGGATGTAACGCCGACCTACGTTTCCGGGGCGGACATTGGACGTTGGACACGGGCGAGAGGCGAGTGGTGGTTCAGTGGGCGTCGTCCGTCGGGGACGCGGCCCCGACCTACGTCGGATGGGTCCGTGGTCCGGAAACCGGAAACCGGAAACCGGAAACCGCGCAATGATCCCGCGTGCCGTCCCGGCGCGGAGGCCGGGACGGCATGCATTCGGGGCCGCTAGTGGGCCATGCGGCTAATGAGGTAACACTCAGCCGTCGCACAAGCGTTGTGGGCAAGGCGCGCGAGCGCAGGACTGGCCATCGCCAATTCAAGCGAGTGCAACGCAGCCCACAGCGCTTGTGCGGCGGCCCTTCGGGAGCCACTGTGCTGGCGCGACTCGGCGTTGCGTTTCTTGGAAAGGGAACAACCATTCCCTGCGAAACGCGCCTTGATTCGCACACAGCACAGTGGCTCTGAGTGTTACCTCATTAGCCGCATGGCCCACTAGGCCTGGGACAGCACCAGCGCGGTGTCGAGCATGCGGTTGGAGAAGCCCCACTCGTTGTCGTACCAGCTGAAGACCTTGACCAGGCGGCCGGAGGTCTTGGTCAGGGTGGCGTCGAAGATGGACGAGTGCGGGTCGTGGTTGAAGTCGCTCGAGACCAGCGGCTCGGTGTTATAGGCGAGGATGCCTTTCAGCTCGCCTTCACTGGCGGCCTTGAGCGCGGCGTTGATCTCGTCGACTGAAGCTTCGCGGCTGGCGATGAAGCTTAAGTCCACGACCGAGACGTTGATGGTCGGCACGCGGATCGAGTAGCCGTCAAGCTTGCCGTCGAGCTCGGGCATGACCAGGCCAACGGCCGCGGCCGCGCCGGTCTTGGTCGGGATCTGGTTCTGGGCGGCCGCGCGGGCGCGGCGCGGGTCCTTGTGATAGACGTCGGTGAGGACCTGGTCGTTGGTGTAGGAATGGATGGTGGTCATCAGGCCCGATTCGACGCCCACGGCTTCGTGGATCGGCTTGACCAGCGGGGCCAGGCAGTTGGTGGTGCAGGACGCATTCGAGGCGATGTCGTCGTCAGCCGTGAGGATATCGTGGTTGACGCCGTAGACGATCGTCGGCAGGTCCTTGCCGGCCGGGGCGGAGATCAGCACCTTGCGCGCGCCGCCTTCGAGGTGGGCCGCGGCCTTGTCCTTGCTGGCAAAAATGCCGGTGCACTCGAGCACCACGTCGACGCCCATCTCGCCCCAGGGCAGCTTGGCCGGGTCGCGCTCGGCGAGCACGCGGATCTTGTCGCCATTGACGATCATGTGGTTGCCTTCGACCGAGACCTCGCCCGGAAACCGGCCATGGGCGGTATCGCGTCGGGTCAGCAGGGCGTTGGTTTCGGCATCGGCCAGGTCGTTGATGGCGACAATCTGGATTTCGTCGGTGCGCTCGGCTTCGTAGAGCGCGCGCAGCACGTTACGGCCAATGCGGCCATAGCCGTTGATGGCAACCTTGATGGGCATAAGTGGTCTCCAAAAGTCCTGGGTTTCGGGAAATCCGGGAATTGTACTGCTACGGCAGGCGCAGAGCCAGTCGGTCAGGCCGCTGCGGACCGCGTGAAAGAAATACCACGCGCTGCCGCAGAGTCAATGGAGGTTCCGTAACTCCCGCACGGCCGATACGACGGCTTCGGTGGTGAAGCCGAACGCCGCGAACAGCTCGCCGGCCGGCGCAGAAGCGCCGAACCGGTCGATACCGATCACGCGGCCCGACCTGCCCACGATCGGGTACCAGTAGTGACTGACACCCGCCTCGATGGCCACACGGGCACTGGGTACGCGCGGAAGAACGGATTCGCGGTACTCGGCATCCTGGGCCAGGAACAGGCCGGGATTGGGCATCGAGACCACGCGCACCCCGATGTCCTCGGTGGCCAGCGCCTCGGCGGCCGCCACTGCCAGACCCACTTCCGAGCCGGACGCGATGATAACCGCCGTTGGCTGACCTTGTTCGGGATCGCGCAGCACGTAGCCGCCGCGTGCGATATTGGCCAGCTGCTCGCTGCTGCGCGGCTGGTGCGGCAGACCCTGGCGGGACAGCACCAGTGCCGTGGGCGCACGGCGACGGGCCAGCGCTGCCGCCCAGGCAGCCGCGGTTTCAACCTTGTCGGCCGGTCGCCAGACCTCGAGATTCGGAATCAGGCGCAGGCTGGCCAGGTGTTCAACAGGCTGGTGCGTCGGCCCGTCCTCGCCAAGGCCAATGGAGTCGTGTGTGTAGACGTGGATGGCGCCGGTCGGAATCAGGGCCGACATCCGCACGGCGTTGCGCGCATAGTCGGAAAACACCAGAAACGTGCCGGTGTAGGGAATAAAGCCGCCGTGGAGCGCAAGCCCGTTGGCCATCGCAGTCATGCCGAACTCGCGCACGCCGTAGTGCAGGTAGTTGCCGTTGGCCGGCGCTTCCATGACGTCAACACTGCCGGACCACCTGGTGTTGTTCGATCCGGTCAGGTCGGCAGAGCCGCCCAGGAGCTCGGGCAAGTGGCGTCCGAATGCTTCCAGGCTCAGGCCGGAAGCCTTGCGCGTCGCAACCGTGCTGTCATCGTCCTGCATGCGCGCCAGCACCCCGGACACCAGGCGGTCGAAGTGTTCCGGCAAATGATTGTTCATCCGGCGTTCGAATTCAGCGGCCTTGTCCGGGTGCGCCTGGCGGTAGGCATCCCAGACCGCCAGCCAGCTGCGCTCGGCAGCCGCGCCTTGCTCACGCGCGTCCCAACCGGCGCGGATGTTGCCGGGGATCTCGAAGGGCGCATGCGTCCAGCCGAGCCGGGACCGGGCAGCAGCAATTTCCTCGGCGCCCAGCGGCGCGCCGTGCGTATCGGCGGTGCCCTGCTTGTTCGGCGCCCCGTAACCGATGATGGTCTTACAGCAGATCAGGCTGGGTCGATCATCGACGGCTTTTGCCTGATCGATGGCCGCGGAGATCGCGTCGGGGTTGTGGCCGTCAACGTCACGCATAACGTGCCAGCCGTAGGCATCGAAACGCGCGGGCGTGTCGTCGGTGAACCAGCCATCGGTGTTCCCGTCGATCGAAATCCGATTGTCGTCGTAGAACACAACCAGCTTGCCCAGCCCCAGGGTGCCGGCCAGCGAGCAGGCCTCATGCGAGATGCCTTCCATCAGGCAGCCGTCGCCGGCAAACACCCAGGTCCGGTGATCGACCAGACTGAAGTCACCGGTATTGAATCGCGCGGCCAGCAGCTTTTCCGCCAGCGCCATGCCGACGGCATTGGCCAGGCCCTGGCCCAGCGGGCCGGTCGTGGTTTCCACGCCCGGGGCTTCACCGTACTCCGGGTGTCCCGGAGTTGGCGAATTGAGTTGACGGAAGTTCTTGAGATCCTCGATCGACAGCTCGTAGCCGCTCAGGTGCAAGACCGCATAGAGCAACATCGAACCATGGCCGTTCGACACCACGAACCGGTCACGATCCCACCACTGCGGATTGGCCGGATTGTGCTTGAGATAGTCGTTGTAGAGAACCTCGGCAATATCGGCCATGCCCATGGGCATGCCGGGATGGCCACTCTTGGCGCGCTCGACGGCATCCATGGCCAGCACGCGCACGGCGTTGGCAAGTTCGCGACGTTGGGTCATTGAGGGGGCCGTCCGATCGGTGACAGGAGCCGGTCATTTTGCCGTCGCCCACGGCTGCAGTAAAGGCCTGACCGGGCATGAAGCCGGCCATCGTCCGACCGAGTGCCGTAAGTCAACGGCAATAGCGGGAATTAATCACAAAATTTCCAATGACTTGCAGGTTACTTTGCGAGTGCAACCTTCAAAAACTTCTGGTACACTGCCAGCGTCGATAAAACTTTATCGGTTTTTTCGCATCCAAGCTGCCGGGACTGGACTGCCGACGACGCATGAAGCGACTGACACACAGCCTGATGATGAGCATCCTGCTGGCAACTGGCGCGGCGGCCCAGTCGCCGGCCGATCGCGACTGGCTGCGCTCACCGGAAACAGCCGAGCAGGCACCGGCGGTGCTGTCACTCGACGCCGGCCGCGACGAGCTCGGGCTGCCTGGCAACCGCCCACGGCTGGCCGTGAATTTGTCGATGGGCAGTGCTGATCAATCTTCAGCCGAGCGCAGCGCCTTCTCCTGGTCGCTGGAAACCTGGCAGCTCAACACCGCCAGCCTGGCCCACATTCAGTGCAGTCGCGGCACGCTGACGGTTAACGCTTATCTCGCGGAAGACTGCCGCTTCGTTGACCAGCCGCTGCCGCATGACTCGATCAACCTGGTCAAGGTCCGCGGCGACTGGATGCCTCGTCCGGGACTGCAGCTGGGCATCGGGGCATTTCGTTCCGGGGATCCGGACCGATCCAGCCATCTGGCCTGGCAGCCGGATTTTGAAGCCCGTCCGCTCGATCCGGGCCTGACGACCGGCGACTTTCTGTCACAGGCGGTCGAAGGGCTGGACGTCAACGTCAGTTTCGGCATCCGCACCGATCGCGTCGGGGATTTTCTCGTCGGGCTGCAGTTGGCCCGCTACCGGCAGCTGGCCGGTTTGTCCGAACTCGATGGGCTACCGCCCCTGCCCGGTCAGGCGCTGTTGCACGGCGATCGCTACGGCAGCAGCGCCCAGCTCATGCTGGGCTGGCGCCGCGGCAGCTTCAGCGGCGAAATGCTCGGCCGCCATCAGCAAACACCGGTTTGGCTGAGCGGCGAGCCAACCGAAACGACCTTCAACTCCTTTGACCTGGAGTTCTCCTGGCATGCGCCACGCAACGGCTCGCTATCGATCGGTGTGAGCAATATCATGGATGCAGCACCGCGCGCCGACGAACCAGCCGCTGCATCAGGGCTTGAAGATCCGCTCGAAAACGTCTACGGTCGCATTCCTTACGTTCGCTACAAGCAGGATCTGTAGCCGCCCAACCATCATCGGCCTGATTTCAAGCAAGCCTTCGGGGAATGACTGCATGCCCGTCAAGAATCTTTTTTGTGTTCGCGCTGCCGCACTGATCGCCGCCCTCACCGTGTGCGGCGCCCTTTACGCTGACCAGCCGTTCTCCTCGCTCGAGGAGCGCATGACCGCCCGGGAATTTCGTGAAGCCGGGCTCGACAAGCTCAGCCCGGAGGAGCTGGCCGCTCTCAATCGCTGGATCCGGGAGCGATCACTGGCTGAGGGTGAAGCCGTCGAGCTGCGGCGACAGCAAGCCGGTCCGGCCGGCGATCGGCGCGGGTTCGATGACGGCGACCGCAGCACGATTCGCAGCCGCATCAAGGGCCCGTTCACCGGCTGGACCGGGGAAACCGAGTTCCACCTCGAAAACGGCATGGTCTGGCGACAGGCCCAGGGCGGCGTACACGACGTGCCGGAGATGCAGAACCCGGCGGTTGAAATCCGGCCCGGCATGTTTGGCTCCTGGCAGCTGATCGTGGAGGGCTACAATCGTCGCGTGCGCGTTGAACGCATCAAATAGCGACGGCGTCGGGCGCTCACGGCCGCTTCCGGATTCAGCCCGGCCGGTTGCGCCTGAGCCGCAGCCAGAACAGCCAGACGCGCGCGGCGAGATAGACAGCGACACCCAGCGAAACCAGCCCAACGGCGACCGGCGGCGGCGGTAATGCCCAGCCGGCCGGCTCAGCCAGCCACCACCAGATCGCCCCGACGACCAGCAATGTCATGCCAAAGTAGGTGATGTTGGAGGCGCGGTAAACCTGGCGTCGCCAGTAGCGCCGGGCGATTCGGTCGACGTCTTCCTGGCTCAACTCGCCCATGGCCAGGCCGCAGTGAGGGCAGGCCTTGACCTGATTGGAGATGCGGCGGCTGCAGCCCGGGCAGTGGATGATGGCCATGCCCCAAAGGGTAGCGCAAGACGACAGCCGGGTGTAGACGGATTGCTCAGGCGTTCGATTCGGTAGCCCGATCAGGGAAAAAGCGAACCCGCACGACCAGGCCACCGGCCGCCCGATTGGCAAACTCGACCTTCCAGCCGTACAGGTCGCACAAGCGCTTGACGATTGACAGGCCCAGGCCGGAGCCCTTCGTGCCGCTGGCCTGGCGGCCGCGGAAATGACGGTCGAACACGTGCGGCAGCTCTGCCTCGTTAATACCCGGGCCGGTGTCGAGAATGCGGGCTTCGCCGGGGCGCACCTGCAGCCGCACCTCGCCCTGGCTGGTGTAGCGAATCGCGTTGCCGACCAGGTTACCGAGCGTGACTGCGATAACGGCCTCTGGCGCGATGACACTGACCGGCTCGATCTCCTCGAATTTCAGTCGAAGCGAATCATTGTCAACCAGGGGCTCATAGTTGGCCATCACCTGGCGGCCGATTTCGCCAACGTTCTGCGCGCGCGGCTGGTCGTGATTGTCGCGATCGGACCGCACCAGGTGCAGCAGCGCCGTGGTGATGTCGGTCGACTGGCGGGCAGCGCGCGCGATACGCAACAAGCGTTCACGATTGCGCGCCGACTGGTCGGGCTGGGACAGCAGCAGCTCGGTCGCGCCGGTGATGACCGACAAGGGCGTCCTGAGCTCGTGCGAGACATCGGCATTGAAGGCCTTGTCCCGCTCGACCAGGTCCTTGAGCCGGTGGGCATAGTCATCCAGTGCTGCCGCCAGCTGGCCCACTTCATCATCGGGAAAGCGGCGCGCCAGATCGGCCGGCGGCGAATGCTCATCCATCGCCTCGATACGACGCGCCAGCTCGGTTACCGGCGCCATGACCCGGCTCGATGACCAGATACCCAGCGCCAGCGACAGCAGGGCGAACAGAATAACCGCGCCGATCAGCGCATAGACCAGACGCCGGGCCACCTCGCGGTTTTCCGACACGTCGTAGCTCAGAAAGACCCAGAAGTCGTCGTCCTTGCGCACCGCCGCCTTGAAGTGCTCCTTGCCCACGCGCACATCGTGGACCCCGCTGGGCAGGTCACGAAAGGCCTCCGGCACGATGTCGGCCCGGCCGGGCCGGGTCACGTAGCCTTCGATGCGGGTGTAGAAGGGCTCGACCAGGGTCGGGTCCTCGCGCAATTCGCTGATGTACTGATCGATCTCATCGGCCAGCGTGCGCGAAATCAGGGCATCGACCAGCCAGCTTTGCAGCAGCAGCACAGCGGCGGCAAACAGCACGCTGACCAGCGTGCCGAACAACACAAACGACAGGATCAGTCGGCTTCTAAGTCGGCGCCGATACTTCATCCGGCGCTACCAGGCAGTAACCGATGCCGTGCCGTGTGTGGATCAGGGGCTGGTCGAAGGGTTTATCGATCACCGCACGCAGGGTGTGAATATGCACCCTGAGGCTGTCGCTATCGGGCAGCTCCTCACCCCAGACATGATGCTCGAGCTCGCGGCGCGTGACCACCGCCGGCGATGCGCTCATCAGTTTTTCCAGCAGCTTCAGGCCGATCGGATTGAGGTCAATGGACTTCCCGCGACGCTTGACGGTCAGTGTTTCCAGATTGAACTCGAGATCGCCCACCGTCAGCTCCCGCGGCTTGATCCGCTGACCGCGGCGGGCGAGCACAGCCAGCCGGGCATCGACTTCCTTGAGTTCAAACGGCTTGACCAGGTAATCATCGGCGCCGGACTCGAAACCGCTGAGCTTGTCTTCGAGCTGGTCGCGCGCGGTCAACATCAGCACCGGCGTGTCCTTGCGGCCGTCCTCGCGCAGCTTCCGGCACACTTCCAGGCCGTCCATGCCAGGCAGGGCAAGATCGAGCACGATGGCGTCAAACTCATTGACAACCGCCAGATGCAGCCCCGTCACGCCGTCATAGGCATAGTCGACTTCGTGTTCGCGATCAGTCAGGAAATCGCCCAGATTGGCCGCAATATCACGATTGTCTTCAATGATCAGGATTCGCATGCTGTTTCCCAGCGCGTCTTGCGCCAAAAAAATACCCGGGCGGAGAAGGCTGCTCCGCCCGGGCCCACATTGCCCCGTAACCGTCGGTGCAGGAATTCGGCTCGCGTACTGACACCAACAAATCAAATGTTAAGCGCAGCAGGGTTAACCGGGCGTTAATTGCAGTGAAAGAAGCCGTTAGACAGCCCGTCTAGCGCGAGTCGTCGATCAGGTTGAGATCCTGCAGCTTGCCGGACAGTGAATCGGCATCTCCGCCTTCACTGAGCTTGACCGCCAACCGAACCTCATTGGCCGAATCGGCATGCCTCAGCGCATCTTCATAGGAAATCAGGCCCTCCTGGTAGAGCTGAAGCAGACTCTGGTCGAAGGTGATCATGCCGTGATGTCGCGAGTCCTTCATGATCGACTTCAGCTCCGCGATGTCGCCCTTGCGGATCTTTTCCTGAACCAGCGGCGAGGTCAGCAGGATTTCCAGCGCCGGATGACGCCGCGACCCGTCGACCGAGGGGACGAGCTGCTGGGCAACGACACCCTTGAGGTTGAACGACAGATCCAGCAGCACTTGCGGGTGTCGGTCTTCCGGGAAAAAATGCAGGATCCGATCCATGGCCTGGTTGGCGTTGTTGGCGTGCAGCGTTGTCAGGCATAGATGACCGGTCTCGGCGAAGGTGATCGCGTGCTCCATCGACTCTCGGGTCCGGATCTCCCCGATCAGGATCACGTCCGGCGCCTGGCGCAGCGTATTTCTGAGTGCCACTTCAAACGACTCGGTATCGATGCCGACCTCACGCTGGGTGACCAGGCTCTTGCGATGCTTGTGCACGAACTCGATCGGATCCTCGATGGTGATGATGTGGCCCGAAGCGTTCATGTTGCGATAGCCGAGCATGGCCGCCAGGGTGGTCGACTTGCCGGTTCCGGTAGCACCGACCAGGATGACAATACCACGCTTGGCCATGGCCAGTTCGGACAGATGTTCGGGCAGATCCAGCTCCTTGAAGCTGGGAATCTTGGTTTCGATCCGGCGACAGACCATGCCAACGCTGTTGCGCTGATAGAACGCGCTGACGCGAAAACGCGCCACGCCTTCCAGCGACACCGCAAACTGGCACTCCTTGGTTTCGCGAAACTCCTTGCGCTGAGCCGCGGTCATGATCGAATCGATGACGTCGTGGACACTCTCGTGATTGAGGGCCTCGCGGGTCAGAGGCTTGATCCGGCCGTGAACCTTGATGCATGGCGGGGCACCGACCGTAACGAACAGGTCAGATCCCTTGGCATCGTGCAGCTTGTGCAGCCAGTCTTGAATCGTGTTCATGCTTCAAATCCTCCAGCTGGCGCTGACTCAGGCCAGCGCCGACTTGTCCTTTGCCTTGCGCATGGCCTCATTCTTGGCGACCAGCCCGCGCCGGACCAGTTCAATCAGCGACTGATCGAGGGTCGCCATTCCAGCGTTCTGCCCGGTCTGGATGGCCGAGTACATCTGAGCGACCTTGTCCTCCCGAATCAGGTTCTTGATCGCCGAATTGGCCACCATGATCTCGTGGGCGGCCACTCGCCCGCCACTGACGCGCTTGAGCAGCGTCTGGGAAATGACGGCACGCAACGACTCCGACAGCATCGAACGGACCACCGGCTTTTCGTCGCCGGGGAAGACGTCGATGATGCGGTCTATGGTTTTGGGCGCCGACGAGGTATGCAGGGTCGCGAAGACGACGTGGCCGGTCTCGGCGGCAGTCAGTGCCAGCCGGACCGTCTCCATGTCGCGCAGCTCACCGACCAGAATGATATCGGGATCCTCGCGCAGGGCCGAGCGCAAAGCCTGATTGAAGCCGTGGGTATCACGACTGACCTCGCGCTGGTTGATCAGGCAGCGCTGCGGCGTGTGGACGAATTCGATCGGATCTTCAATGGTCAGAATATGCCCCGGCACAGTGCGGTTGAGATAGTCGATCATCGCCGCCAGGGTTGTCGACTTGCCCGAGCCGGTCGGGCCGGTCACCAGGATCAGGCCGCGCGGCACCTCGATGATATCCTTGAATACCGCCGGCGCGTTGATGTCGTCCAGCGTCCAGATCTCGTTGGGAATGACGCGGAAGGCGGCTCCCAGGCCGCGATGATGATGGTAGCAGTTGACGCGAAACCGGGCCAGACCGGGGACGGCATAGGAAAAGTCAACTTCCAGGTTGGCTTCGTAGTCGCGCCGCTGATGGTCATTCATGGTCGAATAGATCAGATCGGCCATCTCCTTGTTTTCGATGGCCGGCGTGTTGATACGATGAATGTCGCCATCGACCCGGATCATTGGCGGCAACCCGGCCGATATATGCAGATCCGAAGCCTTGTTCTTGACAGTAAACGCTAGCAGCTCGGTAATATCCATGACATGCTCCCTGATGCGGTTCGGCCAGGCCAGCGGCTTATGTCAGCCACCGCTGCAGCCCGAACCCTGCCGACGGCCCGCCCTGCGACCCGACGCCTGAATGTCGATCACTGATCTTAGCGTAACTGGACCATGAATCAAATCGTTTCCGAACAACTCGCCGCTTTGCGCCGGCGCATCAATCGCGCCTGCCTCGACAGTGGCCGATCGCCGGAGTCGGTCCAGCTGCTGGCGGTGAGCAAGAAACAGCCGACAGACGCCATACAAGCGGCCGCGGCCCAGGGGCAGTGCCGATTCGGTGAGAACTATGCCGATGAAGGCGTGACCAAGATCACTCGTCTCGGTGATCCCCGCCTTGAGTGGCATTTCATCGGCCCGGTCCAGTCCAACAAGACTCGCCTGATTGCCGAGCACTTCGACTGGGTGCAGTCGGTCGACCGGGCCAAGATCGTCCGACGACTGAACGCTCAACGGCCCGAACACTGTCACCCGCTGCAGGTGCTCATTCAGGTCAACCTCGACGACGAGCCGCAGAAGGCCGGCTGCGCGCCCGAGCACATTCCCGCGCTGGCCGCCGAGATCACGACCGGCCCGCGGCTCAGGCTGCGCGGGCTGATGGCCATTCCGGCGCCGCGCAATGATCCGGCGAGCCAGCACGAAGCCTTTGCGCGACTGCGTGCCCTGTATGAAGGTCTCAAGCGAGAGCAGCCGGACATCGATACCCTGTCGGCAGGCATGAGCAGCGACCTGGAGGCCGCCATCGCGGCAGGGGCAACGATGGTGCGAGTGGGGACGGCGTTGTTCGGGTCGAGGGACTGAGGTGGGGGACTGCATGGTAGCCGAGGAAACCTCGTCGGTCGGGGATGCGACCCCGGCCTGCGGTATCCCCGTGCGAGCGTCTACAATATCGGGCATGGACAACATCATTACCACCTTCATCGGCGGCGGCAATATGGGCCGTGCGCTCATAGGCGGATTGATCGCCGGCGGCACGCAGGCCGAATCCATTCATGTGGCCGATCCCAGCGAGGCGCAGCGCAAGTCGCTGGTCGACGACCTGGGTGTGACGGTGCACGACGACAACGCCGAGGCGGCGCGAACGGCCGACGTGCTGGTCGTGGCGGTCAAGCCGCAGGTTATTGATCAGGTGCTGGCTTCTCTGGCCGGCGCGATCGATGACCACACGCTGGTGATCAGCGTGGCCGCCGGCATTCCGCTCCAGCGTCTCAGCAACGGCCTCGGCGGCCATCGTCGCCTGGTGCGGGCGATGCCGAACACGCCAGCGCTCTACCAAGCGGGCATTTCCGGGTTGTGCGCCGCCGATGGCGTTGATTCGACTGATCGGCGGCACGCCGAACAGATCATGGCTGCGGCCGGCGAGGTGATCTGGGTTGCCGATGAGTCGCTGATGGACGTGGTCACGGCCGTATCCGGCTCCGGTCCGGCGTACTTCTTCGCCCTGACCGAGGCGCTGGCCGCCGCCGGAGAACAGGCGGGGCTGGATCCGCAAACAGCCGGGCAGCTGGCGCGGCAGACAGCCTGCGGCTCAGGGGTCATGCTGGCCCGATCACCCCATCCTGCCGGCGAGCTGCGTCGTCGCGTCACCTCGCCAGGCGGCACGACGGCTGCGGCGCTCGAACAGCTCGAGTCGGCCGGCTTTGCCAAACTGGTCAAGGCAGCGGTTGCCGCTGCCGTGCGTCGCGGCCGGGAACTCGGGAGCAACTGATGGGATCGGGGACCCGGGCCATCGCATTTCTCGTCGAAACGCTCTTTCAGCTCTTCCTGGTTGCGCTAATGCTGCGCCTCCTGCTCGAGGCATACCGAGCCGACTACTACAACCCGGTCTGTCAGGCGCTGATCCGGGTGACCAACCCGGTCATCCGCCCGCTCGAACGGGTCCTGCCGCGCCTTGGGCGCATCAGCCTGGCCGGCATCGTCGTTCTGTATCTGCTCGAACTGCTGCTGCTGGTCATTCTGGCCCAGCTCGGCGGCTGGCGCATGGACCCCGCGGTGCTGGCTCTGCTGGGACTGCTGCGCCTGGTCAGGATGCTGCTGGTGCTCTACCTGGTGCTGATCATCGTCAGCGTCATCCTGTCGTGGGTGGGCCAGGGTTTTCGCCACCCGATCGTGCCGCTGATCTTTCAGCTGACTGAGCCGGTGCTGGCACCCATCCGTCGCATTCTGCCGCCGCTGGGCGGCTTTGATCTGTCGCCGCTGATCGCATTGATCGGAATCCAGTTCCTGATCATCCTGCTTGGCGTCTGATTACGCACAACCCGCAGTTGTCGATACCGGCGCAAGGGGAGTAGCATCGAATCCAGGCGGACTCACCTGGAGGAAAACGCCATGCGCCATGTACACGTTCGAATGTCATTGATCGCGACCGCTGCGCTGCTGCTTGCGATGCTGGGCGGTCCGGCCTTCGCCCAGCAATCCGAGGAATTCGGTGACTGGGTGGTGCACTACAACGCCATCAATACCAATCTGCTGCCGCCGGAAGTCGCGCGAGCCTACGGCATCCAGCGCTCGGGCAGCCGCGCGTTACTCAATATCGCCGTGCTTGAAAAACACCCGGATGCGCTCGACGAGCCGATCCATGCCTCGGTCACGGCCAGCGCCATCAATCTGACCGGACAACGCCGCGACATCGCGCTGCGCGAAATCGAGGACCAGGGCGCCATCTACTACATCGGTACGTTTCGCATTCACGACGAGGAAACCCTGACATTCTCCATTCAGGTCAAACCCGGGCGCAGCGAACAGCCGGCGCGCGAAATCACCTTTCGCCAGCAGTTCTTTACCGGCTAGTGGGCCATGCGGCTAATTAGGTAACACTCAGCCGTCGCACAAGCGTTGTGGGCAAGGCGCGCGAGCGCAGGACTGGCTGTCGCCAATTCAAGCGAGTGCAACGCCGCCCACGGCGCTTGTGCGGCGGCCCTTCGGGAGCCGCTGTGCTGGCGCGACTCGGCGTTGCGTTTCTTGGAAAGGGAACAACCATTCCCTGCGAAACGCGCCTTGATTCGCACCAGCACAGCGGCTCTGAGCGTTACCTAATTAGCCGCATGGCCCACTAGCGGCCTGGTGCTTGCGGCGGATGAATTCCTCGTGCGGCACACCCAATAGGTCGGCCAGCCGCCGCATCAAGTGCTCCTCGTAGCGATCAATACGACCGTCGGCATAGGCCACCCGCCACAGCCACTCGACCAGCTCGGCCCGCTCGGGCGCGGATAGCCCGGTCCGCAGGTCATGCGTGAACTCGTGCAGCGATACCGCCTGGCGCTGCAGCGCGTCAGCCTGTGAGATCAGTTCGGCCAGTTCGGACTCCTCCAGATCGAATGCATCGCGAACGGCTGCGTGCACCAGTTCCAGCTCCTCGCCCGCCTGATCGTCATCAGCGGCAGCCAGGTCAAGCAGAACAACCGCCGCGGCACGCGCCAGCGCCTGGCGGTCTGCAGCGGGTTCATCGCGGCGGTTGACAATCGATTTCAGGTGGCGGAACCAGTCGGTCATGACGAGGCGTGTTGTGCAAAAGTGGTTACCATAATGGCATGACGCCGGAACGCAAAGCCCGAATCGAAGCCACTGCCGCCCGGCGCCAGCCCGATCTGACCGTTTTTCTCGAGCAGGTGCACAAGGCGCACAATGTCGCCGCCATCCTGCGAACCTGCGACGCGGTCGGCGTCATGACCGCGCACGCGGTGCCGCCAGCCGGAGGCATTCCGCCGCTCAACCATACCGCCCAGGGCGCACAGCGTTGGGTGCAGCTCGACCGCCATCGTGATGCGGTCACGGGCCTGCGCCGTCTCAAGTCCGACGGGTTCACGCTGTATGCGGCACACCTGTCGGAACGCGCGGTCGATTTCCGTCAGCCGGACTACACCCGCCCGACTGCGATCATACTGGGCACGGAAAAGTTCGGCGTCAGCACCGAGGCTTTGGGCGAGTGTGACGGCGAGATCATCATTCCAATGCACGGCATGTCCCGGTCGCTCAATGTCTCGGTCGCCGCTGCCCTGATCCTGTTCGAAGCCCAGCGCCAGCGCCAGAAAGCCGGCCTGTACCACCCCCGCTCTTTATCGGAACAACCATGGAAAAACCTGGTTGAGCACTGGCTGCAACGCGAACTCAATCGCCGCTAGTGGTCCTTCAACCTGATAATTTAGGGTTCAGCGTTCCTGTAGCGCTCCACTGCAAGGCGCGCCGCGCAGGGAATGGCCGTAGCCCTTGCCAAGCGGCGGAACGCAGCAGCGGAGCGCTACAGGAGCGCCCGAAGGGTTGGCCTGTCAGCGTCCATGGCTGCGTTCCGGCTCTTGTAAAGGGCTATGGCCATTCACTGCGAGCCGCGCCTTGCCCTGAACGCTGACAGACCAACTGAACCCTAAATTATCAGGTTGAAGGACCACTAGTGGGCCCCGGCACGACCCTGCCAGTAGCCGCTGACCGATTCGGCTGCGGCAACGACATCCTCGCCGGCCAAGGCCGAGCGGAAGCGCGCCACAACCTCTTCAACCGGCTCTTCCTGCGGGTAGATTCTGAGAATATCGACCGGCTCCTCACACAGTTCGCCCACCCAGGGGCTCAGGTCGGTCACCGCCGCGCTCTGGGTCTGGATGCCGTTCATGTTGAGGAAGGGCTGGTCCTCGCGCGTGGCAATCGGCTGGCCGTAAGGGTAGTGGATGCACTCGAACCCGCACTGATCCTTGCCGCGCCCCACCGCCCGGGCGGTGAAGCAGCGCGCCGAATGGGCCAGGGGCACGCGGCCGTAGGCCAGCAGCTCGATTTCAGGTCGCGCCGACTGGGCGTTGTCTTCGGCGCTGCACAGGTTGCGGATATGCTCGCGTCCCAACTCGACCGGCACGGTCATGCGGAACAGACCGGCCTGCTGCAGAATCGCAAGCGCACGATGGTTGTAGATGTTCACACCTGGGCCGGTAGCGAACGGCAGGCCACGCTCACGGCACAGCTCGACGGCCGAGACATCACCGGCCTCGATGGCGAAATCGCCGTTTTCGACGATGCGCTTGCAGGTGGATAGCTCCGAGGCGGCCTCGATCAGGGTCAGGGTTGAAAGCAGCACCTCGTGACCGGCTGACTGGAGATCCCTGGCCAGCGCGATCCAGTCGGGCAACCGCAGTTCGCGGCGCTTGGAGCAGACCGTCTCGCCCAGGTAGATGATGTCGACATCGAGCCCTGCGGCCGATTCGTAGAAGGCCAGCGTCTTGTCGCGCGGCCAGAAATACTGCAACGCGCCCAGGGATAACTTCATTGCCATGCTCTCTGGTACGGGCCGAGGGTGACCTGGCTGCCCTCCGACAGGCGGGTGAGCTCGCGCTGCCACTCGGCCTCGGTGGTGAATGCGTCCGGGTCGCGCTCGACCCGGTCGATGGCCTCGCGCCAGATGCGCGTGACCGTGCCGACGTAGGCCGGCGAGCGCTGGCGGCCCTCGATCTTGACGGCGGAAATGCCGATTTCCCTGAGCCTGGGCAGCAGCTCCAGGGTGTTCAGGCTGGTCGGCTCTTCCAGGGCGTGGAAGGTCTCGTCACCGACCTGGTAGCGGCCCTTGCACACCACCGGGTAGCCAGCTGGCTCGTTGTCGGCGAAGCGGTCGATCAGCACGCCATTGAGGCGCGCGGTCTTGCCTTCGGGCGTCTCGTCCCAGGCCACGTACTCGGCCGGCGAGCACACCCCGGCCAGATTGGGCGACTTGCCGGTGACGTAGCTGGAGAGCTGACAGCGGCCCTCGACCATGATGCACAAGCTGCCGAAGGCGAACACTTCGAGCTCGATCGGGCTCTTCTCGGCCAGGGCCTCGACCTGCTGGATGGCCAGCACGCGCGGCAGCACGGCGCGTGAGATGCCGAACTGCTCGTGGTAGAACTTCAGCGCCGCCGCGGTCGTGGCCGAGCCCTGGACCGACAGGTGACGACGGATTTGGGGATGCTTGCGCGCGGCGTAGTCGAGCACCGCCATCTCGGCAATGATCAGGGTGTCGACGCCGAGGTCGGCCGCGCGATCGACCGCCGAGTACCACTGATCGAGCCTGTCGGAGGTCGGGTAGGTATTGAGCGCCACATAGACCTGGCAGCCGCGCGAGCGCGCGTGGGCCAGGCCCTTGTCGATGTCACGATCCGAGAAATTCAGGCCCGGAAAGGCGCGCGCGTTGGTGGCGTCACGAAAGCCGATGTAGACGGCATCGGCGCCGTTGTTGACGGCTTCGGTCAGGGCCGGCAGCGAGCCGGCCGGGCAGACAAGCTTCATGGTTTCGGTTCCTGTACTCGACAATTTCGCTGCGCCGGGCGCAACCTTCATTATCGCCGATCATCCCAATACATGTTGATCAAATACATGAATGATTCGGATCAATCGCTCTGAAATTGACCGGCAGCAGGATTGCTCCTGCACCATGACCTAGTGTACCCCGTCACTCATCTTGTGACTTATAGCGAGTGCCTCAGGGGCCAGATGCAAGGCGCGATTGCGCCGGCGTAGTGGGGCTACGTCAAGCAATCGCAACGCCGCAGATGGCCCCTGAGGCACTCGCCCGACCGGGAGCGCCGTACAAGCCCGATCGCGGCGTTGACGCTCTTGCAAAGGGCACCACCCTTCCCGGCGAGCGCCGCCTTGCGCTCGGGCTTGTACGGTGCTCTATAAGTTACAAGATGAGTGACGGGGTACACTAGGCTAAGAGCCTGCCCCGAGAGCGCCATCTGGCGCCTGTGCTTGTCCATGCCGCAATCAGCCAATCCTGCACCGGACTGGCACCCGGACCCGGTCACCCATGCTCGCCGACTGGCGCGGACCATGGCAATTTCGGCGAGTGCCCTGGTGATCCTGGTGGTGCCGGCCTACCAGATCGCCGAGCTGTTCGTGTTCGGCGGGATGAACGGGCTATGGTGGCAACACGCGTTGTGGCGAGCGCCGGTGCTCGCGGTTGCCGCTGTTGCGCTGGCCTGGTGCCACATCCGGTCGGACGGGCATGGAGCTGCAGCGCTGCTGCGGCTGATAGCTATCCTGATCATGACCATGATGTTCGGGCTGTTTGTCGCTGACTGGCGTGCCGAAGACGGCAACGTCGAGGTGATGATTCAGGGCCTGATCATGAGCACCTTTGCCGTGTCGCTGATCGCTTTGAGCGGCGCCCGCGAGCTGCTGATCATCTACTTGCTGCCGGCCTCTGGGGCAGTCCTTGCGCTGACCCTGAGCGGCGAAAACCCGTGGTTCGTGATCACCCGCCTGTTCGATTCGCTGATGATGCTGGCAGTCGGGCTGCTGGCCGCCGAACTGCTCTGTCGCACCCGGCTGCAGGCTTTCCAGGCCAACCGCCAGCTGCATGAACACGCAACCACCGACGCGCTGACCGGTCTGGGCAACCGGCGCCTGCTCGAACCACAGCTGACAGCCGAAACCGCACGCGCGCTCAGGCACCGCCGCCCGCTGTCGATCCTGCTGGCTGATATCGATCACTTCAAGCAGGTCAATGATCGGTGGGGCCACGAGGTCGGCGATGGGGTGCTGCGCACCCTGGCCGGCCGACTGCGTGGCGCGCTGCGCCAGGAGGATCTTGCCGCGCGCTGGGGCGGTGAGGAATTCCTGATTCTGCTGCCCGACACGACCGCCGATCAGGCCGGGACGGTCGCCGAAAAGATTCGCCAGGCGGTGGCCGCCACGCCGTTCCCAATCGGCGCGGCGAACATCAATCTGACCATCAGCCTGGGCGTGGCCGCCCACGCCGGTGAGTCAGACCACCGGCAGCTGGTCAAGCGGGCAGATGAAGCGCTCTATCAGGCCAAGTCACAGGGCCGCAACCGGGTTTGCATCGCCCGAACGCCGGGTCATCACGGCCAGCCCGGTCAGTAGTCCAGAGCCACACCGGCGTTCAGGCGCAGCTGCAATCGCCGGGAGCGAAACACCATCCAGGGGCGAGCACCGGCCAGCCCCAGCTGGCGCAACCGCACCGCCATGGGATGCGTGCTGTCGGAAACGCGCAGGCGCAGCGATCCCGGCAGGCCGATGCGTCCTGCGCCACGGGTGTTGACCGCTGTGCGCAGCAGCTGTCCATCGAGAAGTGAATAGAGCAGCGGCTCGATCTGCGGCGCCGGCGAACCAGGCCCGGCACGTCCCTCGAGACTGACCAGGGCCGGCCCATCGATCTGGTCTGGCGCGCTGACGGCCAGCCGCAGCCGGCGACCGTCGATGGCAAAATCGATCGGCGTGACGAATTTCGGAAGCCCCCAGAGCTCGATTCCAGCGGCACAGGCCTGGTCGGTGGTGACCGGCAGGTCGACGATGTGGAAACCCAGCATGCGTCGATCCAGGCTGTGATAGAGGTCGATCAGCGGCCATCGCGGCGGCCTGCTGCCCGCCGGCACAACTGCAATGGCCACGCCCGCTTCCCGGTACGCGGCAATGCTCACCTGCCGGTAGTCGTAGAACGCCACGGCCACCAGTACGCGTCGTCGCGATATGGTGACCGGCTCGAGGCCGGCCGGCGCCACCAGCTCACGAGCAGGTGCCATGGGTACTTTGAACAATGCCACCACGTTGGAGTTGTCGTAGTAGCAAATCGGCAGCTCGACGGGTCCCGCGCTGGTCTGGTGGCGCGTGAGCGGCCGCATGAAAAACGGGTCGTGCCGCCAATCGTTCATGATCAAACCCCGCTGTGTGATGGCCGATCGGTCGGGAGCAGCGCATGCTGCCAGTCCTCGATCAGGGCCAGTCGGTTGATGTCATTGGTGCCCTCGAAAATGCGCGTCAGCCGAATATCACGAAAGATGCGCTCGATCGTCAGCTCGTGTCGACCGCCGTGGTCGCCAAGCAGGGCCATGGCACGCTCGACCACCTGCTGGGCGCGATCGGTGGCGTGGAACTTGACCAGCGCGCTGTGCAACTGGCGCGGGGCGCGGGCATGGCGTGCCTCCTGCCAGAGCAGGCTGCGCATAGCCCGCGTTTCTGCCACCATTTCGGCCAGCTCCAGCTGCACGTCCTGGTAATCGACCAGGGCACGCGGACCAAGGTGATAGGAGCGCGCAAACTCGATGGCGCATTCGGTCGCGGCCCGCGCCAGACCAACGCCCATGGCCGCCACCGGCAGACGCGAGGCATTGAGCACTGCGCGATTGAGCGTCCAGCCCTGTCCGACTGCGCCAACCACGTTGTCGTCGGGCACGAAGACCTCATCGAATTCGAGCTGGGCCGCGCCGGAGGCGCGCATGCCCATCTTCAGCTCGGTCCGCGCCACGCGAAAGCCGGCACTGTCGGCCGGAACAACGAAGCAGGTCCAGGAATCCAGGCCCTGCCCTTCGATTGCGGCAAACACGGTCAGGCGGTCGGCCAGGTCGCCGCCGCTGATATAGCATTTGCTGCCGCACAGTCGCCAGCCGCCTTCGACCCGCCGCGCGACCAGGCCCGGCCGGGCAGAGGCGGCGCCGTGTCCGTCCTCGACGTCCGAACCGGCACCCGGCTCGGTAATGGCGAACGCCATCAGGCGCCAATCCCCGCGGCGGCACCCGCGATAGATCGGCAACAGGTGCCGGCGCAGATCCTTGAGCTGGCCGCTCAGCAGCAGCGGCATGACGCCGAGGTGATGGGCCGACAGCAGTAGCATCAGACCGCCGCAGGCACGGGCAAACTCCTCGATCACCAGACTGGCCTGCCAGACCAGGGGGTAGCGCACTGCCGACCAGGGCATGCTGCCGACCGGCCTGGGCAGCACGTGAGTCAGCCAGCCGGCGCGACCGGCCTCGGCCAGCAAATGATCGATCGCCGGCGGGCGCTCCTGCGGCGACCAGTGCCCCAGGAGATCGAGCTCCGCGGACAGCGGCCGGATACGCGTTTCGGCAAACGCCCGAGCACGGCGCCGCAGCCGGGCCAGCGGTCGGGGCAACCGCCGACAATCCGCTGCCCACAAATCGTCTCGCCTGTAGTTGACAAACGCGCGCACCGGCCAGCGGAATTCGGCCAGCCGGGCCGCCGGGGCCAGCGGATGATCGTCGGGCAAATGCCCATGCAGGTGGTCGCGCATCAGCTCCTCCATTCCGCCATGAACAACGGAATCTCGCGAACGCCGCCGGCGATCGTCGAGAGCATATTGACCTCACGCAGGCGCTTTTCGATGCCGATATCGCGCATGTAGCCGATGCCGCCGTGGACTTGCATGGCTGCGTTGGCCGCCTCGCGCAGCGATGCGTCGAGTCGCACTCTGACCGTCAGGAGCCGGCCGAGATCGATTGCATCAAGCGGCCGTTCCAGCGCCCCGAGTGCGTCGTCGGCCTGGACCAGCGCCGAGTCGATGATCGCCAGCTGCGACTGCACGGCCGGGTAGTGATTGATCGGCACTCCGCCCTGGCGGCGCCGGGCGGCATAATCCAGCGCCAAGTGGCAGGCACCGCGAACCGCACCGCTGGCAATCGCGAGCGCGGCCAGCACCTCCATTTTCAGCGCCCGTCCGAACATGGCGCGCGCCGTTTCCTGCGCAGGTTCGGCCGAGACCGGCTCAGGCAAGCGCAGCCGCCACAAGACCAGTTCATCGAGTCCGTGCTGCGGCCGCTGCCGCTCGGCTGTCAGCGTACCGCGGGCGTGTCGGCACCAGACCAGCCCGTGTGTCGTCCACACCGGCCACAACAGCCACTGCCAGTCAACCGGAGCCAGCGCGAAGGTATCGCGGGCGTGTCGATCCAGCCAGTCGCTCAGCAGCGCCGTGTCGTCCTGCTCCGGCTTCCGGTCAAGCAGCCAGCGCGCCAGCGACGAGCGTCCCAGCCCATAGTGGCCGGTCACGACAACGGCCGTCTCACCTGCCCGCCGGGCCAGCCCCAGGCCGTCAGCCAGATGCGCCGCCAGCGCAGCCCGATGCCAGGCCAGCGCGATCCCGGCATTGACCTCGCCCAGAAGCTGGAGCGCGCGGATCGAAAAGACGCAGGCCGAGCCGCTGTCGTCGGCCGGCCACAGGCCAAACTCGGCCACCTTACCGGCCGCTCCGAGCAAACCGAGCGCGACGGCCCCCTCGCGCAGCCGCGTCAGAACCGGGCCATCAACCGGCGCTTCCGGATGGGTCACTTCGGCAGCCAGCGGGCCGTGTGCGAAACGCCCCAGCTCGGCGAGCATCAGCTCGACATCGCAGGCCTCGAGACTCATTGTTCGCCGGTTCGCCTGTGCCGTGATTGATCATAGCGCATGGCCTGTTTTTAACCGCTCCGGCCACTGTTGTCCATCAAATACCCGGATCGGGCCCGATGCATGACCCGGCCCTTCCTCGCGCTGCCGCCGTCTGCACCTCCCAGGGCCGGCATCCGCTGCGGCTGCGACCGAACGGGGAAGACGGGGCAGGTTGACGGATCGCGCCGGCTTCGGTCAGGCTGAACCCGGTCTTGTCAATGGGCGCCTCGAATCAGCAGACTTTCAGTATTTCACGGCCGGCCGGCGGCTGCTTCGGCACTGCCGGGGTTGTACGCGCAGCTGCTTGCCGCCTATGGCCCACAGGGCTGGTGGCCGGCCCGCCATGCCTTTGAAGTCATGGTCGGCGCTGTACTGACCCAGAACACGGCCTGGGTTAACGCTGAACGCGCGGTGGCGAGACTGCGGTGTGCCGCGGCACTGGATCCAGCCGTGATCGACGCAATGCCGGCCACCGAACTGGCAACACGGATCCGGCCGGCCGGATGTTTCAACGTCAAGGCGACCCGCCTCAAGGCGCTGGTTCGCTGGCTGCTCGAGCAAGGCGGCCTCGACGGCATTGACAGGCAGGCGACCACGGACCTGCGGCAATCGCTCGTCGGCGTGCACGGAATCGGCCCCGAGACGGCCGACGCCATTTTGCTCTATGCGCTCAAGCGGCCGGTGTTCGTTGTCGACACCTATACCTTCCGCATCTTCGCCCGCGCCGGCATCATCCCGACCCGGCTGCGTGACTACGAGGCGGTGCGCGGCCTGGTCGAGGCGACGTTTCCCGGGCAGACCGGGCTGTTCAACGAATTCCACGCGTTGCTGGTGGCGCATGGCAAGCATTGCTGCCGGCCAAGCCCGCGCTGCGATGACTGCTGCCTGGCCGCACACTGCGCGCACTCGACAGGCAGAAACTGCCTGCCGGGAGCCACATGAATCGTGCATCATTCGGACACGGGCGCGTCCAGGGCTCTGGCCAGTTCAGCCATCCGTCGCTCGACCTCGGCGTCCGGCACGATGGGTTCTGGCCAGCAGCGAGCCGTCTCTCCGGGCAGCTTCCGGGTGGCGTCGATGCCCAGTTTCGAGCCCAGGCCGGGCTCCGGGCTGGCGAAGTCGAGCACATCAACCGGGGTGCGCTCGATGACCAGTGAATCGCGCGCCGGATCGACGTGATTGGCCATCGCCCACAACACCTCGTTGTGGTCACGGACATCGATATCGGCATCGACCACGACCACGAACTTGGTATAGGTGAACTGGCGAAGGTAGGACCACACGCCCATCATCACCCGCCGGGCATGTCCCGGGTAGCGTTTGTCGATCGAAACCAGCGCCATTCGATAGGAACAGGCCGCCGGCGGCAGGAAGAAGTCGCGGATTTCGGGAAAGATGCCGCGCAGGATGGGCACGAACAGATCATTGAGCGCCGAGGCCAGCACCGAAGGCTCATCGAAGGGCGACTTGCCCATGAAGCTGCCCTGGTAGATGGGTTTGTCGCGCATCGACAACCGCTCGAGTGTCAGCACCGGATAGATGCCGCGGGCGTTGTAGTGTCCGGTATGGTCGCCGAACGGCCCCTCCTCGGCCGTGTCCCCGGGGTGGATGTGCCCCTCGAGCACCATCTGGGCGCCGGCCGGCACGTCCAGGCCCGTCAGCGGGGCGCTCAGCACCTCGCTGCGCGCCCCGCGCAGCAGGCCGGCAAACTGGAACTCCGAGAGCGTATCAGGCACCGGGGCGACGGCCGCCAGCGTGGTCGCGGGATCGGCGCCAATCACCACGGCCACCGGAAACGGCTCCCCGGGGCGCGTACGCTGCCATTCGGCGAAATCCTGGGCGCCGCCGCGATGGGCCAGCCAGCGCATGATGACGCGGTTGCGACCGATCAGCTGCTGGCGGTAGATGCCGATGTTGGACCGACCCAGGCGCGCGCTGTGGGTGATGACCAGACCGAGCGTGATCAGCCGGCCGGCATCTCCGGGCCAGCAGTGCTGAATCGGCAGGCTGCCAAGATCGATCTCGCTGCCGCTCAACGTGTGTGCCTGAAACGGCGCAGTGCGAACCGCTCGCGGCGCAACCAGGGCCAGCTGGCCGAGCTCCGGCCAGTCACTCAACGCGGCCTTGAGACTGCGCGGCAGGCGTGGCTGCTGGAGACGCGCAAGCAGCGCACCGAGCTCGTGCAGGCGGCGCACCGGACGATCCCCCAGCACCGCCTCGATCCGGCGTCGATGGCCGAACAGGTTCAGCAGCAGCGGCACGTCACTACCGGTCGAGTTGTCGAGCAGCAGCGCCGGCCCGCCGCGTGCCTGCACCTGGCGCGCCAGCGCCGTGGCCTCCAGCACCGGGTCGACGGGCTTGGCAATGCGCGCCAGGTCACCGCGCTGGTCAAGCGCACGCAGGAAGCCGTTAAGGTCCAGAAAGGGCATGGGCGATTCATCGACAAACGGTGCTACAGTTTACGGATGCCGGCGTATCAGCGTCTTTGCCTCAGATCAAGCTGGCCAGCCCGTGGTCACCTTACGATGACCATGCCGCCCGGGGCTGAAACCCGCCGGCCGGCACGGTCATGAACAGGCGCGACACCATGCAAGCAAGGCATCAGCGCTCCCTGTACCCTGGCCCGGCCGCCGATGCCGTTACCGTGCAGGCCGTCGCCACGCGACAATAGATGCAGATACAATACGTTTTTACTGCCCGGACGACACCATGAACCCGTCATCTTCGCCGCAACCACACCCTTCGATCTCCCTGGCCGTGATCGGCAGCGGCGGCGCAGGCGTGATGACGGCCGGACAGACCCTGCTTGATGCGGCCGCCGCCAGCGGGCTGTTCGGCCTGATGACGCGTGCCACCGGCCCGCAAATCCGTGGCGGCGAAGCCGCCGCCATCCTGCGCCTGGCCCCGGCACCCGTCGAGTGCCAGGACGACCGCCTCGATCTGGTGCTGGCGATCGACTGGAACAAGGCCGAGCGATTCGCCGACGAACTCATTCTCGACGCCAGCTCGCGACTGATCGTCGACCCGGGCCAGGGCGACACGCCGGCCTGGATCCAGGAATCCGGTGCCGAACTGATTGAAGTGCCGCTCGGTGCGCTGACGCGCGAACACCGCGGCGCCCGCGCCAACACCATCGCCGTGGGCCTGATCGGCGAGCTGATCGGCCTGCCAGCCATGATCGTGGAAAGGACCGTGCGCCGGATTCTCGACAACAAGGGCGCGAAACTCATCGATGGGGCGCTGGCCGGACTGGCGCTGGGCAGAGCCGCTGCCGGCGGAATGGCGCGTGCCGAACACAGGATCAGCCCGGTCGAAAATCCGGCCCGGCGCTGGCTGATCACCGGAAATGAAGCGGTCGGCCTGGGTGCGATCCGGGCCGGAATACGATTCTGCGCGGCCTATCCGATCACGCCCTCGACCGAGATCCAGGAATGGCTGGCAGCCCACCTGCCCGAGGTCGGCGGCAGCCTGGTTCAGGCCGAAGACGAGCTCGCCTCGATCAACATGTGCCTGGGCGCATCGTTCGGCGGCGTCCCGGCGCTTACGGCGACATCAGGACCCGGTTTCTCGCTGATGGTCGAAGCGCTCGGCCTGGCAACCCAGGCCGAGATTCCAGTGGTGGTTGTCGACGTGATGCGCGGCGGGCCGTCGACCGGCATCCCGACCCGTTCCGAGCAATCCGACCTCAACATCGCCGTTGTCGGGGCGCACGGCGATGCGCCTCGCCTGGTGCTGGCGCCCAACAGCATCGGTGACTGCCTGACCACGACCCAGTGGGCCGTGCAGCTGGCCGAAGCGCTGCAGTCGCCAGCGGTGGTGCTCAGCGACCAACGGCTGGGACAGGCACGCGCCACCATTGCGCCGCCGCCATCCCGGGACAGCCAGGCCAGCCGTCGGCTGGCCGAAACCGATGGCCGGCACTACGCTCGCTTTGCCGACACCGCCGATGGCATCTCGCCCATGGCCCTGCCCGGACAGGCCGGCGGCGAGTACACGGCAACCGGTTTGAGTCACATGGTGTCGGCCCGGCCCTCGGCCAGTGGCCGGGATCACCAGCACCAGCTGGACAAGCGCCAGCGCAAATTCGAGCGCTTCGATTTCGGCGACGACTGGGCCGATGTCGATGGCGAAGGCGATATGGTCGTACTGACCTGGGGCTCGACCACGCTGCCGGCACGCGAAGCGGTGACGCGAGTGCGTGCACGCGGCCAGGCCATCCGTCTGGTCTCGGTCCGGCTGCTCAGCCCGCTGAACGGCGGCGCGCTGAGCGCCCTGCTTCAGCCCGCCTCCCGCGTGCTGATCGTGGAACAAAGCCACGGCGGACAGTTCTACCGCCACCTGCGCGCACACATCGATCTGCCCGGTCACACGCGGCTGTTCAATCGTCCCGGACCGCTCAATATCACGCCGGGACAGATTGCCCAAGCCATCGAATCCGCGGCCCTGGAGGACGCAGCATGAGCAGCAGCGCGGAGCAGGCCATCACGGTCCTGCGTCACAAGGATTTCAAATCCGACTACAAGCCGGTCTGGTGCGCCGGCTGCGGCGACTTCGGCGTGCTCAACGCGCTGACCAAGGCCATGGCCGCACTTGAACTGAAGCCGGAAAACGTTGCCATGATTGCCGGTATCGGCTGCTCGTCCCGTATTCCCGCCTATACCAGCGTCTATGGCTTCCACGGCGTGCACGGGCGCGCCCTGCCGCTGGCCACCGGGCTGGCCATCAGCCGGCCGGACCTCACGGTGATCGCCTCGGGCGGCGATGGCGATGGTTTTTCCATCGGCGGCAACCATTTCCTGCACGCCTGCCGGCGCAACGTCAACATGACCTACCTGGTCATGGACAACTCGGTCTATGGCATGACCAAGGGTCAGGCCTCGCCAACCACCGAGTTCGACTGGACGGGCAGCAGACTGTCGCCGCAAGGCACCGGGCAGCCTCCGCTGCAGCCGCTGGAGATTGCCCTGGCCGCCGGTGCGCCATTCATTGCCCGTGCATTTTCCAACAGCCCCAACGATCTGGCGCGGGTGATCGCCGAAGCCATCGGGTTCGAGGGCTTCGCCTTTGTCCAGATCCTGAGCCCCTGCATCACCTTCCGCCCCGAGCAGCTCGGCTGGAAGAAGCGCGTGCATGACGGCTTCGAGCCAGCCGACAGCCGCGCTGCCGCGTATGCCGCGCTGGCCGCGGACGATGGCTTCACGACCGGTATCCTGTACCACGCTCCGCGGCCCGCCTATCGGCCGCCCGATGCTCCCCGGGCCGACCTCGACCGCATCGAACGTTGCTTCGAGGTGCTCTCATGAGCCCGCTCGATCATCTCGGCTGTTTCCTCGCCCATGCCGTGGTTCTTGAAGACGAGGCCGCCACCCGCTATCGTGAGCTGGCCGACGCCATGGCCGTACACAACAACATCGCGGTCGAGGCCCTGTTTCGCCAGATGGCCGGCTACTCCGACCTGCATCGCGCCGAGGCTGTCGCGCACGCCGATAAGCACGCCGGTGGCCTGCCCGATCTCAAGCCCTGGGAGTTCCAGTGGCCCGACGACGAAAGCCCGGAAAGCGGGCGCCTGGAGTCGGCTCACTATATGATGACGCCCCGTCACGCGCTGGCGCTTGCCCTGCAGGCCGAACAGGGTGCCTTCGCGTTCTATCACAGCATCGCGGAACAAGCCGCGGATGCGGCCATCGGCAGGCTGGCCGCGGCGTTTTCGGACGAAGAAAGCCAGCATGTCAAGGCGCTCAAGCGCTGGATTGAGCAGTATCCCGAACCGCCGGACAACTGGGACGAGGATCTCGATCCCCCGGTCCCGGTCGACTGACCGCCCACGCCTGTCCGATTGCCGCAAGACGGGCGAGCAGTCGGTTATGATGGGGCCGGTTTTCCCGAGCCGTTTCGTTGATGACGCCCTGGCTGCGCCGCCAACCCAAGCTGTCGCTGGTTGTGATCGTCTACAACATGGCGCGCGAAGCGCCGCGCACCCTGTACTCGCTGAGCTGCGACTACCAGCGCGGCATCGATGCCGACGACTACGAGATCATCGTCGTGGACAACGGCTCCGATCAGCCGCTTGACGCCACCCTGTTCAAGACCCTGCGCGGTCAGTTCTTCTATCATCGCCGCGAGCCGGGCGAAGCGTCGCCGGCCAGGGCCATCAACCAGGGGGTGGCCGAGGCGCGCGGTGAGCTGATCGGGGTCAGTATTGACGGCGCGCGACTGTGCTCACCCGGCCTGCTCAGCTGGGCGTTGAGGGCCGCAGAAGCCTTCGCGCAACCGGTTGTCGCTACCCTGAATTGGCATCTTGGCCCGAAGCCGCAGAACGTCTCGATTGCCGAAGGCTACGACCAGACCGTCGAGGACCGGCTGCTCGAATCGATCCGCTGGCCGGCAGACGGCTATGCGCTGCACTCGATCAGCGCGCTCGGCGGGTCCAGCCGACGCGGCTATTTCTGTCCACTCTCGGAGAGCAACGTGATCTTCATGCGACGGGCGCTGTTCACAAGCCTGCGCGGCTACGATCCCGCCTTTACCAGCCCGGGCGGCGGCCTGGTCAATCTGGACTTCTACAAGCGCGCCTGCGAACACCCCGACAGCGAGCTGGTCGTGCTGCTCGGTGAGGGCAGCTTCCATCAGCTCCACGGCGGCATCATCACCAACGCCGGTGAACGCAAGCAGGCCCGCAGGGCGCGTTTCGACGCCGAGTACCGGCAGCTGCGCGGCAGCGACTTTCGCCCACCGCAGCGCGAGGCCGTCTTCATGGGCTCATCGCCGCCAGCGGCTCTGGGCACTCTGGCCTGGTCGGTCGAACAGGCGCAGGCCTATCACGCTACCGCAAGAGCCGATACCGACGCCGGACGACCGTGACCTCCAACCAACACGGCGGTTACGTTGTAGCCATACTGGGCATGCACCGTTCCGGCACTTCGGCCCTGGCCGGCTGGCTGGCCGGACTCGGCCTGACCCTGCCGCGCGGCGATCTGCTGCCGGGACATGCCATCGACAACCCGGACGGTTACTACGAATCACGCGAAGTTGTCAGCCTCAATAACCGCATTCTCAGTCACATCGGCCATCACTGGCAGGACGTCAGGCCGCTGGCGGAGGGGGGGCGGGCACCCTCGCCCCTGCCCGCGGAACTCGATCTTGCCCTGGACCCCATCGTCGACCAGGCGCATACCGCGCCGGCGGCGCTGTTGCTCAAGGACCCGCGGCTGTGCCGCCTGCTGCCGTGGTGGCGGGCAGCCTGCAAGCGCCGCGATGTCAGGCTGGTGGTGGTGCTTCTGGTGCGCAGCGTCGACGCGGTGATCGCCTCACTGGCGCGGCGGGCGAACGATCCGGCGCTGGCGCCGGCAGCCATCACCAGCCATGACCAGGCCGCGGCGCTGTGGTTTCGCTACACGCTTGAGGCCTGGCAGCATGCACGCGACCTGCCGACCCATGCGCTGGCCTACGAGGACTTCGCCGGAGACCGGCATTGCCGGCAGCAGCTGCTTGATTTCCTGCAAGGGCAATTGGCGGACTGGCGGCCGTCGGGGCGTTCGATCGATATCCGGCGCCCCCGCAGGCAGCCGGCTCCATCCGGCTGGACCAGCCCCCGCTGGCGCAACCCGGCCGAACGGGTCTACACGTTGCTCGCCGCCAACCGCAGCGAGGATCCGGGCGGTGTGCTGAGCGGCATCGCACACGCCCTGGACCTGCCCATACCGGACCTCGACCAGCAAGGCGAAGCAGCACCGCTGCCCGATGCGATTGCCGGCGAGGCGCTGCTGGAGTCGGCCTTTGTTACACATCCCGATGCCCCCAGACGCGCACCCGGTCTGATGTTGAGAGCGGATGCAAGAGCGCGGCCGATTGTATTTGTCAGCGGCAATCCGACCACCCGCAGCCACGCCTATCGGGTCGCGCGGGCGGTTGGGGCCCTGCGTGCCAACGATATCGCCAGCGGCTGGCTGACGCCGCAGGCCGCGCTGGCGTCAGCCCGGCTGCTGCGAAGGGCGCGCTGCGTCATCATCCATCGCACCGGCGCTGATTCGCGGGTACAGACCCTGCTCGACTCTCTGGATCGCTGGCGCATCCCGACCGGCTTCGACATTGACGACCTGGTCTTCGCCCCCGATCTGGTCCGCGACGGCTGGTTGCGCTTTGTCGACCCGAGCGACAGCGAGCAGCTGGACCGCTGGATCCGGCGCGCCGCCGACTTGCGCGCCGTCCTCGAGCGCTGCGATTTCGCCGTCACGCCCACCGCTGTCCTGGCCCGGGCAGTCGCGCGGCATGGCGGGCCATTTGCCGGCCCGGTCATGGTGCGACCGAACGGCCATTCGCCGGTCTCACAGCGGCTCTCGGATCACTGGCGCCGGCACCCGCTGCAGCCAGGCGACCGGCGACCGCGGCTGATCTACGCCAGCGGCACGGCCACGCACGAGCGCGACTTTGCCGCTGCAGCCGGCGGTATCGGCGCCTTTCTTGATCGTCATCCCGATTGGCTGCTGACTATCGTGGGTCCGCTCTCCGAGGCCGGTTATGAAGGCCACATTGCGCCGCAGCGGATCGAACGCCGGCGTCGCGTCGACCACGTCAACCTGGCTGCGGAGTTCTCGCGCGCCACCGTCAACCTGGCCCCGCTCGAGTCGGGCAACCCGTTTTGCGACTGCAAGAGCCCGCTGAAGTGGTTCGAACCGGCCCTGGTGGGGCTGCCCACCGTAGCCAGCGCCACGCCAACCTGGCTGGAGGCCATCGAGCCTCAAACGGACGGCCTGCTGGCCGAGGAGCCGGCCGACTGGACCCGGGCACTGACCCGGCTGGCCGACTCACCGGAGCTGCGACAGGGGCTGGCAGACTGCGCTCGCCGGCGCGTGATCCGTACACTGACCGAGGTGGAGCTGATGCGGGCCTTCGAGCGCAGTCTGCAGCAGCACGGGTTCGTCAGGCTGATTGCGTAAACAGCGGATGCCGTCGGCGCGGGGCGGAGTCATCGAGCTGATCATCACCGACGTAGGTCCGGCATTCAGACGCCGACAACAGCCTCACGTCCGCCTCGCTCAGGGCCATGCGGGACTTGTGCCAGCCCTTTCTGACCTCATCGGGATGATAGCGACGACGGATGTATTTCTCGATCACATGCGGCACGCTCAGGAACAGGTAGTGGCGCATCGGGAAGGACTGCGGATACATGCGCAACCCCTCGAAGGCGACCTGGTGACCGGCCAGACCGGCCAGATCAACCCGCGCAGGCTGCTTTTTCCAGGCGTTCAGTCGGTGCGGAAAGCTCGGCAGGAAGCAATAGTAGGAGCGCATCGTGCGCTGGAAGTCCGGATGGTCGTGATCAGGCGCCTCGCACGTCGGCACAAAGCTGAACTCGATGAAGTTGACGGCATTGTAGCCGGCCGCATCGGCCTGCCTGAAAGCATCGATCAGGCGCGGCACGCCGGCTGGCGGCAACCGAATCTCGTCGGCATCGACATGCATGAACCAGTCGGCGTCAAGGGACTCGGCCAGCTCTTCCTTGCGCTTGAGGATCGACCCCCAGTGGTAGGCGCCCGACGGGCGCGGGAAACGCTCGACCTCGATCAGGCCGCGACCCAGGTAATCGCGCGCCAGATCCACTGTGGAATCGGTTGACTCATTGTCGAGCAGATACACCTCCAGCCCCTGGCCAATCAGGTGTTCGAGACAGGCGCGTATGAACCGCCGCTCGTTGTGTACCGCCAGCAGGGCCACTGCGCGAAATCCCACTACGCCCCCTCCACTGCGTTATCCGGCGGGCGGCAGCAGGCCAGATCGGGATCGATGCGCCGCCACAGGCCCGCAGTGGCCGCCCATACCCGGTCGGCGGTGGCGGCGTCGAGCACATCAGGCCACCGGTGCAGGCTGTCGGCATGGACGGTCCGGGTCGAACGGATCTTGCGGTCCTCGAGCCCGCGACCATGCTCAAGCGCGCCAAACTCGAGCTGAGCCGGTTCCGGACGTTCACCGACGGCGCTCATCAGCGCCTGCAGGTGCTCATCCGGCGCGCTGACCAGGCGCTCGTAGACCACCAGATGGCTGCGCTCGGGGTGATCGAGCATCCACTCCAGCCCACGCTCGACAAAGCGTGTATACGTGGCGATCCGGCCTGCCAGCCCTTCAGGCACACTCAGTCGAAACGGTGATTCGGTCAGCGACGCCACGGTGTCGAGCGGATTGCGTACCACCAGCACGAAGTGCCATTCATCACCCAGCAACTGCTGCCACTGCGACAGATAAACCGCGTTCTCCGGCGCCTTGTCCGCCCAGCGCGGCTTGTCGGCACATGCGGCAGCGCGCCGGTGCAGCTCGATCAGGGCGCCACCCAGTACCCCCAGCGCATCCCCGGCCGGCAGCACCTGCCGGGCGGTGGCGGCAAAACGAAGATGGGCGAGCTGATCCTCGACCGCATAGTCGCCAAAAAAATCGGCGAAGAACTTGAGCTCGGCCGGACAATGAATGCGCGAGTGGGCGTTGAGCAAGCGCCGTATGAGACTGGTGCCCGAACGATAGCAGCCGCCGACCACGATCGGCCAGTTTTTGCGCGCGCGGAGACTGCCCGGCACTGCCGCCGTCACTTGACCACCAGCGCAAGTCCGCGCGAGAGTCGAACAACCGGCTTTTGCCGCCGATCGGCGAAGTCCCGAAACGTTGTGTTCCAGTGGGTGTCATCCGACATCAGCACGCCGCCGTCGGCCAGATGCTGCCAGGCATGCCGGTACTCGAAGGCCATGCACTCGGGTGAATGTTCGCTGTCGTGCAGAAACAGATCGATTGCGCCGATGTGCGCGAGCAGATCCGGCAGCACGTCCTGGGAGCGCCCGAGCACCAGGCGCCAGCGCGGTCGCAGGGTTTCGGGCACGATCCAGCCGGGCGGCCGACCCTGCGGCACCGCCGCCCCGCGCTTGCCCGCCCAGAAGAAGTCCTCGGGGTAATCCTGACCCGCCTGTTCGGGCAGGTCGACCGACCACAGCCGCCCTTGCGTCCCGTTGCGCTCCAGCGCCGCAAGGATCATCAGGGTGGACACGCCGTTGCACACGCCCGTCTCGACCACGCGCCGCGGACACAGCGTGCGGATGACGGCATACAGTTCGGTGGCGGTGTCTTCAGTGAATGCGCCAAAACCGTAGCGATGGCCACGCGCCGTGGTGCCGTCGACCGCAGCAGAGAACTCGCAGCGACAGCGTTCGATATGCCGAAACAGACCCGCCTGCTCCAGCTCGTCCCGAAACCGGCCAAGCTGGTGGGCGTCAACGGGGAAGGCAGCGGTCCCGGGACCGGTCGTATTCATCGGCCGGAATGATATAGTACGGCTTCCGGCCCGGCAACCAAGACCATGAACTTCCTGCTGCTGACCTACGACAGCTGCCGCTACGATGTGCTGGTCGAGGCACAGACCCCGGTGCTCGACAGCTACGCCCCGATTCATGCCGCGCAAACGCCGGCCAATTTCACCTACCCGGCCCATCATGCGTTCTTCGCCGGCATCCTCCCGAACACCAGCGACAATCGGCCCTACCACAACCGCTTCTGCAGGCAGCTGCTGGGCCTGACCGAAGTCGGTGAAGGCCGGGTGGTCAAGGATGCGCTGATCCAGGTGAGCTCGGAGTGGAATCTGGTGGCCGGCCTGCGCAACCAGGGTTTCCAGACCGTCGGCTGCGGAGCCATGAACTGGTTTAGGCAGAAAACCCTGCATGCCGGATTTGACCATTTCCAGTGGACCGGGCGCGGCGCGCGGCGACAGGTGCGATTCCTGCTGGACCATCTGCAGCCGAACCGGCCGTTCTTCGGATTCATCAACTTCGGCGAAACGCACTTTCCCTTCAGCTTTGAAGGCAAGATCGACCGCTGTGAGGTCGACGTTCGTGCCCGCGCGATGACCTGGCCGCCGGCCGAGTCCGGCCCGGTTGGACGCGACTGCCCGGGCTATGCCCACCAGGTCGCGGCCGCCGAATTCCTCGATCGCTGTCTGCCTGTCCTGTTTTCGGCCCTGCCCGGCGACACCCTGGTGATTCTGACGGCCGATCACGGTGAGTGCTTCGGCGAGGACGGCTACCTGGGACATGGCTTCAATCACCCGAAAGTCCTCGAGGTGCCCCTGGCGATCTTCCGTCTCGACCGCGTCAGCATCGATGCCTGACGGGTCGACGGCCTTGTCCCGGCAGCATCAGGCCGGACCGGTCGTTGTCGGCGGGGTGGGCGGCAGCGGCACCCGCGTGGTCGCCGAGATGCTGCAGCTTCTGGGCTTCGACATCGGCTGCTGCCTGAACCGGGCGCTCGACAACCTCTGGTTCACGCTGCTGCTCAAGCGGCCGGGCTGGTTGCACCAGCCGCCCGCGACCGACGACATCCTCGAGGCGCTGGAGGTGTTGACTCTGGCAAGCCGGCGCGGCATGGAACAGGCCACTGAGCGCCAGCAGGCCCTGGTCCACCAGGCCATGGCCGAGCATGCCGGACACGGCACGACCATGGGCGTCGACCCGCGCGAGGGGGAGCGACTGCTGGCGCACCGACCGCCCGGGCCGCCCAATCCCAGGTGGGGCTGGAAAGAGCCCAACAGCCAGCTGTTCGTCGACGTGCTGGCTCGCCGGTTCGATGAGCTGCGCTATGTCCACATCATCCGCCACGGTCTGGACATGGCCTTCAGCGGCAACGATCAGCAGGTGCGCAACTGGGGGCACTGGTTCGGCTTGCGCCTGCGCGATCCAGCCGCTGCGGCGCCGGCCGAAAAGCTCGAATACTGGATCCGCAGCAACCGCAGGGTACTCGACCAGGCGCATCGCCTGCTCGCCAGCCGCTTTATCGTGATCGACTTCGACCGGCTCTGGCGAGATCCGGAGCCGAGCGTCGATCTGCTGCTCGGCGGCCTCGGTCTGTCGCCCGAGCCGGAACTGCGCCAGCATCTGTGCACGTTGCCGCAACGTCCTGCCTCAGCCGGGCGCTGGCGGGAGCGCGGTCTTTCCGCTTTCAGTCAGCGGCAAATCGAGGCGGTCCGGGCATTGGGCTACCCGGTTGACTGCTGATCCGTCCTGCCTGAGGGTTCCCGGTCGGGTCGCCCGTGAAATTTTGTGACACATGTCCGATTCTGCTACAGTTTCCCGTTAGGGAAGGCAGGCGAATGGTTCGCCTGGGAATCCCGGTTTCGATATCTTCTAAGGAGGTCGACATGTTTTACCTGAAACGCCAACGGCAGCGCCCTGCGAAATGCAGCACGCTGCTCATACTGCCGCTGGCCCTGATGGCCAGCAGCTGGGCCCTGGCGGAGACGCCCGGACCCGTCACGGTTGAAGCGGGGGCCAACTCGCAGACCGCGCTCGAATACTGGACGGAGGAGCGCATGCGCAACGCCCGCCCGATGGACCGGCAGGCCGTGGTGCGGGACAGCGACTCGCCGATGGTGCTGCGCGGCCCGGGCATGTCCGAGCCGGGCTACGTGCCCGGATGGGCGCCCGGCTCCGGCCCGCAGCCCGATCCGCTCGATCGCGTCACCATCTACGAAGACGATGACCTGTATGACCTGTTCATGGGCGAGATCTCGCCGATGACTTGGGGATCAGCCAGCTTCAATCCGACCGACTGGAGCAGCTACGGACCCTTCCACCGCCACACCCATTTCGGCAAGTATACCACCTACCCGATGTCAACCATCGGCAAGCTGTTCTTCTCGCAGGGCGGCGGCAACTTCGTCTGCTCGGCCTCGGTGATCGGCCGCAGCACCATCGTGACCGCCGGGCACTGCGTATCCGACGGTAACGGGAACTTCAATACCAACTTCCTGTTCTGCCCCTCCTATCGCAAGGGCCCGGGATCGGGCGAGCCGCATCCCGACCGCGGCTGCTGGGGCTGGAGTTCGGCGACCACGTCAACTCAGTACCACAACTCCGCGAACGTCGACTACGACTATGGCTGCATCGTCACGCAAACGACCGGTGACACGGTCAGCAACAAGGTCGGCAACGTCACCGGCTGGACCGGCCGCGCCTGGGGCGGGTCGATCTTCTTCCACCAGATCGCCATGGGCTACCCGGCCGGCTCGCCGTTTCCCGGCTACCACATCGTCGCCTGCAACGGCACGGAATGGTACGAGGTCCAGCGCGCCGGCAGCGCCGACGGACAGAAGTCCAAGTACATCGGCTGCGACATGACCGGCGGCTCGTCCGGCGGGCCCTGGTGGTTCGGGCTGAGACACCCCAACGGCAGCTTCAACTATCCCGACACCGACGGCAGCAACGTGACCGCCCCCTGGGTCGGCTCGGCCATGATTCGCGGGCTCAACAGCCACGCCCGCTGCCAGAACAGCTGCTACACGCCACCCAACGCGAGCGGCGGCACCTACTTCCAGGAAATGGGCTCGCCCTACTTCCAGAGTACAGCCGCACACAACAACTCCTCGGAGAGCGTATTCGAGATCTGTCTGAATCACGCCAACAACGATGCCTAGCCAGTAGCGGCTGCTGATTTCCGGCGGCCAGCCCCGGGCGGGTCGCCGCAGCCTTTGCCCCCGGCCACATTGGCCGGGGTTTTTTTTGGCGCCCGTTCAGGAACCATTGCGCGGATTTCAATACTCTGCTAGCTTGGCCGGCAGTCATCACAGGAAAACGGTTTTTCTGTGATGCGCTTCTTGGCCCAAGGAGGTCGTCATGTCATACCCGAAACCCCACTGTTGCTTTGCCACGGCATCCGCCGTGCTGCTGTTGCTGGCCGGAATCACCGGCAACGCTGCCCAGGCCGCCGATTCCGGCGTCATTACCCAGGACACGACTGTCGATACCCGGGCGGTCATGGCGTACTGGACCGAGGAGCGCATGCGCAACGCCCGCCCGATGGACCGGCAGGCCGCCGTGCGGGACAGCGACTCGCCGATGGTGCTGCGCGGCCCGGGCATGTCCGAGCCGGGCTACGTGCCCGGATGGGCGCCCGGCTCCGGCCCGCAGCCCGATCCGCTCGATCGCGTCACCATCTACGAAGACGATGACCTGTATGACCTGTTCATGGGCGAGATATCGCCGATGACCCACGGCTCGGCCAGCTTCAATCCGACCGACTGGAGCAGCTACGGGCCCTTCCACCGCCACACCCATTTCGGCAAGTACACCACCTACCCGATCTCGACCATCGGCAAGCTGTTCTTCTCGCAGGACGGCGTCGGTTTCGTCTGTTCGGCCTCGGTGATCAGCCGCAGCACCATCGCGACGGCCGGCCACTGCGTCGCCGACGGCAACGGCAACTGGGCCAGCAACTTCCTGTTCTGCCCCTCCTATCGCAAGGGCGCCGGATCGGGCGAGCCGCATCCCGACCGCGGCTGCTGGGCCGGTTTCGCGACCACCAGCACCCCGTGGTTCAACGACGGCAACTGGGACTACGACTACGCCTGCATTGTCACCAACACCACCGGTACCACGGTCAGCAACAAGGTCGGCAACGTCACCGGCTGGACCGGCCGCGCCTGGGGCGGGTCGATCTTCTTCCACCAGATCGCCATGGGCTACCCGGCCGGCTCGCCGTTTCCCGGCTACCACATCGTCGCCTGCAACGGCACGGAATGGTACGAGGTCCAGCGCGCCGGCAGCACTGATGGCCAGAAGTCCAAGTACATCGGCTGCGACATGACCGGCGGCTCGTCCGGCGGGCCCTGGTGGTTCGGGCTGAGACACCCCAACGGCAGCTTCAACTATCCCGACACCGACGGCAGCAACGTGACTGCCCCCTGGGTCGGCTCGGCGATGTTGCGCGGGGTCAACAGCCACGCCCGCTGCCAGAACAGCTGCTACCGGCCCCCCGACGCAAGCGGCGGCACCTACTTCCAGGAAATGGGCTCACCCTACTTTCAGAACAACACGATCTTTGCCAGTTCAGAAAAAGTGTTCGAGGTGTGTCTCAATAACCCCAACAACGACCCTTAGCCGGCAGTCCAGGACTTGGCGGCCGGCCCCGGGCGGGTGCCCAAGCGACTCAGCGCTGCGGCCAGAACGGCCTCAGACTGACTGGCGCCGGACGGTCGGCGATGTGATCGGCCAGGGCCGTGCTCGAACCGCTGGCCATGGTCCAGCCCATCGGACCATGGCCAGCGTTGACCCGGAGCCCCGGCACCGGGGATTGGCCCGGCAGCGGTTTGCCGTCGGGCGTGACCAGAGGCAGTTCGGCCCCTTCGATCGTCAGCTCGCCTGACAGCCCGGGCAGCAAACGGCGGGCAGCGGTGACCCGAAATCCGCATTCGGTCAGCGCCAGCGCTGTGGTCGCGCCGATCACAGCCACGTGCACGCTCAGCCCGCTTCCGGCGCCAGCAGTTTGCCGGGATTGAATAGCCCATCGGGGTCGAGCGCCGCCTTGATCTGGCGCATCGCCTGCAGCTTGCCCGGATCGATATAGCGGCCCAGCTGATCACGCCGCAGCACCCCGATGCCGTGCTCGGCGGCGATCGAGCCGCGATACCGGGCGACCAGATCGAACACGATCCGGTTGCACAGCGGCTCCAGGGCCCGGAAAGCCTCGGCGTCCATCGCCTCGGGCTGACTCAGATTGAAGTGCAGATTGCCATCGCCGAGATGACCGAACACGCAGGGGCGAAGGCCCGGAATGGCCTCCGTCAACGCCCGAACAGCCGCCTCGTAAAATTCCGCCAGGGCGTGGACGGGTAGCGATATGTCATGCTTCAGACTCACGCCGCCCAGCGTCTGGGCCGGGGAAATCGCTTCACGCAGACGCCATAGCGCCACGGACTGGCGTCCTCCGGTCGCCGCGACCAGCGCCAGGATCAGGCCCTGCTGCCGGCTGCGCTCGAACACCTCGAGCGCCGCTGTCTGCAGCCAGTCGCCGCGAATTGCGGTATCGGCCTGGATCAGCACATACCAGTTGTGCCGGCGGTCAAAGGGATCAGAGGCATCCGGCAGGTACGCGAGCACGAAGTCCATGGCCTGACGGGGAATCAGCTCGAAGGCCGACAGGGTCTCACCCAGCCCCGCGCGCAACTCCCCCAGCAGCCCGACTGCAGCCGGCAGCGACTCGACTGCTGCCATGACGGTCACGGACTGGCTGGCTGCCGGCTGCAGGGCGAGGACCGCGGCGGTCACGATGCCCAGCGTGCCTTCGCTGCCGATCAGCAGCTGGTCGATCGCATAGCCGGTATTGTCCTTGCGCAACGCCTTCAGCCCATCGTAGCGCCGACCGTCCGCGAGCACGGCCTCCAGTCCGAGCACCTGACTTCGCATGTTGCCGTAACGCAGCGTCAGATGTCCGCCGGCATTGGTCGCGATGTTGCCGCCGATGGTGGCGCTGCCTTCCGACGCCAGGCTTACCGGAAACACCAGCCCGATCTGCTCGGCTGCACGGCAAAGCGTTGAAAGGCTGCAGCCGGCCTCAACCTCGATGCAGGCACCCGCCCTGTCGACGGCGCGAATGCGATTCATGCGCCCGAGACTGACAATCACCTCGCGTCCGGCACTGGCCGGAACCCCACCCCCCACCGTGCCGGTGCGACCCCCCTGCGGCACCATCGGCACGCCCCGGTCACGGCACAGATGCACCACCTCCTCGACCTGGCCGGTATCGGCCGGTCGGACCACGGCAAGCGGCATCTCGCCGAAGCGCGCGCGCGGTTCACGCAGGTATCGCTCGATCGCCTCGCTGCCGGGCTCCAGAACCGCACCCGCCCCCAGTCGATGCCGAAGGCACCTGAGCAGGTGATCCGTCGAAGACCCGCCTATCGCCATGACTTCGGCCCATACATGCATTCAATATACATGTTATGATTCAGGCACCGCTGTCGACTGTGAGACCCGCTGCCCATGACATTTGTCGTCACCGAAAACTGCATCAAGTGCAAATATACCGATTGTGTGGAAGTCTGTCCGGTCGACTGCTTCCATGAAGGACCGAATTTTCTGGTCATCGACCCGGACGAATGTATCGACTGCACCTTGTGCGAGCCCGAATGCCCGGTACAGGCGATCTACCCTGAAGACGATGTGCCCGATGACCAGCGCCAGTTTCTGGAAATCAATGCCGAACTGGCCCGGCAGTGGCCGGTGATTACCGAGATGAAGCCCCCACCCGACGACGCCGGGCAGTGGGAAGACGTCCCCGGCAAGCTGCAGCATCTTGAACGGTAGGATGCCCCGCGCAACGGCGCGACAACCGCGGGAATCGGGCGTGGCGCATCAATAAAGATGCCAACAGTATATTGCAAAGTTAACTGCGACTCATTATCATTCGTTGTCTAGCTACCATTCATAACCCCGAACGGGTTAAAGAGGCAACGGAAATGAAGACGATTGAGCGCCGCCGACACGGCCTGGCCCTGCTGGCCCTGAGCCTGCCCCTTTTCGCCATGGCCCAAACCGCATCGAACCCTGATGATGCCGCGTCATCGCCTCCGCCTGAAACAACGCCGCTTCTGGTGCTCGATCCGATCCAGGTGTTTCGGATCCGGTCGTCTCTGACCCAGCCCGGCTACAGCGACGACCAGGCGGCGTTACGGCGCATCCCGGGCGGAACCAATCTCATCGATTTGCGCGATCGGTCGCGGCGCACGCAGACGCTCGAAGACGCCTTCAGCTTCCAGCCCGGCCTGGTCGTGCAGTCTTTCTTTGGCGGCAACGACCAGCCGCGACTGAACATTCGCGGCTCCGGCATCCAGTCCAACCCGCAGGCACGCGGCGTGCGTCTCATGCGCGACGGCCTGCCGCTCAACCTGGCCGACGGTTCCTACGTGATCGGGGCGGTGGTGCCGCAAACCGCCCGGCATATCGCCGTGTATCGCGGCGCCAACGCCGTAACCTTAGGCGGGACCACGCTGGGCGGCGCGATCAATTTCGTCTCGCCGACCGGGCATACCGATCCCGGCGGAACCCTGTCGGTGGGCGCGGGCAGCTTCGATGAACTGAGTGCGCGCGTCAGCCATGGCGCTTCATTCGACCGCTCCGATATCCATGTCACCGCGCTGCACAATCGGCGGGACGGTTTTCGCGAGCACAATGAAGGGGAGCAAAGCGCGATCAGTTTCAATGCCGGTCGTCGCCACAGCGACCGTGCAGAAACCCGTTTGTACGTCGATTTCAGCGATGTCGACTTCGACATTCCCGGACCGCTCAACCGGGCTCAGCTTCGGGCTGACCCGCGCCAGGTCAACCGCGGCATTCAGCCGCCGCCCCCAGGCCCCCAGACCGGCACCATCAGCGTCGGGCCCAACGTGGTGCGCGACCAGCCCTGGCGCGCGGCCAGCTTCGCCCGGATCGGCAGCCGATCCACGCTGATCGGCGAGCGCGGTGTCTGGACGCTCGGCCTGTCCTACATGGACGGTGATGATGTCTTCGGGTCACCCAACACGGTCCGTGAAAGCCTCAGTGACGACCTGGCGCTGGCGCTCAGCTACCAGACCGGTGGCGCCGTGCTGCCCGGGCGACTGGAGATTGGCGTCAACGCGGTCTACGGCGAAATCGACCGGCGCTATTTCGCCAATGAACGCGGCCAGCGCGGACTGGAGTTTGCCCGCAATGACCTCACCGCCCAGGACACCATTGCATTCGTTCAATACGACCATCCTGTCGGACAGCGCTGGACGATCAGCGCCGCCGCCCAGGGCATTCACGCCAGGCGCGACATTGACGAGCGTTTCGGTGCGCTCGACAATCGACCACGCTACAATGCGGGACCGGACCAGTACACGCGCTTCGCGACCGGTCCGGTTACGGCCAACCAGACCTACCGCGGTCTCAACGGGCGCCTGGGGGCAGTACTCGATCTCGATGCAACAACGCAAATCTACGCCAATCTCAGTCAGAGCCTCGAGCCGCCCACGTTTCTCGAGCTGCTGCAGCCGACCGGCGGCAACCCCAACCAGGGACCCGACGACTTCGGCATCGCCGTTCTCGACGAGCAGCGTGCCTTGACGGTGGAACTGGGCAGCCGCGGCCGCCGCGACGCGCTTGAGTGGGACCTCAGCGTCTACTGGAGCCGCGTCACCGACGAGCTGCTCACCAGCGCAGCCTTCTTCGGCGGCGTTGGCGTGACCAGCAACTACGAAGACAACACCATTCACCGCGGCGTCGAGCTGGGCCTGAAGCGCCGTCTGGTCAGTGATCTGACCGGCAGCGGCGATCGGCTGGACGTCCAGTTCGTCTACGAGTTTTCGGATTTCTTCTTCGACGGTGGCGAGTTCGACGGCAACCAGATCGCCGGCGTGCCCCGCCACCGGATACAGTCGGAGCTGCGCTACAGTCATCCGTCCGGGCTTTTTTTCGCGCCGAACCTGCGCTGGCTGCCCGAGGACACGCCGACCGATCACGCCAACACGCTGGACCAGGACAGCTACGCGCTGCTCGGGCTGACCGCCGGTTTCCAGCCGGCCAACCGGCCCTGGGCCGTGATCGTCGATGCGCGCAACCTGACCGACCGCGAGTACGCTTCGAGCTACCTGATCCGCGAGCGGGTTCCCGACCCGGCTCCGCCCAACGCCGGTCCGGAGCAGGTCACCAGCTTCCTGCCGGGCACCGGCCGCAGCGTCAGCATCGAGCTGCGCTGGCGCTGGTAGGCCATGGACAGGCGGCGCCGAAGTCACGTTGCGGCACTGATTGCGCTGTGGCTGTGCCTGGCGACGGCCGCCCTCGCTGCCGATGATCAACGACTGGAACGTCTGACCGTTGCCGGCCCGCCGGCCGCGGTCAGCTACCCGCTGATCGAACTGGTCGAGTCCGGCGCGCTCGATGCGCTGGCCCGGCGAGTGGAGTTCGTATCCTGGCGCGACCCCGACCAGGTGCGGGCGCTGATCCTGCGCGATGAGGTCGACCTGGTCGCCCTGCCGAGCAACGTGGCAGCCAACCTCTACAACCGCGGCGTCGAGATCAGGCTGGTCAACATATCGGCCTGGGGCCTGCTGTGGCTACTGTCGCGCGACCCTGACATCGCCCGGCTCGAGGATCTGGCCGGAGCGGAAATCGTGGTGCCCTTCCGTGGCGACATGCCTGACATCATTCTCGGTGAGCTGCTGGCCCGAAACGGGCTGGATGTCCGCAGTGACGTTCGCCTGCGCTACGTCGCCAGCCCGATGGACGCGATGCAGCTGATCATCATGCGCCGCGCCAGCCACGCCGTCCTCAGCGAGCCGGCCGCATCCATGGCGCTGGAAAAAACGGCCAGCGGCATGACCGGACTGATCGCTCCGGATCTGCACCGCGCCATCGATCTGCAGTCGGCCTGGGCGACAGCCTTCGAGCGTGATGCACGCATTCCGCAGGCCGGCATTGTCGCGGTCGGCCCGCTGCCCGAGCCGGTCATCGAGGCCTTTGCAAATGCCTATGCCGACGCACTTGAACGCCTGCTCGCCGACCCGGGACGTGCCGCCGGACAGATCGTTGCAGCGCTGCCCATGCTCACCGAGACCGCCGCGGTCGAGGCCATCACCCACAGCCGGCTCGAAGCGGTGGCCGCGACCGAGGCGCGCGAGGCGCTGGAGTTCTTCTACCGAATCCTCGAACAGCGCAGTCCGGCCCTGATCGGCGGTCGACTGCCCGACAACGGATTCTACTTCACGCCGCGCCCGCCCGAGCCATGACCGCAGGCCCGCGGGCGCGGCTCGCCGCGATCTTTCACTATCTCTGGAGCGGCTGGGGCGCGATCGCCAGCCTGCTGGCGCTGTTTGCGCTCTGGGACGCCGGCAACCGGGTCTACGGGGATCTCATCCTGCCCTCGCCGCTGGCCAGCATCCGGGCGCTCGGCGTACTGTGGCAGGATGCAGTCCTCGGCGAAGCCCTGCTGACCACCGCGCGGCGAGCGCTGAGCGGCTTCGGCCTCGCCATCGTCATCGGCTCGGCCGCCGGCATCGTCGCCGGCCTGTCCGTGACGGCGGCAGTTCTGACCCGGCCGCTGGTCACCGTGCTGATGGGCACTCCGCCGATTGCCTGGGTGGTGCTGGCGCTGATCTGGTTCGGCGCAACCGACGCCTCGCCGATCTTCGTTGTGCTGATCGCCACCGGCCCCCTGGTCTTCATCGGCGCCCTGCAGGGCGCACGCACACTGGACGGTGGCCTGGCGGAAATGGCCCGCGCCTATCGGCTCCCGGCCGCGCGGCGCTTTGTCACCGTCAGCCTGCCGCATATTCTGTCTTACCTGTTTCCGGCCTGGATCAGCGCCCTGGGCATCGCCTGGAAGGTCGTGGTCATGGCCGAACTTCTGACCACACCCGACGGCGTTGGCGCGGGCCTGGCTGTGGCGCGAACCCAGCTCGACATGGCTTCGGCCATGGCCTGGGTCATCAGCGTGGTGGCGCTTCTGCTGATGACGGAATACCTGCTGCTCGAGCCGGTCAAGCGCCGCCTCGAGACCTGGCGCGAGGGCTCGGGAGGTGCCTGAATCCGGGCTGCGTCTGGAGCAGATCGGCCACCGCTTCGGGCCAACGGCCGTGGTTGAAGACATTGATCTGTGCCTGCATGCCGGGCGCTGCGCCGCGCTGGTCGGCCCATCAGGCTGCGGCAAGACAACGCTGCTGCGCATTGCCGCCGGCCTGCTCGAGCCCGAGAGCGGCCGCATGACAAGCCGGTTCGAGCGTCCCGCCTGCGTGTTCCAGGAACCGCGCCTGCTGCCCTGGCGACGCGCTGAAGCCAATATCGCGCTCGGTCTCGAGGCTCGCGGCGTCGGCCGTCACGAGGCAGGCCGCCGCGCCCGTGCACTTGGCCAGCGCGTTGGCCTGAATGAAGATGCCCTGACGCGCTACCCGCATGAACTGTCCGGCGGCATGCGCCAGCGCGTCGCCCTGGCCCGCGCGCTGGCGATCGACCCGGATCTGCTGCTGCTCGATGAACCCTTCAGTGCGCTGGATATCGGCCTGCGCTTCGACCTGCAGAACCTGCTGCTGGCCGAGCTACGCGAGCGCGGCACCGCCGCCCTGCTGGTCACCCACGACCTGCGCGAAGCGCTCCGACTGGCCGATGAACTGGTCGTGCTCACGCCCGAACCCGGCCGGGTAGTGATGCGTATGTGCCCCGACCGCCCGCGGCGGCAGCGTGATGGTGACTGGCTCCAGCGCAACCTGAGCGGGCTGCTGGCCGAGCCGGCCGTGGCCGGTGCCTTCGGTCTGCCGCTCGACGCCCACGCCGTGCTGGCCCCGTGAAAGCCAGCCTCGCAACGCTGATGACCTACGGCTTTCGGCCGTTCTTTCTGCTGGCCGCGCTGCACGCGGTGGGGACCACGCTGGCCTGGGCGCTGATGCTGGCGGGTTATCTGCCCACCGCTGCAGGCAACGCGGTCGGCTGGCATGCCTTCGAGATGATCTTCGGCTTCGTCGGCGCCGGTCTGGCCGGTTTCCTGCTGACCGCCGTCCCCTCGTTTACCGGATCGCAGCCGATCACAGGCAGGCTGCTGATGGCTATGGTCTTGCTCTGGCTCGGCGCCCGCGGTGCTGCCTGGCTGATTGGCGTCTTCGGTCTGCTGCCGACGGTCGTGCTCAATCTCGCCTTTCTGATCGCGCTGATCGGGCTGGTCGCCGGACCGCTCCTATCTGACCGGCATGGCCGTCATCAGATCTTTTTCTATCTGCTGCTGGCCTTGCTCGGCTGCCAGTCGCTTGCGCTGTCGGCCTGGGTCGGCTGGCTGGATATGGCCCCGATGCGCGCGCTCAATCTGAGTGTTGCCGTGCTGATGTTGCTGATCATCGCCGCGGCCAGCCGCGTGTCCATGCAGATCGTCAACGATGCGCTGGCTGCGCGCAACGAGGAACGCCGCTACCTGGCCCGTCCACCGCGCCGCAACCTGGCCATGAGCCTGATTGCCGCTTTCGCCCTGGTCGAGTTCGCAGCGGGACCTGACAGCATCACCGGCTGGCTGGCGCTGGCAGCGGCAGCCGCGGTGCTCAATCTGCTCAACGACTGGCACCTGGGCCGCGTATTGACCGACACCTACGTGGCCGTGCTCTATGGGGCTTACTGGCTGATGGCGCTGGGCCTGGCGCTGATCGGTATCGACTACCTGTTTGGCGGCATCGGTGCGGCCAATGCTCGCCACCTGATCACGGCCGGCACCGTCGGCCTGGCAATGGCCGCAGTGCTGACCATCGCCGGGCAGCGACATACCGGTCGTTTCGATCTGAACTGCCGATGGCCGATCCGCCTGCTGTTTGCCTGCATTGCGGCCGGCGCCGTGCTGCGCGCTTTTGTTCCGGTTGTCTGGCCGGCCGGACTGATGGCGTTTGGCTACAGCGCATCGTCCCTGCTGTGGGCTGCGGGCTTCGGGCTCTATCTGGTCCTGTTCTGGCCTCTGCTGACCCGACCACGGGTCGACGGCCTGCCCGGATAGCGCCAGAATTGCGAATCACCTTGCGCTGGGCGCACCGGGCAACGGGGGCCCGGCGCACCGGGCCCCGTTGATGATTCTTAAGGAACGGCCTGCTCGAAGCGGTCTTCAAACAGCTCGTCGGCTACGACCTGGAAGCCAGCCTCAACGGTGCAGTCAGCGGTGATCGGGTCTGTAATGAACACGATGCCAACCAGTGACCCGCCACAGCTTCCGCCGACGCTGTCCACGCCATAGCCGGAATCGGGGTCGAGGGTGAACTGCGTGGTCTGGCCATGATCAACCGTTTGCGGCACGTTGGGCTGAATGCCGCCCCCACTCGCCGCTGACGGCGTGACCGTGTAGCTGCTGATCTGAAAGCTGGCCGTCACCGCACAGGCCGCCGTGATGTTGGCCGCCGTCCAGCTGCCGCCGCCGGCATCGATCGGGGTGCAGGTATCACCCGTGACCGTGTCCACCGACCAGCCGGGATCCGGCGTCACGGTGAAACTGGCCGAGTTGCCGTGGTCGACCGACTGGCTTGCCGGCGTGATCGTGCCGCTGCCCCCGCCGACCGATGCGGTCACCGTGTAGCTGTTGATCTGGAAGCTGGCCGTCACCGCGCAGGCCGCGGTGATGTTGGCCGCCGTCCAGCTGCCGCCGCCGGCATCGATCGGGGTGCAGGTATCGCCCGTGACCGTGTCCACCGACCAGCCGGGATCCGGCGTCACGGTGAAACTGGCCGAGTTGCCGTGGTCGACCGACTGGCTTGCCGGCGTGATCGTGCCGCTGCCCCCGCCGACCGATGCGGTCACCGTGTAGCTGTTGATCTGGAAGCTGGCCGTCACCGCACAGGCCGCCGTGATGTTGGCCGCCGTCCAGCTGCCCCCGCCGGCATCGATCGGGGTGCAGGTATCACCCGTGACCGTGTCCACCGACCAGCCGGGATCCGGCGTCACGGTAAAACTGGCCGAGTTGCCGTGATCGACCGACTGGCTTGCCGGCGTGATCGTGCCGCTGCCCCCGCCGACCGATGCGGTCACCGTATGCGACAGCGTGCCGCTGCAGCTCAGCGCCACGTCGTCGACCTGCGAGACCCAGTCCCAGCCGTCGCCGAGGTAACGGAAGCGCACCTGGACGTTGTTCGAACCGGTGTAGGCGTCGAGATCGACATTGACGTCGTTCTGTCCGGTCGTGTTGACCGACCAGGCGATATCCCAGCCCGAGCCGTTCCAGACTTCGATGTTGAGCTGCGAGTCGTTGAAGTACTGGAAGTAGGTGCCGACGTCCATCGCCGCGGATGTCACGCCCGACAGGTCAATCGGAGGCGTGACCAGCGACGTATCGTAGGCCGGCGAACCACCTGATCCGGGGAAATCACTGTCGGCACAGGCCGCCACGCCGGACCCGCTGGTCTGGTTGGCGAAACCGCACTCGGTTGCGTCGGTGGTCGTCCAGGTGATGCCGTTGCCGCTCGGCGAATCGTCGGTGACGGTCCAGTCCCCCGGAATCCCCGATTCGAAGTCGGCGATGCCGCCGCAGACCAGCGAGGAGCTGGCGGTGGTGAAGCTGAAGGCCGAAGACAGCGTGCCGGCGCCGCAGGGATTGAGCGGCTGGATCCGCCAGAAGTGCTCGGTATCGGCGGCGAGGGCCGAAGCGACCTGGTGCGAGGTGCCCGGGACGGTCACCGAATAGACAACGTTGACGAAGCCGGCGTCCGTGGCAACCTCGACCAGATAGTCGGAGGCCCCCGCCGCGGTTGTCCAGCTCAGGGTCGGCCGGAACGGCACGCCGCCGGCGCCGTTCGCAGGCGAGCTCGGCGAGGCCCCGGCCGGCGCCTGCTCGAACAGCTCGAGCGACAGCGGGAAGGTCTCGGTGGTCGAACCGTCGGCGGCCTGGACATCGAAGTTGTAGACGCCCGCGGCCTCGCCGCCGGTGCTGCCAATCGTCAGGATCGAGCTGCCGGGCGCCGACACCGGGTTCGGGCTGAAGCTGGCACTGCCGGGGTTGCCGATGGCCGACAGGTTGACCGGCGCCGTCCACGCACCACCCAGGGTCACATCATAGTCCACCGGATCGCCCGCGCAAGCCGTCTGTTCGGGTGGCGTGACGACGCCGAATTCACACGACGCCGGCAGATCAAAGGCCTCGGTGTTGTCGCTGTTGCTGCCCGAACTGCCCTGATCAGCGCTGAAGCCCAGGCCACGCTTGGCAAACCCTTCCCACAGCAGGCACTGGTTGGCACCACCGGTCAGAGCCTGGTCGGCGGCCAGGATGGCATCGCGGGCATCGACGAAACCCGGGCTGCAGGGCTGCAGCTTCAGGCCGTCGTTGACCAGCTGCATGGCCAGCAGGTTGCCGCCCTGGCTCCAGTCAGCGTAGAAATCGGGATTGAAACCGTACTGGTCGACCAGGTTCCAGTACACCTCCCAGATGATGGCGGTCCAGATCGAACCGACGCCATGGGGAACCGCGGCCGTCTGTGTATCGGCATAGGTCCGCGGATCGATGCCCATGTCGGTGCTGTAGGGATAGGCGCGAATGCCGTTGCCGTCGACTGGCTGACCCAGCACGTAGGTTCCCACGCCGCGGCGCGTGGCACCGGTATCACCGCTCTTGGCGGTGTAGATGATGGTCTGCCAGTCACTCCAGCCCTCACCGGCCTGTTCCGAGTTCGAAAGGCACGATGAATTGCCGGGTCCACCGGTCTGGCGGATGGAAATCCCGTGACCGTATTCGTGCAGGACAATGCCGGCATCGAGATCGCCGTCGCGATCGGGGCTGGTCTGGTTCCAGATAAACATCTGCATGCGCGGCCTGGAACCGTCAGTCGGGGTAAAGAAGTTGGCGTTGTTGGTGCCGGCGCCATCCTGCGCCTCGGCCCGCACGTCGTCGCCGCCCGCCCCGCCGTTACCGTAGTTATTGACCTGAAAATTGCCGGCAGCCTCGTCAAAGCCGCGCACGTAGCTCAGATCGTGGTGCAGGCTGTTCCAGTAGAACAGATTGACGACTGCCGCGTCGACATACTGCGATGGGGCCTGGCTGAGATTGAGCGGAAAATCAAAGGTCAGGCTGGCCGTGCCGTCGGGCTCGTCGCCCGACGAGGAGTTGCTGGCGTTGCTGTCCTGATAGGCGTGAACGTTATTGCCGCGCGTAATCGTGTATTCGGCGCCAACAGCGCCATTGATATCGTGCCAGCCGAACGGGGAGGCGGCGGCAAGTGCCGGCTCCGACACCAGAGTGCGCGGACCGTCATCGGGATGCCCTTTCGGCATCTCGAATACGCGGTAACTCGATCCGTCGCTCGGGCTCTGCAACGCACCCCCGCTGACCGGCAGCGGCGCCGACCTCGATCCGGTCTGGCTGTCGTGAGCGTCATGCGTTGTCGGGCTTGCCCCGGTTTCGGAATCATCGCCGTGACTCCAGCGATCGTGCACGACCTGGTCTTCGCTCGAGATGACGCGCCCATCGCGCGCATCAATGAAGGTCATCCAGTAGTGTGTCGCACTCAGCTCATAGATCTCGACCCGCCAGGCCAGGTGAAGCTGCCCGCGCTCGTCGGGGACATACGCCAACCGTGCCGGAATCGGCTCAAGAGCAATACCGCCATCACTAAACACCACCGCGCGATTGTCACCGGCAGGCGCTGTCACGACATCGAGCGGCTCAAGCAGGGTCAGACCGGCTGCTTCAGCGGCCAGTTCGACGGCCTGCCGGGCAGAAACGGTCGGGTCGGCGTCCAGACCATGCTTGGCCAGCATGCCGTAGGCCCGGTTGCCGGAATGCAGAATCGAACCGTCCGGCATGACATTGATGTTGATCAGCGCATTGTGGATTTCGATGCCGTTGGCGTGCTGATGCAGATAGACATGCGTCACGCCATTGTGCTTGCTGGTGTAAAGATCACTGATTCGCAGATCGGCGATATCGTCGGCTGAAAGGCCGAGCTGCGGCAGCTGTTCACGGACATGGTCCATGGCGGCCTGGTAGGCGATCAGTTCGGGGCCCTGGAGTGTATCGGGGTCCTGGGACGCCGATACCGCGCCCGGGACAACGGTAAGCAGCACCACAAACAGTAGTCCACTGACAGCGCTCGCCAGCCGGCATGACATCATGAACATTGAAATTCCCTCATTGTGGATCAACAAGAGCGGACGATACGGTTTGCACAGTCCGCCGCAAACGCAGTGGCCCACCAGAATGCGCTCCCGAACGCCCCCACGCCGGACAGACAGTCAGTAGACCAGGCACAAACCGGGCAAGGATCATAGGAAACGGAAACCATGTCAAGCCAGACCACCCGATCAGACGGCATCAAGGTGCAAGACGGAGCCGATGTCCGGCCCCGCCTGTCACAACGCTGCCCTATGGTCCGCTGAACTCGAACCGGTCTTCGAACACCTCGTCGGTCTGCGGTACAAACCCGGCTTCAACGGCACAGGCCGCGGTGATGTTGGCCGCCGTCCAGCTGCCCCCGCCGGCATCGATCGGGGTGCAGGTATCACCCGTGACCGTGTCCACCGACCAGCCGGGATCCGGCGTGACAGTGAAACTGGCCGAGTTGCCGTGGTCGACCGACTGGCTTGCCGGCGTGATCGTGCCGCTGCCCCCGCCGACCGATGCGGTCACCGTGTAGCTGTTGATCTGGAAGCTGGCCGTCACCGCACAGGCCGCCGTGATGTTGGCCGCCGTCCAGCTGCCGCCGCCGGCATCGCTCGGCGTGCAGGTATCGCCCGTGACCGTGTCCACCGACCAGCCGGGATCCGGCGTCACGGTGAAACTGGCCGAGTTGCCGTGGTCGACCGACTGGCTTGCCGGTGTGATCGTGCCGCTGCCGCCGCCGACCGATGCGGTCACCGTGTAGCTGTTGATCTGGAAGCTGGCCGTCACCGCACAGGCCGCCGTGATGTTGGCCGCCGTCCAGCTGCCCCCGCCGGCATCGATCGGGGTGCAGGTATCACCCGTGACCGTGTCCACCGACCAGCCGGGATCCGGCGTGACAGTGAAACTGGCCGAGTTGCCGTGGTCGACCGACTGGCTTGCCGGCGTGATCGTGCCGCTGCCCCCGCCGACCGATGCGGTCACCGTGTAGCTGTTGATCTGGAAGCTCGCCGTCACCGCGCAGGCCGCGGTGATGTTGGCCGCCGTCCAGCTGCCGCCGCCGGCATCGATCGGCGTGCAGGTATCACCCGTGACCGTGTCCACCGACCAGCCGGGATCCGGCGTCACGGTGAAACTGGCCGAGTTGCCGTGATCGACCGACTGGCTTGCCGGCGTGATCGTGCCGCTGCCCCCGCCGACCGATGCGGTCACCGTATGCGGGCCCGGCGTGGTTACCGCGTGGGTAATCTCCAGGCACCACTCCACCAGCGTTCCGGGATCCGGGGTGACGCTGTCGGATGCGTTCAGCGTCCAGCTGCCGTTGGCCGGAAGCCCGTCAAACACCGACAGCGGATCGTTGGGCGTGGGGTTGCCAAACAGCGCCGGTGGGGAACCCGCGCACTGGTCCTCGACCGGGCCGTCCGTGCCCTCGTCATCAGTCCACAGATCGAAATTGCTGCCGCTGCATCCATAGGTGGACGTCGGCACGCCGGGCCGATCGACCACCATCGCCTGCGCGCTGCCGTTCGGGTGCGTCAGCCTGAAAGCGAGGTCACCAACCCAGCTGTGGGTGCCCTGAATGTAGACATTGACGTCCAGAATGTTCTCACTGACGCCAATCGCCATCGCATCGTCGACGCCGGCCGGATCCCCATCCGGAATCGCCAGATTCGGCGTGTTGCAGACCGTTACCGTGGCCGAAGGAATGACCGCCAGGCTGAAGTTCTGGGTGGTCAGGCCACCATCGGTCACGGTGACTCCGCTGACCGTTTGCGGGCTGTGCCCGCTCAGACTGGCGGTGACGTCATACACCCCCGCCGGCAGCGTCATCGAGTAGTTGCCCGCGCCATCGGTCAGGTCCGACTGGGTAACCGGGCCAACTGCCGTGACGGTCGCGTTGGCCAGCGGATTGCTTCCGTCGTCGACCAGGCCATCCAGCGTGCCAACCGGCCCGGTCTGAATATCGCCGCTGACGACCAGCGCGAACGGCTGCGGGCCCTGCGGCACATTGAAGCCTTCGATGGTCATCGTGTAGGTGCCGGCGATGGGCGCCAGGTCGATGCCTTCGATATTGTTGTTCCTGTCGGCTGAGCCGCCGGTCAGGACCTGATTGCCGCGATGCACGATGCCGTTGGGATCTTCGACAACCAGATCGAGATCGTTGACCAGGACGCCATGGCTCGCCTCGGTACCCTGATAGTCGGTCCAGACCAGGGTAAACCGCAGTGGCGTGGCCGAGGCAATCGCGTCGAGACTGACCTGGTAACTCTGCCCGGTACCCAGCCCGGCATGCTCTTCGAACCACAGCGTTCGATTGCCGCTGTAGATCAAGCTGTTGGCCAGGTCCACCCGGCCCCAGCCCTGATTGTTGTCCGGGCGCTGGGTCACATCCTGCGTTGCCCCGGCACCGTACTGTCCTGGAGTCATGTCGTAGGCGCCGTTGACCAGCAGACCCTTGACCAGTGCGGCCGTGGGGTCCGTGCCATGGACGGTCTGGAAGTACTCGCGCACGATGGCACTGGCGCCGGCGACCAGCGGTGTGGACATGCTGGTTCCGCCCATGTACAGGTAATAGGTGTCGTAGACGCCCCAGCCGCTGCCGGTGCTCTCGTTTCGGGTTGAAACGATATTGGTTCCGGGGCCAACCACATCAGGCTTGATGCGCCCGCTCAGGGTGGGCCCGCGACTCGAAAAGGCCGCCATGCCGCTGGCGTTATTGGCCACGGCATCCGAATTGATCGGGTTGGCGGGAAAATCACTGGGCCAGGCCGCACCCCAGGTAAACGAGTTGGTGGCCCGGACGTTTTCCGACGCGCCAACGGTAATCACGTTCTTGGCCGTTCCGGGCATCCCGATCGAACCGGGATCGACGACGCCGTTGGAATTGGCGTCCGTGCCGCTGTTGCCGGCCGAATACAGAATGACCATGTCTTCATTGTTACGAACGAAACGGTCGGTCTCGCGGGTGAAGGTGTTGTACTGCCCGAAGCCGCTCGTGTATCCCCAGGAATTGGTGTTGGTGCGCAGTGTCGTATCGACCGCACGCAGAACGCCGTAGTAGTCGTTGTAGGGTGCGCCCGGCAGCCCGCTGAAGTCGTTGCAGAAACTCCAGACGTACAGACCGGCTTCCGGCGCGATACCGGCATTGGAGCCACTGTAGTCCTGGTTGGGGATATCGGCACCGCTGCGAAAGCCGCTGCCGAGCACCGATCCGGCCACGTGCGTGCCGTGCGAGTGGTTATCGGCCCAGGTGCCGCAGCCACCCGGCCCCCAGGTGCCGCCGACCACTCGTCCGGAAAAATCGCTGTGCACGGTCGCGGCGTTGCCGGTGCTCAAGCCGGTATCGCCGACCGCCACGATCTGATTACCACCAAAAAGCCCGAGGTCGGTCTCGACCTGGTCCTTGGCCATGATCGCGTTGCTGCGCGCCACTTCATTGTGATAGGCGGGCTCACGCTCGGGCTCGATCCAGGCCACGCCCCGGATCCGGCCGAGATCGACAACGGCGGTTTGCGGCACGCTCAGGCGAAAGATGACCCCGCCGCCGGTATCGGCATGCCGACGGGCAATCTGCGCGCCCTGCGAGACAAGTTCTCCGGTCAGCTGCTCCACGGGTTCGCCGGGGAACAGGCGCACGACCAGTGCCTCACGGAATCCCGCGCGCGCATCCGGCAGTGCATCGATCAGTTCATTGCTCAGCCGAAACGCCGGCTCGTAGCGACCCACCCAGCGCACTGGCGCCAGCTGGCGAGCCGCGGTGACGGCATTCGGCGCCATGCGCACCAGATAGGCAAAATCCGGGACGTAGTCCATGACCTCGGCACCGATCTGCTCCAGACGCTTGCGCCAGTCCGATCGAATCGGGCCCTCGAACTGCACGATAAAGTAGTCGACGTCCCCGGACGACGGCCCGGTCCAGGTCAGCTGCGGGGGAAGGGCGGGCACTTCGAGCAGGGGATCGAATTCGGCCTGCTGCAGGCGGATCCGGAGCGACTGCCCGGATACCGGTGCATCACGCCCGGCCATCGACCCATCCGGCGTTTGCGCCGACGATTCCCAGGCCGCGCCAAGAGCCAGTGCCGCCAGCGCGGCGGACAGGACGACTGATCGAAATAATTTCATGATCTGGATCCTTCTCGATAAAGTAGATCGAACTCTGCACGGCACGGCGGCAACCTGTGTCGAAACCGGCGGCACTGAGGCTCGCCAAACATAGCCTTTTGGCGCGTCAATGGCAATCTCCGCCCCGAACGCGCCAGGCCCTGGCGGGCCACGCGGTTCATGATAGGCTGAGCGTCGATTGGCGCGACCGACGACCAGAACAGATTAAAGAACCCTGCCTCATGATCCGGCTCCTACCCTTCGCTGCGACTCTGTTCTGCGCCGTATCGGGCCTTGTCGATGCAGCGCCCGGTTCGTTTGCCGGCGATGAATTCCGGATCAACACGCACGAAGCCAACGACCAGCGGGTACCCCTGCTGGCGAGCCATCAGAGCGGCAACACGCTGGTGGTCTGGCAGTCGCGCAACCAGGCCGCAGCTGGCTGGGATATCTTCGCCCGGGCACTGAGCGCGAGCGGGCAGGCCCAGGGTGACGAGTTTCAGGTCAACGTGTTCACCGGCGGGCGCCAGGACGGACAGCATCTTGCGGCCCTGCCCGAGGGTGATTTCGTCGTCGCATGGAACGGTGGCGATCGCAGCGGCGCCAGCCACGGCATTCACGCGCGCCGTTTTACCAGCAGCGGCATGCCGATCAGCGCCGATTTGCCGATTGGCGGTATGTCCGAGGACCTTCAGATTCTGCCGCGCATCGCCGGCGCACCCAACGGAGGCTTTCTCGTCGTCTGGGAGGGGCGCGGTATCTTCGACGACACGCTGAGCATCCACGGCCGGTTCATGTCTTCCGACGGCACGCCCAGCGGCGCGATCGAGCGGATCAGCCAGTACCAGAACACCAACCAGCGCCGCGTCGATCTCGCCCGCAACGCCGACGGGCGCTACATGATCGTCTGGCAAAGCAGCGAGCAGGACGGTGAGAGCTGGGGCATTTTCGGGCGCTGCCTGACGGCCGACGGTGATGGTGGCGGCGAGTTTCAGATTAATCAGTCAATCGACGGTGCGCAGAGCCAGCCGCGCGTGGTCGGCTTGGGCGATCGCGGCTTCGCCGTCGCCTGGCACGACAATGCCGGGCGCAGCTCGTTTGAATACCGCCGGATCATGCTGCGTCATTTCGACCGCCATTGCGATCCTCTCGGTGACGAACTTCAGGTCAACCAGTTCGACGAAGGCATCCAGGATCTGCCCGCCATCGGTGCCGGCCCGGACGGCAGCCATATCGTAGTCTGGCAAAGTCTGCCCGAAGACTTCAAGCTACAGGGCATCTACGCGCGACGGCTCGATGCCAGCGGTGCGTTTCATGGCGACCCATTCCGCGTCAGCCAGGAAGCGGAAGCCTTTCAGGATTTCCCCGACGTCGACATGCTGCCGGACGGAGGATTTTACGTCGTCTGGGAGTCGATCGGCCAGGATGAGTCCGGCTTCGGAATCTACGGGCGGCGGTTTGACGGACCCACTGCCGCAATACTGACGGCGGTCTCAGGCGGCAACCAGGTCACCGAAGTGGGCCGGGCATTCCCCGAACCGCTTGTGGTCCGGGTCAGCGATCAGTGGGGGCAGCCGCTGGGCGGTCAATGGGTGCAGTTCGTCAGCCAGGAAGCCGGTGCTGGCGGTCTGTTTGCCAACGGCCAGCCCGCCGAGTCGGCAACGACCGATGCCGACGGGCTGGCGGTGGTCGAAGTGCAGGCCAATGACGTCGCCGGACAGCACGAAGTGCTCGCCCGGACCGGTGAAGGCGGGATCGAAGTGCGGTTTCAGCTGGAAAACCGCGGCATACCGGCCCTGGCCCCGATCGCCGTTCCGGCCGCGTCGGGCCCGGCCTGGCTGGTGCTTGTGGCCGGTTTGCTGCTGATTGGCCTGATCTGGACAAAGGCTGCTACCGCAGCCGGTAATCGTCCTTTCTGAGCATCAGAACCGTTCCAATGTGAAATCCGCGCCAGTGATTGTCGGGGATATTGGCTTGGCGCAGAACCTCCATACCGAACTGCTCAACCGGATCGAACCTGGCCGGGACGTTTACGATCTTGCCCAGGTGAGATGCAATATCGTCGTTCCCGAATCTGCGAACGTGATCAAACTGCCCAAACCGGACGTGACGCTCTTCGTCGCTCAAGTCCTGGAAGCTTTCGTCGTATTTGCCGCGCATGAAAGGAACGACAAAGACGTGCAGACCATCGTCCTTGAGCATTCGGTGCAAATGAAACAGCGTATAGGCAATATTGCAGGGTGAATGCTCGAGCACATGCGAATGAACAATCAGATCGAACTCGCAGGATGGCCAGTCATCCAGATCGCACAAATCGATGCGCCGGCAGGTTCTGGCGAAGGCGTAGCGCTCCGGATCAATGTCGGCGACCACGTAATTCTCCGCTTTCAACCGCCTGGACAGCGCATCGAATAACCCTCGTTCAGGCGCCAGGTGCAGGACCCTGCTCTCAGCGTCAAGCCGGATATTCTGGAGGTAGAGCCACAGCAGCCGCGTCCGTTCCAGGGAGCCACACTTGCTGCAGCGGACATTCGGTCTCGATTTCATGTCGACAAACTTCTTGCTGCCACAAAGATTGCAGTTCATCCTTCCTCCTGGCTTGGTTTCTGCAGTTTCGTGCGATCTGCGATCCGGATGACCGGGTTACGGATAGCTCTAGGAAGCGCTGATGGTAGCCTGATTTGCAGGCCGAGTCTCGCCCTGGAGCCCGGTTCAGTGGCCCCGGCGGCCCAGCGCTTCGGCCCGCCTGAGCCATTTCCGGTGATGGCCCGCTGCTGCACTGGCTACGCGACCCACGAAACAGGCGCGAACCGGTCGTATTCCGCAGAAATGCAGGATATTGCGCTTGAGATTGCGGTAACCATGCGCCCCGAAATAGCAGCGGTAGACCATGCCCGGCATGCCCATGGTAATGATGACTCGCGCCGACTTCCCCTTGAGAAGACGCTGCCCTATGCCGCTGCGGGCATCGGCGGCAAACGCAAATCCAGGCCGAAGGATCTGTTCCAGGAAGCCCTTGACCCGGGCTGGCGCCGTGCCCAGCCACAATGGAAAGATGATCACCAGATGATCGGCCCGTGTGATCTTCTCCTGAACCGGCCGCAGCACTGACGGCAGCGCTCCCCCGGTCCAGTCCTTTTCACTGGCCAGGAGCGGGAAGTCCAGGCCGGCCAGACGCACATCGTCGATTTGATGCCCGCCCGCCGATGCGCCCCGGCGGTAGGCCTCGGCCAGGGCATGACCGAAATGCCCGCCGGCCGGATCGGGATGACCCTGAATGATCAAAATTCGTCGCTGACGAAGCGCCATTGGTCAAGGATAGCTGACCTCATGAAGGCGGCGATTGACGGGTATCAGTCCGCACCACAACGACACCGGGCCGCCAGCCCGGTGATACGTCGGTGTACCATACGGGACTCTCGATTGAAGACCCGCGCGAAAGGATTGCCATGGTTGCCAAACGCCTGCAGGGAGAGCTCAAGCCCGCCTGTCAACAGGAAGAGTACGAGGTCCGCTGGGAGGATCTGCCGCTGTCGTGCCCGACCCCGGCCATGAAGGTCTGGAACGCCCACCCGCGCGTCTACGTGCCGGTGCATCGTTCGGGCCGCGAAATGTGCGAGTACTGCGGCGCCGTCTACGTGCTCGCCGATCCCGAGCCGGATCAGCCGATGCCGATGTTCGACAACGCCGAGATCGAGGATCGCTTTCGTCGCGCCCAGCAGCGCGTGCGCGACGAACGCAGCCGCGACGTTTGAGTCCACAGCAGCGCTGATCGATCGCGTTTCGGCGCCGGGCTGCCTGCCGAAGCGGGCTTGCAATTGATTCATCATGCCCGAATGTTATGCTGGAATTGACCGTCATCAAGGACGGTCGTCGTTTCAACATGAGGAGAGCCATGATGAGGAACTGGAGCATTGTCGTTCTGCTGGCCGGCCTGCTGGCCGTCGGGACACTGGCGGCCGAAGAGCCGGCAGATCCACCCGCCGACGAACGTGAGAATCAGCTCAGCCTGCTCACCGGCACGCCCGCCGAGGGTTTCGACCTGGCTGTAGAGCTGGCGCGCCGCGCGGTCGTCGCCACTCAGCCGGACAAGGACGTGCTGTTCGAACAGCGGCCCGAGTACTCCGAGGATGCCGGCGACCTGATCGCGGCGTCCCACGTCGTGGCGGTGCATTTCCAGACCATCGCGGCGGCGAACGATTACTGGCGCGATTACGTGACCGAGTGACCGGCCCGCGACGGGCCACGCGCGGCGCGGCCCGTCACGATGATCGCTCGCACAGTTCCTCGATGACCTCGCGCAGCACGACCGCCTGGTTGTGCTCGTCGTCCCTGGCCCCGTAAAGCAGCACCAGCCCGTCCGAGCGGGCCATCTCGGCCAGCTCCCCGAGCTTTTCGCGCTTGTCGTCGTCTTTCAGTTCCTTGCGGTACTTCTGCTTGAACGCGGCCCACAGCTTCGGGTCGTGGCCGAACCATTTGCGCAGCTCGGTCGACGGCGCGATCTCCTTGTACCAGTGGTCGAGATCGGCCTCGTCCTTCGAAATGCCACGCGGCCAGACGCGGTCGACCAGTACGCGGGTGGCGGAGACTTGACCCTTGTCGTCATAGATGCGCTGGATTCCAATCTCTGGTTTGCTCATGCCTGACCTCTCGTGATTTTGTCAGAATGCTTGCCGGAACAGCGCCAGCTTGTATCCGGCGATCGCCGCGCCGGGTTCCAGGGCCCCTGGCGTCGGTGCGGGCCGACGGCCGCAAAACCCGCCAGTCACATGGCTTCGCGAACCGCCAGTCCATCGCGCTCGAGCGCGTCGAGCAGACGACGCTGGTGAGCGCGATCGCGGGTCTCGAGCTCCAGGGTGATCTCGGTCAGCCCGACCTGGACGTGAACCTCACCGCGACGGTGACGAACTTCGCGCACGTTCATGCCCAGCTCAGCCACCCGGTTGATCAGTCCGGCCAGGCTGCCCGGGCGGTCCGGCAGGGTCACGGCGATACTCAGCAGCCGCCCGCTGGCGCTCAGGCCGAAATCGATTGATCGACCGACCAGGGACATGTCGATGTTCCCGCCCGAGATTACGCAGGCAACCCGTTCGTCGCGCCCAATCGCGATCCGGCCTTCGAGCAACGCCGCCAGGGCAACGGCGCCGCCGCCCTCGGCGATGGTGCGGGTGGTCTCGAGCAGCGTGACGATGGCGCGCGCGATGGCGTTGTCGTCGACGGTCACGATCTCGTCGACATATTCGGCAATGACCTGCCGGGTCAGCTGGCCAGGCGCCTTGACGCTGATGCCGTCGGCGATCGTGCGGGCCTGCGGGTCGATCGGCTCGAAGCCGCCATCGTCCAGGAAATGCCGCCAGGGTGCGACGGCCTCGGCCTGCACGCCGATCACGCGCACATCCGGGCGCTGCAGCTTAAGCGCCAGGGCAATGCCCGACAACAACCCGCCGCCGCCCAGTGGCACGACCGCGACGGTCATGTCGGGCATGGCCTCGAGCATTTCCAGGCCGCAGCTGGCCTGGCCGGCGATGATGTTCCAGTCGTCATAGGGCGAAACGAAGACCAGCCGCTCGCGGTCGGCCAGTTGGCGAGCGCGCACGGTGGCTTCTTCCAGGCTGGTGCCAACCTGCTCGATGCGCGCACCCAGCGCCTGACAGGCATCAACCTTGGTCATCGGCGCAGTCTCGGGCATGACCACCACGGCAGGCAGGCCGAAACGCCGGGCCGCAAAAGCCAGTGCCTGGGCGTGGTTGCCGGCCGACGCGGCCACCACGCCCGCCGGTCTTTGGTCCTGCGCATCCAGCAGCGCCAGCTTGTGACTGGCGCCGCGAATCTTGAACGAGCCGGTCAGCTGCAGATTCTCGTGTTTGAGGGCAAGCGATGCGCCGATGCGCTCGGCCAGGCGCTGGCTCTCTGACAACGGCGTGTCGATGATGCGGTCGCGAATACGCTCGCGCGCGGCTTGCAGTACACCGAGATCCAGGGGTATTTCACGATCGTTCATGGGCCATCTCCCCGACTGGCATCCGCCAGACCGGTGCCGTGCTCAGATCGCCAGTCGCTGGCGTCGTTCAAGCCGTTCCAGCAGTTCGGCCGCGCGCTCCTGCAGGGCGCGGTAACCGGCTTCCCACTGCCCGTTGCGTGGCGTCGTTCCCGCCAGGCGCAAGAGTACATCGCGCATGGCGCTGTTGTCCTCGACGACGCGGTCACGCTCTGCAGCCAGTGCCTCGATCTGATCGACTCGCACCAGCTCCACCGGCTGATCCTCGCACACGCCGATGCATGGTTGTGGCGCTTCAATCTTGCCACAGCCGATGCATTCCCAGGCCTGGATTTTCTTGAGCGGCAGAGGCTTCATAGTGGCAGCCCGTTAAAAAAGTATCTAATATCCATATTATGGCAGATTCCCCGTCTACAAGCGATTCGCAAGCCCCCGCGGGGCGGAGGCGACCGACTCGGTACGTCACTGAAACCGTTTTTTTCCCGGCGGCCGCCGCCTACGGAGCCGTGGCCGTGCCGCTGTCCGTGCACGGCATGCTGGGCGGGTCCTGGGCTCCGCCGGGACTGAGCAATCCGTCGGCTCACGCCCACGAGCTGTTGTTTGGCTATGCGCTGGCGGTGGTGACCGGCTTTCTGGTCAATCGTCTGTCGATGCGACGCATGCTGCTGCTCGCCTTGCTGTGGGTCGCTGGCCGTGTGACCTTCCTGGCGCTGCCGGGCAACAGCCTGGCGCTAGCGGCCAATCTCGGCTTTGCGCTGGCGGTCGCGGGCACCGCAGCGCCGCGCTTCATGAAGGCCGCCAAGAAATGGCGCAATCGAGTTATCGCGCCCCTGATTCTCGCCATCTGCGCAACCGCAGCCGTTTCGCAGACCGCCATCTTCGGCGGCGCTGCCATCCTGACCTGGCTGGCGCTGTCCGAGGCAGTGCTGCTGTTCGCGCTGCTGATGCTGTTTTTCGGCGGCCGGCTGATCGCGCCGGCCGCTGCCGGTGCCATCGAGGCCGTCGGTGGTCGTCTGACGGCACGCGTTCAGCCGCGTGTCGAAGGTGCATTGCTAATCCTGATGGGCGCTGCACTGCTGTGCAATCCGTTTCCAGGGCTCCGCGTCCCAACCGGCGCCATCCTGATTGCGGCCGGCGCGCTGGCGTTGGTCCGACTGCTGCGCTGGCGGCTTTGGGCATGCCGCGCGAGGCCGGACCTGCTGTGTCTCGGCGTCGGCTATGCCTGGCTCAGCCTGGGCCTCATTCTGCTGGGCCTGGATCGCACCGTCGGGATCGGCACCGTCGGGGCCGGGACGACGCATGCCATCACGGTCGGCGCCCTGGGGACGCTGACCACCAACGTCATGCTGCGAACCCGTCTGCTGAGGCTGCGCAAACCACCGGTCGCGATCGCAGGGTGGCTGATCGCCATCACGACACTTCTGGCCCTGGCCACGATCGCCCGCATACTGGCTGGCGGCGAAGCAATCGTGCTGGCAATGGCCGCCGGACTTTGGTGTACGGCGCTGACCCTGTGCCTGGCGCTGCTATCGCGCCATCGCTGACCTCCGGCGCCAGAGTCGCACCCGAGACGCGGCGACCTGCATGCACCAAGGCCGCACAGGCCGTCTGCCACAGACCAATGGGTATCCCGGTGCCAGCTTACGCGCCCCAGCCGGGGTGGTCGAAATACTCCGGATAGATATCGATGGCCTGGTGCAGGCGGTGCAGGCCGTCATGCACATCGTCGCTTTCACGCAAAGCAACGGCGGCGCCCATGATGGCGGCCAGCAGCTTGTGCAGCTCGGCGTCGGCGTCGGGCGGCAGCTTGCAGTTGGCGAACATGAACTGGACTCGATCATCGATGGTGTCGGCCAGCTGTTCGGCCTGCTCCCGATCCAGCGCATCACGCTCGAACGCTGAATGGGCCGTCTCGAAAGCGGTCCGCAAGTCGCTCATCCCCTGGCGCAGGGAGGCGTCGGTGGCCCATCGCTGGCCCTCGTCGAGTGTCAGTTCGGGCATACCCGCATCACCATGCTTGCCGGCATGATGCTGCGCATGTCGATCGTGACCGTGCTCCTGGTGGTCATCCAGGGCCCAAAGCGGCGACACCAGCAGCAGGGCAACAACGGCCAGCGCGCAATGGATCTTCCTTGTCATCAAGACTCTTCCTTGGCGTGAGGGGGATTGCATTGTAGCGAAAACCGCGCGCGCTCAGCGCCACTCTGACCGCCCCCGCCGGCCGGCTGCGCTGCATCGAACAACACGGTTGACGTGCGGCCCGAAGGATCATTAGAATCAACCGAACGAACGTTCGATCCAGTATTGGTCGAGCGGCTCAACTGACCACAGGAAACCGGCAAACGATGCAAGCGATTCAAGCCTGGGGCATGTTCGTTACCGCGGCCCAGCAGCCACTGCAGCGGCGGGCGTTCGAGATCGCGCCCCCGGCCCGTGACGAGATTGTGGTGGAGGTGGCCGGCTGCGGGCTTTGCCATACCGACCTGGGCTTTCTTTCCGGAGCAGTTCAGACTCGTCATCAGCTGCCCCTCGTTCTTGGTCACGAGATCAGCGGCCGGGTCATCGCCGCTGGCGAGATGCATCACGATCTGATCGACCGCGCGGTCGTGATCCCCGCCGTGCTGCCCTGCGGCGACTGCGAACTGTGCCGGGCGGGGCGAGACAACATCTGCCAGCGCCAGAGAATGCCCGGCAACGACTTCAACGGCGGTTTCGCCAGCCACGTCAAGGTGCCGGCGCGCTTCGTCTGCCCGCTGCCCGATGATCTGGGCGGTTTTCCGCTGGCCGAGCTGTCTGTGGTCGCCGACGCCATTACCACGCCCTACGAGTCCGTGCTGCGAAGCGGCCTGGCCGAAGGCGAGCTGGCGGTGGTCATCGGCGTCGGCGGGGTCGGGCTCTACCTGGTCCAGCACGCCCGCAACCGCGGCGCCCATGTGGTCGCCATCGACATCGATTCCGACCGTCTGGCCGCAGCCGAGCAGGCCGGCGCCGAGCTGACCGTCAATGCCGCCAACTACGATCCACGCGAGCTGCGCAAGCACCTGCGCCAGTTCGCCAGCGAACACGACTATCCGGACAACCGCTGGCGCGTGTTCGAAACCAGCGGTACGGCCGCCGGGCAAAAAACCGCCTATGGTCTGCTGAGCTTTGCCGGCAGCCTCGGGGTGGTCGGCTTCACCATGGACAAGATCGAGCTCAGACTGTCGAACATCATGGCCTTCGACGCCACCGTGTTCGGCAACTGGGGCTGTTCGCCGCGCCACTACCCGGCGGTGGTCGAGCAGGTGCTCGACGGCCGCATCGAGGTGCGCGCCAATGTCTCGCAGTTCCCGCTGGCCGATATCAACGAGGTCATCGACAAGGCCAATACCCACCAGCTTGACGCCCGCGCGGTGCTGGTGCCCTGAAACGGAATTCACATCAACCCGACAGTCACGCCCTTATGCGAAACCATCATCTGATCGACAGCCAGGAATACCGCGACATCCAGTTCGAAAAGCGCCCGCTCAAAGACGCCGACGGCAACGAAGTGCCCGGCCTCTACAACGCCTGGATCCTGCTCGACAACCCGTCCCAGCTCAACTCCTACACCACCCAGGCCGTCAAGGAACTGATCCTGGCTTTTCGCCAGGCTTCCTGTGACCGCTCAGTGGTGGCGGTGGTCTTTTCGGCCGTCGGCGACCGTGCCTTCTGCACCGGGGGCAACACCAAGGAGTATGCCGAGTACTACGCCGGCAACCCGCAGGAATACAAGCAGTACATGCGGCTGTTCATCGATATGGTCACGGCCATCATGCTGTGCGACAAGCCGGTCATCAACCGCGTCAACGGCATGCGCATCGCCGGCGGCCAGGAAATCGGCATGGCCTGCGATTTCACCATCGCCGCCGACACCGCCCGCTTCGGCCAGGCCGGCCCCAAGCACGGCTCGGCGCCCGACGGCGGCTCGACCGATTTTCTTCACCTGTATGTCGGCATGACCCGGGCAATGGAGTCCTGCACCCTGTGCGAACACTGGTCGGCGCATGCGGCGGTCAATATCGGCCTGATCAACCGCATCGTGCCGGTGCTTAAAGGTCGCGACGGCCAGTTCATTTCCAACCCGATGGTCTCCACCGAACCCTTCGACGCATGGGGCAACCCGGCCTACGGCGCGTTCAAGACCGGCGAGGCCCGCGAGCAGGCCAAGGCCGTGATGGCCGACTGCGAGGTCGACTTCACTCTGCTCGACGCCGAGGTCGAGAAGATGGCCTGCAAGCTGTCGATGACCATGCCCGATTGCCTGGCCAAGACCATGGAGTCGGTGCGCAAGAAGAAGCTCGAGCACTGGCAGCAGAACTGCGAGACCAACCGTTCCTGGCTGGCGTTGAACATGATGACCGAGGCACGGGCGGGCTTTCGTGCCTTCAACGAGGGGCCGAAGCACAACCGCGAGGTCAACTTCCACGAGCTGCGCCGGGCCCTGGCCGAGGCCCATCCCTGGGACGAGGAACTGTTCAAGCGCATCATGCCGGGTCATGACTGATGGCTGATTCACTGCTCAGGATCCGAGAGCGCTTCGACGGCCAGGTGCTGGAGCTCACACTGGCCGATCCACCGGCCAACGTGCTCTCCCGGGCCATGATGGTCGAGCTGCGCGAGCTGTTTGCCGCCGAGCGCAAGCCGTCCGCCCGCAAGGCCGTCGTCATTGGCGGCGAAGGCAAGCATTTCAGCTTTGGCGCCAGCGTGCCCGAACACCAGGCCGATCAGGTCGGCGACATGCTGCCGGTCTTTCACGCCATGGTCGGCGAAATCCTCGACCACCCCGTGCCGGTCATCGCAAAGATCTCCGGGCAATGCCTGGGCGGCGGCTTCGAGCTGGCCCTGGCTGCAAGCCTGATCTTTGCCGACGACAGTGCACGTTGCGCGGTCCCGGAAATCCAGCTGGGCGTGTTCCCGCCGGTCGCAGCCGTGCTCCTGCCGCACATGGCGCCGGCTGCGCTCACATCGCGCATGGTGATCGGCGCCGAGGCGCTGGGCGCGGTCGAGCTCGAGCGTTTCGGTCTTCTGGCTGGTCGCTGCGTGCCGGGCGAGCTGGACAACCTTGTAGCCCGCTGGATCGAGGAAAACCTGCTGCCGCTGTCGGCCGCCAGCCTGCGCATCGCGCATCGCGCATCGCGTGCGGCCACGGTGGCGCACTACCGCGGCCACATCGATGCAGCCGAACGACTGTATCTTGGTGAACTGATGCAATCCCACGACGCCGGCGAGGGCATCACCGCCTTTATCGAGCGCCGAGCGCCGGACTGGAAAGACAGGTAGCCCGCATGAACCAACAAGCCAGACAAATCGACAGCTGCCCCGACGATATTCTTTCGCAATGCGCCGCGCTGATGGCCCGACAGGGCTATAACGGCACCAGCATGCGCGACCTTGCGCGCACCACGGGGCGCAGCCTGTCGGGTCTGTACCACTACTTCAGCAACAAAGAAGAGCTGCTGTTTCTGATCAATCAGCGCGGCTTTTCCTCACTGCTCAACAACGCCGAGCGTCTGCGGGCCGATCATCGCTCCCGCACTCTGGACGCCGCGGATCCGGACTCCAGCGCTGCCCTGCTGCGCGACCTGATCGACGCCCACCTGGACTACTTCGGCTCGCACCTGAACGAAATGCGGGTGCTGATGTTCGGCACCGCGCCCATGAGCTCATCGCACGGCCAGGTGATCCGGCAGCTCAAGCAGCGCTACGGCGAAATCATGGAGTTCGCCGTCTCTCAGTACGTGAAATCGCGCGGACGGGAAATCCGGCAGGTGGAGCTGGAACGCAAGACCTACCTGCTGTTCGGGATGATGAACTGGATTTTCGGCTGGTATTCCTACGACGAGCACGGCTCGGTGAGCGCGCTGGCCGAGGAGGTATTCGCCACCTTTACCCGCGGCTGCCTGGCGCGCGTCGAAGAGGAAAAGCAGCATGAGTGAAAGCCGGCGACAAGCCATCATCGAGCAATGCGACACGCTCTATCGCGACCTGGCGCTGGGCTACGTGCGCGACTGGAAACAGCGCACCGGCGGCAAGGCCGTCGGCCATATGCCGGTCTACGTACCGCGCGAGATCCTGCATGCCGCCGGCGTGCTGCCGGTCGGCATCATGGGTGGTGGCGACAACATCGAGATCATCCGCGGCGACGCCTATTTCCAGTCCTATATCTGTCATCTGCCACGCTCGACCGTGGAAATGGGACTGGCCGGCAAGATCGACTGTCTCGACGGCATGTTATTCCCGGCCATCTGCGACGTGATCCGGAACCTGAGCGGCATGTGGCAGATCCTGTTTCCCGATACCTACGTCCGCTACATGGACTTTCCGCAGACCTTCGGCGACGCCGGTCATCGCTTCTACCGCTTCGAGCTCGAGGATCTGCTCGGCGACCTGCAGAAGCTGTCGGGGATCGAAGCCACGCCAGAGCGTCTCAACCACGCCATCGAGCTCTACAACGACAACCGCCGGGCGCTGGCCGAACTCTACGACCTCAGAGCCGCCGAACCGCACAAGGTTCCCACCGCCGATGTCTACCTGCTGATGCGCGCCGGCAATATCATCGAGGTCGAAGAGCACACCACCATGCTGCGCGAGTACATGGAGGCGGTTCGCGACAGCGAATCCCCGATGCTCGACAACATCCGGGTGGTCATCACCGGCATGTTTTGCGAGCAGCCGCCGCTGACGATGGTCAAGGCGATGGAGAACTCCGGCTGCTACATCGTCGACGACGACTGGATGCTGGGCGCGCGCTATCAGATGGGTCAGACCCCGATCAGCGATGACCCCATGGGCTCAATCGTCGACGCCTATTTCAACGACACGGTCTGCACCGCTACCCGCTACGACGCCGACGGCGGCAACGGCCGCTTTCTGGTCGAACGGGTCAGGGAGCGGGACGCCGAGGGCGTCATTTTCGCCGCCGCCAGTTTCTGCGATCCGGCCCTGCTCGATCGCCCGATGGGCCAGTCGGCGCTGAACCAAGCCGATATTCCCTACACCGCATTCACTTACTCGGAAAACACCGGCCAGGTCCAGGTCATCAAGGAACAGGCCGGAACGTTTGCCGACTCGATCAAACTCTGGGGAGGTGCCTGATGAACGAACAGGTCGCACAGATTCAGAAAGAACAGAGCATGGTCATCCAGAAGAAGATGATCGGCGAACACTTCGAAAAACTGGCCCACGCGGAGGAAAACGGCCAGAAGGTGGTCTATACCTTCGTGCCGGGCAACTTGAACGAGTTGATCCTGGCCTTCGACATGCTGCCGGTGCATCCGGAAGTCAACGCCCTGCAGTCGGGCATGCGCAAGCAATCCGGCGACTATATCCAGGAGGCCGAGAAACAGGGCCATTCCGAGGATGTCTGCACCTACGTCAAGTGCGACATCGGGATGCTCAAGAAGGGCAATATCGGGCCCACCGGCCACAAGATGCCCGAGCCCGACCTGTTGCTGCTGAGCTATACCGGCTGCTTTACCTTCATGAAATGGTTCGAGCTGCTGCGCGAGGAGTACGACTGCCCGATCGTGATGCTGCAGGTGCCCTATCAGGCCAACGGCGAGATCACGCCGAACATGCGCGACTTCGTCGCCCACCAGCTCAAGGATGTGCTGGTGCCCAAGCTCGAAGAGATCTCCGGCAAGAAGCTCGACGAAGACCGGCTCAGTGAGCTGCTGGCCAGCTCCGCGCGGGCCGAAGATGATCTGGTGTGGGTGTGGGAGTCAGCGAAACACAAACCCTCGCCCATCGACGCCTATTTCGGAGGGGTCTACTACATCGGGCCGATCTTCACCGCCTTCCGCGGTGTGCCCGAGTGCGAGGATTACTACAGCTCGCTGAAAGCAGAAGTCGGCCGGCGAATCGCCGAGGGCCTCGGCCCGGTCACGCCCGAGGGCGTGCTGACCGACCAGAAATATCGCGTGGTGGTCGAAGGTCCGCCCAACTGGACCAGCTTCCGGGACTTCTGGAAGATCTTCTACGACGAGGGCGTGGTCATGGTCGCCTCCACCTACACCAAGGTTGGTGGACTCTACGAACAAGGCTTCCGCCACGACCCCGGCAAGCCGTTCGAGACGCTGGCCGAGTACTGCCTGGGCTGCTACACCAACCGCAACCTGCCCTCGCGCATCGACCTGCTGGCCGACTACGTCAATGAATACGAGGCCGACGGCGTGCTGTTCAACTCGATCAAGAGCTGCAACTCGTTCTCGGCCGGACAGCTGATGATGCTGCGCGAACTGGAGCGGCGCACCGGCAGGGCCGGCGCCTTTATCGAAAGCGACCTGGTCGACCCGCGCTATTTCTCCGCGGCCAACATCAAGAACCGGCTCGAATCCTACTTCCAGATGCTGGAAGCCAGGCGGCCGGCCGCCTGAACCATCGGGAGCACACCATGGACTGTTGCTACATTGGAATCGATCTGGGCTCGACCACCACCAAGGCGGTGTTTCTCGACGAGAACGAGCGCATCATGGGCCGCGGCATCACCAACTCGCGCAGCAACTACGAGCTGGCCTGCCAGGTGGCGCGCGAACAGGCCGAGGTCAGCACGCGCTTCGGCCTGCTTCGCCAGCGACTCGAAGGCAGTACCAGCATCGGTGACCGGGCCGCCGACCTGATGGCACTACTGTCGTGCAACTACGCGCTGGCCGAACACCTCAAGCAGCTCGACGAACTCGAGCAACAATGTCTGGGCCTGGTCGATGAGCAGGCGCTCGAACCGGCCGAAGCCAAAGCCTGCCGGAGCGCACTGCCTGAGATCTTCCGGGCCCTGGAGACACGCGCCGGCAAGGATTTCTACCCCGGCAGCGCCGCGGCCAGCGACTTTTTCCGCGACCTGGCCACCAGTCAGTACCTCAAGGAAGCAGAGCGCGTGACGATGGAGCAGAGCATCTCCTTCGACCGATTGGTCGGCCTGTTCGACGCCGCCATCATCCGGGTCGAGAACCAGAGCTTCTCCGGCTACTACCGCGACTATCTGGCGTTCGCGACCGAAAGGGTCAGCGCCGACGAGCGCTTTGCCGAATTCGCCGATGAGATCGAGGCGGCGGTGACCGAAACAGCTGAACGCGAGTTCAACGTGCTCAATACCGTGGGCACCGGCTACGGGCGCCTGACACTGCCGTTTGCGCGCGAGCAGATCCGCTCCGAGATCCTGTGTCATGGCCTGGGTGCACACTACATGTTCCCGAAAACACGAACCGTGCTCGATATCGGCGGCCAGGACACCAAGGCCATCCAGATCGATAAGGAGGGTATCGTCACGGCATTCCAGATGAACGACCGATGCGCGGCCGGCTGTGGCCGCTACCTCGGCTACATCGCCGACGAGATGAGCATCGGCGTGCACGAACTGGGGCCGCTGGCCATGCAGTCGACCAAGGAGCTCAAGATCAACTCTACCTGCACGGTGTTCGCCGGCGCCGAGCTGCGCGAGCTGCTGGCCCTGGGCGAGAAAAAGGAAGACATCCTCGCCGGCCTGCACCGCGCCATCGTGCTGCGCGCCATGTCGCTGCTGGCCCGTTCCGGCGGCGTCACTGAACAATTCACGTTTACCGGCGGTGTCGCGCGCAACGAAGCGGTGACCGAGTCGCTCAAGAAGCTCGTGTTCGAGAACTACGGCGAGATGACCATCAACATCAGCAGCGATTCGATCTATACCGGTGCAGTCGGTGCGGCACTGTTCGCCAAGCGCGACCCCAAGGGCGTGATGGCCGACCTGGAAGTCAGCAAGCTCAAGGTCAAGGTCAAGGCCGGCGACAAGGCTGCTATCGGCGGCGTGCCGGCCTGAAGATTCATTGAGGAGAACGACATGTTTTATACCGTAGGCATCGACGTCGGCTGTGATTCGATCAAGACCGCGCTGTTTTCCTTCGACGATGACGGCAGCAACGAAAAGCTGGTGTTCAAGGATCTCGACAAGATCCGCAAGCGCAACGTCAAGGACGTGGTCCGGACCGCTTTCGAGCGGGTACTGGCGCGCAACGACCTGGGCGAGGATGATATCGCCTATATCGCCACCACCGGCGAGGGCGAAATGGTCGATTTCCGTCGCGGTCACTTCTTTTCCATGACCGCGCACGCGCGCGGCGCGATCTTTCTCGACCCCGAGGTGCGCGCCGTGGTCGACTGCGGGGCCCTGCACGGCAAGGCCATGCTGGTCGACGCAAACTCCAAGGTCATCTCCTACCGCATGACCTCACAATGCGCCTCGGGCTCCGGCCAGTTCCTGGAGAACATCGCCCGCTACCTCGGCGTGGCGCTCGATGATATCGGCAAGATCTCGCTGACCGGCGACACGCCCGAGCAGGTCTCGGGCATCTGCGCGGTGCTGGCCGAAACCGACGTGATCAACATGGTCAGCCGCGGCATCACCACCGCCAACATCCTGCGCGGTGTGCACCTGTCGATGGCCAAACGCCTGGTCAGCCTGATGCGCATGGCCAAGGCCGGCGGCGAGGTGCTGATCACCGGCGGACTGGCCCGCAACCCGGGTTTTATCGCGGCCATGCAGGAGATGGCCGACAAGGACCGGCGCCTCAACGCCACCATCCGCACCCACCCCGACTCGGTGCTGGCCGGCGCCATCGGCGCGGCGCTTTGGGCCGGGTTCCGCCATGTGCAGCTGGAAAATGAGGAACACACGGCCGCCGCCTGAAGCCGGCGGGAGCCAGCCAGACCATGAAGACACTCAAAAGCGACACAGAACTCGGAACGCCGGTGGCCAACATCGGCACGCTGGTGCTCGACAATGCCGCACGCTTTGCCGATATGCCGGCCTTTGCCGAGCGCATCGACGGACCGTACCGCCACTACGCCTGGGCGCGACTGGGGCAGGATGTGCTGGCCTTCGCCGCGGCCCTGGAGGCACTGGAAACGGACAACCCGCGCATTGCCTTCATCGCCGGCAACAGCTATCTGCGTCACGTCTGCGAGCTGGCCGTGATGGCATCCGGCCGGATCAGCGTGCCGATCTTTGCCGGCTATCCGCCCGAGCGCATGGTTCAGCTGCTCGACTTCTCCGATGTTGATGTGCTTATTACCGACCAGCCCGCCAAGGTGCTGGCGCTGGATCCTCGGCACCTGCCCGATCATCTGCTGTTGCTGACCACAGCTGATGACGCGGCGCTGACCGGCTATCGTCATGGCGGCGGTCTCGCCCGGCCGGTGTCCGACATTCTGGATACAGCGGCCCGCTCATCAATCGCTGCCGCCGAGCAGCGGATGCGCGCCGTGGGTGCCGATACGATCTGCCTGATCATGTACACCTCCGGCACCAGCGGCTTTCCCAAGGGCGTGCAGCTGACCCACGGCAACCTGATGAGCCAGCAGAAGGCGCTCGAGATTTGCTGGCAGCCCGAGCCGGGCATGCGCATGCTCTGCTACCTGCCCTGGCACCACAGCTTTGGCGGCCTGTTCGAGCGCTTCTTTGCCGTGTCGTCCGGCGCCTGCCTGGCCCTCGACGACGGCTGCGGAAAGGACGTCGACCGACTGCTGGCCAACTTCGCCGAGATCCGCCCGCAGCTGTTTTTCAGCGTACCCAAGATCTACCAGGAAATCACCGCCCGCGTCCAGGCCGAGGGACAGGTCGAACGCGCTTTTTTCCATCCGGAGCTGAAGTTCGTGTTCACGGCGGCCGCTCCGCTGCCGCTGAGCAGCTCCGAGGTGTTTCGCGCCCACGGGATCCCGGTCATCGAAGGTTGGGGTCTGACCGAGACTTCGCCGTGTTGCACGCTCACCCCTTTCAGCCTTGACCGTACGCCCGGCATCGTCGGCTTCCCGATTCCCGGCGTCGAGGTCGCGCTGGACGATGACGGCGAAATCCTGGTGCGCGGAGCCAACGTCATGCGCGGCTACTTCCGCAATGACCAAGAAACCGACAGAGTCTTTACCCGAGATGGCTGGTTTCGCACCGGCGACATCGGCGAGTTCGGCCCCGAAGGCGTGCGCATCGTCTCGCGCAAAGAGCGCATGTTCAAGCTCAGCAACGGCGAGAAGGTGTTTCCCTCACAGCTGGAATCACGCGTGCATGCCCGCTGCCAGTTCATCAAGTACGCCTACGTATTCGGCTCCGGCCAGCACCAGCCGCACATGCTGGTCTTTCCCAATCGCCAGTCCTTCGAAGGTTGCGGCCGAATCGCCAATTGCGTCAATCCCGACAACCCCGAGCAGCTGGCACGCTGCCTGTCGAGCTGCGTGGCCGAGATCAACCACCAGGAAGCAGCGGGATTCCGCGCCATTCGCAGGGCGCTGGTCATCGGGCGCGAACTTTCGATCGAGGACAATGAACTGACGCCGTCGTTCAAGCTCGTGCCATCCCAGGTTGAGCAACGCTACGCCGACTGCATCCGCGCCATGGAAGACGAGCGCTACGACGAATTGCCCGATGACGTGTTCGTACTGAACCTGGAGGAACCCGAATGAGTTTTCACTACGGCGTCGTCGGCACTGGTCCGGTCGGTCGCATCTTTGCCGGACTGCTGTCCCAGGCGGGTCACCGAGTAACCGTGCTGTGCCATCGCGCCCAGACACGACATTTACTCAGCCATCGCCCGGTGGTCATCAAGGGCAAACTCGAAGCCTATGCCGAACTCGATGATGTGGTGCTGGAAGCAGCGGACTTCGTGCGCGCCGCGCCGGACGTGGTCCTGATCTGCACCAAGAGCGTGGATACCGAGCACGTGCTCAATACGCTGCTCGAGCATGACGCCATGGACAAGACGGTTTTCGTATCCTGTCAGAACGGCATCGGTACCGAGGAGGTGATCGCGGGTATTGCCGGGCCTCAACGCGCCTTGCGCATCGTGCTCAACATGGGCTGCGATGTGTCGTGTGGCAACGAAGTCATCGTCACCTTTCAGACCGAACACGTTCTGTCCAGCCCGGCTGCCGTGGATCCCGCGCGCATCGGGCAGATCGCCTCAGATCTCAAGGAATCGGGCTTTCCACTGCGGGTTAGCCCGCACTGGCGCAATGATGTGTTCATGAAGGCGCTGCTCAATGCCTCGCTCGGCAGCCTGTGCGCCATCACGCGTCACTGCATGGGCTGCGTGATGGACCAGCCCGAATCGCGCAGCATGGTCGAGGACATGGTTCGCGAGGGCATCGCGATATGCCAAGCCGAAGGCATCGAACTGCCTGATGGCTTTCTCGACCAGGCGATGCACTATCTCGACCAGGGCGGTGAGCACCGTCCCTCCATCCTGGTCGATGTCGACAAGGGCAAGGTGACCGAAAACGAGTTTCATGCCGCCGAACTCGCCCGGCTGGCACGCAGGCACCAGGTGGCGGCCCCAACCCTGGAATTCGTTGACAAGGTGCTGCGCTGCACGGAGAACTTCTGATGACCGAGTTTCGCACGGTTGCTGTGATCGGTGCCGGCACCATGGGCTCGGCCATTGCCCAGCACTTCCTGATGAAGGGGCTGGAAGTCCGGCTGGTCGACAACACCGAGGCCGGGCTGGAGCGCGGCCGGGCGCTGATCCGCGACTCGCTCAACGAGGCGATGCAACGCCGTCTGCTCGATCAGGACGGCTTAGACGCCACACTCGAACGGCTCAAGCCGACCCTGGAGATGCGTGACGTCGCCGACTGCGATCTCGTGGTCGAGGCGGTGTTCGAAGATCTCGACCTCAAACGTCGCCTGCTGGCCGGGCTGGAGACGGTGGTGAGTCCCGACTGCATCCTGGCAACCAACACGTCCTCCTATCTCATCGGCGACGTTGCCGCCGGCCTGTCGCGGCCTGAGCGCGTGATTGGCGCCCACTACTTCTACCACGCCGCCAAGAACAAGCTCATCGAGATCGTCGCCGGCGAGCACAGCGACCCGGCCCTGGTTGACGAACTCGAGGGCTTCTACGCCGAGCTGGGCAAGACTCCGATTCGCACGGCCGATGCGCCAGGTTTTGCGGTCAACCGCTTTTTCGTGCCCTGGCTCAACGAGGCCGTCCGCGCGTGGGCAGAAGGCCTGGGTTCGATCGCTGGCATCGACGCGGTCGCCCGCGAGACCTTCGGCGTCGGTATGGGTCCGTTTGCGCTGATGAACGCCACCGGCGTGCCGATCGCCCGGCATTCGGCGCAGGGTCTGGCCGACAAGCTCGGCGAATTCTATGCCCCGGCCGACACTCTGGTCGACCAGGTCGAGGCCGGCAGGGACTGGGACTGCGAAGACCGCAGCATTCCGGGCGGCGGCAGCGAGCAGCCCGGGGCGGTGCGACGGCGCCTGCTCGGGGCCGCCCTGGGCTGCGCCGCCGAGCTGGTCAGCGAAGGCGTATGCGATGCCACCGCCACCGACCTGGGCGCGCGCTCGGGCCTGCGCTGGCCGCGCGGGCCCTTCGAAATGATGCTCGAGCTGGGGCTCGATGAGGCGCACGCGAGCGTGGCCGGGCTGTTCGGCCGCTGGAACCGGCCAGTTCCCAGCGTCCCCTTCAAGACCCGCCCCGAGCCGCTGCTTCAATGGGTGCAGCGCGAGGTCCACGACCACACCGGCGTACTGATCTTCAACCTGCCCGATCGCATGAACGCCCTGGGCGAGACCGTGATCGAGCAGCTCGAGGCCGCCTGGAATGCGCTCGAGCAGGACGAACGGGTCGAGCGTATCTTTATCGTCGGCCGCGGCAAGGCCTTCGTGGCCGGCGCCGACATCAAATTCTTTCTCGACAACATGGCCGCCGGCACCCTCGATCGGATCCAGTCCTTCACCGAGCGCGGCCAGCGCTTGTTGCGCGCGTTCGAAACCTCGCACAAGCCCACGGTGGCCTTTGTCGACGGGCTGGCCCTGGGTGGTGGGCTGGAACTGGCCCTGGCCTGCCGGTATCGCCTGGGCACGCGCGACACCCGGCTTGGTTTTCCCGAAACCGGCATCGGCATCTATCCCGGTCTGGGCGGCACCCAGCGCGCGCCGCGCCTGATCGGCCGCGGGCTGGCCAAGTACCTGGTCGCCAGCGGCGCGCAGCTCGGCGCGCAGCAGGCCCTGGAGCTGGGCCTGATCGATGCCATCGTCGATCCGGTGCGCCATTACGCCGAACTCGCTGGCGTGGACCTGCCCGAAAAACAGTCCGGTCGCCAGCCTCAGGATGAACTCGAGTCGGCCTTTGCCGACTACGACGGCAGCCTCGATCGCGCCACGCTGGAAAGCGGGCCTTTGGCCGCTCATGCCAAGGCGCTCTCGCGCAAGGCACCGATCGCGCTGGCCAGGGCCATGGCGCTGATCGATCGCGGCCATGAACTCGCGCTGGATGAAGCCCTGCATCTCGAGATCCAGGGCCTGCAAGAGATCTTCGCGACCGCCGATGCCGAGGCCGGCCTGAGCGCCGTCATCAGAGGCCTCCGGCCGGAATTCAAGGGAGCCTGAAACCATGTCGGCGAACGTCACCGGATTTAATCAGGACAGGGCCGTCGGCGCCCTGTTCGAGGATGTCTACCTGATCGACGGCCGGCGCACGCCGTTTGGCGCCTACTGCGGCAGCCTGTCGAGCGTCTCGCCCACCGACCTGGCCATCCACGCCGCGCGCGCGGCCATCGAGGCGGCCGGAGTCGAGGCCAGCTCCATCGACCAGACCGTGGTGGCCAATATCGGCCAGGCCAGCGCGGATTCGTTTTTCCTGCCGCGCCATGTCGCGCTCTATGCCGGGGCGCCCGAGACGAGCGCGGCGCTGATGGTCCAGCGCATCTGCGGTTCCGGCCTGGACGTGCTGGGCACGGCCGCCGAGCAGATCGCGCTGGGCAAGGCTTCCCTGGTGCTGGGTGCCGGCACCGACACCATGAGCCGCTTCCCGCTGGTCTCCTATTCCGCCCGCCAGGGCTTTGGGCTCGGCCGGCCCGAGTACGTCGATTTGCTGTGGGAGGCGCTCAACGACACCGCCGCCGTGCCGATGGGCCGCACGGCCGACAACCTGGCCGAGCGCTATGGGCTGTCGCGCGACGACGTCGACGCCTTCGCTCTGGCCAGCCAGGCGCGCTGCGCGGCGGCGCGAGAGGCCGGCTTTTTCGATGCGGAGCTGGCCGCCGTGCCCGACCAGGGCGAGTTTGCCCTCGACGGTCTCGAACCGCGTCGCTTCCGCTGCAAGAGCCGTGACGGGCTGGGCCGGGATGAACACCCGCGCCAGACCACGCTCGAAAAGCTCGCCCAGCTCAAGCCAGTGTTCTCGAAAGAAGGCCCAACCACCGCCGGTTCGGCCTCGGGCATCGTCGACGGCGCAGCTGCCATGATGGTGGCCTCCGGCGAGTTCGTTCGCGCCCACGGCCTTAAGCCCCTGGCGCGCCTGCGCGGGCACTGCTCGGTCGGCGTCGAGCCGGCGTATATGGGCATCGGCCCGGCGCCGGCGATTCGCGCCCTGCTCGACCGGGCCGGGGCCGGGATCGCCGATATCGAGCGCTTCGAGATCAACGAGGCCTTCGGCGCCCAGTGCCTGGCGGTGCAGCGCGAGCTCGGCATCGACCCTGACCGGCTCAACGTCAACGGCGGCGCGATCGCCATCGGCCATCCGCTCGGCGCCACCGGCGTTCGCCTGGCGCTGACGCTTTCGCGCACGCTCGTGCGCGACGACGCCACCCTCGGGATCGCCTCGGCCTGTGTCGGCGGCGGCCAGGGTGTCGCCCTGCTGGTGGAACGATGCTGAGGCGGCTCGACAAGCGCACCGCGCTGGTCACCGGCGCCGGCCGCGGCATCGGCGCGGCCATCGCCGCGCGACTGGCCGAAGAAGGCGCGCGCATCGTCGTGGCCGATCGCGACGGCGAGGCAGCCGCCGCGCTGGCAACAGAGATCCGGAACAAGGGCGCCGAAGCGCTGGCGGTCACGGTGGACGTCGCCGACAGCGGCGAAGTCCGACAGATGATGAATCGCATCCAGGAGCGCTTCGGCGGTCTGGACGTGCTGGTCAACAACGCCGGCATCATCCGCGACGGCTGGCTGGGCAAGCTCAGCGACGAGGACTTCGACCAGGTCATCGCGGTCAACCTCAAGGGCGCTTTTCTTTGCTGTCGCGCCGCGCTGGGGCTGCTCAAGCAAAGCCAATCTGCGCGCATCGTCAACATCGCCTCGCGTTCCTGGCTGGGCAACCCCGGCCAGGCCAACTACGCCGCCAGCAAGGGCGGGGTGGTCAGCCTCACCCGCACCCTGGCGCTGGAGCTGGCGCGCTTTTCCATCAACGTCAACGCCGTCGCGCCGGGCCTGATCGACACGCCGATGGTGCGCTCCATGCCCGAGCAGGCGCGCGAGAAGCTGATCGCCCGGCAGCCGACCGGGCAGATGGGCCGGGTCGAAGACATTGCCGCCGCGGTGGCCTTCCTGGCCGGGCCGGACGCCGACTTCATCAGCGGCCAGGTGCTGCATGTCGACGGCGGCAAGAGCTGCGGGATTCTGGGGCTGTGACCGTGAAGCTGCGCCCAAGCGCCGCCGGCCAGCAGGTCTTGCTGGCCGCGGCGCGGCGCACGCCGTTCGGTCGCGCCCACGCCGACAAGGGCTGGCTGAAAGCCATCCGCGCCGACGAACTGCTGGCCGGACTGATTCGTGAAATGGCGGCTGATCTGCCTGACCCGACCGCCATCGACGATGTGCTGATCGGCTGCGTCGGCCAGCACCTGGAGCAGGGCAAGAACGTTGCCCGACTGGCCGTGCTCCTTGCCGGCCTGCCCGAGAGCGTGCCCGGTGTCACCTTCAACCGCCTGTGCGCCTCCAGCCTCGAGGCCTTCAACACCGCCGCCGTGCGCATCGCCGCCGGCGCCGATGAACTGCTGCTGGCCGGCGGCGTCGAGCACATGCACCATGTGCCGATGGGCGCTGCCATTGACCACCATCCTCAACTGGGTTCGCGCGGCGAGTTCCCGTTCATGAACATGGGCCTGGCCGCCGAGTGGCTGGCCCGGCGCGACGGCATTGATCGGGCCGAGCAGGACACCTGGGCGCTGGAAAGCCATCGCCGCGCGGTCGCCGCGACCGAGCGGGGCGATTACGCCGCCGAACTGGCGCCGGTCGTGGTCGACGAACGCACGATCGAGCGCGACCAGGGCCCGCGTGCCAGCGCCAGCCTCGACGTCCTGGGCGAGCTCAAGCCGGCCTTCGACGACAACGGCACGGTCACCGCCGGCAACGCCTCGCCCTTGAGCGACGGGGCCAGCCTGACGATGCTGGCCTCGGCCGCGGCCTGTGATCGCCACGGTCTCGAGCCCATCGCCGAGGTGCTCGCTCACGCCACTATAGGCCTGGAGCCGCAGGCCATGGCGCGCGGGCCGGTACCGGCGATCGAACGGCTGCTCGAGCGCAGCGGCCTGGCGCTGGCCGATATCGACCGCTTCGAAATCAACGAAGCCTTTGCCGCCCAGATCGTGTCCAATGTTCGAGAGCTCGGCCTCGATCCGGCGCGGGTCAACCCGTCCGGCGGGGCAATCGCCCTGGGCCATCCGCTGGGCGCGACCGGCACCCGGCTGATCACCACCCTGGCCCACGGCCTGGCGCGCGATGGGGGCGAGTTCGGCATCGCCGCCCTGTGCGTCGGCCACGGCCAGGGCGTGGCCACCCTGATTCGGAGAATCGAACCATGACCGAAACGAGCGCCCCGAACATCAAGCAGGTCATGCGTGACTATTTCCTAGACCTCGACGCCGCGGCCAGGGACCCCGGCCGGCGCGTGGCCTGGTGCACCTCGGTCGGACCGGCCGAGGTCCTGCGCGCGATGGGCTTCGAGGTCTACTTCCCGGAAAACCACGGCGCCATGCTCGGCGCTACAAGAGTCGCCGGCGACACCATTCCGGTGGCCAACGCGCGCGGCTACTCGCCTGAGATCTGCAGCTACCTGACCTCGGATGTCGGCGCCTGCATCAAGGGCATCACCCCGCTGACCAAGGCCTACGGCATCGAGTCGGTGCCGAAACCCGACGTGCTGGTCTACTGCACCAACCAGTGCAAGGACGTGATGCACTGGTTCAACTGGTACGCGCGCGAGTGGAAGGTGCCGGTCATCGGCATCCACCCGCCCAACCACCTGCCCGAGGTCGAGCGCGAGCATATCGACGACGTGGTCATCCAGTACCGCAAGATGATCGAGCAACTCGAGGCCATCACCGGCGAGCCGCTCGATGAGCAGGCGCTGAAGGCTGCCGTGGCCGAATCACGCACCGCCACCGACCTGTGGTCGGATGCGCTGAACATGGCGCGGGCCAAGCCGGCGCCGATGAGCTTTTTCGACTCGACCATCTACATGGGCCCGATCGTGGTGCTGCGCGGCGACCGCCGGGCCACCGACTACTACCGCGGCCTGGTCGCCGAACTGAAAGCGAAGGTTGCCGCCGGCGAAGGCGCCGTGGCCGGCGAGCGCCTGCGCGTGTACTGGGAGGGCATGCCGATCTGGGGCCGCCTGCGCCATCTCTCGGAACTGTTTGCCAGCCAGCACGCAGCGGTTGTCGCCTCGACCTACTGCAACAGCTGGATTTTTTCCGACTTCGACGGCGATCGCCCGCTCGAGAGCATGGCCGAGGCCTACCTGAAGATCTTCATCAACCGCGACGACGGCTACAAGGAAAGCTACATCGAGCGCGTGGTCGGGGACTTCGACATCGACGGGGTCGTCTATCACGCCGCGCGCACCTGCCCGAACAACACCAACAGTCACTACAACCTGCCGCAGCGACTGAAGAACAAGGGCATCCCCGGCATCGTCGTCGACGGCGACCTCAACGACCTGCGCTGCTTCTCCGACGAGCAGAGCACGACGCTGGTCGAGGCTTTCCTGGAAACGCTATGACCCGTCATACCGTGCAGGTCCGACCCACCCCGGAACCCGGCACCGAACCGGTATTCTGGGGCGTGGACTGCGGCAGCGCCGAGATCAAGATCGCGGCCATCGATTCGACCGGCCGGATTCTCGAACTGCGCAAGGGTCGCACCCTGTTCCCGCTCGTCGAGCACGTGCACCGGGCGCTGTCGGGCAGCGCCGAGGCGCTTTCCCCGCTGGCCGAAGAGCAGCGCGCGGTCACGCCCGATGAAGGCACGGAGTTGGCCGCACGCGCCGGCCACGTCATCTACGCCACCGGCTACGGGCGCAACCACATCAAGGGCGTGCACGGCAGCCTGACCGAGATCAAGGCGCATTTTCTCGGCGTGCAGCACCAGCTTGAGCTCGATCGCGACTACACGATCATCGATATCGGCGGGCAGGACTCCAAGGTCATCCGCTCCACCCCCGAACGGGTTGACCAGTTCGCCATCAACCGCAAGTGCGCGGCCGGCACCGGCGCCTACATCGAGGAACTGGCCCATCGCCTGGAAGTGCCGATGGACCGGTTGCCCGGGCTGGCACGAAAGCACGACAGCGACCTGACCCTCAACAGCTACTGCACGGTGTTCTCCGGCCAGGAAGTGATCAAGCTGCTGATGCACGGCGAGCGCGTCGAGAACCTGATCCAGGCGCTCTACCGCTCGGTGGTCAAGCGCGTGCTCGAGATGACCGCCATCGACACCGACACGCTGGTCTTTTCCGGCGGCGTGCTCGAGCACCACGAGATTCTCGTCCCGCTGTTTGCCGAGCGTTTCGACCAGATCGAAACGATCATGGCCCCCAACGCCCAGTTTTGCGGCGCGCTCGGGGCGGCCGTCCACGCAATGAAGGAGACGCAAGACCATGGCCTATCACATCACCACTGACTGCAACCTGTGCGACGCCTGCGTCATGGAATGCCCCAACGAGGCGATCAGCGCCGGCGCGCAGGTCTACGTCATCGACCCCGAGCTTTGCACCGAGTGCGTCGGCTTTTTCGACGAGCCGCAGTGCGCCGAGGTCTGCCCGATGGAGTGCTGCGAGACCAACCCCGACCGGGTCGAGAGCGAACAGACCCTGCTCGAGCGCGCCAGGCGCCTCAACCCGGATGAAGACTTCTCCGGCGACGTGCCGTCGCATTTCTCGGCGCACTGACGGCAGGCCGCCCCATGGACCCGAGCGCACCGGCCGTCAAGTTGCCCGATCCGGAGCAGACCCGGCCCCAGGTCTTCAACGACATCACCATCAAGTTCGCCGGTGATTCCGGCGACGGCATCCAGCTGGCCGGTGTTCAGTTCGCCCGCCTGTCGGGCGAGGCCGGCGAGGCGGTGCGCACTCTGGCCGATTTCCCGCCCGAGATCCGCTCGCCAGCCGGCAGTCTGGGCGGGGTATCGGGCTTCCAGCTCCGAACCGGCGGCGAGCACGTGCGCACCGCCGGTGACGTCGTCGACCTGCTGGTGGCGATGAACCCGGCCGCCCTGAAGATCAACCTCGACCAGGTCCGGCCCAACGGCATCATCATCGTCAACGAGACCGCCTTCAGAGGCGCCGCACTCAAGCGCGCCGGCTACGGGCGCAGTCCGCTCGACGACGGCAGCCTCAATCAGTGGCGCGTCTTTCCGGTGCCGATTGCCAAGCTCACGCGCACGGCACTCAAGGACCTGAAGCTCGGCAACAAGGAAAAGGACCGATCCAAGAACTTCTTTGCCCTGGGCCTGATCTGCTGGCTGTTTCCGCGCCCGACCGGGCCTGTCGAGGACTGGATCGAACAACGGTTCGGCCAGCAGCCGGAGCTGGCCGCGGCCAACCTTCGCGCGTTCCGGGCCGGCTGGAACTACGGCGAGACCACCGAGCATTTCGTCAGTCCGCTGAAGGTTCGTGAGGATCGGCGCCTGGCGCGGAGCGGCGTCTACCGCTTCGTCAACGGCAATACCGCTCTGTCGCGCGGGCTGATCCAGGCGGCCCGCCGAGCCGGCGTCTCGCTGTTTCTCGGCGGCTACCCGATCACCCCGGCGACCGAGATCATGCAGACCCTGAGCCTCGAGCGCAGCAGCGACGTGCGCGTCTTCCAGGCCGAAGACGAGATTGCGGCGATCGGTGCGGCCATCGGCGCGAGTTTCGCCGGCGCGCTGGGCGTGACCAGCACCTCCGGGCCCGGTCTGGCGCTGATGGCCGAATTCATCGACCTGGCCGTGATTGCCGAGCTGCCGCTGGTGGTCATCAACGTCCAGCGCGCCGGCCCGTCAACCGGCATTCCGACCAAGACCGAGCAGGCCGATCTGTGGCAGGCGCTCTATGGCCGCCACGGCGAATCCCCGCTGCCGGTGCTGGCGGCAGCATCGCCGCAGGACTGTTTCGATACTGCCGTTGAAGCCGCGCGCATTGCGCTTGCGTACATGACGCCGGTGATCGTGCTCTCCGACCTGTCGCTGGCCAGCGGCGCCGAGCTGTGGTGCGAGCCCGGGCTCGAGGAGCTGCCGGAAATGACCGTAACGCGCCCGCAGTCGGCCGAAGGCTTCAAGCCCTACCAGCGCGACCCCGAAACCCTGACCCGCCCCTGGGCGGTGCCGGGCATGGCCGGTTTCGAGCACGTCACCGGCGGGCTGGAAAAGGGCGGCGAGTCCGGGGCGGTCAGCTACGAGGCGGCCAACCACGAGGCCATGGTGCGGCTGCGCGCCGACAAGATCGCCCGCGTCGCCCGCGGCTACCCTGAGCTCGAGCCTTACGGCGACCCCGCTGCCGGCCTGCTGCTGGTCGGCTGGGGCTCGACCGGTGGCGCCATCTACGAGGCGGTCGACCGCCTGACCCGGGACGGCCATGCCGTCGCCGGGCTGTGCCTGCGCCAGCTCAACCCGTTGCCCGAGGATCTCGGTGAACTGTTGCGTCAGCATGGCCAGATCGTGGTGGTCGAAAACAACCTGGGGCAGCTCCGGCAGCGTTTGCGCAGCGAGTACCTGATCGACGTCAAGCCGCTCAACAAGATCCAAGGCACGACGTTCCGGGTGTCCGAAATAACGGCCTATGCCGAATCCCTTCTCAAGGGAGGTCCCATCGCATGAATACGATCGATACGGCGCCAGAGCGTCCGGCTTCAGAACAGCGCGCCGACCGCCTGCATTTCCTGAGCGAAGTCCAGCCACGCTGGTGCCCCGGCTGCGGCTGCTTTGCCGTGCTCAAGGCGCTGACCGCGGCCTACGCCGAGCAGGGTCTGCCGCGCGAAAACCTGGTGACCGTCTCGGGCATCGGCTGCTCATCGCGCCTGCCCTACTACACCAGCAACTTCGGCTTTCACACCATTCACGGCCGCGCGCCGACTGTCGGCATGGGCATCAAGCTGGCCAATCCGGAGCTGTCGGTGTGGCTGATCTGCGGCGACGGCGATGCGCTGGCCATCGGCGGTAACCACACCCTGCATCTGCTTCGGCGCAACCCGGATATCAACTTGCTGTTGCTCAACAACCAGATCTACGGCCTGACCAAGGGGCAGGCCTCGCCGACCAGTCCGCTCGGGCAGAAGACGCGCTCCACGCCCTACGGCGTGCGGGACACGCCGGTCAACCCGGTCAACCTGGCGCTGGCCGCCGGCGCGACCTTCGTCGCGCGCGTACCCGACACCGATCCGGCCATGATGCAGCAGGTCTTTGCCGCGGCCAATGCACATCGCGGCGTGTCCTTCGTCGAGGTGATGTTCAACTGCGTGACCTTCAATGACGGCGCCTATGACGGCATCGTCGGCAAGCACAGCCGCAACGAGCATTCGGTGCGGCTGGCCGCAGGCCAGCCCATGGTCTACGGCGACCAGACGCGCAGGGTGCTGACCACCGACAGCGGGCGCATCGTCTCCAGGGCCCTGGCCGCAGACGACCCGCTGCCGGGCAGCGCCCTCATCCACGACCCCGCCTCGACCGATCCGGGCCTGGCCCAGCAGCTGGCCCTGATGAGCCCGCCCGAACTGCCTTGCGCGCTGGGCATCTTCCGCCAGGTGCAGGCGCCGGTCTACGGCGAGACAACTGCGCAATGACCGACCGCGTCTATGTCCATCGCAGCCCGGTGCGCTTCACCCATACCGACCCGGCCGGCTACGTGTTCTTCCCGCGTTTTTTCGAGATGTTCCAGGCCGCCGTTGAGGAATGGTTCAACCGCTGCCTGCAGATGAACTACGCCGAACTCATTCTCGAGCAGGGCATCGGTTTTCCCACCGCGCATACCGAGTGCGATTTCCTGCGTCCCTGCCGCCTCGGCGAAGTGCTGGAACTGGATCTGGTGCTCGAACGGATTGGCCGGACTTCGTTCACACTGCGTTTCGACGGCCATATCGGCGACAAGCCGAGACTGCGGGCCCGCTCCGTGCTGGTCGCCATCGAGCTTGGGCTGGGCCGGCCGCAGCCGCTCACGCCACTCCTGCAAAGGCGGCTGGACTCCTATCTCGCGACCTGTCGCCGGCACGACGCTCAAAACCCGTGATGGATCTGGGCCTGGGCGAGCTGCAGCGGACATTCGAGCGCCTGGCGCCGGCAGATCAGATCGTGCTTGCCAGCGTTGTCGAAACGCGCGGCTCGACCTATCGCAAGCCGGGGGCGATGATGCTGATCGAATCCTCCGGCCTCACGCATGGCCTGCTCAGCGGCGGCTGCCTGGAAGGTGACCTGGCCGAGCATGCCACCAGCGTACTGGCCACCGGACAACCGAGCCTGATCACCTACGACATGCTGTCGGGCGAAGAGCCGCCCTGGGGGCTCGGGCTGGGCTGTCAGGGCCTGGTGCGCGTGCTGCTGACCCGCATTGACGCCAACGACCCGGTATTCACCCGCCTGTGCCATGTGCACGCCCGGCGTCAGCGCGCCATGCTCTTGCAGGTGTTTCAGTCCGACCTCGCCGACTGGCAGGCCGGCAGCCTGATGCTGGCCGATGGATCGGGTCAATGGTTCGGCGTGCCGCAGTCTTTGGAAGCCAAGCGACTTTCGGCTGCCCTGCCGACAAACCGGCCGGATCGGGCTGTCGAGATCGAACTGGATACGCCGCAGGGCAGAGCCAGACTGCTGCTGGTGCCGATCGATCCGCCGCGGCGGCTGCTGGTGCTGGGTGCAGGTCCTGACGCCGTGCCACTGGTCCGGCTGGCTCAAGCCATTGGCTGGGATGTTGACGTGGCCGATCATCGACCCGCCTATATCGAGCAGCTGCTCAACAAGACGGCTTGCCGGGCGAATCGGTTGCGACCGGACCAGATCGATGATTCCGGCCTGCTTGCCCGTGCCGATGCCGTCGTCATCATGAGCCATCATCTGGAGCACGACCGCGCCTGGATCGCCCGCGTGGCCGAACACCCGGTCGCCTACATCGGCCTGCTCGGGCCGGCGGCCCGACGCGAACGCGTGCTCGAGGACATCCCTGAAACGCATCACCGGCGCATTCATGGTCCGGCGGGCCTGGATCTCGGCGCTGAACTGCCGGAAACCATCGCCCTGTCGATCCTGGCCGAAGCCCATGCCATGCTCAATGACCGCGATGGCCGGCCATTGTCTTCCTAGTGGGCCATGCGGCTAATGAGGTAACACTCAGCCGTCGCACAAGCGTTGTGGGCAAGGCGCGCGAGCGCAGGACTGGCCATCGCCAATTCAAGCGAGCGGAACGCAGCCCACAGCGCTTGTGCGGCGGCCCTTCGGGAGCCACTGTGCTGGCGCGACTCGGCGTTGCGTTTCTTGGAAAGGGAACAACCATTCCCTGCGAAACGCGCCTTGATTCGCACACAGCACAGTGGCTCTGAGTGTTACCTCATTAGCCGCATGGCCCACTAGCCCGCATTACTCATGAATTCACTCGCGCCCTTGCTTGCGCCTTGTCCGCACAGCGGATTTTCCTCCTTCGGAAATACAGCCTGGTATTCTGCTCGGTCGGAAAATCCGCTGTGCGAACAATCCCCTGCGCAATCATCGCGGCGATTCATGAATAATGCGGGCTAGGAACGCCGTCAGGCGCGATATGTCCCGGAACACAGCATCGAATCTCCCGAATCTCGACGTCCTGATTCCGGCCGCGGGTGCCTCGAGCCGTCTCGGCCACCCCAAGCAACTGGTTACCCTGGGCGGCGAACCGCTGCTGCGGCGGGCTGTGCGAATTGCCCTCACCCTCGGGCCTGATCGGGTTCATGTGGTGCTGGGCGCCCAACGAGAGCGAATTCGACCGGTACTGGATGGCATCACCGGGGTGCAGGTGCATGAACATGAAAACTGGGCCACGGGAATGAGTGGCTCACTGATTGCCGGCATGGAGCAGTTGGCCGGCGACTGCCCGGCGGTCCTGATCCTGCTGCCGGATCAGTTTCGCATCACGGCGCTTGATCTGGCGCGACTGCGCGATGCCTGGCGCCGGCAACCCGGCCGGCCGGTTGCCGCCGCCTATGACGAGACCTTTGGTGTGCCCGCGATCCTGCCACGGGCGCTTTTTGACGAAGTCAAGCGAATCCGCGGCGATTGCGGCGCGCGCTCGGTGCTGATCGCGCACCACCGCCGCCTGATCCGGGTCACGATGCCCACTGCCGCCTTCGATCTGGACAGCCCCGAGGACTGGGCTTTCGATCTCGATCCCGATCCATCACTCCAGCGGTAAGGGTGCGCCGGGCGTCCACGGCGCGCCGGCCTGCGAAAGGGACCGCTCCAGTTCGGGAATTCGCTGCCCTATCAACTCTTCGATTTCCCCACCGACCGACACGAACTCCCGCTCGGCGATGTCCAGGCTCATCTCGTGGGTCGGCGTCGGACCATAGGTCGAACGACCGGTTCCGATCATCGCCACAAACAATCGCTGGCCAATCGTCGGCCCCCTGGGGACATTGAGCGCTTGCAGCGATGGCTTGCCACGAAGCTGTTCGGCAATCTGATGCAGGCGCTGCGAGACAGCATGCAGCTCAGCGTCCAGGGTTCCGGCCTCGGCCGTGCTGCGTTCCAGGGCCTCGGCCATCGCGTCCAGCCGGCCTCGCGCCTGGTCAATGACCTGGTTGGCGGCCGACACCTTCCGCTGCATGTCCGACAGCCGCTTCCAGAATGCGACCGTCTCGGCCGGTTCGGCGCCCGGCAGCGCGCCCTCGCGCATGCGTACAACCTGGAATGCGCGCGGGCCGGCCAGCGCAGTCACGTCGCCGTCGATGCGCTTGGCCAGCTCCACCGTGTAGGTGCCGGGGGCGACCATGAAGCCCTTGGGCTCGCCAAATCCGCCGGAATCACCGATGGCGTTCGGTGCCGGCATCTTCAGATCCCAGGCCACCCGATGCATGCCTCTGGCGGCTGGGCCTTTCAGGCGACGCACGACCTGGCCTGAGCCGTCGCGCACCGTCAGGATCACTGCCGGATCGGGCTGGCGGCGCTCGGCCTCGATCCGCTCCCAATTCGGGAACGGCACGTTATCGCGCGCCTCGACCAGCGGCTTTTCCCGCTCCTGGCGCTGCTCTTTGAGGCTTTTGTACCCTTCGGCCAGGTGGTAGGTGAACACCGCACCGAATGGCGGGTTCTCGGCCAGGTACAAGGCATGACCTTGCGAACCGCGCGCGTTATTGCCCAGCGGCGTGCGCGGCATGTACCACCAGGCATCGCGGATCGCGAACAGTTTGGCCTCGGCCTGCAAGGTATCGGTCTCGATCTCGCGCAGCACGCTGTAATCGTCAAGGATCCAGAAGCCGCGGCCGAAAGTGGCGCCGACCAGATCATTCTCGCGGCGCTGGATAACCACATCACGGAAGGAGATGGTCGGTGCGTTGCCAGTCAGCTTGTGCCAGTCGCCGCCACCGTTCAGAGTCACGAACAGACCGAACTCCGTGCCGGCGAACATCAGGCCCCGTCTGACGTGATCCTGCACCACACGCCAGACCAGGTGGCGGTCCGGAAGACCGCCGGTGATCGAGGTCCAGCGCCGTCCCCGATTGGTGCTCTTGAGCAAATACGGCTTGTAGTCGCCGTACTTGTGGTTGTCGAGCGCGATATACACGGTGTCGGCGTCGAACAGGTCGGCCTTGATGTCGTTGACGAACGCGGTGTCTGGCACGCCCGGCAGGTCGCCGACCTCGATCCGACGCCAGCTTTCGCCACCGTTTTCCGACACCTGGATCAACCCGTCATCGGTACCGGCGTAGAGCAGCCCCTCGACGATGGGCGATTCGGCCAGCGAGGTGACGGTGTTGAAATTCGACATGGCGAAGGTGTCCCAGGGCGTATCCCAGCCCCAGGTTCTGCCCATGTGCTCGATTTCGAAGCGGTTCTGGTCGCGCGTCAGATCACCCGAAATCCTGGTCCAGGAATCACCCCGGTCATCGGACCGCCAGACCCGCTGCGAGGCGTGATAGAGACGCTTCGGGTCGTGCGGACTGACAAGAATCGGCGCGTCCCAGTTGAAGCGGTTGGGCGCTTCGCCCTGGCCGACCTGCGGCTGGATATAGACGATTTCGCCGGTGGTCCGGTCATGCCGCACCAGATTGCCCTGCTGCCAGTGGGCGTAGACGATGTCCGGGTTGCCCGGCTCGGTCGCCGGCTGGTGACCGTCACCGAACAGCACGACGAACCAGTCCGAATTGCGAATGCCCGAGACGTTGTCGGTGCGTGACGGACCACCCTGGGTATTGTTGTCCTGGGTGCCGCCGTAGATGGTGTAGAACGGCTCGGCATCGTCGACGGCAACCTTGTAGTACTGGGTCACCGGCAGATTGGCGATGTAGCGCCAGGTGTTGGCGTGATCGAATGTTTCATACAACCCACCATCAGTGCCGATCAGCAGGTAGTGCGGGTCGTCTGGGCGAAAGGCCAGCGCATGATTGTCGACATGCTTGGCCTCCGAGGCGATCGAGGTCCAGTTCTTTCCGCCGTCGTCGGAAACCGCCGCGCGCACGTCCATGAAGTAGATGCGGTCGAACTGGTGCGGGCTGGCGTAGAGTTCCTGGTAGTAGTGCGGGCCGGTACCACCGGCGATCTTGTCCGACATCTTTTTCCATGATGCGCCGCGGTCGGACGAGCGCCAAACGCCGCCTTCGCGCTGATTCAGTTCGATGGCCGCGTACAGCACGTCCGGATCCTGCGGCGAGATGGCCAGGCCGATCTTGCCGAGGTTGCTGTTCGGGCTGGCGCTGGGCAGGCCTTGGGTCAGCTCGGTCCAGGTCTCGCCGCCGTCGGTGGAGCGGTGAATGCCAGAGTTCGGGCCGCCGCCGACGTAGGCCGCCACGGTGCGATGGCGTTGCCAGGTCGCCGCATAGAGCAGATCGGGGTCGCGCGGATCGATCTCGATGTCGGTCACGCCGGTCCAGACATCGTCACCCTCATCACCGACCAGCGTGCGCGTCCAGGTCTTGCCACCATCGGTGGTCTTGTACAGACCACGTTCGCCCCCGGAACGCCACAGCGGACCCTCGGCGGCGACCCAGACGGTGTCGGGATCCTGCGGATGAATGACGATCTTGCCAATATGCTCGGACGCCTTGAGCCCGACATTCTTCCAGCTCGCGCCGCTGTCACGGCTGACGTAGACGCCGTCCCCATAGCCAACGTGCCGGCCACCGACGTTCTCCCCGGTGCCGACCCAGACTGTGTTCGGATTGGATTGATCCTGCGCCAGCGCGCCGATCGAATACGAGCCCTGCCCGTCGAAGATCGGCTGCCAGGTCGTGCCGGAGTTGACCGTCTTCCAGACGCCGCCGGAACCGACGCCCACATACCAGATGTTGTGATTCTCCGGATGGATCACGATATCAGCGATCCGGCCGGACATAAACGCCGGACCAATGCTGCGCAACTCCAGGCCTTTGAGCGCCGTTTCCAGCGGATCTTTGCTGTTGTCGTCTTGTGCCGGGGCAGGGACACCGATCAGCAGCATGAGTCCGACCAGCACGGCCGGCAGATTGGGGGGGCAGCATCGAATCATTGCCAGATCTCCAGTCGGAAGGGGGCAGCCGCGAACAAGCCGGTTGGCAACAGCTGCGGCTCGCGTCGCACGCAACTGTAGCAGAAACCGCTGCCCGGCCAACAGGGCCAGACGTCGCGACACGGGCGCGTTAGGGAACCGCTTAATAACCCTACGCGGGCCTCTGCGGGAGGCGCCGGTTCGTTATTGTCTCACAGCAGTCCGGTCGATCAGCACGCCGGGATTCAGTACCGAGGCGGGGTCAAGCGTTTGCTTGACCGCTCGTAGCGCATCGGCAAACAGTGGCGGACGCTGGCGGTCGTAGCCGGGGCGGTGATCGCGCCCGACGGCGTGGTGGTGAGTGACGGTGGCGCCGCTGCGGTCGATGGCCGCCATCGTGGCCTGCTTGATCTCGTCCCACTGTTCGACCATGGCGCCGTCGCGGCCCGGCGCGACCACCGTGTAGTAGGGCGCCGGTCCGTCCGGGTAGACGTGGGTAAAGCGACAGCCCACGGCCGCGCCGCCGCACAGGCGGCGGGCGTTCGACTGCACCGCCTCGACGATGGCGGCGTGGGTGGCCTCGAACCGGTCCCAGGTCACGGCCGTCTCGAAGGTCTCGACGATCATGCCCAGCCGCACCAGCCCATCGCGCATGTAGGGAGCGCGCAGAAAAGTCGAACGCCAGTCCGATGCCGGATCCTTCTCGCGATCCTTGTTCGCCATCACTTGCCCACCGCTGCCGCGGCAGATCTCGACCGCCCGCGCCAGCCAGGGATCGATCGGATGATCGGCCGATTCGAAACCCAGGATCAGCAGGTGTCGGCTGCCGTCACCGATACCGGCCAGCACGGCCTCGGTGGCATCGATCAGGCGGCAGTTGCTCGGATCCAGGCCGGACTGGGACAACTGTCGCACCGCCTCGGTACCCGCGGCAAAGGTCTCGAAAGCCGCCGTACACCCGGCCCGATACTCGGGGCGGGCCTGCAGCCGCATCCAGGCCGACAGGAAAAAGCCCAGCGTGCCCTCGGAACCGAGCAGGAAGCGGTCGGGCGAAGGTCCGGCACCGGAGCCGGGCAGGCGCCGGGTCTCGATCAGCCCGCTCGGGGTCAGCACCCGCACCGACTCGACCAGATCTTCGATATGCGTATAGCGCGTGGCGAAATGCCCGGCGGCGCGCGTGGCCAGCCAGCCGCCGAGCGTCGAGAACTCGAACGACTGCGGGTAATGCCTGAGCGTCAAGCCGTGGGGTTTGAGCGCCGCTTCCAGCGCCGGACCGTAGAGACCGGCCTGCAGATGGGCCGCGCGTGAAGTCGGGTCGATCTCGACAAGCGCATCGAAGCGGGCCATATCAACGCTGACCGCCCCGGCCCAGTCACTGTCCAGGCGCGCCTCGACCCCGCCAACGACGCTCGAGCCGCCGCCGTAGGGAATCACGGCAACTCGTGCCGACCCCGCCCAGTCGAGCAGATCGACCAGATCCTGCTCGCTGCCCGGCCGGGCCACCCAGTCCGGCGCAGCGTTAAAATCACCGGCCAGGCCGCGCACGATGTCGCGAAAGGCCTTGCCGTAAGTGTGCCCGGCGCGATCGCGCGCATCAGCGGACAACAGATGCGCCAGGCCGGCCGGCGGCCCGAGCCTGGGGGCGGACAGCTCGAGCGCATCGGCACGCGGAATCGGGGCCGCTGCGCGCACCGGCAGTCCGAACCGCTCGCGCAGCCGCCGGGCCAGTGCGCCGATCTCATCGGAATCGAGCGCCTCTTGTTCCAGCCCCCAGCCCCAGAAGCTGCGTTTTGTGTTTGCCTGCATCGGGTTTTCCCCGGTCATCCTGAACGATCACGACCGACACTTCAGCCGATCAGTTTGCCCGCTATTACTTGTTGGAAAGCCGTCTTTGCTCGCGCCGGAGCGCCGAGCCCACGAATCGCACGAAAATGAAGCCGGCCTGACAGAGATTCGCGATCAGTGCCGTCACGTAGAGCGCCGAGCCGCTGACAAAGGTCACACCCAGAACCACGGCAACAAGGCTTATCTGCTCAACCAGTTCCAGGAGCGTCACGAGAAACACGGCCAGGCGGTCCGGGGGGAAGCTCCCCCGCACCGGCCTGTAGGAACGTATGAAGGACGCGATGATCCCGTTGTCCATGATCAGGAATATCACTGCCGACATTCGCCAGACAATGTCGGAATCAAGACCATACCCGGCGATACCGATGGGAATCAGGGCGCCGGCTACTCCCGCAATGCTGCTGGCGATGACGAGCCGAAGCCTCAGCAGGTCGTGAACGATATCGGCCGGTTTGCCGTAGCCCGCCCGCACCACGGTGACCAGGGCGGCGAACCCCGCGAACACGGCGGTGACCTCCGCCATGGACAGGAGCGTGTCGATGTTATCGAGCATTGATCCCTCATTCAGGTGCGCCGAAACGTGGCACGAGTTGCTGCGGTATCAATCCCGCGAGGCTGCCGCGCTTTTTCGTGGGGCCCGTGGCGAACAGAGAGTATACGGTGTGCAACGAAGCTCGCGCCAGCACACGGCCAGCAGGAACAGGCGCCCGGACGGCCCCCGAAACCGGTCTGCGGCATTGTCTCCGGCCGGCCCGGGGACGTATACTCGACCACAAATCGAACGTTCGATCGGTTACATGGACACATCCAATGACCTCGTGACCCTGAAGGTCAATGACCGTGAGTACTCCCGCGCAGTGGCAGGCTCGATCACGCTGCTCGATTTCCTGCGCGAGGAGCTCAATCTGACCGGCACCAAGCGCGGCTGCGATCTGGGCGAGTGCGGCTGCTGCACGGTGCTGATCGACGGCCGACCGATGCTGGCCTGCCTGATGCTGGCCGCCGATGTCCAGGACCGCGTGATTACCACGATCGAGGGTCTGGCCGATGGTCCGGCGCTGCACCCGGTCCAGCAGGCAATGGTCGAGGAAGGCGCGATTCAATGCGGCTTCTGTACGCCGGCCATGGCGCTCAGCGCCGCCGCCCTGCTCTGGGACAATCCCGACCCGGACCCTGCGGCCATCAAGCGCTGCATCTCGGGCACGATCTGCCGCTGCACCGGCTACACCAAGATCGAGGCCGCGGTGCGACGCGCAGCACGCAGCGTGCAGGAGGCCGGCGATGACTGATCCGCGCCAGGTACCCGCCATACCGCAAGGCACCGACGAGCAGCGCGCCGCGGAAGGCAATCGCCTGATCGGCCAGCGCATTCCGCAGATCGATGCGCACGACAAGGTCACCGGCCGGGCCCGCTACACTGACGATCTGCGCCTGCACAACCCGCTGTGGGTAAAGATTCTGCGATCCCCCTGCGCCAGTGCCCGCATCCGGCGCCTGGATGACACCCGGGCGCGGTCGATGGCCGGCGTACGCGCGGTGCTGACCGGCGCTGATTTCGAGCGGCGATTCGGCGTCCTGCCGATCAGTCGCGACGAGCCGGTCATTGCCCGGCAGTGGGTCAATTACGTCGGCGAGCCGGTCGCCGCGGTTGCGGCCGAAACCCTGGCCGAGGCCGAAGCGGCGCTGGATTCGATTGAGATCGAGTACGTTCCGGACACGCCCTGTCTGGACCCGCGCAAGGGCCTGAAGCCGGTGACCCGGCCGATTCATCCGGAACTCAAGCGCGACAACAACCTGCACAAGAAAGTCGAGCAGTGCTTCGGCGACCCGGAGTCCGGCTTCGAACAAGCCGAAGTGATAGTGAACAAACGCTTCAGTTTCGCCCCGGTTACCCACGCCTTTACCGAACCGCACGCCACCCAGGTCGAACTCAGCCGCGACGGCGAGCTGACCGTGTACTCGGCCACCCAGGTGCCACATTACCTGCACCGGGCACTGGCCGAGGTGCTCGATCTGCCGGCCCACCGCATCCGCGTCATCAAACCGCATCTGGGCGGCGGCTTCGGCGGCAAGAGCGACCCGTTCAGCCATGAAATCATCGCCGCGCGCATGGCGCTGGAGACCGGGCGCAACGTGCGTCTGCGCTTCAATCGCGAGGAGGTGTTTTTCTCGAACCACGGTCGCCACCCCACCGAGATCGCCATGAAGCTTGGCTATCACCCGGAAAGGGGCATAACCGGGCTGACCAACAGCGCCACCATCGATGGCGGCGCCTACGGCAGTTTCGGCGTGGTGACCACCTACTACAACGGCGTCTTGCTGCAGGGCCCGTACAAGCTGCCCAATTATCGTTTCGAGTGCCGCCGGGTCTATACCAACAAGCCGATGTGCGGCGCCATGCGCGGTCATGGCGGGGTCAATCCGCGCTTTGCCAGCGAGGTGCTGGTCGACATGGCGCTGACCGAGGCCGGGCTGGATCCGGCCGCCGGCCGCTTGACCATGCTACTCGACGAGAACACCCTCACCCCCAACGAGTTTCGCATCACATCCGTCGGACTCCGGCGCGGCCTGGAAAACGCCATGGCCCACTCGGGCTGGCGCGACAAGTACGGCAAGCTGCCGTTTGGCCGCGGCATCGGCGTGGCCTGCGGCTTTTTCATCAGCGGCTCGGCGCTGCCGATTCATCGCAACGAGATGCCGGGCGCGACGGTGCGACTGACCATCGATCTCGACGGCGGCGTGACGGTCTATTCCGGCGCTGCCGACATCGGCCAGGGCTCGGATACCATCCTGGCGATGATGGCCGCCGAGGTGCTCGGCCTGCCGCTCGACTGGGTCAAGGTGGTCAGCGCCGACACCCGCCTGACGCCGATCGACCTGGGCAGCTACAGCTCGCGCGTGACCTTCATGTGCGGCAACGCCGCGCGCAACGCCGCCATCCGCATGCGGCGGCGCCTGGTCGAAGCGGCCTGCGAACTGCTCGGGATCGAGCCGCCGCCGCTGCCCGGGCCGGGCGAGCCGGAGAGCTTTTTCCGCCAGGGCGGACGCAAGCCCGACTTCGCCAACGAGGACCTGGGTGCCAATCCCGACTACAGCGACGGCTTCGTGTTCGCGGACGGCCGGATCGGCCCGGCCGGCGACGAGTGCGGCGTCGACTACATGGCGGTGGTGGCCCGGGCGCTTGATCGCGATGGCATCCTGCAGACCCGCGGTACCTACCGCCCGCCCAAGCTGGGCGGATCGTTCAAGGGCGCCGGCGCGGGCCTGAGTCCCAGCTACAGCTTTACCGCCCATATCGCCGAGGTCGAGGTCGACCCGGACACCGGACTGGTCAGGGTCGAACGCATCACCACCGCCCACGACTGCGGCCGGGCGCTCAACCGGCTGGCGGTTGAAGGCCAGATCGAGGGCTCGATTCACATGGGCCTGGGCCAGGCGCTGATGGAGCGCATCGACTACGACCAGGGGGCAGTGCAGAACCCTTCGCTGCTCGAGTACAAGATGCTGTCGGCTTTTGAACAGCCCGAGATCGAGATTGTTGACTGCGACAGCGACGAAAGCGAAGGCCCGTTCGGCGGCAAGGAGGCCGGCGAAGGCGTGCTTGCCCCGGTCGCCCCGGCGGTGGCCAATGCCCTCTTCGATGCCGTCGGCATTCGCCTGACCCGCCTGCCGATGACGCCCGATCTGGTCTTGAAGGCCATTGCCAGGAACAAGCAGGCGGAGACATCGTGACCGGACCCGAACAACTGTCCCATCATCGTCCCGGCAGCCTTGACGAAGCTGCAGCACTGGCTGCCGATCTGGCCGCCATGGGCCGACCGTTTGTCTATCTCGGCGGGGGCAGCGACCTGATACCGGCACTCAAGCTGCACCGCGACCAGCGTCCGGCCCTGATTTCGCTCAGCCGGATCGAGCCACTGCGGGGCATTGAGCGCATGCCGGACGGTGGCACAAGGATCGGGGCTCTGACCAGCCTGGCCCGGATTGCCGAAGACGCAACGCTCCGGCGCCTGGTTCCTGCGCTGTCGGCGGCGGCCGCCAGCGTCGCCAGTCCGCAGATTCGCAACCAGGCCACACTCGGCGGCAACCTGCTGGTCGACCGACGCTGCGTTTACTACAACCAAAGCGAGGTCAACCGCACAGCCCACGGCCCCTGTTTCAAGGCCGGCGGCGAGCACTGCCCGCTGATCAAGAGCGTACAGGCCGGCGACTGGCCCCAGTGCCACGCGCGCTTTGTTTCCGACACCGCCCCGGTGCTGCTGTTAATGAACGCTGTCGTGCATTTGGCCGGGCCCCATGGCGAGCGATCACTGGCCCTGACCGAGCTCTATCGGCCCGACGGCATCGAAGGGCTGGCGATTGCAGCCGATGAAATCCTGACCCGAATCGAGATTCCACCCCAGCCCGGCGGCAAGGTCCATTATCAGAAACTGGCCGTTCGCAAGACGCTGGATTTTCCGTCCGTGGGCGTGGCGGTCAGTCTTTCCAGGGCCGGCAACACATCGCGCCTGGGTGTCGCCGTGACCGGGGTCAACACCCACCCGGGCCGTTTCGGGTTCGACCGCGATGATCACGACGACTTCGATGCGATGGTCGATAGCGCGTGCGAGACCGCCTCGGGTTTCGCCGAAATCTACCGTCAGGATTTCTTCCCGCTGGGCTGGCGCAGGGACATGATCGCGGTACTGATCCGGCGCGGTGTCGCCGCGCTGCGGGCGGGTCAGTCGCAAACAGGGCCATCGCCCAGCTGATCGATTCGGCGCGACTGCTTGATATAGCAGCGCATCGCGCCGGCCAGATTACCGGCCAGCAGCACGAGTCCGGCCAGCCAGAGCGCTGCACTGATGCGCACCAGCAAAGGCAGCCACAGCGACCCCAGCAACAACGCCACTGCGGCCAGATGAAGCGCCAGGTGCCGGCGAACCGGAGCGTCGGAAAGGACCGCGCGCATCGCCGGAGCGCGGTAGCCGCGAACGGCGACAGATCGCGCGGCCAGGCGCTGCTGAAGATGCAGCCAGACCAGAAACGGCACGATCTTGTAGAGCATGGCGAACACAATCGACAGCCCGAAGCCGGCCACGAACAGCACGGCAAGGGCCAGCGGCAGCCGCGAATCAGGGCGGGTCGGGAACAGCTGCAGCAGGCCGAACAACAGTGTCGACAGGCTCAGCGAGAGCATGCCGAAACGCCAGAAATACAGGCTGGTGTCGCGCACCCTGCGGCGGCGGCGCGCCAGCAGCAGCAGTGTCTGAAGCGCGAACGCGGCCAGCAGCGTCGCCAGAGCCAGTGTGGCGGCCGCACTGCCGGGGACCAGCCCGGACACTGCCAGGCTCAGCCAGGTCAGAAGGACAAACAGTGACGGGGCCAGCCAGCGACGAAGCCGGTGCGGATAAGGCTCGGTCATCTGGAACATCGGCACGACCTGAAACGCGACCACGACAATCAGCGCTGCCACCCAGCCGACCAGCCCCCAGGCCAGATGCAGATCGGTCAGCGGATGCCGCAGCAGCGTCATTCCTGGCAGGCCGTAGCCCAGTGCCAGGGTGATCCCGGCGATGGCCGTCACGACCAGGCCAAGCAGGGCCCAGCGCATCCCGCGCACGCTGGCTGCCGGCTGCGGGGCGCGCAGCAGGCCGTTGCCAATTACCCCGGCAAACACCGCCACTGCCAGGCCAAGCATGGCGGCGGCGACCACGAACAGGGCGGTTGCGCCGCTGAGAAACGCGATCGCCAGCAACAGGGTGCCGCCGGTCAGGAGAACATGGCAGCTGCCGCCGGTCAGGCGTGGCCAGGGTGCCCGCACGCCGGCGAGCACCGGCAGCATCTGAAACATCGCGCCGAACATGACCATGCAAAACATACCCAGCATGACCAGATGGCTGATCGCAAGAGTCGCGGGATGCCAGCGCGAAGCCAGTGCATCGGCACCGGCCCACAGCAGGATGAAAGCCGCCAGAGCGCCGAATGCCGGAAGCGTCAGGAAAAAGCGCAGCGGCACCGATATCGGCGGCGCCTGTTCCAGCGACAGGGCGCCGTTCACGTGCCGCCCGACCGGCCCTGAGGACGCGGCCAAATCAGCAGCTCACAGCCGTCGTCGTCCATCGCCAGTACTTTCCAGCCGAAGCCGCGCTGCTCGAGCATCGGATACAGCGGCAGGGGCTCGCGGTCGATCAGCGCGCGCAGTTGCTGGTCAGCGCCAAGGGTGTCGAGACGCGTCAGAATCCGCTCCATCGGCTCACACGGCTCCAGGCCGCGCACGTCAATGGCAATCTCCCCGGCCAAGACAGCGGCGTCGACTAGGGCTGCATGCGGGCAATCAGCTCGTCGGCCTGGTCGCCCAACGCTTGCTCGCACATCGGATAGAGCATGTTTTCCTCTTTCATGTTGTGCTGCTGGACAAGCACGTTGAGCGTCTCGCCGCCATCCAGGTAACCATCCAGATCACCCCCGTCGAGCGCCTCGCTCATCTGGGCCAGCAGCGAACGCATCTGATCATGCTCCATTCGCATCACCGCGGTTGGTCCGTCCTCCATCCCGGTCATTTCCTCGAATGCCGGAAACAGGACCTCTTCCTCTGCGCTCATGTGACGTTCCAGTGCAGCGGCGAACGCGGCGTGCGCCTGGCGTGCCTGTTCAGCATCGCCCTGGCCGGCGGCCGACTCGGCACGGGCGTAATGGGCATCGCAGTCGCGATGGTCCCTGATCAGGGTGTCGGCAATCATGGCGTTCTCCGAATGGTGTTCATGGCTGATTCGCTGCAATCTCCTCGCGCACCAGGCGCGCGAGATACCGGCAGTAGCGGTCAAGGTAGTTCATTCCCTGATGCGATCCCGACAACCACGGATTCATCAGGGTATGGCGCAGCAAGAATACGCTGTCGGCCTGCTCGCCGCTGTCGTCGGGATTCTGGACGAAGGTGGCCGGATCGAGGTCGAGCTCGCCGATTAGGCGATCGGACGCTTCCTGGCTCAGATCGCTCAAGTGCACCAGCGTGCGCGAACCGAAAAATTCCCGCGCGTGCATGTCCACGCGTTCGGCCACGCTGAGTCGATCGTAAAGGCGCCGGCCGAAACGATTCATCCGCCCGACGCTGTGATTCCCGTCCGGATTGATCGCCAGACAGACCAGGTTCGTATCCGGCTCGAACGGCATGATGACCCGGGCAATACCGGACAGTTCGCTGCGCAGATCGTCGATATGATCAAAAAAGTACTCGCTGTGGCGCACCGTCTCGGCGCACAGTCGGCCGAAATGCTGGTGGTCGAGCGGGAGCACGCGATGGGTGACCCAGACGCCGGCGGCGACGGCTCCGGGCTTGGAGCCTTCCAGGATGTACTGACCAAGATTGCGAAACCGGTCACGGTAGTTGACCCAGGCGCCGTCCTCGTCGGGCTCGAACACATAGGCCGCGCGCTGGCTGATGAAGTCGGTCATGGCGCGATTGCGCGCCACGTAGGCACCGCATCCAAACGGCACATAACCGAGTTTGTGCGGATCGACCGTGATTGAATCGGTGTGGCGCAGTGCTGCGAAGGAGCGATAGACCGGCTCGGACGGAAAATACCGGAAATCGCGGCGCAGGCGGGCATGGTCAACGAGAGAACCGTCACGGTCGCGAAAAATGCTGGCCAGATAACCACCCCAGGCCGCGTCGACGTGGATGGCGAACTCGAGTCCGCGCTTGCGCCAGCGCTGGCGCAGCGAGACGATCCGGTCAATCGGGTCGATCGAACCGTACTCGGTCGAGCCGAGCACGCCGACCACCGCCAAAACCGGCTTGTTCTGCGCAGCGGCACGGCCGAGCTGGTCGTCGAGCGACCGCGCGCTCATGCGCATGCGTTCATTGACCTCGACCGGCACCAGCTGGGCGCTGCCCAGGCCCAGCAATTTGAGCGCCTTTTCCCAGGAGTAGTGCGCAGTCACCGGCACCATCACGCACGGCGTCGGAAAGTCCGGATGGGCGGCATGAAAACCGGCCATGCCCAGGGTTTCGACGCGGGCCGCTTCGATAGCGGCAGCCAGCTGCCGCGCCTCGGACCGCTCGAGCCGGCTGCGAATCACGCCCTGGAGCTCACGCCGCAACTCGATGATGCGATCGATCGGCAGGCCGAACAAGGCCTGGTCGTCACTGTCGCTCAGCCGCCCGCCCAGGGCGGCCAGCTCACCGGCATCGAAACCGGCATCGGCCAGGGCACGGCGCGCGGCCAGTGGCCAGTAACGGACCGCGCGGAAATACCACAAGCCCTCGTCGTTGGCCAGGGTCCCGCCAGAGGTAATGTGCCCCCAGGCACACGGGCGCACCCGCTCGTCAACGTTGAACCCGAACATGGTGGCAAGCTGGCGACCGACTTCCAGTTCAAGCGTCAGCGTGACCGGCGCCGCTTCCTCGGTGACGTGATTGGGGTTGTAGAGGGTCGTGACCAGCTGCCCGATCAGTCCCGGAAGCAGGAGATCGGAGGTCATGTGGCCGATATAGCGGGGGTTGAAAAACGGCGCCGAGTTCTTGAGCCGAGCCGTCAACCCGTGAAGTTCGTATTTCATGCGCGAAACAAACTGCCGATAGTCATCGGAATGCCGGTCCATTTCGCTAATCAGCGGCGGATCTTCCGGATGAACATTGCGGCGCCAGTAGACATGGTCGCGCAGGAACTCCACCAGTATCTGCTCGAACAGCCGGTCATTCTCGGCGTAGGTGCCGAGAAACAGCGGACTGAGCCAGGTCAGCATCTGTTGATCGAGTTCAGGCTTCACGAGCGGGACCGTTTATTGATTCTGATCAACTTGCACTTCCCATAGACCGTTTCTAATGACAGGATACCCGTCTTACGGGTTGTCCCATTGTAAAACATGCATGGCGGATACCATGAAAGCAAACGGCCAACCGACGCTGGACGATCTGCAGCAGTTTCCGATTCTCGCCAGTCTGGGTCAGGCACAGGCTGAGCGCGTGATTTCGCGCGCACGCCTTATCAGCGTCAAGCGCGGTGATCACCTGTTTCACCAGGGCGACCCGGCGCGCCGCATCTGGCTGTGCCGAACGGGTCAGCTCAAGCTGTTTCGCCTGGCCAACACCGGTCAGGAGAAGATCATTGCCATCGTCCAACCGGGCCGAAGCTTCGCCGAGGCGACGTTGTTCATGCCGAAACGGGTCTACCCGGTCCACTGTGCCGCACTCAAGCCCAGCGAACTGATCGGTTTCGACGCCGATGACCTCGTCGAGATGCTGCGCAACGATATCGATGCCTGCTTCAAACTGATGGGCACACTCAGTCGTCGCGTCCACGAAAAGGTCAACCAGATCGAGTCACTGGCGCTGCAAAACGCGCATCTTCGGGTCGCGCACTACCTGCTCGACGAATTCCGCCGTCAGGAGGGCGACCGTGAGTTTCGCCTCCAGGCCAGCAAAAAGCATATCGCCGGCCTGTTGGCGATCCAGCCGGAAACGCTGTCGCGCAGCCTGGCCATTCTGCAGCGGGACGGCGTGCTCGAGATGGACGCGCGCCGCATTACCATCGTGGCGCCCGACCGGCTCGAGCGAATCGCCCGCGGCGCCGACGGGCCCAGACACTAAAGCAGGGCCGGATCCGGCCCCCGGCTCGCGCGGTAGTGGGCAGCCAGCGCAGCGGCCAGCACGACCACGGCGCCACCCTGGTGCAGAGTACCCAGCGCAACCGGCACATAAAGCATCAGCGTGGCGATGCCCAGCACAACTTGGGCGAAACCGGCGGCCAGCAGCAGGTGAAACACGCGGCGCTGGCCCGCTGCGGCTTGATGCCCGACAATAGCCCGATACCAGGCCAGCGCGATGACGGCCAGAGTGGACAGGCCCAGTAACCGGTGGAGAAACTGGACCGTTGCCGGGTTCTCGAACAGATTGCGCCACAGCGGTTCAAGCCCGAGAATGCCCTCAGGGATCCAGCGTCCGGCCATCAGCGGAAAATCGTTGTAGATATGTCCGGCCCGCAGACCGGCCACGAACGCGCCAACAAACACCGTCAGGGCAACCAGAATCAAGACCGTCCGCGTCCAGAGCCGCAGCGGCGGGCGACGACGCGCCGGCTCGGCCGGCCACAGCAACCCCAGCGCCAGCCGGAACATGATCGCGAAGATGATCAGCGCCAGACTCAGGTGCGCCGCGAGCCGGTAAGGGCTGACGCGCGGAATGTCGACCAGACCACTCTGGACCATGTACCAGCCCATCCAGCCCTGCAGCGCGCCCAAACCCAGCAGGCCGAGCAACGGCCACCGGAGCCGGCGCGAAATCCAGCCGCGCCACCAGAACCAGGCCAGCGGAACAGCGAACACCAGGCCAAGTGAGCGCGCCAGCAGGCGGTGGCCGAACTCGAACCAGTAGATCACCTTGAACTCGTCGAGCGACATGCCCCGATTGACTTTCTGATACTCCGGGCTCTGTCGATAGGCGTTGAATTCCCGCATCCATGTCTCTTCGCTGGTTGGCGGAATCACGCCGGTGACCGGCTGCCACTCGACCATCGACAACCCGGACCCCGTCAGGCGCGTCGCACCGCCCAGCATCACCAGGACAAACAGCACCAGACAGCACACCATCAGCCACTGGCCCATTCGGCGCTGGTGGTGACGCTCAATGCGGTTCATGGCTCGTCTCCCTGCGCGGGCAGGTGCCGGCGCACCAGCCGAACCGGCTTGGGCTCGCGCTTGAGGTCGGCCCGGTCGAGGCCGTGGCGCGCGCTGACCGCCCAGGCGCTTTGCGGATAAAGCCGGAAGGTCTCGATGGTCCAGTACTCATCGACAACCAGCTGCGGAAAGAACGCCGGGTCGATGACCTGCCCGGTCTGGCGCAGCGACAAATCACCGAGCGTCAGGAGCTCGGCGCGCGTGGGCACACGCCAGTCGCGATACCCGCACAGGCCGGCCGCGTTGACGGCCGCAGCCAGGCCTTCAGTATCGCAGCGGGCCACGCTGCAGTCACCGCCGTCGGGCAGCCCCGGATCGCTCATGTGCAGCTGCTCGTCGCTGCTGTGCCAGGTGAAGGTGTGCGCCGGATGGTGAAGCGCGGAGTCGTGCCGCTTGACTTCCCACATCAGGCCGGTGCGCTGGTCGAACACGCAGTGATGGCGCTGCATGTCGACCAGGGCCGGCGTGCCGTCAGCGTCGATCTTGACCCATTGCGCAGAGACGGGCGCTGGATCGGCGGCCGGCCGGCAGGCACCGAGCACAGCGACCAGCATCGCCATTCCCAGCCACGCGAAAGCGGACGGGCATTTAATCATCTTTTCAAATCCCTTGTTGACAGCAGACAATCCTGCAGGCAGCGCCAGCACAAGCCCGGCGGTTCGCGCGGCACAGGGCGACCGACGCGCCGGGATTATCGCCTAGTCTGCCCGCGGTCTTTCGCCGGCAAGATGACTCAGGTCAAACAGCCGTTGTGCCGCGACCGGGATCAATCTTGATTCGCATCAATGCCGCCGCTGCGACCCGATGATAGATTCTCGCGACGGCTACATGCGACCCTAAACATGCATGTAATGTACATGTTAATTCCGTTGCCCGGGAGAGCAGACCATGAATGAAACGCATCATAACGAGTCCGGAGACGAATCCGGTGAAGACCGGCAGGAACGCCTGCCGACCATGCAGCGGATTCTGGACAACCCGTTTCTGCTGCTGTTTCTGGGAGTCACGATTCCGACCGTGACCTACATTATCTGGGGCGTGATGAACATCGTCACCGTGCCCATCGGCAACTGACTCGAGTATCAGGGAGAGCCTATCAATGAGTGCCATTCAACCGCCGGCACAACGAGTATGGTGGAAGCAACCGGTCGATCGGGTCGAGATCGTCTGGATCGCCATTGCGCTCGTCTGGTGCCTGATCATGTTCTTTTTCATGCCTTACTGGCACGTCTACGGCGAGCAGAACTACTCTGGTGAAGCCTACCGGGTCAATCCGCAGGACTACGTCGCCAAGGTCAACGAGTTCGTCGAGGCGCACACCGTTCGCCACGAGACCGACCGCCAAATTCCGGTCGTGCGACCGCCGGCCGGTGGGGATGTCTACCTGCTCGCCCGACTGTGGGAGTGGTATCCGATCCTGGAGCTGCAGAAAGGCGAGACCTATCGCTTTCACGTTTCCTCGGCCGACTGGCAGCACGGTCTGTCGATTCAGCCGATCAACATCAATTTCCAGGTTCTGCCCGGCTACGACATGGTGCTCAACATCACGCCCACCGAGGCCGGCGAGTATGCGGTCGTGTGCAACGAGTACTGCGGGATCATGCACCACACAATGCTGAGTCGCATCTACGTCGTCGACAACTGATCAACCGAGGGAACCCATCATGAAACCACAATTCCGCACCTGCCCCGAGACCGGGCTCGTGTTTCACCGGCCGGCCGAGAACCTGATCAAGGCCAATGCCGTTGCGGCGGTGATCTTTCTCGCCGTCGGCGGTCTGCTCGGTCTGCTGGTCGCGCTGACCCGCTGGCCGGCCGTGCAGATTCTCAACGCCCAGGACTTCTACACCGTTCTGACCGGCCACGGCGTCGTCATGCTGCTGGTCTGGATCCTGTATTTCGAGATCGCGCTGCTGTATTTCTGTTCGGCGGTGCTGTTGCGAAGCCGGATCGCCACGCCAAGGCTCGGCTGGGTCGCCTTCGGCCTGATGCTCGTCGGTGCCGCGATCACTTCCTGGGCCATCATCGCGGGATCGTCGAGCGTGATGATGACCTCGTATGTGCCGATGCCGGCCGATCCGAAGTTCTACTTCGGCCTGATCCTGTTTGCCGTCGGCGCCCTGATCGGGGTGTTCATCTTCTTTGGCACACTGGCCATCGCGCGCGACGAAAAGACCTATGAAGGGTCGGTGCCGCTGGTCACTTTCGGTGCACTGACCGCCGCCATCCTGGCGGTATTCACCATCGCCTGCGGCGCCATCATCCTGATCCCGACCTGGCTGTGGTCGATCGGCTACATCTCCGAGATCGATCCGCTGATGTACCGCCTGGTCTGGTGGGGCCTGGGCCATACCTCGCAGCAGATCAACGTAGCCGCCCACGTGTCGATCTGGTACGCCATCGCCGCCATTGTCTTTGGTGCCAAACCGCTGTCGGAAAAGGTCAGCCGCGGCGCGTTCTTCCTTTACATCCTGTTCATCTCGGTGGCCTCGGCCCACCACCTGCTGGGTGACCCCGGCCTGAGCACCGAGTGGAAGATCTTCAACACCAGCTACGTGATGTACCTGGCGGTGCTGGCCAGCCTCGTCCACGGCCTGACCGTGCCCGGCTCGATCGAGGTCGCCCAGCGCGAGAAGGGACACAACAAGGGCCTGTTCGAGTGGCTCAGGAAGGCGCCCTGGGGCAATCCGGTCTTTTCGGGCATGTTCCTGTCGCTGGTGGGCTTCGGCTTTATCGGTGGCATCTCGGGGGTGGTCATGGGCAGTGAGCAGGTCAACTTTCTGATTCACAACACCATCTACGTGCCCGGCCATTTCCATGCCACCGTCGTGCTCGGCACCACCCTGGCCTTTATGGCAATGACCTTGTGGCTGGTGCCCGTGCTGTTCCGCCGCAAGACCTTCATGCCCGGTCTGGCCAAGTGGGTGCCGTGGCTGTTCGGTATCGGCACCGGTCTGCAGACCCTGTTCATGATGGGCGCCGGCACCCTCGGGGTATCGCGCCGCCACTGGGACATGGCCTTCACCGGCTCGGCCTTCGAGTGGGCCTACCCGGGCATGGCTCATACCCTGATGGCACTCAACGGGGTCAGCGCCATCATCGCCGTGCTCGGCGGCATGTGCTTTGTCGTGGTGGTTGTCGGCACGATCCTGTTCGGCCAGCGGACCAATCCGGCCGAATACAGCGAGACGCGCCCTGCCGTGCTGCGCGGTCCGTCCGAGTCGCTGGTCGGGCATGGCCAGATCGGCTTCAAGGGCTTCCCGGCCCCAGGTACGTTCGTCCTGGCGATGTTCCTGCTGCTGATCTTCGTCGTCTACTTCTTCGTCAACTACGGCTACCTCGCTTCGGTCTGGAGATTCAGCTAGACCATGTCCGTGTCCCGGCAACAAGCAGCCCAGGGGCAGGTGCTGCCGGCGCTCGCGCCGGCAGCCTCGCAGCGCCGCACGAACCTGCTCGCGGTGTGCGCCACCCTGTTCAAGGTGCGGATTGGCGTGGCGATCATGCTTTCGGCGCTCGGCGGTGCGGTTCTGGCCGCTGAGGCCTGGCCGGCCCCGCTTGATTCGCTGCTGCTGGCCCTGGCCGTGCTGATCGCGGCATCCGGGGCCGGTGCCTTCAATCACTACTGGGACCGCGATATCGATGCCGTCATGGGCCGCACCCGGCAGCGTCCGTTCGTCAACGGCACGCTTCAGGCGCGGCCGGCCTGGGCACTGCTGTTTCTGTCCATGATCGCAGCGGGCTCGCTCCTGGCGGGCTTTTGCTTCGGATTCGCCAGCGGCCTGCTGGTGGCCGCCGGCGCCCTGACCTACGCGCTGGTCTACACCATCTGGCTCAAGCGTCGAAGCGACTGGAATATCGTCATCGGCGGGGCCGCCGGCAGCTGGGCCGTACTGGCCGGCGCGGCAGCCTTCGGTGACGTGGGCAACCCGGCGGTGGTGCTTCTTGCCGTTGTCCTGTTTCTGTGGACGCCATCGCATTTCTGGTCGCTGGCCATCGCCATTGCTGACGACTACGCCCGCGCTGGCGTCCCGATGCTGCCGGTGACCCGGGGCGTGGCAACCGCGGTGCGCTGGAACCTGATCAACACAGGGGCACTGGTTGTCGCAACGCTGCTGCTGATCGCCTGCACCGGCTCGCCCATCGTCTGGCTCGCCGGCGGCGGTGGCGCCCTGTGGCTGGCCTGGACGACTCTCGCCATGGCACGCAATACCACGCGCGCGACGACCATGGCCGCGTTCAAGGCTTCACTCATTCAGCTCGGCCTGCTGCTGGCCGGGCTGTTTGCCATGCATGCGGTGCCCTAAGTGCCTCAGCCGGTTCGACGTTCCGGCGCTGCCTTGGCATCGGCGCTGTTGGTTATCGGCCTGTTCAATCCATCGGCCAGCGAAGCCGCGCCCGGCGACCGGGCGCTTGAAGTCAGCCAGAACGCGATCGGCAACCGCATCAGCGATCTCACCCTGATCGACACGACCGGCCGCAGGCACAGCCTGGCAGAGCTGCTCGAGCGCCCGCTGGGCATCAGCCTGATCTTTACCGCCTGCGCCCATTCCTGCAGCGTCACGACGCGCTATCTCGGCCAGGTTGTTCGCACCGCCCGCGATGCATTGGGAGAAGACAGTTTCACGATGCTGACGATCGGATTCGACTTTCCCGTCGACACGCCTGAAGCCATGGCCGAGTATGCCCGGCGACACGGCGTCAAGGACGACAACTGGCTGTTTGCCGTGGCCGACAAGCGCTCCGAACTCGACCGTTTGATCGAAGAGGTCGGTTTTGTCTACCAAACCAGTCCCCGCGGTTTTGATCACACCGTGCAGGTCAGCCTGATCGATCGAGACCGGTCGCTTTACCGCCAGGTCTACGGCGAAATCTTCGATGCACCGATGCTGGTCGAACCGCTCAAGGACCTGGTCTGGCGCCGCCCCGCGAGCGAGCGGTCGCTGCTGGCACAGATCGGCGACCGGATACGCCTGTTCTGTACCGTCTACGACGCCCGCGGCGATCGCTACTACTTCGACTATTCACTATTCATGGGGATTCTTGTCGGCGGCGTCTTTCTGCTGCTGATCGGAAGCTGGACCGTGCGTGAAGCGCTGCGGCGGCGGAGGTCGGCGTGAAGTCCGCTTCAGACCGGACCGGGCCGGCCGCGCCCGCGCGCCTGCTCGCGCGAATCGAGGCGCTGATCACGCGCGCCTTCGGCGCCGCCAACCCGTTTCACCATCTTGGGGCGTTGACCATCTACGCTTTCTACATTGCGCTGGTCACCGGCATCTACCTGTTCATTTTCTACCGCATCAACCTGGAGGGGGCCTGGGCATCGGTCCAGTCGATCACCCACGAACAGTGGTACATCGGCGGCATCATGCGCAGCCTGCACCGCTACAGCTCCGATGCGGCCATGCTGCTGATCGGTCTGCATCTGCTGCGCGAGCTGCTGCGCGTGCGCCTGACCGGACCACGATGGTTTTCCTGGGTCACCGGTATGCCGCTGATCTGGATTACCGTGGTCTTCGGCATCTCCGGCTACTGGATGGTGTGGGACGAGCTGGCGGCCTGGGTGGCGGTAGCCAGCGCCGAACTGCTCGACGTGCTGCCGATCTTCACCGATCCGATGAGCCGGAATTTCGTCAGCAACGAATCCGTCAGCGGGCGCCTCTTCACGCTCATCGGCTTCATTCATCTCGTGGGCCTGCCGGTCATCCTCGTGCTGGCCATCTGGTTTCATCTGCTGCGAATCCGTTATCCGCGGATCCACCCGCCGCGCCAGCTGATGTTCGGCTGCCTCGCGGCATTGCTGGTTCTGTCGGTGATCATGCCGGTCACCAGTCACCCGCCCGCCGACCTCGACATGATGCCGGGCTCAATGACGATCGACTGGTTCTACCTGCTGATCTTTCCGCTGCAGTCGGCCACCTCTCCAGGCACAGTCTGGGCCTTGTGTACCGGCGCGACCCTGCTGCTGGCTGCCCTGCCCTGGGTGCTGCCACGCAGGGCCCAGCCGATCGCCGAGGTCTACCTGCCCGACTGTACCGGCTGCGGCTTCTGCGCCGAGGACTGCCCTTACGGTGCCATCGACATGGTGCCGCGCACCGATGGACGCAACTTCGCGCTCGAAGCGCGTGTCAATCCTGCGCTATGCGTCTCCTGCGGTATCTGCACCGGATCGTGCCCCTCGTCCTCACCGTACCGCAAGCGTGACCCGCTGACGACCGGCATCGAAATGGAACACGTGCCTCTCGATGACTTTCGCAGGGCCATTGACCAGGCCAGCCAGGAAGGTCCCGCCGATGCCGTGCTGGTCATTGGCTGCGATCACGCCGTCGACGTCAGCCGGCTGCCCGGTCGCGCGCTGCATTCGCTCAGCCTGCCCTGCATCGGCATGGTGCCACCCGCCGGGATCGGCTATGCCATTCGCCAGGCGGGCTATCCCGGAGTGGTCATCACCGGCTGCGACAGCTGCGACTGCCACCACCGCCTCGGCGATCGCTGGATCCGGGCCCGCATAGAGCGTGAGCGACAACCGATGCTGCGTCGACGCGTGCCGCGCGAGCGCGTGCTGCTGACCGGTTACAAGGCGGGCCAACAGGTCCGGCTGCAGGCCGAAATCGATGCCTTTCGCCTGTCACTGGAAGGGGCCGAGCAGCTACAGGGAACCTCACAGCGCCGGAGAGAGGCCTCATGAAGCCATTGGCGCTGATTGGTCAGATCATGACATGGGCAGCGATTGCCGCGCTCATTGGCCTGCTCGGTCAGGGATTGGCCTACAGCCCCTACGATGCCAGTCAGGCGCTGATCAAGTTCAGCCTCGCCCACCTGTCAGAGCGCCTGGTGCCCTGCCGTCAGCTCAGCGAAGCCGAGCGCGCCGAGCTGCCGCCTACCCGTCGGGTCAGCGAGGTGTGCGAGCGCGGCCGCGCGGCAACGGTCGTCGAGCTGCGGCTCAATGACGAAATCGTCCTTGATCGCATTATTGAGCCGGCCGGGCTAAGCGGCGACGGCCGATCTTATCTGTTCGAGCGCTTTCCCGTGCCGGCCGGACGTTACCTACTCGAGCTGAAGCTGCGCGACACGCCGCGAGAGTCCGGATTCGATCTAGAGCACCGCGTGCAGCTGGAGCTGAATGCGGGTCAGGCGGCGCTGATCGAGGTCGGCGACGATGGCGTGTCAGTCGATGCCCGCAGCGTTTCAGGAGAATCATCATGACGCAATCACCGTGGTCACTCACCGTACCGGCCGACTTCCGCCGCTCACTGGCGCGCGCCTGGCTGCTGATGGCGGTTCTGGCCCTGCTGCTGTCTGGCGTGTTCGTTCTGCTTATCCTGGCCTCCCGAACGCCGGGCGTGAGCCAGCTGTTCCCGCTGGAGAATTTCTTCCACCTGGCCATCGTGGTGCACGTCGACTTCTCGGTGCTGGTGTGGTTTGCCGCGTTCAGCGCCGTGCTCTGGACGCTGACCAGCCGCCCGGTCGGCGCCGTGACCGGCTGGGCGGGGCTGGCGATTGTGGCGGTTGGGGTGCTCCTGCTATCGCTGTCACCGTTTCGGCCCGGACAGGCCATCATGAGTAACTACGTGCCGGTTCTCGACAATCGGCTGTTTATGTGGGGATTGACCATCTTCGCTTTCGGCACGCTCATCAGCGCGCTGCGCTCGATGCTCTACCCCCTGCCCGGTAGCGCCCGCCCGCCCGAGACCGGCGTCCTGCGTTTCGGTGTCCACACCGGCGTGATTGCGCTGGTGCTCGCCGCAGGCATGGTCCTCTGGTCACTGCTGACCCTGCCGGCCTGGGCCGAGGGTGTGCAGTACTACGAAGTCCTGTTCTGGGGCGGCGGACACGTCCTGCAGTTTGCCTGGGTTCAGTTCATGCTGGTTGCCTGGCTTTGGCTGGCAGGAGCCGCGCGCCTGCGTGTTCCGCTCAGTCCGCGCCTGGCCATGGTATTGCTGCTGGCCGGCGTCGCGCCGGCATTCCTGGCCGTTTGGGGCTATCTGTATTACGACGTCGGCAGCCCGGGTCATCGCCAGTTTTTCATCTGGCTGATGGCCGCGGCCGGGGGGCTGGCCGCCGGACCACTGGGACTGGCGCTGATTATCGGCTGGCGGCACAGCCCGGCGAGCGGTGACACCGCCACGCGTGGCCTGCGCGCCGCGTTGCTGTTCTCGATCGGCCTGTTCGGCCTGGGCGGCATGCTGGGCTTCATGATCGAGGAGTCCAACACCATGATCCCGGCGCACTACCACGGCTGCATCGTCGCCATCACCCTGGCGTTCATGGCGCTGGCTCTGCACTGGCTGCCGCAGTTCGGATTTGCCCCTGCACGCAAGCGTCTGGTGCTGGCGCTGCCGTGGGTCTACGGCAGCGGTCAAATCCTGCATATCGTGGGACTGGCCTTCTCCGGCGGCCACGGCGTTCAGCGCAAGACCGCCGGCGCGGCGCAGGGTCTTGAGGGACTGGCGCAAATCGGCGGCATGGTCGTCATGGGTATCGGCGGCCTGATTGCGATCACCGGCGGGGTCCTGTTTCTCGTTGCCTTCTTGCAGTCACTGCTGACCCGCCCGCGGTCCCCGGCTGCCGTGCTGCACAAGGAATCCGGGCATGTATGAGGTGCTGCTGTTCGGGCTGCTGATCGTCGTGGCCTACGCGATTGCCCATCATGCCGTCATGGCGATCGAACGGCAGCACAGCGAGCCGCTTGGTGCCTGGCGTATGCTAATCTTTTTTATCGTTTTCCTGGTGTTGCTGCTGACTGCACAATGGCTGATGTCGGCGCTGTTCAGTGGCGGGGCAACCGCTCATGATTGATCAAATCGGACTGTTCTTGCGCTGTGCGGCGATGCTTGAGGCCGATGCGGCCACCGGCTACGATCGCCTGGCCGAACAAATGCGCGAGGCCGGCAATCCGGAGGTGGCCGAGCTGTTCACCCGGTTCGGCGAATTCTCCCGCCTGCATCTGGCCGAGGTGCACAAGATCCAGCAGCGCGAGCTGGGCCAGGTATTCGACGAGACAGTCGATGACCTGACCTGGCCGGAGGAACACAGCCCGGAAAACCCGCTGGCACACGCCAGGCTGGACGGTATCACGCCGCGCGGCGCCATTGAGACCGCGCTGGAAACGGAACGCCGCGCCTGTGATTTCTATTCGGCGGTCGCCGGCCAGACCCGATCCGAACACGTACAGGAACTGGCCCAGGAGTTCGCGGAGGAGGAAGGCGAACACGTCGAGCATCTCCAGCGCTGGCTGCGGAAGCTGGACAAATCCGAATAAGTGTATAATCGAGTCATCTTTAGCGGCGGGCCATTCAGGCACAGTTCATGGCGTCCGGCCGGCGCACCGCTACGATAGAGCAACCTCACTTCCAGGAGCAAAAAGGAGAGTCAAGATGCGAGTTTTCATGATCGCTGTTGTTATAAGCGCCGGCAACCTGCTGGCCGGCTCGGCACTGGCCGCGGATGCCGCTGCCGGCGAGGCCAAGTTCAAGCAGCTCTGCGCCACCTGCCATGGCCCGACCGGCCAGGGTGATGGTCCGGCATCTGCCGCCCTCAACCCCTCGCCACGCGACATGAGCGATGCCGAATGGCAGGCCTCGGTGGACGATGAGCATCTCAAGACGGTGATCACCCAGGGCGGAGCCGCAGTCGGCCTGGCACCGACCATGACCGCGTTCGGCCACGCGCTCAAGGGTGACGACCTCGACAACGTCATTGCCTACATCCGCAGCCTCGACGACTGACCGCGATGAATCTCCGGCGCGCGCTGCTGGCCACCGCGCTGATCATGGTCATGGCGGCCAGCCTGACCGGCGGGATGCTGATCGGCCGCGACTTGCCGCACGACGCCACCGGCTGGGGCCAGGCCCCGGCCGAGGTTCGGGCAGTGATGTGGCCGGAACCGCGGGCGCTGGCCAAGGTCGTGCTGACCACCCAGCACGGCGAACGCTTTACCAATGACGATCTGCGGGGGCACTGGAGCCTGGTGTTTTTCGGTTACATGAGCTGCCCGGACGTCTGTCCGACCAGCCTGCAGGCCATGCGCGAAATGCGCAAGCTGCTCGACACGCAAGACGCCTTGCACAATGTACAGACCGTTTTCGTGACGGTCGACCCGCAGCACGACCGACCCGACGAGATGGCCGACTATCTGGCCTGGTACGATCCGGCGCTGATTGGCCTGCACGGCACCGAGGACGAGATTGCGCGACTGGCCGACTCGCTGGCGGTCAAATACCTCGAATTCAATGACGAAACCGGTTATCGGAGCATCGATCACACCGCCTCACTGATGGTCATCGCACCGGACGGTCGCATGGTCGGGGCACTGCCGCCACCGCTGGAACCACAGCGCATGACCGAGCAGTTTCTGCGTCTGGTGGAGTATCTGGGGCATGGCTGACATCATGTTACGACCAGACCTGTCCCGTCCGCTTGACCTGGTGGCCCGATGGATGCCACCGCCGCGCCTGGTCGCTCTGCCGGTCCGCTGCTGTCCGCAGCCTTTGCAGCGTCAGTTGCTCGAGCAGCTGCTCAATCACCTGCTCGGCGACATGGTCGCCGGGGGCGATTTCGCCTACCTGTCGGGACACCGGCTGGCCATCGAGGTCAGCGACATGGACTTGCGCTGGGTCATCACCAGCGCCGGGCACCGCCTGGAAACCGTTGGCGAAGACGAGCCGGCCGACAGCACCATTCGCGGCCGGGCCGTCGAGTTCATTCTGCTCGCCTCACGTCTTGAAGATCCCGACACACTGTTCTTCCAGCGCCGCCTGGAGGTCATCGGCAACACCACCATCGGGCTCACCACCCGCAACCTGCTCGACCGCCTGCCGCTCGACGAACTGCCGCTGGCCCTGCGCATCGTCCTCAACCGCGCCGGGCGCTTTGCCCGCCGCATCCGGGCACAGAAGGAACTGACAGTCACCCCCGGGCTTCCGCAGGCCCGGGAGTAGGCGCCATTCCCTGTCCAACGACCAGTCGCCCGGCACGGTAGTCTGCAATCGCCTGTTCGACTTCCGCTCGCGTGTTCATCACGAACGGTCCGTACTGCGCCACCGGCTCACCGATCGGCCGGCCCGCGATCAGCAGCAGACCGGCACCCGCTGGGCCGGCGTTGATCCGCAGGATCCCGCCCGGACCAAGAACCGCCGCCGCGCGCCGAACCAGCGGCCGTTGACCGATGGCGGCCTCGCCATCGTAGAGGTAGACAAAGGCGTTGCAGCGCTCACTGACGGGGAGTTCGACGTCGCCAGAGGCTTCGATCCGGACGTCGAGGTACATCGGATCGGTTGAGCGCCTGCCGTCGGGATTGATCGGCCCGGCGATCGCTCGCCCGTCCACGTTCAGGCAGCCGGCAATCAGCCGGATGCGGGCAGCGCTCAGAACCAGCTCGGGGATATCGTCGGACGGGATATCCCGATAGTCGGGCGGCTTCCTCTTTTCGGCCGCCGGCAGGTTGATCCACAGCTGAAAGCCCCGCATACGACCTTTGGCCTGCTGCGGCATCTCGGAATGGATCACCCCGCTTCCGGCGGTCATCCACTGCACGCCACCGGGGCCGATAATGCCGGTATTGCCAAGATGGTCCTGGTGGCGCATATGCCCGTCGAGCATGTAGGTCACCGTCTCGAAACCGCGATGCGGATGCGGCGGAAATCCGGCGATGTAGTCCTCGGGATTGTCCGAGTAGAACTCGTCGAGCATCAGGAACGGATCCACTCGCGCCCAGTCGCGGGCGTGCTGGCCCAGGCTGCGGCGCAGCTTGACGCCGGCCCCGTCGGTGGCCGGCAGGGATTCGATGATGCGTTCGACAGCGCGCGTGCTGTTCATGGGCTTGCTCCCTGAAGGCTGCCTCAGGCAGCCAGCCGTTCGATGGATTCGGCGGCCCGGGTTCGGGCGCGTTCGGCCTGCTCGTCGCCCAGGGCCAGCCCCTCGGCGTAGGTGAAATGCACGTCCCGGATGCCGAGCATGCCGAAGAACTGCCGGATCAGCGGCGTCTGCGTATCCATCCCGGTGCCGGCATACTGGCCACCGCGTGAAGCGAAAACGTACAGCGGCTTGTTGCCGACCAGACCTTCCGGTCCGCGTTCGGTATAGCGGAAAGTCACCCCGGCGCGCGCCACATGGTCCATCCAGGCCTTGAAGGTCGACGGTACGGTGAAGTTGTACATCGGCAGGCCCAGGGCGATTTCGTCGGCTGCCTGCAGTTCGGCCACCAGGGTATCGGAGATCGCTGCGGCCGCATGCTGCGCCGGTGAGCGCTCAGCCGCTTCGCGGCCGAAGCCTGCAAATGCATCAGCCGTCAGATGGGGGACCGGGTCGAGTGCGAGGTCGCGGCACAGCACGCGACCGTTCGGATGCCGGGTTCGCCAGCGCGCAGCAAAGGCGTCGACGAGCTGGCTGGACTGGCCCTCGCGGTTGAACAGGCTGGACTTGATGACGAGCAGGGTTTTCATTCGTTTGCCTCCTGGTGTCTGGGTGTCTGGGTTCCGAATGACTATATGTTTGATCAATTCGGATAAAAAGCGCATTATTTGGCAATATTCATTCGATTTAATCGAATATGGAGCATTCAAGAGTCTCGCTGGAGCAGTGGCGTGCGCTGGTCGCCGTGGTGGAGGCCGGCAGCTACGCGGCCGCAGCCGCAGCGGTGCACAAGTCGCAGTCGACGCTCAACCACGCGGTCGGCCGCATCGAGGCGCTGCTGGACGTGGAGCTGTTCGAGCGCCGGGGCCGGAAGGCCGTGGTCACCGATGTCGGCCGCACGCTCTATCGCCGCGCCCGCGCGCTGCTAGAGGAGTCTGGCCAGCTCGAGCGCCTGGCAACTCGCCTGGCGGCCGGAGAGGAAGCCGAGCTGCGCCTGGCCGCCGAGATCATCTTCCCGACCTGGCTGCTGCTCGAATGCCTGGATCGATTGTCCCTTGACTATCCCGATATGCGGGTGCAGCTGCACGAGTCGGTTCTGGGCGGGACCACCGAACTGCTCACCCGGGGCGCCGTGGACCTGGCCATCGCGTCGTCGATCCCTCCCGGCTTCGTCGGTGATCCGCTCATGCGCGTGCGGTTTATCGCCGCAGCCGCGCCTGATCACCCCTTGCACCGACTCGGCCGGGCGCTGACCCGGCAGGACCTGAGACCCTATCGACACCTGGTCGTGCGCGACAGCGGCAGTCAGCCGGCCTCGAGCGCGGCCTGGCGCGTGAGCGAGCGGCGCTGGACAGTCAGCAGCAAGGCCACATCCATTCGCGCAGCCTGTATGGGCCTGGGTTTTGCCTGGTATGCCGAGGACACGATTCGGCGGGAAATCGAGCGTGGCCAGCTCCAGCCCCTGCCGCTTGAGCGCGGACGGGTGCGCTGGGCCACGCTGTACCTGGTCCTGGCGGACGCCGAAGCCACCGGCCCCGCTGCCCGGCGACTGGCGGCATTGCTTCAGCGCACCGCCTCCGGCAATGTAAACTGATCACCCCGCATTCTCGCCAGAACCGGACGTTACACAAGGAGTCGTCATGGCAAAAACCAAGTCGAGCATGATGCCGCTGGGCACGATCGCGCCTGATTTCGAGCTGCCGGAGCCCGCCACCGGAAAAACCGTGGCGCTGGACGAGACGGCCGGTCGAACGGGCACGCTGGTCATGTTTATCTGTAACCACTGCCCGTTCGTCAGACACGTGCTCGATGAGCTGGTACGGCTTGGCGCTGACTACGCCGACCGCGGCATCGGTAGCGTGGCCATCAGCAGCAATGACGTCACCGGTTATCCTCAGGATCGCCCGGAGCGCATGGCCGAGCTGGCCCGCAGCAAGGCTTTTCCATTCCCCTATCTGCATGACGCTGGCCAGGATGTCGCACGCGCCTACGGCGCCACCTGCACACCGGATTTCTTCCTGTTCGACGGTCAGCGGCAGCTGGTCTATCGTGGCCAGCTCGATGACTCGCGGCCCGGCAACGGTATTCCGGTCACCGGCGGCGACATCCGTGCCGCACTTGACGCCCTGATCAAGGGCCAGCCGGTGCCGCAGGAGCAAAAACCGTCAATCGGCTGCAACATCAAGTGGCGGGAATGAGCCGTAAACCGAACCTCGCCCATGCTCCCCGTCGACACCGTTCTCCCGGAGCTGCTCGACGCTCTGGCGGACCGCACCACGGTCCTGCTGCAGGCGCCGACCGGCAGCGGCAAGACCACCCGGGTGCCAATCGCGTTGCTTGCTGCGCCATGGCGGCAGGAGCGTCGCATTCTGATGCTCGAGCCGCGCAGGCTGGCGGCACGCTCGGCGGCGCGATTCATGGCTGCCCGGCTCGGCGAACGCACCGGCCAGACGATCGGCTATCGAACCCGGCTGGATTCCCGGATCTCGAAGACCACGCAGGTCGAAGTGGTGACCGAAGGCATTCTGACCCGCCTGATCCAGTCCGACCCCGAACTGCCGAACTATGCCGCCGTGATCTTCGACGAATTCCACGAACGCTCCCTGCAGGCCGATCTGGGCCTGGCGCTGGTGCGCGAGACCCAGCAGGCGCTGCGTGAGAATCTGCGCCTTGTCGTGATGTCGGCCACGCTGGATACGGCAGCGCTGGCGACCGTGCTGGGACCCTGTCCGGTTGTCCATGCCGAGGGCCGCAGCCATCCGGTCGCCGTGCACTACCGCCCGGCAAGTCCGCGCCAGCGCGACCGCCCGGAGACGCACATGGCCGCGTGCCTGCTTGAGGCGCTGGACCGGGAGACCGGTTCGGCCCTGGTCTTCCTGCCCGGGATGAGGGAAATGCGCCGCCTCGCCGCACGACTTAACGGGCGCCTGCCGGACAGCGTCAGGCTGTGCCTGCTGCACGGCCAGATCGATGCCGCCGAGCAGGATGCGGCCATCCAGCCACCACCACCAGGGCAACGCAAGGTCGTTCTCGCCAGCGCGATTGCCGAATCCAGCCTGACCATCGAAGGCATTCGCATCGTCATCGACGCCGGCCTGCAGCGCCGGGCCCGGTTCGACCCCAACAGCGGCATGGCCCGCCTGGTCACCGAGCGGGTTTCGAAAGCCTCGGCCGAGCAGCGCCGTGGCCGCGCCGGTCGGCTGGAGGCGGGCGTGTGCTACCGACTCTGGAGCGAGGCCGAACAGACCAGACTGCAGGCACACACACCACCGGAAATCCTATCGGCCGACCTTGCCCCGGTCGTCCTCGAGCTGGCGCAGTGGGGCGTGAGCGACCCCGCCAGGATGACCTGGCTGGATCCGCCACCCCGGGCGCCGTGGCAGCAGGCCGCCGAACTGCTGCGGCAGCTCGGCGCGCTGGATGCGCACCGACGCATCACGCCACACGGTCGAGCCATGCTCTCGCTGGGCCTGCATCCGCGCCTGGCGCATATGGTTCTGGTCGGTCGCGAGATCGGCCTGGCAAGGACCGCGGCCGAGCTGGCCGGCTTGCTGCAGGAGCGCGGCGGGCTGCACGACAGCGCCGACATCCAGCTCAGGCTGTCGCGGATGCGCCAGGCCAAGCGTCCCACCGGTGCCCTGCTGCGGGCCCGGAAAGCCGCCGACAAGCTGACCGGGCGCGAATCGGACACGGCGACGTGCCGGCAGGCTAGCGGGCGGTTGCTGGCGCATGCCTGGCCCGATCGCATCGCCCGTTCGCGCGGCAAGCGCGGGCGTTTTCTGCTGGCCAATGGCCGCGGCGCCTTGCTCGACGAGGCCGACCCGCTGGCCGGCGAGGAGTGGCTGGTTGCCTGCGAGCTGGACGGCCGTGCCCGCGAGGCGCGCATCTTCCTGGCCGCCGCTGTCGACCGGACCGACCTGGAGAATGATTTCGCCGAGCGCATCGAGACTCTCGAATCGGCCGACTGGGACGAACGGCGCGGCACGGTCGTCGCCCGCCGGCAACGCCGGCTCGGAGCGCTGGTGTTCGAACAGACCGAGCTGCAGCAGCCCGACCCGGAAATCCTGCAGGCCGGCCTGCTGGCCGCCGTCCGGCGCAAGGGCCTCGACACCCTGCCGTGGACCGAGGCGGCCCGGCAATGGCAGGCCCGCGCACAATTGCTGCACCGCCTCGAACCCCGGCACTGGCCGGCTTTCGACGGTGCCAGCCTGGCCGAGAGCCTGGACGACTGGCTGCTGCCCTGGCTGGCCGGCACGAGCCGCTGGAGCGATTTGCAGTCCCTGGATCTGGTCGCGATGCTGCAGTCCCGGCTCGGGCACCGGCACCTGCCGGAATTCGACCGGCTGGTACCGGCCACCCTGGCCCTGCCCACCGGCCGCGCGGCGCGCCTGGACTACCGCGCTGACGGCGGCCCGGTGCTGGCCGTCAAGCTGCAGGCGATGTTCGGCTGTGCCGACACACCCAAAGTCGCCGGCGGCCGGGTTCCGGTTACCCTGCACCTGCTCTCCCCGGCGGGCCGGCCGCTGGCCGTCACCGCCGACCTGGCCAGCTTCTGGCAGAACGCCTACGGGCAGGTCCGCAAGGACATGCGCGGCCGCTACCCCAAGCATCCCTGGCCGGAGGATCCGTTGGCAGCAGACGCCACCGAGCGCGCGCGGCCGACCAGGCGCGGCATTGACAGCGACGAGTCGACGCGCTAGATTCGATGATCAAGTACGATCGATTTCGTCGCCGCCCGCCCGGCGCATACTGACGGAGCCCGTCATGACCCAGACACTCACACCGACACCCTCGGAACTGAAGATTCTGCAGTTCTTGTGGCATCACGGCCCGGCGACCGTGCGCACCGTCCATGAACATGTCGCCGAGCAGGCCGGTCACAGCTACACGACCACCCTCAAGCAGATGCAGATCATGCACGCCAAGGGCCTGGTCGCACGCGATGATTCCCAGCGTGCGCACGTATTCCAGGCTGCAGTCGAGGAGGAGCGCACGCAGCGCGCCATGCTCGATGACTTCATGGATCGCGTCTACGAAGGTTCGGCCTCGCAGCTGGTCTTGCAGGCCCTGGGCATATCGCGACCGGCCAGTGCCGAGGAGCTGACCCAGATCGAGGCGCTGATCGAGCGCCTGCGGAATGAATCAAGCGGAGGGGCGGCGGCATGAACGGCTTGAATCAGGCACTGGTCGAAGCGCTTGGACTGGCGCTGCTGCACTTCCTGTGGCAGGGGGCGCTGATCGGTCTGGCCTTCGCCGCCATCTCGCGACTGGCCTGCACGGCCAGCGCCCGCACCCGCTACGCGACGGCCGTGCTCGCCCTTGCCGCGCTTGCGGTCGCGCCGGCACTGACCCTCGGCGTACTGCTGATGCAGCCTTCCGTGCCGGTGGCCGAACCGGGGGCAGCGCAAGATCTTGCACCGTCGCTGCTGGTTCTGACAGCGAGCGCCGAGGCCGGCTCGAGCGGCCACGCCTTGTTGCGCTGGATCGTGCTGGGCTGGCTGGCCGGCGTCATCATCATGAGCCTGCGCCTGCTGTTCGGCTGGCAATACCTGCAGCGGCTGCGGCGCAGCGCGGATTTCGCGGCCGTCCGGCCACTCGCACCCGCTCTGGATGCGCTGCTTGCCCGTCTGAACATTCGTCGACCGGTCAAACTGGCGGTCTCGCGCGGGATCGGGTCGCCGGTGGTCATCGGCTGGCTCAAGCCGCTGGTGCTGCTGCCGCCGGCCGTTGTCGCCGGATTGCCGATAAGACAGATCGAAATGGTCCTGGCCCACGAGCTGGCGCATATCCGGCGCTTCGATCATATCGTCAACCTGTTCCAGACGATCATCGAGACCGTGCTGTTCTATCACCCGGTCGTGCGCTGGATTTCGCGCCGCATTCGTATCGAGCGGGAAAACGCCTGCGACGATCTTGCCGTGGCCGTGACCGAGGACCGCTTGTCCTACGTGGAGATGCTGGCGGCCCTGGAACGGATGCGCTACCGCGGTACGCGTCTCGCCCTGGCCGTGCATGACGGTCAGGTTCTCGGCCGTATCCGGCGCCTGGTTGAACGCAGCGGAAGTGATCGTCAGCTTGGACTGACGGTGCCGGTCGCCCTGCTCGGTCTGATCGCGCTGCTGGCGACCGGGGTTGGCCTGCTTTCGCCGCCACCGCAGCAGCAGGCGACCAGCCTGCGCCCGGACGATCGCGCAGCGGTCGTGCCGACTGCAACCGAACGGCCCGCGCCACCTTCAACGGTCGTGCCTGAACCGCACGAGCGGCGGCAAACCGAGGCTCGATCAGAGACAGCGGCGACCGAGGCTCCGACGGGTTCCGCGCCGGTCAGTCCGCGGCTCGACCCGCCGCCGCGCGAGCTGACGCCAGCAACGCCGCAGAATCATCCGCTGCCGGAGCCAGACCCGAGCCCGTCGGCGCCAAGCGAATCGGGCCCGGATGCGGACCTCGGGCGGTCTGCGTCTCCGGTCGACGCGGCCTCGTCACCGGTCGTCGACCCGGCCGCGGTTCCCAGCCGCGAGCCAGCCGCGAGCGCGAGCGACCAACCCGCACCGACGGTGCCGACCGAACCGGCCACGACCCAGGAGCCGGCCACCGCGGACAGCGCGGCCATGGCGTGGTCTGCGTCCGAGCCGCCGGCAACCGTCATGGAACCGGCCGAAGCGCTGGCCATGGTCAGCCTGCCAACGCTTCCGTCTGCCGCGAGCGCAGCCGCCCCGTCTCAGTCACACCCGCCACTGACCGGTGGTGAGGTCATTGAGCGAATCGAGCCGGACTACCCCGCGCGCGCCCGGCGCCGCAGCACCAACGGAACCGCCGAAGTGATGTTCAGCGTCACCCCGCAGGGGCGGGTCGAGGCGATCGAGCTGATCCGTGAACAGCCGCGGGGATTCGACTTTGGCCAGGCGGCCATCGAGGCCATCGGGCAGTGGCAGTTCGAACCGTTTCGCCGGGGCAGCGAACCGGTCAGCCACCGCGTCCGCCTGACCTTCGAATTCGAACTGGATGACGAGGCGGGCTGCATCGACCTGCTCGGATCACGCATCCCGCGCTGCTGAGCGGACAACAGGGGCGCGCCGGTTTCGCGCCCGCACGGAGTCCCTCGCCGCCTGCCTGCCTCAAAGCCGCGGTACAATGCCCGGCACATCGGGCGGCAGGGTTGCCACCGTAGATTGCACGGCCAGCGATTGCGCCGTCACCATTCACACCACACGGGCCGGCGGGCCCGCCGTCGACATCCAAGGAGAAGCACAATGATTGCACGCACGTTTACCGCCGCGCTGTTACTCGGCCTGGCCAGCACCGCAGTTGCTGACGAAACCCCGAACATCGAGCCCGGAATGTGGCAGTACAACAACAAGGTTACCTTTGGTCCCGAGTTTCCGCTGCCGGACCAGGAACAGTCCAACGAGGAGTGCGTCACAGCCGAGGAGATCGAGCAGGGTCAGGCCTTCCTTGATGATGTCGACGAATGCGACATCACGCACAAGAACGTGCGCCGGGACGGCATGGACTACGCCATGACCTGCACCCAGCCGGATGGATCTGAAATGACCATGGAGGCCTCCATGCAGTTCAACGGCGACAGCGCCACGGGCACCGTCAACGGCAGCATGCAGACGCCGATGGGCGAAATGACCATGAACATCACCATGGACGGACGCCGCATCGGCGACTGCTGAACGCCCAATGATTCCTGGCCCCGTCCGAGACGGCGGGGTCAGGGCATGATGGTCGCCAGCGCGCCGACGTGCACGCCGGCATTGAAGTAGCGGGTCTTCAGGCCGCTGGCGGCAAATCGCTTTTCGCTGACCGGCTCGATCGGGCCGCCCTTCCTGGCCTGGGTCACCGACCACCAGCCCGAAGGGTAACAGGGCTGCGGAAAGCCCAGGGTCCTGATGGTGGTAAAACCGGCACTCGCCATGTTGGTGCGGATGCCGGCAATCAGCCTGCCGTGCAGCAGCGGCGATTCGCTCTGCTGCACCAGCAGGCCGCCATCGGCCAGGGCCGCGAAACAGTCTGCGACGAACTCCGGGCCGAACAGGCCTTCAGCCGGACCGATCGGATCGGTCGAATCAACGATGATCACGTCCATGCTGCCGCACTCAAGGCCCTTGACGTGCGCCAGACCGTCGTCGAAGCGCAGTTCGGCGCGTACATCGTCGTTTCGCTCACAGAGTTCCGGAAAGTGCTTTTCTGCCAGGCGGGTGACCTGCTCGTCGATCTCGACCTGGACGCAACCTTCAACGTTCTCATGGCTCAGCACTTCCCTGAGCGTGCCGCAGTCACCGCCACCGATGATCAGGACCCGTTTTGGCTCCGGGTGCGAAAACAACGCCGGATGACTCATCATCTCGTGATAGAGAAAATTATCGCGCGTGGTCAGCATGACAAAGCCGTCGATAACCATCAGGTTGCCCCAGTGGGTGGTGCGATAGACATCGATCGTCTGGTAGTCGGTCACCTCATGGGCGAGATGGGCCTCGATCGCCCAGGAACCGGCGCTGCCGGCTTCGGCACAGGTTTCGGTAAACCACTTGCGGTCGCTTGAAAGCATGGGAGCACAGCTGAGGGAACCGGGACACGATGTTAGCGCGAATTGCCCGTTACAATCACGCCCATGGATCAAGATACCATCGCGCGCGCCAGACGTCGCTATGCGGTCGACCGCTGGTCGGAGGGCTATTTCGACCTGGACAACCACGGACGCGTCCTGGCCCGCCCTGATCTCGAGCATGGCCTGGCGCTGAGCGAGGTCGTCGAACAGGCCCGGCGCGAAGGCCTGCGACTGCCACTGCTGCTGCGGTTTCCCGATATTCTGCGCGCGCGGGCAGCTCAGCTGGGTCAGGCGTTTGAAACCGCCATGGCCGATCACGACTATGGCGCCCGCTACACGCCGGTCTACCCGATCAAGGTCAATCAGCAATCCAGCGTGGTGCGCACCCTGGCCACGGTCGAGGGCCTTGGGCTGGAAGTGGGCAGCAAGCCTGAGCTGATCACGGCCCTGGCGGTCAGCCGGCCTGGTGCGGTGATCGTCTGCAATGGCTATAAGGACGCCGCCTACATCCGCCTGGCCCTGAGCGGTGCCAGGCTGGGCCTGGAGCCGATCATCGTGATCGAAAAGCCCGGCGAGTGGCCGCTGATCCGGCGCGAAGCCGAACGGCTTGGCCTCACCCCGGAGCTGGGCGTGCGCCTGCGCCTGTCATCGCTGGGCACCGGCAACTGGCAGAACACCGGCGGCGAGCGGGCCAAGTTCGGGCTGGCCGCCAGCCAGGTGCTGGCCCTGACTGCGCAGATGCAACAGGACGGCTGCCTGGACTGGCTGGGAATGCTGCACTTCCACATGGGCTCCCAGATTTCCAACCTGCGCGACATTCAGCGCGGCGTTCGGGAGGCCGGGCGCTACTTTGCCGAACTCGTTGCCAGCGGCATCGGCATCCGCAGGCTGGATATCGGCGGCGGACTGGGCGTCGATTACGAGGGCGGCGGCACGCGCAGCTTCTGCTCGATGAACTACTCGCTGGCGCAATACGCCCAGGCCATCGTCTCCGGCATTGCCGAACTGTGCCGCGAACACGGCCTGAACACACCGGAGCTGCTGTCCGAATCCGGCCGCGCCCTGACCGCCCATCACGCCGTACTGGTCACCAATGTCACGGCCACCGAGGCCCTGCCGCGCGACGCCGGCGATGCCCAGCCCGATGAACCCGCTGTCATTCGGGGCCTGGCCGACGTGCTCGAGCAGATCGACGAGCGCGAGCCCGAGGAGAGTTTTCTCGAAGCCGAGCATCTGCTCGAGGAAGGCCGCAACCTGTTCCTGTACGGCGACCTGCCGCTGACCGAGCGCGCCCGGCTCGAGCCGATGTACAACGTCATTCTCGAGCGCGTTTCCGCACGGCTCGACCCCGAACACCGCCGCCACCGCGAGCTGGGCGAACGCATCCGCTATCAGCTCTCTGCCAAGTACTTCATCAACCTGTCGATCTTTCAGTCGCTGCCCGATATCTGGGCGATCGATCAGGTTTTCCCGATTCTGCCGCTGAGCCGCCTCGACGAGGAACCAACCGAGCGCGCCGTGCTGGAGGATCTGACCTGTGACTCGGATGGTCGGATCGACCACTACGTCGATCGCGGCCTGCTCGAGCCGACCCTGCCGGTCCACCGCATCGAGTCGAACGAAACCTACCTGCTGGGGATTTTTATGGCCGGCGCCTACCAGGAAACGCTTGGCGACATTCATAACCTGTTCGGCGACACCGATAGCGTCGATGTGCGGCTCGACGACTCCGGTTTCCACCTGGCCAACCCGCGCGCCGGAGACACCGCCGATACGCTGCTTGAGCTGGTCGGCTACAACCCGCGGGAGCTGATGACCGCCTGTCGTGCCCGGGTGGCCGCAGCAGGCCTGGCGCGCGAACAGGCCGAACAGCTCGAACGCCTGCTGGCCGAAGGGCTGTCGGCCTATACCTATCTGGAAACCTGAAGTCTTCCGTCGGGGACGCGGCCCCGACCTACGGGTGGGCGCAGTCGCTCGTCGGGGACGCGGCCCCGACCTACGGGTGGGCGCAGTCGCTCGTCGGGGACGCGGCCCCGACCTACGGGTGGGCGCAGTCGTTCGTCGGGGACGCGGCCCCGACCTACGGGTGGGCGCAGTCGTTCGTCGGGGACGCGGCGCCGATCTACCCGATGGCGGGTGCCGGGTTCGCAGCTCACGGTCGCATCCGCGACGTTCAGACACACCCGCAGGATGCCACCACTGATGAAATCATGTACCATCTGTGCACCAATCCAGGGGTGGGCATGGTGTCGTGGCCGCGAAACTCGGCCGCGAGTTCGGGCTGATCGTGCCGACCCCGGCACCGGTCCGATCTGCCATTCCACCTAGTGTTGAAACCACCAAGCAACGAGGGAACTCATGCTGAAATCACTGTTTCTTGCCGTGTGTCTTGCATGGCTTGCGATCCCGGCCGTGGCGGCCGAACCGCTGAGTCTTCAGGGAGGTCTCGGCGAGCTGACGGCCGTGCCGGTCACGCAGCTGGCGGCGCTTGATCGCCAGGCGCTGCTGGCCGAGGATGCCGAGCGCGAAATGCAGCCGGGCGTCGCCCCCCGCTTTGCCGTGCCGCACGCCGTGACCATCACGCCGCAGAGCAACGGCCTGTGGGAGACGGCGCGCGACGGCCGGAACGTGTGGCGGCTTCGCATCCACGCCGCCAAGGCCCGTTCGATCAACCTCGCCTTCAGTCGCTACCGCCTGCCCCAGGGCGCGGAACTGCACCTGTTCAGCGAGGACGGCGACTACCGCGTTCGCCCGTTCACCGCGGCCGACAACAAGCCGCACGGCGAGCTGTGGACGCCGGTCATCCAGGGCGACACCCTCGTGCTGGAACTGCAGGTGCCGGCCGCAGCCCGCAATCAGGTGGAGCTCGAGATCGGCTCGATCAATTACGGCTACCGCGGTTTCTTCGAGCCGGCGAGCGCGCGCTCGGGTTCCTGCAACGTCGACGTGGTCTGCCCGGAAGGCAATGACTGGCAGTACCCCATCTCGACCGTGGCCGTGATCTCGACCGGGGGCAGCACCTTCTGCACCGGCTTCATGGTCAACAACGTCGAGTACGACGGCACGCCGTATTTCATGACCGCCAATCACTGCAGCATCAACGCCGGCAACGCCGCCTCACTGGTCACCTACTGGAACTACGAGAACTCGACCTGTCGCACGCCCGGTTCACCGGAATCCGGCGGCCCCGGCGACGGCACGCTCGACCAGTTCAACACCGGCTCGACCTTCCGGGCGGCCCTGGCCGACTCCGACTTCACGCTGGTCGAGCTCGACAGTCAGCCGGCACCGGCCTGGGAAGTCGGCTACGCCGGCTGGGACGCGCGCGATCAGGCCACCGGCTCGGCGGTCGCCATTCACCACCCCAGCACCGACGAGAAGCGCATCAGCTTCGAAAATGACCCGACCTCGATCACCGACTACCTCAGCGCAACGCCGGATCCCAACCAGACCCATATCCGGGTCGAGGACTGGGACGTCGGCACGACCGAGCCGGGCTCGTCGGGCTCGCCGCTGTTCAGCCCCGAGGGCCGCGTGATCGGCCAGCTGCACGGCGGCTACGCCGCCTGCGGCAACGACGACGCGGACTGGTATGGCCGCATCGCCCATTCCTGGGATACCGGCGGCTCGGCCAGCGCCCGACTCAAGGACTGGCTTGACCCCAACGACACCGGCACCCTGGTCGTCGACGGCCTGGGTGAAGAGGGCTTCGAGCTGCAGCCGGCAACCGAGGCGCTCAGCCAGTGCGGTTTCGCCGACATCGATCTGGCCATCGATGTTGCGCAGTTCGGCGAATTCACCAATCCGGTCACCCTGTCGACGACCGGCACGCCCACCGGTGTGACCACCGCCTTCTCGGTCAATCCGGTCACGCCCCCGGGCAGCACGCTGCTGACTTTGAGCGATCTGAGCCTGGCCGGCACCGGCAGCTTTCAGTTCAGTGTCGACGGCTCGGACGGCGGCGACTTCAGTGACACGGTTCAGATCAGCGTGTCGCTCAACGACGCCGCGCCCGGTGTGGCCGGCATCACCAGCCCGGCCGACGGCGCCATCGGCGTGTCGACCACTCCGACCATCGAGTGGAGCACCGCCGCCCAGGGCTTCGACTACACCCTGGAAATTGCCGCGGACAGCGCCTTTACGCAGATCGTCCATACCGCGACGCTGCAGGGTACCACGCATGAAATCGCCACCCCGCTCGATACCAGCACCACCTATTACGCGCGCGTCGGCAGCAGCAACGACTGCGGGACCGGCAGCTGGTCATCGACGGTTTCGTTCACCACCGAAGCCCTGCCGGGCGACTGTCCGGTCGGCTCAATCGCGCAGGACCTGCTGGCCGAGGACTTCGCCGGTGGCGCACTGCCGGCCGGCTGGAGCACGGCCGGATCGAGCGGCACAGTGACCTGGGTGGCCTCGACCGCTGAAGCCTACAACGACAGCCATTCGATGTTTGCCCAGAATATTGCCGGGGTGACCGACCAGCGACTGGCCACGCCGCAAGTCAGCCTGCCGGGCGACGCGCTGGCCCTGTTTCTCAACTTCCAGAACTGGCAGAGCGTCGAGTCGTCCAGCGGCGGCTGTTACGACGGCGGCCTGCTGGAGATCTCGACCGACGGCGGCGCGAGCTGGGCGCAGGTACCGCAATCGGAAATCCTGGTGCGCGACTATGACGGCACGATTTCCACGAGCTATTCGAATCCGCTCGGCGGCAGCAGCGGCTGGTGCGGTGACCCGCGCGATTTCTGGGAGCGCTACAGCGTCGACCTGTCGAGCTGGGCCGGTCAGAACGTGCAGTTCCGCTTCCGTTTTGGCACCGATTCCTCGGTCTCGCGTGTCGGCTGGCACATTGACGAAGTGCGCGTGCGCAGCTGCACTGCCGGCGAACCGGAATACAGCATCGGCGGTACCGTGACCGGACTGGAAGGCAGCGGCCTGGTGTTGCAGAACAATTCGGGCGATGATCTTCCCATCACAAGCGACGGGCCGTTCGTCTTTGCCACCCTGATGAACGGAGGCAGCAGCTACTCGGTTACCGTCGCCAGCAACCCGACCTGGCCGACCCAGGACTGCGTGGTGCTCAACGGCAGCGGCACCGTCGGCAGCAGCGATGTGGATAACGTCGAGGTCAGCTGCGAAACCGCGCCGCCGGACATCTTCGAAGACCGCTTCGAGGCGCCGCCGGCGCCCTGAACGGACGCCGACAGGCAAAAAACGAAAAGGCCGGGGACACCCCGGCCTTTGTCTTTTGCCACTGCTGAAAATCCGGGGTTCAGTCCTCGCGATCCACCCGGTCCCTGAGCTGATTGAAGTAATCCAGCTTCTCCTTCGCCATCACGCCGCCGAGCAGAATCAGCGCGATCAGGTTGGGTGCGGCCATCAGACCGTTGAAGGTGTCGGCGATGTCCCAGACCAGTTCGAGACCCCCGACCGCGCCGACGAACAGGAACAGGAGGAACAGCAACCGGTAGGGTAGCACCACCCGCCGCCCGAACAGATACTGCCAGCTCTGCTCGCCGTAGAAGTTCCAGGTCAGCATGGTGGTGTAGGCGAAAAACGCGATAGCAATGATGATCACGTAGCCACCGGGACCCGGCAGGCCGGTCGAGAAGGCCGTGCTGGTCAGGTCGGCGCCGTTCTGGCCGGTCTCGATCGCGCCGGTGACCAGGATGACCAGCGCGGTCATGGTGCACACCACCAGAGTATCGATGAACACTTCCCATACGCCCCAGAAACCCTGCCGGAAGGGCTGGTTGCGCGCCTGAGCGTGCACGATCGAGGCCGACCCGAGCCCGGCCTCGTTGGAGAAGATGCCGCGGGCGATGCCGTAGCGCACCGAGGCAGCCACGGTGGCGCCGGCGAAACCGCCAATGGCCGGGGCCGGCTCGAAGGCGTAGGTGAAGATCATGGCAAATGCCGCCGGAATCGCGCTGGCGTGGATGGCCAGGATGCCCAGCGCCCCGGCCACGTAGGCCACGGCCATGATCGGCACGATTTTCTCGGCGGTCACGGCGATGCGACGGATGCCACCGAGGGTGACGATGCCGACCAGCACGACCAGGCCAGCGCCGGTCAGCCAGTCAGGCAGGCCAAAACCTGTGGTCAGCGACTGCGCCACGGTGTTGGACTGCACCATATTGCCGATGCCGAAGGCGGCCACGCCGGCGAAAAAGGCGTACAGCATGCCCAGCCACTTCCACTGCGGGCCCAAGCCCTTCTCGATGTACCAGAACACGCCGCCGGAGACCTGTCCGTCGGCGTCGACGTGGCGATACTTCACGCCCAGCGTGGCTTCGGCCATCTTGGTGGCCATCCCGACCAGGGCCACGACCCACATCCAGAAAATGGCGCCTGGCCCGCCGAGCGCGATGGCGGTGGCCACGCCGGCAATATTGCCCACGCCAATGGTGGCCGCCATGGCCGAGGCGACCGCCTGGAACGGCGAGATGGCGCCGTCCTCGGTATCGATTTCCCGGCGAAACAGGCGTCCGAAACTGTGCTTCCAGGCGTGCCCGAGATGAAGAAACTGGAAAAAACCCAGGCGGATGGTCAGGTAGATGCCGGTACCGACCAGCAGCATCATGAACGGCGGCCCCCAGACGATGCCGTTGACAAAGCGGTTGGCGGCGGTGATCAGTTCAAGCATGGCGAATCCCTCGGCAGTGCCTTGGCGCCGCGTCCCGGCGGCGGTGGAAAAACCGCTCAAGATTAGCGCATCTGGTCCACTCTGTCGCGTTCGGTTACCATAGCTCGCGCAAGGGGGATTGGCCGGACCCAACAACGAGTTGACCCATGACCCCGAGACCCCTGATCCTGTTCGCCACCCTGGCCCTGAGCCCCTTCAGCCCAGCCCAGATCCCGGCCGACATCACGCTCGAACCCGCATTTGGCGGGGCGGGCTTCAACTTCCCGGTCGGTGTCAGGCACGCCGGCGACGGCAGCGACCGCAAGTTCGTCGTCGAACGTACCGGCACGATTCAGATCGTGGATGCCGGCGGCAGCGTGCTGGCCGAACCCTTTCTCGATATCGGCTCGATGACCAGCACCACCGGTGAGCGCGGCCTGCTGGGTCTGGCCTTTCATCCAGGCTTTGCCAGCAACGGCCGCGTCTACATCAACCACACAGCCAGCAATATCGGCGGTGTCACCACCGGCGACACCATGATCGTCGAATACGAGGTCGACCCGCTCGACGCCGACAAGCTCGACCCGACCAGCCGACGGGTCGTGATGGTGATTCCGCAGGACTTCAGCAACCACAACGGCGGTGATCTGCATTTCGGCCCCGATGGCTATCTTTATATCGGCATGGGCGACGGCGGCGACGGCAACGATCCGTGCAATCGCGGCCAGACGCTCGATCCGTCCACGGCACCGGCAAGCGGCTGCCGCAGCGGCAAGGCGGCCTGGCTGCTCGGCAAAATGCTGCGCATCGACATCGACGGCAGCACCCCGGCGGGCAGCAACAACTTGTGCGCGGCCAGCCCCGACGGTTCGGCTGGCTACGCGGTGCCTGCGACCAATCCGTTTTCCGGCGACAGCGATCGCTGCGGTGAAGTCTGGGCCTACGGACTGCGCAATCCGTTTCGCTTCAGCTTCGACCGCGACACCGGCGACCTGTGGATCGGTGACGTCGGACAGAACACCTGGGAGGAGGTCAGTTTCCAAGCAGCGGGTTCGTCCGGCGGGCTCAATTTCGGCTGGAAGGTGTGCGAAGGCAACTGGTTGCGCGGCAGCACCACCAACTTGTGCAATCTGGCCGGTCATACCGGGCCGGTGATCGAGTTCCCCAGCACGTTCAGCTTCGACGAGTGCTCGGTCACCGGTGGCTACCGCTATCGCGGGCCGGTCTTGTCCTTGCAGGGCTACTACGTCTACGGTGATTACTGCAGCGGCCGCATCTGGTTCGCCGAGGAAACCACGCCGGGCAGCTGGTCGTCCGATGAGTTCGGGCAGCTGCCGGGCGGTTTCGGCAACCTGGTGGGGTTCGGCGAGGATCAGGCGGGCAATCTCTACCTCACCCGCGGCTCCGGTGAAGTGCTGGTGTTCGGGGGTGATACCGCCGACGCCGTATTCGCCGACCGCTTCGAGCAATAGCGCGTCCCGACAACCGGAACCCGGGCTTACCGTTCCATCAACGCCCGCACTTCATCGGCTGCAGCCAGGCCGTCGGCATAACCCAGCTCAATGAGCTCGCGGCAGAACTCGGCCTCGAACAGCAGGTAGCTGGGCAGGCGCCCCGGACCCCAGGCACCGACACCCTGGAGCAGGGCGCGTACGCTAGCCGGAACGCGGTGGCGGTGCCGATCGGAAATCTCGCGCAGGTCCGTCGACGGCTGAATCAGCAGCGTGTCGATATGACGCAGCCCGGTCGCCGCACGGCGCTCGGGCGGAACGTGCTCTAGGGTACGATTGATCCGCTCGAGCCGGGCCAAATCGTTGGCCAGGTAGTCCATGAAGATGACGTCGAGCAGATAGCCGCCGATCTCGCCCAACGACGGGTAGCCGGCGTCGCTGTCGGGTTCGGGGTCGGGGCGCTGATCCCGGGTCCCGATGATCAGCAGGCGATCGGCCCCAAGGCGGATCGGCGGACTGAGTGGCGTGGTATGCCGCATGCCGCCGTCGCCATAGTATTCGTGGCCGATCAGGCAGGCCGGAAACAGCAGCGGCAATGCTGCACTGGCCATCAGATGGCAGGCCTCGATGTGTGCCGGCCGGCCAACGCGCTTGGGCGCCGCCCAGCCCGCCGTGTTTTCGCGCGCCTGGAAGAACGTCACGGCCCGCGAAGTCGAGTAGCCCGACGCCGTGATCATCAGGGCATCGAGCTGGCCGGCATCAATCCCGGCCTGAATGCGATCGAATCGCACCTCGCGCTCAAGCAACTCGCACAGTGGACGGTTGTCGAGCAGCGAGCGCGGATTGGCGATACCCAGGCCGCCCAGGGTCATCGACGCCAGCCAGTGCAGGCCCGTGCGCAGATTGTGGCCCCAGCCGGTCCGGTAGACGTGGTGGCAGCGCAACCGGCTCCAGAAATGTTCGAGCCGGCTCGCCCCCTCAACCAGACTGTCGGCATGGCTGGCCAGAACGGTGGCATTGATCGCTCCGGCCGAGGTGCCGGCAATGAGCGGAAACAGACCCGGCCGATCAGGCAGTATTTCGGCCATCGCCTTGAGCACCCCGACCTGGTAGGCCCCCCGGGCGCCGCCACCGGGCAGCATCAGGGCTGTTCGGGGAACCGCTTCAGCCACCGCTGAGTACCATGGCCTCGAACCCGTTCTCCTGCAGTCGGCGGCGCGCCCCGTCCGCCTCGCGTGCACTGTCGAACGGACCCACGCGGACCCGATGCCAGGTTGCGTCGTTGACGGTAACGGTCTGGACCGAGGCCTCAAGCCCCAGCAGGGTCACGCGGGCACGCAGCGCATCGGCATCATCGCTGGACCGGAAAGAGCCGACCTGCAGCACATAGGGGCCGCGCGCGTCGGCCGCCTCGGCCCGCTCGCGCGCCCGCTGCTCGATTTCTCCCTGTGGGACGACCACCTCGATTTCCGGCAGCACCGTGAAGAAATCGTAGCGTCGACTGCGCTCGCCGTCCGGATCATCGGCAATTGCCGGTTCGTCATGGCCCAGCGGCGGCGCGGAGCCGGAAGCTTCGTGGCCAGACGGCAAATAGCCGCCGAGCCAGGCAATGGTGGCCAGCCCCAGGCCGCACACGACGCCAACGCCAAACAGCATCAGGCCATTGAGGGCCGACCCGCCGCCGCGCCTGGCCTGTTTGCGCGCCATTACATCGACTCCGGCGCACTGACGCCGATCAGCTTCAGGCCGTTGCGCAGAACCTGTCCGACCGCAGCGACCAGGTTGAGCCGCGCGTTGCGCAGATCCTCGTCGTCAACCAGGAACGGCGTGGCGTTGTAGTAAGCGTGGAATAAGGCGGCCAGCTCGTGTAGATGGTGAGCCAGCACATGGGGTGCGCGCTGCCGGGCGGCGCCTTCGATGACTTCGGGGAAGCGCCCGACCGCGCGCAGCAGCTCCTGCTCGTGCTCGCTGTCGAGCTGGTCGACCGCAGCCTCGCCGATCGCCTGATTGTGACGCAAGGCGCGTCCTTCGAGCTCGCGGAACACGCTGCTGATCCGGGCATGGGCGTACTGGATGTAGTAGACGGGATTCTCGTTGGCTCGCGACTTGGCCAAGTCCAGATCGAAATCCAGGTGCTGGTCGTGCGAGCGCATCACATAGAAGTAGCGGGCCGCATCGTTGCCGACTTCCTCTCGCAGTTCGCGCAGCGTGACAAAGCTGCCCGACCGGGTCGACATCTGCACCTTCTTGCCGCCACGAAACAGCACCGCGAACTGGACCAGCCGGAACTCCAGCCGCTCCGGATCCTCGCCGAGACCGCGCGCGGCGGCCTGCAGCCGCGGAATGTAGCCGTGGTGGTCGGCGCCGAAGACATACAGCGAGACGCCGGCACAGCGCTCGAGCTTGTCGAGCAGATAGGCGACATCCGAGGCGAAATAGGTCGTGCGACCATTCTCGCGTACGACCACGCGATCCTTGTCGTCTCCGAGTTCGGTGGCCCGGAACCAGGTCGCACCGTCCTTGCGGTAGAGCCAGCCCTGCTTGTCGAGCCGTTCCAGCGCGCGTGTCAGGGCGCCCGATCGTTCAAGCTCACGCTCGGAGAACCAGCGCTCGAAGCTCACCCCGAACGCCTCCAGATCATCACGAATGTCCGCGACCATGTTCTCGAGCGCGGCGTTGAAACAGGCCTGATAGCCTGCATTTCCGAGCAGCTCGCGTGCACGTGCAATCAGGGCATCGATATGTCGTTCCGGATCGCCGCCCTGATCCGCGTCTGCGGTAAGGCCCTCAGTCACGCTGTGCGCAGAGTGCCGCAGATCATCACCTTGACGGGCGCGGACGTCACGCGCGATGTCGTAGATGTAATCACCGCGATAGCCGTTGGCCGGGAAGGTGACCGGCTCGCCGCTCAGCTCCAGGTAGCGCAGCCAGACCGATACAGCCAGGATGTCCATTTGCCGACCGTGATCATTGACGTAGTACTCGCGGTGTACCCGGTGACCCGCCGCCCCGAGGATGGCTGACAGGCTGGCGCCATAAGCGGCACCACGGCCGTGGCCAACGTGCAGCGGACCGGTCGGATTGGCGCTGACGAATTCGATCAGCATGTCGCGCCGACTGCCCTCCGGCTGCCGGCCATAGGCATCGCCTTGCGACAGTGCGTCGCGCAGGACGACCTTGAGATGATGTGCGCTGGCAAAGAAGTTGAGAAAACCCGGTCCGGCAACCTCGACGCGCTCGATGCGTTTCGATGGCGGCAGGCGATCGCGAATGAGTGTAGCTAGGTCGCGGGGTGATTGACCGGCTGCCCTGGCCAGCACCAGCGCGGCATTGCTGGCATAGTCACCGTGCTGACGGTCACGGGTCGGCTCGACCTCGCCGGTGCTGTCGATCGTGTCGGGCAGACGCCCGTCGCGCTTGAGATAGCCCAGCGACTGGTTGATCAGTTCCTCGATATGGGCGCGCATGTTTTGCCAGGGGGTGGAAACAGCGGCTATTGTAACGGTCGCCGGCCGTCGTGTAATACGGGTTATCCACAACACCTGTGGATAAGGTTGTGTACAAGCACGGAACAGGGCTGCTTTCGGCCTGACCGGCCAGTTGTCCCAGCGGCTTGGGTCATTTTTGTTCATTGACCATAATTTGTTTTAAAACATAAATGTACAATCGTTTTCAAGGACTCATGTGATTAGGCGTGGGCTAACCCGCTGTTTTCTTTTCAGCCGGGTGACACTGTGCATAAACACCAAGGAAAGGAGTACATGAACAGCATATTGAAAGCCTTCAGGGGCGAACACCCATCGCTGGGTGAACGGGTCTGGATTGCACCGGGTGCGTCGGTCATCGGCCAGGTCAAGCTCGCCGACGATGTCTCGGTTTGGCCCGGGGCTGTGCTGCGCGGCGACGTCAACACAATCACGATCGGGGCGCGCACCAACCTCCAGGATGGCGTGATCGGTCACGTCACTCACGACGGTCCGTATACGCCGGGTGGCATGCCGCTGATACTCGGTGCCGACATCACCGTCGGTCACGGGGCCATCCTTCACGCCTGCACGATTGGCGACTGTTGTCTGATCGGCATGGGCGCGCTGATCCTGGACGGCGCCGTGATCGAACCGCAGGTGATGCTGGCAGCCGGCAGCCTGGTCAGCCCGGGCAAGCGCCTCGAGTCCGGATGGCTCTACCGCGGCCAGCCGGCACGCCGCGTCCGGCGCCTGGACGATGAGGAGGTCGAGATGATGCGCTACTCGGCGGCCAACTATGTGGCGCTGAAAACACACTACCTCACGCAGGCAGGGGAATAGCCGTGAAGGCCATATTGCCTTACACTTCGCTCTTGAAACAACGGCTTTGCCTATTCAGGGAGCACCCACCATGACCGACGTGCCGGTGATCGCGGCCAACGGCGTCAACATGCCCGCGCTCGGCTTCGGAACTTTCGAGCTCGATGAGGATACTGTCGAACGGATGGTGCCCAGGGCGATCGAGCTGGGCTATCGACATATCGATACGGCCCAGATCTACCGTAACGAGGCGGCCGTCGGCCGCGCCATCCGGGCCAGTGGCATCGATCGCTCCGAGCTGTTTCTCACCACCAAGATCTGGGTCGACAATTTTGCCCCGGACGACCTGGCGCGCTCGCTGCAAGGCAGCCTGGAACGACTGCAGACCGATTACGTCGATCTTTTGCTGCTGCATTGGCCCTTGTTCGGTGGCCGCGGGATGAACGCGACCCTGGACGCGCTCATGCGGGCGCGTCGGCAGAGCCTGGCGCGCCATATCGGGCTGAGCAACTTCACCATCGCCCAGATCCAGCAGGCAGTTGCCTTCTGCGGTGAGGGTCGCCTGGCGACCAACCAGGTCGAGTATCACGTCTATCTGGGCCAGGACCGTTTACGCCGGGTGCTGGCCCGACACAACCTGATTCTGACCGCATACATGCCGCTGGCCAAGGCGCGCACGGTCAACGATCCGGTGCTCTGGTCCATTGGGGAGCAGTACGGCAAGACGGCCGCCCAGGTGGCTCTGCGCTGGCTGGTCGAGCAGGACCGGGTGGCGGCCATACCGGCGACTTCCAACCCTCATCACGCGGCAGCCAACATCGACATCTTCGACTTCAACCTCAGTGAGGCCGACCAGCAGGAGATCGCGAGGCTCGACAAGAAACGCCGCATCTGCAAACCCGAAGGCCTTTCGCCCGAATGGGATGACTGACGGTCAGTCGACCGCCGGCGGCCCGGCGTGAGTCAGTCCGATGCTTCCCGGTCCAGCTTGACGCCGCCGGCGATCAGACGGTATTCAACCGGGTCGTCGAGCAGGGCCGGGTCGGCGCCGTCTTCGTCAACCAGATGCCGGGCTGCGTCGTCCGACAGGGCCTTGCGCTCGACCACACCGTAGGCGATCGCCGGCCCGCGCACGTCGGCGGGGATCACGAAGCCGTGGTCCCTGGCGACGATACGCAGCGTTTCGCCTCCGCTTTCAAACACCGCCCAGCAGCCGCGATTGGTGCACACATCAGTGATGCGGCCCGACACGGTCACCGGCTGGTCGAGCCAGCGCTCGGGGTTGGCCGCAACGACGGCGACATCAACCGGAGCGTCAGTCGCCTCGGGCGGCTGGCCCAGCCAGGCAGCCGCTGAGACGGTGGCGGCTGAGCACATGGCCAGGACTGCAGCGACAATAAATCGAGCTGGATAGATCACAGAATCTCCTTGGTCGACCGGGCCACGCGGACCCGGGGTGGTTGGTTGCTGACGACCGCGGGCGCCACGAAGGGCTCGCCCCGGCCCGGGTTACGAGGTCGGCCCATCCGGCCGCTTCTTGCCGAGACCGTTCATGAACGGCTGGATGAAATCCATCGGCAGCGGGAAAACCACGGTCGTGTTCTGCTCGCCGCCAATTTCGACCAGCGTCTGCAGGTAACGCAACTGCAGGGCGCCTGAGGCTTCGGACAGCTTGGCGGCGGCCTCGACCAGCTTTTCGGAAGCCTGCTGTTCGCCATCGGCGTGGATCACCTTGGCGCGCCGCTGCCGCTCGGCCTCGGCCTGCTTGGCAATGGCCCGAATCATCGACTCGTCGAGATCGACATGCTTGATCTCGACGTTGGAAACCTTCACGCCCCAGCCGTCGGTCTGGCGATCGAGGATTTGCTGAATATCCTCGTTGAGCTTGTCTCGCTCGGCCAGCATTTCGTCAAGCTCGTGCTTGCCCAGCACCGACCTCAGCGTCGTCTGGGCCAGCTGGCTGGTGGCATCCATGAAGCGTTCAACGTTGATGATCGCTTTCTGCGGATCGACGACCCGATAGTAGACTACCGCATTGACCTTGACCGACACGTTGTCGAAAGAAATCACGTCCTGGGTTGGTACATCCATCACGATGGTGCGCAGATCCACGCGCACCATCTGCTGAATGAAGGGAATGACGATGATCAGCCCCGGTCCCTTGACCTTGTAGAAGCGGCCCAGCGTGAAGATCACGCCGCGCTCGTACTCGCGCAGGATCTTGATGGTGTTGGCCACCAGCAGCACCAGCAGGACCAGGATGGTGGCGGCAAACGACAGAAAATCGAGGTTCATCATGCCTTTTCTCCTTGTGCGTCAATCAGTCGAACCCGTAGCGTCAGGCCATCGATGGCGACCACCTCGACACGTTGACCACGCTCAAGCCCTGCCGGACCGGTCGCGATCCAGTCCTCGCCTTCGAGGTGAACCCGGCCGCGGCCGTCTTCGAAACCGCCGATGACCTCGGCGTGCTGTCCCATCAGAGCCTCGGTACCGCTAACCCGGGGTTTTCGATGCGACCGCGCAGCCAGGTAGACAATGGCCAGAAAGACCAGCGCCGAGGCCAGGCCCATGGCCGCAATCAGGCCGGTGTTGATTGCCAGACCCGGAATGTCATTGTCCATCAATATAATTGATCCGATGACCACCGCAACCACCCCACCGATTCCAAGGATGCCCAGCGAGGGCACGAACAGCTCGACGGCGATCAGCGCGAAACCGAGCAGCATCAGCGCAAGACCGGCGTAGTTGACCGGCAGGATCTGGAAGGCATAGAGCGCCATGAGCAGGCAGATGCCGCCAATCACCCCGGGCACCAGGGCGCCGGGGTTGTAACCCTCCAGAATCAGACCGTAGATGCCGATCATGAGCAGGATATAGGCCAGGGTGGGATTGGTCAGCACGGCCAGGAAACGGTTTCGCCAGTCCGGCTCCTTGTCGACAATCCGCGCGCCGGAGACCGCCAGAACCAGCGGTCCGGAGGCCATGCGCACCTCGCGCCCGTCAATCGACTCGAGCAGGGACGGAATGTCGGGGCTGATCCGATCGATCACGTTCATCTCGAGCGCTTCGCTTGCGGTCAGGCTGACCGCTTCGCGCACCGCGCGCTCGGCCCAGTCGGCGTTGCGGTCGTGTCGCTCGGCCAGCCCGCGAATATAGGCGACCGCATCTTCGATCGCCTTGCGGCTTGCCGCATCCGCGGGCGCCGGCTCACTGCCCTGCGGTTGTTCACCGCCATCCTGCGCCCCGTTCTGCGCATGACCATCCCCCTCGGCAGCCGCGTCCTCTGCGGCTTCATCGCCGTCGAGAAACTCGCGGGCTCGCTCGGCGGGCGTGCCCGGCCCCTCGTCCTGCTCGCCGCCTCCGCCAATCTGCACCGGCGTGGCTGCACCCAGATTGGTCGACGGCGCCATGGCGGCCACGTGGCTGGCGTAGAGCATGTAGGTGCCGGCGCTGGCCGCTCGGGCACCCGGCGGACCCACCCAGGTGGCAACCGGCACCTCGGCATTGAGCATCCGCTTGATCATGTCGCGCATCGACGCATCCAGTCCACCGGGCGTGTCCATGCGCAGCACGACCAGCCTGGCCTGTTGCGCCTCGGCCTGGTCGATGCCGCGAATGACGTAATCGCGCGTGGCCGGCCCGATGGCGCCGTTGACGTCGAGTACATGCACCTGCCCGGGCGAGTCGTCCGATGTCTGTGCAAGCGCGCCGGCCAGCGACAGCAAGGCGGCCAGCGTCATCAGCACGGTCACGGTCCTCATCGTGCGGGTTCGTCGGTCTGTGTCGGTTGTTGGTTTCATCATTGCCTACATTAGACGCTGAGCGCGGTCTTCGCAACGTGATCGGCACTTTGAATCGGACCGCCGCTGCCCCAACCATCGGAGACTGGACCATTGAACCTGCGGAGACCGAAATGAACGAGCACAGCATGCGCGAGCAGCTGAGCATGAACGCCGATGCCCTGTATCGCGAGGAAACCTTTACCGACCGTCGCGTCGGCACCCTGCAGCGGCTAACGCCGGTCGACGCCAGCGGCCAGGATGATCCCGCGCGCCCCGTGCGCTACGTGGGTCAGACCCAGGTGATGAGTCCGGCCGGCGCTCTGCCGATCAGCTTCGAGCTCGAGGCCGGCTCTCTGGCCGAGGCCGTGGCCGGGTTCCCGGAGGCGGCCGAGAAGGCGGTTGAAGACACGATCGAGGAGCTCAAGCGCCTGCAGCGCGAGGCCCAGTCTTCGATCATGGTACCCGGTCAGGGTGGCTCCGGTGGCGGTCTGGGGGGCGCCGGGGGAATCGGTGGTGCCGGGGGAATCAGCAGCGGCGGCATCAAGCTCTAGTGGGCCATGCGGCTAATTAGGTAACGCTCAGAGCCGCTGTGCTGGTGCGAATCAAGGCGCGTTTCGCAGGGAATGGTTGTTCCCTTTCCAAGAAACGCAACGCCGAGTCGCGCCAGCACAGCGGCTCCCGAAGGGCCGCCGCACAAGCGCCGTGGGCGGCGTTGCACTCGCTTGAATTGGCGATGGCCAGTCCTGCGCTCGCGCGCCTTGCCCACAACGCTTGTGCGACGGCTGAGTGTTACCCAATTAGCCGCATGGCCCACTAGGCCATGCGGCTGGCAGGCTTCGCTGCGCCGATTCGGCGCTTCGTGCACCCCATCTAAGGAAAAACCCCGGCCGGTGTCCGGCCGGGGTTTGTGATTGCCCCGTACTAACGGCAATAGGCCGTCAGTCCGGTATCTTCCGGTTGATGTCACCGCGCTCGCCGGCAGTCGTGACCCCTTCGAAGCGATCCTCGAAGACCTCGTCGGAATCGACCCGCAGCGAGACCGGCACGATGATCAGATCAGCGTTACCGTCGCTGGTGCTCAGGCACAGGCTGGCCTCGTAGAGGGCCGGTGCCAGACCGGTGCTGTCGTAGTCAACGCTGACGCTGTCGCTCGACTCGGCGCTGACCGTTCCGGAGGCCTGGTCAACCGAAACCCAGCCCACGGCCTGCGGATCCGAGCAGTCACCCGGGCCACCGGGCACGACCAGCAGACTGACGTCATCGACGAAGAAGTTGGTCGTGGCACCGGAATCGATGGTGCTGTCGAACCGCAGCTCGTAGGTGCCGCCATCGGCATAGCTGCTGACGTCCAGCACGACCTGATCGTAGGTGGCATAAGTTCCGGCATCGGCCTCGGTGACCGTGAACAGCAGATCCCCGCCGAGCGAGACCTCCAGGAAGCCCGGCGTATCCGCGGCCGGGATCTCCAGGAAGAAGCTCAGCGAGGCGCTGGAACCGGACGGAATGGTGATCTCCTGCGCAACCGAACCGGTTTCGCCCGTACTGATACCACCAAACCAGGCCCACCAGTCGCCGCTGTTCGGGCCGGTGCCACCACCGGTTCCGCAGCCGGCAACGTCGCACAGCGGCGTACCGAAGCTGGTCGATGCCTCGTCCCAATCAGCGTTCGGGGTACCGCCTTCGAAGCCGCCATCGGCGACGACCTCGACCGGCGTGCCGAGTATATTACCGGCAATCTCGTCGAAGTCGATCGACCAGGTGTAGTCCGCGGCACCATCGTTGATCAGGCTGAGCGATTCGCTGGCCGTGCTGTCGGGCTCCAGAACCGCGCCCAGCACATCCGGGTTGGCCCTGGCGCAAGGCGCGTCCAGCTTGAGGTCGAAGTCGACCACGGTCGTATTACCTGCCGTCAGTCCCACGCCCGAGGCCACGCCATCGAGGTGGCTCGGCGCCGACGCTGTAATCGTCAGCGGCGCCTCGGCGGCATCCAGCGAGAGGCTGTAGTCACCGTTGGCATCGGCCGTCAGGTTATAGGTATTGGCCTGGCTGACGATCTCGATCGCCGCACCAGCCGCCGGATTGGGATCCTCCGAGCAGTAGCCCAGACCCATCACGTTGCCTTCGACCGTGCCGAAGGAGCCCGGCACGTCGACGGTCAGGCTGACCGGGACAAACAGCAGCGGGGTTTGCGCATCATCGGTCAATACGCAGACCTCGGCCTCGTAGACACCCGGTGCCAGTCCAGTCGAGTCGATATCCACCGTCAGGCTCGAGCTGCCGCCGGCCGGGGTCATGCCCGACGCCGGCGAGACCGACAACCAGGGCACCGTCTCCGGACTCGCGCAGCCCGATGCCAGCGGCAGCTGCGGCCGCACGAACATGGCGCGATAGTCAGGGAAGGAGTCCTGAATCGCGCCCCAGGCACCGCCGTCGGTCTGGAAGAAGCCGGTCTGCAGTGGCGTGGTCGGCGACTGATCGGAGGCCAGGAACACGCCCGGATCCAGCGGCGCATAGCGCACGCCGAAGTACAGGCCACCGGACTCCAGGGTCAGGCCTTCCGCGCTGAGATCGACCGAGTACCACGGCACCGTGGCCGGGATACCGCCGCCCGGGATACCGGTGGCGGTGGCCGGAACCGCTGCCAGCTCGGTCCCCGGACCGCCGCCGACACCGTCGGCCGCGAACACGACCAGCTCGTAGTTGAGCGTGTCGGGACCGAGGCTGACGAAGGCAACACAGACATGGTCAACCAGGGCCGGATACAAGTCGGGCTCGAAGTACTCGACGATGGCCACTTCACTGACCACCGAGGCATTGCCGGAATAGCCGTTCTCGATCGACCCGTCATCGTGGACCACCAGGGCGTCGGCGGTATCGCAGTCGATCGCCCGGATCCGGTTGAGACCGTCGATGATCGGCAGCTCGTCGAAGCGCGAGCGCACATCCAGGGCACCGGCATTGCCGTTGCCGCCTGCAATGGCACCAGACTCGGGCGTGCCGCCGGCAACCGCGTTGGGCAGGGCCGTGTCGGTGGTCCAGTTCACATCGGCCGCACCGGTATTGTCCAGCGTCAGCGTCAGGCTGTCGGTCTCATCCGGCAACAGCGTGCTGGAGAGTTCCTCGGGCGTGGTGTCCGGACAGGCCGCATCCAGGCGCAGGTCGAAATCGCGCGTGGTCGTTTCCGTCCCGGTCAGCGGCACGCCGCTGATGATCTGGCTGACGTGATCGGCGGCACTGACGGCAATCGACAGCGGCGCTTCCGATGTATCCAGCCACAGCTCGTACTCGCCGTTGGCGTCCGTGGTCAGGCTGTAGGTCGCGCCGTTGACATCGACCGTCGCGCCCTCGACCAGCTGCGGGTTGGCATCGCAGTAGCCCAGGCTGGTGACCGTACCGGCAATGCGCGCCTGGCTGGCGGCCGGTTCGACCACCATTTCGACCGGCACCACGATGTCGCCATACGGCGTGTCCGTGGTCACCAGGATGCTGGCGTTGTAGACGCCCGGCTCGGTCACCGAGGGCGCAGCCGCGTTGTAGTTGACGGTCACGTTGAGCGTGTCGAAGAAGGTCACGGCGCCTTCCGAGAAGGTACCGTTGTCCGGCGTGACGCTCAGCCAGTCGACCGCACCGGCGATCTCGATCTGGTCGACCTGGGCCCACCAGTTCCAGCCGCCGGAGATGTAGCGGAAGCGCACCTGGATGTTGCTGCCGGCATAGGCCGACAGATCGATGCTCTGTGGTGCGCCGGGGCCGCTGGCGTCGATGTCGGTGTTGTAGGTGGTCACCGTTGTCCAGCTGGCGCCCGCGTCATCGCTGACGTCGACATCAAGCTGGTCACTACCGCCCAGATCGTTGTAGGACAGCACGAAGTCCAGGCTCGATGCCGCGTTGGCGGTAAAGGCCGGCGAGACCAGGGCCGTATCCATGGTCGTGCCGGAACCGCAGGCATCGCTGTCTGCAGCAGCCGAGAAACCGTCGCCGCCGGCGAAGTTCGCACGAGGCCAGGCATCATTGCGCTGCCAGACGCAGTCGCCACCGAGATCATCGACGGTCCAGCCGGACGGCGGGAACGCGCTTTCGAAGTTCTCGTTGATGAGATCGAGCGGTGTCGCCGTGACGGTTGCCTGCGCCGTGCCGTCGTTGACCAGCACCAGGAAGCCGCTGTCGGTGTCACCGAACGTGACCGTCTGAGACAGTGACGATGGCGTGGCCGATACGCGACCGGCATTGAGCGCGAAGTCGGCGCGACGGGCGTTGCCGTCGACGAAGGTATCGGCCAGGCTGCCGTCCTCATAGCCGGTTTCGCTGGCGATCACGGTCTGTGTGCCTTGCGGCACGAACAGGGTATAGGCGCCGTCGCCAAGCGCAGGATCGGGCGAGGTGCCGGTGGTGGTGCTCTGGGCCGCCCCGTCTACCTCGACGGTGGCGCCGATCAGGGCATCACCGTTGTTGGCGTCGGTGACGCGGCCGACCACGATCTCGCCCTGCTGGGCGTTGCAAGTGCCGCCGCTGATGACCTCGACGTTGTCCACCTGCGCCCAGTAGTTCCAGCCGGGTGAGATATAGCGGAAGCGCACTTGCACATTCGGTTGACCGGCAAAGGCGCTGAGGTCCAGCGATTGAGGAGCGCCGGGACCCGTCGCGTCGATACTGGCGGTATAGCTGGTGACAGTGCTCCAGCTGCTGCCGCCGTCGGTCGAGACATCAACATCGAGCTGGCTGCTGCCCAGATGTCGATACGACAGGATGAACTCCAGGTCGGCAGACGCCCCGAGCGCGAACGAGGGCGAGACCAGCTCGGTGTCCATCGTGGTGCCGGAACCGCAGGCATCGCTGTCGCCGTTGGCTGAGAAACCGTTGCCGCCGGCATAATTGGGCCGTCCAGCAGCATCGTTGCGGGCCCAGTCACAATCGCCGCCCAGGTTATTAACCGTCCAGCCGGCAGGCGGGAAGGTGCTTTCGAAGTCCTCGAACAGCACGGTCGACGCACCGGCCGAATAGCCCGGCGCCTCGCAGCTGTTCAAATCGGCATCCAGACCGAAGTTCTCGACCTGCGCGCCGGTCAGCGGACCGACGGTGCGGGTTTCGAAATCGTAGCCGCCGCTCAGGGCGGTGACGGTGAAGTCAAAGGCCATGCCTTCGGGCAGCGTAACCGAATAGGTGCCGTCGGCCGGATCGGTATAGATCGGGCTGCCGGGGAATCCGTCGATTCCGATTTCTGCGTGCAGCGGCCAGCCGGTGGTGCTGTCGGTGACGGTGCCGGATACCACATGATCGGCCGCAGCCAGCAGCTGTGCATCGACCGTTGTGGTCTGGTCCTCGATCACGTCGACAGCGGTCGCCGAGTCGGCCTGGTAACCGAACGCGGCGAAATTGACCGTGTAGCCCGTGGCTTCGGGCACATCCTGGCTGTAGCTGCCGTCTTCGGCGGTGGTGGTCTGCCAGCTGTCGACGCCGTCGGTGATTTCCACGTCGGCGCCGCTGATCGGCAGCCCGGTGCCGTCTTCTGTGACGGTGCCGGCAATGGTGCCCAGCGGGCCCGCTGCCGCTATGGCGCCCTGCACCGCGGCCAGGGCATTGATTTCACCCCAGCCGGTGGCGTAGTTGGGCACGTTGCCCGGGCCTTCGCCGCCGACACCCGTGGCGTAGGGGATCGGGGTGGCCGTCTGCATGATGATGGTGCCGAGCGTGGCGTAGTCGCCCATCAGGCTTGGCGCCGCGCTGAGCATCAGCGCCACCAGTCCGGTCGCGGCCGGCGAAGACATCGAGGTGCCGGTAAAGCCGCAAGTGTAGTTGCTGTCACCGGTCGAATAGGCCGAGCAGATGCTGACACCCGGCGCGATCACGTTCGGCTTGAGGTCGAAAAAGCCCATCGGATCCGGCAGCGCGGGATTGGTGCCGTCGTTGGGGTTGTCGGTCGGCCCCCAGTTGGAATGATTGGCGTACTGCCCGTTGCTGTTGCCCGACGAACCGATGCCCATCACCGAACCATAGCGGGCCGGATTGCCGACCGTGTTCGGCCCTGGCGGACTGGAATAGCCGCAGTTGCTGGCATTGCCGTTGGAGACCATCGGCACGATTCCGGCGGCCACCCAGGCGTCTACAGAGCCCTGGTACCAGTTGTCGTAGGTCGTGCCGCAATCGCCCCAGGAGTTATTGACCACCTGCGGGCGCAGGCTCGGGTTGGGGTTGCTGCCGGCCAGGTCGGTCGGTGCGGCCATGAACTGGGCGCAGGCCAGCAGGTTGGCGCCCGGGCAACTTGAACTGGTACAGCCCAGGCAGGAGATCCATTCCGCGCCCGGCGCGACGCCGACCTGGTTGGCGCCGCCGTCGTCGCCGACCGCCGTGCCGGTCACGTGCGTGCCGTGCGGGTTGGGCCACTGGGGCGAGGTCGAGCCGCCGACGTCGAACCAGTTGTAGTTGTGATCAAAAGAACCGCCGCCGAGATTGCCGCGGTACTGATTGACCAGGGCGTCATGCGTGTAGCGCGTGCCGGAATCGATGATACCAACGGTCACGCCCTGACCGGTGTAGCCCAGCGCCCAGACGTCCGGCGCGTTGATCTGGACCAGGCTGGACACCGGCGCGTTGATCGAGCTGTCATCGCTGCTGGTGCCAGAATCGCTGTTGGGCATGCGCTCGGGATCGGGAACGAAAGCCACCGGCTCCTGGATGATCGCCTGAACATCATTGCGCTGGGCCAATGCGTTGAGCATGGGCGCGGTCGCGTTGTCGACCGAGATCACGTTGTCGATCCAGAATGCCTGGTAATCGGCGCCCAGGGCATCGAGTTCCGCGCGCAGGTCCGCCTGGGATTCGCGCGCCATCTGCGAGAGCGTCTCGTAGACGAACTGACCGCGTTCCTGCCAGCCCATGCCCAGCGCGGGCGACAGGTCGGCGCGCGCCTTGAGATAGATGAACATGTCGGCGCTGCCCCGCGCCTCGATGTTCTGCCTCAGGACCGGGTCGACGAACGGTCGCTGCTTGCCAAGCGACCGATCGGCGACCGGCTCACTGGTGGCCTGCACCGGCCCGGCGATGGCCACCACGGCCAGCGCCAGCCCGGTCAGCACGGCGAGGATCAGATGTCTGGTTTTCATGCGAACTCCCTGAAATAAGGTATTGATTGTTTTGATGCTCACCGCATGCGGGAGGCGACGATTGCCGCCGCCAAACCGCCTCCGGTGCGGTAAAAAGCGCATTTTTGATGCTGCTTTCGCTGATCAAGTCAAACCGGCCAGCCGGAACCTCCGGTGTTCCAGCAGACCGCAGCGAGCGCTCAACTTAGCCGATCTGTGTGCCGGCGTCAAATCAGCACGCGTTTTAGCGTACCGGTCGGCACTCCGGCGACCGTTTCATGATCAGCTGCGCAGCCCCGTGCCGCGCGACAGCAGCGTCAGCGCCCAGGCCGCCAGCGCGGCACCGAAGCCCAGCACCATGGCATAGGCCAGCCACAGGGAGACGTCGGAAATGCCCAGCATGCCGTAGCGCAGCGCGTTGACCATGTAGAGGATGGGGTTGGCCAGGGCGGCCTGCTGCCAGAGGCCGGGCAGCAGGGTGACCGAGAAGAACACGCCGCCGAGGTAGGTCATCGGCTGGAGCACGAAGGTCGGAACAATGGTGATGTCATCGAATTTCTGGGCGTAGACCGCGTTGATGAGTCCGGCGAGCGCAAACACGACCGCCGTCAGCACCAGGATGGAGAGCGTGATGGGAACACTGTGCATGTGAAACCCGGAAAACAATCCGGCCACGACCCAGACCAGCACGCCGACGGCAAGGGCCCTGAACAGCGCACCGGAAACATAGCCGGCCAGGATGATCCACGGCGGCAGCGGCGAGACCAGCAGTTCCTCGACGTGGCGGCCGAACTTGGCGCCGAAAAACGAGCTGGTGATGTTGCCGTAGGCGTTGGTGATCACCGACAGCATGATCAGCCCCGGCACGATGAATTCCATGTAGTCGATGCCGCTCATTTCGCCGACGCGCCGGCCGATGATCGAGCCGAATATGACGAAATACAGACTCATGGTGATGACCGGCGGAATCAGGGTCTGCGGCCAGATTCTCAGGATCCGCTTGACCTCCTTGATCACGATCGTCAGGTAGCCAATCCAGAAGCTTCCGGGGGAGACCTGCACGCTCACGCCGCCACCTCCGACTCGATGCCGACCAGGCGCATGAACAGTTCCTCGAGCCGGTTGGCCTTGTTGCGCATCGATACCACCTCGACACCGTCGTCCTCGAGTGCACGAAAAAGCCGGTTGAGGCTGCGCGACTTGGGCACGCTGACTTCCAGGGTTGTGGCATCTCGCAGCACCACCTGAATGCCGTCGATACGCGGCGGCTGCTCCAGCGGCATGCGCAGGTCCAGCACGAAGGTTTCGACATCGAGCCTGGACAGCAGGTCCTTGATCGTGGTGTGCTCGATAATTTCGCCGTGGTCGATGATGGCGATGTTGCGGCACAGATTCTCGGCTTCCTCGAGATAGTGCGTGGTCAGTATGACCGTGGTGCCGGACGCATTGATCTTGGAAATGAAACGCCACATGGAACGACGGATCTCGATATCGACTCCGGCCGTTGGTTCGTCGAGAATGAGCAGCCGCGGCTGGTGGACCATGGCCCGGGCGATCAGCAGACGCCGCTTCATGCCGCCCGAGAGCTGCCGCGACACCTCGAAGGCCTTGTCCCACAGGCTCAGCTGCCTGAGGTAGTACTCGGCCCGCTCGCGCGCAACCCGGCGCGGCACCCCGTAGTAGCCACCCTGGTTGACGACTATCTCGAACGGCGTCTCGAACTGGTTGAAGTTGACCTCCTGGGGCACCAGGCCGATCTCGGCCATGGCCCGCGATCGATGCCGGCGCACGCTGATGCCGAACACGCTGGCCTCACCCGAGGTCGCGTTGACCAGGGAGCTGACGATGCCGATCAGCGTCGACTTGCCGGCGCCGTTCGGGCCGAGCAGGGCGAAGAAGTCACCCTCGGCCACCGCCAGATCGATATCGCGCAGCGCCACGACGCCGTTGCGATACACCTTTCTGAGGTTGCGTACTTCAAGCGCGTTCATGACGGTTCAACCATGACAAAAGACCTATTGGTTTCCCGGCTCGGGGCAGGTACAGTAGCAGCCTGCCGTTCATACGGCTCCGAATTTCCGTGATCTAGGGCTGATTGCATTGAACATCAATCTGCATCTTGCCGCACCGCTGCTGATGCTGCCGATGGTGTTGTCCGGCGCTGCGGCCAGTGAGCCGGGCACACGCTGGGACGCGCTCGAGTCCTGCGAGCTGTCGACCCCCGGAGGCCAGGCCACCGCCTCGGCACGCTGCGGCACGCTGAGCGTCCCGGAAAATCCCGACAGCCCCGACGGTCGACGCATCGAGCTGGCTTTTGCCGTTTCGCCGGCGCGCGTTGGCACGCCACAACCCGACCCGGTGGCGTTCCTGGCCGGCGGTCCCGGGCAGTCGGCGCGCGACACGCTGCCCATCATGCAGCGCGCCCTGCGGGATATCAATCGGACGCGCGATCTGATTTTTCTCGACCAGCGCGGCACTGGTGGATCGAACCCGCTCGACTGCGAGCTGGACGAGACCGGCGAGGTCTGGCTGGAGCCGGACTGGGACGAAGCCATTGCCGCACTGCGCGAGTGCCTGGACCAGTGGGACGCCGACGTCCGCTACTACACCACCCGTCACGGCGCCGACGATCTCGACAGGCTGCGGGAAGCCTTCGGCATCGAACAGCTCAACCTGATTGGCGGTTCATACGGCACGCGCATGGCCCAGGTCTATCTCCGGCGCTATCCCGAGCGGGTACGCAGCGTCGTGCTCGACGGTATTGTGCCGATGCGCCTGCACCTGGGCGCCGAACACGGCCCCATGCTCGACCGGGCGCTGGAGCGCCTGTTCGAAGCCTGCCGGCAGCAGCCCGAGTGTAGCGAAACCTTTCCGGGACTGGGCGAGGCCTTCGCGGCGCTCAAGTCCCGCTATCGCGGTGACGGTGGCCCGCAGCTGGTCGTCACCCACCCGCGCACCGGCAAGGGCATGGACATGACGTTTACCCGCGACGTGCTGGCCGCTGCGCTGCGTTTTCTGGCCTACAGCCCGGAAACCCAGATGATGATTCCCTACCTGGTACACGAGGCGGCGACAACGGGCAGCCCTGAGCGCCTGGCCAGCCAGGCACTGATCGTCAGCGACCAGATGAGCGACATGATCGCCATCGGGCTGAATTTCGCCGTCGGCTGCAGCGAGGACTGGCCGGGCTGGCCCGACAGCGACCAGTCGCAAACCCTGCTGGGCAACAGCATGCGCGAGCTCTACGCGCGAGTCTGTCCCTGGTGGCCGGCCGGCGAGGTGGACCCCGGTTTCCATCAGCCGGTCTCCCCGGACGTTCCGGTGCTGCTGCTGTCGGGTGAATTCGACCCGGTGACCCCGCCGTCCTACGGCGAGGAAGTCGCAGCGCAGTTCGACAATGCGCGCCACCTGATCGCGCCCGGCCGCGGCCATATCGTGCTGACGCTGCCTTGCCTGAGCGGGGTCGTCGCCGAATTCGTCGACTCGGCCGCCGTCGACGGGCTCGATGCTGAATGCCTCGACAGCGTCGGGCCCGAGCCGTTTTTCCTCGATCTGCTGGGGCCGGCACCATGATCGAGGTTCGCAATCTGCGCAAGACCTTCGACAAGGGCCGGGTCGTGGCCGTCGACGAGGTCAGCTTCACTGCCCGCGACGGCGAAATCACCGGCCTGCTCGGACCGAACGGCGCCGGCAAGACCACCACCCTGCGCATGCTCTACACGCTGCTTCGGCCCGATGCCGGCAGCATGCGCATCGACGGCATTGATCCGGCCATCGAGCCGCTGGCGATCAAGCGCGCCCTGGGGGTGGTACCGGACTCGCGCGGCCTTTACGATCGCCTGACTGCACGCGAGAACATCGCCTACTACGGCCGCCTGCAGGGCATGGCGAAAACCGATATCGATGCCCGCATCAAGGAGCTGGCCGGCATTCTCGACATGGACGAGTTCATTGATCGGAAAACAGCCGGGTTCTCGCAGGGCCAGCGGGTCAAGGTCGCCATTGCGCGGGCGCTGATTCATGAACCGCGAACGGTGCTGCTCGACGAGCCGTCCAACGGCCTGGACGTGATGACCACCCGTGCACTGCGTGAGTTCCTGCGCCGCCTGCGCTCGGAGGGGCGCTGCGTGGTGCTGTCGACCCACATCATGCAGGAGGTCGCCGCCCTGTGCGACCGCATCATTATCATCGCCGACGGTCGTATCGCCGCCGAGGGCAGCGCCGATCAGCTGCTGGCGCGCTCCGGTGAGAACAATCTGGAGGATGCCTTCGTCAATCTGATCGGATCAGCCGAGGGGCTGCTGGCATGAACACCGTCTTTTTCAAGGAACTGCTCGACAATTTCCGTGACCGGCGGGTGATTCTCAATACGCTGGTCATCGGGCCGCTGATCGGTCCGTTCATTTTCGTCATCCTGATCTCGTTCATCGCCAGGCAGGCAACCGAGCGCATGGAATCGGCGCTCGAACTGCCGGTGGTCGGTGCCGAACAGGCGCCCAACCTGATCGCCTTTCTGGAGCGCCAGGGCGTGGTCATCAAGGCGCCGCCGGATGAACCGGAAGCCGCCATTCGCAGCGAGGCCGAAGAAGTCATCCTGCGCATCGGCCCGGATTTTCCCGAAGCCTGGGAGGCTGGCAGACCCGCTCCGGTCGAGATCATCGCCGACCAGTCGCGTCGCTATGCCGGCACCTCCATCAGCCGGGTGCGCGCCTACCTCAATGGCTACAGCCGGCAGATCAGCCAGCTTCGCCTGCAGCTGCGCGGGGTGCATCCGGAAATCACCCGCCCGATCAACGCCGTCGTGACCGACCTGTCCACGCCCGAATCGCGCGGCGGCACGCTGCTGGCCTTTCTGCCCTACTTCATTCTCATCACCGTGTTCATGGGCTCCATGCACATGGCCATCGACACGACCGCCGGTGAGCGCGAGCGCAAGTCCCTCGAGCCGCTGCTGATCAGCCCGCTGCCGCGCTGGCAGATCATGGCCGGCAAACTCATGGCGACCACCTTCTTCGCCCTGACCACCCTGGCGCTTGGCCTGATCGCCTTCGTGTTTGCCATGGACTTCATGCCGGTGGCCGACATGGACATGGCGCTCAATCTCGACCTGCGCGTGGCCGCGCTGGCCTTCTTGCTGGTCGCTCCGGCGGCCCTGCTGGCGGCCGCCCTGCTGACCATCCTGGCCTCGTTCGCCAAGAGCTTTCGCGAGGCACAGAGCTACATGGGCCTGGTGGTGATCATCCCGATGATTCCCAGCTTCTGGATCATGATCGACCCGAGCCGTGCCGAGACCTGGATGACGATGATCCCGCTGCTCAGCCAGAGCGTGCTGATCCTCGAGCTGGTGCGCGGTGAGCCGGTCAACCTCGCCTGGTTCGGGCTGTCAATCGGAACCACTGCACTGCTGGCCGGCCTGCTGGCGGCACTGGCAGGAACACTGTACAACCGGCCGCGGTTGATCTTCACCTCCGCGTAGGCCGGGGCCGCGCCCCCGACGGACGAGGTGCTCGACCGTCGCGGATGCGACCGCGACCTACCCATCCGGCGCCACCACCACGGGCGATGCCCGCCCGCAGGTCGGGGCCGCGTCCCCGACGGACAAGGTGCGGAACCGGCGCGCGCGACGGGACTCCCTCCGAACCGTCGCGGGTGCGACCGCGACCTGCCCATCCGGCGCCTACCACGACACCGTATGGCCGCGCTAAAATGGGATTCTCGTCGACAACCGAGGCACACCATGCGAAGCATCATGACCGCACTGGCCGGCCTGCTGGCCGTCTTTCCTGCTCTGGCCCGGGACCCGCAGCTCTCCGCAACCGAAATCGAAATCCGCGAATGGCAGGTTCCCTGGGAGAAGAGCCGGCCGCGCGATCCGGCGGTGGCCGCTGACGGCCGGGTCTGGTTCGTCGGCCAGGCCGCCGACTACGTCGCCGTGTTCGATCCCGACGAGGAATCCTTCACCCGCTTCGATTTGCCCGAGGGCGCGGGCCCGCACACGGTCATCGTCACCGCGGACCAGCAGATCTGGTATGCCGGCAACCGCGACAGCCACCTCGGCCACCTGGACCCGGACAGCGGCGAGATCGAGCGTGTGGAAACCCCGGAAGACGGCGCCCAGGATCCGCACACCTTTGTCGAAGATTCGACCGGTCGCATCTGGTTTACTGCGCAATGGGGCAATCACGTCGGTCGCTACGACCGTAAGACCGGCGACATCGAGCTGGTTGCTGTACCCACCGAGCGGGCCAGGCCCTACGGGATCGTCGTCGACAATGCCGACAACGCCTGGGTCGCCCTGTTCGGAACGAACAAGATTGCTCGCGTCGACGCCGAGACCTTCGAGCTGACCGAAATCGATCTGCCGCGCGAACAGGCGCGACCGCGGCGCATCGCCTGGACCGAAGACGGCGTATGGTACGGCGACTACAACCAGGGTTACCTTGGCCGCTATGTGCCCGGCAACGGCAGCATCGACGAGTGGCGGCTGCCCGGTGGCGATCAATCCGGACCCTATGCGCTCATGGCCGACGACCAGGGCCGTGTCTGGGCCTTCGAGACCTGGCAGGACCCCAATCGTCTGGTCGGCTTCGACCCCGGCAGCGAGTCGTTTTTCGCGGCCGGCACCGTACCCAGCGGCGGTGGCACGGTGCGTCATATGTGGTTCGATGACTCGTCGTCCAGCCTGTGGTTCGGCACCGACACCAACTATCTCGGGCAGGCCGTTCTGCCCCGGGGACCCTCTGAATAACCCTGCGCGGAGCGCGTTTCAGTCGGACAGGCCTTGAGAACGTGTGGTGCGAGCCGAGCGGCCATGGCCGCAGCGCCGTTGTGCAGGCGGGTACGGTATGCCCGCAGGGCAAGAAGTGCCTGCCGGAAGAACGATCAGCGCGTTATGTCCGAGGATCGCACCGTGCGAGATGGATACATTGACCCGGCGGCACTGCAGATTGCTGTCAGCTCAACCGTTTCGTGGCGGCCAGGGAATGAACGGGGAGGTGGTCCGCTGGTATTCACGATAGGCCTCACCGCGCGATTTCAGGGACTGCCTTTCGGTATAGGGAATCCCGCTGACGCGATACAGGAACAGCAGCATGACCACCGGCCCCAGCCAGGCCAGCCACTGGCCCGGAGCACCGAGGGCGACCAGCGGGTAGCTGAACCAGTGCAGCCACTCGAAGAAGTAGTTGGGATGGCGTGAATAGCGCCACAGCCCGATATTGCAGACCCGGCCGCGGTTGGCCGGGTCGGCACGGAAGGCGGCCAGCTGGCGATCGGCCACGGACTCTCCGACCAGGCTGACGAACCATACCGCAACGCCGAGCACCACCCAGATATCGAGCGCTGCCGATGCATCATTGGCGACCACCCAGGCCGGCAGCGCGAACAGCCAGGCGACCAGCGCCTGGGCCATGAAGAATACGAAGAACCACAGGTGCTGACGCCGCCCGAAGTGCTCGCGCATCGCACGGTAGCGGCCATCCTCCTTCGCTTCACCGGCCAGGCGCACCGCCAGGTGCCGGGTCAGGCGCAGCGACCAGGTACCCGCCAGCAACACCGCCAGTAAGCGCTTTTCCAGACTACCGTCACCGGTAACAGCAAATGCCAGCGCCTGGACACCGATCAGCGCGGCCCAGGCCACATCGACCCAGTCGGCCCGGGCCGAGCGCCGCTGCCAGGCCCACAGCGCCATCATGAACGCCGCACAGCCGGCCAGTGCGATCCAGAGTTCCATGGCGTGAGATTAGCAAAAAGACAAACGCCCGCCGTGAAGGCGGGCGCCGCTTGCCGGCTTCGGACTAGAGCCGGTCAGTTGAGTGCGCGCGAAGCGCACCCTGGGTTCCCCTTCCCAGATTCCTTGCTCAAGCCATTCAGCCGACGGCGGCTGCGTGCGCGTTCTGTTCGCGCTCGAGCTGCATCAGCCAGTCCATGATCACGTCGTCGGCCAGCAGGTTGTCAAATTGCAGCGTGTCTGCGTTGGCGGCCAGTTGAACGTCCGGTTCCAGATCGATTGCCAGGTTGTCGTGGGCCATGGTCAGGCTCCTCAGTTGATCGGTCACGCCACCATTCATGCAGATCCCGTGCCAGCCTCGCAAAAACCGCGCAATTGCTGAACCATGCGGTCACAATTCGCGAAAGATGTGACAGTTTTCGTCACCAAGTGGACGGCCTGCGTCCACTTTCGGGCGGCTTTCGGGCACAATAGCCTGCCCGGACGACCCGTCACGCCCCATGCCGTTTGCCCACGCTGTCCTGCTGGCGCTGATCTGTCTGGTCTGGGCCGGCAACTTCATCGCCGCGGCCTGGGCGGTCCGGGTGCTAGATCCCGTCGTCTTCACGGTAGTGCGATTCGCGCTGGTGCTGGTCTTGCTGCTGCCGATGCTGCGCCTGCCGGCCCGCGACCAGTGGCTTCGGCTGCTGGCCTGCTGCTGGTGCATGGGCGCGATTCACTTCGGACTGGTGTTCCTCGCGCTCGGACGCTCCCACGACGTGTCGTCGATCGCTTTGCTGATGCAGGTCTACGTGCCCCTGGCAACGCTGCTGGCGGTGCTGCTGCTCGGCGAGCGGATCGGCTGGCGCACGGCCTGCGGCATCGCCATCGCATTTGCCGGCGTGTTGGTCATGGGGCTTGACCCGCTGCTGCTCGACCAACTCGATGTGATGGCACTGGTGCTGGTCTCCGCGTTCTTCCTGGCCCTGGGCACCATCCTGATGCGACGGCTGACCGGGATCGGGGTGTTCAGCTTTCAAGCCTGGAACGCCCTGCTGTCGATCATCCCGCTGGCAGCCCTGGCGGTCGCACTCGAGGACTCGTTCGATCTTGCAGCCGCAACCCGGCAGGTGCCCGCGGTGTGGCTGGCGGTGGGCTATTCGGCGATCGGCGCATCGATCATCGGGCACGGCGGCTTTTACTGGCTGATCCAGCGTCACGAGGTCAACAAGGTCACGCCATTCCTGCTGCTGGTGCCAGTGCTGGCTGTCGCGCTGGGCGTTGTGTTCTGGGGCGACCGCCCCGGGCCACGCCTGCTCGGGGGTGGCGCCCTGGTCCTGCTGGGCGTATTGTGGATCACCCTGCGCGCCCGGCAGCGGCCGCGCGTGCGACCAGCCGCCTCACCGCCAGCGGCCTAGCCCGCATTATTCATGAATCGCCGCGATGATTGCGCAGGGGATTGTTCGCACAGCGGATTTTCCGACCGAGCGGAATACCAGGCTGTATTTCCGAGGGAGGAAAATCCGCTGTGCGGGCAAGGCGCAAGCAAGGGGGCGAGTGAATTCATGAATAATGCGGGCTAGCCCACATTATTCATGAGCGATTCAGGGCCCGGGAGGATAATCAGCGCTACCATGAAGTTCTGGCACTGCCTGCTCTTGCTGACCGTGCTCGCGCCGCTTGCCGCCACGGCGCAGTGGCGTGACGACAACGAGCGCTTTCCCCCACCGGGCTATCGCGGCGAGCATCCGCAAGCCCGGCTGGCCTACTGGTATGCCGACGAATCCCTGCGTCAGGTCCGCCAGGCCCGCGACATGGTTTGCGGCTTTGCCGGCCAGCACTGGACGCTGGATTGGGAGGTCCACTACCGCTGGGCATTGCGCACCAATCCACGCCGGATCTATGCGCGGGTCGAACAGCGCGACCAGCACCTGACGCGCTGCCGCCGCAGCAAGCTGCGCGGCTACCGCGACACGCCCGACCGACCTCGTCGCTGAGGATCCGGCTCGCAACGAACCAAACGGAATCGGCACCCACTCTCGGACGACTTGCGCCAGCCTGCTGTTTGTGTTAACGTGTTAACACGCTATTACATTACTACGCCATGAAAGCGCTCGAACCGAAACAAATCGAAGCCAACCGGGCGGCGCGCTCCAGCCTGGCCGAGGCGTTGCTGTCCATGCGCAGCCCGGACGAGATGCGCGCCTTGCTCAAGGACCTGACCACGCCGGCCGAACTCGAGGCCCTGGTCGACCGCTGGCGCGTGGTGCGCTATCTCGACCAGGACAAACCCTACCGCGAGATTCATGACCTGACCGGGGTCAGTGTAACGACCATCGGCCGCGTGGCGCGCTACCTGGAACATGGCAACGGCGGCTACCGCCTGGCGCTGGAAAGGCTAAAAGAGACCAGCGCCAGGTAGATGACAGCCCAGCCGGCCACCTGCCTGAACCCTGCAACCTGAGTCCTGATGAGCACCGAAATGAACCGAATCCAGATCGCCATCCAGAAGTCCGGCCGGCTGGCCGACCGCTCCCTGAGCCTGCTCGAACGCTCCGGCCTGCAGTTCGCGCGCAGCAAGGACAAGCTGTTCTGGTACGGTCGCAACCTGCCCGTCGACCTGCTGCTGGTGCGCGACGACGACATCCCCCGACTGCTGGCCGAGGGCGTGTGCCAGCTCGGCATCGTTGGCGAAAACGTGGCTGAGGAGAAGCTGCTCGAGATCCGCCAGCGGCGGCCGGAAACCCGGCTCGAGTGCCTGCTGCCGCTGGATTTCGGTCACTGCCAGCTCAAACTGGCAGTGCCCGAGGATTCGACGGCGAGCAGCATCGCCGATCTGGCCGGTGCACGTCTGGCGACCAGCTATCCGCAGCTGACGCGAAGGTTTCTCGACGACAACGCAGTCAAGGCCGAGGTCGTCACGCTCAATGGTGCGGTCGAGATCGCGCCCAGCCTGGGCACGGCCGACGGCATCGTCGATCTGGTCTCTACCGGCACCACCCTCAGGGCCAACCATCTCAAGGCGATCGAGCCGGTCATGACCAGCCAGGCCGCCCTCTTCCGCTGCCCACAGCGCCTCGACAACGAGCGCGAAACCCTGCTGGCCAAGCTGTTGACCCGCATCCAGGGCGTGCGGCAGGCCGCCGAGACCAAATACGTCATGCTGCACGCGCCGCGCTCGCGCCTGACCGAGATCGCCTCGATTCTGCCCGGCGCCGAATCGCCTACCGTTCTGCCGCTGGAAGGTCAGACCGACCGGGTGGCCGTGCATGCCGTGTGCACCGAGCAGGTCTTCTGGGAACACCTCGAGGAGCTCAAGTCCGCCGGCGCCTCGGCGGTGCTGGTGCTGCCGGTAGAGAAGATGCTGGCATGAAAACCGTCGCCTGGAATAGGCTGCAGGCAGACGCCCGTGCTAGCCTGCTCGCCCGGCCCGCCCTGGAGGCCAATGAAGCGCTGCGCGCGGCCGTGGCCGAAATCATCGCAACGGTCCGTTGCGGCGGTGATCAGGCCGTCATCGAATGCAGCCGGCGATTTGACGGCCGCGCCCCGGACTCGCTGCTGGCCGGTCCGGACGAACTGGCCGCGGCGGCCGGCGAGCTCGACGAATCGCTCCGGCGCGCCATTGACAGGGCGATCGAGACCGTGACCCGTTTTCACGAGGCTGCCCGTCCGCAAGACCTGCGGGTCGAAACCGCTCCTGGGATGATCTGCGAGGCGCGCTGGCGCGCGCTCGATCCCGTCGGCCTGTACGTGCCGGCCGGCACCGCACCGCTGCCATCGACGGCAGTGATGCTGGGCGTTCCGGCTCGACTGGCCGGCTGCCGCCGGGTCGTGATGGCCACGCCGCCGGGCACCGACGGGCGCGCCGACGCGGCCGTTCGCTACATTGCCAGCCGCCTGGACATCACCACTGTGCTGGTCGCCGGCGGCGCCCAGGCCGTTGCGGCGATGGCCTACGGCACCGAATCGGTCCCGAAGGTGGTTCGCGTGTTCGGACCCGGCAACCGCTTTGTCGCCGAGGCCAAGCGCCAGGTCGCCCAGGACCCCTGCGGCGCGGCCATGGACCTGCCGGCCGGCCCCTCCGAGGTCCTGGTCATCGCCGATGATTCTGCCGACCCGGCGTTTGTCGCCATCGACCTGCTCAGTCAGGCCGAGCATGGACCGGACTCGCAGGTCTTCCTGGTCACTGATTCCGAGCGGCTGGCCGGCCTGGTCGTTGCCGCGCTCGGACGTCTCACCCCGACCCTGCCGCGCAGCGACACGGCGGCCCGGGCGCTTGAGCACGGTGCCATCATCACCGTCGACTCGCTCAATCAGGCACTCGCGGTGGCCAACGACTACGCACCCGAGCACCTGATCATTGCCACGGAAAACGCGCGCGAGCTGTGTGCTGCCATCACCAGCGCCGGCTCGGTGTTTCTCGGCCACTACACGCCCGAGGCCCTGGGCGACTATATCTCCGGCACCAACCACGTGCTGCCGACCGGTGGCTGGGCGCGCTCGCATGCCGGTTTGTCGCTGACCGACTTCATGCGGCGCATGACCGTTCAGGAAGCCACCCCTATCGGTCTGAAAACGCTCGGACCCGACGGCGCGCGACTGGCTGCTCACGAGGGTCTGGATGCCCACCGCATCGCCATCGAGCTTCGGCTGGACCGCCTCGACGGGGCATCGAGATGAGCATCATCGACCTGGCAAGGCCGGAGATCCGCGCCCTGGCGCCCTACGCTTCAGCACGGGCCCTGGCCGACAGCACCGGCATCCTGCTCAACGCCAACGAAAACCCGTGGCCACCGGCAGGCGACAACGGCCTGAATCTCAATCGCTACCCCGAGCCGCAGCCGTCCGGGCTGAGGCGGAAACTCGCGGCACACTACGGCATCGACGAAGCCAACCTTCTGCTCACCCGGGGCAGCGACGAAGGCATTGACCTGCTCGAGCGCGCGTTTGTCCGACCCGGCGCCGACCGCGTGATCACCTGCCCGCCGTGCTTCGGCATGTACGCCCTGTCGGCACGCATCCAGGGAGCGGAGCTGGTCGAAGTGCCGCTGCAAGAGACCGACGAGGGTTTCGTCCTGGATCGGGATGGGCTATCAACCGCCGGCCCGGCAAAACTGTTGTTCCTGTGCTCGCCCAACAACCCGACAGGGAACGGCCTGGCAGCCGAACCCGTGCTCGACCTGGCGCGCCAGCGCGAGCAGACCGGCCTGGTCGTGCTCGACGAGGCCTATATCGAATTCTGCGAGCGGCCCTCGCTGGCCTCACGCGTGGTCGGCCAGTCCAACCTGGTGGTACTGCGCACCCTGTCCAAAGCCTTTGGCCTGGCCGGTTGTCGCCTTGGCGCGCTGATTGCCGCCGCCGAGGTGATCGGGCTGCTCAGACGCATCATTCCGCCCTATCCGCTGCCGACCCCGGCCGTGGCCGCCGCCGAGGCGGCACTGGAACCGGCGGCGATTGCCGGGCGGCGTGAACAGCTCGACCTGCTGATGGACGGCAAGCGTCATCTGGTCGAGACGCTGGCGTCGCACCCCTCGATTCGCCGCGTCTGGCCGGGCGAGGCCAATTTCGTGCTGGTGCGTGCCGTCGACGGCCCGGGGCTGGTGCGTGACGCGGCTGCGGCCGGCATCCGCCTGCGTAACCAGTCCGCCCAGCCGGGCCTGGCCGACTGCGTGCGCATCACGCTCGGCACGCCCGAGGAAAACAGCGCATTGATCGGATTTCTCAAGGGCTGGAGCACATGAAAAAGATCCTGTTCATCGACCGCGACGGCTGCCTGATCGAGGAGCCCGATGACAAGCAGGTCGACTCCTTCGACAAGTTCCGGCTGATGCCGGGCACGATTCCGGCTCTGCTTCAGCTGCAGGCCGCGGGTTTCCGATTCATCATGGTCAGCAATCAGGACGGGCTGGGCAGCGAGTCGTTTCCGGAGCGAGACTTTGTCGGGCCGCAGAACCTGCTGCTGCAGATTCTCGAAAGCCAGGGCATTCGCTTCGACGCCGTGCATATCGATCCGACCCGGCCCGAAGACAACGCGCCGACGCGCAAGCCGGGCATCGGCATGCTGCTCGACTACCTGCGTGACCCCGAGCTCGACCGGCGGCAGTCGGCGGTTATCGGCGATCGTCAGACCGACCTCGAGCTGGCCGACAACATGGGGCTCAGGGGCTATCGCATCGGCACCGACCTCGACTGGCCGGGTATCGCGCGCGCCATCCTCGGTACCACCCGCACCGGCGAAGTCTGCCGTCAGACGCGCGAAACCGACATTTCGGTGCGCGTCGACCTGGATGCCACCGCGCCGGTCCGCATCGACACCGGCATCGGCTTTTTCGACCACATGCTCGAACAGGTCGCCGCGCACGGCGGCTTTGCGCTGGCGCTGGAGTGCAGGGGCGACCTGGAAGTCGACGAGCACCACACCGTCGAAGACTGCGCGCTGGCGCTGGGTTCAGCGCTCGACCAGGCCCTGGGCGACCGCAGCGGTATTGGCCGCTACGGCTTCCTGCTGCCCATGGACGAGTCGCTGGCCCAGGTCGCCGTTGACCTGTCCGGCCGCCCGGCCATCGTTTTCAGCGCCGACTTTCCGCGCGAGTCGGTCGGCGGCCTGCACACCGAAATGGTTGAACACTTCTTCGCCTCCCTTGCCCAGACCCTGCGGGCGGCCATCCACATCAAGGTCGAGGGCGAGAACACCCACCACATGGTCGAGGCCTGCTTCAAGGGGGTGGGGCGTGCCCTGCGGCCGGCGCTGGCGCGCAGCGGCTACGGCACCCCTTCGACCAAGGGGGTGCTGTGACCATCGCGGTGATCAACTCCGGCGGCGCCAACCTCAGCTCCGTTCAGCATGCCCTGCACCGGCTCGGCGTCGATTCGGTGCTGACCAAAAATGCCGCGATCATCCGCGCGGCCGACAGGGTAATCCTGCCCGGCGTCGGCGCGGCGGCCCGGGCGATGAACGCGCTGCGCGAGGCGATGCTGGTCGAGGTCGTCCAGGGCCTGACCCAGCCGGTGCTGGGCATCTGCCTGGGCCTGCAGCTGCTGTTCGAGTCCTCCGAAGAAGGCCAGGTTGACTGCCTGGGCCTGATTCCGGGACGCGTGCGAAAGCTCAAGGCCGGTACAGGGCTTCGGCTGCCGCACATGGGCTGGAACCGGCTTGAATGGGTCAGCGACGATCCCCTGACCCGCGGTCTTGGCGGCGAGGAGTGGTTCTACTTCGTGCACGGTTTCGCCGCGCCGGTCAAGCATGCCGTGGCGGTCAGCGAACACGGCCAGCGCTTCGCCGCGATCGTGCGCCGCGGCAACTTTGTCGCCTGCCAGTTTCACCCGGAGAAATCCGCCGGCGCCGGCGCGCGGATCCTGCGCAACTTTCTCGATTCCTGAACACCTTGGGGCCACCGAGGACACCGAAGATGAAAAGACCTGCAGCCCGCTTATCCCACCCTGGAGCAAACAGACGATGTCCGCTCAGCCTGGTTCCCGGTGTTCCTTGGCCGCATGCGGTGACTTCGGCGGTTCCGGACCACATCCACTCGGGAGCAGTTTCATGCAGCTGATTCCGGCCATCGACCTCAGGGGCGGGCGCGTGGTGCGCCTGCAACAGGGCGACTACGCGCGTGAGACCCGCTATGACGACGACCCGCTGGTCGTTGCCGAGCGCTATCGCGACGCCGGCGCGACCCTGCTGCACGTCGTCGATCTCGACAGTGCGCGAGACGGTGGCGCGGCCAATCTCGATACCATCGAGATGCTGTGCAGCCGGGTCAATCTGCGGGTCCAAACCGGCGGCGGCGTGCGTGATGCCGCCGACCTGCGAAGACGGCTCGATGCCGGCGCCATGCGCGTGGTACTTGGCAGCCTGTGCGTGCGCGAGCCCCAGCGCGTGGCCGGCTGGCTGGACCGGGTCGACGCCGACACCATCGTCGCCGGTCTGGACGTCACCGCCGATGAGCAGGGTCGATGGATCCCGCGCGCGACAGGCTGGACCGAGGCCGGCGAACGGGACCTGGTCGACCTGCTCGACCAGCTCACCGGCAGTGGCCTGAGGCATCTGCTGTGCACCGACATCCAGCGCGATGGCGTTTACGCCGGGCCCAGCCTGGCCCTGTATGCACAGCTCGCCGAGCGCTACCCCGAGCTCGCCATTCAGGCTTCCGGCGGCATCAGTTCGGCCGGCGACATCGAAGAGGTGGCACGCACGGGCGTCTCAGCCTGCATCGTCGGCCGGGCGCTTCTGGAGGGCCGGGTCGGGCTCGAGGAGATCCGGCGATGGTCGCGGTAAGAATCATCCCCTGCCTGGACGTGCGCCAGGGCCGCGTGGTCAAGGGGGTGCGCTTTCGCAATCACCGCGACATGGGCGATATCGTGGCCCTGGCCGAGCGCTATCGCGACGCCGGCGCCGACGAGCTGGTGTTCTATGACATCACTGCCAGTCCCGAGCGCCGCAGCGTCGACCGGGTCTGGATCGAACGAGTGGCCGCTGCAATCGACATTCCCTTCACGGTGGCCGGGGGCATTCGGAATGCCGAAACCGCGCGGCTCGTGCTAAACGCTGGCGCCGACAAGATCTCGGTCAATTCACCGGCGCTCGAGCGCCCGGTCCTGATTGCCGAGCTTGCCGACAGCTTCGGCTCGCAATGCGTCGTTGTCGGCATCGACTCGATCCGCGAGCGCGGGCAATGGCGGGTGCGCCAGTACACGGGCGATCCCGACAACATGATCGACCCACGGCGCGATACCCTGAGCTGGGTCAGCGAGGTCCAGCGCCTGGGTGCTGGCGAAATCGTCATGAACTGCATGGACGCCGACGGCGTGCGCGCCGGTTACGATATCGCACAGCTTGAAGCGGTGCGAGCGGCCTGCCATGTGCCGCTGATCGCTTCCGGCGGCGCCGGTGCGCCCGAACATTTTTACTCGGTCTTCGATCAGGCCGACGTCGACGGCGCGCTGGCGGCCACGGTCTTCCACTCCGGGCAGATCGCAATTCCCGAACTCAAGGCCTGGCTGGGCAAGCGCGGCGTAGTGGTGCGGGGATGAAAAAACCCTTCCTGAATCCTGAATCTGCCAAAGAACAGCGGAGCCCGAGAGATATGACACAGCGACGCGAACCCGAAGATCTCGATTGGACCAAGGGCAACGGCCTCCTGCCGGCCATCGTCCAGGACGTCGATGATGGGCGGGTGCTGATGCTCGGCTACATGAACGCCGAGGCACTGGAAAAGACCCACTCAAGCAGGCGCGTGACGTTCTTTTCAAGAAGCCGGCAACGGCTCTGGACCAAGGGTGAAACATCCGGCAACCACCTCGAGCTTGTGGACCTGGTCGCCGACTGCGACCGTGACACCCTGCTGGTGCTGGCCCGTCCGCACGGACCGGTGTGCCACACCGGCACCGAAACCTGCTTCGGCAACACCGGCCGCCCGGCGGCGAGCATACTCACACAGCTCGACCGTCTGGTCGCCCGGCGCGGCGATGCCGACGGGTCGGAGAGCTACACCGCAAACCTGCTCAAGGCGGGCGTGGCGCGCTGCGCCCAAAAGGTCGGTGAAGAAGGGGTGGAGGTTGCGCTGGCTGCGGTCGCCGGCGAAGTTGATTCGCTCAACGCCGAGGCGGCCGATCTGATCTACCACCTGATCGTCTGCCTGCATGCGGCAGGCAGCGATCTCGACGGTGCGCTGGCCGAACTGATCAGGCGGCGCAAGCGCTAAGCGCCTCATGCGCGAGCAGTTCCGGCGCCACCTGCGGCTGCTCGCTGCGCTTTGGCCGGGCAAAGAAGTAACCCTGAAAGCGTTCCACACCCGCCTGGCGCAGCCAGCTGACTTCTTCTTCCTGTTCGACGCCAGTGGCAATCGGGGTAATCCCCAGCACGCGACAGGTCGCCAGAATACCCAGCACCATGGCCTGGCGGCGCGGGCTCTGATGCACGTTGCTGACGACTTCCCGGTCGAGTTTGAGCATCTCGGGCCGGAACACGGCCAGGCGCTTGAGACCGGCCTCGCCGGTGCCGTAGTTGTCGGCCAGCACCCGGAAACCGTGACGATTGGACTGGGCACGCACCGCCGCCAGCTGACGCGGATCGCCAAGCCGCTGCAGGGAGCTGAACTCGAGCACGATCTGATGGGGCGACAGGCCGCTGGCCGCCACCGCCTCGGCGGTGGAAGCCAGCGCCAGTTCGATCGTATCAGGGTCGACTTCCGTGCAGTTGAGATGCAGATCCCCCTCCAGGCCGGCCCGATCGGCGTCACGGATGGCGCCCAGCCGGCAGGCCTGGTCGAAGTAGAACAGGTTTTCTGGCAACACGCCGGCAATAATCTGCAAGGCTGACTCACCGGAACAACCGCGCACCAGCGCTTCATGCCCGGTGACCTGTCCGGTTTCCGCATCCACAAGGGGCTGAAAAGCGAAGCAGATGCCAACATCGATGACCGAAGCATAATCGCTCAGTCGGCTGGGGCAGTGGCGGGTGGCAGCATGACGGTTCATCTTCTAACTCCCGAAATTTGGTTTGGCGAAAAAACTTGTTTGTGCATTCTTCCTGAGGAGATAAGGTTCAATAACCGTGCCAACCCGCCCGGGCGTCGGGCGCTGGTCGAAGATTCAGCGGGGGTTTTCGGAACAACATCACACATTAGCGGTGGCGTTGCCGCACAGCGGTGACCCGCTGAAACCAGCAGCTTGTCGGTTGTCGCCGTAACCTGCCGGGGCAGCCATTCATGCGGCCAGCCGGTGCGTGACGCGGTTCACTCTCGCCGGATGACTTCATCTCCGCAGACCGCAAACGTCGAATCGGCGCCGTACTGGCGATATAATCGCGTCAAGGGGATACGCCCCGGGCGGCGCGTTCCGCCCTTCGGGGTCTGTCCCGACGCTCAAGGGGACGTGGACACGCATGTCGATTGCCGCCTCGCTCGCTCGCTGTCTTCTGGCCCTTGCGCTGCTGCTCGGGGCATGTTCACTGCACGCGCAGTCCGATGTCCTGGTGCTGGGGCGGGTCAGCAACAACCCGGCGGCCCACTACGACCGGCTCAAACCCCTGCTTGACTACGTGGTCACACGCATGGGCGACCTGGGAATTCGCGAAGGCCGGGTGCTGATGGCTCCCGACACGGCGGCCATGGCCAGCTACCTGCGCCAGGGCCAGGTCGACTGGGTCACAGAGACCGCCGGTGCGGCCATGGACCTGATCGATCTCGGCAGCGCGCAACCCCTGGCGCTGAGCTGGCGCGGGGGCGAGCAACGCTACTACAGCGTATTCCTCGCCCGGCGCGACAGCGGCATCGGCTCACTGGACGAGCTGAAGGGTCATGCCATTGCGTTCCAGCACCCCAATTCGACCAGCGCCTACCTGGTGCCGGCCGGCGTGCTGCTCGAACGCGGCTTGTCTTTTGCCGGTCTGCTCTCACCGCTGGACCCGGCGCCGACCGATCGGGTCGGCTATGCCTTCACCGGCGACGAGGCCAACTCGGTGGCCTGGGTGCACCAGCGCCTCGTCGACGTCGCCTCGATCAGCAATCAGGATTTTTCCGACCTGATCGAGCCGGTGCCCGACTACCGCGCTGACCTGCACATCATCGGGCGGAGCCCGGACTATCCGCGCGCCCTGGAACTGGCCCGCCAGGATCTGCCGGAACCGATCCGTCGGCGCCTGCTTGAGGTGCTGCTGAATGCCGGGAAGGACCCCCAAGCCAGACCGGTCCTCGACAGCTTCTTCCGAACCGATCGCTTCACGCCCTACACGCCCGAGATCGAGCGCCAGCTTGAAATGCTCAGGCCAATGGTCCGGCGCGTGCGTCGGGAGCTGCAGTGAAAGCGTTCGCGCCGGGGCTCGGCACCAAGCTCGGCATCTCCGTTGTGATCGCTGCCGTGACCCTGGTCGTTGCGCTGGCCCTGCTTTGGGTCACCGGGACGCGTAACAACGAGGCTCTGGTCGAGCAGAGCAGTCAGGCGATCCTGGACAACGCCCTGTCGGATCTGCGCCTGCGCGGAGAGGTCACGCTCGAACACCTGGCCGAAGATCTGCCCAACCTGGTCTATTTCTACGATTTTTCCGGCCTGCGCTCTGCGCTGGCGCCGGTGCTGGCGCGCGGCGACGTCGAGTATGTGCAGGTGTTTGACCTCGAGGGCCGCCTGATCCACGACGGCACCCGCGTGCTCGAACGCTTTGGCGAGCCGATGGACGATGAGCTCGCCGGGCCGGTGATTGCCGCGATCGGTCAGGCTGCCGATCAGCCGAAGGTGCTATGGAACGCCGACCGGCTTGATCTCAGCCGCACGCTGATGCTCGGCAGCGTCCCCCTTGGCGGCGTTCGCATAGGCCTGTCGCGCGCAACCGCCGACCAGACCGTGGCGCGGGAGCAGGCCGAACTGACCGACCGACTGCGAGCCCGATTCGAGTCCCAGATGCATTGGTTGCTGATCGCCTTCAGCCTGCTGGTGCTGGGTGCGGCGGCGGCTGCCTGGCTAATCGCACGCGGACTGCTGCGCCCGATCCGCGCGCTGGCGGCGGCGGCCGATCGCATCGAGCGGGGGCAGTTCGAGCCGGTCGAGAGTCGGGTCAGACGCAGAGACGAGCTCGGGCGACTGGTGCAGTCATTCAATCGCATGGCCGTGGCGTTGCGTGACCACGACCGCGAGATCCGGCACCTGGCCTACCAGGACCCACTGACCGGTCTACCCAATCGGCTGATGTTTCGCGAGCTGCTCGACCAGGCCGTAGCCGAGCAGGAGCAGGAGCTCACCGGCCTGGGCCTGCTGTTCATCGACCTCGACAATTTCAAGCGCATCAACGACACGCTCGGCCACGATGCCGGTGACGGCGTGCTGGTCGAATTTGCTCGTCGCCTGCAGTCACAGGCAGCCATCTTTGCCGGTGAATCGGAGATTGAATCCCCCCTGATCGCACGTCTGGGCGGCGACGAATTCGTAGCCCTGCTCAGCGGCACGGCGGTCAAGGAACGCTGCGGCGACCTAGCGCGCGTCATCCTGACGGGCCTGCGCGAGCCGTTCCAGGCCGGCGAGCGCCAGCTGTTCTTGAGCGCCAGCATCGGGGTGTCGGGGTTTCCGGAAGACGCCCGTTCGGCCCGGCAACTGCTCAAATGCGGCGACCTGGCCATGTACCAGGCCAAGCTGGAGGGCAAGAACGGCCTGTTCTACTACCGCGATCACCTCAGGGCCGCGGCAGAGGAAAACCTGCGTCTCGAACAATTGTTGCGCGAGGCGCTCGAACGCGGCGAAGTGGCCCTCCACTACCAGCCGATCGTGGAGCTGGCCAGCGGGCAGGTCATCGGGGCCGAGGCACTGCTGCGCTGGCGCCATTCCGAGCTGGGTCAGGTTGATCCGGAGCGGTTCATCACGGTGGCCGAATCAAGCACCCTGATCGACGAGCTGGGTCGCTTCGTCCTCGACCAGGCCTGTCGCGATGCCGCTGGCTGGCAGGACAGGCGACCGGGTCTTCGGGTGGGCATCAACATCTCCGGGCGTCAGCTGCTGCGCCGCAATCTGGTCGACCTGGTCGAACGCGCCATGGCCAGCACTGGCCTGCCGGCAGACTGCCTGAGCCTGGAGCTGACCGAGTCGACCCTGCTGCACGACCGCGATCTGGCGGGCGAGACCCTGCTCGGGCTGCGCGGGCGCGGCATCAACGTCTGGCTGGATGATTTCGGCACCGGCTTTTCGGGCCTGAACCACCTGCGGCAGCTGCGCGTGACCGGGGTCAAAATCGACCGCAGCTTTATTGCCGACATCCTGACCGACGCGGACGACCTGGCGTTGAGCTCGGCGATCATCGCCATGGCCCATTCGGTGGGCATGCGGGTGATCGCCGAGGGCGTGGAATCGCCTGAACAGCTCGAGCTCCTCCGCGACAACGGCTGCGACCTGGTCCAGGGCTTCCTGCTGGCCAGGCCGATGCCGGCCGCCGAGGTCGCGGACTTCCGGCCAGCGACGACGTGGTTTGGCGGCCGGTCCTAGCCGGAAAGCTCAGCCGTTGACTTCATGGTGGCTACAATGCCCCGGTCAAAACCCGGAGAAGACCATGATCAGGCACCTGTCGATGCTTGTCTGCATCCTGCTGCTCGCCGCGCCGCTGGCGGCCCAGGATGCTCAACTGCGGCCCGTGTCCCACCAGGACGTGTGGCTGATGAAGCGGCTGAGTGGACCGGCGGTCAGCCCGAATGGCCGCCTGGCCGTGGTCGCGGTGACCGAGCCGGCCTACGAGCAGGACGAAGAAGTCTCGGATCTCTGGCTGATTACCGTCGATGGTTCTGCGCCGCCGCGCCGGCTCACCGCCACGCCCGAAGGCGAATCGGGCGTCGACTGGCGGCCCGACGGCGGCGCGATCGCCTTCAGCGCCAAGCGCGGCCAGGACGAAAACGCCCAGCCCCAGATCTACGTCATGGACATGACCGGTCCGGGCGAGGCCCAGCGCATCACGAACCTCTCAACCGGCGCGTCGAACCCGAAATGGAGCCCGGACGGCCAGCGCATCGCTTTCGAGAGTCGGGTCTGGCCCGATGCCGCCGGCGACGAGGCCAACACCGAGCGCAGCAAGCAGGAAGAGGAAGACGGCATCAACGTCTCGCGCTACGAGTATTTCCCGGTTCGTGACTGGAACGCCTGGCGCGACGAGAAACAGCTGCGACTGTTCGTCCAGGCCGCGCAGGCCGGGGCCGAGCCGGCCGACCTGCTGTTCGGCACCGAGCTGGTCTCGGGGCCGGGCTACGAGGGCGGCCTGGAGGCGGCCTGGACACCGGACGGCAAAGCGCTGGTCTTCACCGCGACCGAAAACCTGCATGAGGCCGCCCACTCGGTGGTGCGCCGCCACATCTATCGCGTGTCCGCGCAGGGCGGCGAAGCCGAGCGCCTGGTCGGAGACGCATCGTTGAGCTGCACGGGGCCGATGTTTTCGGCTGCCGGCGACTGGCTCTACTGCGCCTTGTCGCCGATCAACGAGTGGGTCTACAACCACACGGAGATTGCCCGCATCGGCTGGAGCAACAGCGGCATCGACAGTGAGCTGCAGGTGCTGACCGGCGAGTTCGATCGCTCGGTGCGCGATTTCGACCTCAGCCCCGACGGGAAACGGCTCTATCTGACGGCCCTGGATCATGGCCGCGGGCGTCTGTTCACGCTGCCCGCCGGCGGTGGGCAGGCCGATCCGCTTGACGCCGAAAGCGCCGGCGTCTATTCGGGGGTCAAGGCTGCCGACGGTGCGCTGCTTGCGGTCTGGGAAAGCTCGACGGTGCCGGCCGAAGTGGTTCGGGTCGAACCGGACAGCGGCAACCGTTCGGCGCTGAGCGCATTCAATGCCGAGCGTCTGGAGGGTCTGGACCGGCCGGCGTTCAAGAGCTTCTGGTTCACCTCCAGGAAGGGTCGGGATATCCATAGCTGGCTGGTCCTGCCGCCGGGCTTCGATGAGAATGAACGCTATCCGCTGGTCCTGTTCATCCATGGCGGGCCGTTCAGTTCATCGCTCGACGCCGACCACGTGCGCTGGAGCCCGCATCTGCTGGCCGCACCGGGCTACGTCGTGCTACTGACCGACTACACCGGCTCGGTCGGCTACGGCGCCGAGTTCTCGCGCAATATCGAAGGCGATCCTCTGGCCACGCCCGGAGAGGAGCTGATCGAGGCCGCCGACGCCGCCATCGAGCGCTTCGCCTTTATCGATCCGAATCACCAGGCAGCCACGGGTGCGAGCTACGGCGGCCACCTGGTCAACTGGCTGCTGGCAACCACCGACCGCTTCGATGTCCTGGTCGGCCACGCCGGCCTGGTCGATCTCGAAGGTCAGTGGGCCACCAGCGACGTGGTCTACCATCGCGAGCGCATGAACGATGGCCTGCCCTGGGAAAGTGAGGTCTGGACGGACCAGAGCCCGTCGACCTACGCCAGCAGTTTCTCGACACCGACCATGCTGACCATTGGGGAGAAGGACTACCGGGTGCCACTCAACCAGACGCTCGCCGCCTGGACCTACCTGCAGCGCATGCAGGTGCCGTCCCGCCTGCTGGTCTTCCACGACGCCGATCACTGGATCATGAACGGCAAGGAGGCACGCTACTTCTGGGAGCAGGTGCATGTGTGGCTGGCCACTTATCTCGGCGGTGACTGACAGCCTGCGCCCCCAGCCGCGCCGTGGTCGGCAATCCTGGCCCGGGCGATTGGATAACGAAAACCTCATATTCACGCGGCTGATCGGGATCGCTGATGGCAGGCGGTTGCCTGTCAAGCGACGCGGGCCGCTGACTGAGTCTACCTGCGTGTCAACGGCGCCGGGTTTGGTGTAGAGTGAGGCGAGGTCGTCATCAACAGGCGGATCATGAACCGAACCCTGGCCCTGATCGCGGGCGCATCGGCGCTGCTGATCGCCTGCACGAATGGCGAACGAACACCGGCAGCCAGCGAGGCCGGCGCCTTGACGGAATTGCTGACCGGCCAGCCGTGGCAGGTTCGGAGTCTGGCCGGTCAGCCCATTGCGAAGAACTCCCGAATCACGCTCCAGTTCAGAAGCGAGCATCACCGGGTGACCGGCAACGCCACCTGCAACAACTACAGCGGCAGTTTCGAGCTGACCGGCGATCAGCTGCAGATCCAGCTGTCGGCCGTCACCCGAATGGCCTGCGCCGATCCGGCACTGTCGGAACAGGAGCAGCATTTTCTTCGCCTGCTGGCCGGATCCTGGCGCATCGAATTCGACCAGGCCGGCCGTCTGCTGCTCCGCGGCGAAGACACGATCGTCGCCGAGCGCTGAACTGACCTCGCCTGCGCCTGCAATCTGACACCGTCTGCGACCTGTCGACGAATCAGCGGCCACGCGGGCCCCGACGTTTCCTCCGAACCGGGACGCAAACGCGACCTTTGAGACCGACGGGGGCCGGCGGGCCAGGTGACTTTCGGACACGAAATTGGTTAAAATGCCCGGCCAGCCTGATCCTGTGGGGCCGTAGCTCAGTTGGGAGAGCGCAGCATTCGCATTGCTGAGGTCAGGGGTTCGACTCCCCTCGGCTCCACCATCCTCCCCGGGACCGAATGGCTGGCGCGCCCGGAGGGACTCGAACCCCCAACCGCCAGGTTCGAAGCCTGGTGCTCTATCCAATTGAGCTACGGGCGCATGCGGTCATGCTAACCGATCACGGGGCCTGGCATCGCCGCGCCAGCTCAAGGCCAGTCCCGCCGCTACGACATAGCCAGCAAATCCTGCGGCCAGGGTCGCCAGCTGGCCGGCGTGCACCGCCACCAGCGGCGCCAGCGCGGCAGCGGCCACCGACGCAAAGCCGTTGATGGCCCAGCCCCAGGGCATCCAGCGCGGCTGACCGACGAGCTGGGCAAGCGCCCAGGGAAACGGCCGCCCCATGGCCCAGGCCAGCGGCGCGAGCGCCGCCACCAGCGCGGCGATCCGAACGCCCTCGGGCCAGTGCAGCAGCGCGTCGGTGGCCAGCCACAGCACGGCCGCAGCCAGGACGCCGGCCAAAGCCAAGGCACCGAAAATCCGGAGGATGGCAGACCGGCGTGGCGGCATGGCCGCACCTGCCCCTGCGCCCAGAAGGAAAACCGAAAACACGACCGTGGCGGCGACTAGCGGCCGCTCCAGATACAGCACGCTGCGCTGGAAAACCGCCATCTCGACCAGCATGAAACCCAGACCCAGCGCCAGAAAATAACCGGCCAGCCGCGAGCGGGCGCGCAGCGGCGGCCGCAGCGGTGGCATGCGCCCCAGCGGCAGCACAATCAGAACAGCGGCCAGCAGGCTCACGACGATCATCGCGGCCAGTGACATCACCAGCGTCCAGTCGAGCAGGCTTGCCACACGCCGGCCGAGCCGCTCGTACAGGTCAGGCAGTTTGCTCCACCGCATCGCGTGCCAGAAGTAGGGACGATCGAGCGTGGCCGGTTCGGTCGCGAACCAGGCGGCTCCCGCCGGCATCGGCCGCTCTCCGAAGACCGCCGATGCGGCCTGGAAGAAAAGCGGTTCATTGAGCTGGTGGTGACGGTTGACCTGATCGCCCTGGATGCCGGGCAACCAGACCCGATCAAAACTCCATCGTTCAGCAAAACGCTCGATCTTCCGGAGGTCGCCGGGCCCGAGCGGACGCTCGCCGACGACGACCAGCAGCGACTGCAAGCCGCGCAGGGCGGCAACGTGCGCCGCCGGAGTCTCGGCGCCCTGGCGATCGAGCGCAGCGGCGACGGTCGCGAACAATCGCGGCCCGTCACGCGGCGGATAACTGGTCTTGATCGGTATGGCCAACAGGCCGCCGGGGGCCAGCCGGGCCAGGGCGGCCGCGATGCCTTCGCGGGTCAGAACCGGCGCCTCGCCGGCTGCATCGCCACCGCGATAGGCATGATCAAGGCTGATCACTTCGAAACGCGTCGATGCCGTGCGCAGGTAACGATAGTAGCCATCGCTCAGCGGCCGGAAAGAGACTCCGCGCGAACGCACAAGTTCGGTGATGCGCCGATCCGGCTCCAGCCAGCTCAACTCCCGCCCGGTTGCAAGCAGGGGCGTCGACCAGGTGGAGCTGCCAACTGCCAGCACCGCGCCGGTCGGGCGCAGCCGCAACGCCAGGCCACCCAGGGTGGCGGCCCTGAACGCCTCGCCAACCGGAGCCGCCGAGGGCAGCACCACGACCTGGTCGCTGCCGATGACGGCAACGTCACGCACCGGCACTTCACCGGTATAGTTCAGGCTCAGTCCGGGGGCAATGCGCAGGCTGGGTGAGCGCAGTTCGCTGAGCCGGCCCGACAGCCCGAACTCAAGCGACAGCAGCCGGATTCCAGGCAGTTCGCCCAGCCTGGCCAGGGCCTTGAAATCTGACACCGCCGGCGGCGGCGGCGCATACGCCAGCGGGCCGGCAAGCATCGCCAGCAGCAGGCTCGCCAGCAGCAGCGCGCGCTGGCGTCGTGCCAACGCCAGCAGCAGCACCGCCACGGCCAGCAGCAGGGCCAGTGCGGCCACCGCCCGTTCAGGCGAAACAAAAGCCAGCGCAGCGCTGGCCGTCACGGCGCCCAGGCCGGAGCCGATCAGATTGACGCTGTAGAGCCGGCCGGTGTGCGACCGCCAGCGCGGGAAGACCTGGCCGATGGCCAGGCCGGCGCCAAAAAACGGCAGAAACGCGGCCAGGTCCACGGCCAGCACACGCAGCAGCTCGGTGCCATCCCAGGCCGCCAGCAGCGGTCTCAGCGCGATGCGTGAGTTGAGCCACAGCACCAGCACAAACCCTGCCGCGGCAATCAGCATCCCGGCGCCGAACCAGCAATCGCCCCCGGCGAGCGCGCGTTGCCCGACCAACGCCAGGACGGTGCCGGCGGCACCCAGACCGAGCAGAGCCAGCGCGATCGACAACCCGGCGAAGTGATGCCAGTGGCTGAACTCGAACAGCCTGAGCAGGGCAATTTCAAAAGCCAGTACCGAACCGGACACGACGGCCAGCGCGGCCAGATCGAAACGACGCGGGGTCGGGTCAGTCATGATCGGGCGTTTCGGCATGCGGCGCTGCAGGCGGGTGTCACCCCGTGACGACCCACGGAGAATGCGTTCAATGATCGCCGGTCAGCGGGACGAAGGAGACCGCCATGAGATTGCGCGTCCGGGTCTTGCCGTCCCCGGTCTTTTCGACGCGCAGCAGATTCTGCGTCCAGCCGGCACGACCCACCGGGATGACCATGCGTCCGCCGGGCTTGAGCTGTTCGATCAGCGGCGGCGGCACATGTCCGGCCGCGGCGGTCACGATAATCGCATCGTAGGGTGCGTGTTCGGGGTCACCGTAGTAGCCGTCGCCGTGCAGCAGACGAATCGAGCCAAAGCCCCGATGCTCGAGTCGCTCGGCGGCGGTCTCGGCCAGCGGTTCGATGATCTCGATGCTGACCACATCGACACCCAGGGCCGCCAGCACTGCTGCCTGATAGCCCGAGCCGGTGCCGACCTCCAGTACGCGGTCGCCCCGGCCGACTCCGAGCTCTTCGGTCATGACGGCCACGATGTAGGGCTGGGAGATCGTCTGGCCGTGGCCAATCGGCAGCGGGTGGTCAGCGTAGGCGCGACGCTGCAGCCGTTCGGGCACGAACCAGTGACGCGGCACGGCCCGCATGACGTTCAGCACGTCCTCGGCGGACACGCCGCGCGCAGTAATCTGCTGTTCGACCATCTGCTGCCGCTCGGCCAGGCGCGTCTCGGGAAACTGCTGCGGCGCTTGTCCGCCGCCTTCAAGCAACAGCCGGACCTCGGCCGCTGCGCTCAGGGCCAGGACCATGCCGAAAACCAGGATCATCAGGTACAGGGCTCGATTCATCGCAGAACGCTCCGTGCCGCACGATCTGCACCAACCCTAGCAGACGATCAACCCCTTTTCCATGGCCCGGGCGTTGTTACTGACGAGTCCTGAACATTCCGAACAGGGCAGAACACAACCCAAGGAGAACACCGATGCAGGCAATGAATCGCAGTGGCCGCGCGCCGATCCTGCAGGCGCTGCCATTAACCCGGCAATCATACAGATCGCATTCAGGGCTTCAGGAATGGCTCGAATCAGGGCGTCGCTCGCCGGGAAGGATGATCCCCGTTGCAACAGCGACAACGCCAAGCGAGGCCATTTCCGGAGCCCCTGACTTGTTGACATTGAAAGACAGGCCGGGCTGTGCCTCCCGACAGACGGCCTTGTCGAAACTTGCTGTAGCCCCACCACTACAGCGGCGTTTGGCTGCCTTGCTGTCGGGATGCACGGCACGTCTGCACGCGATTTGTATGGTTGCCGGGTTAATCATGCTGACGGCCTGTAGCACGGGTCCCGGCCTGGACGAGCCAGCCGACAGCGGTGAAGAGGATTCCCGGCCCAGCGCGATCGAGCCGGACAACCCGACTCCCCGGCAATCGCCCGACCGCCTGCAGGCCCGGCCCGAACCCCGGCATGAGGCCGCTGATGTCGCGATGCTGCCGACCGCCCGGGTTCGCGAGGCCGCCCGGAGCCATGCCGCAGCGCCGCCGATGCCGCAGCGCCTTCAGCAGGTGGTCGATCGCGAGAACTATCATGCCTTCGACGACAACCCGGTGCACCGGGTCGCCGAACGGCCCGTTTCGACGTTTTCGATCGATGTCGACACCGGCAGCTACGCCAACGTGCGCCGCATGCTGGGCCAGGGCCGGCTGCCGCCGACCGATGCGGTCCGGGTCGAGGAGATGATCAATTACTTCGACTACGACTATCCCGCGCCGGCAGCGGGCCAGGCGCCGTTCAGCGTGACCGTGGAACAGGCGCCCACGCCCTGGAACCCCGCAACGCGCCTGCTGCAGATCGGCATTCGCGGCGCAAGCCCCCCCACCGAAGCCATCCCGCCGGCCAATCTGGTCTTCCTGATCGATGTCTCCGGTTCGATGAACTCGGCCGACAAGCTCGGTCTGCTGAGAAATGGTCTCAAACTGCTCGTCGGCCAGCTCGATGCCCACGACCGCGTTGCCATGGTGGTCTATGCCGGCACCACCGCGGTCGTGCTCGAATCGACACCCGGCGACCGCCACGGAACCATCAACGCCGCCATTGACCGGCTCAGCGCCGGCGGCAGCACCAACGGCGGTGCCGGAATCGCGCTGGCCTATGCGCAGGCGCGCCAGGGTTTCATCGAGGGCGGGATCAACCGGATCGTGCTGGCCACCGACGGCGACTTCAATGTCGGCACGGTCAGCTTCGAGGCCCTGCTCGACCAGGTCAAGCGCCAACGCAAATCCGGTATCGCCCTGACCACGCTCGGCTTCGGCACCGGCAACTACAACGACCACCTGATGGAACAGCTGGCCGATGCCGGGGACGGCAACCACGCCTATATCGATACGCTCAACGAGGCCCGCAAGGTGCTGGTTGAGGAAATGCACGCCACGCTGATGACCATCGCCCGCGACGTCAAGATCCAGCTCGAGTTCAATCCTGCCGTGGTCGCGGAGTATCGGCTGATCGGCTACGAGAACCGGGCGCTCAGACGCGAGGACTTCAACAATGATGCGGTCGATGCCGGCGATATCGGTGCCGGCCACACCGTCACCGCGCTGTATGAAATCGCACTGACCGGCTCCGGCGGCGAGCGCGTGGACGTCTTGCGCTACGGTTCCCGATCGCGCGCCACGACAATCGACGGCTCATCACGCGAGCTGGGCTTTCTGCGCCTGCGCTACAAGCGTCCCGGCGACGACAGCAGTCGTCTGATCGAGCAGGCCATCGAGCGTCAAGAACGCGACGACACAGGCTATCGCATCGGTTTTGCCGCCGCCGTTGCGGCCTTCGGACAGTATCTGCGCGGCGGCCGCTATCTGGAAGGCTATGATCTGTCGGCCATTCACGAGCTGGCCAGCCGCTCGCGCGGCGAGGATCCATCCGGCTACCGCGGGGAGTTCCTGCAGCTGCTGCGCCTGGCCGACAGCCTGTCGCCGGCCGACAGGGCCTGATCGGAATCTGCGCCCGGGCGCTGGCGCTCGGGCGTTCGGTTCGCTAAGCTCGGTTCATGCCCGACCCGCGCTGCGATGATGAGCTCATGCTGGCCTATGCCGGCGGTGATGTGCGTGCCTTCGAGATGCTCCATGACCGCTATCGTCAGCCGCTCTACCGCTATCTGGTGCACGCGGTCGGTGACCGCACGCTGGCCGACGACCTGTATCAGGAGGTGTGGGCGGCCATCATCGACCACCGCGATCGCTTTCGCCGCAAGCAGGGCTTTCGCCGTTACGCCTTCCGGATTGCCCACAACCGGGTTGTCGACCACTGGCGCCGGCGGGCACGCCAGGGCCAGCACGACAGCGACGCCACCGCCGGGCTGGTCGACGAACAGGCCACGCCGGAGCGGGCGGCCGAACGCCACGATCGCGCAGCCGCGCTCAGGCACGCGCTGATGTCGCTGCCGGTCGAACAGCGTTCGGCATTCCTGCTTCAGCAGGAGGCCGGCCTGTCGCTGACCGATATTGCCGAACGCCAGGGGGTCGGGCACGAAACGATCAAGAGTCGGCTGCGATATGCCGTGCGCAAACTGCGTGAGCGACTGTCGCCGGACGCTCAGCCGGAGCCACCATGAACGATCCCAAGAGCCAGCTGCCGCCGGACCAACGCGAGCGCCTCGCCGCGCTCTACCGCAAACAGCCCGATCTGGAACCACCGGCCGACATCGACCGAGTGGTCCTGGCCCGCGCCGCCGAGTCTGCCCGACGGCACAAGCAGCGCACACCCGTTCGCTGGATCGGGGCGGTCGCAACCGCCTGCGTGGCGGTGCTGGCCATTGGCGTGGTGGTTCGGCAGATGCCGCCGCAATCCGGTCCGCCCGCGCTCCACAAAGCCGATCGCGACGAAACGGTCCGGACCGAAGAACCCGCCGGCTCGCCTTCGCCGCCAGCGCCCCGGCGGCGGGCACCCCAGGCCAGCGATCGATTCGAGGTTTCCGAGCACCGAGAGGCCGGCGCCACCGATCAGGTCGCCGAACCGACCGCTGCCCGCGCCTCAGCCGAACAATCCCGGATCGCGCCCCGGATGCCGCGCGCGGCGGAAGAACAGGCCGACGCACTGCCGGAACCCGATGACTGGCTGCAAACGATTGAAACGCTGATCGAGCGCGGCGAGACCGAACGGGCGCGGCGCGAACTCGAGCGGCTGCTGACAGCCCATCCCGGGGCCGAAATTCCGTCCGCCATCCGCGAGGCACTGGCTGAAGCAGACTGAACTTCGCTACAATCAGCGCCTTCATGTCCCTATCCAGGAAGTGCCAAATGGAGCGAGAGGAGCTGGTTGACGCCCTGTTTCGGGAAGTGGATACGAACGGCGACGGCGTACTCTCTCGCGGCGAGTTCGTCGAGCTGATGCGCTGCCTGACCGGGGAACACGGCGTCGGCGTCAGTGCGCGCGTGTTCAACGAGTTCGACAGCAACCATGACGGCGTGATTACCCGCGATGAACTGATGGAGCTGATTATCCAGTATGCCCTTTGATCGGGTCGGACGGCACAATCGTGGCGACCTGATGCGTCATCCGGACATGTGGCGCAGCTTGCAAGATGGCAGGATTCGGGTGCACACTACGTTATGGGGTCGGGTGTCGTGGCTCGCGACGGGCGCACGACAACAACCGCCTCTGTTCACACGCACTGGAGGGACAACCACATGCTCTCAATTCGCAACACTGCAGCGGCCCGCTTCATCCCGGCCGTTGCCATCGTCGGCGTCCTGATCGGCGGGTCGGCGTTCGGCCAGGCCATCGAGTCCGGCTTCAATGCCAATACCCTGCCGCCGAACGACGATGGCTCGGCCGGGCCGGTCGCGCTCGGCTTCGACGTCAACTTTTTCGGCGTTACCCGCAATCAACTGTGGGTCAACAACAACGGCAATGTCACCTTCGACGCGGCACTGAGCACGTTTACGCCGTTCGACCTGACCTCGACCGGGCAGGAAATCATCGCCCCGTTCTTCGCCGACGTCGATACCCGCAATGCCGGCGACCCGGTCACCTACGGGCCAGGCACCTTCGAGGGACGGCCCGCGTTTGGCGTCAACTGGATCAACGTCGATTACTTCAGCAGCAGTGCGGCCCACACCAACCGCAACAGCTTTCAGCTGATTCTGGTCGATCGCTCCGATATCGGCGCCGGCGAATTCGATATCGTCTTCAACTACGACCAGATCCAGTGGGAGACCGGTGAAGCCAGCGGCGGCGATGCCGATGGGCTGGGCGGTGACTCGGCCCGGGTCGGCTACTCCAACGGCACCGGCGACCCCGACACCTTCTTCGAGCTGCCCGGTTCAGCGGTCAACGGCGCCTTCCTCGACGGTGGCCCCGACGCACTGGTCTCCAATCGCCTCAACAGCAATATCGACGGGCGATACATTTTCCAGTCGCGCGGCGGCGCGATCGGCGGCCCCGAGCCCTTCGACCCGATTCCGGTCCCGGCCGGTTCATTGCTGACCTGGCTGCTGCTGGTGCTGGCCCTGATCACAGCAGGCACCCTGGTCGTTCGTCGCTTCAGCTAGGAAACTGCTGAGCAAGCCTGTGCGGGCGTCCGGCAAGCCGGACGCCCGCTGTCTTTTCCGGCCGCTGGACGGGCGGGTTACGGTCACTGCCGAGCGGTCGCAGCCAGCCCGGCACAGATCTGCAGCGCCGTCACGCCGGCTCCGGCACCGGGACCGCGAATCCAGATCGGCTTCGGCGCATAGCCGGCACTGTGGATGGCAACGATGTTCTCGCCGGCACCGATAGCCGCAAACGGATGAAGCCTGCTCACGCGCCGCAGTCCAACGCGGGCACGCGCTGCGCCATCAACCGTGCGGGCCACTTCGCCGACATGGCAGAGCATCTCGCCCTGACCGGGGGCTGCCGCGACCGCGCCTGACCAGGCATCATCGATGCGCCTGTGCGCCGCGAGGAATGCCGGCAACGGCAGTCCGGCCAGATCCGGATCGAGCCACGCCTGAACCTCCACCTCATCGAGCTCGAGCGCCAGTCCGCCGGCCCGGGCCGCGATGACCAGCTTGCGGGCAACGTCCATGCCGCCGAGATCCAGGCGGGGATCAGGCTCGGTCAGCCCGTCGCGGTGCGCTCGCAGCAGGCTGTCGGCGAACGAGCGACCGTTGGCAACCTCGGCGAGCAGCGCGCTCAGAGTGCCCGACAGGACGCCATCGATGCGCTCGACCCGGTCACCGGCACGACGCAGGGCGCGCAGGGCGTCGAGAATCGGGAGTCCGGCACCGACGGTCGTGGCGTCGAAATAGGCGCTGCAGTCCAGTCGCGCCCAGCTGGCGGCCGGGCCGCAAGCCGCCCACTTGTTGGCGGTCACGATGGCGAAACCGTCAGCCAGCCAGCCGGGATGGCGTTCGGCCACGGCGCGCGAGCCAGTGACATCGACTATCACGTGGCGGGCGTGCGGCTGGCGGCCAACATGGGCAGCCAGCCGCTCGATGTCCGAACGCGCCCCGGCAGCAGCCAGGCGAGGCTTCCAGTCCGGAGCGGCCAGATCACCCGGGGCCAGCAGCATCCGGCGCGAGTTGGCCAGCCCGACCACGGTCACCCCCTCCGGGCGCTGGTCTGCCAGCCGTGAGAGCACCCGACTGCCCACCTTGCCGGATCCGATCAGGCCGACGGCCGTGCCCGGCACTGCCTGCGCGTATCGCCCGCGACGGCTGAGCCGTTCAACGCCGGACATGTCGTTTCTCCACGCCGGGGGCACGGCCGCCCGGCAGCGCCAGTGCCCGGTCGAGGCCGGCCGACAGGTCAGCCACCAGATCACTGGCCGCCTCCAGCCCCACCGACAGCCGCAGCAGGTCCTCGCCGATCCCCGCCCGGGCGCGATCCTCGGCCGGCATGGCGGCGTGGGTCATGGTTGACGGATGCGCGATCAGGCTTTCCACCCCGCCCAGGGATTCGGCCAGCGAAAAGCACTCGAGCCCCTCGAGCAGACGCCGCACCGCCGGCTCGCCGCCCTTGAGCTCGAAGCTGACCATGGCACCGAAACCGTCCTGCTGTCGGCGCGCCAGCAGATGGCCGGGGTGACCAGGCAGGCCCGGGTAGTGCACCCGCTCCACCGCCGGGTGGCGTTGAAGCAGCGCGACAAGCCGGGCTGCATTGTGTTGATGAACCGCCAGACGGGCCGACAGCGTGCGCAGACCGCGCAGGGTCAGCCAGCTGTCAAACGCCGAAGCCGTCACGCCAATGCAGTTGGCCCACCAGGCCAGCTGCTCACCAACGCTTTGCTCGACGGCGATCACCGCGCCACCGACGACATCGCTGTGGCCGTTGATGTACTTGGTCGTCGAGTGGACGACGATGTCGGCTCCAAGCGTCAACGGCCGCTGCAGCGCCGGCGACAGAAAGGTGTTGTCGACCACCACCAGCGCGTCACGTTTGTGCGCCTGGCCCGCCACGGCCTGAATGTCGGTCACCCGCAGCAGCGGATTGGACGGGGTCTCCAGCCAGACCATGCGCGGCCGGCTGGCCAGCGCGGCAGCCAGCGCCCGGCTGTCGCTGAAATCCAGCCACTCCAGAACAAAGGCGCCGCGACGGGCGCAGGCATCGAGCAGCCGGAAGGTGCCACCGTAGCAGTCATGCGGCGCCAGCAGCCGGTCGCCGGGCACCAGCAGCTGCAGCACGGTGGTGATGGCGGCCATGCCGGTGGCCGTGACAACGGCCGACCGGCCGCACTCCAGCTCGGCCAGTGCGCCAGCCAGCAGATCGCGGGTCGGGTTGCCTGAACGGCTGTAGTCGTGGACCCGCTTGCGGCCGAACCCGGCAAAGGAATAGGTGGTGCTCAGATGAAGCGGCGGCACCACGGCGCCGAACTGCGTGTCGGACTCGATTCCGGCACGCGCCGCGGTGGTGGCCGGGCCGTAGCGGGCATTCATCGGCGGTCTCCGCCGAGTGTGTGTTCGATCAGGGCATTGATGGTCCGATCCTCCTTGAGAAATGCATCATGTCCGAAGCGCGAGTGAATCTCGTGATAGCGGGCGCGTGGTCCAAGTTGATTGGCCAGGGCGCGCAGCTGTTCAGGGGGCACCAGGGCATCGCTGTCGGCCGCGACGAGATCAACGCTGCAGCGAACCGCGGCGGGATCGACCCGGTGGCGATCGAGCGATTCGGACAGGCAGCGATAGCGGGCGGCGCTGAAACCGGCCTGAAACCGTTGACCCTGGCGCCGGAAATAGCCGGCCAGTGACTCGAGCACCTGGCCGGGATCGTCGTGCCCGAACTGCTCGGCGAACAGGCGGTCGGGTCGATACGTGGTCAGCGCCAGGGCGCGGGCAAGCTCGAGGCCCTCCGCCGCACGCCCGGCCGCGATGCCCAGATCGACAATGCGACGCTGGATCAGACGCCGCGCCACGGCCATCGGATGCGTCCGATGGGCGCCGCTGATCGCCAGCAGCCGTTCGAGACGTTCCGGAAATCGGGCCGCAAAGGCCAGCCCGATCATGGCGCCGTAAGACGCGCCAATTAGCCCATGAACGGTGGTCAGCCCGAGTCGGTCGAGAACGCTGGCCAGGGCCGTTGCCTGCTGGATTGTTGTGACCGCGCTGCCGTCGGGCCAAAAGCGACCCAGCCAGTCCATGCCCAGAATTCGCCATCGGACTGGATCGAGACCGTTGCCGAACACAGCCGGCCACCAGCGATCGCAGCGCCGGGTTGCGCTGATGCCGCCCAGGGCGATCACAACCGGCGCGCCCGGCGGCCCCCAAAGACTGTAGCGGACCGTCACCGGCCGGCGCTGGCCGGCCGCATAGCTGATCGTCTGTCGCAGCGTGCCATCACGGCGACCGGACTGCGGCACGGTGGCCTGAAAAGCCGGCACCCGGGCCGACGCAATGCACTGGGTTGTCACCTTGGCTTCCTCCGTCGTCAAGCCGAATAAACGGGCTCGATCAAGCCGGCGGCGCGCAAGAGATGGGTCGGTGTCGCCCGGAACCCGGGCGCAATCAGCCGGGGCAGGAGGGACACTCATCTCTCGGCCGGAACCGATCGGGTTCCGCCGCAGGAATTGGCACCTGGCAAAACGGGTTTGCTGGTTGCCCCGGCGTCAAAGGGCCTGTCCCTCAGCCGGTCTTGATGAGCTTTGCGCATTACCCTAACGTCATCGCGCGCCAGGGACAACGAAGTTTTCGTTATATCCCGACTGGCCAGCGCTCACAGAAGCCGGCACAGGCGCTTGACATTGATGCCGGGGTTGAGGATAGTTGGGCGCAGCGCCGATTTGAGCCAGCTTGCGGGCGCTTTAAAAGTTCAGCTAAAGCGGTCGGCCTTGCCGCCTTCCTCTTTTGTCCTGACCCCCGCACCGGCTCGATCGGCCCCGCATGCACTCGGGACGATGCCATGAAACTGCAGCAGCTCCGTTTTCTGGTCGCCGTGATCAACAGCGGCCTCAACATCACAGCCGCGGCCGAAGCCCTGTTCACTTCGCAGCCCGGGGTGAGCAAACAGATCCGCCTGCTCGAGGACGAGCTCGGACTGAAGCTGTTCGTGCGCCGCGGCAAGCGGCTCGAATCGCTGACGCCGGCCGGCGAGCAAATCGCGGCACGGGCCGAGCGCGTGCTCAGGGAAGTCGAGCACATGAAAGCCATGGCCGGCGATCTGCGCGGCGAGCAGGCTGGCGAAATCCGGTTGGCCACCACGCAGACCCAGGCGCGCTACGTGCTGCCGCAGGTGATCGATGCTTTCCGCCGTCAGTTCCCCGATGTCGACTTTCATCTCCATCAGGGCACCTCCGAGCAGATTGGCCGGATGATCGCCGAACGCCAGGTGGAGTTCGCGCTGTTGTCAGGCCGGTCCGATGCGTTCACCACGCTGGTGACGCTACCCATCTATCAGTGGGACCGCGTCATTCTGGTGCCGGAAGACCATCCGCTGGCGGCGGCGGAATCGCCGGATCTCGAGGCGCTGGCCCGCTACCCGCTGGTGACCTATCTGTTCAGCGACCGGCCCGAGTCATCGCTGATGAGCGCCTTCACCGAGCATGGCCTGACCCCGCGCATCGCCTTTACCGCACGTGATGCCGATATCATCAAGACCTATGTTCGGATGGGGCTGGGGGTCGGCGTGCTGGCCAGCATGGCGGTCGAGCCGGATGCCGACGACGACCTCGTGGCCGTCGACGCATCGGACCTGTTTGCGCGTCTGACGACCTGGCTGGGCTTCCCCGAGGACCTGCTACTCAAGCGCTATCACTGTAACTTCATCAGGCTGCTTGCACCACATCTCGACGACGGGCTGCTCGACGACCTGTGCCGCCGGCAGCCCCAGGCCGATATCCACCGTCGACTGGCCGGAGTCGAGCTGCCGCTGCTGACCGGACCGGCCGGGTCAGGCCGGCAATCCGGCTGAACCGGATCGCTGGCCGATCGTTCAGGGCGCCCTGAAGCGGTCGGCGAAGACTGAGTCGATATCCCGACCGGGCGCGAGCACCACCACCAGACCGTCATGATCGGACGAACGCGCCAGGGTGCTGTCGTCATCGCCAAACCCGACCCAGTAGTCGGCATTGCCGCGCATGTAGCCGAAATCACTGAAATACCAGCTCGCGGCACGACTGAGCAGGGCATGGTCGAGCACCTGGGAGACGCCGCGGAAGATGAACGAATAGCGCTGCCCGGCCGGCAGCGAGTCAAGCGGGCTGACCAGCGGCGGGCTGACCCGATTGTCCGGATCGAATCCGGGCGTGCCGGCGTTTTCGATGTTGACGAAGTTCTCAGCGGGATTGGCAAGGCCGCGAATCAGCCCGATCACGTCGACATACCCGTCGGAGAACTGGAACGCGTTCTTGTCGCCGACAAGCACGATCGGCAGCAGCGGATCGGCCTGCTGCAGGGCCTGAACGCTGGCGGCCACCGACTGGGCCTGCTCGTGACGCTTCAGACGGGTGCGCGCACTCGAGTCGATGCCGCCGAGCGAGCGCAGGTGATTGTTCATGACCACGAACGGCCAGCTGTCGCCACCGGCAATGAAGCGCGCCTCCAGCAGCAGCGGCGGACGATCATGCAGCGGCGTGTCGTCCAAGCTCAGGCATTCATCGGCGCCAAGCTGGGTTACGGCGTCGACCGCGACCCGATCGGTGTTGACCAGGAATCCATTGTTGATGTTGCCACGATCGTTGCCCGGCAGCAGATAGGGCGTGTAGACGAGAGCGCCGGCCGTCAGGATCCCGACCTGGTCGGCCAGATCCTGCAGCGTCGACTCGCTCTCGACTTCCTGCAGCGCCAGCACGTCGGGGGCGTTGAGCGCCTCGACAATCGTGGCGGCCAGCTTGTCGAGCTTGGTGGCGTATTCGGCCGGCGAGAGCACCTCGCGATCATTGGCGATGTAACCGGCGCCGCAGGCCGGAATCGGCCGCGGTCCGTCCAGCTGGCTATCGAACAGATCCAGCGCGTTGAGCGATCCGATGCTGAGTTCATCGACCCCTGCCTGGGGTGCGGCCACCGGCAGCGCTGGCGCGGCACCCAGGGCGTAGTCGGTCGGCCACAGCTCGTAGCCGCTGAATTCGAACCCGAGCACGCCGGTGGCCGAAACAGTGGTGCCGGCGGCGACGGTGGGGTTGGTCAGACCAAGGCGATCGAAGTCGATCTCGAAGACCTCCGGGGCGCCGGACCACACCGGGCAGGTCGGACAGGCGGCGCCGAGACCCGGATAGGCGACACCTGGGCCGCGCACAGCGCGCATGCCGGTGGCGGTGAGGAACGCCTCGGCGACCGGATCGGAGCCGAATCGCTGATTGGGCGCCGTGATCAGGCCGCCGGGGACGCTGATCCGCATGCCCTCGAAACACTCGAAGTTGTTGATTCCGCAGCTCGGGACCGCCGGGTCCGGCGATGGCGTGTTGGCGTCGTAAACCACGGGCAGCGGCAGGGGCTGGCCGCTGGCGATCACCTCAACCGAATCGGGATTGGCGATCTGGCTGAAGTCATGGAACTCGGCGACCGCGCCGGTGACGTGCACTTGGTCACCCACGGCCACGGCCGGCGCCGAGCCGGTGAACACGAACAGCCCACGAGAGGCCAGCGGCAGGTCGCTGGAATCGCGGTCGTCGGGCATCTGGATGAAGAACCCGTTACCGGCCAGTGCCGTCACGATATTGTGCTCGGTACGCACGACCGTCCCGGGGTCGTTGCCCGAGACCGGCGCAAAGGGCGAGCGCAGTCCTTCGCCCTGGATCTCGTGGATGTCGCGGAGCTCGGGCACGAAATCGATGTCGGCATTGCTGCGCGGCTGGATCTTGTAGTTGTCAAAGGAATACCAGCCGATCCCGCGCAAAAAGGCGTATTGATCGCCGACCTGCGGCGTGACGGTGATGCTGCCGGCATCGTCAGCGCGTGCCGGACCGCTGCCGTCGTCGAACAGCCACTCCCCGAAGCCCGGCAGACCGGTGACCTCGACATCGGTAAACGCCAGCAATACGCCTTCCCAGGGTTCTGACGCGGCCGGCAGCGCATCCGGAAAATCGGCCGTCGTCAGCGGGGCCGGCGCCAGGGGTCCGGGCGAGCCGCGCACCTCGACGGCCAGCCCGGCAATCCGGGTCAGTCCGAATGGTTCGATCACCTCGCCGAGCACCCGCAGCTCATCGCCGCGCGCCACCGACAGCGCCGAAAAATCGGCGTTGACGACCAGACCGCTGTAGGGTCCGCCCAGGCCATCCTGGATCACCGCCACGCCCGGACCCTCGATTTCGCCGGGCGCCGCCGTTACCACCCCGTCGACGAATACCGTGCTTCCCAGCAGCGGCGAGCCGTCATCGGCCGAGGGATCGGCGACGGTCTGAATGTCGAAAATCGATACCAGCTCGTAGACGTCAACCGACCAGTCGGCCTGATCATCGACCGGAGACCCGTTGAGCTCTGCGGTCACTTCGGCCTGGTTGACCAGACTCGCCGGTGCGGTACCGGCGCTGACGCTGGCCACGAGCGTGAAGGAAACGCTGCCGCCGGCGGCCAGGTCGGCCAGCGACCAGACCAGGGTACCGGGCTGTGGCTCGGTCGGCGTCGTGCCGCTGGTATCGGAGACATACACCAGGCCTGCAGGCAGTTCATCGGTCACGACGAGGTTGGTCAGAGGTGCGCTGCCGTCCAGATTGGACACGACCAACTCGAAGCTCAGGCTGTCGCCATCCGTTGCGAATTCGGGGCCGGACTTGGCGATGGACACGGCCGGCGCCTGGATGATATCGACCTCGATCCCGGTGATGCCAAGCTCATCGCGACTGCCGCCACCGCTGACGTCATCGCTTTGCCAGCGCAGGTAGAGCGTATCGCCCGGGTCCAGACCCAGACCGGTCAGCATGGTCGAACGATCGATGAGCTGCCAGGCCGGGCTGGCATCGGCGGCCCCGGGGGTGGTGTAGTCCAGCGCGCTCACCGCAGTATAGGCCGAATCATCGGTCGACCAGGCAAGCTCGAGCGAGTTGGCGCGTCCCTGGTCGTTGTAGACGCCGATACGGTAACTCAGCTCGACGGCGTCGACAAACGCACCGCTGGTGTTCTCCAGCCGCAGACCGAAGCTGCCGGGCGTGAAGTCCGAGCCGGCCGGCTGCACGCCAAGCAGGGTCGCGCTGCCAACATCAAAGGCATAGACACCGCCCGTGGTCACGCCTCCGGGCGAAGCGCCACGGGCGAAGTCGCCTGAATCATGCTGCCCCCCGAAACTGCCGTCGCCGTCGGACAGGCCGAGCGCGCGCCAGCGGGCGGAGTCGAGCTGGCCGGCGCCTGGCGTCGCCGAAAAACCGCTGCCTTCGAAGGCGGCGAAGTCTTCGCTGAACCAGGGTATCGTGGAGCCGGCCCGGGCCTGGAGGCCGGCCAGCAGCAGCGCCGCGGCAACGAACGGCAACAATCTCACGGGGTTTGCGCGCATCAAGGGCTTCCTGAAGGTGGCGAATCGGAACGGCCGGCATTGTAGCGGCCGGATATGACGCCGGGGTTTCTCTGCTCTACCGTGAGTGTCGCCCGGTCTGTCGGTGCAGACCACATTCACGCATCAGTCCGAAAAAGCGTGCCTGGTCCTCGCTGTCGACCTCGCTGAGGGAACGCGTCGTGTGCCAGTCGCCGATACTGACATAACCGCGTTCGCGCAGCGGATGGTAGGGCAGCGCGTGTCGGGTCAGATAGGCGTGGACGTCGCGGTCGGACCAGTCTGCAACCGGATGGACCTTGATGCAGCGCCACTGCCGCGTCACGAAATCGAGCTGCGCGCGCGTTGCCGACTGGCTGCGCCGCAGTCCGGACAGCCACGTGCCGGCGCGCAGCTCGCCGAGGGCGCGCTGCATTGGTTCGACCTTGCTGTCGCGGTTGTAGCGCTCCAGGCCGTCACGCCCCTGCTCCCAGCGCCGGCCATGGCGCGCTTCCTGCCAGGCGGCCGACAGCCGTGGGCGGTACACCTTCAGGTTCACTTCCAGCCGTTCGCTGAGTTTGTCGACGAAGCGGTAGGTCTCGGCAAAGTGATAGCCGGTATCGATGAAAATCACCGGCAGGCCCGGTGCGACCTCGCCGACCAGGTGCAGCATCAGCGCGGCCTGCACCCCGAAGCTCGACGAGAGCACGTGGCCGCCCGGCAGGCACTCCAGGGCCCAGGCGATGCGATCACGGGCATCGAGCGCGGCCAGGGTCCGGTTGACCCTGGCCAGATCGACCGGCCTGTGGCACGGGCTCGGTGCCGGCGCGGTCATGGCCGGCCGGGACGGTTGACCTGACTGCCGTGCTCGACGGCCTCGATGATGCCGGCACGCACCAGGAAATCGCCAAACGCCTCACCGGGCCCCCGTTCGGCGCCGTAGCGCGCGAACAAGGCATCGATTTCGGCCAGAATGGCCGCCTCGTCGGCGTTGTCGAGATAGAGCCGGTTCAGTCGCGATCCGTCGAAGGCCGCCCCGAGGTACAGGTTGTAGCGGCCAATGGCGCGTCCGACCAGGCCGATTTCGGCCAGATAGGGCCGCGAGCAGCCGTTTGGGCAACCGGACATGCGCACGGTGATCGGCTGGTCGCCAAGCCCGTGCTTGATGGCCAATTCCTCGATGAGCGTGATCAGATCCGGCAGATAGCGTTCGGCTTCGGCCATGGCCAGGCCGCAGGTCGGCAGCGCCACACAGGCCATCGAGTGGATCCGGATCGACGAGCGCCGGGCGTGGCCGAGCCCGGCCTGCGCGATCTGCGCATCGACGGCTGCGCGCTGCTGGCCCGCCACACCGGTGATGACGAGATTCTGGTTCGGCGTCAGGCGCACGTCGCCGGCATGGCGCTCGATGATTTCGCCGAGCGCGGCACGGTGATCCGGCAACAGACGGCCGTTCTCGACAAACATGGTCAGCTGCCAGCGGCCGTCGCGCTGGGCGATCCAGCCGTAGCGATCACCATTGTGCTCGAACACGAAGGCCCGGGCCGGTTCGAGGCGCGTGCGGGCGCGCCATTCAAGCTCGCGCCGGAAGTGGTCAATACCCATCTGCTCCAGGGTGTATTTGAAGCGCGCGTGCCTGCGTTGGCCGCGGTCGCCAAAATCGCGCTGGATGGTCGCCACCGCCTCGGCGACGCTGATCAGGTCGGCGGACCGGACGAAACCGATGACGTTGCCGAGGCGCGGATAGGTCTCTGGCTCGCCCGGTGTGCAGCCCATGCCGCCGCCGGCAACCACGTTGAACCCTTCGAGCCGGTCGTCTTGGGCGATGGCGATGAAGCCGAGATCCTGGCTGAACACGTCGATGTCGTTGACCGGCGGCAGGGCGATACCGATCTTGAACTTGCGCGGCAGGTAGGTCGTCCCGTAGAGCGGTTCGACCTCGAAAATGCCGGCCGGCTCAACTCGCTCGCCGTCGATCCAGATCTCGCGCCAGGCGCGGGTTCCTGGCAGCAGATGGGCGCTGATCCGGCGCGCCCAGACCAGCGTCTGCTCGTGTATTGGTCCGGCCTCGGGCTGGATGTGGCACATGACGTTGCGATTGACGTCGCCGCAGGCGGCCATCGAGTCGAGGCCGACCGAATCGATGCGCCGCATTAGCGTGCGCAAATTCTCCTTGGCCACACCGTGGAACTGCACCGTCTGCCGGGTGGTCAGCCGGATCGTGCCATTGGCGATCTCGCCGGCGACGGCGTCGAGCGCTCGCCACTGGTCCCGGCTGACCACGCCGCCCGGAATTCGCAGCCGGAGCATGAACTGGTAGAGCGGCTCCAGGCGGGCCTGGCGACGCCCGGCGCGGCGCTCGCGGTCATCTTGCTGATACAGACCGTGAAACTTGGTCAGCGCCGTGTCGGCCTCGGCGACCGCCCCGGTGGCCGGATCCTGCAGACTCTCCTTCAGCGTGCCGCGCAGCCCGCGGCTGTCGGCCTTGAGCCGTTCGATATCGAGCCGGCTGATCATCAGTAGACATCCCTCTGATAGCGGCGATCATGCTTCATCTGCGTAAGCACCTCCCCGGCGGCCTCGGGCGTCCGGCCGGCATGCTCTGCGATGACCTCGACCAGCGCGCTGTGAACATCGGCGGCCATGCCCCGACCACTGCCGCATACGTAGACGTGTGCGCCGTCTTCGATCCAGGCATAGAGTTCGCGGCCTTGCTCCCGAATGCGGTGCTGCACGTAGATCCTGCTCGCCGGGTCGCGCGAGAAGGCGACCGACAGGCGATCGAGCGCGCCTTCTTTCAGGAAACGCTGCCAGTCAAGCTGATAGAGAAAGTCGGTGCGCCGATGCTGCTCGCCGAAGAGCAGCCAGTTGCGCCCGCTGTGACCGAGCGCCTGGCGATGGCCGACGAAGGCGCGGAACGGTGCCACGCCGGTGCCCGGCCCGATCATGATGATCGGCCGGTCGCCGTCGGCGGGCAGACAGAAACGGTCGTTCGGCTCGATGTAGACCGGCAGCGTGTCGCCGGGCGCGAGCCGCTCGACGAGCTGCCAGGACGCCGCGCCGGCGCGCAGCAGTCCGTCGCGCGCGCCGCCTTCGAGCTTGACGGTCAGGTGGACCTCGTCGTCGGCGACCAGCGGGCTGGAGGCAATCGAATACAGCCGCGGGGCGATGCCCCGCAGCGCGCCGACCAGGGTGGCCGGTTCGATGCCGGTGACCGGATAGGCACGGATGATGTCGGCGACCTGGCGCTGGGTTACGAATGCCTGCAGCCGCTCGCGGTCGTCGAGCAGTTCGGCCAGCTCGCGCGCCCGCGACTGCTCCGCCCAGGCTTCGAGGAAGGGCCGCACCACCTGGGTCAGTTCCAGACGTTCGCTCAGCCAGGTCGAAAGCGGCAGCGACTGCCCGTCGCGTTCGACCACCGCCCCGGCATCGGCGCCGGTCAGCTCGAGAATCTCGTCGACCAGCCGGGCGTCGTTGGTCGGCCACACCCCGAGGGCGGCGCCGGGCTGGTAGGCCAGGCCACTGCCTTCGAGCAGCAGCGCGACGTGGGCGACGCGTTTGTTCGATGGGGCTACCGTCAGCGGCGACACGCCCAGAACCTCGGCATGAAAAGGATTTCGCCGGTCATGCCGGGCCGGTGCCGCTTTGTCCTCACGCACCACATGGAGACGCGGCCCGATGTGAGCTGATTCGCCAGCTTCGTTGCCGAACAGCGGCGCGATCTTGTCCAGGACCCTGGCACGCCAGGGATCCTCGTGGGTTTCGATATCGACGTCGCTGTCGATCCGATCGAGCAGGCGCTGGGCGCCGAGCGATTGCAGACGCGCATCGACATCGCGACCGACCTGGCAGAAGTCCGGATACGAGGAATCGCCGAGCGCGAACACCGCGTAGCGCAGCGCATCGAGCTGCGGCGCCCGATCGGAGGCCAGATACTCGAAGAAGGCTTCCGTGCCCTCGGGCGGATCGCCCTCGCCGTGGGTGGCCACGACCAGCATCAACAGATCGACCTTGCCGATCCGGCGCGGCGGCACGTCGGCCAGGCTGGCCAGCTCGACGGCGTAACCGATTTCCCGGGCAGCGTCAGCCAGGCGCTCGGCCACGCCGCGGGCGTTGCCGGTTTCGGTTGCGTACCAGACGGCAAGGATCTCGCCGGCGGCCGGCAGCGCGGAAGTCGCGTCAGCCGGGCCATCGGCCGCGGCCAGTCCGGCCATGTAGCCGGAGGCCCACAGCAGTTCGTCGGGCGCCAGCGATTCGCTCAACGCGCCGAGCTGCGTTTCGATTTCCTGCTGACGGGCCGGCGACAGCGCCATCGGATTCGATCCTGTTGCAAACGAACCGTCAGCCTAGCCAGCGACGGCGCGCAACGGAACGATTTGATGGTTATACGCTTATGCCGATCCGTATGGGTCGGGCGTGTCAGTGCTTTGGGTAAGGCCTGATATAACCAATGTGCATAAGGCCCTGACCACGAAATATTTCCGCTTTTCGCATGCCGTCATTAGTCTGTCGGCATGTCGCAAGCCGCCATTCAATCCGAGTCGGCCTTCTTTCCGCTGTTCGTGGATCTGCACGGGCGGCGCGTGCTGGTCATCGGCGGCGGCGCGATCGCCGGCCGCAAGATCGGCCGCCTGCTGCGCGCCGGCGCCGGGGTCGATGTGGTCGCCGATGCGCTCGATGACGGCCTGCAGGCGCTGGCCGACGCCGGCCGCATCCGCTGGCTGGGCCGGTCGCTCGACTCGACCCATCTGCCCGGCCATATCCTGATCCTGGTGGCCGAGGCCGATGCGGCCACGCGCGATCGCGCTCGCGACTGGGCCGAGGCCAACGATGTGCTGATCAACGTGGTCGACCAGCTCGCGGCCTCGTCGGCCATCGTGCCGGCGGTCGTCGATCGCGCCCCGCTGACCATTGCCATCGGTTCGGCGGGGCAGGCGCCGGAGCTGGCGCGCATGATCCGCAGCCGCATCGAGCAGCTCTTGCCGCGCAGCCTCGGCCGGCTGGCAGCCCTGGTCGGCGAACTGCAGCAGCGCATCCGCCGCCGGCTGCCGGAGGTGGCGCGGCGACGGCAGTTTCTCGACTGGGTGCTGACCGGCCCGCCTGCCGACGCCGTCGCCGCCGGGCGCGAGGCGGCGGCCCGGGTGCAGATCGGACAGGCGCTGGACGCCGACGAGATGGCGCTGCCCGGGCGGGTCAGCCTGGTCGGCGCCGGTCCCGGCGAGCCCGAACTGGTCACGCTGCGAGCGCTTGAGCGCATTCAGTCGGCCGATGTCATCGTCCACGACGGGCTGGTCGATGCCCGCATTCTCGACTACGCGCGCCGCGATGCCGAACTGATCGACGTGTCCAAGCGCCCCGGAAACTGCCGCGTCAGTCAGGACGAGATCCACCGCATACTTGTCGAGCAGGCGCGCGCCGGCCGCCGGGTGGTGCGCCTGAAAGGCGGCGATCCGATGATCTTCGGCCGCGGCGGCGAAGAACTGGCCTGGCTGCGCGCCCATGATGTCGACTACGACGTGGTGCCGGCGGTCACTGCCGCGGCCGCCTGCGCCGCCTATGCCGGACTGCCGCTGACCCAGCGCGGCATGGCCCAGTCGGTGCGTCTGATCACCGCCCACTGCGAGCGCTCGATCGACTGCCTCGACTGGCCGGCGCTGGCCGCCGACTACCAGACGCTGGCCTTCTACATGGCCGTATCGCGGCTCGGCGTCACCGAGTCCAGACTGATTGCCCACGGCCGCTCGCCGGACACGCCGGTGGCGCTGGTCGAAAACGGCACGCGCGCCGGTCAGCGCGTGGCCGTCGGCCGGCTGGGCGAGCTGGAGGCGCTGGCCGATGCTCACGCCATCAAGGCGCCGGCCATGTTATTCGTCGGCGAGGTGGCGGCACTGGCCGTCAGACTCGGATGGTACGGTGACAAGCCACTGCAACTGAGCGCCAGTCAAGCACCGAGCGCGGCGGCACTGGCCTGAACGGCAACTCACTCACGCGGAGCGATTCGATCATGATCCACGACAACATCCTAGAGACCATCGGCCGCACGCCGGTGATCCGCATCAACCGGCTGGCCCCGGCGCATGTGGATTTCTACGTCAAGGCCGAGTTCTTCAACCCCCTCTCATCGGTCAAGGACCGACTGGCCATCGGCATCATCGAGGACGCCGAACGCAGCGGTTCACTCAAGAAGGGCCAGACGGTGGTCGAGGCCACCTCCGGCAACACCGGCATTGCGCTGGCCATGGTGTGCGCGGCCAAGGGCTATCCCTTTGTCGCCGTGATGGTCGAGACCTTCTCGGTCGAGCGGCGCAAGCTGATGCGCGCCCTCGGCGCCAAGCTGATCCTCACGCCGGCGGAAAAGCGCGGCACCGGCATGGTCGAAAAAGCCGCCGAACTGGCCGAAAAGAACGGCTGGTTCCTGGCCCGACAGTTCGAGAACGAGGCCAACCCGGCCTACCACCGCAACACGACCGGCCCGGAAATCCTGCGCGATTTCGCTGGTCGCCGGCTGGACTACTTCGTGTCCGGCTGGGGCACCGGCGGCACGCTGACCGGCGCCGGCGAAATGCTCAAACTGGCCCGGCCGGATATCCGCATCATCGCGACCGAGCCGGAGCAGGCTTCTCTGATGGCCGGCAAGCCGTGGCAGTCGCACAAGATCCAGGGCTGGACCCCGGACTTTCTGCCCAAGGTGCTCAAGGTCGACATTGCCGACCGGATCGTGACCGTCACCGACGAGGAAGCCCGCGACACTGCCCTGGCGCTGGCCAGCAGAGAGGGCATTCTGACCGGTATCTCCGGCGGAGGCACCGTGGCCGCGGCGCTTAAAACTGCGGTGAGCGCCGAGTCGGGTGCGTCCATTCTGGCCATGCTGCCGGATACCGGCGAACGCTACATCTCAACCTTCCTGTTCGAGGACATCCACGAGGGCTCCGACGACGAGTGGCTGGCCGAGCACACCGGACGCTGACGCCGGCAGGGCCGGTCGGCTATCTGTATGGTGGAGTTCACAAGGGCCCGGCATCGCCGTATCGCATAACCGCAGTCGCGAGTCACGGATCCGCCAGTCAGCCTGTCACTATCTGGACGAGAGCCTCCAGTCCGGGCAGACTAACGACGGCCGCCGCGCTTGCCACGCGGGCGTTCCTCACGGACCTGAATCTGCTGGCCGTTGAGCATGGCGCCGTCAAGACCGGCCAGTGCGGCACGCGCTTCGTGGCCTTCCATGTCGATCATCGCCACACCCTTGCAGCGACGGGTAAAGATATCCATCGGCAGCTTGAGACCGCGTACGGTGCCGTGGCGGGAGAACAGCTCGCGCAGATCCTTTTCGCGCGTTTCGGGATGAATATTGCGGACAAACAGGGTTTTCATATCGGTGGCGGCCTCCGGGCCGAACATGGGTGACGGACATCTCCGCCAGGTCATCGGATGACGCGGCGCGGGCGATGGGCAGTTGCAGTGCCGTCGGAAAGCTTGGGTGCGCGACCGGCGCCATCGGGGCCGGTGTCCCCCTATCGTGGGTGCAGTCGGTCCCAGTTGCAAGACCGGCAGGCACAAAAAGCTACCCTTTTGAGATGGAAGCCTGTATAGTGGGCGGCGCTGCGGAACAAGGCAGTGGTCGAAACTGAAGTATTCCTTCCCGTTTACCCTCATTTTCCACCATTCTGGATCTACAGCATCACCGGGAACGGCCGTGTGGCCGCGCCCTGCTCATTTACGTTTGAAAAGGTATAAAGACATCATGTCCAGCAACACCGGAACCGTAAAGTGGTTCAATGACGCAAAAGGATTTGGCTTCATCTCCCAGGATGGCGGCGGCGCCGATGTGTTCGTTCACTTCAGCGCCCTGACCGGCTCGGGCTTCAAGTCCCTGGCCGAAGGCGCCAAGGTCAGCTTTGACGTCACCAACGGGCCCAAGGGTCCGCAGGCGGCCAATGTCGTGACCCTCTAGGCAGACGCTCTTAGAGCGTGTGTCCAGGAACCCCGCCTCGGCGGGGTTCCTTGCATTCAGGGACCCGGTTTTGCGCTACCCTTTCGACATGATCGAACAACTGGAGCCGCCATGTCTCACTTTGCCCGTCTTGCAGTTGCCCCGGTTTGCGGTCTGCTGGCCTTGCTGATGACAGACACCAGCCAGGCACAGTCACCGCGTGAGCTCACTGTCGGGACCGCCGGCCGCTTCGCCGCGCTGGCGCTGGACTGCGTTGATCGGGAATACCCCAACCTGATCCATCACGTGCTTTCCGGCGATGACGATGTCGCACCGCCGCGCCAGCTCACGCCGGGGTTCTACGGCTGCTTCGACTGGCACTCGGCGGTCCACGGCCACTGGCTGCTGGCGCGACTGGCGCGGCTGTTCCCCGACGCCGCATTCACCGAAACCGCCCGGGAGAAACTTGGTGCCAACCTCACGCGCGAGCACCTGCTCGCCGAGGCCGCCTACGTCAGCCATCCCGACCGCGCCGGCTTCGAGCGCCCCTACGGCCTGGCCTGGCTGCTGCAGCTCGTCACCGAGCTCGATCAGTGGAATGACGCGCAGGCCAGCCAGTGGCGCGCGTGGCTGCGGCCGCTTGAGACCATTGCCGTCGAACGGCTTTCCGAGTGGATTCCGAAGCTGCACTATCCGATCCGCATCGGCGAACACGACCAGACCGCCTTCGCCTTCGGTCTGGCGCACGACTATGCCCGGCAGGTCGGCAACGACGACCTGGTCGCCGTCCTGGACGACGCCGCCGAGCGCTTCTATTCCAGCGACCGCGACTGTCCGCTCGACTACGAGCCGTCAGGCCACGACTTTCTGTCGCCGTGCCTGGCCGAAGCCGATTTCATGCGCCGGGTCATGACCCCCGGGGCCTTCGCCGACTGGCTCGAGGGCTTCCTGCCCGCCATCGGCGAGGACGACTGGCTGCCGGTCGCGGTGGTCACCGATCGCGCCGACGGCAAGCTCTCGCATATCGACGGGCTCAACCTGTCGCGTGCCTGGATGCTTGAGGGCATTGCCTCCGGTCTGCCGGCGAGCGATTTGCGCCATCAAGCGCTTGCCTCGGCTGTGCGTGAGCATGCGGAGGCCGGGCTTGCCGGCGTCACCGACGCCCACTATGCCGGCGGTCACTGGCTGGCCAGCTTTGCGGTCTATCTTGAAACCCGTCGGGGCCTGCCAGGGTCACAATAGTCATGGACTGGCTGATTGCACCCGTCGCCTGGCTGGGCATTATTCTTGGCGAGGCGCTGCCGCCGGCGCCGGAAACAGTCATGGCGCTGCCGCCCGAGCTGGCCGCCAGAATCGAGCGCGATATCGTGGCAGCGACGGCATCCCCGGCCGCGCGTATCGACCGGCTGACCGAATACATGTTTCTGGAGTCCGGCCTGGGCTTTGACTATCAGGACCTGCCCACGCGCAACGCCGCCGGGACCTGGTCAGCTGGCCGGGGCAATTGTCTGAGTTTCACGCTGCTGTTCCTCGCCATGGCGCGCGAGGCCGGCCTGAACGCGTTTCCGCGCGAGGTCAGGGTTCCGGAATCGCGGCGGCGGGACGGCACCATCGTGTTTTCCATCGGCCATGTCAACGTGGGTGTCGAGGGCGGAGGCCGCAGGGCCACGGTGGACTTCGAGCCGGACCTGATGCGGGCACAGCGGCTGGCTGCGAGTTTTCGCGGCCAGCGCATCAGCGACGCGCGTGCACTGGCGCACTTCTACAACAATCGCGCCGCGGAACTGTTGACCGAAGGGCAGGCCCGGCTTGCCCGCCTGTGGATTGAGCAGGCACTGGCGCTGGACCCCGATCTGCCCGCCGCCATCAACACGCTGGGCGTCATTGAACGCAAGCTCGGAGACCCGTCAGCCGCAGAGGCCGCTTTCGAGCGTGTACTGGCCATGGATGACGACAACATCAACGCGCTGCTCAACCTGATCGGGCTGCTGCAGGGTCAGGGCCGGACCGAGTCGGCGGCCGCCTATCGACAGCGAGTGAGCCGGCTGCGTGCGCAGGATCCGTGGTTTCAGCTGGAGCTGGGTCACTTTCACGAGAGTCTCGGGGCATACGAGCAAGCACGCGAGCATTACTGGCAAGCAGTGCAGCTGAGCGAACGGCCCGATGCGCTGATGTATGCCCGGCTGGCGCGTGTGCTCGACCGTATGGGTGAACGCAGCGCCGCAAAGCGCTACCTCGTGCAGGCCGTCCGGCACAGCGACGTTGAAGAGCGTAAGGGCTATGCCGAGAAACTCTACGCCTTCAAGTCAGCATCGCCGAAGTAAACGGCGCCATCCGGCCGCGCGCCGCGACGGCGCGGCAAACCCCCGTCGCCCGGGAACGGCGGCCGGAAGCCCTCGGAGGCGGCGGCGCTGTTGATCGCGATGGCCCTTCCCTCGGCCAGACAAGCCATCTGCATCCGCTTTCTACAGGGCGCCAACCCACTGGCAAAGCTGCGCGGTCAGGATGGCCAGGTAGTTGCCCAGCGCATAGCCGATCAGGGCCATCAGGATGGCGACCGGCACCAGGGCCTCGCGATGGTAGGCGGCCACGACGGGAGCCGACGCCGCGCCGCCGACGTTGGCGGCCGAGGCAATTGCGGCCGAGTGGACGTCGACGCGGAACAGCCAGGCGCCGAACAGGCAGAACGCACCGTGGATGAAAATCCAGATATAGGCGCCGAGCAAGAACAGCGGTGCCTGGTCGAAGCCGGCCAGGGAGGCCCGCGCGCCCATGCCGGCGACGAACACGTAGATGATGGCCATGGCCAGGGCATGCGAGCCGGGCACACCCCGCACCGGCGTGGCCGACAGGGCCAGAGCGAAGGTGGTCACCAGCAGCACGGTCCAGGTCGAGGTGGTGAGCACCTCGCCCACTTCGGGCAACAGTGGCGCGATCAGCTTCGCGGCGGCGGCCACGAAAAGCGCCCAGAACAGCAAGTAGAGATAGTCCTGCATGCGCGGCACGGTTTCCCTGCGCGTCTCGGCCGCAGCGGCCGTTTCCATACGCTCGATCCGCTCGGGCGGCACCCTGGCCCAGCGGTTGAAGCGATCGGCGAATGCCTTGGAGCCGAGCAGGATCGGCAGCCAGACCACGTAAACGAGGTTGTCGGCCAGCACCGCCAGTCCGAGCATTTCCGGCGGCGTGTCAAGCGCACCGGCGACGCCGGCCATGTTGCCGGTGCCGCCGATCCAGCTGCCGGCCAGCGCCCCGTAGCCCTTCCAGGCCAGTGGATCGAGGCCGCTGTGCACGATGGCGTAGGAGACGACGCCGCCGACGACGATGCCGACGGTGCCCAGCAGCATGACCAGCACCCCCTTGCCCATGATGCGCACCGCCGAGGGCACGTTGACGTTGAACAGCATCAGGGCGATGAACACCGGCAGGGCGTAGTCGCTCAACCCCCCGTAGACCGGCGAGTCGGACGGAATGACGCCGATATTGTTGAGCACCACCGGCGTGGCGTAGATGAACAAAAGCGGCGGAAAGTAGTTGAATAGGGTCCAGCCCGTCTTCTGTTCAAGATAGAAAAACAGGGCGGCCACGCCAGCCAGTACGGCAAGAACCGCCATTGGTGTTTCAATCATCGTTCCCTCTCCGTAGTGTCGATCAGCTCCGTCTGAACCCAGCGCAGCAACCGCTCGGCTGTATGCCGGCCTCCGGACTTCAGGCAGGATCTGTCGCCGAAGATACTATCGAGCCGGGGGTTCTGTCGATTGCCGCGACCCGTGCAAAGCGAGGCCGAGCCTCATGGCAGGCTCACAAGCCGCCTGAAATCTGCCCATCACCTGCCGCGCAACGCTTGAAGGCTTGCCCCGATTTGGCCATGATGAGCAATCCCGTTTCGGGCTGGGCCTTAAAGCGACGACTGAATGAACAACGACATCCTCCTCGGCGGCGCCGATTCACAGGTTTTTCTGCGTGGCCGTTACGCCAACCGTCATGGCCTGGTTGCCGGGGCAACCGGCACCGGCAAGACCGTCACCCTGCTGGTGCTTGCCGAAGGATTCTCGCGCCTGGGGGTGCCGGTGTTCATGGCCGACGCCAAGGGTGACGTGGCCGGCCTGGCTGCGGCCGGCACACCGCACGAGCGCATCACCGAGCGGGTGGAAAGGATCGGCATCGGTGACTACCGCCAGGAAGCCAGCCCGGTGGTGTTCTGGGACCTGTGGGGCCAAGCCGGGCATCCGGTGCGCACCACCGTGACCGAGATCGGTCCGGTTCTGCTGGCCCGCATGCTCGAGCTCAACGACACCCAGCAGGGCGTGCTCAACGTGGTCTTCCGCGTCGCCGACGAGGCCGGTCTGCTGCTGATCGACCTGAAGGACCTGCGCGCCCTGCTGGCCCATGTGGCCGAAAACCGCCAGACGGTCAGCGCCGAATTCGGGCTGGTCAACACCGCCAGCATTGGCGCCATTCAGCGGCGTCTTCTGGCGCTCGAGGATGCTGGCGGCGCGCAGTTCTTCGGCGAACCGGCGCTCAGGCTCGGCGACCTGATGCGCACCGACCTGTCGGGGCGCGGCATCATCAACATCATGTCGGCCGAGTCGCTGATTCTCAGGCCCCGCCTGTACTCGACCTTCCTGCTGTGGCTGCTCTCGGAGCTGTTCGAGGAACTGCCGGAGGTTGGTGATCAGGATCGTCCGCGCCTGGTGTTCTTCTTCGACGAGGCCCACTTGCTGTTCGACGATTGTCCGCCGGCGCTGCGCCAGCGCGTCGAGCAGGTGGTGCGCCTGATCCGCTCCAAGGGCGTGGGCGTGTATTTCTGCTCGCAGAACCCCGACGACGTGCCGGGCGAGATCCTCGGCCAGCTCGGCAACCGCGTGCAGCATGCGCTGCGCGCCTACACGCCCCGCGACCGCAAGGCGGTGCGCACGGCGGCCGAGACCTTCGTGCCCAACCCCGGCATTGACGTGGTCGAAGCCATCACCACGCTGGGCGTGGGCGAGGCGCTGGTCTCGACCCTGGGCGACAAGGGTATCCCCCAGCCTGTGCAGCGGACCCTCATCGCCCCGCCGCGCTGTCGCATGGGCGTGATCAGCGACGAGGAACGCGCTGCCGCACGCAACCGCAGCCCGGTCGGCGACCGCTACGATGAACCGGTTGACCGTGAGTCCGCCCATGAAATGCTCAAGGCCCAGGCTGAAGCGGCTGCGAAGGCGGCGGCTGAAGCCAAGGCCAAAGGAGCGTCCAGGCCGGCCGGTCGCAAACGCTCGAGTAACCGCCAGAGCGCCGCGGAAGCGTTTCTCAAATCGACCGTGCGGACCATCGGCAGCAGCCTGGGACGACAGATCTCGCGCGGCCTGTTCGGGGTGCTGTTCAAGCGCGGCTAGCCGAAACGTGACCAATGGCCTATTGGCCGCGGCAAGCGGGCAGGATAGGCTGCAAAGATGTGATTGAGTTCGCATAGTTTCGGCCCGATCTTTCCCCAGGAGTCTACCCACATGAAAACCATTCCGTTCACCCGCCTGCTGGTTGCGCTGCTGGCGCTGGGCAGTATCGGTGCCGCCCTGGCCAACCCGGCCAGCGCGCTGAGCTACCTCGATGAGCTGCCCCCGCTGCTCGACCGACAGCTGTTCTTCGATGATCCCGAAATCTCCGGCGCCCAGATTTCGCCGGACGGAAAGCACCTGACTTTCATGCGACCGTACGAGGGCGTCCGCAACATCTGGATCAAGGGCATCGACGAGGACTTCGATGACGCCCGTCCCCTGACCGACGACGACCGTCCGGTGCCCGGCTACTTCTGGAGCCGCGACAGCGAGTACGTGCTCTACGTCCAGGACAAGGGGGGCAACGAGAACTTCAACGTCTGGGCCGTCGACGCGGATGCCGAGCCGGCCGAGGGCGAGAGCGTACCGGCAGCGCGCAATCTGACCGACATCGACGGCGTGCGCGCCCAGATCTATTCGCTGCCGAAGTCGACACCGGGCGAGATCATCGTCGGCCTCAATGACCGCGATCCGGCCCTGCACGACGTCTATCGGGTCGACATCGAATCCGGCGAACGGGATCTGTTGATCGAAAATACCCAGAACATCGCCGGCTGGGGCGTCGGCCTGGAGGGCACGGTGCGCCTGGCGGTTCGCCAGACCGAGGATGGCGGCACCGAGACCCTGCGCGTGCGCGACGGCGAGGTCGGCGAGACGCTCTATTCCTGCTCCTGGCAGGAGACCTGCGGCCCCAACCGTTTCCACGCCGACAACGATCGCGTCTGGTTCCAGACCAACAAGGGCGAGGAAAACAACCTGGTCGGCCTGTATCTGATGGACATCGAAACCGGTGAGCTGGAGTTCGTAGAGCGTGACCCCGAGGGCGAGGTCGACTTCAGCGGCGCCGTCTACTCCAACGCGACCGACGAACTGCTCGCCACCGTCTACGTGGGCGACAAGCCGCGCATCTACCCCAAGGCCGAGCGCTTCGAGCGGGCACTCGCTTTTCTGAGAGAGCAACTGCCGGAAGGAGAAATCGGCCTGCGGTCGCTAACGGCCGACGACTCGCTCGCTCTCGTGAGCCTCTCACGCGATGTCGACCCTGGCACGACCTACCTGTTCAACTGGGAAGAGATGGAAGTCCGCGAGCTCTACCGTTCGCGCCCGGAGCTCCCGGTCGAACACATGGCCGAGATGACGCCGATCCGCTATGCCGCCCGAGACGGCCTGGAGATTCCCGCCTACCTGACCACGCCCAAGGGTGTCGAGGGTGAAAAACTCGCCCTGGTGGCGCTGATCCACGGCGGCCCCTGGGCACGCGATACCTGGGGCTACAGCTCGCTGGCGCAGTTCTTGGCCAACCGTGGCTACGCGGTGCTGCAGCCCAACTTCCGCGGCTCGACCGGCTACGGCAAGGCCTTCCTGAACGCCGGCAACAAGGAGTGGGGCGATGCCATGCAGGACGACATCACCGACGGCGTCAATCACCTGGTCGAGCGGGGTCTGGTCGATCCCGAACGCGTGTGCATCATGGGCGGCTCCTACGGTGGCTACGCCACGCTGGCCGGCATGACCTTCACGCCGGATCTCTACGCCTGCGGCGTGGATATCGTCGGCCCGTCGAACCTGATCACCCTGCTCAATTCGATTCCGCCGTATTGGGGCCCGATTCGCAAGATCTTCACCCTGCGCATGGGCGACCCGAGCACCGAGGAAGGGCGGGCGCAGCTCGAGCGCCAGTCGCCCCTCAATCACGTCGACCAGATCGCCGCTCCGCTGCTGGTGATCCAGGGCGCCAATGATCCGCGCGTCAAGCAGGCCGAATCCGACCAGATCGTCGTCGCCATGCGCGAGGCCGGCTTGCCGATCGAATACATTGTCGCTCCCGACGAGGGCCATGGTTTCCGCGGCCGCGACAACCGCCTGGCGATGTTCGCACGCACCGAGGAGTTCCTGGCCACGCACCTGGGCGGCCGTCACCAGGACAGCATGGAAGAGGCCGTCGCCGCGCGCCTGGCCGAAATCACCGTGGATGTCGATTCGGTCGCTGTCGAGGACCTGGCCGACGAGCTCGACGCGGCCAGGACCCTGCCGCTGCCCAACAGCGATGCCGAAAGTATCGCTACCGGCAGCTTCGCTTACTCCACCACCCTGAACATTCGGGGCAACGAGCTGGAGATGGAAGCCGAGCGCAAGATCGTCATGGAGGACGGTGACGACGGCAAAATGATGGTCATCACCAGCGATACCCGCTCGGCCATGGGTGCGGCCAGCGATCAGATCGTGCTCGACGGCAATACGCTCAGGCCGGTCAGCCGCAAGATCGCGCAGGGCCCGGCGGTCATCGACGTCGAGTACGGCGCGCGCAAGGTCACCGGCACCATCCAGGCGGGCCAGGAAATCCCGATCGACATCGAACTCGACGCGCCGGTCTACGGCAGTGAAGCGGCGCTCGAAGCGGTAATCCTCGGCCTGCCGCTGGCCGAAGGCTACAGCGCCCCGGTGCGCATTGCCGAAGTCGGCATGCAGCAGCGGGTGCGCTACTTCACCATCAGCGTGGCCGGCCGGGAATCCGTCGAGGTGCCAGCTGGCGAGTATGACGCCTGGAAGGTGGATCTCGAGGCCATCGACGGCGAAGGCGGCGACCTGACGCTTTGGGTCTCGGCCGAGCCCCCGCGCATGGTATTGCGCGCGGCGGGCCATCTGCCGGCCCAGATGGGCGGCGGGGAGTACCGCACGGAGTTGACCCGCGCGGGCGAGTGACGCGCGAAATTGGCGATATCCAGTGACAGAGGCCCGGCACCGCCGGGCCTTTTTCCTGCCGGGTTATTAAACCCGCAGCGGCCGAGCCGGTGGCTTCGCCCTACAGATCCAGGTCGCGGCCCCGACGACCTACCGCAACAACGCCAAGAAGGCCTCCTTCGTCTTCTCATCGAACAGCACGAAGCGGACAACAAGCGCCGTCGGTGCGTGCCGTTGCACCGTCTCGATTCCGATGCGGGCCGCCTCGTTGATCGGGTAGCCAAAGGCGCCGGCCGCAAGCGCCGGAAAACCAACCGACTCCACGCCGTGCTTTTCGCACAAACCCAGGGCGTTTCGATAACCCCTTGCGAGCAGCCTGTCGGCCGGTTTGTCGATGCCGTAACGTGGGCCAAGCACATGGATCACCCAGCGGTTGGGCAGGCCGAAGGCTTCGGTGATGACCGCTTCACCGGGCTGAATCGGCGCCATTGGACGGCAGGCCTCGGCCAGTTTCGGGCCGGCGGCTCGGTGCAGGGCGCCGGCCACACCGCCGCCGGGCATGAGTTGCGCGTTGGCGGCGTTGACCACCGCCCCCAGGTCCGGCTGGTTAGCGATATCGCCTGCTCCGATTTCGATCGGCATGCTGCCTCCATCCGAATTGAGCCCGGCCTCATCATGCCATGGCGACGTTTCAGTCGCCGCCTGCGGGCGCAAATTCCGGATAGGCCGCCATGCCGCAGTCGACGCGGTCGAGCCCGGCAAGCTCGTCGTCCAGGTGAGCCCGCAGACTGACGCTCGAGCGCAGAAGGGCTTGATGATGGCCGTGACCGGTTTCATGACCAATCTCAAGTGAGTGTTCGACAGTCGGCCACACGGTCAACCCGGTCACGCCCGGAGTCTCTGTGCAGGCGCAGGTCAGAATCGATGCAGCACCTCGACCGTTGAAGCGGTGCGCTGCGCCATAATGCGCTGGTCACTCCGAGCCGCCGGTGTCCTGCACATGCCCGAGTTACCCGAAGTCGAGACCACCCGCCGCGGCCTGGGCCCGCTGGTTGAGGGCCGGCGCATTGCGGAGGTCATCGTTCGCCAGCACCAGCTGCGCTGGCCGATCCCGCGGGAAGTCCACGGCATTGCCGGGCAGGCGATCACCGCCCTTCAGCGGCGCGCCAAGTGGCTCATCTGGCGTCTGGAATCCGGTTCGCTGCTGTGGCATCTGGGCATGTCCGGCTCGTTTCGCGGCTGGCAGGACCCGCCCGGTCCGGGTCCGCATGACCACGTCGACCTCCAAATCGAGGACGGCTGCCTGATCCGCTATACAGACCCGCGCCGCTTCGGGGCACTGTTGTGGGGCGGCGAGAATCCGCTGCGACACCCGCGCCTGGCCACCCTGGGGCCCGAGCCCCTGGGCGAGGCTTTCGACGGCGAATGGCTCTGGCGCCTCGGCCGGGGCCGGAAAGCGCCGGTCAAGCTGTTCGTCATGGACGCGAAAACGGTCGTCGGTGTAGGCAACATCTACGCCTCGGAGGCCCTGTTCGCCGCCGGCATCCATCCGCGCCGGCCGGCCGGCCGGGTCAGCCGCCGGCGCTACGAGATGCTCGCCAAAACCCTCCGGCGGACGCTGTCCGATGCCATCGAGCTCGGCGGCACCTCACTGCGGGATTTTACCGTCGGTGACGGCACGCCCGGGTATTTCGGGCAATCACTCAGGGTCTACGGGCGAGACGGTGAGCCCTGCCGCGGCTGCGGCAAACCCGTCCGCCGCGAGGTGATCGGACAGCGCAGCACGTTCTACTGTCCGAATTGCCAGCGGTAGTCTTGGGCCACGGCCGCCAAGAAGGGGAACTGTACAGCCCGGGCCCGGCCGAGCTATGCTCCGTGTGAAGGGGTCTCATCCAGGGAGCAGATCCATGAGCACCAACAGACTGATCGGCATCATCCTGATCGTCATCGGCGGCGGATTACTGTATTTCGGCCTTCAGGCCACCGGCTCGCTGGCCGAGGAAGTCCACGAGACCTTCACCGGCCGCTTCACCGACGAGACCACCTGGTACCTGCTCGGCGGCGGCGCGGCGCTGGTCGTCGGTCTGATCATGGCGCTGCGCGGCGGGAAGTAAGCCGCGCTATAGTGAGGGCAACCCCGACCGTCCCGCACCATGACCCGGAAATCCTCGATCGACACCGCCTGCGTGCACGCCGGTGAGCGGCACGGCGACATTCGTCTCGGCCTCAACACCCCGATCGTGACCAGTACCGCCTTCGACTACCGCGCCGGCGGCGTGCGGTACCCGCGCTACGTCAACGCGCTCAACCACGATGTTGTCGCCGGTAAACTCGCCGCGCTCGAAGGAGCCGAGGCGGCGCGCGTTACCGCCTCGGGCATGGGCGCGATCAGTGCCGTTTTCCTGAGCCTGATGAAGCCCGGCGACCACGCGGTGATGCTCGAGGGGCTCTACGGTGGCACGACGGATCTCATCGAAGGCCTGCTCGAACCGATGGGGATGCGGTTTTCAACCTGGGACGGACAACCGGCCTCGCTCGGGGCGCTGTTCGAGGACGACACGCGCCTGCTGATGGTCGAGTCGCCCACCAACCCGCTGCTGGCAGTCGTCGACCTTGCCCGGACGGCAAAAATCGCCCGCCGCCACGGTGTCGTGAGTCTTGTCGACAACACCTTCGCCACGCCCATACTGCAGCAGCCGATCGAGCAGGGCTTCGACCTGGTCATGCATTCGGCCACGAAATTCCTCGGTGGCCACTCCGACCTGCTCTGCGGCGCCCTGGCCGGTTCGAAGGCCATGATCGACTGCATTCATCCCAACATCGTGCGCCTGGGCGCCACGCTCAATGGCCAGGACCTGGCCCTGCTCGAGCGCTCGATCAAGACCCTGGCGGTGCGCGTCGGGCGCGCGTCGGATAATGCCGCCGAGCTGGCCAGACGGCTGGAGAACGACCCGCGCATCAACGAAGTGCGCTATCCGGGCCTGACGGCTCACCGCGGACATGATGTCGCGGCCCGGCAGATGAGCGGCTTCGGCGGAATGCTGAGCTTCTGGCTGGGCGCCCGGACCGAGCCGGACGCGTTCCTCGAAGCACTCGGCATCATCCGGCCGGCCGTCAGTCTGGGCGGGGTCGAAACCACAATCTGTCAGCCCTCGCGGACCAGTCACGCCAAACTCGCTGCTGAACAGCGCAAGGTGATGGGCATTGACGATCGGCTGATGCGGCTGTCGGTGGGGATCGAAGGCGTCGATGATCTGTGGGGCGACCTCGACCAGGCATTGGAGGTCTGAGCGAGTCGCACCAGTGAAAGCGTCTCCGATTCGGCGCAGATCACATGTGAGAAAAGATTGATCAGATCCGGCGCCTCGTCCGTCGCGGATGCGACCGCGACCCACGAGTCCGGCGTCACCATCACGGACGATGCCCGCAGGTAGGTGCGAGGCGAAAGGCGGTAGGTCGGGGCCGCGGCCCCGACGGATGACCGATTGGTTGTTCCGGAACGGGCCTATCGCCCGCCCGGCTCCGCGAACTTCGCCATCCACTTCTCGACCTCGTGGTACCAGTAGATCGAGTTGTTCGGCTTGAGCACCCAGTGGTTTTCGTCGGGGAAGTAGATCAGGCGCGACTCAATGCCTTTGCTCTGCAGCGTGCGGAACAGCTCGAAGGCCTGGCCAACCGGCACGCGCAGGTCGTTCTGACCGTGGATGATCAGCGCCGGGGTGTCGAAGTCCTTTGCGTAGTAGTGTGGCGAGATCGCCTGGTAGATTTCGGGCACTTCCCAGAAGTCGCCGAAACGCTGCGCATGCACGGCGAAATCGGCGGCCATCTGCGAGTACATGTTGTAGACCGGGGCGTGAATCAGCAGCGCATTGAACGGATGGTCCTTGCCGAGCAGGATCGATGAGAGATAACCGCCGTAGCTGCCGCCACCGGCGACCATCCGTTCCTCGTCGATCCAGTCCTTGTTGGCAAACCACTCGGCCGCGGCAATGGTGTCATGGTATGGCGCGGTCACCCAGTCGGGGTTGATCGAGTCGGTGAATTCCTGGCCGAAACTGGCCGATCCGTGGAAGTTGTGCCAGGCGGTGACATAGCCCCAGGAGGCGAAGGTCTGGGCGTTCCAGCGGAAGTGGAAGGTGTCGGAGATCGCGCCGTGCGGACCGCCGTGAATGAGCAGGAACAGCGGGTATTCCTTGCTTTCGTCGAAGCCCGGTGGATAGTTGACCCACATCTGAATGTCGGCACCGTCATGGCCGGTATAGGTCACCGACTCGTAGCTGCCCATGTCGACGCCGGCCAGAATGTCGTCATTGATGGTATCCAGGCGCGTCACCGCGCCGGAGCCGGTATCGATGCGCACCAGCCGGGGTGGATCGGTGAAACTCTGGCGGGTGCCGACCAGGGTGCCATCGTCGGCAATGGCGAGGTCGCCAAAGGTATTGTCGGTGGTCAGGGCCCGCGGCTGGCGACCTCCGGCGTCGATGAAGTAGACCCGCACGCGGGCCTGGTCGGCGATGGCGCCGTAGAAACCGGATGCATCCGGCGCCCAGACCAGGCCCGTGGCCGAGCGATCCCAGCCGGCGGTGATATTGCGACGCTCCCCGCTATCGAGATGGTAGAGGACGATGTTGTTCTGGTCGCCGTAGAAACCGGCAATGCGCTGCTCGAGATAGGCCAGAGTGCGACCGTCTGGACTGAACATCGGCGTACCGTCGCTGGCCTCATTGTCCGCGGTGAGATTCTCGGCTTCGTCGCTTCCGATGCGCGCGACGAAAATATCGTTGTCGGGCTCGACGCCACCCTCGCGGCTGTTGGCGACAAACGCGAAGTGCGTTTCTTCCGGGTGGACGTCATAGCTGCCCGCCCCGGCCGACGAGCGGGGAAGCTGCCGGCCGGTCGGGCCGGTCAGCGCCTCGATCTGGCCGCCGTCGGCCGGAATGCGGAACAGGTGGGACTGGCGCTCCTCGTCGATCCAGTGGTCCCAGAAGGAATAGGGCAGCGCATTCCACTGACGCGCAGAGATTTTCGATTCCTCTTCGGCGGACTTGCGCTCGGCCATCGCTTCCCAGTCTCCGATCTCCGGCCAGATGCTGGAAATGAAGTACAGGTGCTCACCGACCCACTTCACGCCGCTGACGCCGGTCGGGATTTCAGTCAGTCGCTGGGCCTCGCCCGGGCCCTCCATGTCGAGCAGGTAAATCTGGCTGGCCTGGTCGTCATCACGCTTGGCGGTGAAGGCGAGCCGGTCCCCGTCTGGGGCGAACACCGGATTGGAGGCGGAGTAGCCTTGCGCGGTCAGTGGCCGTTCGACCGAGCCGTCAGACGCGAACAGCCAAAGCCGGGTCTCGCTTTCATCGGACTCCACATCGTAGTCGGTTACCGGCGCAACGATGCTTGCGCCATCCGGTGAAATGACCGGCGAACCGATACGGTCCAGCGCCCAAAGCACTTCGACTGACAATCCATTGCGCCCTTCTTCGGCGCTGTCGTCCTGGGCGAGCGCCAGGCTGGGGGCGAGGAGTAACAGGGACAGGAGGAGGTTTTTCATTCTGGTGCCCTCTTCTTAGCGGTTAATGAACGACAAGCGCCGAATGCACTGCGATCGCCGGGTTCGTGCTTCTGAATCCAGTGTATTCGGTGGTTCCCTTGTTCATCCGGAGTACGGTTTGAGCGAGTCCACCGCCATCGTGTAGGCCGAGTCGGCAGTCTCGTTCGTGACTTCTTCGACATGCAGCGTGCCCTCCATCCAGAAGGCATCCCAGATGTTGACCATCTCGATCGGCTCGGCCAGCCGACCGTAGACGATCTGGTTGGCCGGCGGCGGCGGCACGTGAATGCAGGCGCCGAAATACGGCACCAGGAAGAATTCGGTCAGCCGGCCTTGCCCATCGGTTTCCACCGGCACCACGAAACCGGGCAGGCGGACTCGCTGCCCATCCAGTTCAGACACCGTGTTCCAGGACTGAAACGGATCGGGTGCGGTATAGCCGGAGTGATCGACGTTGCCGGATTCCGACAGCCAGGACTCGGCCTCTTCGGCCGGCATCAGATCGAGCCACTCAAGCTCACGCGCGTCATCGGCTGCCGCCGGCAGGGCGAGGAGTGCGGCGACCAGCGCGGTCACAATACGGTGGCGTGCCTGTTTCATGTCGACCCTCTGCATGTGCATCCAGAACTTTCTGACCGGCAAGAGGCGGATTTCGTTCACAATCTTGTCTGCATGCCGTCGGCGAGCGTTCGCCGGTAGGCCATGATAGCCGGCACCAGCGCGACCAGCAGACCGGCCGCGAAGATTCCGGCGAGCACGCCGAGCTGCCACCATTCCGGCCAGCCAAGACCGATGGCCAGACCGAACCGGTCGAGCACCCAGGGCGCTGCTGCCAGGATCGCGATGGTCGCCAGGCCGGTGCCAACGACGATACCGGCGCCGCTGATCAGTCCGGCCTCGAAGACGAGCAACCCGGCGATCTGCCAGGGCCGGGCGCCGTTGGCCCGCAAGATGGCCATTTCTCTCCGGCGCTCGTTCAAGGTGGTCAGCAGCACGGTGAGCATGCCCAGCAGTCCCGCAATCACGACCATGGCGGCAACCACGCGCAGTACCTGCTCGGCCACGCCGGTGATGCGCCACAGCTGCTGTAGCGTGATGCCGGGCATGATTGCGGTCAGCGCTTCGTCCCGGTATTCGTTGATTTCGCGCTGCAGGCCGAAGACGGCGGCGCGGGTTTCAAGTCCGATCAGGGCAGCGGTGATCGAGTCGGGAACCAGCTCGTCGGCGCGCCGGCGCGCCTGGTCGGGATCAAGCCCGCCGCCGGGTCGGCGTACGCCCGATTCCCAGCCGATATGGATGGCCTCGTGAGCCGCCAGCGAGATGTAAAGCGTGTGGTCGACCGGCGTGCCGGTCGGCGCGAGGACGGCGCTGACGGTAAACGGATGGTCGTCGTGCCCCTGCAGGCTGACGTTGCCGCCACCATGGGCCAGGGCAAGCCGCATGCCCGTCCCGTAGCCAAGCCTGCGCGCGACCTGATGGCCGATGACGACATCATAGAGATCCTCGAACGGTTCGCCGGCGGAAAATTCCAGCGACTGCCGGTCTCCGTATCGAAAATACTCGAACAGTGCGGTGGTCGTGCCAACGACGCGATAGCCGCGGTGGCTGTCGCCAAGGGACATCGGGATGGTCCAGTCGACGCCGGGTCGGCCAGCCAGCTCCCGATAGCTTTCCCAGGACAGATTGTTGGTGGGACTGCCAATGCCAAAGACCGAGTAGAGCAGCAGCTGCACCGGGGCGGTTCGGGCCCCGACGATCAGGTCGGTACCGCTGACGGAACGATAGAAGCCCTCACGTACTTCGCTTCGCAGCTGCTCGACCATGACCAGCAGGGCGATCGACAGGGCGATCGTGACAACGGTCAGCGAGACCGCGAAGGCGCGATTGGTCAGCGAGCGCAGGGCCAGCGGAAGCAGGGTCATGCCGGCGCTTTCACGCGGTTGATCTCGGGCAGGCTCAGGCTGCGGTCGAAGCGCACGGCAAGATCGCGGTCGTGGCTGACAAACAGCAGCGCGCTGCCGGTCGACTCGAGCTGCCTGAACAGCAGATCGAGGAACACCTGGCGGCGCTCGGCGTCCAGTGCCGAGGTCGGCTCGTCGGCCAGAATCAGACCGGGCTGGCCGATCAGCGCGCGGGCCGCGGCCACGCGCTGCTGCTGACCGACACTCAGGCGGTCGGCGCGACGCTGCCGCAGGCCGGGCGCCAGGTCCATGCCGTCGAGCAGTTCATCGGCGGACCGGCAGGGGTCACCAGCCCGGCGCGCACGCTCCTTCGAAAACCGCAACGGCAGCATCACATTGGCGCGCACGTCGAGCCAGGGCAGCAGGTTGAACTGCTGAAAGATCACGCCGAGATGGGCTGCGCGGAATCGGTCGCGCGCCGGTCCGGACAGCGAGCCGAGCTCGGTGCCGGCCAGTCGGATCGTGCCGGCATCCGGCACCACCAGACCGCCAATCAGCGCCAGCAAGGTGGATTTGCCGGAACCGCTCGGCCCGTAGAGAAAGACCTTTTCGCCCTGTGCAAGCCGCAGCTGCTCGACCGCCAGCACGGGCCGGTCGTCGCCAGGCCAGGCGAAGCGCAGATTGTCGATGGCCAGGAGTTCGCTTGCGGCCATCAGCGCAGCCTCACGCGAGGCCGGTCGGTGCTCAGGTGAATGCGGTCGATGCGGGCTTCGGTCAAAACGTCCAGCTCGATTTCAGCCGATGCCGGGCGTTGGCCGGTCGGCGCCAGCTCGATCCAGGCCAGGCGATCGGCGCGGGCGCACTCGATCTCCGCCCGGACACGGAATTCGCCGTGGTCTCGGTGAGCGTGCCCGCGACCACCGGCCTGCGACCCGACCGGGTCGGTTACGCCATAACCGACCGTGGCGACAGTAACCCTTGGTTGGGCGCACTCGCCAGCCTGGTCCAGGGCAATCCAGTTGCCCGCGACCAGCCGCTGACGGGCCGAATCCAGCGCCGCGCGCTGGGCGTCATCATGCGGGGTGTGCTCGAAGCCCACCACATTGACACCGGGAATGGACAACGTGAGCTCGAACCGATCGCCGTCCTGCGCCAAGCTACCGTCAATCCGGCCGTGTTCATGCGCACTGTGCCGGCGCTGCGGCTCCCCGGCCGACGCGGCAGCGATCAGCATCACCGATGCGACTACGGCGGCCAGCACCCGGACCGGATGGTCGCGGTCGTTCACTACAGGTCTCTCCATTCATTAACCGACACTGTTATTATATAACGAATGTTGCACCGATCAGGCAGACGGGTTTGTCCAGTGTCTTGTTCGCACCGCTAAGCCGACCGGTTCGGCACCCCCTTGGCATTCGGCATTGTGCCGCAATGAACGTCGTTTTTCTGTCCCTGCCGGCGTCGTGGCGCAATCGGCGACTTCAGCAAGCGGGTCTGTAACCAATCCAGGCCTGCTCCGGTTCCAGGGACACTTCGGGTCTTCGAGCGCGCTGATCGGCGGGATTCCGATTGTCGGTCCGCATGGGCCCGGACCGCACCAGACTGCGTGTTTGCACCAAAACGGTGCATGAAGCACAATTGCCACCCTGTAACGCGATAAACCTCTTTCGGGGACCAAAAAACAATGAAAACCACCTCCATTCACGGCATGTGGTCATCACGGCTGGCCTTTATCCTGGCCGCCACCGGATCGGCCGTTGGCCTGGGCAACATCTGGCGCTTTCCCTACATCACGTCAGAAAACGGCGGCGGCGCTTTCGTTCTGATCTATCTTGCCTGCATTGCCGTTGTCGGCCTGCCGGTGATGTTCTCCGAAATCGTCATCGGACGGCGCGGCCGGATGAGCCCGATCAATTCACTCAGGGAACTGTCTGACGACGCCGGTGCCAGCCGGGCCTGGACGGGAATCGGATGGATGGGCATTATCGCCGGCTTTCTGGTGCTGTCGTTCTACTCGGTGGTGGCAGGCTGGACCCTGCATTACGGCTTTATCTATCTCAAGCAGCTGTTTGGCGGCGCAGCGATCGCCGATCCGGAGGCGACTTTCGGCGCCCTGCTGGCCAACCCGGCCGAGCTGACGTTCTGGCACGCCCTGTTCATGTGCATGACCCTGGGCGTTGTGGCCTTCGGCGTCGAGCGCGGCCTCGAACGCGCGGTCAGCATTTTGATGCCGGTTCTGTTCTTCCTGCTGCTGATCCTGCTTGGCTGGGGCATGAACACCGGCCATTTCGCCGAGGCGGTCGGCTTTCTGTTCAGGCCCGACTGGTCGCAGGTCTCCGGTACCATGATCGTCACCGCCATGGGCCAGGCCTTCTTCACACTCAGTCTGGGCATGTGCGCGATCATGACCTACGGGGCCTATCTGCCGGCAGGCGTGAGCATCCCGCGCGTGGGCGTCACCGTCGCCGCGGCCGACACCGTTGTGGCGCTGATTGCCGGTCTGGCCATCTTCCCGATCGTGATCTCTTTCGGCATCGATCCCGGATCCGGCGGTGCCGGTCTGATCTTCACCTCACTGCCGCTGGCATTCAATGAAATGCCTTTCGGGACCCTCTACGGCATGATGTTTTTCCTGCTGCTGTCGGTGGCGGCCTGGACCAGTTCGATCTCGCTGCTGGAGCCGGCCACAGCCTACCTGGTCGAGAGCACCAACCTGGGTCGCAAGGGTGCGGCCGCGGTCATTGGGGCACTCGCCTGGCTGGCGGGCATGGCATCGGTGTTCTCGTTCAACGTCTGGTCACATGTCTCGATTGGCGGGCGTGACGTCATGAGCGCCATCGAGCACGCCGCCAACAACATCATGATGCCGCTCGGCGGCATGCTCATCGCGGTGTTTGCCGGCTGGGTGCTGTCGAGCAAGATCACGCACGAGGAGCTGGACAAGAAGATGCCCGACTGGGCTTTCAACGCCTGGCTGTGGCTGGTGCGCGTGGTGACCCCGGCAATGATTCTGGTGGTGCTGGCCAGCCTGATGGGTCTGATCTGATCGACCGGCAGTGCGTTTGCGGATTCGCACGGCGCGGGGGAGCCCCGCGCAGCCGGCCGGCCGGCTGTTTCACGCCGCGTCAGGAAGCCTTGTATCGGCTGGCTCCCCGGGGCCGTTCCATCACAGCGCGTACTCCCGACCTTCTTCGGGGATCCCTGCATTCCAGCCGAGCTCCTCTTCAATGCGCAGTCTGAGCGTATCGGATGCGTTCGCCTCGCCGTGAACGATGAAGGTCTGGCGGGGCGGTCGCGAAAATCCGCGCAACCAGTCCATGATCTCGCCGGCATCGGCATGCGCTGAGAGCATATCGAGATTCTCCACGCGGGCACGAACCGGCCAGTACTGGCCATGAATCTTGATGGATTGCTCACCGGCAATCAGTCTTGCGCCGCGCGTACCGCCGGCCTGGTAGCCGGCAAACAGGATGGTGTTGCGTGCATCGGGTGCATACACCTTGAGATGATGAACCACTCGCCCACCGGTGGCCATGCCGCTGCCGGCGATGATGATTTTCGGCCTGTCGACATCCAGATCGAGCGCCCTGGATTCCTCAACGCTGTTGACATATCGCGGCAGCGCGCATGCCGCCTCGACCTCGGCCACGCTCAGCCGGTGGTCATCGGGATGATCGGCCCAAACCTCCGTGGCATTGATTGCCAGGGGGCTGTCCAGATAGACCGGAAGTCCGGGAATGCGTCCGCCTCGCATCAGCCGTTCGAGGTGGACCAGTATCAACTGGGTGCGGCCAACGGCAAAGGCCGGAATGATGACTGAACCGCCGCGGGAGGCCGTTTCATTGACGACGCGCGCAATGGCTGCTTCGGCGTTTTCGCTGCTCCGCTTGCGGTTGCCGTAAGTTGATTCGACCACCAGATAGTCAGCGCGATCGACCGTGTCCGGTGCCACCATGGTGGCGCTGTCCGGATTACCCAGGTCGCCGCTGAAAACAATCCGTAGTCCATTGATATCCAGCTGGACAATTGCGGCGCCCGGGATGTGGCCGGCATGGCGAAACAGCAGCTGCAGGTGAGTGTCGCGGTATGGCTCGCCGAACCGCACGGCACGGAAACAACGCAGGCAGGTCTCGGCTTCGGCACGGGTGTAGAGGGGCCGCGCGGGCTTGTGGCGGGTCGATCCGTAACGGTTGGCGTCGGCCGCATCCTTTTCCTGGATGAAACCGCTGTCCGGCAACAGATGGCGGCAGAGATCGCGCGTCGCGGGGGTCGCCAGGATTCGGCCCTTGAAGCCTTCCCGGCACAGCACGGGCAGCCAGCCCGAATGATCAATATGGGCATGCGTCAGGATCACATCGTGAATGCGCTCGGCAGGGAGCGGCAGCGCGCGCCAGTTGCGCAAACGCAGATGCTTGTAACCCTGGAACAGACCGCAATCGATGAGATAGCGGGTGCGCTTGCAGCGCAGCAGAAACTTCGAGCCCGTCACGGTACCCACGGCACCGAGAAAGGTCAGGGACAAATCAGGTGATCGGGGCATGTGCAGGTGACTGTTGTCGGCGGCAGAGACGGCCAAAGCGGGCCAGCAGATCGGTGCCGGAGTCCGTTTCGGTCACCGCCTGGAGCAGCCGGTTCGGGTCGAGGCCCTCACCATCGAGCAGGCTGGCACGCGCCTCGATGTAGCAGCGCATGATCCCGGCAGTGAATTCCGGATGGAACTGGACCCCCCAGCTGCGACCGCCAAAATGCAGGACATGATAGGGGTCACCCTGACTGTGGCCGATCACCCGCGCACCCGGAGGCGGATCGAGCACGGCCTCGAGGTGGGTGACATGAACGGACGCACCCTGTTCCAGGGCGCCTGTCAGCGGATCGTCCGTGTCAATCCACTCAAGCGCAACCGTCCCCATGCGACGCCCATGCGGGTTGGGGCCGACGTGCCCACCCAGCGCATGCGCGATCAGCTGATGGCCATAACAGACCCCCAGGAGCGGCGCTGCATCACGATCGATGATCTTGGCCAGCCAGGCCGCCGCTTTCTCCGACCACTCATGACGGTGCGAGACCATCGCCGGTGAGCCGGTCACAACAACACCAGCATAGTCGCCGATGGCATCCGCTACCGGGAGCGGCTCGTGCTCATGAACGTTGACCGTATCGAAACCGAAACACTCCTCACCCAGAGCGCGGCGGAACCAGTCGTCGAAGTCTCCATGGCGGCGGATTGCCTCGGCAAAGGCCGAACCGGTCTTGACGATCAGAAGACGGGGTCTTTTTTCATCGCTCACTGGAACGGGCTTCCACTCTCAAAGCTCGAATCGATCCTCAAGCAGCTCTTTGCGCAACGCATCGGCAATATCAGGATCATCAATGCGAAGAATAAACAAACCGCGATTGATATCCGACACCAGCACGTAAGGATTACCGAAGTAGGGAAAGACACTCCAAGCGCCGTTGAACGTAACCGTCCCGGCTTCCGGATAGGTGTCGAACCAGGCCACCTCGCTCAGGGTGGCCCGGGCGGGATCGTCAATCCGGAGAATGCGCAGACCACTCTCGTAGTTGGCCTGAAAGACATAGTTGCCGATGACATACTGGTTATGGTCGATCGACAGCTGACCGGCCAGGTATTCGGCCGGCGGCGGCGCCTCCTGCAGGTCGGCCAGATCGAAAATCAGGGTGCGGGTGGCCGGCACGATTCCCTGGTGCTCGTCAAGCTCGTCATCGAGCAGAAAATAGCGATGGTCCTCGGTCAGCCAGCCCTGGTGAACGTAAGCCGAATCGTACTGGTGCCGGGCGATCAGCTCAGGCGTGTCCTTGTCCGTGACATCCACGATGGTCAGGCTGTTTTCGTTGCTGGCCAGGCAAATCTCGTGGCCGCGATAGCGCTGATCGGGTCCGTGATAAATGACGCACTGGACGTCGTGGGTGTAGCCGTCACCGGCGTAGCAGCCGGCATACGACGGCGACAGCGGCTGCTGGATATTGACCATGTAAAGACCACCGCTGCACTTGTCGCTGCCGACGACATAGGCGAAGCCGCTTCGTTCGTTGATCGCGATGTTGTGGGCGCGGTTTAGTACATGGTCGCCGGACACCCCGGCGTAGCGTGCGTCATAGCGGAATGTCCGCGGATTGTCCGGTTCGACATTGAGCAGGCGCGTCAGATCAAAAACCAAGATTCCATGACCCTGCACTGAATCGGCAACGATAAAGGCATGGTCCTGATAGGTCTTGATGTCGGACCACACGCTTTCGGAAACGCCGGGCGGGCGCGGCAGATTTCCCAGATAGCGCGGATCTTGAGGATCGGTGATTTCGACGAAGGCCACGCCGTTGGAGCGGCCCATCAGGGCGAACATGCGGCCGCTTCGGCGATGAACCCAGCCCCAGTTATCGGTACCGTTGGCGCCGCCGCCGATCTCGTCAAGCGGCAGCCAGCCGGCCAGACTGACCTGATGACAGGCAAAGCCGCCGGCAGTGCTGCCAACGCAGTCGGCCGGTCCGCCGAAGGTGAAGTCGATCTGCTGCTGCGCGTGCATCTGGTGGGCGAGGTTTTCAAAGTCCAGGTCGGGGTGCTCCTTGCCGAGATCCCGGGCACGCTCGCTGGTAAAGCACGCCCAGGCCAGCATTGGCAGCGCCAGGCCGGTCAACAGCAAGCCAGGTGAAAGCAGTCGCATCGCCATTCTTTCCTCGTTTCAAGCCTGTCAGCCGAACCGGTCGAAACCCGTCCCGGCAGTGCCGAGCGCCATGATAGCCTGATCAAGCGATACGAATCGATCATCGGCCGTTATACTTAGCCTCTGCCCGACAACGCCGACACCTATTCGTGTACTTTCAGGACTTCATACGCCGCCTGGATCGATACTGGGCCGAGCAGGGCTGCGTACTGACCGCGCCACTTGATATCGAGGTCGGAGCCGGCACCTTCCACCCGGCCACCTTCCTGCGCGCGATCGGCCCGGAACCCTGGAACGCCGCCTATATCCAGCCGTGCCGGCGGCCGACCGATGGCCGGTACGGTGAAAACCCCAACCGCTTGCAGCATTACTACCAGTACCAGGTTGTCATGAAGCCCTCGCCGCTGGACTTCCAGGAACGCTACCTTGGCTCGCTCGATGCGGTCGGTATTGATCCGGGAATCCACGACATCCGGTTTGTCGAGGACAACTGGGAGTCGCCGACTCTGGGTGCCTGGGGGCTGGGCTGGGAGGTCTGGCTCAACGGCATGGAGGTCACGCAGTTCACCTATTTTCAGCAGGCCGGCGGTCTGCCCTGCAAACCGGTCATGGGCGAACTGACCTACGGGCTGGAGCGCCTGGCGATGTATCTGCAGGGCGTCGACAGCGTCTACGACCTGGTCTGGACAGAAGGACCGTTCGGCCCGGTGACCTACGGCGACGTGTTCCACCAAAACGAGGTCGAGCAGTCAGCCTACAACTTCGAGCAGGCCGATGTTGACAGCCTGTTCGCCTGGTTCGATACCTGTCATCGGGAAGCCGTGCGACTGGTCGAGGCCGACCTGCCGCTGCCGGCCTACGATCAGGTGCTCAAAGCCTCGCATACCTTCAACCTCCTTGATGCCCGGCAGGCCATTTCGGTGACCGAGCGGCAGCGCTATATCTTGCGCGTGCGCGACATTTCACGGCGCGTCGCCGAGCGCTATCATGCCCGTCGCGAATCACTGGGTTTCCCGGGCCTCGCGCAACAGACCGGGGAGCCGGCATGAGCCGGAAAGCCGACCTGCTCATCGAGATCGGATGCGAGGAGCTGCCGGCCAGCCAGCTGGCGCCACAGCTTGAACTTCTCGCCGAGGGCCTGGCTTCGGGACTTCTGGACGCCGGACTGATCGACGCGACCGATTCGATTGACCGTCTCTGCACGCCGCGCCGCCTGGCGGTGCGCATTCCGGCGGTCCGATCGCGCCAGGCCGACCAGGTGCTTCAGCGCAAGGGCCCGGCAGAAGCCGTGGCGTTCGACGCCGACGGCAATCCGACTCGTGCAGCACAAGGCTTTGCTCGCAGCGTCGGAAGACCGGTGGCCGAGCTCGAGCGGGTCGAAAACGAGCAGGGCCGCTGGTTGTTCGCGCGGATCGAGCAGCCGGGTCGGACGCTGGGCGAGCTGTTGCCGGACCTGTTCGAGTCCACCATCCGGTCCATGGCCGGCGCCCGCTCCATGCGCTGGTCGGATCGCGACGATCGCTTTCTTCGTCCGGTGCGCTGGCTGGTGGCGCTGCATGGTGAGGAGACGATTGATCTTGCCTGTTTCGGGCTGCAGGCCGGCCGGGACACGCGCGGCCATCGCATCCATGCCGGCGGCTGGCACGAGATCGGCGCCAGCAGTGACTACGAAGCCCTGCTCGAGCAACTTAAAGTGCTGGTCGACCCGCAACGGCGACGCACTCGAATTGTCGAACAGGCCCGATCGCTGGCCGACCAGGCCGGGCTGCAGGCCGTGCTCGATCCTGCCCTGGTCGAGGAAGTCGCCGGTCTGACCGAATGGCCGGTGGCCGTGCTGGGCCACTTCGACGACGATTTCCTGGCGGTCCCCGAGGAAGCCCTGATCTGCTCGCTCCAGCAGCATCAGAAAAGTTTTGCGCTGCGCGATGACCGCGGGCGGCTGGCATCACGCTTTATTGCCGTGGCCAATATCGAAAGCCAAGACGTCGCGCTCATGACAGCCGGCTTTGAGCGTGTCGTGCGACCCCGCCTGGCCGACGCACGCTTTTTCTGGGACCAGGATCGTCGGGCCCCCCTGGCCGCGAGGCGCGAGCAGCTCGAGCAGATCCTGTTTCAGGAAAAGCTCGGCAGCGTCGGTGACAAGGTCCGTCGAATCGAACAACTGGTCCGGACGACCGCAGCAGCCGTCAACGCCGACCTGGAAACCGCCCTGCGTGCAGCCGGGTTGTGCAAATGCGATCTGGTCACCGAAATGGTCGGCGAGTTTCCCGAACTGCAGGGCGTGATGGGTCGTCACTATGCGCTGGCCAGCGGCGAACCAGAAGCGGTTGCGGCAGCCATTGAAAGTCACTACCAGCCGCGCCAGGCCGGCGATGCGCTGCCCGGGGACGCGCCTGGACAGGCGCTGGCGCTGGCTGACCGCCTCGATACCCTGCTCGGCGCATTTGCTGCCGGCCAGCGGCCCAGAGGCGGGAAGGATCCGTTTGCCCTGCGCCGTGCCGCGCTCGGCGTCGTTCGCCTGCTCGAGGCCAGCGACAGCAGCACGACGCTGCACGCCCTCCTTGAAGCCGCCGCCGAGGTGCTGGGCGATACCATCAGGATTGATCAGGAACTGCTCGAAGAGGTCGAGCAGTTCATCTTCGAGCGCCTGCGGCACTGGGCCGCAGAACAGGGCATCGAGACCAACACCGTGCATGCTGTGGCGGCCGGACAGCCCGGCCCGATCGCCGATTTCATGGCCCGGTCACGAGCAGTGCAACAGGTCGCCGAAGACCCGGCCATGGGCGCCCTGGTGGCCGCCAACAAGCGTGCCAGCAATCTGCTGAAACAGGCAAAAACCGAACAAATCAAGAACGTTGACGGCAGTTTGATGCAGGAGGCTGCAGAATCCGCGCTGAACGAAGCCATCTCTGAAACCGAAGAACGGGTCAACGCATGTCTGAGCAACAGCGACTACCCGCAGGCCCTGGCCGCATTGGCGCTGCTGCGTGAACCGGTCGACCGCTTCTTCGACGAGGTGATGGTCATGTGTGATGACCCGGTGCTGCAGCACAATCGCCTGGCGCTGCTGGCGCAGCTGCGCGCGCTGTTCCTGCGTATCGCCGACGTGGCGCGCCTTGGCCGATGATGGCGGTCCCGTCAGCGCCGGTACTGGTCGAGCGGGCCCTGCTGCTGGGACGCGGCGAAACGCCGGATGCCCAGCGGATCGAAGAGCTGGTGGTCTTCCAGCGTCAGGGGCACCGGGTGCTGCTGGTCGCACCGAGGCCGCGCAGCTGGCGGCCCACGCGGCGCAACGTGGATCTCGACCTCGCCTTGCAGCAGCAGTTCCACCAGCTGTTCTCACGGGCCGGCGGCGAGCTCGACGGCGTGCTCTACGTCGAAACCGGGCTGTTCAGTCGCCGGGACGCGCAGAAAAGTGAATTCGGGGGAATTGCGCGGCGCTATGGCCGCAAGACCGAGGAGCTGACCCTCATGTGCAGCGACTCAACGCTGATTGAAGCCGCCCAGCACGCGGGCGTCAGACGCTGCGTCGTTGGCCCCGCGCCCGACGCAGACACGCCGGCGTGCGACAGCCTCAAGGCGGCCCTGAGCACGGTGAAGTAAAACCTGACCGCGACCGGCCGCGCGCGACCTCGGTCTGGCGACCGATCAGACATCCAGATTGGAGACCTGCAGCGCGTTGTCTTCGATGAAGTTGCGTCGCGGCTCGACCTCATTGCCCATCAGGGTGGCGAATATCTCGTCGGCGGCGACTGCGTCCTCGATGGCGACTCGCAGCAGTCGTCGGGTTTCGGGGTTGACGGTGGTCTCCCAGAGCTGTTCGGGGTTCATCTCGCCGAGTCCCTTGAAACGCTGAAATGAGCGACCCTTGCGTGACTCGGCCATCAGCCAGTCAAAAACCTCGGCAAAGCGCGTGACCGGATGAGCCTGGTTGCCGCGTTCGACCCGCGCACCCGGCCCGAACAGGTCATGCACGGCCTCACCCACCCGCGCCAGGTGGCGGTACTCGGGCGAGTGGAAGAACGAGGAATCCAGGGCGGTGTTCTGAATCACGCCCTGCGCATGGCGCGAAATCACGACGCCACCGCCGGTCAGCGGCTGCAGCGCCCAGCGCACGCCGGCTGGTGTAGCCGCACGCAGCCGCTCGGTGAACCGTTCCGACCACCCCCCGAAGGAAGCGGCGTCATCGATAGAAAATGGTTCAAAATCAGTAAGTTGATCTATTACGTCAGGATCGTATCGCAACTTGAGCCGGTCGGCTACCAGGCGGGCCTGCTGGAAGTTCTTCAACAGCTCGGCCAGCGCAGTGGCCTCGATCGGCGGGCCATCGTCCGACGGGAACAGCCGGGCGCCGTCGAGCGCGCGTTCGAGCAGATAGCGATTCATTTCCGCTTCGTCTTTGAGGTACCACTCCTGCTTGCCCTGCTTGATCTTGTAGAGCGGCGGCTGGGCGATATAGATATGGCCCCGCTCGATGAGCTCCGGCATCTGGCGATAGAAAAACGTCAGCAACAGCGTTCGAATATGCGAGCCATCGACATCGGCATCGGTCATGATGATGATGCGGTGGTAGCGCAGTTTGCCGATGTCGAATTCGTCCTTGCCGATACCGGTCCCCAGCGCCGTGATCAGGGTACCAACCTCGGCCGAGGCCAGCATCTTGTCAAAGCGCGCCTTTTCGACGTTTAGAATCTTGCCCTTCAGCGGCAGGATGGCCTGGTACTTGCGGTTCCGGCCCTGCTTGGCCGAACCGCCGGCGGAATCCCCCTCGACGATGAACAGCTCTGACAGCGCCGGGTCCTTCTCCTGGCAGTCGGCCAGCTTGCCGGGCAAGCCGGCCACATCGAGCACGCCCTTGCGGCGCGTCATGTCCCGGGCCTTGCGTGCCGCCTCGCGCGCTCGTGCCGCCTCGATCACCTTGCCGACGATGACCCGCGCCTCCTGTGGCTGCTCGAGAAGAAAATCGCGCAGCTTGTCGGCAACCACCGATTCGACAACGGGCTTGACGTCGGAAGAAACCAGCTTGTCCTTGGTTTGCGAAGAAAACTTCGGATCCGGGACCTTGACCGAAAGCACGGCAATCAGTCCCTCCCGGCAGTCATCGCCGGTCGTGTTGACTTTGGCCTTCTTGGCCAGTCCTTCTTCCTCGATGTAGTGGTTGATGGTGCGCGTCAGCGCCGAGCGAAAACCCGCCAGATGGGTGCCGCCATCCTTCTGCGGGATCGTGTTGGTGAAGCAGAACACGGATTCCTGGTAGGCGTCCGTCCACTGCAGCGCCGCCTCCACGCTCACGCCCTCGACATCCTGCTCGAAGTGCAGGGTTGTCGGATGCAGCGGGCTTTTCTTTCCGCTGAGATGCTGCACAAAAGAGCGGATACCGCCCTCATACCGGAACGTGTCATGCTTGCCGGTGCGTTCGTCGATCAGCTCGATGTGAACCCCGGAATTGAGAAAACTCAGTTCACGCAGGCGCTTGGCAAGAACATCGTAGTGAAACTCGGTATCGGAAAACGTTTCGCGACTCGGCAGAAACCGAATCTCGGTACCGGTTTGGTCGCTCGTCCCCGTCGCCTGCAGCGGTGCTTCAGGCACGCCCATCCGGTAGGATTGATACCAGCGCCGGCCCTGTCGGTGGATCACCATCTCGAGGTGTTCGGACAGGGCATTGACCACAGAAACGCCCACCCCGTGAAGGCCGCCTGAGACCTTGTAGGAATCGTCATCGAACTTGCCGCCGGCGTGCAGCACCGTCATGATCACTTCCGCCGCCGAGCGGCCTTCTTCGGCGTGATGGTCGACCGGAATGCCGCGCCCGTTGTCGATCACGCTGACCGCCCCGTCGCCATGGAGAATCACGCGGATCCGGTCGCAGTAGCCCGCCAGGGCCTCGTCGATGGCGTTGTCGACCACCTCGAAGACCATGTGGTGAAGCCCGGTGCCGTCGTCGGTATCACCAATGTACATGCCGGGACGCTTGCGAACCGCGTCCAGCCCCTTGAGTACCTTGATGTTGATTGAGCCGTAGTCGTCTTGCGCCATGAGCTGAACAATCCGGGGGTAATGAAACGCCTGAGCCCGAGCAGCGGGCATGAGTGTCGAATTATATCACTGGCGAGACCCGGCCCTGTTCCACGTGGAACCACCGCGCCGGTACATCCACCCGCTCGGTCGAGGTCACCCAGCACTGCGTCGTCCGGGCGCACAGCCAGGACAGCAATCGCTCCAGATGGGGCCGATCCAGCTCGGAGACGGGATCGTCAACCAGGAGTATCGGCGCCAGTGACTGACCTTCCTGGAGCAGACGAAACTGCGCCAGGAGAAGCGCCACCGCGGCCAGCTTCTGCTGTCCGCGCGACATCTCGGCTGATGGCTGTTCATTGCAGCGAATTTCCAGGTCTGCCCGATGCGGACCCAGCCGGGTGAAGCCACGCTCACGGTCGCGCGAGCGGCCCTCGCGCAGCAGCTTGGCCAGGTCATCGCCACGATAGCCCGGGCGATAGCGCAGCGTGAGCGGCCCCGGCAAGCGAAAAGCAAGCTCCTCCTCGATCCGGCCAAGGGTGACCTGCAGTCGCTCCGCCAACAGGGCCCGCGCCCGGGTCATCTCCTCGGCCCGGTCGATCAGCAGCGGCTCCAGCGCATCGAGGACCGCCCCCGGCGCCACGGACTTCAGCGCGGCATTGCGCTGGCGCAACGCTCTCGCGAATCGTTGCCAGGTGCCGAGGTAATCCGGTTCCACGTGGAACAACTGCCAGTCCACAAAGCGTCGACGCTGCTCCGGCCCCCCTTCAATCAGCGCATGACTGCCCGGCTCGACCAGGACCAGCGGCAACCAGGCGGCAAACTCGCTGATGCGCTGCGAATCTCGGCCGTCGATCCGGCCGCGCCAGCCATCAGCGTTCCGTTCGACACCCAGTCGCTTACCCGTATCGGACCGGCGCACAACCACCGACAGCTGGTTTGATCCATACTGAATGATGCGCGCAACGCGGGTCGAACGAAAGGACCGGCCGCGCGCCAGCAGGTAAATCGCCTCCAGCACGCTGGTCTTGCCCGCGCCGTTGGGACCGAACAGCCAGTTCATGCCGTCGGCCGGCTCCAGCTCGACCGCTTCGAGATTGCGCACGCCCCGGATCGACAGTCGATCCAGACTCAACAGGGCACCCGGACCAGCAGCGCACAGGCCGCAGGTGGCCCGCCGCTAGCTCGCATGCTTCATCGATCGGCGGGCGCGCAGCCCCGGCTTTCGAAAAACACGGCGCATACGGGCCTACAGCTTGAGCGGCATGACCACCTGACGAACCGCGTCGCTGTCGGGGTCGGTCACCAGACACGAGCTGCTGGCGTCCTTGAGCGAAATCGCGACCTTCTCACCCTCCATTGAGCCCAGCGCGTCAAGCAGATAGTTGACGTTGAAACCAACCTTGAGGTTGTCAAGGGAATGCTCCGCCTCGATTTCCTCCGTGGCCTCTTCCTGCTGGGGGTTATGGGCAATGATCCGAAGCGTATCCGGCAGCAGCTCCAGCCGCACGCCACGGTATTTTTCGTTGGACAGAATGGCCGCGCGCTGCAGCGCATGCGCCAGCTCATGCCGTCCGGCGAGCACCGGCTGATCGCTGATCAGGGGGATGACTGCCTCATAATCCGGGAAGCGGCCGTCGATCAGCTTGGTGGTCATCACCACTCGCTCACGATCCACGCGCAAGAACCCCTGTCCCAGCTTGACCTGCAGCGGCTCGTCGACATCCTCCAGGATACGGTTCATTTCCATCACGCCCTTGCGGGGCACGATCACCGCACGAACATCACCGCCCACCTCGGCCGCGCTTTCGGCCAGGGCCAGACGATGACCGTCCGTTGCCACAGCGCGCACCTGTCCGTCCCGAAACTCCAGCAGCAAACCGTTGAGATAATGGCGGACATCCTGCTGCGCCATCGCGAATGCGGTTTTCTCGAGCAACCAGCGCAAGGTCTTCTGGCTGACCTCATATCCCTGCAGCGTTTCGGATTGATCGCTGGACGGAAATTCGCTGGCCGGCAGGGTCGACAGCGTAAAACGGCTGCGACCTGCGTGCAGCGCCAGCTTGTCTTCGTTGAGCTGAACGTCAAGCTGGACCCCCTCCGGCAGTGCCCGGCAAATATCGACCAGCTTGCGGGCCGGTACGGTGATGCTTCCGGTCTGGGCGACCTCCGCGCTGGCTCGGGCGACCACCTCCACTTCCATGTCCGTGCCCGTGATACGCAGACCCTCATCGACCGCCTCGATCAGAAAGTTGGCCAGAACCGGCAGGGTTTGCCGGCGCTCAACCACGTTGACCACCTGCGAAATCGGGGCCAGCATGGCTTCACGTGGAATCGAGAACTTCATTATTGCTCCTTCTTCTACCGGCAGTGATTCGACTGTTTCTGTTTGTTATATTCAAGAAAACACAGTAGTAATAGGGCCTGTTGAAGCTGTTGAGAACAAAAAAAAACATTTACATTCAATAACTTGAACAGCCATAAAACAAACAGCAACATGCCCGTCTATTTGTGCATGGCCTGTGGACAACCAAGCCTTGCATTGTTATCCACAGCTTACCCACCTGCTGCGCACCTAACTGGACAATTCGCGCGTCAGTCGCGCGCGCTCCTCGCGCAGGCGCCCGTCGGATTCACATAAGCTCTCAATTTTACGACAGGCATGCAGCACTGTCGTGTGGTCGCGGCCGCCAAAAGCGTTGCCAATCTCGGGCAGGGAGTGCTCGGTCAGTTCCTTGGCCAGGAACATGGCCATCTGGCGAGGTCTGGCAATCGAGCGGTTGCGGCGTCGCGAAAGCAGGTCGGTCACGCGCAGCTGATAGTAGTCGGCCACGACTTTCTGGATATTTTCGATCGTGATCAGGCGGTCATGGACCGCGAGCACGTCACGCAGGATCTCCTGGGTGTAGTCGAGATCGATCGGCCGGCCCGAAAAGCGGGCATGCGCGATCAGCGAGTTCAGTGCGCCCTCGAGGTCGCGCACGTGCGAGCGAATGCGCCGGGCCACCAGACAGGCCACCTCTTCATCAAGGTCAAGCCCGCGCTCGCAGGCCTTCTTCTGGAGAATGGCGACGCGGGTTTCAAAGTCGGGTGGCTCAATCGATACGGTCAGGCCCCAGCCAAAGCGCGAGCGCAGACGGGACTCGATACCGTCAACTTCTTTCGGATAGCGGTCGCAGGTCAGGATAATCTGCTGTCTCGATTCCAGCAGCGCGTTGAAGGTGTGGAAAAACTCTTCCTGCGAGCGGTCCTTGCCGGCAAAGAACTGAATGTCATCGATCAGCAGGGTGTCGACGGTGCGATAGCGGCGCTTGAACGCGTCGATGCTGTCGCGCCTGAGGGCCTGGATCATCTCGCTGACGAACTTCTCGGAATGCAGATACATCACGCGGGACTCACCGTTGTGTCCCGCAACATGCCGGCCGGCTGCATGCAGCAGGTGGGTCTTGCCCAGTCCGGTGCTGCCGTAGAGCAGTAGCGGGTTATAGGCCTTGCCGGGGCTGTTGGCAACCTGCTTGGCGGCGGCAAAGGCCAGTTCGTTGGACTTGCCGAGGACAAAATTTTCGAAGCAGTAGCGATCGTCGAGACCGAACGCGCCACCGCGCCGGGCGCTGCTGAGGCCGCGCTGCGGAGCGGAGCGCTGGCCGACCTCGATGGTGACAGCCTCGGGCGTGAAGCCATGGTGAACGAAAAATTCCCGTACCATTTCGAGATAGTGTGCAGATACCTGCTCCCGGACCAGATCATTGGGCGCGGTCAGGCGCACACTCCGGCCACCGTTGTCGCCGAGCTGCAGCGGCCGAATCCAGGTGTTGAGCTCTTCAAGGGGCACCTCGTGCTCAAGCCGGGCCAGGCACTGTTGCCAGAGATCGGTCAGGCTGTTGTGCTGCTGTTGCTCGGTCATAAGTTGCCCAGTCTAGTCGTGTTGACCGAGGAATTCATCCCGCCTGATCCGGCGCTCCCTCGCAGCCGGTCCCTGCGCTCGCTGTTGCGTGCCAACATTGACATAACCTTGCAATAGGCCGTAATATTGAAGTCTTTTGTCGCCAATGGGGTGGCCTGACTGCCGGATGTCATCGGCAAGCGGTTGTTGCCCTTGGGAGCTCAAAGTCCATGGACTGGCGTCCGGCAACAACCGGCGCTTTGACGACACCATACTACAACCCGTGCCCAGGATTGAAACATGAAACGCACATTTCAGCCCAGCAAGATCAAGCGACTGCGCCGTCACGGCTTCCGCGCCCGCATGGCGACCCGTTCCGGCCGAGCCATCATCAATGCCCGTCGAGCCAAGGGACGCAAGCGGCTGGCCGCCGGTCCGGGACGCTAAGCCCCACTGATGAGTGGCCGCCTGGGGCTGCCGCGCAGTGCGCGACTGTGCTCGGGTGGTGAGTTCAAGCGCGTTTTCGAAACGCGCAAGGCACACAGCAACGCCCTGTTCCGGGTACACTACGCGCCGTCACAGCAGACCCGTCTGGGCCTGGCTGTCTCGCGCAGGGTCTCGCCACGTGCCGTGGAGCGAAATCGCATCAGGCGGCAGATCAGGGAGTCCTTCCGACACTGGCGCGAGGCGCTCCCGGTCGCAGATTACGTGGTTGTGGCGCGTCCCGAGGCGGCCGGTGCCGAAACCTGCCGGCTGCGGCAAACGCTCGATCAACTATGGCAGCGGTTTAGCGATCATCCATGAATACCCGCAGTTTCTTTCTGTTGCTCCTGGGCCTGCTTGGCCTGCTGCTCTACGTCGAGTGGCAAAAGGACTATGCGCCGCCGCCGCGCCCAAGCAGCGAGTCGCAGCAAACCGGCGAGCGCCCGCTCGACGCCGGCCGTGATCAGGATATCAGCGCTGAAGGCGATGATCGGCCAGCCGTCGCCGATCTACCCGATGTGCCCGATTTCGCCGATGACCCGGATACTACCCAGACCGCCGAAGACGCCAGGCCACAGCTGACTGAAACGCGGGCCAGCCGGCGTATCGAGGTGGTCACCGACGTGTTTGCCGTCGATGTGGACGCCAATGGCGGCACCCTGGTCGACCTGCGGCTGAAGGATTATCCGGTCAGCGTCGACCGGCCGGACACGCCATTCGTGCTGCTGGTCGAGGATTTGCCTGAGCTCTATGTCGCCCAGGCCGGGCTGGTCAGCGCTGATCATCCCGCGCCCAACCATCGCACGGCCTGGCGATTCGATCGCGATCGATACACGCTCGAGCCGGGCCAGGACCGACTCGAGGTGCCGCTGCGCTGGCGGCACGAAAGCGGCCTGGAGGCGATCGCCACCTGGGTGTTCTACCGCGGCGATTACGTGATCGACCTGGAGTTCGAGCTGATCAACAACAGCGATACGGCCTGGCAGGGCGCGCGCTATCTGCAGCTCCAGCGCACCCGGCCCGATCTGAGCAACGGCGGGTTCGCCTTTACCAACCCCGAGCGGTTCAGCTACAACGGCGCCGCGGTCTATTCTCCCGAACAGGCGCTGAAGAAACTGTCGTGGGACCAGATCCAGTCCAGCGCCTATGAAAACACCATCACCGCGGGCTGGGCCGCCATGATCCAGCACTATTTCCTGGCGGCCTGGATTCCGCCGGCCGATCAGCGCCACCGCTACACGACGCGCCACATCGAAGGTGCGCAGCTGCCGCGTTACCTGCTGGCGGCAACCTCACCCCAGGTCACCGTGGCGCCGGGCGGGCAACACCGCTTCAGCGCGCGGCTGTACGCCGGTCCGAAGCTGCAGAATCGTCTCGACGAGATCGCCCCCGGCCTGCGGCTGACCGTGGACTACCGCTTTTTCACCATCATCTCGCGACCCCTGTTCTGGGCCCTCGACAAGATCCACGTGGTGATGAACCACTGGGGCTGGTCGATTGTCGTGCTGACCCTGCTCATCAAGCTGGTGTTCTACAAGCTGACCGAAGCCCAGTTCCGCTCCATGGGCAAACTGCGCAAGCTGCAGCCGCGTATCCAGCAGCTCAAGGAACGCTATGGCGATGACCGGCAGAAGTTCGGTCAGGCCATGATGGAGATCTACAAGAAAGAAAAGGTCAACCCGCTCGGCGGCTGTCTGCCGATCCTGGTTCAGATACCGATCTTTATCTCGCTCTACTGGGTGCTGCTCGAATCGGTCGAGCTGCGCCAGACCCCGTTTCTGTGGGTTCCCGATCTGAGCCGGCCGGACCCGTACTTCATCCTGCCGGTCCTCAACGGCGTTTTCATGATCATCACCCAGCGGCTGATGCCGGCGGCCGGCATGGACCCGATGCAGCGTCGGATCATGCAGTGGCTGCCAGTGATCTTCGCCTTCCTGTTCGCGCTGTTCCCCGCCGGGCTGGTCCTGTACTGGGCGACCAACGCGGGCGTCTCGCTGGCCCAGCAGTGGTATATCCTCAAGCGGCTCGACCGGGAAGAGGAACGCAAGCGGCGCTGAGCGGCGGCGCGTGCCGGGGTTGATGCCACCGGACGGCCTGGCGGCTTCGACACGTCAAAGGCGGTTTCGCCCGGCCTGCTTCGCAGGCGCTTTGGGCGAGGTGCTGTTGCCTCGCGCGGCAACAGTACCCAAAAACGCGCTCGCAAGACGCGGTGGGTCTGCAGGACCAGAGCGCTCCGAGGCTTAACGGAGATAGCGCCTGAGCCTTCGCCATGGCTCGGTCGAGAAACACGGCGTTTTCGACAGATTCTCGGCGTTGCCCGCAACTGGATAATACGGCCTCGATTGCGCCGGCTTCGATGAAAGCTGGCGCCCCAACGCACCAACAAACCAACAAACCTCACCCCTCATGGCAGAATCCCCAGTCATGGACCAGGCCACCGACACCATTGTTGCGGTCGCCACGCCGGCGGGCCGGGGCGGCGTCGGGGTGGTGCGGCTGTCCGGCCCGGGCAGTCCTGCCATTGGCGAAAGACTGTGCGGGCCGCTGCCATCGCCACGCCGGGCGGCTCTGCGCAGCTTTCGCGACAGCGGCGGTACCAGCCTGGACACCGGCCTGGTGCTGGTCTTTCCCGCGCCGAATTCCTTTACCGGCGAGGACGTGGTCGAGCTGCACGGCCACGGCTCACCGGTTGTGCTCGAGATGATCGTGTCGGTCTGCGTTGAATACGGGGCCCGGCGGGCCGGCCCGGGCGAGTTCAGCCAGCGCGCGTTTCTCAATGGCCGCATGGACCTGGCCCAGGCCGAGGCCGTCGCCGACCTGATCGATGCGGCCACCGGCACGGCGGCACGGGCGGCGCACCGCAGCCTGGAGGGTGCTTTTTCGAGCGAGGTGGACGCACTCGCTGATGCGCTGGTGGAACTGCGGGTCTGGGTCGAGGCGGCGCTGGACTTTGCCGACGAGGACGTCGATTTCCTGGCTGATGGCCAGGTCGGTGAACGGGTGAGTGAACTGTGCCGCAGGCAGCAGACGCTGCTGGCCCGGGCCGGAACCGGTCGATTGCTGACCGGCGGTGTGCGTATTGCCATTGCCGGCCGGCCCAATGCCGGCAAGTCCAGCCTGCTCAACGCGCTCAGCCGGCGCGAGGCAGCGATCGTGACCGAGGTGCCAGGCACCACCCGCGATGTCCTGCGCGAGAGGGTCTCCATGGGTGGCCTGCCCGTGGTGGTGGCCGACACCGCCGGTTTGCGGGAAACCGATGACCGGATCGAATCCGAAGGCGTGCGTCGCGCCGAGCGCGAGATGCAGTCGGCGGACCTCATCTTCTGGGTCGTTGACGTCACCGAGCCGGGATCGCAGCCGCCGCCGGCGGGGCATGTGCCGCTGATCCGGATCGACAACAAGATTGATTTGATCGGCGAGACGCCGTCGCGCCGCGAGCGCCACGTCCGGCTTTCGGCGCGGACCGGTGACGGTGTGGAGCTGCTGGAACAAATGGTTATCGACGAGCTGGGCGTGACCGAGACCGGCGACGAGTTCTCGGCGCGCCGGCGCCACGTGGAGGCCATCGAGCGCGCCGGCGAACATCTGCGCCGCGGCCAGGCCGAGCTGGCGGCAAGCGGTTCAGGCGAACTTCTGGCCGAAGAGCTGCGCCTGGCCGCCGAAGCCCTGGGCGAGATTACCGGCCGGATGAGTTCCGACGAGCTGCTCGGCCGGATTTTCGCGAGTTTCTGTATCGGCAAGTAGCCAGCGCGGTGTTGTTGCCGCGGCAGCGGTGTTTGCCCGCTGTGCAATGCAGCCCTATACTTCCGGGTGTCGGCCATGACGCGAACGAGGACGGATGCATGCACACGATTCGCCAGATCCTGAAAGAAAAGGGCGGGACTATCTGGTCGGTCACGCCCGAAAACACGGTCTATGAAGCCATTCGCCTGATGGCCCTCAAGGGGATCGGTGCCCTGGTGGTGCTCGACGACGGCAAACTGCATGGCGTGTTTTCCGAGCGCGACTATGCGCGCAAGGTCATTCTCGACGGCCGCTCGTCGCGCGAAACCGCGGTCGGCGATATCTGCTCCTCGCCGGCCATTACCATTTCACCCCGGGCCACGGCTGATGAAGGCCTGGCGCTGATGACGAGCAAGCGAATCCGGCACCTGCCGGTGGTCGAAGACGGCGAGCTGCTTGGCGTGGTGTCCATTGGTGATCTGGTCAACGCCGTGATCGGTGATCAGCGTCAACTGATCGAGCAGCTCGAACGCTACGTCAGCGGCTGATGCGCCGCCAGGCTCGATCGGAGCCGGAGCGCTGTCGTGGGGGTTGACCTCGAGCATGCCGCGGCCATCGCCCGGGGCATCGGGATCGACGAGCATGGCCTGCGCGTGCTGCCGATCAGCGGTGGCGACATTGCCCAGACCTACGTCCTGCAGTCGCACGACGGATGGATCTTTCTCAAGACCCTGCCGCTGGGCCAGGCTGGGCTGTTGTCGGCCGAAGCCGACGGACTGGAGGCGCTGCGCGAAACCGGCACGGTCCGGGTGCCCGGTGTCATCAAGCGGGGCCTTCAGGATCGTTTCACATGGCTGGCGCTGGAGTATCTCGACCTGCAGGAGCGCAGCGAGCGGGCTGATCGCACCCTGGGCACAGAACTGGCCGCTCTTCACCAGCATACCGGCGAGCACTTCGGCTGGCGGCGCAACAATTATCTCGGCCGCACGCCACAGCCCAACCGCAGCAGCGATGACTGGCGCGAGTTCTTTGCCGAGCAGCGCCTGGTCCACCAGTTCAACCGCCTGATCAACCGCCAGGACGGCGGCGCGTGGCCCGACCTTCGCAACGAAGTCGTCCAGGCCTGGCTGCGGCTCACCCGCGGCTACCGTCCGCAAGCCTCGCTCATTCACGGCGATCTGTGGCGGGGTAATGCCGCCGCACTCGGCGAGCGTCCGGTCGTCTACGACCCCGCCGTTCATTACGCCGATCGCGAATGCGACCTGGCCATGGCCGACCTGTTCGGCGGCTTTGCGCCGGAGTTTTTCCAGGCCTACCAGGCCGGCTGGCCGCTGGAGACGGGATGGGAGCAGCGGCGCCCGTTCTACAAGCTCTACCACCTGCTCAATCACGCCAACCTCTTCGGCGGGGGCTATCGTGACGCCGTTGCCAAACTTTCGCGGCGACTGATCGGCAACTGACACCAAAGCGCACGGCCGGTCCGTGACGGGGTCATCCGGGTGCCGCCCGGAACTTGTTACCATAACGCCGTTGATGTTTTCACCCCGGAGAATGCATGGGCCTTCTGGTGGACGGCAAGTGGCACGATCGCTGGTACGACACGGATTCAACCGACGGGCGCTTCAAGCGCAGCGAGTCGGCCTTTCGCAACTGGATCACGGCTGACGGCTCTCCGGGCCCTTCGGGAAAAGGCGGATTCAAGGCCGAGCCCGGGCGCTATCATCTCTATGTCGCCTATGCCTGTCCCTGGGCACATCGCACTCTGATCTTTCGCAGGCTCAAGGGCCTCGAAGGCATGATCAGCGTTTCGGTGGTCAACCCGATCATGCGTGAAAACGGCTGGACCTTCGAAGACGGCTACAAGGTCACGCCCGATCCGATCCACAACGCTGACTATCTGCATCAGGTTTATACCGCGGCGCAACCCGACTACAGCGGCCGGGTCGTGGTGCCGACGCTGTGGGACCGCGAGACAGCCACCATCGTCTCCAACGAATCGGCCGAAATCATACGCATGTTCAACTCGGCCTTTGATCAGGTCGGTGCCGCCGAAGGCGATTACTATCCCGAGGACCTGCACGAGCAGATCGACGCCATCAATGAGGCGGTCTATCACCGTGTCAACAACGGCGTCTACAAGGCCGGCTTCGCCACCACCCAGGACGCCTACGAGGAAGCGGTTCTTCCGCTGTTCGAAACGCTGGACGAGCTCGAGGAACGGCTGAGTACTGACCGCTACCTGTGCGGCACACGCCTGACCGAGGCCGACTGGCGTCTGTTTACCACCCTCATTCGGTTCGACGCCGTCTACGTCGGCCACTTCAAGTGCAACATTCGCCGCATCGAAGACTACCCGCACCTGTCGAACTACCTGCGCGAGCTGTTCCAGATGCCGGGGATTGCAGAAACGGTCGATTTTCACGCCATCAAGCTGCACTACTACGGCAGCCACGCCACGATCAATCCACACTACATCGTGCCGGTCGGTCCGGCGCTGGACTTTCACCGGACCCACGACCGCGAGCGACTGAGAGCCGACTGAGCCTCGTCCGTCGGGGATGCGACCCCGGCCTACCGGGAGTGGATTGCGTCACGAAGGCAATGCCGGATGCCGGTCGGTCTTTTCCGGGACGACGGGCGCCGTTTTTCCGGCCCTTCAGATGATCTGCAGGGTGATGGCTTTTAGCACCGCTCGCGTCCGGTCGCGGGTGTTGAGCTTGTCGAGGATGTCGGAGACGTAGTTCTTGACCGTGCCCTCGGCCAGGTGAATGGCGCGCGCGATCTCCTTGTTGGAATAGCCGCCGGCGAGCAGGCGCAGGATCTCGATTTCGCGCTCGGAAAAGCGGTCGACCGGCGGCGAGTCGTCGCGGTAGCGATAGCGCTCGGCCACGCGATCGGTGCAGACCGGCTGCAGCCGGGTCTCGCCGGCGACAAGCGCGCGCATCAGTTCTTCGAGATCATCCGGAGAAATGTCCTTGAGCGCGAAACCCCGAGCCCCGGCCTCGGCGGCGGCCAGCATCAGCGCGCTGTCGTCGAAGGTGGTCAGCAGCAGCACCGGCGGTGTATTGTCCCGCTGCGAGAGCCGCCGGCACAGCTCGATGCCGTCGACGCCCGGCATTCGAATGTCGCAGACCACAAGGTCCACGTCCTGTTCGTCCAGGGCCGCCAGCAGCGGCTCGCCCGCGGATGCCTCGATCGCGACCTGCATGTCCTTCATCTCGTTGATCACCGACTTCAGCCCTTCGCGAACCAGGCCCTGATCGTCGGCCAGCGCAACGCGGATGCTCATGGGTAGGGCTCCAGGGGCAGGGTGGCGACCAGCTCCAGTCCACCGGCCGCACCGCGTTCGATCTCCAGCGTGCCGCCAAGCTCGGCCAGGCGTTCGCGCATGCCGGTCAGTCCATGGCCCGGCCGGATTCGATCCGGCGCGCGACCGTCGTCCCCGATGGTCAGGAACAGGCGGTCGGTCTTTCGCTCGAGGCGGACACGCAGGGTTTCGGCCGGGCCGTGCCGCGCGGCGTTGGTGAGCGCTTCCTGGACGACGCGCAGCAGGACTTCGGCCTGGTCGGCCCGGGGGACCCGGGCCGTGTCGTCCACGTCGAGTACCAGGCGCGGTCGGGGAAAGGGCCTTGCCAGCTCCTCGAGGCTTTCGACCAGATCGATTCCCTCGCTCTCGCGCAGATGACGGACCACCGATCGCAGATCCTGCAGCAGCTCGTCGGCCAGGGCGGAGGCGTTTTCGATCTGGCCGGCGACGCTGCCTTCCAGGTTTCGCGCCAGGCCACGCAGGTTGAGCTTGAGCGCGGTCAGCTTGTGACCGGCCACATCATGCAGTTCGCGCGAAAGGCGCAGGCGCTCCCGGTCACGGGCGGTTTCGTCAAGCAGCGAACGCGTGGCCATCAGCCGGGCATTGACCGATCGGAGCTGCTCGGCCATCTGCTCGGCGCGACGCGCGTTGCGCATGACCATCACGGCAAACAGCTGGAAGGCGACAAATCCCATCAGCGACAGGGCGACGTTGCGCGGGTTCGCGTCCCAGACCAGCACCAGAATCGCCGCGAAAACCACGTTGGTCGCGACCAGAGCGGCGACCAGGGCAGGCGATTCGAAGCGATGCGCAAACTGGGTCGCCAGCAGAATCAGCAAAATGGGCGTGGAGCCAGAGGGCGTCACCCACAGGATGGCCAGGGTCAGCACCGTCAGCGCCGCCAGCAACAGATCGACAAGTCGGCGACCGATCACGTCGTCGAGCAGGCAGCCCAGCCAGGCCAGCAGAAAGAGGACCAGCAGGGCATCGACCCACCAGCGCATGGTCGACCAGCCGAAGACGCCGGTGACCGACAGCCAGACCGCCACCCAGGCGGCATAGGACGCCCAGGCCAGCGGATCGGTCAGCAACTCACGTGCAGCTTGCTTCCACTGTTCGTTCATGCCCCCTGTATAGCGGGGCAACCGGCCGACCACAACCGCAAAAGCGCAAGTCATGACTTTCGGCACCTCAACGCGCACCGCGCGGTCTGTCTGATTTCAGTTGCCGAGCAGGTTCCGCTGGGTTTCTGTCTGCACCGGCTCGAAGTCGCGCACCTTCTTGCCGCCGTAGAAGACCAGCTTGAATTCGCGCCGGCTGACCGGCACGTAGCGGTCGTTGCCGCCGATCTCGACCTGTGCGCCGTCGGTCACGGCGTAGCCGTTTTCGTCGACGCGCACGACCATCGTGGCCTTCGAGCCGGTGTGGCAGATGGTCTTGAGCTCCCTGAGTTCGTCGGCCCAGGCCAGCAGAAACTGGCTGCCCTCGAACAGTTCGCCGCGAAAATCCGTGCGCAGACCGAAGGCCAGCACCGGGATCTTCAGGCGGTCGACGATTTCGGTCAGCTGGTAGACTTGTTCGCGGGTCAAGAACTGCGACTCGTCGGTGAGCACGCAGTGGATGTTGCCCGAGGCGAGCGCGTCGTGGACCAGCTCGAACAGGTCGTCATCGCCGCCGACCGCCAGCGCGGGCTGCTCGATGCCGACGCGCGAGCGGATCACGCCCTTGCCGGCGCGATCGTCGATGGCCGGGCTGATCAGCAGCGGGCGCATGCCGCGCTCGAGGTAGTTGTAGGCCGACTGCAGCAGGACCGTGGTCTTGCCGGCGTTCATGGTCGAGTAATAGAAGTAGAGCTTCGCCATCGCGCGCGTGAATCAGCCTTCCCCGCGCGGATCCAGCCAGATATCGACCCAGACCGCCTTCAGAGAGGGCTGTCCGGCCAGCCAGTCGTCGAGGCCCTGCCGCATCTGCACGCAGTCCTCGCAGCCCGAGCGCGCGTAAAGCAGCAGGTAGATGTCGGCGCCCGGCAGGTCGTCCACGCCGAAGGCCTCGCCCCCGGGCGTGAGGGTGCGCTCGAGCAGCTGGTCGATCTCCACCATCGAGCGCTCGCGGCGCCCGTGGTTATAGGTCAGCGCCAGTTCCCGCTCGAATCCGTTCCGGTAGCCATGCAGGTGCCAGGCCGTGCTGAAGTCGGTGAAGTACACGTAGAGCTGCGGCACCCTGCGGATCACCCCCGCCCGCTTGGCCTGGGCGCGGGTGTTGCCGACGAACTGCTGGTGCTTGAGCACCACCTCCTCACGCTGGACGAGCTCGATGCGCGTGATATCGGCGCCGGGGGCCGCTGAACTGGCAATCGACACGGCCAGGAAGAGGGTCAGGGTCAGAAGGGGTCGCATGGGTGGGAGTATATCGTTTTAAGGAAAGGGTTCAGGGGTCAGGTTCCAGGAGCGCCGCCGGAGAGCAAATTTTCCGGCGGGTAGAATCGTCCATCCAGTAAAATGCCGCGCCCATGTCCAAGCCCGCCATCAAACTCAACCCGGCCCAGCGTGCCGCGGTCAAGCATATCGACACGCCGCTGCTGGTCCTGGCCGGCGCGGGCTCGGGCAAGACGCGCGTGATCACCGAAAAGATCGCCTGGCTAATCGACCAGGGTCATTACGGGGCGGGCGAGATCGCGGCGATCACCTTCACCAACAAGGCCGCGCGCGAGATGAAGGCGCGCATCGGCAAGCGTCTGGGCCGCAAGCGCATCGAAGGCCTGACCGTCTCGACCTTCCATTCCCTGGGCTGGCAGATTCTGCGCTCCGAGCCGGAAGCGGCCGGGCGACGCAAGGGCCTGAGCATTCTCGACCAGCATTCGGCCGGCGACCTGGTGCGCGAGCTGCTGCCCTCGGGCGCGCCCAACGACATGGTTTATGCCGTGCAGGCCGGCATCGGCCGCTACAAGGACGCCGGGCTCAGCCCCGAGCAGGCGCTGACCGCGGCAAGCAGCGAAAACGCCGCCCGCGCCGCCGCAATCTACGCCGGCTACCAGGAGCGCCTGGCGGCACTCAACGCGGTCGACTTCGACGATCTCATCGGCATCCCGGCCGGCATGCTCGAAGACCCGGTCATTCGAACGCGCTGGCGCCACAAGCTAAAATACCTGCTGATCGACGAATACCAGGACACCTCCGGGGCACAGTACCGGCTGCTCGGGCGCCTGGCCGCCGACACCGGGGCCTTCACCGCCGTCGGCGACGACGACCAGTCGATCTACGGCTGGCGCGGCGCGCGCCCGGAAAACCTGGCCAGCCTGAAGACCGACTGGCCGAATCTTGCCGTGGTCAAGCTCGAGCAGAACTATCGCTCCACCGGCTACATACTGACTGCCGCAAACGCGGTCATCCGCTGCAACCCGCACCAGTTCGAAAAGAATCTGTGGAGCGAACACGGTCCGGGCGAGAAGATCAGGATCGATGAGTACGCCGACGAAGCCGACGAGGCCGAGTCGATCGCGCGCGCTGTCGTTACCGAGGTGCACGGTGGCCACGCCCGCTTCGGCGACTGCGCGGTGCTGTACCGCTCCAATTTCCAGGCCCGCGCCATCGAGCAGCAGCTGCGCGAGTACGGCCTGCCCTTCGTGGTTTCCGGCGGCCCGAGCTGGTTCGACGCGCGCGAAGTGCGCGATTGCCTGGCCTACCTGCGGCTGCTGGTCAACCCGGACGACAACCCGGCGTTCATGCGCGTGGCCAACGCGCCGCGCCGCGGGCTGGGCTCAAGTGCGATGGCGCGCCTGGCCACCTACGCCGAAGCCACCGGCAAGAGCCTGTTCGAGGCCGCGCTCGAGCCGATCTTCCAATCCGAACTACCCACCCAGGCCGCGCGCGGTTTCCGTTCGTTCACCAACATGCTGATCGAATTCAAGGACCGGGCCGCGCGCGGCAGCATCGGTGAAACCTACACCGAGATGATCGAGCACATCGGCTATCTCGACTGGCTGGTCGGCACCGACGACGATCCGAAAAAGGCCGACCGCCGGCGCCGGTCGATCAAGGATCTGACCGGTTGGGTCGAGCGCCTGGCCGCCGACGTCAACTCCGGCGAGGAACTGATCGCGCGCGTGTCGCTGGCCGCCGGCCCGGACGACGACCGCAACGACGGCGCCGACCTGGTGCGCCTGATGACCCTGCACGCGGCCAAGGGCCTGGAGTTTCCGCGCGTGTGGCTGGCCGGTTGCGAGGAAGGCCTGATGCCGCACAGCCGCTCGGTCGACGAGGACACCATCGAGGAAGAGCGACGGCTGATGTATGTCGGCATCACCCGCGCCGAGCGACGGCTGGCCATCAGCTACGCCCGCCGGCGCCGGCGCGGCGGCGAAGTCGTCAAGACCGCACCCAGCCGCTTTATCGACGAGCTACCCGAGGACGCCATTGTCTGGCCGGCCCGCCACGGCAGCGAGGAGGCCACGGCCGAGTATGCGATGGACACCATCGCGGCGCTCAAAGCCATGCTCGACGGCTGAGCGGCGGAAGGGAAAAGCCGGAACCGACAAGACGCAGGAACGACGCCCCGACTGCCCGCCCGGGACTTCCGGCACGTGAACGCGCCTGGGGTGCTGTGGCTATACTGGGCGCCTTTCGAACAACGAGGTGTCGAGCATGCAGCGCGTATTGGCCGCTTTCCTGATCATCTTCGGCCTGGTCGCCACGGCCGGAGCGAACGAGAATTACCGTGAACCCGATCCTGCGCTGGCCGCCCTGGTCGACGCGCCGCTGACGCCGACCTCGGCCGTGTCGCCGGACAAGCGCTGGCTGGCGGCGTTCGAGTACAAGTGGGTCAAGCCCCTCGAGGAGGTCGCCCGCGATGAGCTCAAGCTCGCCGGCATCCGCATTGACCCCGTGACCGCATTCCGTTCGCGCACGACCCTGCTGGAGTCGATCATGCTCAGCGATTTGCAGACGGGAGACAAGGTCGAAGTCGACGGGCTGCCCGAAGGCGCCCGCATCGCCTCGCCAACATGGTCTTCGGATTCGCGCAACCTGGCCTTCACGCTCGAACACGGGGACAAGCACACGCTGTGGCTCTACAACGTCGATGCTCGAGCGGTGCGCCAGCTCTCCGATCGCCCGCTCAACGGCGTGCTGACCGCCACTCCCTTCAGCTGGCTGGCCGACGGCAGCGCGCTGCTGGTCAATCTCGCCGTCAACCACGGCAAGACGCTGCCGCAGCCCGGTCTCGACGCGCTCGCTCCGGTCATCGAGGAAACCGACCCGGCGAACAAGGCGCCGGTGCGCACCTACCAGGACCTCCTGCAGACGCCGGCCGACGGCGAACAGTTCGAGTTCCTGGCCACCGGGCGGCTGGCTCGCGTTGATCTCGACGGCAATCTCACGCCGCTCGGACAGTCCGGGCTGATCTCGGCATTCGAAGCCTCGCCCGATACCCGCTTCGTGCTGGTCGAGCGCATCAAGCGCCCGTTTTCCTACTCGGTCCCTTACTACCGCTTTGCCGTGCAGACCGACGTGATCGATGCCGCCGGCGCGTTGGTGACGACCATCGCCGACCTGCCGGTGGCCGAAAACATTCCCAAGGGCTTCGACTCGGTCCGCACCGGCCGGCGCGACATCGGCTGGCGCGCCGATCAGGCCGCCACGCTGGTCTGGGCCGAAGCGCTCGACGGCGGCGACATGAGCGCCGAAGTCGAGCACCACGATCAGGTCTACACGTGGGCCGCGCCGTTCGAGGGCGAACCGGTCGAGCTGATCGCCACCGAGCGCCGCTTCGCCGGCATCCAGTGGACCGAGGCCGATTTCGCCATGCTGATCGAGTGGCGCTTCTCCGATCGCAAGCTGCGCATCTGGCGCTTCGAGCCGGACCAGCCCGACGCGGCACCGGTGCTGTTCAACGAGCGCTCGTACAACGACGTCTACAACGACCCCGGCACCCCGCTGACCACGCGCAGCGAGTTCGGCACCGAGGTCATCGACGTGATCGCCGACAGCAAGGTGCTGCTGGCTGGCCTCGGCGCCTCCCCGGAGGGCAACATCCCCTTCCTCGACCGCCACGATTTCTCGTCGGACGAAACCGAGCGCCTGTGGCAGTCGGAAGCGCCCTACTACGAGCGCGTCGTCGACGTGCTCGACCCGGCCGGGCAACGCCTGCTGACCCTGCGCGAGGCACGCGACGAGCAGCCGAACTTCTTCATCCGAGACCGGGTTGCGCAAACGCTGACGCAGGTCACCGGGTTTCCGCATCCGCATCCGCAGCTCAGCGGCATCGACAAGGAGTTGATCCGGTACCAGCGCGACGACGGCGTGGACTTAAGCGGCACGCTCTATCTGCCCCCGGGCTACAGCGAAGGCGACGGCCCGCTGCCGGTGCTGATGTGGGCCTACCCGCTGGAATACCGCGACGCTGGTGTGGCCGGGCAGGTGCGCGAGTCGCCCTATGAGTTCAACCGCATCAGTTTCTGGGGGCCGCTGCCCTACCTGGCGCTGGGCTACGCCGTGTTCGACGACCCCAAGATGCCGATTGTCGGCATCGGCGACGAATTACCCAACGACAATTTCCGGCCGCAGCTGGTCGCCAGCGCCCGGGCGGCCGTGGATGTGCTGGTCGAGCGTGGCGTTGCCGAGCCCGGCCGGATTGCCATAGCCGGGCATTCCTACGGCGCCTTCATGGTCGCCAACCTGCTTGCCCACAGTGACCTGTTCGCCGCCGGCATCGCGCGTTCCGGCGCCTACAATCGTTCGCTCACGCCCTTTGGCTTCCAGGGCGAAGAGCGCGATTTCTGGGAGGCGCAGGCGGTCTACGCCGCTGCCTCGCCCTTCTTCCATGCCGAAAAGATCGACGAGCCGATGCTGATGATCCACGGCATGGAAGACAACAATTCGGGCACCTACCCGATGCAGTCCGAACGGATGTTCGATGCGCTCAAGGGCCTGGGCGGGCAGGCAAGGCTCGTAATGCTGCCGTTTGAGTCCCACGGCTACCGGGCCCGCGCCTCGCTGATGCACATGCTCTGGGAGCAGCAGCGGTGGCTGGAAACCCATCTCAGCGGCGAATCCGACTGATTCGGTGGCTGTGAGGCCAAACGGCAATGCTGTCCCGGGCGCCGCACGGATCCTTGACGGAGCGATGGAGATGAACCGGATCAAGCTCGCAACGATGGCCGTCACGATGCTGATGCTGGCCGGCTGCACTGCCAGCGAGCCTTACGTGGAGGTCAAGGGCAAGCGCTTCATCGTGGAAGTGGCCAACGACGACGCCAGCCGCGCGCAGGGACTGATGTTTCGCGACGAACTGGCCGACGACCGCGGCATGCTGTTTGTCTGGCGCCAGTCGGCGCCGCGCGCGTTCTGGATGAAGAACACGCGCGTACCGCTCGACATCATTTATCTCGACCGCAACCTGCAGGTGGTATCGATCGCGGCCAATACCCCGCCGTGCCGGCTGCGGCAGGGGCGTTGCCCGAGCTACCCGAGCGCCGGTCCGGCCCGGTACGTGCTGGAAATCAACGCCGGCCAGGCCGCGGCGCTGGGCCTCGAGCCCGGCGACCGGATCGAGGTGGGCAACATCGCGGGACTGGAATGACCCCCCGGTCGGGATCATATCCGGCCCCGCGCGGGCCGATCCGGGCCGGTGATGGTTGGGGATGTCTCGTCCGTCGGGGACGCGGCCCCGACCTACGGGCGGGGTTCGCGTTGGCATCGGTCGTCGCGGCGCCGGGGTTGCAGGTCGCGGTCGCATCCGCGATGGGTCGGAGGTCGTTGTGTCACGCGCGCCGGATTGGCGGTCATTGATCACGCATGCAGGGGTCGGAAGCCATCGCGTCCCGCGTGCCGATTCCGGATCTTGTCCGTCGGGGTGTGGCCTTGGCCCATGCGGTTTCAGAACACGACAGGAGGCACCATACGATGTGGATCTTGAGAAAGCTGTTCGGCCCCATCCAGCGTTTTCTTCAGCGCCGGCGATTTCCGACGCTGTTTCTCATTCTGGCCACGCTGCTGGGCGCCAACCTGCTCATCCCGGACCCGATTCCGCTGATCGACGAGATGATCATGCTGGTTGCCACCGTCACCGTCGGGGCCTTCCGCGAGCGGCGGAAACGGGGCGCGCGAGACCAGGGGTCGGTCGAGACCGAGGAGTAGGGTCGGAGGTCGTCCCGTCCCGCGTGCCGATTCCGATCCTCGTCCGTCGGAGACGCGGCCCCGACCTACAGTCTGTCGGGCGCGGCGCCGACCTACGGGCGGGGTTCGCGTTGGCATCGGTCGTCGCGGCGCCGGGGTTGCAGGTCGCGGTCGCATCCCCGACAGGCCACTGCGATATCCTGACCGGCATGAACCTGCCTGCCGCCACCCAGCAGCCCATCACCGTGCTGCAGCTCTCGGACAGTCACCTGCCGGCCGACCCGCAGGCGCGCTACCGCGGCCAGTCGGCGGATGTCAACCTGGCCAGTCTGCGCTCGGCTGCCCGCAGTCTGAAACCCGAGGTCATCGTGCTGTCGGGCGATATCTCCGAGGATGGTTCAGCGGAATCGTACTGGCGCATGGGCGGTTTCGTGCGCGATCTGGCGCCGGTCGTCGGCTGGATCCCCGGCAACCACGACAAACGCGCCGTAATGGCGCCGATCTTCGATGAGCTCGGCTTCGATGCCGGTCCGGTCCTAATCGCCGGGGGCTGGCAGCTGGCGCTGCTCGACTCGGCCTGGCCGGGTCGGCCCGACGGGGAACTCGATTGCGAGCGTCTGGCGCCGCTCGATCAGCTCGACCCGGGCCTGCCGGCACTGGTCTTCGTGCATCACCAGCCCGTACCGGTCGGCTCACCGTGGATCGACAAATATCCCCTGAACAACGCGCAGCGCCTGTGGCGAGCGCTGGCCGGCAAGCCGGTCCGGGCGGTGGCCTTTGGCCATGTGCATCAGGTCTTCGAAGGGGAACGGTACGGGGTGGCCTGTCTGTCGGCGCCTTCGACCGTGGCCAACGGGCTTCGCGATGTACCGAGATTCACTCCGGGCAATCTCGGTCCGGCAGCGCGCTGGTTCCGGCTGTGGCCCGACCGGCGCTGGCAGTCCGGAATACTCGGCGGCGAGCTGTCGGCGCCCGACTGCTAGCCCGCACTATTCATGAATCGCCGCGATGATTGCGCAGGGGATTGTTCGCACAGCGGATTTTCCGACCGAGCGGAATACCAGGCTGTATTTCCGAGGGAGGAACATCCGCTGTGCGGACAAGGCGCAAGCAAGGGCGCGAGTGAATTCATGAATAATGCGGGCTAGTGGGCCATGCGGCTAATGAGGTAACACTCAGCCGTCGCAATCGCGCCTTGCATCTGGCCCCTGAGGCACTCGCTATAAGTCACAAGATGAGTGACGGGGTACACTAGTGGTCCTTCAACCTGATAACTTAGGGTTCAGCGTTCCTGTGGCGTTTCGCCGCAAGGCGCGCCGCGCCGGGAATGGCCATCGCCCTTGCCAAGCGGCGGAACGCAGCAGCGGAGCGCCACAGGAGCGCCCGAAGGGTTGGCCTGTCAGCGTCCATGGCGGCGTTCCGGCTCTTGCAAAGGGCGATGGCCATTCACTGCGAGCCGCGCCTTGCCCTGAACGCTGACAGACCAACTGAACCCTAAATTATCAGGTTGAAGGACCACTAGAGTTCCACCATCTCGAAATCTTCCTTGCCGGCCCCGCATTCGGGGCAGACCCAGTCATCGGGAATGTCCTCCCAGCGGGTGCCGGGCGGGATGCCCTCTTCAGGCACGCCTTCCTGCTCGTCGTAGATCCATCCGCAGACGATGCACATCCAGGTTCGATACGGTCGCTCGTCGCTCACCGGTTGTCAGATCCCTGTTCGAAACGACCCGCCATTTTACGGGATGGACGCCAACGCCGTGTGGTTGACGCGTCCTCTGGCGCAGATCCATGCCGCCGCCGGTTGTGAGCCCGCGGTCCCGGCCCCATACCGTAAACTGTGCGGGTACAAGCCCGACCCGGCCGCTTTGCAGCGGCGAGACGAGCACCACGGGAGCTGCCTGAACCACAATGACGACCAGTCACGACTACTTCACCCGCGCCCGGGCCCGCATTCCCGGCGGTGTCAATTCGCCGGTCCGCGCTTTCGCGTCGGTCGGCGGTGAGCCGATCTTTTTTGACCGGGCCGAGGGTGCCTACATGTTCGATGTGGAGGGCAAGCGCTATATCGACTACGTCGGCTCCTGGGGCCCGATGATCTGCGGCCACGCCCATCCGGCGATCATCGAGGCCGTGCAGCGGGCGGCGGCGAAAGGCCTGAGCTTCGGCGCGCCGGCGCCGGGCGAGGTGACCATGGCCGAGATGCTGTGCGAGATGATTCCATCGCTGGAACGCGTGCGCATGGTCAACTCCGGTACCGAGGCCACCATGTCGGCACTGCGCCTGGCGCGCGCGGCCACCGGGCGCGACCGCTTCATCAAGTTCGAGGGCAACTACCATGGCCACGGCGACAGTTTCCTGGTCAAGGCCGGCTCGGGCGCCCAGACCCTGGGCGTACCGACCTCGCCCGGCGTGCCCGCCGCACTGGCCGAACTGACGCTCAACGCCCGCTATAACGACATTGACAGCGTGCGCCGGCTGTTCGAGGAACACACCGATCAAATCGCGGCGGTGTTCGTGGAACCGGTGGCGGGCAACATGAACTGCATCCCGCCCGCGCCCGGTTTTCTCGAGGGCCTGCGTCAACTGTGTGACGAACACGGCGCGGTGCTGGTCTTCGACGAGGTGATGACCGGTTTTCGCGTCGGTCCGGCCGGCGCCCAGGGCCGCTACGGTGTGGTGCCGGATCTGACTACCTTCGGCAAGGTCATCGGCGCGGGCATGCCCGTTGGCGCTTTCGGCGGCCGGCACGAGATCATGAAACTCGTTGCCCCGGAAGGCCCGGTCTATCAGGCCGGCACGCTGTCGGGCAACCCGGTGGCCATGGCCGCCGGAATTGCCAACCTGGAACTGCTTAAAGAAGACGGCTTCTACGAGCGGCTCGAAGCGCGCACCCAACAGCTCGCTGACGGCCTCAGGCAGGCCGCCGACAGGGCCGGCGTGCCGATGGCCACGGTTGCTGTGGGCGGCATGTTCGGCTGCTTCTTCACCGACGCTGAAGCGGTCACGAACTTCGAGCAGGCCGCGGCCTGCAACGTCGATCAGTTCAAGGCCTTTTTCAGCGCTATGCTTTCAGCCGGCATCTACCTGGCACCGTCTGCCTTCGAGGCCGGCTTCGTCTCCAGCGCCCACACCGCCGCCGATATCACCGAAACGGTCGCCCGTGCCGCCGAGATCTTGCAAGACATCGCCGGCTGACACCGGTCGCGCGGCCGGTAACCCGCCGTCGATTCAGCCGTTCAGACCGATCGGCCATCAAGCAGCAGCGCGCCTTCGAGACCCCGCAACCGGCCCGCGTTTGCCCCACCGCTGCAACTCCCTTACACTTTTCCCCGGGGGCGTGGCCTGTGGCGCGGCCCGTGGCGGTAGCGTGCCCGAAGATCACATCCCGTCCATCGGACTTCTCGCCCCCAGCGCCCCGCGATTGATCACGTGCGTATAGATCATCGTGGTGCGCACGTCCGAATGCCCCAGCAGCTGCTGCACCGTCCGGATATCCGCCCCCGACTCGAGCAGATGCGTGGCGAAACTGTGGCGAAAGGCGTGGCAGGTCACCGGCTTGTGAACGCCCGTCCGTCGTCCCGCCTGCTTGACCGCTCGCTGCACGGTCTGCGCCAGAAGGTGGTGTCGCCGAACCAGTCCTGTCCTTGGGTTGGCTGACAAACGGCGGGCGGGAAACACCCACTGCCAGCCGGGCTCGAAGCGGGCATTGGGGTATTTGCGGCTCAAGGCGTGAGGGAGATGCACCCCGCCGCGAACCCGCTGGCGATCGAGCGCTGCAACGGCCAGGGCCTTTTCCACCTGCACCTTCATCGCGGTGATCGAAGAGTCCGCCAGCACGGTTACCCGGTCCTTCGCGCCTTTTCCGTCGCGAATCACCAGTTCGCGCCGGGCGAAGTCGATATCCTTCACGCGAAGGCGCAGGGCCTCGGAAATTCGCAGGCCGGAACCATAGAGCAAAGCGACGATCCGGTCATGCGGCGCGGGCAGCTCGGCCAGAACAGCCCGGATCTCCGAGCGATCGAGCACAACCGGCATGTTCGCCTTGCGGCGCGCCCGCACAACGTCATCGAGCCAGGGCAACTCCATGTCCAGAACCCTCTGGTAGAGGAAGAGAATGGCGTTCAACGCCAGGTTCTGGGTCGAGGGCGCGACGTGCCGGTCCACCGCAAGATGCGTCAGAAACGCTTCGACATGCCTTTTGCCCAGATCGCGCGGATGGCGAAGATCATGAAAACGGATAAACCGACGCACCCAGTGCAGGTAAGCCTGCTCGGTCCGATAGCTGTAATGCCCGGTTCGCAAAACCCGCCGCATCCGGTCCAGCAATTTCTCGGCCATGTTTGCCTCAGGAAACAAACCCGTGGCATATTCAACAGCAGGCCAGAAGAAATCGCAGCGGCAAACCGGCCTGACCGGCCGTAGGAATTTTCCGAACTATATGTACGAATTTACGCCTAGCAACGTCCGAACGTCAGCAAAAACCGTGCAATATCAGAAAGTTGTGTCCAATGAAACAAAAATCCACAGACTAAACGGCGCATCAGCCGGCTTAGTCACTACAATCCGCTTTTCAAACCTAGTTATAGGTTATAGCACTTGTGCTGTCCAGCAGATGATCCGTTGCCACACTTCGAAGCGTCGCTGCTTCCACTTGAGTGCCGGCAGAGAACTGGTAGCAGCCCTATGCGGCACGTCGCGTTGCCTTTCCGGCCCGCCGGTCAACGTCGCGCTGGTTAGGCTTCGAGCGCGCGGGCTCCGAGTGGAAAGCTCGTTGCCAAACTGGCAGAATTGAGCCATGGGCGGCGGTGGCGCGTTTCGTATTGGTGGTTTCAGCAGGCTGGCGCTTCGGCCCGGCTTTCCTACGGCTCCACTCTGGCCAGTGCCTTCGCTCCAGGCCGCACCCTTCGCCACAGCAGGACGGCAGATGCGCCCCGCGCGCCTTCGGCCTGAAAACAGGCGGCAATCCCGGGTGCTCTGGTATCCATTCAATTTCACCATAGCTCGTGCCATAACAAAGCCTTCAACCGGACGCGGGGTAAGCTGGTGGCCGGCAAAGCCGGGTTGGGTTTACGGGCGCGCCGGTTAAGGCAAACGTTAGGCGAGCAGCGCAGTGAAGCCTGCTGTCGTCGAAGCCGATGAAAGTAAGTGATATTCTTCGGAAACTGAAAGAAGACGGGTGGTATCACCACTCGACACGTGGTAGTCACCGGCAATTCAAGCACCCCTCCAAGCCCGGGAGGGTAACGGTTCCGGGAAAACCTGGAGACGATTTAGCTGTCGGAACAGTAGTCAGCATATACAAACAAGCCGGCTGGAAATAGGTGTAGTCATGAAGTATGCAATCGTCATCGAAAAGGCTAAGGACAATTACTCAGCGTATGTCCCCGATCTCCCTGGTTGCATCGCAACCGGGGAAACAGTCGAGGAGGTGGAGCAGCAAATCCGGGAGGCTATCGAGTTTCATCTTGATGGAATGCGAGAGGATGGGGAGCCCATTCCTCCGCCAAGTAGCCACGTTGAGTACGTTGATGTCGCCTAACAAGTCGCTCAAGTTCGTTCTGGCCCTGTCGGGCCTCCACCGGACGCGCCAGAGGCGCGCCGCTTAGCTCAGACGTTAGCTGTTGGAATGAGTATTTTTAGATCTGCATGGGAGAACGGCCAGAGTGAGGCAGTTGGTAGCTGCAGCCGTGCCACGGGCGCTGGGGCTGCTTCCGAGTGCGGACTTACTAGCCCGGCTTGGCGCTGCCACTTCTTGGTGAGCAGTCCGGCGGGTTGCGTGTTCGCCGCTTCTGCGTGGAAAGGTCGCAGCGGCGTCCGGCTTCCTGCCCGTCGAAAACTGGGGCGGGTTTCACTCAGCAGCTGGGGCGCTTTTGCGGAGAATTCCCCTTCCACAGCTAACAAGTCGCTCAAGTACGTTCCGGCCCTTCGGGCCTCCACCGGACGCGGCTAAAGCCGCGCCGCTTAGCTCAGACGTTAGGTTTGACCAGAGGCAAAGCTGGAGGAGTCATCGATGAAAAAGCCAGAGATTTCGCATACAAAGTCAGATCCGGCACTTGCCGGTACTAGTGGGGACTCCAGCTGGGTTGATGGACGAAACTGTGTGTATAGTGATAGCGCTATCGCCAACTACCGAGTCTCGATTAGAACGCCCAATGGGTGGAAGTCATTCGGTCACTTTAATGACCTTGAAACTGCTTCATATGTGGCAAATATCGCTATCCTGGTCGAGCAATGCGAGGATCGGTACGAGTTGAATACTGGTCTTGGAGAGAAGGACAAACAGGCGCTCGCAAGATGGCGAAATCAGGGTAACAACCGAGAACTGGAGAAGCAAGCTGCCGAACGGTACAAGCGTGTTAAATCTGAGCTAGAGGCCTATAAGAATCAGGTATTAGAAGAGGAGAGGCAGAAGCAGCGCAAAGAAGCAGAGTGGCAGCAGGCGCATGAGGAAAAGATGAGCATGCTGAGAGGCATGACCAAGGAAGAGCTTGTTGAATTTATAAATTCAGCATCTGGGAGTGACCCGTACTATGTTATAGCGAAGGGAGAGCTTCGTAATCGACAGAACTGACATTCGTCATTGAGGTCTCTAGTTAAGTACACCATGAGCAACCCTAGGAAAAAGATTGAAACTATCGAAGAGGCCGTTTCTCTGCTTGAGGAAGATCTTCAAATTGAGCAGGGCTTTCTCATAAAGCTTATAGATGAAGATGACTGGTCGTTCGTCATAAAGAGTCATGCGTTTCTTGAGGCCGCCCTGGCTCACTTAATGTAAGCGCCTACAAATCCCCACCCTTGACGTTGCCCGGCAGTAATGCGTCAATATCGTCGATGGTTTCGGCCAGTGGCAGCTCTTGAAAAACCTGACGCAGGTAGGCATAGGGCTCGATGGCGTGGCCCTTGGCGGTTTCGATCAGGCTGTAGAGGTTGGCGCTGGCGCGAGCGCCCGCTGGTGACTTGGAGAACAGCCAGTTCTTGCGGCCGATGGCGAACGGCCGGATGGCGTTTTCGATGGCGTTGTTGTCGATCGGGTAGCGGCCATCGTCGAGGTAGCGCACCAGCGCTGGCCATTGGTTGTGCAGGTACTGAAGCGCTTCGCCCAGCTTGGTCTTTGGCGCGACACGCGGCAGTGTCGTGGTCAACCAGGCGTTCAGCTGGTCGATGACGGGCTGTGACTTGTCCTGGCGCAAGCGGTGGCGCTCGGTCGGGTTCAGCGCCTGGGCTTCGCGCTCGATCCGGTAGAGCTTGCCGATCAGCGCCAGGGCCTGATCCGGGCGTCCGATCTTGCCCTTTGGCTGGAGCTTGGCGGCATCGAAGAACTTGCGCCGGGCATGGGCCCAGCAGCCCAGACGGGTGATGCCATGGTCTCGACAGGCCGCGCCATAGCCGGAATAGGCGTCGGCCATCAGGGCACCGGAGAAGCCTTCCAGGCGCGCCACGGGCACATCGCCGGCACGACTGGCTTCGTAGTGATAGACCCGCAGCCGCTGCCCTGGTGGGCCAGATCCCATGACCCACATGTAGCTGTTGCTTCGTGCCGGCTTGCCGGGTTCGTCGAGGACCTGGACGGTGGTCTCGTCCATGCCGATGACCGGGGCTTCGAGGATCTGCTCGGTCAGACGATTGATCAGGGGCTGGACCAGCTTGCCGCAGCGGATCATCCAGTTGGCCAGGGTGGTGCGGTCGAGCTCGACGCCCAGCCGCGCGAACTGCTGAATCTGTCGGTACAGCGGCAGGGCGTCGACGTACTTGGCCGTGGCGATGTAGGCCAGCAGGCCCGGTGCGGCCATCGACTTGCCCAGCGGCTGGGCGGGCTTGGTGGCGGTGGCCACATGCCCTTCGCAGCAGGGGCAGGCGTACTTCAGCCGGACGTGGCGGATGACCTTGACGCTCGCCGGAATGATATCGAGCTGCTCGGAGGTCTCCTCGCCGATGCGCTCCAGAACCGCACCATCGTGCGGACAGACCTTGTCGGCCTCGGGCAGGTCGTGAATGACTTCCTCGCGCGGCAGCTCCGGCGGCAGGGCCGGCCGGCCCCGACGCTGGCGAGAGTGCGGCTTGACAGCGACCTCGGGGGGCTCGCTTGCCGCGATCTCCTCGGCTTCGTTGAACAGGCCCAGCTGATCTGCACTGGCCTGCTCGCTGGTGCCGGCAAAGGTCTTGCGCTGGAAAGTGCGGATGATCTCTTCGAGCTGATGAATGCGCGCTTCGCGCGCCTCGAGGGTTGCCTGCTGGCTGGCCAGCTGCGCCTGGAGAGCGGCGATCTGATCGGCCGTTGAGGGATCTGCAACAGAGGCTTTGTTGACGGCCGACGACATGCAGAAAGTATAGCATAATCAATAGCATGAAGCACCACCAATCAACGAATTAGTGGCCGAAAAGTGCAGTTGTTGATGGCCCTGCATGCGCATCACATCAAAACCCTCGAGCAGCCAGTTGAACTCACGCTCGCCCCAGCGGATCACGCCGTCGGCATGCTTGCGCGGCCACTGGAACTTCGCCTTCTCCAGGCGCTTGTACCAGAGGCAAAAGCCGGTCTGGTCCCAGTAGAGCACCTTGAGCCGGTCGCGGTGGCGGTTGCAGAACACGTACAGCGCATCGGCGAACGGATCCAGGGCCATCTGCTGCTCGACGATGGCCGCCAGGCCGTCAATGGACTTGCGAAAGTCCACCACGTCGCGGTGCAGGTAAACCTTGGGCAGGTCACGAAACAGACGCATCGGCCAGCTCCCGCATCAGTTGGGCGACCCAGGCCGGACAAGCCGAGCTTGGAAGCTCCAGCGCGACACCGCGCCACGACACCGCTATCTGGCCGGTGAGCTGAGACGGCATCGGCGGCGCGACCGCGACCAGGCCCTGATGCGTATCCGCCTCGCGCAACGCCTTGCGGCGCCGGTAGAAGGACTTCGGTGTCAGGCCATGGCGCTGACAGAACTCAGCCACCGACTCTGCGCCGGCAGCCTGCTGCGCGATCAGCTCTCGCCACTGATCGGCTTTGAGGTAACGTCTGCTCACTTGCTTGCTCCATCCTGAAAATCGATGGAATCAGCATAGTGATCTATGCGTCGTTGAGAAGAGTGTCGGTTCGTAGGCGCTTACCACTTAATATCCGAAGCCCTGTCCGAGACTAAACTTCATAGTGTCTTCGCTAATATCGAGACTTCAAACAACAAGTCAGGAAAGTTGGCCTTTATAAAAGCCCTGGGCCTGCTTGACGAAGAAGCTCGTAGATTTATCAAGGCAGTCTCAGAACTACGTAATAATCTAGTACATGATATTGCTCAGGTGGACTTCTCTTTTGCGGAGCACATCACTTTGTTGGACCGCCAACAGAAAACGAACTTTCTCAAGTCATTCGGTTACTTTGCAAATGGTGAGACGTTTGAACTTAGCGGCGAATCATTTGACACCTCAGAATTCATGCTTGTCAATCCGAAGAAGGGGGTTTGGTTCAGTGTAATGGCACTTTGCTCTGTCATCTACCTTTCCAAGGAACATGTGGCGCTTCGTAAAATTATTGCCGAACTTAAATCCCAGATTGAGGCAGGGCCTAAACGTGGCACCTAACAAAGGGTTCAACCGGACCCCGGTATGCTTGGCGGCGGCAACGCCGGGCAAAGCCCGTGGCGGGGCCGGTTAACCCAAACGTTAGCTGTTGGAATGAGTGTTTTCAGAACGGCATCCGAGAACGGCCAGAGCTGGGCAGTTGATAGCTCCCGCCGTGCCACGGGCGCCTCGGCTGGTTTTCGGAGGGGAGTCGGAACCCAAGCTCAGCGGTGCCAGTTTCCAGCAAGCAGCCCAGCGGGCCGCGTGTTTGCCGCCCGCGGCGGGGAAGGCTTCTGCCGCTTCTGGCCTTCCGCCAGTCGAAGTCCGGGGCGGACTTCGCTCACCGGCCTAGGTGCTTTGACGGGGTACATCCCTTCCACAGCTAACAAATCGCTCAAGTACGTTCCGGCCCTCCGGGCCTCCACCGGACGCGGCTAAAGCCGCGCCGCTTAGCTCAGACGTTAGATTCCATCCATAGCCCAATGAGAATCGGAGAGCTCGCAAAAAGCGTCGGTGTATCCGTCGAAACGGTTCGCTACTATCAGCGGGAGGGGCTTTTGGATACGCCTGAAAGGCCGTATGGTCAAAACAGGCACTACACCGTTGAACACCTGAATCGCCTGAAATTTATCAAACGTGCTCAGGCACTCGGGTTTTCCCTTGCCGAAGTTGGCTCATTGCTTAGTCTTTCTGCGTCGGACTGCTCCGAAGTTGAAAAAGTGGCTAGTCGAAAGCTTTTGCTCGTTCGTGAAAAACTGGCTGATCTATCCAGAATCGAGTCAGTCTTGGTTGAGGCTGTGGCGGGCTGCAAAGAGCGTCGTTCTTATGAAGGATGTCCCATCATCGAGAGTCTAATCGACGAAAAGGCTTGAAGCCGTACTTAGGTACGGGGTTTATGCTGGCCTCGTTTTCATGTTCGAGGTCACTGAAAAATGAAAGAGTCCTTAGTTGGTGTCGGCGGCATCGGAAGCATCGCGTCGGCGGTTGCTGCTGCAGCCCCTTGTTGTCTTCCTTTCCTAGCATCTGTTGCCAGTGCCGTTGGCCTGTCCACATTATTGCCATACTCAGAGTTTATTTCGTACCTGGTGCAGGCGTTTGGAATCGTTGCGGCAATCGGAGCGTTCTTGTCGTTTCGGCGGCATGGCAAGTACGGCCCTCTGGTCTTAACGGTCGCTTGTGTAGTCAGCCTGGTCATTGTCTACAACTTCTCGCTAATTGCGTGGCTGTTGTACTCTGCACTAGTGGGTTTGGTCGTCGCGGCCATCTGGAACACCTTCGAATCTAAGAGGTGCAATCAATGCTCAGCGAAGGCATAGTGCTTGAGTCAACAATTACTTGCCCGAGCTGTGGCCACAAGAAAACGGAAACGATGCCCACAAATGCCTGCCAGTACTTTTACGATTGCGAGGGCTGCAAAGTGGTCCTAAAGCCCCACTATGGGGATTGCTGTGTTTTTTGTAGCTTCGGTTCGGTCAAATGCCCTCCAATTCAAGAGGGAAAGTGTTGTGGGTAATGGCATCTAACATTTCGCTGCAGGTGACGTTTGCCCCGCCACGCACTTTTGCTACCGCAAAAGCACATGTCGCCGCAAACGCACCTGAGCTCAGGCGTTAGCTGTTGGAATGAGTGTTCCTAGAACGGCACCGGAGAACGGCCAGATCGGGGCAGTTGGTAGCTCCCGCCGTGCCACGGGCGCCCCGGCAGATTCTGGGAAGGGAGTCGGAGGCCTGGCTCGACGGTGCCAGCTTCCGGCTAGCAGCCCAGAGGGCCCGGTGTTTGCCGGCCCCGGCGAGAAAGGCTTCTGCCGCGTTTCGGCTTTCGCCAGTCGAGGGCCGGGGCGGGCCTCGCTCCCTGCAGCGGGCGGCGGGAAGGGATTGGCACCTTCCACAGCTAACAAGTCGCTCAAGTACGTTCCGGGCCTGTCGGCCCTCCACCGGACGCGCTAAAGCGCGCCGCTTAGCTCAACGTTAGGCTATAAACCCTCAAAGGAGTAATGAAAATGGGAAAATCACCAAAGGAGACAGGCGGGCCGGTCGTAAAAACCGGACCAACTGCTGGAAAGAATCGGTCACGAAATAACGACGGTGCGTGGCGAAAGAAGAGAAGTGACAGTGGAAAGTCCAAAAAGAAGTCAGGAGGATGCTTCCTAACGACAGCCGCCTGTGAGTACAAAGGATTGCCGGATGGTTGCTACGAATTGTCTGTGCTCCGCGATTTTAGGGACACTCAGCTCTTAAAGACAGACGAGGGAAGCGCAATGGTTGAGACCTATTACAAAATTGCACCAGCCATTGCTGACACACTCCAGTCGGATGCCGACCTAGAGTATATCTGGCAAATTATCACTTCCTGCGTGCGTTCCATCGAGAACGAACAGTTCGACGAGGCGTTGGCAAATTATAGAAACATGGTGTGCTCCCTGGAGTCTCGGCTGCTCTAGCAATCGCCTAACAAGTCGCTCAAGTACGCTCCGGCCCTTCGGGCCTCCACCGGACGCGGCTACCGCCGCGCCGCTTAGCTCAGACGTTATAGCACTTGTGCTGTCCAGCAGATGATCCGTTGCCACACTTCGAAGTGTCGCTGCTTCCACTTGAGTGCCGGCAGAGAACTGGTAGCAGCCCTATGCGGCACGTCGCGTTGCCTTTCCAGCCCGCCGGTCAACTTCGCGCTGGTTAGGCTTCGAGCGCGCGGGCTCCGATCCGAGTGGAAAGCTCGTTGCCAAACTGGCAGAATTGAGCCATGGGCGGCGGTGGCGCGTTTCGTATTGGTGGTTTCAGCAGGCTGGCGCTTCGGCCCGGCTTTCCTACGGCTCCGCTCTGGCCAGTGCCTTCGCTCCAGGCCGCACCCTTCGCCACAGCAGGACGGCAGATGCGCCCCGCGCGCCTTCGGCCTGAAAACAGGCGGCAATCCCGGGTGCTCTGGTATCCATTCAATTTCACCATAGCTCGTGCCATAACAAAGCCTTCAACCGGACGCGGGGTAAGCTGGTGGCCGGCAAAGCCGGGTTGGGTTTACGGGCGCGCCGGTTAAGGCAAACGTTATAGCACTTGTGCTGTCCAGCAGATGATCCGTTGCCACACTTCGAAGCGTCGCTGCTTCCACTTGAGTGCCGGCAGAGAACTGGTAGCAGCCCTATGCGGCACGTCGCGTTGCCTTTCCGGCCCGCCGGTCAACGTCGCGCTGGTTAGGCTTCGAGCGCGCGGGCTCCGAGTGGAAAGCTCGTTGCCAAACTGGCAGAATTGAGCCATGGGCGGCGGTGGCGCGTTTCGTATTGGTGGTTTCAGCAGGCTGGCGCTTCGGCCCGGCTTTCCTACGGCTCCACTCTGGCCAGTGCCTTCGCTCCAGGCCGCACCCTTCGCCACAGCAGGACGGCAGATGCGCCCCGCGCGCCTTCGGCCTGAAAACAGGCGGCAATCCCGGGTGCTCTGGTATCCATTCAATTTCACCATAGCTCGTGCCATAACAAAGCCTTCAACCGGACGCGGGGTAAGCTGGTGGCCGGCAAAGCCGGGTTGGGTTTACGGGCGCGCCGGTTAAGGCAAACGTTATGCATCCAGGTTGAACATAGTATGGGAATGACTCCAGAGCAATTTTTAGAAGCGTTCGTTGACCAGAATCGCCTCGATTGTCATGAAAGGCCTGGTGACGTTCGACGAGGCTTCAATGCCGCTGTGTCGTGCTCCCACTTAGCTGATCACTATTTCGCCTACAACAAGCGCCACTGCCCCCGAAAGGTCGCTGAGTTCCAAACCATAGGAGACATTGTCGAATACCTCTCCGAACAGACCGATGGCGCCTTCCAGGACATTAGAAGCGTCTCAAATGCCTACAAGCATCTTTATACCGGAACAGGCCCGTTTTCTCGCTATTCCACCGTCGATTCTTGTGGCGCAATAGAAGGGCTCACATTTACCTCCGATGACCAAATCAGCGAGATCCACGAAGAGTATCTTGCCGAAGGTAAAGAGAATTCTCGGTCGGCAGTAGTCGTTAAGAGAAATGACGGATCACAGTTTGAGCTCTTGCCTGCGCTAGACAAGACCGTTCAGGTCTTTTTCGACCTAGTCTACGCCGATGCATAACAAGTCGCTCAAGTACGTTCCGGCCCTGTCGGGCCTCCACCGGACGCGCTTACGCGCGCCGCTTAGCTAAATCGTTAGAGACGAGAAGAAACACAAAGATGTCAGAGGCACAAGACTCCTTCCAATTCGGAATCCAAGACTCCGAAGACCTCCTGGCGCATTTCGATGCGATCAACTGCCAGCCTCCACCGGAAAATGCAGAGGTGTTGAAAAGAGCAAGCTTGGTTATGGCTCTGACCGCATGGGAGACTTATGTCGAGGATCGCGTAGAGGAAGCGCTATCTAAGAAGTTGGCTATTGTTTCTGGGAGCTATGCTGGCAACTTTATTCTTAGGAGGTTAGCAAACGACCTCAAGACCTTTCACAATCCAGACTCAAACAAAACTCGCCGATTATTTTTGGAGTATCTCGAAGTCGATGTTACGGAAGGCTGGAGCTGGGCCAATATGGATCCAGCGAAGGCCAAAAAGACACTCGACGCTTGGCTCAAGAAACGAGGCGATGCTGTACATCGTGCGAAGAAACCTACCAATGGTAGTCCCAGCAAGCATCTCGTGAAACGCGAGGAGCTCGTAAAAGTCATTCGCTTCGTAAAAGAACTTGTCGTTGCTACGGAGAAGCATCTTGCATCGCGTCTCTAACAAATCGCTCAAGTACGTTCCGGGCCTTGCGGCCCTCCACCGGACGCAGCAGAGCTGCGCCGCTTAGCTCAGACGTTATAGCACTTGTGCTGTCCAGCAGATGATCCGTTGCCACACCTCGAAGCGTCGCTGCTTCCACTTGAGTGCCGGCAGAGAACTGGTAGCAGCCCTATGCGGCACGTCGCGTTGCCTTTCCGGCCCGCCGGTCAACGTCGCGCTGGTTAGGCTTCGAGCGCGCGGGCTCCGAGTGGAAAGCTCGTTGCCAAACTGGCAGAATTGAGCCATGGGCGGCGGTGGCGCGTTTCGTATTGGTGGTTTCAGCAGGCTGGCGCTTCGGCCCGGCTTTCCTACGGCTCCGCTCTGGCCCGTGCCTTCGCTCCAGGCCGCACCCTTCGCCACAGCAGGACGGCAGATGCGCCCCGCGCGGCTTCGGCCTGAAAACAGGCGGCAATCCCGGGTGCTCTGGTATCCATTCAATTTCACCATAGCTCGTGCCATAACAAAGCCTTCAACCGGACGCGGGGTAAGCTGGTGGCCGGCAAAGCCGGGTTGGGTTTACGGGCGCGCCGGTTAAGGCAAACGTTGAGCCGACAAAGGAATGAGCGCGACATGACTACCGATTCCCATGACATTCCGAGCCTCCTGGAAATGCTCCGAGAAGGGACGGAGCATCTAACCAACATGGCCAAAAAGCTGGAGTTCCCTTGGGAAGGCGAGACCCAGGATCCGCGACGCCTCCACAACGTGTACGCACGAAACCTCATCACTTGCTACGTCAGCAAGTTTTCTGACCTTTCGAACGGAATTCTGGAGGCGGTGGAAGGGTCAAACTTCCTCACATACGCGCTTTGCGGCCGATCTCTGATCGAGACCACGGCGACCCTCCGGTACTACATTCACCATGAATACAAGCCGCTACTCGACACGGGGGAACTCGGTCCGGACGAGATGCGTAAGCTAGTGGAGATCGATGATCGGCACCTGCGAGGTACGCGCTTCGACTGGGAATCGTTCCTCTTCCGCAACTACGCAAAAATTAAGGAAGACGCGATGGCCCATCTGGATGCGAAACGAAAGAAGAAGATTCCGTCGGCTGCCCAAGAGTCCACCAGCAGGCCACAGGTTAACGTCCTCACGTGTGTAGAGCGATGGGCGGAACAATCGCCCGAGGTTCTCCTCGGCTACAATCTGTTCTGCGATCTCGTACATCCAAACATAGGCAGCAACTTTCTTGTTGCTTCAACGTCACCCGATGGACTCTTCTTTTCTCGGTTCCGTGGTGAACCGGTAGGACGCCAGATCTTCGAGCAGAGCTTGCCGATTCTCCTTTCGATGACGCATAAGCCGTTCGGTCCGCTTCTCACCATGCTTATGGGCACGATATGGCAGGATGATGAACTTTAGCAGAGGAGGCGGCTCAACAACGCCATCAACGCGGACGCGTAAAAGCGCCGCTTCGCTCTGCTTTTGCGCGCCGGTTATGGCGAGCGTTATTCATCAAAGTGAAAATCCATAAGGTCGACGCCGCCCGCAGGCAGATCGAAGCTGCCATTCGGCTTTGGGAAGACGAAGACCACGTCTCGGCTTTAACTTTAGCGGGCGCGGCCGAAGAAATTCTAGGGAACCTGCTTGGCCGATCCAACATGACCAGCTTTCTGAAACGAATTTCAGACCAGGCGGAACAAAGACAGAGCAAACTCCCACCGAAGGAGCTTTACAAAATCGTAAATCGGACCAAAAACGCGCTAAAACACGCAAATGACGATAGCGAGGATGCCGTCGAGTTCGATGTAGAAGATGCCCGTTTGATGGTAACGAGGGCTCTTATCAACTATCAAGAGCTAACTGGCGCGCTGACCTCTAAGATGAGCGCATTCATGGCCAAACACGTAATAGGCTCGTGGCTCCTTCCAGAAGATGAATAACAAGTCGCTCAAGTACGTTCCGGCCCTACGGGCCTCCACCGGACGCAGCTAAAGCTGCGCCGCTTAGCTCAGACGTTAGCAATCAGGGGCCACTATGAACTTCAAAGAAGCGAAAGAGCTATCCTTGGCAAACCCTGGCTCCGTTATAACGCGCGGAGAATCTGGTGGATTTATAGTTCGATTGCCAGATGGAACAATCGCAGAAGATCAAACAGATGAAATTCCTAAACATGCCATTACGAATCTCTATAAACAGCTCGAATCTGCAAACCAACAAAAGTCCGATCTCGAAGATAAATTAGAAGGCGAAATCCAAACACGCCACCAGCTACAAGCGCAACTGGAAAGCCTAAAGACTCGTTGCGATGAGCTTGAAGGGCGACTCGCAGAAGTGCCGGATCATGTATGGGAAGAGATCGAACATCAAAAGGCTAAAATGCAGCATGATCGACTTATTGAGCTTGCGAAGGCCGGAGAGCTTTCCAGCCGTCAACTTCAACAGCTTCTTGATAGAGCGGCACAGTTTGAATTTACAGATGAGGAGAGATCAATGCTTTCTGATAGACTCCAAGAAGCTCGGGAAAATGAAAAGCCTAAGATTACACCTGATTCATTTGTCATACATGCCAAGACTGATGGACAGTAAGTTTTTTGGTCGTCTGTTCTATATCCGAATATAAGTTAAGTTTGCGTATATGAAACCACAGGAGTATGAAAGCCTCGTGGCTAGAGTTGCGCAGGGGATCACGGATTCTGCAGCACATTTGCGGAAAGCCGATATAAAATTGGGCGCAACCAACAAGCTTATCGGAGCTTCGGGTTTCCCCCATCAAGTAGATGTTGGGATCCGAGTTGACACTGATATTTACCTCGTCGAATGTAAGCGTTGGAAAAACAAGGTTGGCGCCGAACAGATACTTGTGTTAGCCGCTCGTGCTAAAGATGTTTGCGAAGCAAACCCTAGTCATAACGTTCACTGCATTCTCGCCGCTACACAGGGGTTTACCCGAGGGGCTTTTCGGCTGGCTAAGCACTTCGATATACAGCTGGAGATTATTAAGTCGCCCCATGAATTTGGTATGAAAATTGGGAATCAAATTCATGTTGCTCAAGGCGATTGCGTCGGCCTCAGCGATGAGGCGACTATAGAAGTGCGGCGCAATGGCAAATTTATATAGAGTGAATCATTACAGGCTTGCTAACAAAAGCGTCAACGCGGACCGGCTTTTCCGCTGGCGCTCCAAAGCCGGCCGGTTACGCTAAACGTTAAGCGAAAAGGAATAGAAAATTGAGTGCCGAAGATTTCTGGAAACCATTTGAAGTAGAAATTTCTGATTTCAATGGTTTGCTTGAAGTTATCAACCAAGTCATGGAGAAGGCAGTTACTAAAAACATCAAATTTGCCTGGAGAGGGCAGATTGATGCGAGTTGGTCGCTCCACAGTTCATTATATCGACGAATGAATCTTACTAAAGGCAAGGTTTTAACAGAAGATGAAATAGCTAAAGAAGAGAGAGAAATACTTGCTGAATTGCACCGGTGGGGGCTTCATTCTTCATCTCAAACAGGTAGGTTATCTATATTGAATCAACTTGCTATGCTTCAACACTATGGCGCTCCTACACGTCTCATCGATATCACTTTTAACGCTTGGGTTGGGGCGTGGTTTGCAGTTGAAGAAAAGTGGAGTAATGGCGAACGAGTTCATGAAGACAAGGACGCAAGACTCTTTGCTTTTGATGTGACTGATCGATTAATCAACGAAAATGAAGATTATCGTTCTTGGGAAGATAATTTCAGCAGGCCTTGGAAGGCGGGTCGAGCAGACGGGATTGATAAAAAAGAATGGACTACATCTGTGTTCGCATGGAAGCCAGCAAATCTCGACGCAAGAATTGCCGCCCAAAACGGCGGTTTTTTATTTGGTGGAGTTCCCGCATCAAATAAACCAGACAACAAAAAGTTTCAGTTCCCAAAGTCGCCGAATTACAAAGACGGTTGGTGGTCGATTGAGGAGGGTAGAAAGGCGTGTTGTATAGCTGCGCGGCCACACGTATTTGAGCCGGCCAAGGGCAAGGGGGCTGGGTCGGGTGCCATGTACACATTTAGAATAAAAGCCGCTGCAAAAGAAGATGTTCGCAAAAGGCTTGATAAGCTATTTGGTTATAGGCACTCAACTATCTATCCAGACTTTTCTGGGTTTTCGAGCTTCGCAACACCCAGAATCAAAAGTTATTGATGAACGTTCGTCCGCTTAACAACGCCATTAAGTCCGACGCTCGTACCTCGCGCGACTTATGGCAACGTTAGCACGCAGGAGAATACATGCGCACAGCACAGGGCGGGACAAGAAAGTGGTGCCCATACTGCGAAGAGACAACGATCTGTAGGGCAGTTAATCCCTCAACTCTCGGGTATGAATCGGGCCAGCGCTGGTACCGAACCAAGCATACGGATGTGCGGTGGTTCCGTCGCGGTCTAATTTGCCAGGAATGCGAGAGTGAATGGCTCACTGCCGAGATTGAAGAATCGTTTCTCGATGAGCTTATTGCTCTTAGAGACGCACTGAAAGATGTGAAGGAAAATGCCGAGCAGTACATTGAGGAGTCGCATAAGGCCTCCGGTGCTCTTCAATCACTTACAAAGTCGCTTAATGTCCTGAAAACCCTACGAGTTTACAAGGCTAAGTAATGCGTGCTAACAAGTCGCTCAAGTACGTTCCGGCCCTTCGGGCCTCCACCGGACGCAGCTAAAGCTGCGCCGCTTAGCTCAGACGTTAAGTGACAAAGTCACGACTACATTACGAGCTCAAGATTCAGTTCGGACTCACTCACGATTGTGTTCGAGCGTGTATCTTCGCCGACCACATAGTTCGTGCCAGTCCAGAGCCTGAGGCATGGGTTAGTTTTGCAGACATCTGTTACTCAGATGCCGTCCTGACGTGGTCGCAGCTTTTTGGAACCGATCGTCAGGAAACTCACTGGAAAAGCTTCCTCGGCAAGCTTTCAAGTCTTCCGGCGGGGCTAAGGCCGTTTTCGTCAGACCTAGTTTGTAATTACCTAAACATAGAACGGGGCGACTGGGACCAATTCCATGACCGAATGGTGCGAACCAGGAATGAGCGCATCGCGCATATTGACAGGTTCTACGATCTGAGCGAATTCCCTGGGCTAGATTGGGTCTTTCGATCCTGCTATTTCTACCGGGAGTGGCTGCTGACGCTGCTCGATGAGTCAACTCAGCCCAGTAGTGACCCCGATAAGGAGCCGCATTCCGGTCGGGAAATGCTGGAGATATTCAGGCGGCAAATCGCGGAGATATGTCCGAGCCATGTCACTTAACAAATCGCTCAAGTACGTTCCGGCCCTTCGGGCCTCCACCGGACGCGGCTAAAGCCGCGCCGCTTAGCTCAGACGTTAGACATCAGTACCAAAGTAGGAGAAACGCCATGAGAACAACCATGAATATTGCAACATTTCTAATCATTTCGCTGGTTGCTTTCCCCAGTAATGCCTGTGACGTAGATACTGGCGAACGGCAGCAGCACGTGTTTCTATCTTGGAACGGGCAGCAGATCACTGACTGGATCGTGACAAATGGCGAAATTCAGCAGGTTTCTTTGCCGAATGGTTTTGAGTTGGGAATCAGCCTCGATGAGCCTGGGCCGGAGGTATATACACAGCAAGCTGAGCGCCACGACTACGTTTGGGAGCTAGTAGAGATCAAGCTGTTTGACGCCAGCAATGAAGAACCTAAGCTTCTTTCTCATACCTATGGTGGCACCAACTCCAAGCAAGGCTTTGGTGCCCGAGGCGGCGCCAACCGGGTTTCAGAGTTGGGCGATCCCGGCATTCTGCTTACTCTTTTAAAGCCCATATGCCTGGAATCAAAATCAGTCGCCGCGGCACCCTGATGTCTAACAATGCATTCAACTCGGACGCCGGCAAAGCCGGCGCCGGTTAATGCAAACGTTAGGTGCTAGAGAATGTCTCCAATTGATCGAGCTCTGGAGGTGATCGAACGCGCTTTCCGAGCAATGGAGGATGCGCTGCCTAGAGCAAAACTGATTTCCAGAGGGCCAACTAAGGTATTCAGGTTCAAGGACCCCGACATACACCATGCAATCGTTATGAAGTTGGCGCGTTTAGTCAGTCTACTAAGAGGCGCCAAATTACTGATGGAAAACGGATACGTGCAGGAGCAAGGGATACTCCATAGGGCTATTGACGAGACGCACGAGGATATCGTCTTTCTAGTGTGTGCAGTAACTAACGACAAAGTTACAGAGCTGCATCAACGATATCTGGACGCTTTCTGGCAAGAGCAATTTGAACACAACGAAGACGGCGCACTTGAAACAAACGCCAGGCCTATGGTCCGCAGGAAGAAAATTAGAGCCTACATATCCAGAATTCTGGGCGGAGGTGGAGATCCGAGCACAGCCAACAAGGTCGGCTATACCATCTATAGTGGGTTCTCGGGATTCGTCCACGGGGCGGCACCACACATCATGGACCTATATGCTGGATCACCGCCAAGATTCCATACTCAAGGAGTGAAGGGAACCCCTCGAGAGGAAGAGTATCGGTACGATTACTGGAACTACGTTTATAGAGGGCTTTTATCTTGTATCTTTGCCGCAAAAGCTTTTGGTGCAGCCGATCTTGTTTCAAATCTGCAACTGTTCACAAAGCAATTCACGATCGAGACTGGTCGTGAACTCTGAAAATGCACCTAACAAAAGCGTCAACGCGGTCCGGCTTTTACGCTGGCGCTCCAAAGCCGGCCGGTTACGCTAAACGTTAGGCCGCGCGCGTAGTAACTATGAAAGATGAAATCGATATCACGTTTGACTTCCGAGCCGATACACCTGAAGGAAGAGATCCGGACGCAGCCAGCCCGACACTTCGTCGCTACCACAAGCTTCTGTGGAGTAAACCTTTACCTGGAGGAGCGATTTTTGAACTGAGCGACTCAAAAGCTGGTTGTTATCTGTATCACGAATCAGACTTAGGAAAGTTTTCCCTGGCTAGTGATACTGTCATTCCATCCTTTCGGAAAATCCCAGAGATAAGGTCGCTGGTCCCGGAAAACGAAATCGAGGTCTTCAACAAGATAGGCTACACGATAGGTGGAATGATGTTATTTCCAGGCAACAAAATCCATCGGAAAATGACGATTAACGGTGCCCGCGGATTCCACCCGTTAATTAAGGACCGATTTGATCTTACCTTGGAATGCATACGGAGGCACTATGCGGGGGAAGAGAGTCCATTAAGCGATCCTCTCCAACGGTATTCTGACTTTTTTGCGCTCTTCGCTGACTTTGATGGATATGTAGAGTTCTTTCTATTGCAGGATCTTGTAGTCGGAAGCGAGGTAAAGCTTTCCAAGCCGTATGATAACTTTCGGAGCTCGCCAGTACCGAAGACTGTCAAGGAGTATAGGGATTATCGTGATGACACAGTAGAATTCATCAATTCACGAAACCGACGCATTCGATTGGCAGCGGCAGCGGCCTAACAAAAGCGTCAACACGGACCGGCTTTTCCGCTGGCGCTCCAAAGCCGGCCGGTTACGCTAAACGTTAGTTTTCTCCAATGAGTGAATGGGAGCAAATTCTCTACACCGCATTCGCGACGCTTATAGGCGGGACAATCCTGTATGTGGTCGGGGAACTGCTATCCAAGCGCTATATCGACCCAATCGACGAGCTACGAAGACAGATTTCACAAGTCAGATACGTGCTTTCGTTCTTTGCTCCCGTTATCCATACCCCAATTTCGAGGAACGACGAACGGTCTACTGAAGCCGCAAGAGCGCTTCGAGAAGTGAGTGCGAACCTACTATCTATGCTCGAGCTCCTGCCCAATGGAGGCCCATTTAGGCGGCTCGCGCTCCGAGCGTTGCCGCCAGAAGAGGATATCGAGGACGCGGCTATCCATCTGAGAGCGCTCTCAACGCACATGCATGAGATGGGCGACGAAGCAGACGAATCAATTCAGCAAGTCAACGCGAGAGTAAGGAAGATACAAAGTTTGTTGGGCTTTAGAGATGAAGACGAAAACTAACAAGTCGCTCAAGTACGTTCCGGCCCTACGGGCCTCCACCGGACGCGGCTAAAGCCGCGCCGCTTAGCTCAGACGTTAGCTGTTGGAATGAGTATTTTTAGATCTGCATGGGAGAACGGCCAGAGTGAGGCAGTTGGTAGCTGCAGCCGTGCCACGGGCGCTGGGGCTGCTTCCGAGTGCGGACTTACTAGCCCGGCTTGGCGCTGCCACTTCTTGGTGAGCAGTCCGGCGGGTTGCGTGTTCGCCGCTTCTGCGTGGAAAGGTCGCAGCGGCGTCCGGCTTCCTGCCCGTCGAAAACTGGGGCGGGTTTCACTCAGCAGCTGGGGCGCTTTTGCGGAGAATTCCCCTTCCACAGCTAACAAGTCGCTCAAGTACGTTCCGGCCCTTCGGGCCTCCACCGGACGCGGCTAAAGCCGCGCCGCTTAGCTCAGACGGTTAGGCATTGCTTGGATGTCACAGTCCGAAGAAGACAAAATACTGGAGATATTGGAGCAGGACCCGCTGCTTGCGTTCTCAATATATACGCAAGTGCAGGTTAAGTTTTTAGAGCAGACAGCGACACGAATCGAGGCTGTGCTTGAGGAAGGGATCCAGGGAACCCACATTCAGGGCGGCTGTTTCAACGAAGCCTACGGCCTGTTTTGGCTATGGGTTCTTGGGGCTTATGAAGTGGTGAGGACGATGTCCCAGCATGGGGACTGCTTCGATAGTGACCTTAGGTCGCGCATTCTTGAAATCAAACGCTACCTGAAGCGGCTTAGGATGCCATTTGCGAAGCAGGAACTTCCTCGTTGGAACCGGAAGGAAGAAACTAAGCCAATATGGGGCGAGCTTTCGGTGACCGATGTAGATACAGCAAACAAGGATTTACGTTTCCGCATGGAGGGCCACGATTTAACCGCAAGAGCTGCCCTTAAGGAGTTTAGGGATTTCATTACGTCAATCGAACTTGCCTCCATAAGGGGTAAGATCCCAACGGGTCCCAGCCCCTATGCCTAACAAGTCGCTCAAGTACGTTCCGGCCTTCGGCCTCCACCGGACGCGCTTACGCGCGCCGCTTAGCTAATCGTTATGAATGATATCGAGAATATGCCGGAATGGAGGGCCGAGAGAGTCCGATCACTCGAAGAATCTGTGAAATTCTGGAGTGACGAGAATAAGTTTCATCGAGAATGCCACGTTGTAATGACGCTTCTACTATCTCTCGGTGAGCAGTTTGAAGTTTCGGAGTTGCTGCCTGCCGAGGAGCCGATAGACGTTCGCATTCGGGATTACAATTTCCAGATCAAGGAAGTAATGCAGTCTGGAAGAAAACGGCACGATGAGTATGTCAAAGCATTAGAAAAAGCAAAACGGGCAAAGCGATATTCTGATCTGCTCACGGAATACACACCCAAGAAAGTGACATTGGAAGAAATTGTCGAGCGGTGCGTAAAACGCAGTATCAATTTAACGAAAAAGTATGGGCCAAGAGAGCGCGAAAATCTCGATCTCGTCTGCTACTTCAATTATATTGAGAATGAAGAAGTATATTCAGCAATTGATTTACCAAGTGAGCATTATTATAGAGACTCTTCCCGGTTTTGTGTGGGCTGACCGGTTCGGATAGCCTACGGGCTGGCCCTGCTGAGAGTCCAGTCCCATGCACGACCGCGAGCTTTACCGTCAGATTTTGGGTATCCAGACGCCGTGGGAGGTTTCTGAAGTGCAAGTCGACCTGCCGGCAGCCGGTGTGACCGTCCATATCCGACATTCCGGAGAGGGCTTGGCCTGTCCGAAGTGCGCGCAGCGCTGCCCGGGCTACGACACCCGTGAGCGCAAGTGGCGACACTTGGATACCTGCCAGTACAAGACCTGGCTGGTCGCGCAAGTGCCGCGCGTTCGGTGTCCGGAGCACGGCGTTCACCAAGTCCCGGTGCCTTGGGCGGAGAGCAACTCTCGGCTGACCGCGCTGTTTGAGGCTTTGGTGATTGACTGGCTCAAGATTGGCACGATTTCGGAGGTGGCCGAGCAGCTGGGTTTGAGCTGGTCGGCGGTCAGCGGTGTCCAGGAGCGTGCGGTGGCGCGCGGCCTGGCGCGTCGCGGCCAGGCCTTTCCGGACTCGATCGGCATTGATGAGACGGCGTTTCAACGTCGGCACCAGTATGTGACCGTGATCAGCAGTGGCGATCGGGTGCTGCATGTGGCTGACGACCGCAAGCGCGAGACGCTGGGGGCTTGGTACGTCGAGCAACCGGCTGAAACGCTGGCCGGCCTGCGCACGGTCACCATGGACATGTGGGGCCCGTTCATTGACGCCACGATGGCGCATGTGCCGGGTGCTGCGCACAAGATCGCCTTTGACAAGTTCCACGTCGCCCAGCATCTCGGCGACGCCGTCGACAAGGTTCGCCGCAGTGAACACAAGGCCCTGCTGGCCGCTGAAGGTGGCTCGCTTCTGAGCAAGAGCCGCTACCTGTGGCTGCAGCATCCCGACAACATGACCGACACGAACTGGAGCCGCCTCAAGGAACTCAAGGCCGCCAACCTGAAGACGGCCCGGGCCTGGGCGATCAAGACCCACGCGATGTGCTTGTGGGGCTACAAGCGCCGAGGCTGGGCGCGCAAGGCCTGGATGAGCTGGTATGGCTGGGCCATCCGATCGCGCCTGGAACCGATCAAGAAGGTCGCCAGAATGGTCAAGCGTCATCTTGAGGGCATCGTGACGGCTGTGGTGACCGGTGCAACCAACGCCCGGGCCGAGGGCTTCAACACGAAGATCCAGAAAATCAAGCGTGATGCCCGGGGCTTCCGGAACAAGGAGCGGTTCAAGGCTGCCATCTACTTTCACCTGGGTGGCCTCGACCTCTACCCGGCGGCGGTCCAGAAATGAACGCCACCCACACGATTCAGTGAAGAGCCATTTTTAATTGGATTGAAGAAAACTATCATCAATTCCAACTACCTCAGACGGATAACATTGAAGTGACTTTAGGTGCTTTAAAGCCTCTGGGTGAGCTCGTTCTTACGTTTGAAATATTCCACAGTTACGGATACAGAAAAGGCGAGTGTGAAAGGTTTATTTCGCGAGCATGGGATGCCGTTAGTGACGGTGAGGTGCTTCTCAATGCTCTGGCGGCTAGACCGGACTTAATAGTCCTGTCATCACTATATGCAAATTTTAAAGAATTTGGCTGCACCAATGATAGGCTTGAAAAACTTGTATTGCATTTGATTTCTACTGATAGTTGTAAAGGCTTAGAGTTTCCCTATTGGCGTAAACTTGATCTCCTTCATGCAGCTGAGAGTCTAGGAATCAACAGCATGCCTGAGGTCGCTGATAAAGATTGCTGGTTTTATAAATGTCCAGAACCTTGGGTCATGTCTAATGATATTGCGTATGCCATTACCCATGATGTGTTTTATCTTTCAGATTTTGGAAGAAAAGGAACTGATAGATTTAGTAAAAACTCGCTTGAGTACCTTAATGTTTGGGTTCCGGCGTGGTTGAAAATTTTCGCTGATCAAGAAAATTGGGATATCGTATCTGAACTTCTTATGGTGTCTCAGTGTATAAATAAAAAACAGCAAGAAGACAGCTTTTATGCATTACTGATTGGTGCACAAGAATCTGATGGATTGATACCTTCACCAGCAGGTGCTGGAAAACAGCTATTGGACTTTGAGTTAAACCCAGATAAACATCGAAAGCGGTTTCTGTCTAATTATCATACTTGTCTTGTGGCGGGCATGGCCTTAGCCATGAAATCAGCAAGCGTATAACAAAGCGCTGCTGGCGGACAAATTTTACGCTGCGCTACAAATTTGCCGCAGAGCGCGGCGTTATACGTTGTCTGTCTGTGACAATTAGCCGCAATGCCAAATGGGAGGCCAGATGAAGCCAGTTAAGAAAACCTTGCTAATCCTTACCGCTGTGGCAATTGCGGTAACCCTTTTGTTCCCACCTTTCCATTTCTTAAGAGGGAACGGCGTTGTGATGAACTACGGGTATAGCTTTATATTCTCCCCTGCCAATCCCACCGGGGATGCTTACGCTACCGTAGACGTTTTACTCCTGCTCGCTCAGTGGATAGGGATACTCCTAGTAGCCGGCCTTTTTTGGATGTGCGCGAATGACGAGAGCTGATATCGTGCGAGCAAAGATGATTGCTGCGTATAACAAGTCGCTCAAGTACGTTCCGGCCCTTCGGGCCTCCACCGGACGCGGCTAAAGCCGCGCCGCTTAGCTCAGACGTTAGGCTCAAGGATCCTTATGCCGACATATCGGATTACGGGAACTGGAATCGAAACGGGCCGGAAGAGAACCCGGACGTATGAGGGGCGAAATGAAGACGAAGCCAAGATCAAAGCCCTTGAGGATGGGACGAAGCCCAGCAGTATCGAGCTGGTGCCCCCTCCACCGCCAACTGAGCGTCAGTTGCAGTACGCCAGAGGTGTAGGGATTGATGTTCCCGCGGACGCTACGATGCGCGAAGTAAGCGACCTATTATCCATACATGAGGACCGAGACAAACCAGCCACAAAACGTCATAGAGGCTTCGCGGAATACTTCGGTGTAGAATCGACACGATATGTCGGGAAGAAAAGGCTGTTTGAGCTTGTATTCGGTGAATTAGCTAAACCAGGGCGAGAGGCTGATTTGGCCCTGTGGTTTACTTTCCGAGTATACAGAGAACTAACGGGCGCCTCCGATACTGCACCAGCTCAACATCCAAGCGATCCCAAACTCGTTTCAATTGCCAATCGGCTTTCCGACGACGAGAAGGTTATTCAGTCCATTCGTCGCTATCGGGGAGAAGACCTCATATGGTTCGGCCAGTGGACGTCGCCGGAGGGCTTCACCTACACCGGAGGCAGCAATCGAACGGCAGCCTATAAGGCCGCTTCAAGTGAGATTAAAACAGAGTTCGGGCTTGCGAAGCCTTCCCCGAAGTCCTCTATTAGTTCGAAAGCGCCATCCAAAGCTTCAGGTTGTTTAGGTGTGCTCGCGCTGGCATCCCTTATGCCGACCGGGGTTGGGTTTTCAATTTGGTTGTTAATAGAAACTCTAGCCTAACAAGTCGCTCCAGTACGTTCCGGCCCTTCGGGCCTCCACCGGACGCAGCTAAAGCTGCGCCGCTTAGCTCAGACGTTATGTAGAATGTAGAAGAAGGAGAACACAGTGGACGTTAATGTTCCGTACATGCCATCGAACAAGAATCTCCATGCCATTTTGGATGCTGCGCAACATGCGGCCGTTCCAGAGAGCTTTTCCTATGAGTTTCTAAGGGATCTAGGGTTTACCAGTTCCAACGATAGGTCGATTATCAAGGTCCTCAAGTACCTCGGTATGCTTGATGCGTCTGGACGGCCTCAGAAAAGCTATCGAGATTTTGTCGATCATACGAAAACAAAGTCGGTGCTAGCTCAGAGGCTCAAAGCGGCATACGACGACCTTTACCTTAGTCACAAGAAAGCACACGAGAAATCAGTTGAAGAATTGAAAGGTTGGTTTCGATCTAAGACCGGAAAGGGTGATGCCGTTGCCTATAAGATGGCTGCGACATTCAAGGGGCTTGCTTCTTATGCCGACTTCACAAAGGAACCGAAAGAGGCGCCAACACATCCAGGAGCAAAGCCAGAAAGTGGTCATGGCGGGGAATCACCGCCACCACCCGGGTCAAATGGTGATGATGGAGGTGGAGGTTTCGGAGGGACTGTGGGCTTAGTCTATCGCCTAGAAATACATTTGCCTGATACTCAGAATATCGAAACGTATCGCGCGATATTTAAAGCTATGAAAGAAGAGCTAGGATGATGATTAAAGATGCCAATGACTTTCTGCTAAAGGGGTTGTTTGCCTCATATTGCGTCCGCGACCTGCAAACGAGCGGCCTCTTACGCACCCCAATCTACAATGATCAAGAGAAAAAAGATCACGATCTATTCGTCTCAGCTTCCGAAACAATACGCCAAGGTTCGTTGTCGATGCAACGATATTATCGAATGCTGTACGTTTTTGAAAACCTCGTCAGAGAGTTCATAATAAACACGTTCATTGACATCGATGGTGAAAATTGGTTTGAAAAAAGAGCAACGAAGGGAATGAAGGATAAATATGAAAGAAGAAAAAGTAGTGAAGAGAAGAATCAGTGGCATACAGGAAGAAATGAGCACCCTATTTTCTACCTAGATTTCGGGGATCTAGGTAATCTGATCACGAACAACTGGGAGGTGTTTGGGGATTTCTTTCCAGATCAAGCGTGGGTAGCCAGTCGGGTTAGTGACTGCGAGCGAACACGAAATGTGATTGCCCACACTAATGAGCTACCTGCGGAGGAGGGGGCGCGATTACAGATGCACCTTCAGGACTGGATTAGACAAATCGGCTAACTACATAACCAAACCATGCAATTGACGCTCGTGCCTCGCGCAATTGATGGTCAGCGTTAGGTTTCCATGAAAGATATGGATCCGGCCGAAAGGAACGCCCAGCAAACATATGCGCTTCTCTATGCTGGTCAGCAGGATTTAAGTCAGGCCGCCTTCTATGCGGATCACTTACAGTCCAAGGGATGGTATTTAGAGCCTTGGGAGGGTTCCTGGCAAGACTATTTGCACCAGGCCGCCTACGTAACCTCAATGGTTATTTCCTACAGTAGGCCCTTTACGGAAAGTCGCGGCTGGCCCAAGTTTCCGAAGCGGATACTGAGGGTGTTGGATACCGAGCAGAAGCAGCTACACAGACATCTGCTCGACCTGAGGAACGAAGTGTACGCTCATACAGATATTGCCGCTCGAAAAAACAGACCAATCACTCTCGGCGGACAACCTTCCGCGATTGAGGTCATCCCGCCGCTCAAATGTTCAGCGGACGAGCTGATGCAGGTCCGCATTCTAATCCGCGATATATCGCTAGAAATCGAGCGTAAGCTGGCCGAACTCGCGGAAACTGTAGCGAAGGAGCATTTCGATGCAGATGGACATCCAAAAGAAACCTAACAAATCGCTCAAGTACGTTCCGGCCCTTCGGGCCTCCACCGGACGCAGCTAAAGCTGCGCCGCTTAGCTCAGACGTTATGTTCCATCAAGGGAGGGGGTAGATAATGAACACTGAGGCACGATTACGGGAAGCAATCGAAGCCGGCGAGGTATTGAAAGTTGTTTACAGTGGCGGCAGCCAGCCTGGCGCTATGAGGGACGTGGCACCTATAAGCATTAAGAACGGAAAAGTACGTGCACGTTGTTTCACTTCTAATGCAGTGAAGTCATTCGTGATTGAAAAAATCACGATACTACAAGAAGAAAATGATATATCCGCAGTCGAATGGAATCCCGATGCCGAGCAGGTCACGCGCTATGAATCAATTAATGATCTTTCCGAAAAAGAGATGGACGCCTTATCAGCCCTTGGATGGCATGTTGAATCTGATGATAATTGCCTAAGCCTGCACAGGCGATTTAAAAACGGGAAGCCTATGAAGGGCTCAGATGTATCAATTGATTATGAGGAATTTACCTACGATTTTGTGGTCGAGTTAGATGGCGAGCTACACGAAGAAAATCGAAGAAAACGGCAGCGGCCTTGGTCAGTCCGAGGCAAGAATCAAGACACGCGATCCTATGGAAGCCTGGATAAGGCAGCTGGGCTATTCCTTGAATGGGCCGCGTCATTTGCACCATCGAGATCATGAAAACGTTAAAAATGGAACATAACCAGGCGCTTCACCCGACCAAAAACCGCGATGCGGTTTTCGTCGGGTGAGCTTGGTCGTTAGCAGCTAGAGGACATATGGATAAATCGCAAACGGGGTTGGCTGGTGAGTATTTCACGCTGGCACAGCTTACGAGAAAAGGGCTAGTTGCCACACTGACACTAGGAAATACGAAGGGTGTCGACATTCTCGTTACAAATCAAGATTTGAATCGTCTCTATAAGGTTGAAGTTAAGACTTCTACTTCGAAACCTAACAAAGCTCGTCTTTTTGGAGACGGTTATTTCTACTCATGGACGATGTCAAAAAAGCATGAGGCCCTAGTTGATGAAAACCTAGTGTATTGCTTTGTAAACCTTCAAGAGGAGGATGAGCTTCCATCGTTTTTCCTCGTTGAAAGCAAAGTAGTTGCAAAATATGTCAAATGGCAGCATGAATTTTGGCTAGACGGAGATTCGGGAAGGAAAGATTCAAACATGCGGGTATTTCGTATCCCAGTTGAAGATCCTGACAGCTATCGAAACAACTGGCAGCTATTGGGTTGCTGATCCACGCTGCTAACAAGTAGCTGTTGCCGGACGTGCCTACGCTGCGCTCCGGCACGCCGCAAAGCAAAGCGTTAGGTGCACGAATAGGGAGGTTTTGGTGCCAACAGTTCTCAGAGAGGGGCCCTATCGTTTCTTCTGGTATAGCCATGAACCTGGCGAACCACCCCATGTACATGTGGATCGCGACGCCTGTTCTGCCAAGTTTTGGCTAGAGCCGGTCGCCCTTGCGAGAAACTTGGGATTCCCGGCGCACGAACTCCGGAGAATCCGAGGTGTTGTAGAATCTAATCAACAGTCACTTCTGGAGGCTTGGAATGGGTACTTTGGCGCTTAACGCCGATGAGCGGGTGGACTCGGTTGAATTTACCGAGGAATTCCTGATTGTCGGCCTTAAGGATGGCCGTCGAATCTCCGTGCCAATAGAGTGGTATCCGCGGCTTGCCCACGCCTCGGTAGCCGAACTCTCAAATTGGCAAATCTGTGGCGGTGGTTACGGCATTCACTGGCCGGACCTCGACGAGGACCTCAGCACTGAGGGCCTCCTGCGGGGCGCGCCGGCACCTAACAAAGGGTTCAACCGGACGCCGGAAAGCTCCGGGGCGGCATAGCCGGGCGAGTTCGGGGGCGGCGCCGGTTAACCCAAGCGTTAGGCAAGGGGATACCTATGAAATCAGCACACATCATTTTCGCCACATGCATCCTGCTTTTTGTAACTAGCCTGCATGCCGAAAACTACGAAATTAGCGTCACTCGGAAGGGGAGTAATCTATACAAGATTGACGGGGAGGACACCTTTATTCATACGCGCTATTGCTACGAGTACGTTTATTACGAGGACTCGTTCCTGAGAATGCGAGGCTATTCAGGCGAGATCGTATTCCTAGATGCCGGTGAGAAATGCGACGTTATAGCCGTGTATGGCGCCTCTGACCAAGACCCAGGAACATACTCTATCAGTGTTACTCGGGAAGAAGATGATTGGTATGAGGTAGATGGGCAGCAGCTATTCATAAAAACCTCCTCTTGTCTTAGTTTGGCTCTTGGCGAAGATGCGGTCCTAAGGTTGAATGCCACCGGCTATGGAGAGCTTCATGTCGGACGTGAAAAATGCTCTGTAGAGGGAGTCTATTCGAAGCTGCGGCTATAGCTTTGCCTAACAAGTCGCTCAAGTACGTTCCGGCCCTTCGGGCCTCCACCGGACGCGGCTAAAGCCGCGCCGCTTAGCTCAGACGTTAGCTTTCAGGGTGCTTGCATTTAGCGATATGATACTTTAGTATCACTGTATGCGAACTGAACTTGTCACGACTCTGAAACGAAAAGCCACAGATCTGCTGTCGGAATTGGCGAAGGATAAGGAGCCAATTCTGATCACGCAGCATGGACTGCCTTCGGCGTATCTCATTGATGTAGATAGCTACGAAGGGCTCCAGGCCAGGATGAAGCTGTTGGAAGGGATAGCCCGGGGAGAGCACGCTGTGGATGAGGGGCGTACCGTCTCGAACGATCAAGCCAAGGCCAAGATGGCCCGATGGCTGAAGTAATTTGGTCTGACCCAGCGCTGGCAGACTTGGATGCTATTGCAGATTACATAGCACTTGAGAATCCGGCGGCGGCAAAGAAGCTCGTTGTGCGAATTTTCGAGCATGTGGATCAACTAGAAGCACACCCGGACAGTGGCTCGAAACCCCAGGAATTTGATGGGTGGCGTTACCGTCAGATTATCGAGCCCCCATGCCGCATCATCTATCGGCACGACAAAGTACAGGGTCGCGTATACATTTTGCACGTCATGCGCAGTGAGCAAAGGCTTCGGCGCAGCAAGCTGGCGAGAGATTAGAGCGCTGAAAGCTAACAAAGCGCTCAAGTTCGTTCCGCGCTTCGCGCTCCACCGGACGCGGCTAACGCCGCGCCGCTTAGCTCAGACGTTAGCTGTTGGAATGAGTATTTGTAGATCTGCCCCGAAGAACGGCCAGAGCGGGGCCGTTGGTAGCTCACGCCGTGCCACGGGTGCCGCGCAAGTTTTCAAGCTCGGGAGTAGTAGCCGGCCTCATCGCTGCCGATTCCTGGCGTGCAGTCCGGAGGGCTATGCCTTCGTCGCTTTTAACCGGAAAGGTCGCAGCGGCGTCCGGCTTTCTGCCAGTCGAGAACTGGGGCGGGCTTCGCCCAGTGGCGGGGGCGCTCTGGCGGAGAATGCCCCTTCCACAGCTAACAAGTCGCTCAAGTACGTTCCGGCCCTCCGGGCCTCCACCAGACGCAGCTAAAGCTGCGCCGCTTAGCTCAGACGTTAGGCGAACAAATGCAGGGCTTATGGCGGGGTATTCGAAGTAGATGAAGGTACGTGATATTCTGCGAAAACTGAAGGAAGATGGCTGGTATCACCACTCGACGCGAGGTAGCCATCGCCAATTCAAGCATCCCTCGAAACCTGGGCGCGTTACAGTGCCTGGAAAACCTGGCGACGATTTGACTGTCGGAACAGTAGACAGCATTTACAAACAGGCCGGCTGGAAATAGGTGCAGCTATGAAGTATGCAATCGTCATCGAAAAAGCAGAGAACAACTATTCGGCATATGTCCCAGACTTGCCTGGCTGTATTGCTACCGGTGCAACAATTGAGGAAGTTGAAAGGCAAATTCGGGAGGCCATCGAATTTCACCTTGATGGTATGAGGGAGGACGGGGAGCCCATTCCCCCTCCTAGCAGCCATGTCGAGTACGTGGATGTCGCCTAACAACCGGTTCAACACGGACGCGGCTAAAGCCGCGCCGCTTAGCTCAGACGGTTAGGCAGCCACCCGCCCCTTGAAAGGACACAGGCTATGACCGTGAACGCTGAAGAGTCGCAATTGATTGGGGCCTCCCCACTTGTTCATGCGAGGGTAGCTGGTCTCGTAGGAGTTCTCGTGCTTGCGAGTGGTTCCTTCGCGGGTTTCGTGGCGTCGCGCCTGATCGTCCGGGAGGATCTGGCGGCAACGTCGAGCAAGATCGTGGCGTCCGAAGCGCTGTTCCGCCTGGGAATCGCCGGCAGTCTGATCATGATGGTCGCTTGGCTGTTCTATGCGCTACTCCTCTACAGACTTCTTCGGTCTGTCGACAAAACGAGTGCGATGGCTATGCTCGGACTCGTCTTGGCTTCCGTTCCTATCTACATGCTCAGTCAAGGCTACCTGTTCGCCGCATTCCTCGCGGCGTCGAGCCAGCTGCAAGAGCAGGTGGAGTTGTTTTTGAACTTGCACCGATTCGGAACTCTGGTTGCGGCGATTTTCTTCGGCTTGTGGCTGATTCCTCTGGGGTACCTGGTCTTCAAATCCGGTTTTCTCCCCCGGTTTCTGGGCGCATTGCTGATGGTGGGCAGTCTTGGGTATCTCGTCCTCTTCTTTCAAGCTTTTTTCTTACCCGGGACCGAGCGCACGCTATGGAGCAATCCGTTTCTTATCGTGACTCATTTGTCCGAATTGGCACTACTACTCTGGTTGTTGGTCAAAGGCGTCAATGTCGGGCAATGGCAACAGCAGGCTGTCTAACAAGCGCATGCAGAGCGACGCGCTAACGCGCGCGCCTGATGCGCAGCGTTATGCGGCCACAAGACTGAAGGCATGAAAACCACACGCTACTTTGAGACCACTCGAAATCGCCCAGATCGTGCCGGAATACGGGACGAGTGGATTGAGCGGGCAGTGGAACGCCCGGAGCAAGAGCATATCCAATCAGACGGGCGAGTTCGAAGGTGGGCCCGAATTCCGGAGGCTGGAGGGCGATATCTCCGGGTAGTTTTGCTTGCGGACCGTCAGACGGTCCATAATGCATTCTTCGATCGAGGATTTAGGCCATGAAAGTCCAGTATTTTGAAGACACGGATACGCTTTACATCGAGTTCCAAGGCAGGGAGATTTCGGAAACCCGGGATCTTGATGAGAACACTCTCCTTGACCTGGACTCAGACGGCAACGTTTGCGCGATTACCTTTGAGCATGCTAGCCAGCGGACCGATATTAGCCATTTGCAAGTAGAAGGCATAGCCGCATAACAAGTCGCTCAAGTTCGCTCCGGCCCTACGGGCCTCCACCGGACGCGGCTAACGCCGCGCCGCTTAGCTCAGACGTTATGTGTCTAGGGTGCAAATCGAAATGCTTAAAGTATTGGCTTGGATCGAGGTCCTGGCATCGATCGTCCTGCTTGGCCTGGCCGCTTGGCCGTTCTCCGGTTTTTGCTCTGGTAGGTTAATGGGGCTTGACTGTGAAAGCCGAGCGATCTTCGGCGTCAACATGTTCGGACCCTTGGGAATACTAGGCGCGGTCTGTTCAGCTTGGTCGCTCAAGTACAAGACAGCAGTGCCCCAATTCGTTTTGCTCTTCGGCTTCTTGGCCATCATGACCTATTGGCTTGCGCATGCGCTATGACATATTTCGGAGACGAGCACATAATTGGCTGTTAGGCGGACGAACACTATGCAGCGATTCTGGCCCCTACTTCTGATTGTTGGCGGTGTGCTGATCGTAGTTGCGGGATCCTTGTATAAGCTCTTCTATGGCGGAGCATGGGGATACCAGGACCCGACGCCAGAGCTGATGGCAAGCGTTGCGTTTCATTCCCGCATCGCCTCGGGGCTCTTTTGGTGTGGAGTTGCCGTTTTCCTTGTTGGATGGGCAGCCGGCATTCGGCGATTCTGGCCTCTATTTCCCATTATCGGCGGCTGCCTGCTGGCGTTGGGGGGCTTCGGCTTCGCCGCGACGTTTTCTGGCAGACCAGAACTGGTGGAGTTTGTACGCATTGCCCACAACGCGACCATAGTGGGCTGGCTTGGCATTCTTGTCTTCCTTTTCGGAGTGGTTTCTGGTGTCATTTGTCTTGTTCCCCGGAAGCCATCCGAAAACCAAGGCAAGCCGCAAGATCAGTCGTTGCCCTCTCCATGACGCGCCTAACCAGGCGCTCAAGTTCGTTCCCGGCCTTGCGGCCGTCCACCGGACGGCCCTGTCGGGCCGCTGCTTAGCTATTCGTTGGGCCTCAAAATAAGCAGATTGACAAGATGTAGCCACAAGGCTACACTAGGCTGGTGGTAGAGGTAAGGAAAACCAAGGTATTTGCCGACTGGTTGGATGGTTTGCGGGATGCTCGGGCCAAGGCCCGGATTCTCGTCCGGCTTCGGCGACTGTCACTTGGGAATTTTGGTGATTGTGAAGTCTGTCGGTAGCGGAGTTTCCGAGCCGAGAGTCGACTATGGCCCTGGGTATCGGGTCTATCTGACCCGGCAGGGAGATTCAGTAGTCATTCTTCTTGCCGGAGGAACCAAAAAGTCCCAAAGTCGTGATATCAAGCGGGCCATTTCATTGGCTCAGGAGTTGTAACCAGCCATGAGCAAAACGCGAACCTCTGAATTTGACGTAGCCGAGCATCTTCGCACTGACGAAGAGATCGAAGCGTATCTCGAAGCATGTTTCGAAGACCCAGAGGCAGACGCCGCATTCATTGCTAAAGCCCTGGGTGACATCGCTCGGGCTAAAGGCATGAGCCGGGTCGCCCGGGACGCGGGCCTGTCACGAGAAAGTTTGTATAAGGCGCTTTCCGGCGAACGCTCTCCCGAGTTTGAAACCATTCTAAAGGTCACTCGAGCCTTGGGTATTCAACTCCATGCAGGCATCGCGGCCCAACAAAATGCTCAAGCGGACGCGGGGTAACTTTCGGGCCGGCAAAGCCGGGTTGGCTCTGTGCCCGCGCCGCTTAGGATCGACGTTGGCCACTGTTGACTGATATGCATACTATATGCATACTAGGCGCATGGAGATCGAATTCGACCCGGAAAAGGCGGCATCTAACCTCCGCAAACACCGCGTCAGCTTTGCGCACGCCGAGCAGGCGCTCCGGGATCCACTTGGCATCACGATTGAGGATCCCGATTCGGAAGGTGAGCCCCGCTTCGTGACTCTTGGCGCAGATTCCTTGGGACGAATTCTGGTCGTTGTCCATACCCCGCGGGACGATCGTATCCGAATCATTTCCGCGCGAAAAGCCAGCCGAAACGAGGCGAGGAACTACCATGCGTAAAGAGTATGACTTCAGCAAGGGTAAACGAGGCCCTGCCGTAGAATCCCCCGGAAAGACCCGCATCACCATCATGCTTGACAACGACATTATTGAGGCATTTCGGGCGCGGGCTGAAGCCAGAGGCATTGGTTATCAGACCGCGATTAATGAGGCACTTCGGGCAGCCCTAAACGACGAGAATGTACCGTTAACTGCCGGCAAACTAAGGGAGATACTTCGGCAGGAGTTGCATCATGCCGACTAACCGCCCAACAAAATGCTCAAGCGGACGCAGGGTAACTTCAGGGCCGGCTTCGCCGGATTGGTTTCGTACCCGCGCTGCTTAGCATAGACGTTAGGGGCTGGTACGATCTCGCCAATAGCCAGGCTTTCGAGAGTGATGAGCAAATGCCACAATGATCAATTCATCGCCACGGCCTACGACGATAATGTCGTATGGGAAACGGCGAAGGATGAGTCTTTTTGCTCCAAGAGTGCCGGAGTTTCCGGGCATAGGAGAAAGGGGCAGAAAGCCGTCTTCTATAACATCAAATGGCAGCTTCGATCGCCTGAGCAAACTCGGCGCCAAGCCCCCGTCGCTCTTGCTCGTACCGGGTGGCCGCTGCTTCCGCTTCTTCGACGGCTTGATGAAGAATTCGAACCTTCGGCACTACTGGCGCTCTAGTTTCGCGCGAATCCTTTCCCGAAACGCGGCCCGCTCAACTAGTTCCGCTTGCCCGGCGTCAATCTCATTGATTCGCCTGGATATTTCTCCGTCCCAGGCATCTTCAACCCCATCATCACGGGGGGCATCGAGGCTCTTGATCAGGTCATGGGCCAATTCTGCCCGTTCGGCCTCGGAAAGTGCCAGGATTTCAGAACGCAGGCGCTCCAGGGGCTCAGCGGTCATGTGGCCTCCAAAGTTTTGTACTATCTTTAGTTTATCGTCAGTAGCCGCCCCTAACAATGGGTTCAACCGAACGCCGGAAAGCTCCAGGGCGGCAAACCCGGCGAACTCTGTAGAGGCGCCGGTTAACCCGAACGTTATGCATTTCGGATCAGATTCTCCCGCAACGACCTAGAAATACAACATGAGTGAAAAGACGAGTAGATCTCCCGCGCTTAGGGCACTGAATGCCGTCTGCGCCACTGCAATCATCGTATCTGGTATTTACCTGTTGGTGGCGGGCCTAAACATCTTTGCCCTGGCAGTAATAGCCAGCTCGGTTGTAGGGTTAGCTGCGCCGGTGGCTATGGCAGCCGAAGGCGTCCTGGAAGCTATCGCGGGTGTCTTTGAGGCTATCGCGGACGGAATCTTGGCAATCTTCGAGGCAATAGCAAGCCTACTAAGCGACATTTTCTGAGTCCAATGCATAACAAGTCGATCAAGTACGTTCCGGCCCTACGGGCCTCCACCGGACGCGGCTAAAGCCGCGCCGCTTAGCTCAGACGTTGAGCAACCAAGATGATTCGAGAAATATTGCTTAATGAGGGACGGTTTCTGTTATTCAGGCGCCCTAGCAACCACTTACGTGACAATATGTCGGCCTATCTGGCTTTCGGCCTTTTGTTCACGTGGCTTGTGGGTATCGGCCGTTACTGGGATAACCCTCGCGCCGATCTTTGGCAATATATTGGTCTCGGTTCGGTTGTCTATGTCTTTGTCCTGGCCGCGATAATTTATTTTCTGGTGTTGCCGCTAAGGCCCCGGAACTGGTCTTATCGCAGCGTGCTTTTGTTTATCACGCTCACTTCACCGCCAGCTGTTCTGTATGCGATTCCGGTGGAGAGGTTTATGGCCATGGATCAGGCCGCTGCGGCCAATGCGTGGTTCTTGGCTATTGTCGCCGCTTGGAGAGTGGCGCTTTATGGGTGGTTTTTGCGGGTATTCAGTGGGCTAGGTTGGTTGGCCACCATAACCTCCTTGCTGTTGCCACTCATACTGATCGTGATCGCTTTAACTGCACTGAATCTTGAGCACGTTGTTTTCAGACTTATGAGCGGAATTCGAGAGCATGAGAAAAGCGCAAATGATCTTGCTTATGGAGTCGTCGTCATGCTCACTTTCCTCTCTATCTGGGCGGCGCCGGTGCTACTCGGCCTTTACGGGTGGTGCATTTACCGAGCGAGAACGGTTGCCAAACACCCAACAAGTTGCTGCACGCGGATAAATTACTCGCTGCGCTCCTAATTTACCGGTGAGCAAGGCGTTAGCTGGGCAAGTATTGACGCTTTAATGTTGTGACGCTATAATGACAAGTTGTTACGATATTTGGAGAATGCCATGAGCGAGACATCGAAGCGTTCTACGGTTTATTTTGACCCTCAGTTACACGCGGCGCTGCGGCTGAAGGCTGCGCATACGCATCGTTCAATATCAGATATCGTCAATGATGCTGTTCGCGCGGCATTGGCTGAGGATCAGGAAGATTTGGCGGCGTTCGAGGAACGGGTTTCTGAGCCAACCATGAGCTATGAGGCTTTGTTGGACGATTTGAAGGCTCATGGCAAACTATAAGCTTGTATTCAAGAAATCTGTCTCTAAAGACCTTCGCCCAATCCCAAACAAAGATGTTGCCCGCATTCTTCAGCGCATGGAGGGGCTGCAGGAGAATCCCCGCCCCGTCGGCAGTGAGAAGCTTTCAGGACAAGAGCGCTACCGAATCCGACAGGGTGTGTACCGAATCATATATGAAGTGGAAGATGAGCTTCTTGTCGTAACGGTTGTGAAAGTTGGTCATCGAAAGCATGTCTACAAGCGCAGCTAACCAGGCCATGCAATTGACGCTCCTTCCGTCGCGCAATTGATGGCTAGCGTTTGAGAGCGGCCATGGGAAAGGAGCGAGGACTAACCAACATGAACATCGGGTCGGCTACCGCCAGGTTGTTGCAGCGAGCTGTTCTGCCGTGCCTTGCCTTTATTTTCTTTCTTATTCTTCCGAAGCCTGTCACTGGGCAAGAGGATCCCGCAACTTCGAGCCAATCTCAGCCCGAGTTGTTGTGGCATAAGGCAAGTGCACTATTCCCGATCCGGGTCCACTTACCGGAAGGCTTCGTCTCCACGCAATCGTACCCCGCAGTGATCGCCTTGCATGGATACGGCAGTTCGTCTAAGCGATTCGAGAGGATCGCGACGGCGTTCGCTCGGGCTGGTTTTCTGACCGTCGTGCCGGAGGGTCCCTATCCGGTTCCTTCGGACGATTCGGCCCGACACTCGACCTGGGAGCTGAGCACCTGGCTTTCGAACCTGGGCCTCGGCCCGAACCTGACCGATGACCCCGCGATCGAGGCCCAGTCGATCAGAATAACGGCTTTCGAATTTCTCCCAAGCGTGATTGATCGGATTCAGGAGCAGTATCACGTCGGTCCGCTCTACGCATTTGGCTTCTCTCTGGGGGGGGTATACGCCCTCGGCGGCGGCTTCTACAATCGAAACCGGTTCGAGGGGATCATCGCGTTCGGGATAGGTATCGGCATCGACAGAGACTTGTTCACGATGCGTGGTGGCAGCCTGGAAGATGGCAGCCATCTTAAGGTGCGGCTTGTCCTCGGACGATCCGATCGGTTGGTCCCGTTTGCCGAGGCCGAGGGGTTGCGAGACCTTTTGAAGGAGGCGGGTTACGATGTCACGCTCGACGCGTTTGATGGTGGACATGAGGTCCCAGACGACGCGCTTGGACGAGCGGTGACCTGGCTCAGGGAACAGGTCGACCCTCGATAGGAGACTTGCAGAGAGCACCGCTCTCTAACAACGGGATGCACCTGATGGTGCTGCGCACCGCACGTGATGCCGAGATCGTTAGCGGAAGCAAGGATTCAGCGATATACTGCGAGTCTCAACCAAATCGGAGGCCGACGTGGCAAAAGCGATATCCGAAATTCAAGCTGAAATTCGGGAACTTCAGCCACTGCAGAAGCGCGAGCTCTTGGGCCTTCTGGTGGCCGACCTGGAAGACTCGGCGAACGAGGAATTGGATGAGGTTTGGCTAAAGGAGGCTCAGCGCCGATTCCAGGAATTAAAGGACGGATCTGCTCAGGGCATCCCAGCCAGTCAGGTATTCGCTAAGCTTGAGCGCCGTCTTGGCTAATGGAATGGGAGTTTCATCCGGGGGCTGAAGCCGAGTTCATCGAATCAGCTGCTCACTACGAGGGCGAGGTACCAGGTCTGGGACACAGATTCGGCCGGGCGGTGAGGGAGGCCTTGGAGCTGCTTCTGGCGAATCCCGAAATCGGCTCTCCGCTTAACGACTAACTCCGGTCCTTTGTTGTTGGTAGCTTTCCATATTCCATCATTTACGCTCAACAGGGGCATATCCTATTCGTCCTGGCAGTTGCGCACGGCAGTCGCAAACCTGGCTACTGGAAATCTCGCCAATTCCGCTAAAAAAATGCTCAAGCGGACGCCGGTTAGCTTTCAGGCCGGCAAAGCCGTGTTGACTCAGTGCCTGCGCCGATTAACCGGGACGTTATGCAGTCTCGACCTAGGAGACTTTTGTGACCTTCGAGATCGTAAGTGAAATCGAGGGAACTGAGACCTTTGCCGTGGGCCGGTCCATCCGTGAACTGCCAAGACTCCGTAAGGTCTACGGCAAGGGGAAGTGGCACAAGCGCAAGGGCTTCGCTAGTGTACCCCGTCACTCATCTTGTGACTTATAGCGAGCGCCTCAGGGGCCAGATGCAAGGCGCGATTGCGCCGGCGTAGTGGGGCTAGGTCAAGCAATCGCAACGCCGCAGATGGCCCCTGAGGCGCTTGCCCGACCGGGAGCGCCGTACAAGCCCGATCGCGGCGTTGGCGCTCTTGCAAAGGGCACCACCCTTCCCGGCGAGCGCCGCCTTGCGCTCGGGCTTGTACGGCGCTCTATAAGTTACAAGATGAGTGACGGGGTACACTAGGCTCCGGCTGCCCAGTGGCGTGGAGCGCGAGGCGGAGATACACCGGTACGAGGCAACCGGCATAGGTCGCAAGGAATTCAAAATCAAGCGCTTTCTGGAAAGTTGAAATGAATCAGCACTTTGTAATCTGCATCAGTAACGCCGAGTATCCGGCCTCTCTGGAACGCCGCAAGCTCTACGAAGTCCTCCCTGACCCAGACGCTGAAAGCTTGGGTCAGCTACGTGTCAAGGACGAGTCCGGGGAGGACTATCTCTACCCCAAAGAGCTTTTCGTCTCAGTCGATCTTCCCTCTGGAACGGAAAAGGCGGTTATCTCCGCTGCATAACGGAAGCAGAACTGAACCCAATTGCCAACTTTTCAAAACTCATGCTGATTTCTCAAAAAATCGGCCGTTGTTCGGACCTTTCCTAGAAGCCGCTAGTGCCGCCCAAAGTACGCGAACTGGTTAAGAGTCTTGAGAAGGCGGGCTTCCGGAACCGGGGAGGGAAGGGTAGCCGCCGGAATTTCATCCACCCGAATGTGTCGAAACCTGTGACGATTTCCGGCAAACTCGGAGATGATGACGCCAAGAAATATCAGATTCGGGCGGTAGAAAAGGCCGTCCAGGAGGCGAAGAAATGAAGGAAAGTGCCCTCTACGCCAAGATTGTGGAGTGGTCTGAGGAAGATCAGTGTTTCGTGGGTAGTGCACCCGGCCTCGTCTATGGTGGCTGTCATGGCGACGACGAGAAGGCGGTCTTCGACCAGCTCTGTCAGATCGTTGACGAGATTATCGATCTCTACCACAAGGAGGGGAAGCCCCTCCCGCCACCGACTGCAGGCCGTGATCTTGCCAACTCCCTACAGCAAATCGCATAACAAATCGCTCACGTACGTTCCGGCCCTTCGGGCCTCCACCGGACGCGGCTAAAGCCGCGCCGCTTGGCTCAGACGTTACAAGTTGGACGGCATCCCGAATGTCGAGGAATCATGAAGCTTGAAATGCGAATCGGTGGCGCCGCCGCAACAATCCAAGCGCTATGTTATGTGCTGGGCTTCGCACTACTTGCGACGTCGATGAATCCCGGCAACACAGAGGGGTGGACGCAAGTCCAGAAGCTGGAGTTTATTCTTGAGCGAGAATCTCTGTTCATTTTCTGGAACATCGCCATTTATGTGGTCTTCGGCGCGGCTCTGGTGGTGCTTTCTGTAGTACTACACAGGCTGCTACAACCGGGCGCACCGCTGGTAGCCTCGATTGGAACGCCGTTCGGCCTCATTTGGGCTGGCTTGGTTGTGGCGAGTGGTATGGTGGCAAACGTTGGGCTTGCCTGGGTTTCTGGAGCCTATGAAACTGGCGCTGAGGCGGCAGCTCAAACGTGGACTGTGATCGGTATCGTCCAGGATGGAATCGGCGGCGGCGTGGAAGTGGTCGGCGGGCTTTGGGTTTTGATTATCAGCGTGGCTTCGCTTCGAGCGCGTGCAGTTCTTCCCAAGCCGGTCAACCTGCTCGGCCTTGCAGTCGGAGTCTGCGGTACTGCGACAATTGTGCCTTCACTTAGTGAACTGGGAGCTGTTTTTGGCCTATTGCAGATCGCTTGGTTCGTCGGGATCGGCGTCGTATTGCTCCGCGCAAATGACGCCCACCAAATCGTTGCAGCGGACGTTTGACCCGCTACCAATTTTTGCTGCCGCAAAAACGGGCGTCGCCTCAAACGCCGCTGAAGTCAGGCGTCAGGCCTTGAACAACAGTGATACAGATCCGTAGCGAATCGCCTTCAGACATCGACCAGATAGAGCGGGTGACTGTCGCCGCGTTCAAGAATGCCGAGCATACCGACCATACCGAGCAATTCATCGTTCGGGAACTCCGCAATCAGGGCGCTCTAACGGTTTCGCTGATTGCGGAAGATCGCGGTATAGTGGTGGGCCATGTTGCGATATCTCCCGTTGCCATTTCCGATGGAGCAGAAGGATGGTATGGGCTGGGGCCTATTTCAGTTTTGCCAGCGCACCAGCGTAGTGGTATCGGAACAAAGCTAATGTATCAAGCGCTGGAAGACCTGCGGGTTTTAGCTGCGTCTGGGTGCGTCGTGCTTGGTGATCCCCGCTATTACTCTCGCTTCGGGTTTATGGCAGAGGCGTCGCTGACTTTCCCTGGAGTGCCTCAAGAGTACTTCCAGGCGCTCCTTTTCAAAGGCCCCATGCCATCTGGCACCGTCTCATACCATGAGGCATTCTCGGCCAAGGCCTGACCGTGGGTTCAACCGGGCGCCGGAAAGCGTGGCGGCGGCAAAGCCGTTCAAGCTCGCTGGCGGAGCCGGTTAACCCACACGCCTGGCGCTCTGCGAGGACGTCGATATGCCTGCTGAACTTACAACGATAGGTCAGATTGCCATTACTGTCAGCGATGTCGACAAGGCACTTGCGGGGTTTGTCAGGGATCCTGACGGTAATCTGGTGGGGCTCATGGAAGAAAAGAGGTAGCATTTGGAGACGCGCATGGCAATTCGTGGCGGTGCGCGGTCGGCGCAGGACCATCTGGCGGCCGCCGCAGTGCCTGGGCGCTGGACGTCCAGACGGGAGAGTTTCGAGATTTCAACCATCGGCCTTTCGCGAGGCTGAATGATGGAGGCAGGAGGTGCACCATGCACAATGAGCAAACGTACTATGGCAGCTGCTTCTGCGGCGCGGTCCCATTAACCGTCACGGGCGATCCTGCCGCAATGGGCTATTGCCATTGTGAATCGTGCCGGCACTGGTCGGCAGGACCAGTCAATGCGTTCACTCTGTGGAAGCCTGAAGCAGTGAACATCACCCAGGGTGAGGACAATATCGGGGCTTACGCCAAGACCCCACAGAGCCACCGGAAATGGTGCAAGACCTGCGGTGGGCACATTCTTACCGAGCACCCGTCGATGGGGTTGCCTGACGTGTATGCCGCAGTGATACCCGGCTTTCCATTCAAGCCTGGCGTTCATGTGCATTACCAGGAGACGGTCCTGCGTATCCACGATGGCATCATCAAGTTGAAAGACGTCCCTGAACAGATGGGTGGTTCTGGCGAAAGCATCGCTGAGTAGCACTGGAAAACTCAAATACCGGCGCGCATTTGTGTTAAACCTGACAGTCTCTTTTCCGCCTCTCCGCAAGGATGTCACCAATCATGTATCACGCCATCACTTTCCTCGTGTTCGTGGCCGCCCTGGCTGCGTATTTCGCCGGCAGCCAGGCCGGCGCGGTCGGCCTGCTTGTCGCCGGTGTCGCCATCGAGTGCTACGCCTGGTATCGCGTCCTCCACAGGGACAAGCCTGATCGCGATCCGATGGCTTGAGCCACCGGCATCCTGGTCAGGACAGAGCTTGTTGCCCATCTCTTTTTCAAGGAAGCTTCCATGCGGGTCAAGGGCGAGATCGATTTCACGCTGACGGAGTGGACCGCGGGGCGGGTCGTCGCTGAAATGCCGGTCACGGCCGGCATCAAGAACCCGTTCGGCGTCGCCCATGCCGGGGCCATTCTTTGGTTCGCGGATGTCGCTGCAACCGCGCTGGTCATGGGGCCCGGAGAAGCCAGGGAGGGCATGAAGGGATTTCCCCTGGCCATCTCACTGAATGCGAGTCTTCTGGGAAACCAGGCTTCAGGGGCGTTCAAGGCGGTCTCCGAATTCGTCAAGCGTGGAAAGACGGTCAGCGTGGTTCGCACGGCCGTTTCCGGCGAAGGCGACAAGCCGATTGCAGAGGTCACGACCAGTCATGTGCTCTCTCGCTGAGAGCGCGGCGCTAGACCGAGCAATCGACGCACTAAGGTACTGCTGGGCCGGGAACCAGGATCAAACACCGGCCCAGACCGGGTTTTCCGCCGGCGCAGGTTTCAGGAGGTGAGAGATGGAAGACGTCCCGATCTCTGTTCATCGCGAGATTTTCAAGTCAGCGCCATTCATCCGGAGCATTGGCCTTGAACTGGACTCGGTGTCGGACGGCCGGTGTGTTACGAGCCTGGAGGTCAGGCAGGATCACCTGCAGCAAAATGGCGTCGTGCATGCTGGTGTACTGGCAACGCTTGCGGATCATACGGCCGGCGGTGCCGCATCGACTGCCATGAGCAAGGGGTCCTATCCGCTCACGGCCGAGTTCAAGATCAATCTCCTGAGACCGGCCACCGGGAATTCGCTGCGCTGCGTTTCCGGGGTTATCAAGGCCGGCCGCAGCCTGGTCGTTGTCGAGTCGGACGTGTTTTCGATTGCCGCCGGCGGCGAAACCTTGTGCGCGAAGGCCATCGTCACGCTCTCGGTGGTCTCGGGAAACTGATGGGTCCGTCGCTCGTCGATGGCTCGCCACCTGCGTGGCCGCCCGCGGCACGTTCAAGGGCGAGTGGATCCGGATAGCTCCCATGGGAGGGGTTATGATAACCCGAAAGATGCTCGCGCTCGTCACGCTGTTGGCACTGGTTTTCGCGCTGGCGGGTTGTCAGGTCACGCCCCGCGCGACGCCGGTCGCGACCCCCTGCTTCGAGGCCGCCGCGTGGCGCGAGGCGGATCAACTCTTCCGGCGCGATCCTCACTGGGTGGGCGGCGATGGTGCATCCTCCGTCGTGCTGGGAGACGGGCGGATTCTCTGGCTGTTCGGCGATTCGTGGATCGATCCAGCCGGCGAGCACGCCCGCCGGGGCGCACGGATGATTTCCAACAGCGTGGCGATACAGACCGGAACGAACCCGGCGACGGCGTCGATCCAGTTCTACTGGCGCTGGGCCGCTGACGGGAGTCCGGCAGCGATTGTTCCGGACGAACCTGACGAGAGACACTGGTTCGGAAACGGCGTGCGCGTGGGCGACCGCCTGGTGCTGTTTCTCAACCGGGTCCGTTCCACCACTTCCGGAATTGGCTTCGAGTCGGTGGGATGGGTCGCCTGGATGGTGGACAACCCGGACGCCGACCCGCCGCAATGGCGGATGAATCGCCTGGGTTCGTTCAGCAACCCACTTGGCGTGCTCGTCGGGTTTGCCGCGGTGCTGGTGCTCGATGAGCATGTCTACGCGTTCGGGTCGCAGGACCCGGTCAAGTCGCACCCGATCCATGCCGTGCGGTGGCCGTCTCAACAGGTCGGCAAGGGCGATCTGACGAACCCGGAATGGTGGGCCGGTGACCGGCTCGGATGGGTTCCGGACGCATCGCTTGCGCCGCGGCAGCCGCTCTTCGATAACGGCGCATCCGAGCTGAGCATCCATCGGGATGCGGCAACCGGACGGTTCCTCGCGTTTCAAACACAGGGATTCGGTCCGGCGGACGTGATGATCCGGACAGCTCCCACGCTCACCGGTCCCTGGTCGGGACCAGGGATGGTCTACCGCCCTTCGGAATATGACCGACCCAACGTAATGATCTATTCAGCGAAGGCCCATCCCGAACTGACCGGGGCTGATCTGGTGCTGACCTACGCCACCAATACCTTTCGGTTCGACGAGCATTTTTCCGATCCGGACATCTATTATCCGCGGTTCGTGCGACTGGCTCGCTGTGCCGGTAATGGCCCAATCCAATAGGCACCACCGAATGCCCTTTCGGTTCGCTGTGGCTGTGACGACCGGTCGGCCGGGCCGGACAGAACTCCAGAATGCGCTTTTCGGTCGCTTGCAGCATCCGGTTCGGGTGCGGGTTAAAGCAGCGAAATCTGTCTCTTGGTACCCTGTGAAACGATGGTCATCGGGTTTTCTCCTTGCCCACTCGCTGTCGGGATACAACAGGGTCTACCGGAGACCCCAGTGGCCGCCCCTGGCCTGCTTTCGGCAAGGGAGACTGTCGGATCAATACTCAACCACTCCAGGAATTCCATGAAATCGGCGTTGATTGTTGCACTGGGCGGGGCCATGGGCGCTTTTTTGCGTCATGTTCTTTCCGCCTGGACCCTCCACCACGCGTTGGATTGGCGATTTCCCATTGGAACATTCGCGGTCAATGTCATCGGTTGCCTGGTGGTTGGGGTTTTGGCTGGCCTCGTTGTAAAACACCACTTTTTCTCACCGGACCTGCGCCTGTTCCTGTTCACGGGCCTTGCCGGAGGGTTCACTACGTTTTCAGCCTTCGGTCTGGAAACGCTCTACCTGCTGCGCCGGGATGAGATATTCATCGCGGCGAGCTACGTTGTTTCAAGCGTGGTCGTCGGTCTTTTTGTCGTCTGGCTTGGGTTTAGCCTGATCCTTGCCCGTGGCTAGATGTTCAGCATTCAAACGTTCCCCGGCGTGTGCTCATCCATGTATCGACTCAGGGCCTGGATAACCAGGACGGCAGCTCACCTGAATATATGGGCACGACGGCATGAAAGTTGGCAACACCCTGAAGCAGGAAGAAGGTGGTCTGATCGCCCTGAATACGCCCAAGGGCCATACTGAAAATGTACTCGTGGGCGATAGCCGAAACTCCGAAGGTCGCCAACAGTGCGAGCGTTCGGCATCGAACCGTGCGCAAGACGCCCAGGTTGATTATGCACCTCCGGTATCGAAAGCAGATATAAATGGAATTTACTTCGCCATCGCCTGACAGGATACTGCTTGGGCTTGCAGAGATCGCCAACGACTGGCGCTGGCTTGCCGCCCTTTGGCATGGCTGTTTTGCAGCCCTTGTTCTGACGCTGGTTATTGGCTTGCGCCCGTCAAGACGCATGATCGGCATCCTGCTGGCACTGCCGCTGGTGTCGGTGAGCATCCTGGCATGGACCCACGCCAATCCATTCAACGGCGCGTCCTTCGCGCTGGTGGCGATCGCTTTGCTCGTCATTGCCGGGCGCTTTTCACGCGAGGCCGTCGAGATTGCACCTGCCCGGGTGGCCGTTCCGGGCGCACTCCTGATCGGGTTTGGCTGGGTCTATCCGCATTTTCTCCAAAACGCGAGCCCTTTGGACTACCTGTACGCTGCGCCAACCGGGCTGATACCGTGTCCGACGCTTTCGATCGTGATCGGGTTCACGCTGGTTCTGGGCGGCCTGAGATCGCGGTCGTGGTGCCTGGTATTGGCGATCATGGGCCTGTTCTATGGCATTTTTGGCGCGGTCCGACTCGGTGTCGGGATCGACTGGATTCTGGCGCTCGGGGCACTAGGCATGACTTATGTCGCCGCTTGCGGGTTTCGTCGCAGGCATAATGGAACCTGGCTTGTCCGGTCAGTTGCCATGACAAACCCGACTTCCGGTCGGCTGGTTGGCGCGCTCGTTTGCGGCGTGGCGGCGCTGTTCGGCCTGCTCACCCTCTTCGCCGGCGGCCGGGTCCTGCTGGGCGCCGATCCCGGTTATGTCGTCTACCTGCCCCTGCTGGTTTTCAACACGGGCATGGGGCTGGTTTACCTGGCCGTCGCCTTGATCGGCTGGCGCGATCCCGTGCACGGTCGCGGTGGCGCGGCGCTGGTCTTCGGCCTGAACCTGCTGGTGCTGGTCGGTATTTTCATTCTGCATTCGTCCGGGGCGGCCATTGCCGCCGACAGCCTGCGCGCGATGACGCTGCGCACCGTGGTCTGGCTGGTGCTGCTGGCCGGTTTCTGGTGGCTGGCCCGCAAGGCGCGCAAGTGAGCAAGCGGACCGCGCCAGGGGCCGGTTGACGCGAGGCGCGACGATGGCGCGAGGTCTTGAACAGATTCCCTGGCTCTACGACGCCATGATGTGGACGCAGCCGGGCCTGGACCGCTGGCGCGGCAGGCTCATCGCGGGCGCGGCCGGTCGCGTGCTGGAGGTCGGCTGCGGCACCGGGCTGGCGCTTCGCCATTACTCCGAGGATGTGCGCGTGGCCGGGCTCGATCCGGCCCTCGAGGCGCTGGCGAAGGCGCGGCGACGGGTGCCCGGCACGTCCCTGGTCAACGGTTCGGCCGAAGCCCTGCCGTTTGCCGACGACAGCTTCGACTGCGTGGTCTCCAGCCTGGTGTTTTGCAGCGTGCCCGACCCGCGCCGCGGCCTGGCCGAGGTCCGGCGCGTGCTCAAGGCGGAAGGCCGGCTGCTGATGCTCGAGCACGTGCAGGCCCGTTCGCGCATCGGCGCCCGGCTGCTCGACACCGTCCAGCCGCTGTGGACAAAAGTGGCCGGCGGCTGCCATCCCAATCGGCGCACCGAGGCGCTGGTCGAACAGGCCGGTTTTCGCATTGATCGCGAAAGCCTGCGCAGCCGCGGGCTGTTCCGCAGCTTCGCGGCCCATCCACAATGAACCATTAGCGCCGGTCCGGGTTCGGCGATACACTGCGAGGCAAGGCCCGAGGCAGAAGACAATGGTCGAAAACCAGGGCATCGAGATCTACTTCGAGGACACGGGCGCCGGCCCGCCGCTGGTGCTGGGGCACAGTTTCCTGTGTTCCGGCACGATGTGGCGCCAGCAGCTGCCGGCCCTGGCTGGCGACTACCGCGTCATCAATCCCGATCTGCGTGGCCACGGCCGATCCGGTCATGCCACCGCGCCCTTCTCGCTCTACGATGCCGTCGAGGATGTCGTTGCCGTGCTCGACGGGCTGGAGATCGAGCGGGCCGTCTGGTGCGGGCTTTCGATCGGCGGCATGATCGCCCTGCGGGCGGCGCTGACGCATCCCGATCGCGTCGGCGGGCTCATCCTGATGGACACGGATGCCGGCCGGGAGTCCGTGTTGCGCGCACTGAAGTATCGTGCCATGGGCCTGGGGGTTCGGGCCGTCGGCCTGGGCCCGTTCATACCCGCCGTAGCCCGCCTGATGTTCGGCTCGACCACCCGGCGCGAAAACCCCGCCATCGTCGATGACTGGAAGGCGCAGGTGCGCTCCATGCACGTGCCCTCGGCGCTGCGAGGCCTGGAGGCATTGCTCGAGCGCGACTCGCTGCTCGAACGGCTGGAGGAGATCGACGTGCCGGCGCTGGTCGTCGTGGGCGAGGAGGACCGATCGCTGCCGCCCGCGCTGTCGCGACAGATCCACGAACGCCTGCCCGGTTCCACGCTGCGGGTGATCCCGCGGGCGGGGCACCTTTCGTCGCTCGAGCGGCCGCAGGCGGTTAACGCAGCCCTGCTCGAATTTCTCGGGCAACACGCCGGCGGCGAAAGCACGGCGCGTACCTGAATCGGGGGAGACGCTCGTGCGGGTGCGGGCGCGGGTTACTTCATCAGAGGGGGGTGTAACGGGAGCACGATCATGTTCAAGAAACCATTGCTGGTCTTCATCATCGGGCTGGCCCTGTCCGCCGGCTGTTCCCAGGACCTGGCCGAGGTCAACAAACAAACCGTCCGGCAGATGATCGCGGCGATCAACGAACGCGATTTCGAAGCCCTGGACCGGCTTGTGGCGGCCGATGTTCATCGTTACAGCGCGGCGACGCCGGGCGTGACGGTCGAGAATCTCGAGCAGTTCAAGGCCTACCTGCGCCAGGACCTGGCGGCGGTACCGGATGCCAGCCAGGAAATCAAACATCTGCTGGGCGAGGATGACCTGGTTGCCGTTCACGCGCGCTATCGTGGCACCCAGAAGGGGCATTTCGGCCCGTTTCCGCCCACCGACAAGCCCCTCGACATCCCCTTCATCGCCGTGTTGCGCCTGGAACAAGGCAAGATCGCCGAAATGTGGGTCGAGTGGGACAACCTGAATGCGTTGACCCAGCTCGGGCATTCTCCGCGATAGGGCTGGCGGAGCGAGGGCAAATGCTGCAACGAGCAAGCTGCGCGCGGGTGCGATCCGGCCGAGTGAGGGCCCCCCGGTGCCGGTGGAGGCGTCCGTGAGTACCGCCCTCGGCCTGGTGCTCGTGGTCTTCCTGGCCCTTTACGCCTGGCGGCTTCGTGACTACCGGGCGGACGAAAAGGCCATGCAGCGCCTGGTTTCGACGCAGCCGCATCGCCCGGCTCGCTTCGATCCGGCCCGGCTTGCCGGCCTGCCGGCAGCGGCGCAGCGCTATTTCCGGGCCGCGATCGAGCCGGGCACGCCGCTGTTTACCGTGGCCCGCATCGAGATGCGCGGGCGCTTCGGTATGGGCAGCCGGGAGCGACCCGGCTACATGGCGATGAGCGCGCGCCAGGTGCTGGCCGCGCCCGAGGGCTTTGTCTGGTCGATGTCGGCCCGTCGCGGGCCGATGATTTTCTCCGGCTCCGACAGCGAGCGCTGGACGCGCTTCTGGCTGATGGGCGTGCTGCCGGTCGCGCGCCTGGGCGGTGATCCCGACCACGCACGCTCGGCCTTCGGCCGCTACGTCGCTGAGGCGGTGTTCTGGACCCCGGCCGCCCTGTTGCCCGGGCCCGGCGTGACCTGGGAGGCGCTTGGCCAAAGCTGCGCCCGCGTGACCGTCGCCCATGGCGGGCTGTCGCAGGCCGTCGACGTCGAGGTCGATTCCGACGGCCGGCCCTGCGAGGTGCGTTTCGACCGCTGGAGCAACGCCAACGCCGAGCGGCGCCACCGCCTGCAGCCGTTCGGCGGCAGGCTTTCGGCCTTCCGCAGCTTCGACGGCTTTTGCCTGCCCACGCACGTCGAGGCGGGCAATCACTTCGGCACGCCGGACTATTTCCCCTTCTTCGTCGTCGACGTGACCCGCGTCGATTTTCCCGAACCGTGAATTCATGACGGCGGGCAGCAAACGCGGAGGCAAATCATGAACTACCAGCAGGCGGTCGAGGAAACCAGGCGGGCGTGCCAGGCGCACGCGGCTGACAAGACAGCGGCGCTGCGGGCGATGGTGCGTTGCGCCACGCTTGCGCCGTCGGGCCACAACACGCAATGCTGGCGATTCCGGATTCGGGATGATGCCATCGAGGTGCTGCCCGACTGGTCGCGCCGAACGCCGGTCGTTGACCCCGACGATCACCACCTGCACGTGTCGCTGGGCTGCGCCATCGAGAACCTGGCACTGGCGGCGCGCGCTTTTGGTTTCGAAGCGCGGTCCAGCCATGACGCAGTCTCGGGCAGCAATACGGTCACGCTGGCGCCTGCGGCAGCCGAGGAGACGGATCGGTTCCGGGCCATTGCCGAGCGCCAGTGCACGCGAGCGGAATACGACGGCAAGGCGCTGGCCAACGGTGAGCTTGTCCAGCTCGAAGCGGCCGGCCAGGGGCGGGGCGTCGGCATGCTGGTGCTGACCGATCACCAGGCCATGGAGCGCGTGCTCGAATACGTGGTGGAAGGCAATACGCGCCAGGTCGGCGACCCGGCGTTCGTCAGGGAACTGGAGCACTGGATTCGCTTCAGCGACCGCGAGGCGGTAGCGCGCGGCGACGGTCTTTCGGCCCGCGCCACGGGTGCGCCCCCGGCGCCGCGCTGGCTCGGGCGCTGGCTGTTCCGCGCCTTCTTCCGGGCGCGGCCCGAAGCCGACAAGTACGCCCGGCAGATTCGCAGTTCGGCGGGCATTGCCGTGTTCCACTCGGCGGTCGACGACACGGCGCACTGGGTCGAGGCCGGGCGTTGCTACCAGCGTTTCGCGCTCCAGGCGACCGCCCTGGGCATTCGCAATGCCTTCCTCAACCAACCCGTGGAGGCGTCGGACCTGCGCCCGGAGTTTGCCGCCGCCCTCGGGCTTGACGGCGCGCGCCCGGACCTGGTCGTGCGCTTCGGTCGCGGCCCGGTCATGCCGAAATCGCTCAGGAGGCCGGTCGATGCGGTGCTGGATTGATGGCTGTTGCGCCCAGGAAACGCGCGGTTTCGCGGGCGTGGCGGTAGCGTGCAGATGACGGAATCGAGCAGCGGACCGGAGCATCTTCACCAGCCGCATCGCGTGCACCGCACGGTCTGGCTGCGGGCGGCCGTGATGGGCGCCAACGACGGCATCGTTTCGACCTCGAGCCTGATCATCGGCGTGGCGGCCGCCGGCGCCACGCACGAAAACATCCTGATCGCCGGCGTGGCCGGACTGATCGCCGGTGCGATGTCGATGGCCGCGGCCGAGTACGTTTCGGTCAGTTCGCAGGCTGATACCGAGAAAGCCGACCTGGCTGTCGAGCAGAAATCGATCGAGGAAAACCCGGAGGCCGAGCGTGCGGAACTGGCGGCGATCTATCGCCAGCGCGGGCTGGACGCGGCGCTGGCCGACAAGGTGGCCGAGCGGTTAATGGAACACGACGCCCTCGGCGCCCACGCCCGAGACGAAATCGGAATTTCGGAGCAGACGAGTGCGCGTCCCATCCTGGCTGCGATGTCGTCGGCAGTGACCTTTTCCATGGGTGCCGGCCTGCCGCTGGGCGTGGCCTGGCTGTCGCCGATCGACCTGGTCATTCCGATGGTGGCCGGCGCCTGCTTGCCCCTGCTGGCCGGGCTGGGCGCGGTGGCAGCGCAAACCGGCGGGGCTTCGATCTGGGTGGGCGCAGCCCGGGTCGCGTTTTGGGGCACCCTGGCCATGGCGGCCACTGCTGGCGTCGGGCGCCTGTTCGGCGTGGCCACCTGACAGGCTTCAGCCCATCAGGAAATAGACCGCGTAGCCGACGATGAGCGCCGGGATGCCGGTGTACAGGGTGGCCACGATAGCGGCCTTCGGCGCCAGGGCAATCGCGGGAAACAAGGCATCGCCGTCATTGCTGATTGCGTTGGCGAACAATGCGGCCACGGGGATGGCGCCGGTCAGGTAGAGCGTGGTGACGATGATCTGCGGCCCGCAGCCGGGCAGGAAACCGACCAGCGCGGCGATCAGCGGCGTCAGCGGCGCCCAGACTGCGAACCAGCTGTTGAGGTTGGCGCCGGTGAAGTGCACGCCGAGTTCGAACAGCAGGAAGGCGGCGATGACCCATACGGTGACGAAGTTGGTGTCGTTGATGACCCGCAAGACTGGGGTGGGGCTGGGCTCGGCCAGGTCGCTGGGGTTGGCGGCGGTGTACTGGTGACCGGGGTCGGACGACAGGTGGGCTGCCCACATCAGCAGTGCCAGGCAGCCGCCGGCAAAGCCCAGCAGCGTGACTGGCTGGTAGGTGGACAAGCTTCCGAACCAGCTATTGGGGTCGAGCTGCATGGCGATCGGCACGGCGAAGACCAGGCCCGGCAGCATCAGCGCGATCCAGACCGGGTGGAGCGTGCGGATGGAGATCGAGCGATGGCGCGCGGCCGCCGCCCGGCGCTCGGCCTCTTCCGGCGAGGTCAGGGACTGCTGGCGCATGAAGTCGCGCCCATGAAGGGCCTCGAGCAGGTAGCCGCTGATGGTGCCCACGATCATGCCCAGGGCGAAGACCATCAGCCCGGTCAGCGGTTCGCGCGCCAGCAGCAGGAAGGCGGCGTCGCCCATGGTGGCGGTGAGCACGGCGATCAGCGCGCCGAAACCGACGTGGCCGTTGACGTACTGGGTGACCACGACAATCGCGCCGCCGCAGCCCGGCAGCGCGCCCAGGAAGGCGGCAACGGGCACCTGGCTGCGCGGATGCCCGCTCAGAAACGCGGCCATGTCGAAATTGAACAGGCGCTCGGCGCCGTAGATCAGCGCCAGGGTGAAGGCGACGAACACCGACACCTGCAGGTAGGCCTCGCTGACGGTTTCGACCATGATCCGGCCGGCCCCGGGAACGGCCACGCCCAGGGCAAGTAGCGCAAACGGGATAAGCAGGCGCCACGACAGCAACACCGGCGCAGTCCCGCCGGACTCGCTGAGTCGCCGTTGCGCCGATACAATGCGAGAGATCATTTTGCTACCATCGGTCTTTCAGTCTATGAGACTACTCCAGGCCCGGTGGCGGCGGGGTGGAAATTGACTGGCCGAGCCTCCTGGTGCCATTGCGATCCCCTTCTATTGCGAACCGGACCACCGGCCGGCCGGATCCTCTGACTGCAACCGCATGGAGAAACGCGATGTCCCATTGGCTCTACCTGTCGATCGCGATCGTCGCCGAGGTCATCGGCACGTCGTATCTCAAGAGTGCGGAAGGCTTCACCAGGCTTGGTCCGTCGCTGGCGGTTGTGGCCTCTTACACCGTCGCGTTCTTCTTTCTCGGCCTGGCGCTCAAGACCCTGCCGGTGGGTATCGCCTATGCCATCTGGGCCGGTGTCGGGGTGGCGCTGATTGCGCTGGCCGGATATGCCTTCTTCGGCCAGCGCCTGGACGCGCCGGCGCTTGTGGGCATGGCGCTGATTGTCGCCGGCGTGGTGATTATCAACGTGTTTTCACGAACGGTGGCCGGCGAGTAGCCGGGTTACAGTAGGCACTCCGATTCGAGCAGGCAGGCCAACTCCAGGTGCCGGACCCTTTTTCCACAAGCCCGAGTTCATGAGCGGTTGCTGCAACCACGGTGATTCGTTAGCGCTGCTGCGCGAGCGCCAGCGCGGTACGCTGCATGTGGTATTCGCCATCAACGCGGTGATGTTTTTCATCATCGTGGCTGCAGCCTGGGCCGCTCACTCCAGCGCCTTGCTGGCCGACAGCCTGGACAATTTCGGCGACGCGTTCACCTACGCGATCAGCCTGTATGCCGTGGCGCGAGGGCGACGAACCAAGGCGCGTGTCGCTCTGCTCAAGGGCGGGCTGATCCTGCTTGCCGCCGCCGTGGTGGCTGCCCAGATCGTCTACCGGCTGTTCGTGCCGGCCACGCCGGTATTCGAACTGATGGGGGCGTTCAGCCTGGTCGCCCTGGCGGCCAACGCCACCTGCCTGTTCCTGCTCATGCGTCACCGGGATGACGACGTCAACATGAACTCGGTGTGGGAATGCTCGCGTAACGATATCGTGGCCAACCTGTCGGTATTCGCGGCCGCGGCGGCAGTCTGGGCGACCGGCTCGGCCTGGCCCGACCTGCTTGTGGCGGGACTGTTGGTGCTGTTCCTGCTGCGCTCGGCCCTGCGGGTAATGGCCCGCGCCGGCCGGGAGCTTCGCCAGTCTGCGTGAGCAGGCAGCGGACCATCCCCAAACGCTCGACAAACCGGTCACGCACTCCCCTGCAGCGCTGAATCCTCATACCCCCAGGCGCTTGCGGTAGAGCTGCTCGTAGAGCGGCCGGCAGCTTTGGGCCACTGCTCGTGCCCGCCCCGCCAGCTCCGGTGGCGCGCCCGGCGGCGGGCCAAAGCCGGTTGTTTCCCACACCTTCTGATACCAGTGGGGCGCCCACACGCCGTCGCTTTCGCGCGGTCCGGCGGGCCAGGACAGCATCTCGTTGCTGAAGGGAATGTGAAGCCGCTCGCACAGGGCGCGCAGATGGCCTTCCGGATCGGTCAGGAACTCGCCGCTGTCGATGATCGGCGGGTTCTGACCGACCCTGCCGGTGATGAAGTCGTGGAGTGCCTGCTGCTGCGGTACGCCGATGGCTTCGGGCGAGACAGTGTCGCGCTTGCCCAGGTAGGAAGCGACCACGTGGCGCGGGTCACGGATGAGGAAGACGTGAGTGAGTTTCGACAGCCAGCCGGTATCCATCATCTCCGGCAGGATGTGATGGGTCATGTGCTTCTGGTACCAGACCGGCCTGCCTTCGGGTGCCGCGCCGGTGAGATCGTCAACCACCGAGCGCCAGTCGCAGTCCATGGCCGCGACGATCTCCTCGTGCATTGGGTGCTTTTCTCCGCTGATCTTCAGCCAGGCGCCGTAGAGCGGCTCGTCGCTGACCGCGCAGTCGGGGCGGTTTTCGAAGGCGCGCATCATGGCCGTGGAGATGTTGCGCGGTCCCGACCACATGGCGATACGAAGCGGCTCAGTCACCGGCCGCCCTTCGAAGCAGCTCGACGTAGAGCCGCTGCAGCCGTTCGGTGACCGGACCGCGCTCGCCGCTGCCGATCGTTCGCCCGTCGACCTCGCCGACCGGGCGAATGCCCGACAGGGTGCCGGTGGTGAAGGCTTCCTCGGAGGCATAGACGTCGGTCAGGCTGAAGTTCTTCTCCTGACAGGGGATGCCAATGTCGCGGCACAGTTCCAGCATGTGGCCGCGCGTGATGCCACCAAGGCAGTAACGCCCGTCAGAGGTCATTACGACCCCGCCGCGCACGATGAAGAAGTGCGTCGAGTTGCAGGTGGCAACGAAGCCGTCGGGATCAAGCATCAGCGCCTCGTCGGCACCGGCCACGCTGGCCTGAATGCAGGCCAGGATGCAGTTGAGCTTGCTGTGGCTATTCAGGCGCGGGTCCTGCACGTCGGGTGCGCCGCGGTGGACATGCACGGTGAACAGGCGCTGCGGCTTCTGCAGGATCTCCTCGGTGACCGGATGATGGCCGGGAATGATCACGACCGTTGGTCCGCCAGCGACCAGGCGCGGGTCCTGGTAGGGTGAGCGTCGGATGCCGCGCGTGAGCATGATGCGCAGGTGGGCGTCGTCGGCCAGGCCGTTGGCCTCGATGACGGCCGAGACGGCTTCGACCAGCGCCTCCCGCCCGGGCATTCCCGTCAGCATGAGTGCCTTAGCCCCTTCCTCCAGCCGTGCCAGGTGCGCCTGAAGAAAGGCCGCCTGGCCGCCAACGACCCGCACACCCTCCCAGACCCCGTCGCCCAGTACGAAGCCGGAGTCGAAGACCGACACGCTCGCTTGCGCCTCGGGGACGAGCCGGCCATTGATCCAGATCTGCATCGCTACGTTCACTCTTCCCGTGGGGTCGAAGCGAGTCTAGCAGACCAGCCTCGTCCTGCCCGGCGCAGCTTGACGGCTGGGTGGTGTCGAGGCATGCTCGGTTCTTCCGTGCAACGCGCCTGTCCCTTCAGCGAACGGGCAGCCAGGAGAAAGACGTGTCCCCCCCGAACCACATCCACCACGCGATCGACTACATCGAAATCCCGGTAACCGACCTGGCCCGCGCCAAGCGCTTCTACGGCGAGGTCTTCGGCTGGCGTTTCAACGACTACGGCGACCAGTACGTCGGTATCCGGCGGCCCGGCGGCGGGCGCGACGAGGAATCGGGCGGCTTCCGTCCGGTCGAGTCGGTCACGCCCGGCGGCGTGCTGCTCATTCTCTTTTCCGACGATCTCGACGCCAGCCTGGCGGCGGTGCGCGCGGCCGGTGCCGGGGTCACGGCCGAACCCTTCGAGTTTCCAGGCGGTCGGCGCTTTCATTTTCACGACCCCGACGGCCATGAGCTGGCGGTCTGGACGCCGGCGTCTGAGTGATGTCGCGGGCGGTCTCCCGACAGCGAGCCGCACCAGCAAGGGCTGACGGTGGTCAGTGAGGACCGACCAAGCAGACGACGAGTCGGCATGCTGCTGGCCGCGCTCTGGGTGAGCACGAGCGTGGCGGCGAACGAGCCGGTGGGATGGGCGGAAATCGTCGCGCAGCCCAGTCCCGAACCCGGTCAGCGCATCGCCTACGGCGAGGCGCCGTCCCAGTTCGGCGAGCTGCGGCTGCCCGCCGGAGAAGGTCCGTTCCCGGTGGCCGTACTCATCCACGGCGGCTGCTGGCGGGTCGAATACGGACTCGACCATGTCGCGCCACTGGCCGCCGATCTGGCGCGGCACGGCGTTGCCGTCTGGTCGCTGGAATACCGACGCCTGGGCGAGGACGGCGGCGGCTGGCCGGGCACTTTCGATGACGTGGCCGCAGGCTACGCGCAGCTCGGTGAGCTGGACAAAGGCCTGCCGCTCGATCTCGATCGCGTGGTGCTGGCCGGGCATTCGGCCGGCGGCCACCTGGCGCTGTGGCTGGCCGGTCGGGAGCAGCTGCCGGCCGAACATCCCTGGCGCGCTCGAAACGCCCCCGGCCTGCGCGGCGTGGTCGCGCTGGCCGCCATCACCGACCTGGAGCGCTATGCCCGCGGCGAGGGCAGCTGCAATCGGTCGGCGGCGGCGCTGCTGGGCGAGTCCGACTCGATGCGGCAGGCGCGCCTGCCGCTGGCCAGCCCGGCGCGCCTGCTGCCGCCGAGCGTGCCGGTGTACCTGGTCCACGGTCGTGTCGACCCGATCGTTCCGCTTGCCCAGAGCGTGATCCACGCGGCCCGAATTCGCGCCGTTGGCGGTGCGGCCGAGCGCCATATCGTCGAAGGTGCCGGTCATTTTGATCCGATCGCGCCATTTGCGCCGGCCTGGGTCGAGGCGCGTTCGGTCATTTTGCGCCTGCTCGGAGTCGGCCTGACCGGCGGTCAGGCGCTGCTGCCGCCTGGCTCCGGACCGGCTATGATTGCGGTTCAGTGATTCAACGGACCCAAGCCCATGAAAATGGCTTTTCTGTTTTTATGCCTGTTGTCGCTTCCCGCTGCGTTCGCTCAGTCGCCTTATGCCAAGCAGGAATCCCGCGCAATCAAGGCGCTTTCAGACGAGCGTATCAGCGCGCTGGAGATGGGACGAGGGCTGGGTTATGCGAAGGCCGCGGAACTCAACGGCTATCCCGGTCCGCTGCACGTTCTGGAAATGGCTGATGAGCTCGGGCTCGATGCCGAGCAGCGCCGACGCAGCCAGGCGCTTTTGGAAGCAATGCGAGATCGCGCCAGAGCCCTGGGTCGTGAGCTGATCGCGGCCGAGGCGACGCTCGACCGGCTGTTTGCCGAGGGCGGTGCTTCCGGACAGCGACTGAGCGAACGGGTCTCCGAAAGTGCCCGCATCGAAGGCGAGCTGCGCCAGGTGCACCTGCAGGCTCACATCGAGCAGGCCGCGCTGCTCAGCGACGAGCAGATCGCTGCCTACGCGAGGCGGCGTGGTTACGGCGACCGGGCGGGGCATAACGGAGCTCACCCCGGGCATTGAGCGCGGGCCGGGCCGCTTCAAGGCAGACGCCGGCAGCCTTCCAGCGAACGGCCGTCGACCCGGCCGCCGGCCGTCTCGCCGTCGATCTCGAAGGCCAGGTCGACCGCCTCGAAGTGTCCGTCACCGACCCGGTCGAGCACGTGAATGAATTCGCCGATGTGGAGCGCCATGTGCTGTGCCCCGATGCGCGCCTCGACGATTTCGCTCCGGCAGTCGAATCGCTCTGCCCGGTAGGCCGGCGCCGGTCCGTCACCGAGATAGGGGCTGAACGCCTCCAGGCGACCCTCGTGCTCGGCGGGCTGGAGGTCGAGCAGCTCGGCCATCAGCGCATACAGATCGACGCTGTGCACGGCCGGCGAACGGGTTCCCGCAATGAAGTCCGGGCCACGGGCGATGAAGACGCCATGCATCTCGGCCAGCGCCGGATCCCAGCCGTGCATGCCCAGTGGCGGTGAGCGGTCGTTGGCCGCGAACGGAGCGGCCGTGATCAGCCAGCCCGGATCGGCCTCGACGAGCACATCGGGCACCCTGCGGTGGCTGCCGAAGTGATAGCGGGCCGGGATTTCGTCGCGCCTCCATGCGCGCAGGTGCGGGTGCGCCTCGCGCAGCTCTGCGACCAGGTCCTGCGGGTCACGCGCCCCTGTCCAGATCTGCGCTGCCGGGCCCCAGTCGGAGATGTTGAGACCGGTCAGGTCGATCAGTTCATTGAGCAGGATGCTGCGCTGTGTATCGACGTCGGACATGCCGTGGTCCGATACCACGATGATGTTGATCGCATCGAGTCGATTGTCCGCTTCGAGCGCGTCGAGCAGATCGCCGAGATGGCCGTCGACGTCAGCGACTGCGGCGCGCGTCATTTCAGACAGCGGTCCACCACGATGGCCGGCTGAATCGACGGCGCTGAAATACAAGGTGAGGAAGGCGGGGCGTTGGTCGGGCGGCAGGTCGAGCCAGTCCAGGATCTGGTCGATGCGCTCGGCGTGTGCAACGCGACCGTCGTAGGGCTTCCAGTAGGTCGGGCGCACCCGCCCGATGCAAGCCTCCGAACCGGGCCAGAAATAGGTCGCGGTGATCAAGCGCTGACGCTCGGCGGTGACCCAGATCGGCTCGCCGCCCTGATACCAGTAGCCGTCGCTAACGGCCTCTCGATCACGCAGGGAAAAGCGGGATTGTCGTCTCGGATCCCACATGTTGTTGGCCACCACGCCGTGCGTGCCCGGGTGCAGCCCGGTGACAAGGCTGTAATGGGTAGCGAAGGTCTTGGTTGGAAAGACCTGGTGAAGGCTGTCGGCGCGCAGCCCGTCCCGCGCCAGGCGATCGAGCGCTGGAGTCTCAAAGTGATCGAGATAGTCGTATCGAAAGCCGTCAATCGAGACCAGCAGCAGCGGCGTAGTCTGGCGCGGATCGTCGCGCAACTCGCTGTGGCAGCCGAGCCGGCAGCCGGTGATCAGGGCGATCAGGCCGAGCAAGGCCAGGCAGCCTGAAAAGCGGGCGATGTTTCTGATCACGGCAGCTCCTGCGACTGCTTATGCGGGTCGGCATATGGTACGGATTATTTGTGACCGGTTGACGGAAGTCGGTGAGGTCTGGCCGAAAATACGGAAAAAATACGTATCAATGGCAACTTTCTCCGTACAAAAAAGGGAATTTTGCCATGAAGGGTTTTCTCGTCGGGTGTCTGGTCGTCGTTGCGGTGCTTGTGGTGGGCGGCGGCACGCTGACCTATTTCTTTGTCGTCAAGCCTGCCTACGAGTTTGCCGTCGACCTCGATGCGTTCCAGAAGGAGTTTGCCGCCATCAGCGGGCAGATCGATCAGACGGGGCCTTACGCCGCACCGGCCGACGGTCAGGTCACACCCGAGCAGTTCCAGCGCTTTCTCGTCGCCCAGCGCGAAATCCGCGAGCATATGGCCGACCGCTTCGAGGCGCTGAAGGAGAAGTTTGACGCGATCGATCGCGAGCTGGAGGGTGAAGGCCGGCTGAGTGGTCTGGGCCAGCTGGTGAGTGGCTATCGCGATCTGGGCGATCTGCTGCTGGTCGCCAAGCGGGCCCAGGTCGAGGCGCTCAACCGCTACAATTTCTCACTGCAGGAATACTACTACGTGCGCAATCAGACCTATCTGGCGCTGGGCCAGGATGTGGCCGTGGCCGCGCTCGGAGACCAGGCGCAGCCGCGGCGGGTCTCCAACGCTCCCGAGTCGGTCGTGCAGCTGGTCGCGCCGCACCGCGACGAGCTCATGGAAGGCTACGTTTTCGCCTGGTTCGGGATCTGAGCCGGCTTTGGTCCGCCGCCACGCTGGGGCACGGCCGGAGCCAATCGCAAAAGGCGGGCGTCATCACCGGGCGGTGGGCATTGGCGTACACTGTCGTCGAGCAGTTGCGTGAGGCCGGTCCATGTTGCGACGAGTCGTTCTGATCCTGATAGTTCTTGTGGTGGTGGTACTGATTGGGGCCGCTGCCGCGGTTGCCCTGATCGATCCGGATGATTATCGCGACGAGATTGCAGCGCGCGCAACCGAGCTGCTGGGCCGCGAAGTCCGGCTTGACGGGCCGATTGATCTCAAGCTGTGGCCGCGGCTGGCCTTCGAGATCCAGGACGCGCGCCTGGGCAACCCGCCCGAGATGGCTGCCTTGCCGTTGCTCGCCGAAATCGGCCGCGCGACCGCTTCGCTGCGTCTGCTGCCGCTGTTGAGCGGCGATATCGAGATCGGCGCCGTAACGCTGGAATCGGCGCGCTTCAACCTGGTCACCAGCCGCACCGGGCAATCCAATCTTGAGGGTCTGTTTGCCGGTGAGCCAGCGCCGGATCGGCCGGATGCCGCCGAATCAGTGACCTTGCAGACCGGTACCGTTCGTCTGGCCGACGTGATGGTGGGCCTGATTGACGAGGCCAGCGGTCAGCGCCAGCAAATCCGGATCGACAGCCTGGAACTGGCACCCTTTTTCCCTGACCAGCCGACGGCGGTGACTCTGGAGGCAGCGCTGATCGAAAAAGACGCGCCGGTCGCCACGCTGGGACTGGCCGGCGAGATCACGCTGTCGGGCGCGTTCGATCGGATCGACCTGGCCGTCGATCGGGCCGACTTTGATCTGCCCGCGGCCGGTGCCAGTGCTCGGGCCAGCGCCCGCGTTTCGGTCGATCTCGCGGCCAGCCCGCAGCGGGCCGAAATCGAGGGCCTGCGGCTCGATCTGTCGCATGCGACCCTGCCCGTCGGCTTCGAGACCCGACAGCCGTTGAGCGCCACGCTGGGCAGTCCGGTCAGTGTTTCATTGCCCGCTGCCGTCATCAGCCTGAATGAACAGCAGTTCGAGCTGGACGGGCAGGCGGAGCTGGGTATGCCGCTGGTGGCGCGACTGAGCGTGACCGGTTCACGGCTGGATCTGACCGAGCTGGTGCCGGCCGAGACGGCCGCCGAAAGTGCTGGCGACACGGGTGCGCCGCAGGATTTCAGCGCGCTTGGGGCGCTCGATCTTCGCTTCGAGCTGAAGCTGGATGAACTGCTGCTGGCCGAAGGCGTGCGCCTCAACGACGTTCGCGCGCGCAGTCGGCTGCGCGATGGCCGGCTGCTGCTCGATCCACTCGGCGCGGGGTTGTTCGGCGGTCAGTTCGATGGCCGTGTCAGCGTCGACTTCAATCGCCAGCCGCCGGCCGTTTCGATGACGCCGAGGTTGTCCGGCGTGGCCATCGAGCAGCTGGCTGCGGTGGTCAGCGGGCAGCTTCCGGTGACCGGCCGTGGCGGGCTGGATCTCGATCTGTCGTTCAGTGGCCTGAGCCCGAAAGCCATTCTGGCGACCCTGGATGGCCAGGGCAGCTTCACGATTGCCGATGGCGCCGTGCGCGGTGTCGATCTTCGCCAGCTCATCGACCAGGAGCTGACGGTTTCCAACCTCGGCAACATCAGCCGTGCCTTTGGCGGAGAGACGGCTTTTCGCGAGCTCTCCGGCAGCCTGAGCGCCAGCGAGGGCGTCATCATGCTGCCCCGCTTGAACCTGGCGGCCGAGGGATTCGCGGCCAGCGGCAGCGGTCAGATCGATTTTGCCGCCGACCGGGTGGCCTACAGTGTGACGCTGGATCTGGGCGAGAATCTGGCCGCCATGATGCCCGATCAGCTGCGTCGGGCGACCGGTGGCCGCATACCGCTGGAGATTGCCGGCCCTGTGCTCGGGCCAACCGTCAGCGTGGATCTTCGCAAGATTGCCGAGCGGGCGATCAGCGAGGAAATCGGCCGGCGGTTGTTCGACCGCGACCCGGATGCCGATGAAAACGGCGAGGAGGAAACCGGTGACGCAACCCGCCGCGGTGCCGAGCAGCTGTTGCGCGGCCTGCTTGAAGGTGAGCGCGAGCGCGACGATGAGCCGGAACCTGAGCCCGCCGAGTCCGAGCCGCCGCCGGCCTGAACCCGCAGCGATCGGCCGGTGGCCTACAATGCATCGGCCATGGCTCCGACACCCCGCCTCAAACGCAGTGCCTGTCTGGCGCTGACTGTGACCGCCGCCGCGGCTGCGGGTCAGCCGCTGTTTGCCTTTTGCTTTACCGGTCGATCGACCGATCCGCTGAGGATGGCGCCGGGCGTGAACTGGCTGGGCGGTGATTTCGACGCCGAGTACTGGCACGTGCCCTCGGTCATCGGACACCACAGCGATGCGGCCGGCTGGTCGCGCTGCAGCCGTGACCTCATGGCCGTGGGAATGACCCGGTCCGATCCGCCGGAATCCGACCCCGCGGTCCTGATTGAGTCGGTCTATACCGAGCTCATCGAGCGGCTGCGCCAGGCCGGATATCCTGAGCTGCTGCGGATCTGGAACTACCTGCCGGCGATCAACGCGGGCCAGGGCCACAGCGAACGCTATCGACGCTTCTGCCTCGGACGGGGTCGCGCACTGAGCGCAGCCGGCCTCGATGACTCGCGCATGTGCGCGGCCACCGCCATCGGCACGGCTGATGATCGCTTTCGACTGGTCGCGCTGGCCGCGCGCTCAGCCGGACGGTCCTTCGAGAACCCCCGCCAGGTCAGCGCCTGGCGCTACCCCGACGAATATGGTCCGCGCAGTCCGGCATTCGCCCGCGCCACCGCGCTCAATCTGGAAGATGGCCGTCCCGCGCTGCTGATATCCGGCACCGCGAGCGTTGTCGGCCATGCCACCGCCCATCGCGGCAACGTCCTGGCGCAGACCGACGAGGCTGCCCGCAATGTCGACATCCTGCTTGAGGAGGCTGCACAGCGAACCGGTCAGCCGCATTTGTCAAAGCTCGATGCGGCCAGTCTGGTGCGGGTCTACGTGCGTCATGCCGCAGACTGGCCGATGGTCGAGGCCCGCCTGAGGCAGCGCTGGCCGGGCGTGGCGCTGGCCGGCCTGCGTGGCGACATCTGTCGCCGTGACCTGCTGGTCGAAGTGGAGGCCTGGCACAGTGACAGATAAACAATTCTGGACCAAGCGCTGGCAGGAAAACCGCATCGGCTTTCACGAGGGCCGGGTCAACCGCTACCTGCGTGAATACTGGCAGCGGCTGGATGCGCCGCCTGATCAAAGCGTGTTCGTGCCGCTGTGCGGCAAGGCCGTGGACCTGGCCTGGCTGCACGAGCGCGGCCATCGCGTCATCGGTGTTGAACTGAGCAAGGTGGCCTGCCGCGGTTTCTTCACCGATCGCGGCATCGAGCCGACGGTTACCGAAACCGGCGCGTTTGTGCACTACTCCAGCGACGGCATCGAGTTGTTGTGCGGCGATTTCATCGATCTCACCCGCGGCCATCTGCAGGGCGCCAGCCTGTTCTACGACCGCGCCGCCCTGATCGCCCTGCCCGAGCATATGCGCCCGCGCTACTGCGACCACCTGGCTGAAATCGCCGGCCCCGACGCGCGCGGCCTGCTGATCACCCTGGATTACCCGCAGCAGGCATTCGCCGGTCCGCCCTTCGCCGTGCCCGACTCCGAAGTGCACCGCCACCTCGGCAGACATTTCGCGGTCGAGGCGCTCTATCACGCCCCCATCCAGCCTGACGACCCGCTGCGCGAGCGCGGCCTGAGCCAGGCGACCGAGTCGGTATTCAGCCTGTCGCGCCGATAATCCGGCCCGCCGAATCAAATCGCTTGCGGCCGACCCGCCCAAACGCGGGTATGGCCGCAACCCCGAGAAGTAGGTCGGGGTTACATCCCCGACGGACAACATATCCGCCCAGAACACATCCATCTACACGTATCCCGCCGCTCCAGATTCATTCTCGGCGATTGATTCCCCATGACCTGATGGCGATACTCCCTACATGACCCAGAACTCCCCGAAAACCCCAGCCCGGCAATCCGGTCGGGATCGATCCGCAGCCGAGAGGCCTCCTCACGCATCCACCGATGCGCGATCTGAACGTCGTGAAGCTGGGCCGGAAAGCGATACTCGGGCGCAAACCGATAGTCGATATTGACCGCCACGAAGCCGCGATCGGCCAGCCGGCGGGCGATGCTCGTCATATCCGCCCGGCTGCGCCGCTCCCACCCACCGCCGTGGACCACCAGCACCGCCGGCCAGGCCGCCGGACTGCCATTGGCACTATCGCCGTCCGGAATATAGACATCGGCATACAGCGCCTGCGGCCAGTCCGGCGGCGAAAAACGCTGATCGGCTAGCACCACGTGGCCCGTCTGAGGCAACAAGTTGTCACGCCCCGGGTCGTTGAGATGACGTGCGCAGCCAACCAGCACCAGGCAAGACAGCACCACCACCGTGAAGGCAATTGAGCCGGTCATGAGCGACATCATGGCCACACCCTGGTGATGGCGCAATCAAAGGCTCAGAAGGAGAATGTCCAGAATCCGTATCCCCCGACTCGTAGCATCCGTCGAGGCCAACGGCCGCTACGCATCTGTCCCGGTTATCCGCGACCGCACACACCCGACTTTACTATGAGCGCAGAGACTGGCCTATGTTAAACCGCTGGTTTACTATGTAGCCGCATTCGCTCCATAAGAAAGCGGCGAGAAAGCATGGCCAATCAATCCCACTCAGCCCGGTCGGGCCGCTACATCCGCCAGCCGAGCGGATACAGCGCCTTCATGCCCGCGCCGTTGCCCCCCAATCCGGCGGTAGCGCTGGACGGCAAGCTTCACACGCTGCTGTCAGATGCCGACCGGGCCCTTGGCCGGCTGGATGGCTCGATTCAGACACTGCCCAATTCCGACCTCTTCGTGGCCATGTACGTGCGCAAGGAGGCCGTGCTCTCGAGCCAGATCGAAGGGACTCAGAGCTCGCTACAGGATGTCCTCAGGGCCGAGGCGCAGATGCTCTCGCCCGAAGCCCCCGACGATGTTGACGAGATCTTCAATTACATCCACGCCATGCGGCACGGTCTGGAGCGACTGACGTCGCTGCCTGTGTCCGTTCGTCTCATTCGGGAAATCCATGCCGAGCTTCTGCGGGGTGGGCGCGGCCACAATCTCACGCCGGGCGAGCTGAGGTCATCCCAGAACTGGATCGGCCCCTCGGGCTGCACCCTGCGCGAAGCGACCTTCGTGCCCCCGCCACCGCACGAGTTGCCGCGGCTGCTCGGCGAGCTCGAAACCTTCCTCCACCAGGACCAGCAGTTGCCAGTCCTGATCAACATCGGGCTAGCCCACGCGCAATTCGAAACCATCCACCCGTTTCTCGACGGCAATGGCCGCGTCGGCCGCTTGCTGATCACTTTCCTGCTGTGCGAAAAGACGATCCTGGCCCGCCCGGTCCTGTATCTGTCCTGGTACTTCAAGGCCCACCGCCAGGACTATTACGACCACCTGCAGGCGGTGCGCGATCGAGGCGACTGGGAGGGATGGCTGGCATTCTTCCTGCGCGGCGTCTTCGCAGTAAGCCAGCAGGCCAGTGACACGGCCGGCCGCATCCTGCAATTGCGTGAGGCGCACCGACAAGCCATCACCGACCACTTGGCCGGCAGCGCAGCCAATGGCCACCGAACGCTCGAACATCTCTACGAGCAACCCATAGTGACCGTCAAGCAGGTGCAGGACTGGATCGGCACGACCTATCCGGCGGCCAACAATCTGGTCAGCCGAATGACCGATCTTGGCATCCTCCATGAAATGACAGGCTACAAACGAAACCGCCGGTTCCTGTACCGGGACTACCTGCAGCTGTTCCACGATGAGCACGATTCCAACTCCGGAACGGCGACTCAGCCGAGCAACACGGGACGAGGTGCAGATTGAACCAGGACGACCAACAAACCCCAACCCCAGAATGGCCCGAACTGGTCGAATTCAAACAACAATTCCGCCAGTTCGTCACCGAACGCGACTGGCAGCAATTTCATTCACCCAAGAACCTCGCCATGGCCCTGGCCGGAGAAGCCGGCGAACTCCTCGAACTCTTCCAGTGGCTCACCCAAGACGAAAGCCGCAACCTGCCCGACGACGCCAAACAGGCCGTCGCCTTTGAGATCGCCGACATCCAGATCTACCTGGCCGCCATCTCCGACCGGCTGGGCATCAATATCGGCCCGGCCGTGGCCGAGAAGATGAAGCTCAATGCCGAGAAGTATCCGGCAGATCTGGTGCGGGGAACGGCGCTTAAGTACAGTCGGTTGAAGAAGGGCTAAGCAGGTGGGGCGGATTGTGACTAACCGCTACGACGCTTCAGGCAGCCAGTCCGAATTCCAGCCGGGATCGGATGGGGAGGTGCTTCGAAACCTCCTTGACGTCACCAGCCCGGAAGAAATGGACGAGATCGAACTGGATCTACTGGACCAACTCTACCAATACATATTCAGAAAGGACTTCCCGGACCGTAGCCTGACCATCGCGGATCTTAAGTCCTGGCACCACCAGTGGCTTGGCAATGTCTACCCATGGGCGGGCGAGGTTCGAAATGTGAACCTGTCAAAAGGCGACTTTCACTTCGCGGCGGCAGACCAAATTCCTCGTCTACTCGACGAGTTTCAGGAAACCTGCCTGGACCGATTCACGCCCAGCTATGGCCTAAGTGACGAAGCCCTATCCGAAGCCTTGGCTATCACCCATGTCGAGCTCATCCTGATTCACCCGTTCCGCGAAGGAAACGGTCGCCTGGCGAGGCTACTTGCCGACGTCATGGCGGCGCAGACCAACCGGGGGCTGCTGGATTACAGTGAATGGGACCGGGATAAGGATCGCTACTTCGCCGCAATCCAGCAGGGCCTGGATAGAACCTATGGCCCAATGATCGAGCTGACTTCCAAAGCTCTGAAAGATTGAAGCTGCGAGGAGTCTACCGAGTCTTGGCCGCCGCCAGCGTCACGCGATGCCCACGGTGCTGGCCGTTCTTGAGCTTGCGCTCGAGCACTTTCACGCTCTGACCCGTCTCTATGGCCGTAGAACTGGCCACTGCTCGCCGAATCTCAGAGCGAGTTACCTTGACGCCAGACTTGCGGTGGGAGATCGAGGTCATTGACTTAGGGCGGTTAAGACTGAGTGATCATATTAGCAGAATAGGCCGCCGCAAGAAAGCGATGGCAGTGCTGGAAACGGGCGCTTTTTCAATCAGTTAGAAGTGGTGCGTAGCTTTACGGCACACGTGAGCGGACCCGGCAAGCATTCACTCCTCATCTGCCGGACGCCCCACCATGTCATGCAGAAAGGCAATGGCGCTTCGCATCGCGTCGCCGCGCAACAGAAACGAAGTGACGTGCCCACGCAGGCGCATCCGGAACAGCTCGGCGTGTACCCCGTGTTCGAGCAGCGCCTCGTACAGCACCCGGGCGTGCTTGAAGGGCACCGTTTGATCCAGCGTGCCATGGAAGAGGAAAAACGGCGGTGCATCGTCATGCACGTGCGTAATCGGCGAGGCCGCCCGGTAGGCTTCCGGCGCTTCGCCCTGCCTGGCCCCCATGAGCTGCCGCAACAGCTTGCCGCCGGAAAACAGCCCAAAATCCGACGGAATGCCCCCGACCACCACCGCAAAATAGCCGTCGTCCTCCGGCCCGTACTCGGCGTTAAGCGACGTGTCCGTGCCGGCCACCAGCCCGACCAGAGCCACCAGATGCGCCCCGGACGAAAACCCCAGCCCGGCAATCCGCTCGGGATCGATCCGCAGCCGCGAGGCCTCCTCCCTCATCCACCGATGCGCGATCTGCACGTCGTGAAGCTGGGCCGGAAAGCGATACTCGGGCGCGAAGCGGTAGTCGATATTGACCGCCACGAAACCACGATCGGCCAGCCGACGGGAGATGCTCGTCATATCCTCCCGGCTACGCCGCTCCCAGCCCCCACCGTGCACCACCAACACCGCCGGCCACGCCGCCGGACTGCCATCGGGACTATTGCCGTCCGGAATATAGACATCGGCATACAACGCCTGCGGCCAATCCGGCGGCGAAAAACGCTGATCGGCCAGCACCACATGGCCCTTCTGCGGCAATGAGATATCACGCCCGGGGTCGTTGAGATGCCGCGCACAGCCGACCAGCACCAGGCAGGCCAGCAGCACGATCGTGAAAGCAATCGAGTTGGTCATGAGGGCCATCATGATCACAGCCTCGTGACGGTGCAATCAAAGTGTTCGACTGAGAATGCCCAGCGTCCGAACTGAACCGGCAAGCGGGCTGCTGGCTTGTTGGCAGCCGCCCATCCATGGATACTGACCGCATGGCTGATGGCGACTGCCCCTTCTGCGATCCGGACCCTGACCAGGTTTTCCACGAGGACGAGCACGTGCTCGCCCTTTGGGACCGCTATCCCGTTAGCCCGGGCCACGCACTGCTCATTCCCCGTCGGCATGTCGCCGGTTGGTTCGAGGCATCGCCGGCCGAGCAACTGGCGGTGATCGCGGCGCTTCCCGTGGTGCGAGAAAAGATCGAACGCGTGCACCAGCCCAATGGCTGGAACATTGGCGTCAACTCGGGCGAGGCCGCTGGTCAAACGATCTTCCATTTGCACGTCCACCTGATCCCGCGTTACAAGGGCGATCAGGACGATCCTAGGGGCGGGGTGCGCCACGTGATGCCTGAGAAGGCCAACTACTGGGACGAGCCGGAATGAGGCCCGAGCAGAGCATCCGATTCCTTCGCCAGTTCCAGGAGTTGCTGGCCGAGGGCGGCTTCGTGGCCACGTACAAGTTCGCGCTGATGCAGGCCCTGGCGGATCTGTCGGTCGAGCATGAAACAGCACGGGACAGATCGCTTCGACTCCACGTCGATCAGATCGCAGAGAAGTTCATCGAGTACTACTGGAACCAGGCCCGGCCTTTCTACGACCAAGTGCTCCGGCAGAACACCGGGCGTCCGGCGAAAGTCCTGACCATTATTCAGGAACATCGCAGGGTTGCTGATGGCAGCCTTGGACGTCTGCGCACTGAGCGAGCTGTATGGAAAAGGCTTGTGCGCCGCATCGCTAAAATTATCGTCGACATGCCCCTCTGGAAACTGCAGACCGTCGGCAACCGAAAGAACCAGTTTCTATACCGAGAATCCGATTACCGGGACCGCTCGATTCGCCTGCTTCCAGGTGTACCTGATGCCTTTCGGGCATTCCACCCCATGCTCACGAGCATGATCCGCGGTGGCTGGATCAGCCAGATCCATCGAATCAGCGCCAATCAAGAAGTCCTGGGCGCCGAAGCGGAACTGGAAGGATTTCTGTTTGGGACCGATCGCCTTTCCTTGGAGCGATTCACTGGCGTGCTGCGGGAGCACCAGGCGGGCGAGTGCTTCTACTGCGGCAAGCGAGTCAGCGGCGCCGGCGACCTCGATCACTTCATCCCCTGGTCCCGCTACCCACTGGACCTGGGCCACAACTTCGTTCACGCGCACAAGGGCTGCAACAACGCCAAGCGCGACCACCTGGCTGCCGTCTCGCACCTGGGACGCTGGCGGGTGCAGAACCTGGACGAAGGAGACAGGCTGGCCAGAGCATTCAATGACGCGGGACTATCCAACGACCTTGAGCGCTCGCTGTTGATTGCCCGTTGGGCCTACGAGCAGGGATTTGCCAGTGGCGCAAGGCTGTGGGTCCGAGACGGGAAGTTCGAGGATTGCGATTATCGGTGGCAAACCGCGCTCGCCATGCCTCCCGCGCTAAGGCTTGCGGCCGACACGCCGCCATATGACTATCAAAGCTAGAACTCCTGAAGGCTAAATCGCCTCTTGCCTGAATTGCCTAAGGCTCTGGGCAGGCAGCGGATTCTGCAAGCGCCAGACGATACTCATTGGCCGACTGCCCTCATGCCGAACATACTCAACCGGTCCGAGGTACTGAAAAGGGGCCGTCAGTCCATTGGCGAGCGACTTGTGCTCGCGAACGAATAGCAGCGGCTGATAGCCTTCATCCTGGTGGTTGATATAGCGCTGACCAGTAGGCGATTCTGCCGATGTTGTCGACTGACTTTGCCAATGGAAAAGTCGGTCGTTCAGCGCGTAGTCCTCGTAAAGAGTGGAAGGAGAAAATTCCTTTTCCGACTTGTTGATCGTGACAAAGAAGACGTCCAGCTTTTGCTCTGGCAGGTGTAGTACGCCCTCGCGCTGTTGCGCGGGTTTGTCGAAGTTGCCCTTTCCCAATGCAAGCAGGATCTGATCACGCGTGTAGTGAGCATGGAGTGCCAGTACGCCGCTAAGTTGGGGCCATCGCCGCGGTTCCACCGGCAGAAGCTGGCGCAAGCGCCATTCAATGGCCTGCTGAATATCCTGCTTCAAATGAACGTTGTCGCGCAGAAACGCCAGCGCCGCGGCCTCACCGCCGTCTGGTCGCTTATTGCCCCAGATTAACGTCAATGCCAGCGTCACCCGCGCCCGCCAGTGGTCGTCCTGATTGTCACGATGTTCAAGCGCAGCAGACAGCGACCGCAGCATCTCACAGTCGTCGACAAGCAACAGACGCCGCAGGCCATCCTTGAGGCCTTTCTCATACGCTTCGATGCCTTTGACCGCTCCGCCTCCCGCCTCTTCCAGCAACTGGCAGGGCACGCCGTACTTCAGTAGCAGATCGGCATCGTCAAAATGCAGCCAGTCGAGCATCTTCTGCAGACTGGGCCGCTCATCGGTCTGGCCCAGCAGGGTTCGGAGCTGCGCGATGATCTGCGGCCGCCGTTGTGCCAATGCCGAACGGATACTTTCCAGTACCGTTACCATGGCCTGCCGATCCAACCGAACGAGACAACCGGCGGGCAGCCATGGGAAGCCTCTCTCGATCTGCCGGTCGACTCGTGCTTCGGTTTTGGCACTCAAGGCGCGATAACGGTCAGCGAATCGGAACCGCCGGTGCTGCGGCGCAATGAAGTCAAGAACTGTCAGGTGCGGCTTGTCTTCGTGCAGACGCAGCCCCCGGCCAAGCTGCTGCAGAAAGACGGTCAGGCTCTCGGTAGGTCGCAGCATCAACACCGTATCCACTTCCGGGATATCCACGCCCTCGTTGAACAGATCAACGGTAAAGATCACCCGAATCTCGCGCTGCACTAGCTTGCGCTGTACGTCACGCCTCAATGAGTCCGGCGATTTGGCTGTCAATGCCATCGACGGAATCTCGTGCGCACTAAAGTACCTGGCCATAAACTCAGCATGCTGCTGGCTGACGCAGAAGCCCAAGCCCCGAATCTGCTCCGGTTCGGCTACGTGATCGATTAGGTTGTTGAGTACCCAGCGCGCCCGCCGCTCATTAGTGCCAATCACCTTGTTGAGATCGTCATTGTTGTAACGCCCGCTTTGCCAGCGCAAGCCGCTGAGGTCCACGCCCGGCTCGTCACCAACACCAAAGTAGTGGAAGGGCGCCAGTCGGCGCGCTTCGATCGCATCCGGCAGGCGCATCTCGTGGGTGAAACTCCCCCCGAAGTCGCTGCGAATATCCTTGCCGTCCGTGCGCTCGGGCGTTGCAGTCAGACCCAGCAGCACCCCGGGGCGCACATGGTCCAAGATATTCTGATAGCTATTGGCGGCCGCATGATGCGCCTCGTCGAGCACCACATAGTCGAAATGATCGGGCGCAAGCTGGTCGAGTCCGCGCGCATTCCAGCTCTGCACTGAGCAGAAGATATGCCCCGATTGCGTCGGCTCATGGCCCCCGACCAACAAATCCCCGAAATCACCGTCTCGAAGCACGTGTCGAAATGTGTTCAGCGCCTGCTTTAGAATCTCCTCTCGGTGCGCGATGAAAAGCAGTTTCGGGCGGTTTGTGTCGGGCCGCTGAGCTGCGACTCGACGGTAGTCAAAGGCAGCCAGCATCGTCTTGCCGGTTCCAGTGGCCGCGATGATCAGATGTTTTGAAATGCCGGCACGGCGTTCGGCTTCGATGGCGTCGAGAATCTCCTGCTGGAAGCCATACGGCTGAAGTTCGAAGAACTGCCAGGTCGTCGGCTCCGCGCCAAATGGTGCCTTGCGCTCGGCCTGCAATGCTTGACCGAGTCGTTCAAGATCGTCAACTTTGACAGCCTCGAACTCGGCCGGGTCAGACCAGTGTGTATCGAATCCCGCCACGATCTGTCGCCAGAGGTAGGGCAGTTCGTGCTGGCTGATGCGTGCAGTCCACTCCAGACCCTCATCCAGGGCCACCCTCGAGACATTCGCCGAACCGACATATGCGGTACCGAAGCCGGTATTGCGGTAGAACAAATAGGCCTTGGCATGCAGCCGCGTGCGGTGCGTATCGTAGGACACGCGAACTTCGGTGTTCGGTAGTTCGAGCAGGGTTCTGATGGCCTTGAGATCCGTCGCGCCCAGGTAGGATGTCGTGGCGACGCGTAAGCGCGGTGTGCCATCCGGTAGCGGCGTTTCAACAAAGCGTTGCAGCGCCGGCTTCAGTGCCCGAATACCGCTGAATTTAATAAAGGAGACCAGCCATTCCGCCCGATCGCAGCTCGCTAACTCTTTCACGATCTGGCTGACCAGGCTAGGTGACTGTCGCGAGCCGGTGAGCAATGCTGAAAGACTGAGCGGAATGTCCGGACGATCGGTCTCTACCGTCCCGACGGCTTGATCTGCAGGCTGCTTGACCTCCATAAGCTGCCGAAACGGCAGGCTCGGCAGCAACTCGGCCAGATCGGCAAGGGGATGCCCGCCTTCCTGCAATGCATGTGAAAAAGCCGAAAGCGCCTCATACCAAGACTCCCGGTCGCGCTCCCGCAGGTCCATCAATAGTGCCGCCAGCGCCCGCCCAACGTGGGCGCTGACGGCAGACGGTAGCTCCTCCGCATCCAGCTTCTTGCGCCAGACCGCAAGCTGCTCTAAGCCTAGCTGCTCTAGCTTGCGCCGCAGCCCCGGTGTGTCGAGCCGTTCGTGAAGCCCGAACCAATCATCCTTATTACTCGCCATCCTGCCAGGATACCGGCGGGCCATAGGCGCAGGAAAGCCCCGCACACCCGCATAGAGCAATTAGGCCCGACTTTGCGGAGGTTTGTGCACTCGTTCATAATCCCCATAGGGCCAGCGGGGAGTAAACTGAAATATGCCGAGCAAGATGTACATCGGCGTTACCGATTCCCGGTGGTTTCACTTCCTCGCTGAGCGCCGCCCCGACGAGGTTAATTTCTGGATTCCCAGCCCGAAAGTGGGGTTTCGGGCGCTGCCGGAGAGTGGTTTATTCCTCTTCAAACTGCACTACCCCGATAATTTTGTGGTTGGCGGCGGATTTTTCGTGCGATACACCCGGCTACCTCTGACCCTGGCCTGGAGCGCTTTCGAGGAGAAAAACGGCGTCGCTTCCAGCCACGACTTTCTAAAGGCCTTGCGCCGTTTCCGATCAGATGCCCACCCTGCGCAAAATGTCGGCTGTGTGATCCTCGCCCAGCCCTTCTTCTTCCCCAGAGAGCAGTGGATTCCGGCGCCAGACAACTGGTCCCGGAACATCGTCCGGGGCAAGGGCTACAGTGATGACAGCCTGGAGGGCAGAAAGCTACTTGATGCCGTGCGCGAGCGCATGCGGGCGGTGGGTGAGGACGACGATCTCTTTACTCCGGCGGACGAACCCGATCGGCCGCTCCGGCTGATCCGCGGACGTCTGGGCCAAGGTGCCTTCCGCGCCCTGGTCACCGACGCCTACACTCGCCGATGCGCTATTTCAGGCGAGCGCACACTTCCGGTGCTGGAAGCAGCCCACATTAAACCCTACGCCGAATCCGGCCCCAACCGCACCGAAAACGGCGTGCTGCTGCGCTCCGACATCCACAAGCTTTTTGACGCCGGCTACATCACCGTTACGCCCGGACGGCGCATCGAAGTAAGCCGCCGCATCCGCGAGGAATTCGAGAACGGGCGCGACTACTACCGCTTCCATGGCGAGAGGTTGGTCGTGGAGCCTGGCGATCCCGCGGAAAAGCCGGATTCCGGCTACCTCCACTGGCACAATGAGCACGTTTTTCGCCCATAAGATTAGTGCTCTGCCTACGAGCAAAATCTAGTTGACCGGGGTGTTAGCAATCCCGGTTTCGAGATACCTCTCGTAAAGCCGGCAATGCCGTTGCATCTCCCGCTTGGCGGTTGCCGCTTTCAGATCGTTATATGTGCGGCGCCAGTCCGAGCAGTTCTTTGAAAGCCACTTGCCCTGATTGGTGCTGGCTCGCTGTTCGCGCAGTGCGAGGCGTTGGCGCTCGGCTTCTCGCCGGTTTCGCTCTGCGTTGGCCCTTAGCTGAGCAGCACTTGCTTCGACAGACTCCTCGAGGTCAGCAATCATCTCCTTTACCGCTTGGACCGCCTGGTATTCTCGGTACTTCTGAATGCCCCATTCGATAAAGAACAGCGAGCAGATGACCATAACCGCGAAGGCGGCCAGGCGAATCCTTGGGTCGGGCTCCTCTCGCGGCGGCTGCCGGGAGTCGAATAGCGGGTCGTGGTTAGATTGCTTAGTCTTTTCCGAATGGGAAAAGAACGGCTCATCCTTCGATTCTTGATCCCTCATAGCCCCCTCCTGAGCTTTTCCTGGTCAACGCCGATTTGATTATAGTCGGGCCGGCAGTGCTCTGCGCGGGCGAGGGTTAAGGATGCGCCGCTTCACGGCCCGGCTGGGCGATTGATTGGGTTCTGCCGGTACCATGGGCCATTCATCCAAGCCGCAGCCGATCTTTTAGTCCCGCAGCCATGGCCAAACTGAAACTCGACCTCCACGACATCTACAACCGCGGCAATGCCATTGATCACGAGCTTGAGCGCGTGATCCGTGAGGCGGTGGACAAGCGCATCCGGGAGGTCGAGATCATCCCCGGCCGTGGCTCGGGCCAACTCAAAAAGCGGGTGCTGAAGTTCCTGGAACGCCCGGACATCAAGCAGCTCTATCACCGCGTCGACAAGGACTCTAAGAATCCGGGGCGGTTGTTCGCGTATTTCCGGTTCTGACGGCGTGCGGCCGGGCGCAGAGGCGCTCCCGAACCTACCGCAGAATGTACTCAATGGTCGTCATCACCCGCGCCAGCTTGACTTCGGGCGTGGACGGGTCGCGTTCGTTGATCGAGAAGAAGCCCTGGCGGGCCGAGCGGATGGCGCCGGAATTCAGAAAGTAGGCCGCTCATTCGCAGTTTACGTGATGTCCTTTTAACTAAACGCGATGCGCTTCTACGTTCACCTAAACGAACACCGAATTGACATCTAACTGGCCCATGTCTATAGTGTTCAATATGCTGGACACGAATTTCTCTCACGTCCATCAAACTGAACAAAAAGGCATGCATCCGCCATGAAGCGCAAGAGAAGTTACGCGCGCCAGACGCGCCAGGCACTCTCGATCCTGGGGAAGCTGATCCGGATCGGGCGGATGGAACGCGGCATGACGGCACAAGAGCTGGCCGACCGTGCCGGCATCAGCCGCACGACGCTCCATAACATCGAGCGGGGCGCCCCAGGAGCGGAGATCGGCACCGTGTTCGAGGTCGCATCACTCGCCGGTGTGCGCCTTTTTGAAGATGACGACACAGCGTCGCTTCGCATCGAGAACGCTCGCCTCGACGAAAAACTGACGCTGCTTCCGAAGAGTGTCCGCACTTCCCGCAAGGAGGTCGATGATGACTTCTGATCGCAAGACACCGGACAGCGTTTTTGTGTGGATCTGGCTGCCGGGCGAGACCCAGCCGGTCGTGGCCGGCCGCATCACGATGGATGGCGGCCGCTACATTTTCAATTACGGCGCCAGCTATCTTGAGCGCGACAACGCCATCCCGATCTACGAACCCGAGTTGCCACTCGGGCGCGGCCGGATCGATCCGCCTCCGAACATGGAGATGGCCAGTTGCCTGCGTGATGGCTCGCCGGATGCCTGGGGCCGCCGCGTCATCATCAATCGGCTCGTCGGGCCGAAGGCGGCCGATGGGGGCGCGGACGAACTGAACGAACTCACCTTCTTGATCGAGTCTGGCTCGGACAGGATCGGCGCACTCGATTTCCAGCACTCGGCCACCGAGTACGTGCCGCGGGTTTCGGCTCAGGCAAGCTACCAGGAGCTGCTCGAGGCAGCCGATTGCGTCGAGAAAGGCCTCCCTCTTACACCGCCACTCGACCAGGCGATCCATCACGGCACATCAATCGGGGGGGCACGACCGAAGTCCCTGATCGATGCTGACGAGCGCAAGCTAATCGCCAAGTTTTCATCGAGCCAGGACGTCTACAGCGTCGTGAAGGCCGAGTTCATGGCCATGCGGCTGGCAGCCCGGTGCGGGCTCGACGTCGCGCCCGTCTCGATCTTCGAGACGGCCGGCAAGGACGTTTTGCTCATCGAGCGCTTTGACAGGATCAGGACTGACGGCGAGTGGCAGCGCCGCGCCATGGTTTCGGGGCTGACCATTCTCGAACTCAGTGAGATGGAAGCGCGCTACGCGTCCTACGAAGACTTTGCCGAGCGGATCCGTCACACTTTCACCGATCCGAAAGAAACGCTCCGCGAGCTCTACGGGCGGATTTGCTTCAACGTGCTGTGCGGGAACACGGACGATCATGCGCGCAACCATGCCGCCTTCTGGGACGGCAGGATGCTGACGCTCACACCCGCCTACGATATCTGTCCGCAGGGACGCGCCGGCAACGAGGCGACGCAGGCGATGCTGATCAAGGGCAATAACCGCATGAGCTCGCTCGCCACGTGCCTGTCGGTATGCGCCGATTTTCATCTGAGCGAAGACGAGGCCATGGCGCTCATTGAAGATCAGATCGATACCATCGCGCAAAACTGGGCGTCACTCTGCGACAAGGCGGCGCTGAGCCCTGTCGACGCCAAACTCTTTGCCGGTCGACAGTTCCTGAACCCCTACTGTGTACAAGGCCTCGGCGAGAAGCACAAAGCACTCAAAGATCGTTTCGAAGATGCAAGAGCGCGCATTGTCGATCTGAGCGCGGCGGATGGATAACCGTGTTGCGCGGCCAACAAAAACCACGACCTTGGCATTGGTCACGTTGTGGTGGCTCTTACCGCAGCCAACGACGGCGCTCGGCTTCTTGCCCGGCGCGATCCGGACTGTCACTCCAGCGGAATGGACGTAGTAGCCCGGCTGTGCGATCAGGCAGGTTAGACTCCTGACCATGCGTTTTGCCGCCATCGATTTCGAAACTGCCAACCGCGGCGCCGACAGTGCCTGCGCGGTGGGCGTGGTGATGGCCGAAGATGGCCGTATCGTCCACCGCGAGACCCATCTCATCTGCCCGCCGCCCGGCGAGTTCGTGTTTACCTACATCCACGGCCTGGACCGGGATGACGTGTGCGATGCGCCTGATTTCGGGCAGGTCTGGTCGGGGCTCGGTCCGCTGCTCGAGGACGTCGATTTCCTGGCCGCTCACAACGCCCCCTTTGATAGAAGGGTGCTGCTCGCTTGCTGCGACAGCCATGGCCTGCGCCTGCCGGGCCTGCCCTTCGAATGCACCGTGGCGCTGGCGCGCCGGGTGTGGGGGATCTATCCCACCAAGCTGCCCGACGTCTGCCGCCATCTCGGTATTCCCCTGAACCACCACGACGCCGCATCCGACGCCGACGCCTGCGCCCGGATCGTGCTGGCGGCAGAACAAGCCGGCTGGCGGCCGTAGGTTCCGGCATCGAGCTGCGCTTGCTTCGAGCAGGTCGTCATTCCCGCACTACCATTTCGCAAGGCTCAACGCTACCGTTTCGCTAGCCTCGGTTTGATGGAAGTCTTTGGCGGGGCGCCTTGTTTCGAGATTACCCGCCGTCGAGCAGGTGCTCGACCGTATCGGCCAGCGGCAGGATCGTCAGGCCCGATATGGAGCGATGATACAGATGACCGAAGTCCCGACGGTCTCCGGTGACGAGGATCTCGGCTCGCTGGGCCAGGGCGGCTGCGAGGATGGGAATGTCCTTGCTGGGCAGTCGCTGTTCACCGGCGAGTTCCAGATGTTCTTCGTTCGGCTCGCGGCCAATGACAGTGCCAGCTACCAGGCGCTCGAAGGTGGCGAGTCGGTGCGGTCTCTTGAGCACAATGTTGCGGCGCGCTTCCTCAACGGCCAGCTGGGAGCTGAGCATCCGGCAGCGGCCCGCCCGCGAAAAATTCCACAAAAGGCGTGCCGCCGCGCCTTCGCTCCAGGCCGCCGAAAACAGGATGTTGGCGTCCAGGAACAAACGCACCGTGGGCTAACGGGAATCTTTGGTGGCTTGCCGGACCCGGCGCTCGAGGTCGTCGGACAGTTCGTTCTCGCGTTCGAATTCGTCTATCCGCTCTTCGCTGTAGATCTCGATCGGATAGATGGCGACCGGACGCAAGCGGATACTGCCGTCCGAGTCGGATTCGACAACAACTTGGCTGCCCGCTTCGACGCCGGCGGCTTCCAGCACCCGCCGCGGAATCGAAACTTGCCCCTTCTTGCCAATCTTGACGGTATCCATACCGGAACTTTACTGGATTTCCGGAATTCCGGCAAGCCGGAATACCGGGCGGCGAACAGAACGAGAACCCGACTGCCCCTTACGGCACGATGACAATCCGCCCGCACGCCTGCCCTGCCTGCAGGCACTGGATGGCCGCGGGCGCCTCCTCCAAGGGAAAGGTCCTGCCCACGATCGGCGTCAGCTGCCCGGCTTCGAGCATGGCGCGCAGGGCTTCCATGGCATCGCGCTTTTCAATCGTCTCGAACCACGACTTGTCCAGGTGGCGGTCGAACCGCGCCCGCACCATGAAACCGAGAAAATAGGGTATGCCGCCGAGCGTGCGACGTCCTTTTACCCCGTAGTGATCGTGGCCGATGATGACGTACAGCCCATCGGGCTCGAGTATTCGTCTGCAGTCGGAAAGCGATAGCGTCGAGGCCACGTCGACGATGAGATCAAACCGCGCTTCGAGCCGGGTAACGTCCTCCCGGGTATAGTCCATGACCTCGTCGGCACCCAGCTCTCGCATGTAGTCGAGCTTGGTGGTGTGGTCCACGCCGACGACATAAGCGCTGTTGGCCCTGGCCATCTGGATGGCGATGCTGCCCACACCGCCGGCCGCGCCGTTGATCACGATGCGCTGCCCCGGCTTTGTCCCGAGGTGCTTGCGCAGGTTGATCAGGGCGATGATTCCGGAGGTCGGCACCGACCCCGCCTGCTCGAAGGTGATGTTTTCGGGTTTTAGCGACAACACGTGCTGCGGCACGCACACGTATTCGGCGTAGGCGCCGCCGTTGATCCACTGAATCCGGTCATGGGTTTCGCCGAACACCGCATCCCCGGGCTGGAAGTCGACCACAGCATTCCCCACCGCCGTCACCTCGCCGGCCATGTCCAGGCCGGGGATCGGCTGTTTCTGCCTTCGCAGGCCCGCGCCCATCAGACGCATGAGGCGGGGGTAGCCGCTGACCGCATGCCACACGTCGGGATTGACCGAGGCGGCCCGCACGCGCACGAGCACCTCGTCCGGCGCGGGCGTCGGGATTTCGACTTCCCGCAGATGCAGCACCTTGTCCGGTGCGCCGTATCCGTCCTGGACGACGGCTCGCATGCTCGTCATTCGAGACCTCCCGGGTTCGTGGCCGTCCGCAGTCCGACCAGCCGCTGCAGCGGCAGGCCGACGAAGCGATGAATCATGAAGGTCACCAGCGCCATGAGCGAGCCGAACAGGGTCGGCAGGACGGCGCCGACGCCTGCGGTCATGCCCAGCACAAAGCCCAGCAGGCACTCCGGTCGATGCACCGGCACGAACAAGGCCAGCGGCAGCAGGCCGAAGAACAGGTAGCTGGTCAAGGACTCATGACCGCTGAAGAAGGTGACCGCCATGACTACACCGACGGCCGCTCCGGCCACCAGGCCCAAGGCAACGGATTTGATGCCGGGGGAACCCGTCGCCATCACGCGACGTTTGGCGAGGCTCAACAGCCCCCAGGTCAACACCGGCAACAGCAGGCCACCGAACCAGTCGGAAATTCTCGGCAGATCCGGGTTGTGCAGCAGGTGGTGGGCGGGGACGCCTTCGTGGAAGTGCCGCCAGGCGAGCAGGCTCCAGATGGCGATCGTGACGAGAACGGTCAGGCCGGCTCTTGGGCGGTCGATGGGATGGCTTGCCATGGGCGATTGCTCCGTTGATGCCCCCCAAGCTTGCGCGATCGGAATCCCCGGCGCCTGTGCCAGGAGTCATCCGGTAGCTGCTGCGGCTACACTCGAGTCGAAGTTGACCCGTTGGAAACGCACCCATGGCCAGGCCGAAGCTCGGCCTGCACGACATCTACAACCGCGGTAGCGCCATCGGCCGCGGGCTCGAGCGCCCGGCGGACCTCAAGCAGCTCTATCACCGCGTGGACAAGGACTCGAAGAATCCGGGGCGGTTGTTCGTTTACTTTCGGTTCTGATACGCGGTCCGGTTGACAGCGTACTGTGTTACGTAACACAATCCAACCATGATTCGCAGCTTTCGATGCCGTGAAACCCGCCGATTGTTCGAAACCGGGAAAAGTCGTCGGTTTTCAGCCGTCGCAAGAATTGCATTGCGGAAGCTGGACCAACTCGACAACGTCATGCAGCTGCAGTCGTTGGCGATTCCACCAGGCAATCAACTGGAGGCATTGAAGGGTGACCGACTGGGACAGTTCAGTATCCGTATCAACCAGCAGTGGCGCGTTTGCTTTCGTTGGAGTGACGAAGGCCCCGAAGATGTCGAAATCGTGGACTACCATTGAGGTAATGAGATGAACCGTATCACCACACATCCCGGAGAAATGCTGCACGAGGAGTTCATGGTGCCGCTCGGGCTGTCCGGGCGGGAATTGGCGCGCGCGTTGAATGTGCCTCACAACCGAATTTCCGAGCTTGTTGCCGGCCGACGTTCGATGACGGCCGATACCGCCTTGCGGCTGGAAAAGCACTTTGGCATGGAAGCCCGCTTCTGGCTCAACCTGCAGGCGGCCTACGACTTGTCCAGGGCCCGGCTGGAAGGTGATTACAAAGAGGTTCAGCCGCGCGACGCGGCTTGAGAAAACCCCGAACCCAGGTCACTGACGATCTTGTGCTCCCGAGCCCATGGCCAAGCTGAAACTCGACCTTCACGATATCTACAACCGCGGCACCGACATCGATCGAGAACTCGAGCGGGTGATCTTCGAGGCGGTGGACAAGCGCATCAAGGAGGTCGAGATCATCCCGGGCCGCGGCTCGGGGCAGCTCAAGAAGCGCGTGCTGAAATTCCTGGAGCGCCCCGACATCAAGCCGCTCTATCACCGCGTGGACAAGGACTCGAAGAATCCGGGGCGGTTGTTCGTGTACTTTCGGTTTTGAAGGAGCACGACCGTTTCAGTTTCTGGGCGGCCTTCCCGGACGGACGGCGGTGTTTCCATACGCTACAGTACGGTGCGCAGGCAAACAAGCACCACGAGGCGCCGAAATGCCGGTCTCCAAGGAGCTGACCGGTGGTAGCCTGAACGGATCACCGAGGAGACACCATGACCGGCATCCACACCATCGACACCCATTACCTCGACCGCCCCGAGCTGGCCGCCGCCTACCTGATCGTCGACGGCGATCGCGCGGCCTTTGTCGACAACAACACCAACACGGCGGTGCCGCGGCTGCTGGCGGTACTCGAGGAACAGGGCTTGAGGCCCGAGCAGGTGGAATACCTGATCATCACGCACGTGCACCTCGATCACGCCGGCGGCACCTCGAAACTCGCCAAGGCCTGCCCGAACGCCACCGTGCTGGCCCACCCGCGCGCGGCACCGCACGTGATCGACCCCTCCAAGCTCGTCGCCAGCGCCTCGGCGGTCTACGGGGAAGACGAGTTCGCGCGCCTGTACGGCACGATCGAGCCGGTGGCCGGGGATCGCGTGCAGGTGATGGAGGACGAGGAGACCCTGCAATTCGGCGACCGCGAGCTGCGCTTTCTGCACACCCGCGGCCACGCCAATCATCATTTCTGCATTGCCGACGGCGCCTCGGGCGCGATCTTCGCCGGCGACGCCTTCGGGCTGGTCTACCCGGCGCTGCAGGGCGAGGGCACTTTCGCCTTTCCCTCGACCAGTCCCACGGATTTCGAACCCGAGCTGGCGCGCGAGTCGATCCGCCGGCTCGTCGACGAACAACCGAGCTGCATCTATGTCACGCACTTCGGGGCCGTGACCGACATCGCAACCGCCGCCGGCCAGCTCATGCGTCACCTCGATTTCGCCGAGAGCGTGCGCGATGACGCCGAGGCCAGCGACCGGCCGGACGAGGAGCTGGAAGCCTGGTGCCGAGCACGCCTTTACGACTACTTCGCCGGCCTGCTTGACGGCTGGAGCAAGCTCGGCCGCGACGCCGAGACCTGGTCTCTTCTGAAAATGGACATCGACCTCAACGCCCAGGGCATCGCGTTCGCCGCGAACAAGCGCCGGCGCAAGACGCGAGCGGCCGGGGGGTGACTGCTACAGGGGCCGCGCCTCAATCCGGAAGGGGCTTGAAGACCATCAGGTAGAAGATCGCCAGCATTGCGATGAACGCCGGCCAGCCCAGGCCGTACCAGAAGCGCATCAGTCGGCGGACTTCGCCGTCTACCGGGAGGTCCTGGCTTGCCAGCACGCTTGTGTGCCGGGCCACTCGGGCCTGGATGAACAGTACCGGGATCCAGCAACAGCCGACCAGCACGAACAGGATCAGACTGAGTGCAATCCAGCGCGTCCCCAGCGGCCAACCGAGCAGGTGGGCCAGCCAGATGCCGCTGAGCGGCTGGATGAGCACTGCCGGCGTGGTCAACCAGGTGTCGGCCCGCACGACGTTGGCAGCGACGACGGTGATTGCCTGGATGTTGCCGCTGACCATGGCCCGCCACATGAAAAACGCGGTCCCGAGACCCGTGCCGAACAGAATGGTGGCCGAGACGATATGAAGCCATTTGACGGCGAGGTAGGTGTTCATCAGCGCTCGTTGCACGTTGCCAGACTGAAGAGAATGACCACCAGGACCGCTGCGTTCTTGATCAGGCCGCCCAGGAGTTCAAGCCAGAGTTTCGGCAAGCCGATGCCCAGCACCCCGGTGTAGGCGAGCACGCAGATCAGCATCAGCCAGAGCACCAGGCGCGGCCGCCAGCGCAGGGCAAGCGCAAGCCCGAGCACCAGATTGAGGGCGCCAGTTGCTTTTGCTGCACTGGCGTGCGCGAACTCGGGCAGGCCGATTTCCGATAGCACCGGCTGGTACTGATCGGGCCCGGCCAGCAGGCCGGTCAGGCCGGATAACAGCCAGATCAGCACCAGCGAAAGCCATGCCAGGGGCGCCAGGTTTTTCAGTCGGGCGTGCCAGCGGTCCTGGACGAAGCTGGTGCTGGTGCGAAAGACTTCGGGCACCGAGCGCAATGTCACGCCCAGCGTCTGCTTGACGGCGCCCGCTGCGGCCGTTTCGGCCACATTGCCGCGCTGGAGCATCCGCCAGGTCGTCCGCCCGATCGGGTGCAGGCGCAAGCGATCGCTGATTCCTGCCAGTCCCGAAACCAGCGCCACGGGCAGTCTCAGTTCGAATCGGGCCCGAGAGATGCGCAACCAGCCACGCATCAGCTGCAGCAGTTCACGCACGGTAACAACCGCCTCGCCGGCGATCGGCAGCGGGCGATCATGGCCGGACGGGCGCTCGACAGCCTGGCAAACGCATTCGGCCAGATCCTCGAGTAGCAAGGGCTGGAGGCGCTGATTGCCATCTCCCGGCACCAGCAACAGCCCCGGCAAGGCGGCGGCGGCGCGCAGGGCCGAAGTGCCGCCGTAGGAACCGCGAAGTGAGATCACGACCGAAGGCCGAAGAATCCAGCAGGCAAGCGGCAGGGCGGCCAGGGTCTCGTCGAAGCGAAGCTTGCTGGCAATGAATTCGCCGTCGGCCGGATGGCCAAGGGCGGAAATCTGAACGAAGGGCGCAACCGTCGCTTCGATGCAGGCGCGAGCCAGCGCCAGCGGGGCGCGATGGTGAATCTGTTCGAACTCGCCGCTTCGATTCTCCCGGAGTATGCCCGCGCAATTGACCACGGCGTCGATCTCAGCCAGCAAGGGCTGCCACTCGGAGGGCTCGGTCATGTGCTCGAGCGCTATCGGACGTACCGACAGCGCGGGATGGGCGGGCCAGTGCTGCTGGCCGTGCGAACAGGCCACCACGCGCAGCCCGGCTGCCAGAAGCCGCTCGACGATGGCGCCGCCGAGAAAGCCGCCGGCCCCGGTGACCAGTACTGTTGTGGCACCAGACATGGCCGCGTCTTCCCGATTCGTGTTGTCGACAGGATGCGCCTTGGCCATTTTCCCGGTCGACTCGAAAGATTCCGCGTCAGCCCGATCAGCCATTGGCCTGTTCCCTGACGACCTGTTCGAGGAAGCGGGCCAGCCAGACAAAACGGACGTGCTCCTGCTCCAGGCGGACACGCGGCGCCAGAAGGTCATCGAGAAGCGCCCGGTAGAGCGTGTGCTCGGCTTCGTCCAGGCGGGCAAGCTCGCCGCTGAATCGACGGTCTTCGGGCTCCTGGCCCCATAGCTCGCGGTGGGCGTCGAGCGTGGCGCGATCCATCAGAAACGAGCGCGCCCGGGGCAGATGGTGGCGCAAGCGGTTGAGAATGGCGAAGCCGTGGGTGTCGATATCGCCCCAGTACCAGCAGCGCGCCCGGGCCAGCCAGTCGATGCCGGCCAGGCGTTCCAGGCCATAGCCCAGGCCGAAAATGACGATGGCGCGCGGATGGTCGGGGAACGCCAGGCCGTTGATCTCGTTTTCGGTGATGAAGACCTCGTCGACCGGCAACTCGAGGCGGGCGAATTCCTCTGCCGGCACCGACAGATCGGTCAGGCCCCGCATCGCCAGCGCCGGGTCGAGAATGCGGCAGCGGACCAGCGCCGGGCGGCTGGCCAGGCCGTAGCGGCGGTTGAAACCGCGCACGCCGCCGGCTTCAGCGTCGATGGCCGATTCCGGCAGGACCTCGTCGAGCAATTCGCCGATCAGCCCCCGGCGGGCCTGGATGAACTTGGTGTCCACGCCGGGAATATCGAGCTGGCGCAGGTACAGACCCGGTCGGGGATGATGCTGGAAATAGTTCAGGATGGCGCGCAGGCGCGGCCACTCATCGGCACGCCTGAGCGCCTCGAGCGGGCGCCGCATCAGCCAGGCGTGCAGCGACGGAAACTCGGCCAGGATCTGATTGGTCAGCTGATCGAATCGCCGCGCCTGCGCCGTCTTGCCGATCAGTCGAAGGGCATCGTCGGCGCTCGGCACCGTGACCGCCCGGGGCAGGCGGTTACGGCCCAGGGTGCGGTGATTGATCGTGCGCCATTCAATCTCGTAGCCGTCCCCGCACTGTTCGCGGGAATGCCCGGCCAGCTCGGCCACCCATTCACGCACCGCCTCGAAACGGTCGGTGAGATCACGCGAGACGGGTTTTTTCAGGCGCAGCTTGAGCGGGAAGCGCGTGCCGTCGGCATCCAGCCGGTCGGCCAGCAGCTGGCCTGAGTCCCAGTGCTTGCGAATCTGGGCGAGGAGGTCTTTCGCGCTGGTCCAGTCGCTCACGATGCGGGTGTTGTCGTGGCAGTCTTTCGTGCAGCCATCTCAGCGCGGTATTCCTCGATGCTCAGGTTGCGCAGCATGGACTGCCGGCCGTCGGGGTTGTGGACGAAGCCGACGCTGGCGACGAAGGGCTCGATAATGTGGATCTTCTGCAGCGGGGTGACGATGAGCAGCTGCAGGTTGAGCCGGCCGAACAGTTCCAGGCCGTAGCGCGCCGACTCGTCCGAGCCGCGGCCGAAGGCCTCGTCGATGACCACGAAGCGGAACGAGCGCGAGCGTTTCTCGCCCCACTCCAGCCCGAACTGGTAGGCCAGGCTGGCCGCCAGCACGGTGTAGGCCAGCTTTTCCTTCTGGCCCCCCGACTTGCCGCCGGAATCGGCATAGTGTTCGTGTTCACGGTCGTCCTCGCGCCAGCGCTCGGAGGCCGAGAACACGAACCAGTTGCGCACGTCGGTGACCTTGCGCGTCCAGCGCCGGTCAAACTCGGCCGAGCCCTCACGGCCGCGGAAGCGGTCGATGATGTCGCGCACCTGCAGGAACTTTTGCTCCGAATACTGGGCGTCTTCCGAGCCGGTGATGGCGCCCTCGGTACAGGCGCGCAGCTTGTGCTGGAACTCGCGCACGTCGGCATCGGGGGCGGTCTCGGCCATCAGACGGATGTAGCGACCCTTCTCGTAGTCGATCTCGTGCAGCGAGCGGTTGATGATCTCGATGCGTTCGCGGATCTGCTCGCGCTCGCGGTGCAGCAGGGCCTGGAAGCCCGCGATCTCGCGAATGGTGTTCTCGTTGAGCAGCTCCTTGAAGCGTTTCTCGAAGCGCGGCAGGTCGTCGCCTGTCAGGGTCTCGAGCAGGCGGCGGTATTCGTCGGCGGCCGCGACGCTGATATCGGCCTCGCGCGCTTCCTGCGGCCAGCGATGGTGGAAGCTCTGCATGGCCTGGATGATGCGGTCGTTAAGTCGCCGAATGGCCTTGTCCCCGGCATCGATTCGTGCGGTCAGCCAGGCCCGGAACTCGCGCTGGCGCGCGTCGATGCCGTTGAGCGTGATGGGCTGATCGCCCAGGGCCTCTTCGCGCAGCTCGCCAAGCTGGCCGAACCAGCGCTCGCGTTCGTTCTCGTCGAGTTCATCGAGCAGGCCTTCGGCCTCGGTGCGCGCCTCCCGCGCACTCCGGGCGCGTTCTTCAACCGTGCTCAGCTGTTTCTGTCGTTGCTCGAGCCGGCCGTCGGTTGCCTCGCTGGCTTCTTCGAGCGCATCGAGTCGGGTGCGCAGGGTATTGAGTACGTCCGACTCGTCGCGCAGCTCCCGGTATTCGGCCTCGAGCTCGGTAATGCGACCGGCCGGCGCCTGCCAGTTCAGACGCTGGAAGTCTTCGAACATTTCGAGTTTGCTGATGCTGGCCAGACGCGTGCCGAGTGACTTGAGCTCGTCGTCGAGCTGGGCGATGGCATCGGCGCTGACCTGGATACGCCTTTCGAGTCCGTCGCGCTGCTCGCTCAGGGCGCGGATCTTGTTCTCGTTGCTCCAGCCCAGCACGTAGCGGGTGCGGTCGTTGATGGCATGGCGGTCGTCCTTTTCGTGTCTGACACCGCCGGTCTTGATCTGGCCGGCGCGGGTCATGGCACGGGTCTCGCGGCGGAAGCGGTCCATGTCGCTGCAGCAGATATGATCGAAGCGCCGGTTCAGCTCCTGCTCCAGCCAGGCATAGAAGGCGCTGTCGCTGCGAATCGCCAGCTTGCGGCTGAGCGCGTCGGGCTGCGGCCTTGCGGGGCTGGCGCTGCGCAGCTCGCGCACCCGGTAGTAGACCAGGCGACCGCGCAGGCGGGTGGCATCGACCCAGTCGGCCACGGCCCGGTAGTGCTCGTCGGGCACCAGCAGCGACAGCGCGAAGTTGTGCAGCAGGCGCTCGATGGCACCCTCCCAGTCGCTTTCTTCTTCGCGCACCTGGATCAGCTCGCCGGCAAAGGGCAGGTCGTCGGGCTGCAGGTCGAGCGACTGGCACAGGTTCTCGCGCAGGGCCAGCATCGCCGCCGGCAGGTTGGAGCGACGCGCCTTCAGCGAGGCCAGCTCCCCATCGATTTCACCGTGCCGGGCGCGCAGCTCCTTCATCGTCACGAACTGGTCGGTGCGCTCGTTCTGCCGCTCTGCCTGCGCGGCTTCGGTCTGCTCGCGCAGGTCCTCCAGGGTGGTGCGGTTGTCACGGAAGGTGTCGGCATCGCGGGCCTCGGGCAATTCCAGCCCGGCGACCAGTTCGCGGTAGCGCTCGGCTTCGTGCCTGCGTTCGGCCTTTTCGGCCTGTTGGCGCTGAATTTCCACGCCAATGCGTTCGAGCCGTTCGCCGCCATTCTCGGCGATGGCCTGGCGCAGCTCGTCTCGCTCCCGGCGCTGCTCGCCGCGGTCGCGTTTGAGTCCGGCGATCCGGTCTTGCAGGCTGGCCTGTTCGCGCTCGAGCTCCTCGAGGCGGCGATCGAGTCGTTCGATCTTCAAGCCGGCAAACCAGGACGCCAGCGCCTCGCGACAGCCGCGCAGCCGGTCGGCCTGTTCGCTGCGCCCGGCGTAGTCGTCGGCGTCGGCGATGATAGGAGTGAGCGCCTCGATCTGATCGCGGGCCTTGAGCACGGCGGCGTGGGCGCGGTTGAGGTCGTCGAAATGCCGGATCAGCTCGTCGATGCGCTGTTCGGTATCGGCGGCCTGGAGCATGTGCTCGCGCACGAACTCGGTCAGGTTGCCGACCGACTTCATCGACACGGTCTGGTTGAACAGCTCCAGCGCCTGTTCGCTGCCAATGCCGAGCTTGCGCCGCAGGCTGGCGCCGTAGGCCGGGAAGGTGTTGTGCAGCTCGACGTGATCGAGCCCGCGCAGGCGCTTGCGCAGATCCTTCAGCTCGCTGCCGAAGCCGGAAAAATGCGCCTCGATGGACAAGGCCCGGTCAGCGGCGATGTAGAAGCGCTCGGGCTGGCCGCGGCTGTCGCTGATCCAGAACACCTGGGCCAGTGTGACGTGGCGGTCGAAGCCCTCGTTATAGAAATGCCCGAGAATGACCGAGTAGCTGTTGTGGTCGCGCAGCGCCACCGGCTTGGCCGACAGGCCGGCCTGACCGCGCTCGGATTTGTAGTGTCCGAGCACGTAGGAACGCAGGCTGCGTTCGCGCGCCTCGGCTCCGGCGGCCTTGTTGTAGGTAATGCGCTGAGCCGGCACCAGCAGGGTCGTGACGGCATCGACCAGGGTGGACTTGCCCGAGCCGATATCGCCGGTGACCAGGCAGTTGGCGCCGATAGGGGTTAGCTGCCAGACGTAGCGGTCGAAGGTGCCCCAGTTGAGCAGCTCCACCCGATGCAGGCGGTAGCCGGCACGGGCGTCGTCGGTTGCGAAATCCAGGGCCAGGTCTTCCATCTGCGTCAGCCCTCGAGTGCGTGTTCGGCGTATTCGCCGAGGCGGTCATCGAGCTCGCTGAGCCACTGGGCATCGACGTAGGCCTTGAGAATACGGCGCACCTCGTACTGGTCGTCCTGGCCGCGGAGCTTGCGCAGAAAACCCATCTCGACGGCTTTATTGATGTCCATGCCGACCCGGTCGATCAGCTTGGCCTCGTTGGCCGAATCGGGCAGGAAAAGGCGCACCAGGTCGGCGATTTCGGCGCGCGCGAGCACCAGGCGAACATCGCCGCTGCCGGCGTCGTGCTCGGCGAGCTTCTTGCGCAGCAGGGCCAGCAGCAGGCTGACCGGGTAGCTCAACTGGCGGCGCGCCATCAACCGCGGCAACTCGCCCTCGTCGCCTTCGGTCGGGCGCTGGCGCAGAAAGGCATAGCCCTCGGATTCGTCGACGATCAGCTCCAGGCCGAGCACGGCCACGTAATCGGCAACGGCGGCCTGGCGCTCGAGCAGACTCTGCCAGTTGTCGGGGGCCTGGTCGGCGTAGACGACGCCCTTGAACAAGGCGATCAGCGGCAGCGACAGGCCGGGATCGTCGGGTGCGGAATCGGTCATCGCGAAAATAGTACCAGAGGCACCCGGGCCCGACGCTGGCGACCATCGCCCCGGGTCCAGGTGACGGTCTGGGTCTTCTTCTCGTCGATCAGCGCGCTATCGTCCTCGGCCGCAATGGACAGGTAGGTGACCAGCTCGGCCAGGCCCTGTTCGAGCGGTTGACTCTCGACCAGCTCGGCCAGGCTGATCTGGTCGCAATGCTGCAGGGCACGGCGGATGCCGGCCTCCAGCGCCGGGCGGTCGACATGGACCTGGTCGAACAGCGCGTCGGTATCGATCAGCCGGTCGTCGGCCAGCGCGACGTCGGCCTGAATGTCGGGGCGCAGCGGCGGGCTGAACAGCGGACGATCCATGACCAGATTCAGTTCCGGTACGGGCATGTCCAGCCGCATGCCGAGCTGGCGCGGCGGGCGATCGCGCACAGTCACGGCCTTGCGCTCGAGGCTGCGGATCAGCTCCATGATGCGGCGGTTCTCAAGCCAGGCCTGATCGTCAAGAAAGCGGCGCAGCTGTTCGGACAAACGAGCAACTGTCCGCTGGGTGACTTCGCCGGCCTCCAGCCAGTCGTAGTGAACGCGCTTGAGGCGTCGGTCGGGGTTAAGCGCCACGACCGCCTCGAGTTCGAAGATCTTCTCCAGCAGGCCGGTCAGCTCTTCCTGCCGGGTCGGCGACATCAAGAAATCCCAGAAGGCGCGAAAGCTGCGGCCCTGGTCGGACTCGGCGATGACATCATGTTCGCCGAAAACCTCTTCGAGCACCTCGCCCTTGCCGCCCTCAAACCATGTCATGCGCTCGCGCACCTGGCGGTCGAGCTGGCGAAAGTTGTGCTCGACCTGGCGGAAATCGGCCAGCAGTGCGCGGGCGGTGTCGGCCATCTGCAGAAAACGCTCCTTGAGCCGGGTGTCGTCCATGAGGGCCAGCTCGCCCTCGCGGATGCGCTCGATCTCGGCATTGATGGACTCGCGTTTCGCTTCCAGTTCAGCGATGCGCGCGGCCGGGTCGGTTTCAGTGCCGCTAACGATCTGCTGAAGCAGGTCGAACACCGTCATCAGACGTGATTCGGCGCCGACGAACTGCGGCTGGTCCAGCCCGGCCAGCCAGCGGATGGCGCCCTCGGCCGCCGGCGTCAGATCGTAATGGGCCTCGTCGCTGTCGGCAGTGTAGTAGCGCCTGAGCCAGGCGCGCCGATCGTCGGCCCAGTCCTTGAGGTAGGACAGCGCCGAACGCGGGAAGGCCTCCTCACCCTGTATTTCGCGGATGCCGGTCAGGTGATCTTCTAGTCGGCTGATGAGCTCACCCTCGGCCATGGCGCGGACGTTGGGCTCGATAAAGCAGCGGTGAAAGAAGCTGACGATCATCGGCGCATGATCGGCCAGCAGCAGCCGCCAGCCGCCGTGGGCTTCGCGCAGCTTGCCCAGAGTCTCGAAGTCCATCTCGCCATTGTATTTCCTCGCAAACCCGAGCGGGTGTCCTGCGGCCGGAAACGCAGCAAGGCGAACGGCGGCCAATCCATGGCGTTCGGAAGCCGATCGTAAGAAATACCGGGTCCGGGACGCCGATGCGCCGGGGCTGCACCGGATTGCGTCCGACCCGATACAATCAGTAGCGAATCGACACCGCGGAAGACTCGACATGCCACGATGGTTGCCGCTGGCCCTGCTGCTGACCACATGCGCCGCCCCGGCGGCAGACTATTTCCCCGAGCGGGGTCACTGGGAGCAGCGACCGCCGGCGGAGTTGGGGTTCGATGCCCGGGCGCTCGCGGATGCGGTTGCCTGGGCGCGCTCGCAGGCCGAGACCGAGCCGTCTGATCTCCACCAGGTGATCTATGGCCACTTCGCTCCACGCGAGCCGGTTTTCCGCATTCTCGGGCCGACCCGTCCTCGCGCCGGCGACAGCGGCATGATCATCCGTCGCGGGTACATTGCCGCCAGCTGGGGCGACCTGAATCGTGCCGACATGGTCTTCAGCGTGGCCAAGAGCTTCCTGAGCACCATGGCGGTACTGGCTCTGGAAGACGGCGCCATCGGCGACCTGCACGAGCCGGTGGGGCGCCGGGTGCAGGAGGGCCGGTTCGACGGTCCGCACAACGGCGCGGTGACCTGGCACCACCTGCTCCAGCAGACCTCGGAGTGGGAGGGCAGCCTGTGGGGCATTCCGGACTGGGCCGACCGTCCCGTGGGTAACGGGCCGGTCGACTGGCCCGATCGTGAGCTGCAGACGCCCGGCAGCCGCTACAAGTACAACGATGTGCGCGTCAATCTGCTCGCCTATGCGTTGCTCCAGGTCCTGCGCGAGCCGCTGCCGGTGGTGCTGCGCGAGCGCATCATGGATCCGATCGGGGCTTCGCCGGGCTGGCGCTGGCACGGCTACCACAACGCCTGGGTGGAGCTCGACGGCCAGCACATGCAGTCGGTCTCCGGCGGCGGGCACTTTGGTGGCGGCATGTTCATCAGCACCGAGGATCTGGCACGCTTCGGGCTGCTGTTTCAGCGCCGCGGTCAGTGGCAAGGCCGCCAGCTGTTTCCGGCCGACTGGACAGATACCCTGGCCCAGCCGGTTGCCGACCGGCCTGACTACGGCTATCTGTGGTGGCTCAATACCGCCCGAGAACGCATCCCCGAGGCACCGGAAAGCGCGTACTGGGCGGCCGGCTTTGGCGGCAATTTCATTTACGTTGATGCGCACAATGATCTGGTCATCGTCCTGCGCTGGATCCCCGCCCTCGAAGGCACCGTCGCCCGCGTGCTCGATGCCCTGGCCGAGCCCTGACGGAGACGGTGGGTTTCGTTATAGACTGGCCTGAGCGAGGGGTAATCCCTCGCAAAGGCCCGATTGCTATGCCCACAAAAAAAACCAGCGCTGCTGTCGTTGTCTTTCTCTCTTTTTTGGCCCGTGCTGTTTGCTGCGATGATGGCCGAACAGATGTTGTGCGCCGGTCTTCCAGCGGCTCCCCAGCGGGGGAAGTTCTGCCTGGATTTCCAGCGAAGCCAGTAATGCCGAGTTATCAAACACTGCACCGGCCTATGGGTCTGTTGTTGTCGGCGATTTCGACGGCAATAGAAGCCTGGAGACTCTGGAGTTTCACTGGAACCGCGATCGCTATTTTCACGTCAACGGAATGCGATACAGCCGCTTTCCTATGTAGAACAAGCAAGGTGTTAGCTTGGTTTCCAGGAGCATCCAGGCGTTTACCGAATCCGCACACGAGCCGCAGATTCGGCCAACATTGCAGGCAGGTCTGATCGAACAGGAAATCCGGACATGAGGGAATTGAGGATGGGGCGGGTCAAACCGAAACCGAGTACGAGGAAGCCAGTCATGGCCCAGGCTGGAGCGATCGATTGCTGAGCGCGCCAAACCAGAGACGGGTACTGCCCGACGGTACGATGGAAATCATTCGACGCGTGCCGATGGTGCTGCGCGTGTTCGGATGGACGATCGAGATCCTGAGCAGCCTGTTCGCGGTCCTGTCGGTGCTCACGGCAACACCAGGGGATGCGCCGCTGCCGCTGGTGCTGCTGGCCACGCTGGCCCTAGTCGGCGTCGGCGAGTTCTGTCGTACCGGGGCGAGCGAGCTGCGGGTGGAACCGCATCGTCGGCGCATTGTCGGGCGTATGCGCACGCGCTTCGGCACCATTCCGATGTCGCAAAGGTCGGTGATGCTGGATGCCAACACCCAACTGGCGATAACCGCCAGGCGGGTCAACGGGCACGAGTTTCACTACCTGGTTGCCCGCGAGCAGGGCAAGGGTCGGTCGGTGCCGCTATTCAGCCACCCTGAACGTGATGGCGCCGACGAAGTGCTCGGTTGGGTGCGCGAGCATCTTAGCCGCCTGGCCGCACAGTCGGCAGCAGCCTGACCCGCGCCAGCGGTAGCCGGTCTCCAGTGCACCCGCGCGGCGGGGCTGCCGGGACCTGTGCGCCTGCTACACTGCGCGCAATCGCCGGATCGGGCATCGTGGACCGAGGAATTCATGGTGAGCACGCAGCTGGTCGTACTGGCCGTTTATTTTGTCGTCATTTTCGGCGTCGGCGTCTACGCCGCACGCTTCGTTGACGACCATACCGATTTCTTGCTGGCCGGCCGGCGGCTTGGCCTGGGGCTGGCGACGGCAACGCTGTGCGCTACGCACTTCGGCGGCGGGTTCGTCATGGGTTCGGGCGAGTGGGGGTTCGAGCATGGGATGACCGGCATTGCCTATGCCGCTGGTGTCGGGCTGTCGCTGATCGTGCTGGGGCTGGTGGCGGCGCGCCGGATGCGCCGGCTGGCGCAGTTCACCGTGCCTGATTACCTGGCGCTACGCTACCGCAGCGACGCGGTCCGGCTGCTGGGCACCCTGCTGTCTCTGATCGCCATCATCGGCATTATCGGTGCCCAGGTCTGGGCGGCGCAGGGTGCGCTGTCGGTGCTGGGCATCGACCCGACCCGCGCGGCGGTGGCCGCGACCCTGCTGTTCATCGTCTACACGGCGATGTCGGGACTGTGGGGCGTGACCCTGACCGATGCGGTGCAGCTGGCCATCGTGTTTGTCGGCGTACCGATTGCCGCGCTGCTGGCGCTGGGCGAGGCCGGCGGGCTGGACGGCATTCGCATCGCGATCGACGCGCAGGCGCTGGAGATGGACTCCGAGCGATTCTTCAGCCCGGTTGGTGCCGGCGCCGGTCTGGTTCTGGCGGCTGTCGTGCCAACCATGATGTATACGCTGATCGGGCAGGACTTCTACCAGCGTTTGTTCGCGGCGCGCGACGAAACCACTGCGTTTCGCGCGGCGCTGGTCGCCGGCGTGCTGCTGATCGTCTTCGCGCTGTTTCCGGTGATCGCAGGCATGTCGGCCCGCGCGCTGTTCGGGCCCGACATCGAGGCGGCGCGCGCCATTCCGATGCTGATCGACGAGGTCCTGCCGGTCTGGGCGGCGGCGATTGTCATCGCCGCCATTCTCGGCGCCATCATGTCGACCGCCGATTCCTTGTTGATGGCCGGCACCTCGCACGTCACCCACGACATTTACGTCAAGCTGATCAATCCCGCCGCCGAGGCCCACTCGAAACGCCTGCTGCTGATCTCGCGCGTGGTCACCGTCGTTCTGGGCCTGGCTGCGCTGATGCTGGCGCTGAACTTTCAGGCCATCATCGGCATGCTGCTGATGTCCTACACGCTCTATGCTGCCGGCGTATTTATTCCGGTGATCGGCGGGCTGTACTGGAAGCGCGCCACAGCGCCCGGCGCCATCGCCGCCATCCTCGGCGGGTCGGGCTTCGGTCTGGTCGCCGAGCTGGGCTGGATCGCCGCGGCTGACCTGCCGCTCGTCGGCCACTTTCCGATCATCGTCACCGGCGCGCTGGTCTCGCTGGTGCTGTTCGTGGCCGTGTCGCTGGCCACACGGCCGGTCGAACCCGCAGCCGGGGTCTGATCGAGGGGGTATCCGGGCGCTGACATTTTGCTGACGGGCGCTGGTCCATTGTCATCGGCGGTCCTACCCGAAGGCCAATCAATGGCAGCGATCGAAACTGACAAACCCGATGGTGGTCTGGCCGTGGTGCTTGGCGCCACCGGTGGTATTGGCTCGGCGCTGGTCGAACGGCTCGAGGCGGCCCGGCTTTTCGATGCAGTCGTCGGGCTGTCGCGCCGCAGCGATCCGCCGGTCGATGTGACCGACGAGGACAGCATCGCGCGGGCCGCCCGGCATGTGTGCCAGACGGGCGGCGAGCTCAGGCTGGTCCTGGATGCCAGCGGGTTTCTGCACGACCAGAACTTCATGCCCGAAAAATCCTGGCAACAGCTCGATCCGGCGCACCTGGCGAAGGCCTTTGCCGTCAACGCCACCGGCCCGGCCCTGTTGATGAAGCACTTTCTGCCGCTGCTGGCGCGTCGGGGCCGGTCGGTCTTTGCCACGCTGTCGGCGCGGGTCGGCTCGATCGGCGATAACCGGCTCGGTGGCTGGTACAGCTACCGCGCTTCCAAGGCGGCCCTGAACATGCTGGTGCGCGCGGCCTCGATTGAGCTTGCGCGCCAGAACAAGGCGGCCATATGCGTGGCCCTGCACCCCGGCACCGTCGATACCCGGCTTTCGCAGCCGTTCGGCAAGGCCGGCCTGCAGGTTCGTTCACCGGCAACCGCCGCGGTCGAGCTGCTGGGCGTCATCGATCGCCTGGGCCCCGAGCACAGCGGCGGCTTTTTCGACCATCACGGCGAGCCGGTGCCCTGGTAGACCGGCCAGCGCAGGCCCGGGCCTTACCCGCCTGATTCACCACCCGCTCTACAGCGACGCCACCAGAGTGCGCAGCACAATTCCAGGGCAAGGATAACGGATCGTCATCCTGTCGTCAGTTCGGAGCAGTGTGGGCGTGGGGCCGAGCACCCCGGAATGAGCGGTCCCGGTCAGGGTAAATCATGGCCACGCGCAGCAAAGAAATCGCGGTCCTGACCCGCTGCAGCGGTACTGCCGGTGAACCGGCGGCCCGAATCGTGGTCGACAACGGTGATTCAATGGGCTCATGACATCGTGAGCCGGATACAGGTGGCTTGGCCCCCAAGCAGAGGACAGGGACGGTGACTGAGGCTGATCATCACGAAGCGCATTCCGCCGGGCCGGCGGGCTGGCGGACGGACACGGTCGTGGGGGTGGTGATCCTGCTGGCGCTGGCGGTTGCGCCCTTGTACCGTGCCGGGCCCGAGCGCCTGCCCGAGTTCGGCGCCATTGCGGAGTCCGCGACGCTGAAAAGCGAGTTCTTTGCCTTTCTTGCGCCGGTGGTTGCCGCGGAGAATGAGCGCGTGCTGGAGCAGCGCCGGCGACTGCTCGAAATCGCTCCGCGTATTCGGTCCGCGGTGGCGCTGTCGCCAATTGACCGGCGCTGGTTGCGTCGCCTGGCGGCGGAGTATGAGCTGGAATGGCCGGGTCGCTCAAGGGCGGACACGCTCGAGGCGCTGCTGCGCCGGGTTGATATCATCCCCGTGCCGCTGGCGCTGGTCCAGGCGGCGGCCGAGTCCGGTTGGGGACGGTCGCGTTTTGCCCGAGAGGGTAACAACCTGTTCGGACAGTGGTGCTACGCGCCGGGCTGCGGCATCGTGCCGGCGCGGCGCAGTCCGGACCAGGTCCACGAAGTCGCCGCTTTCGAGACGGTCGGCGATTCGGTGCGGCGTTACCTCAACAACCTCAACACCCATCCGTCCTATCGCGGTCTGCGTGAGATTCGTGCTCGTCAGCGTGCCGCCGGGCAGCGACCGCTGGCGCTGCAGTTGGCCAATGGCCTGGCGCCCTACTCGGAGCGGCGCGAGGCCTACGTGGAGGACATCCGGCAGATGATCCGGGCCAACCGCGACCTGATCGATGAAGCCGTCGAGCCGGCGCGCGCGACGACGGGGGTCTAGTTGATGTTTTCTGCCCCCCGCGCGGCCCGCCGTGGCGCTGCGCTGAGCAACGGGCCTTGCCGACAACAGCCTGCGAGACCAGGGCGCGAAACCGGTGTAACAGGGCGGACGGGCGCCTTGAGTCGTCGTTGTTACTGGCTGGCGCTGCTCACGCTCATGGCGTTCGCGCCGGCCCTGCAGGCCGGACATGGCGTGGTCTTGCTGTATCACCACGTCAGCAGCGATACGCCGCCGGTGACCAGCATTGCGCCCGATCGATTCGAGGCCCAGCTGGACTACCTTGCCGACCACGCCTTCTCGGTTTGGCCGCTTGACCGACTGCTTGCTGCGGTACTGAACGATGCCGAGGTGGTGCCGGACAGGGTGGTGGCGATCAGCTTCGACGATGCCTACCGGTCAGTATACGCCGAGGCCTGGCCGCGGCTGCGTGCGCGCGGCTGGCCGTTTACGGTTTTCGTCAACACTGATGCGGTCGATGCCGGCCATCGCCCGTACATGTCCTGGGATCAGCTGCGCGATCTTGCCGCCGCCGGCGTGGCGATCGAAAACCACAGCGCCAGTCATGCCCATCTGATCGCGCGTCGCGACGACGAGAGCGACACGGCCTGGCGTGCGCGCGTCAGCGCGGACTTGGCCCGCGCTCACCGGCGCATCGCCGAGGAAGTGGGCCGCGAACCGGCGCTGTTTGCCTATCCTTACGGCGAGGATTCAGGCGCCCTGGCCGCGCTCGTCGGTCGGCACTACGCATTTGCCATGACCCAGCGCTCCGGCGCCATCGGACCGCTGGCCGATCCGCTGTCGTTGCCGCGCTTTCCCATGGCCTCCGGCTTCGATGACATGAAACGCTTCGAGCTGGCGGTTCACTCGCGCCCGCTGCCGGTGATCGAGGTGGAGGCGCAACCTCCCGGCGACGGCGTCCGCGGCCCGCTCGAAGCCCTGGTGCTGACCGTGCGGGCCGGCCCCTACCGCGCCGGGCAGCTGGCCTGTTACTCGGCGGCCGGACAGCCACTCGAAATCCGACACGACAACGAGCGCCGGTTGACGGTAACAATCGCGATCGGGGGTCTGGGACAGACCGGTCGCAACAAGATCAATTGCACGGCGCCGGCCAAAGACGACAGCGGCGCCTTCTACTGGTTCGCCTACCAGTGGGTAAAGGGTGCCGTGCGCGACTGAGTCCGGATGACCGGCTTTCAGGATGCTTCGGCATTATGCTCGGCGTTGCGGTTGACGATCCTGACCCAGGGCGCGCCCTTGATCAGCCCTGGCGGCAGCACGTACAGTGCGGCGATGACGAGGCCGGCAACGATCAGTGGCCACGGGCCGGCGCTGCCGCCGGAGACGAACGACTCGATCAGCGCCCAGCCGCCAATCAAGACCTGGGCGATGGACTGGGCGTTGAAACTGGCGCGTGCCTTGAGTGGCGCATTGCAGTACCAGCACTCGAGCTTGCGGCCGCGATACAGGCTTTCTAGCTCCTGCGGATGCAGCTTGTGGTCACACTCGGGGCAATGATCTCGTGTCTGTGGCATGGTAGTCCGATGAACGCTGAACTCCCGCCGCATGATAGTCAGGCTGCCCGGCGGCTTCCAGTTCGCCGGCTCCGAAGCGACCGCTGATGGAGGTGCTGCTGTTCGGCGCTGCGCTTGCCGTGGCCTGGTGGCTGTACCGCAGCTGGCAACGGTGGCGGCGGCGCAGGATTGCCCGCCGACCGCTGCCGGCCGACTGGCGCAGCATTCTCGAGCGCAACGTTCCGCTCTACAGCGGCCTGCCTGATGCGCTCAGAGAAGAGCTGCACGGGCATATTCAGCTGTTTTTGCACGACAAGACGTTTCGGGGTTTCCAGGGACTGGAGGTGACCGAAGAAATGCGGCTTACTGTTGCCGGCAACGCCTGCCTGCTGCTGCTCAATCGCCCTCACAGCGAGTTTTCCGGCTTCTCGTCGATCTATCTCTATCCCGATACTTTCGTCTCCCGACAGCGCAGCTACGACGGCCTGGTCGAGTCGATCGGCGAGCATGCCCGCCTGGGCGAGTCCTGGCATCGTGGACCGGTCGTGCTGTCCTGGGACGCGGCCCGGTCGGGCAGCCGCGATATCCGCGATGGGCACAACCTCGTTCTGCACGAATTCGCGCACAAGCTGGACGGTGCCGACGGTGTGGTTGACGGTGCGCCGATCCTTTCCCATCGCTCGCAGCATCTGAGCTGGGCGCGCGTGATGCGGCGCGAATACGAACAGCTCAGGCGCCAGGCCGGCGCAGGCCTGGAGCGCCTGATCAATCATTACGGCGCCACCGCGCCGCAGGAGTTCTTCGCCGTTGTGGTCGAGACCTTCTACGAAAGGCCGGCGCAGCTCAAGCGCCACCACCCGCAGCTCTACGCTGAGCTGGAGAAATGCTTCCGCGTCGACCCGCTGGCCTGGCATGCCGCCATTGATGCCGACTAGTGGTCCCGGCCGGCAACGGCGGGCTGAAAATCTGCTACGTTGCCGCTCGGACAAGGAGGAATGCCGTCATGCGCCGCTGGAACGGTTGGGGCGATAGCGCCCGGGATATGACGCTGCCGGACTCGGCCGGTGCGCTGCTGTCCGAGCTGCTCGGGCCAGCCTCTCCGCTGCCCGATGCCAGCCTTGACGAGGCGCTTTCGCGGGTGCCGGCTTCGCGCCTCGAATCAGTCGATCATTCGCTGGTCGAGACCGCGCCGGAGATCCGGTTGCGTCATGCCTGCGGGCAGAGTCTGCCCGACTGGCTGGCGATGCGATCCGGGCGATTCCCGGTATTGCCCGATGCGATTGCGCGCCCTCAAAGCCGGGCTGAAGTCGGCGCGCTGCTGCAGCTGGCCCGGCGGCTCGATGCCGTGATCATTCCCTACGGTGGCGGTACTTCGGTGGCCGGCCACATTACGCCGGCCAGGTCTCAACGGCCGATCATCACCGTGGCGATGACGCGCATGAGCCGTCTGACCGATCTGGATGAGGCCAGCGGCCTGGCGACCATCGGTGCCGGCGCCAACGGGCCGCAGGTCGAGGCGCAGCTGCGTGCAAAGGGCTATACCCTGGGCCACTTTCCGCAATCCTGGGAGCTGTCGACCCTGGGCGGCTGGGTCGCCAGCCGATCCAGCGGTCAGCAGTCGATGCACTACGGCCGCATCGAGCAGCTTTTTGCCGGCGGCCATCTCGAGACGCCGGCCGGTGCGCTCGATATTCCGACCTTTCCGGCCTCGGCCGCCGGTCCCGATCTGCGTGAGCTGGTGCTGGGCTCGGAGGGCCGCTTGGGAATACTCACCGAAGCGAGCATGCGGGTCAGCCCCCTGCCCGATCAGGAGCGCTTCCTGACTCTGTTTCTGCCTGACTGGCATCAGGCGCTCGGGTGCGCGCGTGAACTGGTCCGCGCCCGGATTGGCCTGTCCATGCTGCGGGTTTCGAACCCGGCCGAGACCCGGACCAGCCTGCGACTGGCGGTTGACGGACGCCGGCTGGCGGCGATCGAACGCTTGCTGGCCATGCGCGGCGCCGGTGATGACAAGTGCATGCTCACCCTGGGGCTGAGCGGCAGCCGTCGCCAGCTGGGCGCTGGCTGGCAACAGGCCCGCACGGTCCTGCGCGCATACGGAGCGATTGGTCTGCTTGCGCGTCGCCTCGGCAGGACATGGTCGCACGGCCGCTTCCGCTATCCCTACCTGCGACACGCGCTGTGGAAGCTGGGCTATGCCGTTGATACCTTCGAGACGGCGCTGGACTGGTCGCGCGTCGAGCGCTACGTCGCGGCAGTCGAGGCGCGGTTGACTGCCGGCCTGGCCGATCAGGGCGAGCGGGTTCACGCATTCACGCATCTGTCGCACGTCTACCGCCAGGGTTCGAGCGCCTATACCACCTACCTGTTTCGGGTTGGCGACAGCTACGCTTCGACACAGGCACGCTGGCGTCGCCTCAAACAGATCGCCTCCGGGACCATCGTTGCCCATGGCGGGACAATCAGCCATCAGCACGGGGTCGGGCGCGACCATGCCCCGTACCTGGGCGAAGAGAAGGGTGCGCTCGGCCTGGCGACGATCGGGCGAGTATTCGACGGCTTCGACCCGGAACGGCGCATGAATCCCGGCGTACTCATCGACCGGGACGGCCAGCCGTGAGCGTGGTCGCTGCGGGTCAGGACTGGCAGCCGGACGGCCGGCAGGCCGCAATCGAGCGACTGGCTGACGCCCCGGCCCTGGACCTGCTCATCGTTGGTGGTGGCATTACCGGTGCCGGCGTGCTGCGTGAGGCGGCGCGGCGGGGCTGGCGGTCGCTGCTGGTCGAGCAGCGCGATTTCGCCTGGGGCACCTCAAGCCGTTCAGCGCGCATGATCCACGGCGGGCTGCGCTACCTCAGCCAGGGCGATATTGGCCTGACCCGTGACGCGGTTGTCGAGCGTGAGCGCCTGATGCGCGAGGCCCCGGGTCTGGTCGAGCCGCTGCCGTTTCTCTACCCGGTTCGGCGCGGCCAGTTTCCGGGCCGGCGGGCGTTTTCGGCGCTGCTTGGCCTCTACGACCGCTTCGCCGGGCGCAGCCGCCGACAGTGGCATTCGGCCGAGGCACTCGCCTGGCTGTTGTCGGGCCTGCGCGATGATGGCCTGCGCGGGGCAGTCGGCTATGTCGACGCGATGACCGATGATGCCCGCCTGGTGCTGCGGGTGCTGACCGAGGCCCGCAGCGACGGCGCTCAGGCCGTCAACTATGTTCAGGTCGTTTCGCTGTTGCGCTCGGACGACCGGGTGTTTGGCGCCGTGCTCGAAGATCAGGTCAGCGGCGATCGTTTCGAGCTGACGGCACGCTGTGTGGTCAACGCCACCGGCGCCTGGGCCGACCGGCTGCGCGGCGAGCCCGACGGCACGGCGAGGCTGCGGCCCCTGCGCGGTTCGCACCTGGTGGTGCCGGACTGGCGCCTGCCGGTCTACCAGGCCGTCACCGCGCCGCATCCGCGCGATGGTCGTTTTGTCTATATCTACCCCTGGGCCGGGCGCACGGTCATCGGGACCACCGACCTCGACCATGCCGGCGACCTGGACGATGAGGCGGCCATCACGGCGGAGGAAGTCGACTACCTGCTGGCGCTGGTCGACGATCAGTTTCCGACAGCCGGCATTGGGGTCGGCGACGTGCTTTCGACCTGGTCGGGCGTGCGTCCGATTGTCGCCCCGCACGGACAGGATCCGCTTACCATCCGGCCCTCACGGGCGCGCCGAAGTCACACCGTATGGTCCGAGCACGGGCTGGTCACCGTGACCGGCGGCAAGTTGACCACCTTTCGGCTGATGGCGCTCGATGTACTGCGGGCAGCAGCCGCACAGATCGGTCGCCCGAGGCGGCATGCTGGCGATGAGCGGGTGTTCACGCCGGTGGCCTGCCGCCCGCCCGACCACGTGGGAATCGGGACGGCACGCCGGCTGCGCGGCTTCTACGGGGCCCAACTGCCGGCGCTGATCGACTCGGCCGAGACGGGCATGCTTGAGCCCGTGCCTGGCAGCGACACCCTGTGGGCGGAGCTTGCCTGGGCCGCCGGCAGGGAAGCCGTTGTGCACCTTGATGATCTGCTGCTGCGCCGCACGCGCCTCGGTGTGACGCTGGCCGATGGGGCGGCCGACCAGGAGGGGCGCATCGCCGCGATCTGTCGGCGGGAACTGGGCTGGGACAAGCGGCGCTGGCGGCAGGAATGGGCGCGCTATCGCGATATCTACCGGCGCTGCTACAGCCTGCCGTCGACAGGCCGGGGTGCCCGATGAAGGACTCGCCGCTGATTCTGGCCATTGACCACGGCACGCAAAGCGTGCGCGCGCTGCTGTTCGACCAGGGCGGGCAATTGGTCGGGTGCGGTCAGGTCAAGAGTGAAGCGGGTCGCAGTAACGAGCCTGGCTGGGTCGAGCACGAGGTCGAAGACTACTGGCAGGGGGTCGGCCGTGCCTGTCGCCGGTTGTGGCGCGAAGGCCATGATCCGGCGCGCGTGGCCGGACTCGCGGTGACCACCCAGCGCGGCACACAGATCTGTCTGGATGCCCAGGGTCAGGCGCTGCGTTCGGCCATCTCCTGGGTCGATCGCCGGCGCGTGGACTGTCGTGCACTGCCGGCAATGCCGCTGCACTGGCGCGCGCTGATTGCCGCCAGCGGTCGCACTGCGGCGCTGCGCCATCTGCGTGAGAATGCCGAATGCAACTGGCTGGCCGTTCACGAGCCCGGGCGCTGGCGGCGCACGGCGCATTTTCTGGGTCTTTCAGGCTATCTCAACCTGCGCCTGACCGGGCGCGCTGTCGACAGCGCGGCCAGCCAGGTTGGCTATCTTCCGTTCGACTACCGTCGCCGTGCCTGGGCCAGGGCCGGGAGCTGGCACTGGCATGCCCTGGCCGTGCGCCGGCGACAGCTGCCCGAGCTGATTGACCCGGGACGGCCACTGGGTAAGCTGACCGCGTCGGCGGCTGCGCATATCGGGCTGCATGCCGGGCTGCCGGTCATGGCTGCCGGCGCCGACAAGGCCTGCGAACTGCTCGGGGCAGGCGTGGGCGAGGGCGGCACGGCCTGTATCAGCTATGGCACGCGCTCGACGCTCAGCGTGCATTCGAGCCGTTATTTCGAGGCCATCGGGCGCATGCCGGCCTACCCGGCAGCGCTGCCGGGTGGCTACATGGTGGAGGCGGCCGTGCCGCGCGGATTCTGGATGGTGAGCTGGTTCAAGCGCGAGTTTGGCCTGCCCGAGCAACGCCTGGCCGAGGAAACCGGAACGGCGGTCGAGGCACTGCTCGATCGCCTGGTCGAACAGGCACCGCCGGGCAGCCTTGGGCTGGTGCTGCAGCCCTACTGGGGCCGTGATATCGAGCCCGGACCCGAGGCCCGGGGTGCAGTCATCGGTTTCAGCGAGGAGCATACCCGGGCTCACCTCTACCGGGCCATTCTCGAGGGCATTGCCTATGCCCTGCGGGCCGGCAGCGAGGCGATCGAGCGGCGCGGCCGACGTCGCATCGACAGGTTGCGGGTGGTCGGCGGCGGCGCCCAGTCCGATGCAGTGCTGCAGATCACCGCGGACGTGTTCGGTCTGCCGGTTGAACGCGCGCGTACGCATGAAGCTTCGGGCCTGGGTGCGGCCATTCTCGCGGCTGCCGGTCTGGACTGGTATGCCGATCCGGATGCGGCCATGATCGCCATGACGCGGCCCGGCCGGCGCTTTGAGCCCGACCCGGATGCGCACGCCGTCTACGACGCGCTCCACCGTCGGGTGTATCGACGACTGTACGGGCGGCTGGCCCCGCTTTACCGGGCCATTGGGGAGATCACTTGAGTGGAGGCTGAAAAAAAAACAGCCCGCCGGGGGGCGGGCTGAAACCTGTAGTCAGGATTGGAGCGTCTGTCTGTCTTCAGGAAATGATCCTGTCTTCAGGGCGTGATCACGGCGTCGATGACGTGAATGATGCCGTTGGCAGCTTCGATGTCGACCTGCACCACGTTGGCGCCGTCGACCCGCACCCGCTCACCGTCGACCTTGATGTCGACCGTCGAGCCCTGAACCGTGGTGGCTTCGCTCAGACCGACGACCTGATCGGAACTCACCTTGCCGCTGACCACGTGGTAGGTCAGCACGTCGGTCAGCGCGGCCTTGTCCTGCAGCAGGGCCTGCAGCTGGTCGGCCGGGATTGCAGCGAAAGCGGCATCGGTCGGCGCGAACACGGTAAACGGCCCTTCACCTGACAGGGTATCGACCAGGCCGGCGGCTTCCACGGCGGTGAGCAGGGTGTTAAACGAGCCGGCGTCGCGGGCCGTCTCGACGATATTCTTGCTCTTGGCGCCGTAGCTGTATTCACCGGCGAAGGCGACGGCCGAGGCGGCAGCCAGAACAAGGCTGGCAGCGATTGCAATGAGATGTCGATTGTTCATTTCATGGTCTCCATTGTGAGTTGATCGGTCATGCCGTGTGGCATGGGCGACACTATCCTGATCGGGCGTGAACGCGGGATCGTCCGGAAGTCAACGATTTGTGCAGATGGTGTGAGGGTGGCATGAAGGCCTGCCCGAGGTTTGTTGGCACGGCACCCGTCAAGCCCGGCGGTGCGGGCGGGTATCGGGGCGCCCGGAGCGGCTCTGCGGCCTGGCGTCAGTCGCGTTTACCATGTGCCGACGCGCGGCCATCGATGCGCGCGATCAGCTCACGGTTGACGCGGCGATCCGGATGCGCCTCGTCGGGATACAGTTCGCGCAGGATGACTTCGGCCTCGCGTGCCCGCTCGAGTGCTGGTGCGGTCTGTCCCAGGGCGAGCCGGGCTTGGGCCAGAGCCGTCAGGGTGTTGGCGACGTGGTGGTGATGGTTGCCGAAAACCGACCGATTCATCGACAGCGCTTCGTGCAGCCGGTCCAGAGCCTGTTCGTTATGGCCGCGAGCCAGCAGCGTGGTGCCCAGGTTGCTGAGCACCAGCGCGATATCGTGGTGGCCTTCGGGATAGCTCTGGCGATAGATGGCCAGGGCCCGTCGGAGTGAATCGAGAGCGTCGTCGAGACGCCCGCGCCGCCGATCGACGTTGGCCATGGCGTTGAGGATGACGGCAACCGAGGGGTGGTCGGGGCCGAAAAACGCCTCGCGCACGCTCAGCGCCCGGGCGTAGTGGTCCGCCGCGGCGCTCAGGTTGCCGTCGTTGGCCTCGGCCCAGCCGAGCTGATAGTAGACGCTGGCAACGGCGGGATGCTGCTGGCCGAACGCATCCTGGCGAATGGCCAGCGCTTCCCGGAAGAGTGCACGGGCCGCATCGATCTCACCGAGCTGGACCCTGAGTGTGGCCACATTGGTCATGGTGAAGCTGGTCGTGGGATGGCGCTCGCCGAGCACCCGGCGGCGAATGTTCAGCGCACGCTCGTAGTAGCGCAGCGCTTCCTCTCGTCGGTCCATTGCTGCCAGCAGGACCGCCAGATTGTTGTAGGACTCGGCGAGCTCGGCGCTTCCCGGACGGGCCTGTTCGCGCCAGGCCAGAGTCTGTTCCAGGTAGCCCCGGGCCATCCGGAACCGGCCCAGTGAGTAGAGCACTATTCCGAGCTGGTTCTGGGCTTCGGCGCGCAGCGCCTCCGGACCCTCGGCGACCAGCTCAAGGGCACGCTCCGCGGCACGCTGCGACGAGGAATAGCGGCCCAGCGACGCCAGAACCCGCGCGCGCATCAGCCAGGTGGCCGCCAGCTCCTCGCGGGGTGCGTTCGGCTGGTTTTCGATCAGGTCCAGTGCCCGCGCCGACAGTTCATCGGCCGATTGATAGTCGGCCAGGCCGCGATGCACGCGGGCCATGACCCGCAAGAGCTCTGACTTCAGGCGCGGCGTATCGTTGAGCTGCTCGGCGCTGGCGACGCCGCGAGTGACCAGCTCGTTGACCGTGAGGTTGGCGGTGTTCTGCCATGGGTCAGCCTGCTCGAACAGCCCGAAAAGGAATTCGCTGATGCGCTCGGTACGCTCGGCCTCGAACCGTGCGCGATCACGCTCCAGGGCCGCTTCACGGGCCTGCCAGCTGGTGCCGGCCAGCCCGGCGATCAGCAGCACCGCTGCCGTCACCGCCATGCCGACGCCGATCGGGTTGCGGCCGACGAAGCGCAGTGCAACGTAGCTGCTCGTCTGCCGGCGAGCCTGCACCGGACGGCCCGCACCGTAGCGCTCCATGTCTTCGATGAGCAAAGAGACCCCGGGATAGCGGTCGTCGGGCTCGATGGCGCAGGCTTTTGACACGATGGCGACCAGATCACTGGCGTTGCGGCATCGATGGCGCAGCTGCGCCTGCAGTGTGGCTGCGGCGTGTCTGGGATCGGCGGGGATCTCCGTGCCGGTCAGCAGCCAGTACAGCAGCGCGCCCAGCGACCAGATATCCGACTGCGTCGAGGGCGGATCGCCGCGCAACAGCTCCGGCGCCGACCAGTTTCGGGTCAGCGCCTGAAAGCCGCGCTGGTCCGGATCGCCCTCGTCGATCACTCGGGCGACGCCAAAATCGACCAGGCGAACCCGGCCGGCTTGATCAATGCGCACGTTTGCCGGCTTGATATCGCCGTGGACGATGCCGCGCTGATGGGCGTGATTGACGGCCTCGGCCAGGCGCAGCAGGTGTTTGAGGCACTGCTTGGGTGGGGTCCCGGAATGCGTCTGGTACTGATGCAGGTCTTCACCCGGCACCCACTCCATGACGATAAAGGTCTGGCCCTGGTCGGTCGTGCCGCCGTCAACAATGCGCGCGATATTGGGGTGATCGAGGCGCGCCAGCAGCTGGCGCTCAACGGTCAGGCGGGCCTGCAGTTCGGTGTTGCCGCTCAGGCGAATCAGCTTGACGGCGGCCTCCATTTCAAACGCGCCGTCGGCGCGTTCGGCGCGGTAGACACAGCCCATGCCGCCAGACCCGACCCGTTCGAGGATGCGCCAGGCGCCCAGACGCGTGCCGGCCGGCAGTTCCGGCTCCAGGGTCTCGAGCGCCCCGGAGGCCGTCGCGGCAACGGCCGAGAGCATGTCGTCCACTCGCTCCGCCGCGCCCGTCGCGGCGCCCAGCAATGCTTGCAGCCATGTGCCAAGGCGCGGATGACGCTGCTGGATCTGTTCGAGCTCCGACCGGCGTGCTGCCGGCTCGAGAGTCAGCAGTCTGTCGAAGACACGGTCGAGCACGCGCCGGCGACCGGGCGTGAGGCGGCCACGCCGACCGCTGTTCAGATCGGTCGGCGGGCTGCCCATGCCGGGTCAGGGCTGATCGAGCATGCGACTGTAGCGCGATTCACTGTCAGGGCTTGGCAGAAGGACACTGAAGACCGCAGCCGCTGTTGCGGCCAGAATCGAGCCCGGGAGAATTTCATAGACATCGAATATCCCGCCCTCGAGCGGATGCCAGATCAATACCGTCAACCCGCCGGCGATCATTCCGGCGATTGCCCCGGCTCGGCTCATTTTCGCCCAGTACAGCGACATGATGATGATCGGACCGAACGCCGCACCGAGGCCGGCCCAGGCGTGCGCGACCAGTTCCAGTACCATGCTGTCGGGATCGCGCGCAAACCAGAGCGCGACCAGGGCGATGGCGATCACCGATCCGCGCCCGACCCAGACCAGTTCGCCTTGCCCGGCGTTCGGGCGCAGCATGCCCTTGTAGAAGTCCTCGGCCACGACCGATGAGGCCACCAGTAGCTGCGAGTCGGCGGTCGACATGATGGCAGCCAGAATCGCCGCCAGGCAAATGCCGGCAACCAGCGGATGGAACAGTACCTCGACCAGGCGAATGAACACCTTTTCCGAATCGGCGCCCTCAAGCGTGCCTGGCAGCCCGCTGATACCGCTGATGCCGACCAGAATGGCCGCCACCAGACCGATTGCGGCCCAGCTCACCGCGATGCGTCGGGCGGTGACGAGCTTGTCGGCGCTGCTGATGCCCATGAATCGGGCCAGGATATGCGGCTGACCGAAATAGCCCAGTCCCCAGGCCATCAGCGAGATGATCGCCAGGAAACCCAGGGTCTGTCCATCGGCATCCGTAAACGGGTTGAGCAGGGCGGGGTTGACCTCGCGGGCGGCCTCGAACATGCCGCTGTCGCCAGTGCCCATGATCATCAGCGGAACGGCAACCAGGGCCAGCAGCATCAGCATGGCCTGCAGTGCGTCGGTCCAGCTCACGGCCAGGTAGCCACCGAGGAAGGTGTAGACGATGATCGCGGTCACGCCGACCGTCACCGCCCAGATATAGGGCAGGTCAAAGACGGTTTCGAACAGCCGCCCCCCGGCGACCAGGCCTGAGCTGACATACAACGAGAAGAATATGAAGATGAAAATGCCGGGCAGAATGCGCAGGACCCCGGAGCGGTCGGCGAAACGCCGCTCGAAGTAATCCGGCAGCGTCAGTGAGTTGTCCAGGCTTTCGGTGGCCACGCGCAGGCGCCTTGAGACGACCAGCCAGTTGGCCCAGGTGCCGATCAACAGACCGAGCGCAATCCAGCCGGCCTCCAGTCCGGCCAGGTAGGCATAGCCGGGCAAGCCCAGCAGCAGCCAGCCGCTCATGTCTGAAGCGCCGGCCGACAGCGCGGTGACCCCGCTCCCGAGTTTGCGGCCACCGAGGATATAGTCGGACAGATCCTGCGTGCGCCGCCAGGCAATGATGCCCAGCGCCAGCAGGATCACGAAGTACAGACCAAAAGTGATGTAAATGCTGTTCATGGTCAACGGCTCCTCCCTGGTGTTGGCGGCAGGCGCGGTGTTGTGCTACCACCGCTATCCGGTCGCCCGGCGACCGAAGCTGCAATCGATGGTAGCACGCAGTCCCGCGCGCGGCAGCCCAGGCCTGCGGACCCGTGACTTGTGGCCGGTGCAGGGCGCGACCGGATCGGTTAGATTGACACACCGATCATTGCACTACACCGAGCGCTCCATGAAACCATCATCCCTGCTTTTGCCCGTTGGCGGTCTGGCCCTCTTCCTGACCGTGACGGCTGTCGCTGCCGGACCAGCGCGACTGCTCAGCCAGCCCGCGGTATCGGCCCAGCACCTCGCTTTTGTCTATGCCGGCGACATCTGGATCAGCGATCGCCACGGCAAGGACCCGCGCCGTCTGTCCAGCGCCGCGGCCGAGGAGAACAATCCCTATTTCTCGCCCGACGGCACGCGCGTGGCGTTTGCCGCCGACTATGAAGGCAACACCGATGTCTACGTGATTTCGGTCGATGGCGGCCAGCCGAAGCGCCTGACCTGGCATCCGGGTGCGGACATCCCGGTTGGCTGGAGTGCCGACGGCGAGGCCGTGGCCTTCGCCTCGCGTCGCGAGACCGACCACGGCCGTTCGGCCCAGATTTGGCACGTACCCGTCGCCGGCGGCGCGCCGGCCAAGCAGATGGAAGCGCGCTTCTTTCGCGGTCGCTGGAACGCCAGCGGTCGCTGGCTGGCCTATATCGATCATGGCCCGGCCTACAACGGGCTCTACGGCGGTTCGGCCGGATGGCGCGGCTATCGCGGCGGCACCACGCCGTCGATTCGGATCATCGACCCGGCCGCCGGCGAGGTCATCGATATTCCCGGAGAACGCGTCAACGACATCCAGCCGTTCTGGATGGGCGACCGGGTCGTGTTCATCTCGGACCGCCACGACAAGCGCCTGAACCTGCATGCCTACGATACCGCCTCGGGCGAGATCGAGCGCCTGACCGACCAGGCCGACTGGGATGTCCACTGGGCCGACGGCCTCGGCGATCACGTCGTGTTCGAAGCCGGGGGTGAGCTGCACGAACTGAATGTCGTCAGCGGTGAGCGCCGGACCCTCGAGATCCCGCTCAATCCCGATCTGCCGCAGCAGCGAACCGAGTGGAAAAGCGTACAGGGCAACATCGAGCGTACCCGCCTGTCGCCCCATGGCAAGCGCGTACTGGTGACGGCCCGCGGCGAGGTGTTTACGGTACCGGCCAGGCATGGTTCGACGCGAAACCTCACGGTCAGCGGCGGCCAGCGCGAGTACCCGGCGCTGTGGTCGCCGGCCGGCGACGAGATTGCCTGGATCGTCGAGTCGCTTGACGGCCAGACTCTGGTGGTTGCCGACCAGTATGGCGCGGTCAAGACTCGCCATGTTCTGGGTCCGGACTTCTACGAGCTCCTGGCCTGGGATGCCGAACAGGGCCGCCTGGTCTACGCCGACAACGGCGTGGGCCTGTTCGTGATCAATCTGGACGATGGCGATCGCGCCGAACTGGCGCGCTCGTCGCGCATGGGCCGTTTCGACGTCGCCTTCTCGCCCGACGGTCGCTGGCTGGCCTACACGGTCAACCGCGACAACTACCTCAATGACCTGATGCTCCATGACTTCGGGTCGGGCCGGTCGCGGCGCGTCAGCGACGGCATGGCCGATGTCGCGGCCCCGGCTTTCAGCCGTGACGGCAAGTATCTGTACATGGCCGCGTCGACCAATGCCGGACCGATCCAGTTCGGCCTGGACATGTCGACCCAGGAGCGTCCGTATCGAGCCGGCATCTACGCCCTGGTGCTGGCTGCAGACGGTGAATCGCCGCTGGCGCCGCGCAGCGGTGACGAGGACGGCGACGACAACAACGGCAGCGATAGCGACCAGAAAAAGGACAACGGCAAGAACGAGGAAAAAGAAAAGATCGAGGTCACGATCGACTTCGACGGTCTGTCCGGGCGCATGGTTGCCCTGCCGGTGGCCAAGGGCAACTACCGCAACCTGAATGTTGCCAAGGACGGCAGCCTGTTCTGGATGCGCCATCCGCAGCCCGGATCGATCGTGGAAATGCCAGGCGAGCGCAACCTTGACGAGAACCGGCTGATGCGTTTCGACTTCGAAAAGCGCGAGGTATTGACCGTATTCTCCGGGCTCGACGGCTACGATATCAGCTCAAGCGGCAGTCACCTGCTGATCAGCCAGAACGGCTCGCTGCAGGTCGCCGAAGCGGCCTCAGAGATCAAGCCCGAGGCGATCGACCTTTCAGGTCTGCGCATGCAGATCGACCCGAAAGAGGAATGGGCGCAGATTTTCGACGAGGGCTGGCGCATGCAGAGGGAGTATTTCTACGCCGACAACCTGCACGGCCTGGACTGGGACGCCGTGTATGCGCAGTACCGGCCGCTGCTCGATCACGTCGGCCGGCGCGAGGATCTCAATGCGCTGATGGTCGAGATGATCGCCGAACTGCATGCCGGCCACAATCGTGTCGGGGGCGGCGATGTCCACAGCGAATCGGGTCCCGGGGCGGGCCTGCTCGGCGCCAACTTCACGATCGACGATGGACGATGGCGGATCGAGCGCATCTACACCGGCGAGTCCTGGAACGCCTTTCTGCAGGGTCCGCTGGCCCAGCCCGGTAACGAAGCGCGCCCGGGCGAGTACATTCTGGCCGTCAACGGTCGCGAGATCAGCGCCCGGGACAACCTGTTCGAGTTTCTCTACAACACCGCCGGTGAGCAGGTGCGACTGAAGGTCGGCCCGCGCAGCAACGGTCGTGACGCTCGCGAGCTCATCGTCAAGCCGGTTGATGACGAGGGTGAACTGAGGCTGTGGGCCTGGGTCGAGGACAATCGCCGCGCGGTCGCCGAAGCGACTGACGGCCGTGTCGGTTACGTCTACCTCCCCAACACCGCCGGCGCCGGCTACACTTTCTTCAACCGCATGTTCTTTGCCCAGCTCGACCGTGAGGCGATCATCATCGATGAGCGCGCCAACGGCGGCGGCCAGGCAGCCGACTACATCGTCGAGGTGCTCTCGCGTCCGCACCTGTCGAACTGGGTCTACCGCCACGGCGAAATCTCGCGCACGCCCTTTGGCGCCCTGCACGGGCCGAAGCTGATGATGATCGACCAGGATGCCGGATCCGGCGGCGATTACCTGCCCTACGCGTTCCGCGAACTGGGCATCGGCCCGCTGCTGGGTACGCGCACCTGGGGTGGGCTGATCGGCATCTTTGCCAACCCGCGTTTCGTCGACGGCGGCGTGATGACCGTGCCGCACTTCCGCTTCGTCGACACCGACAACGAGTGGTCGGTGGAAAACGAAGGCGTGGCGCCGGATATCGAAGTCAGGCTGGATCCGATCGCAACCAACGAGGGTCGCGACACCCAGCTCGAAGCCGCTATCGCCCAGATTCGGCTGATGCTTGACAATTACAGCGACAACATCGCCGACACGCCGCCGCCGCTGCCGACCGAGCTGGGCCGGTAGTGTTCGGTTCTTTGCAGGTGATCGCGCGAAACGCGCCGCCTGTCTGCCCCGATTGCCTGCCGGCTGCCCCCGGTCAGCGGCCGGAGCGATTTCGGTAGGGCGGCCGTGTTCACCCGCTTTCTGCTGCGCCACAGGCGGGCCACGGCAGCCGGCGAAGGTCCTGTCGGCCGCAGCCAGCGGGTCCGTGCCTGGCTGAACCGGTCCGGCTGCCTGCGCTTTCGGCGCGAGCCGGTTGCGCGCGGGGTCGCGGTGGGTCTGCTGATCGGCATGACGCCGACGGTCGGGTTCCAGACCCTGCTGATGCTGGCCGGCTGTTTGCTGATTCGCGGCAACTTCCCTGCAGCCTTCGCGGTGTCCTGGATCAGCAATCCGCTGACGCTGCCGGCCATGGTCTGGGCCTATCACCAGCTGGGTGAGCGGCTGTTTGGTCGGTGGCTCGGGGCGCTGTCTGGCGGTGGTCGACTGGATGAGGCGTTCAGCGATGTCGTTGCCACCGCGCTGGGCAGCCTCATATTCGCTGTTCCGGTTGCGCTGATCGGCTATCTGGCGGTGCTCGGTGCCGCCGAGGTGTGGCAGCGCCGGCGCCACCACGCGCGCCGCCGGCGCCGCGTTTCGGCGCGACGGGGAAAGGGCTTTGCGCAGCGGCTGCATGCGCGCCACGTGCGCCGTGGCCAGTCGACGCCCCCGGATCGGAAGGCCGGTTGATCCGTCGCTCACGATCTGTGGGTATGCTTCGGGCTCGTACGATTTTCCAAGGAGACAATGAAAGTGACCGGGATAATGAAAGTGCTGCTTGGAGCGGCCGGTGCCCTGATCGCTGCGTCAATTCAGGCGCAGGACTGCACGGTTGCCATCGACAGCACCGACCAGATGCGCTTTGATCGCGACCGGATCGTTGTGAGCCGGGACTGCGAGACGGTCGAAGTGACGCTGACCCATAGCGGCCGGCTCAACGTCCGGCAGATGGGTCACAACTGGGTGCTGGTGGCCAGTAACGACCTTGACGCTGTCGTCGCCGAGGGAATTCGCGCCGGTTTCGACAACGGCTATCTCAAGCCCGATGATACGCGTGTGCTGGCGGCAACCGAGCTGATCGGTGGCGGCGAGTCGACCACCATCACGTTTTCACTCGACCGACTCGACCCCGGCGGGCGCTACGAATACGTCTGCACGTTTCCGGGTCACAGCACACTGATGCGTGGCGAGTTCGTGCTTGAGTAGATCAAAGCTGGCCAAACTCGATGACCGTGGTGGCAATCAGCAGCGCCACCACGCTCATCGAAATACCCAGCCGCATGTGCCGGTACCAGCCCGGCTGGCGGTTGCGGACCCAGACGGACTCGGCCAGCCAGTGCAGGCCGAACAGCACGGCCAGCAGCAGAGCCGCCGAGACCAGCGGCAGCAGCAAGGCCGGCAGCGCGGCCAGCACGAGCAGAATACTGACGATCAGCGGTGCCTCGGGCATTTCACCATCGACCAGCGCCGCCGCCCACAGCGTACCGCCCATGAAGGCGACGATGAGCACGCCGTAACCGATCAGCAGATGCTCAAGCCAGCCGGGGCCGCCCAGCCAGGCGAAGCCGGCCATGACGGCAAACGGAAGCACGCCGAGCCAGCCAAGCAACCGGGCGGTCTGTTTTCTGCTGCGCATTCCCGTCTCCCGCGAGTCGATCAAGGCCTGGGCCCGGGTCGAAGCGCCGGGCCACACTGCCAGTGCCAATGACAGCACCGGTCAGGATGTCTGACAGTTCATCATCGAACAGCCATCGCCCCGCGTCAAGGCGCCCGCGAGCGTTGCCGCTGGCCGAAGCGCTGCGCGCTCCCTGGTCTGCCGAGACGCGCCGCTGGACCCTCGCGCTGCCCGCTGCAACAGCCGGACTGGTTCTGCTCGCACCGCTATGGCCCGATGCGCTCACCGGACTGTTTACGTTTGTCGGTGTGCTTGCGATCTGGACCCTGGCCATCGGACACGCGGCGCGTTTGCTGCTGGCGCTTGCCAGTGGTGCACGCACGGCTGCCGAGCGCGCCGGTCACGACGTTCCGCCGGGGCTGGTCGGGCGAATGATCGTCTTGTGGCTGATTGCGCTGACGCCGCTGACGATCGCGGTGGCCGGCTCTTCGCCGGGGCTGGCTGCGCCGCTGACCGGCGCCATCGTCCTGGTCGTGCTGCCGTTGGCCACGCCGGTCCTGGCGCGCACCGTGTCCCTGATCGATGCGCTCGATCCGCTTGCCTGGCGCGCAACCCTGGTCGAGGTTGGCATCAATCGCCACCTGCGCCTGACCGCGATTCTGGCAGTGATGGTGGCCGGGTATGCGCTGCTTGCGCTGATCCTGGCGCCTCTGCCCGGCTGGGCCTCTGCGGCGCTGCAGATGCTCTACTGGGTCTGGGTGCAGTTTGCCTGGTTCTGGCTGGTTGGTGCCGCTTTGGCTGCGCCGCGAGACGATGGGCGGGCGCCCCGATCGTCGCCGGCGCACCAGGCATTTGATGTCGACGCCGAGTTCAAGCGCCTGATGGGCGAAGGCGGGCTGCCGGGCGAGCACCGGCGTCTGGCCGATGCGCTGCTGTGGACCGGCGAGACCGAGCGCGCCATTGCGCATGGCCAGCATCATGTGACGGCACTGCTGGAGGGGTTTGGGCGAGCCGGTGAAGCGGTTGAGGCGGCCGATCGTCTGATCGCCCGGGTGCCGGAGTTCCAGCTGCCCGATACCGAGTCGATGTACCGCCTGATTGGGGCATCGCGCCGGCACGGCCATCCAGGCTTGACGATCGACCTGTGTCGCAATTATCTTGCCGCCTTTCCGCGCTCGTTCAAGCGCGATGAGATTCGTCTGCTGGCCTGCGAGGCGGCGGCCGAGGCCGGGCCCGGAACCGGGCGACGGGTTGCGGGCTGGCTCGGGGAACTGATGCAGGCCGAGCTGGCCGACGACCAGCGGACACGCCTGAAGCGAATCCTGCCGTACCTGGACGGGCGTCCCTGAAACCCCCTGAAATCGACCCTGATCGGCGCCGGGGAAGTTGAATTCCGGCGTGTGTTGAGGTATAAAGGCGCGCTCGATTGCTCAATAGTCAGGAATTTTCGTCATGTCCCGAGTCTGTCAGGTGACCGGCAAGCGTCCGCTGGTCGGCAACAACGTCTCCCACGCCAACAACAGGACCAGGAAGCGTTCGCTGCCGAATCTGCACAGCCACCGTTTCTGGGTTGGCAGCGAAAACCGCTGGGTGAAGCTGCGCGTGTCCACGAAGGGGCTGCGGATCATTGACAAGAAGGGCATCGATCAGGTTGTGGCTGACCTGCGTGCCCGCGGCGAACGAGTCTGAGGAGACGATCATGGCCAACAGCGCTCGCGACAAGATCAAGCTGGTTTCCAGTGCCGGTACCGGTCATTTCTACACGACCAACAAGAACAAGAAGAACACGCCCCACAAGCTGGAGTTCAAGAAATACGATCCGGTCGTGCGCAAGCACGTGATCTACAAGGAAGCCAAGATCAAGTAAGCCCGTGCCCGAGGAACTGATCCGCGGTAACCGGGAGTGGGCATCCGGTATCCGGGCGCGTCAACCGGACTATTTTTCACGCCTTTCTGCCCAGCAAAGACCGGGCTACTTCTGGATCGGCTGTGCCGACAGCCGCGTGCCCGCGAACGTCATCACCGGTCGCGATCCCGGTGAGATCTTCGTTCACCGCAACGTCGCCAACGTCATTCATTCCTCCGACCTGAATTTCCTCAGCACGTTGGAATTTGCCGTCGACGTTCTTGAAATCGGCAAGATCATTGTTTGCGGGCACTATGGATGCGCCGGCGTGCGGGCGGCCTCCGAAGACGTCATCCACGGTCTGGCCGACCACTGGCTGGAACCGATCCGGCGTATCGCGCGCGGTCAGTCCGAAATTCTCGGATCGCTTTCCGACGAAAAGGCCCGGCTCGACCGCCTGGCCGAACTCAACGTGGTCGAGGGTGTGGCGCGCATCGCTGAGACCCCGATCATGCGTCGCGCATGGGCATCGGGCAAACGTGTAGCCATCCACGGCCTGATGTACGGACTCGAGGATGGCCTGCTCGAAAAGCTCGACTGCTCGATCACGCAATCCGGCTAAACCAGCCCCCGCTCGGCCAGCGAGACCACCTCGCCATCACCGATGATGAAGTGATCGAGCAGGCGAATATCAACCAGGCCAAGGGCATCGCGTAACCGCCGCGTAATGGCCAGGTCGGCCTGGCTGGGTTCGGCGATTCCACTGGGATGGTTGTGGGCGACGATCAGGGCTGCGGCCCGGCGCGCGAGGGCCTTTTCGACCACCACTCTTGGATGCACATGGGCGGAATCAATGGTGCCGGCGAACAGCTCGTCGAAGGCGATGGCGCGATGGCGGGTGTCCAGGTGCAGGGCGCAAAAGACCTCATGAGGCCGGTCACGAAGCGCGGCGCGCAGGTATTCGCGCGTGGCCTGCGGGCTGGTCAGTGGTTGTCCGCGCGCAAGGTTTTCACGCAGGTGGCGACGGGCCAGCTCGATGGCGGCCTGGATCTGAGCGTATTTGGCCGGCCCCAGTCCCGGGGTCGCACAGAATTGTTCGCAGCCGGCCTCGAGCAGCCCGCGCAGCCCGTTGTGCCGACTGATCAGCATGCGGGCCAGGTCCAGCGCCGAGCGCCCGTGACAGCCGGTGCGCAGCAGAATGGCCAGCAGCTCGGCGTCGCTGAGTCCCGCCGGGCCGTGTTCGAGCAGGCGTTCCCGGGGACGTTCGGTCATGGGCCAATCGGCAATTCGCATCAAACCGTTCCAACAGAATTCAGGAACCGTTATTCTGGTGCCTTCAGGCAGCCGAAGCGATCGGTGTTTTGCCGCGTCGGACGTAGGAAAATGACGGAGTCAGGCATGAGCATATTGACCGGCAAGCGCGTTGTGCTGGGTGTGACCGGCGGCATTGCGGCCTACAAGGCACCCCGCCTGGTCCGGCGCTTGCGTGAGGCCGGTGCCGAGGTGCGTGTGGTGATGACTCCCGGCGCGGAGGCCTTCATCACGCCACTCGCGCTGCAGGCTGTCAGCGGTCATCGTGTGCGCACGACCCTGCTTGACGCGGAAGCTGAAGCCGGCATGGGTCATATTGAACTGGCGCGCTGGGCCGATGATGTCGTCATTGCCCCGGCCACTGCGCACCTGATCGGCCGGTTGGCATCCGGACTGGCTGACGATCTGCTGGCCACCCTGGTGCTGGCGACCGAGGCGAACATCTGGCTGGCGCCGGCAATGAACCGGGTCATGTGGTCGTCGTCGATTGTTGCCGAAAACTGCCGCCGGCTGGCCGCGCGCGGCATCCGGCTGATCGGCCCGGACAGCGGCAGCCAGGCCTGCGGTGAGGAAGGGGCCGGCCGCATGATCGAACCCGAGCGACTGGTTGGCGAGCTGTCCGGTATCAGCCGGCGGCTGGCTGGTCGCCGCTTCGTGGTCACCGCCGGCCCGACTCATGAACCCCTCGATCCCGTGCGTTTTATCGGCAATCGCTCCTCGGGCCGGATGGGTTTCGCGGTGGCCGCGGCGCTGCAAGAGGCCGGTGCCAGGGTCGACCTGGTGGCCGGTCCGGTCCTGCTCGACACCCCGGTCGGCGTGCACCGCGTCGATGTGCGCACCGCGCGCGAGATGCACGCCGCGGTCATGGACCGCATCGACGGCGCTGACGGATTTGTTGGCGTCGCTGCGGTGGCCGACTATCGGCCTGCGAGCGAGCAGCCCCGGAAAATCAAGAAATCAGATCAGGCGCTGGCGCTGGAGCTGGTGCCCAATCCAGACATCCTTGCGGCCGTTGCCGCGCTCGATCAACGACCGCGCCTGGTTGCGGGCTTTGCGGCCGAAACCCACGACATCGAGGCAGCCGCGCGCGGCAAGCTGGTCGCCAAGAAGCTCGATCTGATCGCCGCCAACCGCGTTGGCGACCATCAGGGTTTCGACCACGCCGACAATGCGCTGGAAGTTTACGCCGGGGATCGGCGCTGGAGCCTGCCGGTTCAATCCAAGCGGCAGCTGGCACGCGAGCTGGTTGCTATTATCGCCAGTCAACTGGAGCGGAGGGAGCCGCAGCCGGATGAAGGAACTGAAAGTCAGAATCATTGATCAGCGCCTGGGTGGTCTCTGGCCCTTGCCCGGGTACGCCACGGAGGGATCGGCCGGGCTCGATCTGCGCGCCTGTATCGACGACCCGCTGACGCTGGCTGCCGGAGAGACTGCGCTTGTGCCTTCCGGCATGGCCATTCATCTCGACGATCCGGCTCTGGCCGCAGTGCTGCTGCCGCGCTCCGGTCTGGGTCACAAGCAGGGCCTGGTGCTGGGCAACCTGGTTGGACTGATTGATAGCGATTACCAGGGCGAGGTGCGCATCTCGTGCTGGAATCGACGTGCCGAGCCGATTGTCATCGAGCCGGGACAACGCATCTGCCAGCTGGTTGTCGTACCGGTGGTTCAGGTCCGCCTGGCCGTGGTTGATTCGTTTGCGCCCACTGCACGCGCCGATGGGGGTATCGGCCACACGGGGGTGCGCTGAGATGCAGTCGATGGTCGATTCCGGTTTCGCCGGGCGGATCCGCGGTGCCGCGACGGTGCAGATCGTGCTGATCGCGGCCGGCGCTGCCATTGCCCTGGCCGGCGCATGGTTCCTGGTGGCCAACCTGTCGGGCAGCGAAGGCGGAAACGCCGGGCGCCTGGCCCGTCAGAGCGCCGCGCTGCTCAGTGAGACGGTGGAGTCGATTCAGGCCGACCTGAAGCGGCCGGAGGTTGTCGAACAGGCACGCGCCGTGCTCGATGGAGAGACCCAGGCCCTGGATGCGGTACGCCGCCTGCTGCGCTCGGGCGGCATCAGCAACATTCTCGACGTGCGCGTGTTTCCGCCCGGTATCGAGGAGATCGAGACCGGTGCCTACCCCGAGCCGGATTTCGGGGTGCTGGATATGTTGATGGAGGCACGGCGCCAGGGTGCTGCACAGGCCGAGATTCACTATCCCGGCACCGCCAACGAAAACCTTGCCTTTGCCCAGTCGTTCGGCGCAGACGATGCCGAAGCAGTCGACGGTTATCTGTTCCTGCGCGTGCCGGTCAGCGTGGTGACGCGCAGGATCGAGGATCCGGGCGCCGACGGATGGATCGTGTTGCTGCAGGGCGACGCGGCAATCAGCGGGCGTGCGCCCGAGTCGGAGCGCCGCGGCGAGGGCGGCCGCCTGGCGGTGGCCGGCAGTGAGCTGGCGGTGCTTTGGGGCGCCCGCGCGAGCGGCCCGCCGCTGGCGATGCGTGAGGCCGCCCTGTTACTGTTGGCAGGGGTGCTGCTGGCCGTTGTCGGCTGGCGTGGAAGCGGACTGCTTGCATCGCTGCCGGCGTTGTCGCGCAGCCGTGGGCCTGCAACGGATGACGCCGCAGCGCCGGATACGATGCCGAAAGACGAGACCCCTGCAGGGCGACCGGCAAGCGCTCAACCCGAGACCGAGGTGAATCGCGACCACGATCGCGCCGGTGATCTGCCGGAATGGCTGATCGACCGCAATCGGGCGGCGGCGCAGCCCGGCGAATCCGGGGGCGGTCCCGAGGCGGGAACGGCAGGGCCGGATTCGGATTCCGGGACCGGTCAACCGAAGCGCGAAACCGTCTACATGGATGTTCCGGACCTTGACGAGATCCTCGACAGGATCGATGAGGAGAGCGATGGGGATGCCGTGGACCCGCCGGTTGTCGATGATGAGCCGGAGGTCGTCGAAGACCTGTCCGACTTCGAGTTCAGCTCCGATGTCGATACCAGTGAGGACGTGGATCTGGGCGAAGACTTCGACCTGGACACCGAGCTGGCCACGGAGCCCGAACCCGAACCCGAGCCCGAGCCCGAGCCCGAACCCGAACCCGAACCCGAACCCGAACCCGAACCCGAACCCGAACCCGAACCCGAACCAGAGCCAGAGCCAGAGCCAGAGCCAGAGCCAGAGCCAGAGCCAGAGCCAGAGCCAGAGCCAGAGCCAGAGCCAGAGCCAGAGCCAGAGCCAGAGCCCGAGCCAGAGCCAGAGCCAGAGCCAGAGCCCGAACTCGAACCCGAGCCCGAGCCCGAGCCTGAACCGGAGCCTGAACCGGAGCCTGAACCGGAGCCCGTTGCCGTTACATCGATAGCCACCGACGATGATGTTCGGCGCCTGCTGGAAGGGAGTGGCGGTATTTTCCGCCCCTACGACATCCTTGGCGTTGTCGATGAAGTGCTGGACACGGATATCAGCGCGGCGATCGGTCAGGCCATCGGTTCAATTGCCGTCGATCGCGGGCTGAAGCGCATTGCGGTGGCCCGCGACGGCCGCTTCAGCGGGCCGGTTCTGCTGTCGGCCCTGATTCGCGGGCTGCGCAGCAGCGGCATGGATGTCATCGAGATCGGCGCCGTGCCGACTCCGCTGCTTTGGTTCGCCGCCAACGAGCTGGCCGGAGGCTCGGGGGTCATGCTGACGGCGTCCCATCACCCGCCCCAGTACAACGGTTATCGCATCATGCTGGCCGGTGAGCTGCTCGATGTCCACGGCATGGCCGAAATCGCCGCGCGGATTCGCGACCGGCGCTACAAGGATGGTGACGGCAGCTATGACCAGCAGGACATCATCGAGCGCTACGCCAAGCGACTGATTGCCGATATTCAGCTCGAGCGGCCGCTGAAAGTCGTTGTCGACTGCGGCAACGGCGTGGCCGGCGCGATCGTGCCGAAGCTGTTTGGTGCCATCGGCGCCGAACTGATCCCGCTGTATTGCGATGTAGATGGCAGCTTTCCCAATCACCTGCCCGATCCCTCGTCGTCCGATGAGCTTGAGGACCTGCGCCTGTGCATTCGCAATTTTCAGGCCGAGCTCGGTATCGCCTTCGATGGCGATGGCGATCGTCTGGTGCTGGTCACCCGCGGTGGTGAGGTGATCTGGCCGGATCGGCTGCTGATGCTGCTTGCCGGCGAGATACTGGCCACCCGACCCGGCGAGGCGGTGGTCTATGACGTGCGCTGTTCCAGCCATCTGCGACGCTTCGTCGAGCAGGCCAACGGGCGGGCGATCATGGCGCCCAGCGGACAGCAGGCGGTTGCCCGGCGGCTGCGCCGGGAAAACGCGCCGCTGGGCGGTGAAATGAGTGGCCACCTGTTCGTCAGTGACCGCTGGTACCCCTTCGACGATGCAATCTACGCCGCGGCGCGCCTGCTCGAGATCCTGGCGGCCGATACCCGACCGGTCGAAGAGATCATGGCCGAGCTGCCGGAGTTTCGCTCGACGCCGGAAATCCGCGTCAACGTCAAGCGCGCGCGTGCGCTCGAGCTGATCGGGCGGCTGCGCGACGAGGCCGAATTCGGTGATGCGCTGGTTACCACCATCGACGGCGTGCGAGCCGACTGGTCGGATCGTTGGGGCCTGGCCCGGATCGAGGCCGAGAGCGGCGCGCTGATTCTGCGATTCGGTGCCGATGAGGCAACCGCGCTCGGGCGGGTGCGCAGTGATTTCCGGGACAAGCTGCTGGCGCTGGATCCGAAGCTGCCCCTGCCCTACTGAGTCGGCTCGTCAGCCGGGGAACTTCCCGGCACCGCTGCGCAGCTGCGACAGCTGGTGTCACTGGCGTTGCAGCGCACAGCCTGCGGCGTCTCCGACAAGACGTGCTCCGCGCAGAGTTGTTCAGAGGGTCCCTGGGCGAAAGCCGGCCTCGAGCAGGTAGTCGATGGTCAGGTTGTCAAACAGCGCCGAACCGGTGGATACGAAAACCGCCGGGCGCTCGGCCCGGACTGCCGGAGAGGTCAGCACGGTCTGCAGGTCGGTCACTTCGCTGCGGTCGAGCCGGCCCGCGTTCATGAATCGGGCCAGGTCGCCGTGCAGGCAGGAATCGGGGGTATCCACGAACACATCGTAGTGGTCCAGTATCCCGGCGGCGATTTCACGCTGCCAGTGCGTGTCGGCACCGACGCTGATGACCAGGTCCGGGTGCCATTGGCAAGCGTCGAACACCGGGGCTTCGCTGTCGGTGGCCAGAATCAGGATATCGGGCCGGACAGAGGCATCGTCGAGCGTGAAGGTGCCGGTCTCCAGGCTCGAATCGACCGTTGCGATCAGCGATGCGGCGGTGCCGGCGCGTTCGGCATTGCGATCGGCAAACAGGATCCTGCTGATCCCGCCTAGGGCCTGCGCATACAGGGCCGCGTAATAGCCAACCCGGCCGGCGCCGACGATGGCAACGGTGTCCCGTCGACGGGCCAGCAGGTCCAGCGCTGCGGCGGCACAGGCGCCGGTGCGGGCAGACGACAGCAGGCAGGCGGCGAACCCGGCCTCGATGAAGTTCTCGCTGGCGTTGAGCGCGAAGGCCTTGCCGACGCTGATCTCTCCCGGGACGATTCGCCGCGGCCAGTTCGTGCCGACGATCTTGACGGTTTTTCGGACCCGGTCCGGAAACCGAACGACGCAGGGCATAACGCGAAAGTCGGAGCGCTCGCCGGGGTCGGCAAACACGGTCTTCGGCGGCAGTTCCAGGCTTGCCCGGCCGCTGGCGATCTGCCTGAGCGCGTCCATCAGCCAGTTCATATAGGCACTGGGCTGGCGGGTCAGTCCGACATGCACGGCCTCGTCGTCGTGGTACTGATAGGGCTCCCGGCTCAGACGCAGCAACGAGGCAAGCAGAGGCGACATCGGGCGGTTCATGGGGTCCATTCAGTGTCCTGGATCAGGGGCTTCGGCAGGCTGGAGACAGGGCAGCGACAGCTCCGGTGGCGCCAGCACCACGACCAGGTCGTCGGGGCTCGCGGCGGCCAGGGCGCAGCGGATGGCTGCACGGCGGTCGAGGTGCACCGACACCCGCTCGGGATCGGCGCCGGCCTTGTGCAGCGCCTGCTGGAAATAGGCAAGCATTTCGCTGCGGCGGTCCGGCCCGGCATACTCCGGATTGTCGTCGACGTAGGCACTGACGCCCAGGGCGATGCGGTCGAAGCGTCGGGCCAGCGGTCCGGCCAGTTCGTCGATGTGGTGGCGATGTCGGGCGCCGATCGTCAGGCAGGCCAGATGCCATCGGCCGGCAGGCGACAAACCCTCGGCGACGCGCAGCACCTCGGCGACGCCGGGCGGGTTCTGCGCGAAATCGCTGAGTACCGTGAACGGATAGCCATCGATGAAGTTGAATCGTCCGGGGTTGCCGGCCGGCGTGTTGGCAAACCCCGCCAGGGCACGGCGAATGACGGGCAGGTCGATCTCCATGCACCAGGCCAGGGCGACCGCAAACAGTGCATTGCTGATATTGCAGTCCAGCAGCCCGTTCATGGTGGCCGGAATCGCGGCGCTGCGCATCAGGGTTTGCCGCTCGGGGCCGTGGATCAGCACGATCCACCCGGCGTCGTGTGCAACGGCCCGGCCTCCGGCGTCAAGGTGCCTGGCGAGGGCCGGTTGGTCGATGTTGCGCGAGACCAGCACGATCTGGCAGTGTCTTGCCGCGTCGGACATCGACAGGCACAGTGGATCATCGGCGTTGATGACTGCATGTCCGCTGGTGTGGCTGAACAAGCGTGACTTGGCCCGGGCCATGGCCTCGAGCGAATCGATGCCGTCGACGCCGATATGGTCGTCGGCGATGTTCAGGCAGGCCGATGCATCGCATCGATCGATGCCCAGGCCCACCTTGTGCAGTCCGCCGCGTGCCGTTTCCAGTACGGCCGCCTCGACACGGTCGTCGGCCAGGATCAGCCCCACGCCCGAGACGCCGGCCACGTCATCATCGGCCAGGCAGTCGTCATCGACAAACGCGCCCTCGGTCGTGGCCAGTCCGGTGCGGTAACCGGCGGTCCGGAAGATGTGCGCCAGCATGCGCGTTGTTGTGGTCTTGCCGTTGGTGCCGGTGACGGCCACTGCCGGAATGCGCCCGGACCACGGCGTCGGAATCAGCTGCTTCAGCCAGGCGCGGGCGAGGTCGGGCCGGGCGCACAGCTCGGGGTCGGCAACGACATCGGTGACCTGGCAGTTGCCGCTATCGGCGCTGCCGGCCGGGTCGCGGATGGCCAGATCGATCCCGGCAATATCTGCAAGTCCGCAGGCCGCCGCAACGGCTTCGGCCAGCTCCAGGATGGCCGGCGACAGTCGGGTGGTCACGGGCATGACGCGGCCACCGTTGAAACGGCTGGCGCGAGCGCGCAGCCGCACGGTCCGGCCGCGCTCGAGCACGCTGTCGTGCTCCAGGCCGGCCAGGGTCAGGCGCCGCCGGACATCGGCATCGCCGGCGGCAAGCTCACGCCAGGCACGCCGCTCGATGCCCGGTCCGGCCTGATCGCGGTGCTGTTCGATCAGTTCGCTGACCGTTGCCCGGCCAGTGCCGGTGATCTGCGGGGGCTGACAGCACAATGCAGCGCGCAGGCGGCCGCCGATGATCAGCAAGCGGTAAGATGCGCCCGGCGAGCAGCCCTCGATCCGGATCGGAGAGCCCTCGGTCAGCACGGCCTGACAGGCCAGCAGGATGTGATCGGGTTGCGTGAGCGGCCCATAGTCCTGAATGAGTACCTGCCGATCGGAGAATGCCGGCTTGTGCGATGGCCTGACCATGACCGGGACGCCGAGATCGAGCGCAGCGCGAACGGCACGCACGGCGTTCCCGAAGCCTCGCGGGTCGGTACACTGTTGCGGTACCGGAAAGCCGTGGCGAGTGAGCAGATCGATCAGCCGGCTGCGGTCGAGGGTCAGGCCCAGGCACTCCGGGTCCAGCCCGCGCGGCACCGAACCGGCCAGCACCAGGCGGCGGGCGCCGTAGCCGATCTGGTACAGACCCGACTGGATCACACGCTCCGGCGGTGCTTGTTCAAACGGTTCCTGGTCCAGACGCAGGACCGGCAGGTCGCGCTCGCCGGCGGCCTGCATCATCACTCTCGCGTCCGGGTCCAGGACGCGCTGCTCGGCCCTCGCGCAGAACGCCCGAACCGACTCGATCAGGGCGTCGGCGGCCTGGTCGCCGGGCGGCATGTCGAGGATGGCGCCGGACAGGATGGCGGCATCGCGCCAGGTGCTGATGTCTTCGCACGGTGTGATCAGGCGCAGGCTTCCGGCCGATTGACCCGGCGCGACCCGCGTCTGCCCGCTGGTGTGGCCGGTCGTCGCCAGCAGGCTGCGCAGAATGCGCTCGAACAGTGCCACGTCCGGCACAACGGCGTCGCGCAGCGACGGGTCGGCCGGGGGGAGCCGGAGCCCGAGGGCGGTGATTGCCGCCTCCACTCCGGCCCGTGCTCCGGTACCGGCTGATGGCCGGGGCGGCGCGAACTCGAACCAGGCCATTGGCGGTGGCCCGAAATGCGTATGGCCAGTCAGGAAGCCGATGCGTTGCGGTGCTGATGGCTGCGGTTGCCGGCCGGCATTGGCACGCATCGGTGACGACTCAGTAGGCAAACTGTTCGAACAGCGGCCGCATTTGGCGGTTCCACTGGCCTTCAAACGCCACCAGCTTGGCTTCGGCCGGCGTGCTGCCGCGTTCGACGATGCTCTCCAGCGGCGCCAGAAACCCGCCTTCATCCTGACCGACGCCGTCAAGCCTGCGCCGCCGCACCAGACCCTGCCGGGCCAGGCCGGTCAGCTCGGCGGCGAGATCGCCCGCGCTGCGACCGTCGATGTCTGCGCGCAGCCCGACGCGCGCGACGTCCTCGCGCAGACTTTGTCGCTGCGCGGGCGACCAGTTGCGGGTGAGGTCAAGGCAGGCGGCGAGGTTGGACGGGTCGTAGAGCAGTCCAACCCAGAAGGCCGGCAGCGCGCACAGCCGTCCCCACGGTCCGCCGTCGGCGCCCCGCATTTCCAGAAAGCGCTTGAGCCTGACCTCCGGGAAAACAGTGGTCAGGTGGTCTTCCCAGTCGGCCAGGGTCGGTCGTTCACCGGGCAGCCCGGGCAGGCGACCGGCAAGAAAGTCACTGAAGCGCTGGCCCGCGACATCGATATAGCGGCCATCGCGGCGCACGAAATACATCGGCACGTCGAGCATGTAGTCGACATAGCGCTCGAAGCCCATGCCGGTCTCGAACACCCAGGGCAGCATGCCGGTTCGGTCCGGGTCGGTATCGGTCCAGACCTGGCTGCGGTAGCTCAGATAGCCGCTCGGCTGACCCTCGACGAACGGTGAGTTGGCAAACAGCGCCGTGGCGATTGGCTGCAGGGCCAGTGAGGCACGAAACTTGTCGACCATGTCGGCTTCGCTGGAGAAATCAAGATTGACCTGGACGGTGCAGGTGCGCTTCATCATGTCGTGGCCGAGTTGACCGACTTTCGCCATGTAATTGCGCATGATCGCGTAGCGTGCCTTGGGCATCCACTCGATCTCCTCGCGTCGGGCGGTCGGATGGAAGCCCATGCCCAGAAAGCCGATGTCAAGCGGTTCTGCGACGCTGCGGACCTGGGCCAGGTGGGTATGCACCTCGTTGCAGGTCTGGTGCAGGTTGTCGAGGAGCTCACCGGACAATTCGAGCTGTCCGCCCGGTTCCAGCGTGATGGAGCAACCATCGCGGTTGAGCGCGATCGGCCGGCCTTCTTCCAGCACGGGCTGCCAGCCGAATCGCTGCGCCAGCCCCTCGAGCACTGCACGCACCGAGCGCGGACCGTCATAGGGCAGTGGATCGAGGGTGTCGGTCAGAAAACCGAACTTTTCGTGCTCGGTGCCGATGCGCCATTCCGATTCCGGGCGGCAGCCGGACTCCAGCCAGGCGGCCAGGTCGCGCTTGTCGGTGAGAACGGTATCCGGTCGCAACGGGCATCTGCCGGCTAGAATGAAGGCTGGATTATCGCTTTTTTGCCGGTTGTGTGCATGCGTGTGACCGACCCCGGGCCCGAGCTGTTACAGCCGCGATGCTGGCTGCCGTGGCTTTTGGGCCTGTGGCTGTTTGCTGTCGAATCGGCCGCTGCCGGCGTGCTGCACCGCGGCCTGGGGCCGGGTCCGGACTCGCTCGACGTGCATCGCGCGCAGAGTCTGTCGGCGCTCAACGTCCTGCGGGATCTGCACGAAGGCCTGGTGACTTTCGATGCGCGCGCCGGACTGATTCCGGGCATCGCTCGCAGCTGGTCGGTCAGCGATGACGGGTTGACCTGGACCTTTCGGCTGGATCGTGAGGCGCGCTGGTCCGACGGCGAGCGGGTGACCGCCGGGGATTTCGTGCGGGGCTGGCGTCGGGCGCTGGCGCCGGCGACCGCCTCGCCGACCGCCGGACTGCTCGACGGGGTGGCCGCGGCCGCCGATGTGCGGCGCGGTCACCGGCCGCCTGACGCACTGGGTGTCCGGGCGATCGATGATGATCGACTGGAGGTGCAACTGGAACGGCCGATCCCCTGGTTCGCCGAGTTGTTGACCCACCCGGTGACCTACCCGTGGCCTGGCCCAATTGCCCGCTACAGCGGCCCGTTCATACTCGACGAAACGGTTCCGGGGGCCCATCTGCGTCTGCGAGCCCGTGCAAATTGGCGGGCGGCCGACAGCGTGGCTCTGGATGCGGTCGTCTGGCACGTGATTGAGGAGCCCAATGTCGAGCTGGCGCGCTATCGCGCCGGTCAGCTGCATGTCACCGAGACCATTCCTCCCGGCCGGGTGGACTGGCTGCGCGACAAGTTCGGGACGCAGCTGCGTATCGCGCCCTATCTTGGCACCTTCTACCTGGTGTTCAATCTGTCACGCCCACCGTTTGACGAATCGCCGGGCCTGCGCCGGGCGCTGAGCCTGGTGATCGATCGCGACATTCTGGTCGAGCGGGTGCTGGGCTCGGGCGAGCTGCCGGCCTGGGGGCTGCTGCCGCCGGGCATGCCCGGCTGGCCCGAGATGTGGGCCCCGCCGCTTGCCGCTGAGCAGCGCCTGGTCGAAGCGCGCCGGCTGTACGCCGCCGCCGGCCATGGTGCTGACAACCCGCTGACCGTCGAGCTGCGCTTCAATTCCTCCCTCACCCACCGGCGTCTCGCAGCGGCCGTCGCGGCGATGTGGAAGGCGCAACTGGGTGTGCAGACCCGCCTGATCCATGAGGAATGGAAGGTGTTCGTTGCCAACCGGCGGCAGGGGCGAGTCACCGAGGTCATGCGCGGCGGCTGGATTGCCGACTGGCGTGACGCCGCCAACTTTCTCGATCTGTTTCGCTCCGACAGCCCGATGAACTATGCGTTTTTCGATGATGCGCGCTACGATCAGCTGCTGCAGCGGGCCGAGGGTGCCACTGGACTCGGGCGGATTGATTTGTTGCGGGAGGCCGAATCCCGGCTGCTTGAGCAACAGGTGGTCATCCCGCTGTACTACTATGTCTCCAGGCACCTGGTCGATCCCGATGTGAGCGGATTCGAGGACAACCCGATGGATATACACTTGTCGCGCTGGCTGTCGATTCAATGAAGTACTGGCTGTGGCTTGCAGTTGCAGTGGCGACCGGCTGCGCCGAGCGCGACGGCGGTGAGCCGGTGCAGCCGCCGCCGCGCCTGCCCGAGCCCGTCGAGGCGGCGTTCAATGACGATGGCCGACCGCTGCCGGATGTGCTGGCCGAGCAGCAGGTTGTTCACCGCGGCAACGGCGAGGAGCCGCAAACGCTCGACCCGCATCTGGCCGAGGGCGTGCCGTCGGCCAATATCCTGCGTGATCTGTTTGAAGGGCTGACCACGACTTCACCCGACGGCCGTATCGTGCCGGGGGCAGCGCTGCACTGGGACATCAGCCGCGACGGCCTGACCTACACGTTCTTCTTGCGGCCTGAGGCGCGCTGGTCGAACGGTGAGTCGCTGACCGCGGCCGATTTCGTCTGGTCCTGGCGGCGCGCGGTTGATCCGGAGACCGGCGCATCCTACGGCCGCATGCTGGCACCGGTGGTCAACGCCGGGGCCATCCTGTCCGGTGAATTGCCGGCCGTTGAGCTGGGCGTCGAGGCTCTCAACGAAACGACCTTTCAGGTGCGGCTGGAGGATCCCACGCCCTATTTCCTGGGTTTGCTGACCCATCCGACCACCTACCCGGTCTGGCGGCCGGGGGTGGAGACATTCGGCTCGAGTCACGTTCGCCCGGGCAATCTGGTGTCCAACGGCGCCTACCAGCTGATCGACTGGCAGGTCCGTTCACGCATCGAGCTGGCGCGCAACCCGCACTACCATGGCGTCGAATCGGTGGTGGTCGAGGGTGTCGTGTACTACCCGTTCGAGGACGAGAACACCGAATTCAATCGCTTTCGCGCCGGGGACCTGCACTGGACCTACCAGGTGCCCTCGAATCAGTTTCGCTGGCTGCAGAACAACCTGTCCGAAGCGCTGATGGTGGCGCCCTGGTTCGGCACGTACTTTTTTTCATTCAATCTCACACGCGCGCCGTTCGAAGACAACCTGGCGCTTCGCCAGGCGCTGACGCTGGCGATCGATCGCCGGATCCTGACCGAGCATGTCAGCCAGTTCGGCGAGATTCCGACTTTCAATCTGGTGCCGCCGGGTTTGCCCGACTACGTTCCGCCCGAGGTCGAATGGGCCGAATGGAGCCAGGAGGAGCGCGAACAGGAAGCCCGACGGCTCTACCGCCAGGCCGGCTTCTCGGAGTCCCAGCCGCTCAGCGTCGAATTGCGCTACAACACCTCGGAAAATCATCGCAAGCTCGCCGTGGCCGTGGCGGCGATGTGGAAGCAGGTCCTCGGCACGCGAACGCGCCTGGTCAACGAGGAATTCCGTGTCTTTCTGCAGAATCGTGCCCAGCGCCGGGTTACCGAGGTCTTTCGCGCCGGCTGGATTGGCGACTACCAGGACGCATTCAGCTTTCTCGAGCTGTTCCACTCCGCGCACGGCCGCAATGATGCCGGTTACAACAATCCGCGCTATGATCGTCTGCTTGAGCGCATTGCTGCCGAACGGATTCCGGCGCGCCGTCGCAACCTGATGGCCGAGGCCGAGCGCATGATCCTGGCCGACCAGGTCATCCTGCCGGTTTATGTCTACGTCTCCAAGCGTCTGGTCGACCCGCGCCTGAAGGGCTGGGAAGAAAACGTCATGGACTACCACCTGACCCGCTACATGTACCTGCTCAGGGCCAGGGAACCCGCCCCGGCCGGGGAAGCCGCCGATGTTCCGGAGTAGTCGTTCGTGCCGGGCAGGTGCCGGTGACCTCCAGCGGGGGCCGGCGTGCTGAAGTATTCGCTCCGGCGGCTGGGATCGGCGGTACCGACGCTGTTTCTGCTGATCACCTTTGCGTTTTTTCTGATTCGAGTGGCCCCGGGCGGGCCGTTTGACGCCGAGCGGGCCCTGCCGCCGGAGATCGAAGCCAATCTGGCGGCCAAGTATCATCTCGATGAGCCGCTTGTGGTGCAGTATGCCCGCTACATGTGGCAGATCCTGCGCCTGGATTTTGGTCCCTCGTTCCACTACCGTGACTGGACGGTCAACGACCTGATCATTCAGGGTGCGCCGGTATCGTTCGTTCTGGGGCTCACCGCGCTGATCGTCGCCTTGCTGGCTGGTGTCACGGTTGGTGCCTGGGCCGCGTTGCGACAGAACCGGCCGTCGGACTATGCGGTGATGAGCGTGGCCATGATCGGTATTTCGGTGCCCAACTTCGTCATGGCACCGCTGCTGATTCTGGTGTTTGCCATCACGCTGGGCTGGCTGCCGGCCGGCGGCTGGGCGTTCAGCCTCGATCGCATGGTGCTGCCGGCAGTGACCTTGGCCCTGCCGATGGTGGCCTATATCGCACGCATTACCCGCGGATCGATGATCGAAGTGCTGCATTCAAGCTTTATCCGCACGGTGCGCGCCAAGGGCATGCCGGAAAAGGAGGTCATTTTACGGCATGCGCTCAAGCCTGCTTTGCTGCCGGTGATCTCCTACCTAGGCCCGGCCGCCGCCGCCATCGTGACCGGCTCGGTCGTGGTCGAACGCATCTTTACCATACCCGGGGTTGGCTCCTATTTCGTTCAGGGCGCACTCAACCGCGACTACACCCTGGTGATGGGCGTGGTCATTCTTTACGGTGTGTTGATCATCCTGTTCAACTTCATGGTCGATCTGCTCTATGCCTGGCTGGATCCGCGCATTCGCTATGACGACGAGCTGGAGTCCCGGACATGAACGAGGTGACCCGGGATGCCTTCGATCAGGCGCTGGACCGGCGCGAGGTCAAGGGCCGTTCGCTGTATGTCGACGCCTGGCACCGGCTGCTCAGGAACAAGGCGGCCGTGGCCGGGCTGGTTATCCTGATCGTCATGATCACACTGGTGAGTATTGGACCAGTGCTCAGCGACTGGGATCACGAGATTCCAGACTGGGAGCACTACTCGACGCCGCCGTCACTCGAAACCGGCCATGCATTCGGCACCGATGCGCTCGGCCGGGATCTGTTCGTGCGCACCATGATCGGCGGTCGCATCTCACTGCTGGTGGGCCTGATCGCGACCCTGGTCTCGCTGGTCATTGGCGTGAGCTGGGGTGCGTTTGCCGGCTACGTCGGCGGGCGCGTCGACAACGTGATGATGCGGATCGTCGATGCTGTCTATGCGATGCCGTTCATGTTTTTCGTCATCTTGCTGATGGTGGTGTTCGGGCGCAATATCTTCCTGATCTTCATTGCCATCGGCGCAATCAACTGGCTGGATATGGCGCGCATTGTCAGGGGCCAGACGCTGAGCCTGAAAAACAAGGATTTTGTCGAGGCCGCGCGCGCCTGCGGTGCCACGGAATGGCAGGTTATCCGCCGTCATATCGTGCCCAATCTGCTGGGTGTCGTGATCGTCTATGTGACCCTGACCATCCCGCAGGTGATCCTGGTCGAGAGCTTCCTGAGTTTTCTCGGCCTGGGCGTGCAGGAACCGCTGACGTCCTGGGGCGCGCTGGTCAACGAGGGCGCGCAGGAACTTGAAACCGCACCGTGGTCGCTGCTTTTCCCGGCCAGCTTTCTGGCGCTGACGCTGTTTGCCTTCAACTTCCTTGGCGATGGGCTCAGGGACGCGCTCGACCCGAAGGATCGGCTATGAGGACGAGTTGTCATGGCGCTGCTTGAAGTCAGGAACCTCAGCGTTGCATTCGACACCCCCGACGGCGTGGTGCACGCCGTCAACGGCATCAGCTTCGATCTCGAACCCGGCGAAACGCTGGGCCTGGTCGGTGAGTCGGGCTCAGGCAAGACCCAGACGGCGCTGGCGTTAATAGGCCTGTTGGCCGAGAACGGCCATGCCAGCGGTTCGGTGAAGTTCCGTGGCCAGGAGCTCCTCGGCATGTCGCTGCAGGAATTCACGCGTGTGCGCGGCTCGAAGATCTCGATGATCTTCCAGGACCCGGTCAGTTCGCTCAATCCCTACATGTCGATAGGCGATCAGCTCGTCGAAGTGCTGACTCACCACCGCAATCTCAAACGCCGCGGCGCCCGGGAACGCGCCATCGAAATGCTGCGGCTGGTCCGGCTGAGCGATCCGGAACAGCGCATGCGCCAGTTCCCCCACGAGCTCTCGGGTGGTATGTGCCAGCGCGTGATGATCGCCATGGGGCTGCTGTGCCAGCCTGACCTGCTGATCGCCGATGAGCCGACCACGGCGCTGGATGTCACCGTGCAGTCGCAGATCAACTCGCTGATGGGTGAGCTGTCCGAGCAGTCGTCGACCGCCATCCTGCTGATCACTCACGACCTCGGCGTGGTCGCCGGGCTGTGTAATCGCGTGCTGGTGATGTACGCCGGCCAGGAAATGGAAATGGCCGACGTCGAGTCGCTGTTTGCTGATCCGCAACACCCCTATACCGAGGGTCTGCTGGCGTCGGTGCCGCGTCTGGATCGCGATGACTCCGGCATACTGCACGCCATTCCAGGCAATCCGCCCAACCTGCTGGAAGTGCCTGACGGCTGCCCGTTTCGGGATCGCTGTGCCTACGCCTGGGACAAGTGCCGCGAGTTGCCCCCGTTCGAGCCAGTGTCCGACGGTCGTTTCAAGCGCTGCCATCTCGACACTTTGCCGACGAAGCAGGAGGCCGGCTGATGCGCAACCCCGTCTTGCAGGTGCGTGACCTGGCCGTTCACTTCCGTGCTGATGCCGGCGGCTGGCTCAGGCATGACTATCGCACCGTGCGAGCGGTTGACGGGATCGATTTCGAGGTGTTCCCCGCCGAGACCCTGGGCATCGTCGGCGAGTCGGGCTGCGGCAAATCAACGCTGGCCCGGGCGTTACTGGGGCTGCAGCGCCCGAAGCGCGGCGAGATCATCTGGCTGGGAGAGGATCTGGCGCAGATGAGCGAGGAGCAGTTCCGGCGCAAGCGGCGCGAGATACAGCTGATCTTTCAGGATCCGCAAGGCTCGCTCGATCCGCGAATGACCATTGGTGTCATTATTGCCGAGCCCCTGCGTACCTTCTATCCGTCGATGTCACGGCTGCAGGTGCGTGAGCGCGTGACCGGTATCATGAAGCTGGTTGGTCTGCGCTCCGACCAGATCAACCGCTACCCGCACGAGTTTTCCGGCGGCCAGTGCCAGCGCGTTGGCATCGCCCGGGCGCTGGTGGTCAACCCCCGTCTGGTGGTCTGCGACGAACCGGTCAGCGCACTGGATGTGTCGATACAGGCCCAGATCGTCAACCTGCTCAAAGACCTTCAGAAGAAGCTTCAGCTGTCGCTGATCTTCATTGCTCATGATCTGTCCATCGTGCGCCACGTTTCCGACCGGGTGCTGGTGATGTACATGGGCAAGGTGATGGAGCTGGCGGATCGCGAGCAGATTTACCATGAGCCGCGCCACCCCTACACCCGGGCGCTGATCGAGTCGGTGCCGATTCCCGATCCGGTGGCCGAGCGCGCGCGCGCCCGGCGCGCGCTTGCCGGCGACATCCCCTCGCCACTCGATCCGCCTTCCGGCTGCGTGTTTCGCACCCGCTGTCCCTACGCCACCCAGCGCTGCAGCGATGAGGTGCCTGAGCTCGAGACCCTCGAGGGCGGGCACCGGGTGGCCTGTCACCACCACCGCGAGCTGCCGCCGCCCAATCTGCCCGGCACCGGGCCGGCCTTGTCCGACGAGACCGGGAAGAGCGCCAAATCGTGAGTTCCATCGAGCTCGATGCGCGGCTCAGGCGCGGTCTGGCCGTTCTCGGGGTGATGCTGGAGACGGCCCAGCACAAGCATCTGCTCGACTACCTGGCTCTGCTTGCGCGCTGGAACCGGGCCTATAATCTGACCGCGGTCAGCGCGCTGCCGATGATGGTTGATCGCCATTTGCTCGACAGCCTGAGCATCCTGCCGTGGCTTCGCGGCAGCCGTGTGCTGGATGCCGGGACTGGTGCCGGCCTGCCGGGAGTGCCGCTGGCCATTGCCTGTCCGCAACGGCATTTCGTGCTGGTCGACAGCAGCGGCAAGAAGATCCGCTTTCTCAACCAGGTGCGCCGGGAATTGCGGCTGAATAACATCGAACCGATCCAGGCAAGACTGGAAACACTGTCGCTGGAGCCGCCGCCAGACTGCGTGGTGGCCCGTGCGCTGGCGCCGCTGCCGCGCCTGGTTGACCAGCTTGGCCATCTGCTTGATGCTGGCGCAACCCTGTTGGCGATGAAGGGTCGATTGCCGTTTGCCGAGTGCCAGGCCCTGTCCAACGCGTACAATGTCGAGCCTATTGAACTGGACGTTCCCGGCGCGGGTGGCGCCCGCAGCTTGATCATCGTGGACCAATCATGACCGAAAAACGGGCCCGTATCGTGGCCGTGACCAATCAGAAGGGCGGCGTGGGCAAGACCACCACGGCACTTAATCTGGCCGCTGGCCTGGCCGAACTCAAACGGCGGGTGCTGCTGATCGATATCGATCCGCAGGGCAACGCCACCACCGGTTCCGGCATCGAGCTGGGTGAACAGGATGACACCCTGTGTGACGTGCTGCTGGGAGACTGTCGCCTGGCCGAGGCGATCGTGCCGGTGCCCGCCATGGGTTTCGATCTGGTGCCGGCCAACGGCGACCTGACCGCTGCCGAAGTGGCGCTGATGGAGCGCGAGGATCGGGCGGGCGTTCTGCGCGAGGCGCTGGCCGGCGAGGCCGGCCGCTACCACCACGTCATCATCGACTGCCCGCCAGCCCTCAACGTGCTTACGCTCAACGCGCTGACGGCGGCCGACCGGGTGCTCATCCCGATGCAGTGCGAGTACTATGCGCTGGAAGGGCTGACCGCGCTGCTCAACACCATCGAGCAGATTCAGGGTTCGGTCAACCCGGGACTGGAAATCGAGGGGCTGGTACGCACCATGTACGACGTTCGCAACAATCTCTCCGGCGCAGTCTCGCGTCAGCTGCACGAGCATTTCGGCAGCAAGCTCTACGAGACGGTGGTGCCGCGAAACGTGCGCGTGGCCGAGGCGCCGAGCTATGGTCAGTCGGTCATCCAGTACGACCCCGACTCGCGCGGCGCCATCGCCTACCTGGGCCTGGCCGGCGAATACCTGCGGCGCCAGGGGGTGCAGTGACCATGGCTGCCTCGCGCAAGAAAAAACCGCTCGGTCGCGGGTTGGACTCCCTGCTTGGCAAGACCCGCGCTGCGGCCGAGAGTGCCAGCCCGGACGGCCAGCTTGAGGGGCTCAGGGAGCTGTCTCTCGACGTCATCGAGCCGGGGCGCTACCAGCCCCGGTCTGCCATGGACCCGGACCGGCTGCAGGAGCTGGCCGACTCGATCCGGGTGCAGGGGCTGGTCCAGCCGGTCGTCGTTCGTCCGTTGGCCCAGCCTGGCCGCTTTGAACTGATCGCGGGAGAACGGCGCTGGCGCGCTTCGCGCATGGCCGGACTGAACACCATTCCCGCGCTGGTGCGTGAGATCGCCGACGAGGCCACGCTGGCGCTGGCGCTCATCGAAAACATCCAGCGCGAGGATCTCAATCCGCTCGAAGAAGCCGGTGCGATCCGCCGCCTGATCGACGAGTTCGAACTGACCCATGAACAGGCGGCGCGTTCAGTCGGCCGCTCCCGTGCGGCGGTGACCAACCTGCTTCGGTTGCTGGAGCTGGCGCCGGAGGTTCGCGAGCTGGTCGACCGACGTGAGCTCGATATGGGACATGCGCGTGCCCTGCTCACCCTGGAGCGCGCCGACCAGATCCGCGCGGCGCGCGAGGTGGTCGACAAAGACCTGTCGGTACGCCAGACCGAGGCCCTGGTGCGGCGCATGCGCGAAGGCCAGCCCGAGGCGAAGAAATCGAAGCCCGAGCGCAAGTCGGCCGATATCGAACGCCTGGAACAGGAGCTGACCGAAACCCTCTGTGCGCCGGTCAGCGTCAAGCACTTGAGCTCGGGCAAGGGCCAGGTCACCATCCGCTACACCAGTCTCGACGAACTCGACGGCCTGCTGGAACGGTTTCGGCGGTAAGCCGCTGCGCCCCGCCGGCACGACTGATACACAGTGACACCGTCCCACCGCTGGCCGGTTCAGCCGGCGCTTCGCCGAGTGGTTCGTTGCGGCCGCTCAGTCAACGGCTTCGAGCAGCTGCTGGCGCTGTTTGTCGGTAAGCAGTTGGTTGACCCGAAGCCACATTGCGAAGTGTCGATGCTTGATGCGGCTTTCCAGTGACAGGACCCGGTCGAAATGCTCAAGAATCGCTGCTTCGTCTGACAGGCCGGACCGGATCGTCTCGATCAGCCGTTCCTGGGCGGCGATCAGGTCCAGCTCCAGGTCGGTGATGTCTGCGCGGGAGCGGCGCACGATTTCGCGCAAACGGGTTTGATGTGCCGGGGACAGATCGATGGCGTCCGCTTTCCGGACGACGGTCTCCGGCGCAGCCATGTGCATCCTGAGCGCCATTTCGAGACTGGACGATTGAGCGGGCTGCGTCACTGACAGCAACAGCAGCAGCGGCAGGGCCGAGAGGAGACGGGCACGGCGGGCGAGCCGAGGCCCGTCGTCAGAGGTCGGGCTGGTCATGGACTGTTTTCTCCGTATTGACAGTATGAATAGACGGTGTGCGCGACAGATCGTCTCGTCGGGCATCGGCCAGCAGAAAATCGGTCGGGCCGGAAAACGGGCCGGTTTCAAGTCGCAACGGCTCGGGCCCGGTGGTGGCCAGCCAGGCGATTGCCGCGAGCGCCATGGCCGCTGCCGTGGACCAGCTCAGACGCCAGGCCCGGCGATGCTGCGGCATTGACTGCGGTGTCAGCACGCGCTCCAGCGGCGCCACCAGGTGGTCGGTGTTGGTTCGAAGTGCCTGAAAATGGCGTTTGATCATCCGGCTGTTGTCATCCATCGGCGTAGCCTTTGAGCAGACGGGCGAGCTTTTGTTTTCCGCGTGCGTAGTGCGTCCGCGCGGTGCCAACCGGCAGCTGCATGACAGCGGCAGCCTGCGCGATGGTCATGTCGCAGTAAAAAACCAGGGTCAGGCATTCGCGCTGCCTTGCCGACAATTGCCACAGCGACTGGCGGACCAATCGCGCTGCCTGCCGGGTTGCGAGCTCGGCGTCGGGGTGATCGGAAACGTCTGGCGTCCGGTTTGCCGGATTCAGGACCCAGCGCTTGAGCCTGCGCAATGACTCGTTGGCGCAGTTCCGGATGACACCGAACAGCCAGGTGCGAAAAGTGCTCTGCCCGTTGAAACGCGCCTTGCCGTTGAGTACACGTTCATAAGCCGTATGCAGCACGTCCTCGGCCTCGTCCCGGTTCCAGTGACAGCATGCCAGCGCCCAGTGCATGGCGTCTTGGTGATGGCTGTTCAGCAGCGCACGAATCTCATCGGGCTCGGCGCCCTGCTTTGGGTCCATGTTCATGAGTGCTGCGGCCTCGTCGACGATAGGACAACGTGAGCGATGACTGAATCCGTGCTGGCCGGTGTTGCCGGCGCTGTCCTATCGATCATGGTCAGCGGTCACCCAAATCTGACCCCACCCGGAATGAGTTGATCATGATTGGATGTGTCCGTCGCTGCTGGTGTCGAGATTGCCTGCATGGACAAGTATTGTGGGCTCTGGTCCTGCTGCCAGTCTACTGTCTGGGCGGGCCGGCCCCCGAGCCGCCGTGCGGCGACCCTTACGGGTCCACTGCCGGGCGCGTGGCCATTCAGGGGGCCATGCTCAGTGGTGATCGAGATCGTGTTCAGCATGCGATCGATACCGCCAAGCGTGCCCGCGGCCAACGTGTAGGGTGCCCGGAAATCGCCTACGCCCAGGCCCGTTCCCGGCCGAATGTTCGTCCACCCGATGCTGCCGACATTGGCGCCGTATGGTATGCGCAATACCAAACCCGGCTGCCCGATCTGGCGCCGGGTTGTCCGTTGCCCGGACGGGCGCTGGCGCCGATTGCACTGGCGGCATGGCAAGCCGGGGCGCAGCATGCGCCAAGTCCGGAGGAAACGGCAAGTCTGATACGTATTGCCGATTTCTATCGCGATCAGCAGTACACGCCCGAGCATGCGCCTGAACCCCTGGTTGCTGATGCAGGCGTCTATGGCTACTACTTCTCTGAAGGCGACTACAGGTGCGAGCTGACCGGCGTGGCCGGTGAAATCACCGAACAGATGTGTGCCGGGTTTCCGAATAGCTGTCCGCGCTATGACGGCGGGCGCTTCGCCGGGTTGCGCTTCGCGGTTCGAGATCATGTCTGGATTGACGCCGACGGTGCAGTCGCCGTTCGCGGCGATATCGGCGGTTCAGCATTTGATACCGGATGGGTCGGCAGCATGATGATCGAGGCCGCAGTGCGGGTCGATGACACGGTCCGCGCGCTGGCCTACGCCGAATCCGCTCTGCTGGCCGGCGATTGGGCCGCCTCCCAGCCGCTGTCGGCCAACCACAACTACACGGCCAAGACCATCTGGTTGCTGGCCCAACTGTACGAATGGACCGGCCGCGCGGAATTTCGCGAGGCAATGGTTGACCGGCTGGAGCGAAACCTTGTCCCGGGTGTGTTGATGGATCAGGACGGCGATGGCGTCGTTGACGGAACGGACGGCATGCGCTTTGCCGACCTGGCGGCGGTTGCTCGCCGGCCTGGCCGGATGTGGGACGGGCACAATGCGCTGCCCTGGTATCACAGCATGAACGCCTGGGCAATGGTTGCTGCCTACACCGCCCTGCGGGATCGCGGCAATCGGCGACTTGCGGCGCGCTACCGGCCCTACGCCGTGGCCATGATCGACAACCTGGCTGCGGAATTCGTCGAGCTGGGGATTCCGGTCGGACAGCGCGTTGCCTGGAGTGACATTCCGTTCTCCCTGCTGATGGCGATCCATCGAATCGCTCAATATGAGGATGATCCGCATCCGCTGTGGGATCAGGCCGTGGCAGCAATCTGGAACGCTGGCGTGCTGGATGCGGAGCCGGGTTCGCACGGTTTCAATCTGACTTTCTACGAACAGGTGCTGCTCAGGGTGCCGTATCGGTCGCTGGTCGAACGCGCTGACATCGGTCGCCGCGACCGGACAAGACGCGGTTCCTTGGTCCCGGCGCCGCCGTGAACCGGCATCGCGCCCGATCTGGTGCGTGCAGCACCGGCGGCGATGAGTTCGGCACACGCCTGTCAGGCCTCACCGGTCAGCCAGAACGCCGATTCGACCGGCTGGCCGAAGATGCGAGCGATCTTCAGCGCCACTTCCAGCGACGGGTTGTAGCGCCCGGACTCGATGGCGATGATGGTCTGGCGCGAGACGCCGACCGCCTCGGCCAGCTGCTGCTGCGTCATGCCTTCCCCGCGCTGGCGCAGTTCGCGCACCCGGTTGGTAATGCTTCCGGCCACGTCAGATGCCCCGCCGGTGGAACCAGACGGTGAGCGCCAGCTCGACCACGGTCGACAGGAACACCGCGGCCATCAGGCCGTTGGCAATGATCACCGGCGCCTGCCAGAGCGGGTCCCCGACCATGCCGCCGCCAATGATCATGAACACGACCGAGACCACGGCGACACCGAGCACGATGCCGCTGATGTGGCCGGCCCGCCAGGCGATCAGGCGATCTCGCTCGTCTTCGTCCGCGGCCCTGCCTCCCGAGATGGCCGCGACGATGAGGTGAAAGCCCACCAGCACGACGGTCAGCAGGACGGTGAAGCCCACCGCCAGCCCGAACAGTGAGGCCATGTGCAGCTGCTCGGCGCGCCACAGATTGATCACGGAAGAAAAATACAGCGCGCCGATCACCAGCAGGCTGGCCAGGGTGCCCCAGGCGCTCTTTTCCTGAAACGACATCGAAGGCATGGTTTGCTCCATTGCATGAACCCGAAAAGGTTCGTTGATGTAAAGTATGCTTTACTTAATGTAATGCTGACTTTACTTTATGTCAAGCAGGCTTTACTTCTTCAGGTGGCTTCCCCGGCGTTACTGCCCGTCGGCTGCGACCTTTTCGACCGCCGGGACGTCTATAGACCGACATGAGCCTCTCCAGCCCCATCGACGACCTGGCCCTGGCGGCGCTCAAGCGGCGCTGTCGTCGCACGCAGGAGCGTGTCTACCGCCAGTACTCGCAGCCGGCCTGGACCCTGGCGGTTCGACTCAGCGGCTGCGAGGCGCGCGCCTGGGATGCGGTCCAGCAGGCTTTCGTGCTGGCCTTCGAGCGTGTCGGCCAGCTCAGGCAGGCCGAGCAGTTCGGTTTCTGGTTTCGCCGCATCCTGGTCAACCAGGTCATGGACCAGCATCGCCGGCAGGCCGGTGAGCAGCCGCAGGTCGAGGAGGCCTCGGTGTCCCGGGATCACGACTCGGTCCTCGATCTGGAACGGGCCTTCGGGATGCTCGATCCGCGCGACCGCCAGGTCGTCTGGCTGCACGACGCCGAAGGCATGAAGCACGCCGAGATCGCCGAGCTGGCCGGGCAGACCGTGTCCTGGTCGAAGTCGAGGTTGGCGCGTGCGCGCGAGAAGCTCAGGAATCGATTAGCGGCTGGCGAGGAGTCGGCCAGGAGCATGGAACATGGATGAACCCATTGATTTGACCCGGCTGGAGCGATCCGGTCCGCCTGACGACCTCTGGCCGGCTATTGCCGACGAGTTGGACCGGCGCGGGAAACGACGCCTGGTCCGGCGCCTCTCGGCGCTGGCCGCAGCCATTTCCGTGATCGTTCTGGCAAGCGTGTTTGTCGGTTTGCCGGCGCCCCCGGCCGGCGTGCAGCAGGCTGCGACGGGGTCGAGCAAGGTAACGCTGGCCCAATTGCAGGCCACCTCGGCCTGGCTAGAAGCCCGCCTGTCCGATCAGCGCCGGAGCGTGGTCGACGGTACCGAACTCGAGTCGCTGCTCTGGCTGGAGGCCGAGCTGGCCTGGCTGGACGAACAGCTGGCGCATGCCCCGACCGACCCTGAATTGTGGCGGCAGCGCATTGAACTGCTGGCCGAACTCAATCAGCGCTACGCCGACGGCGGCTGGCGACACGACATGCTGCTGGCCAGAATCTGAACCTAAATCCACTTCCACAGGAGTACTGACAATGCAGAAACGACTGATTGCCCTGACGTTCTTGATGCTGGTCTCGCCGGCCATGCTGATGGCACAGGTCGACGCCGACGCCGCCACGACCCCCGAGCAAGCCGCCGAGCAAGAGGACCTGAGGGCCGAGCTTGAGCAGGCCCGGCGCGACGTGGCCGAGGCCGCCCGGAAACTGGCACATCTCCAGCGCAAACTGGCCGACACGGAAGCCATTGATATCCGCGTCGAGCGGCTCAGAGCGCTCGACGACATGGAAGGCGAACTGGCCAGACTGGAAGAGCATATCCATCGCCGGGTCGTCCGGGGTCTGGGCATGGGGCGGGCTCGCCTGGGCGTGCTGCTGGGTGGTGAGGCCGATGCCAATCAAATCGTCGCGGTCACGCCCGGCAGCGGCGCCGACAAGGCCGGTATCCGGTCCGGTGACCGGCTGATCGCCATCAATGGCCAGGAGGTCGATGCATCGCGGCCCGACAGCTTGCGTGAACCGATGGAAGGCGTCGAGGCCGGCGACACCGTTCCGGTCGAGATCGAGCGCGATGGCGAACGCATCAGCCTGGACGTCACGGTCTCCTCTGCTGCCCGTGATATCCGCGTACTCACGCATGACATCAAAGGCCCGCCCCGCCCGGCAGCGCCGGGCGCGCCACAGATGGATCGGGAAGTGTGGGTGCTCGAAAGACAGGGGTGATTTCATTCCCAAGCCACCGCTGCCCCCGGGCCTGCCCGGACGGGTCGGCCACAGCGACATGATTAGCAATCATGCCGGTCTCGAGCGCTACTTCGGCACGGCCGATGGCGTGGTGGTGCTGCGGATCGATTCCGGTAACGAGCTCGGCCTCGAAGATGGCGATGTCGTGCTCAGCATTGACGGCGAGGCGGTTTCGAGGCCGGTTGACATCGCCCTGGCGTTGCTGGGCCGCAGCGGTGAGACGGCGAGCCTGGAGGTGATGCGTGATGGTGAGCGGATCACGATTGAGGCCGAACTGACAGAGCCGCAGGCCGGGTTTCCCCCTCACCCTCGAGATCATCCAGGGGGCTCTGAGCCTCACCTGCGGCCGGCAATTGGCTTGCCGCCTGCTTTCTGACCCTGCTATAATCGACAGGGATTTGTGGCCACCGGTGATGCTTCGGGCATCGGCGGTGGCTTTTTTAGCCGAAGTGACGATCGTGGGTGGGTCCGGAGACGCGTCGGCGGAGCCGGTTGAATGTGGCAAAGGACCGGACTGGTGCAGGAGAGATTTGCCCACACCGTGGCCTGGCTGCTCCGCGTGCAGGCGATGCTCAGCGTGATCGGCGCGCTCATCTTCGGCCTGCTGGTCAGCGTCGAGCAGGGACTGGCCGTACTGGTCGGCGGTGGCATCGGCGTGATGCTGACAGCAGTCAGTGCGCTACGGGCCGGTGCGGGCTCGAGCAGTGCCGAGCCGTCGCGGATGATGGCAGCGTTCTATCGTGCCATGGCGCTCAAGCTGGTGCTGGCGGCGGTGCTGTTCATCGTCGTCGCCAAGTGGTTCGCCGGCTACTTTGTGCCGATACTGACTGGATACGTGGCCACCGTGCTGGCTTACTGGATTGCGCTGCTGCGCCTGGGGCGCACAGCCTGAGTGATGATTTGAGAGCAAGGACGACCTGATCGTGAGTTTTGCAGTCGCAGCAGCCGGAACTTCGCCGACCGAATACGTTTCGCACCACCTCGAGCATCTCAAGGTGGGCGAGGGGCTGTGGACTTTCCACGTCGACACGCTGTTCTTCTCGGTGGTTCTGGGCGCCGCCATGCTGTTGTTCATGTGGCTGGCTGCCCGCCGGGCTACGGCCGGCGTGCCAGGCAAGCTGCAGAATTTCGTCGAGGTGCTGGTCGATTTCGTCGACAACTCGGTCAAGGAAAGCTTCCACGGCCCGCGCCAGTTCGTCGCCCCGCTGGCGCTGACGATCTTCGTGGTGGGTGTTCCTGTGGAACGTCATGGACCCTGATCCCGGTCGACTACCTGCCGTTGCTCGCGAGCACGATGGGACTGGATTACCTGCGCGTGGTGCCGTCGGCCGACGTCAACGCGCCGTTCGCCCTGTCGCTGTCGGTACTGGCGCTGATCCTGATTTACTCGGTCAAGGGCAAGGGCCTGGCCGGCTTCGGCAAGGAAATGTTGTTCCATCCCTTCGGCAAGAACCCGCTGCTGTGGCCGGCCAACATCCTGCTCAACCTCGTCGAGCTGATCGCCAAGCCGGTTTCTCTGGCGCTGCGACTGTTCGGCAACCTGTATGCCGCCGAGCTGATCTTCATCCTGATTGCCATGCTGCCGTGGTGGATCCAGTTTATCCCCCGGCGGCGCCTGGGCAGTGTTCCACATTCTCGTGGTGCCGCTGCAGGCCTTCATTTTCATGACGCTGACGATTGTCTATCTGTCGCTGGCGTATGAAGAACACTGATTCGATCATTACGCAACCCAAGCTCAAACAGCACTAAACCAGGAGAACGAAAGTGGAAGTAATTGCACAAATCCAGGCCAGCACCGCCATTGCCGTCGGTCTGATCTTTGCCTTTGCCGCCCTTGGTACCGGTATCGGCTTCGGCCTGCTTGGCGGCAAGTTTCTCGAAGGCGCCAGCCGCCAGCCGGAGCTGGCCGGTATGCTGCAGGTGCGCATGTTCATCATCGCCGGTCTGCTCGACGCCCTGTCGATCATCGGTGTGGCGTTTGCCGCCCTGCTGCTGTTCGCCAACCCGCTGCTGGCTGCCCTGGGCAGCTGATCGGCGCAGTGACCATCGACCTCAAACCAATCGCGGATAACTGCAGGGGAACGCTATGGATAGTCTCGCTAGGCACCTGATCGGCTGGGGGTCGGCACCTTCCTGCGTGCTGGTGCTGGTCACGATAGGCCGTCTGGCTTGCCGCTGACCGGGCCATGGAAGGCGCCGGCGCAAGATCGCCGAGGGTCTGGCGCATTCTGAAGAAGCCGAGCAGGCGCTGCGGACAAGGCCAACGCTGAGGCCGCCGAGCAGATCATTCGCGAGGCGCGCCGTAAAGCAGGCGAAGTCAACGAACAGGCCAGTCAGCGCGGTAATCAGCTCATCGAACAGGCCAAGCAGGATACCATTGCCGAGGGCGATCGGCAGGTGCAGGCGGCCGAGGCGGAAATTCGCCAGGCGACCAACCTCTAGGCCCGGAAGGCGCTGGGCGAGCGCGTCGCCGGAGCTGGCCATGGCCGGCGCTGGCCGCGTCATCGAGAAAGAGATTGACGACAACAGCATCGCGAGATGCTCGACAAGCTGGCCGCGGAGCTGTAATTCGTGCTCAATCGGACGACACTCAAGCTCGGGTCCTATGCCCGTTCGAGGCGGCGCGCAATGCCAATGCGATTGATCGCTGGAGCGAAAGGGCTTGCGTTGGCCTCCGAGATTGCCGGTACGCGGATGAACTCCACCCTCTCCGGTGACCCGCGAGTCGGTGGCGAACGACTAGAGTTTAGAAACTCAAGAAACATCTCTTCGTATTTCGTCTCTAGTAGTAAGATATGTTTTTGTGTCTCTTGTCAAAGATTGAAAGAGTTACTGATATCACTGGTAATTACATCGGCGAGAAAGTAGCAGATCCGTAATAACGGTAACGCTTCTAAGTCTTTACTCATAGTTGGTTACACGTAAAAAGCATTGAGAAAATGCAAGTTATTGCATACTTTTTCTGAAAAATTTGTTTAAACGGCTTATGATTTTAGGAAATTGTAGATGGCCAGATCCTGTTGAGAAGTGGGTGATCGGAATGGAACTACTTCATTTTAAAAAGCCTTGGTGCCAAGTTACGCAGCTCATGAGGCACGATACGAGCCAAGTTGATGGCTTTTATATAGAGTCCTTAGTATGCACTCCAAGGCCAAAGTAGTAAAGAGCAGTTATAAGTTACTCGACATACTGAAGGTACCAAACGGAACCACAAACAGCACCGGTACATCTACTGAATTAAACTAAACTGTAATAAATGTAACTTATATTAGATGCTTATCGGTATGTCAAGGGTTTATTCAGTAAGTCATAAAAATATTGTAATAAGTGGGAGGTGAGGACATTGGGACGCAAAAGAACCCTATTACGGAAATTTTGGAGGCCAAAACGGTGAACAGTGAGCGAGCGGCAAGGGGAGATTTACGAGGCGTACTAAAAGAAAAATTTGAGGAGAGAAACACCGTCTGGACTCCTACACGTTTCAACCTTGTAAGAAGCGTTGGTCATTGAGAAACAAAATGGTTGAGGGAAATTTTCGCTGAGTTTTTTGAATCAGAGAAAAAGAGATATCCCCAGGCGTAACAAGTTTACAAAAAAAGAGCACGAGACAAAGCGGCGATCCCATGCTTATAAGCAGGGAGGGACGCAAAAGCAAAAGAGTCACAAAATAATTGAGAGGTGTTTGATGGGTAGAGAACCATTTGTAGACATAAAGGAGGCGGGTAGGAATTTTGGGATTATCAAAGGGGTACTCTGAAAAATTATATTTCAGAAGGAAAGCGGGGATCAGGAACTTTCCCTATTACCAGGATGGTCCCAATAAAAAATTGCTCAATTTCAAGCTCTCAGGCTTGAATTACTTGGCGGTTTGCATAACCAAAGTCTAAGGGGAGGAATTAAAAGCGGTTTAAATCCTTATTTTATTCTGGCAAAGATTCAATAATGTGCCTGGCAAGTCATTAAGGGAAAAATCAAGATAAATCTGACATCGATCACACAACTATACGGAAAGTCTCCACCAAAAGAACTCAAGGAGACTGGCAACTGAGGTAGGAATAAGAATACCGTTTCTGTGGGTAACCACCTTCCGCCTAGCCGGCAAAAGAGCGCCCCTCGTTTCTGCGACAAATTTGTCTTTCAGCGTCCGGTGAGGCCGAAGTTGTTTTTAGAAGTCGTTCGTCTTTCACCGACAGCTCAGACATTTTCTTTCTTAAGGTCTATGTTTTCTTTTTCGAGGTTTTTCTCCATAGATCTTTCAGCTATGGAGACAGTCTCTCCTCTAAGGACATCGGAAAGCTCGAATTCCTTTAAAATATCTCGAATTCCAGAAACGATTCCCATAATTAATTCCCATAATTAATTCCTTTCATTTGGGGATAACAATTGATTTGATCACTTTATTAAATAATTATCGACAAAGCGGGGGGAACTTTGTATTGGTTTTGTAACAACGATTTCGGAGGTACGAGAAATGGTTTTAACGGAAATGGAAATGAAGCGTCTTACAGTTGTCAGTAGTGAGAAGAGCAATAAACACCAAGAGTTTGAGAGTTTCGAGAAGTTTGTTGAGCTCGACAGGCACCGTCAGGACCTTGAAATTGAGTTGACGCATTAGAGCGCTATGGCTCAGGGGTCATGCTTCGTGGAGTAACACTAATTGACCTACATGACAGGGTCACAGATAAACGTAACGACCTTCTTAAGTGGATTGATAAGGCCATAGAGGGAGGCACCCATGAAAGACGGTACCTATTGGGGTGGTAATCGATATTTTTCTACGGTATATCTATCTATGGAAGTTAATAACTTTTTAGAGCTCTTGGATAAGCTCGAAAGGTCAGGAAGGTAAGGCAGTTAATGGCAATCAAAAACTTGAGCGATATCCGGGAGGGGCTCCCGCGATTGGGAAACATAAGGCTCGGAATAAAAGTGAAGACGAAAACCGGAAAGTTTTATCCTAAAGAGGTTGACTATTTCATACGGATCCCCTCCGACTCCATCGAACGAAAAATTTGAACCCTTATAAACGAGTTACGACACAGTACGGAGGCAAACCAAAGCAAATAAAAATCATGGTCCCTCTGGCGGATAGGGAGAAGTTTTTCCCCCGCAAAACTACAAGGTATGGTTCCCTCAACTTCTCTTAAATGCATTGGTGACGGAGAGACAGCAAATCTGTATTAATCCGGAATTTGCAAAGGTCTCGATCAAATAGGTGAAACGGAAACTGGGCAAATCAGAGTTGATTGTCATGGACCGAATTGTATTTACGCAGAGGATGGAAAAGGGAATAAAGGAGTGTTCTGCAGTCGGTATTTTGCAAATCCTCTACCTGAGCTGACAAGCGCGGGTGTGTGGCAGATCTCAACGGGGATCATTCCACTCGATCGTTAATCTTAATAGTTGCCTCGACTACATAACCGCCGTTTCCAGACGCTTCCATATGCTGCCTCTTATCCTTGAGCGGAGGCCGCAAGAGTACTCTATAAAGGCAAAAAGGCCGTCCACTATATCATGCAAATCAACATGAATTTCAAACTCTCAGACATTCAAAGAGTCGCACAAATTGGATCCATCAAAGATCATACTCCAGCTACCTGATGTTACACCGGTACCGTTAGAAGATATTGCCGATAGTGATGGAGAGGTACCGACCGGAAGAGTACAAAATTAAAAACCCCACCAGCCTGACGACAGCCAGAAAAGCAAATCTGATGACAACAAGCCGAAAGGCAAGGATCGACACCTAAAGACGAAGCTTTAGAACAGGCAGCCCAGCAGGATCCTGGGGACGGAATGGATCGGATCCGGGAAAAGTGATTTTCTCAACTTCAGTATATGGTTAAGACTCGTGCAGATCTTAAAAAATTAACCGGTGATGACAGGCTCTACACACAAGAGATGGACGCGTTT